>NZ_CP133983.1:0-3094311 GCF_039623705.1 Sulfobacillus thermotolerans
ATGCTGGAGGTCGGTTTAGAAGGCCTGTGGGCGGATACTGTGGCTCGTCTGGAAAGCGAGTTATCCACACCCAGTATGGAGACGTGGGTGCGTCAAGTCTTCCCACTCTCTTTGGATGATGGCGTACTTGACTTGGCCGTACCCAGTGATTTCGTCCGCCAAATTATTGCCAGCCGCTATGCTGGATTGCTCCGCGACGTGCTGACCAAGTCTGCTGGACGCCCGATCGAGGTACACCTTGTGCTGACACCCAAAGCGCCGGAAACACTTGACGAGGAAAAGCCTGTACCCATTCCTCCGCCCCAATCGGTTCGGCCCGCGCCTAAGGAGTCTGCGCCAGAGCCCCAAGAGTCGGAATTTCATACTCGCCTTAACCCCAAGTACGTGTTCGAAGCCTTTGTCGTTGGAGTCTCCAACCGCTTCGCCCATGCTGCTTGCCAGGCCGTCGCTGAAATGCCAGCACGAGCCTATAACCCACTATTTCTCTATGGCGGCGTGGGTCTTGGCAAAACCCACTTAATGCACGCGATAGGGCATCAAGTTCTATCCGTCAACCGAGAAGCTCGTGTTCTGTACGTTTCCTCAGAAAATTTTACCAACGAAATGATCAACGCCATTCGCGACGACAAAATGGTTCGGTTTCGACAACGTTACCGGAACATTGATGTCCTCTTGATTGACGATATTCAATTCGTCGCAGGCAAAGAACGCACCCAAGAAGAATTTTTCCACACTTTTGAAGCCTTACACGGGGCCCATAAGCAAATCGTCATATCGAGCGACCGTCCTCCTAAAGATATCCCAACCCTTGAAGAGCGCCTACGGTCACGATTCGAGTGGGGTTTAATCACCGATATCCAGCCCCCAGATCTCGAAACCCGTATTGCAATTTTAGCCAAAAAAGCCCAACTGGAAGATTTGCAAGTGCCCGACAGCGTCCTCCAGTTTATTGCTGCGCGCATCGACACCAACATTCGCGAACTCGAAGGGGCTCTCATTCGTGTCATGGCCTATGGATCTATCACCCGCCAATCTTTGACAGCAGAATTGGCGATGGAAGCGCTAAAAGACGTTATACCCAATTCGCGTCCGAAAGCGATCACCATCCGCCTTATCCAAGAAGAAGTGGCGAAACACTTTGACATGCGTGTCGAAGATCTCAAGGCCAAAAAACGCACGCGCGCGGTGGCATTTCCCCGGCAAGTCGCCATGTATATCGCACGCAACTTGACCGACGCTAGCCTCCCAAGAATCGGTGAGGAATTTGGCGGACGCGACCACACCACCGTAATTCATGCTTGCGAAAAAATCGACCGGGAACGACACGAAGATGCCCAACTCGCACAAATTCTCGAAGCCATCTCCAAACGGATCAAATCTCGCTGAAAAGCTTGGGGATAAATGGTGAAAAAACGGGGGGTTAATTGTGGAACAACAACAGGTAATACACAACTACACCATCAGACACAAAAATCATCCCCAATTCTCCCCGTGTCGATCCAGAGGTTATTCAGAATTATTTTGCGCCCCATCGCCTGATAACATAAGGGTTGCGGACACTTATCCAGATTATCCCCAGCCCTTATTATGACTACGGAAAAAAGACAAAAAAAGAATCTTAATCATAAGTGGGCTACGAAAGTCGCTCACCCATCTCAAAAAACCCTACCGGGAGGAGACCACTTTCATGCACTTTAGCGCTGCCCAAGACATTACGACTCGCGCTCTTCAACAAGTCGGTCGCGTTATTCAACCTCAAAACACCATGGCTGTTCTCGCAGGCATCCAACTCCAAGCCGAAAATGGTCGTCTCTTGCTGTCAGCGACCGACCTTTCCAGTCACATCGCCGCAGAAATTCCCTGCGACGTTCAAGAGCCAGGTTCTGTCGTTCTACCGGGCTCCACGTTAACCGAACTCATTCAACGCCTTCCCACTGCCACTTTCGACTTAACCTCCGATCCCAATACCGGACGCAGCACTATTCGCTATGGGCGCAACAAAGCCATCATCAACGGCTATGGCCAAGAACTGTTACCAAGTTTTCCTATGCTTGAGGACACCCAAGCTCGCCTTGAGTTACCGACTGGGACGCTATCAACGCTGAGTCGGCAACTCCTCTTCGCTGTATCCCGAGAAGATAGCCGCCCCATTCTTAAAGGCGTCTATGTAAAGCTCGGAACCGGCCGCCTCGTCTTCGTCTCCACCGACGGTACTCGTCTATCTCATAGCTGGCTTCCCATTCCTGACTACCGGGGTCCCCAAAAAGAGGTTGTCCTCCCGCACAAGTTCTTCAGCGAAGGCGCGCGTCTAAACCAAAACAATCCCGTCACCCTCACCTTGGGAACCGGACTCGTTGAACTCACCGCCCCAGGCACCACTTTTACCACGCGGCTGCTCGAAGGCCAATTTCCTGACTATGACCGCGTCATCCCCCAGGAATTTATTGCTGAATGTCGGGTATCTATTGCGGATCTCCGCGGTTCCTTAGAGCGTGTCAACCTCTTAGCCGCCAAGGATCATTCCACGCCAGTTGCCGTGCATCTAGAAGACGGGACGATCGATCTCTCAACTCAAACAGCCGATATTGGCCAAGCCCAAGAGACTGTAGAAGCGCAAACCCATGGCCAGGCCTTGGACATCTTATTCAATCCCACGTATATTCTAGATGCCCTTAAAGCACTCGAGGGCGACGAAGCCCTCTTACAATTTTCCGGCATTCAATCTCCGGCCAAAATCATGGATGCCGAAGGCGCTCAATATTTTCACGTCTTACTTCCCTTGCGGCAGATGATTTAAATGACACTGGATACGTTGGACATCAAAGGGTTTCGCAACATCAAGGACACGACATTGCAGTTTTCCCCGCAATTGACACTGATTGTCGGAAACAATGGCCAAGGCAAGACCAACGCCCTAGAAGCTTTGTATGTCACATTAACGGGCACATCATTCCGGGGTACTTCAGACCAAGACCTCATTGGCTGGAACCAACCCTTTACAAGCCTGACCGCCAAAATTCGGAAAGACCACACCGACCCTTTGACAATCACTCACTTTATCGGACGCCAGCCCGTGAGAAAAAAACACACGGGGCAAATCTGGCCCGCCGTCCTTTTTTCTCCTGATGATGTCCAGCTCTCCAAAGGGTCGCCAAGCGGTCGGCGCCGTTTTCTCGACTGGACCTTGGCTACTGTAGATACGCGCTATCTCCGCTTATACCGCCAATATCAACACGCCTTATTAGCCAGAAACCGCATATTAAAAGATTCACGTCTTTGGCCGACATTACCTGACTTTAGCCACGTCCTCGTCGAATCCGGTCTTTACCTGTGGATCCGCAGGCGTGAGATGGTGCAAAATATAGTGCCCAGGGCTCAAGAAATCTTTACCCAACTGACAGGACTCTCCATGCAATGTATGCTCAAAGAGGGCGGAAGCTCGAGAAAGGTTGAAACCCTCGAGGAGTACAGAACCTTAATGGATGAGCGCAGCACCGAAGAGAAACAAAGGCAAATGACGTTGGTTGGTCCGCACCGCGACGACCTGCTATTTCAGATCAATGGCGTGGCCGCATCTCCTTATGCGTCTCAAGGCCAACACCGGGCCCTCGCCTTAAGCCTCAAACTAGCCAGCTACCACGTCCTCGAAAAGGAGACGGGAATTATGCCAATCGTTTTACTTGATGACGTCTTATCAGAGCTCGATCCGATTAAACGCTCTAGTCTGCTCGCATTCATTGCGACCAATCATCCCCAAACGATTGTCACAGATACCGAAGCACGCAATTTTGACCACCTCCATCCGCAGGTCTACACGGTAGAGGACGGCCAATTTTCGAGGCAAGCCTAATGGATACAAACAGTGAGGAACTACGCGAGGTACTCGACCGATTGGTGGAACGCTATGCGTGGCAACCCGCCAAATCTTTATGGATTCTAGATTGCAAGGCGACCTCGCGGACGCAAAAACCATGATCTTGACAGATTCCGGCCTTGTTATGTCCAGTATCTCGGCCGCCACGCTCTACAAACGAGCCGGTAAGATAGCGTCCGAAGGCTCTTTAGCTATGTGGTATACTGAAATATAGGGCATTTTTGCCTGTGACTCAGGTAAGGAGGAACCACCACTCATGACGGAAGACTCCCGTCCGGGAAGCTACAATGAAGGCGATATTCAAGTATTAGAAGGCCTTGAGGCTGTACGTAAACGCCCGGGAATGTATATTGGCTCGACAGGCTCACGGGGTCTTCACCACTTGGTATACGAAATTGTCGACAACTCAATCGACGAAGCGCTTGCTGGAGTTTGCGATCACATTTGGGTGACACTCTATCGTGATGGCCGTGTAGGCGTTCGCGATAACGGCCGCGGTGTGCCAACCGGCATTCATCCCAAAGCCGGTATTCCCACATTGCAAGTTGTGCTCACCATCTTGCATGCCGGAGGAAAATTCGGCGGGGGCGGATATAAAGTGTCAGGAGGGTTGCACGGGGTCGGTTTATCCGTTGTCAACGCCCTCTCATCGGAATTAACGGCAACAAGCCGCTTTGGGGGCGGCACCTTTGTGCAGCATTACGCCAAAGGAAAACCGCTTGACGCCGTCACCCAGGTAGACGAAACCAATGAGACAGGATTCGAAGTTATCTTTCGTCCCGATGCCGAAATCTTTGAAGATGTGCATTTCTCTTTTGACGTCTTAGCCAACCGCATGCGCGAACAAGCGTTTCTCAATGCTGGGGTCTTCTTGTCGTTGCACGAGGAAGAAACTGGCCGTACCATCCAGTTTGAATTTCAAGGCGGCGTCGTCTCCTTTGTGGAGTATCTGAATTTAAGCCGCGACGTTCTCCATGCCCCTCCCATTGCTTTTTCCGGAGCGAAAGACGGTGTCATGGTCGATGTGGCATTACAGTATAACGACAGCTATAACGAAACGCTTTTCGATTGGCGACGAGTTTGTGCTCGAAAAGGCCCGCTACCACCGCATTGTGATTATGACTGATGCGGATGTTGACGGCTCGCATATTCGCACACTGTTGCTCACATTTTTTTATCGCTACATGACACCCCTGATTGAAGCAGGCTATGTCTATATCGCTCAACCCCCCTTGTATTTGGTTAAAAAAGGCAAGTTCGAGAAATATTTGTATGACGATGCTGCTTTAGCTAAATTGCAAGAAGAGCTTGGGCATGGAAAAGACATCAATATTCAGCGGTACAAAGGGTTAGGGGAAATGAATGCCGAACAATTGTGGGAGACCACAATGAACCCGGAAACCCGGACGCTGTTGCAGGTCGAATTGGAAGATGCTGTGGCCGCGGATTGGATCTTCAGCGTGCTCATGGGGGAAAAAGTGGAATCACGGCGCGAGTTTATCCAAGAAAATGCCCACCTTGTGCGTAATCTTGACACCGTAGGATAAAGTGAGGAAACGATAAATGGCTGAAATCGGGCATGTGTTGCCCATTGATATCCAAGATGAGATGAAGAAGTCGTACATTGACTATGCCATGAGCGTCATTGTCAGCCGGGCATTGCCGGATGTGCGCGACGGGCTTAAGCCCGTACATCGTCGGATCCTGTATGCGATGAATGAGCTCAGCAATACCCCCAATCATCCCTACAAAAAATCGGCCCGTATTGTAGGAGAAGTGCTAGGACGGTATCACCCGCATGGCGACGTGGCGGTGTATGATGCCATGGTGCGGATGGCTCAGGATTTTTCTATACGGTATCCGCTGGTCGATGGACACGGCAACTTTGGATCCATGGATGGAGATTCTCCTGCCGCCATGCGTTACACAGAGGTGCGTTTATCGCAGATTGCGATGGAAATGTTAGTCGACATTGACAAAGAAACGGTCGATTTTACACCCAACTTTGACGAAACAACCCAAGAACCCCTAGTATTGCCCGCACGCATTCCCAATTTGCTCATTAACGGGTCTGCTGGGATCGCGGTGGGGATGGCTACAAATATTCCGCCCCATAATTTATCCGAAGTGGCGGATGCGGCAGTATATATCATCGATCACCCAGAAGCCAGTTTGGAAGATTTATTGAAATTGGTTCCTGGTCCCGATTTTCCCACGGGCGGGATGATTATGGGCCGTGAAGGGATTCACCAAGCCTATGCTACGGGCCGCGGCATTATTGTCATGCGCGGGATTGCGGCGGTGGAGGAACCTGAACAAGGACGAACCCGGATTGTGATTTCCGAAATTCCCTATCAGGTCAATAAAGCACGTCTTCTCGAAAAAATTGCGGACTTGGTCCACGAACATAAGATTGAGGGGATTGCGGACTTACGCGACGAGTCTGACCGCCATGGCGTTCGCATTGTGATCGAAATCAAGCGTGATGGCGTGCCGAAGGTCATTCTCAACAAATTGTACAAATATACACCTTTACAGCAAACGTTTGGCATGATTTTGCTCGCCCTGGTGGACAACCGTCCCCAGGTCTTATCGCTCAAGGAAATTTTGCATTATTTTGTGCAACACCGGCGGGAGATTATTGTTCGCCGGACACAGTTTGACTTGCGAAAAGCCGAAGCCCGAGCCCATATTCTCGAAGGCTTGCGCATTGCTCTGCAGTTCTTAGACGAGGTTATCGCCTTGATTCGCGCTGCTGCCAGCGTGGATGCCGCGCGCACGGGACTCATGACGCGTTTTGGCTTAAGCGAGCTGCAAGCCAATGCCATCTTGGAAATGCGCTTGCAACGCTTAACGCAACTCGAACGCGAAAAAATTGAAGAAGAATACCGCCAAATCCAAGAACTGATTGCGCATCTGCGTGAGATTTTAGCGGACGAACGGCTCGTCTATCAAATTATTAAAGACGATCTTCTTGAGATTAAGGAAAAATATGGCGATGACCGCCGCACTAAAATTGGGGCAGCTGCCAAAACCATGAGTGATGAGGATCTGATTCCCGAAGAAGATATGGTCATTACGTTAACCCACCGCGGCTATATCAAGCGGTCACAAACCTCTGTGTACCGGTCTCAAAAACGCGGTGGGCGTGGCGTCATGGGCAGTACCGTGCGCGAAGATGACTTCATCAACCATTTGTTTATTGCTTCAACCCATGCCTATCTCTGCTTTTTCACCAACAAAGGGCGCATTTATCGCGTAAAGGTTCACGAAATCCCCGAGGCGGGAAGGCAAGCCAAAGGAATTTCCGTGGCCAACTTAGTGGCGTTGGAAACAGATGAGCGGATCGCGGCGGTGCAAACACTACCACAAGATGTTCCTGAAGATACGTATTGGGTCTTTGCCACAAAGCAAGGAGTGGTCAAGCGCACAGCGTTAGCCGATTATTCCACGTGGCGTGGCGGTGGTGTCATCGCCATCCATTTGGATGAGGATGACGAACTGATCGGGGTTGAGCAAACCACGGGCCACAGTGATGTCCTGATGGCTACGGCCTTTGGCAAAATCATTCGGTTCCCTGAATCCGAAGTGCGCGCCATGGGTCGGTCTGCGCATGGCGTTAAAGGCATCCGCCTAATCGGAGGCGACAAAGTCGTATCCTTGGCCACGGTCAGTGACATGGGCGAATTGCTCCTCTTGACAGAAAAGGGGTTTGGCAAGCGCACAGATACCGATCAATTCCGCGTCACAATAACAAGACAAATGAACGAAAAGCAGGTTGGGACTTTTAATGTGAAGGCTGGACTCGCGGAAATGCTTAAAGGCGGCGTGATTATGGATGTGACCACTCCCGAGCAAGCCGTTATTGCGGAAAAAGCTGGAGCTGTCGCGGTCATGGCGCTTGAACGCGTGCCTGCCGATATCCGTGCGGCAGGTGGCGTCGCCCGCATGGCAGACCCCCGTATTGTTAAAAGCATTCAGCAAGCGGTTTCCATTCCGGTTATGGCCAAAGTGCGCATTGGCCATTTTGTGGAAGCCCAAGTACTTGAGGCTCTAGAGGTCGATTATATCGATGAGAGCGAAGTGCTTACCCCCGCTGATCCGCAATACCACATTGATAAATGGGGATTCCAAGTGCCGTTTGTCTGTGGAGCGCGCGACTTAGGCGAAGCCCTGCGCCGTATCGCCGAAGGGGCTGCGATGCTGCGGACCAAAGGTGAGCCGGGTACTGGCAACGTTGTCGAAGCGGTGCGCCATCTCCGTGCCGTCAATGCCGAGATTCGTCGTTTGGTTGCCACGCCCGATGGAGAATTGCCGGATTTGGCGAAAGAGCTCAGGGCTCCCATTGACTTGGTGCGCAAGGTCAAAGAGCTCGGACGCCTACCCGTCGTCAACTTCAGCGCAGGAGGCATTGCCAGTCCCTCCGATGCGGCGTTGATGATGCAATTGGGTGCTGACGGCATCTTTGTAGGGTCAGGCATTTTCAAGTCCCAAAATCCTGAAGCTATGGCCCGTGCGATTGTCCGCGCAACCTTGCACTTTAATGATCCTAAAATCATTGCGGAAGTGTCGGAAGGGATTGGCGATGGGATGCCGGGACTGGAAATGGCAACCTTAACGCCTGCTGACCGCATGCAGGACCGGGGGATTTAAATGCGCATTGGTGTGCTGGCCATTCAAGGCGATGTGCGTGAGCACAAAAATCATTTGATCGCGGTTGGTGCTGAACCCGCCGAGGTGCGCACGGTCAAAGACTTTGACAGCGTTGATGGCCTTATTATTCCAGGCGGGGAAAGCACGACCATCGGCATGTTGATGCAAGAAGAAGGACTGATTGACGCCATTCGTTCACGCGTGGTAAACGATCACTTTCCCGTCTACGGCACGTGTGCCGGCCTGATCTTATTGGCCAAAGACGTGGTTGGGCCTTCTCCTGCTCGGTTAGGGCTTATGGATATCACAGCCGGACGCAATGCGTATGGCCGCCAATTGGCGTCATTCGAAGCCCCGATTACTATTCCCTTTTTAGGGCAACCTGACTTTCCAGCGGTCTTCATACGGGCGCCAAAAATCCTAGCGATGTCAGCGGACGTGGTCCCGCTGGCCGAATATGATGGACAGGTTGTCATGGCTGAACAAGGTTCACTTTTAGTCTCAGCCTTTCACCCTGAAATGAGTCATGACGTGCGTATTCACCAGTATTTCGTCGACAAGGTACGAAAAACACAAACCGTTTAAACCAGGCCAAGAGCACAACGACCTCACTTTGGGGGGCGTTGTGCTCTTGGCATTAAAAGCCCTCCCCTTGAGTTGACATCCGATATGCAGTAAGGCAAAATCAAACTGATTAAGTAGAACAGGGCTTTTCGTGAAAAGCCGAGAAGAATATGGGCACTTAGGCCTTACAGAGAGCTGGAGCTGGGTGTAATCCGGCAGGCCTGTTGTCTTATTCCACTTCTCGTGAATCTCCGGCGATGAGTCGGCGGGGCTCGCCGTTACTGGGCATTGAGTTGGGCGCGTAGAGCGTCAATTGGGGTGGCACCGCGGGTTATACTCGTCCCCGACTGTGGGAGGAGTTTTTATTTGCGTGCAGACGAAAAGGGGCAAGCCATGGATACACCGGCCATATCTACAATTCAGGCCTCAGAGACGGCAGTCATCTTATTGGATCAACGCGCTTTACCGCAAACAGTAACCTATTTGACCTGTACCGATGGAAATGACGTCATTGAAGCCATCCGCTCTTTGGCGGTAAGAGGCGCCCCTGCGATTGGGATTGCCGCAGCGTATGGACTTTGGCTCTTTGCGCGTCAAGCTCTTCGGGCGGATGATTTTTGGTCTCAAGTCCAGCATGCGGTGACGGCACTTAAAAGCGCTCGCCCGACGGCGGTGAACTTAGCGTGGGCGGTGGACCTTGCCTATGAGCGCATGCGGTCTCTTGCGCCGCAAGATGCGGTTTTAGCGTGCCGGCAATGGGCCGACAGCTTGCTCGCGCAAGACATCACCTTAAACCAAGAAATTGGAAGATGGGGCACGACCCTCTTTGACGGATCGGTGCGGATTTTGACGCACTGTAACACGGGAGCTTTGGCTACTGGTGGTTACGGAACAGCTCTAGGGGTTATTCGCTCGCTTTACCAAGCGGGACGTTTGCAGCAGGTTTGGGTCGATGAAACCCGTCCTCTGTTGCAAGGTGCGCGATTGACCGCTTGGGAGCTGGATCAAGAACATATCCCGGCTCAACTGATTACGGATAGCATGGCGGGCACGGTCATGGCACAACATATGGTTGATGGCGTAATTGTAGGAGCTGACCGGATTGCGGCAAATGGCGACACGGCAAATAAGATTGGAACCTATACTGTAGCCGTGCTGGCAGCTTTTCATCAGATTCCCTTTTACGTGGCTGCGCCCCTTAGTACTTTTGATATCGCGGCGCAAAGCGGCGCGGATATCCCTATCGAACTTCGGGCAGCTGACGAAGTGCGCCGTGTGGGCAACGCGCAAGTGGCCCCCGAAAATTTTCCCGTGTATAACCCCGCTTTTGATATTACCCCGGGGAGTCTGGTGGCCGCATTTATTACTGAAAAAGGGATTATTTCCCCACCATTTTCCGAAAATATTCCGCGTCTCATAAGCAAAAATGTCTAAACCCTGCGGTATGAGATGCACCAAAGTGATATAAAGAGTGAATTAGTCGACTCCTTGTATAAAGGTAGCATATGCGACAAGGCGGACGACACGCCAGTGATGGTCGTATCCAGTGAAAGGCAGGAGACAGGGGATGCTCGATATTAAGCGCATACGCCAAGAACCGGAGACGGTGAAGGCGCTGTTAGCGAAAAAACATGTGAACGTAAATCTCGACACCGTACAAGAACTGGATCAAAAACGGCGTCAGGTGACACTGCAAATCGAACAGTTGAAAGCCAAACGCAATCAAGCCTCGGAGGCCGTCTCGCAACGCAAAAAGCGCGGAGAAGATGCCCAGGACCTCATTTTAGAAATGCGGCAGGTGGGCGACGAGATTAAAGCGTTAGAAGCATCGCTTGAACCCATTGACGCGGAGTTGCAGGAATTTTTGCTCACCGTGCCTAATACGCCGTTGCCGCAAGTCCCAGAGGGTGAATCGGCCGATGATAATGTGGAAGTCCACAAATTTGGGGTACCGAGGACTTTTTCATTTCCTGTGCAAGCGCACTGGGATATTGGCGAGCGGTTGGGCATCCTAGATTTTGAGCGGGCACGAAAAATTAGTGGCGCGCGGTTTACGGTATTGGCAGATGGCGGGGCCAGACTCAGTCGCGCTTTGATAAATTTTATGTTGGACCATGCACGGGCACGAGGGTATCATGAAATGGCCACGCCTTATTTAGTCAATGCCACCTCTATGTTCGGCACGGGACAATTTCCCAAATTTGTGGACGATGTGTTCCATGTTGTGCCCCATGATTATTATCTCATTCCGACTGCCGAGGTGCCGCTGACCAATTTATTTCGGGACGAAATTATTTCCACCCCGTTGCCCTTAAAGTTTACCGCCTATACGGCGTCATTTCGGGCGGAGGCGGGAGCAGCCGGACGCGACACGCGCGGTCTTATCCGTCAACACCAATTTGACAAAGTGGAATTGGTGCGCATTGAAGAACCTGAGAAGTCCGAGCAAGCCTTGCAAGAAATGTTGCGTGATGCAGAGAGTGTGCTGGAGGACCTTGGACTCCCCTATCATACGGTGATGCTTTGTGGTGGGGACATGGGCTTTGGACAAGCTTTGACCTATGATATTGAAGTATGGCTACCAAGTTACGGCAAGTATGTCGAGATATCTTCCGTGAGCACCATGACCGATTTTCAAGCGCGGCGGGCCAGCATTCGGTACCGACCTAAAGGCAGCAAAAAAACGGAATTGGCTCATACGCTCAATGGCAGTGCTCTGGCCGTGGGACGCACCATTGCGGCTATTTTAGAAAATTATCAAATGGCCAATGGCCATGTTCAGATTCCTGAAGTGCTGCGTCCTTATATGGGCGGCATGGAACAACTCTAAGATCGAGGTGCTGTTTCCCAGTGCCTCCCTCTTTTCTTCCCTGCATTTTTAGGGTACACTATTCTTTGTCTTTGGAGGGGTAGCGTAATTGGTAACGCAGTGGTCTTGAAAACCACCGCCTTCGGGCTTGCAGGTTCGAGTCCTGTCCCCTCCGCCACTTTTTAAACCAGATTCTGCAGGCTTGCCATGCCTAGTCTGATTATTGATTGTCAGAGATATTCGAAGGCGCTCTGTCGATATGCATACCCTGCAGGAGATCCATCCCGTGATTAGAGACCAAGTTCGAAAGCAGATGGTGTCGATTTTTCCACCAGAGGTCCAAGCCTAATGGCGGAAAAGAATTCGGTTGTATACTTAGTCGATATGGTGGGTGCATGCGAAAAAATCCTCCGGTATTGTTAAAATCGGACCTTGGCCGAATTCGTCGATGATACATTGTTATTTGAAGCGGTTCTGAGGAACCTTACTGTCTTGGGGGAAGCCGCGGGGCGTTTCGATCGACTATGGACCACTCGGTATTCCGATGCTCCTTGGGTAGCCATCACGGGCATTCGCCACCGTGTGGTTCACGACTATGGTCATGTGGATCCCGAGATTGTTTGGGACACCGTACAAGAGGATGTCCCTGCGATCCTCAAGAAGCTCAAGAGAATCCTATCGGATATGGGATCTGATACGCTCTCGTCCCCGGGATTTCGTGGCTTCCATGGTAGCATAGGATTAATGAGTGCTCTAAGCGAAGCGGGCGGGAGCAGTTCACATAGTCAAGTTGGGAATCGCTAAAAACGCACCCAAAAAATCTCTAATTGCGCCAAAAGGACCTCGAAAAGCCTGAAATCTAATTGACGCGCAAGAAACCTCGTAGGACAAAACTTCGATGCTGATGGGCTGGGATAGTTATATACTAGCTTTCAAGGCCAGTACACGTCCTGTATTGAGACTCATACTAATACGATTCGCGCGCTGAGATTTCGGCGTGGTTGTACACGTTACGCTTGGCTCTAAGTGGGACCATGATGACACAGACCGGGTGATCTATTGGTCCATAGTAGGGGGTAGCTGAAGACTGCATGGGACAAGGTCTCCGTACTGTGGTTTTCGCTTCCCAGTCAAGCACGGCTTATTGGACAGTAGCCCCGGGCCGAATTTGCCCGGGGCCTTGGATCCAAGCACTCCTTTATTATCATGGCTACACGGAAGGTAACCGACGAGATGAGAGCTCACCTATTGAAACTTGGCTAACGGGTGAGAACATTAACCGTATTGGTATTGTTATTGGTGAAATATAAGGCCAGTTCCCCGTCTTCATCAAGGGCGACATAAATCCCAAATAAGGCAGAGCCAGCGCCTGTGACGGGGTTGACAGGCGTTTTATCCAACGTCCGAGATGACACAAGGCGTCTTGTTCGGGGATTGATTTCGATGGCTCGATTGTCTCCTTGATTAACCGCAATGAGGTGACCGTTTTCGGGATTGAACCCCAACCCTGCCGGCTTGTTGAGGGGAGGTCCTTGATAAATCGTAAGCCCTGATCCCATATCATTTTCACCTGTGGAGACAGGGGCGAGCACGGAGATACTGTCATTGGCTCCATCGGCAATGTAGAGAGCATCGCCCATTGGTAACCATATCATGCCTTGGGGACCATACACTGTATTAATGGTGGTGCCAACGTGGGCAAAGCCGGAACCGATTTGTACGGTGAGGGAGTCTTCATTAAAGTTCGGCGGATGAAAGCCTGTAAATCGATCGATGGTGCCTGAAAGGACATTGGTAGAGAAGAATGCGGCGGGAAGTCCATAGAATTCACCAAAATTAAACTGCATTCCCCAAGGACCGGCAAATAGATCACGACGAATATCGCCTCCAGAAAATAGAAGACCATTCGCCGAAATCACTTGGACAAGACCCTGACTCCCGTTCGGATTAAATCCGTAATCGGCGATCCACGTGGCTCCTAGATTTGATGTCGCAATCGCAATAGGTGCCATGGCTCCTGCGAAGAATCGGTGAGGTTTCCCCTGCACAATGCGTTCTAAGGTGCTGCCTAGACCGATGATGCCTTTGGCGTTGTTGATGTTTGAAACCAGCACATCGCCGTGTTTGAGCACGGTTTGGGTATCATCAAACGTATTCGGCGCTAATATGACGCCATAGGGATTTTTGTCACCGTTTATGGGATCTATCGTCGATGAAATTTCTCGAATAGTGTGCAGATCGCCGATGCGTTGGCGAGGATAAAGGTCCGCCGAGTACCAAAAGACCGGATTCGAACGTCCTAGCGCGTAGAATGTTTCTGAGCCGGCAACGCCATCCACAGTTATGCCAAACGCTTTTTGAAACGCGCGCACGGCCTCACGCGTAGCCCGTCCAAAATAGCCATCAATGCGACCAAGGTAGAAGCCTAGATTTTGCAGAATGACTTGGAGGCCCACAGTATCGAATCCGTTGTCCCCTTCTCCCAAATTGCGGCCGCCGGTAAAAGATGTAATCCACAAGATATCAAAGGTGTTGGGACCAACTGACCCATCGAATGATATGTCCCAATGGCGATAAACAATGTTGTCGCCTTGAAACGCGAGAACCGCGGGTGTTGTCGAGGATCCAAAAATGCCATTGGCAGGCTGATTATTAATCGATGCGTAACGCAGGCAATTTAATCGGTTTTGCAGTACCCTCACGTCTCCGCCATGCGTGCCGATGCTTAATGAACGCGAACCAAATGCGGGACCTCCATAGGCGCTATTATCCTGCCCCATAATGCGGTACGTTTGCCGGTCGACAACACCATCGACCGCAATTCCGAAATAACTTTGGATATTGTACGCGGCTTGTTGGCTACTGTGGTCAAAGATCCCGGTAATGGGAATGCGGGAGCCCATGGGGCCTTGAGGGGGATCCATAAGTTCTAGCATGGTATCGTATAGGCGTTGAAAAACTTTCACATCAGTTCCGGCAATTGCAGGCGACTGCAACCGAAGTACTCGCGATCCAAAAGGCACGACCGGCAAGTTGTTAGAAAAACTAGCCACTGGCGCATCCCTCCTATGTACCCCATCATACGGATGAAATGGGAATGTGTTCCACGTAATATTTCTGCTTTGTTGCATCGTGGTAAGAAGGCCGCTACGGATTGGCTCTGATAGAATTTGCTCTCAGACAACGGCTTGTGTCCGTCCAAAGACGGGACCCATGATCTTTGAATCCTTGCTACTATTGGGGGTTGGGAGGATGGCTCGCAAGAGAAATTATGCGGCCAGATCGTAAAGGCAAGGCAGCCAAAACGGTTGCGTGTTTTAACGGCGACGACCGCTAGGAAGGGACGGGTTTTCCATTGAAGCGTCATCCGCGGTAATCAAGCGTCCTCGGCCTTGTTGCTTGGCTGCGTAAAGACGGCGATCGGCGACGCGGTAGAGGTCTTGATAGGTTTGGCCATCTTCTGGATACAAGCAGCTGCCGGCGCTGACGCCGAGTCCGAAGGCCTCGAGGGGCAGGGCACCAGCGATATCTAAAAATCTGCGGTAGGTACCGGACGCAGACGTCACCCCCCCTAGCAGCAAGATGAACTCATCGCCTCCCAAACGTGCTACGGCATCCCCCGCCTCAATGGCCTTACGAAGGTGAGTGGCTATCGTCTGCAGCGCCTGATCGCCACTTTGATGCCCAAATGTATCGTTGTGTTGTTTAAACCCATCGAGATCCATGATAACAAAGGCGAAAGCCTTTGCTTGTGCAAATCGGCGCTCGATTTCACGCTCTAGCCCCATCCGGTTGGGTAATTGGGTGAGGCCATCGGTAAACGCGAGATAGCGCATCGCGGTAAACTGTTGCGCTTGAGCTAAGGCGATAGCGGCCACTTGGACAAACATGCGCAATTGGGAGATGCGCTTTTCAGAAAAAGCCATGGCATCGCGGTCCCAAAATGTTATGAGTCCAGTGGGCCTGTGTCTATGGAGGAGTGGAAACGAGGCAATCGACCGCATTGCGGGGAAGGCATGAGACAGGGCCGCATTGTCTTGCGAACGCGTGAGATCGTTATCCACCACGATGATGGCTTGAGTAAAGGAATGGGTCAGGGTGTTCGGTTGAGGCGCGTTAAGACCGCGCCCTTGGTCATCTCGATATAAGGGAAGAGTCAGGGCGTCTTTGACAAGCATATCGTCTGGGCGATACAATCCGTTCCACTGCGTCGGCACCAACGTCATCGTGTCTTCATCGAAGTGATGAATGGTTACCAATTCCGATCCACTAAGGGTGAGCATCTCAGATACAATCGCGTCTTCCACTTGGTCTTCGTGCAATGCCTCGATGATGCGACTATAGGTATGATGGACCGAATCGGTCTGCAAATAGCCATTAAGTTCCTCCAAGGCTCGGTTTCGCGGTTCAGGTAACCAAGCAATCGTGACGATGATACCGAATACGGCCGCAAGTGACAGCAAGAAAAACACCCAGGCCACTCCGTAGGTTTGGGCCACGAGCGGAAGGCAAAAAGTCGCCACAAAGGCCCCCACCTTGCCTGCGGCCGCAGCTAAGCCATGCCCACGACCGCGCAGGTGGGTAGGAAAAATTTCAGAAGGGTATAAAAAGGTTGTGGTATTGGGACCGAGTTCGATAAAGAAATACCCTAAACCATACAGTAGGAGAAGGCCCCAGGCATCCATCATTCGATGGTCAAAAACGGCAATGAGGCCATAAATGATGGCCAGGGCTCCAAAACCCACCCACTGGATTTTTCGGCGTCCCCACTGATCCATTTTGGCGGCCGCCCCATAATATCCTGGCAACGCAGACACAACGAAAATGATGAGCGCATCTCTTGTCGTTGTCTCCAACGACGCATGGGGAACAAAGTGATGCAACACAACATGAGATGAAATACTTAATCCGTAGAAAATAGCGTCAAGAAAAAACCAAGCCAATGATGTTGCGATAAGCCGTCGAAGAAAAGGCTGTTGCCGTAACATCCCTGTGTGCGGGGTGTGTAAAAACGTCCTGACGTCTACCGTCTGGCCGGTCACGGTATGAATGATTTGGCGTGTTTGGAGCGGATCGTGTTTGACGTGCAACATAAAGCGGGGGGTCTCAGGCATTTGCCGACGAAAATAGAGGGCGAAAGCGGCTGGAATGGCGCCTTGGGCGAGCAGAAGGCGCCAAAGGATAGGAGCGGGACAATGAGCATCTAGACCAATGAGGCTCACTAAGGGTCCAGCCACTAATCCGATTCCTTGCATTGCAAAGACGTAAGTCACTAAGCGTCCTCGGTTGCTTTTGGTGGCAAACTCACTGACAATAACAGCACTAGCAGGATAATCCCCCCCAATACCGATGCCTACAATGAACCGGGATACGATAAGCCAAGCGTAATTCGGAGAGAGTGCTGAGAGTAGGGACCCGCCAATCATTAAGAGTGCTTCTAACCCATAAATTTTGCGGCGGCCTAGGCGGTCCATTATCGAACCGAAGAGGACCGAGCCGGTAGCAGCTGATAACAGTGAGACGCTGTTCATGAGTGATAATTGCCAAGTCGTTATGTGCCATAGAGATTGCAACAGCACCGTCACCGTGCCAATCACGAAGAGGTCATAGGCGTCCGTAAAAAATCCCATGCCTGTGGTGATAACGGTGCGCCAATGTTGACGCGTGACGGGCGACGTATCAAGGTCCTGCAAAGGATCCAGCAATTGCGGACGGCTCATTTAGGCACCTCCTTGGGGGATCATCGGCAAGGGCTGGATGACTGGACGTCCCAACCAATATCCTTGGGCGAAAGGAATGTGAAAATGCTGGAGCCAAGCATATTGGGCATCAGTTTCAATGCCTTCGATAATAATCTGTGTGTGGGCCTCTTGCAGTCGTGAAAGCAATCCATGGACAGATGAAATACCCGAGTGGACGCGACCATCATGGAAAAAGTGCTGCTGGATATCGGTGAGGGTGAGTTTAACGTAGTGCGGTTTGATCGCCGTGACGAGTTCGAATCCCGCATCGGTGCATGTCCAATCGTCGAGTGCAATGTCCAAACCGTGATCTCGCAAGGTATGAGCCTTATGGCGCCATAAGGCTAAATCTTGAGATTTCACCCAGCGTTCGGTAATTTCGACGACAATCCGTTCCGAGCATTGTTTCGCGATGTCGACTAAAGCGCTTGGCAAGGCATCCTGGTGTGTCAATGTTACCGGTTCAATATTAATAAACAAAGGGATGTCTCCATAGCAATGACGCGACAACTGTTGCGCGTGATGCGCAAGCACCAGGGCGTCAGTCACATGCGACGTGTTAAACAGTGTAAAGGGCGATATCCAGCGGTTGTGGGTGGGGTCTAAAGCACGCAATAAGACTTCATATCCCCTGATAGCCAAGGAATTCACCGTTTTTATCGGTTGTAATGCGGTATAGAGTTGCACGTTAGATCCTTCTTGCGCAAAGACTTGGCATGGGTTCCGTCCTTCAGGGATTGCAACTCCTGTGGTCACAAAAGGCTCCATCCTCCTTGTGATATCGCATATGAGACGGCAATTAATCCTACCGTACCGACATTAATGTCAGGAGAGGATGGGATTAAGATTGGGTTAAACGGCTCGCAATGCATGATGATGTGCACAATGTGTGGATAACTCAGCAATTTCTGGGTCATTATACTCTCCGAGACAGTGCGAAAGGACAGGGTCATGGACGTTGTTGTCATCGGAGCAGGACCTGCGGGCCTCGCGGCAGGCTATGAAGCGGTCCAACAGGGGCATCAGGTCATCGTCTACGAGCAAGATGCGCATCATGTCGGGGGGATTTCGCGAACCGTTGAGTATAAAGGCTACCGATTTGATATTGGTGGCCACCGCTTTTTTTCCAAGAACTTGGCCATGGAAACCTATTGGAAAGACGTGCTAGGTGACGATCTGTTAAGGCGGCAGCGGTTGTCCCGCATTTACTACCAAGGAAAATTTTATGACTACCCGCTGAAAGCTTCTAATGCCTTTCGCAATATGGGAATGCTCAAGACGGTGCAGTGTTTGGCCAGTTTTGCCGGAGCGCAAATCCAACCGATCACACCTGTCACGAATTTTGAAGAGTGGGTCATCAACCACTTTGGTCGACAGTTGTATCAAATGTTCTTTAAAACCTACACGGAGAAAGTGTGGGGAATGCCCTGCCAAGAGATAAGCGCGGACTGGGCCGTACAACGCATTCAAGGACTCAGTTTAGGGCGTGCGGTGCAGGCGGCTCTTTGGCCTGGCAGACAATCGGCTAACGGCGTTGTTAAAACGTTAACGAACGCTTTTTTCTACCCGCGCTTAGGGCCTGGCATGTTATGGGAAAAAGTCGCTGAGCGCATTCGTGAGCAAGGCGGGCATGTGGTCATGGGGGCCAAAGTCGATCGCATTATCTGGGAAAAGGGGCGTGGCGTCGTGCAAATCGAAACACCCCATCATGTCAGTGCCGTCCATCACGTGATTTCATCAATGCCGCTGCGCTCTTTCGTGCGCGCCTTGCACCCCAAGGCGCCAGAAGAAGTCATCAACGCGGCGGAATCGCTGCAGTACCGAGATTTTTTGACGGTAGGGCTTATTATTGATGCGCCCCATCTTTTTCCCGACCAATGGATTTACATCCATGATCCCGACCTTAAAGTCGGGCGCATTCAAAACTTCAAAAACTGGAGTCCGGCTATGGTCCCTGATGCATCTAAGACCGGTATAGGCATGGAGTATTTTTGCTTTGCGGGCGATAAATTGTGGACCATGACGGACGCGGCGTTATTGAATTTAGCCGAACAAGAAGCCCGCGCAACCGGTCTTTTGGGGCAAGCACGCTGTCTTGACGGAACGGTGATTCGTGTCCCCAAGGCTTACCCCGTCTATGACGACGCTTATGAGAACCACCTCAGGACCATACGCCACTTTCTGGCGTCACACCTGCCCAATGTCCACGTCGCCGGCCGCAATGGCATGCATCGTTACAATAATCAGGATCATGCCATGATGACGGGGATTTTAGCGGCGAAGAATGTGTCTGGCGCCCATTATGATGTGTGGGCCGTGAATGGCGATGCGCAATACTTGGAGACTTCAGGGAGTGTGCGGTCGGTTCCACAAAGGCTGCGCAGCCTCAAAGGATAAAGGGGTATGGTGTTGTCAGATGCCCGAGGAGGCGCGATGCACAAAGTACGAGGACGAGAACAATTCATGGTGTTTGCGTTTTTCCTCAGCCTGGGGCTGATATGGATGGGTCTGATGCCCTTGTGGCAAGGGCCTGATGAGCCGGCACAGTTTGCTTATGTCCAGTACATGGAACATCATGTGTTTCCGCCGCGGCAAGACATTGTTCCCGCGGGACAAAGTCCTTGGCTGTATAGCCCCTCGTCCGCAGAAAACATGGCGGTGACGTTGTCCCAGCGTGCCCGGGTACTGCAGGATCCGGCCGCGTGGTTTTCTTGGACACCTTATGAAACGGCCAAGATTTTTCGGGCGGTGGCGCACGCGAGCGCGAGCCCTCAAGCGCCAACGATGGGCACACAAAATTACGTGGAGATTTATCCTCCCCTCTATTATGACCTCATTGCACGGGGGCTTCGGTTATTAGGCCTGCGCAATGTGTTTAACGCGGCGTATATGGCACGGGCGGTCAGCGCTTTGTGGCTTGCGGTATTGGGCGTTGTATGGAATCAGGTGCTAAGCTCTGTGGTTCGTCAAAGCGTTTTACGTCTCATGTTTTTGGCCACCGCAGTGCTTGCGATTCCTACCGTTGGCATGCTAGGGGGTGTCGTGAACAATGACGTGGTCATGGACGGTGCCAGTATGGCGGTATTTGGCGCATCGCTGGCCGCGATGCAGAATCCCCTGCGGTTTATCTCGTGGAAGGGGGCTGTCGCACTGGGATTGTTAGCTGGAATGGTTATCTGGACCAAGGAAGAAGCCTACCTCGCTTTAGCCCTCTCCCTTCCCTTTGTGTTAAGCAGCGTATGGCGCAAGCAGGCTTCGTGGCGCGTGCGGGGAGCATGGTTTGGATTGGCCGGCGCTACGGCCCTTTTGGTGGCTTGGCCTTGGTTTGCGCTGATGCTTCACCGCTACCACGCCCTGGTTCCCCCCTTAACTTATCAGAGTGCCGGGAGCAATCCTCGCACGTGGGGATTTGTGGTTCGCCATGAGCTATTGAGTCGTTCCTTTCAGATGGATATGATGGTGACTCAGCTGTTTTTTGGTATGGATTGTCCATGGTGGCAACCTTGGATCTCCATTTCGTGGTTTCGCCTTGTTCTCGGGACCATAGTGATATGGATTCTATTGGGCGGAGTGCTTGCGGGAAGGGGACAGCGGGGCTGGGCTTTAGCCCTGGTCTGGATCAGCGCCGGCTTTACGATGCTGTGGCTCATGCAAGGAGAGTATAATGTCTTAACCGGGTTCTACTTCTTGCAAGGCCGATACTTTTTGTTTCTTTTGGCTCCTGCTTCGTGGCTTGCGGCACATTGGTGGATGAAGTGGCCAAAAGTCTTGCAAATTGGGACATTTATCGGTGCCGCGCTCTTATCCTTAGCGACCATGAGCCGGACTATTTGGCGGTATTACCATCATAGTTTGCTGTCCTATTTATTAGGCCATGTCGTCTTGTTAGCGCCACCCGCCTCAATTAATCTGAGCCGTATCTGCCTAGGAATATTGGCGACCGCTGTGGCGGTGGCCCCGATTGCTCTTCTTGCCTATTTTCGCGCTGACACCGAGCCTACCCAAAAGAGCCATAAGGGAGTCTAAACACAGGCATTGGGGTGTTGATAACACCTATGGTTTTTTGGCAAGGTCTACGTTCTTTGTACCGCTGTTGTTGCCCCTTTTTTGCAGCCGATGGCTTAGGAACGAACAGATGCCCTCGTTAGCGTCCTAACGAGGGCGATACCTTCAGCAAAAACTTAACCGATTGTCCGCCACCACGTGGCTCCTAACAGTCCCATACTGGGAACAACAGAGATGAGAACAGCCCCACCGATCGCGGGGCCTAAGGTGTGATGCGCGAGCCATTGCCCGGCCGCCAAAGCACCAAGAGGTCCGGCGGCTTGAAGAAGGGTCCGGATGTGCGTAAGGACCACCGCGCGGTGCTCTTCGGGTATCGCACCGAACCGCAACTGCATGACAAAGATACTGGTTCCTCCAGCCATCGCCGCGTTGACAGTGATCCCCACAAACGCCCACAACGGGTGCCTGATGCCGATCCATAGCCGGCCAGAGCAAGTCCCGCCACGGTTTGCATCAGCCATAGCCTAGTTAAAAGAGGACGTGTGGAACGGCGACGAGGCCAAAACCACGTCCCCACCGTTCCCATTAGGGCACCCAAGCTTTCCAACAGAGCATAAGCCAATGCCGGCGCATGCCATTTGTGCACCATAATTGGTTGCACCACCGTCAAGTCGCCCTCCCCGAAATTGCTTAGCCAAAATACGAGCAGTGGGGCCCAAAGGCGCATATCGGACCGCACCAGTGACCATGGCCGAAAGGAGGCGTGCGCTTCGTGAATGGCTTGGGGAGCACCTTGGGGAGGGAGAAAGAGTACCGCAAGATTCAGACCCGCCAGAAAAAAGATCCCACTAACAATCAAGGCCAGCGTTTTTAGTGGGAACACCATAGCTAGCAACCCACCCGTAAGTGAGCCGCCTACCGCTGAGATATTCCATCCTGTTTGCTCTAACTTCATGGCGAGCGGCAGGTTTGTTTCAGGTAATAGGCGTGGCCATAAGCTAGGCCCACCACTAGTATTGGCAATAAAGGTCAGACCCCATAGGGCGCTTGCCCCATCAATAAACCAAAGATGCCTGAAACCATGCAAGGTGAGCCAAAACGCAAGAGCCGCGTATACGCCAGAGCGCATCCAAAAGTCCGCAACCATCACACGACGAATGCCAAAGCGCTGAAATAACCCAGCCACGATAGGGCCGCCGCCTAAAACGGGAGCTGTCGAGAAAAAGCTTAGCCAACCCAGTTCTTGGGCAACGTGGGCATAAGACGCCAAGGTCCAATAGAGGGCGACTTGAAAAGCATTGCCAGCCCATAAGGACGCGGTGTCACCAATCCAGTAGCGCAAGAACTGGGGATATTGCCTAATAGACATAGCAATCCCCTCATTATGATAGATAGGTTTCTATTTCAGTAAGAGGATTTTAGGGGGGCGTGATACGAAAGGTCGGATTCGCCCATGGTGATATGCGCATGATCGACCCACCTTTCACGACTATGTCTTTCGATTATAGCATGATGGCTACTCCTGCGCTAAAACTTGTAGAGACTATCTGGCTCACTGATGAGACCTAACCCTGCACTCTCTTTTACGAAACACCAGTGTCCGAAATTTCGTGATGAATGGCTATTGGTGGTCAGGCCATACAATTACCAAATGGCCGCGTCAGAGTCTAGAACCAACAGCGTTCGCTGAGGTATCATAGTTCATCACGAGCACTTCATCGATCTTGCCCCGATGCTTTGCATCGGAATTGATAGCCCGGTTTGCACCAATAATCTGCATGGGATAGTCGCGATATAAGTCTTTAATAAAGGCGGTCGCTGAATTGCTTAGCAGCACGTGACAGCCTCGGCGGTTGAGATCATCAAACACCGATTTGAGTCGAATCTGCTGGTTGCGGTCGAACCCTCCGCGATCATATGCCGTGAAAGATGCGGTATCTGAAATGGGATCATAAGGCGGGTCAAGATACACAAAATCTCCTTTTGTGGCACCTTGTAGAGCCTGTTCAAAATCCATATTCGTTAATGAGATGCCGTTTGAGGACAGGTACTGGCTAGTCGCCCGCAATGCGGTCTCATCGATAATAGTTGGATTCTTGTAGTGTCCAAATGGCACATTAAAATGCCCGTGGCTATTGACCCTAAAAAGACCGTTAAAACATGTCTTGTTCAGGAAAATGATGCGGGATGCTCGTTCGACGTCGGTTAACTCCCGATATTGCGCAGTCCGGTCGAGGCCTCTTAATTGGTAGTAATATTCCTTGTCGTTGTGATGCTTGGCCATGTTAGCAATGAGGGCTTCGACGTCATTCGCCACTACGCGGTAGGTGTTGATGAGTTCGCTATTCATGTCGTTGACAACGGCCTGTAATGGCTGAAGATCAAAGAGCACAGCCCCGGCTCCCACAAACGGTTCATAATAGCGGTGAAAGTTCTTTGGATAATAGCGCCGGAGCTCCGGCAACAACTGCCGCTTCCCTCCCGCCCACTTGAGAAACGGCCGTACCATCTTGTTCTTGGACAATGCTTTTCCACCCCATTGGGAACAGCATATAATATTTTTAGGGCCTCGTGGCAAAGAAGCAAGGGGCACGCAATGTTCAGACTTTCACAAGGCGAGACTCTCTTTAGCCCCAATTAGCGCTTAGCCCGTAGCTGGCATAAAGCGTGTCTGCAAAAAAATTCCTGCCACTTATTGGCAGGAATTAGGGACATGAATAGGACGGTCTCCCTATTGGGACAAAGTCCAATAATTCGGAGACAACAAGTCGGAGACCGGGTTGAAGGTCTTGACCGTCCCATGTAAATTCACGGCATGGACGTTAAAGGCGGGAGTCCACGGCATCCACAAGACGGGCAAGTCTTTCGCGGCCCACGCTTGATAGGCATCCAGTCGGCTTTGGGATTGTGCAGCAGAGCCTGGGGCATACGTTTCGGCAATGAGTTGGTTCATTTCGGAACTGGAGTATCCGCCAAAATTAGCACCCGCTCCCGACTTAAATAACCCTCCGCCTGTCGGATAGAAATCGGGCTCATAAGTCCAGCCTCCGCCCCACCACACCATATTCCACTTGGTCGGATCGGTTTGATTAGCCTGCGCAATAATCTGATCAAAGGGTTGTGGTGTGAGGGTGACAGCAATGCCTTCTTTGGCCCATGTGCTCTTAATAAGCTGCACGATGTCAGCGTCGGTATTGCTCCCACTGACGTACGTCAGTGTAAATCGGAGTTGGGTCGAGCCTTTAGTCATCACCCCATTGACCAGTCGCCAACCGTGGGCTTCCAAGAGCTTTTTGCCCTGCTCAGGATTATAGGGGTAAAGCGGATGGCTGAGGGCGGAGTCATAGAATTTTGTTGGTGGTTTAGCAGGGATTGGGCTGTCCTCGACAACCCCGTGACCATGGTAAAAAGCCTTAATGATGCCTTCTTGATTAATCCCCATTTCGAGCGCTTCACGGACATAGCGCTGATTGAAGGCGACACCGAGTCCACCTGGGGCATTCGGATTCAAGTTCGGCTGCAAGTAGTCGAATCCAAAGAGATAGGCGGTATTGAGGACATCGTGGGTCAGCTCTTGTCGGGAGCTCCACAACGATGAAGGTAAGTATCCTAATGTGATTGTCCCCGTCTTTAATCCCTCAAATTCGGCTTGCGGGGAGGTTTCATACTGAAAGATGACTTTGGATAACGAGGAAGGGTGTCCGCCGTAATGCGGATTGGGTACAAATACCCAGTCGTTGTTGGCTTGCATGCTGGCAAATTGATACGGGCCGTCGACGATATGGTAGGGCGCTGCGGTGGGCGAATTGGCCACCGATTTGATATAGGCCAATTCCTGCATAAAGTTTTGGGGATATTTATTCCACACCGCTTCCGGCACGGGCGTAATGGGAGCCAGCCCATTGTGTTCAAACCACACCGGATTGGAAGGGCTTTTCAGGGTGACCACGACGGTTTGGGGATTTAGCGCGACGACACTTTTCCAAAGGGTAGGCACCCCACCCACGCCACTGCCGGCATGAATCCATGGAAGATTCGGCGCTGAGGAACTGGTCGTATCAATGATCTTCCAGGCGAAAACGACATCTTGTGCGGTGATGGGAGTATTGTTTGACCAGCGGTAACGCGAATTAAGATGCAGAGTAAAGACGGTGTCGTTGGAGGACACGTCAATCGATGACACTAACGAATGCGCGAAGTTGATCCCATCGCTCGGCGTAATATCAAGGAGCGGTTTGTACATGAGTCCTTCGAGCTGCATATTGACATCCGAACCATAACCAACCGCGCGCACGGGAAAAAACCAGTTTGGCGAGGTTTGGGGAGCTAATGCGATAACAGCGGTACCGCCATTAGCCGGGGTTGCAGAGTGGGAAGCCGATGAGGTCGCACCGCAACCAGACGCAAGAATTCCGATAAGACCAATAGCCGTGATACGCCAGGAAGCCGATTTGTGCATAGCCACCCTCCTTCTGGTTTGTTTAGATTAGAGGGTAATATACAATATACACATTGGTCTGTCCATAAATTTTTTTGGATTCTGAAAACGGCCCAAAACATTGTGCTGGTGCCTATGCGTCATATTGCCAAGCAATGCGGTAAGATGAAAAGTACCCCAGGATTTTTGCCTAGCAATCCTCCCTGGACATCCCATACCATGAGGTGACTGAATGATGAGGCAATGGACCGTGACTACGCATATCCCAGAAGTTCAACCCCAGGCTTGGATCGTGCCGCACGAGCTCTGGCCTTTATACATAAAGGAAACGGTTTTGGAGGAGGAAGCCCTTCCCTCTATCCCGGAAGGTTCGTTTCTTACGATGCACCTGAACTCTCATCTCGTGCTAGTCGTGCATGCTGCGCCTGTTCGTCAACTGCGACAGAAAGTGTACCGTGAGGCTGCGCAAAACGCGGCGAAAATGGGAGCACAGAGCGTTGGTGTCTGGATTAAAGGCATGGCGAGGGAGTCGCTGCCCTCGGTTATTACCGGATTGGAGCAAGGGTTTTACCGTTACGTGGGCCTGAAATCCGCAGCACCAGTTCAGAGTGTCACGGTGGTGGCCGGAGAGGATCAAGAGTCAGGGCTCGTGCGCCTGGTTCGCATTGCGCAAGCCCAGTCATTAACTCGGGACTGGGTCAACATGCCGCCTAATGAAAAGTCCCCAGAAGATTTAGCTCTGGAATATCAAAAAGACGCCCCGAGCTCAGTGACGTTTCATGCGTATCATGAGCAGGATTTGTTCGAAATGGGCGCTGGGGGCATATTGGCGGTGGGCTCAGGCAGCACCCGGCCTCCTGTACTGCTTGAAGGGCGGTACCACGGGAATGGTGAGGGGCCTTGGCTAGCGCTTGTTGGCAAGGGCATTACCTTTGACAGCGGGGGCATTTCGTTAAAACCCGCCGAAGGCATGGGGCGCTTAAAAGGCGACATGGCTGGATCGGCCGCGGTGATGGCCGCGTTACGCGTCGTAGCAGATCTCGCCCTGCCCATAAACCTGATGGCGTTAGCGCCTTTGGCAGAAAATCTCCCCGGTGGCGGCGCCTACCGGCCAGGGGATGTGTTGACGATGCTTGATAACACGCGCGTGGAGATTATTTCTACGGATGCGGAAGGCCGCTTGGTTCTAGCCGATGCACTCACATTTGCTCGCCAAAACGGCGCGGCCGCGGTCGTCGATATCGCGACATTAACGGGGGCGAACGTGGTGGCGTTGGGCGGCATTCGCGCCGCGCTTATCACCAACGATGCATCGTTGGGACAGTTGGTCGCGCAAGCCGGCGACCAGATGGAAGAACCGGTCTGGGAATTGCCTCATGATCCCGAGTATGCGCACCTGAATGACAGCACGATTGCGGATCTCAAGAATAGCGGAGGGCGTCCAGCGGGTACTGTTTCCGCCGGTCTCTTTATTGGACACTTTGCCAAGGAGACACCGTGGGCGCATTTGGATATCGCGGGTTTGGCGTTTAGTGGACAAGACGGAGCGGGCGCTACGGGTTATGGGGCAGCATTACTGGTGGAATTATGCCGTTTATGGAGTGCTCAGGCGCAGTAACGGTGGAGACGTCCGCAGCGTCGAATTGTTCGTGATAGAGATGGGCGTACAGCCCGTTACGGGCTAACAGCTCTAAGTGACGTCCTTGGTCGACGATTTGACCGTTCTGCACGACAATAATTTGGTCAGCGGCCAAAATGGTTGACAGACGATGGGCAATAGCAATGACCGTCCGGCCGTGAAAGAGGCGGGCGAGCGCGTCTTGAATCAGCCGTTCGGCATGGGAATCTAAAGAGCTTGTGGCTTCGTCTAGCAACAGAACGCGAGGATTTTGTAAAATAGCGCGGGCAATGGCCACGCGCTGTTTTTCTCCGCCCGATAACCGGTACCCGCGCTCTCCGACCACCGTTTGAAGACCTTGGGGTAACTGCGCGACGAGATCTTCTAACTGTGCCGCTTGGACAGCCTCCATGAGCTCGCTTTCGGATGCGGTGGGTTGGCCATAACGAATGTTCTGTTCCAAGGTGGTATGAAACAAGAACAAATCTTGCGTGACTACGGCGATCGTTTGGCGCAGCGTGTCTTCGTTGAAATGGGTCAAGGGTGTGTTTTCTAATAGGACATGGCCTGCTGTGGGATCATAAAAGCGTGCGGCTAAGGACAACAAGGTTGTTTTGCCGGCGCCGCTGGGCCCGACTAATGCGGTCAAGTGTCCGCCGCGGGCGGTGAAGGTAATATCGTGCAATACCTCTTCGCCCTTCGGATAGGAAAAAGAGACGTGTTCGAAGTGAATGCGAATGGGCGAAGACGGGGTTGGTCCTGGGGCGGGCGCCGAGGTAAGCGGCTCAGGGACGGAAATGGGTAAATCGAGAAACTGAAAAATCCGGTCAAATAAGGCAAGCCCTCCGATTAACGTAGTGTTGGATCCGGCTAAGGACGACGCTGGATTAAAGAGCTGGGTTAAATACGTAGCGAAGGCCACAATGGTCCCCAATTGGGTTTGTCCCGCGATGACTAAGTAGCCGCCATATCCATACAACAGAGCTGGACCGACAGCGGACAAGGCTTGCACCACGAATGATAGCCATTGGCCCACGAGATTTTGCTGGATTTGGGCTTGCTTGACCTTTTCACTCAGGGAACGAAAGTGCTGCGCTTCTCGCGCGCGGGTCCCGAAACTTTTCACCACCACGATGCCAGAAAGACTCAGTGTTTCTTCCAGGTGGGCTGTCAACTCGGCGAGCCGATTTTGAGCGGTGGTGATCGCGGTATACGTTTTTTGGCCGTAACTGACGACAGGCAAGGCGAAGACGGGGAGGATGATGGCAGAAACTAGGGCGAGTCGCCAATTAAGGAAAAACATCATGCTCAAGGTGAGGAGTACCGTTAAGCCATTGACAAACAGGCCGGTTAATGTGCGGCTAAGGACTTGCTGCACGGCATTGAGATCGTTAATTAAACGGGAGTGGATCTCCCCGCTGGGGGTATGGGTAAAGAAGTCGATGCCCAAGTGCTGGCCGTGTTCGTAAAGGGCTGTGCGCAAATCGTGGATAACGCTTTGGGAGACAACTGTGTTGAGATAGTTTTGGGCCACGGATACGAGTGCTTTGACCGCAGGGAAAAGCAACAAGGCGGCGGCTAACCACATCAGGAGGGTTAGGTGACGGTGGGCGATGGCGTTATCGATAATCGCACGAATAATCAAGGGCGGAACTAGGGCTAAAACCACGCCTAAGGTCGTCAACGTCATGGCTAACGCCAGCAGCCTATGGTGCGGTTTTAGGACCTTCCATAAACGCTGAACGGTTTCCTTACTTGGCCGCCCCCCACTTTTTAAATATTGTAAGGACTTTCTTTGTTCCCAAACGGAATGTAAAGGTCCTCCGCCACCCCATCCCATACCCGAATGCATCCCCATAGGGCTTTCCTCGCTTTCACTAAATACTTTTATGGGTTAATAGTTTGATGGTATTATCAAATACATGACAACGTCAATCTCACCTCAGGCAGATTCAGAACGGTCGGTTGAAATGCTGTGGGAACTATGGCGCCGGTGGCGTATGCGGTCCAAAACCATTCAGACGGACATTACCTCGGAACAATATCGGTTACTCAAGCACCTGAGCCGGTGCGGCCCGCTGTCGGTTTCTGCGTTAGCCGCGTTTTGGGGTGTCAGTGTTTCGGCCATGAGCATTACCACACAGCGGCTCGAACGCTCAGGCTACGTCACGCGCTTACGTTCGCCCAACGATCAACGCCGTGTCTCTATTACGGTGACGCCCCTAGGAACATCAGCTTGGCAAGAGTGGCATCAAACTCGGGTGCAAGCACTAGCCCAGGTTCTCGAAACGCTTCCTCAAGCAGACCAAACGGATTTGCAGCGGATTTTAAATAAACTCTTGGATACGCCTCAAGAGTTTTAGGCCACAAAACACTAACTTGATCTTAACCTTTTCTTCACATAACCTTCTTAGGGTCTTAATTCCCTCCTCGCATAATGAATTTTGTTTCCAGCTCTTATCACGTGTAGATGGTTCTCACACTCCAATGGATCGTCAAACTCTTTTGAGGAGGACTTTATGTCATCAAAAACGGTAACACAAACATTAAATGAAGCGCCTTTAGGTCTATTCCATTTGCGTGCCGTACTGACCGCTGGGATGGGGTTTTTTACAGACGCCTACGACCTCTTTATTATTGGTGCGGCTCTTGTCCTGATTAAAGCGCAGTGGCATCCCTCATCGGCCATGATTGGATTGCTGGGATCGACCGCCCTAATTGCCGCATTTGCTGCTATTTTGTCCGCCTTTTCTCCCAACGTGCTTTGGCTTCTGATATTCCGGTTTATCATGGGGCTGGGTATCGGTGGCGACTATCCGATGTCGGCCGTTTTAATGAGTGAATTTGCTAACACCAAAGACCGCGGCAAATTAGTCAGCTTGGTGTTCTCAATGCAGGCTCTCGGCTTGATTACGGGACCGATTGTGGCCCTAACCCTTTTGAGTTCAGGTATTAACCCGGATATTGCATGGCGCTTAATGTTGGGCTTAGGCGCTATTCCCGCTACGGCTGTCATTCTCTTGCGTCGGCGGATGCCCGAATCGCCCCGGTATTTAGCCCAAGTGCGCGGTGCGGACAAACAGGCCGCCTTGGGACTCAAGAATTTCGCAGGCAACGAAGTCGGCATTGTCGATGAAAAGGAACCCACACGTAAGTTGTCGTTGAAGGAGATGTTATCGCAAGGACGATATTGGCGCTTGCTGTTGGGTACCGCAGGTAGTTGGGCGTTGTTTGACTACGCCTACTACGGAAACTCGATATCGCTTCCGTTGGTGATTAAAAGTGTAGCTCCTCATGCGACGGATGTGACGAGTATTGCCTGGTCCCTTATCATCTTTGCCGTGGCGGCTGTACCCGGTTATATCTTAGCCTTTATGACGATTGACAAGATTGGCCATCGCCGCTTGCAATGGTTGGGATTCTTAATCATGGGTGCGGCGTTTGGAGTCATCGGTATTGTACCCAACTTGACGCATGATATTCTTCCGTTCCTTCTGATCTTTGGGATCAGCTATTTCTTTGCCGAATTTGGCCCGAACACCACGACCTTTGTCTTGTCCGCCGAAGTCTATCCCACCAGTGTCCGGGCCACAGGACATGGTTTCTCGGCAGGCGTCGCAAAATTCGGGGCGTTTATTGGAGTGTTTGCCTTCCCCTTATTGGTGAAAGCGTTGGGCCTTAACGGAACGTTGACGATAACCTTCGTGTTTGCCATCGTTGGGGTTTTGCTGACCTTATTATTACCCGAACCGTCTGGTCGGTCGCTCGAAGACATCAGCCCAGTGGATCAGACCCCTACGTATAGTAAAACCGGATCCTGAAATATTTTAAAGTAAGGCCGATGCCCTAAAAACACAGGCACCTCACATAGGTGCTTGTGTTTTTGCTTTGTACCAATTGAGAGGATGGTATGTCGACCAGGAGATGACCGAATTTTTGAGACTAAAATCAATTCAACAAAACACATTATTTATCCCTTAAGAAATGGGAACTTTTTCTAAATTTTTGTAGTGTACCAGGTAAATCATAAAATCACTCTTTGATTCTTTATCATCCAACATCGCCAACCGGACGGCCCGTTTAGAAGCTCGTCTTCGGCCCGAAGATAAGCAGTTGATCGAAACAGCGGCCGCTATGGAAGGTTTGAGTCTTTCGGATTTTGTGCTCGTAGCCGTCAAACATCATGCCAAGACCTCTTGGCGCGGCATCATCACATCCAACTGAGCGAGATGGTGAGCCGACAATTTACCGAAATGCTGCTGGATCAAACTGCGCGTTCCCCGCAAGCTCTGGGTGACGCGATGAGACGTCACGACGAAATGATTGAGTCGGATTAGTCACCTATGCCAGCGACGTATCGCATGGAAAAATTGCGACGAGATAGCATCATCGCGCGTCGTTTTCCTCTGGAACATGAAACGTGGCGTATCTGTCGTGTACGTGTTAATCGATGAGATACAGCCTTTAGAGGTGATCGGATTTTATACCCTATCAGCTGCGACGATAGAACTAGTCACCTGCCGACGCAATGGATTAAATTGTATCCCAAATATCCCTTAGTTCCAGTCGCCTTATTGGGACGATTAGGGATCTCGACGACCATTCAAGGGCAAGGAATCGGCTCCGCTTTAGTGGCTGATGCTCTGAAGCGCGCCGAACGTCTCCAGGCGGACATCGGATTAGCTGGAGTGCTAGTCCAAGCCAAGACTGTCCACCTCATCCCCTTTTACGAACGGCTCGGCTTTGGTCGACTCGGGCAGTCGTTGGATCTCTTCATTCCGATGTAGCTAATTCGGAAAGCGATAACCGCAGAGATGGAAATTTTGGCTTTGGCGCATTAAATGGTATCCTGGCTAAGGGTCTAACTCAACTTGGTGCCGAGCAGCCTATGGCTAGTTATGCCTCCAGCATTTTCATCGGACGTTATGCCCTAGCCACCGCTCCGTGGACGTTGCCCGTGTCGTCCTGGCTCCATGACATTACGACGGGTTTTCCCACAACATCCGGCTTCAAATATGGAGGGTAGAATAATGAGCGAGCCTGTTGTGTCGGCAATCGTTTGGGCAGGGATCATAGTCCTGTTGGCGGGTCCTGTGATCTGGACTTTGCACCGGACTTTTCGTATTGTGCGCGAACGCAGTCCATGGCCGTTTGGTGGCACGGGACCTCATTGGGGCATTGGGCGGTGGATGACGGATTCGGTGTTTGGGGCCGCCGGCTTTGGCTTTATGGTGGGTCTCTTGGGTATCTTTGTTCTGTATGCGATCGCCTTGCTCCTCGTCGTGTTGTTTGGCGCGCAAAAGGCGTTTGCTCATGTATGGGGCCAAACCGTCGGTCAAACATCTCAATTTATCTTCACGATCGGCTTAGGTCCGATAGTGGGGGTGATATTTTCCTTAGTGGTCTTGGTTCTCTGGAAACATCGCCGCCAATGGGAGACCGGACTCTTGGAGGACTGGATGATCGTCCCGTATGCGACGCGGGCGGCCAAACCAGGGGTCTGGATGGGCCGTATCCGCCGTCCCTCGGGCGATCTCGTCACGGTCTTGAGCGAAATCACGGGCGTGCCCCCCGTGCCCGACAAAACCACCCGATGGAGCCAGTGCGACGCGGATCTCCCGGTCAATACCCCACAAAAAGTCATTCCTCCGGTGCCCGTCATGTGGTATTGGGCGCCGACCCTCTCCCCCTTTGTTGTGCGGTGGTCACGGCAATTTAGCAAAAAGCAGCGCCACTATGCGAACTCGATCGATTCTCACATGACGGGTGCGGTCAAATAAATTCGCCGCAAACGCCCACCAACTCGTCCGAGGTTATTTTATAGTTTCGGCAAAACCCGTACTTTGGCATGTTTCTATCGAAACGCCGCGGCGACTGCCCACTAACTCTAGCCCGTGTGCCGTTACGCGATGCGTCCTGTGAGGGCCGATTGTCCGGGCCAGTGAATGTGCAGACGGCACATTCCTGGGAACTATACACGGGTGGAACTGGTAGTGCGCCGCCTTGCGATAGGCTTTCTTTTGGTTTTGGGCGCCTGTCTTTGCGCCGGGCTGCCCGCCGCTGCCATGTTTTACGCTGTCGTCGGGCCTTCTTAATCCGCTCCTTTTGCACTCTGGAGATCGAACACTTGCCCTCGGACGTCGTCAGGCAGGTTTTCAGCACGTGAATCTCTTGGGGAATGCTTTTCGACACCTAATATTCGTGATATTTCGCAAAAAGATACCGGATAGCTGTGGCGAAGTATTTCTCTATGATGACGATTTCTGAACCGACAAGCCGCGTCGTCGGTTTCGCTCCTCTTGTTCGTGCGCTGGCCGATCATATTGAACTCATAGACCTCTTGAACCGTCTGCTGGTGTGGGACCCGGCGCGGACCCGGATTTCTCCGGCGGAACGGCTTTTTGTCATGATCTGAGACCTGTTGATGGGTAAGATGCCGCTGTATCGGGTCGCGGATCGCCTCATGGAGACGGATGTGCCCTTGTTGTTGGGGGGCGCGGCCGATGATCGTTTCGGGCGCGCGTTAGACAAGCTCGCCGCGGCGGATACATCAAGACCACTTAGCCCAAGGCCTCCAACCGTTCTGGGGTCTTGAGAAACAGCGCGTTGATGAACAACGGATCGTTCATAAAATGGAACGTTCGATCACATAGGACCTGCCCTTTATATTCCTGCAGGACCGCGCGGGCATCCCAGGTCTCCTGTGGAAGCAAGAAGGTGTTCGCAGCCGTGGCGGCTCATGCGTTTCAGTGAATGGAGCCTTTTTTGGAGAGCAGCGTGGTTTCTTCTTTGACCACCAAGTCAAATTCTTGTGCTAGGTTCCGAATAGTGGTGAGCACCCAGCTTTCGGTCCACGAGGGACAATGGATGTCGGTGACGTCGTATGTAACCATCGGCTTTCTCCTTCCTAGGCTTTTTCCATCACATTCATTGTGGGCCCAAAGGCGCAATGGTGTCAGTACGTACCCATAACCAGGCCATGGCCAAGGTTCTGCTCCGTTTTTCAAAAGCTGTCCATCTTGGGAAGAAAAAGGTTGAGATGTAAAAAGGGAGCGCTCCAGGCGCTCCCCTCTTGACGGGTGATTCGCAGGTCTTTGTGTGTTAATAGGGTGTGTTGGCCTTTTAGCCAGAGAAACCATCCACGAACCACGGCGATCCATTCGTGGCGAAAGAGTAACAGCAAGGCAACGGCGGTGCCAAGGTGCAACGCGACAAGAAATGGTAGGTAGCGGGCCCCTTGGGTTGGCACATTCAAGTGAACGATATGAGGCAAGATGACCAACAGGCCTAAGCTGGAAAAAGGAAAAAGTTCTGCAAATCCTTGAATAATCCCTAACAATGCCGCACTGCCCAAAGGCACGTTCATCGACTCCTTTGCCTTGTTGCCTGCGCGACAAGGACATAATTTGACATACAGTCCTATCATACCCGAAGAATATGAAATACGGATAAATACGCGGTTAAGGTTTTTCAGCCCCCTATGGCGTGTGTGGTGCCTTTATTTTTCTTGGATCCAGCGATGTCTTTCTCCCTCACAACGGCGTCATGATATGCTCTTCTCAGATGGAATAACATGGGCCGTTGGACGCGCGACATTTCAAGAGGAAAGAGGAGGCTTTCGAACGTGGGCGTGAATAAACAAGAAATTCTCGCGATTTTGCAGGCCAACCGCGCCTTGGGGCCGGATTACGATGAGCACACGGCAGACCAGATTCTTGACTTAATCACGCAGAAGTCGCCTGAGACTCCAGAGGATGTGGCCGCCTATCTTGCCCAGCTATCGCCGCACGACCAACGGCTCATTCTTAGGCGATTTCGCAAAAACCAGGGGTCAGGTTCTGTGGCGGGTCTGTTTGTGTTGTCTATTCCGCTGATGGCGATTGCGGGCGGGGTGGCCCATTCGGCGGGCGTTTTTGCCGTCGTGCTGCTCGATGCTGTCGCGGTGATTGCGTCGGCACTCAAACGCTAGAGAGAGGTGTGTCGATGAACCTAGAAGCCGATTTGGACCATGGCGTCTACCTGCGCTTGCTCACGCCGGATGATAAATTGGCCCATAACAGCAAGGCCGCGGTGACGCCTGTACGGTCTTTGCCTGCCGTGCAATGAAAGAGCACGGCACCCGATTCGTTATCCAGCAGGGTACGGAAAAAGGCAGTGTAAGACTCTAAGGACGTGGGGAAGGCTTCATAGCTCTCCCTTAATAGCGCTTGTGCTGTCTCTTGATCAATATGACCAGGTACGGACGACGTCTCGCGTAATTTTAGGGGCAGATGAGAAAGAGTGGGCACGAGATGAGCGGGTGTGGGATCTGTCTGCAATTCGTGGGCGCTGCGCAAATCACAAACGACTTGAATGCCAAGTTGGCGGATGTAGGCCTGATCCCTTGATGTTAGCCCACTTAGCTTGCCAGAACGGTACAGGGTGCCCCACCGGACCATTTGCCCTTGGGGATTGCGGTAGCCGCCCAAATCCCGAAAATTAATTCCCCCTTCTAATGGCACAATCCGGTCGGAAAAGGTCTCGATGTGGTCACCATGGTGCAGATGCACGTAATGGCGCATGCTTTGACTAAGGCGAATGGTCAGCACGCCATGATCCTTCCAGGGCAAAGGCTCTAACTGTGAAAAGTCCAGGACTCTGGGGTCTGGTTCTGTGCTGACGTACACGGTGGGCCATGCCACAGGTTCGGATAAGGCCGTGATGTGCCAGCCATGATCTTCGAAGCGTTCAATACGGTATCGAGCCGTTTCTATCATCAAATACTGCATCTCCTTTGTCACAGCGTGGATGTGTAGCCGGCTTTCCATCTTTCTTTTCGCGTATTGCAGAGGGTAAGCGTGACGCATGATGATGAAGAATTCAGTGCCACTGTATCAGCCCAATGTTATCGCCATGCGAAGGCGTTGTTAATGTTTTATAAACGTTGTAAGAGGAGTGAGTGTTTCTCCGTAATGTGAGGACTTCAAAGAAAAATGAGGGACCACGGTAGCGTCTTGTAAAGCTGCAAAATGCCGACGAGGACAGCTCAAGGAATTGGGGATAATTTGAGCTGGTGCCTGTGCATTTGTTCACAAGTTGTGGATAATCTGGTGAAAATACGTGAATAGTGTCGTCGAATTTGTCGGCTGAACACTAAATATGGCGGAAAATCTTTAAGCAATCCACAAGTAATCCACAAAATCCAGAAATCTGTGGATTAAATCTTAATAACCAGGGGGGACATCTGAGGATAAATTGGGGTGCAAAACGAGGGTGCCGGAGGGATTTTGGCGTGTAAACGAAAGGGCTGCTCTCCTAAAGAGCAGCCCGTAGAAGTGCCTGAGGATTCCCTTAGGCATCGTGTTGGGAGGCATAGGCCAAGGACGCGTCTCCGCCTAATGACTCGCGGGCTGTGTCTTCCAAACTGGCTTGTTTGGTTTCGGGAATGCCCCAGGCGGTCAGCAATGCGGCAATGACGGTAAGAGCGGCTAAGAAGCCCACGGCAAAGTTTTGTCCGTACAGTTTGAATAGCACGGGAAATACGAGGGATGTGAGCGTGGCGCCGATGCGGCCAGATGCCACGGTGATGGCTTGCACGAGACTTCGCACCCGCGTCGGAGCAAGTTCTACGCCAAAAATTCCGGCGGTGCTCACTGAGCCAGGGCCCATGGACCCTGTAAGGGTTTTAACCGTTTCATAAATCTTTACCTATGGGCATTCGTGAAGCCGCCGAATTTTTAGGCGTGACGCCCTCGACGTTACGTCGATGGGAGCATGAAGGTAAACTGATACCCGATGAACGTACCGCGGGTGGGTATCGTCGTTACGACTTAGCGCGCTTGCGTCCTGATCAGTTTCATCACCACGGGACTCCTCGCCAAACCGTCGCCTATGCGCGGGTGTCGCGCCACGACCAGAAAGAGGATCTGGAGCGCCAAAAGCAGGTACTCGAACTCTACTGTGCCCGCCAAGGCTGGACCTTTGCGGTGATAGCCGACTTCGGGTCGGGGATGAACTACCACAACAAGGGCCTCAAACGCCTGCTCAATGACATCATGGCCGACCGGGTTGGTCGGCTGGTCGTGACCCACAAGGATCGTCTCTTACGCTTGGGGGCGGAGCTCGTCTTTGCGATCTGCGAAGCCAAGCAGGTGGAGGTGGTGATTCTCAATCACGGCGAGGATACGACCTTCGAAGAGGAGTTAGCGCAGGATGTTCTTGAAATCATTACGGTCTTTTCAGCGCGGTTATATGGCAGTCGTTCGCGGAAGAATCAAAAACTGCTGGAGGGCGTGAAACACGCCGTGGAGGAAGCATCGTCATGATTTTGGCCCATAAAATTGCCCTCGATCCCAACGATGTACAGGAGACGTATTTCCGCAAGGCGGCTGGTGTGGCACGCTTTGCCTACAATTGGGCCTTGGACCAATGGCAGCAGCAATATGATGCGTGGAAAGGGGACCCCACGTTGCGGAAACCGTCCGAGGCGGCCCTGCGACGTCAACTCAATGCCCTTAAGCGCGACGCCTTCCCCTGGATGCTGGAAGTGACGAAAAACGCGCCGCAGATGGCCGTGATCCACTTGGGCCGGGCGTTTAAGAATTTCTTTGCCGGTATCGCGGAGTATCCCACGTTTAAGAAAAAGGGCCGACACGACAGCTTTACGCTCACCAACGACCAATTCACGGTCAAAGGGCAAAAAGTGCATATTCCCAAATGAGGCTGGGTGCGCATGCACGAACCGTTGCGATTTATCGGCAAAGTGGTAGAAGGCACCGTGTCGCGGACCGCTGATCGCTGGTTATTGAGCGTCACCGTCGAACTTCCCGATCCCCCCCGTGTCCGCCGCGAAAGCCAAGCGGTAGTCGGCGTGGATTTGGGCGTGTCGGCGTTGGCAACGCTCTCGACCGGAGAGAAGATCGTGGGACCGAAAGCCTATGCGGACGCCTTGGCACAGCTTCGGCGGTTATCGAAACAATTCAGTCGCCAGATGGAAGCCGCCAAAGTTCGCGCCGGGCTTCAGCCCGGCCAGCCCCTCCCGAAAGGGATGCCCATGCCCTTGTCCCAGAATATGCGAAAGACGCAGCGGCGCATGGCCCGACTCCATGCGCGGATTGCGAATATCCGGGCGGATGCGTTACACCACCTGACCACCGATCTCGTGCAGCGCTTCGATGTCATGGCCATCGAGGACCTGAACGTCGCCGGGATGCTCAAAAATCCTTCGCTCGCCCGGGCGATTGCCGATATGGGCTTTGGGGAATTCCGTCGGCAACTCGCATACAAAGCGGCCCAACGCGGGAAAACGGTGGTCATCGTGAGCCGTTGGTATCCGAGCAGCAAAACGTGTTCCGCGTGTGGATACAAAATGCCGAAAATGCCGCTCGCTATGCGGGAGTGGACGTGCCCAGAATGTCACACACACCACGACCGCGACATCAATGCGGCGATTAATTTGCGAAACGTGGCCGAGAGTTCGGTGAGGAGCTCCTCACCCGTGTCTGCCTGACGGCAGACCTGCTCGGTGACAGCCTGTGGAGTGCCCGCCCGTGGACGACCGGCCAATGGCCCTAAGAAGCGGTGGCATGATGACACAGGAAGGTGGCTCCGTTTGATCCATTGACTAACGATGATCAGACTTGGATAAGTCCATCAGAACGGTATATGCCCCATAAATCATCAAACCGAGCAGTGGAAAGGCGATAATGCGACCGTGCAGCGTAATGAATAAGATGAGAGCAACCAGCCTACGGAACCCCACACTTGCAGAGGCTTGCGGCCCCAGCGGTCGATGGGCCCAATAGCCAAGGCTTTGCCTGGCAGCGAAAACACGGCAAACATGACCAAACCAAACGTGCCGGTGGTCAGCCCAATACCTTTAGCGAGCAGCGAGGGGCCAAACAAGTTCCCCGCATAGCCTACGATGTCAAAAAGAAACCACAGCACCGAAGCGATGATGAATTCACGGGCATGCGTCGCGAAGTAATAGCCAAAACCTTTTTGGTCCCGCAACATGGACTCTTCCCATGCGGTGTGGTTGTGGGTGGATTGATCAACGCTAGCAATGACAGATTCGGCAGCGGCATTGTCGCCCGCGATTCGGACGAGATAGCGGGCTGTTACGGGAACGCGCCGACGCAGGTACTTCACGGACAGAGAGGGCAAAGCCCCGGTGCCTAACGCAATGCGCCAAACAAGAGGGTGCGGAACACCGGCCATATAGATGAGTGAGGCTAAAATGGCGCCTAATCCCGGAAAGGTGGAGTCGCTTACATGAGTAATGCCGTGATTACGGCCACTGAGCAGAGCTTCGATGCGTTAACAGCCAATGCCACTAAGCCGTTAGTGGTAGATTTTTGGGCGCCATGGTGCCAACCGTGTTTACGCGTAAGTCCTGTGCTTGATGCATTAGCGGAAGAGCGTCCGGATGCGGTACAGGTGGCTAAAGTCAATGTGGATGAGAATCCCGGGCTGGCTCGCCGGTTCAATGTGCAAGGCATTCCCACCATTTTACGATTTGATGGTGGTAAAGAGACCAGACGTGTGGTCGGAGCGTTGCCGAAGGCGACGTTACTGGCGCAACTGGGATTGAATGCGTAAACCTCTGCTTAGAACCACCGAGCCGACTAGGACACAGACGGCTCGGTTTTTCAATTCACTCCCAAATTTCATCACCGGGCCAAGGCTGATTTCCACTCCAATGTGACCAGTGTTCTTGCATCAAAGCCCAAGCACGCGCGAGCTCATCCGCGGTCCATTTGCCTCCTTGCACAACCTGTTCAGCAGTTTGCTCGTAATTTTCGTGAAGGTTCCACAAAGCGCGCTGCTGGGCGCTCAAAACGTTGTCAAAGAACGTTTGCCAGGTAGGGTGTAGCCAGGTATCAACCGATGAGGGAATCCATAAGGTGCGGCGGGCACGGGTCATGGCAAGATACAACAATTGTACCTCGTAGGCCGCGCGCGGAGCGCTTAACGCATGCTGACGCGTTTGACGCCGCGTTTTGTATGCGAGGCTCAATTGTGGCAGCGGAATAAAGTCGTCCAGGATTTGTACCATGTCCCACTCGCGCCCGCGAGCATTTTCCGCCGTGGTTAGAACGACGGTCGTCGGTTCGATGGTGTCGACAATCTGATTTTGGACTTGCTGCATGATAACGGGCAGGCGCCTGCCGTGTTTCTTAATAAGGGAAGCTAAGGTTATGGCCTCCGAATTTTTGGCTACAGTCATTTTTTGCAGCCATTCATGATAGTTGGTCCAGCGTTCGCCATGCCATGTCCAACTAAATCCACGTTCCCGGGCCCATAGCCGGTAAGCGCTGTTGACGTCTTGCCATAAGCCGCTGGCATCCCAATAGAAATAGAGAAACGTACTGTGATACGCCATGCTGATATCAATCATTTTCTCGAGGAGGCTCATATTATAGCGGGCAATCAGCGTTAAAGGCCGCCTTCCCACTATGCTATCTTGGACTTTGACTTCACAAGCGCCTAGACCTTTGAGCGTGGGGCGATTTGTGCGCCAGTTCATAATACGTGTGGCGCGTTCGGCAGCGCCATCCGCCAAGCGGAAGGAAGCGTCCAGAGTAAAGACGTGGTCCACGGGGAGGTCAAGCAGAAGGTTTGGCTCTGTAGGGTCTTTAGATTCGATACCCGTCGGGTCTGCTGCTAAGATTTCGCGCGCCGTTTGCATGGCCAGCCACTGCTTAAAGATAACCCCCGCATTTTCCGCTTCGTCCACAATAATGAAGGGGATATCATGTACGGGATGCTGACGTACAAAGCGTTTGAGCAACATCTCGGAAAGATACGGCAAGGCTTGAGTTTCACAGGCGTCCCATAGAGCTTGTCCATCGGAGATGAGCGCGGTTAAGCGCTCATGGACGCTTGGGCCATCGAAGGCATGGGCTTTGGTTTGAGCCCACGTACTCCACGGCTCGTCCCCCGGGACGAGACAGTACTCCCGAATCCATTGCTGGACATCGTCGGCATATAAGGTGCCGAATTGGTCAATCTGTGGGGCAATCACTTGACGGAGTTGCGGCAAGCTCCAGGAAGACACCTCGTCGGAGCCAGGAAAACTGTCATGGGCGAGGTCTGCAAAGGTTTTGACTGCAATGGGGGCTGGCAGGTGGTCTTGAACCAACGCTTTGGTTTGGTGGGTGGAGACCAGAAAGAGGACGGGAGCTGCGCGTCCCAAACGCCTGGCGAATTCTTCGAGCACGGTGGTTTTACCGGTCCCAGCTGGAGCAATGAGCGCAATGCGCTGCCAGTTGGTGTGCTCAAGCACGTTAAGAAACGCTTCTTGATCGGCTGTCCATGTCATCATGGTGCCTGGAGCTTCTGCGCTTGTGTACTGGTTGTCGCTTGTCGTTGAGACCACTCCCCTTTTCTAATCCGTGTGCGTCGTGTTCACGCCTTAGCCGTGTCCGGTTACCCAGACGTGTGTATGTGGTGCGGTTTTCTACAAATGGCGCGAGGCATAAGGACGGGTGCAAAGGGTTCGTTTGTGTCGGGCGGAAAACGCTGTAAAAAATGAAAAGCCCACCATTCTATGGTCCCATTATACCTTATTATGCATGGAGCCATGGATAATCTCTATTCAAGACGCGCTGGTGGTAGGTTTGCGTGTGACCGTTTGGTATTATCTTAATAAGTTGAACGCATTACTCGTCATTGATGGATATAGGTGCTTCTAAGACGTCCGATGCCCATAAACCGTAAGGCCTTTCAGCCGTAGAGTGGGGGACCATTAGACCTTCGACCTAGCGACCGATGTCTGGAGATCTCAGGCCTTGTGACCCACTTCACAAAGTTGGCATGATAGTATGCTTGTTTTGTAATCATTATGGTTTTGCCAAAAGAAAGGATGTGGCTGTGATGACGAATCCCATGAAGAATCCTGCCAAAGAGCCTGCGACCCACATTATTTCGCCACAACATCCAGGACTCGACTGGCTGCGGTTATCGATGGTATTTTTCGCGCTGGTGGACGTTGCCGCGCACTTGTTTGCCAGCCCTGGCTCTACCCCTATTGTCTCGTACTGGATTGATATTGAAACGGCAACTTACGGGTTGATTGCAGTGGTGTATCTACTTGGGCTGCGCCGGTACTATCTATTGCCGATTCTCTTTACGGCGTACAACATGACCATGTACTTTGTCTCAGGATTGGTGGCATTGCCGTTTGGCATTAACAAGGCGCCCTTAGTTGGCCATCTTCAATTCGCGCAGTATTCGTTTGGTCGGGGTTTTTCTCTCATCGCGTGGCTATACCTCTTAATAATGGGCATTGTCATGTTAAAGAAGGATCCCGGGTCGAAAATTAATGATTTGCTCGACTAAGAATTCTTGCGCAAGGTGTCCTAGGCCTTAGAGAGGACCGCTCTAAGACCTTTTTTCTTTATAGGGCGTGCTGGACCTAATATGGATTACGAGCCATGCTGTGTCGTCGTGCATTGAGGTTTTCCACTTGCATCATATCAGCGGCATACTGGCGTGGGCGACCGCGGCAAGTCTCAGATATGTAGCGTCATTTGCTGTAGCATTCGGGCCCCTAGACGCGCCGATTACACAGGAGCCGTGCCCGTCCGCGTCTGTAGAAGGCGGTTTTAATGTTGTTGCCCAACAAAAGTCACATGAAGGCCTGCGAGCCGTGTACTAAACTGTGCGCAGCAGGCCTCTATAAGAGATAGGCGAGGCCATAGAAAAGCCCCTTATGAATCAATCATCCGCTGCCGTTTGCTCATCGCATGATAGCCCGTTGTGGTCTATGGAAGTTTCCCGTTGACGTGACATCCCAGACCCATGCGTCTGCCTTACTTCCATCTGCCGCATAGTTCGGCCTTCAACTTATTTCTGGTGATTGGTTTTCTAAGCGCACTAACCTACGAATGGCCAACCACGGTGTTGTGTCGTCTATGGTAGACTGGAAACCGGAACGCAAGGAGGAGCACTTCGACCACGGGTGGCTAGTGACCAGAAAGGGACAGGTGGAAGCCTTGGACCACGTGCGCATGTGGACCATTGACGGATTGCCGATCGAGGAAAAAGCCCAACAGCAAATTGTCACGATGGCCCAGTTGCCAATTTTAGCCGGGCCTATAGCGATTATGCCCGATGTGCATTGGGGAAAGGGAGCCACCGTTGGCAGTGTGGTACCGACGCGAGGCGCTATTATTCCAGCTGCAGTGGGCGTGGACATTGGTTGTGGGATGGCTGCTATCCGGACTAACATTACGGTTGACCAATTGCCGGATACTCTGGCTTCGATGCGTTCTGCCATTGAAGCGGCCATCCCTGTCGGGTTTGCTTCGCATAAAAATGACCGTGTGTTAGACGACGTCTTGTCTCTGGATACCCATCAGACCTTTGAACAGCGTCTTCGGACTTTACGGGAACGGTATCATGGCTTGTTGCTTTCGCAAAAATTTTCCAAGAAAGTCCAATACGAGACACAAGGCGTCTTGTGGAAACAAATTGGCACATTGGGCGGCGGTAATCACTTTATCGAAGTGCAAATGGATCAAGAGGGAACGGTGTGGCTGATGCTGCATTCGGGATCTCGCCACGTCGGTAAAGTATTAGCGGAAGTGGCAATCCAGTTGGCGCGTCAAGAATCCGAAGGACGCGGCGATACGTTACCCGACCCAGACCTTGCCTGGCTGGTTGCTGGATCAGAGTCATTTGCACAGTACATTACGGCGTTGGCATGGGCTCAAGATTACGCCCGGACGAATCGGGATATGATGTTGAGTTTGTTGTGGAACGCGGTGGCGCCTTTTCTTCCGCAGCACGCAGAGGTCGTGCAGAGCATCAATTGTCACCACAATTATGTTGAAGAAATGACGATTGATGGATCGGTAGCTTATGTGACGCGCAAAGGTGCCGTATCGGCGAGACGTGGCGAATGGGGAATTATTCCTGGGAGTATGGGCACTCACAGTTACATTGTGCGCGGCAAGGGCAATCCTGATTCTTACTTTTCGTGCTCGCACGGCGCAGGCCGCCAGATGTCGCGAGGCGAAGCCAAGCGCCGCTTTACGACAGCCGATCTCGAAAGTCAAACAGCAGGGGTAGAGAGTCGTAAAGATGCCGCTATTGTTGATGAAATTCCGGCAGCGTATAAAGATATTGATGCCGTGATGGCCGCCCAACATGATCTCGTAGAGCCTGTTTATCAGCTGAAACAGCTCTTATGTGTTAAAGGCTAAAGACCTAGGGGCAAAAAACAGGAGCCAAATGGAATAGCGGTTTGAAACAGGGAGATCCTAGACCACGGCGAGATCCACGGATGGATGAAGGTTTGAGGGTAGATGTCCTTAAGAACATTCGTACTGACAACAACACACATGCGGTTGGGGTCCCCGTTGTAATGGCCTGAAGGGATGGTCGTGCGCAAGTATAACGGTGCATGTTAGAAACCCCGTGACACAACCAGCCTTTGATCCTCTTCAGGCTAGCACCGTAATTCTTTCTCCTTATTTTTCAGCGTAAAAACCGTTGAAGCTATCGAAAAACATATTGCGAAAGCATGGCGGGCTGGACATTACAAGGTACGAGCTTTGCTAGCAATGACCTCACAGTCCCTTTTGTGTCATATCCTTTGGAAGAACGAGTGGGTGGCTGTGTGTGTTACTGACCATTATGAACTCAAAGTCATAGGTCGCCTATTTGCTTGTTGGCGATAATAATTCGTGTCAGCATAACCTCAAAATGGTCGGACTCTCGACTTCATGAATAATACATAAGGTGCGTTGGGGTGTCAACGTCTTCTCGTATGAGAAAGGGATAAAGGAGGATGCGATGGAGTCGCAGGTTGCTGCGGAAGATACGCTGGAAGGCACAATTGAACGTGTGACGTATCATAGCCCCGAGACGGGATTTTGCGTCTTGCAGGTCAAAATTCCAGAACTGAAGGACTTGGTGCCCGTAACCGGACAAGCATCGGCGGTCACGCCGGGAGAAAGCGTGATGGCGAGAGGTTACTGGGTGGTCGACCGCGAATACGGACGTCAGTTTCGTGCGCGTCTTCTCCACATTATTCCCCCGCAAACCGTTTTAGGGATCCAAAAATATTTAGCCTCAGGCATGGTCAAAGGCATTGGCGCGGTGTATGCACAAAGGCTGGTTGAGGCATTCGGCACGCAAGTGTTTACGGTCATCGAACAAACGCCCGATCGGCTACGAGAGGTTCCGGGAATTGGTCCAAAGCGCGTAGCAAGGATTTGCCAGGCGTGGTCAGATCAAAAAGTTATTCGCCAGATTATGGTGTTCTTGCATGGGCACGGCGTGTCGACGGCTCAGGCGGTGAGAATTTTTAAAACTTATGGAGATGACGCAATAGCCACGGTCCAAGAAAATCCATACCGCCTGGCCCGAGATATCCGAGGAATCGGATTTAAAAGCGCCGACCGCATTGCAGAACACTTAGGTATTGCGAAAACGGCAGCGATTCGGGTGCAAGCGGGAGTCAGTTTTGCCTTGTTGGAAGCTACGCAAGAGGGGCACTGTGGCTTGCCTACCGAGGACTTGATGACGCAAGCCGCGACGCTGCTCGATGTACCTCCGGACTTGGTGGAGGAAGCCATTGCGCATGAAACGTCAAGGGGAACGGTGGTCATTGCCCCCACTCAAGGTCGGCAGGTGGTGTTTTTAGCCTCTTTAGCCTATGCGGAGCGCGCCATTGCCCAGCGTTTGCACACTCTCAGTCACGGGTCTCCGCCGTGGGCTGGCATTGACGCAGAGAAAGCTACCTGGTGGGCAGAGGAACGCTTAGGGATTGCATTGGCAGAGAGTCAAAAAGAAGCGGTGCGTCAAGCCCTATCAACCAAGGTCTTGGTGATTACCGGAGGACCCGGGGTGGGCAAAACCACCTTGGTCAATGCCATTTTAACCATCTTACGCGCGAAAGGCGTTCAACCCCTTTTGTGCGCTCCGACCGGGCGCGCTGCCAAACGTTTGAGCGAAACCACAGGAATTGCGGCGCAGACCATTCACCGGCTCTTGCAGTTTAATCCCCATGAAGGCCGCTTTACCCGCAATGAAGAAACGCCGCTGGAGGGCGATGTCATTGTCGTCGATGAGTGTTCGATGATTGATGTGACCCTGATGCATCATTTATTGAAAGCGATTCCCCAAGACGCTAGCGTGTTGCTGGTGGGAGACGTGGACCAAATTCCCTCGGTAGGGCCTGGCCAAGTCTTTCGTGACATCTTGACCTCTCAGGCTGTGCCTGCGGTCCGGCTTCACGAAGTGTTTCGACAAGCAGCGTCGAGCCGCATTGTCATGAATGCGCACCGCATTAATCAGGGGCAAATGCCTTTAGGCCATGCCTCCCCCGAACTGTTGCAAGATTTCTATGTCGTACCCGCACACGAACCGGCTGAGGTAGCAGAGAAAATTGTGCGCTTGGTGGCAGAACGCATTCCCGCGCAATTTCATCTCGACCCTATTAGAGATGTGCAAGTGCTTTGTCCCATGAACCGTGGGGATACGGGTGCACGTCAGCTTAATATGCTTTTGCAACAGCGTCTTAATCCCCCCACCGAGCAAAGTGTGATGCGCTTTGGATGGCGCTACGGGGTAGGCGATAAGGTCATGCAGCTGGTCAACAATTATGAGCGCGAAGTCTTTAACGGGGATATCGGGTGGATTAGTGCCATGCATCTCGAAGATCAGACCATGACAATTCGGATTGATGACCGTGATGTGCTTTATGGGTTTGATGATCTCGATGAAATCGTGCCAGCCTATGCCATCACGATTCACAAGGCCCAAGGCTCGGAATACCCAGCGGTCGTGATTCCTATCACCACCCAGCACTATCTGATGCTGCGTCGCAACTTGCTGTATACGGCCGTGACTCGCGGCAAAAAGCTCGTGGTGATTGTGGGACAACCCAAAGCCATCGCCATGGCTATCCACGCCAAGCCGTCGGACCGGCGGTGGTCAAAACTGCATGATTGGCTCGTCGAGCAAACGAAAGAGATCTGAGAAATAACGAGAGGGCTGACGGTGAGACTGGGCAAACGCTGGCAATTTGGCTGTCCAGCACTTGTTCACTCACGCTCCCCTAAAAAGCGCTTAAAAGGGGCCGTTTACCGCACATGACAGATAACCAAATAGCTATATAAAACTGATATGGAAACATGAATCACACATTCCAGTGAAAGAAGATGAGCTCGGTGGCAGGAAAAATTGCGATTGTTATTGTATCAGGGTGGGATCAAAAGGCGAAAGTGATGTCGGGTCTTCATGTGGCCAAACGGATTCATGAAGCCAAGGACGCCAACGGAATTGATGCCGTGGAAGTCTTCTTGTTTACCGGTGGCGTCAAACTTCTCGAGAATGCGGAAGAAGAGGTCGTGGCTATGCTGGTTGAATTGCGGGAGCAAGGGATTTTGATGGGGGCCTGTTCGAACCAGGCCGAGGCATGGCAGGTCGAGAACACGGCACAAGAATTTGGCGTGCAGTTAGAATTTGCCCGTGATGCGTTTTCGCGTTACGCACGGGAAGGGTTCACGGTCATGACATTTTAGATCCTAGTGCGGCTCTATTAGGATAGTGGGTAATGATATCGAAGCCAGATGATTTGTGGTACTGCCACTAGCAGCTCAACAAACGGAGTTGCCCACCTTTTGGGTGCGTGATACCGTGTCAAGTCACGGGCGCTATGCAGACCGGGCCAAGAAGATTACAGGGATCGATTTGGTGCGCTTTCATGGCCATGCTTGTGATGGGCTCTTTCGGGGCATGTATGCCTTATCAGTGGCCTTTCCTGCTTTGTTTCCTGATGGCGTGATTGACCGCACCGATATGCGGGTGATGTCACGGAACAGTCCTTGCTTGGGCGATGTGGCGGCTTATCTGACGGGCGGCCGAATTCGGTTTGGAACCCAAGATGTCGATAATTCGTTAGGCGTTTGGTTTTTGCTGCAACGCATGAGTACAGGGCAAACGGTGAAGGTGCACGAAGAGCCAGGGTTCTTCCCGACCGAGATTGGGCAAGGAGAAGCACAATTGGCGCATTTGAACGGGGACGATTTAAGTCGCGCTGTCACGGCGTTGCAAGACCGACAGAACCAATGGGTGGAGCACGTCTTGTTGCCATCATCGCCATCAGATCATTATTTTGTGGAGCCCCTTGATTTTACCGGGCCAGACGTTCCGTTTGAGCATATCGGCGTGAGGACGGATATTTTGTACAAAAACGTGCCGGAACACGCAGCCTTAGCACGGGGATATAAGGCTTTGACCGCCATTGCTGCATAGCCTTAAAGCCATTGGCATAGATAAAATACCGCGTGCCGTGAAGGTCGTAACTGGCTTCGCTTGGCGCATCGGACCCAATGCTAAAGGTCGCCCGTCCGTGCGTACCGGGCAACTTGGCTCCAACTAACGACTTTGCGATGGACTTGGCGGATCCGGTGATGATGCTAGCAGATACCCCGGTGCCTAGAAAATTCATGGTCCATCCATCTTCATGCCAGGTAATGAGCGTGGGTATTAGTTCTGTGCCGGTATATTGAATCCCGGTGATGCCTGGTGCGAGCGGAATGCTGAGGCCTTGGGTGTGGGGAGGCGCCGGATAAAGCGGCATATCGTCTTGGCGGGCGTGAAAGGGTAGGTACCAGGGCATGGCGGTGATGGTTCCCAAAAGCTCGGCATTCCCTATCTCAATTTTAGGGGAATTAGCAGGTAATGCAGGGCCTGCGCCAATGGTGATTGAATAGCCCTGGTTTTTTTCGGAATACTTCACGTCTAAATCGCCATGATAAGAGCCTTGGAGAAGGTGGGAGGGCAGGTAAACCGGGACATCAGCGGTCTGCGCTAGACGTTTGCCAACCGTGTTGCGAACAGCCGCATAATTGGACAAGGCAGATGGCAACGCGGATAGGGGGATAGGGGTGGCACGGGCGTTGAGTCCGGCGGCTTCTGGAATGACGCGGGCCAGGTTTAGCCATGGGCTCATGCCGGGGAGATCTTTTTCGGGATAGACGGCCACAACACGGAAATTATGAGATGGCCAGTGGTTGACTTCTGTGGGCACCTTGAAGTGCCGGGGTTTTAGAAACAACACGCGCTCGGGGTAGGCGGAACTTGGCCACGGTACCGCAAATAACTGGCCGGCGGGCACTGTGAAGACTGACGAGGGATCTGTGCTGGCACTGATAGTGCGGGGAAGGACAGAAGATGAAGCCGGCTTGAGCCAATAGATGCTCGAGGTCATTTGATTCCATAAGGTGCCGGTTCCCGTGCCTAATTGGATCCCTGGATTTGTGAGGACCGCCACGGCTTGGAACCGCGAAGAAGGCCAATGATGGAGCGTGGTGGGAATATGGAAGGCTTTTGGCAAAAGAAAAATGGTGCCACCCGGATTTACATCATAGGCGTTGCTGGGACCTAGGATATAGAGGATATGCTGCTTGGCCCACGATTCAATTTGGGTCGGGGGCGCGTTCTGCACGGTGATGGTTGTTGTAGGCGAAGGGGTCACTGCCGGCGAGGCAGACGCTGTGCTTTGGGAAGATGGCGTTATCCCTGTGCTGGCCGGTGTTGTAGAAGCGCTAGAATGGGGGGGATGATAGGGCGCTGCGGTGTGCTGCAGTCCACAACCGCTTAACGTGAGTAGGATCGGTAGCGCGGGGAATAGACCCCAGGATGTTTTGTATGGCAAGGTGCTGGCCCCCCTGTACGGTGGTTTATTAATCAACATAACGTAAATGACCGCGAAAAAGTCACGGGCCTCTGGCCGTCCAACAGAAGGGGAAGGAATAGCCTAAACCTTGGTCGGGACATGGCATGGCGCCTGATAGCAGGGAAAGCCCAGTCGCTTTGCGCGTTGAAGACGTGTGGGCCTTGGGGAGGCTCCGTTTACGGATCCTCCCTTATTGATTAGACCGCGGGATATTCGGGCAATTGGTCAAGCTTGGCCAGTAAATCGGCTTTGTTAATCTTACCGGCGCTGGTTAGGGGCATGGTGGTAATATAGAAAATTCGTTCGGGAACCCATATCGGCGCGATACGCCCAGCCAGGGCTTGGTCGTGCAAATACGCGGTGACCATTTCGGGGTCTATGGCCTGCCGCGTTTGTACAACGGCTACGGGCTTGTCGCCCCACTGCGGGCTCATGACGGGTAAGACGGCGACTTGGTCAATGCCTTCGATTTCCGAAATAATGGTTTCCAAGTAGTGAGTTGGGATCCATTGGTTCTCCCATTTCACCGCCTCGGTGAGGCGGTCGATGACGGCAATTGTGCCATCAGGGAAAGGGGTCCCTAAATCTCCGGAAACAAAGTAGCCCTCGCGGTAATGTGAGAGCGTTGCTGCCTGATTATGCCAATACCCAGATGGTAGCCAGGGGCTTTTTACCCACAGTTCTCCCGTGCTTTTCCCGTCATGAGGGACATCGTGGCCAGCTTCATCACAGACGCGGATCTCGACCATCGGGAGGGGCAAAAGTCGGGTGGCGAGCACCGTGGCCTGCTCTACGGAGGACAATGCCGTATGGGGAGGTACGGCTGAGATGGCGGCTGCCAATTGATCGGCGCCGCCATAGACGACGGATAGGGCGACGTGACGTTCGTTCGCACGACGCACGAGGCCGGCTGTGATGGGCATCCCCCCTGTCAGCACTTTCAGCGGTTCCGTCGGAGGGTCTGTCAACACGTTGAGCAAGGCTTGCAGCTGGGTCGGAACCATGTTGCTCCAGGTGACACCGTGACGATAGATGAGAGCGGCTTGCTCTTGGGGGGATATTTTCCCTGCGAGCACCACAGAGGCGCCAACATAAGGAGCAATGAAGGGGATGCCCCACCCATGCATGTGAAAGAACGGAATCAGCGGTAAGATGACCTCATTCATTCCAAGACGTGCAGGGGTATCATGGAGCGCCAAATGATGCACCATTTGCCACGATGATAGTAGGACATCGCGGTGGCGGTAAAGAGTCGCTTTGGGACGTCCCGTCGTTCCGGTAGTAAAACACAGGGAATAGGGGTCATTTTCATGGATAGGGGTCATGAGGGGCTTGTTGTCAGCGTGCCGATGCGCTTCAATGTCTTCGGGCTTTATCAGAGGATGAGGCACCATGTGCCGCAAAGAATGGCCCAAGGACATAAAATCTGGTCCCACAATCAGCCATTCATCATGAGCCAGTCGTACAGTGTATTCTAAGTCGTTTAATGAGAGGCGGAAATTGAGAGGATGAATCACGGCTTTAAGCATGGCCAGGGCATAGTGCAACTCAAGATGACGCAAGGAATTGACGTCTAACACGCCGACAACGTCGCCAGGGCGTATGCCGATTTGGTCTAAGGCCCCTGCCAAGTGTATCACGCGTTCTAAAAGGTCCGGGTAAGGCGTGAATTGATTGTCCGCCCAAACGCCTTGAGCCGGATATTTGTCGCTCGCTTCACGAAGCACTTGAGGGATGGTGAATTGGTCCATGACGCACCTCTTTCCTCATTGACGAGAATGGCCGATACGGGTTGTGTCTTTTGTGGGTCTGCAAAATAGAGACAGAAAGAGGCGAGTAAACACCGTACGCCCGGCTTTCGGCTTCAAGGGCATTCTCCTTTTTGTGTGAAGACTACAAAACATTTCCTGTGCCTGAACGGCAACGACGGTGTTAATGCTGTGCCATGATGTATGACAAGAAGTCGAGGGTGTAGAAGTTCTGATTTGGGATAGTGCAAGGCAAAAGACTATCCAAACATGCTGTTACTCTTATTATAAACGACCCCCAAGAGAACTAAGCAATGACAGAACTTTGGCTCTTTTGCCCAAAAGCGCCGCGCCCGGCAGGGTTTTTTGTTGGTCGTTTTCCCAGATGACGGAAGAAGCTCCCAACATGTGGGAGCTTCTTCCGTCATGAGGATAGCCGTTAGAATGAGGGTTTAAAGTCAGATCCCAACGTAATAATCATATCGACATGGGGCACGTCGTGATAAGGACTGTCGGATAACGTGGTGGTGCCTTGAGGGCCTAACACGCTAGCGATGGATTTCGCAAAGGGGTCGTCTCCCGTGAAATTGACGATCGTATTTTGCGTGTGGTTATGATCATCATGGCATCGGTGCGGTCACGCACATGCGGATTGGTCACATCTTTTCCATTAATAATGCTAAGTGCATTGCCGAGCATCAAAATCGTCACGCGTTGTTGGCCTAAGGCATAGCCTTTGTTCAAGGCGCTCACGCGTGCTGTATTAAGGGCTCGAGAGGGATCAAACAGCCACCACAAGGCACCGGCTAAGACCGCGATGATAACGAGAAGCAAGGCCATAAGGCGTCGTCTGCGTCCGGGCCGCACGCGCCATTTGGCGCGTTTATTCGAGGCTTTAGCCGCACGCGTGGGCGTGGGTTGATTCACATGGTGGGACATCGAAACCTCCGCATTCATGCCTTGGGCATGTTCATTAGACTTATGAGTGATTGTATCATAGGGACGATAAGTCCTTCTTAAGAATTTCCTAAGGGTTGCACAACGAGGAGCCATCGATTTGGGAAAAGTCCTGCACCGCGTACCGAATTCGGTTCCATGACAATAGTTGGGAGGGCTGCATTTTATCGATTTGCTTTAATTTTGGCCCTTACCGCGGACATTGTGGATTTGTGCTGGGCAAATATAAGTTCATGAAAAAATAAATCGCGAGAACCATAGAGCATTCAGTAGGAAATTGTTATCCTCTATAAGGATATGAACTATCATAATATCGACTTCTTATGGCCTTTATGGTGGCTGGGTTTATGGGTACTCGTGCTTCTGATAGGTGGTCTTCTCACTCGCGGTGACGAGGACCTTGGGCGGCGGTTTGGGATTGTAGCGGCTGTCATGACGAGTACAGCCTATTTCCTGTTTCGGATGACGACGCTGGATGGAGCCACGTTATGGGACGGTGTGGCCTCTGTGCTGCTATGGATAGCGGAACTGCTTGGCCTCTTTCAATTGGTCATTTTTTATCTCCAGTCGTGGCACTTACTAGATCGTGGCTTCCGGATCCGGAGCCCAAGGCCTTACTCTGGCCTACGGTAGATATTTTGGTGCCGACCTACAACGAGGACCTCTCGATCTTGCGCCGCACACTGACGGGCTGTATCCTTCAAGATTACCCGCCTGACCGCCTGCACATCTATGTCTGTGATGACGGAGCGCGTCCTGCTGTTGAGCACTTAGCTGAGGTTATGGGGGTGCGCTATTTATCACGCAAGACCCGCACCGATGCCAAGGCCGGCAATTTAAACGCGGCGTTGGCGCAGACGACTAGCGAGTTCGTCGTGATTTTCGATGCGGATATGGTCCCAAAGCCCAAGGCGGTCAAAACTTTGGTAAAACCCGTGTTACAAAATACCCCATGTGCGTTTTCGCAAGCACCCCAAGCCTTCTTTAATCATGATCCGTTTCAGCATAATTTAGGATTATATGAGGCGCTACCTAATGAGCAGGACTTTTTCATGCGCTCCTTGCAGGCTGCACGGGCCCAGGTCAATGCGTTGCTTTTTGTAGGCAGTAATGCCGCCTTTAGGCGCCAAGCCCTCGAAGCGATCGGCGGCTTTCCAACCGGGACGATTACCGAAGATGCGGCGACGAGTGTGTTACTCGAGAGTCAGGGATGGCGAGGATGTTTTGTTCCCCAAGTTGTGGCACAAGGCTTAGCTGCTGAGTCGTATCAAGAATTCCTGCATCAACGCGCCCGGTGGTGCCGCGGGAATATTCAAGTGTTCAAACAGTGGAATCCGTTAACGTTGCCAGGACTCAGCCTGATGCAGCGGATGATTTATCTCTCAGGCACTTTGTATTGGTATTTTGGGATGCAAAAAATGATTTATCTCTTAGCGCCTCTCCTTTATTTAGATTTCGATGTCCGCAGTTTGGTGGCGCCCACTTTGTGGATTGTCGGTCTGTGGCTTCCGGCGTTTTTGAGTCAATGGATGACCTTTCGGCGCATTACACGGGGGTCTCGCACACTATGGTGGAGCCACGTTTATGAGGTCGTGCAGGCTCCGGTGATGGCGGCGGCCGCATTTTGTGAAACGGTCGGGTGCAAAACTCAAACCTTTCGGGTCACCGAGAAAAACCTAACATCGGACCGTCCTCAAGTGGCATGGCAGTCCATGGCCGTTTTTGTGGTCATTTTGGCGATGACCGCCCTGGGCGCTATCCGCCGTTGGCATCAAATGCAAATGGGGGCAGGACCGGTGGGTTTTCTGGTGCTGGCCGCTTTTTGGGCCCTGTACAATGCGGCTGCGATTCTCACAGGCGTGGCCGTCAGTGTCGATTGGCCGCGTTGGCGCCGAACTGAGCGATTTCGCGTGAACTACACGACCTACGGCGTATACCGTCATCGGGTGGTGCCGGTGCGGGTCGTGGATTTGAGTGAAGGAGGATGTGCGGTGACCGTGTCTGGGGATAGTTCGTGGAGCGTGAACGACTCATTTCAAATCTTTTTAAATGGTGTGGATGTGACCGGGCACATTGTGCAGCGGGCCGATAATCAAGGAGACTCGGTACTCTTGCATGTGCGCTGGGAGGCCCTGGACGATCTGGCGTATCAGGCGGTCTTTCGGCTGACTTACGCGCAAACTACGGGTTTTTCCCTCCAGTCAGATCCCAAAATTACGTCGGTGTTCCACGGATTGCGTCACCGCTGGCATGGGACAACAAGACGTCCACGTTATCAGCAACAATCAGGCCAGTCGCCGTCAATGTTTGGATAAAGACGGGGCGATGCCTTACGAAATTTCCGCTGATTTTAGGCGTGGTGCTGAGATTTGGTTGGCCTCAATAACGTGTAAGCGCGTTGGTATTCCAAAAGATTGAGATCATGATACACTAAGTCAGCGAACACGTTTGGACGCGGTGTCAACCATTTTGTGGTCTGTTTAAAAACTTTGAGATGGTATCACAACCCATTAACGATTGTTGTGAGCTCCAAGAGCTTACACAAAATAAGGTAGGTAGAAAATACTATGGACCGAATTGATATTAGCAATGAGCGGATAGGACAAATTGCAAAAAGCGAGGTTCTCGCCAAAGGACTCACCTATGCGAAGGAGAGTCGGGTGTTTAATGTCACGGTGCGGCGTGGCCATTTAATGGGGGAAGTGGAAGGACTGGGGCGGGAACCGTACCAGGTGCACGTGACCTTGGCGCCTCATCATGACGCGTGGGTGCCGGAGACGGTAGCGTGTTCCTGTTCGGACCCAGGTGTGTGGTGTGCCCATGTGGTGGCCGTTGTGGTGATTGCTCGGGATTTTCCTGATCAGGTCTTGCAACGCCAACCGTTGACGTCCCTGATTCGGCTGCTGTCTTTAGAGGAAGCGCAAGATGTCTTAATCCGCTTAGCGGCTATTCCATCAGTCCGCGAACAAATAGAGCGCATCCTGCGTTAACTCCATGCCCTAGACGTGGTGTTTTTGTTAGGCCCGGATTCATGAAGCGTCTATCAGGCCAGAGGGGCTAAACGTATCAAGCAAAATGGGTGCCACTTGGTCATTCACCTTCTTATGATAGACGAACTCGAGCAGGAGCCCCGGTCGCTAATAGGACTGAGGCGGTCCCTATTGCTGTGGCACAGTGAGTTGCGCAAGGGGACTTCACAGATGTCTTGAACGAGGGTCCCCGTTGTCTTTAGAATGTTTTTTGCACAACCTCTGTGACGTGTTCGAGGGCGGAGCGTAAGTGCCGATAAAAGCTAGCACGGCTGAATGCAAAGCGTTTCATGGCCGAGATGGGATCAGTGTGGCGCTCGACATAGACCCAGTGCAAGACCTGGGCATCCTGTGCCGTTAAAGGGGCAATAAATGGCGGCTCTAATAAGTCTTTCAGGCCCCGGCGCCAAATGGGTCCAGCGTCTGCGGAAAATACACTGTCATCCGCGAGATGAAAGGAATGGTCATGAAGGTGCTCATAGGCCGCTTTGACCTCAGCACTGGTAATGTCTGTCCGACGTATTAAGGCACTGTGGGACAAGCGTGCTAACACCGGGACAATCCAACGCGCAAACGGCAGTTGTCTGAGGTCTAGCTCATAAAGTATGGCGTCACCACTGTGAAAAGTTGTTGCATGATAACCAAACGTTTGTAGAAATTGCTGCAGTGCTGGGACTTGGGCCATGACCAAATTGCGGTTTCCTGCCATCAACCCAAAGGCATCGCGAATGACGATGCCCATGAGTTCATCACGGGGATAATCGTGTTGCGTGGGGTCTACGCCTGCTGTGAGATGATAGGTAGTATTAGACTGCCCCAGATTCTCTTGGGATAGGTGTAAAGCATCTAGTAATGCGTCCGTAAACGCCGGATGATAGGCGCGCATCAGATCGGCCGTTGCCGGAGTGAGCCAAATGGACATCATATAGGCGACAGGACGCCCGGTATCTTGCCGGCGCAAGATACGCAAGAGCTCTGGGAAACGGGTCATGACCTCGTAGAGAAAGCCCTGGGCGTCTTCTGCGCTTACGGGAAGGCTTTCACGCTGCCATAACCTGCTGACGTTAAGCAACCACTCGGTGTCCTCGCGCCGGAAGGGCGTGGGTTCGAATTGATCCAAGAGGGCCCTTAGATTCGCGTACGGCGTGGTGATACCAAAGACGTCGCGGAACAACCAGAAAAATTGCTGGGACATAAAGGTTCCGCTTGTGGGCGTGCCAACGCGGCAATCGTGGACAAACCGGCGAAAGATTTTGTCGCGGAGCTGAGTAAAGTGCTCGGGGCGCTTCGTCCGCAGATGCTCATACCAATAATGCCGGACCAAGTCATGCAGGGTCAAGCCTTGCGGCGTGCGCCGCACAAAGGCCAGCTGGCTTAAGGATTGGTATTCCGCAAGGCTCACGGGACGGTGCAATATCTCTTGGATAAAATTCCATGGAGCCACCAGTGTTAGGGCTAAGATATCGATGGCGTCGCGCGACGGCGAATGCTCGTCTAGGTCGTTCCATAACGCAGGAAGCCCCGTAGTGTCCGGTATGCTGGGCGTCTCGAGCGACAAGGCCAGCGCCAGAGGTAGTCCTCGCGTCTGTTCGTATAAGGTTTCGGCCGGTATTTCCTGTGTTGGCGTTCGTGACACGTTCGCTTGCCATTGACGGATCTCGGCTAACGTAAAGGGTTTGAGCGGCAGATCAATAGCACGTCGTTGCCAGCCTGGGTCTAGACGCCACCGGGAAAGAATGCTTTGGCGGGAGGCCAAGACGACAAGCAGATTGTGCGACGGCCAAGAGGGCAGGAGCACTTCTCGCAACCACGCATCGAGTCCGTAAATTTCGTCATAGTTGTCGATGGCGAGCACAGCGTGTTGTGCGGTCAGTTGTGAAGCCAGGGTGGTACTGTGAAAAACGGAAGGTAAGGCCGATAAAAAGGATTGGGCCGTATTGTCCACGGTCCGCGCGTCGAGCCACGCGGTCAATGCGCCCGCGTCACGAGCGATTTGAAAAAACCGCAGCAACAACGTTGATTTGCCGATGCCGCCAATCCCGTGGAGTCCAATGACGAACGTCGGCGCGAGTTTTTGTGCTAACCAATCTCTTAACGCTTGGCATTCTTCTTCCCGCCCAATAAACAGGCGTTCGGATGGCCACAGAACCACCTCATCCCCCAGATTCATACCGCGGTAGGAACCCAAGAGACCGCTATGGCAAGAGAATCTCCTAGCATTCCCCATCCCCCTTCATAGAGGCACCGTGATAATGTCTCACGAGGCCTCTGAGATCTCTCAATATAGAATCGCCCACGCGACGCATCCCAGATGAATTGGCGTATCCGTACGGCCCATGCAAGCGCCGCTAGATCCATGGCGGTGCCTACGGGTTTATGGGATTGATCATCATTTGAATTTCACTTCGTAAGGGTATGATAGCAATTTGTATAGAGTATAGCATGGATATTGTTTTCGGGGCGGCTCACTGTGGCGCGGTAAATGCCACAGGCCCCCGACGTATGTTATGCGGAGGCCTGCAGCGATCTTCGAGGATAGAGCTAGCCCATAAGTTTTGTTGCGGTCAATAAGGCATATTCGGGTAACGGTCGCCCTTGGGCGAGAAACTTTTGCTCCATCAGCGTGGTCACCAACGCACTATGGGAGAAGAGCTGGGGAAAATTTCCCCGTACGGTTCCCGTTTGTTCATCAGCATGCTCGCCGTACAAGCCTAAGGGCGTGGCTTGTGCCAAGTGCCGCTCAATCACGTGCTGGGCCTCCTCGTGCCGTCCTTGCCGCAATAGCACGCGGGCATACCAAAACCCAACCAACAAAAATGGAAAGCGCGCCTTGCCTAAGTCATCGGCACGGTATCGGTAGACGAGCCCATTGTCAACGAGTGTGCTCTCAATGATTTTTAATGTATTGATAAAGTACGGGTTATGCACGGACACGAAGCCATAAAGGGGCAAGGTGAGAAGCGCCGCGTCGGGAATGCCGCCTGTGGAACGCGGTAAGAACGAGGTACGCTTGGCCTCTACGACGTTTCCGGTTAACAGCAAGGATTCGCCGCTATAGGCGCTGTCGCGAACCCATACGTAGCGGTAGTCCCACTGTCGGGACTCGCCGGGAGCTTCCGGTAAAGAGGTCGTGGCTGCCGCTACCGGGGCGCCGGTGGGACGAAACGTCAAGCCTTTAATGATTAGCAAGCTGCGTCTAATAGGCTCTTCGGTATCTTGCGCCGCCGTGGGCAGCGCCCAAAAGGCAGAAGATTTGGCCCAAATGCGGTCTGCATCGGTTGGAACTGGGGCCGAGAGCCAACGCCAGTCGGGTTTGGCTTCCATCAATACCCGGAAGACCACCGTAAGGCGTCCGGGGCCACATCGCCATTGGTCCATGCGGCTCATCAGCTCGGCCGGACCTTGGATAATGAGGGCGGCTTGGCCAGGCCCTACAGGATTAATGAAGCGCATGCCGTGGGGCAGTGGCACAAAAGAGGGCCTGACGACGCCATAATCAAAGCTGGGTCGGCACGTCAAGACCAGCGGAACGGTACTATTCGCGGTCAGCCACAGCGCATTGCGTCCCACTTCTAGACCCGTAGTTATGGTGGCGAAGCCACCGGGACACTCGAAATGCGTTTCCAGAAACAGCCCTTCGGGACGGTAGCGCTGCGTGACGGTGGTATACCCTTCGGGCTCCAGACTCAGATAGCCCCCAGCGTGATGATCGAGCAGGCGGCTAAAGATGGTGGGTCCATCAAATCTTGGAACCGGCCACCAGTCTACGGCCCCCGTGGGACCGGCGAGGGCCGTAGTAAGACCATTGGCCAACAGGGCGTAAAAGGGTTTCATGGTAAGACGAAAACCTGCCTTTCTGTGTGGGCATGACGATGGATTCGATGAGGGGGTAATGGGCGCGGCGTCTAACCCTTCACACTGCCCGCGGTGAGCCCCGATTCAATCCGCTTTTGCAAGAACAAAACAATCAAGGCAATGGGCAGAGATGCAATCACGACGCCTGCATAAATTTGCCCATAATGCACGTAATAGGCGTTGCGGAAATTGACGAGGGCTAGCGGAACGGTATCCATATTAGGCGTCTGAATGAACGAGAGCGCAAAGAGAAAGTCATTCCACGAGAGAAGAAAGCCTAAAATGGCAGCCGTAAAGATGCCAGGCATGGCAATCGGTGCAAATACGCGGGTGATGGTTTGGGTGATAGTAGCGCCGTCCACCATGGCCGCTTCTTCAATGTCTGCCGGGATTTGGCTGAAAAATTCTCTCTTGCGGAATGGTTTGCAAGCCGGCCAGCAGCAATAGCGCAATGAAAGGTGTGTTCTTCCACATATCGCTCAGAATAATGGGGACCCAAGCTAATGTTGGCGAGTTGAACCACACGAGTTGAGAACCGGGCAGGTGCAAAGCTTTGAGGGCGAAGTCGACAAAGCCTGAGCGGATATCAAAGAACATTTTCCAAAGCAGGGCAGATACCGCGGTTGGGATGGCCCAGGGGATAAGAATCGATGCGCGGACCAAGCCACGCGCCTTAAACTGCCGGTGGACAATGAGAGCCAAAATGAGGCCCGCGACAAATTCCAGCGTCACCGAAACTACCATAAAAATCCCCGTCCGACCTAAGTCCCCCCAGAAATTAGGGTCAGTGACCATCTGTTTATAGTTGGCTAACCCGGTAAAGTGGCCCGTGCCCGGCTCCGTCAGCACATCAAACCGGGTCGACAACACCAAATTGTATACAAGAGGATAGATGGCAATGGCGGCTAAGGCCGCCACTGCCGGTAAGACCAAAAGATACCCAACCCGCGAACGGGCAGCCATATAGGAACGGCGCCGCTTTGGCTGGGGAGAGCCTGTGCCTAGTGCCGGGGCTAGTTGCGTCTTAGCTGCCATGGCCGCTCACAATCGCTTCCACAGCCTTTTGGGCTTGATTGAGCGCCTGGGTGGGAGTTTCTTGGCCGGAATAGGTGGCCGATAGGGCTTCTTGAATCTGGGCCGAGATTTGGGGATACAAAGGGGTGACGGGACGTGGGGTCGCGTCGGCATAGACCACCTCTTCTTGTTTGAACCACGGGGCTTTGGCCAATAAGCTCGGGGTGTAAGCATCGGTCCGGGCAGGAGGATCGCCTGAAATGAGCGCACGCGCTGTCATCGTTTTAGCGGAGGTGAGATATTTCACCAGTTCCCAGGCCTGTTTGGGATACTTGGTATTTTTGTTGATGACGAGGTCATCGCCGCCTAATGAGGCTGTAGGTTGCCCTCCATCTACAGGCGTGGGGACAAAAGCCACTTCGTTTTTCACAGCAGATCCTGATGCTTCCGCTAAGGGATAGAGATAGGGCCAGTTGGTGGCAAAGACGGCATCACCCGAGAGAAAAGCTTGCTGAACATTTCCCTCTTCCCACCCGGTCACTGCGGTGGGCGACAATCCTGTCTTTATGGCGTTGTCAAGCCACGTCAAGGCCTTGATATTTTGGGGCGAATTCAAGACCGGCTTGCCTTGAGCGTTAAGAAATGACCCGCCGAAACCTCCTGAAATGTCTTGAAAGACGGTGACGGCTCCTTCATATTTATTCCCCTCAAAGGCCAGCCCAATCAATTTGGGATTTTTCTTCATAGCGGCCCGGGCATCAGCGGTGAGCTGAGCAAAAGTTTTAGGGGGAGTTTTGACGAGATCGGTGCGGTAATACAAGCCTTCCACATTAATAAACCAAGGCATGGCATAGAGTTTGCCGTGATACTCTCCTGACTTGACCATTCCTTGATAAAATTTGCTGGTATTGGGATGAAATTGGTTTAGAGGCATAATCCATTTGGCGGCCGCAAACGTGGCGGGCCAAATAACATCGGCGGTGATAACGTCGGGCGTACCCGATCCTGACGTTAAATCGGTAATAAGGGTTTGATAGGCGTCGTTCGAGGAGGCCGACAAGGTTTCAATTTGCACATGAATATGGGGATGAAGTTTTTCAAACGCGTTGACAGCGGCTTGTGTAGCTTGGGCTTCGGTTCCGAGCCCTTGGGTGGCAAAGACGATGGTGACGTTATGGGGACCGCTGGCGCCTGTGGTACTAGATCCGCAACCGGCGAGGGTGAGTAGCAAGGCTGTGCTGCTCATGACGGCCACAGTGCGGCGGCGAACCTGTCTTGGCATGTTCACGGGGCATCCTCCTATCCTTTGGTAGGCAGCGCGTTGTCAGAAGCAACGGCGGCGCCTGGTCATTCTATGACCCGAAAGGCAGTATGATGGCGAAAGAATCCTGCCAATGCGATTGTTTTCTGCGTGATTATGTATGCAATACAGAAAACTTCTAGTATTATGGCACGATATTCCATATAATTCAATCGTTTAAGTGAAACGATTAAGTGCTGAGGTGAAAATATTTGGATCACAGAAATCGCCCCGCCCGCATTAGCGATGTGGCGAAATTAGCTGGGGTGTCAACCGCAACCGTTTCCTATGTTTTGAATAACCGGGGCAGTATTTCGCCAGAAACCGCCGAGCGTGTCCGCCGTGCTGCGGAAGCGTTGCATTACCGGGCCAATGCGCAGGGACGATTTTTAGTGCGGGGCCAATCCGAGACGATTGGCGTGGTGGTTCCGCCGTCGGTGGCCAGCACGGGGACCCTGCCGACGTTCGTGATGTCGGGCCTCATCCGCGCGTGTCAACGCGCGGGGTATCACTTAATCGTATTGGCTCCCGAACCCTCGCAGCACGATCTTGTGTCGTATTTGGAGGGGGTTGCACGATCCCGCCGGGTGGATGGGATGGTGTTAATCTATGACGCCGATATGGAGGCAGCGGTGCGGTTTTTGGAAGACGAGCAGGTGCCTTGTGTCGTCTATGGCGGAGAACCGCCCTACGTTTGGTACAACGTAGACAATCGCCAGGGGGCTTGGTTGGCGACAGAGCATTTGTTAGATCTCGGGCACCGGCGGATTGTGCACTTAGCAGGACCAGGAAGCTGTCAAACGGCTCAGCAAAGACGCCGGGGCTATACCGAAGCGATGCTGGCGCGCGGATTGGCTCCTTGGATTACCGAAGGACCGATGACTCAAAGCAGCGGATATGAAAGGACGTATGAGCTGTTGACATCGCCCAGTCGGCCCTCCGCAATTTTTGCCGTCAATACGGCCGTCTCTTTAGGGGCGTGGCAATGTGCGGGGGACATTGGCATTCATGTGCCTCGCCAATTGTCGATTGTGGGTTTTGGGCGCGAAGCAGGGGCTTTTGACGCGGGCTTTTTGACCACGGTGGAGCATGACGGGATGCAAGCGGGGGAGCGCTTGGCCGAGATGCTGATTCGCCGGATTCATGGGGAAGAGGTGCTCTGCGAACGCGTACGGCCCATTCTCAAGGTCAGAGAATCGACGGGCGTGCCGGCTCTTTATCAGACGCCGCGGACTAATCCCGGGGAGCCGGTTTTAAAGGCCGGGCGGCCTTTGCGGTGCTGTCTACGGCCGGGCGCATTGAAGCATCCTCCTTGCGCCAAGGGGTCTATCTCTATGATACCCGCATGGTTTCAACCTACCAGTGGCGCATCAATGGAGAAGTGCCCGCGCCTTTGGCTATGACCGTGACAACGGATGTACTCCGCGCCCGGTATGTATTTCAACACGCGGGCATGACGCGGGTAATCGAACGAACATGGCAGCTTTACCCGGAGGGCATGGAAGACCGCTGGGCATGGCAGCATTATGGCACGCCCGAGCCGTGGCGGCTCTCCTTGGCTTTTGCGGCAGATTTTACCGATATCTTCGAACTGCGCGGATCTGATCCACGGCATGTGGGGCATAAAACGGTGGACCAAGATGCTTATCAAGCGCAGTACCGCTATGAAGGACGCGACGGCATCACCCGGCAGGTGACTATGGCATCAACACGCGCCGCCCAGAACAATGCTGCAGGCCAGTGGGAATGGATGATTGATGGGCAAGAGGTTTCTGGAGAGATTGTGCTGAAAACCACGTGGCACAATCCCGTTCCGGAAATTGACACGGGCCGAAAGCAGGGTGCGGACCCTTTTCCTCAGTTTTCTTTTGAGCGCGAACTCTGGCAACACGTTATGAGCCGGGCTGGCAGTGATATGCAGATGCTGGCGACCGATTATGGCCAGGGCCTGGTGCCCATGGCGGGCATTCCCTGGTTTGGCACATTCTTTGGCCGTGATGCGGTGATTGCGTCCTATCAAATGTTGGCGTGGAATCCCTCTTACGCGTATCACACTCTTCATACGCTCGCGGCATGGCAAGGACGCCAAGATGACCCCGAACGGGAAGAAGAGCTTGGGAAAATGGTGCATGAAGTGCGGTTCGGGGAGATGGCCCGGACTCATGACGTGCCGTTTGCGCGTTATTACGGCTCTGTGGACGTCACTCCGCTTTTTTTGATTCTCCTTGTAGAAACCTGGCGGCGTACGGGTGACGATGCGCTGATGAATACGATGAAGCCTGCGGCCCAAGCGGCGCTGGATTATTTGCTGCGGGCTCAAGACCGCAACCGTTTAGGACTTCTAAGTTTTACCCCGCGCTCCGCACAAGGTCTTGCGGTGCAGTCATGGAAAGACTCCGCGGATTCGATGGTTTTTGCGGATGGTGAGCACGCGTCCCCGCCACTCGCAGTGGCGGAGGTCCAAGGCTATGTATACCGCGCCTTTCGGGCCATGGCCGATTATTACCACGTCCAGGGACAAGATGACTGGGCACGCGACTTAGAGAAAAGAGCGAAAAAACTGCAAAGGCAATTTGATGCGCTCTTTTGGCTGCCAGATCAGCTGTTTTATGGGTTGGCGGTGGACGGGAATGGGCGGTTGCTGGATGCGGTGACCTCTGATCCCGGACAATGCCTATGGGCCGGCATAGTACCACGCACCAAGAGGCGTGCGGTGGCACAGCGCTTACTCGCTCCCGACCTATTCTCGGGATGGGGAATTCGGACCTTGGCGGCCGGGCAGAGTGCCTATGATCCCTACAGCTATCACCGCGGAAGCGTCTGGCCGCATGACACAAGTCTTATTGCTGCGGGACTGCTAAAGGCCGGAGCAGCTAAGGAATCTGAAACCCTGGCTCTGGCGCTCATGCAAGCCACTGAGCATTTTCCCTGGTACCGACTACCCGAACTGTTTGCCGGGGAACAGGGTGTGGCCCCTGTACCTTACCCTGAGGCGTGTGCACCGCAAGCATGGGCGTCCGCCGCGCCTTTTCATCTTATGCAAACACTCTTAGGCCTTGAGATTGATGCCTTGCAGCATAAAATTCATGCATGGGCCAATCCTCCACAAGCCTTAGGGCCCTTTACGATCGAAGAAATTCCTCTGTCGCTGGGTGTGACATTTACGTTGATTTCAGATGGGACACGGCTGAAAGCGCAAGACGTACCAAAGCCATGGGTCTTTCATGCTCGCACGCGCCCTGGGGCTTAATGGGGTTCTTAACTGGCCAGTTTGGGCATAGGGTGTAAAGTTGCGTATTTTACCACAATCGACAAGGGGAATGAAATATTTGCGTGCCTCAATAAAAAAGTTATTGATTGGTTGATTGATATATTGACGTATGGCATCGAGATCGTTACGCTAAGTATTAGCTGGAAAAGATACCGTAATTTGGTGTCGAATCCACTGATTTACAAATAAGTTGTTGACGCCTAACTGAAAAGAGTTGGGGATAGAGGCCACTTCCTTGCCACATAGCTGACAGAAATCTGGAAGAGCCTGTCACCCCGACGATATAAGACGAGCCTCGCGTCTAAAAAGGCAACGCATTCGGGTCAGAGCCTGAGAGTTGCAGGAGGTGAGAGGTGGTACGTTGTGGCAAATTTCTATGGACGTTCCCGAGCCTACGTATCATTCCAAGTCCGCCTTACTCCTGAGCTAAAAGAACGGCTCTTGCGCCACTCGTATGAGACCGGGCAAAGCCAGGTGGCCATCGTTAATGCGGCTTTGGAGTATTATCTCGACAACGTAGGCGGTAGTTTGCCGGGAATGAGCAAAGAACCGTCGGGAAAGCCGGAAGCTTAGAGACACTCCGGAGATCTCATTAAGGATTTTTCATACCCGATCTATGCATGAGTGATTTTGAGGAGGGTTTTGAACTTTGGCAAAGAATATTTCGAGAAAAGCCGGTAGCTTAACGCTGGGATCAGCCATGTTGTTAATGTCTATGATTCCTGCTGCCAGCGCCTTTGCAGCAACTGCTCCGGCTGTTGTTAGTGTAACTCTGAGCTCTGAACAAGGCACCGTAGCTGTTGGAAACACCGTCAGCTTCACGGCCACTGCGGTTCAGAGTGGAACGGGTACACCTCTATACCAGTTCTGGTATGAGGGCGTCAATGGAAACTGGCATTCAACCAGCTGGTCAACCAGCAATTCCTTCTCCTTGCCCCCACTAAAACAAGGAAGTTACGAAGTGGTTGTGTATGCTAAAGACAAGGGCCAAGCGATTCCGGCCAACTCTGAAGGCACCAACAGCAATCAATTCGTCAACGTAGATTCGAGTGCAACCTTGACGGCTCCGACATTGACCAATGTGGCGCCCGGCACAACCCTTACGTTTACCGCCAGCTCGAAGAATTTGACGGATCCGGTATACCAGTTGTGGATTCAAAGCCCGGATGGCAACTGGTTTGCTAGCGGAGACTACCAAAGCTCTCCGACCTTCCAAGTTACCGCCGCGCTAGCTGGTGATTACCACGCGGTGTTGTATGCCAAGGACTTAAATGCTCCCCAGACCGCGGCCTTTTCCGAGTACTCCAAGGCTACGTTTGATGCTTTTGGTCAGGCAGCAGCGGTTAAACTCTCAGCAACGTCCTCCAGCTTGGTAGCTGACGGTGCGGCTAGCGATACCATTACTGCTATGGTTGTCGACAACAACGGCAACACAGTGGGGAATTTCAATGGAACCGTTACCTTGACAGCGCCGTCGGGAATGACCTTCGCGAATGGGTTAGACACGACGACGTTAACCATCACGAATGGAACAGCAGCCGTTACGGTGACAGCATCCACTTCATTGATTGGTTCCGAAAGCATCACAACAAGTGGATTAGTGGCGAATTCCGGTGAATCGACTGCAAGTGTTGTGAGCTACGGTTCTGTTACGGTGACAACCGTGTCCCCGGTTGCTACGGAGTTGTTGGTTAGCGCAGCAACCTCCACCGTACCTAACAACACTTCGACATCAGACACCGTTACGATTACCCTTGGCGACCAAGCGGGCAACCCCTTGCCAACTGGTGTCACATCTACATTTTATGCGGTAACAGCTGATGTTGTAGGGGCCGGGACTCTCTCGGGAGGGGCATCCTCAACGACTGAATTTGTTGGCGACGGGGCTCCAGCTTCGTTTACTGTATACAGTGAACCAGATGTGGCGGGTAGCATTGGCATAATGGCGTCCGCCCAGAATCTCGCGACGGGTACGACCACCATTGAAGCTGTTGGCGTAGGCCAAGCCGCTCAATTGGGTGTTTCTTCCACCACAGGAACGCTAAGCACCGCGACGACTTACACTGTAAGCTCATTAAGCTCTTTTACGCTGGCTTCAGGCACGACGGAAACGACGTACACGGTAACGCTCGAGGATGCGGCTGGTCAGGCCGTAACCGCACCGTCAACAGAAACCTTCTATCTCACTGACAATGCGACGACCGGAATGGCATATGTCGTAACCAGCAGTGGGTCTTCTGGTTCTGCAACGCTTATTCCTCAAACAGGAGATACCGTTGCGGTTACGGTAGGTACCGGTGATACAACGGCGACATTTACTGTTGTCAATACGACAACCCAGGCCTCTCCGGCAACGTTGACTCTTACCGCAGCGAGTGGAGATGTGGCAAATACGGCGACAGATGCGCCATTGTCGACCACGGCGTCAACGAGCTACATGTTTGTAACAGGCCCTGCATATCAGTTGGGCGTTACTGGTACGGAGAGCATTGCGGAAGGCAAGAGCGCGACCTACACGGCTCAAGTCGAGGACAGCGTAGGCAACCCTGTGGCTGATGCTAACGCGGTTGTTACCTTTACCATAACCGGTAGTGGAACGTTTGCCAACGGAGCTACGACTTTGACGGAATTGACCAATGCCAGTGGCGCTGCGTCTGTCACCGTTGATGCGGCTACGAGTGTTGGAACCACCACTTCTACCTACACCGTGTCAGCGACCATTTCTCAGACTGTGGCTGACCCTACTGGAACCGTGACAGCTACTGTTACCTCTCCTGCGGCCACTGTAGCGGAACTGGGGCTTTCAGTTGTAGCTCCTACGGGGAGCAGTTACTCGGGCACGACACTGACGTTACCGGGATTGTCCGCCGCTACTGCGACCATTACTGAAGAAAATGCAATTCAAACACAAATCTCTGGAACAGACAGTTTGCAAGTGTCCACGTCCAACGGCGATGTTGTGTTAGATTATGGCGGTACAATCGAAACGGGTACCACCTTATCAATTAGTGGATCGACCATCTCAGCAGCCAGTGGTGTTGCGACGTTTGAAGTAGTGGGTGGCACAGCCGGCACAGCAACAGTGACCGTAACAGACACGAGCGACCCGAGTGTGGCGCCAGTCAGCTTTACGGTTGACGTCCAGCCATTGGCAAGCTCGACTATGTCGGCAGCGACTGAGACGGGTACTGGAAACGCGAGTGGTGACACTGCAGCAGTAACGGTAAACGGTAACCCTGTAACCGCAGACTACGCTGCGAGTGTTACAGACTTTGCAACCTATAATCAAGCTACGGGTGAATTTACTGTGCTCACCCCAGTTATTGAGCCTAGTGTGACAATTTCCAATTCGTCAGGCGTTGTCACTACAGCAACTGTAGCTGTGTGGGAAGTTGCTGGTAGCGCATATTACGTGGCTCTTGACGAAACTCCAGGTACAGGTGCCGCAGCGAGCACCGATTACGTGGGTGTCACGATTACGAGCCCCTATAGCGGTAGCAACGTCGAAATGGCTGTAAACAGCGGTGCGTATGACGGTAACAGCGGTACAACGGATTCCGCATATGTGGCGATTGCTACCGAAAATAGTAGTGGGACATGGACAGTCGCTCCATCCCAGTCCTTTGTTGTCAACACAAAGGTATCGCTAACGGCTAACGGGCCGACCGTGGTGTACCCAGTTCTGATGCAACAACCATAAGCAGTACCATATTGTCAGGCTTACAATAAAGATATAGATTTAATCACGGGGCTTCCCACCTAGGAAGCCCCGTCGATTTAATCCCGCTCTTCTAGGAGGAAATGTAATGTCCGTAGCAACATCCGATAGCCCATGGCGTGTTCTAGCAGAAACCGCGTTACGTGCTAAACATTGGCAAGATGCCATTGACGTCATAAGGCCCCAACTGGAGAAAGTACCTACTGACGCACAGGCATGGGTATTCCTTGGTGAGGCACTTGAACACATAGATGACTATGGGAGTGCATGGGCCTGTTACGATCGTGGGTGGATACTGGACCCACCGGCGGCGTGGGCACCTCGTGTTTTTGAACGGCTGAGAGGACATGAGGATGACCCGATTACTCCCTGGGTAAGCCAGTTGTTAGAGGTGCCACATGTTCGCGTTATGGGTGCAATTTTGGTTAAAAATGAGGCCAGCCAAATTCAACGATGTATTGATGCGCTGAAACCTGCGGTCGATGAAGTTGTGGTCGTAGATACAGGTTCGACCGACGATACGGTGGCGATTGCTCGAGGGGCGGGTGCGACCGTCATCGAAGTCGAATGGCAAAATGATTTTGGTGCAGCTCGCAGAGCCGCTGATCAAGTTCTTGGAGATACAGGTTGGGTATTATGGGTTGATGCGGATGAATTTCTCAATGTAGAAGATGTCCATGTCCCACGTATTGTCGCGGGGCTATACGATAAATGGGATCCGCCCATGCTACTGCGCTTTGTCCAGGTCAATCATTTGGGAGAGCGAATTGAGCCCAATTACGATACGACACGAATGTATCCCCTGGGTCGTGGACTTAGTTGGTTGGGACGGATTCACGAACAAATTGGTTTTCTAAATGGGCCCCAACCTATGCAACGGGGTGTTGCGCGGATTCGGGTGGATCATTGGGGTTACGAACGAGATGTTATGGTGGAACGCGATAAGTACGCGCGAAACATTCGGTTGTTGCGGGAGTGGACAAAAGACGAACCGAACAACGCTGCAGCGTGGGGATTTCTGGGACGTGATTTATTTATTTCCGGAAAGGTCGAAGAGGCCGTTGATGCATTATACCGCGCAGAAGCCAATGCAATGAATGACAAAACGTACGGTCGTATCGTTGAGGTGCGCGCGGTACTATGTGAAGCCCTCGTGCGACTCAAGCGCCTCGATGAGGCACGGGTCGTTGCTGAAAGAGCGGTTGCCTCTGACCCCCAACATCCCTCTGGGTGGTATTGGCAGGCACAGGTTGCTCTCTTGCAGGCCGACGAGAGGATAAATAGAGCCGTTGAGAGCGCAAGGCAAGCGCAGGCAGTAGCGCCGACGTATCGGGGACTTGTCTCCTTTAGTCCAGAAATACCTATGTTCCTTGCGCCCGTAGTTGAGGCCGATGCGCTAAAAATGCAAGGTCGGTTGCACGAAGCATGGCAAAAGTATTCCGGAGCAGCACGAGTTAAACCAGATCATGCTGGTGTACAACAGCAGTTAAATCGCCTGCGAATAGAGGCAGAGCGGATCCTCCAAGAGCCATTTAAGTTACCTCCTCAAGGCATTAAACCGGTAAAATAAGTGAGATAGCCGCGACTTCTACGTGTCGCGGCTTCCTATTGAATTCAATTCTTTCTATGCTCCGGACTAAAAAGTCGAAAATTTCCAAAATCCTAAGTTATGAACTTTGACCGCAATCATAGGTGGCTAAGAGGCGACATCGCTCGCTGAAGCAATGGTCTCAAGTTTCCTTCTGTTACCCTGAGCCGAGTACGTCAGTAATAGCCCCATACTTGCGCAAACATTGCATGTATCCCTACCAATCGTTACAGCCATAACTACTAAATTAAAGGTCCGAATCGAGACAGATAATGCCGATAAGTCTGCATATATGGTCACTGCCCATTGGGGTATTTCTTTATAAACAATGTTAGGGCTAAAGAACTTTGATCGCCCTCGAGTCACTCCGTCCCGAGTTCATTGCCGGATACTGGTTTGGCGCTACCACTATCGTTGATCGTATTGCTAGCATTGGGCTGCCGCCAAACCATGATCTGATCACTTACCGCCCTTACCCCTTATGCGAGAATGGTCGCCTAAGACACCACGACCACTAAACTGACACTGGTTACTCACTGAGATGTTTTGTGAGACCTGATGTGATACTGAAGCCTTTTTCCTTCTATGCTACCGTGGAAAAGGCCTTGATTCATCATGTCAATGAAACCGGTGGCTTATTGAAAACAGTTTGAGGAGTCAACCCATGAGACTTACGCGATTTCAGATGAGGGGTGGCCATGAATGAGGATGCGGAAATCAATGCGAGTAGCTGGAATCGTAGTTTCAGCTACAGTGCTCACGGTGATGGGGATTCAACACGGGAAGAATGTCTATGCCGCAACCACTAATTGGGTCAATGTAACCAATAACGGGGCATTTAACGGGCCTCTAGGGATGGCGGTTGACAGCCATGGAGATCTCTTTGTTGTCAACAGCGGCAGCCAAAGCGTAGAAGAGCTTCCCAGCGGCAGCACCACATGGAAAACGATTTCAGGACCGTTTGATTCTCCTGCTGACGTCACAGTTGATGGAAATGGAGACCTCTTTGTAACGAACGAGGGGAACAATACGGTCGCAGAATTACCCCAAGGAACCACCACATGGAAAACGATATCGGGACCGTTTGATAACCCATGGGGTATTGCTGTCGATAGTCACGGCGACATTTTCGTAGCAAATAATGGGAACAATACGGTCGTGGAACTCCCCAGCGGAAGCAACGAGTGGCACACTATTTCCGGACCTTTCAATATGCCCCAAGGGATTGCGGTTGACGCGCAGGGCGATCTGTTTGTGGTGAATAACAGTGACACCGGATCAGATGGTATCGTTGAATTGGTCAACGGCAGCAGTACGTGGAAAGACATTGCTCCGACGTCGGCGCCTATTTATCCCAATGATGTGGCCGTGAATGGGTCCGGTGACATTTTTGTGACCTACTTTAATCACAACACGACGGCGGTCGAGGAATTGCCGTATGGGAGCAATACATGGACGGACCTCGCTGACGGGCAGCTTGTCAATTATCCCGAAGGCATTGCCGTCAGTAGTACGGGGGCTATTTATGTATCGAATTTCGGGAATAACACGATCTCAGAATATCCGCCCGCTGTGCCACACTGGACGCCGCCGGTATTGACCCCAGAACCGGTTACAGTAGGCCATGTCAGTGGTCAGGTCATTGGCGATCTTGGCTTCAACCCCGCTGTAGCCGTCGAGAACGGCTCTTATGCCGGATATGTTGAGGAACGAGCGGCCATTGAAGCAGGGGCCACATTTGCGGGTGAAGGAACAAATTCGGCGTATCTCTCCTCCATCTTAGATGGTTCGGGCGTGGCTCTTTATGATTCCCCTGTGACTGCAAAAGAGCAAGGTCAATTTGCTGCACTCTATCAAAAGTTGGGCATAATTCCAACATGGACCAATAATACGGTGAATATCGGCCAAGGCGTGAGCTCCTTAATCAAAGCGCATGCCCCAAGTCTAGCAATCGCCAATTATCTGGTTCAGATGGGGGGATACTCTTGGCCCGTGGCTGAGAGTCTAGCTCAACTCGGATTTTCTAATCAAGTCCAGTAAACGCATAAGAGCCCGCAGACCTACAGGTCGTGCGGGCTTTGTGAACTTTGGCTGCGCCATTTCCTTAGAAAGACTCCGCAGGCGATTGGTCCAAGAACTGCTTGCGCTTCAAACAAAGATTGTCGCCTTACAACCACATTCCTCTGTCGGGATTCTTAGTCCCTCATAAATTAACTCGGCATTAAGGGTTATGCCATCCCTTTAGGTATAAGGGCTAGATATGCTGTACACCCCAGCCACCCGTACGGCTTTAAAGAATGCTATGCTAGCGTAGTTGTTGGAGAATGACATCAGCCCCATTATGTGGATGGATAGGGACTTTGTGAATGGGGATTCCTTTACTCCCCAAGAAATTTAACCGCGTTTGGCTTTGGTGACGTTACCTTGTTGCGATGAAATTTTTCCATTATGACTTAACTAGGGGCATGCGTTCTTCCTTGAATGTTGCGTGGTGGGTGTTCCCTAGGCACTCTAAATCACCTAGCATACTGCCCTTTTTCGCCTCAGAGCGCAGGGTGGATAGACCAATACACCATGCCCCTATTCATCGCGATAAAAGAAAAACGTGTCCGACTCGAATTGATCCTTATTTAATCGTCCGGGTTGTCCATATTGTCTCCATATCGTTTCCGCCTCTTCATAAGAACCACGAATGCGAACATATTTTCTTCCACGCCGGGTGGTTCCTTCGCGGATGCTCACGGTGTTTTCAGGTTGTTGACGTGCAGGTTCCCTTCTGTTTGAATTGGGTGACGATATAGGTGGCAGTTCTTTCGAGAACTCCTTTAAAGGGGACATAGGAGGCGCAACAATGGCGCCTACGATACGGTCTATGGTGACATCGTCTAATAAGGTGCTTGATTGTTTAGAGAGATAGGAGGCAGTTTGCCGCGGCGTCAAAACTTTCATGGAACATTCATCGACAGCAAGCCACGTGGCGTGAGAGAACACGACTATGGGCTCAATGGGTGGAATCGGTTTGGGTAAATGGTGAAGGGTATACCACTGTTGAAAACGCCGCTGATGTGTCTTGTTTTGTATAACGGGACTGGACGCTTTAATCCACTTTCCGCCCTCCTTACGAAAACTCTGGTCCTTCTTCAGTAAAATAGCTCCATCCCAAGCTTTTGTCTCCAACAAAAATACCCCGGCCGGTCCGATGACGATGTGATCAATTTGCGCATACTCATCCATTTGATATTCGAGAACAACATCGTTAATGATGGCCCAAGTGTTAGGCAGGCGAGCTCGTAGCCAGAGTCCCACCGAAAATTCACCATGCGCTCCATGGTGCGCATCGCGATGTTGTTTGCTTCGTACCATTTTGGTGACTAAGGGTTTGAGTGCCCAATGAAGAAAATGTGGTGTTTGCGCCGTCATGCGGTTCTTGACATCTTGTTCGTGCCTATCCATTTTCTCTTGGATTCGTTTTAAGAATTCTCTTTTTAAGTCAGGAGACTGTGTATAGATTTTGGCCATGGTGTCCACTCCTCGGACAGAGTTGATCTCGAAACGCTATCATATTACCAAAATCAGGATGAAAATAGCGAAGGGTTTATCCCGATTCATCCATTTCCTCATCAGAGGGATACCTCGCGGGGTTGGCAAGAGGGGATTCCCTAATTCGAGACGTCATAATCTAGGAACCCCATGCGGGTGTTGCTTATGGCAGACGAGGGGGAGCTCTCGAAGTTTAAGCGCGGGAGGTGCTGTCCCACGGCGAAAGCCCAATGGGCGATGTCAAAGCGTGCTTGGGGATGAGTGGACTGATACGTCCATGTCGTGGCCTTTCATCAGATAGATTGCGCTTTGCCGGAATCATTTTAAAGGGTCAAAATTCCACCAAGGGATACGCTTTGTTGATTCACAAGGGGGGTCATTACAAGGTAATTCAAGCCGCTGCCGACCCGAAAAGGCCTCGTCGTAGTCCGGTTCTAATGCTCCAAGCGTGTGAAGAAGCGGGTCAGGGTGAAAGAATGACCCCCGGGAAGAAGACTGTTCCCGGGGGTGAGGGACTACGCCAATCGTTCTACAGCGTGGTGTTGTTGGTCCTTTTTGCGGTGCAAAATGCGGTACATAATGGGCACGACAACCAACGTCAAAAGGGTTGAGGTCAAAAGTCCTCCAATCACGACGACGGCCAATGAAGCGGAGATAATGCTGCTGTCGTTAGCGCCAAGAGCAAGGGGCAATAAGGCTCCAATGGTGGCCAGCGCGGTCATTAAAATGGGTCTGAGCCGCGTCGAACCCGCTTGAACAATGGCGTCGTTTAAGGCCATGCCGTTGCGCCGGTGTTGTTGAATAAGATCGACCAAAACAATGGCATTGGTGACGACAATGCCAATGAGCATGAGAAAGCCGATGAGGGCGGGAATTCCCAAGGACTGGTGAGTGATAAATAGTCCCAGAAGGGCGCCAATGACGGCTAAGGGCAAGGAGAACAAAATCGCCAATGGCGCACGCCCCTCACCAAAAGCCAGCACCATTATGAGGTAGACCAGCACAATGGCCGTGACAATCGCTTCACCTAACTGGGAGAACGCTTGGGACTGCATTTGCGATACACCACCCATGACAATGCTCACATCGGACGGCAGATGCGCCGCTTGAATGGCTTGACGAATATCGCGAGTTACTTTCCCCACATTGGATGAGGTAATGACTCCTGAGACGGTTGCGGTAGGAATGTTGTTCGTCTCCGTAATGGTGGTTTGCACGTTCTGCATCGTGACAGCCGCCACTTTATCTAACGGGATGGTGGTCCCCGTTAGGGTCTCAATAGGTAGCTGCTGCAGACCGGCAAGCGAGGTGGCACTAGAAGATTTGAGTTGCAAATAGACGGGCGTGGGCGCAGATGAGGCGGAGTTCGCCGGAATATTGCCGACGTCTTGATTGTTGAGATAGGGCTCGAGCTGGCCGATAATATCCGTCGCATTTAATCCGTAGTGGCTCGCATTTTGGGCATTCACCGCGATTTCGACTTCCGGTTGGCTTGTGCTTAACTGATTCGTGACTTGCGTGACGCCTTGTTCTTGCATCAAATGAGCTACAGTTCGGCTGGCTTGGGCGAGGTGGACGGGATTGTTAGACTGAACCAACACTTGGGCTTGGTTGGTCGACGACCCACCTTGAAATGAACTGCCTGGGGTAACGGAAAACGTGGCCTGCGCGATATGCAAGGCATTTAAGCGGTTGGCTAAAGTGGTCGCAAGCGCTTGGGGATTGGCGGAGGAGGACAAACTAACATAGAAGCTAGCGGTATTGGTCTTAACCACGGGGTTAAAAGCACTCCCGCCTCCGCCGACCGTCGTCTGATACTGTGTGACGCCCGGGAGTTGGCGAATCACGTGTTCCACAGCGAGACTGTCTTGATTGGTCGCAGCTAAGGTCGTGCCGGCCGGCAGCTGCATTGTGGCATCCAAAGAGGGAGCTGCGGTGATGGGCAAGAACGATGTGCCGATGCTCGGCACTAATGCTAGACTGCCTAACAGCAACACCCCGGCTGTCCCTAACACCAGCCCTTGATGAGAGAGACTCCACTGTAATATTCGGCGATACGTGGCGGCCGGACGCCATTCGGAGCGGGTCTCAATATGCCCTTTGCGCAAGAAAAGATGAATCAAGATGGGGTTGACCATTAGCGCCACAAACCACGAGGCAATGAGCGAAAAGACCACCGTATAGGCGAACGGCCGAAAGAATTCCCCAACGATGCCACTGACCAATGCAATCGGGAAAAACACACCAATCGTGGTGAGCGTTGAAGCGGTAATAGCTGAGGCCACTTCTTTCGCACCGTGAACAATCGTGTCGGTCCCGCGTTTGCCAGTGGTTTGGATCCGGCGATATACACTTTCAAGCATCACAATACTATCATCCACCACACGTCCAACCGCTACCGCCATACCTCCAAGGGTCATCATGTTCAAGGTAATGCCCATGGCATTGAGAACAATCATGCTAATGAGGATGGACAAGGGAATGGCCACTACCGCGACCAAGGTCGAGCGTCCGTTGCCGAGAAAGAAGGCAATGACAATGACCGCAAGCACAGCTCCTAAAAGCGCTTCGCGTGCCATCCCATCGACTGATTGGGTCACACTAGTAGCTTGATTCTCAAGCACCTGGAAGTGCACGCCATGAGGCAATTGATTGTTCAAGGCCGCAATTTGTTTCATCACGCCGTTGGCAACCGTCACGGTGTTGGCATTAGCGGTTTCAATGACATTGAGCGTGACGCTTGGTCGTCCGTTAAGGCGGCTAATCGTATCGGCTGGGGATAGAGCTTCTGTGACCGTCGCGACTTGACCTAATGTGACGGGGGAGGCTTTGAGGCCAGCAACCGATGGGTGGCCTCCTGGAAATGCTTGGGACGAGGACGGGCTTGCTGTAGAGGACGTCAGTGGCAAAGTCTTTAATGTGTCAGCGCTATTGGCCATACTTTGGGCGACGACGGCGACACCTTTGCCAGCCACCGTGGTTTGCCCCAAGGGGAAGGATTTGAGGGCATCTTGAATGGCTGAGCTGACTTCTGACGCATTGATATGATGATCCGCCATGGCGGCCGGATTTAAGGATATTTGGATATCGCGGCTAACTTTCGGGGAAGTTCAGAGCCGCCTGTTGCTGCGCAACAGGCCAGGAATACCCGCCAATTTGCACCAGATAGTTCTCGACGGCCAATGTCGGCGCGTGCGCTTTTCGCAGGGCGGTAACTCCTTGGGCAATCGAAACCGTATTATTGGTCCATGTGGGGATGATTCCCAGTTTTTGATAGAGGGCCGCAAACTGCCCTTGTTGCACGGCAGAAACCTGGTGTTGTTGCCCCACGCCCGATCCATCCAAAATCGCCGAGAGATAACTCGAATCCGTGCCTTCGCCCGTGAATGAGGCCCCCGCCATTAACGCCGCGCGTTCTTCCACGTAGCCCATGTAGCTCCCGTTTTGAATGGCGCCTACCGGGTTGAACCCTAGATTGCCGATGGCTTGGCTACTCACGGGGCCTATCGTCACCGGTTCTGGCGTCAAGACGGGAGGAACCCAGTGCGCGGGCGGCGGCAGAATCATCGACACGGTGTTCGAGCCGGAATCCACAATATAGACTGTCCCGTTCGCTGAGTCCGCCGCGATCCCTGCCGGACTCGCGCCGGCACCGATCGTCTGGATTACCGTGTTGGTGGTGCCGTTAATCACCGAGACCGTATCGCTTCCATTGTTGGTCACATAGAGGTTGCCATTGAGAGGATTGACCGCAATCGCGCGGGGATGGGTGCCAACTGCAATCGTGGCGACGACGCTATTCGTCGCGCTATTAATGACGGAGACCGTGTTCGATTCCCAGTTGGCGATGTACACATCGCCGTTGGCGGGATCGACCGTCGCATAATTAGGCCTCGAGCCCACGGGGATACTTTGGACGACTTGATTGGTGCGGGTATTAATGACGTCCACCGCACTCGTCGACCAACAGGGCACATAGATGTCCCCGTTGGCGGGATCGAAGACGGGCGTAAAGGGCTGTCCCCCGACCGTGATGGTCTGAGACACCGTGTTGGTGGCGCCATCAATGACGGAGACTGTGCCCGGGGACCACTGGGAGACATAGATGTTGCCGGTATTCACGTCGACGGCTATCCCGCTGGGCGTATTCCCGACCGCAATGGTATCGGCCACTTGATTCGCCTCATTAATCACAGAGACCGTCCCCGAGTTGTTATTGGCCACATAAACGTTGCCATTGGTCGGATTGGTGCCGAGGTATGTGGGATCGGTGCCGACCGGGAGGGTGCTGACGACTTGATTCGTCGCGGCGTTAATCACCGACACAGTGTTGGAGTCTTGGTTGGTCACGTACACATCGCCATTGGCAGTATTCACCGCCACATCATACGGATCCGATCCGACGGCAATGCTCGGCAGTGTGGCGGCCTCGACCGACATGGCGGGACCCGCGATGAGACCACCGGCGAGTGTAGCGGTCAGTACAAACGTGCGGATCAGCAACCGCCGGGGCGGTGCTTTGGGGGATTTTGAATGGGTCAAAAACATCCCGAGATTAGCCTCCTTTTTTCTTTCACGGAGTAGAAGGTCGGCATCGTGGAGCATAGAATTTGAGGTCGCGATGCGGAAGGCTTCTTCGTGTTATTAAGAGGTCGATGCTGTGCTTGGAAATAATTCCCTCGCAACACCTAGTATAAAGGAGCTACCAATGACCGAACAATCCCAGCGTGCATTCTGATACTCTTTTTACAAATATGGAATCAAAAAACAGCCAGTATTCCATAAAGTGGGATTTGTGTTCAAATAGAGTGTTCTTCATGTTCCTTGAAAGGAAGGTGCGTGCGTCCCATGTACATTGCCAGTGAGGTGGTGGCAAGTCGCTGCGTATGACGTTGCGGAGCGGCTATACGTATGAATGGCCAATCTTATACTGGCTATTGGGATTCTTGTTGGTATACGAGTGATTGTGGACTCGGTTGAGTCGGAAGAGTCTCACTTGAGCGGGTGAATTAAACGGGGCCCGTGGGCCCCTCAATTTTGCACGGCGTGCACTCCAAGAACCCAGAGTACACAATACAAAACCATCGATGCAATGGTTACCATTAGCACGAGCTCTCGTTTATGCGCCTGATGTTGCCACAAGGTTAAACCCAAATACCAGGGAGGTAATTCGGCAATAAATCGCGGAATGCCTTCAAACATGTTATAGCTGTTGGCCAAAATGACGGTCAGACCCATGTACCAAGCAGCCGGCCACCAAATACGTTCCCGTAGCATCCACAAGGCCAAGAGCCCTGTTATGACGCTCAGGAAAATGGCCCAGATGGGTAGCGACCATCCGCCGGAGGCGGTGAGGGCGTTGACAGGATGTCTCATCCAGTGCAGTGTTTCGTAAAAGGGAAAGGCTGATTCACGCCCCCAGGCCGCCTGGATTTTCAGAAAGGCTACGGGAGTGCCAGCCACATGAGCATCAATGAGACCCACTACGACAAATCCAACGCCGAATCCAATGCCGCTGACAAACCAGGCCCGGAGTGGCTGACCTCATTGCCGGAATGGCGTCATATCCGTTTAATGCAGTCGTCCATTAATCATGGACCCCATCCGTGTGGATTCTTGTTACGTTATGTATCGGGGCGGCGCTTTGGTGTCTACATGCGTATAGCCCGCCGCCCCGATGTGGTGAATTCCACTGATGGATGTCAGCGAAAATTCTTGGAGACCCCCATGTTCACATGTTACGGGTGAACCGTAATGGAGGATACCGGGCTTTCCACTTCCAAGGCTTGCCGCTCGGCTGCTGTGGCGTTATCTGGCGCCGTCAGGGGTTTCGAATAGACGACGACGTGCCAAATCCCTGGGCTTGTGGCTGGAATGGTAAAGGTGTTGCTGGCAGTGTACACGCCACTGCTCTGCCAGGCTTGTCCGGGTGCTTGAAACCAGAATTGGTAAAGGGGATCGATGATGCCTGAACTTGCGGTAGCTGTCAAGGTGATGTTGTCGCCTACCGCGACTTGGTTAGGCATTTCCATGCCTACCCAGTTATTCGAAGACGTGGGCGTTGTCGTCTGAGTCGCGGAAGCATTCCCGACGTCGACGACTGCGGTATCGGATTTGGCTTCATAGATGGCTTCCTGATCAGCGGATTCGCCCGTGGGGGCGCTTTGGGACCGAGCATAGACCAGAACTGACAGGAACCCTGCGCGTGGTGGGGTAATGGTTTCGGTATTCTGGTTGCTGAAGGCTCCACTGGAATGCCATTGTCCGCCCTGCATGGCCCACCAAAATTGATAGACCGGGTGATGAAATCCGGTGGGGTTGGCTATGACCGTAAAGGCTTGCTGTGGGGTGCCTTGCGCAGGGGCGGTTAAGGTCACGGACTGGCCTGCGGCATTTTCGTAGCCGGCATTGTTGCCAATCGCCCGCACAACCCACGTCACCGAGATGGGGTGCGTCTGTCGGGTGAGGATAGCAGCATATTGGTCCGTTTGCGGCTGATGGTGCAAAATCGTTGTGCTGACCGACGATCCCGATGTCACGGTATTAATCGTTTGCCCTGTCGTGAGGTTAACAATCGATAGGGATTCACCAGTGGTCAGCGGCGACGGGGTTGCTGCCATTAAGGTGACACTTTGGCCAGTGCGGACTTGTGGGGTGGTCGCATATAAAGCCACCGGCACAGTCGTGGCGGCAACGGGTGTGGTAGCATCGGCCAAGGGGGCCTGAATGGCCGTGGACAATGCTAGCACGCCCAAAATGGCGGCGCTTGCACGCCATGGGGTTTGCATAAGGTCTTGATCCCTCGCTTTAATTTCAGATTTGCTCTTCCTAAATTCACCAAATATCTTACGACTTCCTGCATCCACTAGCAGGATAGCGAGAATATTGGCGGCATATGTGGTTGTTCTGCCAAGACGGCATCGAGTATACTCGGTAATGAAGCCATTTTCGACAAAAAAGGATGCCTCGCTCGGATGAAGAATATTATTATTTCCAGTCGCGAACTGACTGGCTACAACGTGTCGGGAGGCATTGGGGTCTATACAGATGCAGTGGCTCGACATCTCGTGCGTCATGGACACAAAGTCCAAGTCATCACGGCCGCAAAATTTCTGCCAGACAGTCCGGAAATTGCTCTACCGCCCGAACGTCCCTACCAGATTATTCCGATTCGGCCGGTAGAGGGATTTCGTACCGCCGCCCATGGACATGCCTATGCGGTTTATAGGCAGCTTAAAGCGATGGTAGACAAAGAGCCGATCGATATTGTCGAGTTTCCTGATTACCATGGTGAGGGTTATTACACCATTAAGGCCAAACGCTTGCTGGGTGAATTTGCCGAGACCACGTTGTTAGTGCATGGCCATATGACGTTGGAATTCTGCGATATACTCAATGAAGAAAATTTGTCTCTGCAGCGTCAAGCTATTTATAATATCGAACAATATTGCTTGCGCTATGCGGATGTTGTGACAGTTCCCTGTGAAGACTTGGGGCAGCAATATCAACAATTTGTCCCAAGGGACTATGAGCTGAAGCGCCATCCCGTCCCCGTATTTGACACGCCCCGACTCGAACCCATTTCTTCTTCGACCCCAAGGGTGTTGTACGTGGGGCGCTTGGAGCACCGAAAAGGCGTCGATTTGCTTATTCAAAGCGCACTGGCGGTGTTGGAGTCGGGCCGCCAAATGACTGTGCGTCTAATTGGCGGAGATACCACATGGCATGATCAATCTTACCGGGCTTATTTGATGGGAATGATCCCGCAAAAGTGGCAGGACCATTTCGAATTTGTTGGTCCGGTGTCCCGCGCACACCTTGTCACGGAGTACCAAACCGCCGACGTCGTCGTCTTTCCCAGCCGATTTGAAAATTGGCCCAATGTCTGTCTCGAAGCGATGTCTTTGGCCAAACCCATTATTGCCAGCCAATATGGGGGAATGCGGGAGATGTTGGCTCAAGGGGCCGGTCTGGTAATAGATCCGCTCGATATGAACGCCTTTAGTGAGGCCTTAATGTCACTTCTCGATGACCCCGCCCAGCGTCTAGCATTAGGTCAAAGAGCCCGCGACGCGTATGCTAGGTGGGCTGATGCACGCACGGTGGGTAACGTGGAAGACTTTATCCGCACCATGGGTCCCAAGGATGATGGTTCATCGTCTAACCAACCAGGTCCGCTGGTTAGCATCGTGGTGCCGTGCTACAATGCAGCCGCGACGATTACAGAGACGGTGGACAGTTTATTAGCGCAACAATATCCTCACTTTGAGATTATCTTGGTCGATGACGGGTCAACCGATGAAGAATTTGCCCAGATGTTGGATCAACTAGGTCAAGCTCACGACCAGGTCCGGGTATTTCATAAAGAAAATAGCGGACTGCCTGGGGCGCGCAATTATGGGGCCAAAAAGGCACAGGGACAGCTTTTGGCGTTTTGTGACGCCGATGATTTGTTGGATCCAGCCACCTTGCACCACAGTGTGCAGGCGTTGCAGAAAAATCCTGAGCTCACCGTGGTGTACCCTATCATTGAATATTTTGAAGGCGCTGCCGGCTATTGGGCACCCCAAGACCTTCACGCCCCCACGCTTTTAGCTCAGAATCAAGCCCACGCGGGCATCGTCATTCGCCGGAACCGGTTTTTTGCGCTCGGCGGCTATGATGAGGCGTTTAAATATGGGTGGGAAGACTGGGAGTTTCTCTTGCGATTGGCCAAAGCTGGGGACCGGGGCGAAGTGGTGCCGTATCCCCATTACCATTACCGAGTGCGTGCCGACTCGATGGTGCGGACCACGTCACAAATCCACCGGCGCAAAATCCAGCGCCAAATGTGGACTAAACATCAAGACGTGCTCGGGCCTGCAGCCTACTTCGTGTTGGAGAAAGAGGTGTTGCAATACCGGGACATGGGCGGGGGCAATGGGGCGCAAGAAAGTCACCGCGAATGGATTAGACGCATTACGCTCAATTCCAAGCCTGTGCGTTTGATCGTGTTTTTGTCTCGGGGCGTGCCGGGGTTCATTCGGCGTCCTGTTCGGCGATGGGCTAAGCGTGTGCTTCTTCGTCGCCTTGATCTGCAATAAAGTCGTGAGGCGGATTGAGCGGAGAATCAATGCGGTATTGTGGACCATTGGCATTGAATAAGCCTAGCAAGTCGTCGCTAAAGCGTGCATAAACAGCGGGAAAGTGACGACGGATCCGGTCATATAACACCATCAGCTTTTCGTCATGGCGGTTGGTCTTCGACCGCGACGTGCTGCGCACGCGGTAACGAAAGAGTGGTTCGGGAATGACCACGCCCTGATAGCCTGAGGCAATCAAATGGATTACGGACTCATAGTCTTCGAGTCCCTGATCCATTTCTTCGTGATTGAGACCCGCAGCAAGAAAAGCTGGACGGCGCACAACAATACCGCTGCTGTTAATGAGATTATGATAGAGCACATAAGGGGGCTCAGGATTCCATCCCGCCCAGATGCCGGTGGTATCACCGAAATATTCCACCCACGATCCGACAAAGTCAACATTAGCGTAGGTGGCTAGGATCTCCACGCACCGGGCGAAGTAGTCAGGGGTGACCATGTCATCCGCATCGAGAAAAGCCAGGATATCGCCGCTGGCCTGTTTCGCTCCCCGGTTTCGGGTGGTGACAATGCCGCCATGGGGGGCGTGAATGACCTGCACCGCGGGATACCGATGAGCCAGCTCATAGAGCGCCGCAATACTGCCTGGGTCGGTGCTACCGTCATCCATGATGATCACTTGGTCGGGGATGCGTCGGGACTGAAACACACTGTCAATGGCATCGAAGATGAACGGGCCCGCGTTGTAATAGGGAATGACAACGGATAAAGTTCCCGTTAAGCGAGTGATAGCGTCCGTGGGTACGGTGGCCACGGGATGAACAAAAGGGAAGATATCGGTCGAATCATCTGAATCGCGCGCGGGCTCAAGAACAATAGGATGCGGTGTGGTGGGCGAATATCGGTCTGAATTCTTGGCGCATTGTGCGGCAATGGCATCAGCCATAACCGCCGCAATGGGCATCGTGAGCTGTTCGGGAGGTAAAAGCTCTTGTGTGCGTTCTGATGTCAACGCCAACACGGGAATGTTGTGACGAACAAGTGTCGCCAAGCCCCAAGATAACGTGGGGGCCGTGACCCCGTGAAGGACAAGCGCATTGTGCATCTGATGGACCTGAACCGGGGTCGCGGTGGATAAAAAGCGCACGTGGCCGCGTTCCACGTCCTTCGAAAATCGCTCGGTGAGGTATTCCTGGTACGGCCTTTGCGTCATGGTGTAAAGGCGGTCAGGTCCATAAATTTCCAGGGGTAAGGAAAACCCTTGAGCCCATAAGAGGGACAGCGCTTCAAGCCACAGGGCTATGTGGGTGAGTGGTGCAACAGGCCCCAGCATCACGAGCCGCTCAGGAGGGAAAAACGTCGGAACGTTCTCGCCATTCATGGCGGGAAGCGGCGTAACATGGGCAGGAGAGCCTAAAGCGTTTATCATAGCTAGGGAGTTCGTTTGGATTGACTGCGAGGCCTTTATGACCCATTGCTCCATTTGTTGAGCCCAAAAATAATCCAGACGGTAGCGTGGCCAGGTGTTATCATACGCTGTTAAAATGAGAGGCTCTACCGGGATCGTAACAAACCTTAGGGATTTGGTCAGACGATGCAAGGTCCAATAATGCTGGAGAACGATTGCACCCAGACCCCAATCTGTAATGGTATGAATTTCGTCGGGAATTTCACCGCGCTCTGCCGCGTTGAGCACATAGGTCGCGACGTGCCAAGCTCTGCGTGACGAACTTGCCAAAAAAGTGAGGGGATTATCTACTAAGGGAATGACTTCAATCGGCAACGTTTCCGGCAATACGTCTGCATACAGCGTAAGAACACGCACGACATGGCCTTGGCGAGCTTGATAGTGCGCCCAATCGTAACTAAAGCGCCCGACTTCATCCCACAGGTGTAGGGAGTAACGGGGCGTAATCATCCAAATTTCCATGGCCGTCTACCCCTCTCTGCGCAGTGTAGCCATAAGACGCCAATAACGATGCAGCCATTTCCAAAAAGGTGATTGGTGAATAGACTCGAGATCCTGCTCTAAAGCCGCAATGATGGCGTTTCGGGCGGATAACGTTTGGCGTAATTGCTGAATTTCCTCTTCGTGTTGGGTTGCTTTTGTCTTGAGTGCGGCATAATCGGCGGTTAGGGTTTGGTATTGGTCGGTCAGATGGGCTATTTTAGCCGCCATGCTGCTTTGTTCTTCATGCCAGGCGGAAAGCAAATGCTCCTTTTCATTCAGCAGAGCGCGGTGTTGGGTCTTTAAGGTCGTGCGTTCTTTAAAGAGAATATCCATTTCACGAAGTGCTGCTGCATGCGTCGGAATAGGGCCTAAGATGGCCGCGTATTCAGTCAGGTGCGTTAAGGAACCCCACCCACAAATATACCCAATCGGTATCTCCTTTGCCGACGCGCAGTGTCCAAGGTCTGACGGGTCGGTTAAGACAGTCAACTCCAACATGGGATGCCAGACGACACGGATGAGGATATCACAGGGTACCGCCGTGGACGAGATGGCAAAATGCACCACGGATCTGTGTGCCGGAATAGACGCTAAAGGCTCTGGATGCACGCTAATAATGGCGTCCCAAACCTGTGATAAGTGGGTGGAAACTACGGCTTCAGGATGTTGTTGAAGCATCTCCTCGTCTGCAAGAAGGCCAATATGTCGTTCGGAAAACGCGTTGTGAAGAGTTAGATATAGCCATTCCCCTAAGGAAGGCATGCTGTGGGGAAATATTCCGAAATCATCCTGTCTTTCCATGGTGCTCCAATTATCATATAGCCAGTTGCGGGGGTCAAGGGGCGCTTGCGGTCTTGCGTGCGTTCAGTGGACAGAACCTCTTTCAGATTCCCAGTAATGATGATAGCAAGACAAGAATGTCCGGGTGCCACAAGGCGCCTGTGCCGTTCGTTTCCGCTTTCACCCCAAATGATCTGGTCGATGATTAAGCCATGAGAGGCACAAAAACTTCATTCTTGCCACGCCCATGGCTATCAACACGTGGTTCATCGATAGACCCAGCAAATCTCATGAGGGGTGATAATGCCATGGCAATGCCATGGGGGCAAGTCGTCGGGCCAAGAGTCATCAGACACGACCACTGATCTTGTGGGGGGCATGCGCATGATACGGTCAATTAATAGAACGCGGCTTCGTGCGTCCAGACCAGTCCACGGCTCCTCTAAGATCCATATGTCAGGGGACATTAGAGTGCTCCCGGCGAGCAGCAATCGCTGTTGCTCCCCAAAGGACAGCGTGCCGAGATGCTGTGTAGCCACACTCTCGAGCTCCCATGCAGCTATCGCGTTATGAGCGGCTGTCCAGGGGTTATCGAGTTCCCACAGTGCAGCCCAATAAGTCAGGGTACGATCTACGCGCAGCTTTGCAGGCAATGTATCCAACCGTGGCTTAAATCCAATACGCCGTTTGTAATGTGTTTGGGCATACGGTGTAAGCGTCTGCCACGTCTGACCATTGACTTGTAAGGTGCCATGAACAGGAATGCGAGAAAGAGACCACCACGCGAGCAGTGTGGCTAACCCTTGAGGATGCGATCCGGAAAGCCAAGTGGTGCCTGCTCTGAGGTCGCAAGATATACAGCGCGTGATGCCTTCCCCTTGGGCGTTAATTAGTGTGATTTCCATTAGTTCTTCCCGAAACGCCCATGATGATAATCGCTAAGACTGCCGCGGCCCACTGGGCTTGGCGCATCATTTCGGGACCCGTTGCTGTGGCATACCACAGAGCATCCTCCCAACCATGGGGGATGATGGGTAATCTATAAAGGCCAAAGATCAGCGGCAGTCCCCATATTACCCCGTTAATCGCCAAACCCCATCCAATTCCCCAGCGCAGGGCTATACGTAGCATTAACGCGGACGCCAGGAGATAAGGCCCAATCCATATTGCCATTAGGGCCATCTTGCCGACTCCATGAGAAGGCACAAGCCACATGAGGGTAAAGGCGATTATTAATACTGCACTGGATAATACAGCCCACTGCAACAATATACGGCGACGGACATCCATGGGCGCGGCCATTTCAATGCGCCGCCAAGTCGCAGTACTCCATCTTGTGATCACAACACTAGACGCCATGCCGATCCACGGAGCGATAAGACCTACTAGCACGAGGTGGGCGTGGGACAACGTGTTGGTGCTCACCCAGCTGTTCAAGGAAAAAGCGACGATCACGGTACAACCAATAGCCATGAGGACTTTCCATGGATACAAGGCATAGGACGCCCTTAGAATATTCCAGTATTGCACCCACCATGATGGGCCGGTAAGTTCGCGACGTATTCGCATTAAGGTCTGAGAACTGAGATCAGGCGGATCATCCCGCCCGGTATTTAAGACCTGCCAGAGCCTGGCAAAGACGTCCTGATCATCATCAGCCCATTCGTTATGCCATTGTTTATAGTCTTTTTGTTTATCGGACATGACGATCCACTCCTTCTTCCCATGAGACCAGCGTGCTGTGCATAAAACGATAGGCCCGGGCAAGTCGTGACTTAACAGTGCCTAAAGGGATATGCAACACCTCACTAATATCGGCCAGCGCCAGATCCTGATAGAAATGTAGAATAACAATCTTCCGTAGACTAAGAGGAAGTCGGGCTAATAGCTGCTCAAGCAAAATACGATCATCAATATGCGTATCAACGGTTTCATGGACAAATAATGTGTGCTCAAGCTGTTCGTCTGAGTGTCTTTGAGAGCTACGCCAATAATCTGTGACATTATTTAAAGCGATTTGCCGTATCCACGTGCTAAATCGCCGTGGCTGATGTCCATGCTCGAGCGCCTTCCAGGCTTTTACAAACGTCTCTTGCACGAGGTCTTCCACCATCTCGGCAGGACTTCCTGCCATCCGGATTAGGTGGGCGAGGGGTGCAGCATACCGATCAAAGAGGGGGCCCATGGATTGCCGATGTCCTTGGGTCACTTGTCGGCAGAGTTCTTCATCCGTGAGCGACACGATTCGTCCTCCTACCTTATTTATCCTTTTTCAGGATATCGCACTTGCGCCTGTTCCAGGACGTGATTTATCTGTATTCGGGTCAAGGGTGCCCGCTTCAGTAAATGGCGGAACTGCACAGCACTCCAGTGAAATCCAGCCGGAGAGAGTTTCCCGACTTGCTCAATTAAGGGGCCAAGCCGGTAGTTGCCCGCGAGTACATAGCGTGCTAGCATGGCGGACACTAAATGATGAGTTACAGAGTTATCTTGTATCCCACCACGGCCTTCTGTGAGCCACAGATTGAGCAGGTGACGAGGCAATCCACTGGCCGTTTGAAGTATGGGTTGATTTATGGTGTTATCGCTCAGTGCCGTGCCGATGCCGGGGTAAGCGGGGTAGCTTAAATCACTGTTGACAGAGGGCCATGGGGCCCGCGATAGGGAGACAAAGGGTGGTTCCCATTCCATTGCTCCGTTCCATACCAGTGACCCAAAATACGGGGGACCCAGATTCCGCATCAATCGGTTAAGCGCGGTACTCCTATGCAATACATGGTGGATTAGGGCAGTTTGATCGCTGCTGGCATAGATGACAGGTCCTTTATAAGGGATACGGGTTAAATGACCCAGAACCAGCTCCATGCTTGGTCCGTTTCCTTTCACTGAATCCGATTTGTTTACAAAACCATAGCCACTGACTACGACGAGATCGCGTGGGGCGTGAATGTCCACCTGCCACGCCTGACGCTTGGGGTTGGCGGTTAAGGGGTACCAAGTCGCGGCGGGTAATATGGCTCCTTGGGTAGATGAAAAGGCGGTAATGGTATTAGGATACTCGCCTAATAATAGGAAGCGTCCGGCCCAAACGACGGTCAGCCTAAGGGTCTGACCTTGATGCAGGGGATGATCGATCCAAATCCAACCCCGCTGATGGGCCATGTGCCATATCACGGGATGTTGATTGACGGTTATTCGTGTGATATGCAATTCCGGGTTTAAAAATAGAGGAAGCCGGGGCACCGGACGTTGGCTTGTGACATGGAACACCCCGTGGCCTTTGAGCCACGTGCCGTGTCCTATGTCTAGCGAAAGATGCGATGCCGTAATCGCCACAGGCCCTTTAGGGCCCTGATGTGCCCATGAAATAACCTGATTTTGTGTAATGCCTTGCGTTTGATGCCACAAGCTTTTAGCCAGCGGAAAAGACAGTGCGAGCATCGTGAAAACCCCGAGTCCCGCCAAGGTTTCGCTCCAACGGGTGCGACTTATTCCAGCCCATGCCACGATCCACCAAGCGAGGGTTAAGAGAACGACCCATCCCACAAGGAGCGATAGATCTCTTGCAAACGGACCAAATCCCCATACCGGAGATAAGGTGTCTGTCAGCCAGCTGAATGGGGTCCATTGGTATAGAGCAACCCATCCGCTGAACCATCCTGTAAGAAAGCCGGCCTGCACCGCTACGACTGTAGCGAGGCCTACAATAAGCAAAATGAGCAAGGCAATCACGCTTTTCCAGATACTAAAGAGCCATTGCCCCCAAAGGTACCCAAAAGAGAGCATGAACAGCGTATTGACGAACAAAATGCCTATACCATCGCGTGCGGTATAAAGGAGCCATGCGCTGTTTGACCAAAATCCGGTGGGGACCTGCCACAAGCTACATAAAAATGTAACCAGTGCACTCATGAGGCTTATGGCCAGCACGGTTAACGCTTGGCCTGTGGTTCGGATGCCGGGATAAACAGGCCAGGACCGACTAATCCGAAGGGGGTGATTGCCATGTTCGCTTTCTGAGAGTCTGGTACCCAACACCACATAAAGTAGCGGAGCAACGGGAATCACAGCCAGGTTGAGACATATGGTCAACGGGGCCATGCCGTGTCCTCCTAGAAATACGACATAGGTAAGAGGCCAGATTCCGGCAGCGGCTAGCCATAGCCACCAGGACCTGCTACGCCAGTGATAGCGCCAAAGGACCAACATTTCGGCCCTCATTTGTCTAGATATCATTGATAGGTCCCCCTTCGGCGGTGCCACTCAAAGCCCACGACAGCAAGCGCCGCGCTACCTACCGCTACTATCGCAACGCCCAGCCGATTGGCAATCAGCGGCCTCGACCACGGTTGATTGTGAGCGGCAAACAACACGACTTCGTCGCCGCGGGGATGGGCAAAGGGGAGATGACGGATACCCAAGCCGAGAATTGTGAGGACCACCAAAACACCTAATCCCACCCACAAATCGGTCGTCCATTCCACCGATGCCAACATGGAAAAGGTGATCAGCAAGACGTCTGGCATTACTAACAAGGTATCTCGGGCTACCGACAATGAAAGCCCAATGAGCTTTGCGCTGATCTCTACAAGTAACAGCCAACTCACCGAAAAAAATAAACAGGTTCCCGAGCGCAATAGAAACAGTCTCAGGCTTGTTATCGGATACGTTATGTAAAGAACCCGGCGTGTTCCTAGGATATCTGATTCCATAACCAGCACGGGCAGAGCAGCCAATAGGGGAATGGCGATGCCTAGTAAGTGAGCGAAATACCATCCTGATGTCATCATCCAATCTCCTTGGGAATCTAACGCGCTCGGATAGGGCACTGCCAACGTACCATGCAACGCTAATGGTCCCAAGGACAAAAGGAACACGATCCCAGTGACGATCGTTAAAGCAGCCTTGGGCAGGCGTGCCCATTCACTCTGCAATTGCCGCATGCCTGTTCCTCCGTTCGGGAAAGTGGACTAACGCCAGATAACCGTCTTCGAGGTGAGGAGAAACCAAGGTACCTTCTTCATCCGGAGTTTGGGTTAAATACCGGATTGTAACCGTCTGCGAGGTGGAGGTAATGCGCACGACCACACGCTCCATAGGTTGTGCGGGGCGAGAACGCGCCATCCAATCATCAGCTACTTGATGCCAATCGAATAAGGCGAAGTCTCGTTGATACACCAAACCATCAGCTTTATGGATAATGGCTGGAATGGAACCTTGTGCCAACAATTGTCCATGATCCAAAATCCCTACGGTGTCAGCAAGTCCTTCGATATCCGATACAATATGGGTCGATAAGATAATGGTCGTGGTAGACGCCCATTGTTGCAACAGGTTTTTGAGTTGCACGCGTTCATTAGGGTCTAAGCCGGCAGTGGGCTCATCTAAAATTAGTAGCGATGGGGTATTCAATAGCGCCTGGGCGATCATCACGCGTTGTTTGATTCCGCCTGAGACGTTGGCAATCCGAGTATGAAGCCATGCATCTAATCCCATCCAGGCACTCACCTGCTGAATAGCTTGTTGTGTTTGAGTGACGCCTTTCATCACAGCGGAATAGTCGAGGAATTCTTGGAGCGTGAGATGCTCCAACAAACCGTACTGTTGCGGTACATAGCCCAACATGCGGCGGATTTGGCGGTCATCACCAGGTCGTTGCCACTGATCCACGCATATTTCTCCGCTAGTGGGGCGTACCACGGTGGCCATTAATTTCAGTAAGGTTGACTTTCCTGCCCCGTTGGCGCCTAACAATCCAAAGATGCCCCCACCAAGACAAAGATTGATCTGTTCGAGGATGCGCTTTTGTCGAGCATGGTAAGATAAATGAGTTATTAACAATTCCGGTGGCGCCATAAAAACGATCCCCCCTTTTCCATCTATAAATACAGACGTATTTTAGGGCAGGCTTGGATCACGCCCACATAAACCTAGAGATCAGGAATTCGAAGTGCAGCGGTTGGGGGCACGCGTTGTGGGTAATGATGAAAGAGGTCTTAGGTCTTTTAGCATTTAGAGTACCGTTGCAAGCCGGTTCAATCACCGGGAGGGCGGTCGTTTCATAATAATCCTCAAATAATTCGATTCGGTAACAATTTGGTAACAATCTCCGATGCATAATAAGCTACCACCATAGGCACTTCGTTCTTGAGCACTTTGTGTCTTGGCTTCGGTTTCACATGCCAACGCTTAGAAAGAGAAAAAAAGGACCCTATGCGTCCTTGGCGGGCCTATCGTGTAAAGACGGCAAGATAAAGGAGAATAAAGGACCATGTCTGTTGGAGTCCCGCCCTCACAACCGTTAGGGCTCATCAGGCCGCGCAAACGGAGCTGGTGGTATCTTGTAGGAGGTGCCGCCGTACTGGCCGTCGGCGCAGGCGTGTATGTCAAGGCTTTTCATCACCCGGCTGCCATTATTCCTGCTAGTGATTATGCCACGGTGCGCTATGGCAACGTGGTGCAAACGATTTCTGCAGCCGGAACCATTCAGCCGCTGCAGTCCATTAGTTTGAATTTTACGGGCGCCAGCGGCATTCTCGCGACGGTCAAGGCGTCAGTGGGCGAACATGTCAGTGCAGGCCAAGTGCTCGCCACACTCAACGATGCCACCGACATACCGGCCGTGGAATCAGCACAAGCCGCGGTTGCAGCTGCTCAAGCGACTTTGCAGCAAGATGAGGCGGGGCCTACGCCCCAAGCCGTAGCGGTTGCTCAAGCGGCCGTGCAGAAAGCGCAAGTGGCATTGGCCGGTGCAGAAAAAACATATCAGGATCAAGAGGCCATTGATAACAACCGCGCCTCTCAGCAACAGGCGATTTTAAACGCGGGGACCGCGGTTCAGCAAGCGCAAGGGGTGGTGGCGGCTGATCAAGCTGCGGTCAATGCGGCCCAGATTAAGCTCGAGCAGGCTCAAGCGCAAGCGAGTGCGAATGGGTCCAACTTACCGGCCACCATTACGGCCGCCCAAGCAGCTCTTGCGTCAGCGCAAGCGCAAGCTTCAGCCGCGGCCAATGCGTTGTCCATTGACCAAAGCACCCTCGCGACCGATCAAAGTACATTAAGCCAAGACCAGTCGTTATATGGTACGTTGGCATCGCAATATCCAGCCGATGAGGAGACGTATCAATCTGATCTTCTCGCCTCTGCAAGCACATCCAGTACCGTGACCGCCGCAGATCTGGCGTCTGCCGCGCAATTAGCCAGTGCCGCGCAATCAGCGTATAACACGATTCAAAGCGCGGAAGCCGCAGTGCAGTCTGCTACTAAAGAAGTGCAAAATGACGAAGCCTCGGTACAAAGCACGAATGCCGCGGTAGCCAATGCCCAGGCGCAGTTGACGAGCGACGAACAGGAGCAAACGAGTGATCAAGCGAACAATCCTTTGACAGTGAGTGCGGCCCAAGTGGCTTTGCAACAGGCGCAAACGGCGCTGGCCAATGCTCAAACCTCCTATCAAGCCTCAGAAGCGGCTTTGCAAGCGACCGAGAATGTTGAGAATAACACCACGACACAAAAACAAGTCTTAGATGCCGATCTCAACAACATTGCGGCGGCTAAAAATGGGGTGACGTCGGCTGAGGCATCATTGGCGCAAACGGAAGCCCCTGCAACCCCTGCTCAAATTGCGTCGGCGAAAGCGTCTTTGATGTCAGCGGAAGCCCAGCTGGCATCGGCTAAAGTTGCGGAGAACGACACCATCTTAACTGCTCCCGTCAGTGGCGTCATCGTGGAATCCAACTATTTACCCGGCGATACATTAAGCGCCGCAACGCCGGTGTTCGTGCTCGATGACAGCCTGAAATCTGATCTGCAAGATAATGTGCAAGTGAGTGAAGCAGATATTGCTCAGGTCAAGCCCGGTGAGAAGGTCACGGTGAGTGCGGCATCTTATCCCAACAAGACATTTTCTGGAACGGTTTTGGAAGTAGAGCCGACACCAACGGTTGTTAACAACGTGACCGAATATACGGTGCTCACGTCGGTTAACAACAGTTCGGGCGATTTGTTACCCGGCATGACCACCAGCGTGTCTATTCAAACTGCCAGCGCACACCATGTGCTCACAATTCCTGCTGTGGCGCTGCAAACGGTCGGGACCCAAGAAGGGGTGTATATACATCCGAGTTTCAGCGGGGCAAAGTTTAAAATTCCCAAGAAGTTTGCGGCTGCGCACAAGAAGTTTTCCGGAAAGTTTGCCCAAGCTGCAGCAAAAGTCCGGTCCGGGGTCATCTTTGTGCCGGTGACGGTGGGACTGTTTGGATCAACGAATGTTGAAGTGCTGCATGGGGTTTATGCCGGAGAAAAAATCTTGCTGGTCGATCCCGCGTCGTTAAATTTGACGGTCAGTAAAGGATTCCACTTTGGTGGGCGTCCGGGCGCATTTGGTGGTCACGGAGGCTTTGGTGGACATGGTGGAGGAGCCGGTGCCGGCGGCGGAGGCGCGGCGTCATGAGTGCCCAAGCGATCTCGCCGGCTCGGCCGATTGTAATGATGGAGCATATTCAAAAAACTTATTGGATGGGACAACAGGCGTTTCCCGCCTTGCGGGATGTGTCCTTGTCGGTCGCATCGGGAGAATATGTAGCGATTATAGGACCATCAGGTTCGGGCAAGTCAACGACGATGCATATTATGGGCTGTCTGGATACTCCCAGTGCGGGCGTCTATCAGCTAGATGGTTATGATGTTTCGACGTTATCCGATGACGACTTGGCCTTATTGCGCAATCAAAAAATTGGCTTTGTGTTTCAGAGCTTCAATTTGTTAAGCCGCACCTCGGCGATTGAAAACGTGGAACTACCGATGTTGTACGCGGGCGTGCCGAAGAAAGTGCGTCATGAAAGAGCTCAGGAGGCCTTGGCCCAGGTAGGCTTAGCCAACCGCATGCACCATAAACCCAATGAGCTCTCCGGGGGCCAGCAACAACGCGTCGCGATTGCGCGGGCTTTGGTGACGAATCCCGCCTTGATTCTTGCGGATGAACCCACAGGGGCATTGGACAGTCACTCGACCGATGAAATTTTGGGGTTGTTTCAAGCGCTGCATGATCAAGGTCATGCGATAGTCATGGTGACCCATGAAACAGACGTGGCTCAACATGCCCACCGCATTATTAGCTTTCGTGATGGATTGGTGCAGTCGGATGAGCCGAATCCGCATCCCCTGCGTCACCAGACCCCGTTACCGGATGAAGGGGAGGGACACTAATGCCCGCACTGGAGATCTTACGAATCGCATTGCGCAGCATTCGGGCCAACAAAATGCGGTCGCTGCTGACGATGCTGGGCATTATCATTGGCGTCTCCGCTGTGATCTTATTGACTGCGGTTGGACGAGGAGCTACTGATATGGTGACCAATAAAGTGGAATCGTTGGGCACCAATTTGATTCAAATCATGTCCTCGTCAACGAGTGTAGGGGGGATTAACAAGGGCCAGGGCAGTGCGCCGACTTTAACCATGGCGGATGTGCAAGCAATTGCGCAACAAGATACGGCAGTCAAAGCCGTAGCCCCGTTACTGAGCACCCAGGGGCAAGTGGTTTGGCGCGCCAACAACTACTCGACCTCGATTCAAGGGACAACAGCGAACTATCCTCAAATTGAGAACATGCCCTTAGGCAGTGGGCGTAATTTCACCAATCAAGAAGTCCAAGACAATGCGACCGTTGCCATTATTGGCACGACGGTTGAAAGCGATCTCTTCCCTTCGGGAATGAATCCCATAGGACAAACCATTGACGTCAATGGCATTCCCTTCCGCGTAATCGGCGTGTTGAAGTCCGAAGGGACCAATGGCTTTATTAATCAAGATGACCGGATTGTCATTCCGATTACTACGGATATGAACTTACTCGATGGGACTACTTATCTGACAGGGATTTATGCCGCAGCCAAATCCCCTGCGGACATGGCTATGGCCGAAGCCGAAATTACCTCGACGTTACGGGTAGCCAATCAGATTCTGCCCGGGCAAGCAAACAACTTTACGCTGTTAACGTCTGCGACGTTTCTTAGCACATTGACTTCGATTACCGGAATTCTTACCGATTTATTAGCTGGAGTGGCCGGAATTTCGTTGGTCGTTGGCGGTATTGGTATCATGAATATCATGCTTGTGTCGGTGACAGAGCGCACTCGGGAGATTGGGATTCGCAAAGCCATTGGGGCCTCCAAAGGCGTTATCTTAGCCCAGTTTGTCGTGGAAGCCGTGCTTGTGAGCATCATTGGCGGTCTGATTGGAGTCGCCATTGGGGTCTTGGGCGCGGTCATTGGAGGCTCTGTCTTCCATTTATCAGGATTAGTGGGGATGAATGCTGTGGGGCTCGCCTTTGGATTTGCCGCGTTGGTGGGCATTGTTTTTGGTGTCTATCCCGCACGGAAAGCGGCCAACTTGAACCCTATCGATGCCTTGCGGTTTGAATGATGCCCCTGGCAAGTTGTTTGCCCGCAGATTGAGAGAGGCAAGATGCTGGCGATTGATGGGATAGCGGTTTGTGAAAACCGCTAAGACGCAAGGAATGCAAAGAAATGAGACGCCGTAACCCTTTGGTCTATACGCCGAAGCGTTACGGCGTCAGATTATGGTCCTGATGATTGTGCGCGCGAATTGGCGCGCACGTTACCGATAGCTGTCCTGCCCGGAAGTTTCCGTAGTCAGACGTCTTGAAAGGCGCCGGGAGGGGCAATGGATGGTGTGCCATAGGTGTCTTCGTCGTCAACGACGATGGGCGAAGGGAGTGTGTGACATTATGATCTGGGGTACGTGTTATGGGCACGGGGTGCTAGCGTATGAACCAGCCTCATGGCAGGACCGATTCCCATTTACCAGGTGCCCGTTCCGACCATGACTGGGGTGGACAAAGACTTCTTCCCAGCCCTCCTAAACCCACGTCGTTGGTAAAATTCCGACACTAAGAGGTCAGCCAGCTAGTGTGCTAGCATAGAGATCAATGGCTAAATGTAGATTTGTCCACAAAGAGGGGTTCTGTGAGGTGTGGGAGAATGCGGATGAAGGCGATAGACGCTAGGCATATCGTCACAAATTTAGCCACCCATGATCCTGCCCAGCTTCAAGTGGTTTCGGGAGTGCGCAATGCGGTAGGCATCGTGTTACCTTTGATTGTCGGTACGGCAATAGGTCACGTCCAGACGGCCGTGGTGATGGCAGTGGGCGCCTTAGTCGCGGGGCTGGCAGGACTTTCCGGTCCTATGGTGCAACGCATTCGTACCATGATTTTAGCCGTCTTGTGGATGGGCCTTGCGTCATTTCTTGGCAGTATTGTAGGACATTCGTTGGTGAACATTATTATTCTCACTATGGTAAGTGGCTTCTTAGCGGGATTGATGGTCGCCATTTCGCCCCAAGCGACGCAAGTCGGCACATTAGCCACGATGGGCTTGGTGATTTTTTCTGCTTTTCCTACCACACCGTATTTCGCGATGATTCAAACCATCTTTGTCGTATCGGGAGGGCTTCTCCAGCTCCTGTTCATGATCGTGTTCTTTATAGCCATACCGCCAGCAACAGAAGTCAAGAGTGTATTGGCGGCACTCAGAGCGCTTAGCGCATACATCGAACAGCCGACTCGGCAAAATGATTTGGCGTTATCCTATGCCATGGCTATGGCTGAATCTCAAGTGCGTGATTCGTTGTTGTCTGCGGACTACCGGCAATATCTGTGGAATATTTTACGGAACACGCAAGAGCTGCGATGGATGTTTGCAGATGATATCTTGGAGGAAAAAACACGCAGCATACCGCCCGTTAGTGAAAAGATACAGATAACGAAGCTAAGGGCCGCGTTGGACACGGCTACCGAAGCATTACGCCAGAAATCTCAAGATCGCCTGTTGAACAGACCCGCCATTTGGCCCGCATGGCACGCCGCCAAAATGGTGGGGGCGGAAAGTGTGGAGTCCAGCCGTCCTGCTCTATATATGGACCAAGCCCTACAGGACTTGGTTACATTGGCGAAATCGCCCGTTACCGTTGGATCCCGCCATGTCATAGGGAACCAACCCCATCTACTCAAATCCCATCATCCGATTCTTTTCACGTTACGGGCCAACCTGACAGGGCATTCGGCAGCGTTTCGTCATGCCCTGCGTATGACAGTAATTTTGGGGATTGCGGTATGGCTGTATGGCCTTTTATCGTTGCCGCGCGGATATTGGGTGCCCCTTACGACGTTAGTCATATTAAAGCCCGACTTTTTTTCTACGATTATCCGGGGTATTGCTCGGGTGTTGGGCACGATTGGCGGGGTGGTGATCGCCACGGCCCTTTTCGCGCTCCCCATTCACTCGATATTGCTCACATTAATCGCTTTAGTCCTCTTCGCCATCGGGCTATACACCGTATTTTCTTACAACTATACACTCTTTAGCATGTTTATGACCGCAGAGATTGTCATCATGCTCTCGTTCTTTGACCGGTTGTCACCGGTTAAGACCATTGAGGCACGCACCGTCGACACGCTGATTGGCGCAGCTCTCGCCTTTTTCGCGTATTTCCTATGGCCTCGCTGGCAGCGTACCTCCCTTACCAGTACGATTGCCGATCTGGTGCAAAGCGAGCGTCTGTACTTTCAGTTTTTGATTGCGTTTTGTGAAAGCCCTGCGTTAACGCAGGACCAAACCGCCTTCTATCAACAGCAAATCCAATTGGCTCGCACGAATGCGTTGTCCTCTCTCAATCATGTGTTGAGTCGCCGCGATAAAAGACCGGTAGACGCGGAATCTGCTGCGGGACTACTGACAGCCCTGCGTCGCTTCGACGACGCTTTACAGGTTGTCCGAACCTACTGTGTGCAAAAACCCCTGCGTACAACTGTCACTCGTACCTCCAATGCCATGGATTTGGCGAAATTCAGCCGGTCCATGGCGGAGATGCTGGAAGCCATTGAGCATGCTCTGCGCACAGATCTCAACCCTCTCTCCCCATCGCTACTGGCTCAATTTGTGAATTTGCAACCACGCCCGGGCTGTCTGGCCGATTCTCATGAATGCTTAGTCGTTCAAGCGTTGTATGAGCCGATTGGCACGATGATGCGCATGTTGCCCGAGCACCATAAACCAGACTAAGTCCAAACAGGCAGTGCGTAGCATCCTAAACGGGTGTTAACCTCGAGGTGCAAGGAGTGAGCGTTTTGCCTGAAGACGCAGTGTAGGAGGAAAAGAGGGGTACGCCTTGGATCCTTTAGGGTTCATTGCTGAATTTTGCCTATCACAATGCGGTCGTCGTCTGGCCGGGCCGAATCGATCATCATGACACCCGAGCGCCGCAAAGTCCGCCACAGCGCAAAAAGCTCTTTACAGAAATTCTCTAATATCCTTTATAGGTATGATATTCTAATAAGAATACGAGTTGTAATCCTAGATAGAATTAGACCTGGGGATGGGTGGTGTGAAGTCTTTTACCGAACAGACAAGGCCTTAGTGATGGCCGGCGTTTATGGATAAACGCGACTCCCACAAAACGGTAATGTCACCGACACGTATTTCGCACCTGAGCATCTCCGTCACAGGAATGTGAGGGGCACAGAAGTCCAAAGAGGAGAAGGTTTATGACTGCCGCTTTTGCTCACGGCTTTTTATTAGCGCTAGCGCTCATCCTTCCACTGGGTCCGCAAAATACGTTTGTGATAAGCTAAGGCGCAACCCATCGCCAATACCGACAGACGTTGCCTGTTGTGGTGACGGCTGCACTCTCGGATACAATCCTCATTAGCGGAGCGGTGCTTGGTGTCAGCGTCGTTTTGCTGACAGTTCCCATGTTAAAGGTCATCATCACGATACTAGGAATTCTCTTCCTAATAAAGATGGGGTGGCACTCGTGGCGAGCTCCGGTCCTTTCGCAGACATCTGAGAACGAAACTAGAAGGTATTGGACGCTACCGCGCCGGGTTGGCCATACGCTCCGGGCATCCTTATTAAATCCCCATGCGATTATGGATACGGTCATCGTTATTGGCGGAGGCTCGGTCATGTATAGCAGACCAGATGACAAACTCGCTTATGCCATAGCGGCCATGCTCGTATCGTGGATGTGGTTCGTTGCCCTTTCGCTGGCCGGGCGTCTATTGGTTGAGTTGCCGCATTCGTTTAGACTCCTAAAGGGATTTAACGATCTTGCGCCAGAAGTCCCCCGCCTCTGAGGCGGCGAGATGAATGGCGTGTTTTTTCTTCCTGTGTTATCCTATCAGTAGTAATAGCAAAGAAGGTTATTTGTCATGGAACTTGATGGCAATAATCATTCAGTGTTCTTGATGTACTATCACCTGATTTTGGTGATTAAGTATCGGCGTAAAGTGATTGATGATGCCATTTCGAACCGTTTGCGTGAGATTTTTGAGTACATACAGCCGAATTACCACATCACACTTCAAGAATGGAACCATGATCGTGATCATGTCCATGTTTTGTTCAAGGCACATCCCAATTCCGAACTCTCTCGGTTTATCAACGCATACAAAAGCGCATCGTCAAGGCTCATTAAAAAAGAATTTCCGCTCATACGACAATCGCTTTGGAAAGAGTATTTCTGGTCACGCAGTTTCTGCTTGCTCACGACAGGAGGTGCCCCCATTGAGACCATCAAAAGGTACATCGAAAACCAAGGAGAACGAAACCCTTAGCGTGTTGCGTTTTCGTTTGGAACCGACGAAAGAGCAGGAACAAACGCTCTTTCGCACCTTCTATTTGTGTCGAAAACTTTACAACCAGGCGCTCGAAGAGCGTATAAGGTCCTATCGCGAAAAGGGAATCTCCATTCGCTACACAGACCAACAAAACCACTTACCTGCGTGGAAGCGAGAACATCCTGAGTACAAGGAAGTCCATTCGCAAGTATTGCAAAACGTCTTGCAAAGACTGGATCAGGCGTTTGTGAACTTTTTCGAGAAACGGGCAAGGTTCCCGAAGTTCAAAAACAAATTCATGTTTCGTTCCATCACCTACCCGCAAGCAAGAGACACTTATTTTCATGAAAACACGGTGTATCTTCCGAAAATCGGGGGGGTCAGAATGATGGCCCATCAGCCCTTCGATGCAGCGTCTGTCAAAATGATCAATGTCAAATTCCATGATGGCCAGTGGTATGTAAACCTGACCTATGTGACAGAAGCCGCGGCGTCACTCACAGAGATTCAAAACGCGGTGGGCATGGATCTGGGATTGCTGGCGCTGATTGCCACTTCCGATGGGGAATTCTTCGAAAATCCGAAGTGGCTCCAAAAGAGTGAAAAGCGGCTGAAGCGCAAGCAACGACAGCTTTCCCGCAAAAAGAAAGGCAGTAAGAACCGCGAAAAAGCCAAGCATGAACTTCAGGGCGTCCACGACCATGTGGCGAACCAGCGCAAGGACCATCTGCACAAGGTCAGCCGATCCTTGGTAGACCGGTACGCCCTGATTTGCATGGAGGATTTGCCCGTGAAAGAGATGATGAAAAATCATCGACTGGCAAAATCCATTGCGAATGCCGGGTGGGGGAGGTTGACGGCCTACATCGAATACAAGGCAAAATTCGCGGGGAAAAGGGTTATTAAAGTTCCACCCCATCACACCTCCCAACTGTGTAGTAGCGGTTGCGGAACGATGGTAAAGAAAGACCTGTCGGTGCGTATTCATCACTGCCCGACGTGTGGATTAGCAATTGATCGTGACGTCAACGCCGCGATCAACATTCTGCATCGAGGATTAGAAATCCTACAGCCAGTGAGCTAACGGATATGCGTCATGTAGGCATGGAACAGGCCGAATCCACGCTTGCGGAGATCATGTAAGACCTGCGACAGCAGGCGGTGGTCGATGAAGCAAGAAGCTCTCGCCTCTAAGCGAAGCGAAGGCGGGAGCAGTTCACTCGGCTTTCTGCGGGCATTATGTGGCTCATCGCTGGGAGATATCTGATCCAATTAAGCCGTATGTTATGGAATGGCTAACATATATTCGGTACAAGGATTCTTGAGGATGCGTTGAACCAAGGAAGGTAGCAATAAGGTTGCTCATGGGCCTAATGATGATTAATTTTGGATAAGTCCCTCACGCTGGTCCATAGGGTCGTTTCGTTTCAATCCTTGTTTTGGTATCAATCAAAAGCCATCCTTAATTAATCTATCGACCAGATTTTCAATATATCAGAAAATAGCGTTTTAGCTGGTAATATAATAGACGCTAGAAGGATCGTCTACAAGGCTATAACCGGCGTTAAGAGGTCTCAAGTTTTTGGCGGAAAGGAACCGCTGGCTCAAAAAACTATGACGGACCTATTCGTTTGAGTTCCTTAGAAAGAAGGATGGATCTATGTCGTTGATTGAGATGAACGTTTTCGCCGAAGAACGCATTGCGACGCTTGCGCTGAATAATCCCAGACGGCGCCATGCTTTGTCTCATGCCTTGCTTGCGGAACTAGAACACGCGGTGAAGGAATTGGCTGCTAAGCGATCAGTAAATGTGGTCATCATTCAGTCTAGTGGCCCTGCGTTTAGCTCAGGCCATGACCTGACGGAAGTGCTGGACCAATCGCCAGAAGATGTGCATAGCCTTTTTCTCGCCTGTGGTCAGACGATGCGAGCGGTAAGTCAAGCACCTCAGGTCTATATTGCGCAAGTTCAGGGTATTGCCACAGCGGCAGGGTGCCAATACCGAAGTCATCGCCCGCCAAGCCGCCGATGCTGATGCGAAAGAGGGCATTGCGGCCTTTTTGTCCAAGCGTGAACCGGTATGGAAGGACCGTAGTCCTCAGGATTGACTCTGGTATTGGCCTCCTCACGGGCCCTATGAAGTGCCTAATTTAGAAAAAAGGGAAGTCATATACGCCGAGAAGAAGCGTGCTATGCCCACAAAAGTCGCATGTTCACGTAGCCTGACCTGCTAGTCCAAGGTGACGGTGACAAAGACAATGATAAGGGTCAAGGCGCAGGGGGGAGTTGTTCGCGCTATCAGTCGGTCCCGATACCAGGATGCTGGCAAAGCGTCTCAGTGTCGGGGCTGCCGCATTGGAACGACGTTGAGGCGTAGCATGGGTCAGTTCGTTTTCAAAACGATCCACTGATTATGCGAATAGGCCATGTGTTTGTACCATGAAGGGAGTTCCGAAATTAACCGGGTAGGGCCTGGCCAATTGGGGACATCATCAAAGACAATCACGCCGCCGTCTTTGACGTAACCACTCCAGAGTTCGAAGTCCCGCCGGACAGCATAATAATCATGGTCGGCGTCAATAAATAACAAACCAATGGGTTGATCGAGGGGCCACGCTTTGGCGGCTTCGACCGTTGTCATTCGTACCGGGACAACCCAATCCCGCACGCCTAATTTCTCCATGTTGTCTAGAAATTCTTGGTAGAGTTGGTCGGGATGATACTGGGCAAGAAGGTCTGCGTGTTCTTTTTCGCTCGGGGTGCCTTGCCAGGTATCTACGCAAACAATTTTCCCGGGCGACTGTTGATCCGCTAAAGCTGCGGCCATCCATGCACTGGAGCGGCCTTTCCACGACCCTAGTTCTACCACTACGGGAACCGGGATTTTGTTCTGAACCAAGTGATATAAAGTGACTCCAGCCACAGGAGAGCACCAGCCTTGAATCGGCTCAATCTGATCTTGCCAGGATAAAAGACGTTGTTGGGTCTCAACAGGCAGCTCATTAAAATTCATACTGGGCCCTCTTTCGTGGACCTTGACGCCCACTGTTGTCACGACCCATGCTATCACATCAGCCAGAAGGTCTTGAAACAATAGCACCTATATTTTCGTCCGTTTTGATGGACAGGTCAGATAGCGGTACTTTGAGGGGCTTCCACCCTTCGAAAGCCTCGGTAAATGGCCGGGGGTGGAAGCTAGGCGCAGGATGGATGATCAATATAGGCCCAAGGCCTGTTTCAAACGGTGACGGTCAAATCCGACTGATACGGTATTGTTTATGACGATGACCGGAATCCCGCGCTCGTCACCCCGCAGTTGGCGCATGGTTTGAATCGTCGCGTCATTGTCGAGGGTATGATCGACATAGCCAAATCCGTTATAGGATAGCAGCGCTTTCGTGCCGTTACAGATGCTGCAGGGGGGTACCGTATAGAGATCAATGGCGGGCAATTTCATGCGTTCTCCCAAGGCTACGTGAGTGACCTTGTCACCAAACGGGATGGAGACGCGGTAGCAGACGAAATAAGCATCCGCCTGTGGGTCTAAAAGCCAGTCTTGACGCAAAAGGGCGGTATCACCTAGGGGCGTATCAATGTCCCAAATAGCGACGTTGTCATAAATTTGATGGTCAAGAACTTGGACACTGTCTATGGTTTGGGGGTTTATGTCTTTAGGCAGGCGGACGCGGTAGGAAAAGAGAAAGCGATGATCGTTATACAGTTGACGGAGCTCTTTGACGCTGTCGTCGGATTTGGCGACGACAACCAAGCCGCGATCGCCAGCCATGAGACGGTGAATGACGCCAGGGGCATGACTCGTTTCCATTTCGGCAAGCCAACGATTCGATTGAAGCAGGCTGTTCACTAAAGTGTTGGTAGTGTCTACCGTGTCGGGATGAACTGCAAGTCCTTGCGGCTTATCTGCGACAACAAAGTGCGGGCCTTCATACCAGATGTCAACGGGTGTGGCGCTTACAGCAAGCAGCGGAGTTTTTTCCATAGAGAACCCTTCTTTCAGAGATGGATAGAACAGGTATTATGCCCAAAGGTTTAACGCCGACCGTGGGCTAGTTTCAACGCATCGGGTAGACGACGCAGGCGGGCCATGGCCCAAATACCGACGGCCGGGCCAATGGCTAAAAACATCAGCACGTAATGCCAGCTTATCACAGCCGCTAGGAAGCCGATGAGGTTAATCGAGCCAATGGTAATCAGAAAGCCCACGGCCATTTGCAATGTTAAGGCGCTGCCTTGCAGGTCTTTTGGAGCTAATTCGGTCACAGAGGCAGAAAACTGAGCAGAATCGGCAATCACGCTAAAGCCCCAAATGAGCGCGATAACCAACGTTAACAACGGTCTAGCGTGATAGGTGAAGCCAATAATCAGGGCCATCGAACCGCTCACACTCATCGCCATAATCGTTGCCCACGTGCGTCCGTAACGGTCAGCCGCCCAGCCTCCGGCCAGGGCCCCGGCAAAACCGGCCAGTCCAATGACGGCGAAGCTAGCGCTGCCAGCGAGGGTGATAAGGGTTGGGCCGCGCCAGTAGACGTGCCAACTGGAGAGCAGAAAGGCCGGAAGCCATGCCCACATGGCGTATAGCTCCCACATGTGGCCCCAGTAGCCGAGATTAGCCCACATCACAGGGCCATCATGCAGTACGGCGCCAACTCGGTTCCAACGAAAGACGGGGGGCGAAAATGGCCCCGGATGCTCAGGCACGATCCACAAGACAATCGCCCACGAGATAACGGCAAGCACTGCGCTGCCGGCCAGAACAGCTTGCCAGTGTTGTAATAGTGGCACCCCTACGAGTAAATGGGGCAAGGCGGATCCGACGGTTAATCCCCCAATTAAAATGCCTACTGCCAAGCCACGCTGTGTAGGAAACCAGCTAGCGACCCACTGGACCGCGACGGGATAGACGATGGACAAAAAAGCTCCGGTGAGGGTGCGTAGGACAAAGGCCATCCATCCTCCGTGTGGCAAAGCCAGTAGAGCCGCTGTTGTGAGAGCGGCTCCCATCGCGCCCCAGCCCATCAACATGCGCGGACGAAAGCGGTCTGCGAAGCCTAATGTGGCGCTTAACAGTGCGCCGCCTACAAATCCGAGCTGCACGGTGGACGTAAGCCATATCACGGCTGAGCCTGTCAGCTGCCATTGCCGAGTTAAGGCACTAACGACGGCTGAGGCACTAAACCACACACTCATGGCTAAAAGCTCGGCGATAGTAATCCATGCGAGCGCACGCCAACGCGAGGCGGGAGGCCTTTGTTTGGGTCCTTTGTTGAGCTGACCTGCGTGTCCTGGCAGTGTCATGCCTACCCCCCTCTCTTCTTAACGCGTAGCGCACTCGAAACTCAATACTATAATAAATATAGTATTTGACGGAAAGTGTCAATCTTTTAAGGAATTCTAGGCGGCAGTGCCTACCGTGTGTCGTCCGTTGATCCATCTAAGGGATTGTTCGGCCTGACTATGGCATCGGGAGCCTCACACTCCTCCATCGCATGGGTAATGGATGTTACCGAGACGCGGGATCCCTTCACATGGATTTGAGGTCCTTGGGCAGTTTTTTCCACCGTTATCGATTCGACGTCCGCCGCACAGGCGCAACCGCAGGCCCCCGTCGTACAATTCTCAACCATCATTTGTAGGGGCTCGAAAGGGATATTGGCTGAAAACTGAATGCGTACACCATTCGGTTCTTCTTGGGGGTATCCAACCGCAGACATCTTTGACATCATTATCACTCCTATATCGATTATCATCGATGAATTAAGCCAAAAAAATTTAGGCATGGGGGATCTGCCCCATGGCTCCGCGGTGTTCCGTATCGACACAAGCCGTTAACGACGCGACATGACGCTGAAAAGACTCCCACATCGGCTGATTGACTTGGTAGACTCGGTATGTGCCGCGTCGTTCGACTGTTATCAACCCGGCATCCACCAACACTTGCAAATGATGCGAAATGGTCGACTGGGCTAGACGGTGCCGTTGAGTGAAATCGATGACACAGCATGCGGATTCATCTGGTGCGACATCTGCACAGCAAGAGGAGCCGTCTCCTTTAAGTAGGTCGAGAAATAGCGCATAGCGTTGCGGTTGACCCAAGGCCTTAAAAATCGCGACAAGATCCACGGTTTTTGTCTCCAATTCATCGATGTTAATCGATATATTACTTCGGCCCTGATTTGAGTGTCAAGCGCCCTAGGGAAGCAATGGCATTGCGTCAGCGATACGCTTGTAGGCAGATTAGGCTCTCTTTAAACGCTCAACCATAGTAATTGGTCACCGGATTTATGATTGTACTATCGCGTGTCAATTCGAGGTGTCCACAAAATTAGACGATCATTCAACATTCCTAGCGGGGCGACGTTTCACCGAGACAAACCATCCCGCGGTGATCAGGCTTAGGGGATATAGTAGGGCCCAACCGCTGAACGGTAATAAGGCAACGCAGACTATCGCCGCTAGGCCCGCCATTAACACGAACTTTTTTTTGGAAACGTGGGCAAAGAGTTTGACAGCAGAAATCATGGCTACGGTATAGAGAACAAGGAAGACAGTGCTGGGCAAGAGGATAAGGTGGGGAAGGTTGATATGGACCATAGTGTCAATGGTCAGTACGACCGCAAAGTCCAGCGCCAATGCCCATAAAGCCGCCGTAGGAATGCGTCGTATCCGGTGCACGTGGCTAAGAAAGCGCGGAAACACGCCAGCCCGGGCTTGGCTGAACACCATCCGTGAAAATCCCCCGATATTCCCATGAATGGAGACGATTGTGATGACGAGCGCGGTCCATCCAGCTAGGACAGGGCCACTTTGGCCAAAGCCGGTGGCTAGTAATTGACTAAAAGGAATGGGGAGCTCGGTGCGGCCGTAGGCATGAATCCCTATTGTAACAAACGCTAGGGCGACATAAAGCAGTCCTACCACACTGGGGGCCACGAGAAATGTCCGTTGCAAATCTTTACGGGGATTAAGGAATTCCTCCGCAAGATGCCCAACCATTTCCCACCCGACAAAACACCAGAAAACCGAGACGGTTGCTTGGCCAACGGGTAACCAACCATGGGGCACGAATGGATGAAAAGCCCTGGGATGGATGTGAGGGGCGGCAAAAAGGATCGCTATGACGATCAATGCACCGATAATTGCCAGAACAGCGATTTGCATCCAACTGGCAACCTCTACTCCGGCAGCGTGTAATCCCAAAGAACCGGCTAACATTAGTGCAGCGATGAGAGGGATTGTCCATGTGGGCAGGGCCAATGTCGTGGCCGTATAGTCAGCACCCAAAATGGCAATGATCGGGACTCCTATCGGGATGGTCCCAAGAAAGAGCCACGCCGTCAACCGGCTGGCGGAATTCCCCCATGCCAGTCTGACGTATTCGACGATGCCTCCAGCGTGGGGATGTTGGGCGGCAAGTTGGCCAAGGGTCAATGAGAGCGGAAAGGCCAAAACCGACATGATAATCCATGCGACGATTGCGGCAGGTCCGGCTTGCTGGGCGGTAGTGGCCGGGAGGACGAGAATGCCGGAGCCCAATACCGCGCCAATCGCGAGGGCAGATCCGTGCACCCAGGTCAAACGGCGTGCCAATTCGCGGGGATGCTCCATGGTAATTTCTCCTTAAATATATTAGGGAATTTACGAGGTTCTACTTCTTGATGCTAGCATTTCGCTATCAGGGTGTCATACGATAGACGCGATAGAATGTATCGGCCAAACCGATGAAACGAGGTGCGTTTATGGAGCTCAAGAATGTGCAAACGTTTCGGGTGCTAGCCGAAGAGTTGAGCTTCACACGCACCGCGGAACGGCTAAATTATGCGCAGTCGAGTGTCAGTGCTCAGATCCAAAGCTTGGAGGAAGAACTCGGGGTATTATTAGTGGAGCGAAGCGGGAAACGCATTCGGCTTACCGATGCTGGCACGCAGTTTCTTAGTTACGCCCACCGCTTATTGAATCTGGCCGATGAAGCGCATGAGGTGGTGGGAAATTCCTCTGAGGTGGTTGGAACGTTGACCGTTGGGTCTGTCGAAAGTCTTTGTACATATCGTTTGGCACCGGTGTTGAAGGCGTATCGCGCCCACTTTCCCCAGGTCGAATTAATTTTTCGTACGGGGATTTGTCGCGATTTGCGCCAAGCCGTATGGCATGGAAGTTTGGATTTGGCGGTCACATTGGAATCGCCCTGTCAGGACCCGGGCTTGCACTGCGAAATACTAAGAGATGAGCCAATGCGTGTGGTGGCACCGGTGCATCATCCTTTAGCACGGGCGTTAGAAGTGGGGCCTGGAGATTTGGAGCACGAGACCTTATTAGTGACCGAACCGGGATGTAGTTATCGCGTTATGTTTGAGAGTGCGCTAGAGAGCACGGGCATTCATCATCCCCGTGTGGAGTTCTTCAGTGTGGAAGCGATTAAGCAGTGTGTGCAAGCGGGATTAGGGGTATCGCTCTTGCCTTCGATGGCCGTGCAAGAGGAGTTGGAAGCGCACGAGTTGGTGGAACTCCCTTGGAATGGGCCGGAATTTCCCGTCGTAAGCCAATTAGTATGGCGCCATGACAAATGGCTTTCCCCAGCGGCTCGGGGCTTTATTGAGATGACGCGCCGCTACTTTTCTACCGCGCTGCAAGACGTTGACGGCTTGTAGCGGCAAGTGGTGTTAGCACCAAGAAGTCGGATTATACGCTCTGTGATCTTTTGAACGTGGCCCCTTGTCATAACTGAACGGGTCTTCTCTTGTTGCAAGAATGCCCAAGGGCTGTTTCCACGGTGCGTTGGCGCTTCGCATATGACGGTGTCCTTGAGCCCACCCCATGGAGTTATGGAGCCATGGGGTGGGCTCAAGGCCGTTGATGGCTTTTCATGATGCTTAGCGGTAGCGGTTCATGAAGTGTTCAAGGGCGTCCGCCGGCAAAGGGCGGGAAAAATAATAGCCTTGAATGACGCTACAGCCTAGATCCTGCAAGGCGTTGACCTGTTCTTGGGTTTCAGCGCCTTCCGCTATCACCGCAACCCCTAAATTGTTGGCGAGTTCAATCACGGTTTTGACAATCGCCCGACTTTTTGTTTCGTAGAGGACATCGTGCACAAAGGATTGATCGATTTTCAAGGACGTAATCGGAAACTCTTTAAGATAGCGTAGGGACGAAAATCCCGTGCCAAAATCGTCTAGCGCAATGGACATACCCATGTCCCGAAAGGCTTTAAGGATGCGCAAAGTATAAGCCACATTTTCCATGGCCGCGCTTTCCGTAATTTCAATCTCCACGGCTTGTGGAGGGCATCCAGTGGTTTCAAGGATTTGCATAATCATCGCTTGAAGATCGGGTTGCTGGAACTGTCGAGCAGAGAGGTTGATTGCCACTTTGTGCAAAGGGCGTCCTTTGGCTTGCCACTGAGCGGTTTGACGGCAAGCTTCCGCGAAGACTTGCTGGCCAATGGGGATAATCAGACCGGAATGCTCAGCAAATGGAATAAAGTCATTCGGGGGCACTAAGGAGCCGTTGGGGCGTTGCCACCGCACCAAGGCTTCGACCCCATAAATTTGTCCGGTTTGGCTATTCATTTGCGGTTGGTAGTGGAGAATGAATTGACGCTGTTTCAGCGCCTGGTTGAGGTCGCTTTCCAGCAAGACATAGTCGCTGCTTTGACGGTTCATGGTGGCGTTATAGAGTACGAATCGGTTCCCACCTAAATTTTTGGCGCGGTACATGGCCACATCAGCATGTTTGAGCAAGGTATCCGGGTCGCTGCCGTCGTGAGGATAAAGCGCAATCCCAATACTGCCGGGGCAGCGGAATTCCTGACCCGCAATGTGCCACGGCTTTTGCAACTGTTCTAAGATCCGTGCAGCAATGGCACTTAAATCTTCGGCACGCGTCATCGGGCGCAAAAGGACGGCAAATTCATCGCCACCGGTGCGGGCTACCATGTCCTTTTGGCGGATGATTTTCTTAAGCGTATCGGCCACTTGCTGAAGCAATTGGTCACCCGCAGGGTGGCCTAAGGTATCGTTCACATTTTTAAACCGGTCCAAATCCACGAATAGCAGAGCAAAGGATTGCTGATGGTCTTGAGATTCGGCAATAGCGGATTGAATTTCCGCAATAAATTGGCTGCGGTTGGGCAAAGCGGTAAGCGGGTCGTGGTGGGCCAGGTAGCGCAGTTCCAGCTCAGCTTGTTTATGGTCCGTAATGTCGCGGACCAAGCCCCGAAATCCTGCAGGCTGGTCGTCCGCATTGAGAATAAGAGAGACGGTGGCATTGACATACCGCGGCGTTCCGTCCTTGCGTATAATTTGCCACTCGGTCATTGCCGAGTGCCGGCTACGGTATACGCTGTGAAAAGATTGATATAACAATTGGGCCTGGTCTTCATTCGTATAAGCGCGGTAGTTCAGACCCGCCAGTTCTTGTGCCGTGAAGCCGAGAATCGTGCTCAAGGCGGGATTGAAAAAGCGTAGGTTTCCCGCTAAATCCACCTCAAAATAGCCGTCTTGAATTTCATTTAAGATTGTCCGGTATCGCTCTTCGCTATCGGCGAGCGCGCGAGCAGTTTCGCGGTAGGCGGTAATGTCACGTGCCAGCACCACGATGCCCGCTAAAGTCGAACCGTGTCGATAGGGAATGCGATCGACTTCCACTTCTAAAAGGGCACCCGATGCTAAAGGCCATGTTTCAATCGAAGTTCGGGTGGTTTGTTGGGACCGCAAGACCTCTTGGAAGCCGATTTGCCAGGGGTTACTTTGAAATAAAAGACAGGTGTTGGGCACCTCTGGAGGGGTAGACGCGGGGTAACCCATCCAATGCCAGGCAATGTGGTTGGCGCGCAAGAGGTGCTGACCGGCATCAAATTGCCACACCGCGGTATCGGTTGCCTCCATAATCATTTCCAGTTCAAAAAGGGATTGGTGTAAGGAACCTTGAGAGGGAGGACTGGCGGCAGGCGCGGCCGTGATGACCAAACACCACCGCGAGCCATCGGGATAGTAGTAGGGGGTCCGTTGCACTTGCAACCGTTGCGGAGTTTGCTCGGGCCCCCAAAAAACGACCTGTTCGGATAGCGTCTGATGGGCTTGCCAAGCGTGCTCATCCTCTTGGCGGTTACACACGAAGCTTTCCGCTAAATGGGGATAGCGATGCCGGGCTTCTTCTGGCGACAGTTTTGAGGACTGGGGACTATGGATTGCGAACAGCCGTTGAGCGGCTTGATTCATGCGGTACCAAAAACCTTCTGCATCTTTAATTAATACAGGATCAGGACATGCTTTCAACAGCATGTGCAGGCGGGCGTTTGCCAAATCCGTTTGGAAACGGCCCCGGCTTCTAGACTTTCCACGGCGAACAACCATCGCATTGGACTCCTTTTTATATACGGCGCTCCAAAATGTTTTTTGGGCTGTCTCTTGCGCCCCGCGTCCTTGCTGGGGGAGACACCATGCTTTATCACGTGAACCTGTTGTTGTTATGCGCGGATGAATGGGACTCATTGACCGCGAAATTCGACAGTGATATGGGTTTATTGTACTGAATGAACAAGAAGGGCTCCAAATGATAGGAAGGATTTACGGGAAATGTTCCTTAAAAAGGCAAAAAAAACCTGGTTGTGGAATTTTTTAGGGGAAAATGGCCATTAATGTGGCATTGTGCACGCGACAGTCCTTTATACTCTCGGATAGATAACGTCCCACGCCCGAAAGAGCCATGGACTTAGGGCTCTTATGACGGGTGTTTTGTGCACCTTGGCGAAGTTAACCGCTACCGTGGACGAAGAGGCGAGGGTATTTGTGTGAATGGAGGGTGTGAGGGGCGATGCATTGGGAGAGTGGGGCTACGTCCTGGCCCGCAGATGTCATTCATGGGGTGCTCTTCGCTGGGTTGTTGGTTGCGTTGTGGGAATTGGCCGATCTAGCGGCGGTTAAGACCACGCCACTCCTAGCGCGCATTCTGATGATTGTGGGCGCCCCTTTGTCTTTGCTGACGATTGCGCTATGGGGCGGCATGGACATGCCCTATGGGGTCTATTTTGTGGTCATGATGGCCATGTGGTATCTGCTGGCCGAGAAGACGTGGTCTCTCGTGGCCTCAGGCGTGGTATTCGGCGCGATGCTGTTGAGTGCCGTCGGATATCATGGGTGGTCACCTCATACGGTGATGGACATTGTGGTCATGACCGGCGCTGTGGCAGCTCTGACCGTTATGCCGTGGCGCCATCCTGTGTTAATTTACTTAGCATTGTTGGCGGTGTCTTTAACAAGTGTCATCATGAATCCCAATGGGATGCATGATTTTATTGTCACCGTCACGACCGGTTTGTTGTTGGCCGGATACATTACCGGACGCGCGCGGCGGGAAAAAGTGTGGGCGGATGATAAAGAGCGGGCGGAACATGATGCGTTGACGGGCGCCTTGACGCGTCATGGTTGGCAAAGGTGGCGAGAACGGGCCCAAAGCCAAGCGGATACGGATTGGCTCTTTGTGGCGTTTGATATTGATGACTTTAAATCCATTAATGATACTTGGGGCCACATGGTCGGCGATGAGATTCTCTCCCAATTCGCGGCTCGCTTGTTACGCCAATGTCATCCCGAGGATGCCGTGGTGCGGTTTGGCGGCGATGAATTTGCTTGGGTGTCAAAGCTCACAGACCCGGAATTAGCCAAAAAGGTAACGGCCACATTGCATGCGGAGGTGACGGGCGGCTCTTACGAGACAGCGGCTGGGCTTGTGCAATTAGGAGTGTCCATGGGTTACGTCGTGGGCCCGCTGACCGATCGTTTGTTGGAAGATGCCGATGTGCATCTGCTTTATGCCAAGCGCCACGGCAAGAATTACGTGGTAGGTGCAGATACCCCCATCACGGACGCCGATGCAGAGCCGATTTACCGTAATGAGTTAGGATGGCTAGCCGATGCGGCGCTGAATTTGTGGCAATATTGCCAGGTGGGAACGGTTATGACCAGTGTCGATGGCCGTATCGTGGCGGTCAATCCGGCGTTTGAACGCATGACGGGGCGGAGTGCCGATGAACTCGTAGGACAAAGTCCTGCGATTAACAGTGCAAAAACGACGCCTAAAGCGGTCTATCAACAAATGTGGCAGCAGTTGACGCAAGGAAAGCCATGGCAAGGGCGTCTTAAAAATCAGCGACCGAACGGCACCTTTTGGTGGGCTTGCGAAGAGATTATGCCCATTCATTTGGGAGGACGCTTAGTCGGTTATTGGTCCTTGGTCGAGGAATGTTCCGAAGACCAGCAAAGGGCTCAATCGCCTACGGTAGCGTCTTCGTGGCTCGAACAGTTTAGTTACCGGGTGGCGTTTCAGCCGATTGTGCACCTAGCAGATGAACACATTATTGGGTATGAGGCGTTGATTCGGCCGTCCTTTCAAGGGGAGATGGTGAGCCCTTTGCAGTTTTTTTCGGAATGCGCGCAAAACGCTTTAAGTCTCGAGGCAGATTTGGCCTGTCTTTCCGCTATTGCACGGCGCATTCAAGAAATGGGCTTTTGGCCAGCAGGATCTCAATTATTTATTAACATCCAAGAGGCGACGCTTGAACAATCTGAGCGTGTAGAACTCGTGCTTAAGCAAATCATGACGGTGCTGCCACGAAGCCAAATTGTGTTAGAAGTTTATGAGCATGCGACATCCTCTGATCGCGATTGGGCTAGTGTGGCGAAATCATATGCAGGGATCGCGTTTGCCCAGGACGATTTTGGCGTGGGAGAGGCGGATATTGTGCGCATGCATCAGCGCCGCCCGGCATGGCTCAAGTTTGATCGTGCCTTGGTCTCTCGCTTGCCTGTTGATGCAGCGCTCCAGGATTTGATTGCGATGATGGTCTCGTGGCTGCATCAAAGGGATAGTTATGCAATTGGCGAAGGGGTCGAAACTCGTGAGCAAGCTCTTATACTTCAGCACTGCGGCGTCGATGCGGCGCAAGGATATTTATGGGGCCGGCCTAGCTGGGATGTGCCCCAGACCGTATCCCGCCTCATGACAGCTGGTGAGAGTCCCAAAGATGTAGCCGGATAGCAGACGCTAAGCCGTTGTCCAACGCCGGTATAACCGTGGGAACAGCAGAATTTTTATGATTTTTACCTTGGATAGCACGCGAAAAACCTCGCCATAGGCACGGTTTTTTGGTCGTCATGAACAAGACTTTTGGGACCTATCGTTTTGTAATATAAGGGGCTGCGCAAGATGACTTCGTCCCGGACGGTAAAAGGCCGGTGTATGGTGAAGCTTCTTTCAAATTTTGACGACCAGAATGCACCGGTGATTATCCCGTGGGCATCTGTGGGTATATAAGGAGGTTTAAGCTGCTTGCTGTCAATCTATGATGATCTCTGATAATATGTTATTAGGTGATTGTATTATGGATGAGCAGTTTGTCAGTATCGGCAAGGCGGCCAAGATGCTCGGCATGAGCATCGACGGACTCCGGAAGTGGGAACGCGAAGGGCGCCTGATTCCGGTGCGTACCGTGACGAATCATCGGCGCTATCGGGTCGCGGACTTACGCGCCCTGATGCACGAGGATGCGCCTGATGTTGCTAGGGATACTCGTTGTCTCCTCTATGCCCGAGTCTCGACCACAAAACAACAAGACGCGGGGAACTTGGATCGTCAACTCGGGCGGTTAACCGCGTTCGCTGCGGAGCAGCGATGGACTGTGGTGGCGGCTCTTACCGATGTCGCGAGCGGCTTGAATGAAAAACGGCGGGGTCTCCATCGGTTGCTGGATCTTGCTCAGCAACACCAAGCGGGCATTGTGGCTGTGGAATCCGAGGATCGATTGGCACGCTTCGGGTTTACTTATCTGGAAAGTTACCTGCACGCCTTTGGCGTGCGTGTTGTTGTCATGGAACACACGGTGAAAGACGATCAGCAGGAACTCGTGGAGGACTTGATTGCCATTACCACGTCGTTCTCGGCCCGCATTTATGGCAAACGCGGAGGGGAAAAGATGGGGTCGACCGTGCGTCAAGCGATGGCGACCTTAGCTCAGGAAGGAGTCCCCGAATGAAGACAACCATTTTTGGTGTCTTGCTCGATGTCACGCCCGATCAGGACACGGTGTTACGCCGTTTGATGCGCAAATATGGGTTCATGCTACGGTTTGCCTTTCAACGCTTGGTTGGAGGACTACAAAACATCGGCGGTTTGGAACGTCACTGTGCCAGTGAAACGGAGTTGCCGCTGCGTTACGCCAAAGATGCGGTGCAAGAAGCGCAAGACCTCATTCGGGCCCGCCATCAAGCCATGAAAGACGGGGCGACTTTATGGACGCAACGCGTGAAAAAAACCCGAGAACGGTTGACCGCACTCCGGGCCTCCCCGCATCCGAATGCCCGCCGCATTGCGGGACAAGAACGTAAGCTCACGCATCAAGAAGCCCAGCAAGCGTTTTATCTACAGCATGTCGAGGCAGGCACCTTTCCTCCCGTGGTGTTTGGCACAAAAAAACGGTGGTTGGATCAGTTTAAGACTCTCGATGACCCCCTCGCCGAACAGGAACGCCAGCAGGCGTGGCGGAAAGAATGGGACGAGAGCCGGAATGGTCGGCTGTCAGCGCGTGGGGATCGAACCAAAAGGGGCAATCCCCTCCTGCGCGTCCGCGCAGGAACCGACCATTGGATCGTAGAAATCTCTCTCGATTGCCTCAAACCGGGCAACCCCGACGCCAAAGTCCCTCGGTATGAGAAACTGGAGATCCCTCTCTATATTGCGCGGAAGGTGTCCAAGAAAACTGGCCAAGTCCATGGCCGGGATTATGAGGGGCTGCTGCGTCGGGTGCTCGCCGCCGGCGACCCCTATCAAGTCGAAATTCTCCGACGTCAAGGACGGTATCAGGTCCGCGTGACCGTCGAAGAAGTCCCCGCGCCCATCCAGACCGATCCGCGTCATGGCTGGGTGGGAGTGGATACCAACAGCACCTTTTTGGCGCTCTGTCACGTGTTGCCGAACGGCAATCCCCACGCCTTCGCGACGATCGGGGACCCCCGTCTCTTCGATGTCCGATCGACCCAACGCGACGCGTTGGTGGGAGGTCTCGCGGTCGAGACCGTTCAGTGGGCTAAGGCTCGTGGAGCGGGACTGGTCGTGGAAGACTTGCAGTTCATCCATGATCGGGATGTGAGCGCCAAGTTTAACCGCGTGACGCACCAGTTTAATTACCGGGCCTTGCTGACGGCGGTCGAACGACAGGCCGCGCGGGAAGGCGTCGCCTTGCGGAAAGTCAAACCAGCTTATACCTCGATTATCGGGCGGTTCAAGTATCAGCCGCAATACGGGATAAGCGTGCATCACGCCGCGGCCCTCGTGATCGGGCGACGAGGCGGACTGAAAGTCCGCCGGGAAAACGTCCCGAAAGCCTTGCGGCTCTGGATGCAAGACCGCGATCAATGGAACGACCCCACTTATCGGAAAAATGATTGGAGTGCATGGGCTCGGATTAAACGGATCATGACGAAGACGTTGGCATCGCACCATCAGTATTTGAGTGCCTGGTTAGGGTATCGCAAGACGTTATTCTCCGAATGACCCATATCGCATTCCCCCGTCGCCACCACGTGGCGAAAGGAGCGACGGGGCATCTTGATGAGGGCCCAGTAACACTGGGGCTCAGGGCACCACCGACGGGACACCGATGGGAGTTTCCTGCCATCCTTCTCCTGCCGGGATCTTGAGCGGTGCGTGGGGGAAAAACATCCCCACGCGATGGGGCGGAAGCCACCCCCGAGCAGACGAATCCTGTGAGGACTGCGGGTCCCGTTAGGGGCCGAGAAAAGCCGAAAGAGATTATCGTAGGTTTTTTTAACCAGGTGTTTGTACAATTATTCACATGCTGGCATGAAAATTTATTTTCTGACAAGGCAGGAATTTATCGTCCGATGTCGAAAGTTGAAGGGTATCATTATTTCCATTAGACGCCTTGCTGAGGATTGCCCCGAGACGTCTTAGAGCACTTATTTAATTTCAGATAATTGCTATTTCTGTCACTCACAGAGGAGGAAACACGTGATTAATTTAGAGCGGGGCTTGAAACGTGAATTATCCTTTCTCGATCTGACCATGTCCTCGCTGGGGGCCATTATTGGATCCGGATGGTTATTTGCGGCCTTTACGGCGGCGTATTTGGCGGGACCGTCATCGATTTTTAGTTGGATCATTGGCGGTGTGATTGTCTTGTTCATTGGCTTGGTTTATGCCGAATTAGGTTCGATGATTCCGGAATCGGGGGGCATTGCGCGCTATACGCAATACTCGCATGGGCACTTGACGAGTTTTATCGTCGGGTGGGCCGCGGTGATTGCATATGCCTCTGTACCCGCCGTGGAAGCCGAAGCGACAGTGCAGTATATGAGTCATTTTTTCCCGGGACTGTATGTCAAGTCCACGTTGACTACGTCGGGCTTGATTTTCGCCGCCCTGTTGATTGTGGCCTTTTTCACCGTGAACTACTTTGGGATTAAGGTGTTTGCACGGATTAACACACCGCTCACGATCTGGAAATTCTTGATGCCGACGTTGACGGTAATTGTGTTGGCCATTGTCGGGCTGCATGGCGTCAACTTCAGCCACATTGGGGGCTTCATGCCGATGAAATCGTCGGGAATGTTGGGCGCGGTCGCGTCGGCCGGGATTGTGTTTTCCTACTTGGGCTTTCGGCAAGCGGTGGACTTGGCGGGAGAAGCGAAAAATCCCCAACGGGACGTGCCTCGCGCCTTGATTGTGTCGATTGTGATCGGCATTATTCTCTACACCTTGTTGCAGGTGGTCTTTATCGGAGCGCTCCCCACCTCGGTCCTCGGGAAAGGCTGGGCCGCGATTGCGTCCAATGCGCAAATTGCAGGGGCGCCGTTTGCCCAGTTGGCCATTTTTGCGGGCTTGTCGTGGTTGTCGACCCTGCTGTTTATTGATGCGTTCTTGTCGCCCGCTGGCACGGGCAGTATTTATCTGGCTTCCACGACGCGCGTCTTAGACGCGCTGGGCCGCAATGGCTATTTGCCCAAGGGCTTAGCGAAAATCAACCCCAAGACGGGGATTCCCAGCATTGCCTTGGTGGTCGCGGCCATCATCAGTTTGATTTTCTTGGCCCCGTTCCCGGCGTGGCAGTCGCTGGTGGCGATTGTGTCGGGAGCCACCGTCTTTACCTACATGGTGGGACCGATTTCGGCCGCCGTGTTTCGCCGCACGATGCCCAATGTACCGCGGCCCATTCGCTTAGGCGGCTTGTCGTGGATTGCGCCGGTGGCGTTTATTGGCGCGTCCTTGATTATCTACTGGGATGGCTGGGTGGCCGACGAGAAACTCTTGGGCATTATCTTGATTGGCGTGGCCCTGTATTTGATTATCAGCGCCATTGTGCCGCAGACGATTGCGAAGCCGTCGGCACAGTCATTTAAGTCCAGCGTATGGATGGTGTTCTATCTGCTATTCATGCTGGCGATGTCTTATTACGGCTCGGGTGTCTTTGGAGCCCCGGCTAACCACGGCAAGGGCTTTATTCCGTATCCGTGGGACTTGGTAGTGATTGCGGTCGTCTCGTTGCTGTTTTACTACTGGGGGGTATCGAGTGGCTACCGCAGCAAAGCGGCGGATGAAGTGTTGGAAGCCCTCGAGGAAACCCGCGAGACGGGCGCGTTATAAAGGCAGTCCCGAAAGGCTAGCAATCCCATTAAAACAAAAGGCGGCTCGTTATGAGCCGCCTTTTGTTGACCGGCGTTTTGGTCATGGAAGCGCTTGGCATTATGACGCCTAAAAGCTTGAGCGTGTGAGAATTATGTGGATAAACCTGTGTGGAATTGTGGATAACAAGAAAACAAGTGTTTTGGTGATCCCCATATCGTTATGACCAACGCGCTTAAAAACGCTGCGCGAAGACCTTGTGGCAGGCGTATAATAGGGCCAAGAGGTGCTCAAAAAAGGAAGCGATAACATGGATGATTTGTTGTCTCCGATGCACATCATTGTGCTGTTAATCGTAGCTTTGCTGATCTTTGGGCCCAAACGCTTGCCGGAAATTGGGGGCAATTTAGCTAAAGGCATTAAGGAATTTAAACGCGCGATGAATGGTGACGCCTCGTCATCGGAAAAGCCCTTAGATTCCTCTCATGATCGTTAACGCATAATTTCGGGAACGCGCATACCGTATCTCAGAACGAGAAGCGCCACGCCTAATTCTTGGCGTGGCGCTTGTGTGTTGCATAAGCTTAGGAAGCGGCCGGGGATGACGGTGCGTGACTCCAAGAGCCATGGTAATGCATATGTCCCATGGGTCCGGAATGCGTGACCATCTGATCAATTAGGGTGCTGAGATGTGACTCCATTTGAGTGGCCTGGGTTTGAGTCAGTTTGCCAGCGGAGACGGCGGACTGAATCTTCGCCTGGGCGTCTGACAATAAGGTGCTTTCCAAGGCACTGGCGGAAGAGCCGTGGTCTTGGGCAATGGTGGCTAGACTCTGGCCCGCCTTGAGATCAGCCTTTAAGGTGCTGGTGGAGATGTTGAGATCCTTAGCGATAGTGGACAAGACGGCGTGGCCCATCATGCCAAAATGGTGAGGACCATGGCCCCAAGCACCGCCCTTGGGCATCATGCCGGTGCGAGTCACCATCTGATCAATCATGGTGCTGAGATGTGACTCCATTTGAGTGGCCTGGGTTTGAGTCAGTTTGCCCGCAGAGACGGCGGACTGAATCTTCGCCTGGGCGTCTGACAATAAGGTGCTTTCCAAGGCACTAGCGGAAGAGCCGTGGTCTTGGGCAATGGTGGCTAGACTCTGGCCCGCCTTGAGATCAGCCCTTAAGGTGCTGGTGGAGATGTTGAGATCTTTAGCGATAGTGGACATGACGTTACCCATCATGCCGAAGCCGCCACGGTGATTCCAAGCACCGCCTTTGGGCATCATGCCGGTGCGAGTTACCATCTGATCAATCATGGTGCTGAGATGTGACTCGATTTGAGTGGCTTGGGTTTGAGTCATTTTGCCCGCAGACACGGCGGCTTGGATTTTAGCCTTCGCATCTGACAGTAAGGTGCTTGGCACTGCGCGGGCAAAACGACAAGCCTTGCCCTGATGATGGGCTTAACATCGCCGAGTCACGGTTCAGTGCGGCTTTTGGGTGCGCTGCCGGCTTCGCCCCAAATCCATGCCAAAATTGGGGTGATGTTGCAAAATGTCAGCGTGCCGGACCGCTTGACGGTGCTCGAAAGTGTGAATTTGTTCCGGGGCTTTTATCCGCATCCTCTGCCTGCGGCCGAAGTTCTCGAAATGGCGGGCCTAGAAGAGGATAGACGGCAAATGGCGTCTCGGCTCTCTGGGGGTAAAATGCGGCGCCTGCAGTTTGCCTTAGCCATGGTGGGCAATCCTGACGTCCTCTTTTTGGATGAACCGACGGTCGGGATGGACGTTCAATCTAAGCGCTTATTTTGGGAAATGCTGCGTCAATTTGTGGAGGACCAGCGCACGTTGATCTTGACGACGCATGATTTGCATGAAGTCGACCAAATCGCGGACCGGGTGGTCGTGTTGAATCGTGGACGTATTGTCGCGGATGCATCTCCTGAGCACATTAAAATGCAAATCGGTGGGCGTCAAGTCTCATTTGTCATCCAAGACGCATCGCGCACGGTAGATTTGCGGCACTGGCCGGACGTGACGGAGGTCCAGATAGCAGGGCGTCACGTCATCTTGCAAACGCAAAATTCGGATGCCGTCGTCAAGCGCCTTATCCAAGAGGACTGGCCTGTCAGTGACCTTATGATTACCGGTGTTGGATTAGAAGAAGCCTTTGTTCGCTTAACGGCACGGGAGGGTGAGCTGTGAGAGCCTTATGGTCACAATGGAAAATGGATATGCTGCGTACGGTGCGCGACCGGCGTGTCTTTTTATTGACGATGGGCATGCCGATTGCCTTCTATTTCATTTTTATTGACGAAACCAATCCGCATCTTTCGGCTTCGGCACCGTTGTGGAAAGGATATTTTATGGTATCGATGGCGGCATTTGGGGTAGTGGGTTCGGCCGTCAATACCCTTGGAGTACGCCTTGCGGCGGAACGCAAGAGTGGGTGGGTGCGGTGGTTTAAAACGACGCCTTTGTCGCCCGTCGCTTATGCCCTATCGAAAATCTTGACGCAGCTAGTACTGTCTTTACTAATTGTCGCGGCGATTTTTGCCGTAGCGCATTTTGACCAAGGAGTCACTTTAAAGGGGGAAAAGTGGGCAGAAATTTTAGGGTGGTTGTGGATAGGGTCGATTCCTTTTGCGGCATTAGGCGTGGTCATAGGGTTTTTTGGGAACGCCGCTCAAATTTTGGGCACGTTGGTGTATTTGACGCTATCTTTTTTAGGCGGACTCTGGACTCCTATTTCCACAATGCCTTCTCCCTTACAACCGGTAGCCCGGCTGATGCCGACCTACCGGTTTGCCGCACCCGCTTGGGCTATTTTAGAAAACAAGCCTGTGGCAATCAATGATGTGCTGATATTGGGGGTGTACGCCGTTTTGTTTATCGGATTAGCGGCCTTGGCACAAAAATGGCAGGATGCGCGTCCTGACTTGTGAGCGAATTTTAGGCTTGGGGCACAAACAGGAAGGATTAGGAAAATATTTTCGATTTCTTGTTACCAACAATTCGTGTCTGTCGTTATGGTAGGTATAAAGCGAGCAAAGGAGAATGGCTATGCGTGAAAAGTATCCCATTTGTCCTGAATGCGGAAATCGGTGGGTGGGGCGGCTGACGGCGCCCGGCTGGTATTTCTGTTCGACCTGTACCGTGGAATTTAAACATGATGACGATGGCACGATTGTCTATACGATTACAGCGGAAGGGATTAGAAAACGCGCGCATCGCAAGCGCCGCCAAAGCATGCGCTCGCAAGAGCTGTCTCCGACCTAGTTCGAGCCTCACCGCGTAAATTTCCGGAGCCTTTTATGCTGCGGCTATTTCACTATGCCCGTCTATCTTTCTTACAACCCGTGCCTTATGGAGGAAATGAAAAGCAAAAGCGCCCCACTTGTGGAGCGCTTAAGTTTTGATCTTTTCACCCGATGATTGGTTGCACATTCTTCGATATTAGTGGGCTGTTTTCGTGAAATCTGAGCGCAACGTGCCCGATGTGGAGTGGTGCATAATCAGCCAGGTGGCAATGAGACCGCAGGCGCCCATGGCGAGCCACAATACCAGATGCCCAGCATCGGCTAATAACACGCCGCCTAAAACGGGACCAATGACCATGCCGAATGCGCTAAAGAAGCTGCCAGCACCTTGATAGCGTGCCCCATAGCCTTTGGGGGCTTGCGCTGCATATTCTGTAGGGGGCAACGGCTCATAGATGAGTTCACCTAGCGTCACGATGACAAAGGCGGCGACAATGAGCATGATTTCAGCGGACATGCCCAGCAAAATCATCGCAGCGGCGTACAAGATGGCGCCTAACCCCATCCAGAAGCGACGGTTTCCATGGCGCAATACACGAGACACAGGCCATTGCAATACCGTAATGAGAGCGCCATTCATAGCCCATAATAAGCCGTACCAGCGCAAGATGCCCACCGTATGCTCCATTTCCATGGGGAGCGTCGACATCAGCTGGCTATAAATGATGCCAATAAGGGTGCCGCCTAAGGCGACAGACCAAAATCCCGACTGTTTCCACGGCGGGAAATACAGCCACGTGCGCCAAATGGAGACATGCGCCCTTGGAGAATCCATGGGACGGGCGGGCACGATCTGGGGAATACCGCGGGTCAGCACGAGGCTGCTTATGACAAGGCAAATGGCATCGATCCAGAATATCCATTGAAATTGATAGAGAGCCAAAGATAAGCCGACCAGAGGCCCGACAATAATGCCGGCATTTTGGGATAGGAGCAACAAGCTATATCCTTGGGTTCGGTGTTCAGGCTTGACCTGGAGGGTCATGGCGTGAATTACCGCCGGGAATGCGGCTCCGACCATCATTAAGGTGAGACCGTAAGCAATGGTCCACACCCACACATTATGCACGAGACCAGCTGTCATCACGGCGATAGCGGCAATCGCATAAGACACCACTGAGATTCTGCGTGGTCCAAAGCGGTCGCTTAGGTAAGCAGCTGGCAATTGCCCAGCGATGTACCCGATGCCCGCAATTCCCATTAACAGTCCGGCATGAGCCATAGAAAGATGCAAATCACGTGTTAAGTAAAAGACGACAAACGGGTATAAGAAGCCATCCCCGAGGGCGTAGAAGAATTGGGCAACCACAAGGGCCCACATATTATCACTACTCCAGATTCATCACCATCCTCATGGAGGATTGTTTTTTGTGCTTTGTTCATCGACTCGGCACATCTGTAGCGTAGCCCTTCGCATCCCTGTCAGGCAAACCACAAAAACCCCAGATTTTCAAGAAATTCTGCTGCAATTTATTACCATTCGCATTGCCTGTGAAAGGCCCCTAGAAATTCATCGGTTTAAGCTGAGATGCTCTATTTTTAACCTTGTCCCATAAAATATAAAGAAGTTCCGTTAACCGGCTAGCCTTGGGGATGGCTTTGTGCAGGTCATTTTTATCGGTCTCCTCGGGAACCCAGGGCTTGTGCGCTGACCCAAGAGGAAAGAGGTTTGGCATTGTCTTAGCTGTCGGTGATTGGTTTTAGGCGTAACGTAACAGCTTCCCCCCCATATGAGCAGAAGAGACCTCTGCGGATTCTCGTGGTGAGGACCGGCAGGGGTCTCTTCTGGGCAAACGTGGCTATCTATTGGGCGTTATCAATGAGCTCTTCGAGAAAAGGGGGAAGCGCAAAGGCTGCCTGGTGTATAGCAGGCGAATAATAGCGCGTCGGGTAAGAGCATGACTGCAGCGGTTCCGACAAGTCGGGACCAAGTGATCCGGCGGTAAAGGTAAAAATGCCTCCGGGGTAGGTGGGAATCGTGCACCAGTAGACTTGGCGTCTTGGGAAAAGCCGTGCCACGTCGCGACTCACGTCACGGAGTACCTCGGGATTATAAAAGGGGGCTCCGGTATGCTGGACGTAGACCCCTAAAGGATTCAAGGCATTCATGACGTCCTCGTGAAATGCGGGCGTATAAAGAAATTGTCCTGGGCCTTCACCTTCGGGGTCGGTCGAGTCGACCAATATCACGTCAAATTTTTCCTGGGCGTGGGCCATATTTTTCACGTAAGCGGCGCCATCTTGACACAAAATGGTCAAGCGCGGATCATCAAGCGACTGCGTGTGTCCTGGCAGAAAGCGCTTGGCGACTTCGATGACCATCGGATCGATTTCGACCATGACGACGCGCTCCACTTTGGGCACTTTAAGCACTTCCCGCGCAAGTCCGCCATCGCCGCCGCCGACAATGAGAACGCGGCGCGGATGGGGATGCGACAACAACGGCACGAGCGCGAGCATTTCATGATAGATAAATTCATCGCCTGTTGTCGTCTGCATAATTTCATCGAGGACCATGGCGACCCCGAATTCTTCGGTCTCGACAATCTGGATCTGTTGATATTGAGACTTCCCTGCATAAAGTTCTCGAATGACTTTCCATTGCAAACGGTGCCCGGAAGAGGCCGTTTCCTCAAACCAGAAACCCATCAATATGACCTCCCAAAACCAATATCCCTTCGTGTTGACACGCTATTACCATATCATATTGACCCAGACGGTCGACACATCTGGGGTGATAGCGGGCTATGGCGCTTGGTGAGTTTTTCTTGCGAAGAGACCCCAGAAGTCTAGCAATTATGCAGCGATGCATTAAAATAATGCGGGTAGAGAAAGCGTGGCAACCTTTGTCCCTCGCCGCTAATGATCCAATGTCACCTTGCATGAGACTGGGGTTTAGACGTCTTGTGCGGGCTGATGCAATTTATTTTGGTACATTGTTCACGCCGACGAAGGATTCCTTTGAGGCGGGAACGAAAGATGATGCAAGGCATAAGGAAACAACACAGGAAAGGGCCTTTGGGGGGCAGGAAAGGGGCAGTGGTGTGTCGGCAAAAGTCATGATCGGGCTCCATCATGTCGCAAAACACTTTGCTAGTGCGCAAGCGATCCGAGACTTTTCAATGGAAATCTATCAGGGAGAATTTGTCACCCTATTGGGCGCCAGCGGGTCAGGAAAGACGACCATCTTGCGCATGATTGCCGGGTTTGAGTCGGTATCGACGGGTCATATCATCATCGATGGAGTCGACATGACCCAAATGCCCGCCAATCAAAGGCCCGTGAACTCCGTCTTTCAAAATTATGCGCTGTTTCCGCATTTGAATGTCTTTGACAATGTGGCTTTTGGACTCCGGATTAAAAAAGTCCCCGAACAGACCATTCGAACGCGCGTCTATGACGCCCTGGCGATGGTAGGACTCGAAAAGTTTGCGAGTCGCCGCATTCGTCAGTTGAGCGGGGGTCAGCAGCAGCGCGTGGCTATTGTGCGAGCGCTCATCAATGAGCCCAAGGTTTTGTTGCTCGATGAGCCGCTCAGTGCTTTAGACCTGAAGCTGCGTAAGGAAATGCAGCTGGAACTCAAAAGACTGCATCGCGAATTAGGCATTACATTTCTGTATGTCACCCATGATCAGGAAGAAGCGATGAGCCTATCCGATCGGATTGGGGTGCTAGCGCAGGGGGAGCTTTTACAATACGCCAGCCCCGAAGAATTATATAGCAGCCCGTCGTCGCCGGCGGTTGCGGGATTTATTGGTGAGACTAATTTGCTGACGGGGTCCATTGTCGATGTGACGAAAGGCTATACCATTGTGCAAACCCCGTATTTTCTCACCAAAACCCCCATGCGGGCGGACCACGTTTTGGGTGCACCGGTGGTGCTGAGTGTGAGGCCGGAGGCACTGCATTTGGGGGCCTTTGGGGATCAGGCGCTGTGCCGTGGTGTTGTCACCGAACGCATTTTTGGCGGTTCGCTCGTGCATTTGTGGATCCGCGTTGCGCCCGACCTCACCTTGCATTGTGTCAGTCACGGGGTTAATCAGACGTATGCCCTTGGAGAGGAGGTTGATGTGCAGTGGGATCCCAATCATTCCCTCGCGTTTTGCCAGACGGACAAACCGCCATCCAGCACTCTTCCTGGCATCGCCGGCGTGCTTGGCTCAAACGGCAGCGATGGACCATAGTCTTACCCGTGGTGGCATGGATGGTGCTGTTTTTTGCCATTCCTAATTTGTACATGTTGTTTATCAGCTTTATGCAGGTAGGTGGCTATGGAGGGATCGTCTATCACTTTACCCTCGCCAATTATGGTTTGCTGTTTCATTGGGTCGAATTTAAAGTCATTGCCGATTCCTTGTTGTTTTCTTTCTTGGTGACGATATTCTGCTTAGTTGTGGGCTACCCTTTTGCTTACATTATCGCAACGTCCTCACCCAAACGTAAAATTGTGTTGCTATTTCTTGTGATTGTGCCATTTTGGACGAGCTCGCTGATCCGAACCTTTGCCATGATGTTTTTAATTGCAACCGATGGCTTTATCAATTCGGTCTTGCTATCATTGCACCTGATTCACCAGCCGCTGAACATGCTTTATACCATGGGAGCAACCTATGTCGGACAATTTTATAGTATGCTGCCCTATATGATTTTGCCGTTATACGCGTCGTTGCAAGGCATTATGGACCATCCTGAATACATGGAAGCCGCGAAAGACTTAGGGGCAGGCGCGGCTAAGACTTTTTGGAAAGTCGTAGCCCCATTGTCGATTCCAGGGATTGCAACAGGCAGCTTGCTTGTGTTTATTCCCACCTTAGGCACCTTTTTCATTCCGCTATTGATGGGCGGTGGAGGAGTCGTCCTCGTTGGGAATTTCATTGAAAACCAATTTCTTGCGGCCGACAATTGGCCGTTTGGAGCCGCTGCGTCTGCCGTAGTGATTGTCATTACGCTGTTGCTCATCGGGTTGAGCTCACGCTATATGAATAATGCCTTCTTAGAGGAGGAGCGGTAATATGGCTACTGAGGCTCCGCGTGTACGTGGGCGTGAACATCCGTCGTCGCCTAGTTGGGTGCGCCAAGCCATTATCGTCGCGGTCCTAGGGTTTCTTTATGTGCCGATTGTGGTCTTGATTGCGTTCTCCTTTAACAACTCGTACCTCAGCGCCTTATGGACAGGGTTTACCTTTCATTGGTATCATGTGCTGCTGCAAGAGCCCACGCTTCTGCATTCGTTGGTGATTAGTCTGGAAGTGGCCGTGATTCAAACCATTATTTCCACGATATTAGGCACATTGGGCGGGATTGCGCTGCATCGGTACACGTTTTGGGGCAAGAAAGCGTTGATCTACTTTCTGTATGTGCCCATTGTCATCCCGGAAATTGTGATGGCGGTGGCGCTTTTGATCTATTTTCCCCATATTGGCGTGCCGCTTGGCGTTCCTGCTATGGTTATTGGCCAGACGACCTTTACGATTCCCTATGTGGTTTTGGTCGTACGCGCCGCTATGGCGGGATTTGACACCACCTTAGAAGAGGCTGCCAGGGACTTAGGCGCGAGTGAGCTGCAGACGTTATGGACGGTGACGGTTCCTGTGATCCTGCCGGGCATTATTGTGGGCGCGTTGTTGTCGTTCTCACAATCCTTTGATGATTTTACGACCAGCTTTTTTGTGGATGGTTCAGGCAATACGCCGTTACCCGTGCAAATTTATGGAATGCTGCGCCATGGGGTCAATCCGTCTGTCAATGCGTTATCGACGATTATTGTGGCGGCAACCCTTGTTATCGTATTTATCGGGCAAAGGACACAGCGTCGCCGCGCACAGCGCGGCTGATTACAGGTAAGGGGGTGAGGGCGCGGCAACGACATACAGGCGTTGAGGAATAGTCCGCATCAATGTTCATCGACCATTCTATATCATTCTATATATTCCATATAAGGAGGAATTACTCAGTGCGTTTACCGATAATATCAGCGGCCTTAGGCACACTAGTGCTTGCCTCGACGCTTGCGGGATGCGGAAGTTCTACGCCGTCCGCGGCGGGGAATGGGGCGCATACCATTTCCCCTGTGTTGGATGTAGGGAATTTTGCGGCGTATTTGCCGCATGAAATCCTGCATCAGTTTGAGAACAAATACCATGTGCATATCAACTATTCCACCTATCCGAGCAACGCCGAACTGTTGGCGAAAATGCAAGCGGGCCAAGAATTTGATGTCGCCGTGGCCAGCGATTATATGGTGCAGACCATGACCAAACTGGGGCTATTAGACAAGCTCAATTTCAAGGATATTCCGAACTTTAAAAATATCGCGCCGCCATTTCGCAATTTGCCGTTTGATCCCCACAGCGAATACTCCGTGCCGTATTTGTGGGGCACCGTGCCGATTGCGGTCAATACCCACGCTGTCCATGTGCCTGTGACAGGATATAGAAGCTTGCTCAATCCGGTGTTTAAGAACAATTTGGTGGTGGTGGATTCGCCGCGCACTATGGTTGGTATTGCGCTTATGATGAATGGCCATAACCTCAATGATACCAACCTGAGCGCCTTGAATCAGGCCGCCGTCACTTTGGACAAGTTCCGCCCGCAGGTCAAGGTGTTCAACAGCAATGATCCGCATGTGGATTTGCTCAACGGGGAAGCGACAGCAGGGATTGTTTGGAGTGGAGAAGGTGCATTGGCATACAGCCAGGATCCGTGGATTCTGCCGGTCTATCCGAAGTCTGGTGTGAACCGATGGTTTGATAACTTTATCATTCCTACCAGTTCCAAGGCGAAGTACACGGCAGAACTGTTCATTAATTTCTTGCTGTCGCCCAAAATTAGTGCCGAGTTAGAAAATGCCGAAGAATATTCCGATCCCAACACCGCAGCCGATCCCTATATTCAAAAGAGTTTGTTGAAAAATCCGTGGTTGAATCCCCCGCAGTGGGTGATTACGCAGGGGGAAGTCATGAAGGCGATTCCTGCGTCGGCCAATGAGCAGTTCAATACGATTTGGGAGAAATTCAAACAATCCTAAATAGCTCGAGACCCCGCTCAACCCCAAAAGCCCGCTTCGGTCCACTTAAGGACTGAAGCGGGTTTTTATAGAAGTCGCTTATTAGGCGCGTTTAAGGACGGTGGAACGCAACTCGCGTTTAAATAGGGGCATGTTCCATTGGGGCAGTTTCTGAATCCAAGGTTCCGGATTTAACTGCTCAGGCACTAACGCGCCGCGTTCGGGGATATCGCCGGCGAAGAGAAGTTCGGTGGCAATCACCGAAGGCAATCCGGCTTGCCAGACGGTGACGTTGGCTTCCATGTCCCGCCAGCTCGCGGCGTGTGTACCCATTGTGTACAGATACCATTCGACCATATCGCCGTCATAGGTTTGGCCATGCACCCAAGTGCCAACGCACGATGTACCTTCAAAGGCATGCGCTAAATCTGTTGGGGTCGGCAAAAGCGCCGTGACGACTTGCCTAGGCACCACTTTGGTTCCATTAATGTCAATCGCGTCTTCGGAGTCCAATCCTAACGTCTTAAGCACTCGGAGAATATTGATGTATTCATCAGGCAGCGCATATTTGAATTCGCAGCGGACAAGTTCCTTGTTCGGGAGAAACACCGGCAAGGTTCCCGCTTCTTCGTGCGACACGGAGCGGACGGTCAAGGGGCCTACGGGATCGGGAAAATCAAAGACTTCGATCCCGGTGTCAAGCGCAGTGCCCGTCACAAAAGAGCCGTTGAGGTAACTCAAAGGCGGTTGCAGGCATTCTTCAATGCTCGTGTCTGGTGAGAACGGAAGGGCAAAGGCATAGCTGGCTTTTAACATGGAATTGTCTCCATCATAGACCACAATTTCATCTAACGATGCTAAATGGTCTGAGGCCCAGCGTGCCAGAATATTGGTCACACCCGGATCGACGCCAATACCGAGCAATGCTAAGAGTCCTGCGGATTGAAATTTCTCATGATATTCCCGAATTTGGCGCTGCACGGTGACGAGCCCCGGAAGTTCTACAGGGCCGTCTGCGGCCATATCCATGTAGTGGACGCCTGCTCGCAAGCATGCTTCCATGACGGTCAGATTAAAGCGAGGAATTCCAGCGTGAATCACAATGGCACAATCATCGGGAATGGCACGGTAGACGGCCTCGACATCACGGGCATCTACTGAAAGGGCGCGCACTCTAGAATCATGCAGTTTGGCGGCCACCATCTCAGCGCGGGAGAGTGACAGGTCAGCCACAATAATCGCCTCCACCGCGGGCAGTCGCGTCAAGCCTTTTGCGACAACCTCTCCCACTCCGCCCACTCCCAAAACTAAGACACCACGTTTGTTATCGCCATTCATAAAGTCCTCCTCTTCTACACTCCTTGTGCGCACAGAAAATGGGGCTCGGTACGGTCCAGACACAGAAAATACAAAGCTTCCTGTGGCGCGCTCAAGGAGACAGCCGATACGCCAAAAATTTCCCGCATCGTCAAACGCCCCATCTCCAAATATTTCATCCTTCAGTACATTCGGGGTCCCGAGCGCAAATTCCTTGAGCAACCCGCCCTAAAATTCATAATTTTAATGTTTATAATGCACAGCTTGTGCGGTGAGACTATGGGGCTGTTATCAGTCTATGATGGACTCGGGTAAATGATGACAATGTGATGATGGCCAGGACTAAGCGCTTGGGGGCCTACAGACCTTAGGCGTTAGCTATCTAAGCGAATATAGATGTGCTTGGTTTCCAAATATTCTTCGAGCCCTAAGCGGCCCAACTCGCGCCCGTTGCCCGATTGCTTGTAGCCGCCCCATGGTGCTTCCGAGGGCGCGGGTTGGGAGTCATTTATCCATACGGTCCCCGCCCGCAGTTTCTTGGCCACACTAAGGGCGCGCTGAATATCACGCGTCCACACAGCTGCCGCTAGTCCATACGGTGTGTCATTGGCAAGGGCAATGACCTCGTCTTCGGTGGCAAAGGGCATGACGGCCATAACAGGTCCAAAAATTTCTTCTTGCATGATGCGCATAGAGGGCGTGACATGGGCAAAAACCATGGGTTCAACAAAGAATCCTTGGCGAAGGGCGGGGTCATCCGGAACGGACCCTTTGGCGATACATTGGGCGCCTTCTTGATAGGCGGATTGCACATAGCCTAGCACGCGCGCTTGATGCTCGCGGCTGATTAGCGGGCCCATGGTGGTGGTGGAGTTATCGCCGCTGCCTACTCTAATGGTGGCCAAATAGGCTGACACGCGGGTGATGAAGGCATCGTAAATACTCTCTTGGACAAAGACCCGGCTGCCCGCTGAGCAGACTTCTCCTTGATTCCAAAAGACGCCAAAGCACGTTTTGGCCACGGCTAGGTCCATGTCGGCGTCCGCAAACACAATGTTGGGTGATTTGCCGCCTAATTCTAACGTGACCCGTTTGATGGTATGGGCGGCGGCTTGCTGGATATGGCGCCCGACCTCTAGGGAACCTGTAAAGCTAATCATATCGACATCCGGGTGTCTGACGAGTGCTTCCCCAGCCTCCTCTCCGTACCCTGTGACGATATTTACGGCGCCTGGTGGCAGATGTGCCGCTTCAAGGTAGCGCGGCAGGGCTAAAGCCGTTAAGGGCGTTTGTTCGGCGGGTTTGAGGATACAGGTACAGCCTGCGGCCAAGGCCGGCGCGATTTTTTGAATGGCCATGAGAAACGGATAATTCCACGGCACAATCAATCCTGCCACCCCAATGGGTTCTTTGACCACTAAGCTCATGGCTCCGGGGCTGGCGGGGGGAATGTCGCCGGCGATTTTCGTAATCCACCCGCCATAATAAGACAAGATAAAGGCTGCTTCATCAATGTCCGCTAGGGCATCGTTTAAAGGCTTGCCGCAATCTGCGACCTCCATTTCGGCTAAGCGTAGGCGGTCTTGGCGAATCATCTGGGCTAAGTCAAGCAGCATTTGTTCTCGCTCGCGCGGAGCAAGACCTGGCCAAGCCCCCGTGTCAAAGCATTGGCGGGCGGCCTGTACGGCTTGATCAATATCATGGGACATGCCCCGGGGGACGGTGGCAATGACGCTACCCCGAGCGGGATCGATGACGTCAATGGTGGCATGATTCGCCGCGTCAACCCACTTACCGTTGATATACATGCGCTGATAACCATAGGGCATCTGTATTCGCTCCTTTGCCGATTCAAAAAGCTTCTTTAGACAGTCTGTCTTTGGGGAAGATTCGCGCTGTCTCGTTGAAATTCCTTGAGGCAGGATGAACAACGACGCGGCATGGAATGCATCTTGACGCCCAAAACACTTGGCATTTGTGCAAGGCGATGGAATATTGCCTGGAATATAGGGCAGAGCGACGAAGGATCTCATGGTCATTCTAAAGAAATATCTGAATACGTCAGAGGTATAGGGGTGATCGTGCGTTACCACTACAGTCCGATGAGCCAAGAATAAGCCAATATCGCATGATGAGAGAACCAAGAAAGGACGCATTATGGCCAATTATGATCCCGTTGCAGAACACCTGATGCCACGATTTTCTGGCCCTACCACGTTTATGAAACTGCCGTCTTTGGAACAGGTTAACGACCCTGATATCGTTGTCGTTGGCGCCCCTTTTGATGGCGGAACCACCTTTCGGCCGGGAGCTCGAATGGGCCCTAGTGCCATTCGCGAGGCGTCAAGCGCCTTATATCCCTACCACCGAGGACACCGGCAGTTTCTCACCCATGAAGCCGTCGTGGCGGATGGCGGAGACCTCATTGTGGTTCCGGGCAATATCGTCGTGACACTTGTGCGCATGACAGAACAGCTGGACAAGTTGGGAGAGGCCGCGGTCTTGCTGCTCGGTGGGGATCATTCGGTGTCGCTGGCCGCGCTTCGGTCACTAAGTAAGCGGGTAGGGTCTCTCGCTCTCATCCATTTCGATGCGCACCATGATTTGTGGCACGATTCGTGGGGTGAAAAGTATAGTCATGCCACGGTATTTCGGCGAGCAATCGAAGAGGGTTTGATTGATCCTGCATTCAGTCTTCAGGTGGGATTGCGGGGCGGGCTTGACCAAGCGGAGGAGGACCACTTTGGAGAGGACCTACACATTCAACAGATCACAACGGACGATTGGTATGCACACTCAGCGTCATGGCTTGCCGAACAAATTCACAGGCGCGTCGGAACACACGTGGCGTATTTAAGTGTCGATATTGATGTGGTCGATCCCGCTTATGCGTGCGGAACCGGCACACCGGAGGCGGGAGGGCCAAGCAGCTACATGGTGTTGCAAGCCTTGCGCCTCATCTCCGCACCGCTGGCAGGTGCCGATGTGGTGGAACTTAGTCCTGACTTGGATGTGACCCGGACCTCATCATTGTTTGCAGCGACGACGGCCTATGAAGTGCTATTTTTGCTTGCGCGTGCGTGCGGGCGCAATAAAACGAAGGAGACGGTATGAATGCGTGCATCATCAGAAGAGATTGTACGGGAGTCGCAGAGAATCCTTGGGTATATCAAAGCAGATACGCTGAGCGAGGCCGATCGCGACCGCATTGTCGCGGATTCTTTGGAAAACTTTCCGCTCTACGTGACCGAAGCGATTCTGAAAAGCCGCAAATCTTATTCTGACGATTATTCAGTGGCGGAATGGGAAGACGAAGGGGCGGTATTTCGCGACACCCATGGTCATGAATACATTGACTGTTTAGGCGGCTATGGCGTGTATCTCCTGGGTCATCGCCATCCGAAAGTGGTCGAAGCGGTCAAAAGTCAATTGAACCGCTATGCGCTGCACAGCCAAGAATTAATTGATCCGTTGCGGGGGTATTTGTCAAAACTGGTCGCGATGATAACGCCCGGAGATTTGCAACACTCTTACCTTGTCAATGCCGGCACCGAAGCCAATGAAATGGCATTAAAACTGGCGCGGCTTGCGACGGGCAAAAAACATTTCATTGCGATGGAAAAGGGGTTTCATGGCAAAACCATGGGGTCGTTGTCAGCGACCGGCAAAGGATTGTTTCGCCAGCCCTATTTACCCTTGGTACCTGGATTTCAGCATGTGCCTTTTGGCGATGCAGGAGCCGCCGAGCAAGCTATTGTGCAATTGCTGCGCTCCGGTGAAACCGTGGCCGGGATTATTGTGGAGCCTATTCAAGGCGAAGGGGGCGTGAATATTCCCCCGCCGTCATATCTCCCCGACTTGCGCGCGATTTGCGACCGCTATGAATGCTTGCTTATCGTCGACGAAATTCAAACGGGGATGGGCCGGACAGGCAAACTTTTCGGCGTCGATCACAGCGGAGTCGTGCCCGATATTATGACCTTGGGTAAAGCCTTTGGTGGCGGGGTCAGAGCGATTGGTAGAGATTTTACAACCTGAAGGTATGGCGTCCGTGTTCTTTAGCAATGACGGGTCAGAAGCGGTGGAAACGGCGCTGAAGCTGTCGCGATTATATTGGAAGAGCAAGGGACAGCCGCGCAAGACCAAGTTGATTGGGCGGCATCACGCCTATCATGGCGTGACATATGGGGCGTTGTCCGTGGCAGGTATCACCGCCAATCGCACGTTGTTCGAGCCTTTTGTCGGCGACGTCTACCACGCGCCCGCACCTTACGTGTCCCATTGCGCTTTTCATGGTCCAACAACAGGATGCACCTACGCGTGTGTGGCCGAACTCGAACGGATGATTCAATTTCAGGATCCTGACACCGTTGCGGCGTTCATTGCGGAGCCGGTGCAGGCGGCGGGTGGGGTCATTATCCCACCGCCGGACTACTTGGCCCGGGTCAGGGACTTGTGTACGCGCTATCATGTCTTATTCATCGCCGATGAAGTGGTAACGGCGTTTGGGCGCTTGGGTACGTGGACGGGAAGTCGCTACTACGGGATACAGCCCGACATGATGACATTTGCCAAGGGCCTGACCTCAGGATATATGCCGCTTGGTGCCACCGCGGTCAGTGGCGACGTTTTTGACACCATTACATCACAAGCCGCTGACGGTCCGGAATTTCGACACGGCAATACCTACAGTGGCCATCCGGTGGCGTGCGCGGCGGCCATCGCCAATTTGGAAATCATCGAAAAAGAAGATCTCGCCACTAATGCCCAGCATGTCGGAGAATGGATGGGCCAGGAGCTTAAGGTCTTGAGTGAGGCGTATCCCGATGCCGCGCAGTATCCGGGATGCATTGGTTTGTTAGGGCGCATTGAGATTGTGCCGGGGAAGGCCGACAAGCCAGGACAGCGGGCTTTACGCGTAGCCCAAAAAATGAAAGAGCGCGGGGTGATTGTCCGAACGGCCCAAGATATTTTAACGTTGTCTCCCCCGCTTATTATGACCAAGGAGCAAGGCCAAGACATTATTGACGCCTTGCGTCAGGCTTTAGTAGAAGAAATGGCACAATTATGAAGCAGGAGGAGGGCGCATTGATGCAGTGGCATTCGTGGGTTGACGGAGCATGGACGTCTGGGGAGCAAAGCGTAGGCACCGTGATCAATCCGGCCACAAAGGAAACGGTGGCAGAAGTCGCGACGGCAGGATGCCCCTCTTGATGCGGCAATCCACGGGATTGCCGTTGCAGCCTTAGTCAATTCCGGGCAGGACTGTACCGCAGCAACCCGGGCCTATGTTCACCGCAAGCATTACGAACAGTTTTTAGAAGGGCTGCAAGAGGTGTTTGATCAAGCCCGCTTAGGTGATCCCATGCAAAAAGACACCGATTTAGGCCCCTTAGTCTCGCAGGCGCAATGGCAAAAAGTCACGGGCTACATTGAACAGGCTGGAAAACAAGGGGCGCGGATTATCACCGCAGGCAGGCACTTACCAGGCATCGGAACGGGCTTTTATGCGGACCCTACGATTTTAGCGGACGTCGAACAGCATTGGGCCTGTGTCCAAGAGGAAATCTTTGGGCCGGTCATCGCGGTCATGCCATTTGACACGGACGAGGACGTGCTCGCCAAGGCGAATGACGTGGACTACGGCTTGGCCGCCTCGGTGTGGACCCAGGACTTGAACCGCGCGCTCACCATGAGCAAGCATCTAGCCTTTGGCGAGGTGTGGCTCAATGACCATTTGCCGTTGACCTCGGAAATGCCGCATGGGGGCATCAAGCAAAGTGGCTCCGTTTCGGTTTTTAGGTCATGGCTAGCCAGCCGGTCTTAGTAATTTGCAAAAACGGACCCTCCGTTTGGTTTTTAGGGCTAAGGCCTTTTATGGCTCAACATTTCGCGCTATTCTGTATTAAATCAGGATTCGTGGCGACAGTATATCGGTGACGCCCTATTAGCGATTTTGGCAGCGTCTTTCGGGAATGGATTCGGGTAAAGAGGTGGCACAGTGGCTACGGTCAAAGATGTCCTAGGCTTGCCCATTTTATCCCAAGCGCAGGTTGTGGCCGGGAATTCGGGGTTGGAGCGGCCGGTACGGCTGGTCCATGTGGTGGATATTCCCGATATCACGCAATGGATCTTGCCACAAATGCTTTTGATGACCACGGGGTATAGTCGCTTTCAGTGGACCAGTATCATTGGGGAGCTAGATGCGCAAAAATTGAGTGGCATTATGGTAGCACTGGGGCCTTACATCCAAGAAATTCCGGATGAGGCGCTGGCGGATGCGGATCGCCTAGGCTTACCGATTATTGTTTTGCCGTGGGCGCTGCCCTTTGTGCGGGTGAGCGAAGCAGTGCACCAATTGGTGATTCAAGAGCAGTTTGCGGTGATGGCCAATATTGACCGCTTGCAAACGCAGATGGTGCGCGTGGCGGTACAAAGTCGGTCGTTGACGCAGTTATGCCAAGACTTGTCGTCGTTATGTGGCCATGCCGTGGACGTTACCGATAGTGAGGGCAATTCCCTGCTCAATCGGGCGATTCCTATGGCGGCCTTTACCCAGTTTCCTATTCAAACCTTTCATGCCCATACGCATTTTCTGCGTGTAGCCCTACCCCAGCCGCTTGAAGATTGGCAAACCCATGTCTTTGAGCATATGGCCTTAGTAACCGGTCTTTGGGTTTTACGCGAACAGGTGGCAGCACGCACGGAAGCGCGTCTACAAAGTTCTGTCTTAGATATGGCGCTGAGTGGCAACGTCACGCACGATCCGGGCTTGGTGGAGCGCGCCAAACTGATTGGATTTCATATGCATCGGCGTCACCATCTATTGGTGGTGGCGGTGGTTCGTACGGGCCCTTGCAAGACCAAACAAGGCTTTGAGCCTGTAACCCATTTGGAAGATCAGCTGCGCCATGTGTTAAGCGAATGGAAGGTCCTGACGACGCTGTCGCAAGAGTATATTGTCGCGGTTTTGCCAGAACAGCCCGCCATCAATTTGGTCTCTTTAAATCATAAAATCCATCGGTTGTTGCGTGAGAACGGGTGTCTAACTGCGGTGTTTTCTGATGCGGTGGAGACGACCAAACTCGCCGAAACATACCGCGCTATCATTCGCGTGATGCCGCGTACGGCGAGAACCGAGGTGATGGACCTAAGTAGCCTCTTATTTCCGCGATTGATTGCAGAATTGCCACCGGAGGTGATGGGGACATTGGTGAAATTGACGTGGGACCGGATTACCGATCCTGTCTTGCGTCTCACCTTACAAGTGCTCGTAGAGCATCATGGATCGCGGTCTGAGGCGGCTATGGCGCTGAGAATTCATCGCAATACCTTGCGGTACCGTGTTCAGCAGTTAGAGCAGATTTTAGAACGCCCTTTAGATCCCGGCTACCTGTGGGAGTTGGGCTTTATGTTTCGTTGGATTCAGAGTCAGGCGCAATCCCAAGGCTAAGGCTTGGGGCTTTGTTTTCCATAAGAGAATTTCCTCCGTCGACAATCAGAATCTGTCCAGTCACGTAGCTGGCTTCAGGGGCCGCTAGCCACCTAATGGCACTGGCGACTTCTTCTGGAGTTCCGGCTCGGCCCACCGGACTATAACGGGCAGCATGGTGTTCCTCGGGTGTTGAAGAGGCAGTCGCAATCCATCCTGGGGCCACCGCATTGACGGTAATGCCCCATGTTGCAGTCTCCAGAGCCAAGGTGCGCGTCAGTCCCACCATGGCGGCTTTGCCCGCCGCATAGGCAGCTTCAAAGGGATTGGTCACGACTGGGCCCGTGACCGATGCCACGTTGACGATGCGGCCGTAGCGCTGAGCTTTCATAACAGGAAGGACGGCTTTACAACATAAGAAGGCCGTCGTCGCATTGCGTGCTAGCCCTTGTTCCCACTCTTCAAGGCTTAGCGTCTCGACCGGTTGGTCACCCATTGCGGTACCAACTTGTGTCATGCCCGCATTGTTAATCAAAATCTCGAGATGGCCAAATGTGGCAAGGGTCTCGTGCACAACGTGCGTAACGGCTGACCAGTCGGTGAGGTCAGCTTCGACCGAAAAAGCGTTGAAGCCGGCTTGACGCAGTTCGTGCGCACGGTCATGAATGCGGGCTGTCGTGGATGTGATAGCGATGGCTATACCCGCTTGGGCCAAAAGCTTAGCGGTGGCAAAGCCAATGCCTTGGGCACTGCCTGCGCCCGTTATCAGCGCGACGGACCTGGGGTACGGCATATGAGTAGTCTCCTTGTCAATAGGCTATGCTCTTCTCTTCACGTTACGAAATACCCCAGAGAACTTCAAGTATTTCTTGAATCTTGTGGGTATCAATCCGGTGCTAGACTCTAAAAAACACGGTGACCTTGTCGCTGAGCCGTTTTTGAGCCCTGTAAAAAATCTGTCGGGATTGATCTCATAAGAGGGATCGTGGATTATAATCAAGAAGCAAACACAATACTGTTTGTGACATGGTACTAGGGGTGCCTAGAGGCTGAGAAGCAACGTGACCGTTGCTAACCCTTTCAACTCGATCTGGATAATGCCAGCGGGAGGAAAGTGCCAGTGACTGCGATTCACCTCATTTCTTAAGGTGTATCCTTTTCTGGAGCCCTCACTCCTTGTCCTTCACTAGGGAGGATGGGATTCATGCAAAATCATTCATCGATGCAGTGGAAACTGCGTGATATTGTTGTCACAGCCGTCTTAGCTACGGCTTGCGGTGCCATCTATCTGGGCTGGGACCTCCTCTATAAATTTGTGCCGAGTACGGTAAGCCCCGTACTAACAGCGGGTTTTAATGGCTTATGGTGGATTGCTGCAGGAATTGTTCCCTATATTGTGCGCAAGCCGGGCGCTGCTGTGTTAGCGGAATCGATTGGCGGATTTGTCGAATTTGCTTTAGGTAGCCCCTATGGGATTCAGGCGTTTACAATTGGCATTGCCCAAGGTCTAGGCGTCGAAGCGGGCTTTGCGTTAGGTCGCTATCGCCGATACAATTTGCCCATGATGCTGTTTGCCACGGCTATGGGTGGCGTCGGCAATTACATCTATTCGTACTTCTATTATGGTGTCAATGATTATACGATTTTAACCCAAGTCGGCTATGTGGTGGTCACGTTAATTAGTGGGGCTATCTTTTCCGGCTTACTGTCCACATGGATCGGCAATGCTCTCAAACGCACCGGCGTCTTGCGCAACTTTGCCATCGGCCGGCAGGCTCAAAATTCGTTATGATGACCTCTTTGTCGCGTCCGGAGCGCCAGCTCGAAACGCCTTTGTTTGCGGCAAGGGATTTGAGCGTTCGCTACGAAGGGCGCTTGGCGTTAGACCACGTTGATTTCACGCTCTACAAAGGCCAATCCGTGTTAGTGATCGGTCCCAGCGGCAGCGGTAAATCGACGCTGGCCATGGTAGTTGCGGGCCTTATCCCCGATAGCGTTGAAGCCCTGGTCACAGGACGGGTGGAACGCGCCCCAGAACTTGAGGCTTCGGGACGCATCGGCTATATTTTTCAAGATCCGGAATCGCAATTTTGCCAATTAACAGCCGGCCAAGAAATTGCGTTTGGATTGGAGAACCAAAGTGTGCCACGAGAAGAGATGGATGGGTGCATTCGTGACGCATTATCACGGGCCCATTTGGCCGTGGCACCGGACGCATACAATTTGACCTTGTCAGGCGGGATGAAACAAAAATTAGCGATTGCGTCGGCGTTGGCGCAGAATCCCGACGTCTTGATCTTCGATGAGCCGACCGCGAATCTCGATCCGCAAGGCACGGCCGAGGTGTTTCATGAAATTCGGCGGCTGCACGGTAGTGGCCGCACCCTCATGGTCATTGAGCATAAGTTTTTAGCATTTATGGATCTCCTGCCTCAAGTCATTCTCATTGGTCGCGAGGGTACCATTCGAGCTCAAGGCCCGACCCGTGAGGTGATCGCAAGAGAATGGCCATGGATGGTGCAAGAAGGTATGGTGCCGCCATGGTGGACCGATGCCCACGGGGCCTGGGGACAGCCTCACACGCTGCAGGCATTGGCGCAAGCCCGGCGCTCCTCAAAAGAACCTGACGGCAGGGACCAAGAGACGTTATTTGCAGCCCGTCAGTTGCGTTATGCCTACGGCAAACGCAAAGCATCGCGAGAGGTGCTTCATGGATTAGATTTTGAGATTCATGCTGGCGAAAAAGTCGTCATTGTGGGGCCAAACGGGTCGGGAAAATCCACGTTGCTCGCCTTGCTGGCCGGATTGACGAAACCCAGTGGAGGAGAACTCGACAGGCCGCAACCCACGGAGATGATGCCGGTACCGGTGGTGTTGGGGTTTCAAAATCCGGAGCATCAGTTTGTCTATGAACGGGTCGTGGACGAACTCGCAGATGGCTATGTCGAGGATGAGACGCCTCCCCAGGTCGGGGCGCTACTACAGCAATTTGGTCTTGATGGCTATGAGCGACATAGTCCATTCGCATTAAGTCAAGGCCAAAAAAGGCGGCTTGCGGTGGCCGTTATGCTGAAAGATGATCACCTAGCCTATGTCTTAGATGAGCCGACGTTTGGCCAAGACGCGCGGACACAAGAAGCGATTGTGAACCAATTGGAAACGCTGCACCAGCAAGGTCGTACCGTCATCATCACAACCCACGATATGGAGCTGGTGGCGCGTTACGCCAGCCGTGTTTTTGTCTTGATGGAAGGGAAGATCGTGTTTGATGGCGCTCCGGCCGATTTATTTGCAAATCCCGCGCTGATGCGCCAAGCGCATCTCGTGCCTGAATTAGTGGGTGAAGAACCCGTGCCGAGCGAAACGGCCGTGGATCCACAAACCCGGGGCTGGAGCCGGTTTGCGCAAGTGCAGGAATCACAAAAACAATCATGGCTGGGGCGGCTCAATCCCTCCGTAAAACTGATTGCGACTATACTAGCGATGGGAATTGCAATGTTTGCGGCAAATATCCCTGAAGCGGTCGCGCTGGCGATTTTTCCCGTGCTCTTGATGTGGTGGGGAGCGCAGTTGACGCTTGGCCAAATTGCCAAACGCATGGCTCCATTTGTAATTTTCTTCGTGTTATATACGTGGACGCTGACCGCGTATTCCCGTGTCGGACCGCATACGCCCGTGTTCTATTTTCTATGGTATCGCTTGAGTTGGACCGGGCTCGATAACGGGCTGATTTTAGCGTTTCGGATGCTCGCTTCCGTCGCATTTGGCGTATTATTTGTCTCCACAACCGATTTAACGGATCTCATTGTGAGTTTGTCGCAAAACTTGCGGGTACCGCCGCGTTTTAGCTACGGAAGTCTGGCGGGCATTCGCGTGTTTCCTCTTTTCGAGGATGAATGGCGCAAGATTCGCCAAGCTCGCCAACTGCGAGGAAAAGCCGGACGTTACCGCCTGACCCGGATTGTGACCTATGCCCTACCTTTATTAAGTCAAGCCATCCGCATGGGAGAACGCGTGTCCGTCGCAATGGAAGCGCGCGGATTTCGTGGGGTAGTGGCAGACAACCCTCAGGCCCGAACGTATTACCGCCGGATCCCCTTGGGATGGCAAGATGGTTTGTACGTGGTGCTGGTATGTGCGGTGAACCTAGCTATTGTGATAGGGGGGCATTAAGGCAGGTGCCGCAGTGTGTGGTCATCTTCTTGTTGGCAAGATCTCGGCTCTATGGACACGTGGTGTGCCACGTGTCCTTTTATTTTAGAGCTCTGCGCGGAACGTCTTGCCTAGCTGGGGTCCCAAGCCAAAATAGTGACGGAAGTTATAAATGAGAGGACTCCAAAGTGCCGGATCGATATGCGAGTCGTCAACCACAATGGTTTCGTGGGCGTGGACCAGGACGGTTTCGACCTGGATAATGGCAAAACGAGTATGCGCGCCTGCCATGTGCAGCGTGACGAGCTTAGCCTCGATTTGGAGTGGGCATTCGCTAATGCGGTGGGGGCGAACCTCGTGTGAAGGCTGAGGCGTTAGGCCACAGACCCTAAACTTGTCGGGTTCGAACCGGAACACGCCCCGCTTATGTTCCGGGACCGGCTGGGCTCCGGTGAAGGGAGCAAGGGCCTCCACCTGCTCCCACAGGTCGGGACTGGGGACGTTCACGACACATTCGCCATGTCGCCGGAGATTGGTTAACCCGTGCCCGCCTTCCCCCAATCCCAAGACAATGCGAGAACCTAATGCCCAGGCTGAGGACATCGGAGTAATGTTAGTACTGCCGTCTAGGTTTAAGGTGCTGAGCAGGACGACCGGTGTCCCGAAATATAAGATCCTTGGATGGACAATCCGCGTGGGGAACTTGGGTTCTAGATGTTGCGTCATGGCAAGACCTCCCTAAGGCTTAGTGGATTCCGCCGCTATTGTAAGACGCAATCTATTCGACTAGTATCGAACTATACATGTTATGGGCCAATGAATGGAGGTATGGAATGACGGTACCGAATTTGGTGGAGGTTGCGTCCTTAATAGGGGATGAATCACGGGCCGCGATGTTGCTGTGTTTGCTGGGCGGCAAGGCGCTACCAGCTAGTGAACTCGCCCGCGCGGCCCATGTGACGCCCCAAACCGCCAGCTCACATCTCGCCAAGATGGTGGCAGGGGGCCTATTGGTCCACGAATCCTACGGCCGGCATCGCTATTATCGTTTAGCGAGCATTGAGGTGGGGTTGGCATTGGAGGCACTCAATGCCGTTGCGTCCCCTAAGCCGATTCGCTCCCTTCGTGAATCGGAGGAATCACGTGCTTTGCGCTTTGCCAGGACCTGCTATGACCATCTCGCTGGGGAGGTTGGGGTGGCGTTAACCGATAAGATGGGGGAACTGGGTCTGGTGCGCTCCCAAGGGCGAGACTTTGTCGTGACGTTGAATGGAACACAGTGGTTTCGCGAATTCGGGATAGACGTGGAAGATCTTGGACGCAGCCGGCGCCATTTTGCACGGCAATGCTTGGACTGGAGCGAACGCCGGCATCATATGGCCGGGGCGCTGGGGGCGGCACTCACTAATCGCCTTATCGAACTCAAGTGGGTCGAGCGAGTTCCCGTGGGGCGCGCTGTGCGCATAACGCCTTCAGGATTGATGGGCTTCAAAGGGGAACTGGGCATACGGTTCTCAATCAGCGGCAGATAACGCGTGCTCGGGAGCCCCTTGGTGATTCAGGTAATGTTCAGCTCACATTCAGGACCGTTTCAGCTTGTCTTGTTAAAATCCCCCGGGAAGAACAAGGGGGAAAGCGCATGAGTGTTTCACGTGTGTTGCATAAATCGTCGTTTAGGACAGGGGCCATGCTTGCCGTTCTCTTTATCGTGGCGGTAACTGTAAGGTGGACCGTCTTGTCCACAGCAGGTCAAATCTTCGGGAATTATGGCTTGCAATCGGCAAAGATGTTTGGGATCGATGCGTCTCGAACCCCAAAACCGAACGTCTTGCAACAATCACTCGCGGTGCACTGGCGATATGACGGAGGCGCCGTTATGAATCCCGTGGCCGTGCGAGGCGTGGTATATGGAGGAACGGTTTCCTCGCCCTTTGAAGTGGTGGCGCTCAATATTAAAAATGGTCATCCGCTGTGGGCTACCCCCGTCAATAATCAGGTCATGACCATGCCGCTTGTCATAGGCAATCGGGTGTTTGTGGGAAAGGGCAATAGTCTATTTCCGGAAGTGCCGCAAATAGGTCAGGCGAATATCCGGGGCACTGGCAGCAGCAGTGTCATGGCCTTATCCGCCAAAACGGGACAAGTGCTGTGGCAAGTTCCTACACAGGGAGAAGATATGCCGACTCCCGTCTATTGGCAAGGGGATTTATATGTTGTCGGCGGATCAGACCAACTCATGGAGATTAGTCCTGTCACCGGCCAAATTCTTCGTACGTTGCCGATTCCGAGTTATGTTAGTATGTCGTCCCCGGTCGTTTCGCAAGGCGTGCTCTATTTTGGCGGTGCCTATCCCTACACGTTTTATGCGGTGAATTTAAGGACATGGCGCGTCCAATGGCAGACACCCGTGTCTGGTGCCACAGGAGCGTTAGATGATTGTCCTCCTTTGCTGGTGGGGCACAACATTTATACCGAAGCCGTGAAAACGGTGGATGGGCGCAATACCTTCTACGCGATCGATATCGATAAAGCGACGGGACATATTCGATGGCAACACGCGTTAGGAACCGGGCCCTTGCCGTATTCGGCAAGTGGAAGAGCAAGCAATGAATCGGGCATTCCCACCTTTCATGCTGGTGTGCTTTATCTTGGCAGTCCGATTACAAAAACACTTTATGCACTTAATGCTCGGACCGGGGCGGTGCTTTGGAGCAATGGGTTGAATCACAAGGGGATTACGCAGGCGCCTTTGTATGTACAAGGACAACTCTTGGTGGGCGATAGCCAAGGCACATTATGGGACGTGAATGCGAAGACCGGGGACGTCTTGCATCAAACAGCCGTGGGCGGAGCGTTTATGCCCAGTGTGCCACTTTTAGTCGGTCAAACCGTCATCGTGGGGACTCGGGCACCTTCTCTAACGGCGTTACCCTTAAAGGCCATTGCGCCCATCTTGGGTGGACATTAGAGGACTTCACTCAAAGCCCGTGCGGTCGTTAATACCTGCTAGACAATCTTATAATCGATAGGGATCACTGCCCTAAATCCTTCAACCTATAGCCAGCGGGTCTCGGTGCAGATCATACAGGCGTGACTTTTTCGTCGCGTCCATTGCGGAACACGTCGCCGTTTTGGTCGCTCGCCGGTGCACATGCTGTGAGGCAGGGATATCACGGGCAGGCGTCATCTCACACGAAGAACACCCCCCAATGATGATTCTTCACCATGCCTTCCCCACGGTTTCGATTCTTCTTCTTTGTTTTTACGTCGGAGACAGCGCGATGTGTTTCAGAGGATGTCGAAGATTCGCGACCCGCTTTTGTCGCGGTTTTGGTGGAATGCTTGGCGAAATCGGTGTACTCGTCTGGCGTGTCATAGCGGCGACTACGCTGTGTGCGTTGTGCCGGCGTCAGACGGCCTGCGTGGTCTTAATGCGAAATGGTTTTTACCGTCACCCCTAATGTCTTGGTAACCTGAGCCGCACTCGTTGTGTTTTCCATAGGCGGAAACTTTCCTAAGACGGGTCATCAATTTCCTTAACACATTTTAAAGATTGGGTTCGACAGCATCATGCAGGACTGTCTTTTGGGTTAGCCGTCATAGCGCAGAGCGTGAATGGGTTCGAGGGCGGACGCTTTAAAGGCCGGATAGAGACCAAAAATGAGCCCAACAGCCGTGCTAAAGACGAAGGCTAATACCAAAGCTGAAGGCGAAAAGATGGCAGGGGTTTTCAAGATGACAGGAACGAGTTGGGTCAGTCCCACCCCAATGGCGGCACCCAAGATCCCTCCCGATAAGCTTAGGACCATAGATTCTATTAAAAACTGCAACAGCACGTCTTCGCGCGTTGCCCCTAACGCTTGGCGTATGCCGATTTCTCGCGTGCGCTCGGTAACAGATACGAGCATGATATTCATAATGCCAATCCCGCCGACAAGGAGCGCAATCGCAGCCGTCCCGGCTAAAAGGTCGGTAAAGGTCGACCGGGTGGCCTGAAGGGTTTGCAAAACTTGGTCTTCAGAAGCCACGCTGACTGCGTTGGCCGATCCCAATGCATTCGTATAAAGGCGGGTCAATTCGTCTGCCGATAAATTCGCTATATTGGGGCTGGGCGCTTGAATAATCAATTCGCTAAGCTGATTGGTGCTAAATAGGAACTCGGAGACTGACAAGGGAATAAAAATGGCGTTGTCTTGACTCGCTCCGGGACCTTGACCCACTGCGTTCAAAACGCCTATGACGGTAAATTGCTGGCCTAATATCATGACCGACGAACCGACCGGGTTCATGCCGTTAAACAAATTGGCTGCTTGGTTGGCTCCTAGCACAGCGACATGCTGAGCTTGCTCAAGTTCGGGCGTGGTTAAAAAGTGTCCCGAAGCCAAGGAGAGGCCGCCGAGCGCAAAATACTTTGGGGTGGTGCCGTCAATGAGGGCGCTGCTTTGATTGTCAGGGGTTGAAATTTTGGCACCGGTGCTCATTACGGGTACGACGTGATCTCCAGATGGTAACACACGTGCCACGGTGGTTGTTTCTGACACAGGGTAGAAAGTTCCCGCTGAAGGTGTGACAAAGACGACATTGGTACCCAACGTTTCAATTCGAGAGGTCACTAAGGACGATGCGCCTTGCCCAATCGCTACGAGTACGATGACCGCGGCGACCCCGATGACCACTCCTAGCATGGTTAATAGTGCGCGCAGTTTGTTGCCTGTCAAGCCCCGAAGTGCTAACGCTACGCCATCGCGCCACATCATGATAGGACCCCCGCCAAGGTGACATGGCCGTCTTCGACGTGAACAACTTGTCGGCATTTGTCGGCCACTTCGTGACTATGCGTCACAATGATGACGGTTTTGCCGTTACGGTTTAACGATTCCAACAACGCGAGAATTTCTTCACCGGTTTGATGATCTAAATTGCCTGTGGGTTCATCGGCCAAAATGAGAGGGGGCTGACCAATGAGAGCGCGAGCGATGGCGACCCTTTGTTGCTGCCCTCCTGACAACTGGGTGGGACGATGATTCATTCGCTTGGCAAGCCCGACTTGCTCGAGCGCTTCTTGGGCCAAGATGCGGCGTTGTTTGGGGGGCGTTCTTCGGTAAATGAGCGGCAATGCGACATTGTCTAGGGCCGACAACGAGGGAATGAGTTGGAAGGATTGAAAGACAAAGCCAATCGTGTGATTGCGCTCATGAGCCCATTCTTCTCGGTTGAAATGGCTCACGTCGTGGCCGTTAAGCCAATATGATCCCTGAGACGGAACGTCTAAACCGCCTAAAATATTAAGCAAAGTGGTTTTGCCTGATCCGGAGGGACCAATGATAGCGGTGAACATGCCGTGGGGTACTTCCAAGTCAATATCGCGCAAGACCGGATAAGTTTCTGTTCCTACCTGATAGGTTTTCGATACGGATACCAAGCGAATCATCATGCTTTTTTTCCTCCTCGTGGGCCTTTAGGATGGGCTCTATGGAGTGCACGTCCCTTCGTTTTCAAGTGTAATTTGCCATTGGAGGCTGTCAGAGTCGCGGTAATGACGCGCATATTGGTCGTTAGATGCTTCGATTTGATCGCTGCGGTGGTCGCGTTCTCTAAGAGGACGCGCACAGGAGTGCGTGTGACGGTATTGTTCGCACCTAACCATTGCACAAAATGGTGTAATCCGTGCGTTTGGATTGCCGATAAGGGAACAAGCAAGGCATTATGCACGGTACGGATGACGATGTTAGCTTGCGCACTCATCCCGTACCGAACCTCTGAAGAATGGGTTAGGTTGACATTGACAGGAAAACTGGAAACTCCATTGGAGTAGGTACCAACGGGGGCAATGTTCTGCACGCTGCCCGCAAGGGTTTGATCGGGGAGTGCGGGTAAACTCAACTGGACCGATTGTCCGAGATGAATCATGGCCACCTGGGTTTCCGGAATGGGCACTGTTACTTGCTGCGCTAAGCTGCTGAGGGTCAGGAGTTTAGCTGGTGAGGAAAGATTGAGGGCGGTGATTTCGCCGGCAAAAGGAGCTTTTACGACTAATCCAGCTAGGGCTTGCTGTTCTTGGGCCAAGGTTTCATCATCCCGCTGTAACTGGGCTCTTGCTTCGGCGGCGGCCGTGGCGTTTTGTGCGGGGCTGTCTTGTGCCTCCGCTTTATCTAGAGCGGCTTGCAACCCGGCAATTTGTCCTTCGTCCCCGACAATTTTTGCTTGCAGGGCAGGGGAAGTGATGGTGAGAAGGAGTGTGCCGGGATTCACGGTCTGACCGTTGACAACGGAAATGGTCTGTACGGTGCCAGTCATGGGCGCTTGAACCGGTTTACCGTCGACCATCGCAATGCTTTGCCCCGCGGTTACCGCAGTGCCAGCCGAGGTCAGTTGGCTGACAATGCCTCCAGCGGGAGAGACAACATTCCCAGCACTTTTATCAGCGGACAGAATCTCTTCGGCTTGGATCAGGTTATCTTGCGCTTGCGTAATGCTGTCTTGCTGCGAAGCGGTATAACTGGATGACGTGAGAAGATTGACCTGTGCGGATTGGGCGGAGACGACCGCCTGTTCGGCGGCCACGGTACTGACGAGAGTGGGATCGCTAAAGGTGGCGAGGGTGGTGCCTTGGGTGACGACCTCGCCTAAGTGAACAGGTACTGTGCTGACCACGGCGTTGCTGGGCACTGCGACCGTATCGGTTTCGGCGGGCACGACCTCGCCGGTGGCGGAATCTGTTTCCGATAACGATCCACGGCGGACCATTGCCGTCAAATATTTTACCGGAGACGGGGGTTCGGTGCTGCGGATAACGCCATAGGTCAGCGCGGACAATACGGTCACGGTACCCGCCGCTAAAAGGATGACACGCGGATACGGCAGTTTACGGTGAAGCTTCAGGCTTTCTGGAGTCTGTGATGTCGCCATCGAAGCATCGCCTCCCAAAGCGAAATTACATGCGGATATGTCATACTCGTTGTCTAGGCATGGTTATCCTTCTTGCATTCCATGATACTTAGGACAGTCCGGCATGAATACCGTTTGGCCCTGAAGAACGGCTGAAGTTAATCATGGCGTTCACACGGGGTTCGAAAGACCGTGATCAATCCCCCCTTGCCACCGTGGCAAAGACAAATCGCCGCTCGCTTAAACTCCCGGGCTATGTGATGGGCATCGACGTGATGAGAACAGAAATTGCAGGGAATACTTTGCGGCATTTCCGGATGGGAATAGCTTCAATGAACAGATGGTTTAAATCCAGACATTCCTAATGACTATAAGCAATTGTTATGATGAGCGATAATATACAATTCTTGAATTAATCAAAAAGTTAAAGATAAAATAAATGAGCCCAATCGATTGAGCAATTGTTTAGCTATATTGTACACATCCCGTTGGCCCATGAAGAAGGGGGAGAGGCGTCAGTGTCTATGACAGCAAACGCGGTGCCTTACAAAGAAGTCAGAGATCAAAATGGACGCATTTACCGGATTGGGGAAAGTCCTCGCGATATTATGGGGCAAGGCCGTATCGTAATGATTATTTTGCCGTGGATTGGGATGATGCTGGCCTCAACACTGGAATACGGATGGGGCGCTGCGTCCGCGACGGTGGCGAATGAGTATCATTGGAGTTTGACCACGGCTTTTTGGAATTACTCCGTCTATGTGCTCTTTGAGGCGGGGATATCGTATTTTAATGGGGTTTTAAGGGAACGTGGCTTGTTAAAGACGCGGTATGCGGTGCTGATAGGCGGTGTGCTTGTGGCGGCCGCCTACTATTTCTTGGCCCATGCGGTACAGCCTTGGATTTCTTATGTGGGCTACGCAGCACTGGGGGGCTTGGGGTCGGGGTTGGTGTACTCGACTTGTGTCAATACGGTCAGCAAATGGTACCCGGAGAAGAAGGGCTGGCGGACCGGGTTTGTGGATGGAGGCTGGGCCTATGGCGCGGTTCCCTTTATTATTCTCTATGGTGCAGACTTCAACACGCACGATTTCATCAGCATTTTGTACCTGACCGGCGTGATTTTGGGTGGCGGTCTGATTATCATTAGCTTCTGGTTCAAAGATCCGCCCAAGAATTGGTGGCCTAAAGACGTCGATCCGCTGAAATGGGCCGAGAACAAGCAGTTGCTGGCTTTGCGGCATAATCCCCCGGCACGTCGGCAAATGACCACCGCGGAAATGTGGAAAACCCCCCAACCTTTCTGGATGCTGATTGAGTTCATGTTAATTGCAGGGACATCGCTCTTCGGCGTGGGCTTTTATTACCCCTTTGGCACAGCGATGCATTTAGGAACGGTCGTGATTATTGCTGGCGCAACGGGCTTTGCCTTTACCGATGGGATTGGTAGACCGCTTGTCGGCTTGTGGTCGGACTATATTGGGCGGCAGCGCGCTATGGTCTATGTCTATGCGATTTTAGGGTTTTCCTCGATTCTCGTGCTACTGGCAGGTGAAGCGCACAGTGTGCCGTTCTTTGTGATTTTCGCCTTGCTGGCAGGGGGAACCTCAGGATCGTTGTTTGTGCTCAATCCCTTGATGACCAGTGATTATTATGGAGAAAATCACGTGACGCAAAATTACGGAACAATTTATGCGGGAAAGATTGTTGGCGGTTTCTATGGCGGTATTGTCACGGCGTCTTTGGTTGGGATCGGCGGCTATCCCGTGGCCTTCGTCATTGCGGGCATCATGGCCCTGTTGGCTTCGTTAATCGCGCTGTTTCTGTTAAAGCGGCCAACCGCTGAGCAGGTGGAACGAGCGGCGCGATTAGTTGCTGCCCGCCATACGGACGCGGTGGCTGTTTCTCACGAGTAGCAATGCTTGGGCCAGTTTTCGTTCGCGGAAACTGGCCGTTTTCGCGCGCGGTGGGAAGTGTGGGGTCACCTTGGGGGGATTTCCGGTGGAGGTGCCAAAACGTCTGCAAGATGCTGTGCGCATGTTGACCCGTGACCATTACGACCAAGGAGAGTGGCGGCGGGAATCAGCAGAAATTGTGCGCGAGGAAGCGTTCACTCTCTTTATCAACGGGCGGGAATGGACGACGATGATCGTTACGCCGACAGACCTTTATGAATTGGTCGTCGGGTTTTTGGCGGCCGAACACTTTATTGTGGCGCCGCAAGAAATCAGCATTTGTCAGATCCGAGAATCCGAGGGGCAAGTGTGGGTGCGCATTCCAGGATTACGGCCGGAACTTTTGGCGCAAAGCGGTAAGCGCTATATCAGCAATTGCTGTGGGCGCGGACGAACGGGATTCTATTTTGCGGAAGATGCCGATATCAGGCCGGTGCCACAAGGCGCTTTGCGGTTAAAGGCCCACATCCTTGGGTCGTTGTTTAACGAGTTTAGTGCATGGACACAAATGCAGCATTCAGGAGGCTTGCATGCCGCGGGGTTGTGGCGGGAGGGACGCCTAGTAGCGATTCGCGCCGATGTGGGGCGTCATAACGCGCTCGATAAACTATATGGCTACAGCTTGTTACATGCGCTGTCTTTAGGAGAGGCTGCGGTGGTGTTTTCGGGACGGTTGTCATCGGAAGTCATCATTAAAATAGCGAGAATGGGCGTGCCGGCGGTAATTTCCAATGCGGCCCCCACCACTTTAGGCATTGCCTTGGCGGAGGCGCTGGGCATTACGGCAGTAGGGTTTGTTCGGGATGAAGAACTCAGTGTGTATAGCCATCCCGAACGGATTGACGCCCCAAGTCTTTAGGAGGTGTCGGGTGTCTTCAACGTCTTGGCATAGTGCAGCTAACAACTGGAATATAATGGTATAAGCAGTTCGGGACAGGCCATTGAGGCACCTGACGTTTTAGATGATGGGGGCGATGGGGATGACGCTGCGGCAATTGGAATTTTTGATTGGGATAGCCGATTTGGGGAGTTTATCAGCGTGTGCGGAGTATTTTGGGGTAACCCAGCCTGCGGTCACCAATCAAATCTTACAACTTGAAGAGGAATTGGCGACGCCGCTTTTGATACGGGGCGTCCGGGGCGCCACATTAACGGAAAGTGGTCAAAAAGCGGTGATTCAGGCCCGAAAGGTCTTACACGAAGTGCGCCAAATTCCAATGACGATAGAGGACGCAAAAAATTCTATTGCGGGCAAAATTGTGTTAGGGGTCAGCCCTTTATCTCCGGTATCCATTCACCATTTTCCGCGGATTTATCGCCCTTTTCATAAGGCCTTTCCTGAAATTCGCATTGAAGTGCTCGAGAATGAAGCCTTGCATCTTGCCGAGCAGGTGAGAAAAAATCAGGTGGACCTGGCGCTTACGCCTTTGCCGCTTTTTACGACGAAAGTCCAATTCGAGCCCTTATGGGCCGAAGAGCTGGTGGTAATCGCCAGCCCCGAAGAGCCTTTAGAGGGACCTGTGCGGATGGATGCCTTGCGCGACCGCAACTTCGTGTTTATGAAACCCGGTTATAGTATCAATCTTACGATATCACGCCTTGCTCAGCAGGCGGGCTTTGTGCCGCGCGTTGTCAGTGAGGCGACAAGCATTCATGCCTTGTTAGGCTTTGTTGCTGCCGGGATTGGGATAGCGATTGTGCCGAAGGACACGATTTTGCTGGAAGCGGAGGCTGGACTCATTCGTACCGCGCCGCTGCAGCCCAGAGCCTATCGGCGCTTGGCGATGGTGTTTCGGGCGCGCGAGGAAATTGGTGCAGCTGTCGAAGTGTTTATGCATTATATTCGGTCTTACTCCGAAGAGGTTCCCAGGACGCGGGTTCACCAAGAAAAGCAGCGGGTGGCCGACCACAATGGCTAATCGGGAAAGCGCATGAGACATGGGGGAGGCAAGGTTTATGGGTGTGATGTTGGGGCAGGTGGGGGTGTTGCAAACCGTTTTGTGGGCGGAAAGCGCACCCAGTCAGGCCATTCACTCGCGGTTTGAAGAAGGGGAGCGCAGGTGGGAATTGACGCTGTGGGTGGATGCGTCCCAATACATTACGGGGCGTTGCGGATGGGGGTTGTGGAAGCGTTCCGTCCGGGGATTCTACATGCCGGGGGATATGTTAGTCGTGCGTGTGGGAAGCCGTTTGGGAGGACACACTTTGCGCCTAAATCAAAACGGCATGCATATCTCTGGGCGCATTGGAGGGATTGTTACCGGTTGCGAGATTGATGTGGATGCGCATCAGGCAGATGTCTGCGGCTGGCTCCGGTCAAGCCCTTGGTGTCAGCAGCAAATTATGGTGCAGTGGCGCGAGATGGATGTGTTGTTGGCGGTCATGATTGGGGCGCTTGCGTGTTATTGGGGCTATGTGGTCAACCGCTGGCCGGAAATGTCTTAATCTCCATAAGCCATCTTTATAGGGGAGTATAACGTCACCTCCTTATGACCTGGGGAAAATGGCGATACGATGACCACAAGGGCTGCGCATGCTTTTGACTACAAAAAACCGAATACTTCGTATTTTATGACCTTAGGTTGGGGTTCCTAGAAAGGGGCGGCGAGTATGGAGCAACTTGGGGCATTGTCGTTCTTTGCGGGCCGTCACGGGCCGCAGTGGTGGCTGTTGGGGGTGATGCTGGCCGTGATTATTATTCCGCGGACGGCGATGATGTTGTGGGCGGTGTGGAGAGATAGCCGCCGCGAGCCTCGGTGAAGCGCAAGTATAAGAGGATATAAGGAATAATTATATTAACGGATAATGCACAATCATTGAAGTAGTCAGATAGCAATTTTAGAATGAACCCGTACTTCAGGTAACCCTCTTCGACTATCCGCCAAAACACCAAGCTGGCGGGCAATCCCTTGAGTGATGGCGTGTAGCCAACGATGAAGATGTTTTAACACCGACTGAATATGACCACGAGGAGTGATGAGGCATGAGTTTGCCGCTGGAAGGGATTAAAGTGATTGACTTTACGGGGGTGCAGGCGGGGCCTGCGTGCACGCAATTGCTAGCGTGGTTTGGGGCTGATGTGCTTAAGGTGGAGCGCCCTGGGGTAGGGGATATCACGAGAAGACAATTGCGTGACATTCCTGACGTCGACGCGCTTTATTTCACCATGCTCAACAGCAATAAAAAGTCGTTGGAACTGAACACAAAAAGCCCTGAGGGCAGGGAGATTTTGGAAAAGTTGATTCGGAGCGCCGATGTTTTAGTCGAGAATTTTGCGCCAGGGGCCATGGACCGGATGGGGTTTAGTTGGGAACGCATTCAAGAACTTAATCCTCGTTTGATCTTTGGGTCGGTCAAGGGATTTGGTGAAAACTCTCCATACGCCGACCTTAAGGTCTATGAAAATGTGGCGCAGTGCGCGGGGGGCGCGGCTTCTACGACCGGGTTTTGGGATGGGCCGCCTACCGTTAGCGGTGCAGCGTTGGGGGACAGCAACAGCGGAATGCATTTAGCTATTGGCATTCTCACTGCGCTTATTGACCGCATGAAAACGGGCAAAGGGCAAAAGGTCACGGTGTCCATGCAAGATTGTGTACTGAACTTGGCGCGGGTGAAATTGCGCGATCAACAGCGTTTGGAGCGCGTTGGATATCTTGAAGAATATCCGCAATATCCCAATGGAACCTTTAGCGATGTGGTGCCTCGCGGCGGCAACGCTGGCGGCGGCGGGCAACCGGGATGGGTGCTAAAATGCAAGGGTTGGGAGACGGATGACAACGCCTATATTTATTTTACGATTCAAGAGCAAGCGTGGGCGGCGACGTGCAAGGCGATAGGCAAGCCTGAATGGATTGATGATCCGGATTATGCCACGCCTCGAGCCCGCCAATCCCATATTTTTGAGATTTTCGCCGACATTGAAAAATGGCTCGCGGATAAGACAAAATTCGAAGCGGTCGATATTCTCCGTAAGTTTGACATCCCTTGTGCACCCGTCCTGACGATGAAGGAAATTGCTTATGATCCAGCCCTGCGCGAGAGTGGCACGGTGGTGGAAGTTCAGCATAAAGTGCGTGGGCCCTATCTCACCGTGGGCAGTCCCATCAAGTTTTCCGGATTCAAACCCACCATTTTAGAGTCGCCGTTGTTGGGTGAGCATACCGACGAAGTGCTGACGGAGTTGGGTTATTCGGCGGATGAGATTGCGAAATTGCGCGCGGCGCGGGTCGTTTGACCGAGCCCCGGAAGAGTCGCAGCAGAAGGGGGATTATGATGAGTGGAGCAATGACCGACGGCTTTCATTTAGTGATAGAAGCTCTGAGGCTTAATGGGATTGAGACGATTTATGGAGTTGCGGGGATTCCCATTACCGATTTGGCCCGCCTCGCGCAGCAAGAAGGTCTACACTATTTTGGTTTTCGCCATGAACAAAGTGCCGGCCATGCGGCGGCCATTGCGGGATATTTGACTCAACAGCCTGGGGTGTGCTTGACGGTTTCAGGGCCTGGTTTTCTGAATGGGCTGGTGGCTTTGGCGAATGCCACCACCAACTGTTTTCCTATGATTCTTCTTAGCGGATCCAGCGACCGTGCCATTGTAGATTTGGAGCAAGGCGACTATGAAGAACTGGACCAAATGACCGCGGCAAAACCTTTTGCCAAGGCTTCGTTTCGCGTGGGCTATGCTGTAGGGGCGGCTACGGCGCGCGGGGGCATAGTGTTAGCCATTGAAGGCGATAGCGCCTTTGGTTTTAGCGGGATGGAGTTAGAAACGATTTGCCGCTACCGTCTGCCGGTAGTGGTGCTCGTGATGAATAATGGGGGAATTTACCGTGGCGATGTGGGCAATGGGCCGCCCTCTCCGACGGGATTTGTGGCGGGGGCACGCTATGACCGGTTGATTGAAGCGTTTGGCGGCCAGGGCTACCATGTCGAAGATCCACAGGCATTGATGCAAGCTCTCCAAGAAGCGTTGGCAGCCAGGCGTCCTGCACTCATCAATTGTGTGATTGATCCGTTGGCGGGGACGGAGAGCGGCCATATTCAAAATCTGAATCCGAAAAGTGGGTTGGCTTAGACCTAAGAGGAGGGACCCATGGAATTTGATTTCGCCCAATTTTGTGTGGGCCTCGTCACGGCGATGGCCGATGCCGTTATCTTCACCGATGGGCAAGGAACGATTCGGGTGTGGAATGGAGGAGCCCAGCACATCTTCGGCTTTAGCGCGGAGGAGGCAGTGGGGGCGTCTCTCGATCTGATTATTCCGGAAAAATTGCGGGCTCGCCATTGGGAAGGCTTTGACCACATGGTGCAGACGGGAGAACGGCGCTATCCAGATGGAGCCGTACTGGCGGTACCGGCGATGCGCAAAGACGGGGTCCGAATCTCGGTGGAATTTACGGTAGTCCCGTTTTATAATGAAGACCACGTGTTGACGGGAATCGCCGCCGTGTTGCGCGATGTCACGCGGCAATTTCAAGAACTTCAAGCGTTACGGCGCCGCGTGGCACAAGGACAGGGGGGACTGTCGCCATCATAATTCGTAATATTCCGTAAATAACGATAATAGGGGGTGCTCGATCTGTACCATAACAAGGTTCTGGCGTAGAATAAGGCAGACGCATGACGAATGAGTTCCAAGAGGAGGGTTCACATGGCTACGGTCATCCGGAAGTTTGAACACACCCGGCTTACCAAACCTCTCATCCGCGAGAATGGGCAGCTGCGGGAAGCGACATGGGAAGAGGCCTTAACGCGGGCAGCCCAGCTCTTTCAGGATGTCAAAACGCGGTACGGCCCTAATGGCTTGGGTGTTTTCAGTTGTTCCAAGTCGACAAACGAGCTCAACTATTTAGCTTCGAAGTTTTCTCGTGTTGTTTTTGGAACCCATAATATCGATTCGTGCAACCGGACGTGACACGCTCCTTCTGTCGTGGGTCTCACGACGGTATTCGGGAGTGGAGCAGGTACGAGTTCCTATGAAGATTTTCATCACACGTCTTTTATTTTGTTGGTGGGGTCCAATGCCGCTGAAGCGCATCCGATTATTTTCCACCACATTATGAAAGGGGTGCACAATGGAGCGGAGTTGGTCGTCGTAGATCCTCGCAAGACGGTGACCGCTAAACGCGCTCATGAGCATCTTCAAATTGCTATCGGATCGGATATTGCGTTATTGAATGCCATGGCGCATGTGATTATTCGTGAGCATTTGTACCGGGAAGACTTTGTGGCGCGCGCAACCGTAGGTTTTGATGCCTTTCGCGACAGTGTGGCAGATTGGACACCTAAGCGGGCTGCTGTCATTACGGGGATTGCGCCCGAACGCATTGAAGCCTTGGCGCGGCGTTACGCGGCAGCTCCGACAGCGATGATTGGTTGGACTTTGGGGATTACCGAACATCATAATGCCGTCGACAACGTATACGCCTTAATCAATTTAGCGCTGCTCTGTGGCAATGTGGGTCGCCCCGGCGCCGGTCTTAATCCCTTGCGCGGGCAAAATAACGTGCAAGGTGGCGGAGATATGGGGGCGTTGCCCAACCGCTTGCCAGGGTTTCAAGATGTCACCGATCCGGCCGTGCGAGAAAAATTTGAAAAGGCCTGGGGGGTTCCGCTAGCACCTGAGCCTGGTTGGAATCAAACGCAGATGTTTGACGCCATTGAGCAGGGAACACTGCGTGGACTTTACGTCATCGGAGAGAATCCGATCCAGTCTGAAGCGGACAGTGGCTACATGCGGGCGCTGTTTGGCCAACTGGGTGCATTGGTGGTTCAAGACATCTTTTTAACCGCTACGGCGGAAATAGCCGATGTGGTCTTCCCCGCTCGGGTGTCGTTTGCGGAAAGCGACGGAACGTATACCAATAGTGAACGAAGAGTGCAGCGTGTTCGCGCGGCCCGCAGAGCTCCGGGCCAGGCCCAAGACGACTTGTGGATTGTGACGTCACTGGCGCGGGCGATGGGTTATCCGTGGCCTTATCTCGATGCCGAAGGGGTATTTGACGAGATGCGGCAACTGACGGTGAATTTCCGGGGCATGACGTATGCACGATTAGAGGAAGCGCACGGCTTGCAGTGGCCTGTACCGGAGCTGGACCATCCGGGCAGTAAAGTTTTACATGAACGCTTGTGGGCGCCGGAGGTGGCGGTAAAAGCTCCCTTTATGCCAGTGCAGTGGGCGCCTCCTGTGGAGATGCCGACACCGGAGTATCCGTTTCAGCTCACCACGGGGCGTCGGCTGGCCTTTTATAACACGGGGGTGCAGTCCAATGTCTATGACAAAGTGCTGAGCGGATGCGTGAACGGGGTTTTGATCAGGCGTTGGCCACGATTTGGGCGATGAGCCCGGAAACGGTGATTGAATGGGTCACGGCCAGTGGGATTAAGGGGCGCGGGGGTGCTGCCTTCCCCACCGGGATCAAATGGACGAGTGTGCGTCAAGCGCCTGGAGAGATAAAGTATGTGGTGATGAATGCGGATGAAAGCGAACTCGGGACGTTCAAAGACCGGGTCTTGTTAGAGCAAGATCCCTTAGGCGCATTGACGGGGCTTCTCATTGCGGCGTATGCCGTCGGGGCTCGAAAAGCCTTTTGTTATATCCGCGGCGAATACCGGGAGGTCGAGCAGGCTTTAGCCAATGCCTTGGAAACCTTACGCCAGGGTGATTGGCTGCGCGGGGTGGATGTTGAAATCCGGCGGGGAGCGGGGGCGTATATTGCCGGCGAAGAAACGGCTTTGTTTAATAGCATTGAAGGAAAGCGGCCCGAACCGCGGGTCAAACCACCCTTTCCGACGGTGAAAGGGCTATGGAGCTCACCGACCCTCATTCAAAATGTGGAAACGTTGGCCAATGTTGCCGTGTTATTCGCTCATGATGTGTCGTGGTTTACGCAGTACGGGACCCCAAAGACGCCGGGCACCAAATTAGTGGCCTTAAGCGGACACATTCGCCGTGCTGGTGTTTATGAAGTGCCGTTTGGTGTGCCGTTGGCCGATATTGTGAGCGATCCGGACTTGGGTGGACAGGTGGCAGGGAGCGGCCGCTTGGGAGCGGTGTTACTTGGCGGAGCGGCTGGCACCTTTTTGACACCGGAGGAGGTCATGAACCACCATTTGGACTATGAGTCGCTGCAAGCGCTAGGAGCCAGCATTGGCTCAGGCGCAATGATGTTCTTTGACGATACCGTGGATTTGGGCTGGGTGGTCGCAAGGCTTGCCCGCTTCTTCGCAGAGGAATCTTGTGGCCAGTGTGTGCCGTGCCGTATTGGCACCCGCCGCCTCTTAGAGATCGTGGAAGCCAAGCAGTGGGAAAGTCGCGTACACGATGTGCGGGCGTTAGCACAGGCGATGCGCGATGCCTCGATTTGTGGCTTAGGCCAGACAGCGCCCTTAGCTCTCCTGTCATTCATCGAACGGCCGCAACTGAGGCCTCATGCCTGAGGCGAAGAAGGAGGAGGCTATGATGGAGAAATCCATATCACTGACCATTGACGGCCAAGTCGTAACGGTAGCGCCTGGCACGACCTTGCGGGCCGCATGCGAACAGGCGCAGCATCCGGTGCCCACGCTTTGTTGGCATGAAAACTTGACGCCGGCTAATGCTTGCCGAGCGTGTGTTGTTGAACTGAAAGGGTCGCGTACGCTCGTGGCATCATGTTCGCGTGTCGCAGAAGATGGGATGGAAGTGTTGACAGCGAGCGAGCGTGTTCAGAATGCGCGCCAGGTAGTCGCGGAATTGCTGTTATCTACATCGGATGCGACATTGGCGCCGAGTCTTCAGGAATTGGCCCAAATATCGGGAGCGGATCCCAATCGCTTTGCAGGGGGGGCCACGTGGGCGCAGCCGATGCGCGATGACAACAATTTATATGTGCGGGACTTGTCCAAGTGCATTTTGTGCTACCGTTGTGTTGAAGCGTGTGGCGACGACGCGCAGAATACATTTGCGATTGCGGTGGCGGGGCGAGGGTTTGATGCTCATATTGATGCGGGCTTCGGGCGCGAACTGCCGGAGTCAGATTGTGTCTTTTGTGGAAATTGTGTGGCAGTCTGTCCTACAGGAGCATTGATTGGCAAAAAGGAATACGAATTGCGGCAGGAGGGGCAGTGGGATGAAAGCCAGATCACCACGACCGAAACGGTTTGCTCCTATTGTGGCGTGGGCTGCGATCTGCAGTTACATGTCCTAGACAACCAAATTGTCAAAGTCACATCGCCTGCAGATCATCCTGTGACGCATGGCATGTTGTGTGTAAAAGGACGTTATGGCTATGCTTTTGCCCAAAGTGAAGACGAGTAACCTTAAACCATATACGCACTAAACTCCCTTTTTCGAATACGGAAAGGGAGTTATTTTTTGGTTATAGGAAAGTGAATGGCTGGTTTGTTAAAAGGGGGATTCGGTTAACTGGCCACCGCGTGTGCTATACATTCCATAGAGTCCGGGGTTGGTGTAATTTGCTCTATGCGTCCGCAAGAAATATCTATTAGGATGATACGAGGTGTGGCAAATAGGCGTGGGCGCTGGGCCGTTTAGTCATGGGAAGATGGGTGAGAGAAAAGAGGGATGCGCATTAAGGTCTTTGCTAAGGTCGCCGGAGTGGGTAGCCCCGTCATTTTTCTTCCGGGAATGGGATGGACGGCCGAGTCGGTCTGGCCGTTTCGGCTCCTTCAAGATCGCTATACGGTGCATGCCTTAGACCTGCCGGGTTGTAGCGTGTGCTGTCGTCGCTACCCGTTAGAGGACCGGGATAGCGGCCCGCATGGTTCCACAGCTCTTCGATGCCTTGGATAAGTCTGCGATTGCCGGAGTGCTGATAGATGGCCATATGGAGCCGCCGATTCAACGCGTTTAATTGTTCAGGCGGCGCGTTCTGGGCAACAGCCTCCTCCAGTTCGTGCGCCATGCGGTCGAGTTCGTCCAAATCCTGATCGGTTAACGCGGGCGTAGCGAGACGAATGGCTAAGCTTTCCAACGCAGTCCGGATCTGAAAAATTTCTTCCAAATCCCGTGAAGAGATTAAACTTGCCGTGGCTCCCACATGAGGCGTAATGGACACCAAACCGGTTGAGGCTAATTGGTTAATGGCCTCCCGTACAGGGATTTCGCTGGTTCCGAACTCTTCGGCCAGTTGGCGTGTTTTCAGTCGGTCGCCAGGAGCATACTCGCCTGCGAGAATTTTTTCTCGCAGCCTTCTTAAGATATAGTCCTTTTTGGTTTCAAATGCTTTGTTCTCCATACCTCTGCCTGCTTCCTCAGCGCGTTGCCGCCGCATTGTGATGAGGTGAATCATCTACGAGTATTGATAGATATATTATATCAAATCAATACCTCGAAATGCAGTGATAGTCAGAAGTTGTGCGCCATCCCTATTGTATAGCCAGATAATTCTATACAATTAAAGCGTGGAGTCAATGGCTGAGAACAATAAGAAAGACTGGCTGGCTGCACCAATGGAAGTGTTTTAGACGGCTAGCCTAAACGGATTGGCTTCACAGGGCTCGGCAGAACATTTCGGGCGAAAGGACGTGACAGTGCTGAACAGCTTAAAAAAGCATCTTACATTGTTCGACCTAATCGTCATTGGGGTCGCAGGAGCAGTCGGAACCGGTGTTCTTTTCAGCTCAGCGGGGATGGCTGCGGTGGCGGGACCCGGCGTGGTTTTAGCGTGGTTGATTGGGGCTGTGATGTATCTTTTCGTGGGGTTGACCTATGTCGATTTGAGTTATTTATATCCCGAAGCGGGCGGACCCTCACGGTACAGTCTGTACAGCTATGGTAAAACGACCAATATGATTAATGCGTTCGCTGACCTGATTTGGTATCTCTTTATTCCGCCGGTTGAAGCATTGGCGACTGTAGAAGGGCTGAACTATTTTTACCCGCATTTTATTAATGCGTTAGGCAATCCCACGACGGCTGGAGCCGTACTTGGGGTCGTGTTGATGCTCTTATTTCTGCCGTTCAATTATTATGGCGTTCGCATGTTTGCCAATTCGACCAATGTTTTTGGCATCGCCAAGCTATTGCTCTATGTCGTGGTCGGAATTGGCTTTCTATCCTTCGCGCATAGTCAGAATTTCACGGCGTATGGTGGCTTCATGCCTTTCGGGATGGGGGGCGTGTTTGCGGCCATACCACTTGGGATGTTTGCTTTTGGCGGCATACGGGTAATTCCCGACTATGCCGAAGAGGTTAAACAGCCAAGGCTCTTAGGTCATGCGATATTATGGTCAGTTCTTGGTCAAACCATTATCTATGTCTTGTTGAGTTTGGGTTTTCTTACGGCCCTGGATTGGTCCCAGCTCAAGATTCATCCTGGGACGTGGAGCGCCATTGCGTCTATTGCGGGCAATCCCTTTTTGACAATAGCCCAGGGTGCGCATGTTGGGTGGCTGATATTCCTGACTGTCATCATCGCCGTCATTGGTCCGTTTGTGACCGGCTACATTTATCAAGGGGCAGGGAGTCGTATCCTTTTGGCCATGGGCCGTTCCGGTTTGGTAAGCGCCAAAATGCAAGAATTAAGCGATCGCTATGCGATTCCTGTATGGGCCTTGCTTGTCTTTACGGTCATCGGAGCGGTTGTGGCGTATATTGCGGCACCCTTGCCATCGATTTACAGTTTGATTACCGATGCCGTCGTGGCGGGCTATTTGGGCTTTGCAGTCAATCCTGTGGTGATGTTGGCCTTGCGCAAGGAAGGTCATGCCGGCAAGTTGAAAAATGGTTCACTCGTCGCAGTGTTGGCGTTTGCGTCCGCGTCACTCATTGTCTATTGGAGTGGGTGGCCTTCAGTCCCCTATGCCACTGTCTTGCTGGCATTGGCCTCTGTTGTCTTTGGCCTCATGTACAAGGTCAAAGGGGGATTTGTTAATGCCATCTGGTATATCGCCTATGTGCTGTTTTTGACGCTCATGACCTATATTGGCAGCGTCGGAGCCCTGAAGTGGTTTAATATTGATATAGGCAGCGTCATTGTTGTCGTGGTGTGTTTAGTGTTGTTTTTGCCGTGGGGAATCGCCTCGCGGATGGCTCCGCAGGCGAATCCCGATGTAACGGCTAAAGGCAGTGTGGGAGATAGCGCTTAAAGGCACGTCTTAACCTTGCTAGAGGCGCAGGGGAGACTTCGGCCCCCTGCGCTTAGTGGTCTTTGCTTATGTGCTGTGCCCTTGTAGTCTTGGGTGGGAACGAGAGGGCAGGCAGAGGTGGCAAAAGCCGCTGTCAATGCAACAAGTCCAATACCTAAGGTCGCATTTTGTCCAACATAATAAAGCCGCCCCGTAAGAGGGCGGCTGGTGACGCCAAAAAGGGGTCCTTAGACTTTCAGCAAGGGCTTGCCAGGGGTCCAGTCCACAGGACACAAACCACCCGCTTGAATGGCTTGCAAAACACGCAAGGTTTCATCTACGGAACGGCCGACGTTGAGGTTGTGCACCACTTCATATTCTACGACGCCGTCTGGATTGATGATGAAAAGACCGCGGTACGCTGCACCTTCTTCAGGAACATAGACCATGTAACGCCGTGAGACGTCATGAGTCCAGTCACTGGCTAACGGGTAGTTGATGGGTCCAATGCCGCCTTTGTCTGGGCTTTGCTGAATCCATGCCTTATGTACATGCGGACTGTCTGTGGAGACACCGATGATTTCTGCGCCCAGATTCGCAAAGCGGTCATAGGCGGTGGATAAGGCAGTGATTTCGGTCGGGCAGACAAAGGTGAAGTCGTGGGGATAGAAGAATAGGACAACCCACTTACCGCGGTACTGTTCAAGGCGTACTTGCTCGGTTTCACCGTTCGGCATAATAGCCGGCATGTCAAAAGATGGTGCGGGTTTTCCTACGAGTGCCACAATGCGGGGTGGACGCGGTTTACAGTACGGTCTAGATGGCTGGTAATTATGGTGTGGGTGCTATTAATCGTTGCGACTATCCCCTTAGCGATGCAAGTCACCCGCCATCTCACGGCCAATGGATTTGATAATCCTCGGAGTGAGGCGAGGTGGGCGACGGATCAACTCTCCCGGCTGAATCCTCCGCCTGCCCCTGACCCCCTTTTGATTCAGGGATTATCTCAAGGCCGCGTGATCGCGATTGCCCAAGATGCGCATATTGGTCGTCAAACTTTGCATCCCCTGCACGGGGGCGGGGTGCTGTATGTGCCTTCTCCCCAGACGTCGGTGTCGATGTCACGCCATTTTGAAACCGTGATTACGGCCCACCATGGACAGTGGCAAGATGTGACCCAAGGCTCTGTGGGGAAAACCGTGGCCCATGATAGCGCGAAAACCTTGGCGTTAAGCGGCGTACTCGCCATCCCCTTTTTAGCCGTGCTCTTGTTTGCCGTGTTCGGATCGGTGGCGGCGATTGCTTTGCCGCTCATCATTGCGGTGGCGGGGTCGGAAATTGCGCTTTCGGTGATTACTCTCGTGGAAACACACATTCAATTGTCCGTCTTTTTGACAGACATTGTGTCCTTTTTAGCCTTAGGGGTCGGCATTGATTATGCGCTCTTTATTAGCACGCGTTTTCGCCAAGCGTTAGACCGCGGTCACGGGGTTGAAGAGGCCGTTGTGGAAAGCATGCGTCATGCGGGGCGCTCTGTGCTCTATTCCGGAATCGCGGTAGCGTTGGCGGTGGCGACATTGCTGTTGGGAGGCAATGCGTATTGGCAAGGTCTGGCTTTGGGAGGCGCTGTCGCCATTGCTTCTGTGCTGTTGGCTACCCATTCGCTGTTGCCAGCGGTTATGGCGGTCATGGGCAAACACTTGCGTTGGGGTGGACTGAAGCGGGTGCCCAATTGGGGATTCTGGCGGTTTGTCGGCCGGTTATCCGTCGATAAGCCGTGGTGGGGCTTGATCCTAAGCGTATTGCTGTTAGTGCCCCTGGCGTTATTGGGGCCGCGCATGCAAATGCGGACTCCGGCTAATTTGGCCAGTATGTTGCCCTTAAATAGTCCGATTCGGCAAGCCGTCATCCTCGAGCAGAAAATTCAAGGGCCAGGCAGTATTGCCCCATTAGGGGTGGTGATGCGCTTTGCCACGCCGCTTAGTCAGGCACAAACGTGGAGCGCTGTGAATGACGTCACGGCCCATTTGCAAAATCTTTCGGGGGTCAAGAAAGTTTCCTCTCCCAGGGACTTGGGCGTGCCCCCAGGGGGTTTAGCTGCGATGGTGGGACATAAACTGCCAGAGCCTGCCGCTTTGAAAACGGCCTTGTCCAATTTTATCAATCCCCATGTTATTCCCCGCACCGTGGTCGTTTACGTGGTAGCCACGACCGGACCAGATAATCCAGCGACCGCCCATTTGGCGGCTCGCATTGACCATCAGTTGCCGCGGTGGCTGCCGCGGGGTACCCGCGCTGCGGTGGGGGGGCAGGTGCCGATTTTGCGCAGTTTTAATACGCTGACGGCGCACCGACTTCCGTGGATTATTGGCGCGGCCCTGATTGTTGCCTTGATTGTGCTGTCCATTGCGACGGGGTCCATTATGCAGGCCGTATTAGGCGTAGTATTTGATGCGTTGGTTGCGCTGGCGACAGCCGGACTGTTGGTGCTGGTCGTTCAGCGCGGTCTGTGGGGCTTCCAAGCCCAACCCTTAGATAGTTCGATTACGCCGTTGATCTTTGTGTTGCTTTTTGGCTTATCCATGGACTATGAAGTGATTTTATTGCACCGAATTCAAGAGCCGCTGCGAACGGGGGCGCCCGTATCCCGGGCGGTGTATTCGGGGGTGTCGACCACCGGCTCGATGATTACGGGGGCAGGCATGATTATGGTAGTGGTGTTCTTATCTTTGATGGTCAGCCCGCTGCAGGTGATGAAGACCTTAGCGCTTGGATTGAGCTTTGCGGTGTTGGTGGATACATGGATTGTCCGTTCGTTGTTAGTACCGAGCACCATCGTTTTATTGGGGCGGGCGTCGTATTGGCCGTGGCGCATTCCCTCATCGGATCCGGCGCAACAGGTGGCCAGTGAGAGCGATGGATGGGCACGAGAAGATGCCAGGGATCCGTCTTAAGATTTTCGGTTGATTTTCAACTTTTCTTTGCCCCAGTTATTGCCTTCCCGAAGAAACATGGGACCTTTGGAATATGGTGTAAAAGGACCACTGAAGGGGGGCAATCGTATTATGTTTGCACTCGCATTGTCTGGGGGAGGTTTGCTGGGAGCCGCGCATTTAGGCGTGCTGCAAGTCTTGGAGGAAAACGGTTTGTGGCCGTCGGCAGTGGCAGGAACATCGGCCGGAGGATTGGTGGCATCGATGGTCGCGTCAGGGGTAGGGGTGGAGGATATGGTCGCGTGGGGCCAAGCCGTAACCGAACACCCGGAGGACTATTTCGAGCTGAATACGGAGGGATTTGTTAAAGAAATTTGGCCGGGGGTACATCAGCCCGCTACCGGGATCATTAATCCGCAAAAGTTCTTGGAGAGTCTCATTGCGCTATCTCCCACTGTGCAAACCATTGCGGATTGGGCGATGCCCTGTGCGGTGATTGCGACGAATATTGCGCAAATGCAGCCCGCGGCCTTTACGCCCGTTTTGGGGGTTAAGCCCCCAGGGCCGGGCTGGGAAATTATCCAACAAGCTTACCTGCGTTGGGCTTTAGGGGCGACGATGGCGATTCCTGCGTTATTTGATGCGGTGCGCCACAAGGCGGCCTTGTATGTCGATGGCGGGATTTCCGACACGTTGCCGATTAATTGGGCTTTTCAACTTTGCCCAGGGCCGGTTATTGGGGTCAATGTCGCGCCCACGAAACCGGTCAACGGCGCCGATTTGGGGATTGCCGACATTTTAGCGCGGTCGGAGGCTTTTGTGACCCAAGAATTGTCCGATGTGCAGAATCAACACTACCTCTCAGTCGTGATAAGTCCACCGACTGAAGGGACGCCATTTTGGGCTTTTCACGACTATCATCGCCTTATCGCCTTAGGGCGCCATGCGGCGATTGAGGCTCTGCCGGACATTGCCAAGATGCTATCTCTGTGATTGAAAGAAAAATCCCACCCCAAAGACAGGAACTTTCACCTGCCAAAGCGAATCTTTTTGGTAACAAGCTTGGCCGTCACAGGTGAAGAGGAGGGGTCTGGGGTGCGATTGATAGAAGGGATGGTCCATGTTGCTCGTTTGCCGCTTGTGACCCCATTCCGTACAAGTTTACGGGAAGTGACAGCGGTAGACGATGTCCGTGTCACCTTGCTAGCCGATTCCGGCCACCAAGGGCTGGGGTCAGCGTCTCCTACGGCGGCGATTACGGGTGAGACGACGGCGGGCATCGTGGCTGCGATTCGGGAATATCTATTGCCTGCGCTCTATGGGCGCGATCTCGATGACCGCAACGCGACGTATCAAGCGGTTCAAGATGCGCTGCAACACAATACGTCGGCAAAAGCGGCGGTGGATATTGCGTTACATGATTTGTATGCCCGCTTTGATGACATGCCGTTGGTGCGCCAACTGGGGGGGAAGGGCACCACGGTGTTGACGGATGCGACTGTCAGTTTGGACACGAGTGAGACCATGGAGCGTCAAGCTTTGTCGCTTGTGGCTCAAGGATTTTCGCAGCTAAAAATTAAAGTGGGTGGCCGCGACGGAGACGATGCGGTGCGCGTGCGCCGAATTCGGGAGGCCGTGGGCGGCCATGTGCGTCTGTGGGTAGACCCCAATCAAGCGTGGTCCGTCCGAGAAACGTTGGACCAAGCCGAAGCGCTTGGTCCCTATGGGGTGGAATTTATTGAACAGCCACTCCCGGCTAACGACATGCGGGGGATGGCCGAGGTACGAAGCCGCAGCGCGTTGCCGATTTGTGCGGATGAAGCGGTGTATGGGCCTCTTGATTTGCAACGGCTGTTGGATTTGCGTGCAGCCGATATTCTCAATGTCAAATTAATGAAGGCAGGAGGATTGACCCGAGGGGCGCTCTTGTTAGCGTGGGCTCAAGCAGCCGGATTGCACTTGATGGTGGGCAGCATGATGGAAGGTCCGGCATCGGTCAGTGCGGCCGCCGCGCTGGCCCAAGCCTACCAATGTCACTATGTTGATTTGGATGCCGGCTACTTTTTACACGAGGCGAAAGCGCAAGGGGGCATTCGCTATGAACATGGGGCCATTGTGTTTCCAGACAAGCCGGGTTTGGCGCTCACATGGCAAGGCCAGGAAGAGGGGCTGGTATGATTTTGCACGTCGAAGAGGCCATGCTGTCTCCAGAATTCTGGATCGCTCGCATGGGGGAAGAGGCGGCACACCGTGTTTATAATCCACAGGCTATTAACCAGGCGCTCAAGCCTCCTCATCTCCCCTTTCAAGAGGCAATCCAAACACTTCGTCAAGGAGGGGACCAAGCGGCGTTAATTCTCCCTGCGGGTGCAGTGCCCCAGGGCTATGACCGTCATGGGCAACCCGTGACAGCGGCGTGGCAAGGGCAGGTGCAAAAGAATGCCATTCTGGAACCATTTCCTGAGCGATGGGGATTTTCTGTGACGCGGGCGGCACTACGGTCATGGCCTACCTTAGACCCCGTCTTTCGCACGCCAAAGGACCAGGAATTTGATCAGTTGCAACAGACACGCGTTGGGGTTTTTGAACCGCTTTTGATTTTAGGACAAAGCGCAGATGGCCAATGGTTTTTGGTGCAGTCACCCATTTATCAGGGATGGGTTCGCCAAGACGATGTGGCCTGGTGTGACGCGCTGACGTTTACGCGTTTTGCGGATCGTTCCCATCTTGTTGTCATTACCCACCCCAGGCAGGTGGTGGAACCGGAGCCGGGGAGCGATGAGGAGCCCCACGTGGTCAGTGTAGGCACCATGTTGCCAGAGGCCACGACGTTCTCAGTGGGCCATCAAGCATCGCTGGTTCATGTGGCGGTGTGGTGGCCACAGCGTGCGGCTGATGGATCCTTGAGCGTTCGTCCGGCGCTTATGGTAAAAGGGCCGGGTGTGCACCAGGGGTTTTTGCCGGCGACGCGTGCCAACCTCCTACGTGTCGCTTTCAGCTTATTAGGCGAGCGGTATGGCTGGGGCGATAGCTTTGACCGGCATGATTGCTCGAGTTTTGTTCGCGATGTTTTTCAAACCCTAGGCATTCATATGCCGCGCAATAGCAGTGCCCAAGAACAAGCGGTGTCTTGGCGTCAGCGGTTATCGGGCTCATATGATGAGCGCCGGATCGCATTAGAAGGAGCGTTAGCGGGCGATGTGCTCTTTATGCCAGGGCACGTGATGGTTTACTTAGGTATGTACCGTGGTCGTCCTTATGCCCTGCATGCTTTTGTGGGGTATCGTCATGGTGGCCAGGTGCATTGGGTTAATCAGGTCATGGTCTCGCCTCTTGATATTGAGCTTAGAGACCGTGACCTGCCTTATCTCCAAGGCGTCACGTCTGTTGGCGCGGTCCTTAAGACGCTGGAGTGACAGTAATAGTGCCTTGCATATACCCTGGAGTGACCATGGGACCGCCCATGCCCATGGGAGAGGTGCCGCAAGGGGCCATGCATTGCCAGCCGTAACGGCCTGCTTGAGGCATCCGAATTTTGGCGGTGACGGTGACTGTGTGGCCTGCGGGTGCTGCGGGTATGGGCAAGTTTAAGCCAATCGCAGGAATGGTAAAGGTATGGGCGATGTTTTGGTTGTTGACGGAGCGCTCGGCTTTTCCGTCAATCATCTCCGTATCGCCAATCGTCCCGCGGACTTTGTCATCTTGCAGCATCGTCAAGGGAGCCGTACCGGAATCGTGCGAGATAATGGTGAGCTGTACGGTGCTGCCGGCTGGCGCGGACCAAAAAGCGGGACGGTATTGGGGCCAGCCTGGTTTGTGAATTTCCTGGCCCGTGTAAATGACCATCGTCCGGGCAATCACCGTCGGTGCTTTGGATGGACTAGCGGTATTGAGTCCACATCCGGCAAGTCCCAGAGCCATTGCTGTGGTCATCGCGATCATAATTGGTCGTGGAGTCATACTCAACCTCCCCTAATGTCAGAGTCTGTGTTTAGGGTACCCATTCCCAAGACAGGTGACCAGGGCCATAAGGACTATTTTCTAGGACGGCTACCAATTTCCAGCGGTTTGTATTTTCTTGGTGAGACCGTATAATAGATAAGAGGGAGACCTAGGATAAAGAGCAAGGAGAGAGGTCATGAATCAGCGCGGGGTATCAGCGGAATCGCTTTTACGCGAAAAAGGGCTACGCGTGACAGCGCAACGGCGCATGGTCCTACAATATTTGCTGGACCACGAAGGCAGTCATTTCACGGCCGACCAAGTGCGTGATGCGTTATTGCCGTTATTGCCTGAGTTGGCAAAAGGGACGATGTACAAGACCCTACAGGATTTAACCGCGGTCAACATCGTGGAGCTTTTGCCGACACCCCAGGGTTATGCCTTATATGGCTTGCGTTTAAAGCCGCATCAGCATTTTTATTGCGTCGCATGCCATGGCTGGTTTGACGTGCAACCGAATAATGTGGAGGCTTTGACGTTTGATGCGCCGGGGTTTGTCATTGAAACCGTCGACGTGACGTTGCGCGGCTTGTGTCCTGCCTGCGCTAAGCAAAACACCCTGTCGACGGCAGCTCGTGCCGAGCATAAGGCTTTTTAACCATAATAAGAGGGAAGGTGCGAGCTGGCATTGCGGTGCCAGCTAATTTTCTATGCCATGATTTCGAACGTCGTATGGTGATTTGCGTGCATCATAGTCCTACTGAGTGCGTTACAATGAGGCAGGTCCATGGTGTCGTTTTCTCGCAAACTCTGTCGCGAGGAGTCATGGTAGGTGTAGCCGTTTTGGCTCAAGGAAGGTGATAAAGGATGCATGTGGTCATATGGGCGTATCTTACGTACCTTCTGACATTTGTTTTAGGCGTCATATTTTTTCTGCGGTATGATTTGCGCCGGCGCAAGTTGCCGCCGCGTTTTTTGGCCGTCCACTTATTTTTGACGGTCATGACGTTTATTTTGTTTTCGTCAGCCATGGCGCCGAGTCTTAGGCAGCATTATCCGCATCCGGTAATTGGCCGAGGCGCTCATAGCACCTTATGGTTGACTTTGCACCGGCATGGTCTGACTTTCACGAATTCGGGGTCGGTTGCACCTAGTCAGGGGGCGACCAAATGACCTTGTTGCAATGGACGTATATGTTGTTTTTGCTCACGGTTGTGGGAGGAGGTACATTGTTCTTTGCCTATCTCCTGCCGAAACGGAATTATCCGTTGGGCTTGGTGATCACCCATTTGGGGTTGGCAGCCATTACCCTCATTTTTTTTACTATCGCGGTGTTTCATTAATTTTCGTTTAGGACAAGACAAAAAGCGCGTGTCTTGTCCTGTAAGCCTTTAGGCATCTGTGGAAATGTATGGCATAATCAGGGCAATACGCGAGATTTTGCAGAGGAGAAATGAACATGCTAACGAAAGTGGCAGTAGCCGTCGATGGATCGCATGCCAGTTGGCGCGCCTTAGAAGCCGCCTTGGAATGGCTCGGAGACCAGGGTGAAGTGTTGATCGTTGACGTTAAAGACATTGTGGCCTTTGTTCAGCCCATTGCTCCGACCACCTACGGAGGATCGTCCATGGCGAGTCTCGAAACACTGCTCGAGGAATGGGATGCCAATGCCGAAAAGGTGCGCGAACAGGCGATGGCCATGGTGAAGAAGACGGGCATTACGGCTCAGTGGCAAGTCGTAACGATTCAAGATGGGGAAATGCATGCTGCCCAAGCGTTCTTAGAAGCGGCTATCAAAGCCAAGGCCCAAGCGGTGGTCGCAGGCCGTCACCATGGCTCAGCATGGATTGAAGGACTCTTTGGCAGTTTTCCGCGGTGGCTGGCGACGCATGCATCCTTACCTGTTGTCATTATTCCCCCGTCCCAAGATGCATCATGACAGAAATATCTGGGGCGTGCAGGCGTTAAGGGATTGGAAACAATCCCTTACCCTGTTTGATGTCATCAAGACCTTGAGCGCAGACACCGTAAGGTCGCCACGAGCACGTAGCACAGAGCGTGTCGATATCACCGGAAACCATATGCTGCCTGATGCGGTCGACAATAGCGTCCCACGTTGTTTCTTTGGTTAATGACAGCGATAACTGGTCTAAGACGCGTTGATCGCGCCAAAAGATTTCGGCATCTTCACAATGATAAGGTTGAGTTGTCGGGAATTTATCGCATAAGTCGTCAGGGCCTGTTATCAATATGATTCGAGTCTGCGGCTCGTTGCGCAAGGTCTGATGAATGGCTGTCATATTGACAATGTATTCTTCTGAATATCCCATGCCGCGGTACCCCAGCAAGCATAAAATATGATGACCGCGTAAACGTATTGTCTTCACGTTAATACCACCTCGGCGAATTATACCACGAAGGGATTGGACTCACCGGTTCTTGAAGCAGGTCTCACGTTCCGCAAGGCGTGGCGTATTCCCCTCGACATTGAATAAAATCTCCGAAAAAATTTTTACGGGAAATGTTGACATCGAAGGAAAGCGTGATATTATAAAGACAAAGAAAGACAAAGTCACAAATACGAGGTGATTGCGATGCGGTTTGAGGAATGGTATGGCGTGAACGGAGTAGGGTTTGTACCGCTAACCAATATTGTGCGTAAAGACAATGCGTTTGAAGTGGATTTAGCGGTTCCCGGATACACAGAAGACCAGCTGGCAGATGCCAAAGAGGGGCAGGACACCGACATGTACTTGCGGCGGGAAATTCGCCAACTGCCTTTCCGGTACCGGGTCGAATTACCTGAGGGCGCTCAAGCTGACCAGATTGCGGCGGAGTTGCACAATGGGTTGCTGACGGTAACGATTCCTTTGCAACCCAAAAAGGTGATTCCCGTTAAGATCCAAACGGTCCCCATTACCAAGAGCATCGAAGCGTAAGGAGTCGTTGTGGAGTACGTAAACCATGCGGCCTGAGATATCGTGTTCTGATGAGTGAGGTATTTTGGGCCGCGACGTTTCAAAGATTTAGTTATCCCATTCGGTCTTCGTCATAGCAGAAGGTCAATCTGCTGGAAGCCGAATGGGATTTTGCGTACAAGACATCATACGGTAAAGCTCGTCACTCTAGGCATTTCCCGTTGTAGAATCTATAGGCATTGTGTGATAAGGGGATTGCCAAAAGCACACTAGAATTAAGATTTCCTCGTGGAGCATGGGACAAAGCGGTAGCCATGACCAGCAACCGTTTGAATATGCGAGTATCCGATATTTTGACGAATACGGTGCACCATTACACGTAATATATCATGACTCCATTGTGGCCATCCTAATTCCGTGGCATAGCGGTCACAGTCCTCCAGTGTTAATGAGTGCCTCTTGTGGCGAGCTGTTTAGGCGAGAAGCTGTACTCCACGCCAAGGCAGACCTATGAGTTGTCCCCTATGCCACATTTGGTGGCGGATCCAATCGATTTCGAGGCAGTGTAACTGTTCAATTGATTCGGCCGACAGATCGTGTTGCGTTCGGCTTAATTCGTATCTGCGTTCGTCCCAGAGCCACACGTGGGCCGTTGATAGCCAAGCTTGCTCGAGGAGGGCGTCTAACCAATCCCGATCATCTGTCCATGCTATAAGGTTGAAAATGAGCACCTCGGCCGTGGGTATGAGATCCAGAGCATGGTGGACCGAAAGCAAGACCGTCCAAGTCAGGTCGTTCGGGCGCTTCACCCATCCCAGAGGAAGCGATGCTCCGGAGAATCGTTGGATCGGTGTCATAGGCAAGGATGGAAGGGCCATACAACTTTGAAAAGTATATCCCAGCCCTCGCACTCGGTGGAAATGCGCTGGAAGGGATTTTTGGAGGTCATGAACTGCCGTCTGCCACGCCGAAGGGGACCACTGTTCGGTTGGCTTCAGACTACGATTAACGACTTCCCGGGTCAACAATAGGTAGGGGTGGCGTGCTACTTCTATGGCTAGTTTTAAGGCGGTCCATGGTAATGAGAGCGATGTGCCTAGATGTTTGGCCCACCGAATGTCCTTAGACGCTGTGAGGCAGGACACGGGGACCGTCGCGGAGTCATTGAGAGAGGGGATTGCCCAGTGATGGCGAGTAATGTACCAGGGAACTCGTTGAAATCGTCCCACCCAGAGCGTCAGAACTGTGCCATATGAGCAGGTCTCTTGTAAGATTATACGCAAGAATCGTATGGAGTCAACATGTCGAAGGATATGAGAAGACGATGACGAATGCGTCAATGTTCCCATGCAGGTGACTTGTGCCTCCTTGTCGATTTTTTGCCATTTCGACAGCATAGAATTACGTTCACAGCCCTAAAAGCGGCGTAATTAATTGGCCAGCTCCCATGCCGATAGCGGCAGCGGCGCTGGCAATAACGAGGAATAACAACCCAGAGCGCCACCATGTCTCTGACGTGCCTCGGGTGGTTACAGCTCCCAGTAGAAAAGCGGTTAAGGCTGAGAGAACGATGACCCAGGGAAAGGCTTGCAACGGCAGCGAGACCAAAAGGTTGGGCAATAGCGGCGGAAGTGATCCTACTAATACCGCGAGGGCCATTGACCCGGCGTTGTGCCATGGATTCTCAAATGTTTCTGGAATGATGCCAAGTTCATCGCGTAGCATCATTTGCAACCAAAGGGAATGATCTTTTTCAAAACGGTACAGGATCATCGCTGTTTCTTCTGCAGAAAATCCATACCGGAGGTAAATTCGACGCATTTCATCTAATTCTTCATCGGGACACTCCTGTATTTCCCTTTTCTCTCGTTCAATTTCGGCTGTTTGATAGCGCACGGTCGTATGCGTTGCCAAAAAAGAACCTAGAGCCATGGAAACGATCGCAGCCAGAATGGCTGCTGTCGTAGCCCCTAACACAATGCCCTGAGAAGAATGGGCGAATGTAAGGCCTGCGACCAGTCCCACAGTGGCCACCAGACCGTCGTTCATACCGAACACCCATTGCCGCACCGTAGCGGTTTGGGCGCTATGCCATGTTTCGTCTTGATATTCTTGCGGATGCTCCCACGGAGTCTGGGCCATTAGAGCGGTTTACCTCCCATCGATTGCGATTTGGGATGTGTTGTAGTTTCGTCTCCCAGCCATACAATGTGGCGGTCGATGGGAGAACGGTGACGTTGGATAGCGCGTTGGGCAGAATATCCGACGAATACCGTACCGACGAACACGCTGCCTTCGGGACTTTGAAGAAAAGAGCGCACGGCAGGTCCATCATAAATGGAACCGGTGCGCCAAATTGCGCCGAGTCCGAACCCGTGCGCAGCCAATAACAGATTTTGTATAGCGGCTGCTGTCGCCGCGTAGTTTTCTTGTGTTTGCTGGGCCTTGCTACCGAGTGTCGAATACACCGCAATCAACACCGGCGCGCTATGCAGTTTCCGTCGTTCTTTCAATGCTTTTGCCTCAGTGTTTAGAGCATCAAGGGACGACGTTCCGCGAGTGAGATCGTCATGTACGGCATTGGCAAGGGATGTGCGCGCGGCACCTGATACCACTGTGAAACGCCATGGCTCGGTCAAATGATGATTGGGTGCCCAAACGGCGAGCGCTAAACATCGTTCAATTAAGTCTGTGGGGACTGGCCTTGGGTCAAACACCTTGATACTTTGTCGTCCTAATATCGCGTCTTCTATCAACATGGTTACAACTCCTTAGGGATAATTGTTGCATTTTACGTTATGGGGTTGGTGTTCGAGTATGCGAAAGAATTTTCTCAGTAAACAACTTCGCAGAGTACTTTCTTGGGAGACAGCAGCGGTCAAGAGCGTGTGTGCGGATTGAACAGATTGAACAGATTGAACAGATTGAACAACTCTAAACCGCTGGCTGCCCTGGTCGTATTATTCAACCGATGTTCCGCATTATGGTGGGACGTTAGCTGCCCAACATCATGTCACTTAGATGATGCTGGATTCTAAAGAGCTGACTGCCCAGATAAATAGCTGTCGGCTTGTTTTTGAAGGGTAGCGAGGGCCTGGGCTACGGATTGCCTACCCGTGACAGCATTGAAGAAGGCGGTATCCAGCACAGCTTGCACCTCTTTATAAGCTGTCGGTATAGGTCGGGAGATTGTGTAGGGTGAGGTCAAGATCTGATTGGCCACCGTTAAGCCCGGATGGCTGGCCAAAAAGCTTGAAGGGATTTGGGCCTCCCCTGTAGTGGTGACAGGCGGATAGCCTGAGTGCTCGCCCCAGTATGCCTGGGTCGACGGTTTCAACCACCAGTCGAGGAATTGTGCTGCAGCCAGGTCTTGAGCGTGAGTATGACCCGTCATGAGGACAAAGCCTAGTCCTTGGACGAGATTGGCAGAATGGCCTGTAGACCCGGACGGATAAGCAAATACGCCGACCGGAAATTTCCCTCCTGCTGCGTCCAAAATCTTTTGGTATCCGGCCGAAGTTCCATCGGCCATCGCGAGTTTACCTGAACCGAAGTCTGCGCGAATTTCGGTGCCATGGGCAAAAATTAGTTCATTTTTTTGATATAAGGACCGAAAGAAGTTAAAGGTTGCCGTGGCCGCCGTTGTTTGAAAGTCGGCGCGTTTGTCATGCGATCCTGGTTCGAAAATGTTTCCGCCGTTACTTAAAAACGGAGGCAGAATGTGAGCCGATGAATCCTTCCATGCGATAGGGATGATACCCGGATCCTTCGCTTTGATTAATGCGGCATCTTGAGCGAGTTGGGTCCACGTAGTTGGAGGCTTAGTGATGCCGGCCTGAGCAAAGAGTGTTTTATTATAGGTGATTTGACTAACCTTTGCATCAGCTTCGATCCGGTAATGTTGGCCATTGACTTCTCCATTGTGCCACACCACAGGAAAAACAGCGGATGTTTCCGAGGAGGGCAACGTGGAGAGCAGCGAATTCCATGATACGAGTGCGTGGGCGGTGAGAAAATTCCCATCGTAATGACTGATTTCTGCAAGGACGGGAGCATCTCCTGCAGCGAGAGCGCCTAAGGCTTTGTGACTTGCCTTGGTGACGACCAGCTGAACATGGACAGAATGATGACTGGCATTGAATTGATTGACCAAAGCCGTCATAGTTTGCCCGGCGGGTCCCCCGGACGAGTGGGATTCCCATAGGGTAATGTCTTGTACAGCGGATGAAGATTTAGTGGGGGCGGAGGCCGAAGTTGTACCGCACCCGGCTAACGTTATTAAACCCATAGCAATAACGCCCGTCGTCGCCGCAGTCCGGGAAAAATGTGTTCGTTTTGAGAATTTGGATGGTTGCGTCATAGCATATCGCCGTCCTTTTTATTATATGGGATAAATCTTTCGCTTAACGCGCTATTGCGGATTTAGTCTTTGGCGTTCAGATCACCCCCGGCTACTGCTTGCACAATGTACCGCTGAGTAAAGGCAAACACTAGCAGGATGGGAGAGAGTGCAATGAGAGCGGCAGAGGCCAGCTCTCGCCAATTTGCCTCGTACGCTTGCATATAGTGGCTTAAAGCTAATTCAATGGGTTGAATTTGTGGGCTGTTAGTCATAATCAACGGCCACTGAAATTGATTCCATGAGGCAATAAAGGTTAAGAGCACGGTTGTGGCTACGGCCGGCTTGGCCAAAGGTACCGCAACGCGCCGGATATAGGTGAGCGTGCTCACGCCTTCGATACGGGCAATTTCCCCAAAGCTCACAGGGATCTTCTTGAAGAATTGGCGGAACAGGAAAATGCCCGAGGTGTTTGCCGCAAAAGGTACCACCATTGCGGCATAGGTATTGAGCATGTGAAGGTGGAATAGAACGACGTATTGGGGAACGAGTAAGGCTTGTTGCGGCAACATCATGACGCCCAAAATGAGAAAGAAATACGCTGATTGCCCTTTAAAAGGGATTTCGGCAAGGGCATATCCGGCGAGGGCGCTGGTGGCTACGACCAATACAATGGTGGCTGTGGTGATTCCCACACTATTCAGTACATAGCGCATCCAATGAGTATGGGTCAGAACATATACCATGGGTGCCCAGTGAAACAGAGGAGCCCAGACAGGCGGGAGATGATAGACGGCTCCGTGATACCCGGTAGCCACTACGAGAATCCAGTACACAGGAACGATAAACAACAGTGCCACAACGAATCGCACCACCAGCCACAAACTTGAAGCTCGCATGAATTTTATCCTCTCTTTCCGCTAGCGGTAGAATACAAAACGATCCGCAAGCCATTTTTGTATCAGAGTGAGCCCTAAGATGAGAACAAATAGAATCAGGCTCATCGCTGACGCCAGTGAAAAGTGCAAGTACAAGAAGGCGGTTTGGTAAATGAGAAGTGAATCCGTGGTGGTTGAAAAGGCGGGCCCTCCCGCGCCCCCATGGGGGCCTCCCGTGAGGGTGTAGATTTGCGAAAATGTTTGCATGGTATTAATGGTTGCGAGCACAATCACAAAGAACGTGATGGGCCCTAAAAGAGGCCATAAGATTCGCCTAAAGACGCGCCATCCTCTGGCTCCGTCGGTGGCGGCGGCTTCTAACACGGATCGGGGAATCGAGGCCAATCCGGCTAAAAACAAAACGGTGTATAAGCCTACCGAGTGCCACAACGTATAAATCATCACGGAGGGCAACGCCCAATGCACGCTTTCGAGCCAATTCGATGGAGGAATGTGAAAAAAGTGTAACACCACATTGGCCAGCCGTCAGGCTAATAGGATGATGGTGCCAATGACCATGTGTTTGGCAATGTGATCCTAACGATTCTATCGTGGTGGGCTCAAAAGGAAAGGTTAACGCATTGGCGAGTGGCTTGAGCACGATGTCTTCTGGTCTAAATCCCATATAGACTGTGTCCGATATGGAATGTTTTGGAAAGAGAGAACTGACTGTTGTTGGAAGAGACAGTGGTATTTCTGGACAATGTGTGGGTTTGAACCATGCCATGTTTTTATCCACGCCAATGCGTCCCGGAACGATGTTCATGGACGGGGAACCAAAAAACTTAGCCACGAAGGTGGTGGAAGGATGCGCATAAATCTCAGTAGGCGTCCCAATCTGTTGAATGCGTCCTTGATCCATCACCATGATGCGATCCGCCATGGTCATCGCCTCGGTTTGGTCATGCGTTACATAAATCGTGGTGATTTTTAGGCGGTCATGGAGCAAACGGATTTCTGTGCGCATATGATCCCTAAGTTGTGCGTCGAGATTTGACAAGGGTTCGTCCATTAAAAAAACTCGTGGATTTCGTACCAACGCTCTCCCGAGGGCTACTCGCTGTTTTTGCCCTCCAGACAGCTCGCTAGGTCGTTTGGAGAGTAGCTGATCAATTTCCAGCAACGCAGCCACTTGCTGAATACGCTGAGCTATCGTGTTCTTGGGCGTCCTTTGAGCCTCGAGGCCAAAACTCATATTGTTATAGACCGACATGTGGGGGTAGGGGTTTTGTCCGAAGGAGCTGATGTGCCTCATGAGGATTCTAACCGCAATGAGAGTGTGCGCGCTCGGAGTGAGTGGTGGGTTAATATTAGCGGGGTGTGGAGCAACCTCAGCGGCCTCCTCAAATAATACAACACCATCTAGCCATACAAAGACGGTCGTCACCTTTTGGGAATCGCATAGTGCTACGAATCAGCAAGGAGAGGCGATAGCTCAAATTGTCAAGCAGTTCAACCAAACACATCCTTCCATCCAAGTGGTGGTGCATGTTACACCGGCGTCTGCGAAAGCACTGGCGGCCGTCCAAGCGGGCGACCCTCCCGTCATGGCGGAAATTGGACATTTGCCCCAATATGGCTACGAACAAGCAGGGGCTTTGGTTAATTTGAGCAGTTTGCCTCATAGTCATCTGGTAGGCGCATGGCCAGCCGTTTGGCAAGCCGAATTTACACCCCAACACCAGCAATATTTATTTCCTGCGGATATCAAGGTCGCAGAATTCTTCTACAATGCGACGCTTTGGAAACAAGCCGGCTTAACGCAAACACCCACCACGTGGGCCCAACTTATGCATGATGCTCAAATGATTCAAGAGAAGACAGGGGCCATAGGTTTGGGCGCGCGTTTGGATCATAATGACTGGTTACCATTGTTTTATTCCAACGGCGGGCACTATTTTAAGCGAGGAAATCCTCATCAACTCGATCTGAATTCCCCCGCCATGGCCACGACGATTCGGGAAGTGGTTGCCCGGGACAATTCTCCCTATGTGAAGATTTTATCCTACGATACCAGCTTTGAGGATTTTGCCTCAGGCAAACTAGGCATTTTGGAAAATACAGCAGATGGATATGAAATGGTGCGGGAGGAGGTGGCAGGAAAATTTCCGGTCGGCGTGTTTGCTCCTCCCCCGGGAACAACCGGCCATTCCGAGGCTCTATATCAAGGTTTGAGTTTCGTGATTTTCCAACATGCTACCAAACCTCAGCAGCAGGCCGCATGGTCCTTCATTCAATATTTTGATTCGCCTTCAGGACAAGCGGTTTGGTCGACAATAGGCGGGGAGCCGCCCGTCAGCCAAGAGGACATCGCTGCTGTTCGACAAAAAGCGGGCAATCAATTCGGTGTCAACCCAGGGCCGTATGCGGGCACAGCGGTAGCGATCCAGGAACTGCAATCCGGACATGTGATCCATAAAATTATCGGACCGGAGCAAACAGAGATTGATACGGTTATCCAGAATCAAATCCAAAGTGTGATCCAACACAAGGAATCTGTCAGTGAGGCCCTGACCGCCATGCAAAAACAAGGCACCGCCTTTTTGTCAGGAGCAGCTGTTCAATGAGGAGGACTTTCAATGCAAGACGAGTTAGACACACTGCTGGGGCGCCGCATTAGCCCTCCACAATCTTTGCGACGACATTCTTTTTCCCAGGTGGCACAGAGCCGCCTGGGGTGGTTGTTGGTATTGCCTGCCCTAGGCCTCTTAACATTATTTACTTATGGCCCTGCGTTCCTTGTGATGATTATTAGTTTTTTTCATTGGAGTTTGGGTGGGTTTTCTGACTCCCAATGGGTGGGAACCTTGCATTACCAACAATTGCTCAATCCTATTTCAGGGTTTTTACAGTCATTGACGGTAACTTTCTACTATGTAGGATTAATGGTGCCATTTACGATTGTTTTGGGGTTGAGCATTGCCTGGATCTTTCGGGGAACTGGTCGCAAACCCTCTTCGTGGGTCACTTTTACGCGGGCTGCGGTCTTCTTGCCCTTTATTACCCCAGCTATCGCCACGTCTATAATCTGGGTGTTTATCTTCAACCCGCAGTTTGGGTTAGCGAATGCCGTGCTCAAGGCCCTCCACTTGCCAGCACTGGGGTGGCTCGTAAGTTCGACGTGGGCCTTGCCAGCTGTGATGATTAATAATCTCTGGCACAACTTGGGATTTACAACCGTCTTATTTCTGGCCGGGTTGTCGAATATTCCGTCGGAAGCGGTCGAAGCGGCATGGCTCGATGGCGCGAATGGATGGCAGACCTTTCGCTACGTGATCTTACCGTATTTGTCGCCAGTCACGTTAATGGTGGTGATATTGACGACGATTCAAGCAATGCAAACGTTTGGATCAATCTATGCGATGACTGGAGGCCAGTTTGGGGGAGGAGGAGGGCCGTTGAATTCGACAACAACCACCGCGATTTACCTTTATAAATCTGCTTTTATTTATTTTCATTATGGCTACGGGGCAGCGGTGTCTGTGGTTCTATTTTTTCTTATTTTGGTTCTGACCCTTTTGCAAAGAAAGATTGGAGAACAGTTTACATTTTATCAGTAGCGCCCCTCGATCGGAAGCAAAATCCTCGTCCGAAAGGAAAATGCTAAAATGCGCACAGCGGTTTATCAACGAAGAACCTGGATGCGGTTCCTTTTGCAGGCTCTAATTGCCTTAAGCTTTTTGTTTCCCTTTTATTGGGCGATTGTGTTGAGTGTGGCTCCGAAGAATCGCGTTTTTACGTTACCTCCGGACTTGGTGCCTGGGTGGGATTTTCATCCGTGGGAAAAGGTTTTTCGCGCGGCGCCATGGGGATTATACTTGTTGCACTCGACGATCATTACGGGGGCGACGATTGTGTTGGTGCTGGTCAGCAGTGTCGTGGCCGGCTACGCTCTCAGTCTTCCGCTATTCCGCGGCCGGGAAATTGTTTTTGGTATTCTGTTGGCGGGTTTGATGGTGCCTCCCGAAGCAATTCTTATTCCAGATTACCTCGTGACTTATCATCTCCACTTGCTGAACACTCTTACAGGTCAAGTCCTACCGTTTGGGGCCAACGTCTTTGCCATATTTATTTTTCGGCAGTTTTTCAAAACTTTGCCCAAAGAGTTGATGGATGCTAGCCAATTAGACGGGGCCTCGTGGTGGCACTATCTTTGGTATATTGCCTTGCCAATGGCGAAACCTGCGGTGGCAACCGTGTCTCTTCTAACCTTTGCGTCACAATGGAGCCAGTTTCAGTGGCCTTTGATCATCACCCAGGGGAATCGGGCCCGGCCTATCGAAGTGGCACTGTCCTATTTCCAGGGATTCGATGGGACTCATTGGCGCGAATTAGCTGCCGCATCACTTTTGACGTTAACTCCCATTTTCATTGTTTTTGTATTTACGCAAAGGTATTTTGTGGTGTCGGTCGCTGGGCGAGTTGAAGATCGCCAGTCAACGACCCCGCCCTAAAGTTATCTTAAGTTTCTAATTTTTTGTCTACAATGTATATCATGAAGATCTTTCCGATCAGATTGATTCCTAATAGAATAATTGGGTATTCGGATTTCTTGATTGACCTCTGCGGTTATGCGTCTGGCCGACGTCGGGGCATTTCTGTTGATCGGGCTATGGGATAGGCAAACCACGGTTGGTCAAAAACTGAGGGCAAACACTTCTGCGCTAACGCCCCCATCTTGAGCGCTTTGAGAAAAGGCCCTCCGAGACATTCCCCCAGTCTCGTTGTGCACCTATTCACTATTCAATACATTGTCGGTTCGTTTGGCGGGCGCGCTCGACATCGTCGGATAACACGGGCGGTGATTTTTCATCCAGAGATTTCGGCACGATGGAATGTACTTACTGTTGCAAATACGGCGAGCATTTCTGAGCAACTAAATGTGTCGCAGTGTGCAACGCCAATCCGTCACCGGATCTTCCGAACGAGCCGAACGTCGTCGACCCCATCCGGCCGTCCCTTTTATCCCTCTTCTCAGCCACATGCCTGACTATTCCGTTGGAAACTGGATGCCGAACGCTGGAACGCTTTGCTATTGAGACACGGATGTGTCAGGCACCCGACTCCAAGGAGCGCGAAGCGAGGCGACGACAAGTCCGAGAAGCATCGTGGCAGCGCCTCCAATGGTGATCGTGGCACCGGCGCCCCAGACGCTGACTACCACCCCCCCAATCAATTGCCCCACCGGCAGGCCGGAACTCGTCACGGACTGAAACACCCCAAAGACACTCCCCCGCAGGTGATCCGGGATGAGTCGCTGTTGCCATGTGGCCGCCACAATATTGTATGGAGAGTACACCAGGCCGCCGCCGAACAAGGTGAGCATAGCCTCCCACGGATGGGTCGTGAACCCCGTTAACCCACTGAACAGTCCCCACCCGATGATGACGCCGGTTATGAACCATCGTAGGCTCCACTGGGGCCTAAAGCGGCTCCAGAGAAGTGTACCCAGGAGCGAACCGACGGCGAAACTACTCCAGACGAGACCGAGAGTCCCGGCTCCCGAATGGTAGACCCGATCTACCATCACGGGCAAAGCCGGCTCCAACGGCCCGTACGTGAGATTGAAAAATAGGGTGACCATGCCGATGATCAACAGGGCCGGACTGTTCCATAAGAAGCGCCATGGGTTTGGCGCGGGATCTGACGTGGTTGACGGGTCGCGAGGGAAGCGTGTGCGGTACCGCGTGGCGGGAATACCCATTAGGGACAAGACGTACGCCGCGTAACACGCGGCGGTCACAAGCAAAGTCAAGGGAGCTCCGATCGCCGCCACTAGAATGCCTCCCACGGCCGGACCCAAGAGGGTCACGAGACCGCTGCGGAATTGGGAAAATCCATTCGCCACTTCGAGGTCATTAGCGCTCACGAGGTTAGGCAAGAGCACGCCGCGCCCAATCATGGATAGCGGTGACAGGGCGGCGGCCGCCGTCACCACTCCAACCAAAATTGGAAACGTGAGGATGTGCATCCACGTCATGATGGGAATGGACAGGTAGAGAATCGCCTGACCCACATTATCGATCACCATCAAACGTCGACGTGGTAGTCGGTCGAGTAATCGGCCGATGAACGGGCTGGTGGCCATACGGGCAATCGGGATGACTGCTAAGATGATGGCGACCCGGACCGACGACCCGGTTGTCTTCAGCACGAACCATGCCAGCGAAATCGAGACAAATTGTAAGGCGAGCAAAACCAGGGTAGAACCGGTCCAGTAGATGACGAAAAACTTGCTATGAATGAGTGTGCGATACGTGCTCGTTCGGGCCACCCCATTTTCGGTCGGAATTACGATGTGCGGCGACACTTGCATACATCGATCCTAGCAGAGGGGCCTCGAGACCACCATAAGACCTTAGGCGTATGCCCGGGGGCGAAAAATCTGCCCGGTCTTTCGGTCCCTCATACGCGCTATCCGTCTTACAGTGGGCCTCGACTCGGCCGAACAACTGGCTCGCCATCAGGCGTCCTCAACAACGCATCGAAACCCGACATCCAGCGAACGATACAGCAAAAAACGTCGGCCAGTTCATGTCCTTATGCGAAAAGTAGTTTGTCTTGGTGTACTCCCAGCAGTTGCCGGCCATGTCGTGGATTCCATAAGGACTTACGTTTTTCGCGTTGATGCCAACGCGAACGGTTGTGCGACTGGGAACGGTGTCATTGATTTGAGTCAGGATTTCACGCCAGACCGGAACGGAATCGAGCTGCGGCTGGTCAAAGACCGTTCCGATCCAAGTCAGTGCCGACGCGTCGAACTCATCGCCCCAAGGGTACAAACGCCCATCGGTTCCGCGCGCGGCCTTTTCCCATTGCTCGGCGGTCGGCAAGTCCTTGCCAGACCAGCGCGCATAGGCCCACGCATCGTACCAATCAATACCTGTGTAAGCGTCAAAGAATCCCCACCTTCCTTTTGGTGGGGATTCTTTGACGCTTACCTCTTCGTGGCTCCGGCATTCGAAGAGACGGAAAAAGTCTTCTTTTCGACGGTGCACTTCCCCCAGACCCGGGAAGTTTTTTGTCCACATGGACAACAGCAATTGCTCCCGGTCGGCCAGGTCGGCTTCCCGCTTCAACAGGACAAACCGGTCGTGCATGAGTCCGCGGCGCTGGGCCGGCGTGAGCGACTGCCGGAGTTGCTTGCGGACCCGTTCGACCGCGGCATTGGCCATCTTGAGCACGTGGAACTTGTCAATGACAATGATGGTCTGGGGCAAGACGGCCTCGACGGCTTCCTTGTACGGCCGCCACATGTCCATGGCCACCAGTTGAATCCGCGAGCGATTCGGGAGCTGCCCTAAGTATCGCGCGACCGTGTCTTTGCGGCGATCCACGAGGATGTCGACGAGCGTGCGTTCCCGCACATTAGTGACCACGCCGCGCGGTTTGGTCAGGTGGATTTCATCCAGTCCCAGCCAGGTCGGGGTTTCTACCCGTCGCCAGGCTTCCCATTGAGTCACGTACTCACTGAACACATCGCGCACCGTGGCTTCGTCGATTCCCACCTCCTCTGCGACATGAACAAAGGGGCGCCGCATCGCTTGGGGTCCCAACCAGGTCACGAGGCGCTGCGTCATCAACCGCTTGTCATTCACGTCGGGCAAGGTCTCGTAGAATGTCCGATGGCACGACTTGCAGCGAAATCGACGGGTGCGCAGGTATAGTCGTACCCGTTTGCCGTGCATCGGGAGATCCCGAATCCACTGTTCCCGATGGCCAAATCGAACGAACCCACCATGGGCGCAATGGGGACAGGCAGCCGGCCGTTCCGGAATTTCGGCTGCAACGTGGTAGGCATCATCGGTTTCCTCAAAGGCGGTTATGGTGTACCGAGGGAGGTTCAAGAAGTTGGGGATCTCCACGATGTCACCCTTTCCGTCCGCCGCGATCTGTTGACCGGCTTAGAACAGGGTATCGTGTCAACGCCACCCAGATCAATCATAGAATCTGATTTTGCTTCGAATTGTCATGTGCGGTCGAATCCCGAAAATCAATCACAGAATCCGGATACCCGAATAATTTAACTAGAGGAATTCTATTACGTGTAAAACATGAAGGTGTGTGCGATGAAGGTACAGAAGGTTCGTTATCCTCGGAGGAAGGATGGCGATCACATCTCATGGACCGTCGTGGGAGAGGATTTTCTTCCCGTCCCTGAAATTGAAGATTACATGGCCTTTTTGAAGAATATCGAGGCATCGCCCAACACCATTCATGCGTATGCGCATCACCTCAAACTCTTTTGGGAGTTTTTGAGGGATACCCATCAAGATTGGCGAACGGCAGGCTTGGAGACGTTGGCTCAATTTGTGGCATGGTTGCGCAATCCCCAGCCGGGCACACTGCCGATGCAGAGCACGGAAGCCCAACGCACCCAAGCGACCATCAACGCCGTCCTCTCGGCCGTGTCGGCGTTTTATGATTTCCACGCCCGTGTGGGGCATATCGAAGAAATTCCTGGGATGAAGGAGCACTATGGGGCACGGCGGTACAAAGGATTTTTGCACCATCCACGAAAACCCGGCCGTCTCAGGTACGCATCATTAAGCTGAAAGCGCCACGCAAGGTCCCGAAAACCTTAACGGTAGACCAAGTTCAGCAGATTTTGGCGCACTGCCGACATCGTCGGGATCGGTTTTTGGTCGCGTTGCTGTATGAAACCGGGATGCGGATTGGACAAGCCTTAAATCTCCGCCATGCCGATTACCTGGTCCACGAATTGGATGGCATTGACAGCGACTATGTCTTTGTCAATCTGTGGGGTGGGGCCCGGCCAACCGCTCACGTATCCGGCCGTCTTCGATCTGTTTGCCCGCCTGAGTCGCGAGCGCACCAGTTACAGGTGCTGATGGACTGGCTGAACACGTCGGCCATCTGTACAACGTCGCTGGTGGAACAAGACGTGGCGAAACATCTGGTGTCGTTTCGGACGTATCTCACGACGAAGGGAATCGCACAAAAACTCGTCGAGAAACGGTTGGATGGGAGCCAGACCGTACGGGTCTATCATAAAGACGATCCGACACTCTCTATTTTGCGTCAGTTGTACCGAATCCTCGAGGACGCGTATGATGGGCGTGAAGAATACGAGAAATCGGTTTGGAACGTCAAAAAGTTGGGGGTATCCGTCAACGGATCGCGTTCGGATTATACATTGAATTTTACCCATCTGGCCCCCGAGTGGTTGCAAACTGCGGGCAAATGCTTCATTCGCTATAGCCTGGCCACCAATTCGGTTCCAGAATGTCAGAATCGCCTCATGGCATTAACGTGGTTTGGACGGTTTTTGCGGAGTCGTACACAGCCTATCGCGCCACAAGAGATCGACCGCCCTCTGATTCTTGAGTATTTGGGCTATTTGCAGGGGAGCTCACTATTCCATGACTCTCGAAAAAAGCGGCTGATTGGTCTCCGAACCTTTTTGGAGGTGGCGGCCCGGAAGGATGGGCTTCCGTGCCTGCACAGCGCCTGATCTATTCCGAGGATATCCCCCGTCCAGTCGAACCAGCCTCGCGCTATATTCCGGAAGACGTGATTCAACAACTGAACCGCCACCTGGACGACCTGCCATCGGAGATTCAACGGATGGTGCTCATTGTACAGGAATGCGGTAACGCTAGCTGATCAATGTTTGCAAAACATCACGCCACGCTATTTTGGCACAAGAATCTTCGTCATAGAAACGTCTACGAGGAATGGGGCGGCTTGTAGCAACAATTTTCAGCTTCGCCTAAGATAACTAAAGGGCGGAGCTTGCGACTCCCCACCGGTTACTCGATTCCCTGAAGGTGCAGGTCATAGCGCCAATCGGGTGGTGTCGGCGCTTATCCCGATTATGTCGTCGGCACATGGAGGACCACCGGCTATGGCGGTGGACGAGATGCGTCGTGCCAAACTGCTAGGTCCCGTCGAAGAATCGTTCCATGCCTGCCGGGCGAAGGGGACCGGCACGCGGCCGGCCACGTATTGAGCGAGAATGCGCCGGCCTTCAGATTCCGGTTGCTTGAACCCGCTCCTCTGGCAAAACAACAGCAGCAATATAGGACTGTCGGGTGGGCACGTCCATCTCTACAAGAAGTCCGCGAACGAGCAACAAGAGGGAAGCTATCGTAGCCGTCGGGGAAAACGGAACCACCATTAATAAAATGGGGTATTCGGATTTCTTGATTGACCTCTGCGGTTATGCGTCTGGCCGACGTCGGGGCATTTCTGTTGATCGGGCTATGGGATAGGCAAACCACGGTTGGTCAAAAACTGAGGGCAAACACTTCTGCGCTAACGCCCCCATCTTGAGCGCTTTGAGAAAAGGCCCTCCGAGACATTCCCCCAGTCTCGTTGTGCACCTATTCACTATTCAATACATTGTCGGTTCGTTTGGCGGGCGCGCTCGACATCGTCGGATAACACGGGCGGTGATTTTTCATCCAGAGATTTCGGCACGATGGAATGTACTTACTGTTGCAAATACGGCGAGCATTTCTGAGCAACTAAATGTGTCGCAGTGTGCAACGCCAATCCGTCACCGGATCTTCCGAACGAGCCGAACGTCGTCGACCCCATCCGGCCGTCCCTTTTATCCCTCTTCTCAGCCACATGCCTGACTATTCCGTTGGAAACTGGATGCCGAACGCTGGAACGCTTTGCTATTGAGACACGGATGTGTCAGGCACCCGACTCCAAGGAGCGCGAAGCGAGGCGACGACAAGTCCGAGAAGCATCGTGGCAGCGCCTCCAATGGTGATCGTGGCACCGGCGCCCCAGACGCTGACTACCACCCCCCCAATCAATTGCCCCACCGGCAGGCCGGAACTCGTCACGGACTGAAACACCCCAAAGACACTCCCCCGCAGGTGATCCGGGATGAGTCGCTGTTGCCATGTGGCCGCCACAATATTGTATGGAGAGTACACCAGGCCGCCGCCGAACAAGGTGAGCATAGCCTCCCACGGATGGGTCGTGAACCCCGTTAACCCACTGAACAGTCCCCACCCGATGATGACGCCGGTTATGAACCATCGTAGGCTCCACTGGGGCCTAAAGCGGCTCCAGAGAAGTGTACCCAGGAGCGAACCGACGGCGAAACTACTCCAGACGAGACCGAGAGTCCCGGCTCCCGAATGGTAGACCCGATCTACCATCACGGGCAAAGCCGGCTCCAACGGCCCGTACGTGAGATTGAAAAATAGGGTGACCATGCCGATGATCAACAGGGCCGGACTGTTCCATAAGAAGCGCCATGGGTTTGGCGCGGGATCTGACGTGGTTGACGGGTCGCGAGGGAAGCGTGTGCGGTACCGCGTGGCGGGAATACCCATTAGGGACAAGACGTACGCCGCGTAACACGCGGCGGTCACAAGCAAAGTCAAGGGAGCTCCGATCGCCGCCACTAGAATGCCTCCCACGGCCGGACCCAAGAGGGTCACGAGACCGCTGCGGAATTGGGAAAATCCATTCGCCACTTCGAGGTCATTAGCGCTCACGAGGTTAGGCAAGAGCACGCCGCGCCCAATCATGGATAGCGGTGACAGGGCGGCGGCCGCCGTCACCACTCCAACCAAAATTGGAAACGTGAGGATGTGCATCCACGTCATGATGGGAATGGACAGGTAGAGAATCGCCTGACCCACATTATCGATCACCATCAAACGTCGACGTGGTAGTCGGTCGAGTAATCGGCCGATGAACGGGCTGGTGGCCATACGGGCAATCGGGATGACTGCTAAGATGATGGACCCGGACCGACGACCCGGTTGTCTTCAGCACGAACCATGCCAGCGAAATCGAGACAAATTGTAAGGCGAGCAAAACCAGGGTAGAACCGGTCCAGTAGATGACGAAAAACTTGCTATGAATGAGTGTGCGATACGTGCTCGTTCGGGCCACCCCATTTTCGGTCGGAATTACGATGTGCGGCGACACTTGCATACATCGATCCTAGCAGAGGGGCCTCGAGACCACCATAAGACCTTAGGCGTATGCCCGGGGGCGAAAAATCTGCCCGGTCTTTCGGTCCCTCATACGCGCTATCCGTCTTACAGTGGGCCTCGACTCGGCCGAACAACTGGCTCGCCATCAGGCGTCCTCAACAACGCATCGAAACCCGACATCCAGCGAACGATACAGCAAAAAACGTCGGCCAGTTCATGTCCTTATGCGAAAAGTAGTTTGTCTTGGTGTACTCCCAGCAGTTGCCGGCCATGTCGTGGATTCCATAAGGACTTACGTTTTTCGCGTTGATGCCAACGCGAACGGTTGTGCGACTGGGAACGGTGTCATTGATTTGAGTCAGGATTTCACGCCAGACCGGAACGGAATCGAGCTGCGGCTGGTCAAAGACCGTTCCGATCCAAGTCAGTGCCGACGCGTCGAACTCATCGCCCCAAGGGTACAAACGCCCATCGGTTCCGCGCGCGGCCTTTTCCCATTGCTCGGCGGTCGGCAAGTCCTTGCCAGACCAGCGCGCATAGGCCCACGCATCGTACCAATCAATACCTGTGTAAGCGTCAAAGAATCCCCACCTTCCTTTTGGTGGGGATTCTTTGACGCTTACCTCTTCGTGGCTCCGGCATTCGAAGAGACGGAAAAAGTCTTCTTTTCGACGGTGCACTTCCCCCAGACCCGGGAAGTTTTTTGTCCACATGGACAACAGCAATTGCTCCCGGTCGGCCAGGTCGGCTTCCCGCTTCAACAGGACAAACCGGTCGTGCATGAGTCCGCGGCGCTGGGCCGGCGTGAGCGACTGCCGGAGTTGCTTGCGGACCCGTTCGACCGCGGCATTGGCCATCTTGAGCACGTGGAACTTGTCAATGACAATGATGGTCTGGGGCAAGACGGCCTCGACGGCTTCCTTGTACGGCCGCCACATGTCCATGGCCACCAGTTGAATCCGCGAGCGATTCGGGAGCTGCCCTAAGTATCGCGCGACCGTGTCTTTGCGGCGATCCACGAGGATGTCGACGAGCGTGCGTTCCCGCACATTAGTGACCACGCCGCGCGGTTTGGTCAGGTGGATTTCATCCAGTCCCAGCCAGGTCGGGGTTTCTACCCGTCGCCAGGCTTCCCATTGAGTCACGTACTCACTGAACACATCGCGCACCGTGGCTTCGTCGATTCCCACCTCCTCTGCGACATGAACAAAGGGGCGCCGCATCGCTTGGGGTCCCAACCAGGTCACGAGGCGCTGCGTCATCAACCGCTTGTCATTCACGTCGGGCAAGGTCTCGTAGAATGTCCGATGGCACGACTTGCAGCGAAATCGACGGGTGCGCAGGTATAGTCGTACCCGTTTGCCGTGCATCGGGAGATCCCGAATCCACTGTTCCCGATGGCCAAATCGAACGAACCCACCATGGGCGCAATGGGGACAGGCAGCCGGCCGTTCCGGAATTTCGGCTGCAACGTGGTAGGCATCATCGGTTTCCTCAAAGGCGGTTATGGTGTACCGAGGGAGGTTCAAGAAGTTGGGGATCTCCACGATGTCACCCTTTCCGTCCGCCGCGATCTGTTGACCGGCTTAGAACAGGGTATCGTGTCAACGCCACCCAGATCAATCATAGAATCTGATTTTGCTTCGAATTGTCATGTGCGGTCGAATCCCGAAAATCAATCACAGAATCCGGATACCCATAAAATGGAGGAGGGGATGTGGGTAAATACGGCTGTATTTAATAACCCAATATAGCGTGCAATTCGCGCCGCTAGGGGAAATGATACGGCCGCCATTAGGTCGATTCCGAAAAATAGTATTGCCAGATGTGTCATTGACATATGAAACCGTACATGGAGCCAATAAACTATTAAGGGCGTGGTAACCATTCCACTACCCATACTATCTGCAACAAAAAGTCCAGCCAGTCGATATATTAATTTTCGAGATTTATCTGAGCGTACCTCTTTAATTGTTGAGGGAGGTGTGGGGCCGAGCGCTGTTAAATAGGGACGGTAACGGACAATTAGAAGTGAAGATAGGATACTTACGATCAGCCCTAGAGTTAGGTATGTCCAAAAAAGTATCCGTTCGCCTTGATAGGTTGAAAACCCAAGACTATGTGGAGCTGCTGCCGAGAGTGCACCCAAGGCTCCAGCTCCGGTCCCTACCATCCCATAGATCGAATAAATGCGAGTTCTTTGTGTTGCGGGGGTATGGGCTAACAAGCCTTCTTCGAGAGAGTTGGCAAACAATCCAGAGTTAGGGGGGACATAACCCAAGAGAGTTACCGGGAATAGCTCTAGGAGGGAATGGGAATTGACGTATATAAGCCCGGAGATCACCATCATTATTGAAGAAATGAAGAGTAATGGTCCGATCCCGTGTTTTGGGGCTAATCGAGTAAACAAGGCTGTATAAATCGACCCAAACAAGACCGCCACACCAATAAAGAGTCCTAGACCTAGAGCATGTAGTCCTAGTCTTGCTGCAAATAGCGGAAATATAATAGCCATAAAACTAGTTCCCATAGTTCTTAGACCATGCGCAAGGTTTATAACCCATAGGGCTCGATTTATCGGTTGCATAGGTGTTCTCCGGGCTAATTGGTGTGTTGGTATAAAACCCATGGTAACAATGCGCGCGTTCTTAGTCCACCCTGTGCGAATTCAGAAAGACGTTTAATTTAGGTCAAGTAGCCTAATGTCAGCCCCTTGGTGACGGCCTGACACATACGCCTTGAGGTTATTGTCGAGCGTTGCTTTTCTGGTGCAAGATTTACGTTAAAATTAAATGGGATTCAAATCCACAAAGGTTTAAGAGCAAGATAAAAGTCGCGTAACAATATTAGGAGTGGTGGCATGAAACTACAGACTCAGTGGATCACGATAGAAGACCAAGGGCTTCCGATGTCTGCCTATCAGGCAAAAGGGGAGCGTCAATCGGAGGGCGCACCAGCTATCTTGGTAATCCAAGAAATTTGGGGGCCGGATGAACACATTCAGGATATGGCCAATCGTTATGCTGAGGCGGGATATTTGGCACTAGCTCCAGATTTGTATTCTAAAGGAGGGCGTCCCGCTGCGCTCGCGTTTGACCGTATCGAGGCTGTCAAGCGGTTTTTTGATACTTTGCCGCAGCAGGCATGGATGGATGAAAATCTGCGCCAACAGTATTTGAATGCCTATCCCGATGATGAGGCCAGGGATCTTAAAGAAACCTATACGATGTTGTTTAGTCGTCGCGATCCTGACCAAATGGCCAAGGATCTAGCCCTTTGGGTTGACTACCTCAAATCGCAAGGGCATGACGTCGCCAGTGTCGGATATTGCATGGGTGGCGCTCTCGCTTTTCAACTGGCCACCTTGGTGCCCGATCTCAAAGGAGCGGTTTGCAATTATGGGGTTGCACCAGATCCGCAAGCGATGGCTCACATTCAGTGCCCTGTAAAAGGATTTTACGGAGGCGAAGATCACCGGATCACCGATCAGGTTCCCGAGGTGGCCAAAACCATGGCAGCTTTGGGTAAAGAGTATGACTACACAATTTATCCAGGGGCTGGCCACGCATTCTTCAATGACACAAGAGCCTCTTATGCACCCGATGCGGCGCGTGACACGTGGGCGAAAACGCTGGCCTTCTTTGATGAAGTCTTTGCCAAGAAGTAACAGTCACAAGGACCGAGGGGGCTGTTCCAAAAAAGAGGCGGCCTTTTTGTGCAGGGGGCAAAGGAAACATACAGGCCCCCTCCGGTCATTCTTGGAGGGGGCCTTTTTTAGTGATTGTGGGAGATACTCAACATCTCCCATGTGGTTCTCGCTTTTTCCAATCCGCGTAATAAAAACCGCCGGAAGCGGCGGTTTTTTTGTAATCTTATCCCAGCAGGCCGCGTCTAAGAGAAGCAGGAGGGAGAACCGTCGCGAGACGGGCTCATGGGGACAGCAGACCTGCATGGAGACGAACAAGAGCTTGCCTTATAAAGAGACGGTCTATAAATGATGGTGAGGCACGATGCATGTCACGATCACAGTGTCTCTGCCTTTGCGAGCCATAGCACTGTATGTTCTGTGCTGCATTACACGACGCAAGAAACGTCGCTAAACCCTCACATCGCCGCTCCTGCTCACAACAGGAACGGTTCTTACTTACACCATTCGAAAGTCTCTGTGATTATTCAAATCGTTGACCTCGTAAAAAGCCTATGCTCATCAACCGATCTGTAATCTGTAATAAAGATTTTTGCGCTGTGGCATTTCGAACACAGTTTGCAGAGCGATTTGAATCCGAGGAGACTGCTCTCAAACCTGTTAGCAGCAATAGAACGTCTAGCTATTCAAGCAGGTGGGAACGGCAATGTGATGATATTGCACGACCGTCTGGCGCAGCGCTTAAGCGCTTGGAACTAGACTGCCTTGGGGGTGCGATCGCCGCCTAGAAAGCCGGCCCAGCGGAACCTTTGTATCGCCCATGATCGCCTAAGAAAAGACCCCCTCCAAGGATGATCCGGAGGGGCCTTTCTATGCCTCCTACTAAAGAAGGCTGTCTCTTGAGAGATGGCCTCTTATTGCGCTGGGCTTGTGTCAAAGAGGACTTGCAGCACTTCTTGGCGGGATATGGCGCCAAAGTATTCTTCAATAGGCAGCGCTTCTAATATCGGTGCAACCGTGTCTAATTGATAACGCTGTTGGATAAGGGCCGCTTCGAACTCGTGGATGTCGCGTTGTCCTAAAAAGTCTCCGTAAATGCGGCAGGCGTGAATGATGCCATCTTCTACAAACAACCGCACGTCAATACTGCCTTGGGCAAATTTTTCGTGGGCGGTGAGATTGAATGCCGGGGACTTGCCCCAGTTCCAGTCCCATGTGCCGTACCGGCGTGCGACAAGGTCCATGACGGCGGCTTGATCTTGAGGACTCCACGCATAGGCGGGTTCCAGGCCTTGGTTGTGACTGCCGATGATGGTGGCCAACGTGGCGCTAAATGCCTCGAGTGTTACGTCTTTGGGCAAATAGGGCTTGATATTGGTGACCCGGCTCCGTACCGATTTGATGCCTTTGCTTGCGATTTTATCTTGACGGACGTTAAGAACTTTTGCGACCACATCGAGATCTGAGTCAAAGAGAATCGTGCCATGGTGCAATAAATGGTGAGCTGTGCGGTACTGGGCATTACCTGAAAACTTTTGACCTTCTATTGTGATATCATTGCGACTTGAGAGTTCAGCTTTTACGCCGTAATGGGCCAGCGTTTCAATTACCGGCAGCGTAAAAGAGCGGAAGTCATTAAAGGACTGCCCCTGGGTGGAGACAATCAAACTGAAATTGAGGTTGCCCATGTCGTGATAGACGGCGCCACCGCCCGATAGCCGTCTGACCACCGCAATCTGATGTTCGGCTAAGTACAGCTGATGCACTTCTTCTGCGGTGTTTTGATAGCGCCCAATGATGACGGCGGGTGAATTTTGCCACAAAATCAGGTAGTTGTGCGCGGGATCGAGATAGCGCACGGCGTACTCTTCTAGAGCCAAATTGAAGTGCGGGTCATGTGAGGTGTTGACAATCGGAATCATAGGTTTGCCCTTCTTTCTTTATCCGTCATGCACTTGTTCTCATCATAACGCATTTTCAGAAGCAATGATTCTCATTCGCTTTAAGGCGATTCTCAGTTGAAGGCTACGTATAATGGCGCTGAAAGGGGTGGCAACATGACGGAGAATGCAGTGCCGCACGCGCGTACGGAGGTCGTCAGACATTCGCCAGCTGCGCGGTCAATCCGAGAAGTCGTTTTCGGCGTGAATGATGGCTTAGTCTCGATAACGGGACTGGTTGTAGGGGTCACGGCGTCCAACATGTCATCGCACCAAATTCTTATCGCCGCCATCGCAGCGGTCGTAGCCGCCACAGTCGCCATGGCTCTAGGTCAATATTTGGCCACAGTCGCCCAAAATGAGTATTTCTTGGCGGAACGGTCACGTGAAATGCGCGAGGTGCATGAGGTCCCGCATGAAGAAATTGCCGAAGTGGAAGGGATTTATAAAGCGCAAGGCTTTACTCAGGAACAAGTGGAGATGTTGACGAAACACATTACATCGGATAAGGATCGTTGGGTAGACTTTATGATGAAAGAAGAATTGGGGATTATGTTGGAAAGTATGGATCACCCGTGGCGGTCGGCGTTGATTATGGCCGGTGCCGTCATCTTAGGATCGCTACCGCCCGTATTGCCTTATGTCATCATTGCCAATCCGCACACGGCCCTTATTTGGGCGATGGCGTTGGCGGTCACCACGGCATTTGGTTTGGGGGTCCTCAAAGCGGTCGTGGGGAAAACGTCGTGGCTAAAAGGCGGGGCGCAATTTTTGTTGGTGACGGCCATCGCTATCGCCGTCGGAATTTTTGCCGGCCATGGGTTGGCGGACTTGCTCGCATGACGCCAGACGCCCTATATCGACAGGCATTAGCCGACTTGCTGGATGAAGAGGAAGAAGCCGGAGGCGTATGGTTTGACCCTGAAGCGGCCTGGGCGTTTTATGTGCTGTGGCAGATGCTATGGCTGCCGACAATCCAAGGCATGAGCCCGGGTCTGCGAAGAGTTTGGATGGCACAGTGTCGACCGTTGTAGTTCAGACGGGCGGGAAACCGCCTGTTTTTTATGCCCACCAAAAATTTCTTGGAAAAATTTGCTGGTTTCGTCCTTTTTGTTTTAGGATGTCAATAGATGTCTTAAGAAAACATCTGCGAATGTTCAACAGCTATGTCAAATCCTAAATGAGGGGAACCGTGTGAATACTGAACAATGGCCCTTTGTACAAGTCGATGTCTTTGCCCATGAGGTATGGCAAGGGAATCCGGTGACCGTATTTTATGATGTGCCCGCACAGATGGAGAAAGAGGCGCTGCAAGCGTTAGCCCGTGAAATGCATGGGCCCGAAACGCTTTTTGTCACGGAGTGTAGTGATGGCAGCAGGGTGTGCCTTGCGCGGCTGTTTACACCCGAACGCGAGTTATCGTCCTTGGGCCATGCGGCCCTTGGCGCCTATTACGTGCTGCAGCAGCAAGGGAAAACACAAGAAGGCTCGATTCATCTGGCGGCTGCCAAAGAGAGTGTAGTGTGTCATGAGGACGACCAGCAATGGATTTGGATGGCCACCGCACCGTTGATGGTGAAAGGGCTTGCAACAGCTGTCGGCGAGTGGCTTAACCAGTGTGGCCTTGGGCACACCGCGATTAATGGGATGATGCCACCGGCTTGGGTGCCAAGCGAGTTGCCGCAGATCTTAGTGTTTGTGAATAGTGTTCAAGATTTGGCGAAGATCCATGTCAGTCGGGAACATCTGTTGACAATGGACCAAGAGTGGGGTGCCAAGGGGCTTTATGCATTAGCGTTGAGTGGCGCAGGTGCCTTTACGGCTCGTTATTTTAGTGAACATTACCTTGTTGCCCCGGCGGCCGCAGCCATGGCCTTAGGCAGCTACCTTTTATATTGCGCAGGCGAAACCCAAGCCCGTCGTTTTGTGGTCACCACGACCGATGAACGTTTTTCTGAAGTCCATGTGAGGCTCAATACGCAAAGGCCAGGATCTTTAGAGATTGGCGGACACGTGGTGGCTTCAGTTCGAGGTGCTGTTTCGCTAGGGCGTTAACGCCTTCAAGATCGCTTTGAGAAGACTCTGGTTTGAAGTTCCGGCGGAGGATGTGCTGCCGCCGGATCCTGCACTTCCGCTTCCTGTTGAGCCGCAGCCCGGACTGACTTTGGTGGGGGCATGGCCTTTAATGAACACCTCTCGGTAAGCATTGCAGCATCCATTCGATAACAAACCGGTTTTAAAGCAGACGGATTTCCAGACTAAACCAGGAGGTTGGCGAAAATTCTTTTTCGGCTGGCCGGCTAGGGCCATTTTCATAAAATGGGCCCAAATGGGACCAGCGCCCCGGTCACCGGTCAAGCCCAATGGGCTATCATTGTCGTTGCCGACCCAGACGGCTGCAGCCAGCTGCGGCGTAAATCCGACAAGCCAAGCGTCGCGCTGTTTAGACGAGGTGCCGGTTTTGGCTGCGGCGGGACGGTTGATGATGGGCTCGAGGTCATGGGCAGTCCCGACGGAGCTTAATAAGGGCGCGGTGAACAGATTCGTGGTGACGTATGCCACTTGCGGACTTAAGACGCGGGTTTTATGGGGAGCATCTTGAAAGATGGTTCGCCCATTTTGATCGACGACTTTCAGCACGCCAAAGGGCCGAATGCGGTAGCCGCCATTGGCGAGGGTGGAAACACCCCGGGCCATTTCGTAAGGGGTCACATCCGACGATCCGAGAGCCGTTGTCAAATTATCTGCTAGCGGGCTCGTAATACCCATTTCATGCGCCATGTGGATCATGGCCGGCGGTCCTACGGTATCCATCCACTTTACGGCAACAATATTGTCAGATTCCGCAATGGCGCGGCGAATGGTCAATGGGCCATTATACACATGACCATAATTGTGGGGCACATACCATTTGCCATGTCCCGCAGGAAACCGTACAGGCGCGGAATCTTTGACACTTGACGTCGGATAGCCGTCGTGAATAACGGTGGTATATAAGAAATATTTCATGGTCGAACCGGGCTGCCGCAAAGCTTGGGTTGCGCGGTCGAGCTGCGTTTTAGCATAATTGTCCCCACCTACCAGCGCTTCGATGTAGCCGTTGCTCGGGTTGATGGCACAAAGACCTACTTCCGGCTCGGGCACGCCATGCACATCGGTGGTAGAAGGAAGATACCACGACACCGCATTTTGGGCGGCTTGCTGCATAGTCCAATTCATGGTCGTGGTGACAGCATAACCTCCATCATAGAGATTTTTTCCAATCTTCGGATCTAATCGCGTCAATTCGTTGGCGATAAATTTGGTGAAATAGGGGGCACGGTCGCCCAGTGGGGGATTGTTCGCGAGATTTAGCGGCGCGCTTTGGGCGGCTAGTTCTTGGCTTTTCGTAATATAATGCAGGCTTTCCATGCGCGCAAGGACGACATTGCGGCGTTGACGGGCAATTTCCGGATGAATATAGGGGTCGTCATAAGAAGGGGCATTCACGATGCCCGCGAGTAGCGCGGCCTCCGGCAAGGTTAAGTAGCGGACGGAATGACCGAAATAGGTTTCAGAAGCCGCCTCAACTCCATAGGCTCCTTCCCCAAAATAGACGTCGTTGAGGTACATGGACAAGATTTGGCGTTTATTGAACATGGTGGAGAGTTTTAGGGTAATGAATAGTTCTTTGAATTTGCGAGAAAATGTCCGCCTATCACTTAAATAGAGATTTTTGGCCAATTGTTGGGTAATCGTGCTTCCGCCTTGCAAAATCTGGTGACTTGTAATGTCGACCAGAGCCGCGCGAGTAATGCCTAGGGGATCAATCGCCGGTTCAATCCAATAGGTATCGTCTTCAATAGCCACTAGGGCATTTTGCATCGACGCAGGGACATCCTGATAACTAACGGGGATGCGGTTTTCAGCCCCGGTGAGCACGCTGACCAAATGGCCATGTTGGTCATAAATTCTCGTATCAGCAGGCAATTGTGGTACGGGCAGAGCCAACCACGCGGTGGGTAAGAGCAATACGGTCGCGCCAATGACCACAGCCGGTAAACTGATGGTCGCGGCGGTATTGCCAATGCGGTCGGTTAGCCGCCTAATCCATGCGGTCAGACTTGAGCGTTTGCGGTTTTTGCGCTGCCGGCGACTTTCCATGACAGAACCCCTTTCGTCCCTTGTTTGGGTTAGTATGGCGTATCGTCAAGGCAATCATTGCACCATTGTCTTCCACAATTGCTCAAATCTGTCGGGTTTGGTGCTTGCAGTATGAAAGCTGGCGGCAATGGTCACAATTCCTTTGTGTCGGAATATGACGACTGTCCATCAATTAAAGATTGTATTCCTCTGGACGTTTGCTATAATTTGCAAGGAAATTTGTCCGAATAAGGAGGCACACCGTTGCTCGAAACCCCAAAGAAATTTACGCTCGTGTCTGGTTCAGCAGAAGGCCCGAGCCGGCTTAATGCATTTGACAATGCGCTGTTGGCGGCTGGGATTGGCAATGTCAATCTTCTGCGTGTCAGTTCGATTCTTCCCCCTAAAGCCATTTTGGTGCCGCATTTGGAGATTATTCCAGGCCAACTGCTGCCTACGGCGTACGGAACCATTACCTCAGACTTGGCCGGGGAGAAGATTGCTGCGGCGGTCGCAGTCGGCATTGGCGAAGAGGACGAATATGGCGTGATTATGGAGTTCTCCGGACGCTGTGGACGCGAAGAGGCGGAGGAGACGGTCGCCGAAATGGCTCGTGCTGCCTTTGCCCAGCGCAAACGGACGCTGAAAACCGTGTTGGTGCAATCTGCGGAACACCAGGTAGAGTCCATCGGCTGCGCATTTGCTGCAGTCGCGTTGTGGTATTAAGCCGGAATCACGGCAGAAAGGCGGATGAACAGCGATGAATACCTGGTTTACAGAATTACAGACGCAGGCAGTGAGTCTGGGGTTGAAAGTGTCACGGGTGCTGTGGCACGAACAGACGCCATATCAAGAATTGGCGGTGTTGGACACGGTGCCGTTCGGGCGCATGTTGGTATTGGACGGGGCCATTCAGACGACCATTCAAGATGAGTTCGTCTATCACGAGATGATTACCCATGTGCCTTTGACTTTACATCCCCAACCACGCAAAGTGGCCGTCATTGGGGGCGGAGATGGGGGGGCCATTCGGGAAATCCTGAAACACCCAAGTGTGGAAGAGGCTCACCTGATTGAGATTGACGAAAAGGTTGTCGAGGCAAGCAAGCGGTTTCTTCCGGAAATTTCGGAGGCCCTTGACGATGAAAGGGCCCATGTGCACTTTACCGATGGCATTCGTTGGGTGCAAGAAGCGCGCGATTTTGACCTGATTATTGTGGATTCCACGGATCCGGTAGGACCGGCGGAAGGCTTGTTTGTCCCCGAGTTTTACCGTAGCATCTATGACGCCTTAAGTGAGAATGGGATAATGGTCGCGCAATCGGAGTCCCCCTTTTTGCAGCCCCATATTATCCAACGCGTGATGACGGGGGTCTCGCAGTCTTTTCCCGTGACCCGCTTGTATCTGGCTGCTATTCCTACCTACCCCTCGGGGTTATGGAGCTTTACGCTAGGGTCTAAAGAGACACTGGGGACGCCCCGTTCTGTTTCCTTCCCGACGCGGTATTGGACGCCGGAAATTCAGCGCAGTTGCTTTGCCTTGCCTCGGTTTGTGGAGGATCTCATTCGATGAGGGACGTCTTTAGCCGCACCGATCGCTTCTTAGGCATGAATGCCGATTTTGAGCAAGCCCAATGGGTGTATTTTGGGATTCCGATGGATTTTACCGTGTCGTTTCAGCCGGGCTCACGGTTTGGTCCGGCCCGGGTTCGCGAGGCGTCTTACGCTATTGAAACCTATTCGTTAGCGCAAGATCGGGATTTGGAAGATCTTCAGATTCATGATGCAGGTGAAATCGAGTTGCCATTTGGCAACGTCGAAGAAAGTCTTGCTCGCATTAACTTGGCCGCTGAGACTGTATTGTCGCAGGACAAGAAGTTTTTTGCTCTCGGAGGCGAGCACTTAGTGACTTTGCCCCTGATTCAGGCTGTGGTCAAGCGCTATCCTGATGTGGTGGTCATCCATTTTGACGCGCACGCAGATTTGCGGGAAGACTATATGGGCGAAAAACTTTCGCACGCCACGGTTTTGCGCCGGGTCAGCGAATGGATTCAACCCGGACACCTCTACCAGTTTGGGATTCGTTCCGCGACCCGGGAAGAGGTGCGATATGCCCGGGAGTTTGGTCACTTTTTCCCACATGAAGTGGTTCAGCCATTAAAACAAATGATGGGTGAGTTGCGAGGGCGTCCCGTGTATGTCACCATGGATATTGACGTCATTGATCCGGCATTTATGCCGGGGACGGGGACACCCGAGCCCGGGGGAATTTCGTCCCGCGAGGCCCTCGAAGCTGTGAGCCTGTTGAAGGACTTGAATGTGGTGAGCATGGATTTAGTGGAAACCATGCCCGCTCATGATTTGTCGCAGCGTTCAGCAGTGTTGGCAGCTAAATTGGTCCGGGAAGCCCTCGTAGCAATGGGGTAAGAGGGCAGGAGGAATTTCCATGGCACGATTAGATGACGCGCGCTTCGCCATACAAGAAGGGATTGCTCAGTGGTTTGCGCGTCAAGGCCACCCAGAATTGGCAGACCTTGCGGACGTGGACGTTCCCACGGAGACGGGGCATGGGGATTTGACCACCAGTGTCTGCTTGCGCGCCGCTAAGCCGATGCGAACGGCTCCGCAAGCCTTGGCCCAACCTTTGGCCGAATTTTTGCGTCAGAGCATACCAATGTTAGCGTCGGTTGAAGCGGCGGGCCCGGGCTTTCTTAACTTCACCTTGCAGACACCTTGGCTTGCCCAAGTCGTCAATGATATTCGTGTGCAAGGGCCCCAATATGGGCACAATGATGCGGGTCAAGGGCAACGAGTGCTGATTGAATTTGTATCGGCCAACCCGACGGGACCTTTAGTCATTGTGAGCGGACGCGCGGCTGCCGTGGGTGATGCCATGGCGCGCATCATGAATGTTAGTGGATACCATGCGGATCGCGAATTTTATGTGAACAATGCCGGCAACCAGATTGGGAAGCTGGGCCATGCGATATTCTTGCGCATTCAAGAACTCCAGGGCCACATCATAGAGGAGTGGCCGGAAGGGGTTTACCCAGGAGAGTATGTGATCGAGGTTGCGCGGCAATACCTTAAGCAGCATCCCGCATTTGTGGCCGAGCAGCCAACCCCTGATACGTTGTGGATGCTTGGACAATATGGGGCCGAAGTCCTTCGTTCTGAGCAAGAGCAGGTGTTGAAAACGTTTGGCGTAACATTTGAGCACTGGACGTTTGAAAAGGACCTGCGGGACCAGCAGGCTCCGGAGCACATTGTGCAGCGTCTCGAGGATTTGGGTGTGGTGCAAGAAGCAGAGGGCGCGAAATGGTTTATGTCCACGCGGTTTGGGGACGACAAGGACCGCGTGTTAGTGAAATCTGATGGCACGTACACGTATTTTGTCCCCGATGCAGCCTATCATGCCCAGAAATTTGAGCGTGGCTATGATTGGGTGATTGATTTATTAGGCCCGGATCATCATGGCTATATTGGCCGTATGCGCGCCTTGGTTACGGCTTTGGGCTATGCCCCCGATCACTTTGATGTGATGATCATTCAATTGGTTAGGCTTGTGCGTGATGGCGAGCTCGTGCGCATGTCCAAACGGGGTGGGCAATTTGTGGCGCTTGCCGACCTGATTGAGGAAGTAGGCGTGGATGCCGCGCGGTTCTTTTTCTTAGAGCGGGCTCCCAATACACCGATGGATTTTGACTTGGGTTTAGCTGAGTTGAAGAGCAACGATAATCCGGTGTTTTACATTCAATATGCCGCGGCGCGGATTCATAGTGTCTTACGCCAGTGGCGAGAGAGTGTCCATGCCGAATTAATTTGGGAGCCGGCGTTATTATCCCAGCCCTTGGAGCGTCGATTGCTGTTTGTCTTGGCGCGCTATCCGGATATTGTGAGGCGAGCAGCATTAGACCGCGCTCCGCAATATCTGCCCAAGTATCTGACGGAGTTGGCCCAAGCCTTTCATTCTTTCTATCGCCAACACCGCATATTAGACGAGGCGCCAGCTGTCACGATGGCCCGTGTTGCCCTTTGCGAAGCGACACTTTCGGTACTGAGTTTGGGATTGGGCCTTTTAGGCATTAGTGTTCCTGAACACATGTGATGAAAAAGCGCGTGTGGTACGGCTGGTTTTCGCTGGCGTGATGAATCACGGCGAAAAGCAGCCGTATTTTCTTTCTCTCCGTGACCATTAGTCGTTTGTCGCGTATGGCATAATGAACAGCATATGTACACAATCAAGGGGGATATGGGGTGTCCGATTCAGATGTACTCGAGGAACTTGTCATGGAGGTGGAGCGGTTTGTCCGCCTGGGCTGGCGCTGGCGTGCTAAAACCGATACGCCTGCGCTAAATGGCGCAGAGATTCGAGCGCTGATGATACTCTATCGGCATCATGCGATTAGCGCCTCCGCCTTAGCAGACAAGATGGGAGTCGGGCGCCCTGCCACGTCATCGGTCTTGCGACGCCTAAGGGATTTAGGGTATGTAGGACAAGAACCCGATTCCCAAGACCGTCGGCGCCACTTTCTTACCGTCACCGCGTTAGGGCGGTCGATGGTGGAATCGGTGCGGACTGCGAGGCACGCGATGTGGCAGCAACATTTAAAAGCTTTGTCGCCTGATGATCAGCAGCAACTGCTAGGGTTGCTGAAAAAAGTTAGCGATAGTAGCAAGGAATTCTCTCAAGATGAAAGGCGCTAAAGCGTAGCCATGGGTATGGGAAGCCGCACAATACAAGAGGGCGTCGTGCGGCTTCAGGGGAGAAACTAAGCGAGATCAACCTGCTGCGTGAACAACCCGGCGGGACCGCCATAGACCAATGGCGTAAGCCTAGGGCAATCACCGGTAATCCTGCAGCCCATGGTCCTGGCATTCAAAGCAATTTTACCGAGTCGGTCGCGGCTGGATCAGCGAACTTCGCAACGTGGTTTGTGCCTTTAAACACACCACAACCCAACACATCAGAAAATAAGCCCAAGCCTTTGCGTGGCTTGGGTCAGACATGTCACAGGAACATAGGCAGCTAATAGAAACCACCGAGCTCTAATAAAGGCGTGAAATCTTCTCATTGTCCGTCAAGATTTTTGATATGCCATAGGGTTTTGGAGGATGTCTTGAGCCCATGCTTCCAGCAATTGGGCCAATTGCTGTCCACGTTCTAGCCATTGATGCCAGAGGGTTCGGTCCCATGAACCTGAGCGCTGTAACGCTTGGATGAGGGAAACGGTTTGGTGGTGAAACACTTCATGATCCCGGGCGATTTGTTGATGCTCGCCCTCTGTGCGCAACGTGTCGAGAAGTTGGCCCACACGGCAACCATGGAAGTCGCCTGCGCGCTTGATGTCTGGTACTGGGCCGGATTTCAGAGCCGCTTGATACAACCGGTACCGCCACAGGTAGTGATCGGTTATGGCCAAGCGCAATTGATCGGCTACGGCTAAGCTGCCTGCGGCTTCAATTGCGTTGTGCCGGTTCTGCTCGGCCTGCTGTACGGCGTCGGCGAGAAACCGAGTGGATTGCCCAAAGGCTCCGACGGTTGCATGCACAGCTTGTTGCTGAGCCGCCAGACGCCCCGCGACCGCCTCTAACGAAGACTTTTGTTCCTGCACGGCAAGCAATGTGGTCGTTAACAAAGGCAAGATGGTTTCAAGCGATTCGACGATGCCACCGAGAGCCGTCTGGGTTTGCTCTACCGTGTGGCCCATAGCATCCGCATCACTTTGGACAGCAGTCGAGACGCCTTGGGTACGGTCTGCTGCCTGTGTACCGTATCGAGCACTTTTAGTGCATTATTGGTGGAGCTTTTCGTGCGTTGGGCAAGCGCCCGAACCTCATCAGCGACGACCGCAAATCCACGCCCAGCGTCACCAGCGCGCGCGGCTTCAATGGCCGCATTGAGCGCTAAAAGGTTTGTAGAGTCGGCAACTTCTGTCACCACTGAGACCAGTTGTCCCACTTCATGCACCTGCGAGGTGAGTAGGGTAACTTCACGCACTACGCCAGAGACTGCTGAAGAGACTTGACTTGCAGCGGCTTGAAGGTGGGCGGGGACATCATCTGCCAAAGCTACGTGCTTGCGGATGATGGTTAAACCATCTTGGACCTGCTGTGCATGACCTGCTACCGTCTCTACGGCTGCCGTTACTTCTTTTGTGGTTGTCGCGATGCCTTCAAGTTCATGACTAGCTGCTTGCAGATCCCACCACGCTTCAACTAGGTTCTCATAGGCATGGATGACAGCGTTTAGTTGCTCGCTCCAGGCCAATGCCATGGATGATGACATAATATCCACCTTTCGTATGCGAAAAATAAATGGCTTTGTCAGACGTAATATGTAGGCTTTATCCCCCTGCGTAGTGATAACGACATCACTCTTTAGGACGGGCGGTCATGAAATCCCGGGCGACTTACCCCTGCTGATCTTGGCTATAATGGGGGAGTTGTGTCAATAGAGACGCACACCAGGAAATTATGGCGAGCTAGTAAGTTTCACATACTTTACCGCATTGGGCAGTTGGGAAAAATTTTCTGTGTGAAGTGGGCATGATGAACAAGGGAATTTAGGGTGAGAGCGCGAATATTGCAGGTGTCGGTCAGTTGATGGCCGAAGATGCTGCCCAGCATCTTGTTCGGACTGGCTTCCTACGTGAATGATGAAAAATTCAGCTTGTGGTCCTTGGTCTCAGTTGCCCCTGGCGGTTTTGCGTTTTAGGGAAGGTCCAAGGAGAGGTCGGCGCTGCGCGCTTTGCTGCGGTGAGAACGATACGGCAAGACGATGGAATGCGCATTCTCCGTGGTGGTCTTCAGGACGACATGACAAAGGGGATTGATAAGGAGGACGAGTGGGTGAATCAACCACAGAGAGTGGGTCTTGACGCCAATGTGTTAGGACGGTTTGACGCCATTATCATGGCGATAGCGGGCAGTGCTCCGGCGTATTCCATCGCGGCGTCGACTGCCGTGTTAATTGGGGCTGTGGCCATGCAAGGGCCTGCAGCATTGCTCTATTGCGGCATTCCGATGTTTGGTATTGCGTGGGCTTTTATGTATTTAGGGAAGATGCAGACCAATGCGGGGGCGAGCTACGCGTGGGTGGGACGATCGTTGCATCCTATTTTGGGCTATATCGCGGGATGGGCGCTCTTGGTATCGGCAACCTTGTTTATGGTGGCGGGATCGTTGCCCGCGGGATCGGTGACGTTAGCGCTCTTTAATCCGCATTGGGCCAACAATGTTCTATTGGTGACGATTGTCGGGAGTTTATGGTTTATTGCCATGGCTATCATGGTGATGATTGGGATACGGATCACGACCCGGGTGCAGTGGATGATGTCGGCGGTGGAAGTCGCTATTTTGCTTGTTTTTGCGGTGTTGGCGATTATCCATGCCAGCACAGATGCGCGCATGCATTTTTCCTGGTCATGGTTTGCGTTGACAAAATTCAAAGGGGTGAGCGGATTTGCAGCGGGCGCGTTAGTCGCCGCGTTTTACTATTGGGGCTGGGACGTCAGCGCAAACCTGAACGAAGAGACGAAAAACGCCAAGACATTACCCGGACAGGGGGGCCTGTACGGCGTGGTGATTGTGTTTCTCTTGTTTGAGATTTTTACGGTGGCGACCAATATGACGCTATCGGCTTCTGTGATTAATGCAAACAGTGCGGATGTGTTGGCCGTGCTAGGCCAGAAGATTTGGCCAGGGGTCGGCGGCACTATATTGTCCTTTGCGGTGATGCTTTCGACGATTGCGACGTTAGAAACCACGCTGATTCAGGTGACACGCTCGTTATTTGCGATGGGACGGGACCACACGTTGCCGCGGGTCTTTGCCGCGGTCCATCCGCGGTGGCGGACGCCATGGATTGCCAGCATTGTCGTCGGAATTCTTTCTTTGGTCTTATTTGTGGCTTCGAACTTTATTGGCTCTGTGAGCACGATTATGACCGATGCCATTAATGCGATTGGCTTGCAAATTGCGATTTATTATGGCTTAGCGGGGCTAGCTGTGGTGGTGGCGTACCGCGAATGGCTCTTCAAATCCTTTAGCAATTTGCTGTTTATCGGGCTTTGGCCTTTGATCGGAGCCTTGTTTATGTTTTGGATTCTTTTCCAGTCTCTGGAAAGCTTAGGGGCTACCACAGTGCTGATCGGGATGGGCTCGATGGTGCTGGGGCTTATTCCCCTAGGCATCTATTGGGCGCAGGGACAGCCGTATTTTCGTCAAGCTCCGTTGCAGCCGGCGACGGATGATGTGCCCAATGACCAGGTCGCCGTAGCTGACTAAACGGCTATGAAGACCGCTGGGAAGCTCAAGGCTCCCCCCAAGATTGTTGGGGGGAGCCTTTTACTTTGCAAGATGGGGGTTCGTTGTGGTTTTGAGAGACAGCAGTGTCAACGCTGCAATGAGCAAAATGAGAGCGGCATTCACGTCATGCACAGCGGTGGTTAAGCGCAGAGCTTTGATAGCTAAAGAGGAGCGTTTAAGGGGTTGCCACATCAAAAAGACTAGACCGCCAAGAGCCCAGGCCCTAGGGTGTTGCCAATATTGCGGGCTAAATTATAAAAGCCTGTGGCACGCCCTAAAGAGTCCGGCGCAATGGCCAATTGCACCATCGTTAAGGTTGTCATAATGACCACGCCGACGCCTAAGCCTAAAAAGATAAAGGTCGATAACCAGTGGTCCGCCAACTGTGCTGCTGACAGGTCAGAGCGCACCACGCCAGCTGATTGCGCGTGTGTTATTAACGGGTCGAAGATGTGATGAAGGCTGCTAAGGCGTCCATCATCCCACGGCTCTGCGAGCAACTCGGCTTCAATAATGTAGGGCAGAAGGGCATAGTCTTGTTCGGCGACCTGTGTTAAGGCTTTTGTCGCCTGATGTAAGCCGTCGATAGGAGGCAATGCCAGCCACTTTGGCAAAGATGGCAAAAAAGTGTCGGTGAGGTGGTCCACATATGTGGTGAAGATGGCTTTTTTAGTAGGAAAATGCACAAAAAATGAGCCTTTGGAGACGCCGGCAGCGCGCACAATCTGGTCGACAGACGTTTGCTCAAATCCTTGGGTGCGGAACAGGTGTAGGGCGGTTGAGAAAATTTTCTGGTGCGTTGCGTGTTTTTGCACAGTGCGAGTCGACATAGGGGATGCTCCTTTCTGCAGCCGATTATAAGAAGGCATAATGACCATAGTCAATGGCTTTAGTCAGTGACTGTGGTCATTATTGATGAGAACAAGATTCTGTCTCCCTGCCGAAAGCAAAGGTGTTATCATAGAGTTATGAAAACGGTGGCTTGGATTTCAGGAGCAGCGGCGGTAGCTGCAATCGTAGTAGGTGGTATTTGGCTCGGCTCGCAAAGTGGTCACTGGCATGTGGTGCACGTACATCATGAAAGCGTGACGATTCCTGCCTCATGGCACGCATTAGACCACGGACAGGCTTATGTGGAGTCTGGACATCATGGCGAGGGGCTACGCTTTTTAGCGCGATTTTCCTTGAACAAGCTTCCACGGATGGCAAAACCCATTACGCGGGTCTCGCCGCACATACACGAATGGAAAATCGTACGACATAAGCAAGTGACGTATTACGCGGTATGGACGGATCACGGTGGCACGAAAGCGATTCGGATTCGCGTGCCTAAGTCTCAAGAAACTTTGGGACAAACGGTTTTGGGGAGTTGGCAACCTTCGTAATCTTAGGGGACAAAAAACTGCAAAAAAGGCCGCGAATCCGGACGGAAGCGACTGCTTGGTTGATCCGGCGGGGCGGGTCTTGAGGTATCAAACGCGCCTTGATGAAAGGCAACCCAGATCTGGGCTTCTTCTTTACTCGCGCAAGATTCAATGGGACGGTTGCGCAAGGATCGTCTCGCTTTGCGTAACTCCTGTTCTTCGTTATGCAAAATGCGCAAAATCACAGGATGAGTAGGCTTAAATCCCGTCCAAGCGATAAATTGCGAAGGCAGCGCATTGTTACGGGAATGATTACAGGCTCGGCACGCAATGACACAGTTGTCCATTGTGGTGCGGCCGCCCCAAGAAATAGGTAATACATGCTCTAATGTGGATCCTGGTCCATGGCACCATGTGTGATTCAAAAAAGATGTTGCGAGCGGTCTGCCCCGTAATGTCATTCCATTCGGCAGGCGACAACAGTGGTTTCAGCGCTTCAAGCTTCTGCCATTCGTCCATAAAAAGGCTTTCTGCACCGCCACTGCCAAAGACTAATCGGGCCGCACCAAGTTGGCGCAAAGCTTCTTGTAACAGGTCCAAGGGCACTAACGAGGTTTCGAGATAACAATGCGCATGGCGGTGGGCTAGCAACAGGACTTCGTCCCAGAAAGGGCGCATTTGCCCGGAATGGATGAAAATCACGGGGCATTGCGGAATAGCTGATAGAAACTCATCCCAGAGCAAAGGTGATTCATACCGCAGCGGATTAGGCCCGGGACCGGTGTGAATGACAACCGGGCGCCGAAACCGGGCCATGACCGATGTCAACGCCATAATACCAGCGTCATAGGGCATCAAGCGGTCGAGCGCTGGATACAGGAAACAGCCGGCAGCGCCGCTCTCGAGCAAGTCGTTTAAAGCCTCAGCCTGGTGAGCTCGGGCCGGCGCCAAAGCCAGCCACCGTGGATTCTCTTGGGCCATGGCTAAGAGCTGTCTTCCAGCGTCTCGCACATCATCTGCGAGAAGCGCCCCCCAGTCACAGAGGACTTTTTTTTCGGCTTCCGGTTCAATCGCTTTGCGAGCAAAGGTCGTCATGCCGACAGGCGGTGGGCACTGCGGGATATAACTGGAGACATCAGTCACGCCGAGTTGGATCAACGGTGCCTGGGGATCGTCGGCCATTAAGAGGACAGGTTCTTCACCAGCCATGCTTAACAGGCGGCCTTGGTGCGCAATGAGGGCGCCGCCTAGGTAATTTTGTCCAGAAAATCGTCCGATAATGGGTGCGACAACCACGGTCGCTTGGATTTCCAAGCTGTGACTGACGGCGAGTTCTTGCATGTGGTTCCGCTCGGTCACGGTGCGAGGGCTGGCTGCCATCACCACCAGTTCGGGTTGAAGGGCTTGAGCTTGATGCCATAAATCTTGATCCCATGCATCGAGCCCTAACAAAATGACGATGCGCCCCCAGCGGGTGTGGATGGCGGTGATGCCTGATCCGGGTTCAAACCATGGCCGTTCCGTGGGTTGGAAATTGACTTTCGACTGGGTACCGACAATGGTGCCATCTTTCTCGACAACGAGTCCGCGTTGTTGCTTTTTAATGGTCACGCCATCTAAGACCCGAACCGAGCCCGTCACGACAATCAGACCCAATTCACTGGCCACGCGGCTCAGCGCCTGTGTTAAACGATTGGGGATAACTTCTACCGGATTTAAACCTAAAAACCATTCGGGTAAGACGGCAATATCCGCACCGCGGCTGGCCGCCTGACGGACGGACTCGACCGCTCGCGCCAGCGCTTTATCAAGATCCCGCTGGTATGCGAGCTGGCAAACCGCAATGCGGGGTATAGACATCCGGTATCCCTCCCTTGATGTTAGGGTAAGTTTACCTTAAATTACAAAATTTGGCAACCGAGCTTCGAGCCAGGATAAGTCTTATGCAAAATTAGGATGTTAATCTAAAATCGGCAGATCAATGGGAATCCAGCCGTGCAGGCTATTAATGAACCACGCCCGCGGGCAGCGGCGCAGATCATCGCGCGTGATCCGGCCTTCTTGGATCTCGCCTTGCTCGAGTAAAAAGGCCCGAAAGGTTCCCGCCAATAAGCCGGACTCTCGTGCGGGCGTTACGAGCTGGCCGTCTCGCCAAATCACAAGATTGCCCCGCGTAAACTCTGTGACTTCGCCCTGTTCATTCCATAGCAAATGGTCGAATACCTTAGACGTATGGGGATGATGGTGATCATAAAGCGTCCGCTCCGTTGTTTTGTGAAATAGCCATGGTTTGCGGGCGTCGACAGGAGAAGCGGCCCACGCGGCCTTTTGGGGGGAGAGAATCGGCACCAAGGGGCTGATGGTGGTGGAGATAGACCCGCTAAGAGCGAGCGTGAGCCGCACTTTCCAAGAACCTTGAGGATGTGTGTCAGCAATGGCTTGAAGAGCTTTGTAAATCTCGGGAAGAGGTATGGTGTATCCGTAAAATTGCGCAGATGCCAAGAGCCTTTGCATATGATGGGACAATAGCCAGTAGACACCATCATCAAGGCGCATCGTTTCCAACAGATCAAAGCGTGGAGGCTGGTGCGTGAGAAACTGACTTTTTGTCAACAATTCCTCATATTCATCAGAGGCCTTGGAATCCCAAGTGATGCCGCCACCGGTTCCAAATTCGGCGTGATGCGTCCTTGTATCGACGACAATGGTGCGAATGGCCACATTGAAGGTGGCAGAACCTTCAGGCGTTGCATATCCGAGGGTGCCGCAATATATCCCACGTGGAGAGGACTCGAGCGTTGCAATCAGTTTCATCGTGCTAAGTTTAGGGGCGCCCGTAATGGAACCACTGGGAAATAAGCTTTGCATGACATGTATCCATCCCCGATATTCGGGAATATCGGCTTCAACCGTTGACGTCATTTGCCACACCGTGGGATAGGCTTCAATATCCCATAGGGCAGTGGTCTGGACACTGCCTGTTATCGCAATGCGACCTAAATCATTGCGCAGGAGGTCGGTAATCATGACGTTTTCGGCCCGGTTTTTGTCCGAATGCTGCAAGTCATCTGCCATCTTTTGATCTTCGTCGCGATAGCGGCCCCGGGGCGCGGTGCCTTTCATCGGACGCGTCACAACATGTCCGTGATCAAAGGAAAAGAAGAGTTCGGGCGACAAGGAAAGGACCGCAAGCGATTCGGTTTCGATATACATACTATACGATGCTTGCTGGGCCATACGTAGCGTTTGATAATAGGAAAAAGGTGACTCGGATAGCGTGCTGCGAAGCCGAAAGGTGTAATTGGTTTGGTAGGTCAGGCCCTCCCGGATGGCGTCATGAATGCGTGAGATTTTTTGGGCATGTGTCTTGGCGTCTTCGTCAGGGGTCCATTTTGCGGGGGGCACTGTGGTGAGAACGTCCTGATCTTTCACAAGGGGCGGTTGAGAAAAGATGCCAAAGAGCAGTAAGGGCACGTCAGAGGGGGAGGATTGGACCACCATCTGTGGGTCAATCCCCGGTGCTGCGTCATACGCGATGTAGCCTGCTACCCATTTTCCACTTTGGGTCGCGGCTTGGAGCTGATTGAGACATGCTGCGACGTCACTCACCTGATATGCTGCAACAATAGCGTCAGGATCTTGAAAGATCCAAGACTTCTGCTGGGTGGCGGGGAAATCAATTTGTATCCATAACGTGGTCGTTGACATGCCTTTATTTATACCACAGGCTATCTTGTGGTGTCTTTGCCAAGCCTCACGATTTGCTTTGTTTTGCCTCGGCACCGTGTGAAGGAGGTGCAATTTTTTAGAAAATTACGCATGAATCGGCAAATACCTCTTGCCAAAAAGGGTATCACCAGGCATAGTGGTGACAACGGGAGCTCGCGGAACCGGGCTGAGAGGGTGGAGTACTCCACCGACCGTAAGACCTGATCTGGGTAATGCCAGCGGAGGGACATGTGTTTTTACCACGTATTCGACAACTTCACCCCGGGGTTTTGTCCCCTCATCAGGGATTCGGTCCTCTTGTTCATTCTGTGCTGAGGAGGATGCTTGATGACGTCTAAACCCCCTATATCCAATGCCTATGAGGTATTTCCTGCAAGTCACAAAGTCTACATTGCCGGCAGTCGCGCCGATATCCAGGTGCCCATGCGTGAGATTGTTCTCAATGCGGGGGAGGGGCCCAATACGCTCCGTGTCTATGACACGAGTGGTCCTTATACGGACGAGCGGGTATCTGTGGATATTCGGCAGGGACTTCCTCCCTTAAGGCGCCCGTGGATTATGGCACGCGAAGATGTTGAAGAATATCCGGCTCGCCCCGTTAAGCCGGAGGATAATGGCCGGGGCCAGGCGCCTGTCATGCCATCATTGGATAGAAAACCGCTTCGGGCTCAAGCGGGAAAAATTGTGACGCAAATGCACTACGCACGACAAGGCATCGTGACCCCCGAAATGGAGTTTGTAGCCCTGCGCGAAGGCTTTGATCCGGAAGTGGTGCGGGAAGAGGTAGCCAGTGGCCGGGCGATTATTCCCAGCAATATCAATCATCCTGAATCGGAACCGATGATTATCGGCCGGCGATTTCACGTCAAGATCAATGCCAATATCGGCAATTCGGCCGTCGCCTCATCCATTGATGAGGAAGTGGAGAAGATGCGCTGGGCTACGTTATGGGGCGCAGACACGGTGATGGATTTGTCCACAGGGAAAAACATTCATGCGACCCGGCAATGGATTCTTCGCAATGCGCCTGTGCCGGTCGGTACCGTCCCCATTTATCAGGCGCTAGAGAAAGTGGGAGGACGCCCCGAAGCACTTACTTGGGAAATCTACCGGGACACCCTCATCGAACAAGCGGAACAGGGCGTCGACTACTTCACCATTCATGCCGGGGTGCGCTTAGCGTATATCCCTTTAACTGCGCGCCGTGTGACGGGAATTGTATCCCGTGGGGGATCGATCATGGCGGTATGGTGTTTAGCCCACCATCAAGAGAATTTTCTTTATACCCATTTCGAAGAGATTTGCCAGATATTGCAGTCCTATGATATTGCGGTGTCTTTGGGAGATGGTCTGCGTCCCGGATCTATTGCCGATGCGAACGATGATGCGCAATTTGCAGAGCTTGAGACCTTGGGCGATCTGACTCAGATGGCATGGCGCCACGACGTGCAGGTCATGATCGAGGGGCCAGGACACGTGCCTTTGCACAAAATTCAAGAAAATGTTGAGAGAGAGCGCGCGATTTGCCATGATGCCCCGTTTTACACGTTGGGCCCCCTGACAACAGATATTGCACCGGGCTATGATCATATCACCTCGGCCATAGGAGCCGCGATGATTGGATGGTACGGCACGGCGATGCTGTGCTATGTGACACCGAAGGAGCATCTTGGTCTCCCGAACCGAAATGACGTCAAAGACGGCGTGATCGCCTATAAAATTGCGGCGCATGCCGCAGACGTTGCCAAAGGGCATCCGGCAGCTCAGGCATGGGACGATGCGTTGTCTCAGGCGCGCTTTGAGTTCCGGTGGGCAGACCAATTTCATTTAAGCATTGACCCCCCTACCGCCTTAGCCTTCCATGATGAAACGTTACCCGCAGAACCCGCTAAAACGGCCCATTTTTGTTCCATGTGCGGGCCCAAGTTTTGTGCAATGCGAATTACCCAGGATCTTCGCGACTGGGCCCAGGAGCATGAAGTGTCGTTAGACGACGCAGTGGCTCGAGGACTTCAAGAAAAGGCCGAGGAATTCCGACAACGCGGATCGAAACTCCAGGTCGAGCCGTCGTAAGCCGATGCTATGCGGGCTGATTGACGTCGGCCGGTTTGATCCGGCCCATCTCCGCCATCTTCCTGCAGTCGGGGAATCCTTAGATGCGCTGTGGCTTAGAGGCCCCATGCTCACCTATGACGAATGGCTCACATGGGGCACCACCATTCGCGAGCTTGTTCCCTCGGTGCCTTTGTGGATTGGAGGCCATATCAGAGCGGCCCAGGCACTGCAGGCCTCTGGGCTGCAGTGGCCTGCGCGCTATGCATGGATCAAACGCGGGACCACAAAGTGGCGTGGTCCGGTTGTGGCATCGATCCATTCATTGTCCGAGTTCGAAGAGCGTCAGGAAGCAGACGGTTATGTGTGGGGGCATGCCTTTGCCAGTCGGTCGAAACCGGGGTTAATGCCACGATCACGCGCTAGCCTTGAGGAAATTTTAAAGAGGACTGCCAAACCTGTCCTCGCGATTGGAGGCATCAATGCCCACACCGTGTGCGACGTTGTGAGTTGGGGAGTTGCGGGTGTGGTGGTTGGAGACGGCATTTGGCAACAGTCCCAGCCAGAGCACGCGGCGGCCGCGATTAAGCAGGTGTGGACTCAACGAAAGGGGGATATCATCCGGTGGTGATTACGATTAACGGGGAGTCTAGCACCATTGAACACGGCATGACCGTCAGTGGTCTGCTGAATTCCCTTGGCGTCACGCATCAAGCCGTCGCTGTCATGGTGGAAGGCGCGATCGTGTCGCGTGAGCAATTTGGTCATGTCACATTGCAGCCCGGGCAATCGGTCGAAATCATTCGTTTCGTTGGAGGAGGATATTAATGTCGATTTGTCCAGATGGGCCGGTTAAAATCGGCCCTTATGCGTTTCATTCCCGCCTCTTTGTTGGAACCGGCAAATACATGAGTGATGCCATTATGCAAGAGGCCATAACGGCATCTGGAACCGAATTAGTCACCGTGGCACTGCGCCGGGTCGATTTGTCCCAGCCCAAAAAACCGTCGCTGCTAGAGGCATTGCCCTCATCGGTTAAGATTTTGCCTAACACCGCAGGCTGTCACACCGTCCAGGATGCGCTGCTTGTAGCGGACATCGCTCGTGCGGCGGGTATTGGGGACTTAATCAAATTAGAAATGATAGGGGACAACGAATGGCTGTGGCCAGATCCCATCCTGACGCTTGAGGCGACGAAGCGGTTAGTTCAAAAAGGATTTGCCGTCATGGTCTATACCAGCCCCGATCCGGTGTTAGCCAAGCATTTGGAAGACGAAGGGGCGGCGGCCGTGATGCCCTTAGGTTCTCCTATTGGTTCAGGCCAAGGCATTGTCAATACGGAGGTAATCGGGCGAATCAAAGAACGGGTGACGCGGGTGCCGATTGTGGTGGACGCAGGCATTGGGGCGGCTGCTGATGCCGCGATGGCCATGGAATTGGGAGCGGATGCAGTCTTAATCAACACGGCGATTGCTTTGGCCCAAGATCCCGTCGCGATGGCGCAGGCGATGAAGTGGGCAGTGATGGCAGGGCGGCAAGGTTTTCTTGCCGGGCGAATGACTAAACAGTGGCGTGCTTCCGCCTCGTCTCCTGCGCAAGGACAGGTGCGCGCGCATGTCCCATCCTAGTTCTGTTATCACGGACAAAGAGCGGGTGAGGCGGCTGATTGCCTTACCAGGCATTAAACCAGACCGGGTAGCCCAGCTCAGGAAGTCTGTCATTGCTGTGGTGGGCGTAGGGGGCATTGGCCAAGCGGCCCTTCAATATCTGGTCGCTCAGGGCATCGGCCGGGTCATATTAATTGACCCAGATCGGGTCGAGGGCCACAATCTCTCGCGACAAACTCTCCTCACTCCGCAAAGTATCGGACAATTTAAAGTGGATGCTGTGGCGAGTCGCTTGCAAGAACTCTCTTTAACGGTGGAGGTTGAGAAACATTGCGTGAATCTGACGGAAGACAATGCTGACCAGTTGCTGAACGAGGCGGACATTGTTTTGGATGGGGTTGATAACGGCTTGGCGCGCGAGGCATTGAATCGCTATGGCATCTATTCGGGGAAACCCATGTTCTTTGCCGGGGCGACAGGTTATGAAGCGTTGGTGTTTGGAATGAGGGGTGGAAAGCCTTGCTTAACGTGCTTGTTTGGGTCGGTGCGGGACGTAGCCGATGATTGCGCCGTAACGGGGGTATTGGGCCCCGTGGTCGCGATGGCGGGGCTTGTGCAAGCCCAAGAAACGCTGAAATGGGTCTTACAGGCAGGCCGCTCGCTGGTGGGTCGGCTATGGCAGTGGGATGGGTTTTCTACCACGACACGGGTTATGACGATCCCGGCGCGAGACGATTGTCCCTTCTGCGGTCATGGGATGTAACGGCGCTGAATTCTTAAGGGGGAGGGAATTTATGGGTGATGCACCAGACGTCCTGATCGTAGGTGGGGGTGTGATTGGCTGTGCATTAGCCTATGACTTAGCCGCGTCGGGTCTTGATGTGACGGTGTTAGAGCAAGAGCGCGTCGGTGCGGGCGTTTCTTATGGGGCTGGGGGCATGTTGGCTCCACAAATAGAATTTGCCCAAGGAGGACCCGGTTTAGAATGGGGCATGCGCTCTTTGACCCTATACCAAGAGTGGGACGAGGCTATCCGGCAGCGCATAGGATTCGGGCTGGACTTGGACTTATCAGGAATCGTGCGGGTGACGAACACACCAAATGCATGGGGACCGTCGGATCCTTTCATACGTCGTCACACGCAGATGGGTTACGTGGTCAAGCGGTTGGATGCATCCACAATACGTGAATGGGCACCCCAAATCCATCCCGCGATTACGTCAGGCATTTGGGTTGTAGGCGGGCAAGTGGATGCTTACCGTGCAACGCGTATGATGGCCCAAGCGGCTGTTAGCCATAACGCGTTAATCCGTTCAGGCGTGATGGTCACAGGAATCGAGGATGGTTGTGTCATGACGACAGCGGGGCGTCTTTGTGCTCAGATGGTGATTGTCGCAACCGGGGCCTGGCTTCCTCATTTAGTGGATGTGCCGTTAAAGCCCGTAAAAGGACAACGTCTTTTGGTCGCATTGCCGCAATTACTGGCGAGAGTCCCGATTTTTGGAGACAACATATACGTGGTTCCCAAAGCGAGTGGCCAGTATTTTTTAGGAGCAACAACCGAGCCTGAGGCAGGCTATGATCAGAATCCTACCCTTGAGGCCCTAATGGACTTAGGAACGGCAGCTGTGGGGCTATTTCCGGAACTACGCCATGCCAGTGTCATCGAACCGTGGGCTGGACTTCGGCCGGTGCTTCCAGGAGAATTGCCATTAATAGCGCGTGTTCCTCGCTATGAAAGAGTATTAGCGGTGGGCGGCCACTATCGGCACGGATTTCTGTTAGCTCCTATTACCGCACGTATTGTCCGCGATTGGATGGTGTCTAACGCCCCATTGCCCCCCGATTTTTCTTATCAACGATTTGAGACCGCATAACGGCGATGACTGCAAAAAGATCCCAAGTAAGACACAACAAGGCGGTGGCGGCTCTTTGCCATCGCCTGTTCGCGTGGGTCTGGACGATTCTCTTACTCCGTTATCCAGCGTGTATGGATGATGTCTTCGGACGATGGCTGCGCGTGATAATGGGGGCTTTGGGCTAATATAGTGGGGCCGTTTATTGTACGGCCGTAAATGGTACTTTGGCCATCAAAGTGTATATCAAGCGCTGAGAACAACAACTGCGGATTGACGACGACAGAGATATTATGAAAAGTCGACAACATGCTGTAAGCGCCTTCTTGCCGCCATTGGTCGCGGCGAAGGTGACCTGGCTGAAAAGGGAAGGGTTCGTCCCAAGGCCACGGGTTAGCGGAGGGTTGGGCTACAATTTGCGCGCCCATGGCGTCGAGGCGAGGTAAAATGGGCGAAAATCCCGGCTCATTCTCGGTGTGCGGAATCCGAAAAGCGTCGTAGCAAATGGCGGTCGCACAGGGAATTCCGCCAATGTCATACGTCTTCAAGGCTTGTTCAATACCGCCTGGGCTTAAATCGAGAACATCTTCTTGCGTCGGGACGAGATTGACTTTTTGAGTCGTATGAATGATCTCCCCTAAAGGATTAACCGTGAAACTCACGTTGTATATGTGGTGTGAGGCCGGATTCAACAAAGGTGTGCGCCAGTGGTTGCGGTCGGCAGGTAAAAGAGCACTTCCTGCACTGATATAGACGGCTCCAGGTGATGTTATGGAGGATACAGTTCTCGACTTTTGGAATACTTTGCGCCATCTTAACGTGGACTTGGAATATTTGACGTGGCAAGATGACACTCTTGGGATGTTGACCCCCTCGTTATCCGTCTATCATGTCAACAGTAGTGTGGGGCCTATAACCATGGGATTTGCAGATCCCGTTTTACCTGTTTGGGTAGACGTTTTGGCCATGCATTTTGCTCAACGGATACATTATGATGCGTCCAGTGTGATGGTATCGACGGCGATTCATGAAATTCGCAATCCCTTTACCGTGCTAGCAGGATATATTGAACTCTTGGCGAGGGAACAGCCTCACCCGTTGCTTCAGAAAATCGATGATCTGATGTGGCGTATTACGGGTCAACTAGAAGACGTGATGGCGGGTTTTGTGGAGGGGTATCCGCATGAAGCGTTCGACATGATGGGCTTGGTGCAGCAAGTGGTCGACGATTATGCGGCGATGTTGGCACACCATGATATTGCTGTGGTGCTTCACGGAGTGCCGGTGCGTTACTACGGCGACAAACGTCTACTGCGGCAGGTCCTTAGAAATCTGATTCATAATGGGGCGGATGCCATTGGCGAACATGGTCAAATCACGGTATCGGTGCAACAAGATGGCCATGTGCTGACCATTGCGGTTCGTGATGATGGGCAAGGAATTAATAACGACATCCGCCCATTTTTGTTCCAGCCGTATTATACTTCTAAAATAGAGGGGCATGGGTTGGGGTTGGCGTTTTGCAAGCGCGTGGTTGAGAGCCATCACGGCTCAATTCAGGTGAAGGACCTAAGTCCTGGCACGGAGTTTGTGATTACGCTAGTCGTCCACGACGCGCCCTAAGTGGCATACTCCTGACCGTCCCATAGCTGGCGCGTGGCGATTTGTGTGCGCGGCAGCGGTGAGATCAAGCCCTTTCCGCCGCACTCTTCTTGACGAAGAAATATGTTGGCAAAGTGAGGAGAGAATCCCCGAATATACAGGGAAGGTGCTTGTCAGGGGTTTGGCCGCCTCTAAGTGGCGGGGGCACACTATGGATGGGTTTCAACACGAGGCATCTTGGGCCGATAAGGCGTTTGCGTTTATCGCCGATTTGCAGCAGCATCTAAAGACGCATGCCGACGTCGTGCGTACCAAAGAACAAGGGGCCCAGTGGATTCTTGAACAAGTCGCGTCGTCTTATAAGGCCCGTGCTTTGACCTTGTGGCTGACCCATGGCCCAGGAGAGTGGACGCTTGCGGCCGCAACCGGGATTGACATTAAATCTCAATTGTCAGGCGTTCGCAGCATAGCCAGCTTTCCTTTGTTTGGGATCCAAAATCATGTGATGGGCGTACTTACCGTCATGTGGGAGGAGGCTCCTGTTCAAGACCAAGCATTTTTTACGCGGTGGACTAATGTGGGGCGCACACTAAGTCTTGGATGGCAATGGGCTGACTTGTGGCAGGGCACTACGCAAGGCGAGGTGGTGAGCCGCGCCGTGATTCGTATGACAGGCGTGGCGACGGTGCACCTTTATCAAGGGAAAGTGGTGTGCTATAACCACCAATTTGCCGAATTGTTTGGCCTGACTCCCGATGCGGGGGAGGTCGATTTGTCTCGTGTTATTCAGGCCATGCGTCCGCGGTTTTCATCGCCCGGCGATTTTTTAAAGACGGTGAGGCATATTACCGATAACCGGGAGATGTGGGTTGATGAGATTCTAGAATTGAAGGGCGTGCCTGCCCATTATTTGCGGTGGCTGTCTCGCCCAGTGTATGGCGCGGGAGCTTATCAAGGACGGGTCGCGGTGTTTATGGATGTGACGGCCCAGGTCATGGCGGAGCGCCACCATGAATCGTTTCTCTCGTTGGCGGCTCATGAGTTTCGCACGCCCGTCACCATTATTCAAGGGGTCTCGGAACTGATGCAGGCATTGCCCGGCGCAGAGGCGCCGGAGGTCGCTGAATCGGCACGCATTATATGGCGTGAATCGATGCGTCTGGGCCGGACGATTCGCGAAATTTGGGGAGCAGCCGAAGCGGACCGCGACGTGAGTGCGGAAGGCAAAGAACCCTTGGATTTTGCTGCGATGGCTCGTGCGGAAGTGGAGATTGCTCAACGGATGTGGCCAGAGCGCACCTGGATTTATCATGGCCCTGATACCTTACGGGCCCAGTTAAATTACGAGATGTTGGTGACGGTGCTTCAAGCGTTGTTGGGGAATGCCGGTCGGTTCAGCCCAGCTGGCGAAGCGATCGAGGTGGATGTTACAGTAGCGCACGATACGGTGACCTTAAGCGTGATGGACCGGGGTCCTGGCGTTGACGAAGCGGTTAAGCAGGACATCTTTATGCGTATTCCCGACCCGTCGCGTCGGCCTGCGTCAGGGGGCATGGGCCTGGGTTTGTATCTCACCGGCATGTTTGTGGCCAAAATGGGGGGCAATGTTGCTTACGTGCCGAGGCCTGGCGGGGGCTCTGTATTTTCGGTGACGTTGCCGTTGGATATTTCGGCCAAGACCCTTTGAACCGTTTGCCAGAGCTTTTCCAAACGAAAGGGCTTGGCCACGGTGGCGGCGACGAGCGGATCGCGAGAGAGGGCAGCGAGCTCGGAAGATGCCGACATGAGCACCACAGGGCAGATCGCAATCGCTTGGGCGCGAGAGATCCACTCGGTGCCCAACATATCAGGAAGGCGATAGTCGAGCAAAACCACGTCAGGCTGATGAGACGCTAAGAGGGTCAACCCTTGATGGCCCGATTCTGCTTCAAGTACCATGAAGTGATGCTGTGCGAAAACCGTCCGGCTAATATAGCGTATTCCAGCTTCATCGTCGATAATGAGTATCGTGGGCATTCCATTAACCTTTCTTCAACCGTCTAGTGCTGCGCATTTATTATCGCAGAGCGAGCGTAGAATACAAGACCTGACGAAAGAGTAATGGACTCCGTACGGGACTCCAAAAAACGGCGAGCGTCGAGCCGTTATCAAACAGAGAAGAGGGAACGTCTTGTCAGCCACAAACATTCTACGACAGGCATGGCAGCAAATTTGGCGGAAGCCTGGCAGCTTGGTGCTGGCTTTTTGGTATCTGTTTATTATTTTCTTGTTCCAGCTCTTAGTCGTCAAAGGACTCGGAAGCGGATTTGAAACGTGGCTTAAAGCCTTTAATCCCGCCAAGATGAGTACAATGGCTCAGTTCCCGCCATTGCCCCATGGGTTGTTGCCGAAATTGATTTTGGTTTACCTCACGATGTTCCTCATCATTTTTCCTTTTGTGATTGGAGCATTGTATGGCGGTGTGGCCGACGGCCTCAAAGGGCAGCAAACCCTTGCTGGCCTCTTTACGTTTTTCCGATATGGCCTTCGCAATTTTTGGGAGAGCCTAGGAACGATGGTGGGGATTTTCATCGGGTCCGGCATTGCGGTCGCTGTGATGCTGCTGCTCAATCTCTTGTTTTCCCTGTTAGCCCATAACGGGGGGGTCATTGGGTTGATTGGAAATGTGATTGTGACCATTTTGACCCTGGTCATTATTTTCTATTGGATGTCAATTGTTTTGTATTGGCTGGGGGCTGTATTCTATGGCAAACAACCGGTGTTCCGCGGGTTTCGCGAAGCGGTGTCTTGGGTATCCCGTCACTTGGGAGAGAGTATTCGTCTCATGCTCTTGAACGCGTTGTTGGTCATAGTGGCAACCTTGTTTTTTGGGCTCTTCAGCTTGGTGCCGATTATTGGAGAATTTTTTGCTTTGGTGCTGTATGCTTTGGTGATTGCCCTGATTGCCACTGAATCGGCCCTGTTTTACCGTGACAGTTCGCGAGGCGGCGCTCCGCCCCTTTACCGCGTCTAGCGCAGCCCTCGTGTGAGGGCTCTTCAAGCCGGGGGACTGGTATTTGACCAGTCTCCCGGCTTTTTTCCGCGAAAAGGGGCCACAAGACCGTGGGTTTGCGTGCATAGTGCTGCTGGGGCGGGGGAAAAGTGAGGAAGAGATGATGAAAAAGGGTGGTGCAACCAGACTATGGACGACCGAGCGAGCACGCCAAGGCTCGATATGTTATCACGGAGAAAATTTTTGCGCGGCGCTGCGGGGTTGTCGGCTGTGGCGGCGGTGCTAGGGGATCTTCCTCGAGGCGTATTTGCCCAAAAATCGTCAGGGATTACGCCATTTCGCTTTGTGCATCTATCAGATACCCACATAGGCTACGAAGGCGACGCCAACCGGGACGTTGCTGGAACACTGGACCGCGCGCTGAAGGCCATTGCGGCATTGAATCCGGCGCCCCAATTTATCGTGGTCACGGGTGACTTAACGCAGGCAGCCGAGACCACCACGGTACGCAAGGCAAGGTTTGTTGCGTTTCGGTCCAAAATGGAGGGAACCGGGATTCCGTTTTATTGTGTTCCAGGGGAGCACGATGCTTTGATGGATCGCGGTGAGCTCTATCAAAAAGCGATAGGCCCTTTACATTATCGTTTTGAGCGTGGCGGGGTGCAGTTTTTTGCGCTCGACAATGTCTCGCGGGGATTCTTTGTTGGCGACGAGCAGCGGCAGTGGTTGGCCCAAGAAATTCATAAGGTGGATCCCAATGCGCCCACCATCATTTTAGCGCATGCGCCGTTATACGACCTCTTTGTTCCTTGGAATTGGTATACCTATGATGCGCAGCAAGTTTTAGCATTATTTCAGCACTTTCGCAGTGTGACGGTTCTCTTTGGCCATATTCACCAGTTGATGAGTCGGCGCCAGCCTCATGTGATTCAAGCGGCGGGGCTGTCAACGGCATGGCCATTGCCGGAACCTGTCGGATTGGAAAAGTTGGAGAAGTGGCCGCAAAGTGCCTCCGATCCTCTGATGGGACTAGGCTTGCGGGTCATTGATGTGGGAGCGTCAGGAGATATGGCCGTAAACACCGTGCTACTCTCGGATGAGAGGAGTGAGGAGGCGAGCTCATGAGAAAAGTTTTGTGGGTTTTAGGCGTGGTCGCCCTCACTTGGGCCTTTGTGGGTCCTCGCGCGCATGTGGCTTTGGCGCAACCATTCCAACACTTCTTTCGGCGTTCGCCCACTCCCAAGCCGCATGTGCCTGCCAAACCGCCAGCGCCGTCCGTTGTATTGGGGGCACGGCTTTATGTGCGCGCGTGCGAATCCTGCCATGGGCCCAAAGGGAATGGGGAAGGATTTTGGTCCTTGCCTACTGCGATGATAGGAATTATGCATGAGTTCAAAACCGATGGTGGGAGCGTTTGCCATGGACTCTATGGACACACCCGCGTAACCTGTAACCTAAAGAGCGAACACAGCGTTCAGGGTAGTAAATAGGATTTTAAACCATGGGGGAGCACCATGAGGAAATACTGGGTGGGTGTTATCGGAGGAAGTATGCTTGTTGTTGGTGGACTGGCCGCGATAGGTCTTTGGCACCGTGACCACCATTTAGAGGCGATGCCCAATGCGGTTGTGGTGCATAGTACCGTGTCTCAGCGCGTGAGGCCTCACTTGGGAAGGGCTGTCCACGTACGGCCTTTTCACCTTGACCCAGCGCCAACGCTGACGTGGCATACTGTGACAACGACGACGGTCCCGATTTTTGCGGGTACCCAGGTGCAGATTGCCACCAATCCGAATACCCCGAGCATTTTGCCTCCCTATTACCCCTTGCGCTTGAATCCTCTAGCGTCTTATGTGCCGCGTCATTATACGCTTTCGTTTCAGTTAAGCGCTATGCTCAATGGTCAACCCGTTGTGTTACAAATTTTCAAGGGTCCTGGCCACGTGCTGATGGCGTCCTCCTATGGCGGCCAAGTGCAAGGGACGGCTTTGGTCGATGGCACGCTTACTCTGACGAATTTCAGTCAGGACAGTGCTTATTTGTCGGTCCAAACAAAAGATGTGACACAGTGGGCGAGCTATAATCTCCTAACCGGAGCGCTGCAGTTCTTCCCCAGTATGCCGCTTGAAGCCGTGACGACTTCCAGTATTGCCGGACTGGAGACTACATGGCCTGTGCCCGTTATTGTTCCGGAACCGAGAAGCCATGCTATAACGCCTAAGAATCCCGAGTCAGCCCAGAGTGCAGAGACCCAATGTTTAGCAGAGGCGAATATCCTATTGAATTCCGCCGTGTTGCCGAGCCAAGTGGTTTGGACTCAGCAAGGAACAGAGGCGGTCTTAAGTCGCCTGGATCCTGGGCGTTGGCAATCTGTCACGTTTGTTTTGCGCCACACGCTCTTTGTCCCGCGTATCGTCACGGCGACAACAACAGGGATGACGCTACGGTATCATGTGCGGGTGGCTCAAGATGGGCAGGCGCAAAGTGTTTTACTGTCAGAGCCTGAAATTAGGGCGTTAACCCAATACACGATGCAACAACCCTATTCAGCGACTTTGAGCCAAGCTGGAGCGCTAGCCCTATTGCCTCGGGACTTTAACAGTGCGGAGGTGCTGCATCCGGGTGCCCCGAAAATCTTGATACAACAAGGGCCTGCGTCGGTGCTAGGTTTAACCTACCAAGTTTCGGACAAGGGACAACAAGCCTATATTCCGGTAGGGTGGTATTGGTGGACGCATGGGCCGACGGTGTTTCCACCCGCACCGTCATTACCGTCTTCGCCGTCAACGTCGCCCTCGCCTACGGCGTCCTCGGGACTGACGCCAGCTTCTTAAGGTGTTGAGGTGGAGGCGGACCACACGGCTTGATTTTTACCCCGCGCTTTGGCTTGATAAAGGGCTTCATCAGCTCGCGCGATGAGGGCCATCAATGGTTCCCCATCGTGCCATGACTGGGCGACGCCGGCGGATACCGTCACGGGTGTGGGGTAGTGTAACGAGAGGTCTTGCAAATGATAGTTGATGCGGGCTAGACGTTCTTTCAGGGCGGCCGAGCTGACGCTTAGCGGCAAGACCACTAAAAACTCTTCCCCTCCGTAGCGCGCGGTTAATTCACCGGTGCGGAACAGTTGGCGAAGGATGCGCCCAAAGTCACGCAGGACCATGTCCCCCACAATGTGCCCGAAACGGTCGTTAATTTGCTTAAAGTTATCCATGTCAAAGATGACCACCCACGACCGGAGGGCAGCTTGGGGCGACTTTTGATAGGACTCAAGCAGTTGGCGACGGTTGGGGAGACCGGTGAGGTAATCGGTGCCGGCTAACGTCTCAAAGTATCCGAGTTGACGCCGCAAGAGATACAACAGCACAGCGAATAGGGTGTAGAAGGGCGCCACAAACACAATGGAGTCCCAAGCATGGGGCAACGCCGGAGGCCAGAGAACGGCTCCGGCATAGCCTACGCCTAGCAATATGCTGACCCAAAACGCTTGGGCCACCGGCAGGGACCATGCAGCTTCCCACACAACGGCCACACTTAACAGAGGAGCGCTGACTGGCAGCCACTTCCACCAGTACATGTTTACGACCATGCTAAGGGCATCAGTCCACACTAAACTGCTGGGAGTTCGGTAATGGATGCGAATATAGGTGCGGATAGGCAGATACACCGCCCATAACACCGCGGAAGAGAGCATATTGGCACGCATGGCATGATGCGGCCAATAGACGGCTGTCATCGCGATGACGAGGCCTAAAAACAGCCAGCGGGCGTCATCGCCAAATTTTCTCGGATCACGCTCATATCGCCGGATCCACCACGATTGTTGTGCTTTTGTTTCTTTCATGAGAAGAATTTCGCTACAAATGATAAGATTCCTCTTTTATGAAGGAAAAACCATTCAATGCGGCAAACGCCAGCGCGCGAACCACGGATCTGTCATCATTTGAGCGAAGCTCGCTACAGGTAGCGGAGGCAAATGATGCTTTTGGCGAAAGCGATAGAGCTCGGGCGCCATCGTTTCGGGGCGCGACGAGGTAGAGAGCCCGGAGAAATAATAATTGGCGGTGATGAGGGGCAGCCTTTTCAGCGGAACGCCTTGGCGCGTGGCGCGAAGTACCCAATCCCAGTCGCTGTACGCGGGAATGTCAGGGTCAAAATAGCCGACTGTCTCGAAAATGGTTCGTGAGACCACCAGTGTGGAAGGAATGACGGGGCTGGTTTTGGTCAACATGCTAGGATGATAGGCAAAGCGAAAAGCGTCATGCCACCCTTCTTCCATATGGTAGAGTTCAGCATCGGTAAAGACCGCACCTTCTTCGTGATTTAAAGCCGAGAGTGTCGCGGCAAGATGGTTGGGCCACCATTCGTCGTCATCATCTAAAAATGCAATATACTGCCCTTCGGCCATGTGGACTCCCACGTTGCGCGCAATGGCAGCGCCTTGCCGCGGCTTTAAGCTCAGAGAATGGACCACAAACGGATACGCCGCAAACGCACTTTGCGGAAAGGGCGCACGACTTCCATCGTAGATGACGATGACGTCTAAGGGGCCTGGGTAGGACTGCGTTGCCACCGAATCTAAGGCTCGAAAGACTGTCGTGTCATGGATCGTCGGAATAATCACCGTAACGACGGGTGTCATGCAACCCTTCCTTCCAATTTTGTCATGGGACCCCTTCTTTTTTAAGATATCATATTAGAATGAATCACGTCCCCTTGTTGAGTGTTTGTTCCACAAACTAAGCCCTTCATAGAGACTGTAAAGGCCTGCTAGGACGAAACTATACGGCATGAACAACCATGCCATGCATCCGAAATAGCGCAGGCGACGGAGTTCCATGATCCCTAAAAGGGCAAGGTAACCTAAAATGGCCCATAAGAGGGTCGCCGTGGGATAGGCTAAAAATTTGCCGAGTGCGATAAGCGCTAATAGGATAGCCCATTCTCGCAAGGCACGCGTTTGGGCTTTTTTTACGGCGCGCTTTTGCTGGTGCCTAGTACATAAGCCGTCATGATATCCTGGGCACTGCGGGCAAAGAGGCTCAGCACAGAGCCGGCATGATTTAGGTGCTGTCGTACGGTGGCGTGGACAAGTTGGGACCGGCGGCGTTTTGGACCGCTCCCGCTCCGGGGGAGGAGGCTCGGGCGTGAGGGGGATTTTGGCCAGATGCTGGGTAATTTGGTTATAAGCCGAATTGATGGCCTTCATGCGTTCTTCTTGCAGGGCCGAACGGTCGGGATTTTCTTGAAACAAGTCGGGATGATTCTTCCGTGCTTGGCGAAGATAGGCTTGCCGGACTACCGTGAGATCATTGGTCGGTGCAATTCCCAGTACAGTCCATGGATCATGTTCCGCCATAGTATCCTCCTGCTTTCAGTATGCCCTGAGGCTTATCATATTTCTATGATGCATAGCCCATAAACATATCTTGACAGGGCAAGATCGCCAAGATGGCGGAGCGGAGGGGGCGTCAAGGGGCGTTTAGAATGTGCATTGACGATGCCATGTCAATCGGGACCGCAATGGCATGGCCATAGGGTTCATTGACCCAGTACACCGTGCTTCCGGATTGCCATGACAAATCCAATGCATTTTGGCCATGATGCTTGTGAGCCCAGGTCAAGACCCCCATGGTCGTATGCGGAAGTTGTACCCGATGAAGCTGTGAGGCAATGGCTTCGGCAGCCGGTTTCAATAGGGAGATGGGTGTGCGAGGTGGTCCTGAGACTTGGACAGTCCAATTCTTTTCAGTCCATGTGATAAGGGCTTGACGGCTATAGGCGTGGGCGGTGATGCCAAAACCTAAGGGTAAGGGCGACCCAAGACTTGGGGAAATGATGAGGAGCTGTTGTAAGAGGGTCTGCGCGTTGGCATTGCTTCCGTCATTTTGGCCACCAAATGAGACGCTTACGCTTTGAGGGGTGACAATATGGACGTCATAATGGCCATTTCCTGAGGAGATTGGACCAATGCTTTGCACCGCTACGTGCATAGGAGCCATTATGGTTATGTTTGTACTGGATAGATGCTGGACGGTTCTGGCTAAGTTTGCGGATAAAGGGGGCCTTTTAGACGGCAAATGACGAGGCACAATCGATGGGCTGTTAAGACCACATCCTGTTAGAGTGACAAGGCTTGTGGCCAGGGTTATCGAGAGCACAGTTTTATGCAAGTCAACAATGTCTCCTTTGGCGTCAGATCTCCTATGGGAAGCCGCGCGAGACCGCTAGGAGGCAACCCATAAGCGTACGTTCGCCTTAGATGGTATAGCCCGTAGGAGCCTATGACAATATCGCTTGGCGTCTCATAGGAGATTGAGACAATGTGCTCTGTCATGGATGTGCTCATTAAAGTCGTTACCGAAAGCTTTTAGCTGGGGAGCTTTAGTGTTTAAGAATATTGACGTAGCTCACATGGCGAATGCCGACCCCATAGTGATACACCATGGTGCCTCCTAAGGACCCTGTCCATGTAATCATAACCACGGCTAGCAGCAAAAAGAGGGTGGACAAGGGGGTCGATCGACCGCGGCCGGTGTTCCAAAATGACCATCCTTGCGTGCGCCCTGCTGGAGATGATTGCGGATAACGGGCGTAAAACCGAACGGCTATGGCGAGTAGGGCAAAAATTCCTGTGAGCACGGCATCACGTTGGTGAGCTCCTAGAAGAACCGTGGTTGTAGGGGTCCAGTGGACAAATTGCTCGGAAATCACACCCATGGCTGCGGCAACGGCACCGGCCAAAAAGCCTAAGATGGTGAGCCAAAAGCTGCTGCGATCCAAAAAATGGTCTGGCGTTTGAATGAAGCGTCCTGCGATATCAAGCGCCAAGGCTAAATAGAGCAAGGCAATGGGAAAATGCACAACCATGGGATGAATGGTGTGAGGGAAAAGATGAATGCCAATATGAATCCATGTCGTCAAAAATGCGGACCAAAGACCTGTGATGAAATGCATAATAACCTCCTTGGAACAACGGTTTATTTAACATTGTGTGGTAATTAAATCTGTGTAGCTCTGCTTCAGTAAAACGTCTTTGTATGAAAGAAGAATGAGAAGTGTGCAGGTCCGTCCCCACAATAGCATTTTGGAAGCAGGAATTGTACACTACGGACAAGAGGTCACGAACAGCATATGGTAATGAGACAATAATTGAGGTGAATGATGCGCAGCACTGGTGACACTGACAAAGAGGCGGCGTTTCGGCTGCGAGGTTTCCGGCGAGCCGGACAGCTGTTCCGTCTTCTTGGAAAAATTCGACCTGTTTTCAAATTGCCCCAGGAACTTTTTACGGATCAATTAGACGCCCCCGTGGAGATTGTCCGTGACGATGTCGGCGTGCCGCACATCCAAGCCGCGACCATGAAGGACGCATTATTTGTCCAGGGCTTTATTCATGGTCGTGAACGGGCTTTCCAAATGGACATATCCAGGCGCCTGCCCTTAGGGCAGCTTGCCGAAATTTTAGGACCTCAAGCGTTATCGTATGACCGTTTTATGCGTTCTCTGAATGTCAGCCATTGGGCCGAGCAGGCTCCGTCCACGTGGTCAGACAATACGCGTGAATATGTTGCGGCCTATGTGGATGGCGTGAACTATGCCTTTAAGAGCCAACCTTTGCCGCCCGAATACCGTTTTTTGCAAGTGCCGCTCAGACCATGGACGGTGCATGATACCAATGCGATTATCTATCAATTGGCGTGGACCTTGAACTCGATTTGGCATAGCAAATGGGTGTATGACGCTTTGGATGATGACGATGATGTCAAGGAATGGCTGTTTGGGGCCTTGGGGGTTGAGATTCCGACGATTGTGCCAGGAACCGGTTCTTATGAACCGTGGATTCCAGCAACCGGGGCAGGATCAAACAACTGGGTCGTAGACGGTACCCGTACGGAGAGCGGCGGGCCCTTATTAGCTAATGATCCCCATTTAATGCCTCAATTGCCGTCTATCTGGTATGAGATGTTTGTGGAAGGTGGGGCTCTGCATGTTTTTGGGGCGTCTTTGCCTGGAGCGCCGGGCATTATCATTGGTCAGAACCAGGATATTGCGTGGGGTGTCACTAATGTAGACCCGGACGTTCAGGATTTATATCGGCTGCATCTGGAACCGGGAACCACCCGCTACGTGGTCGATGGGGAAACATTGTCGTTGACCGAGCGCGTGGAGACTTTGCATGTGCGAGGAGGGGCTGATGAAACACTGTCGTGTTATGACAGCGTTTGGGGGCCTGTCATCTATAAGGAGTCGGATCAAGCCATTGCCTTAGCCTGGACAGCATTTCAACCCTTGCCGATGGTGCAAGCCGTCTTGCGCTTAGACCGCGCCCACGATTGGGAAACCTTTAATACGGCGCTTGCGGAGTGGTGGGTGCCCGCTCAAAATTTTGTGTATGCCGATCGTGCGGGACATATTGGCTATATCGCTGCAGGCCGAATTCCTACGCGCTCTGGTGGACCGTGGCGAGGCATTGTGGATGGGCATGATGGACGGTTTCGCTGGACGGGCTGGGTGGAATGGACGGAGATGCCGCGTTTGTTTGATCCGCCTCAAGGCTTTATTGTGACCGCCAACAATCCGGTCACAGGCCAAGATGCGGCGACGGTGCTATTTGGCCGCTATTCGCTCGGTGCCAGGGCTAATCGTATTCAGGAGTTGATTCAGCGCCAACCGCGCCATAACGCGGAAAGCTTCAAGGCGATTCAACAAGATATTTACTCCGGTCCACTTTTAGCATTGGCCCAGAAATTGTTGAGAGAAGATGTGCCACAGGAGTGGAGGACAATTCTGGAGGATTTCGACGGTCACGCCAGAGCCTCTAGCCCTGCGCCCACGCTTCTGTATTTCTTTGCGTTAAGTGCTGTGCCTCCCTTGATCCGGGAGCGTTTAAACCAACCCTTTTTTCCGAACCAAAAACCCCGGGTTCCAGGCAGTCATCCTTTTCCCGAAACGCTGTGGGAACTGTTAGGGGAACGGTTAATTCCAGCGCTATTGGCGCATTGGAGCCAAATCGACCTTGCCTTGGCAGTAGAAAGAACACAAAAGGCGTTGTCGCAAACGCTGGGTGACGTTGACCATTGGGCGTGGGGCAATGTTCATCAGGCGCGTCTTTATCATCCGTTAGCGGAAGTCAAAATATTGGCTCCATTATTTGGTCGGCAATCCATGCGCATGCCGGGCGACTTGTATTCGCCGCTGCAGGCTGCTTTCCCGCTTGACCCGCGCTTGCCGTGGCCGCGCTGGGTCTCTTTTATGCCCAGTTACCGCCAAATCATGGATGTTAAGACACCGGTGGAATCGTTAGCTGTGCATCTCACGGGGCAGTCCGGGCACCCCCTGTCTTCGCACTATGACAATCTTATGGGCGCGTATGTGGCCGGGGATTATTATCCGTTGGGGCCTGGGATGATGACGCATTTATGGTTTATGATGAGGCATGAGGATTAGGCGACGGATAGTGGACATGCCAAAAGTCATAGACGGTATGCCTGTCCCATCCCAAATCCCAAGGAACGTGGTAGCGGTCAGCCGTATGGGTGTCGACCACAAGATAGCCCAAGCGGTCGGTGCCGACCACAATGGCGGTGTGGACCGTACGCCCATGTTCAATATAACTGATGAGATCGCCCGACACGAGATTATTGACCGCGCCGTGCGGAAAGCGCTTTGTCGGCTGGGTGAGTTGGCTATAACGGCCCTGGGCCATCAAGGTGGCTCGCCCTGTGGATTCTAGAAAGTATTTGAATCGTGCGGCATTGGCCCAAGCCGGACTTCCTTCACCAAGCCTCGCGCTATATTCCCAGACGGGTGTTTGCCGAAATCCTGCAGCTGCTAACGCTTGGGAAATGAAATTAGTGCAATCGCCTCCGTCCCCGTTGTAGTCGATATAATGCGAATTGTAACGACCGCCATTTCCGCAACCGGGCGCTGCTCCGCAATAGCGATTGGCATAGTCAACGGCTAGGTTGTGAGAACGCACAGAAGGCGCCTGGTAATGCGGTGTGAAATCGTCGGCCGGCCGCACAGGGCCAGGGATGTGCGTATCTTGATTCAGAGGGTCGGTAAAATCGTCGGATGCAATTCGCCATTGTCCGTGTAGTGACTGCAATACATAATCATGGCGGATACCCAGCCCAAACGCATCCGACAAGGTCCCTTTTTGTACTTGGTAGCGTTCACTGACAATCGCAAAAACGTGAACCAAGCCATTTGTTCGGAACTGGATACCGGGCGTCCGAAGACTCACCGTGACGCGCTTAAAGGCTATTTGCCGAGATTTGGCCCACGCCGACAAATAGGCTTCGCGCTTTGTCGCCTCATGAAGGGCCGCATGCGCTTGGGGAGTAAAGACCTGCTCTAGGGCTTGGCGATTGTGGGTCAAGATGGCGTGGTCCTCTTGGGTCACCAAGTGCTGCAAGGCGCTTTTCACGGCTTGTTCAGGCGGTGTTAAAGGCGCCGGCTGATAAGCGCTGAAATGAGGGCTAAAGGTTGCCGCATTGATGATGATTAAGCTTGCTGATAGGAAATGAGTGTTCATAATTTTCAGGATGGCATATTGTCCTCATCGCTATACGCTGACCCCCCGATGTTTTACATCGGCATTACAGGCATAGGGAGGAATGACCTGTGAAGGCCGTTCTCTTTGATTTGGATGATACGTTGTATGACCGGTATCCGGCTATTCGCACTTACGCCCAACACTATTTTTACAAAGATTTTGGGCCGCAGCTTAGCACGATCGATCAAGAATGGCTGGCCCAGGCGCTAATAACAGCGGACGGTGGCCCTCTGCGCGGAGGGCGCGAAGCGATGCAAGCGTTGCAACGGGCGTTGCCGTGGCTTCCGGGCAAGATGCCTTCTTGGCAGGAGTTGTTGGCACATTGGCAAGCTTATTTTCCGTATTGCAGTCATTGGACGCCGGAACTGGACCAACTGTTGCGCTCATTATCCCAACTTGGGTGGAAAATAGGGATTGTCACGAATGGCCCGGGGCCGGGGCAAAGACAGAAGATTGATACCTTGGGTATCGGAAATTATTTGGACGCTGTGGTGATTTCGGGCGAGTATGGAGTGAAGAAGCCTGATCCAGCAATTTTCATGGAAGCTTTGCGTCAGTTGGGTGTAGTAGCCCATCAAAGCTGGTTTGTCGGCGACAATCCGGCAACAGATATCGCGGGGGCTGTGTCTGCGGGGCTCAAAGCGATTTGGCTACGCCGCTATCATAGGCCTTGGTACGGGCCTCTGTCTAAGCCTCCTGTTTGCAAAGATTCCATGGTTGCGGTGGGCGAGTTTCTTGTGGGCTGCAACAAAGACTAATAGGGCGTCAAGTGACGTCAGACCTCATTACATCGTTATACCAGATAAGGGTGACGATAGGAGGCTCTGCGTTGGTAGTCAATGAGGGAGACGTTACGCCCATGGGTGTGGTCCGATGCCGCTTTCGCATTCGGCCTAGCGTATGGTACATCGTGACCGACTGCACAGTCTGCTTGTTTTGCTATTCAGCGACAGCGTCTGCGTTGTTACCTTCGGAAATTTTGCACGGGGGGAAAAGATGGGGGCAGGGAATTCTCTTTGATCGCCCCCATATGCGTAGGATTTTTTTCCTATGGCCCCAGTGGGAGCAAAGGTTGCATGCTTTAGGAGATGAGATGCCAGAACGGCGGGCTCTTAAGCCTCGCAAATAACAGGTAGGGGCCTTGGGACGCGGATTTTTCATCTATTTCTAAGAATTTGGGGATAAAACATACGAGAACACGAATTGTGCGATTTCAGATCTCAAGGATTGACGACGAGTCATCGTGTATCATAGGTATGGTCTATCATGCCATACTATAGGGAGGTCCAAAGAGTGGGTCAAGATTTGCCGTCAACGCGTGAACCCTTGCCCGAATCCCCCAAAAAGCCGGCAAGGGCGATTGCTCATGGAGCTCTTTTGGCCTTCTTAGTTCTCTTGTCCCGCTTATTCTTTGAAGAAATAGGAACCTTAGCCTATATCTATCTGCCGCATGCCTGGGTCGATGCGCCCCAAGGCGAGATTCCTCCCCATGGTGGACTATGGTTTCAAAGTTTGTTTGGGATCTGGGCGCATTGGGATGGCTATTGGTATTTATCGATTGCGCAGTTTGGCTATCAAGGGCGTACCGCGTCGAGCGCTTTTTTCCCCTTGTATCCTTGGTTGATGCATCTGCTGGGTTCAAGCATTTGGGCCGGTTTGGGAATTAGTTTGGTTGCATTTACCGTCTCCGTCGTCGTGCTATATTTGTGGGTTTCAGACCAATGGGGTCCGGCCGTTGCTTGGCTGGCGGTATTAGTCTATGCGTTTTTTCCTACGGGATTTTATTTAAATGCTGTCTATACGGAAGCGCTGTACACGGCTTTGGCCTTTTCCACCCTCTACGCTGCCCAAAAGCGTCGGTATTGGTGGGCTTTTGTGCTGGCGGCATTAGCCACTTTGACAAGTATTTATGGGATTTTGCTATCGCTTTCGCTGTTTGTTCTCGTGTGGAAGCAAGAACGCCGGTTTTGGCGCGCTGTGGGATTTAGTATCGGGTCGGCGTTAGGTCTTTTGGTATACATGGCGTTTTTGACGTGGCGTTTTCACGATCCGTTGATGTTTCAATCGGTGCAGTCCGATTGGGGCAGACATTTTGCTTGGCCATGGGTTACCTTAGTGACGGCTTTTCACGCAGCGTGGGCCAATCGTCAAGTGGTGTGGAACTATCCCTACTTGTTTAGTCCGGGCCCCGCTCAAGGACCCGTTATTAATTTTTATAACCTGATTTTTATGGTAGGTAGTCTGATAGTTCTAGTCGTGTACGGTTGGCGATTGCCGCTTTACCTCTGGGCTTATTTAGCCCCAGCACTGGCCGTGACGTTGTTCTTTCCAGCCTATAATCAACCGCTGATGTCCTTTCCTCGTCTTATCTTCGAAAATTTCCCCATTTTATTGGTGCTTGCCATAGCGCTTGCAAGACGCCCCTGGTGGCGTTTTGCGTATTGGAGCGTTTGCTTGTATCTGGGCGCTTTACTGACGGCGCTTTTTGCAACAGCCCATTGGGTAGCGTGATTTTCGGTTGCGCTTGACTTAGAAGCAGTTCTTTGGTGTGGGCTTGTTGAATATTTTTTACCGCGTTATAAAAATTAGTTCATTCATTCCTATCTCTTTGTGATAAGGTATATGTGTTAATTCGTACTGAGAGGAGGGCTTTGGAGTGACTCATGTCAAGAAATTGGCAGCCGCAGCGACCATGGGGATTTTAGCAATGGCTCTTGCGGGTTGCGGTTCACAACCTACTATCGATGCTTCCCAATGGATGGTTAACCATCCGGGAACACACACCGTCGATTTGAAGATCGAAGGAATTTATAGTAGTGCGCAACAGAGCAATACTTTTGACGGATTTACTGATGGCCAGCTCGTGGTGACTATTCCGGTTGGATATCATGTGAACATGGATTTCATTAATAAAGGACCGATTCCCGAATCCATCGGAATTTATAAAAACCATCATCTTGCGTTTCCTGGTGCCGGCCAATCCTATCGCCAAGTCGTAACGTTCCCGACGGCGGGATTATTGCCTGGACAGTCGCAGTCTTATTCATTTACAGCAAGTCAGGTTGGCACTTATACCCTAGCGGATATGTTGAATGGGGATCCCAATAATACGCCGACCAGTGGTGTATGGGATATTGTCAAGGTTGTTCCCTCGGGCAACCCGTCCATGAGCAGTTAACGACGCGGCGAGGAAGTCGCTTTCACGCGTTGAGCAACAAAGATTAAGGTCCTGGGGTTTGGCTGGACAACATACCGGTGCAGGGGCGGTTTCTACGTCGCCTGCGTCAAGAGGTTAGCTAAACTCGCGATGCATCCGGTGGTTTAAACAGAAGCCGCCCACACAGTATGTTGTGAAACAAATTCGGCCTACGGGACTTTATATCGCAATATTCAGATTATTATTGGAGTCATATTGGGGAGGAGGGTTCCACGTGAGCAAAGTACCAAATGAACCGCCGATCGAGTCTCCAGAGCCTCAACAGCCAGAGTGGAGCCGGCGGCAATTTCTCGTGGGCACGGCGGCGATTGGCGTGGCCGGCGCGGTGACGTTGTTTGGGCGCCAGAGTCTCGTGAATGCGGCGCGGAGCGTATTTGGGTCGCCGGTGAGTTCGGGGACCGTGCATTTGTATGCCTATGACTACTACTACATTCCGAATTACATGACCTGGCGGGTGGGCGACCGCATGGAAGTCATCTTCCAAAACCAAAGCCATACCCACTGGCATGAATGGACGATGGGCCGGCATGTCAATGAGGCTTATTTTCAAGCGTTCGGCAATCTACCAGCCGATGCGTGGCAAGAAGACTTCTGGGATGGGGTGCCGGTGACGTTAAGTGATCCCTACGGCATCGACAACTTTGTGCCCAATCAAGCGATTGTGACCTATGTGGGGCCCAAAGCGGCGTACAACATTCAATCGGGGGGCGATTTTAGCCCGACGTTGAAGCCCGGGGGCAGCCTGCATTTGTCGTTTACGGTGCCGAACAAGCCCGGATTGTGGGATTTCGGCTGTTTTGTGCAGCAATACATTCACTACCGCACCGGGATGCGGGGCCAAGTGATGATCCTGCCGGCCTAAGCGCGGCGAGGGAAAGGAGGAAGTGCCCGCATGGGAGAAAATGTCGTCTTTGCGGTGCTGTGGGTTGTCTTCAGCGTGCTGGGGGAGATCGGCGACCGCGTGATCATTCGGCACAATCCGATGTACTACATTGTGTCCAACCAAGGGCAGTTGGCGCTGCAAGCGTTTAACTTTCTGTTGGTGGTGCTGACCCCGATTTTTGTGTTTGTGGTCCTCTTTTTGGTCTTTACGATGGTCCGGTTCACCACCAAGCGGGGCGAAATGCCGCCGGCCAATAAGCGCTTTGCGATTGACAACAAAGCGTTCGTCTTGGTCTGGGTGGGCGGCTCGATTGCGTTAAATCTGCTATTTTTCCTGCATCCGACGACATCAGCGATGGAGCAGATGTTTGCCTTGGATCAGCCCGCCGCGAATACCCACGACCTCGTCGTGGATGTGACGGCGCGGCAATGGCAATGGATTTTCAGCTACCCGCAGTATGGGCTCACCCAAACACTGACGCCCAACGGCCAAAATCTGCTGGAGTTGCCCGTGAATGTGCCCGTGAAGTTCGTGTTGCGGTCGTATGACCCGTATCACACCTATGACCAATATGCGGATGTGATTCACAGCTTTTGGGTGCCGGCCTTTGGGATTAAAGAAGATGTGATTCCAGGCGAAACCCGCTATGAGTACCTGACGCCGACCGCGATTACGTCGTATGCCGTGAATCCGATGGTGCGCGTGCAGTGCGCCGAAGTGTGCGGCCCGGGCCACCCGTGGATGGAATCGCCGTTAGCGGTGGTGTCGGATCAGCAGTTTGCGCAGTGGGTGAAAGCCCAGAAAGCCTTAGCCAACGGCTAAGGGTCCCCCGCCGAGGCGCTCGGTGGGATAACGAAGGAGGGAACAGTGTGGCACATGCTATGACCGTGCCGGAATCCGGGCACGCGCCGCGACCGCGGAAGGCCCCCATGCCCCCCGTCTTGCGGGCGTTTTTGTGGGCGGCGATTGGGTTTTTGTTGCTGAACACCTTTGTGATTGCCGTGGATCCATTTCGTGGCCATCCCTTTGTGACGGGGCCGTCGGTGGTGTTTGGCTGGGTCGGTGCGGCGATTGGGTGGCTGTTGGGCATTGGGCTGTATGATGCGGTCTTATTGCCGTTAATGGGCTTTCCCACGCGCTGGCAGGAGCGGCAGCAGGGCTGGCGCCGGTACTGGGAATTTGCGACCGACCATAAAGTGATTGGATTGCAGTACATGATGTTTGCCGTCGGCGGGTTTCTAATCGCCGGAGGCATTGCGATGCTGATGCGCTATGAGTTGATGACCCCGTATTTGACGATTTTCCACTACCCGTCCAACTACCTGACGGCGGTGGGCATCCACGGGACGTTGATGATGTTCTCCTTCGCAACGGTGTTTATGATCGGCGGCTTGGGGAACTACTTTGTGCCATTGATGATCGGGGCGCGCGAAACCGTCTTATCGAAACTCTCCGGGATTGGCGTGTGGTTGGTGCCGGTGGGGATTTTGACGGTCCTCTTCAGCCCCTTGCTGGGGGAATGGTCCACTGGCTGGCGGGGGTATGAGCCGCTGGCGGGGCAAGATGCGAACGGGATTTTGTTCTACTATCTGGGCGTGCTGGCGCTGACCATGTCCTCGCTGATTGTGGCGTTGAACTTGGTCGCGACGGTGATGTTCCGGCGGGCGCCGGGGCTGACGTGGGGGCGGTTGCCGCTGTTTGTGTGGGGGCAAGTGACCGTCAACCTGCTGATGTTGATTTGGTTTCCGGAAATCCAGACCACCTTTGTGATGGCCTTGCTGGATAAAGTGGTGCCGTTGAACTTTTTCACGGCGACGGGCAGTCCGCTCACGTACCTGATGTTGTTCTGGCTGTTTGGCCATCCGGAAGTGTACATTATCGCCGTGCCGGCGTTTGCCATCTGGAACGAAATTATTCCGGTCATGGCGCAGAAATCGCTGTTTGGGCGGCAATGGGCCGTGATTGGCTTGGTGTTCGTGATGATGTTGTCGGGGTTGGTGTGGGCGCATCACATGTTTACCAACCTGCGGAACAGTGAGATTCTGCCGTTCTCGTTCTTTACGGAAATGATTTCGATTCCCACGGGCTTTGCCTACATGTCGGCAATTGGAACGCTCTGGAAATCGAAAGTGCGGCTCAATACCCCGATGCTGTGGATTTTGATGAGTATGTTTAACTTCCTGATTGGGGGGTTAACGGGGGTGTTTTTGGCCGACCCGATCGTGAACTTGCAGCTGCACGACACGTTCTGGGTGGTGGGGCACTTCCACTACACGATTATTGGGTCGATGGTGTTTAGCGGCTTTGGGGCGATCTACTACTGGTTGCCGAAACTGTCGGGGCGGACGTTTAACGAGACGTGGGGGAAGACCTTGGCCATTATCACGTTCTTAGCGTTCAACCTGACCTTTAGCCAGTTTTTCCTGCTGGGCTTGCACGGGATGAACCGGTGGGTGCCGGCGTACCCCGCGTATCTGCAGCCGATGAACTTCGAGGTCTCGATCTTCGCGTTTATCTTGGGCGCGGCGTTCTTGGGCAATATTTTGTACATTGGCTACTGCTGGCGGAACGGCGCGCAGGCGGGGGAGAACCCGTGGGGCGCGAAGACGCCGGAATGGTTTACGAGTTCGCCGGCGCCGCGGTATAACTTCCCAGTCCAACCGGAAATTGTGGGGAGCTTGTATCTGTATGGCGAGGGCACCAAAGTGCCGGTGGTGACGACGGCGCTCGGGGAACTGGCCGCGACCAGTCGGGCGACGCAGGATCCGCAGTTTGACTGGCACGATTACGCGCCCGACGGAGGAGGGGTTACGTCATGACGAATGCACCGGAACAGCGCCGCAGTGCGGCGCTGACCCCGGCGAACTACCGGGCGGTCCGCTTTAGCATGTTGTTTTTCATCGCGACGCAAATCGTGCCCTTTGTGGTGCTGTTTGAAGCGAAGTATCTGTACGACGGATCGTATGTCTCACCCCAAGCCGACCAAGGCTTTGGCGTGGCGGGGGCGGTGCTGATGGCGCTGAGCGCGTGGGTCGCGTGGCAAGCGCTGCGGGCCCGGACGGAGCCGGACGCCCGCGAGCGGGTGGCCACCCGCTTGAAAGTCGCCGCGGGGCTTGGCTTGCTGGCGATGTTGACGGTGATTTACCAGTGGGGCCTGCGGTATGCGTCGCCGCAAGGACGCTTTGGGGAAATGTATTACGTGATTTCGGGCGCGGACATGGTCTACGCGGTGGTTGGGCTGATTATGGTGGGCATCGCCATCTTACGCAACGCCCGCCAAGACATGGCCCCGGAACGGTTTTGGACGGCGGAAGCCAGCGTGTACTTTTGGGTGTATGTGGCGTTGGCGTGGATTGCGAGCTGGGTGGTCGTGTTTTTACTGTAAGCGCCAAGACGCGAGAAATGGAGGCCTGAGGATATGAGCGGAGGATTTTGGCCAACCTTACCTTTGAAGATTCCCTATAGCGAAGGGGTGCCGCATTGGTGGGACCCGGCGTGGTGGATTTTTCAGATTGTGGTCATGACGATATTGTTGTTGACGCTCCGGCGCGTGGCGCTCAGTGTCGACAAAAGCGACAAGGCGGCGAAGACGTCCGCCAGTGGGCGTCGGCCGGGCGCGAGTTCGGACCAGCCCCCGTCGATTCCGGGATAAACTTGTTGTGATAAATAGGGAGTCAAGATAAAAGGCCGCCAGCATTCCTGCTAGGAGTGTTGGCGGCCTTTTTCTACGCCTATTTATAACGGATGGTTAGCTACTGCGGGTGTATGCCACGATGAATCGCTATGCACAATTTCAGCGCGGATACGGCGCACACACCGGCGGCATAACAACGCATCTAAGCGCCAGTGTCCATTGACTGACGAGATCTTAACCGTCTTCCACCGCGACAGATTGGGGAAATGACTACACCAAGAAAAAGACTGTCCTAGCCCCGAAGTGGCCTGTCCACAGCAATCGCAGATGAGCATGTTACGCCTCCCATGTGCATTCACTCCCTTGTATTATAGGCGCATGTTTCCATGGCCCACAGTTTCAAATACAATCTCAAGACGGTTGGCTTTGAATGACCATCCCTCCTATTAATGTAGCGTCCTAGTCCTAAAGAACGCGTCGGATTTCGATTTTATTTCTTCAATAATAATGGCTACGGACGATTAGAACGCCACTTGAGGCTGTCTCTCGCTGTCAAAAACGTACTGGCACTGTGAAGGGGCACTGTATGGCCGAAAAAACCTGAGACAAATGTGAGACGTTTCATGAGACGTTTTGAATTACAGTACAAATACGGTACCAAAAGGAGCTAGCGCGCTCAGGATGAGCACAAATGTTGCCGAACCACAAAAAGACGATACGAAGAACGGGGGGGCACCACAAGTGATTGAAGAGGTGGGATCGTACAATACGGAGTACCGGGAGACCATTATTGGACGCGATGCCGTATGGCAGGCACTACAGCACACGCCACAACGTCCTGTAGGCACGCGTCACATTCTATATCTTTGGGGACCAGCTGGCTGCGGTAAATCGTATCTTTTACAACGGTTCTTTGAGTCGATGATGGATTGGGAGGGCGAGGTGATCTTTACCGACGGCCTCATGGATAACCAGTATGAGATGTCCGGCTCAAGGCACGGTCAACATGGATGGCCGCGGATCATGATGCAAGTGGAGGCAGTGAAAGACAAAGAGCGTCTCTTATGGATTGTGGATAACTATGATGCTGTCCAAGATTTGTGGCCCGTCATTTCTGGAGTCCGCCGAGCTGGTGGCTGTGTTATCTTAGCCGGACGTCAGTCGCCACGCCGCTTGTGGCCTGGCGAGCAGTCAGGACAAATTGTGTCGCACCGGCTGACGGATTTTGATATGGATACAGCTCGTCAGTTATGTGCTCAGTTAGACGTCCATGATCCTGCCGTGGTGGAGGAAGCCATTGCTATCTCCAGGGGGCGGCCGAGGTTGTTGTGTATGATGATGGATAGCATCAAATTAGTGGCCGAGGCATGGCCGGGTGATAGTGCGGTGGCGTGCGGAGTGATGACAGGAGGAATGACGTCATTTCTCTTAGAGCAAGTGTGCCATCCGGGCTCTCAGCGTATGGCTTGGCGAGCGGGACAGGGCAACGATAAAGATGTCGATGCCTTAATCGCCGTCTCTTCAATGACCCCGATCTTTAACCGCCACTTGCTCGCCGAAGTGCTAGGACATCAGGCAGTGGCGGCATCGTGGGATGCATTAACGGCAATGCCTTTCGTGGATGCCTATCAAGGCGGATATTACGGAATGCCGGCTATGGTACGGGAGCGGGTAAGGCGCGCAGCGCAAGCCTCACGGCCTTGGATGTGGGAACAATGGACACGAAAACTAGCCGCTTATCATCTTCATCAAGCGCTCCATAAGCAGGCGACAACAAGCGAGGAGTTTTGGGACCGCATCATGCCCCTTATACGGATGAAAGTCGGGAAGCCATTATTCGACCGTAGTGATGAGTTTACGTGGAGTTGGGGTCGGCTAGCGGATTTGCCCCCAGCGTCTTATGATTCTGCACAGGTCTCTTATACGCAGGCTGAAGTGCTGACGGCATTTCATCAAGATGGCACCGCGGCCGGATATGTGGTCATCGACCGCCGCAGTCACGATCAATTGCTTATTATTCATGATTTGCAGGTGCCAGACCATGATGGACTCATGGAACAGACGGTCTTCGGGGCGCTCCTTCGCATCTTTCCGCCCCAAGGCAAAGTGCTGTGGACCGTACGGGAGACATCGCCAGCCATGAGCCAGGTGTTGAATCATTTAGGATTTGGATTGCCGATGAATCCAAAGAATGCGACACCATCTAGGATGCTCGATTTGGCGACAATGGGATATCATGCCTGGCTGGCTGATATTCTGCGAGCCCCGGTTGCCCCGCCGCCTGAGCACCCAATTCCTGCGATTCAAGAAGCGCTTCAGTTGTTATCTTCCGAACCAGATTTAGAACGAACCGTCCTGGCCGAGTATTGGCGTCAGGTTGGGGTTCCGGACCAATTACGGGCATGGTTCCTCGATGCCTTGACGTCGGCCGATTTAGGAGCGCATATTGGCGGGAAAACGTTGCTGGCGCTGTATTATTTGGATAAGCAGGGGACCCATGAAGAATTGGCGGAACGTCTGCACCTCTCCCGTGCCACATACTTTCGCAACCACCGGGCGGCGCTTGAACGCTTGGCTCAGGCCCTATTTGAATGACCTGTGTACCAAGCGTTCAAGTTAAAAACGCGCCGGAATAGGAGCGAGGCACCTCCCCCTAATGGGGAGGCATTCGGTTATGGGAGGTCGAATAAAAGACCACCTGGGCATAATCTTCAAGGGCTAAACGACGAGCGGTTTGAATGGCATCTGCCACATCGTCGTGAAGCCCTGACACACTCCATCCAATGCCAAAGGGAAAGTGAACCGAGCGCTCGCCAGTCATCCGGCGTGTCACCGCTTCGGCTTCTCCCCTTGTTGCCGCGGGGAGAAAAATTACCCATTCATGGTCATCCCACTGGATGACTGTATCCGATTCGCGGACATGGTGGGGAATACCCTCTAATACTGTGGGCTGTCTATAGGGCTGGGATGTACTATTCATGAGGAGAATATAAATATAAGCCCATGACGAATGGGGTTGCAACTGAGCGCGCTTAATATACGCCTTGATGCGGGATTCTCCCGCCTTGCGTGTCAAAATCCTATTCCACTGGTCAGACGAACTGGTCTTTGTTACTTTCGGCGATCCTTCGATTAGCGCTGCGGGCCAACGCGTGAGAAGCTTTTTCAGCGCCCGGTGAATATGGCGCGTGGCGGTGCGTGGTGCAATCTCCATGGTCTGGGCGATTTGTTCTGCTGTATGGCCTTGGGCTGCGAGCTTTAGCGCGTCTATTTCGGTTTGCGTCAAGGCAGGAATTGCGGCCGATTTATTTTGGTATGCCTTTCGGGCCATATCCGAATTCGTCCTTTCTTTATATACAACCATCCATTATGTTGGCCCTTTGAGTGTAATGGGTTAAAAAACCGTAAACAGTCTCAGGCTTTGTCTCAACCCACTTCCCCAGACAAGATCAGATGTCTTCATCCCCTTTATGGGCTATAAGGCGCTTTGCACCAATACTCGGTCGATAAGAGACCAAAATTGCGACTGCGACTGGTACTGTTCCTTGTTTCCTGCCCTGTTAGCGTATGAGTGAGAACATCACGGGTAGGAAGGGAAGCGAACCATTTTGGCAGATATGGCACCAACTACGGCATGGGTAGCCCAGCAGCAATTAGTGTCAGTGGTGATTCCCGCCAAGAATGAGGCGGGACGCATTGGTGAGGCCATATACACAATAGACGCGATCTTTCAAGCGGCTGACATGGCGGTAGAAATCATTGTCGTTGATGACGCGTCTTCCGATGACACCAGTACCGAGGCACGAAGAGCGGCGGATGTTGTGCAGTCTCCGGTTCACGTGTTGAAAACCCATACCTCGACCGGAAAAGGCCATGCCATTATGTGTGGATTTCAGGCCAGTAGAGGCGACGTTGTCGCCTTTATTGATGCCGATTTGGAATACCCCGCGGAACTATTGCCTGCAATGGTAGAACTCATTGGCAAAGATTATGACCAATGCGTCATTGCTTGCCGGGAACATGATGAACGTCCGTGGTTTGAACGCCACACCTCCCGCTTAGCGCATTGGCTAGCATCTAAGGTGTTGCAGCTCCCCGTCAAGGATACACAAGCGGGCATGAAAGTCTTCCCAGGGTGGTTTGCGCGAGATGTCTTAACGAAAGCCAGGGAACCGGGATGGCTCTATGATATTGAAGCGTTAATGAAGGCAAGGCGTCATAATTTGCGGATTATCGAGGTTCCCGTCAATCAGCGCAGTGTGCGTCCACGACGAGCCGGACTGAATCATATGGTGGCTTGTGTGCCGTCTTTGGGGAAGATGGCATGGGCTCATTGGTCACACGTATTCCACCGCGTGTGGGAGGATAGATGGCAGCTTTTGCGGTTTGGGGTGGTGGGTTCACTCAACACAGTGGTCGATATTGCGGTCTTCTGGATGTTTATGTCGATTTGGCCACCATTTCACAACGGATTTCTCGCTGCTTTGGAATCGTTAGGCGCATGGATTGTGGCGAGTATATGTGGCTATATTCTGCATTCTCGTGTTAGTTTTCGCACCCCCTTACCGGCCTTCGGATTCTATGTGGTGACAAGTCTTGGAGTGGCCGTGCAGATGACACTCAGTGGATTGTCGTCGCACGTCTTGGGAAATACTGGAGCTTTATTGGGCAAAGTAGCAGGAATCGCTGTGGCATCAATGGTGACCTATACAGGCTATCACATTCTCGCTCGCCGTTCTCACAGTCTTTTAGGAGTGGAACAACCCCTTCACAGTCGAACGTAATAAGAACCCGCACTTAATCAATCACGCTTCGTGACGATGCTTAGAGTTTTTCACAGACGGCACCCCGGATGATCTGCGCCGATACTCTTATTGAGACGCACTGTGGGACAGACGAAATGGCGCTCATGGCCTACAGTAATAGTGACGGTATTAGCACCTTTTCAATATCTTGCGAGTCCAATGGAGGACCTTAATGACCAACACAACGTCGTCCCTTGTTAATCCACCACTGACGCGAAACACTCCTACTCTAGCTATTCGGAATAGGCGCAAATCCTGGATGCTGTCGGAAGGTCAAGGAATTGCCGTATTGGCCTTTTTCGTTTATGCGGCGGTCAGTGTCTATTTTATTTACGATCTGCACTATTATGCGGGCGACGCAGCCTCTCGGGTCAGCAATGCTTATTACGTCTTATTTAGTCGCGACCCACATTTGGGAGCTATTGGGCTCATATGGAACCCTCTGCCGAGCCTCTTAGAATTACCCATCGTGGCCCTACATCCTTGGTTTCCCGCCGTTGTGTCCCGCGGTATTGCGGGCAATGTGGTGACGGCAGTCTTTGGGGCCATTGGGGTCTATCATTTCAACCACATTATCCAAGGCTTTACGGTTCCGAAGGGGGTGCGAATTACGGCAACCCTCATCTTTGCGCTCAATCCCTTTATTATTCTCTATGGTGCTAATGGAATGACCGACTTGCTTTGGGTAAGCTGTATGTTGGGCAGCTACGATGGACTCTTTGACTATCTGCAACATGGATCGTTACGCCGACTGATGGCTGGGGGCATCTCGGAGGAATTTTTACGTTGTTCTTTTGTTTTGGTAAGCGTAAAGACGCCCGGGCTATTGTGTTAATTGCGGGTACCATTGGGGCGGTGGCGCTCGAGCTGGCTTTCGTCTATTCAGGACATTTAGCCGATTGGGATCGGTATTTTATCACCTTTATTCCCAATGGGCTGTTGCTGATGCTTTATGCGGCCTCAAAAATTCGAATACCTAAAAGTCTGTTATCCCGCAGCTTTTTGTGGGCAGGCTTGTCATTGATATTGATATCAGGAGATGTCGGAACGGTTTTGGCAGTGCAAATTCCCCTCTTGAGTCATCCGAATGGTCCGATTATCGATGCGGCTTTTCGCGGGCAGTCATTGCGGTATGCTGATAATCCTTTTACGTCAACAGCGAACGTGGTGCAGTATATCAATGACCATCCCCACCTTACAATTTTAGCGGATACCTTTATTGATTGGCCAATAGCCGTTCGCATCCATCACCTAAATCAGCTAACCATTACGTCAGATTATGATTTTGCTGCCATTTTGCATAATCCACGAGGCCGGGTCGATGCGTTTTTGGTGCCGCGTCCGCTGTTTACCGCTAAACTCGACGCGATCAATCGCCAATGGCCCGGGTTATGGGCGGGTTCCGTGCCGTGGACACGGCTGATTAAAAGTTTTCCCGGACCTGACAAATTCCGGCTCTACGCGATTTTGCCATCTGCGCCTTAACGTAAATACTCCCCCGCATCTGTCGGAGCCGGGGGAGTAAACATGAGTAGTACGGGTCTATTGCCGAATCGTCAACGACATCAGAGGAGACTGTTCGCCTGTAGAGTTTGTAACTTGAAGCGTAGCAGTACCCGGCAATAGAGCAGGACCCGACGAGCCGTTGGGAATAACTAAGACGACGTGGGAATTGGTCCATTGCAGAATATGAATTTTGTACCAATCACTGGGGGCCCCATAATTAATCCCGTTTTGACTGATTAGCACATATCCAGACCCTTGGGTAGCGCCCAAGTTCGTACCCGTAATCGTTAGGATGGTTCCGGGCTGCAAAGCACTATCAGGGCTTAGCGAAACCCCTAATTGGGGGGGCGGTGTTACCATAACCGGGGCGATGTTGGATACTACGCCGTTGTCAGTTGCCAACTCGATAGTGCCGGGGGGGGGGGGGGGGGGGGGGGGGGGGGGGGGGGGGGGGGGGGGGGGGGGGGGGGGGGGGGGGGGGGGGGGGGGGTGCCGGACCATTGGCTAGGCCTGGTCCCGAATAGCCATTTGGCACTTTAAAGGTAACAGAAGTTGGAGTCCACTGACTAATAGCAATATGGTAGTCATCCCCTGGTCCCCCGTAATTGACGTTGTTCTGGGAGATCTGTACGTACGCCGGAGCTTTCATGGCAGATCCCAAATGCAAACCTTGGAGTGTCACCACTTCGCCATCATACACGGTTCCTGGGCTTTGAATAACAGGAGTATGTTTGTGATAGGTAATCTTCGGCAGCGTGCTGCCTTCGGTATTTTGGCTTAGAGACAGGGAGAAGATGGGGGCCGTCGTGGTGGTACTGAGCAAAGAGGCGCCAGGTACTTCGTAAGTTTGGTCATTGACTGTTACGGACTGGGGCCTCGCCGTTTCATTAATGAGAAATAGGCTTTGGCCCACATTGCTCTTAATCGCTCCGACAACGAAGGAACTGTTGGTCCATGTGCTTAAAACGCCCCCTTGGCCAATAGCGTTCATTAGCTGGGACAGGGCTTGACCAGAGGGGTATAAAGTATTGGCTGGGAGTTCAGGAGACTGTCCATCTCCAGCAAGGGCGAAGAGACCAAATGGCGCGTTAGCATTGGTCGCCACGGGCCAAGACGGTGTTGCCACATGGGCCTGCCCATCATAGCTCCAAACGAAAAGTTTAGAGGCGCCTTCCGCACGCCACAGCATCGCACTCTCTACCATCGCAGCTCCATAAACTGGGCTGATGGATTGTGGGCCCGGTTCCCCACACGGATTGTATTCGGTCACCCATGTTTGGATATGCCCAGCTAAAGAGAGGGGCACATTAGCCGCAATCTCCTCGTGCACGTAATTCATGGCTTGGGAGATGTATTGGGGAATTTGCGTGAGCAATTCGGTGTTCGAGAGGTTTGATGCAAGGGGATAGTCATGGATGCTGACAAAATTGATATAGGGAGCATCAGTGCGTAATACCGTTTGATTCCAGTTGCGGCTATACGAGCCCATTCCTAAAGAGAAAGAAATGCCGACTTTCATTTCGGGGTCAACCGCATGGATCGCTTGGGCAATCTGGGCCGCGCTTTGCGCATAATAGGCGGCAGAGTGCGAGGTATTCATGTTGGCGGCAAAATCCCAGGGACCATATTCCTCGCTACCAATGACAATAGCGGAAATGGGAAGATGATGACTCACGATATATTGCGTGAGAAGAGTAGCGTCTTGGGCATCTCCTCCGCCGGTGAACGTTGGGTTCTCATCATAATTAAAGATAAATAAGCCGCTATTATCCGTAGCCTGTAAGATATGGGACCAGTCATTAAGTGACACCGCACCGGTCCCCCCGTTGCGAAATGTATTGCTGACCCAACTCCACTGGTTGTCGTTAGGAAATTGCTGCATTCCCATGCCCAGTGTTTGCAGGGTTGGTATGGTGGAGGGGAGATTTAACTGACTATCATAGGAAAACACGTCAATGCCGAAATCATTGCGGCTTATCGAGGTGGTAAGGGGGGGCGCAGCAAGAACCGCGTTACTTGCCACCGTGGAAACGGAATGGTTCACGGAAAGAAAAGTTAATGGGAGCGCCAGCGCACTAAGCGCCATCAATTTAACCATCGGCGTCATTGGATTTTCTTCCTTTCATGTCCTCCGACATGAAACGAGACCTCCCGGAAAGCGGGACGGTCTCAAATCCAATGTCCCGTTTCGGCAACTGGCTGGCATTTACCGTAATGGTAAGAAGCCCCTTTAGTTTTGCGTCCCTGTTTTTCAATCAGGTTTGCCCTTATCGGCCGTTTCAATGCTTGACTTGGTTCTTCCAAGTTTTTCTAATCTCATAGTAATCCTAGATGCAAAGAATGTTCAAGATTTTAACAGGTCAAAACCGCAAAATATTTACCAGTTTGCGCCGGTAACGATGGGATTGTAAGACGCAGTCTGAGACGCTAGCTGGTACGGTATCGCGAGACCCTATTCTTTACAATGAGCACAGGAAACCATCTACGATGTGATTAACGCTTTAGGATGGCGAGAGGATGAGGTGGACGATGAAGACTTTGAGACGCAGTGTTTGGACTGCAGGTAGCGTAGCAATATTTCTCGTGGCCATGTTGTTGATGTTTTGGACTATTGATATTCTTCCGCTTGTGCTCTTTGGGGGAATGATTATTGTTTATGCCTCCTTGTCCTCCCAGCAGAATCACAAAAGGAAACCCGTTTTGCATCCGCCTCAGCCAGTCGAGAATTCCCAGAAAGGAAATATCTCATGATAGTCGGTCCAAGTCATTTTGTAGATTCCGCGCCCGCGATGCCTCAAGAGGCCATCGAGAGCATCGACCTCTTTCCCACAAGGAATTCTCAGGGACAAATCCATGACCCCGTTGACCCGAGTGCAGCACTGATGTTAGATGCGGCCAGTGCGCAAAAGGCTGGATTGCTAGCCTTTCGGTTTGATTCGGGCAGGGTCTGTGTGGCTGCGGTGTTTCCCTTAAGTGATGACGCACGAGCTTTATTAGGACGTATTGTCGTGCCGGTAAAACTTTACCGTGCGAGTGCGCGGAGCATTGCTCACGCGTACCGACGCGTCTTGGGTGAACACCATGATGTGCGGCCATCATCTTATTTCGGAGAAACCGCGAGACGTTTAGGGCTCATTTCCTCGCGCGATGTTGACAGCGCGTTGGCAGAACAGGCACGGCGCGGTGGAAAACTCGGCCAAATTTTGGTTCAGCACCGGGTCCTCACTTATTGGGGGGTGGCCCGGGTTGTAGCGTCGCAACTCAACCTTCCTGAAGTGAACTTGTTAGCACAAGATCCAGAAAAAATTGCCCACGAACCCAATCTGAGCCATGTCTGGGCTCTAAGGGAGGAACAGTTTTGGCGCCAAGCCCGGATGGTACCCATTGGATGGAGTGGGTCGGCGGCTGTGCTGGCTGTCGAAGATCCGTGGCAGTCACAACAAGCGGTGGAGGAATTAGAGCGTCTTTTGCCCTCTGCTCCTCAAGTTATGGTGTCTGGCAAGCGTGATATTGAGGCCGTGTTAACGGCCCGATTTCACGTTGTTGATATGGCTATGAGCCGTGACCACCTGGCTACCGTTCGGCCTGAAGATTCTGCCCGAAAGACTATGACACGAGGACAATGGGTTAGTGTTGCTGTCACCTTAGCTTGTGTCGTCGCGCTCTTAGTGTGGCATCCTAGTGTGGCCACATCGGTCCTTAGTAGCTTGCTTATCATTATGTACTCTGTGACCATCGCCTATCGTCTGTGGATGATTCGCCAAGGCACGGATATTCCTGATTCCGCCTTAGGGAGTCAGGATATGGTCGCGGCATTAGACGAGCGCGATTTACCGATTTATACGATTTTAGTACCAGCCCGTGAAGAAGCGGCCGTCTTGCCAACTCTAACACGGGCACTAAATGCTCTTGACTATCCAAAGGACCGACTCGACGTCAAGTTACTGCTTGAAGCTGACGACGAGGACACGATTGCGGCCGCAAAGGCCGCTAACTTACCGCACTTCATCGATATCGTGATTGTCCCCCCAAGCGAGCCACGCACTAAGCCCAAAGCCTGCAATTACGGACTGCAACTGGCCAGAGGGGAGTACGTAACCATTTTTGATGCGGAAGATCTGCCTGAACCTTTGCAACTCAAAAAAGCCATCGTGGCATTTCGTCAGCATGACGATAAACTGGCGTGTGTCCAGGCCAAGCTCTCCTATTTTAATGCGGAACAAAACCTATTAACGCGGTGGTTCACCGCGGAGTATGCATCGTGGTTTGACCTCTTTTTACCGGCGTTATATCGCGCTAAGCTGCCCATTCCTTTAGGGGGGACATCGAACCATTTTCGCATTGACCGCTTGCGCGAGTTAGGAGGATGGGATCCCTACAATGTTACTGAAGATGCGGACCTAGGCATTCGCCTTTACAAAGCCGGTTACTATGCTTCCGTCATCGATTCGAATACGTATGAAGAGGCCAACTCTTCTGCTAACCCACAGTCGCACGCTGTTGCTACTACGTTTGGATATTGGATTTGATCACGGCTTTGACATTTTTCATGTGAAGAGGTACGGCTTCTCCATTGATAGGTTGGTCAAGAAATAATCAGTATTGGTAATATTGTATTTGACAGACGGATTATCCCGGGGTCCATCCGCGACCGCACATTGGTGCCGCGGGGATCGATGTCTTTCACCAAAATATCCTGCGATACCGTGGTGCGGCTCTCGGCGGCTGGCGCGGTCAGCACCGATCCTTGAATCGTGGCGCTCTCGCCGTGGACGGTCCTGCGGATCTGCTGGGCAATATCTTCGGGACTGGCAGATGGTGCGGTTTTTGGCATAGGGAGCACACTCCTTGGAAAAACATAAAGTAGGAAACTGTCGATATCAGGGTGATGTGTCAGTTAATGAAAAATACTCAGGGGTAAATAGGCCGAAACCACCCAATTGGGCTGGTCGACAACCTCCGAGATTTTCAAGTCCACCACCACCGACGACAAAATGTAAGCGTCTAGCGGATCGAGACGATAATTATGGCTGATATAGTCCACCATGGCCCGTACCGCATCTTGTGCGGCCGCCATCAGATCGGGTCCCACGCCCATCGTCGCGTAATAGCCTTGGTCCTCTATTCCAGAGCGTAAAGGCCCACTGGTTTGGAATTGGGGTCCGGGAATCGAATACCCCTTATGCAAGATAAAGCGAAATGCCGTCGTCATAGGACATTCTAATGCACTCACGCATACTTCTCCATCCCCCTGAGCGGCATGAGGATCTCCGACACTAAATAGCGCCTTCGGCACTTGTACGGGTAAATAGAGACGCGTTCCGGTGATTAAATCCCGGCAATCCACATTGCCCCCAAAATGTCCTGGAGGCATAATCAGGGTAGGTTCAGACGTTGCAGGCGTGACACCCATCGTTCCACAAAATGGCCGAAGTGGAATACTGGCCACGTCCTGAAAGCGCGCGACACGCCCATTGCTGATATCCCAAATATGCAGATGAGCGTCAGGAAAGTCTTGCGGTAATAACCCGAATCCCGGAATAGTCCCGGTCCATCCCCATCCACGTGTATGCAAATCGAGCATTTCTATCTCCAGGGTATCGCCCGGTTCAGCACCTTCGATACCCAAGGGGCCAGCTAACGCATAAACACGATCCCAATCCAACTCGGTAAGGATCGCATCCGAAGATTGGGGATTAATCTGCCCATCTGTTACATCACGGAGGTCATACACCACCGTATCCCCGGAAGCAATCGTCAGCACGGGAGCTAAGTGTTGGTCCCACCGAAAATGTACTTGATCTGGAAAATAGTGAGTCGTCATGGCAGCCAATCCTCCTTGTTCTATCCTAAATACTTACCGGTTACTTCCTTGAGAAGTTTTCACGCGGCGGGAATGATAACGCGCCGATGAAATATGTTCAGATAGTTTAATCATTGTAACACTGAAAACTGCATTGCTCGGGGTTAGAGGCTGTAATTGAATTACGGTCAGTATAGCCGTCGGACGGTGGACGGGCAAGACCATCAGCTTTCGGTTATTTAAGTTCAGCACAAACACTATGGCGTGCTGGCTGGCCTACCATCGGTCGGATTATGCACCCCGTGCCACAAACGACGATTTCCATCCACTACTTAATCTAGAGGGCATCAGCGATCTTCTCATTTTCCGTCATATTGTTGGGATCTTTGGCCAGACATGGTTTCGTTGGGAATAGGCTGATTACCAAATAGATCAGCATAGTAGAGAGTCCATCGTTCGAGATGGGTCGTGTCCCCATGCCGAACATACAAGGTTAATTGACCTACGGCTCCTGTTGTTGTTGTCCAGTTCGGTTCATGATCCCGATACACAGATTCGCATCGAGATTGAATAATCGGTATAACCCTATCGCGAAGATGCAGGTGGTTTGATGCGTCGAGCAGAAGACTACTTAAAGATTTACACCAACTTGCCTCCTGTAAGGAATCCCATAGACCAAAAAGCCAGATTATCGTCAAGAACATCTGTACTCTGTTAACCTTCTTCTCAACTAAAGGCCAAAGTTGTTTGGCTTCGTCAAACCCTTGTTCAGTTTGGGTGGAAATGTCTATAAGAAATCTCCACACCGGATCGATATCATACTGCGTGTGCTTACGAAAGAAATCTCTTAAAGACACCGCAGTAGCTGTGGTAATTTGGCCCGGTTTGGTATAACTGCAGTACACTTCTCGAATATCGTTCTGGAAAAACTCGTACAAATCCACACTTGTCAGGATACGCTCTACGGTCTTTTCAAGTTGGAGTGAATCTGCGCGACTCTTCTCAAGATCCAATAGCAACCGTACCCGGACCTTATTGTCCTCTTTCAATTTGCCTATTTCGCTGGCCATTGTCTCCCGTACACGTTCTTCCAAAGTCAAGTATGTAGTTAATGCGACAACTGAGATGGCCAAAGCTAGCACAGCCAATACGAGGGATTGATAATGGGTCACTAAGATCAAGGCATTCGTCTCAGGTGATTTGATTAGGAGTGCCAAAAACGGTAAAATCAACAATCCTCCCGAAACATATAAGAAATGTTTCCCCAACGATCTATCTACGGATGATTCGTTATCGCGCGCATCTCTTGTCGTCGTCGATCTTCCGCAACTCAACTTTCGACTTTTCATATCCAATGGTCCTTTCCGTCATAACTTATTCTAGAGAAAAATTACACGCAATCTCCCTGCATCTTGCTCTCAAACGCGTATGATCTCGGTCTCTCTCGAATAACTTGTCTAATGGAACGAGATTCTGCGACCTATGCAGCATACCCGAACTGACTCATATCTTTCGGAATCTGACAGTATTCTCCCGGCAGTGATTCGCCGGACCATGAAAACCCACGATTGTAAAACAAGCATAGCAATATAGTCTGCAACAGTTGCGGCGCCTGTATTTTTAATGGAAAGCGCGATAGCTACTTTGTGTTAAATGCTTGCTTTCGCATTCAGTCACGCCGTGGGGGACAACTATGTAAACCTAACTGAACAAGAGTGTTCAAGATACCACTCCAAATAGCTCAGTTCAGTGCAAGGGAAAGCCACCACTTGGGAATCCGTCAATGTGGCTGTCAGTGCTACAGTATTCATCAACTGCTGTCGAAGAGCTGCGGTGCACCCCAGCAGTTGCTGACTTTCTTGAGAGAGCTCAACTGACGTCTCATCTTCTTCATTGTCTCCAGTATACGGCACAGATGTCATGTTATGGGACACTTCATGACCAATGGCGGAGATCCTGACGTCGAGTTAGGATATACTTTAATTGGCAACTGAATGCCTCCATGCACCGCATTCAGTTAACAGGGATGGTCTTATTTCTGGATGGGTGTTTGCCGTTCTTTCACACTCAATCTGAACAAAGGGCAAGGAAAGGAGGACCTGTGTGGGACACGGGTGGAGTTTGCGGACGTCGCCGATCGATAAAGACCGCGCGCGTGCATCCGGCGAGGGTGCTGCATGCGAAGCAACCATCAGGTCAATATAGAGCGATTTTGCCATTGAGCGCACAGGTCATAACATAAATGAGCCATCATATACAATCAGCTATTCATGGAAGTAGTTGCTGGGTACAAGTAAGACCGTACGTCGGTGTTGTGGTCGGGTTCGTTTTGAGCAAGGTCTACGACGCGTGGGATGCGCGACCGAGGGGAGACTTAAAGTTCGATTATCTTTTGGTCATCCGAGCCTATACGTAGGCAGATCATGGGCTTTGGTCTATGATATTAAGGGTAATCCAGTAGCAAGCGACATCATTCCTCCGAAGACGAGCCGCGATTACAGATGGGTGTTCATCATCCCGCCATCTGAGGTATCCATTAACAATGACACGAGGTATGATCTAACCATCCAGCTCGACCGCGGAAGGCAGCTTAAGGATGAGGTACCCGCAAGGGAGAGTGTCGCGGCCGTCAATGAGGGGTAAAGTGGACCCCACGTTTCCGCCTCCGCGGATTGTGGGCATTGATGACTGGGCGATCGCCAAAGGGCATTGCTATGAGCCTTCTCAGAAAATGACGCGGAAGGCTCCGTGGGCTGTCGGCCATAGCTGGTACTCGGGGAGTACCATACCGTGGAGTGCCCGATAGCAATAGGATGCTCGGCGGCGGTGTCGCCGCTGTTTTGAGCGAGTCAGTTGTCGGATAGGAAATCCCTCACCGCCCTTTCCACCCTAGCGGGGTTAGGAAGCCGCCTCACGCACCCAGGCTTGAACGTGTTGGGCAATGGCCCCGATGACCAATCGCCCGTACCAGACGTAGCGCCGGCGATGGCGCGCGGCCTTGACGCCGCCGGTTTCCCAGAGACTGTGGGCCCGCTCGACACTCGTCCGTTGTGCATAGACCGCATCCCATTCGGGGGACCGATAGGGCAACCCCAGCTGGTCATAGCGGGTGCCGCGAAAGTTGATGCTTACCAGTTTATGCGCTTTTGCACACGGGGTTGGGCAAGCCGGGGCTGTTTTGTTGACCAGGGGACAGGCCCAGTGACGCACGCCACGACGCGCCCACCCGCGGGGGACCAAAGGACGCTCGGCTGCACACACGGGTTGATGCTGACCATTGAGCCGGATGCCCGCCGCGGCCGCGGCGGGACTCACCTGCGGCGGCTTCGGGGGGCTATGGGGCGCAAAGACGGGCGTGACATCGCGGGCTTGGGTAAAGGTCCACAGGTCATCGACGTCAAACGCCGAATCCCCAATGACCCGCCGGATGGTCGCCCCCGTGCCGGCGAAGCGGCGTTGGGTTTTGACCAGGAGGGCCGGGTACGCGACGCCGTCGGACCGGTTGGCCGGGTGCAGCCCCAGGCTCACCACCAAGGGATGCGCTGGGCGCCCGGGGACGGCATTGGTGACGGCCAAACTCACCACGTTGTAGCCAAAGTAATAGCGATTGCGATAACTGTCCCATCCCAACAAGGCGTGCGCGTCCCCGAAATAGCGCAGACAACCGCAGCGCTTGCCCGGACAGTCACAGACTTTCCGACCAAACGAGTGGGCCCCACTCTCGATCGGCGAGCCATCGACCGCGAGATCCCAGGTGGGCGGCAACACGCCTCGGCGGACGCTGGCCTGCACGACCGCCGCCAAGAGCGCATCCCAGCGGTCGGTGACCCGCGGCCGGGCCGGCCGCGCGGCTTCCCGCAGGACCCGCCGCGCCACCCGACCGGTGACGCCGGGCCGCTTTGGCGGAATCTTCTCGCCCGGTCTGAGCTTCAGCTTCCGCCCCGAGGGGCGCCGCAGCGCCCCTCGGCGTCGATCAGGGTCGGGATACAGTCGGTACAGAAAGTTGTAGAAGGTGCCGACGGCGGGAACCTTACCCGACCAGCCGCACAACCGCGCCAAGAACGGGGTTTGTTGTAACCGCTGAACCCACCGTGAGATCGAGGACTCCCCGAAGATGATTTGAAGACCCATGGCCCGTAGTAGCGTAACCGGATCAATGGGTGGACGACCGCGGGTCGGGTGGTACGCCGCGGCCAAGATGGGCCGGAGCCCATCCAGATCGGCCGCCAGACTCCAGGTGAGGGCGTCCTGCCACGCCCGCGGATCGCCCCAGTGTGGCGGCCATTGCGCCACATCGGTTTGGAGTTGATGCTGAAATGTCGTATGATGCCCGTGCCGAGCAAGCACGGGATCACCTCCCCATCGTAGGATCTGGCAACAAATGCCAGTCACACGATTTTTGGGAGGTGATCCTGTTTGTCAAGAATTTAGTCCGAATTGGGGAATTTGGTAGATTCTAGTGTGGGAAAATGGCACCAATCAAGCCCCAAAACCCCCGCGACGTGCGGGTTTGGATTAAATGAGAAGGCTCCTATGCGACCGTGGTGGTGGATTTAGAACACCACGGCATCCTCGATATCTTGCCGGACCGCACGGCCGAGACCGTCGCCGCGTGGTTGCGGGAGCACCCGTCTATTGAGGTCGTGGGCCGCGATCGGGCCATCGGGTATGCGAACGCGGCGCGCGAGGGAGCCCCCCAGGCGGAACAAGTGGCCGATCGGTGGCATCTGCTGAAAAACTTAGGAGAGAGTATCGAGCATTTTTTGCGACGGCTGTCCCCTTTTGCGAAAAGGCCGTCGCCGTCCGGCGACGCGGAGGCTCCTCCGAAGGCTTTAACAACAAAATTAAGCGATTGAAACGGCTGATGTATGGACGGGGCGGGTTCGATCCCTTGCGCAAACGCATCCTCCACACGAACGCGGCGTCATAGCGTATCACCCCCTCCTGCGTCGGATCAAATGTCGGAGGGCTGGTATGGCCTGGCCGTTTTTACGGTCGCCGTCGGACCCGCCGCCGAATACGGCGGCAGCGAGATGACCACAGACGAGCACCGTCACGTGGCGGGCACCGCGTGACAAAGTTCGCCAGGGTTTGACAAACGCTGGAAAGTCTTCCACCAAAAGTGCGGAAGAGCCAAATTCTGGGTAATCTGCAGCGCATCTTAACGCATGCTAGTTAGAGCCGTGTCGAATTGTGCGTAAAACGCCAAACTTGAGTAACAAGTAAATTCACTTAATATCTTCAATGAAGCAAACAATGGTGTCGTCATGACGATTTTTTCCCAATAAGTCCAAAAGCAATGCCGTTTTTCCAGTTCCTCTGTTCGATGCCGTCAAAACGGTTAGTCCATCTGATAGTTGCGCGAGAGTGCCACCCTGTAATGCAGGGGAACCAAATGTCCCAGAGAAACAGCAATCCAATATAATTACTTTATCTTTTGCCATGGACTGGTTGGCTGTATTCAGAATTTCGTCCATGGATATTCCCTCATCGTAACGTTGAAAGTCCGGAGTCACGATCCATCCGCCAGCTGAATTAATCAATCCATGACCTGAAAAATATAATAAAGCTACATCACTGTTCCCCGTAAAGAGCTGTTGAATGGCGTGCCGAAGCGATGCTTTGGTAATCGTGTCTGCCGGGGAGGTCAATCGTTTCACAGAAAAGTTAAGTGTCCCATCACCGTCGCGTTCCAATGTGTTGGCCATCTGTACGGCATCGTTGACACATCCATCCAACGGGACCCCAGGGTAATCATTAATACCCACTATGAGAGCTTTTCTCATATAGCATCTCCTTTCAATCACAAAGCTCTTTAATGGCGTCAATAATCGATTTTGATTGCCATTTGACGAGTTTATCCGCGGCGTTTTTGACAATGGTCGATGTTTTTTCGGAACCCCAGGGTTGAATTGCGACAATAGGCTTTTCAATAGTAAATTCTGTCTGACAAATAAGAATTTCATTGTTAATCCATTTGCTATAAGTTGAATATACACCGGCGAGAATTAGCACGACGCTACTTGGTCTTATCTGAGCTTTGATCGCTTCGTATAATTCTTTATCGTTTTTCGCGTCATGAACTGGGTCATCTTTTGGTACCGAGAAATTGTGGTAATGAAATGCCGGATCTTTTTTAAGAAGAGCAATCATCTTGTCGTAGGCATCGCTATATGTCCATGAATGGCTTATAAATAAATTATATCTTTTTGCCATACCTCTTCCTCCCTCTTCTATTTACCAAGGATTAAGATGCCGCCATAGATATCCTATTATGCTATCCTTGGCGATTATCCATACAGACTATACGTAAGCAGGCGGAAGCGAACTAGGCCAAAAAACTCGACAGCGCTGGTAGTTGCTGACCCTAACACCCCATGATCCAGCGCACGCAGCCGGGAATCTTCGAAGGGGATCACGCGATCCCAGCAAAAACCTAGTAGCAAACCAATAGAATGCTGATCCCGCGGAATTAACCGCGGTATTATGTCATGGGTACATACTCCCGTAATTCGCCTAACCATCCACTGAGTCGATGGCCGTGATTGTCAAGATAGATTTGGTGATCGGTTAAAACTGATTGTCGCCATTTCACGCTCCCTTCTTGCTACGTGGTCGGCTGTCGACTATAATATAAGTGACTTAATTAGATTATAAAGACTTTGTTTTTTAGAAGCAAGGGGGGATCATCTTATTGTGGAACTTGAGGGATTTACCACCGCACAAGTCGAGCGGCTGACCCGCATTGGGGCGCAAACGCTACACTTTTGGGATCGTAGCGGATTTTTGTCGCCGAGCGTCGTTCAAGCGCATGGAACAGGGAGTCGCCGCATTTATAGTTTCCGGGATTTAGTCGCCTTGCGGGTGGCCGCCCAACTGCGGGATGCGGGCATTAGCCTTCAATCGTTACGTAAAGTCGTGACCGTTCTGCACGCCATGCATGGGTTAGATCAGCCATTGGAGGAAAGATTTTTGGTGACGAACGGACACGACGTGTTCGAAAAGCAAGGAGACGAATTGATGTCGGTCTTGCGGCAGCCGGGTCAAGGAGCTTGGGCCTTTATCGTCGATATCCATGCGGTCGTCACCGAATTACAACGCGAGATACAACAGTGGCAATCGGCCTAAGGGAGAAGTTACACGAATGATCGCAGGCTATGTTGAGATTCCGTATATGAGCGCTCTTTCCCTGCAGGGAAAACCCCGTCAACAACCTGACTGACCCCTTATCGCAGGCGGCAAATGGATAGTCCGACGCCGCCGGCAGAGGTTTGGCGAGATTCTTGTGGTGACATGTATTGATGGAGCTGCAGAGCACAGGAGGATCAGCCATTGATAGATATTTCAGATAGCACATTGCGAAAGACTTATGGCGCGATTTATACTAATCCCGAAGTGGTCAATCTCATTCTGGACCTCGTGGGCTATAGCCCCGATAAGCGGCTACATCAGTTCCGGCTACTCGATCCAGCGGTGGGAGAAGGGGCTTTTCTCACCGAGGGCGTCAAGCGTCTCTTAAGATCCTACCAGAGTCATGGCGGGATGCTGGAATATGCCTCAACTCAATTGGCTGATAGTGTTCGGGGGATAGAAATTCATGAGGACACCAGAGAAGTCTGCCGGGCGAATCTCTATGCCGCCATGGTAGCGTATGGCCGCTCACACCGTACCACCGATGCTCTATTAGACCGGTGGCTCATTGATGGGGATTTCTTATTGTGGAACCACGACCGGTCGTCTACGGACGACGGTCTTAGGGAACGCTTTGACTTTGTCGTGGGGAATCCTCCCTACGTCCGGCAAGAATTGATCGCACCAGACAAGATATTGTTATATCGCCAACAGTATGCCACGATTTATGATCGAGCCGACCTCTATGTACCTTTCATTGAACATGGTCTTGACCTGCTGAACCATGGGGGCACGCTGGGGTTTATTGTGGCTGACCGTTTTATGCGCAATCGTTACGGGAAACGTTTGAGAGAATTGATCGTATCCCGTTATCGGTTGAAACATGTGATTGACATGCATAAAACTAGTCCCTTTGCCGACGAGGTTTCGGCCTATCCTGCGGTGATTGTCATTGAAAATACCGAAGAAACCAGGGGCCCCGTGCATGTGGTGCGCATGGAGCGCGTCAACGAAACCACATGCAACTTGGCGCGTCAGGCCCTACTGCATGGTGAGGAATCCCGTGACGTGGCTGTTCAATGGCACCGATTCGAGACGTGGGTCAGTGGCGATGCGCCATGGATCTTGGAGTCCACAGATTACCACAACGTTTTGCGTAAACTAGAGCAACAACATCCGAACTTAACCGATCCCGTGCACGGCATTCGCGTGGGCATTGGGGTCGCCACAGGGGCTGATCATGTATTCATTATTGATCCCGTCCGTCAAAAACTTGACGTGGAAACGCAGGTGTTGCTCCCTCTGGTGATGACGAGAGACATTGCGCAGGGCGACATCCACTGGGGAGGAAAATATGTCATTAACCCGTTCGAACTGGACGGCTCGTTGATCAACTTGGACCAATTGCCGAGACTCCGCGCGTATTTTGACAAGCACGCTGATACCATTAAGCAGCGCGCCATCGCGAAGAAATCTGGAGCAAACTGGTACCGGACAATTGACCGGATCTATCCGGTCCTGAGGGGACAGCCCAAATTGTTGATCCCCGATGTGAAAGCCGCTAATCATATTGTGAAGGATAGCGGGAAGCCTGGCCAACGGTGTGAAGGCATCGGAAATTTTTACGTCCGGAAAATTGGAACTGCCCGGGTTTTATCGTCCCGCCAAACAATGGGATTTAGTGGTGGTCAGACATCACCCGTCTGGAGTGAAGCGACTCGTCGCGACTATCGAGGTCAAATCGCATGTCGGTTCGTTTAGCAATAACTTCAACAACCGAACCGAGGAGGCTATGGGTAGTTCCCCATACGCGCTAACTTTGTAAGATATATTGAAAGCGGTCCATGGCGAAGTATTGCACTTTCACACACGGTCCCCCAAAAAAGGCTGGCAGGATTGCTTTCTCCCCCAAGGCTGGGACTTGTGGAGCCATCGCGCGCTTGCGCGTGATTCAATCTGCCGAAGCGTTGCTCCGCATCATTTTCGCGTATGCCTGGAATGATTGGTCCTTGCGTACGACGGCGGCATGGGCCAGCCGCATCGGGTTGGCAGATCTTTCGGATGTGGCCGTCTTAAAACGCTTACGCCACGCGCCAGCGTGGCTGGGGCACTCCTGGATCAATGGTTCCGATCCCAAGGCATCGGCACCGCCGTGAAGAGCCGGTTTCGGCTCGTGCTGACAGATGGGAGCACGATTCAACGACCCGGCAGCTCGGGGACCACGTGGCGTCTCCATGCCCAGTGGAATCTGGGCACAGGACGGTGGGAACACGTGGAACTCATGGACGCCCATGGCGGCGAGTCCCTGACGCGGCTGCACTTGCGGCCCCGCGACGTCGTCTTGGCCGACCGCAACTACGCCAAACCCGCAGCCGTGGCGTGGGTGCAGAGTCAGCACGCGGAGGTGCTCGTCCGGTTCGGGTGGAAGGCTTTGCGGCTCCAAGAATTGGACGGCACTCCGTGGTCTGTGCTGGAAGCCGTCCGCACGCTCCCTGATGCCACTCCGGGGGAATGGACGGTGCAAATCGCCGGAACGAAGGACCACCCCGCCCTGCGGGTGCGGATTGTGGCGATGCGGAAATCAGCATCCGCGGCGGAAAAAGCGCGCCGGACCGCCCGCAAAGAGGCGCGCAATCACGGACATACGGTCTCCCAGGCGACCTTGGACGCCGCCGATTATGTGTTGATTTTAACGACCTTGTCCGCCGCAGAAGCGGACGCGGCCGAGATTCTTGAACTCTATCGTCTCCGATGGCAAATCGAAATCGCCTTCAAACGATTAAAAAGTTTAATCCATATTGATGAACTCCGGGCCTTCGACCCGGACCTCGCCCAAACGTATCTGCTAGCGAAACTGCTGGGGGGCGCCGTGCTGGTGGACGCCCTCCGGACCCACGGTCCGGATTTTTCCCCCACGGATTTCCCGTCCAGACGGACATCCAGCGCCGTGTGGCGTATTTCCCAAATGATTTGGCAGGATCTTCAGATCATCGTCCGGGGCTTCGTCAATCTGGACGATTGGCGCCCTTCAGCGCGAACATGGACCAAAGCACTCCATGAGCGACCACGTAAACGGTGCCTCGCACTCGATTCGGCAGCCTTAGGTTAGCGCCTATGCGGATTATCCCCCCAACACGGTGGGGGGATAATGCATTAATGATCTTCCCGACTTTCCGCCAATGGGTGTCGTTATCTGACAAGATCCGCACGACGCGGTGGTCCTTTTACCATGCCGTCTGAATCACGGCCGCACTCGGGTGCCCGATGGGGTCAAATGAGGCGCCTTGGCCTGAGCGTGGCAGCATGACGCCCCACCAATAGAGACCCTGGGCATGGCCCTGCCACGCTTTAATGGCAGCTGCATCATATTGGGCTTGCACGGACCAGTTCGTTGGTCCCGGAGGATCCCAGACCCATGGGGCTTGCCAAGCACGAGGCTTGGGCATAACGCCGAGTTCCGTGATGACGAGGTTAGGGATTTTAGCGGTTTGTGATATCCAAGGCTGCCAGGCCTGCACCAAAGCCGACTCGGTACCGGAAGGCGTATTGAGTGGATAATAGGCATCAAGACCAATCCACGTCAATTGTTTGGTCCATGGTGGCAGGGCAGCTAAGCTTGGGCTATTCCAATTAAACGAGTACAAGAGCGGGCCTTGATATGCCTGTTTCACCGCATGTATAACCGTATCCCAGCCTTGGTTATCGCTTTCTATTGACGAGAGCTCTGTGCCGATATCAAAAGCCCCGACATGCTCTTGTTGTCCTAATGCAGCGTAAGGGATGAGAGCCTGGGCATAGTGCTTAAACCAGCTGTTCAATGACTGCGGTGCAATATCACCACGCCAATGACCTGAAGGCGTTAACGTGCCCTCGTCTAACATGGGACGAAGCATGACGCTGAGATGATCGTGGTACGCTTGCAAAATGACCTGGCGAATGACACGGGGCGACGGCGTAAAATGCACAGGGCCAACATTATTGGCTTGCCAATTGCTTTGTCCGAAAGGAATAACAATGGCAACGGTGCGAACGTGCAAGGCAGCCACAGCATTTATCACGCCATCAATTTGAGAAGGGGTCGGGGTATTCCATACCTCGACATTGATGCCTGATTGAACTGTGGGCCAAGGGGGAGCTAATAAAGGCTTGGCGATGACGTGCACCTTGTGGGGTGGGTGTGTGGCAACGGGCTGAACGGCAGCTTTTTGGCCACACCCTGCCAAAGTTAACGCCAGGGCGCTCGCGAATAATAAACGTAAATAATGCATGAGATGCCTCCTTGCGCATGCAAGCACCAAGAGCTGTGGCGTAGGTCCGCCTTCCATGAAGACCGCTAAACGTGAAAAGATATAGAGCTCCGTCGATGCTTCTTTTTACGATACCCCTTTGAGAAACCTATCAGATTCCCAAAAGGCGTGGGGTGAACTAAGCTTTAGGCTGCAAACTTTGGTGAAGAATGCGTTCAGCCATGGTGATGAGATTGGTTTTGGTTGTCGCGATGGCTCCCGTCCACGTTCCGTGCGTGCGGGGTGCAACCATGGCTTCAGATACCGTGAGCGGTTCTAACCGAATAGGGCTGGATGACGCAAGTGATGGCGCACTGGCCGGAAAAGCCGCAAGCGACCACCGCAAGTACCGCACGCCATCAGGCTGCTTGACCGAATCTGTCCACTCAATATCAACATACGTGGATCTCGGTCCTCCCACGTAGTTGGCAGGCAAGGGCGTTGTGGGAGATGGGCTGGGGCTTGCCGAAACTCCCTTTCGCTAGGGAAAACAAAGGGGTGAGCAAATAGAACACCAGGCCAGATAGACGAGCGGACCTAGCACTTTGCGAAAGGCCTCATTAACCCAATTAAGACGCGCCAATACCCCAAAAAAGCCACGTCATCGCTAAGATCCAAAGCGGCCAGAGGAGGAGTCCAGCATGATCAAAGACAAACGCCGTAGGCCAGCGCGCAGGTCCAACGACGAGAGCCAGCCCTGTAATAGCGGCAAGACTGATGCCTAAAATCGCATCGAGTTCACTATCATCAGGTCCTTCAAAAGGGACGGCCAGCAAATTCCATGAGGCCCATCCTATGGCCAAGATGGGAATCCAAATCAAATCGGCAATAGGAGTGTCCGCTAAAATGTTTTGCCATAACGGAGACGCATAGGCTAACAGAGGAGCTGTGCAAAGGCCAACCCAGAGAATCCAAAACCCCGTCAGGCTATGCCTTGGAGTTCTCGATATGGCGCTATTTTTCGTCATGGCCGGACCACGCGGCGCTTTCTAACCGCGTAAAAGAGCCAAGGCGATACCATCAATAGCGGTAACGCTGCGGCCCAAGGCACTTCTGGAAGTTGGCTAAATGGCAACGAATTATAGGATACAACCGGCGAATTTGCGGCAGGACCTTGTGCATTGGAACTATAGGTCATTTGAAAGGTTTCGTGAATATTCGGCCACCCATGGGGTGCGGGAAAAAACAAGCTTAACTGTGTTGGTGGTTGGCTGGGTAGGGGTGTGCCGGGCTGAGTGGTCACATCTGGCATTAATGAGCCATTTTGTGTCTTTATCACGTAGTTCGACGTGTATGAACCGGGCGTTGTCTGATTGGGCCATCCGTATAATGTGAGGGTGCCTGGCGGTAGAGAGGTTCCTTGGGGAATTGTCCATGTGGCCTTTAGCTGGCTTGCGCCTTGCGATGTGATGGTGAGGGTACCGACATCGGATGCGGCCATCGTGACGTGGCTAAATCCAATAAGAAGACTACCAGCCATTCCCAAGGCAGCGCTGAAACGAAGGACGGTCGGTGAAGGCATTGGCTTTCATCCCTTTCTATCGAACTGATATAAGAGTCTTGTCACAAGGCTCGACGGATCATTCAATGTGTAAAAAATATCGTGAATTAATAGCCTTTGACAGTGCCGATAAAAGTCTCAAATCGTGTCTCACACTGCCCTTAGGAATCTGAAAGGCTGCGAACCTTAAGCGGGGGTTTAATGGCCCGGTGTTCCCGAACGAAATGACGGATCTGCTTTGAAGACGAGGGCGTTTGGGTCTTGCGCTGACGCTTGTCTTGATACATGGCACGGTCAGCGCGGTCGATAAGGGAGCTCAAGGAGTCACCGGGTTCCCACTGGGCTACCCCGGCCGAAAATTGAAGCGTGGGATCGGCACGGCGCAAACGTTTGAGCGTTTCACACGCGATAGCTTTGGGCGTATGTGGCAATACCAGGATAAATTCATCCCCGGCCCAGCGAATTAACTGGTCGGAGCGCCGAATATTAGACAGGACTGTGTGGACGAGTTGACAGAGCAGATGGTCACCAGCCTTGTGACCATAGGCATCATTCATTTGTTTTAGGTTATCGAGATCGATAAAAATAATCGAAAATGGCTGGTCCTCGTGGGTTTTTTGTAACATCTGCAGCAACGCAATTTCTCCGGTGCGGCGCGTCAGCGCCCCGGTTAAGGCGTCCCATTCCGCAATCTCGGGTACGGATGAGGTCGCTGCAGCAATCGCCCCATAGCGGCGCAGCATATCCGTAAAAATGACACGCACGGTATGATAAATTTCGCCGCGTGAAATATTTAACGCGGTAATCATGTCGTCAATTGAGGCACCTTGGGCCATCAGTTTCAAGGCTTGATCGTAATACGAATCGGTGTTGGAATGGTTGGGCATTGGTGCACGCCTCCTTGTATCTCGTGAGAACCATGGTGCCCTCTTTCGGGCCCAACGCAGGTTACCGTGTTGTTTAAGTAAGCATAGCGGGAGTTCGTGCCAAAAACAGTGCTAATGGGGGTCGCAGATGCCGTCTCAAAGGGTTTATTGCTACAACGATTAAATTGGCATCTTTGCCCGCAGCTGCGCATGACGGCGAGCAAAGATGCCAAAATCACGAAAGGTTACCCCGGAATACGACGACGCCATGCCGAAACGGCCCATGGCAACACTAAAATCAACGGAAGGCCTGCAGCCCACGGAACTTCGGGTAGTTGCCCCTCGGCAAAGTTTGCTTCGGCCATTTCAATGGTCGTGTTCGACCACGATGTATCACCTGGAGGGAGCGTCACAGTGGTCGAGTAAGTACCTGCTGTTGTGACTGTTCCGTCAGACGCTGGTAATGGCGTGGTGGTGCCATTGTAGATCGCTTCCACGGCCACATATTCTCCGTCTGTTAATCCAGACCAGTACCATGTCGCCGTTGCTGTGTTGCCCTTAACATTGGTAATGCTAACATAGCCTTCTTGCGTAGAGTTTGAGTTACTTGCTGCCATGGTCATGCTGCCAAGTGCCAAAACCATGGTGGCTGCGATGCCCAAGATGCCAGACAAACGCCATAGTGGTGAAGTCATTGCTTCATCGTTCCCTTCTTATTGAAACCCGTGCCGATTACCGATCACCATGGCCTCTGTTTATAAAGAGGGCATGATGACGCCCTTACTATAGAAGTCCATAGGTGCGAGGACAGTAGCGAATGTTGTCTCAAGCAGTGTCTCGATTAGTTTAAGGGGTATCAGCTTGTCTTACGAGGGTTGTACACCCCACTAAAATGTCCTTCATGGAATAGAGGAATGTGTCGAACTATGTCGAATAGTGTCGATTGTAATACAGTGTTTGAATAAATAGAAATGGAGGTTTTATCTCTGTTCATGAAACGTATGGGTCGGAGTTTCTTAGTGGCGGGACTCGCGGCCTGTGTTCTCAATACCCCTTTAGTGCAGGCTTCCTCTACGCCACAAAATCTCACACAGCTCTCGCTGAACCGCTATGGAATAGCACAAGCGGGCCACACCGTGACATTTCAGGCAGCCGCCACTGGGGAATCGGCCGACTATCAATTTTGGGTCCAAACCCAGAAAGGATGGTCCATGGCGCGCAATTATTCCCCCAATCCGAGGTTTCAATTGGCTCTCGCAGATGGAAGCTATGTGGTGGCGGTCTACGCGCTTAGTGCCTCTTCTGTCCATTCGGGCTTATGGAATCAAGCATTGGTGGCGACGGACATTGTGAATGTCGGGAGTGCTGTGCACCTCAGTGTGGGACCGACCGCTACGCAGAATCAGGGAATGACAGTCGTAGCTCAAGCACGCAACCTTATTTCACCGGTTTATCAATTTTGGGTGGAAAATCCCCAAGGGCAATGGACGGCCAGTGGCGGATATCAAAGCAGCAGTTCTTTTACGTACACGCCACCCGAAGCAGGCACGTATCATATCATTGCTTATGCTAAGGATCCGGCAGCCCCTAATACCAATCAAGATGCCGTGTGGAGTCAGACCCATACGTTTACCGCTGCACCAAAGACCGTGGCAGCGGATTCCCTAACGACGTCTCTCATGAATCCATTGTCTGTGCTAAGTAATCCTAATGCCCTGCTCTTGGGGCAAACCGCCCAAGTGCAGGCGGTGGTGACAGGAGCTAATGGTCAACCCTTGGCGGATGTTCCGGTGGTGTTTACGGCGACGAATGATTCGAATCCAGCCGACCATGTGACCTTTCCCCAAGGATTAAATGGCAATGCTGTCACCAATGCCCAGGGCATTGCCACTACAACAATGACCGTGACCAATCCCAACGACAATTCTTCTTCAGCCCTAGCCTTAGACGCCTCTGCTGTGACCGCCGTCGGTTATCAAGTCTCAGTGCCATCGGCCCCCGCCTTGCAGCCCGTTCAAGGGCAAGTCCTTTTTGTAGCGCTGAATGAGACTGGAACCACCATCGGATCTGCGACGGGCTCCGTCATGACGAGCCAGCGGCTTGGGACATCGATGCAAACGCAAGCCTATGCGGTGAGCCAGAACACCGGCACGCCCCTTGAGCCGATGCTTTCTGCGCAATTTTTGCTGCCACAAACCTCGACCGCGCCACAGACCATTGCGGTGAACCAAACATCGGGTTCTTATGGAGCCGATAGTGTATGGCATTCTGTGCCTATTGTAGTACCGCAAGCTTTTTCGAGCGCTAGCGTAAACATTTCAAGTTTAGGGTTGTCAGCGGGTAGTGCCTTAACGGTCACGTACACACCTCAAGATGGTTCCACTCCTTACGTGCGGGTGTTGATGGGGCCCTTAGCCGCCAATAATTTTGGTGTGCAACTTCCGGCTCAGTCTGATGGCGGCCAATTAACGTTTACGCTTACCGCGCCGTCGACCGTGACGAGTGTACAAGCTACAGGGGTGGGGGTGCAGTCTGTGACCTATTATCCCCTTGCCCAAAGTGTCACAAGTCTTCGGGTTCCGGCGAGCGACGTGACGTGGACGGCGAATCCGGTTAGTTTCACCGCTTTTAGCCCTTTAAGTGCAAGTCAGGCCGCAGCTGATTTAGGAACGCAATATCAAGAAGGCACCACGTATCAAGCCGCAGTGCCGGTATATCCCGAAGTGGGAGACGGCGTCGTTGAAGCGCTTGGCGGAGGCGCGGTTACCGCGGCCTATTGGATTCCATCGCAAAACAATGGACAAGGCCAAAATGTCCTGGTATCAGGTCAAAGCGTACTCCCTGTGACGCCTTCTGAAGCGCTGGCGGCACCTCAGCTGACATGGGACTCTACGGGGAGTGTGAGGGCACGGCAATCAGGAATTGCCGAACTCTACGGAGTACCGCAAATTCCTGGCGTTGCCTTTCCTTTGCCGGGATTATATACGGCCGTATCATTTGTTCCCGCCTCACAAGCAGCAAGTGAACCGTGGGGGAATGCTTTGGCGGGACAAACGGTGCAAGTCACCGCGACTGTTACGGATGACAATGGTAATCTGGTGGGCGCGGGTACGCCTGTGACATGGCAAATTAGTGGGGCCGGCGTTCAGGTCTTGACGAAACAAAGCGAGACAGGTGCTAACGGCACGGCGTCTGTGGTATTGACCGGAGCGGGGAATGTCAAAGCCATTGTGTCGGCGTTTAGTCAAGGATTTGAGACCATGGTCAGTGATCAAGCGATGGCCCCATCCCCTACCGTTATGGTGCAGTGGCTTCCTGTCAGCTTACTTTATACACCCCAAGGAGGCCAGGATTTAGATGTGTCTAATGCTTTTACTCAAGCGCCTTTGGTGACGTTGACACTAGGCTCCACGCAGTTCGGGATGACTTTATTGGCCGGTCAGATGCCATTAGAGGGAATGGAGATCTCCATCACGGGAACGGGGACAGGGACGCTGAATAAGGTGGATGTGATCTCAAATGCCCAGGGGCAGGCTACCTTTGAAGATGCCTCTTCGCAACCGGGGTCGCAAGCCATCACGCTGGCGGTAGATTCCGCATTGCCAGAGGCCATATGGATTGATGGCGGGCCCGACGTGGGTCAAGGGCCCACATCGGCCTATGCGCACTTGACCATTCCTGTTCAGTGGCAAACGTCCAATGATGCACCGGTGCTTAAATGGGCACCAACTCCCTTAGCATTGGCGGCCATTGGGCAAACCGCAGACCTGACGGTGCAAGTGCTGGGTCCAAATGGCAGCCCTGAGGCTAACGTTCCGATTGCATTTTCTGTATCCGGTCAACAAACAGCGGTCCTAACGAACTCCCAAGCGACGACAAACGCCAGTGGTTTCGCCCAAGTCGGATTGTCCTCGGGCAGTCTTGGAGAAAGCGATACGGTTATGGCACAAATGGTCGGAAGTTCCCAGTGGCTGATCAGCCATGTGACCTGGACACAGCCGCCGGGTCCCACTACCCTAACCCCCGTATCGCTCAGCTTGAGCGCCGATAATCTGCCTAACCAATTGACCGTCAGCTTCTCGCGAACCCTGAATCCAGATTCTGTGCTACCCAACGGGTCCCAGTTTACGGTGACAGATCTGACCACCAACGTACAATATCAGATAGCGTCAGCGCAGGTAAGCGGGTCTCAAGTGGTGTTGACATTGTCGGGTCAAAATCCCGAACTTCCCTCAGGGGATGTGATTGCGGTGAGTGTCAATGCATTGACACAAGCGGGCATCACCACGGCCGTCACCGACAACTACCAGCGTCCGTCTCAAATTGGACCTGTGACGCTAGTCACCCCGTCATCGCCCACCGTCGTTGCAGCGGTATCGGGTAGTAGCCTTGTAGTGACAGTCAACGACGGAACGGGTGTATCCTCTGAGCAATCGGTGGTCATCGTGCCTTCTAGTGATCTTGATACGGTCGGGAATCTCGCCCCCGGGGCGGTGTATACGGCGGTGACCAGTGCCTCGACAGGTAGTCAAACCTTTACCATCCCCTATACCGCGACCGATGCGGGAACTTTCACGGTGTATTTTGATGGGGTCGATACCGTGTTGACGGTCTAAGGATTTCTTAGAGTCTCATCTATTTTAGGCGCCGGGCGGTCTCGTAAGGGACCGTTCGGTTGCTGGTTTTAAGCCGGTACATACGGGGGTGAAGATGGATGCCGCAGCCGCAGGTAAGGGAGCCTGGCTAGGGACGAAAGGCGGGCAGGCTCACCGCAAACGTGGTGTTGCTGACTAAAATGGGAGCGGCATCAATGGCGCCATGAATGCGCAAATCGATGGGCATGGATTGTTTGGCGGTGACGGTCACACCTGTGCTCGTTTGGGCTTTAGCGTAGAACAGCTCGATAGGATGGAAGGTGGGAAAGTGGGCGAACTTATTATTAATCAGAGGGTCTTCGACGATCCACTCGGCACTCTTGGCGGTGAGGGGATAGCGGACATGAAAAATTTGCCGGTAGTTACCGGCTTGCAGTGTCAAATTCCACCGAGCTGCTTTGACATGGGTAATGGCAATATGCACTGGCGCGCCGTCTGGCAAATTGCGGGCAATGGGTTTTAATGGTTGCGGTAACCCTTCAATCCACAATATGGTTTTGGTACCGTAAGCGGTCTTTTTCGTCAATGTGCCAGCTTGCAGCAACCGCCTTTGAGGGGCGCCGCCGACACCGACCCAGATGGCTAATGACCCATTGGAGATAAGGGTTGGAACACGCCACGTGGCCTGAACAGCGGTGTAGGTGGCGCTGGAATTGACATATCCGGCCCAGTTCCGGCTCATTTCCAAGGGCTCGCCTTGTGAGGGCGGTTGCAACGAGAAGGGTTGAGGTGCTGGAATCGAGACAGGATCAGACTGGGGACTGAGCCCAGGCCAGCTAATGACCGGATTGGCATTAATCGTCAGAAGGCCAAATCCTAATGCGACGATCCAATATAACGGCCGCATAGCCCCTCCTTCTCGTGTGTCATATCACCCTGAACTGTCTCCTTGGTAATAAGTTTACCCTTGTTTTACGCTAATGCAATCACCCACCACGACTGCGACTAGAGCCATTGTATGATTTCTAGGAATTTGTCTATGACAAAAGGTCAAAAGCTGGCTTGGCCGGCTTTTGACCTAGAATGTTTTACAAAAGTCATGCCGTTATAGGAGAAAATGGCCAACAAGACCGGTAATAAGGCCAAATATGGCAACGGTAGCGGCCAGTTTCGCCAATAAGGACTTGGGGAGCGCCGTGCTCACCATGGCCATGGAGGGGAGACTGATGGCCGGCAAGGTCATCATCAATACCGCAGCGGGGCCGACGCCTAAACCATATCGCATGAGCACACTGACAATGGGAACTTCTCCTGCGGTAGGAATGACAAATAGCGTGCCGACGATGGCATAGAGGATCCATAGCCACCAGGCGTGGGAGAGATTTGCGGTCATGGCAGGAAACAGCCAGGCACGCGCAGCACCCAAGGCCATGACGAGCACAATATATTCCGGCAAGAGCCGTGTCATGAGTTTCCACAAGGAGCGAAAAAAGCGGGCAACAATATGGACGGGGCTGTCAGAAGGGCGTGGAGGGACCGGCAAGGTGGTTTCATCTAAGCCCGCTGGCTGCCACATATCGCCCAGCTTTGCAACAAGCGCCACTAAGACGATACCGAGCCCTATGCGCAAAAGAGCCCAGTTCCAGCCCAGGACAAACCCCATAAAAATAATGGTGGCAGGATTGAGGATGGGGTTTCCGATCCAATAGGCCAGGACAGCCCCGGTCGAAACTTTTTGTCTTTTTAAATTGACCACAATGGGAGCGGAACAGCAGGTGCACATCATTGAGGGAATGGCAGCGAGTCCTGCTAAGGTGCGACTTTTCCAGCCGATTCGGCCTAAGGTAACGGCTAGCCAATCCGGGGGCAATAACGCATCAACTCCTGATCCAATGACCAGGCCGGCAATGAGCGCGATCCAAATATCTTTAAAATAGCTCCATGTATAATCCCATGCCGCATGCCATGAAGGGGCGGGAGCAAAGGGCGCTGACCCCGTGATAACGCTGGCACCCAGTGTGTGATGAGCCGCCACGCTGAAGACTTTGTGGTAATAGGGATTCCATTTGGCGATATAGACGAGACTTACGCCGAGGATGACAAAGATGATGACGGGCCATACTGGCCAAGGAGCTGAACGATGCTTGGAAACGGCGCCTGTATGTAAGGACATGCTAGATCAAGGCCTCCTACCTTAGTGTTTTGTATCAATTCGCTTCTACTCGTTCTTTTTGTGAAACCATGGGAACTCCCGGTCGTCCGCTCTCGGTGAACGGTCTCAACAAGTCTGCCCACAAAGTTTGCAAGGTCTTGCTCGAATCGTCCAGCATGACAAGGGGGGACGTTCTTAAACGCAGGGTCTTGTGTCCTGCCCAGCGGGTTGACCAAGACGACGGGTATACCACGCTGTTGGCTTGACCGGGTGGAGCCCCCATCAACGCGAGGGCACTGGGTTTGGGCAAACAGTACAGACTTGCCTGCTGTTCTCCATCATACAAAATATGGCACCAGATGGTTCGTCGAATCTTGCTTGCCAACAGGGGCGAAAAAAACCAGAGGTCTCGCGAGCCATTCAGACCTCTGGGCCGTGCCATGGCAATGTTTTTCAGTTTTTCTTCTCGGAGGCCACAATGGAAACTTGCATTTGACCCGCATGCTGGATGCGGTCTGAACTGCAACGGGGACAGACCGTCGCGCGGCTGCCTTGGGGAAGCAAAAAGACTTGGTCACAGTCAAAACACTTGAATTCCATCAATGTAATGACGTCGCTCATGGGGAGTAGCTCCTCTCTGCCAAAGACATTCTGCCAACAGTAAAAACGAGAAAGCGAAGCGGCGACGGAAGCGGAACGGTTCTGACGACAAGTTCCTTAAATAACCTATTTTGGTCTTCCTTGCGCCCGCATCTCAGATATCATAGCGTAGAACTTGTGAGAAGACTATGGAGATCATCACAATTCCCCGTGTTAGGTAATAGGAAAATGCGAGTGGTCCGGCAAGACATCAGGGAATTGACTAGAGGGGAGAGTTTTGGCGGCCGCCCGGTTGTACCAAATTAGTGTTGCGGCTGCGATAGCGGCTGCAGATAAGGTACCCCATGGGGTTTGGGTGATGAGACTGTAGATCACGCCAACGCCAGGCATAATGTACGTGCCTACGGCAATGACAGCACGTGCCACAGGGCTAAAAACGGGGCGAAGAAGCCATGCAAATAACAATGACACCCCGATGAAGGCACCAAACAGGACGGATAATCCAGCAAAGATCGCGTGATGAAGGTTGGCGGTGCCGACTGCTGCCAAACCGAGAACAAACCCTGCAATGAGACTGGGGCTCATCATGGCCAAAGCAGCCGATGCACTTTTCGGCCAATGGGGAGCAATAACGCGCAATGTCCAAGAGACTGCGCGAAAATGCGCAACTAACCCGGTGGCCGAGGCGGATGCTAAAATTGCGACGAGGCTTTGGCCTCCATCTGCGCCCCAGGTATCTGCCCACCCGAGAATCCCTAGAGCGAGAACGTATAGGTTGCTGGCGACGGATTTCGGTGAGGAGCGCCTGGACTGGCGTGCGAGTTGTCTCCAAATGGAGAGGCTAGCGAGTGCTAGGGCTGCGCTCAAAATTTCCGCGTGCCACATCTGCACGCGGCCTGTTGACGATATGGGCAGAGCCGTGGCCATGGCAACAGGAATTAGGAGTCCTGTCGAGATGCCTTGTAGGGCCGACAAGGTCAGTGACTGGGCATCGGAACGCATCACGTCTTCTCCTCACTTTCTTTAAAGTTATGATCTAAATGTGGCGGTGGATACCCTGTTTCAAACCGTGGATTTACAGCGTAGAACCTTCGCCCACCTATCAAGAATGCAGTACAATAGTGTAAAATAACTAGTGACAATAGTCTATAAAATTCAGCTTATTGTTTGCTATTAATAATACAAGAACTCGCGGTGGATGGGAAGTCCGCTGTCGTGAAATGGGAAGGAGAGCGCCGTGAACGAACAAGTCTGGACGACTTTTAAGATGGTAGCAGAAGTGGGCTCGATTTCTCAAGCGGCGCGAGCTCTTAACTTATCCCAATCAGCTGTCAGTCAACAAATTCAAATGCTTGAGCAATCTTATGCGACACACCTTTTTGTACGTACTAGCCAAGGGGTTCACCTGACGGAAATGGGTGAAGTGCTATATCGCTATGTCACTGCTTTGCTGCGGCTAATCCATGAATCGCAAGACGCGGTGCAGGAGTTAACGGATAGCCGTCCCCAAGTACTCGCTATTGGGGCGAGTTTGACCATTGCCGAATATCTGTTGCCAGGTATATTGGCTGAGTATTGCCGGGATATGCTTAATGCTCGGTGGTCCGTTACCATGGCCAATTCACGTACAGTTTTCGAGCAAGTGCTCAATCATACCTTGGATATAGGTCTTATTGAAGCGCCTATGGTCGATGCACAGGTGGTGGTCCGGCCATTTTTTGATGATCAGCCGGTGGTGATGGTGGCACGCACGCATCCTTGGGCTGAACGCCAGGAAGTCACGTTAGAAGAATTCATGGAAGAGCCATTAATTTTACGTGAACCAGGTTCAGGGACCCGCATGGCTTTAGAAAATGCTTTAGGCTATGAAGGGATTGATCTCAAGCAGTTAAATATTCGTTTGGTTTTAGGGACAACACATGCGATTAAGCAGATGATGCTTAAAGGACTGGGGGTTAGTGTTTTGTCTCCGCTCACGATTGAGCCAAGAGAGCGCGATTTATTTGCCTCGGTGCAAGTCGCGGGGTTGAGTCTATACCGAACGTTTTCATTGGTCTATCATCGTGATGCGATGACGCGAATTGGCGAGCGTTTTGTGCAAACCGTCATGCGAGTTCCGGCCAGTATGGCTTAAAATCCCGTATGCCCGCCCATAGATCGGCATTGTCCAGTACAATAACGATAGGGATACAGCATCAGGAGGTGGGCGAGTGAGGGCATGGGTCAAGGGAATCGGGGCCGTGGTTGGCGGCCTAGCCGCGGTGGTGGTCTTTTACCGAGGGGTTTCTTTGTTGTTGCCGCCTGTTATTCCCGTAACGCATCCGGTACAATCCCAAGCTATTGCGACCGTGCGGGCGCATCATGCACGCCATGTGCATCGCCAAAGCGTGTTGCCGTCATCGCCAGGTAGCGCGCCGGTAGGACCTAACGGGTTGGCCAAGATGGCTTATTCGGGTAGCGTGTGGACTAACGCCTTAGCACGGGCCCGTTCCCTGCATTTGCATCTTCTATTGCCGACGCATGCTTATCCGGATACGGCATTAGAAGAAAGTTATGTTGATGGACCGGACTTAGACCTGGAATTCAACAACATGTTGGCTATCGAATCAAACACACCCATCGATCCGGCGTATCAACCGGCCAGTGTGGCCAATGTGATGTTGGCTGATGGGGTTGCAGCCCAATGGATGTTGATTTATGGCGTGGGAGGACCTGCTTACCGGTTAGATTTTCAACAAGATGGAACGTACGTCCGCTTACAGTTGTTTCGCATCTATATTCCGGCTTCAGCGGGTTCTAACGAATTGATTGCAAGCCAGTTTGCTCCCATGTCATAGACGGTCATGCCTTGCCAGGAGATTCTAATGCAGTGTAAACTACAAAATGTAGTTTATAGAAGCTTCTTGGGGGAGGTTAGCAAGTTTATGACCAAACGAGTGATCGGGGTTGCTGTGTCTTTGACGGCCGTGTTGGCCGGATGTGGGACCACATCGCAAGCCGCCAAGCCTCAGACGTCTGGCTCTAGCACCATGAGCAGCACACCCGCTAGCAAAAGTTCCGTCGCATCTTCCGTGACGGTGGCAGAACTCAATACCAATAAAACGGCTCAAATGGTCCAAGCCGGGCAAGAAGCCACATTCGTCGTAACGGCCACAACGGCCAGCGGACAACCGGCGGCTAATCAACCCGTGATCGTCTATATTGGGCCCATGGTGCCGTTAGGTGCCGGGGTGAGCCAGTGGTATTCGACCAGCGCCCAAACGGCTTCGCCTTACGTGGCAAGCTATTCGAAAACAACGAACAGTATGGGACAAGCTACCATTGTGCTCCGTGGCCAGCCCACCAAGACGATGGAGATGATTGGCATCAAAGTGGGTTCTTTAAGTACGTTTAATCCGTCTTCCATGAAAGGAGCGGGGCTCATGGATGCTTGGTGGACAACGTCCACGACAAATCCGACGGCTCCAGTCGGCGACTACGTTGTGGTTCAACCGTTTGCCCGGGTGGTTGCCGCACGATCATCTCAGCCGCTTACGATTACGGTCATGAGTCCTTCAGGCCCGGTGTCTGGAGCGAGTGTCAGTGTCACGCCGAAAACGCCCGGAGCTTCCTCGTCTATGGGGGGATCCTCGATGAGCTCCTCGGGTGGCACGCATCTAACCACCAATAGTCAAGGGCAAGTCTCATATACCGCAAAAGCGGGGGCATCGATGACGGCGTTACCCGTCCGCATTGTGGTGTCCCAGGGTATGGGCCGCATCGCGGGTGGTCTAAACGCTGATCTGATGGCTCAATAAGTATGTGATGGGTCGACTTTAGTGACACGCCACCGCGATACATGCTGCAACAAAAAGGCTCGAACTGATGGCGGGAAAGGTCAGAAATGGCCAGAGAATGCCAACGGGATGATGGGAGTTCCCTCCATCAGAGGATGCTAGGGCGTCAATACGTGCCTGCCAGCCGCTATTCCAAGCGGGTTCGCTTGGAAAGGGGGCGGCAGGTTGGTTTTTCAGGGCACGCACGGTAGCCACCATCGCATGAATTAAATGATCGGGAGTTTGCTGCCACGAGGTGGCAAATTGGTCGGCCTGAATTTCCCGAATGGTTAAGTATTGGCGATATAGTGTGCCGAAACCAAACCCAGGCAGTGTGTGAATCAATATTATGAAAAGCTGTTGAATCGCATAATCTTGCGAACGGACATGACTATATTCATGGGCGATGATGGCAGCTAAAGCTTGGCGGTCGAGCAAATGTTGCATGGAATGCGCGATGACGATGGTGGGGGTACGAAAGCCGTAGGTAAAGGCATGGGGTGTGCTTTCCGTTAGACTGACGAAACGCACCTGGTTTGATGGGGCCAAGTTAGGGGGAATGAGTTCCTCCGGTAGTGGGGACAAGCGAGATTCGAGCTTTGCGGCGATGGTCGATTGTTCTCTGATATGGCGGGTGCTGATAGCAATGAGGCGATAAAGATATCCACCTAACAAGGCAGACACGAGAAGACCTAAAACAACAAGCCATAAGGGGACCGTCATAGGCCCCGGATGCATGGGGGATTTCATGAGGGCCCAAGCGAGATGGTGAGTGAGGGTTGCATCAAGCGCTCCCAATAGCAACACAGGAAGTGCTAATACCGAAGCCAACCCTCCAAGCCAAATCCAGGAACTGACGGTCTTAGTCATGGCCTTTCTCCTTTTTGCGGCTGTGTAAAATTTCTTCGAGTTTTTCTAGAGCGCCGGGTTCAATTTCGTCTACGGCGTCAACAAAGTGAACAAGACCGGTTTCACCGAATTCGGATAAGAGATTTTCCACAGATTGTAGCGCCCGAGCTTTGGCGACGCCGTCTTCAGGGGTAAGCTGATACGAGTAATGGCGCACCCCGCCTTGGCGTACAAGGAGCCCTTGGATGACTAAACGGTTCATGACAGTGGCCACGGTGTTGATGGATACGGCGCGTTTCTTCAAGATTTCTTCATAGACCGATTTCACGGTGGCTTGGCCTTGCCCACGAATAATGTTCAAAATTTGATTGCGAAGGTGGTTGCGTGTTGTTAGTGGCATGGTTCTCACCCATTTCCTATGGTGGTTAATAAGCCTACATTATATAGAGATTGTAGCATAGGGGGAAAAGGCACGGACGTGGACAAGAAGTTAAGAGGATGGAGTACGGGGCTCATCATGTTGATCGTCTATATTGCGGCCTTGGGCCTCGGGATTGTTAACCGTGCAAACATTGGAAGACAGGGCGTGATTTTTAATCGCGGCATGGCGTTTGGCCTGTTAGCTTACGCCCCGTCATGGAGCCTAGCCGTTGTCTCAGCGCTGGCCATGGCGGCCCTGGTTGCCGCATGGTGGCGGTGGCGAGAATACCAGACGGTCTTGGCCATCATTTTTGCGGGTGCGTTGGCTAATTGGACGGAACGTCTTTTATGGGGCGGTATCGTCGACTTTTGGCGGGTTCCGGGATACCCTTTTGTCTTCAATTTAGGGGACATTGCCATTCGGCTCGGCATGATTGCCTTGGTGATTCAGTACTGGTTGCTAACGCGTTCAGTGCGTACGCGTTCTAAAGGTCTTGCAGAAGTAGGCCGGGAGTTTAAAAGACGGTGATACCTGACAATCCAAAGATCGCACTGCTGACTATAAGTAAGCCGCATAACGTCATGTTCAGCGCGCACCATGCGCCAACGCCAGTATTCTAAAGCGGCGCGGATCATAAGGTGCCGAAGGGCATAGACAACATGCTTAAACATTTTTTCTCTCCAATCGTCATTTTTATTGGGGGCTCCATATGGTGGTGAGGAAACCCGAATTATGAAGGGCACTGTCGTATCGGAAAATGGGCTTGTCAAAAACCACGGTTTATTATGGCGCACCCCAGACAATGCGTCTAGTTTTTTCTTTCCAATTTTTGGTTTTACGCTAGAAAATCGATCGCAAAACCTTAAGAATTTCGTCAGGCCTTTCATTTTATGTTGCGAGGATTTGCAGGCGCTGCACAAAGTTTGACGGTTTATGCCGAAAGTGGGTAATGGCTATGGCCAAGCCCGAACGTCTTCAATAGCAGTTGTGACCTGATCATTAATTAAAAGAGGTCAAAAAAATCCTTGGGGCGAGACGCGGATGCCCCAAGGATTGGTGAGCTGAAGAACTTAATGCTCAGACACCGACAATTTGGTAACCTTGCTCGGTCAGACGGACAAGGGCCTCGCCGGCAGGCTCCATATGAATGCCCTGTTCAGTCACAGTGGTCGTGACGCCATATTGGTCGGCGTTAAAAGGACACGCGCCCATGGGGACTTGTCCGGAGGAGAGGGTTTTTAAGGCTTCAGCCAGATGGCCTTCGGCCTGACCAGCCAATTTAACGCCAGGGCCAAAGAAATAGACTTCGATATCTTGATTGCGATTGGCCTTGAGGCGACCGGCTAGCACTAAGTTGGCCAGAACCTTTTCCTCCAAGCCTGGGCCAGCAGTAATCCAGAATGCAATTTTTGCCATGTATAATCCTCCTGTTCAGGGGTGTCGGGCATCTTCGCGGTGATGGACGAAAATGGGGAAAAATTTAAAGCCCCTGTGATACTATATAATAACAAGTAAAGGAGAGCAAGGGGATGTTCAGAGCAGCGCAGCGTCCCCCTATTCCAGTTAATGGATGTGACAAGGCAGGAATTCTTTTAATGCATGACGAATGATTATCCGATTAGGGGGGCACGGCATGAATTGGCTTCAGGATATCGTCCATCAAGACCGTTCAGACCGTTTTGTCGGTCGACAAGAAGAGATTGCGGCCTTTCAGCAATGGCTGACGGACAACCAGCCACGGACGCAGATTTGGGACGTTCATGGAATTGCCGGTATGGGCAAATCGTCCTTGTTGTGGGAATGGATGGGGATGGCGCAAGCACAGCACATGGCCGTCTTATGGATGGACGGACGGTCCTGTCCCAAACAGCCCGCCTCGTTTCTTCAGTATTTTCAAGATGCATTGGAATCTGCAGGCATGGCGAACCAGTGGCCTGAGCGTGTCCTATGGATATTTGATAACTTTAATGAAGTGGGCGTGCTTGAAGGCTGGCTACGTGAAGATTGGCTGAGTCGTTTGCCTGATCAAGGCGCTCTGGTGGTCTTATCCAGCCGCCGGGGTCTAGATCGTGTGTGGTACACGCATTTGGGCTGGGACCAGCGTGTAAGGTCGTTCCCTTTAAACGCGTTGCCCTATGAAGAGGTGCAAGCATATTTTCTGCGCATGGGCGTCGAAGATAGCCATGAACTTCAAGCAGTGATTCAGCGTTTGCACGGATATCCTTTAGGGGTTGCCGTCGTGGGCGATTATTTTGCCACACGCAATCACGTAAAGGAAGCATGGGACCTTTCTTTGTTAGAGCAGATAACCGCCGAATTACTGCGGGAAGTGACGGACCCCTCCCTTCATCCGTTACTCGACATTCTTACCGTGTTGCCTGTCGCCAATCATGCTGCGTTCCAGAGTTTGATGGCCCCTGTTGAGGTTACGCTAGATCAATTCAAAGGCATCAGTCATTTGTCTTTTGTGCGGACTGTGCAAGGGGGCATCACATTGCACGATGTCGTCCGGGCCCAACTTTTCAATTTCATGCAGGAATATAACCCGACGGGGTTAAAACGTCTCCGCATTAAAGCGGTCGATTATCTTAGTCGTTTGTACCGAGAAGCCACAACGCTTCGCGAGCGCAGTCACTTGGCCTACCAGCTTATGGAGATTAGTGCCGCGTCTTTGCCGCGCGAAAGCTCTTACGCCGATGTCGGGGCGCTTACAGCGATCTCACGCGATCGCCAGGTTGACGCCACAGATGCCCAAGCAATTCATCGTATGATTGATGAGTGGGGAAGGCAAAGCTTAGTCCTGCCGACACCGAAGGCAGCACACGCTCTTTTCGATGCGGTTCTTGCCCAATTTCCTCAGGCCATCCGCGTGATTAGGGCTCCTGATGGCGCCCCCATCGGGTTTTTCGTGTCGTTGCCGATGCATCATACCACGGCGGCGTTAATCGAATTATATGCCCCAGGAACTGTAGCGCGCTATTTTCCAGACGAAACGTTCCCTCAAGATCCCGATCAGGCGGATACGTATTTGGGCACTTTAGTGGGTGTCGATGCGCACCATCCTTTATATCACCCCAGAGACATCCTCGGCATTATTATTCGGGATGGACTGTCATTTTTAGGCAGTGGACTTCGGGGGGTTGTGGGAAGTGGGGAGCCCAGACTTAAAGCATTGTTGGGACTTTTAGGCTTCGACTCGCATCCGCTTGGATTAGAAGAAGGCGTGGAAGCCTTCGTGCTCGATATGCGGCACCGGGACTTTCTTATTTGGGTGGGGTCGGTGATACGCGCGTTCAACCGCCCGGTGGTGAAAAATCGCTACGGCGTGGATGAGGAGACGCTCCGTCGGGCTCTCAAGGCGTACCATAGCGTCGATGATTTTAACCGGACAGGCTTGCCAGAAATGTTAGGGTGTGAGGGGCATGAAGCCCGCCGTATTCTGGCGGTTCTCCTTTCAGAGAGCCCAGTGCCACCTCTGACCGATGTCACGCAAAGAGTCTTGCGGATGACCTTTATCGATCACATTGGCAATGCCGACCGCATTGCCATGGCGCTACATTTGAGCCGCCCCACCTATTATCGCCAGCTCCGTCAAGGGATATCAGACCTTTGTAACGTACTGCAATCCGGCGAATTCGTGGCTATTTTGATCGATCGCGGAGAATAGCCAAGAAGGGCATAGTTGATGCTCACGGAAGCGATTCGAGATAGGACTTTAATAGCTTAAAATCTGCGTTATCGGTTTGGGTAAAGCGAATGGCGACTTGTGTCATACCCGACTGTGTGGCCACACAACGTAGGACGCGGCCTTGAAGATGAAGCGGTGCGCCACGCAGGGTCAATGTCATTGCGACCGGGGATTGCTCCGGGAACGGTTTCTCTAATTGACAGCGCAGGCCTTGTACCGAGATATCTTCGGTCTCGGAGGAAATTTTTTTGAGTCCTAAAGGGCCAGTGGAAAAAGTGACCGGCAAGGACAAGGCGTGACGTCTTGTGCGCCGGTTTTCTTGAGCTTGAGGATCGCCCTCAAGTACGACAGATAAGACGGGCTGTGCGGATAAATCCGTGCGTTCGACGTAGGCGTTTTGTTGCCATAACGTCTGATTCCATTGCCAACGCACTTGAATCACTGTGCCAGGAGGAGGCAAACGCAGGCCGGATAACGGGGTAATGATTTCCAAATAGCATTGGTCGGCTAAGCGTAGTTTGACGATGGTTTCAATAACGGTTTCGTCATACCAAAAACTTGCATGAGTATTTGTCGATAAGAAAACAGCCACGGTGTGCCTCCCGCGTAGAGTCGTCTGGAATTCATTATTATTACATATTGTATAAGATGCGGCGGGCATCGAGATCATTAATTTTCCCAACGTCAGTTAAGAATATTGCTGCCACAAGACGGCCAACCGCGCGGTTGTCACGGGATTGTCTGCAGACGGTTCGTCACTCGCTACCTGCATGAACAGCGGTCCTTGATCCCAATCGAGGCGTGTTTGCATGCGGTTCGTACCCGTAATGTTAACGACTAATAAGCCTTGGTACCCGGGTAGGAAATGCGTGTGTAAATAACGGATAAGAGGCGAAGATACGGTTTGTTCTGACACGGCGGTGCCGCCTTTTATCTCCATGGTCCATTCACCTTCATGCCAAATGAGCACGGGGCCATGGGACAGTGCCTGACTTGAAAAGAGGGTACTGGCTGGATAGGCTTGGCCGATGAGGCCTGTGGCTAAAGTGACCGTGTGTGGATGACCAGACGGTGCGCGCCAGTAAAGATTACCGGATTCCAGCAACGCGGTAGTAGGTGCTTGAGGGCTGACCGCTGTCACCCGCCATGATGCAAAGGGTGCCAGATCGCTAAGGTCGTGCGTTATTTCTGGGCTATTCACGGGGTAGCATTGCTGCGTTTTCCAGATCCGTACACTGTATTGGTTGAGCGAGGGACTCGCACTGGCGGTGGCCGATAGGCTTTGATTACGCGCATGGGGAATGCGTGTGGGCCCAAATAACGGCAAAGCGATTTGGGTCGCGTCATGGTGCAGAGCTTCCTTAATAATTGTGTGAGACGGTTGGCACGCGCTCACCGTTTCCATTTGCACAAAGTGCCACGTCGCGCCTCCATTATTAGTGTTGTAGAGCGCATCGAGATTAGTTTGGGATAGCGGCGCGAGAATTTGACCGTCGGTAGGAGAGGAAAAATGAATCACGGGCGCTTTGTTGCCTGGCCAAAATGATGACGGTAAATGGATGATTTGCTTGGCCCATGTTTTTCCACTGCTTTCTGTGCGATAAATCAGCAAGATCGGTTGCATGGCACTAAGCTCCGCAATGAACCCTTCCGATGTTGTTGGGAAATTGATGGTGGCCTGCCCCGAGGCGTTGGGAAACACTGGCGCATTGGCACTCCATTGCGATGCATTTTCCAATGTCCATTGTTTACCACCGTTTTGGGACTGAAATAGATAGAAGCTTTCTTGCGCTGTGGCGGCGTTGCCTGCTGCGAGGACCCATTCCCTAGAGCCAGCGTTGGCCAAAACGGCGTTTTGAGCCTGTTCAAGGTGTGTTACCGCTTGCGTTGTTGTGGCGATGAGTGGATGCTGCCATGTGTGCAAGATGGTGGTGCCAAGACGTTGATGAGACGGTGGAACATGAACGCTGAGCTCCAGTAATTGCCCTGTTTGGGTAAGAATTGTCGTACTGCCACTGCCTGTCGAGGGCGATACGGGAATGACGTCTTTATAAGGGGCTGTCGGTGAGGTGGAGAGCGGCAACCACCGTGTAGCCAAAGACAAGCTGGGCGTTAAATTTGTCACCGAGCAGGATCCGGTTTGTCCTCCTAAAGTGATGCTGTCAGCCGTGATGCGTTCGGTCGTCCAGGTTTTGGGGATTGCAACGACGGTGGAGAAGATGTTTACGGGCTTAAAGCCCGGACGCAACGGGGCTAATCCTTGAAATGTGGCAGGACCGTGCTGGGCGGATTGTTGCGGAAGAGACGCCGCGGGGGTACTGGTCGCGACTGTGCCGCAACCGCTTAAAGAAGCGCTTATGATTGCGCTGCCGAGTATCAACCCCAGTCTCACATGCATTCCGTGGATCCCTCCATGCACCATCTCACAACTCCATTTTATGATGTAAACGCCGTGCGGAGCAAAAAGTTTCATGAAATTCCTTTTTTTGCTGGAAAAATTGTAAAGAAATATGGCGGGGTGTTTCTTAGCGTTACCTGGTATCTCGACATGCTACCATAGAGGAAAGGGGCGGAACACAGCATGGTACACCAACACTTGGGCCAAGATTTTCGTCGGTTATGGTCATTTCATCGGGATCCACTGAAGACGTTAAGCCAAATTGCGCGAGCCCAAGGGCCTCTTGCGTCCTTTCATATGGGCCCTTGGGCTTTTGTTTTGGTCAGTGGGGGAGCTCAAGTTCACACCTTATTGAATACCCACGGCAAACACCTTATCAAGGGACCGGGGATGGATGCAAACAATCCGCTGATTGGACGAGGACCGTTGGTCGCGGAAGGGGATCTTTGGAAAATGGAGCGGCTGGCGATACAGCCGGCTTTTGACCATGGACGTTTTGCGGACTATGGCACATGGATCACGCAGGCGACGCGAGACTACTGTCATCAGGTTATCCGCACTAAGGCCACGACGAGCGACCACGACATGCTCGTGTTGACCATGCGCGTTGTCCTAGGTACGCTGTTTGAGGGAGACGCTTCTGTTTCCGCCTTGCAGGAAATGGCGCAAGCGGTGCAAACGGTGATGACCTACTTCTATCAACGCTCACGCAGTGTGTTGCGCTGGCCATATACGTGGCGAGTTCCTGGCACCTTGCCCTATCACCGAGCTGCAGACCGTTTGCAACCGTGGATGGCTGAATTTCTTCAAGGGCCGAGAAAGAGTTTGGTAGCGGAGCGATTACATCAGGCCTTGCGGGACGATCCCGATGCGGTCTTGCAGACGGCGTTAACCCTAATTATGGCGGGCCATGAAACCACCGGTCATGCGCTGTTTTGGACTTTGCTGTTGCTAGCCGCTAATCCCGCGGTGCAAGCGCGGTTGCAGCAGGAAGTGGATGACCAGCTTCGGGGTCAATGCCCGCAAATATCATCGCTTGACCGTTTGCCCTATCTAAAGGCGGTAATCTTGGAGTCTTTGCGCTTGTTCCCGCCCGTTTGGCTATTAAGTCGTTCAAATCCGCACCCATTGACTTTAGAGGGCGAAACATTTGCTCCTCGGACGTTTTTTCTCGTGAGTCCCTATGTGACCCATCATTTGTCTTCTGAATTTCCCAATCCGAACGATTTTGACCCCGAAAGGTGGCTTCAGGGGGACCAAGAGGCTTATGCGTTGGCATTTCTTCCTTTTGGGAAGGGGCCGCGTAGTTGCATCGGACGTGATTTTGCGCTACTTGAAATGCAGCTCGTCATTGCATCCTTCGTCCAGGCGCTAACCCTTCACCCAATTTCTGGGACATCATGGCGCCCAGTGCCCCGACTCAGTTTACTTCCTCCCCCCGGCATGAGACTGACGGTCAGCCCGCGCTCCACCTAGGTTGCGGGGAATCGGGAACGAGAGAAAAACTTCTCACTCATCTTTCCCCAAGACCACGGCGACTGCGTCTATATGCTGTTTTAACGAAGCATGTCACCGGACGGGAAATTTCTGGCAGTCTTGCGAGGAGAGCTTCCCCGGTGCTATAATCACCAAGTTATAAACACTGGACGAATCCATATGATACGCATAGGAGGTGATTGTATGTGGGAAGATTACTTGGAGCAAGCAACCCATCTCATCATGAATAAGTACCACAAACGGCGAGCCCAGGCAAAAATCCGGCAACAATTGCTTTCTATTTGGGCCGACCAAATCGCGCAGGGAACGGACAGGGCGCAAGCCGCGGTTATGGCGATGGCGACCCTTGGAAATCCTGAGGTCATGGCGGTTAAATTAGCAGAACCCTTGCGTCAGCAACGCGGGTGGCTGTGGTTGGTTTCTGTAGCCCAGCTTTTAGCTGGCCTAGGGTTGCTGGTAGCTTCTTTCCGCACGGAATCTTTGGCCGATATGGCCGTGGGCAGGGTGCTCACCGCGTGGGGCTTCTTCTCGACGAGTCTTAATACGTTTCATCATAGCGGTTTGAGGCAAAATATTGTATTGGCGATGCGCAACGTACGATTTGGTTTAAGTCGGATTGCCTGGGCACAAGGACTGGTGGTTATGGCGACGGCTGCTCTATCGGGAGCGTTGGCTGCGGTGCTGTGTTCCTTGCCGTGGGTCTTTGTGCCGAATACTGTGTTCCATCCTGTGGCGGTGTCCGACTCGTTAGGTTTGGCGCTTTTTGCCATGGCGGCATGGGGCCCTTGGTGGCTGTTTCGAAAAAGGTTAGTAACCGCCTTTAGGGAAATTACATGGCAAATTTGGGCGTCTTTGACCGCCACCGCTGTGTATACGATATTGCTGGTGTGGAATGGACAATTTGTTCCTCCGCCTTTTTTTAATTGGCAGCCGGAGTTGTATGTGTTGGGTAGCTTTGTGTCATTTTTCGCAGCCCTTCGCATCTTTGCCTTTTTCTTTAGCCTTAAAGAGCGGATTGAGCCGTGGCGTGACGACGAAATTCGTTCGGCCATTTAGCCGAATGGTAGTGCTTAGGTAGGAGCGACTCTCGCGGGAGGCGCTCTTTTTTAACGAGGAGGTGAAACCGATAGAAACCGTCGCGGTTGTAGGCGGAGGACCCGCAGGCATTGCGTGCGCGATATGGCTAAAGCGTTTGGGAATGTTGCCCAAGATTTTTGAGCGGCATCATTTAGGAGGACAGTTGCACGATATCACCCTATCTTTGCAAGATGTGCCAGGGTTTTATGGTGCTAACGTTTCTGTATTGCTAGCGGACCTCGTGCAGCAGTTGCATCAGATGGGGATTGATGTCTACGAAGGCCACGATGTGGTGGCATTTGATGAGGCTGAAAAGCTATTGACCTGTGCCGATGGTGCCACCTATTATGCGCAGGCTGTCGTGTATGCTCCGGGACTGCGCACGCGGGACTTAAAGGTTCCGGGTGCACAGTGGGTCACGTCTTTATCCACATCGGCTTTATTGGCTCAGCCATTAGCAGGGGAAGTTCTCATTGTTGGCGGTGGCGACCGTGCATTTGAAGCCGCATTGCGGTTATCGGAGGCCGGAAAGTCCGTCCGCCTCATTCATCGCCGTGATCATTTTCGTGCGCGTCCGGATTTTCAACAACGTGTTCGCGCTTTGGGCATTCCGGTTCATGTGAATACCACAGTCGAGGCGATAACGCCCACTCAAGGCGGTGTGGAGGTTGTACTCAAGGGACCAAGAACAACCAAGCGAGTCAAGGTCGAATCCACCGTGGCGTTCATAGGATAAGGTACTCGGGACATAACGTGGAAGGGAGACACCCATGGTTGCCGACATTATTGCTCCGGATCTCAAAATTTTGTTTGTCGGATACAATCCTGGCATCTATTCGGACAAGTTCCAGCATCATTTTGCGGGCCCTGGCAATCTTTTTTGGGCATTGTTAGCGGACAGTCAGTTGACTCCGTACCGTTTAAGCCCTGAAGAGGATCAGACCTTGTTGCTGTTTGGCCTAGGCATTACCAACATTGTGGAGCGCATGACCCCGGGTTCGGCTGATCTGACGCCCGACGAATTAGCGCAAGGAGGAAAGGTGCTAGCCGCTAAGATAGCACGTTTCGCTCCTCGCGTGGTTTGCTTTTTGGGCAAGGACATTTACCGGGCAGTTTACGGAATAAAGCGGACGCAAACAGTTGCGTGGGGGTATCAAAGCCCTGGTCGCTTTGTGGCTCCTAACCCTTCAAGACGGTCGACATTGCCCTATGGCATGCGGCTGCAGCATTTTCGGGCCCTCGCAAATCTTACACGCTATGGACCGGATCCTCATGCATTTCGTAGAGGATGGAAAAGTGATTGGCCTCACCAGGCTTAATGGATGCTTGGGTTGCGGCACTAATAATCGCAAAAACGAGGGTATTGAGCACGAGGGCGATGAAGCCGGAATTGATGCCCCACAAGGTACCATGGCCGCTTAGCAGTAAAAAGGCATCCAAGACCCAGCCTGTCATCATCCCCCAGAATGCGCCGTATTTGGTCGCGCCACGCCAAAACAGTCAGCCAATAACGACGGCGGGAAAAAGCTGAGCAATGAAATCATAGGCCACGAGCAAAATGGCCACAAGCAGCGATGGCGTGGCCAACGCCAAAAATAAGGCCAGAAATGTGAGCGGAAATACTAACAATTTCGTGACGCGGTAAATACGCTCGTCGGATTGGGGGCGATATTCTGCCCAGACATTTTTAGCAATGAGAGAGGCGGAGGTCATAATGATGGGACCTGCTGGCACGAGGGCGGCAAAAATGGCGGCGATGACAAAAAACGCAAAGAATGGTGTGGCGAACAAACGACGTGCTAAGATGACCACGACGTCATTGCCATTTTGATGGGTGCCAAGGACGAGCAATGCCCCAAAACCCACGATAATGACAGCGACTTTGACCAATTGGTAGAGCGGCATGAAGACTGCTTGAATCTTCAACGACTTGGGATTTCGGGCGGTGTAGGCGACACCAAACCACTGCGGCCACATCCATTGGCCCATGCCCGTCATGAGGACCGTGGTAACCAACCAAAGTAGTCCCGAGTGTGCGGTTTTGCCAGGCAAGGTCATAACGGGGCCTAGCTCATGCCCAAAGACCATAAACATGGGACCAAAGCCATGAAACTCACGGTAGGGAAACACAATAAATAGCGCACCTAATGCGACGATCATAAAGACATCTTTAATCACAGACTGCCACGCGTTGCCCCGAATCCCGCCCACATACACGGCGGTGGCTAAAACGACAAAACCGATGATATCAGACCACATCACAGAAAGACGACTTTTGCTGATGACATGGAAAATGGCGCCGAGTCCTGTAATGTTGAGGTCGATATAGGCAATCATGATAATCGCGGTAGTAAGGGCAACAAACATTCCCAAGGCCCGTGACTGATAGCGCCCAGCGACAAAGTCTGCTTGGGTGACGTAGCGAAATTTCTTCCCTAAGATCCAGATCAAAGGCAGAATCATGAATCCTAAGGAATAGGCGACGTCATTAAGGGCGACGTTGTAAAACACCGGGCCGCCTTTTGCGTAGGCATAGCCGGCCAGTCCTTGAAAGGTAAATGCGGTGTAAATTTCGGTGCCTAACAGAAACCAGACCAGCCAAGCGCCCATATTACGGCGATTCACGAGCCATCCGGACAATGATGACTGCGATTCCTTGGCTCCTGATATCATGCCTAAGATGGTCAATCCGACTACGGCAATAGCAGCCACGACAATGACGGTTCCCATGCGTTAGTCATCTCCCTTGAAGTGTTGGACGGGGTCGAGCAAATAGACGACGCCCAGAATGATGGGGGTAAGCACGGGAACTAAGGCATACCAGAACAATATGGCGGGCATGCCTAAAATAAAGGGATAGACCCGGTTAAAGTAAATAACCGGGCCCAAAAGATACAAGCCGGTTACTAAACCAACGCCAATAAGCCAGTTGCGCATGGCTGTGCGCATTGTGATCACCTCCCCGTCGTACTTAGGGATATGCACAACGCGCGCGTTTTGTGTTACGGGGTGATGGAGGACAGACGGATAAATCCTTGGGAGGTTTGGAAAATGATCCCCGCTGGGCTTTGACTAAAGAGGCCAGAAGACTGGGGCAGGGGGTGAAGATGATGAGAACCCCAGACCACGAGTTGGCCCGAAGGGTCAACATTATTCATGACTAAGTGGCCGCCTGCTTGTCCAATCTGCGGTTTAAGACCCGTCTGCCACCGGTACCAGCTGATATGGCCATGGGTGTCGACAATAATGAGGTAAGCAGGGAGCGCTGTGGGGCGTTCCAACATGACTGCAAGACTCGGGCCAAATGACAAAGAATCCACCACCAGCGGCCAACGCTTCGCTCGAACCGTGGCGAGGGTCGTTACGTGGGCTGTCTCCAAGTTTTCCAAAGCGATTTGACCATCGCGGTCATAAACAATGTCGCGGCCCCTAAACACAAACGGATGGTGCCCGGTGAGTGCTTGCGAGGGGAGTGTGCGGTGGGGATATGTACTTTGTACGTTTAGCGTCTTGTCCGACACGGAGAGATAATCTAAATGATTGCTAGGCGTAAAATATGGCGTCATGGCATGATCGATTTGATGGTGTTGTAAATGAGGTGCGGTGAGCACGGTAATGGTGTTGCCGTTTTGCCATGCCAGCATGTGCCCATCGGGCGCATAATCTAAAAAACCGGCCGGATCGGTGGGCGCGCTGCTTAAGGGGTAATAAGATCCATTGACCAGCCACCTCGCTTGTCCATCATGAAGAACATAGCTGACGGCGCTGCTTTGGGTGATGGGCAAATACCAATCTGTGTTTGCCAAATGGCCCGGAAGCAATGGTTGCGGTTGGGTGCGGTCTTGCGCTGTGGTGCCTAGTGTCAGAGCAACAGTATGATCTGGCGCAATAATAGGATTGGCCGTTTGCCACGTGCTGACAGGATTCATTTGCTCTCGGTGCATGATGGCGTCCACGACAAACCCAGCTACCACGGCGACTGCAACGATCACAGTCATCCACCCTCTACGCTTCACAACATCCTCCTGCCCCATCTGTTGATATGCTTTAAGGGTACCACAACTCGCCTTCGTTGACTCCCCCTAAGCGAATGATGACGATAGACAGGACTGCCCCTTTTGGTTGAAACCGCCGTGTGAGTATAAAAAGAGTTTGACTCGAGAAAAAAGCTCGTAGGGCTTGTGTAATTTCGTCACACACACTCACGTCAGGATTCCAGACTTGAACCAGGGCGCATGACGTGAATCCAACCCAAGCTCCCCCCAAGGTGGCTTCGGCTAAGATACTTTGGGAGGGCGGGTTGATTGATCATTAGGACGCTGCCGACCGGCGGTGTGTGTTGCGCCTTGTCACCCAAATAGCTCCAACAGTTCCCAAGGCAACCAGTGGCAGGGCTGCTGCCCACGGGACCTCAGGCAATTGTCCGACTACACTGACTATGGGATCGTAATCGTAGACGGGCGCAGTCGGCGGGGGCGAAGATGGTCCCGGTGGCGAAGATGCTACAGTAATTGAATCTTGGGGTTGATACATATGAAATACGATGGGTGATTTAGGTTGGTACACGAGTTCAATCGTATAGTCGTTGCCTAACGGCCCTAACTGGGACGTTGGGATAACAAATTGGTATGTGGCGGTGGCGCTCTCTTTAGGACCTACTGTGGGATCCGGTGAGGATATCAAAGCAGATGCCGTGGCTGTCACGGGTTTCGTAGGCGGCGTGATAGTAATAGTGGGAAGTGTCAGGAGTGGCCGAGGCTGAACACCGGGGCCAGGCCTTTTTTGGTGGCGCGTAGAAACGTCATGGCGGTCGGCTGTAGCAAGCGAAAAGTCGACGCCATGATGGCCATTAACCGCTCATGGGGGGTAGCCTGGGGGTCGGCTAGGCTTTCCATCAGTAATGACCAGTGCAACCGAAAAGAATCCCATGCCATTAAATTTTGCGCCGAGGATTCTAAGAGTTCATTTTGACGGCGCTGGATTTCATGAATGACGTGATTAGGCGCTTGTACTCCGGGGTTCCACGCGCTAGGGCGAGCAAAATAATAGCCTTGTCCAATCGCAACGCCCAGATCAATGCAAGTAAGGAGTTCTTCACGGGTTTCGATTCCTTCGGCGATGAGCTGAAATCCCAGAAATTCGGCCATGTGACTGACTGATGCGATTAAATTGCGTTTGACCGGATACATATGGCATTGAGCAATAATGGAGCGGTCCAGTTTAACAAAATTGGGGCGTACAGCGACTAATTTTTCTAGACCAGAATATCCCGTGCCGAAATCATCCAGGGCGACGGTTCCGCCTTGATTGCGAAAGGTTTGCATGACCGGTTCCACAATGTCACCAAACCAGTTTCCCCGCTCGGTAATTTCAATCACAATGGCCCCATGCTGGCTGCTCCCGACCATGCTCTGAATGTCAGGATCTGTGAGCGAGTCGGGGTGCAAATTGATAAAGAGCGGGTAGGAGAGAGGGTGACCTTGCAAAAATTTCGTAATCTGACCCACAATAAGGCGGTCTACGGCCACGGCGTGACCTTGTATGCTGGCTTCATGGAAAAAGGATTCGACCAGCAGGGGTCGGTGGTTGCGATCAACCGGCCTGGTCAGCACCTCAAATCCGATAATGTTGCCGCTTGACAACGCTAAGAGCGGCTGAAAAGCTAAATCGAATTGAGGCTCCGAGTAAAGCCACTGTGCAATGTCCACGACAGGTAGCGACATGATGTATGATGCGCAGGCAACCCACGCAATCTCCTTTGGCTGTAATGCGATAACGGTTTCATTGTGCCAGGGATAAGGGGGGTTTGTCCATGATTTTGTCGAGGGTTGTCATCGTAAGGACAGAACGTAGATTTAGGTGAATCGTCCGAGAATCACGGGAATAATGGCATATAAACTGTTTTTGTCGGCATGTCCGCTTTTTAGGGCATGCAAGGTGGGCACGGCAATGGCACCAAAGAGAGCATAAGCCAGCCATTCTCGGTTTGTGGCGGGGATATGGGGATGCAAGTAGGTGGCTACAGGTTCTAAGAGTCGGTTTAAAAATTGTCCCACGAGTTGTTCGCGCGAGCGGTCGCGCCATGCTTCACTAAGAAAAAGGCTGAGAAATTCTTGCTCCTCCCAAAAAAAATCAATCCATTGTCGCAAAAGGTCAGATAGCGATGCACCCTCGTGAGCCAGCACCTCTTTGGTCAAAGCTTCCAAGCGTCCCGCGCGTGATTGGACTAAAGCCACCCAAATCGCCTCTTTGGATGCGAAATGGTAATAGACGGACCCCTTCGCTACATGTGAGCGTTGGGCAATGCTGTCGACCGTGGCGCGGTCGTAGCCTTGTTCGGAAAACTCTTGCAAGGCGGCATGCAAGATGCTGTCCCGGGCATTTGATTTTGCCATTGATTTCGCTAGGCTCCTTTACCGAAAGGAATTGTCCTTACCATACCGTGACAGGAGGCATTGAGCAAGGGTTCGGCTAAGGCTATGCGATTTCCTGATGGCACGCTAGTATAGGTGTGGAAGATTTTTAGCGGGTAATGGAGGCCCTCATGAAAACACTAGTCATTGCGGAAAAACCGTCCGTTGCTCGGGATTTAGCCCACGTATTGCGTCCCGGGACGCGTAAAAGTCCTGATAGGCTCGAAGCCGAGGACATGGTATTTACCTGGGCTTTGGGACATTTGTTGTCGCTCGAAGATGCCGAAGGGTATGACCCACGCTACCGGGTGTGGCGTCTCGAAGATTTGCCCATTATCCCCGCCGAAATGAAATACTCGGTGTATACCGTGCTATCTGAAGATGTTGAGCGCGGGGACATGTTTCGCTCGACGCAGCGGCAAAGGCAGGAAGAAGGCTTTCAAGTGCTCTTTCCTCCGGCGCAAGATCCTAATAAAAAAGAGTCTACCGATCAGTTGCCGTCGTTGCACGAAGGCGAACGGGTGACCATTGTCCAATATGACGTGCATGAAGGCGTGACAAAACCTCCCGTGCGCTATACGGAAGCGGCGTTATTAGGGGCGATGGAGCGAGCTGGTAAAAAAATCGATGATCCCGCCTTAAAAGACGCTATGAAAACAGCAGGATTAGGTACTGCGGCTACGCGCGCTGCGATTATCGAGCGACTAATTACGGTGGGGTACGTGAAACGGGAAAAGAAGCAATTGGTGCCCACGGATAAAGGTAAAACCCTTGTGACATTAGTGCCGGATTTGCTCACACAAGTCACCTTAACGGCGCAATGGGAGGATGGCTTGAGAGCGGTGGAAGAAGGACGGGCAGCCGTTCAAGAGTTTCGCCAAGCCATCCATGGGTTTACCCGGGATGTCGTCGAGCAGGCGCGGTCTGCTCCCGTCAACGAGTTTGCAGTACTAGACGAAGAGGCTCTCTATCCGTGTCCTTTGTGCGCCTCGCCTCTGCAAAAATTTTCTAAAGGGTACCGGTGCACCAAGCAAAAGGATACTCAGTGTGCCTTTATTTTATGGACCACCATTGCCAGCAAAACTCTGACGCCCCGGCAAGTGCAAACGTTATTGACGAAGGGCCGGACAGGAACTATCCGGGGGTTCAAGTCGAAGGCGGGCAAGTCCTTTCAAGCGGCGCTTGTGTTGGAAAATGGAACGGTGCGATTCGATTTCGATCAAGAATCCGCTACAGCCAAGAAGGTCCCACGGAAAAGAAAGGCACCGTCTACGGTCACTAAAAAGGCGGGGACAAAGCGGTAGGAGGCCGCGTTTTGGTATGATACGATAACATGAGCACGTAGTTGAGAGGTAGGCGATGAAATGGGTATCGAGCGACTAGCCAAAGCGCGTGAGCGCCTTGGCAAAGAGCATGCGGCAATGTTTTTAGCTCCTGGTGATGATTTCCGCTATCTGCTCTCATGGTCACCTTTGGCCGATGAGCGGGTGACATTCTTGGGGGTTTCACATGACCGGGTCGTCTTGGTTATTGCTTCCGTCAATGCTCAAGAAGCTCACGAGCATCTAAACGGCATGGTTGACATTGTGGCATTTTCCGATCAAGACGGGCCCCATGCGGTGATGCAAAAAATCTTTGGTCCCATGGCGGCAGATTGCCAGACCTTATACGTTTCGGACGATGCTCGTTTTGATCACGTGGAACGGCTAAAGGCTGCTATTAATGTGCATGATGGGCTCACTGTCGCCTCGTCTCTGATGGCACCATGGCGGATGTCTAAGGATCCTGATGAAGTAGAGAAACTTATGGCCTGTCAGGCGATTAATGACCGGGCTATGCGAAAAGGGTTGGAAAGCATTCGGCCAGGTATGACGGAAATGGAGCTGCAAGATATTATCCGCCGGGCGTTTATGGAAAATGGAGCCGACCGAGAAGCCTTCATCATTGTTGCCGCGGGTTCCCACAGCGCCATGCCGCACCATACATCGGATCAAACCGTCATTGCTGAAGGTCCCGTCCTATTGGATATTGGTTGCTATAAAGATGGCTATGCATCGGATATGACGCGGATGGCTTATGTAGGAGCGATTCCGGACGAATTCGCGCATGTACACCGGATTGTGAATCGGGCGGTCGAAGCCGCATTTGACCAAGTGGCCGTAGGACAAGAAGCACAGCAGATTGATCATGCCGCACGCCGAGTGATTGAGGAAGCGGGATACGGAACATACTTTGTACACCGAACAGGGCATGGGATTGGGTTGTCTGTTCATGAACCGCCTTCCATTATGGAAGGGAATCCGCTTCCGCTTCCGCTCGGGGCAGCATTTTCTATTGAGCCAGGAATCTATCTTCCCAGGCGTTTTGGCGTGAGGCTCGAAGAAGTCGTCGTAGTTAGACATCAGCAGGCTGAAATTCTATCGAAAATCCCACGTGACATCTATCACGTGCCCTTAGATTAAAGACCTAAACGGTGACGGAGTGGAGGATAACGATGACAGTCAAAGCGGAAATGGGAACGCAAGATAGCATGGTAGGGCAGGTGGCGCCAGATTTCACGCGCGAAGGGACCAATGGAACGGTTCACTTAGCTGACCTGAAAGGCCACATTGTGGTGCTGTATTTCTATCCCCGGGATAATACACCAGGGTGTACAACAGAGGCCTGTGATTTCCGCGATGCTATTGCGGACTTTTCGCAAGTCGACGGCATTGTGCTCGGGATCAGCACCGATTCCTTGGCGAGTCACGAAAAATTTACCGCCAAATATCAATTGCCCTTTAACTTGTTGTCTGACCCTGACGCCGAAACGGCGAAGGCTTATGGCGTGTATAAACAAAAGAATCTTTACGGCAAAGTGTCCTGGGGCATTGAACGTTCGACCTTTATCATCGATGCACAGGGGATTATCCGGTACGTGTTTCGCAAGGTCAAGGTGCCAGGACATGTCGAACAAGTCAAGGCGCTCGTCGACCAGTTGGCAGGTGACTAACGCCGTGGTCCAGGACGTACTGACCGTCCTTGCATCGTTGTATCCGAATCCGGTAACGGAGTTGGTCCATGACGGCCCATGGCAATTGTTAGTGGCCACGATGTTATCCGCCCAATGCACAGATCGCCGGGTAAATATGATTACGCCGCGTATTTTTGCCCGTTATCCGGGTCCTGCGGAGCTAGCGCAGGCCTCGGTGGAGGAGATTGAAGCATTGATAAAAGATTGTGGGCTGTATCATAGCAAAGCCCGCAATCTGCGGGCGACGGCGGAAATTATTGCGACGCAGTTTGATCAACACGTTCCGGAAGATCGCGAGACTCTCATGACGTTGCCAGGGGTGGGCCGGAAGACGGCCAATGTCGTAAATAAGGCGTGAGGGAGGGCGTGCTGAGGTGCTCTATGCGTTAGTCTCTGATTTATTTTTTGCGGATGTTGTCATGCGCGCGGCAAGCAGCGTCGGAGAGCGTGTCCAAACGTTCTCGACACCCGATACGTTGTGCCAAGCCGTGGCTCAAGCATCCCCACCACCTTTAGTGTTGCTTGACTTATCGATATGGGACCAGAGGCTCTCGCCGTGCTTAGAAGCGGTGCAACACATTGCAGGATTTGGTCCTCATGTCGCGCGCGAACAATTTCAAGCGGCCCGTGCCCAGGGAATTGAGACGCTGTGGGCCAACTCGGCGCTGAGTCAGAAACTAGGGCCGTGGATCGTGACCAACCGCTGACATATGGTCGTGTGCAGACACAGCATAAAGGAGGAATGGGGCCATGCGGGCAGTGGTCCTAGGGGGCGGAGGCATTTTAGGCGTTGCTGCCATAGGTATCTTGGAAGCATTAGAAGAACTGGGAATGGCCCCAGATATTGTGGTAGGCACGTCCTCAGGGGCATTGATTGGGGCGTTGTATGCGCTGGGCATTTCTCCAACCGAACTGAAAGACATTGGACTCTCGGTAAGGCGCCGAGATATGGTATGGAACTGGCGACGGATGGGCCGGGAATTGCTCACGCGGCATACCCTGGCCGAGTCCATCTTAGATCCGGAGCCTTTTTGGAGTAAATTATATAAATATTTTGGCTCGCAAACATTTGCGGATACCCGCCTTCCCCTATTTATGGTGACGACGTCGCTGACGCATCGCATGAGCGTAGTGTTTGGATCCTATATTCCCCAAACCTTTTATCGCTTGCCGCATGTTTTGTGGGTGGATGGGACGCACCAAGAAATCTTTCCTGCGGCTCGGGCTTCTTCGGCGATTCCTGGATTCTTCCCTGCTGAGCGAGTGGCTGATATGATATTGGTAGACGGGGGAATGACAGATGATTTCCCACTCGATGTGGCACAAGCTGCGGGCGCGACGAGTGCCATGGGATTGTGGATTGATGAACCCGTCCGTTGGCAAGTGCCAACGCCCCGTCCGCATTTGTTGCAAGTTTTGACGGAAAGTCTTGCCGTCACCATTCATCATATGACCGTTCTGAAGAAAAACACGGTGACGATGCCGTATGTGATGGTGCGATTGGAGATGGACCACCGCGCCGATATGGCTCGGATTCCGCAAATCATTCGCCGCGGCTACGAACAAACTATGGCGCTTAAAGAGATTCTTGTTCGAGACTATCGGTAAAGGAGGTGCAGTCAATGCCTGACACTCCCTCGTCATTGATGGTTTTGATTCAAGAGTCGCGCCAATGGGCGTCGGTGAGTCGTGGCTTGGAATTGTTTACGCGGGCGAGTGAAGCGTTGCAACGAGCGTTTTTGGTAGACAGTGGGTATTTTATCTATAAAAAGACGGGGCTTTGGGAACGAATCGAAGATGAGGCGTGCCGCCTTTACGCGCCCTGGGGAGTAATGGTTGCCCACCAAGGCGGATATCCCGCCGAGGAAGACCGGCAAGGTGTGGCAGCGGTCGAGGGGTTCGAAGACAGGACAGGCTGTTGGATTCGTACGGCGGACGCGCCCGAACTTATTCGCCAACAGTGGCAATCATGGGGGATCAAAGTCGGCGGCGCATGGCGTCTCACGTTAGGTACAAAGCCGGTAGGACTCATGGTATTACGCCGCTCTGTCCCAGTAGCGGATGATGCCGAACTGATGGGAATGGTGGCAGGGCAAGTCTCTTTAGTGATGGAGTTGTTGCGCTTTCGGCGCACCGCCGAAGAGGCCGGGTGGCGCGATGAGTTGACGGGTATTTATAACCGCCGCGGTATTGAACGCCAAATGGCGCTAGTAACGCAACAAGGAGCTCAGACCCTAGGGACTGCTTGGATTTTTGGCATTTTTGATATTAACCGGTTCAAATACATTAATGACGCATATGGACATCCAGAAGGGGACCGTGTATTAGCAGATGTGGCGAAGGCTCTGTGTGCTGGGTTAAGGCCTCAAGATATTTGTGGACGCTGGGGCGGCGATGAGTTCGTGGTGTTAGTCAATACCGCACAGGCCCAAGCTTCCACGGTCATCGCCCGCTTGCAAGAATTAGTCGCTGCCCGTGTCGAACGGGTTACCGTTAGTGCGGGGTGGGCCGTTTGGGGCGTTGACGGCAACGATTTGGATACGATTTATGATGTAGCAGATCAACGATTATATGAAGATAAGAAGAGACATTAACCGAAAGGATGGCGAGTAATGGAGCGAGCACACGCGGTGATTGTGGGAATGGGCCAAATAGGCAGAACATTAGGAGAAGGCCTTTTAATGGCCGGATATACGGTCACCCCTGTACTACGCGGACAAAGGTATCCCACCGATGACGCACTGCGGCCCTTTATTATTGCCACGGGAGAAGACGATTTGGCACCAGCGCTCGAACGTCTTCCGGAACCGATAAAAAAAGCGTCGTCGGTAGTGTTGTTGCAAAATGAATTGTTACCCAGTCAATGGGAGCCCGTGGGGATTTTGAACCCGACGCTTTTTGTAGTGTGGTTCGAGCGGAAACTTGGCAAACTGATAAGCGTGTTGCGCCCTTCTGTGGTCTTCGGGCCGCAGCAAGCAGCGATCCAAGAAGCCATGGACCGGTTGGGACTCGCCTGCCAGCAAGCCGACAGTTTTCATGAGGCGATGGAACAAGTGGTTATCAAAAATGTCTATATTTGGGCGACCAATATCGCCAGCTTGCGGGTCGGAGGCACTACCGGCGAATTAGTTAAAAACCATTTTGCCTTGGTTCGGTCCTTGTCCCATGAAGCACTTGCGATGCAAGAAGCCGTAATGCAGCAACGATTTGATGGAGATCGCGTGATGGATGAAGTGATTGCCGCGCTCAAGGCGGATCCAGCACATCAAGCCGGAGGACGCAGTGCCAAAAGGCGACTGGAACGGTTTTTGGCTCATGCGGCAGCGGAAAAAATCGATGTGCCTGTAGCACAAGATATTGCAAAGGCCCATGGTCTGAGCCCAAAGTTGTAAGCTAACGCTAAGGTCCTGGCAGAAGTGCCAGGACCTTAGTGTTGGGAGGGATATCACAGGACTGTCAATGGATGCCGCGGCTGAAGCCAATGGCGACAAGGACGACCATGACAAGAATATAGATGCGTAAGGCCCAAAACGCGACCTGAATCCAACCCTTGGGAACAACTTTCGTCAGTTTTACCGGGGTATGGCTATCCTCAGGGACGGAGAGCACTTGCAAATTCTTTTGTGGGGTCTTCATATCGATCGCGCCTCCTTTCAAAACCACTTCGGGAATACGACGGACAATCCATAAATGCCATTCAGCACAACCAGCAATCCGACAATGGTAAAGGCCGAAATGTTTTGCCACTTGCGGTTGACGTGTTCTCCCATAATGCCCGGGTCATTTAAGAGCAACAGTAAGAAGAGCATGGCAGCCGGCATGAAGATGGATGCAATGACTTGCACTGTTAAGTTCAAAAAGCCCAAAGGCGTGTTAGGAATCAAGACTACAGCGGCTGCCAACACCGCACTCAAAAGTCCCGGGATGTAAAACCGCCATGCTTTTTGGAACGGCAGGTTAATGCTCTTGGGCCAGTTGAATGCTTCGCCCATGGCCCATGAGGTGCTGGCCGTCAGCGCAATAGTGGCAATCGTGCCAGCTTCTACCAAACCCAAGGCGAACAGGCTTTGTCCGACAGGCCCAACGCGTTGGCCAATCACCTGAATGATTTGTTGAATGTCATAATTCGAAGCCCCTGGCCGCCCAAACGCTACCGTCCCTGTCAGAATGACGATGGCTAACGCCACTAAAACCATCGCTAAAGTGCCTAATGCGGTGTCGATTTGTCCATGGCGGACATCTTCGACCGTTAACCCTTTGTCGACGACCGAAGACTGTTGGAAAAATAGCATCCAAGGGGCGATGGTGGTACCAAAGTTCGCCAACACGACAAATAAGAAAGCGGCTGTAAAACCTCCTGGAACCTGCCAGTGCGCAAATGCGTTGGCGACCGCACTCCAATGCGGATGAGCCATTAACGCGAGAGGCACAAAGATGAGATTGCCGGCGGCAATCCACAATGAGACCCGCTCCCATGTCCGGTACCGGAGGACCAAGAGGATGACCGCATCCAGCACTAATCCACCTAGCGCGCTCCAAATGGGCGGGACGCCAAAGACTGACATGCCAATAGTAATACCTATAAATTCCGTGACCAGTGTCAGGACGTTGGCTACTACCAAATCAATGAGCGAGAACCAGCCCCAAAATGCGCCGTAACGCCCCCAAATCATTTCCGCGTGGCCCCGGTGTGTGACCGCGCCAAGACGCACAGTCATTTCTTGCACAACGTAGGCAATGAATCCGCCAATAATTAAAGCCGGAATAAAAAACCCAATCCCGTAGGTTGCTCCCGTTTGTGCATACGTAATGACACCGCCTGCATCATTGTCAGCAATCATAACGAGAATCCCTGGACCAATCAACGTGAGCAACAACATTAACCGCTTGCGCCAGCCGCGGGATTCGCGCAAAGCGGCGACACGCGCCTGGTCCTCTGCCCGGATCTGGGTGTCGTCCAACGGGGTTACTGCAGAAATTGTCTTTTTCACGATCTATCCCTCCCTCGGCTGTCCCGAGGCAGGTCACGCACGCAATAAATTACGTAGGAGACGAGAGCACTCGGGAGAGCACAGCGTGTTCACTGAATTAATTGAGACGGTTTGACTTCTATGGCCTCCAGGGTCTGTATTCACCCGCGTTCCCTCCTTATAGTGGAGATTCTCCATAAAAATATCCTCTTTGTCTGCACAAGAGGATAGCGCGCGAAAAACGCAATCCCCCTGGTGGAGCTTTGGCACTGCATCACGTGAGAACTCCCGTGAGAGTTCAGCCACATTGGAAGAAGCCTTAATCCGGCAACTTCTGGTCTACTCCTTAGCGTCTTTAGACGGGTCGGAGCAGTGGCCTATGTTGATGCAGACGCCTCGCCTAACGAGGATATCAATTGACTTTCTACCCTCACTATATGCGCCTAAGCGGGCGTGTGTCAATGGCCAAGTATGATATGGGGAGAAAAAATCGGATATTCGTCCAAAATACCGTCTAAATAGTCCTTTGTTGTCCCATACGGGGAATTTCGGGTTTATTTCTCCATTGAATGATCCTGTCAACGAAATTAACACGACTTTGTAACCTATAGAAATCGAAAAAAGCGGGGACGGCTTTCGGTGATTTACCAAGACATTATTAGAAATTGATTAGAAATCTGCCAAAAGATCCGGGACAGCGCAAAAATTGCTGACTATAATTAAATAGGGGAAGGTTATTTAGACCTAGTCCCCATAGGTATCGAGTTTAGACTCCGTACGTGTTGCAATATCGGTCCGGCGGAGTGACTAGTGGTCCATAACATATGGGCGTTACTTCAAGTTGGGAGGCCGACTAATCTACAAAGAAAGAAGGGTGGCTATGTCTACAGCGACCAAGGGAGTTTTGTGGGTGATTGGCGCATTAGTGGTGATTGTGGGTTCGTTCTATGCGACATCGGCGGTGCATGTTGCGCGCTTATCACGGCGTTATGGGCAGGCCTACTTAAATCCCGAATTGGGAGGAGCGGCCCAATATAAAATCAATGTCTGGGTACCCAGCGGAAACGGCACGGCTCAGTATGTTGTGCTCTATGACGCCAACAAATTCAAAACGGTAAGTGTGCCAGAAACCGGTGCAGCCCATTGGGCCACGTTGGGCGTGTTTCCGTCACAGGGTAACGCCACTATGTCAGTGCGGCGTGTGGGTGAAAGTGGACAGCGCAACGACGGTGTTGTAAATGGGCACATACAGCATCAGCAAGTGGAATTTATTCCGGTGGCTTCGTAAGATACGGAATCGAAATGCGGGAGGACTGCCAGATGAGCGGTCCCCCCGCTCTTTTATAAGAAAGCCGCAATCATATAGAGACCAAACGCCATGACAATGCCGGACAGTGTCCAAACCATTAACCGGTAGCCGCCATGCATGCGGTGGGCTGGGGGAAGCACGCGAGCCTCAAGAAGGAGCAAAAAGCCTAAGACAACAGGAAGAAGCATCGCGTTCATGACCTCCACATCGATGGTGAGTTGAACTAAATCGATGCTGGCAATGACCATAATTGCGCCTAAGACGTGCGCTAAAGTATAGATGAGGTAAAAGGCAGGCGCTTCTCGAAACTTGTGGTTGAGACTATGCTTGATACCAAAGGCTTCTCCGATCCCCCATGAGCCTGCAATCGAAGCCACGAGAGCCGCGACAAAACCCGCACCTAAGATGCCCGCTCCGAATATGAGTCGTCCAGCTGTCGTGCCCATAACGCTAGTCAGGGCGTTGGCAATTTGCACAATGGATTGTAATGATCCAAGATTTTCGTGCCCAAGCGTTGCCGCCGTGGTGAGCACGACGGCAATCATTAAAAGCTGCGTGATAATAGAGCCGATGCCAGTATCCCACCGTGCGGCCTTGACATGGGATTGGTCCCACCGTTTGTCAATAATAGCGCCTTGCTGATAGAAGATCATCCAAGGCATAATGACCGCGCCAACGTTGGCGGCCAATAAGAACACGTAACGCGGATTACTTACGGGCATGGTTACCAACCCGCGAGCGACCTGAGGGAGCGCTGGATGAGCCATGATAGCGGTTACAAAGAAGGCGAGTTCTAAACTGCCAAGTGCAATTCCAATCCATTCGACGCGTTGATACCGTCCGGAAACGCCAATGGCGATGAGTGCCAAAGTGGCAATACTGACACTGATCCATGGCGGCAACCCAATTAGAGAGCCCACCCCTGCTATGCCAGCAAATTCCGTAATTAAAGCGCCCACCACGGATAAGAACAGCGTGGAGACCGACAACCACGCCCATCCGCGTCCAAACCGTTCGCGAATGAGTTCGCCATGTCCCTTGCCTGTAATCATAGCGGCTTAAAAGATACAATCATTCTTTCTAACCGAACCGGATAACCCGATGTCTCTCACTATATCATGTCAACGGACAAAAACGACCGATTTATCTAAACCAGAATTGAGTGGCCCGAATCCGTTGGTGCGATTAATACCAAATCTTATTACAAAATGCATTCTCACGTAAAACGTCCTAATTCTTGTGCATACCATACAACGAAAGGAAAAAGAGGTGGAGCTTTCCGACTTTTGTCATAAATCAGCGGCATTTGGGCAACATAAAGCCACATTGCATGCGAGGAGTGGATGAGATGGATAAGCGAAACCGTCTGACCAAGAGCTTGTTATGGATAAGCGAGACGACAGGACTGTCTGCCCAAGCGGCTATCCATGCTCTAGCCATGGAAAAACGAGGCGACGTGGATAAAGAACTCGAGAACACCGAAGAAGAAGACCCTGAAACACAAGGATAATACGGTTCCATGGCTAATATTTAGAATCCGCCTGTGAACTTATGTCTGATGAAAAATTCCAAGGAAATTCTTTGATACTAAACTTGGGAGTGTATGGGATACTGTATGTCATTCAGATCATGACTAAGGTCAGGTTGCAGCACATGCGTGGTGCAATAAAGTATAAATGAGGTGAAGTCATGGGTCTGAAAGAGCGCCTAATCGTTGCGGGTTCCGTTATAGGCGCTGTCTTTTTGGTTGCGCCTGCTACGTTTGCTAGTGCCTAACCGTATATTCCATAGTCCGCGATTGCCCAAATGAGAGACCGCTTAGTTCACCACTACCTGGGACCCCACTTAGAGATTGTTTGGGAAGTTGTGATCCATGACCTGCCACCGCTTAAAGCCGTTGTTGTTGCGATGTTGAAAACACGATGCCAAATATCCGAGTTCGATGAGAAACCTCGCGGTGTGCGATAGCGATCATGTGGCGCCCGGAAGAGCCGGTCCCGGCTAAGCTTGGGCCGTATGGTGGCGGGCTCATTCCTCGAAAATATCGGCGTGCGTTCCGGTGCGCAGTAATATGAGTTCTGAGATGGCGCGGTTGATCCGATAGATTAAAAGCCAATCGGGTTCGATATGGACGTCGCGCCACCCGTGCAGGTCGCCCCGTTAAGGCGTGATCGCGATAACGGGAAGGAAGCGGCTCTTCGGCCACTAACAAGGCAATGACGGCTTTCAATTTGGTTAACTCTTTATGGCGGCGTGCCATTTTTTTAAGATCCCGCTCAAAGCGCGTAGTGACGCGAATGCTGAGAGACATCTGCGGTTTACTGGGGAAATCGGTGAAACAGGTCATCGAGCTTCTGAAACGAATGACCGCCGCCGTTCTCAATTTCGTCCATGGCTTCTCGTGTGGTGTGGTTAGGCACCGCGACGGCAAACGGGAGGCGTTCTTCTTCAGCCACGCGCAGAAACGTTAGACGAATCAGGTCCGAGGCAGTCAAGCCCATTTTCTCTAAGACCGCGAGAGCCTTTTCTTTGGTTTCTGCGGGTATGCGTGCGCGCACAATCGTATTCGCTTTCATCAGTATCCCTCGCTTTGCCAAGTGTATACTCTATTATAGCTACATTGTAGCTACGGTATCAAGGATGCCGTCTAAAGACCTCAAGCGCGGTCAGCGCCGCGTCCCCCGTTAACACGGTCTAACGATGGGCAAGCACAAACCGCCAGACGGCACGACTGTTGCCTGTGAGTCCGCGAATCCTAATCCGCTGACGGAGCACGTTATGCGGTCGAACTAACTGGTCAGGACATCTACGCGGGATAAGTCACAAAGTACTGGAGTGCCCGTAAGCGGTGAGATGCGCCCGCAAGCGCCGCGGGAGCTGGGCGAGATCCGGCGTGCCGCACCAGGCGGGCGAAGAGCTGGGTTAGAGGCGAATGAGGTTGGCCCGGTAACGTACGATGGCACGCGACGCACTGAACCTGTTCCTCGGCGGTGACGATGCGAAAACGAGTCGCTGGAAGACAAGCGACATGGATGCTCGTCAGAGTATAGCAGAGCGAGCCTTTTGCACTGGGGGACAGGGGCGTCACAGCGCCCCTGTCCCCCAATCCCGTAAGGCTGACATGATATCCCAATGCGTATCCGCGTAAAAGAGATGGCAAATGTCCAAATTTTGGGGACCGCAGGAATATAAAGGGCAGACCCCATGGGATTCGGTTTTTTTCAGACAAAATCTGGCACAACCTAAACTCTACCCTTAGTGGGTCAAATCGTGGCGGTCGCTGACGTGTATGATGCTCTAGCGCATGCTAGGCCCTATCGCCGTCAGCTTGATACAGGCGAAGTCCTCGGGATTATGCGGCCCGACGCGGGCAAGAAATTGTCTGGACCAGCAATGGAAGCGTTAGAGTGGGGGCTAACGCAGCAACCCGAGAGATTTGTCGCAGAGTCTGGATAATAAAACGCCTTGGGCCGCTATAGTAGAGACAACGCCCGTTGTCGAGCTCTTATCGAGGCCGTCCGGGTTTATCCCGCGCGATTTGCTATGTACGGGATTCTCTTGCACAAACCTTTGAGGACATGACATCCTAACGACCCCAAGCATCTATTCGCAGACGAGAACCCCCTGGCTTATGACAAGACTAGGGGGTTCTGCACGAGATTCAAGATCATGGTGACGTACATAGCACCACCGACGGCAGCCGTCCGGCCATATTCAGGAATTCGTCCATAAATTGGGGTAGATCAGACCTGATACCCAATTTAAGGACTGCGAGAAGCCATGCAGATGATTGCTGACCACGAAGTTCGTTGCGGAATACGGCATCCAAATGACTGGGATATGGCGGGAGGCAAACATTTGATATTGATCGAGCCGTGAGAGTTCTTGAGATGTGCTAGTGTAAGGCGCATAGGTTTGATCAATGAGGGAATTCATCGTGGTATTGCTATAATCCTCGCCGTTGAGGGCGGCATTGGTTTTAAACAAGGCGCCGCCGGTCGGATAATAATCGGGGCTATAGATCCAACTGCCAAGCCCCAGCCAAATCATGGACCATTTGCTTGGGGGAGGGCAATGAGGCTATCAAATGGGGTGGAGACAAGGTTCGCCTCAATCCCTTCTTTCGCCCAATCGGTCTTGAGTAGCTGGACAATATCTGTGACGGTTTGGCTGCCCGCGTTGTAGTTTAAGGTAAATGCCAAAGGCTTTCCGTTTTTCATCATGATGCCGTGGTTGTCTTTCCAACCATGGGCTAACAAAATCGACCGTCCTTGCTGTGGATTATAAGAATAGATAGGTTGGTTTAGGGCGGTATCGTAATAAGGGGTCTTGGGCTGTTCGGGAATGGGGCCGTCTCCGATAATGCCATGACCATGATAAAACGCGGCGATAATAGCCGGTTGATTAATGCCATACGCTAAAGCCTGACGAATGTAGAGTTGATGAAAGAGCATGCCGGTACCATTGGGGGCGGTGGGCGACTCATTGGGCTGGAGGTACGTCATTCCCCAGACATAACCGGATATTATGCGATCATGCGTTAATGTATGGCGGGATTTCCACAAGCTAAGCGGAAGGTAACCAATAGTCAAAGCCCCCGTCTTTAAGGCTGAGAATTCACTTGCCGATGACGTTTCATCAAAATACCGCGCGGCGGAGACCTCGGCCTTCAGGCCGGGGAGGAGCCGCGTCAGAGAACCCTCCCTTCTTCCCATGTTGTGGTCTCACTAACATTGCGATATGATAGGTCTCGTGAATGTTGGGAGGCGTCTGCGACGGTACTGACCTTGACCGCGAAGGTGCAATTGTATCCGAACCCGGATCAGGCGACGTTGCTCCAGCAGACCGTCGAGGCCTACCGTCAGGGCTGCAACTGGGTCTCCGGGGTCGTCGATACCACGCACTGCCTTCAGCAAGCCGCTCTCCACACCGAGACCTACCGGCCCTTGCGGGCGCAGTTTGGCTTGCGATCCCAAATGGCGCAATCGGTGATCAAAACCGTGATGGCCCGCTACAAGAGTGTGCTGGCCCACGGGCATCCCTGGACTCGGGTGCAGTTCACCAAACCGGCCTTCGACCTCGTCTGGAATCGCGACTATTCCTTGAAGGCCGGCGCATTCTCTCTCAATACGCTGGCGGGCCGCGTGCCGATCCCCTTCGCCCGGCAGGGCATGGAACGCGTCTTCGACGGGACCTGGCAGTGTGGCACGGCACATCTTGTGCACCGCCATGGGCGCTGGTTTCTCCCTGTACCGATGACGAAAGACGTGGCCGAGACCGATTGGGCGGAGATTCGTCAGGTGGTCGGGCTCGACTTCGGCATCAACTTCCTGGTGACGGCCTACGATTCCCAGGGGCAGACTACCTTTTTCCCCGGCCGCGCCGTCAAAGCGCGGCGTGCTCACTTCAAGCTCCTTCGACAGACCCTGCAACGGCGGCAGACACCGTCCGCCCGCCGGCGCCTGAAACGCTTAGGACAACGAGAAAACCGTTGGATGACCGATGTGAACCATCAGGTCAGTAAGGCACTCGTGGTCCGCTATGGGGCTCAGACGCTATTCGTCCTGGAGGATCTGACGGGGATGCGGGGGGCCACGGAGCGGGTCCGGCGACGGGATCGGTATACGTCCGTGTCGTGGGCCTTTTACCAACTCCGCCAGATGCTCGAATATAAAGCGACCCTATATCAGTCCCGCACGATCGCGGTGGATCCGCGCTATACCTCGCAAACCTGTCCCCACTGTGGGCACGTGGCCCGAGGAAATCGCGATAAGCGCCGACACCGCTTCGCGTGCCAACAATGCCACTACCGGTCGAACGATGACCGGATTGGCGCCATGAACCTGCACCGTCAGGGAATTGAGTACCGGGTGACAGGTGCGATCGCGGCAGGCCCGCGGTCGTGAGGGCGACGTCAACCGCCCTACGATGCGACCCCAACCCAAGGAAGGAGATGCTCCGGGGTCGTCGATACCACGCACTGCCTTCAGCAAGCCGCTCTCCACACCGAGACCTACCGGCCCTTGCGGGCGCAGTTTGGCTTGCGATCCCAAATGGCGCAATCGGTGATCAAAACCGTGATGGCCCGCTACAAGAGTGTGCTGGCCCACGGGCATCCCTGGACTCGGGTGCAGTTCACCAAACCGGCCTTCGACCTCGTCTGGAATCGCGACTATTCCTTGAAGGCCGGCGCATTCTCTCTCAATACGCTGGCGGGCCGCGTGCCGATCCCCTTCGCCCGGCAGGGCATGGAACGCGTCTTCGACGGGACCTGGCAGTGTGGCACGGCACATCTTGTGCACCGCCATGGGCGCTGGTTTCTCCCTGTACCGATGACGAAAGACGTGGCCGAGACCGATTGGGCGGAGATTCGTCAGGTGGTCGGGCTCGACTTCGGCATCAACTTCCTGGTGACGGCCTACGATTCCCAGGGGCAGACTACCTTTTTCCCCCGCGCCGTCAAAGCGCGGCGTGCTCACTTCAAGCTCCTTCGACAGACCCTGCAACGGCGGCAGACACCGTCCGCCCGCCGGCGCCTGAAACGCTTAGGACAACGAGAAAACCGTTGGATGACCGATGTGAACCATCAGGTCAGTAAGGCACTCGTGGTCCGCTATGGGGCTCAGACGCTATTCGTCCTGGAGGATCTGACGGGGATGCGGGGGGCCACGGAGCGGGTCCGGCGACGGGATCGGTATACGTCCGTGTCGTGGGCCTTTTACCAACTCCGCCAGATGCTCGAATATAAAGCGACCCTATATCAGTCCCGCACGATCGCGGTGGATCCGCGCTATACCTCGCAAACCTGTCCCCACTGTGGGCACGTGGCCCGAGGAAATCGCGATAAGCGCCGACACCGCTTCGCGTGCCAACAATTCCACTACCGGTCGAACGATGACCGGATTGGCGCCATGAACCTGCACCGTCAGGGAATTGAGTACCGGGTGACAGGTGCGATCGCGGCAGGCCCGCGGTCGTGAGGGCGACGTCAACCGCCCTACGATGCGACCCCAACCCAAGGAAGGAGATGGCGTTCAGCCATCGGACGCACTTCCGGGGAGTCGCAAGCTCCGGCCTTTAGGCCGGGGTAGTTGACACTGAAAGATAAGGGAAGATAGATGAGATTTGCGTCCCCCATAGTCTTTATGTGCGACAAAACTCCATGACTGGTTTGGTTGAACCCGGCCAAAATGATAGGCTCCATCGACTATTTTAAACAGGGCACTGGTGGGGCTGTTCGCTTCAGATTGAATAAACTTGAGCTCTTTGATCATATTGTTGGGATATTTATCCCACACAAAGGCCGGTACGGGATTGATTTGGCCTAATCCATTGAGAATAAACCACTGCGGATTCACGCCGGAATTTAACGTGACTTGGAGCGTGCGGGCATTAATCACGTCGACATTTTTGAAATCGGTGGGGACCCCGCCGCTGCCCTTAGTTCCAAGGCAAATTTTTGGCGTTACTACTGGCGCCTTTCATAATGGACCAGGTGAACGCCACATCTTGAGCCGTGACGGGTTGTCCATTGGACCAATGGTAGCGCGGATTCATGTGCAGTGTAAACACGCTGGCCGTCTTGTTCCAGGTAATGGAAGAGACTAAAGAATGTTGATAGTCTACCGTATCGTGAGGCGTCACATCAAGCAACGGTTTGTACATTAAGGCATCGAGTTCGATGTTGGTGGCGCTAAACGTATTGCTGGAGAAGACGGGGAAAAACCAGTTAGGACTCGTTTGCACGGGTAACGCGATAACTACGGGGGCAGAAGCAGGTGGCGCGGCCTGAGAGGACGTGGTGCCACACGCCGTGAGTTCCAACCCCGCCAACAGAGAGACAGACATCATACTCCACATCAGTTTCCGTGCCATGGTTGACACTCCCTCCAAAATACGATTAATGAATATTTATTCATCATCTCATATGTAGATATGGTTGTCTTGGGCATTCAACCTAAAATATGGCAAGAATCCGGATGGCGGCATTCTTTGGAGAATTCGGGCTGTCTTTAGAATTCCCTGGGTGTGTCGTGAGGAATAACCGCGCAGAAACAGGGCGCGCTGAAAATGTCTTGGCTCGTCATAGCACCTGGGTATGGGACATAGCATGAAGGGAAGTCCCAGAAATGAGGTGGCCTCATGGACCAAGAACCACGCCGCATTGCTACGTTGATTACCGGGTTTACCATGCTGCTGTTGACGATTGCGCTGATCGTATTTTCGGAGCATGGGTTTCACGCGACGGTCGATGCCTTAAAACTCTTTTTTGAGGTGGTCTTCCCGTCGTTACTACCGTTTTTCATTTTGTCAGATGTGCTCCTGTCGACAGGCATGGTGCACTATTTAGGCGTCTATTTTGAGCCATTGATGCGCCCTCTCTTTAATGTGCCAGGAGTGGGATCCTTTGTCTTTTCGATGGGGCTCGCGGCTGGATACCCCATGGATGCGGTGTTGACCGCCAAATTTCGTCGGCAAAATTTGTGTACCAAAGTGGAAGGCGAGCGGTTGTTGGCTTTTTCCAATTCGGCGGACCCGTTATTTCTCTTTGGCGCCGTAGCCGTTGGAATGTTTGGCCAGCCTGCTTTAGGGGCCGTACTGGCCATGGCCCATTATGCGTCGGTGTTGATGGTTGGACTAACCTTTCGCTTTTATGGGCGGCGGGCAGACCACCCTCGGCAGGAGGAAGGAGTGGTGCTGCGCGGCATTCATAAGCGGGCCATGGATGCATTGATTCGTGGTCGAATGGAAGACGGCCGCTCATATGGAAAGGTTTTCAATCAAGCTATTGGAGAGAGTATGGGGACGTTATTCATGATTATGAGCTTTATGGTCTTGTTTGCCGTGCTTTTACGCGTATTGACCGCGACAGGCCTTATGGTGGTCCTGACAGCCCCCTTGACCGCGGTCTTTCATGTCTTGGGCTTTTCCCCCCAATTGGTGCCGGCGGCTGTAAAAGGGCTCTTTGAAATTGATTTAGGGTCAGCCGCTGCGGCCCATGCGTCAGCCCCCTTGCTCCAAAAATTGGTCATTGTGTCAGCGATTGTTGCATGGTCAGGCTTGTCGGTTCATGGGCAGGTGGCATCAGTGCTCGCTGATACCGATATTTCCATGAAGCCGTATTTTATGGCACGTGCGTTGCACGCGGTCTATGCGGGCATCATGACCGTCGTGTTTTTTCATCCAGTTGAACAGGCCTTGGGCGGCATCACTTTGCCGGCCTTTGCCGATCGTGATTTCTTAGTGGTAGCGCCAACCGCGCCCACCATGGTCGATGCCTTTCATGTGACCTTGCTCATGATGATTTTGTCCCTGTCCGCTTTGGCGGTGGCCATGCTGGTGATGGGCATTGTGCGTATGTTGCGTCTGGAATGGCTTGGCGCCCGATTTCGGTAATCTCGTTCGCACGCACCCTTAGGCGCCCTCCGAATACCGTACAGGAGGGAGCCGATACAAGGGGTGAACCAAGATGGAACAAGAAGTGGGAATGGTGTTGGCGCTTGTTGCCACATATACGGTGACCCGCCACGTGCACGCTACTGCTGTCGTGTGGCGGGTTTTAGCGTTGGTTGCCGAGTATGCGTATTTTACTGGCGTATGGCCCCAGGTGGCGCAAGCCGTTTTTCTCATGGCATTAGGCGTCACTGTCGGACTGTGGACTTGTCAGCGCAAAGGCTCTGCGCTAGAGATTACGGAAGTGGTGGCATGGACGTGGATGGCCTTGGCGATTTTGTGAAGTTTGCTATGATAAACAGTATGAAGCGTAGTGAGGTGACCCGTGTTTGATTTGACAACGCATTTGGGCGTGCCATTGTCTTGGACGGGACACCAGGAAAATCCGGTGTATCCTCTTATTGATGGAGCGGTTGACCATCATGTGGCTAGGAGTTTAGAAGAGCTTCGTCCTTTTTTGGAAGATCCGGACGCATCAGGGCCGCCCTATGTCTATCATGTTTATGAAGGCATTCATTTGAAAAGTGAGGAAACGCGTTACCGGGCGCAAGGCATTAGCGTTGATCTCACGATTATCTGGCCAGGAGTTCTGCGGGACGAATGGACGAAAACCGCTGGACATAAGCATTCAGCAGCCGACAATGACGAATGGCGGGCGGAAGTTATCGAAGTGATTAATGGCCAGGGTCTCTTTGTTCTGCAGTCGGGAAATCGGGACCGAATTGATGACTTGGTCGTCATCTCCGCCCAGGCGGGAGATTGGGTGGTGATACCACCAGGATTTGGCCATGTCAGCGTCAATGTCGGGGAAGAAGTTTTAGCCATTGTATGTGCGCATGCCCAGGACATTTATTTAGAATATGAAGACATGGCCCGGCACCGAGGTGCCGGGGTGTGGATTGGACCAGAAGGCATGCGGGAGAATCCGAGTTATTTGAGGATTCCCCCTGTTAAGCGCTTGGCGGCGCGTGACGTGATGGCGCGTCCTAGTCAGCAGCCGTTATATCGAATGGTGGGCATGAATGCGTCACAGTTTGAATTCCTCCAAGACCCGAGGCGGCCTGTTCCGTGGCGTTAGGATTAGGGCACCAGTTGTAGGTCTTGGGCATGATACCGGCTTAACTCATCGGTAAAGGCATGTTCGGGCGATTCCAAACACACCACGAGACCACCCTTTTCAAGAATGTCTGCATATTTTTTAGCCCAGCTTCGATTGAGACCTAAGCGATAGATGTGATGCTGCACATCCAAAAAAGGATAGGGTGCCACAAAGCGGGTTAATGGGCCCATGACGACGACTTCTAAGTCTTGCTGGCGCATTAAGACGGAGACAGCGGCACTTCGTTGGACGCTCTCAATACAGGACAGCAGAGTCTTGGGGTTTTTAAACCATCCAAACGTTCTTGGCATGAAACCACCTCCGCCACTAGTATCTGCTGTTACTGGGCAAAGCATAATGGAAATTGGGTCCACTCAAACCGTAAGCGGGCCATCCCCGAGAGGATGGCCCGCTTACGGCAGCAGCTATTTTTGCGAGGCGGAATCTTGGTCTTGACCAACCGCTTGGATGAAAAGGTGTGCAAGCTGTTCTTTCTCATCGTCTTCGGCCACACGCCAAGAGGTATACGCTAGCCAATCATCGGGCTTTTGCCACTGATGTTGATGTTTGACCACTTGATTGCCTGTGCTGACGAGTTGGTTGTGCAGATCATCCACGCTTTCAGGAGCATAGTGCTCCTGCACGTACGCCCACACCGTGTCCAACGTGGTTGGAATGTCAATGGACTTCATTATTCCCACCTCCACTATTTAAGGTGGCTGGGATGGGCGTAAACTATGCAGGAGATTATAGGCCCACTTGCGCAAGACGAGCAGAAATCCAAGCACCAACGCGGTCTTCCGTTTGCCGAATCCATTGGCTGATGGCTAACCACCAAGCTTGCCACGGTTTCAGCGGCACACTGTGCACGCGGTGGGAAATCGTCGAAGGATCCAAAAGCGGTCGCGGTTTCGTCACACGGTGCGTAATGGTCACTTTAGGGTGCGCACCAATCGTGGGAATAGGCGTTTGCGCAAACACGTAATGATAATTGATGGCGATTTGTGAAGAAGCTTCAGCGGCTGTCAAGGCCGAAGGCGAGTAATTCCAGTTGACGGTGATGTCTTTGCGGATGCCGTCATACAAGGCAATATGCCAGTGGTCTTGAAGCGAGGCAAAGTAGCCATAGGCCCCCCATGTGGGATCGGCTACCACCCATCCAACCGTGGGCAGGTAAAATTCTGTCCACTGGTGAAATCCTCCTTGCCCACTGCCATTGCTTGTCACGTAGCCTCCTACAAAGCGCGCTGGAATTTTTGCCGTGCGCAGCAAGCCGACATAGAGATCGGCAATGTCGCTGCAGATCCCTAGGTGGCTTTCGGCCGTTGCCACAGCACTGCCAGAAGCCTGCAAGGTATAGTTGTAATGGATGTTGGCCACAATCCACTCAAAAAGCGCATGCGCTTTTTGTTCCGGATTTTCCCCAGGGGTAATCACGGAATTGACAATGTTCTCTAAAACCGGGGAGTCGGTGTCGACCTCTTGGGCCTCTTCTGCCGGATTGGTGTAGGTTTGGTATACGCTGCTATGGGTATTATAAGGCGGATAGGTTACAGGCAGCTTGTAACTTACCTCAGATGAAGTGGCGGTGTAATCTAAAACTAATGTTACGGTCTGGTGTGGAGCAATTTGGTTCCACATAAAACTGCCAATCAGATTGCCATATTGATCATGGTAGGTGCTGACCGGTTGGATGCTGGTGTGAACTAATTGGACTTGTGAATAGCTCGTCTCAGGTGCCAGCAAGACCACATCGGCTTTCACGTCATAAGCCTCGGCATTCTGCGTATTGGTCAAAGTAATCGTTTGGCTAAAGGTATAATGTGCTGGCAGCGTCGGGATTGCATCGGGTGAGGCGATGCTGAGATTGGTTTGCGCAGCAAACACCCCAGGAGTCCACGTAAAAACCCCCGAAAACATCACGACAAGACTGATTGTGACGAAACGCTTGACACCCAAAGCCAATCCCCCTAAATGATTAACATAACTATTATAATGACGGGGCGCCCAAGAGGAAACTCACCAATGTTAGGGTATTAGGAACCTAGACGGTGAAAACATGAGTAATCCCTATGTGGGGGCTAAAGCAGGGGGGAGGGCCGGTAAACCCGGCCTTCAGCGCACTTTTTCCACTTCTGATCGAATATCTTCTAGCTTGACGTAGCGGTCACAAGCATTTTCCAATTCGGCCGAAATCATTCCGCGCGTGCCTACCCCAATGATTTCTTTGCCACGTGAGCGAATGAGCTCGACGGCACGCTCAAAATCGCCATCGCCTGACATGAGTACCGCCACATCATAGCGGTTGACGGTACTAAACATGTCAATCACAATTTCGATGTCCAAATTCGCCCGCCGAATAACGGAACTCGAACTTTGGTCCATCGTTTCTTTAATAGACTTTTCCCGGATGGTAAAGCCTAAGTGACGCAATGCCGTAAGAAAGTCACGCTGGGAATTGTCAGGAGGCACCTGAACCCCAGTGTAATAAAAAGCGTTGTAAATTTCCCGTCCTCGGGTAAAGTATTCGATGACACGGGCAAAATCGAGATGCCATCCTAGCACACGCTGGGCGTAAAACATATTCGCGCCGTCAACAAAAATAGCGACTCGTTCATTGCTGTAATCCACGTTGTCCTCCCTCATGATTCAGATGCTTTTCTATTGCGCGCACCTCATTGGTTATCTTGTACACGGTAAATAGCGATCCACTTCTATCATACTTAATCCTGCGCGAAACGCTAAGTATTTATTAAACCCGCGGTCGAAGAAATTTACGCGCGTCTGACGTCTTTTCGTTATATGATCAATGAAAGAGATGAGGAGATGATGAAGATTTCGGGAGTGCGTATAGTCATTGTGGGGGGTGGCAGTTCTTATACACCCGAACTAGTCATGGGACTGGGCAGGCTTTGCCGGAATTGCCCGAAGACAGTGTCGTAGAGGTTCCGGCGATGGTGGATGGCCGGGGGGCCATCCCCTTGACCTGCGGCCCGATGCCGGCATCTGTGAGAGGATTGATCCAACACGTGAAGGCCTATGAAGAACTGACGATTGATGCCGCGGTAACGGGAAGCCGTCAAACGGCTTTGGCAGCCCTAATGAATAACCCCTTGGTGCCGTCAGAAGAAGTAGCCCGGTATATCCTCCGTGACATTTTGCAGGAGCATGCGGCCTGGCTGCCGCAATTCGCATGATGGGCATGGTCTATATAGGGGTCGATGGGGGAGCTAGCAAAACCGAAGCGGTTTTAGCGCGTCACGGGAACATCGTGGCGCTTGCCCGCACTGGGCCGTCAAATCCTCAAGGTCCTGTGGGCTTTGAGGGAGCGATGGAGTCTATTACCCAAGCTGTGACGGAGGTGTTGCACCAAGCCGACCTCGCAGCAAACGAGGTGGATTACGCTGTGTTGGGCTTGGCTGGGGCAGACTTTCCTGAAGACGTGGCCAAAATGACTCAGGCGCTCAAGATGCGCTTGCCGGGTCTTAGACTGCGGGTAGTAAACGATACGCAAATTGCGTTGGTGGGAGGCAGTCGCAGCGGATATGGCATTGCCGTTATTTGTGGCACAGCTACCAATGTGCTGGCAAGACATCCCGATGGCCGCGAATGGACTATTGGTGGCTTAGGCTATGAAATGGGTGATTATGGGGGCGGGATAGATTTGGCGCGCGAGGTGCTTCATGTGGCATTTCGCAGCGCCGAAGGCCGAGGCCCTAAAACGCTGTTAGAACAAGGAGTGCTGGCCAAAATGGGCCAGCCTGATTATCTGGCTTTGCGCCGTGCCATGTATTTTAGGGAAATTCATCCCTACGCCTTCTTGGCGTTGGTGCCTTTATGTTTTGAAGCGGCAGCTCAGCAGGACCGCGTTGCGATTCATCTTTTGACAACCATGGCTCGGGCATTGGCGGACAGTGTAAGAGCAGCGGCGGCCGCGTGGCCGGTAGACAAGGACCGCGTGGAGGTCGTGACCGTAGGCTCCTTATGGAACGGAGCCTCTGATATTTTGCAAAGGCATTTTACCCACTGGTTAACGCGCCGATATCCTGCTTGCGAGGTGCACACTCCCCTGTTATCCCCGGCGGCCGGAGCGCTGTTAATGGCCGCTGATTATGCGGGCAACAAAGAGCGTGAAGAATTGCGCCGCCAACTGGTGATGCAAGAGGAAGTGGCGCCTGAGGCCTAACTACAGGCTTTGGGGCATCTCAAACAGCGTGCGGATGTCGTGGCGCCTGGCGCCTGGGCACACAATGGTGATAATGTCTCCGGCCTGCAGCGTAGACGACCCCCGGGGCACCAAATGTTCGCGGCCCCGGGTGATGCCAATCACCAGAGTGTCTTCCGGTAATTGCAAGTCGCGCAAGGGGACGTGCAGCGCCTCGGGATTGGTGACGGTTAAGTCGAGGGTCGATGACCACAGCCTGCTGTCAATGATGCTCGCTGCGGGTGAACGAATCATGGTTTCTAAGAGCTGCATGGAGGCGACGGCGGCCACGAAGGGAACAAGGCCGGAGTTTTGCGCCTCCTCTAATCCTTCTATTGGGACATCAACAATCACGTGGTCAATTTGCAAGGTATCCGCAATGATAGTGCCCCAGCGCAAATTGCGCTCCCACGCTTCCGTGCCCAAAACCGCTGCCGTACGAACCCGTGGCGCTAAATCACGCGCGGCGGTGACTAGGGCTTCGATATTCTCGTAGGTAAATACCCGGTATTCGTCATCCGCGAGGTGGGCTGCCATAGGACGCGTCCAATGATTGGGCCCCACCAACACAATGTCATGGCGCGCGGGTGGCGGGGCTGGGCTCAAACGATGAAAGAGCGGTGGGAAAATGAAGGCCGAGAGGACCGAAGTCATGACCATGGCCAGATAAAGAGATTGGGATATGATGTGCGCTTGGTATAAGATGAGCGAGCCGGCCACGGTCACAGAGAGTCTTGTTGCTAAGAGTGTTGCCATGGCAAAAGCTCGGGAGCGAGGAAAAATCCGCGTCAGCAACCAGGCCGCTCCGGCGCTAATCGCTGCGACGCCGCCTAAGAAGATAGCGGTAAGGATCCAGATATGGTTGGAGGACAACGCAGGGCGTAAATTGAGGTTGGAACCGACCGTCACAAAGAAAAAGGGAATGAAATAGCCAAAACCTAAGGCGTCGAGTTTGTCTTGCAAAATGGGGCGGTCGCGTCCGGCAATCATTCGTGGTCGATCACCATCCCGCCAAAGCCTTGGAATATCAGGTTACCAGTGATTTATCTCATGGGCAATACGTTGTCTTTCTATCAAAGCCTACGCCTATGGATTTTTATGTCAATGAACATGAAACCATATGGTACCCGCAAAGCACTCACCATTATACGGTATTGCCCAGTTTGCCCGCAGCCGACGCGCCTTTGGGAGTCGTGGCCCAGATGCCTTCGCTACTTCGGGAGGCACATGTCACAGCGGCTGCCATCAAACATAATCTCGTCACGTTGCAGATGACCGTCAATTTTCCGACCTCGAGCAATTCAGCACAAATGCGCGTGACCTATAATACAAAAACTAATGTCTTGACTCAATGGCAGGCCAAGTGGGGCTCGACGCAGATTACGGAAAATTTTTCCCATTTTCAAGTGAATCCATCCGTGGCAGCGGGGACGTATTCGTTTGTGCCTCCTGCGGGCGTCACCTCCGATGTGGCCCTGTCGCAGGTAGGCACTGCGTTAAATGCCGCTAAAAGTGCGGTCGACTTCCCTATTGCCCTGCCTCCGGCTAATGCTGATATGACGCTCAACGCCATCAATATTGGCACCAATGCCCAAGGTCAACGGGTGGTGATAATGAGTTTCACCGCACAAGATGCCAATCCGGTGGTTATTACCGAGAAGGCGCAGGTCCACGCTTTGGTCGGATTGCCGGATAAGGACTTAACTGCAACGACAGCGAATGTGGGGGCGCTTACGGTCTTTTTAGGAGCGCTGCCCGACAATATGGAGGAAGCAGCATTTCTTGTGCGTAAAACGGAGGTCATTGTTGAAGGCGAGACGAGCGTGATTAACACTTTGCTAAATGCCTGGGGCAATGAGCCGTCTCTCGCACCGAGCACATAATAGGCCAAAGGCCTCCCTTTATACTTCATCTACTGGAACCCGGCAACAGAACGTCCCCAGTCGTAGCAGGCATGGTACAATGATTAACAAGTTTCAAGGAGGGGGCCCCCATGAAGCAGGCTGGCTGGGGATTTTCTTCCGGAACATTTGGCGAACTGGTGCAGGGTGTTATTGATCAGACTCCATTCCTGGTAACGATACCGATCCGGTGGGGAACCCGGGCCAAATTTATTCCGGGTGAGAATTCTGAGGTTGTGGTCTATCCGAGGCATCGTAAGAAAGCGCAAAAGGCAGCCCTGTTGGCTTGCCAAGCCTTGAAAAAACCGGGAGGCATTCTAAGCATCTCTTCGGTTATACCCATAGGTAAAGGCATGGCGTCGAGTTCCGCCGACATTGTTGCCAGCATGCGCGCTGTTGCAGCGGCATATGACCGCAGTCTGTTGCCATCGACGATGGCGCGTTTGGCCGCACAGATCGAGCCGTCGGATGGGGTGATGTATCCGCATATGGTGGTCTTTGATCCCGTCAAAGGCATCTTACTGGAAAAATGGCCGATGGCGCCTTACGCCGTGATTGTCGGACTTATCGGACCCGGACGGGTAAACACGGCATTACATCACCGAATGCGCGAATCCTACACCGCCCATCAGCAACAACGCTTAGCGCAGGCGTTAAAAATCGCACGGGAAGCCGCGCATGCACGGCTGGTTTCGCAAATGGGACAAGCGGGATTAATCTCCGCAGAGGTGCAGTGGGAACGGAATCCGGAAGATCGGCTATTGGGCGTGGTGATTGAACAAGCCCATCAGCAGCAATGGGGTGTGGTGACAGCGCATAGTGGGACGGCGCGAGGCTATTTGTTTTCACCACGTGATTTTCACACAGGGGCCATTCTCAAAGCCGAGAGGTTTTTGCGTAGTTTGCAAGCCGGGCCCGTGTTTCGTTTTTGGACGCTCACCCGTCCTGTAGCGACAGCGGGACAATTTGACATTGTCCTTAGCAATGATCGCCATGAGGCATAACAAGGAGCCCGGTTTAGCCGAGCTCCTTAACGGTAAGAGCGGTACCCTACCGGCGTATCGGCCAGCCAACTAATGGCCAAACCAAAGGCGAGAAGACTTAAAAGAAAGAATAAGGAGCTCGTAGCTCCAAAATTTGAGGCAAAAATGCCTGGGGCCAGCATGAGCCCGTTGTTGACCAGAGGGCTTACAAGATCAAAGAGCGGTAAACCGATAATCATCCAAAAGATCCATAATGCCCCACCAAGTGCCATGCCTTTGCTCCATGGCGATCCTTTGAGGCGCGGAGAAAGCCACTTCTGGTATTCATAAGCGACGAGAGTGGCTCCCAAAATTTCTAGGATGTAGCCCAGGACCGCGGCTAGGCGTAAGTTCAAGGTGATCAAAGTACCGTCCCATAGTGCGACATTCAAGGTGGGGGATCCTGCTACGGGGGCTAGGGTCAGAAGAGCAGTAAAGACGGTCGTGCTTATCACGCCTGCCAATAGCGCGCGCGGCCAAAGATCTGATGTATGCTTCATAATGTGCCGCCTTCTTTCTTAAATCGGTAGTGGGTACATTGGGTGCCTGTCACCACAATGTACGCCGGAAATGTGGGGACATGCGCGGTAATTTTAGGCAAAGTGGTGACAAACATGCAGCGCTTGTTTGCGGCCGAAGGATTTCATGCGAAAGTCAAGCCCGCATGGTATCTAACTTGGGCGACATTGTCTCAAACCGGGATGTCTTTTGTGCAACAGGGAATCATCGTGATGGGATTTCTTTTTGCCGTGCGGTATCATTTGGACTTCGCGGAAATTGGTCTGGTCACGACCTCGATGAGCTTAGGCATGATGGCGAGCATGGTCTTTATGGGCATGTTAGCCGATCGATGGGGACCCCGCCGGCTTTTGCGCTGGGGCGCAGTGGTTATGGCGGTGCTTGCAGCTCTTTTAACACAGATACGAGGTTTTGACAGCCTTTTAGGCATGTTCTTCCTGCTGGGTATCAGTTTGGCCGCTGTGCCCATGGCGGGGACAAAGGCGGTCTTCACCGCCTTTCAAAATCGTGCTCGGGGTATGCCCATGGGGATTCGGCAAACGGGTGTGCCTTTAGGGGCGGCACTGGCCGCCATGATTTTGCCCGTTTTAGCGCTGCATGAGGGGCTCAATGCGGTCTACGGATTGTTTGCTGTGGAACTCTTTGTGGTGGGCTGGATTTTTTCGAGTGTCATCGAACCATCTGTTAAGGCGCCAGCGGCTGTACCCAAGGTGCAGAGCAAACTGCCTCGGTCTTTATGGACACCGGCTACCGTGTCCGTTTTGATGGTAGCCGGCCAATACTTTCTTATTACGTTTACTTTAGAGTATTTGCATCGGTTTCGCCATTTTACGTTATCTCAGGCGGGATTTGCTCTAGCCTTGGCGCAAATTGGCGGAGGCATTGGGCGTATTGTTTTTGGGGCCTATAGTGACCGGACTGGGGCTAACCGTCCGCGGACGATCAGTCAGATTGCTCTTTTAGCTTTTATTATGGTGGGCTTTGTCGTATTCCTCCCGCAGCATATCGGTTTTGGGTGGATTTGTCTTGTTTGGTTTTTGATGGGGATGGGGGCTATTGGCTGGAATGCGTTGTCTTTAACGTGGGCGGCAGAAACGGTGCTCCCTGAGCAGGCAGGTATGGCAATGGGATTTGTCGGGACGGTGGTGTTTTTAGGATCGGCCTTTTTCCCGCCTATACTCGGAGCTGTTATTGACAGTACTCACCATTTTCGGCCCGCTTGGGGTTTGTTGGCGTTTATATTGCTGGGGGCCGGGTTGCTGGCCTATCAGGCGAGCAAACCGCTGCGTTTGTCCTAACACTGGGTGCCACTTGGTGGAACAAGGTGATAGAATGCCCAAAGAATAGGAGAACGAGAAAGTAGGCGAGATCATGATTCGTTGGGGCATTATGGGCACGGCTGATATTGCGCGAGGTGGGTTTCTCCCCGCCTTACAGGAAGCCGGGGGCGGTGAAGCGTGGCTGGTGGCATCGCGTGATATGGAAAAAGCGCGCCAATTTGCAGCGCAAAACGGGGTTGTAAAAGCTGCGGGTGATTACCATGCCATTTTGGAAAGTGACGAAGTCGACGCGATTTATATTCCCTTACCTAATCATGCTCACTATGAATGGACGATGAAGGCGCTAAAAACGGGCAAGCCGGTCGTGTGTGAAAAACCCTTAAGTGGGTCGTGGTCCGAGGCAGAAGCCTTGATCAAGGAAGCACAGCGGACGCACGCATTGTTGTGGGAAGCGTATGCCTTTCAGTTTCAACCACAATGGTTGCGGGTGCAGCAATTGGTATGGGAAGGGGCTATTGGGGATCATGTAGAAATCCACGGGACCTTTAATACGGTTTTGGGGCGGCCTGGGGATGCACGGTGGTTTAAAGCTTTTCAAGGAGGTGCGTTGAATGATCTAGGTTGTTATCCTGTTCATGTCACGTCCTTGTTGCTGAAAGACTTGCCTGGGGATGTGTGGGCGCGTGCGCATGTGCCTCAGGAAGTTGATGAGTCGGTTTGGGCCGTTTTGCGTTATGCTGGCATGCAGCAGTTAATCATGAATGTGTCTTTTGTTCGGCGCTACGACACGCAAACGCGAATCATTGGTTCAGAAGGCGAAATTCGTTTGTCAAATACGTATCATCCGTCTGCTCGCGATGCCGTGGAAATTCGCACGGCGCAGCGTGTTGTCAAAGAATATACCATGCAGGGACAAAAACCTTTTACGGATATGATCCGCCATGTCCATGCCGTGATGCAAGGAGTCAGTGAGCCTATCCAGTTGGTACGGGATGTGGCGTGGCCGACGCTTTGGACGATGGAACAAATTCGCAGCCGCTGGAGCACGGTGAGCTAGAATGAAAGGACGAACAGCGATGATGGGGTTAGACGCGAGCAAGGTGTTTCCGCCTACGTTTCAGTGGGGAGCGGCGACCGCTGCCTATCAAATAGAAGGCGCCGCCCAAGAAGATGGCAGGGGCCCTTCCATTTGGGATGACTTTTCGCACACACCTGGTAAGACCTATCACAACGATACGGGCGATATCGCTTGCGACCACTATCACCGGATGGTCCAAGACGTTGACTTGTTAGCTCAGGTGGGCGTGTCCCATTACCGCTTTTCAGTCTCATGGTCTCGCGTGTTTCCCCAAGGCCATCTGCGGACTGTCAATCCGTCAGGTCTGGCGTTTTATGACCGTTTGGTAGACACCTTGCTGGACCGAGGCATTACACCCGCGCTTACCTTATATCATTGGGATTTGCCCAGTGCCTTGCAAGCTCAGGGGGGGTGGACTCAGCGCGGGACGGCTGAGATATTTGCAGACTATGCAGGATTTTTGGCCGAACGTTTGGGAGACCGTATTCCGATCTGGATTACCCATAATGAGCCGTGGTGCACCGCTGTTTTAGGGCATTTGCTGGGGGAACATGCGCCAGGAGTGCGTGATCCCGAACAGGCGTTGCAAGCAGCCCACCATGTGCTGCTGTCCCATGGATTGGCGTCGCAAGCTATCCGGGCTGCAAGGCCTAAGGCGCAAGTTGGGATTACCTTAAATTTGACTCCGGCCTATGCCAAGAACGAGCAGGCACCAAATCAGGCAGCGGCGCATTTGCAAGATGTGTTTTCAAACCGTTGGTACTTAGATCCCTTGTTTCGAGGAACTTATCCTCAGGAGCTGGAAATTCTATTCGGCAAAATGCCTGAGATGGGGCCGCGCGATATGCGTATCATTGCCCAGCCGTTGGATTTTTTAGGGATTAACTATTATTTTTCACAAGTGGTTGAGGCTGTGACGGACAAGCTCTGGCCCGCGCGCATCGTTCCGCCTCAAGGGCCGGTGACGGCGATGGGATGGCCTTTGATGCCTCAGGGGTTAACCGACCTGTTGATGCGCCTAACCCACGAATACGGCCCGGTGCCTCTTATAATTACGGAAAACGGCGCGGCCTATGATGACGTGGTGTCTGAGGGGCGCGTTCACGATTCCGCGCGCATCCGTTACTTAGAATCGCATATTGCCGCGGTGGCTGAAGCGATGAAACAAGGGGCCGATGTCCAAGGATATTACGTGTGGTCCCTTATGGATAATTTTGAGTGGGCCTTTGGGTATTCTAAACGCTTTGGCTTATTGTACGTTGACTATGCAACCCAAGAGCGCATCTTTAAAGATAGTGCGTTGTGGTACCAGAATTTTCTGAGGACCGTAAAGCGCTGAATACTTTGGTGATGAACCGCGGTGGCTTCTTCGTAGATGTGGAATCTTTTGGTTATAAGCTCGGTGACGGGTACCAGGTGATTGCGTTGCAATCCCAGTCTCTAACGGACGGGTCAGGCAGGCGGAAGTGCATAGGGAGGTCAAACAGGGAAAACGCCAGTCCTTGACGATGAGATTACCTTCGACGGCAAGGGGGGGTCAAGAGTTTCGCTTTGCGCTTTGCCTAAACAATGAGCCAAGCCGGGAGTTGCACCAAAAGGCTTGGCTCATTGTTTAGTGACTGCGACACATTCGTATCATTCATTGAAGGCGCCGATGCATTCGATGATATCTTACGCCGGGGTAAAGAACCGGCTGGCCCGTTATAGGAACGTTTACGCCGTTGCAGGCTCAAGCCTTCTTCAGGATGGAGCCTGCAACCGCCCGGAAGTGCAGACGTTGGCATGTCATTGCCAAGGTGCGCCTTCCGTGCAGTGGGTGCGTTACACCACCTCCGTCAAAGAGTCCAACAGGCTTAGCGTTAATCGCACGCGTGCCGGATCGCAGCTTCGTAATCCAGGTAGCGCATTAGAATGTGAATAAAATCCTGCCGTTCCGCGGGTTGAAGTCTGGCGATGGCCTGTGCCGCGCTGCTATGGATAAAGAAGTCGAGGTCGGCCAGCATTTCTTGTCCCTTTTGTGTCAAAGAAATGACCACCAGACGGCGATCATGCACGTCACTTCGTCGTTTTGTCCAGTGTAGCGCTTCGAGCCCTTGGGTTAGGCGGGTCAGCGAGGTGGCCCGGATTCCTAAGGCTTTTGCTAAAGCGCCGGCGGTTTTGGGTCCTGTCCGGAGTTGAAAGAGGCAACGAATCAAATTAGCTCTTTGAACCAAAAATTAGCTCAAGCCCAAAATCAGATAGGGTCGACAAATCAACAATTAGCGGTAACGAATGCGCAAATGCAAAAAACCGCCGCTCTATTAGCCAGCACACAAGCCCAATTGAGTGCGACAGAAAATGAATTGAATGCCACGCAAGCCAATTATCAAAAAACCAAGGCACTGGTTGCCCAGACCCAAAATAGCCTTATCCAGGAAAGTAAGCTATTAAGCGGACAACTGCAGCTGATTGAAGAACGAGGGTCTATTGGATATTTGGACGTGCTCCTAGGAGCCAATTCTTTCAATGATTTTGTCAGCCGATTGGATTTATTGGGCCAAGTCGCGGGACAAGCGGCCAGTGAAGTGAATGTGATTAAAGCTGAAGAAGCCCAAGAGACCAAGGAAAAAGAAAGCTTGAAAGCAGAGGCGCAATTATTGTCGGCCGCGCAGGCATCTTTAAGCGCGCATCAGTCGCTCCTCCAACAAGAACGCAATTTGTTAGCGAGTCAAGAAAGCCAAGCCTTGGCACTACATAATCAAGCCGTATCTGACGCGCAAAGTGCGGCCAGCACCATCGCGGTACGGCGACAAACCGAAACGCAGTTGCAAAATCAACAGCAGCAACTGTCACAAAATATGGCGGCTCTGGGCAATCGCATTAGTGAAATTGCTTCCCAGATTCAATCATTGCTATCTCAGTTCAATCAAGGCAACTTATCGCAACGCGCCTTGTATAACGCGATGCTTCCTCTTGTCACACCGATTGCCCAACAGGAGAATTTGCCTCCAGCCCTTGTCATTGCGGTGATTACGGAAGAATCAGGGGGTAACGCGAATGCGGTCAGTTCTGCTGGAGCAATTGGGCTCATGCAATTAGAACCAGGCACTGCAGCCGTCTTAGGCATTTCACCGTCAGAGCTCTATAATCCTGAAGAGAATCTTTTAGCCGGGTGCCTTTATTTAAGGGAGATGCTGAACATGTTTGGCGGCAATCTTTCTGTGGCATTGTCGGCTTACAATGCAGGACCTGGCGCTGTGCAGGCAGGCGGGGACCGCGTGTTGCCGTATACAGTCGGCTACGTGGATAATATTGAGAGTCTCTATGCGATGTATAGTCAATGGTAGGGTATTTTTAAACCCCTTCCGTTGGGTTATTAGGGGGAGGGTTACCTCCCGAATTGGGTGAGGGATGGGATAAGGGGCGATAATGGCGCATCAGAGCCAGTGCCCCTAAAATCAGAGCCATGGCGCCTCCCCAATAGGGATTACCCCAAAATGACAGCATAAGACCGGCAGTCGCGACGACGGCCAACCATGATCCGCGAAAGCGGGTCTTTTGCGTTGCAGGAGGGATTACGGCTAAGACGAACGCAACAAGAACTCCAAATGCTGCAGGAAGACGGAGATCGAGCTGAGGCGCTTGCGCATTGGCATGCATGAGGAACAAAATGGCGTCGGCCACCACATAAAGCGCAGGCGGTAGACTCATAGCAATGGGCAACCATGATTTTTTAGGAAATATTCGCCTTAACGCCAACATCATCCAGACCGCAAGGAGGGGGGGAAGCCATGCGGCCCAAAAAGCGGGAAGACTATAAAAGAAAGGAAATAAAGGAACTTTCGCGATTAGATACGGCCGAAATAAAGCGGATTCCAACCACAACGCCGATAAGATAAGCCAGGGAATGCGGGCTTTCCATACCATCACCTTCACGCTCTCCTCTCTAGTGGAACAATTACCCTCAGTATGCCCGCAGAGGAGTAAAAATAGCCCAAGCAACGAAACCTATAGCACAGGGGATGAGAAAAGTGCTATTGTAATATATCGGGCAAAATTTTTCCGTCACGGACTCTTTTTTCGAAGATGGCGGTTGAACATTGGGAATCACAGAGTTTGCCGCTTTTTCCCGTGGAGCCCGCAGCGATTTGGTGTAAAAGGCGGTAAACCTCCGCGTTATTAAGGGGCGTTCCCCTGTGGAGGATATACAAGACGAGTAATTTGCAAAATGCGGAGGGGATCCGATGCAAAACCGGTGGTTTCGAGGCGTCATTACGATTGTCCTGGTTGTTTTGTTTATTTCCACCCTGATGGACATACTTAACGCCCGTACCGCGCCTGTCCAGGAACAAGCGTATAGTTCACTGATTAGCGCCACCCTTAAGCATCAAGTGAAGACGGCCGACGTGAATTCTTCGCAGCATGTGGTGACTTGGACCAATGCGCAAGGGCAGCATTATGAAACGGTGTATGCGCCTGGCGATACCAGTGCTCTGAGTACTCAATTATATGCTAATGGTGCGAACGTCACGGTCACCAAACCGTCCAGTTCGGCGATGTGGGTCGGCTTAATCGGTGACTTTTTGCCGGTGCTGATTGTCATTGGATTTGTGTTTTTCTTTTTCCGGCAAAGTCAGGGCGGCAACCGGATGATGTCCTTTGGCAAGACTCAAGCCCATTTGCAGGCGGATAACTTGCCCAAGGTCACCTTTGCAGACGTCGCAGGTGTCGATGAAGAAAAACAAGAGTTGGAAGAGATTGTTGACTTTCTGAAAAATCCTAAGCGGTACATGGACATGGGCGCACGCATACCGAAAGGCGTTTTGCTCTTTGGCTCGCCTGGTACCGGTAAAACGCTTCTTGCGCGTGCGGTGGCAGGAGAAGCGGGGGTTCCATTCTTTTCGGAAAGTGGGTCAGGATTTGTTGAGATGTTCGTCGGTGTGGGGGCATCTCGGGTTCGCGATCTCTTTGAACAAGCTAAGAAAAATTCGCCCTGTATTTTGTTTATTGATGAGTTGGATGCGGTGGGCCGCATGCGTGGAGCGGGATACGGCGGAGGCAATGATGAGCGTGAACAGACTCTAAACCAGTTGCTGGTGGAAATGGATGGTTTTGGGGTCAACGAAGGCGTTATTGTGATGGCCGCCACCAACCGTCCGGACGTTCTCGATCCGGCATTATTACGCCCGGGCCGGTTTGATCGTCAAATTATGGTGCCGCGGCCCGACCAAAAAGGACGACGGAAGATTCTCGAAGTCCATGTGGAAAACAAGCCCTTGGATTCTGATGTGGATTTAGACGTGATTGCACGGAGAACGCCAGGTTTCACGGGGGCCGATCTAGCGAACTTGGCTAATGAGGCTGCACTCTTGGCTGCTCGGGAACGGCGGAAGAAGATTACGATGCAAAACTTTGAAGAAGCTTCAGAGCGTGTGATGGCGGGCCCGCAGAAAAAGACTCGCGTGTTGTCTGAATTCGAAAAGCGTGTAGTGGCGTTCCATGAGGGGGGTCACACGCTTGTGGGAATGTTGGTGCCGCACGGGGATCCGATTAATAAGGTGACGATTATCCCTCGGGGCATGGCCATGGGCTATACCATGCCTATGCCAGAAGAAGACCGTTATCTGATTACCAAAGAGCAGATCTTGGATAAAGTGGCGATGTCTTTAGGTGGGCGCGCTGCAGAGCAAATTGTGTTTGGCGAGATTTCTACGGGGGCGTCCGATGACCTGGAGAAGTCAACCAAGATGGTCAAACAAATGATTACTGAGTTTGGGATGTCCGAGGAACTAGGTCCGATGACTTATGGTACGCGCCAAGATCAAGTCTTCCTCGGACGAGACTTGATGCGCCAGCGTAATTACTCGGAAGAAGTGGCCTCAAAAATTGACCAAGCGATTCGGCATATCGTCATGCAGCAATATGAGCGCGCTAAATCGTTACTATTGCAGCACCGCATCACCTTAAACCGCATTGCGATTGAATTGATCGACCGAGAAACGTTAGATGCGGCACAACTAAAAGAGATCTTACGGGCGACAACCTAAAAGAAAAGAGCGCAGAAGCGCTCTTTTCTTATTTGGGCCAGACTAATTCAAGATTGTGGGGGGTAATAACGCGGGCCCCGTCCTCGCTGTTGGCTACGGGCATGCGCTTCATTGCACGCTCAGCCACCACATCGAGGATAATTTCGGGAGGACGGGGATCCTCCTGCATAATTAGGTTAAGAGCGGCTCTGTCAATTTGAACCCAGCGTTCTTGACCTGAGTTAGGGTCTTGAACAGCGACTCGCAGCCATTGTGTATCGGCAGAAACATTTACTCGTATCGCCACGTAAATCCCCCATCCGCCATCTCCTCACGCCGCCGGATTCGCGTTAAAGGAAACACCTTATTGGCCATCAATTGATCACCTGTATAATAAACGTTTGTGACCGTGCGGGCGTTACTATAAATGAATGAAAAGGCTTTTGTCTAGTGAATTCCGTCGAATGACTGAATATCGGATGTGGTTCTCGCCCCTGTGCCTTGAATAAACGTGTTATAATTTTGGCGCGTACAATGTCTTGCTGGCCTATCGCCAGGTGCCATTTATGAAAGAGGGGAATCTATGGCTCCGCGATTCCGTATGTATTTCAAGATTGTCTTGGCCATGGTTATTGATGCGATTATGATTAACGCTTCGGTGTACCTAGCCTTGTATTTGCGGTTTGATGTTCCCTATATTCCACGCCAGTATCTCCAACCTTACCAACATATTGCCATTTATTTTACCCTTACGACAATTCTTTTGTTGTGGGTCACACGCATTTATCATCGGATGTGGCAATATGCGGGTTCGCGCGATGCTCGTTGATTTGGCTGAGATCGCGGGATATATTACGAATCGCACGGTGATGGTAACGGGGGCTGGGGGCACGATTGGATCCGAACTCTGCCGGCAAGTGGCGCGTTTTAATCCCCGTTGTCTTGTGCTGTTGGGTCTTGATGAAACGTCAATTTTTGATATTGAACAGGAAATGCGGGCCAGCTATCCGGAGATGCGGGTAGCGCCAGTGGTGGCTGACTTGCGCGATTTAGGCCGTATACAACACGTTATGGAACAGAATCGTCCAGAAGTTATCTTTCATGCCGCGGCTCACAAACATGTGCCATTAATGGAAATCCAACCTCCCGAGGCGATTCGCAACAATGTTGAAGGGTTGTGGGGTTTCCTTGATATGGCTCAAAAGATGCATGTCGAGCGCTTTGTGTTTATATCCACGGACAAGGCCGTGAATCCTACTAGTGTCTATGGGACTACCAAACGTATCGGAGAAATCCTCGGGGCTATTTACGCTCAAAATACGCATATGCGATTCGTTACGGTGCGCTTTGGCAATGTCTTGGGCTCGCGCGGTAGTGTCTTGCCCACCTTCCAACGACAAATTGCACAAGGGGGACCGCTGACGGTGACTCACCCCGACATGGTGCGGTACTTTATGACCGTTGCCGAAGCCTGCCAATTGGTTGTGCAGGCAGGTGCTATGGGCAAGGGCGGCGAAACGTTTGTGCTCGATATGGGTGAACCGATAAAAATTATGGACTTGGCCACAAATCTAATTCGGCTATCAGGCCTCACGCCCGGGGTGGATGTGGATATTGTCTTCACGGGTTTGCGTCCGGGCGAAAAACTATATGAAGAGCCCTTAACGCCAGAAGATCAAACCAAAGCGACCAAAAATTCTCGGATTTTTATCCATACAGGGGACGTCCCCAATGCACGCCGCCTCCTGCCACTGCTAGAAGAATTGGTCGAGGCGGGGCGCAGAGCGGATGAACCGCGAATTCGACGGCTGTTGAAAGAAATTGTCCCCGAATACCAGCCCCAAAACAGCAATGTGGCAGCGCTGCCGGGGATGGGATTGTCGACGACAGGAGGAGAAGCCCGTGCTCACTGAAAACGCGCAGACAACCTATTTTGAGCAGTTAATGGAGCGCTTGGCCACGCGCACCGCGGTGGTGGGAGTTGTGGGCCTCGGCTACGTGGGTCTTCCCTTGGCCGTGGAGCACGCGGCGGCAGGCTTTTTTGTCATCGGACTCGATGACAATTTAAGCAAGGTCGATCGAGTCAACAAGGGGGACAATTATATTCCTGATGTGGATTCGGATCTCTTGCGAAGCCTCACTGCGTCGGGCAAGCTGCAGGCGACTGGGGATTATGAGCGCCTGACAGAAGCCGATGTCATCATTATCTGTGTTCCGACACCCTTGACGACGAATAAGGAGCCCGACCTTTCCTATATTCTAGCGGTAGCTGAAAAAGTTCGCCGTATTATGAGACCAGGCCAATTGATTGCACTGGAAAGCACGACCTACCCGGGGACAACAGAAGAGGTTCTTGAGCCTATTTTAGAAACCAGCGGCTTACGCGTAGGGGATGAATTTTTTCTGGCTTTTTCTCCAGAACGTGTCAATCCTGGGGACGCGGTGTATAAGACGGGCAATACACCTAAACTTGTGGGCGGGGTCACGGAAAAGTGTCGGCAAGCGGCGACACTGTTATATCAACAGTCGATATCGCACGTGATTCCGGTGTCCTCCCCACGCGTGGCAGAAATGTCTAAGGTTTTCGAGAACACCTACCGCGCGGTCAATATAGCTTTGGTTAATGAGTTGGCCCTTCTATGTGACCGGATGAATCTTGACGTATGGGAAGTGTTGCAAGCGGCGGGGACCAAACCCTTTGGTATTCAAATCTTTCAACCGGGTCCTGGTGTGGGCGGACACTGCATTCCCTTAGATCCCTTCTACCTTAGCTGGAAAGCCCGCGAATACGATTTCCCGACGCGCTTTATTGAGTTGGCAGGCGAGATCAATTTACGCATGCCCTACTTTGTGGTCGACAAAGTGGTGCGCGCGATGAATGGACAAAAAAAGGCGGTGAACGGCTCCCGTATTCTTTTGTTAGGCGTGGCGTATAAAAAGGACATCAATGATGAACGCGAATCGCCAGCTCTTAAGATTTTCGAACTGCTTGAGCAGCAAGGGGCGGTCGTGCAATATCACGATCGAGCCACTTGCCCTGGATTGTCGTTGACCACGATGCGTACACGATGCACAAGCTATTGTTGACTATGGACGTCAGCGCGGCGTGGTCGTTGTCGTGACCCAGTTTAATCGCATGTTACCCACGGTCAGCAAATTATTGGCCGCTCATCAAGAAGGACGGCTGGGACGAGTGGTGAACGGCGGCGTGGCCGTTCGGTGGGCCCGTCCCCAGTCGTATTATGACGAGGCACCTTGGCGGGGCACCTTTGCCATGGATGGAGGCGTTTTGTTTAATCAAGCGATTCATGCCTTGGATGTGCTGTTACAAGTGATGGGGCCCGTTGATGAGGTTTTTGCCCATACCGCGACGTTGACACATGCTATCGAAGCGGAAGATACGGTAGCTGGCAGCTTGCGGTTTGTGTCGGGGGCCTTGGCGTCGGTTGTTGCCACGACGTGTGTACCGCAAACCAATTTAGAAGAGCGCATTACGGTGGTCGGTGACCAAGGCGTCGTGATGATTGGCCCAACTGTTCAGCAAATCGCAACATGGCGGGTCGGGACGGATGACGAAGCGGCTGTGCGTCAAGCCATCTTGGACCTGCCTTCCCGACCTAGCTGGCAAAGTCATCATGACGCATTGCAGGATTTTGCCGAAGCGATTGTCCGTCAGACGCCGGCTCGGTTGGATGCCGCCACGGCGCTGCCCAGCATCCAGGTCATTGAAGGACTCATGCGCTCCGGACGCGAGGGGCGAGTAGTCAAGATGGATGAAATCGCAAGGAGTTGACTCATGACAAACCATCAACAAGGCCTGCATTGTGTCATTGAAGAAGGGGCACGCATTGGCCAGAATGTGACATTAGGTCATCATGTCATCGTGCATAAAGACGTGGTGATTGGAGACAACGTGGTGATAGGCGATGGGGCAATTTTAGGGAAAGCCCCAGCCCGCAGTAAAACCAGCAATTTGCATACCGGGAACTTAGAACCCCTAATCATTGGGGAGGGCACGGTTATTGGGGCACAGGCGATTTTATATCGAGGAGCCAAGCTGGGACGGGACTGTTTTATTGCGGACCAAGCCGTTATTCGCGAGCGCTGTATATTGGGCGCGTATGTGGTCGTCGGACAGCGGTCGACGGTTGAAAATGACTGCACCATCGGAGATTATACGAAATTGCAGACGGCCGTGTATTTAACGGCTCACACAACCGTGGAAGATCACGTTTTTATTGCGCCGATGGTGACCACCACGAATGACCCCTATGTGGCGCGTACGGAAGCGCGCCATGATGCCATATTGGGCCCGACGATTCACCGGGCTGCACGCATTGGCGGTGGCGCCGTGATTTTGCCGGGTATTCACGTGGGGCAAGAAGCCCTCATCGCAGCTGGAGCCGTGGTCACGCGAGACGTCGCAGCGTATCGGCTGGTTATGGGCGTTCCTGCACGAGTTGTGCGCCAAGTGCCAGAAGAACAGTGGATTTTTTGGCCCGATGGCAGTCATAAGGAGACATTGGTGCCTCCTGGTCGGGTGCAAGCGTTTGAAGAGCGCATCGCGCAAATGACGCCGGACCCGAGCGATGCTCCCGGTCCACTTATTTGGGCTGATGGCCGACATTGACGCCTTGCGCCAGCACTATGCGGGGGTGATTATTGAAGATGCGGCCCAAGCGATTGGCGCAACACTCCGCAATAAGCCTGCTGGGAGCGTGGGTGATCTGGCGGCCTTCAGCTTTTTCCCGACGAAGAATTTAGGCGCTTTTGGAGATGCGGGAATGGTGACGACGACGAATGACCAATGGGCAACCATGTTGCGGTCGCTACGCGTCCATGGGTCACGCCAAAAATATCACCATGAATGGTTAGGCATCAACTCGCGTTTGGACGCGGTGCAAGCCGCCGTATTAAACGTGAAGCTGAATTATTTGGCGCACTGGACGACCAGGCGACAGGAAATCGCCGAGCGCTATCGTCAAGGATTTGTGGAACGGCGCGTTAGCGATATTCACCTTCCCAGTGTTCCCCAAGGATTTAGCCATGTATTTCATCAATATACGATAAGGGCCGAAGCCAGAGACCGATTGAGCGCCTATCTAAAGGATCGGGGTATTGGTACGACGGTCTATTATCCCTTGTCGCTACACCTGCAGCCAGCTCTGCGAGACCTTGGCTACCGGCTAGGAGACTTCCCGCGCAGCGAACAAGCGCAAGATGAAGTACTCTCCTTGCCCATGTTTCCGGAATTGACCGATCAAGAGGTCGATTACGTGGTCCAACAAATTGCGGCATTTTATCAGGGTGGTTAGGCATGATGAAAGTGGTCACCATCGTAGGCGCCAGGCCCCAGTTTATTAAGGCGGCGGTCGTTTCACCGAGGCTACGGCAAGTCGCCCACGAAGTGTTGATTCATACGGGTCAGCATTATGATCAAACTCTCTCGACCGTTTTCTTTGAGCACCTTCCGATTCCTCACCCGGATTATACGTTGACAGCCGGCTCCGGGACGCACGGTGTTCAGACAGGGCGGATGCTGGTGGATCTCGATCCGATTTTACAACGGGAAGCGCCTGATTGGGTGATTGTCTAATACCAATAGCCGTGGCGATGCCAGCGCATGTCGAGAAAGAAGTCAACCGCGTCCATGACGTCATGACCCATATCGCGACACGGTTATATTGTCCAACGCAGCAGGCGGTGCACAATCTCGCGCAAGAAGGGATTCGCTCGGGGGTCAAGCTCACCGGAGACGTCATGGATACCCTGGTTGACCAAACCCCAGATAATCTTGCGGTTCTTAACCGGTATGGAATAGATTCGGGGCAATACATTTTAGCCACCGTGCACCGCGCCCAGAACACGGATGACAGCGGACACTTGCATAGCCTGTTACAAGCCTTTATGGCCTTACCCAAGCCGGTGTTCTGGCCGATGCATCCAAGGACACGGCAAAAAATACACGAATTTCAGCTCGACGCCTTATTAACCCCGCCAATTATGGTTGTTGACCCCGTAGGCTATCAGGAGATGATTACACTCGAACGGCATGCCTATGCGGTTGTGACAGATTCTGGCGGCGTGCAGCGCGAAGCTTGCCGCGTGGGAACCCCCACTTACATTTTGCGTGAAGAAACAGAGTGGGGAGAGCTCGTGGCAACAGGGCAAGCGGTCTTAACCGGGTGGCGGACCCATGACATTGTTACGGCCGTTCTGGAACAGCGGGCGCGTCCAAAACCTGCGATCCACGCCTATGATCCCGTGGCGATGATTCTCGAGGATTTACTACGCAAGGAGGAATAGCATGCGCGCACAATTTTTGCCGTACAATTTGCCGGACCTGGGAGAAGACGAAGAAGCCGCGGTACTCGAGACCTTGCGCAGTCATTGGATTTCACGGGGACCGCAAACCGACTTATTTGAGCAGGACTTATCGGCGTATCTTCAAGGGGCTACGGTGGTTGCCCTGTCATCGTGTACTGCAGGTATGCACTTGGCGTTATTGGCACTAGGGATTGGCCCTGGAGACGAAGTGATTACCACGCCTTATACCTTTGCAGCATCTGTCAATGTGATTATTCATGCAGGCGCAACGCCGGTGTTAGTAGACGTCGAAGAGGACACCGCTAACATTAATATGGCGCAGGTCGAAGATGCGCTGACCGAACGAACCAAAGCGATTTTGCCAGTACATTATAGTGGACATCCGGTTGATCTATCGGCATTGAACCGCTTGCGTGACACTTATCATCTTCCCATTATTGAGGATGCGGCCCATGCTTTAGCCAGCACCTATGACGGGAAAAAGGTGGGGACATTTGGCAATCTGACCTCATTTTCTTTTTATGCCACGAAAAACCTCACCACTGGCGAAGGGGGGGCACTCGTGGTGCCAGATGAAGAGCTTGCCCAGAAAATCCGCGTCTTGTCTTTGCACGGGATGTCGCATCATGCGTGGAACCGGTATGGCGAATCGGGATCATGGGTGTATAGCGTGGAGGCCGCCGGATTTAAATATAACATGACTGACATTCAAGCCAGCTTGGGACGTGTACAATTGGCAAAACTCACACCGTTATGGATTCGGTGGGATTCAAAGGGGCCAGCTTTTTACGTCCAAACGCGTATTGGGCGCCACGGGCAGCCATTTAAGATGTGGAAATTTCGTACCATGCAAGTTGGCGCGGATATCCATTGGACGGCGCCCAGCCCTGATGAGGCGCTGACCTACCGATTTCAAGATCATCAGGACTGGCGCATTACGCGCCTTGGCAAGTGGTTGCGGCGCACATCGTTGGATGAATTGCCGCAGCTGTGGAATGTCTTGACCGGTTCCATGTCCCTGGTGGGACCAAGGCCAGAAATTCCTGAAATGGTGGCGCTGTATCCGGCGTATGCGCATGCTCGTCATAACGTTCAGCCAGGGATTACGGGGCTGGCTCAAATTATGGGACGAGGCGATCTGACCTTAGAGGAAACGCTTCAGTGGGACCTCTGGTATTGTGAGCACTGGACGCTGTGGTTGGACGTGAGGATTTTATTCGGCACCATTGCCTCGGTCTTTAAAAGACAAGGGGCGTATTAACCAGGCGGCGTGGGAATCCACTATAGCCAGCGACCGCATTATACGGTATCTTGGTCGGTGAACATTTTTTGGCCGAAATGAGACAGTGAAGGGATATCAGGCAATGGATAAATGGCTGCAATTGTTTTGGGGATTTTTTAAAGTGGGCATATTGGGCTATGGCGGCGGGCCCGGTTCAATTTCACTCATTCAAGCCATTTCCGTGAATGGTTATCACTGGATGGACAATACCCAATTTGCAGAGATGCTGGCTATCGGCAATGCCTTGCCAGGCCCCATTGCGACTAAGTTAGCGGCATCCATTGGATGGCAGGTTGGCGGGGTTGTGGGCGTGATAAGTGCCTTGGCCGGAGTGATATTGCCTTCATTGTTGCTGATGCTGGGCTTATATCAATTTATGCTGGCGAATAAGTCTAATCCCTATGTCGTGGGTATCATTCGCGGGGTCAAGCCCATTGTCATTGTCTTGTTGCTTAGTATTATTTTGGATTTTATTCCTGGAACCTTCCCGAAACATCGTTATATTCTGCCACTCGTGTTTTTTATTGTAGGGTTTATTGCGATTCGGGGGCTGAAATTGTCACCAGTATTGGTCATTGTGGCCTCCATGATCTCTGGTGCATTGTTCTTGCGGTAGTGTTTTTGCGTGTTCATTAACCTTAACGTTAGAGTATGATATAGATAAGATAGTGCGCCGAACAGGAGGTGTTGGGGTTGGAACCCACTCATGAAATGCAGATCGGGGAACTGGCCCAGATTTGTCAAACTACGACACGCACCCTCCGATATTACGAAGACATAGGGCTTATCGAGCCACTGCGGCGACTCGACGGCGGATTTCGTGTCTATGGACCGGAAACGGTGACGCGTATCCGTCATATTCAAGAGCTCAAGGAATTATTAGGCTGGTCCTTAGAAGAAGTGCGCGGAGTCGTGCAAGCAGAAGATGCGGTAGAAAGCTTGAGAAGCCAGTATCGTCAGTCTCGTACGGATCAGGAGCGGTTGGCGGTTGTCAAACAAGCCACGGGCATCATTGAAGGACAATTGGCGAGAGTCGAAGAACGCATAGATCGGCTTGCCCAAATGCGCCAGCGGCTTCAAGCGAAACTAACGCGGTATGCGGAGTTAGAGGAGGAATTGGCGGCACATATCCGCAGCCAGGAGGGATCGGTATGACCGGTAACAGAGGAAGCAAATACAATGTACTGGCGGTCACAAGTTTGGGCGCCTTGCTTTCGGCATTGAATTTCAGCACTTTGATTATTGCCTTGCCGGATCTTATTCGTAGTTTGTCCATATCCTTATTATCCGCGATGTGGATTATGATGTCGTACATGGTAGCCCAAACAGTGATGGTTTTAATGGCGGGCAGCCTGGCTGACCGCTTTGGGCGGCGGCGCTTGTACATTGTGGGGATGATGATTTTTACGGTGGTGTCCTTGGCCGCAGGGTTTGTGGATCAGGCGCCATGGTTAATCGTGTTGCGTGTGTTTCAAGGCATTGGTGGGGCCATGCTTATGGCAAACAGTGCCGCCATTGTTGCGGATGCGTTTCCGAAAGAAGAATTGGGCCGCGCGTTGGGCATCAATGTAATGGTTGTGGCTGTGGGCCAGATTATTGGTCCTGTGTTAGGCGGCTGGCTGACCACCGATTATGGGTGGCAATGGACGTTTTGGTTTAATGTGCCATTTGGAATCATTGCGGTCATTCTGGCGCTATTGGTGCTGGGATGGGCCAACGCGCGCGGAGAAGGAAAACCCAAGACCTTTGATACCATGGGGGTTATAACATACCTCATTGGGGTCACGGGCCTTCTTATTGCCTTGACGTGGGGAGCCGTAAAAAGCTGGCAGGATCCCGCTGTCTATGTAGGATTTGGGGCTTTTATTGTGTTCATGCCATGGTTTTTATGGAATGAAGCGAGGGCCTCTGCTCCTATTTTGCATTTAGGACTGTTTCGCAATCGGACGTTTGGATTTGGCAATCTCTCGGCTTCCTTGCTATCCATTGCCCGCATGGCCATCTTGTTTTTGTTAATTTTCTATTTCCAGGGACCAAAGGGCGATACCGCGTTAAAAGCGGGAATCTTGGCCATCCCTTTGGCTTTGGGCATGTTGGTCTTGTCGCCCATTTCAGGCTGGATGTCGGACCGTTTTGGCCCGTTATTGCCAACAACCTTAGGAACGGTATTAACGGTCGTGGGCTTAGGCGGTTTGGCCCTCGACATCCGTCTTGACACGCCTTATTGGCACTTGGCGCTGTGGATGCTGATTTCAGGTTTTGGGTCGGGACTCTTTAATTCGCCTAACTCCAGCAACATTATGAATGCCGTGGGCATCAAACACCGTGGAGAGGCCTCTGGGATTCGGTCGTTAACTACCAACACCGGTATGTTGATTTCGATAGCCTTTTCGTTAGTCTTGGTGACGCGCAGTATTCCTCGTCCCGCGATGTTGGCGATTTTTGCTGGCACTGTCCGAGGCATTCCTCAAGGGGCACGCGCTGCTTCGGTTACAGGCTTTATTCAAGGACTGCACTTGGCGTTTTGGGTGATGGCGGGCATTGCCTTGTTGGCCACAATTTTATCCATTCTGCGCGGTTCAGGGTCCAAGACGAAGGCGGTGGACCCAAGGTTGGTGGAAGCGATCTTGTTAGGACAAGAAGCCAAGCGGTTGTTGTCGACCAAATCGTGGAACGCGTTAAGCGCGGGAGAGCGCGCCTTGGTGCAGTTGGCCCAACACGAACTGCATGCCGTTTTAGGACCTTCGTCGGTGACGCGGGTGTCTTCGCCCGAGGATAAAGGAGCCGACAAAGCAGACGCTGTCCGCTCATTACGTCGCCAAGCGAAATAGCCCATGCGAAGTCTGGTGAGAGCGCCTGCTCTCACTTTTTTTTGTCGCGGGGTTCATCCATCATTATGAGGGATTTTCAATTTTGATGGCAGACAAGCCACCTAAAGCAATGGCGGCAATGACTAGCCCGTCACAGGTCCAGAGCAGCGCGTTGGGAGCGGTCACAAGACGGGTGGTTAAGCCGTAGATCCAGACCAAGGCCTCTGAAGCCAAAATGGCGGTCAAGGTGGGGGAGGCGTGGGGCCAAAGACGGCGAACCAAAAAGAGGATAGCATGGACAAGAATAACCAGGCCCGCGGTTGTTCCTAGCATCGACCATGTCAGCATGACAAGCACCTTCTTTCGAAAACGGTCAACAAGATCTTTTTGCACGCTATGTTTGTGTTGGCCCCGATGTGCATGGGCTCAGGCACTGTTGTGACATTTATCTTTGCACAGGCATTCTAATACAAGCCACGCTTCCGATATATTAAAGGGAGGAAGCTCGCAGCTAGAAGGATGGGGCCAAAGCGCAGGTAATCAACCTTTGGGCGGGAGGCTGAATTCCGATTTCGAACTGTCGGAATTATTAATAGTATGGTATACTGTAAGCAACCTGTAGCACCTTCCCTCGTGAAATTCCTCTTTCCTTTACTCTGCCGGTCTCTGTTTCTGTTCCCGTGAACGGAGGGATGACCATGAATCTTTATGATCAGAAAGGCGAGCTCGATCGTCAGTGGTATTTGCGTAAACTCAACCAAGCTATCAAGGCAAAACTGCCGGAATTGATCACACAAGAGGCAGTCATGGGCAGCGCTCCCGATCAGCGCATCCGTATCGCGGTTAGGAAGCTAGAAGAACCGGATTTCCGCTACCAACCTCCGACAGGACAGGGCCAGGGGAAGGGAACGGGGCCTGGCAATGATGGTGGCGAAGACGTGGTATGGATTGAGCTGACCACAGAAGAAATTATGGACTTATTGCTGGATGACCTCAAATTGCCGCGGTTGGAAGATAAACCTCGGGGTGTATTACATGGCGAAGAAGACCGTTATGACGATGTCACGACCCATGGACCGTGGGCGAATATTGACAAGCGCCGCAGCTTGTACGAGGCGGCAAAGGCAGGCCGAGACTACCTTCAAGAAGATGATTTGCGTTACCGAAGTTGGAAAACCTATCCCAAACCGATTACGTCGGCCGTGATTACCTTAGTGCGTGATGCCTCGGGGTCTATGGATGAGTCGAAGCGCTATTTGTCCAAGTCGGCGGCGTGGTGGCTCGTGCAATGGATTCGCAGACAATATCAGCACGCCGAAATACGGTATTTTTTGCATACCACAACGCCTGTAGCGGTTGACGAAAAGGATTTTTTCAACCGTGAAATTACGGGCGGTACAGCAATCCTCTCCACGTATCAGACAATCTTGCAGTTATGGGACGACGAGTTTCCCCATGATGATTGGAACCGGTATTTGTTGCACTTTTCGGATGGCGATATCTGGTCCGACTATGGCCGGGAATTAATCGAGACGATTCAAGCGATTTTGGCGACGTCGTCTATTTTGGGGTACTTTGAAGTCGAAGGCCATAAAGGGGTTTCCCCTCTTTGGTCTCTCTTTCGCAAAAGTGCCGAGTACCAAGGGCATTTTCACCCGGCCATGAGAATGGCCAAAATTGACCACAAAGATCACATTCTTCCCGCCATTCGTATGGTCATTGATGAGAAAAACCGTCTACAATAACGCGATGACCGTCTGCAGGACCTGGAGGTGAGTGCAATGGTCCACGGAACCCTTGAAGACTGGGTCGCAGAGATGGATCAGCTCGTGCATACGCACCAGCTGCAACCTTTGCCGACTGAATTTCACATGGTGTCCGATGAAGACATTTATACGTTGTCCTCGTATTTTGTGCCGGGACGTTATCGGCATTGGACGCATGGGGAACGGTACTGGATCGCCAAGCAGCGCGATGAGCAAGGCATGGGACGCATTTATGAGCTGGTTGTTAACGGAGACCCGGCGTTAGCCTATCTATTGGACAAAAACGCGGATGCCTATAACGTCTTAGTGATCGGTCATGTCTTAGGACACACGGACTTCTTTGCACGAAATCGGCATCTTAGCCGTGTTCGGAGGACCAATGTGGGCATGTGGTTTCGCGAACATGCCGAGTGGCTGGAAAATTTGCATCGTCAACGCAGTTTTTCCCGGGTGGAGAAACTGATTGATGCGGCGCATACCCTAAGTCAACTCGTGGACCCTTATTACCGAGCGCCCGAATTGCAGACCATGCCGCCAGCTTCGCCTGTGCGTTCTCCCTCATTTGACTGGGTCAAGCAGCTCTACGACGAGGAACCACCGGATACGGAAGATGACAGCAGCTATATTCCGCGATATAAGATGTGGCCTGCAACGCAGGACGTCTTGGCTATTGTCGCGGATTTAGGCCACTTAGGCGAAGAGGAACGGATGGCATTACGCATGTTGCGCGAAGAAATGCTTTACTTTCAGCCTCAAGCGCAAACGAAGTATATGAACGAAGGCTGGGCGACATTTTGGCACGTGCGGTTGACGCGAGAGTTCTCCCTTTGGGACGAACAAGACCATATTGAGGCTATGCGGATGCATGCGTTGGTGACCCAAAGCCATCATTTCTTTAATCCCTATTATTTCGGATGGACCTTGTGGGAACTCATTGCGGAGATGCACGGCTTAGCGACATGTTTTCAAATTGTGGAGGACCAAACGGACCAGCAATGGGTCAATCAATGGATTACTCCAGACCTCGTGAAGTTGGCCCAAGACCGCAATGTTTGGCCGCTAGAACGGCCGCGCGATCCCAATGACCCGTCCAAGGGCATGGAATATTATCCGGCCCAAGATCTCGCTCGCGACGTGCAAAAGGCTTTTATGCCGGACACACCAGAAATTTTTGTCGAGCAGATTGATGCACAAAACCATCGCCTCGATCTTGTGTATCATGGCGAGAAGCCGTTGCACAAGGAATATACCCAGGACGTCCTCAATGCCATTGCCTATTTGTGGGGCGGCGACGTGATGCTTACGAGCCTACACAAAATCTGGTACGGCAACGAAGCGGATTGGAGAAGGAGGGATTGATATGGCACAGTTTGATACGGGATGGCTTAGCCTGCACCAACCCCCGGCGGGGGCATGGACATGGGAAGGAACATTTGCCGACTACCTTCAAAAGGTGCAAGAGACTCCTTCCATCGCTGATCTCGCCCATGCCCGCATCTATCGCATGATTATGTCTCATGGAGTCGAAAAGCCGGAAAATCAGGAGACACCCCGGTATCTATTTTTCAGTCAAGAGCTTTTTGGGATTGATGACACGATAAATGAAATCGTCGAGTACTTTGCCGCGGCGGCCCGCGGCATGGACATTCGTCGCCGAATCTTGTTGATGATGGGAAGTCCTGGCACAGGGAAGTCTACCATTACCGCCATTCTTAAAAAAGGCATGGAAGAATATTCGCGGACGGATGCGGGCGCCTTATTTGCTATCTCCTTCTGTCCCCAGCAGGAAGAACCGTTACATTTGCTGCCTGAGGCGGCGCGCCGGGAATTTATGCAGGCGACGGGGGTGAGCATCGAAGGCGACCTCTGTCCCTATTGCCAGTGGATGGTGGATCACGAATATCAAGGGCGTTTGCAAGAAGTGCCGGTTAAAAGAGTCTTAATTTCGGAATCCCGCCGGATTGGCATTGGCACGTTTGCCCCCTCCGACAGCAAGGTGCAAGATATCAGTGAACTGGTGGGATCCATGGATCTGTCGACCATTTCTCGCTATGGTTCGGAGTCAGATCCTCGGGCGTACCGTTTTGATGGAGCCTTTAATGCGGCGAACCGGGGCATTATGGAGTTCATTGAAATGTTGAAAGCCCAGCCTGATTTCCTGCATGGGCTGTTGACTTTGGCGCAAGAGCGGAAGATCAAGGTAGGACGGTTTGGTCTGTTTGATGCCGATGAAGCCATTATTGCGCATACTAACGAAAACGAGTTTGAGCGGTTTGTTAGTAACAAAGCGTATGAGGCCTTGCATAACCGGGTCTTGTTGATCAAGGTGCCGTATAATCTGACCGTGAGTCAGGAAATGCGGACATACCAGAAAATGATGAACTTGACAGGGGCTGATTTAGGCAAGCATATTGCGCCTAATACGTTGAAAGTGGCAGCGATGTTTGGCGTTGGTACCCGCCTAAGCCGCGATGCCAAATTCTCCGTCAAAGAAAAGCTCACGCTGTACGATGGCAAAGAACTGCCTGATGTGCAGCAGCGGGAAATCAATCGGGTGCGGGAACTTGCGCGTAAGCAAGGAGAGGGATTTCAAGGCATCTCGCCGCGGCACATTTTGGACGCCTTGTCGTACGCCATGGCGAGTGACAAAGATGTGTGTGTGACACCGACAGCTATGTTGCGCGCAATTCGCGAAAGCTTTGAACAGCATATCACTCAAGTTAAGAACCAGGATCTGCTTGAAGCGTTGAAGGCGACCCATGAGTTATATGACGAAGCTGCGAAAAATGAAATTCAGCGGGCTTTTGTCGATTCATTTCAAGATGCGGCGCAATTGCTTTATGATAACTATCTCGAGCATGCCGAGGCACGGATTATGCACACGACGGTGAAAGATCCGGTAACCGGGGAAGAAGTCGAGCCGAACGAAAAGATCTTGCAAGACTTGGAAAAGGCATTGGGGATCAGCGACGCAGCAGCGACCGCCTTTCGCCAGGAAATGGTGAATAAATCGGGAGCCATGGCTCGCAGGGGCCAATCGCTGAGTTGGGATTCACACCCCAAGATGAAAGAAGCGATCGAAAAGAAGCTATTTGCCGATGTGGCGAATTTAGTCAAAGTGACGACGTCGACGAAAGTGTTGAATGACCAACAGAAGAATCGTGTGATGGAAGTCAAGCGCCGTCTCATTGAAGACATGGGCTATTGTGATCACTGTGCGCAAGAACTCTTAGATTATGTTGGCTATTTGCTGACGAAGTAACCGCGAGGGTGGTGCGAGGAGCCTTGTACAATGCTCTAAGCGAGCGAGGGAGCCTCCCTCGCTTTTTTGCGTGCGCATTTTAGGGATGAGCCATGGGAGAATGACGTTAATTCAGGTATGATGAATAGACCAAATATTATTGTGCGGAGGAGACACATTGGCGCAGCGCGGACGGCACTTTATTTTTTTAACGCAATATTACCCGCCTGAGCCCGGAGCGGCATCCATACGGTTGCAGGCCATGGCGCATGAATTGATGCGTCAAGGCCATCATGTTTCGGTGGTGGCAGCAATGCCCCACCATTTAGGGGCGTCTGGTTCCAGACGTTTTGCGTTTCACGTGCAAGAAATAGTGCAAGGAATTCCTGTGATTCGGACATGGATCTGGCGCGTGCCCCCCAATAAACGGTTTTGGTGGCGATTGCTGAATTATTTTTCCTTTGTGGTGACAAGTTTTGGGGGCTTGCGTAAACTGCCGCGTCCCGACTATCTTTTAGTGGAATCGCCCCCGTTGTTTTTAGGGATGACTGCGCGGCTGTATTCACGCTGGTTTAAGGTTCCTTATATCTTGTCGGTATCAGATTTGTGGCCAGAATCGGCAGTCGCCTTGGGATTGGTGCGCAATCCTTGGCTTGTCGGCCTAACAAGGCGATTGGAGTTGTCGTTGTATGCTCATGCCGCCTATGTCTCTGCGGTCACGGAGGGCATTCAACAAACCATTCGCGAAACAGGGCAAATTCCTCCAGAGCGCGTGCTCTTTTTTCCAAATGGGGTGGATCTAGCGCAGTTTCCACGCGTCGAGATGCCCACCGCGTTGCGTGCAAGGTGGGGTAAGGGGACTGAAAAGGTGTTTCTCTACCCGGGGACCATGGGCTATGCCCAAGGCTTGGACGTCATTATTGAAGCAGCCAAGCGGCTTCGGGACCGCACGGATATCGCCTTTTTGCTGGTTGGGGACGGCCCTGTAAAAGCTCATTTAATGGAACAGGTCAAGGCAGCCCAGTTGACCAATGTGTGGTTTGAGGCATTGCAGCCGGTCGAGAACATGCCCGCTTATTTCAGTTTAGCACGGGCTGTTGTGGTGCCGCTGCGCCGCCACTCGTTGTTTAAGGGGGCAAGGCCTTCTAAAGTCTTTCCGGCATGGTCGGCCCAGGTGCCGGTCATTTATGTGGGCGAGGGGGAAATGGCTGATCTTATTCACCGGGCTAAGGGGGGCGTCGTCGCCGAGCCCGAAAATGGGGACGCGTTAGCAGCAGCCGTCTTGCAGCTGGCGGATATGCCTGAGGATGCTTGGACCGCAATGGGACAAGCCGGGTGGAGCTTTGTACGAGACCACTATACATGGCAACGGATCGCGGAGAAGTGGCTGAAAAGTTTTGAGCCTGGTAGCGACGTATGACGATAAAGCATTTGCTGATGGTGGGCCATTATCCGCTTGATGCCTTGGATCGCGCCCCCAAAGTGCGCATTTACCGAATGGCAGAGGCCTTTGCGCGGCATGTTCAGGTCACGCTAATTACAGGGACACGCCGTCAACGTGGGCCATGGTTAACGGAAGCATGGCGTCACAACCTCTTGAATGCGGTAGACGCCGTGTACGTGGAAAGTGCGAGTTCTACGGCGACGGTCCGCGACCTTCTGTTTTTACGCCATGCTGCGCAAAAAAACCTGCCGGTAGCGGTATTTGTGCGCGACTATTACCAAAAATTTCCTGATCTCTATCCCTTGCACGGTGCGAAATCCTACATAATGGCACTACTCTATGGGCTGACTTTACGGGCGTATGGGGCTTGGGCCGACATTCTTTATGTCCCCACCCAGGGCTTGGGCGATTTGCTGCCTAAAGGATCTGCTCAAGTCCGTCTATTGCCACCAGGGGCCGTGACACCTGTTTCCTTACGACCCCATGAGACTTCCTCAGCCCCGTGGATTCTTTATGTCGGCGCTGGGGGCCCGTACGATGGGGTAGAGTTATTAATCGAGGCGATGGGTCACGTTCATCGGCAATGCCCTGAAGCACGGTTGGCATTGATAATGCGGCGTGCAGAATGGCCACAAGCTAGGATTCCTGAGTATATCACCGTGACAGAAGCGGCAGGGCCCTCGCTTTTGCCATGGTATGAAAAGGCTGCCGTAGCCGTGATCCCGCGACCTGATACGGCGTATACCCGGTTAGCGTGGCCCGTGAAGTTGATGGACTATCTCTCTTATGGTATTCCGGTTGTCGTGACGGATCGTTCGGAAGCTGCGCGATTTGTGGAGCGCTACCGCGTCGGAATTCATGCAGCAGCCAATGCTCGCGCGCTGGCCGCAGCGCTCATAGCTGTCATATCGTCTCCTCAATATCGGCAGGAGCTGAGCATGCATGCCTACGACGCAGTACATCAAGCCCACAGCTGGGATCACCGCGCCCAAAGCGTCTTAGCTGACCTAGACCGCCTATGCGAGAAGGCCTAGACCGTCGCTTTAAGGCGTATGGCCTCATCTAGCATGCCTGAAGGAAGCGGCACCGTCAGGGCTTGAATGGCTGTATCCAAGTGCAAAGGATTTTTGGTTCCCACAAGAATCGATGAGACTTCTGGCATGCGGGCGATAAATTGCAATGCCAGCGCAATCAAGAGGGCATCGTCATTATGGGCGATTTGCAAATATTGGGCCGCCCATTGCGCTTTAGGAGAGTCTTGGGATATTGCGTGGCGTTTGGGGGTTAAAAAGCCCATAGCTAAGGGAAAGCGAATCATGACGCCCAACTCGTTATCCGCAGCGCGTTTGATGGCGTCTTCGGCTTGGCGGTCCAAGAGGTTGTAGGTTAACTGGATGGCATCGAAATCTTGGAGCGAGATAATGGCAGGGACAATATCTGGTTCGCACGAGGCGCCCAAGAAGCGTACGAGCCCTTTCTCGCGAGCATCTCGCATGGCTTTGACCGTAAATCCTTCGCGTAATACGCGGGTGGGATCGGGGCCGAAATGAATTTGCATTAAATCGATTTGGGACGTTTGCAAGCGGATTAAGGACTCGTCAATCGAGGTGCGAATCGCCTCTTCGCTGAAATCATAATAGGTACCGGGTTCTCTGTTATGCTCTCCGCATTTGCTGGCCAAAAAATACTCCGCACGCCGGTGAGTTAGCGCTTGGCCAATGCGTGCCTCGCTGGCATGATACGCGGCGGCGGTGTCGATTAAGGTAATGCCGCAATCGAGCACATGATGAAGCAGTGTCGTTGCGTCTTGTTCGTTGGGTCGCTCGGTGTCCTGAGGCGAACCTAATCCCCACGTGCGGCCTACTTCTAGAGCGCCAAATCCAATCAGGGAGACAGGTTGTTTGGTTTTTCCTAAAAGCCTTTCTTCCATTGTCAATGCTCCTCATCCCCAAGAATGGCGTTAATGAAATGTAGCCTGGGGCCCGGTGGGTGTGGACGTACCATTCCACACGAGAACATATTGCGAAGCAGAAGGGGCTTGGATCGTCAATTCTGCCGTTAAAGGGCGACCTGGTAGAATCTGAGTCACGTCTGACGCGGGGCTCTTTGGAGTGAGAGGAAAGGCAAACAGCGAATTGGACGCCGTGAGGCCTTGCTGCACGTAATCGTTCCAAGCGTAAGAGGCACCATTGGCATCAACTGCTAAGTCATCGAGCGCCAAGCCAATGATCCCTGATGTTGGGTTATCGACCGTTACGGTGAGGCGATAGACATTGAGCCGCTGGCCCGATACGGTTGACGTGCCTTCTGGTACGGCCGCAACCACCGCGACTTTTAACCCCGTGTAGGGCCCCGCGCCTGGCGGAGGCGGGGCCTGGACAGACTGCGTTGCGGGTGATGATGATGATGACGTCGAAGGTGATGACGGCGTCTGAGATGGGCTAGGCGACGCAGACGGGGATGGAGACGGACTGGGTGACGTTTGGCGCAACGTCTTAGGACGAGACGTATTGGGGGCGCTGGCGGCGTGGTGAAACCCACACCCTGCGAGCGCCAAGGGCAATGACAAAAGAATAGACCACTTGACAGATTTTCGAGGATTCATAAACGGCACCATTCCTTCCACCGATTGAGTTCTTTCCCGATCATACCATGACGGGCCCATTTATGGCTGCAGGTGGGCGACAGGGGTCAGCTGGCCGATAGCGGTCCAGTAGCCGGGGGTTTCAAAGGGTAAGCGCCACGCGGCGACGCCTCCTAAATTGTTTTGTAAGGCCAGTTGCACACGGTCAGCGATGGACTGGGATGTTTCATCCCAATAAATGTCTTGGCCAATATTCCACTGGGTAATCAGCTGCTGCAAAGCTTGAGCTGTGGCGGTGTCATAGACGCCCGCCGTGGCGCCTTGGACATTGAAGTCCTGCTGGAAAGCGGTGACTGCAGCCGTGGTAAGCGGCCCATAATAGCCGTCAGTCGGCAAGAGAGCCGGCGGCGTTTGATTGTTGTCAATCGCATATTTGAGCAGAACGAAATTTAATAGGTTTTGCAAATTGGCCACTTGCGGCAGGGATTGATTGTCATCGGCGATCGAGTACCCTGCAGGAGGCAATTGGGCTAACGGCCCCGCCGTAAAGACAATTTCATCTTGGGTCGGATCCCATAACGGGGAAATTCCTTGCTGCTGCAAAAGACTTTGAACGGCTCGGTTGCTTACAGCGCCGACGCCGGTCACGCCTTGATTGGTGACCGTCCATTCATGGCCATAAGGCGCTAGGCCCAAGATAATTTGCTGGGGATTCACGCCGCCTGCTATGGCGGATTGGACTAAGGACTCAACCCAAGGGAACCCAGCTGTGGGACCAGGAAACGTACTGGAGTTGTCTTCAGGGTAGGTCATCATATTGATGTAATTGACATAAGGGGCAATGGCTTGATAGTTGTACAATGTGTTGGGATATGACGAAGGATAGACAGCGACCATCAACAGTTTGTTGACGGCGTGCAATGCTGTACCCAGCTGTTGGATAAAGGTCGTGTATTGGGTTGAAGCCCCTGAGACGCCTAAGCCTCCGTATCCATTGTTTTCGAAGTCAATCGTGATGCCATTAAATCCATCTTGGGTCACAAGGGAGACGATTTGTTGGACCAGGTTGGCGTCGTCGGCCGCCGTGGTAATGGGCCCATTGGCGGGATTATAATAGCTGCCAATAGAGGGTAAAACCATGACGCCTTCTTGTTGGGCCTGAGCGGTGACGACTTGAATATTGTTGAGGCCATTGATGTCGGGCGCAGCATAGGGGCCTGTGGTTGACCAACTAGTAATTTGCCACGATCCATCCGCATTTTGGGCCAAGTTGAACCAGGCGGGATTAATGGCGGACAATGAATTGCCGTGTTGTAGCAAGTCTTCGTACGATGAGTTATTCACGCCGTTGGGGAAGTTATCGACAAAAAACCCGTAGCCCATGGATAAAAAGCCAGAGGGCGCAATCGAGGGGGCAGCGGGGACATTGGCTGGCATGGGTGAATCAATCACGGAAACGGGTGACGAAGGCACGCTTAACGCGGGGCCATCGCCAAATGTCAAAACTTGGCCATCGGCGGTGATAACGTCGTACCCTTGTTGGTCCACACTGACGACAAGCTGTGTGGCTTGTGTGCCCGCCGGGGGCTCGCCAAAATTTTGGGCATTGCCAAAGGTTGTCACAACGCCATTGGATTGCAAAATCCAATACCCTTGACCATTAGACGTCGGGGTAAAGCCGACCACTGTGGGGGGATCATTGGTTGAAGCCGCAGGGGTTGTAGACGGCGCCTGCGTGGGATCTGAGGTGCTGTCCAGGGGAGATCCGGTGGGCAACCCTTCTAGGGTCGGTACGACCACAACTTGAGCAAAGGTAAATCCTAGGGCATAAAGCGCCTGGGGATTGACAATATGGCGCAATGTGCCGTTTTGGACCAAATACACGGCCGCTTCGTTTGCTTGTCTCACCAAAGTGCCGGTGGGAAAGGCGCGCATCGGGGTCGTTAGATTCTGCCCGATAGGCAAATTCGGTAAAGTGGGTACAACGGTGATATCGCTCCATTGGTAGCCCATGGCTGAAAGCACGGAGCCTGACATGATGTGTTCCAGGGTCCCATTATTGACCATGTAGACGGCAGGATTGTTCTGAGCTTTTAATAACGTGCCCGAGGGGTAATACGCGACGGGGACCGTTAGGGCGGGGCCGATTGGCCAATTGGGGCTGATTTCATTGACATGGACCACAGAGGACCACGAAAGGCCCATTTGCGTAAATACCGACGCGCTGGCAATATGGCGCAATATGCCGTTCATCACAAGATAAATGGCGCTTTGACCATTTTGTTGAAGCAATGTCCCAGACGTGTAGGGGGTCACTAATGGAGCTCCTACCGAAAGACCGGATAACGAGGAAACCACTTGCACTTGGCTCCAAGACAGGCCCATGCCTAAAAGGATGGTCGGATTGGGAATATGATGAAGTGTGCCGTTTTCAACCACCCAAACGGGACTTGTTCCGTTTTGACGCAGTAACGTGCCATTGGGGTACGATACGGAAGTGCTTTGTGGCTGAGCAGTTTGCGGCAAGCTGCCAAAGTTTTGTGCATCACCAAAACTTTGGACAACGCCTGATGCACTGACAACCCAATAACCCAGACCATTAGGCGTACTGGCAATGCTAACCGGGGATGATCCTGTGGCATTGCCATACGTCTGCGCATTTCCTAAGGCGTAGACCGTTCCATTTTGCGTTAAGACAAACGCGCCTTGACCTGAAGGGGTTGCCGCCATGCTAATTGCGGGGGATGTAGCAGGAATGTTCGAGGTGAAAGGCGTGGCGTTGCCAAACGCATAGACTTGGCCGTTTTGAGTCAAAATCCAGTATCCCTGGTAATTGGCTGTCGGAATGAGTTGCACGGCCGGTGAGGAAGACGATACGCCGATGGACGACAGATCTCCGTAAAAGGGCACGTTGCCAGAGGGAGTAACTGTACCATTGCTGGAGAGGGCATACGATCCTCGGCTGACGCCGGCAAATGTCAAATCGTTGGAGACAATCCCTTGAGCGGTTGTGACTTGAATCGGGCCAGGGCCCGCATCGGCAGGAATGCTGACAGTAATGGACGAGGGGGTCCAGCTCGTAACGGGCGCAGGTTGGTTGTCAATGGTGACCGTGGCAGCGGTTGAGCCAAAGTCTTGACCTGTTAAGGTCATCGTGGTATCTCCAGCATTTAGGGTATAGCTGGAGAGCACGACAGCACTTTGCGCATAAGCCGCCGCGGGCAAGCTCGCGAATAGCAATGCTGAGGAAATTAAGGCTAAAGCAGGATTAGCGGTTCGGTTACGGGGGCGACGATGTAAAAACTGGGAATGGCGATGGCGCCGGGCCCGGGTTTGTCTCATGGTTATAAAGGCCTCCTAAAAAGATCCATATCAAAACAACATCAAAACAACATCAAAACAACATCAAAACAACATCAAAACAACATCAAAACAACATCAAAACAACATAAGCCGACACGTCAAAGGTTCTCTGCAATATCTATACGGCGTGCTCCTGCCAAACTCCTCTATTTGCGCCAAGACTTTGCAATCTGTGGGGAATGCATGTCGAATAATACGAGATGCCAGATGATGGCCGCGTTTAGGACATACGGTAAGACAAATGCACAGACTTGACGTATGATAAAATCCAATGTGGGATGTGACGACGGGAGGGATATTGCTGCAAGTCGTGGTCGACGCCTTACTGTATCATCCACAGTCTGCGGGTATTGGACGGTATATTGCGTCGCTGGTGGAGGCCTATGTGGCGCAATTCGCCATGGTCGATCAGGTGATGGCCATTGGCTTGCCGGGCCAAGTGCTTCCGGGCGGGACGATGGTGGTGCCCCCAGGCAATCTTCACCACAGTCGGGAACGGATGATGTTTGAACAGTGGCAGTTGCATAAGTGGTTGCGTCAGACGTCCTATGATGTGGTCCATTTTCCCGATTATCAAGTGCCAGTGCTCAGGCGCGTTCGGCACAGTGTGGCAACGGTGCATGACTTAGTGGCATATAAGTATCCCCAAATGTTTCCGTGGGCTAAGTCGCAAGTGAAAAGGCGAATGCTGGCATGGTCGGTTCGTGCTGCGGATCATATTATTGTACCGAGTCAAGCGACTGCAGATGATCTTCATGAGATTCTTAAGGTGCCAAGAGAGCGAGTGACGGTCGTGCCGCATGGCGTCATTCGTCGCGGCATTCCGTCTGCGATGTCCTTGAATTCCCGTCCCTATTTTGTGGCCGTGGGGACGATTGAGCCCCGAAAAAATTTTCAACGCGTCATTGAAGCTTTTGCCCAATTAGTGGACAAGCAGAAGTTAAGGGGACAAGTGGATCTGTTAATTGCGGGTAAAAAAGGATGGCTTTACGAGCCTGTCCTCGAAGCGCCAAGTCGGTTAGGGATTGCCGAACAGGTCCGATTCTTGGATTATGTTTCCGAAGACGACTTAGCGTCCTTATATCGTCATGCCATTGCCTTGGTGTATCCGAGCTTGTATGAAGGCTTTGGATTGCCAGTGCTCGAAGCGATGGGCTGGGGAGCTCCCGTGATATGCTCTAATCGGGGAGCGTTGGCGGAAGTTGCGGGTAACGCGGCGATGATTGTCGATCCTTTAAGCGTTGAAGACATCGCAGCGCACATGGAACAACTGTGGACGCATCCCGAGCACCACGACATCTGGGCGCAGAAGGGGCTCGAGCACATCAAGTCTTATACGTGGAGCCAAACGGCTTTGCAAACACGTGCGGTTTATTTACAAGTGGCACGATAATAATGGGGCGACGATACCGGGGAGGAACCAATCATGCAGGCCGAAGCAGTGTCGAGTGATCAACCGCTTTTTTCAAAGAAACTGCTCCCGTCTTTGGCAATCGCTTTACTGGGGGCTCTGATTGCCGTGCGCTGGGGGGGCATCGGAGCTGCTATTTTTTTTGTGGGCTATATTTGGATGACATGGGTCTCATTGCCTGCTGCGGCCATTTTATACATTGTGGCCGCACCGTTTCCGTTAGGGATTGTTTTCCATCATCACAAATTTTATGCGGCTGATTTTATGGCGATCGTCATGGCCTTGAAATTAATTCGCGACCACTGGGTTGAAGGCATAACGGGATTGGCGCGCCGCTTCTTTCCACAACCGTACCGGTGGCCGTTGGTATTTCTCTTTATCATGGCGATTCTTTCGTTGGCCAGTAGTCTCAGCCATTTCGGAACGGTCATCAAAATCTTGGAATATCTCGAGTTTTTTGTTGTCATGGTGGCGGTGTTTCGGGAATATGGGGACAACAACGCGATATGGAATTGGTATTTAGCCGCCTTATTTGTGGTGGTGAGCGTCATGGTTCTCTACGGACTCTATCAATTTATGCTGCAATTAGGTCCCGTTTATAACATTGTGGACGGCCACCATGTTCGAGCGACAGGATTTTTTGGGCAACCCAATGTTTTTGGTGGCTTTAGTGACCAGACCTTTCCGTTATTAGCGGCTTTGGTGGCATTAGGTCCGCCCTCGCTGCGTCAAGGCTGGCTGAAAGTCGCTTTAGGTTTGACGGCTTTAGGCGTCGTGATCTCTTATTCGCGAGGTTCTTGGGTCGCGGATGCGGGCAGCGTATTCTTTATGGGGGTATTGATTGCCCTAACACGCGGACGTCAGGCTCTTAAGCGATTTGCATCGTTCGGTATTCTCGTCCCGATTGTGATGTTTGTCGTGGTCTTTTTGTTGGGCAAAACCGATTTAAGTCATACGGCTTTGTATGTCGGGGCTCATAAAAATACCCTTGAACGTTTGACAACCACGGTTACGGCTGTGATTAATCCTGCGGGACATTTTGATACCGATCAACGGCTTCTGATTTGGAAATCGGCTTTGAGTGCCATTCGTCAACATCCGCTGTTAGGGGTAGGATTGGGTAACTTTCATCTCTTCATTCAGCAGCATCCGCCCAAGGGATTGGCGGGCATCCCGCCTATGGCCCATGATTTATATTTAGAGTGGGGGGCGGATATGGGAATTGGCGGCATCGTGGCTGCGCTGTGGCTAGAATGGTCGTGGCTAGCGTCTTCAGTGCGCCTTGTACGGGAGAAAACCGCCGCCTTGTCTCCTTATTGGTATGCGCTTTTGGTCGGAGCCTTTGGAACGATGACGGCTTTCGTGATTCACAACTGGGTTGATTTTCTTATTGACCAAGGAGTAATTCTACCTTTGCTTTTGGCGTTGGCAGCGGTGAGTGTGGCGTGGGAACGGTACGGAAGGCATCGATCATGAAAGTGGCTCTTGTCCACGATTGGCTGGTAACGATGGGAGGAGCCGAACGTGTTTTAGAGACCTTGGCTCATATGTATCCGGATGCTCCCATTTATACGGGAGTGTTAGATCGTTCTCGCCTCTCCCCATATTTGCAACAACGGACCATTTATTCAACGTTTGTTCAACGGTTGCCCCGGGCCAAGCGCTGGTATAATCGCTACTTGCCGTTGCTTATGTATGGGTTTGAGCAATTCGACCTATCGCGCTATGATTTGGTCATTTCATCGAGTGCCGCGATTGCAAAAGGCGTGTTGACGCGGGCGGAGACTGTGCATGTGTCTTATATTCACACGCCGATGCGCTATGCCTGGGATTTGTATCACGATTACCATAATCGTGAAGCCAAAGGCCTGACGCGAAGGCTGATGGGCCCCGTTTTTCATTATGTACGCCTTTGGGATCGCCTGTCGGCCGACAGGGCCGATGTTTTGGTGGCCAATTCCCATACCGTGCAGCAGCGCATCCGCAAACATTATCGCCGCTCCGCAGAGGTTGTGTTTCCGCCGGTCAATATTGACCGATTTCAGCCTGCCCCCCATCCGGGGGACTACTATTTGGTTCTCTCACGCCTTGTCGCGTATAAGCGGGTGGACCTCGCGATAGAAGCCGCGAATGCGTTAGGAATCAAACTGGTTGTGGCCGGAGATGGTCCGGAACGAGAGCGATTAGCGCGTTTGGCCAGTCGTCATGTGGAGTTTGTGGGGGCGGTCGATGATGAGAAGGCGTCCGCTCTGATGACGGGGGCCAAGGGCTTAATTTTTCCGGGTGAAGAGGATTTTGGCATTGTCCCGGTGGAAATGCAAGCCGCGGGTCGTCCGGTGATCGCTTATGGGCAAGGCGGAGTTAAAGATACCGTGATTGACGGGAAAACAGGCGTCTTTTTTGACCGCCAGGAGATAGATGCGGTCATTGCGGCCATTCGGCGGGCCGAAACTATTACATGGGACAGCCAAGCCATTAGACAGCATACCGAGCAGTTTCGTCCGGCTGTTTTCGAAACGCGCATGGCGCAGATCATCCAAACTGCGCTGGACGGACGGTAGATAGTACCCATGGCGCTCATGATGCGGTATGATAGCCGAAACGATGCGTAGAGGGGATTTTGACCGATTGGTATGAAGATTGCCATGGACGTGTCCATTATTGAACAATGCCGGACGGGGACGGAAGAGTATGTCGAAGGCCTGATATGGGGGCTAAGCCGCCTGGGAACGGGTGTGGTGGGAGTCGGACGCCGGGGCCAGGCGTTATTGCCGGACCAACCATGTCTTGGGTTGGCGTCTCGTCCTAAAAGGCCTTTATGGGAAAAATTGTGGTGGGAAAATGTGAGTATTATCAAAACGCCACAGGATGTCGATCTCCTTCACATTCCCTACATGATGTATCCACCAGTAGCCTTGTCGATACCGACCGTCGTGACGGTGCATGATGTGATTCCGTACCGTCTTTCCGCCTATCATGCCAGGTGGAAAGAACGCTTGTACTTTGGGCAAATTCGAAAATACTTGCCGCATGCCAGTCAGATTGTGGCCATTTCGCGAGCGACTGCCCAAGACATTGCTGAACTCTTCCCCGAACTGACCGCCCGAGTTACTGTCATTCCCAATGGGGTGCACCCGGATTTTTTTCGACCCGTGCCCGTTGAGCAAATGGAACGGTTGTCATCCCGGTACCGTCCTGTGCGCCATCCACGGCTGCTTTATATAGGCGGCTATGATCCCAGAAAAAATGTCTCCACGCTTCTTAAGGCTTGCCAACAGGTTTTTGCCCGCCATACGGGAGGAGAATTGGTATTGATTGGAGCGGAAACGGACCTGACCATTCAGCATCAGATAGCCGATTTGCATTTGCAAGAAAGGGTCGTGACAACGCCCTACCTCACTCGGCAGGAAGTCGTGGCCCTTTACCAGACGGCTGATCTCTTCGTATTTCCTTCCACCTATGAAGGGTTTGGCATGCCTCCAGCGCAAGCATTGGCTATGGGAGTTCCTGTGGTGGCAGGGTCTACGCCGGCCGTGTCCGAGGTGGTAGGAGATTCTGGCCTGCTTGTGCCTCCGCAAGACGTCGATGCGTGGGTGCAGACCATTAATAAAGTGTTGGATACTCCAGCCCTTGCGCAGAAAATGGCCGCACGGGGCCGCGCTCGAGCCGAAGACTTCAATTGGGAAACAGTCGCCCGGCAATATGATCGCTTATACCAACGTCTTGTCCCCTAAACGGGTGATGTTTTCAAAATAGGAGTGAAGACGATGCGAATTCTTGTAACGGGAGGTGCGGGCTTTATTGGCTCGCATATTAATGTTCAGGCGCTTGAGATGGGGCATGAGGTTGTGGTGATCGATAATCTTAGTCATGGCACGCGTGAAAATGTTCCTGCGGGCGCACGCTTTGTCTATGGGGACATTTTGTCGCCGGAGTCTTGGGTGGATCAAGTGGGGTCAGTGGACGCGGTCATCCATTTAGCTGCGCAAATTAGCGTGGCGGCGTCGGAAAGCGATCCGCTAACCGATTTGCGCCTTAATTTGGAAGGGACCTTGCGTATGCTAGCGGTAGCAAAGACATTGGGCGCGTCGCAATTTCGCACGGCATCGTCGGCAGCGGTCTATGGGAACGTTGACCAACTGCCGCTTAGAGAAGACGGCCCTGCTTGGCCCATCAGTTTTTATGGATGGTCCAAATATACGGCTGAGCAGTATGTCAAGCATTTTGCGGATCTCAATCACATGCAAGCCATTATTTTTCGTTTGGCCAACGTGTACGGCCCACGGCAACGCACCCAAGGCGAAGGCGGCGTCGTCGCTGTTTTTTGTGAAGCTTTAGCCCGTAACGAAACCGTGGAAATCCATGGGGATGGCGAGCAAACGCGCGATTTCGTGTATGTAGGGGACGTGGCCCGTGCGTTTTTGCATCGTCTCGCCGACCCAGGGCCTGTGTCGGTCTACAACGTCAGCACCCAAACGCGTACTTCGGTGCGTGCGTTGTTTGAGATGCTGGCAAGAGCCGCAGGGGTTTCGGCACAGAGTTACCGGGTGGGGGCTAAACGTCCGGGCGACATTACAGATAGCTTGCTATCCCAACACAAGGCCAAACTATGGGGTTTTGAGCCCATTACCCCCCTGACGGACGGATTAGAAGCCACATGGCATTATTTTCGTGAAAAAGAAGCCCAACGCTAAAGGGTGACCGAAACGATTGTTTGACATCGATTTCCGCAAGAGGCTCTCCCTTTAAAGGCCTGTGATTTTATGCGGGAGCGTGGCCCTTAACGGCTTAAAGGGCGCAGATGCAATTGGTGCAACAATGTGGCTTCGGTTTGGCGTAGAAGCGCATCATAGGTGGATTGCCCTTGTGTGACGCGTAGATATTCCTCTAACAACTGGGTGTGACCGACAAACCAATCGGCCCAAAATCCGGCAAGGGGATAAAACAAGTGCGACATTTTAACCGCGGGCCGCAATTGCGTCCAAAATTGTTCCCGGATGGCGTGCGCATAAGGCAATGTGTCGGGAATATTGTGGCGAAGGGCTTGGCTAACGGTGTTGGCGGCGATGTGGGCGCTGGCCAACGCCGAATAAATCCCTTCGGCGGAAAAGCTGTCCATAAGGCCAGCGGCATCGCCAATGAGAAGGGCATGGGTGGTGGCTAAGGGCGTATATCGGGTTCGGTACGGTAAAGGGTGCGCGAGCATGGGGACGTCCTTTGGGGGATTCGGCACAATCTGATGGAGGTACTGGCCCATTAACGATTTTAAAGGAGGCAGTTTACCGGCTTTAAATGACCCGACTCCAATGTTCAAGATTCCGTCTTTAGGGATGACCCAGGCATAGCCCCATGGGTAGCGGGTCACATCAATTTCCACACGGTGTTGCCACGCGGCAAATTGTTCGCCAGTGACAGGCACTTCTGCTTCAATAGCCGCTCCATGATGAGGACGGGGAATGCCCAAAAAGCGGGCGCTGACCCCTTTTGCGCCATCGGCTCCAATCAGCCAAGGCGCTTGAAATCTGTGCCCTTGGGCGGTTGTGGCCGTATAATAGCCGTCCTCCTCGTGGATGCTCGTGACCTTTTCCTCGAAGGCAAAGCGGGCACCAGCATCTTGAGCCTTTTCAGCGAGCCAAGAATCGAACGAGCGGCGTTCGACAGTATAGCAATAAGGCGTCTTGGTCGTAATGGTGCGAGCTCCCGTGCGTCCGCGAAACGTCCATTGGGTAGGGGCTGAGCGGACTTGCTGGAAAAAACCTTGAGGCAACAAATCGACAGCGCGAGATGTAATGGCTCCTCCACACGGTTTGACACGGGGAAAAGCGGATTGTTCGAGGACCTGTACATGAAATCCTTGCTGGGCTAAAAGTCTAGCAGCGGTAGAGCCAGCTGGCCCTGCGCCAATGATCACGACGTCGTCCATGAAAAAGAGCCTCCTTGAAAAAGGGGTTATTTGGCACCTAGTGCGTGTCACCTTAGTGTATCATGAGAGAAAGACAGGCGGGGACGGTGCACATTCCCTATCCACACTGTATGTGAACCGGGCATAAACTAGACGCGCATGGTATACGGAGGTTAATGATGGTCAAAACAAGACACATAGCATCTGTCGCAATCGGCGCAGCCGTGTTGACGGGGTGTGGCGCGGTGAAAACGACGGCACCCGTCAAACACGTTTCGCCGCAGGCGCAGGCGGCATCGCGCACGACATTTACCAAAGGGGATGACCCACTTACCGGTCTTCCTGAACCGGATCATGGGCCTTTGGTGGCGATTATGGTCGAAAACACCGAGTATGGTAGGCCTCAGTACGGACTAGAATCAGCGGACGTGGTCTATGAAGCTTATACCGAGTTTTTCTATTACTCGCGTTACTTGCTACTATTTTATGGCCATGAGCCCAATAAAGTCGGGCCGGTAAGGTCAGCACGGCCCTATTTCGTGAGTTGGGTCCACGGGTGGCCGCAAGCTGCCTATGTTCATGCTGGGGCGTCCGATCCCGGCTACGTCTCCATTCAGAAAGATCAAATACATAACTTAGATGTTGATGCCAATGCTTACGGTTTAGGATACCGCTCGCCGAATCGGCCAGCGCCTCATAACTTATTTGTCTCGATTCCGCAAGCTGCGGCCATGGCCCAACAAAATTGGGGCAATCCTCCTGTCACACCTCATTGGCTGTTCGGCGGGCCCCCAGGATCGGCTGCACCGAAGGATCAGACCATTACCCTGACATGGAATACGCATAACACGATCGAGCAGTGGCGCTGGGATGGATCACGGCGGGGGTGGACCAGGTGGGTGAAGTGTCCGGAATGTCCTGACAATCAATATACCCAAGTCATGGGACTGAATAGCCATCAACCGGTCGTGGCCTCCAACATTGTCATTCAATATACGAAGGAAGAATATCTTCCGGATCCGGCAGGGACCGGATGGATTCAAATTCAAACGCACGGATCAGGCCCGGCATTATTAATTTTAGGAGACAAAATCGAGCGAGGAACATGGAAAAATGCGGGCTCGGGCCAGCCTACGCAGTATTATGATGCGAACGGCCAGCTGGCTCGGTTTGTTCCGGGGCAAACATGGATTGAGGTGGTTCCCAATGCCCACTCCGCACCCAATCCTTTTCAGTTACAGATCCAGTAGAGCATTCGCTCCCAAAATTCGGTGGTTTTCACCGCCATGATACCTGCTATAATATTGGTATTCAAAATGGGGTGTGAATGTGTTCAAACACTGGACCAATAGATGGGATGAGCTGGCCGTTCTGGTTGATACTGGGGCAGCCTTTTTGGCTTACTTGCTGGCGGTACATGTGTATCTGACGTGGATCAACCCTGATGTGACGACCGTGCAGCTCGTGACGTTGTATTTTTCCTTTTCACCTGTGCTCTTAGCACTCAATTGGCTCGTGCTGAAGTTCAACTTCAATGGTTATTCACGGCGATGGAATCAATTGCCAGCTGAATTGAAAATGCTTATGGTGTCCAACCTCGAGAGCACGTTGGCGATGGCCCTGCTTATTTTCTTTATGAAAGCGACGTGGTTCTCCCGTCTGATTTTTGTGTTGATGCCCCTGACCGCTTTTACCCTGCAATTTGGTATCCACGTTGTGACCAAGATCGGCATTAATCGGTTGCGGGTAGGCAAGAAAGACTTACGTCGGCTTGTGGTGATGGGGTATCCCAAGCGGGTGCGCATTTTTTCACGAACCGTGGACACGGTTCCGCAGGCGGGCATGGTCGTGGTAGATCGTTTGCTCATTCCTTTGGGGTCTGCCGAGGCGGGTCAAAAAGCCTTGAACACCTTACGGCAGTTACTGCATTCTACGGTTATCGATACGGTGGTCTTAGCCTTGCCTGTAGCCGATGACGTCATGATGGCGGCCATTGGGATGGCCCGTCAGCAGGGTAAGGAAGTGCGCATGATTTTGGATGAGGTGGGCGCCTACGCAACGAAATCGGCCTTGTATGATTTCTATGGGAACTCCGTTTTAGTCGTCAATGGGGTTAAGTCCCCGCAAACGGCGCGCAGACTGTCCAAGCGCTTGGTGGATGTGTTATTGTCGGCCATCAGCTTGGTCCTCGTGTCCCCGGTGATGGCGGTCATCGCGATTTTGATTAAGCTCGATGATCCAACGGGTCCCGTATTCTTTGTTCAATCTCGCGTAGGGCTCAACGGACGGGAATTTCCCTGCTTCAAGTTTCGAACCATGGTGCCGAATGCTGAAGCGTTGCGTTCGCAAATTGAGCATCTCAACGTCATGAGTGGGCCTGTCTTTAAAGTACCCAATGATCCACGGGTTACACGCATGGGCAAGTTTTTGCGAAAGACAAGTTTGGACGAGCTTCCACAACTTGTCAACGTGCTGTTAGGGCATATGAGCCTTGTGGGACCGCGGCCGGCTTTGCCGACAGAAGTGGAACGCTATGGAGATGACTACCGAAAAAGGTTATCGGTTCGTCCCGGTATCACCTGCTTGTGGCAGATTTCGGGGCGCAATGACATTGACTTTGATCAGTGGATGCAGCTTGATATGGAATATATTGACTCATGGTCTTTGGGACTGGACTTTAAGATTTTAGTTAAGACCATACCAGCTGTGTTGCAACAAAAAGGCGCACATTAATTTCTTGCAGCGGACAGATCCAGCCGGATCTGTCCTGCGCTTTTTTGAAGGCTAATGGGTTTAAACAGTTCTTCAAAAATGAACCAGCAATGCATCGCGCAAGATGGAGGATAGGACGTGGAAAGCATACAAATTGATCTATTACATGTGATTGGAGACGCCCCAGAAGGGCCATGGAGTGTCTTTTCCGTATCACGGGGCGAGGACACGGTGCTGATGTCCATGATTATTCCACGGTCTTTGTGGATGCAAATGACGCGTCACGATCCCTTTTCTTCTGAGATTACACTGATGGAGAAAATTGGGCAGGTAGCTATTACTAAGCGTTTGGCACAAGGACAAACCGCACAAAGTATCATCATTACCCCCGAAGACATACCTGGTGTGTGGCCCGCAGCAGAAGAACCGTGGGACGTGACGTTAAGACGCTGTCCAACGTGCCAGCAGCTGGTGCCAGCAGGCGAATTGCTCGAAGGATTAGCCAATGCCCTGCCTCCCGATTCACGAGGGGAAATCGAAGTGCGTGTACTGTGCCCTAAATGCATGACGTCAAATATTTTCCGGCTGACCCCGTGGGGCATCCCTCTTTAACATGGCATAATATGGTTAGAGAGGAGGGGTGTGGAAATGCCACAGATTTTACGCGAAGTGCCGGGCCATATCGTGCCTGGAGAATCATTGGCCTCATATCATGATCGGCTTGACCCACAGAGGACCGTCGAGTTTGCGATGGTATGGAGGTCCGCTGATGAAGCAGGCCTTGAGGCTCGGCTGCTGTCGGGCAGACCCTTAACGCGCGAGGAATTGGTGCAGGATTACGGTTGGGATGCCTTCGTGAAAGAGGCGGCGGTGCGTTTTTTCCCTGCGCCAATTTCTCCTTGACGTTTGTCTCAGTGGATGGCACACCCAATGATGGAGGCGTCAATTCATGGGATCTGGAAGCGACCTTGGATATTGAATGGAGTGGGGCCATGGCACCGGGGGCTTCTCTGGTGGTTTACGAGGCGAGCGCGGGCAACCAGGATGCTGCGTTTGCACTGTCGGTGCTGAAGGCCTTGGAGTATGCCCGTAATGACACGGTTAACCATCCCAACATTCTGTCCATCAGTTATGGCGATGGTGAAACCCGCTTTCCTATCGCCACCATGCACGCTTGGGACAGCGTGGTTCGTAATAGCGCGGCTATCGGCATGACAGTCTTTGTTGCCTCTGGTGATGAAGGGGCCTATGGCCTTCGAGGACCCGGACGCCCTATTTGCCATGTGGATGCGCCAGCTAATTGCCCGCATGTGGTTGCCGTAGGCGGAACACACCTTGTGGTCAATGCAGCGGGGCAAATCGCGCAGGAGACGGGCTGGACCGATACGAATAACAATGGCGCCTCGGGTGGAGGGATTAGCCAAATTTTTCCTGTACCCAGCTACCAAGAAGGAATTCGATTGCCTGTCAAACCCGGTTACAAGAGAGGGCGCGGGGTGCCTGACGTGGCTCTTAATGCCGATCCCGACACGGGCTATGCCGTCCTCTTTCAGGGCGCATGGACCATCGTCGGGGGGACGTCTGTCGCGTCACCCATTTGGGCAGCGTTGTTCGCCCGTATTGCGCAAGAAGGCCTCGTTGCGAATCGAACGGTGTTAGGGTATGTGAATCCCCGTCTTTACCTGTTAGGCCCTACGCCTGCCTTTCGTCCAATTACGCAGGGCAACAATTCTTATGCAGGGGTGGTGGGCTATGAGTGTACCCCTGGCTGGAACGCCGTAACGGGATGGGGCAGCCCAGTTGGTGAACAACTGGCACAGGGGCTGCTCTGCTAGGAGAATGATTACTGTCCAGAAGGGCGTGCTATATAATAGTATGGGTATAACACGACTAAAGGACGGGCAGCGTATGATGACAGCGGAAGAAATCGGAGCACAATTTAAGGCGTTAGGCGACGTGACACGGCTGCGTATCTTGGCCTTACTGAGCCAAAGAGAGTACTGCAACTGTGAATTGGTGGATATTTTTGGAATTTCCCAACCGGCCATTTCGCGGCATATGGCGCGTCTTAAAGAGGCGCGCCTGATTTGTGAAACCCGCCACGGGCAATGGATTTATTACCGGCTGAATGCGGCCATGTTTGCTTTGGGCCAAGGATTAGAGGACCTGCTTAAAACTCTGTGTGAGACCGACTCGCTGGTGCGCCAAGCCTTGTTACACCCTCCCGCTTGTTCGGTTCCCGAACTTTCTTAAGGGGGCTTTTTGGCTTGGCGCGGCGCGCGTCATGGTCGATGCTTGTTAGATTTTTGACCGGAAGTAGGCGAACGTTTTTTCGAGGCCTTCTTCCAAGGACACCTTAGGTGACCAGCCCAGTAACGTCTGCGCTTTGGTAATATCGGGACAACGATTGGTGGGATCATCGGGCGGGAGCGGGCGAAATTCTGTGTGCAAGGGCACACCGCCGGCCTTCGCCACGGCCTGTGCAAAATTCATAATGGTGCGCTCTTCAGGATTTCCGATGTTAAAGACTTCTCCGGCTAGCCCTTCGCGGGTTGCTGCGGCATAAATTCCGGCCACTTCGTCTGAAACATAGCAAAAGCTGCGCGTTTGCATTCCGTCTCCGTAGACCGTCAACGCTTGGCCTTCCAAAGCTTGACGCACGAAATTGGGAACAACCCGGCCATCTTCAGATTGCATGCGGGGACCATAGCAATTAAAGAAGCGCAAAATCCGCAGATCAATGCCAAATTGGCGGTGATATTCCATCGCAATGGCTTCTCCATAGCGTTTTCCTTCATCATAGCAGGCGCGAACGCCATTGGGGTTGACATGGCCCCAATAGGATTCCACCTGCGGTGAGATTTGTGGGTCGCCGTAGACCTCTGAGGTAGAGCCTAAGACGAATCGTGCATGATATCGTTTGGCCAATTTTAAAGCATTTTCGGTCCCAATCGAATTGACGCGCAAAGTTTCCAGGGCCAGACGCCTGTAATGGACGGGGGACGCCGCGGAGGCCAGATGAATGACTACGTCGACCTCGGATAAAGGCAATATGGTCTCATCGGGATATTCGGTAATATCCCAGGTCAGTTTAAGCACATGCTCTGGTCCATGTTGCTCAAGGTTGTCCCAAGTTCCCGTCGACAAGTTATCGATGGCGGCGACAAAATACCCTTCAGCGACCAACTTGTCCACCAGATGACTTCCCATAAAGCCGGCTGCGCCGGTGACAATTGCAGTTTTCATCGTCAGTATCTCCTCAAATGCATGATTTTGGTTCGTTAACGGCCAATACCCCAAGCGCGCTTCCTTGCGAATGCCCATCGAAGTGTCGCGCTTCCTTGGGGAACTCGTATCGGTGAGCACCACTTGCGGAGCCATCGATACTGTAGCGTATGTCCAAATCTCTTCAATCCATAATTCAACCAAGTTGGCCGATCCGATGGGTACAGTAGCTTTGTTGACAATGACGTAGGAGGCACCAGATACCATGCCTTGACCGATGGCTAACGCCGCTTGGTGCACATATTCCAGATTCGGAGATCCATCGGCAAGAGGGGGTGTCCCTACAGCAATGAAGATGATTTCAGATGATGCGACAGCTTGGCTGGCTTGGGTGGTGGCTTGCAGGCGGTCGGTACCACGCACCCGCGTGAGCAATTCTGATAACCCCTGTTCGAAAATGGGGGGGACGGCTGCCATGATGTACTCGACTTTTTGTTCATTGACATCCACTAAGACCACGCGGTGGCCAAGCTCGGCGAGTACCGCCCCCGTGACGAGACCGACGTAGCCCGCGCCGAAAACCGCGACGTTCATACAGGTTCCTCCTTTTACGACAATAGCTGATGATAAGCGGCCATGGTGTTGGTCGCAATGACTTCTTGAGAAAAATGGTTCAGAACGCGCAGGCGGCCTTTCTTTCCTAGGCTTCGTCTCAAATCCCCATCAACAAAAATCGTCTGAAGAGCTTCCGCCAAGGCTGTGGGAGACTGCTCCGGCACAACCAGCCCAGCGTCTCCAATCACTTGCGGGATTTCTCCACTAGACGACCCGATCACCGGCACCTCGGTGGCCATGGCTTCGGTCAAGATGCGTCCGAATTGCTCTTTCCAACGAGCCGTGGTTCGCGAGGGCAGAACCAACACGTCGACCCCATTCAAGATTTGGGGCATGTCACCAGTTGAGACCCAGGGCACAAAGCGTACTTGATTGTCTAAATGCGCCTCGTGTGCCAGTTTCTGCCCGGTTGCTTGCCACGGTCCAGATCCTACGAATAACAGGGTCATGTGGGGATGTTGAGCTAACAGCGGAGCTGCGGCCATCCACAGATCATCCAGTCCCTTTTCTTCGATGAGCCGACCCATGTAACTGATAACGAATTGCCCATCAAGGTTCCAGATCCGTTTGGCCGTCTCTGGATCATGCGGCTGGTACAAACCCACATCACATCCGAATTGGGGAATAATCCACACGGGTTTGTCAAATCCTTTGCGGCGGATGACGTCTTGTGCTTCTTGGTTGCCGACTATCGCGCCGCGGGCGGTTTGAAACACCGTTCGTTCCATCAACGAAAAAGGCCACGGATAGTTCTTGTAGATATTCTGCCAGGCAAAGAAGATCGAGGGAATGTCAAGCCTCTTGGCAATACGAACCGCTTGATAGGTGACGCTGCTATAGGGTTCCTCATCGATGTGTAAAAGATCGGGCTGAAAGCGGCGGATAATCGACAAGAGCTCGGGATAGTAATGGAAATGATTGCGTCCATTAAGTCTGATAGGCGCAATGAACAGCGGATAGCTATGATCTTGAGGCCGGGGTTCGAAAGTGAGTGAACCCCACGCCGGTGGTACGACAAGCCCCACTTCAACCTGATTGTCTAGTTGATTGAGGTATTCGAGCTTGGTTCGGTAGCTTGCACTAACGCAGGCTTTGGAAATCATGAGTACACGCACAAAAAGGCCTCCTGGCTTATAAAGGACGGTCGCTTGAGGATAGACCGGAATCCCATGTGGCGACCATCCAGCTCTCAAAAATGGCTGTTTGGCGGGGACTGGGTTCTTTAACAGGCACGAGTTGCACCTTGTCAAACGGCTGCGTCCCTAAGACCAGTGATACGGACTGCAATTGGCCCCGGCGGAAGAAGTTCACGACCACGGTATCCCCAACGTGATGGTCGTATTGGATACGGTGTTTGAGATCATCTGCTGAGGCGATACGGTATCCATTTAAACCAATAATGTGGTCTCCTGCATTGAGCAGGGTCTGAGACGGTCCTGGGGCATAAACGGATTTGACGACAAGCTGATGCCCATCGACAATTTTTGTTTCAATGCCCAGCCACGGCCGAGGGCTTTGCGTATTATTGGATTCATGGCTTTCTTCCGCATCGTCGCCGGGTGTGTAAGAGCGTTCAATCTTCAGACCAGCGGTGAGTAACGCGTCTTCCAAAGGCAATGGATTAGGCTTATGGATATGGCGCGCAAAGAAGTCTTCAAAGGAACTCTGCGCGACTTCTTCCACGGTTTCTTGATAGACGGATTCTGGAAAACCAATGCCATGGGCGCCATAACGATCATACAGTCTACGTAAGACATCGTCCAACGATGCTTGATTGTCCGTGCGTTGGCGAATCTCTAAATCCAAGCAGGTGCCGAGAAGGTCTCCCCCGAGATAGTAGGACAGGGTGCGATTGACCGAATCCTCATCGGGCTTATACAGTTTAATCCAGGTATCAAAACTCGATTCGGTCAGCGATTGCACGAATCGACCGGGCTGTTTTTCATACGCTGCGATTTTTCTTCCTAGCCCGTCAAGATAGTCTTTGACAGAGTAAAGACCTGAGCGCCGCAAAGTCAAATACGCGTAATAGTCGGTGAAGCCTTCCATGGCCCACAAAAGGTGCGTGTAGACTTCTTTATTGTAATCAAAGGGCCCTAGCATGTCGGGATGAATGCGTTTGACGTTCCAAAGGTGGAAAAACTCATGGGAAATGAGACCTAAAACCCGCCGATAATTTTTCCACGGACGAAAGGCAAACCGCTCCACACCGCAGGTTGTCGAGTTGAGATGTTCTAATCCGCCGGTAGACTTGTCCATTAAATGTAAAATGAACGTGTAATGCTCGTAGGGCAACGAACCAAAAAGATCACGCTGGGCAATAACAATGCGCTTAACATCTTGCGTGAGTTTGTCCAGATCTTCATTACCGTGACCCCATACGGCAATGGTGTGCGGTTTGTCATCCACTTCGAATGTGCATACGGTGTGGGTTCCTACTTCAAAGGGGCTATCAATTAAGACGTCGTAATCGGCGGCGCGGTATTGTCCCCAGACATCATCTGCCCGGTCCAGACCTGTCGAAGCCTGCCAGCTGGGCGGCGCCTCGAGGCTGACATAGTACGGCGCGGCTTTATAATCATCGACCAACAAGAAGAGTTGGGCGCCGTTCCAGTAGGCGTGACTTTGGTCTAGATGGCTGGTCGCAACCCCTAGTTCAAAGGCGTAGACTTTGTAACGTACCTCCACCGCTTGGTCTTCAAACAGTTCGAATTCCCAAGTATTTTTGGACGCGTGGTGAACGCCAACGTCTTGCTGGTTGGCTTTTACGGTGAGATCGAAGAGATGACGGGCATAATCTTCTACTTCATAGGATCCCGGAGTCCATACGGGTAACGAGAGCGTGTGGCGTCCTTTGGGCAATTGGTCAATTTTAAGAGTGAGATGATAGACGTGGAGTCCCGGTTCCAGAAAACTGACGGTAAATGAAAATGTCGGAATCACAAAATATCCTCCTTTGATGTCCCCTGCGTGCATCCGTGGGCTAGGGTGTCTTCATTTTCCGTCAGGGATACACGAATATAGCCTTCGCCCCGTTCCCCAAAGCCACGTCCAGGTGCGACGATAACGGCGGTGTGCATGGCAAGCTGTTCTGCAAACGCAACGGACGAGGTGCCAGCAGGAAGCGCCAACCATTGGAAAATGGACCCTTGACTTGGGGTTTGATTCCAGTGAGCAGCGCTTAGGGCGGTAAGAAAGCGGTCACGGCGCCTTTGATAGAGGTCGCGTAGCGCAGCAACCGATTCAGGGGGCGAGTCGAGCGCGGTGATGGCCGCTTCTTGAATGGCGCCGTACTGACTGCAGTTCAAGTGATCTTGTAGCGTTTCCAAATAGGCAATGAGGTCGGGATGACCGGCAGCGAAACCCAACCGGAATCCTGCCATATTGTAGGATTTCGATACCGTGGTGAACTCTATTCCGACATTTTTGCCGCCTGGCCGCGCTAATAGGCTAACCGCTTGTTGGCCATCATAGACGATGTCGCCGTAAGCTAAGTCATGGGCAATGACCGTATGGGTCGCTTCCGCACGGGCAATGACGCGATCCAAGAACGAAGCCGGGGCGAGTTGACCAGTCGGGTTGTTGGGATAGTTTAAAAAGGCGAGGCGCACCTGATCCGTGAGGAAGTCCACGTCAGGTAGCCAAGAGTCCGGCGACAAAGGCCACGGAATCATTTGACCGCCAGCCAAGCGAATTCCGGACCAATAGTCTGGATACCCTGGATCAGGCACTAAGGCCATATCACCGGGATTCAAAACGGCCAGGGAGATTTCTTGCAGGCCAATTTTACTGCCGATTAAGATGGCGACTTCCCGTTTCCAGTCTAAGGTTACGCCGTGACGTCTCGCATACCAACGGGCCACTGCCTGCTTGAGTTCTGGCAAGCCTGTAAAGGGAATGTAGCGTTGGTACCGGGGATTGTCAGCTGCTCGCTTTAGGGCAGCGACAATGGGTTCCGGCGTGGGTTGATCGGGATTGCCTTGGCCCAGATTAATGACCGGACGGCCCTGGGCTTTCAGTTCGACGGCAAGATTGACCAATCCGGCAAAAAATTGCTGGGGCAGACGGGTAATCCGGTCGGCGGGTTTCATCAAAATCAGACCTCTCTGACATCTGTAATAGATCACGCGCTGGTAATGGATATTTACGCTGTCCATTATACGAAATTCTTGCAGTTTCTTCGTCACGGCAGAAGCGAAATTCCTTGAAATGTGTGGCGCTCATCCATTGGACACACGCAAAAAAGCTCCCCAGAATTTCTGGGGAGCTTGGATGAAAGGGTTAACTCCTATTCGTGAAGATACTCACGCCACGAGGTGTCCTCCATCAAGGGATTCCATAACGTCACATAGGGTCCTTGAACGAGGGTGGCTAACACGCGGTCGTGTTGCGCACGGTATTTCGTATTAATGACCACACGAGAAATACCCATCATGGCGGAATTCAGATCTTGCCACTCCATGTGGACAATATATTCAGTAGGCGTGGCTTTGGCATCGAGTAACTGGAAATTGCCTTCTTTATTGCGCGGCGGGTATTCACCGGTGGTTTGCAGAGCTTGGTGAAGACCTTCGGGATTTAACTGAAAACTGCCGATAGCGGAAGCGCCAATTTGTTTCAGCACCATGTAGCCTAAGAAGCCCGGAGCTTTTTTAAACATTTGCATGAGGTCCTCGATGGCCGTTTCAAATTCTTGCTCACGACCAGGGATAATGCGGTGGTCAGACCCCGCAATGACGCGTTGGCCGTAAGGCATCGAAACCGCATCGGGCGTCTGCCCGGCCATAAAGGCCGCGCCGAGCCTGGAGGGGACGTCGGTCATCGCCATGTTATCGGGCAAATCAGAACTGGTGATTTCGTACAGATTTTCCCATGGTCCTTCAATAATCATACCTAAGCAGTTAGCACAGAGCCGAAAAATGCTGTCGAATTGCTCGTAGTGCATTTCCTCATGGTCCTGCCAGTTTTTCCACATCGTGTACTGGCGAATGCCTAACGGGTTTAGCTCTGCGTGCATGTCCATCTTTGCGGCACCGTATCGTCCGCCCATTGGGAATACACCGATTTGCACGTGGTTTTGAAACCCAACAAATCCGGAATGATTGGCGGTCACCATGCAGACCTTGGGACCTACTGATTCAAACATGTTAAAACTCGAAGGTTGATTGACAATTTTGGCGTCATTAATGGCCACAATTGGACGCGGCATACGGTACCCTCCTCTTAAATGTAAGAAATGTGACACTATGCTCCACTTCGAAAGAACTAGTTCGTTTTTGGATTCTCGTCTTGACGTATTGAACGCTTATCAACCGAGATTAAACTCGGTAAAACCCATTATAACCGCTGATTACGAAAATGATCAACGCGTATTAAAAAATATCGAAATCGAAAATGGGATTTTTCGGCGTCTTGCTGGTCCGCTTGACCTGTGACAGAATCACAGAAGTGGGATGTAAATAAGGTGTCGATCCGGTGGCGTGGGAATCGTAGCTTTTCAAGACGGGCAGAGAGCGTCCGCCCTTGTGGCGGTATGCTACGTTTTTATGGATTGAAGCACTGAAAGAGGCGGAACATGGTTGAAGATGTCTGGATAAGGCCGGAGCAGGAGAAACGCGGAGAAGAAATGGGGCTTAGCGCCTGGACGCGGATATTGGCGTATGCCGCTCTCGTCGTTTCTGCGCAAATTTTGCGGTGGGGCCTCTTTGTCGCGCATGGTTTTGACTTGGGCTACTATCAACAAGGCATGGCGGCGTTGGTGCATGACGGGTTAGGTGCGCGTTCGACATACACAGGGCAAGCGGTTTTAGCCAAAAATCATGCGTGGTTGTTGGTGGTCTTGGCGTATCCGGCGACGTGGTTGGGCACCGGTTTCTTATTTCTCGTCGAAACGCTGGCGTTAGCGTCGGGTTATTTTCCTTTGATGCGCATTGCACGGGCGTGGACGGTGCCCCGTGAGGTGGCGGCGTTTGTGGGAGCGCTTTATCTTTTGAGCCCGTTGGTGATTGCCGGTAATCTGTATGACTTTCATATGAGTGTTTTGGCCGTGCCGCTGGTGCTGTATGCGGTGCAGGCATTGATGGAACGCCATTGGGGGCAGTTCGTTGCCTTTTTGGTGCTCTTAACTGGTTGTGGCAGTAAAGCGGCGATCGCGGTTCTGATGGTTACGCTCATCGCTGCCGTGCGGCGTCAAACATGGTGGGTGGGCTTGGTGGCGATAGGCGGCGTCTTGGCATGGATGTTCTGGGGACTTAACATCCGCTTAGACCGTTTGAGTGCTCTGGGCTGGATAACCGTACCGGTCTCGCACACGCTAACGATTCGCGCCGTCCTTTACGCCCTCTGGGTGCTTGCGCCGTTTCTGGTCGTACTCGGAGCCTTGAGTGTTCAAAGAAAAGCGTTTCCGTGGAGCTTTTACGGAGTTTTGGCCTTGCTCTATTTAGGGGGCAATATGCTGTCGGCCCTGCCCGCGTCCACCTCTCCCTTTGATCAAAAGTCGGCTCTCATCGCCCCCTTTTTATTACTGATGCTTTTAGATGTCGCGGCACGTGATCGTCGACCTTGGCCATTTCAAATTCGAGCGGCTGGCATTTTTGCGACAATGGGCTTGTTGGTTCTCATGGGTTTTGATTTCTATCATTCTGCGTGGAAAGTGCGGCCGAACAACACAATGGCCATCGAACAAGCTTTAGTCGCTGTACCGAAGAACCACCCCATTTATGCGCAGAATAATGTGTTGCCTCATTTGGGGTTTATTATCAACCAAGTGCCTTTGCAACGCTTCAATCTTGCCCATGTACCAATCGGGTCAGCGGTCATCTGGGATACACAATTTCACGATGATACGACGCCCCCTTCGGTCTACCGCACGTTATCAGCATTGATGGCTAACAAGCGCCGCGCACGGGTTGTGTTCGACAAAGGCGGCGTGGTCGTGTTTGACGTCATAGCGTCAAGATAAGGCGTGTTGGCATCAAAGTAGGGCTTGAACCGGTTTTTTACTGTTGGTTACGATTGTCCAATAATGTATCATCTGAGCGAAGATGCGACAACGCGAAGGGGCGAACATGGTGTCACATTCTGTACGAATTGAGGATCAGGAGGCTAGGGCACCCCGCCTATCTCCCATTCAAAGCCTGTTATCGAGGTGGAAGACTGGTTGGCACCAATTGCTATTGGGCATGGAATTGACGCGCTCATCGATCTTAGGGATTGGGCGCAAGGCCATTGAGGCGAAAATGGAAGAGATCATTGATTTTGCTGAAATTCGTCCGTTCATCGATACGCCTGTCAAATATTATTCGTCTGGAATGCATGCGCGGCTAGGCTTTGCCGTCGCGACGAGCGTGGATCCCGAAATTCTCATCGTGGATGAGATTCTGGCCGTGGGGGATGAAGCGTTTCAACAAAAATGTATGGACCGCATTTTTCATATGAAGCGCGAAGGTACGAGCATTCTTCTTGTGTCCCATGACTTGTCGTCTATTGAACGGTTAATGGACCAAGCGGTATGGATTAACAAAGGCGTTATGCAGAAAACGGGGGCCCCACGAGACGTCGTTTTGGCTTACCGGCAAAGCTTGATGGGCCAAACTTCGCAAGGGACTCCAGAGCCAGAAGCTACGGTGGCGCATCCAGGGCCTATCCAAGTCGCCCAGGCGTTTTTGAAAAGCCAGGGCAAAGCAGTGGATGCATTGGTCTCTGGAGATCCGGTATCGGTGACATTAGATCTGCGCAATGACAGCGCCGAGGAATTTGTGGGACACGTGAGCTTAGTGCTCAGGCGCCCCGATGGATTAGAGTTAGCAACATTTTCTACGGTGCTCGATGGCGTCCCCATTCGCCTCAAGCCAGGAATGAACCGGGTGAGCGTGGATATGGCGCAGTTATTTCTCACGAGCGGGGCCTATGATGTGACGGTGGCCATTTATGACCAAAATGGCCGCAGACTCGACGAATGGCCGGGCGTATTGCCTGTGCGAATTCAGGCCTTGCGCAATAGTCCCGGGCTCTTGGTGTTGCCGCACACATGGAGGATGGATTGACGTGACCACGACCATTGCCATGGATGCACGCTATGGGCTGCAGAGTCCCCGACGCGGTATCGGCGAATATGTGTTTCAAACCTTGCAGCATTTAGGGGATATGCCTCGCCGCTACGATCTTCACCTCTTTGGCGACGAGAGTGCCGATATGCAAGTGGTTCAAGCCTTGCGAAGCTACTACCGTGTCGACATTTTGCGGGCACCCAATTTTTTTCTCTGGGAACAGCAGGCATTTCCGGCAGCCATTCGTGCCTATGCGCTGGCACATGGCACAGCCAATATGGCGCCGTTGGTGTCACGGGTCCCGGTCATCATGACGGTGCATGACGTGATTGAGTTCAAACGCGGCCAGGTCTTTGGCGGGCGAATTCCCTTGCGCCATCATATCAGCCGATTGTACCGGATGAATGCCCTTCAGTGGCTTGCGCGGCGGGCTCCTCTCATCTTTACGGTCTCTCACCATGCGGCCAGCGATATTCATCAAGTATTGGGGGTGAAGGCCGACCGCATTGTGGTGACCCCTTTAGCACCGAAATATCCGATACGCCCGGCCTCATGGCCTAAAGAGCCCTATGTGCTGGCATTAGGCGCCGCCGACCCGCGCAAAAACACAGCGGCTGTTGTGAAAGCGGCAAGATACATCACGGCCCAAGGGATAGCGGTCAAGATCGTGGGGGTCGAGCGTCAAGCGTTGGCACCCTTGCAGGATGCGGCTTCTGGCAATGCGCGCTTGGAAGTATTGGGAATGGTGGACGATGCCACATTGGCGCATTTATATCAACAGGCAGGATGTTTTTTATATCCCAGTCTTTATGAAGGCTTTGGACTGCCCGTGCTCGAGGCTATGGCTTTGGGATGTCCAGTTGTGACGGGCAAGAACAGTTCTCTTCCCGAAATTGCGGGGCCTGCCGCTTTATTAGTAGATACCTCCGATCCCCAGGTTCTGGCTGAAGCGGCCTTAAGCATTGTGCAAGATCCGGTAAAGCAACGGCAACTGATTGAAGCAGGACAAGCATGGGTTCGTGCGTTTTCATGGAAAAAGACGGCGGAATTGACCCATCAAGGCTATGAACGAGTGCTGCATGAGGTGGCGAATCGGTGAATATCCTGATCGCCAGTCGAGAATTGCAAGGCGTTACGGCATCGGGCGGCATTGGCGTCTATGTGCGTCAGTGGGCCCAGGATCTGGCGCAGGCGGGCCATGAGGTGCGGATTTTGAGTAAAGGACTTGCGTCCCAAGGCACGATGATTGATTCAGTCGCGGTCGACTTCGTTCAAGCCGATCCCAGGTTTCGCGATGAGGCTATGGGCTACGCTTTTGCCTTATATGAAAAAATTTTAGCGTTGACCTCTTCTCAACCGTGGGATCTTATTGAGTTTCCCGACTACCTGGCCGAGGGATATTTTACCATTAAGGCCAAACGTCTCTTGGGTCAATTTGCTCGCACCACATTAAGGGTCCATGGACACATGTCCTTGGAGCTGTGTGATCGCATTAACCAAGAAATCCCCCGTAGCGATAGACAGCGGATTTATGCGTTAGAGCGCTACGCGATGCAGTATTGTGATGTGCTGACGGCGCCTTCCGTTGGTTTGGCTGAAATCTATGAAGACCAATTTAAACGGAACGTTTTGGTCACGCGTCACCCATTACCCAACTGGCAGCCCTTGGCGGGAAAACGCGAGCGAAAAGGGCCGGCGACGTTGGTCTATGTGGGGCGCTTGGAATACCGAAAAGGGATTGATTTACTGCTCAGGGCATGCCTTCCATTGTGGGAGAGCCAAATGGATTTTCGGCTCCAACTCATCGGTCAAGATACCCATTACCGAGGTCAGTCTTTTCAACGGTATTTGCTGTCCAGCCTGCCTTCAGAGTTTTGGGACCGGGTGGAGTTTGTCGGGACGGTGAACCGCGAGGCTCTGCGTGATTATTATGCTCAGGCCCATGCTGTGGTGTTTCCCAGCCGTTTTGAAAATTGGCCGAATGTCTGTTTGGAAGCGATGCGCATGGGCGTGCCTATCATTGGGTCGAAATGGGGGGGAATGCGAGAAATGTTGGAGGAGGGCGCTGGCATTTTGATTAATCCCGAGCACCAGCCCTCTTTTTCCGTCGCCATTGCGCAGGTATTGACCGATTCCGAGTTGGCGAACACATTGGCGGAAGCCGCTCAAGCTCGGGTGGTCGCCTTACAAGCGGATCCGGATGCGGTGTTAGCCAAGATTGTGAAGGAGCTTCCGCCAACCCGAAAAGGTGGCATACCCCCTTACCCCCAGCGTTTGAGCGTGATTATTGAACCCCAATGGTCGCGCAGTGGCCTAAGGCGCTTTCTCTTCCCGATCATGTCGTGTGGCGTGAGGAGGCACGTGATCCGTGGAGTGCAGCAGAAAATGCGCTAGGAGATTTTGTGGTGGTCATAGGCAATGGCGAGCAGTGGGCATGGGATTTTCTAGAGCAGGCGGTGAAGACCTTGGCGTGTGTCCCAGAGCTGAGTGCGGTGTACGGTTGGGTTGAAACCGATGCAGGCATATTGGAGGTGCCAGAGGATCTTGACCTCACGCGCGTGCTGGTGCCAAGCCAAGCTTGGGCTCGGGGGGTTGTGCGTAAAAAAGTATTGGCGGCTCCTGCAGAGGACGCACCAGCGGGCGTACTGCCACAGTGGGATATGCTGATTTCTTTGGCGATGCAGGGCTTAAAGGCGGAGCTGCTGCCGACAACGAGTGTCCGCGGCCTGAGGGTAGACGATGACAAGATCGGGCTCATGTGGGAGCAGCATGCCGAGTTGCTGGGTCAAAGTGGCTTGGCAACCCTCATTGCCGTAAAGGATCCATCGCAGCCGTATGGTCTTTTGCGCCCCGCATGGTTAAGAGGTATGGCGCGCCTTGCGCCGCCGAGACTTGTACGGTGGGTCAAACAATGGCGGAAGGAAGAAGGCGGGCGAGGGTGATTCGGGTAGGCGTGGATGCGCGTGTGCTCTCCGCACAAGTACAAAGGGCTGGAGTCGCGCAATATATTGCAGAAATTCTAAGGGATGGCGAAGACGTTTCTGATGTTGCCGTTACCGCGTTGTCGTATGAACAAGAACAGTGCCGGGTGGGGAAAGTGCCCATTGACGTGATTCGTCTGGTGCCCGGTGTGCCATGGCAAAGTGTGTTGTTGCCCAGTCATTTGGTGCGGAAGCGATTCGATGTCGTTCATGGACCCGCATTTAGCATTCCGCCGTCTTTTTGGGTCAAAAGAGTCGTGACGGTGCACGACGTTGCATTTATGCGCATGCCACACACGGTGCGGGCGGACACCGTTCATTATTTACAGCGGGTGGTCAAATATGCTGTGCATCATGCGGCGGCGATTATTGTACCCTCCCACGAAGTGGAGACTGATTTAGTCAAGTTGTGGCCGAAGACGGCTTCTCGCATTCGAGTTATTCCCTTAGGAGCGGACCGGTTGGCACATGTTTCCCCTACCTCTGGCTACCGGCTGGATGCGCCCTATTTTTTGCATATCGGCACGATTGAACCGCGAAAAAACTTGACGTTTTTGTTAGAAGCCTTCGCCTATGCGGTAAAAGACGGCCATCTTCCTCATCATTTGGTCTTGGCAGGGGCGCGGGGCTGGAACAACGAAGATTTTTGGGAGGCTTTGCGCCAATCTCCTGTGGCGAACCGGGTTCATGTCTTGGGATATGTAGATGACTCGCAGAGCGTACAACTCTATCAGGATGCGGCCGTTTATGTTCAGCCCTCCCATTATGAAGGATTTGGTCTAGGGGCCTTAGAAGCCTTGTGGTTTGGGGTGCCTACCGTGGCGTCGCCTACGGGAGCCGTGCGTGATGTGCATGTGGCCGGCTTACAGGTCGTTGAGACCCGTGACGTGGCGGTATGGGCGCATGCCATGCAGCAGGCGACGTCCCTCTCGCGTGCTGGGGTTCGTGACGCACTGCCGACATGGAGGGAGACCAGGCGTCTGCATTATGCGTTATACCGGGAGGTCGCCCAGACATGAACCTATCAGACGTGTCGGTCATTATCGTGAACTATAACGGGGCGAATGTTCTGCCGAGAGCGGTGGCCTCTATCTTACGCCTGGAGCATCAGCCCGGGGAATTAATTATCGTAGACAACGGCTCGACCGATGATAGCCGGGAGTTTGTAAAGGGCCTGCATGAGCCTCTCATTAAACGGGTGCTTTTGCCCACCAACCATGGGGTGGCAGGGGGACGCAACGCGGGAGTGGCACTAGCGTCGGGGAAAATTTTAGCGTTTTTAGACAGTGATGGGGAAGCTACAGCCACGTGGTTGCCTGGATCGTTAGCCATGCTGCAAAACGCGCCGAGGGCTGGGGCCATTGCGCCTTTAGTCTTAATGAACAACGGGACGACGATTAATGGGGCAGGATCGGTGTTAGATTCTTCTGGGCACGGGCGAGATCGCCTCTGGGGAGAACCTTTAGAACCGTTCCGGCAGGTGCTGGAACAGTGGCGAGGACAACCTGTCGACTATCCCATGGGATGCGGCATGGTCGTTCGCCGTGATGGTTTAGAACCGGTTTGGCCACTCGATGATGCGCTTCCCAAATGGCATGACGATACCGAAATTGGGTTGCGCATTAGGCGCTTGGGATATCAGGTGCTGTTCAATCCCGATGCTACCGTGCTCCATCATCCCGGGCACTCAGATCCCAAAGACCAAGGCGAGCGCCAGCGACTCGCCGAACTAGCGCGTTTGCGGTTGTTGTGGAAGTATTACCCGATCAAGGTCGCGCTGTGGCAAAGCGCGTATTATACGCTATTTGCGGTGACCGGATCGCGCCAACGCTTTCAAAATTGGCGCGATTTGCAGACGATAGCGGTGCATTTCTGGCAAAATGCAGGGAAAATTAGACATGTACGCCGAAAATGGAAAATAGTGTCTTGAAAAAGACTGTAAAATCTTTATCCTCTGGCAAGCATCTGCTATCATTGACACACAACGTGTCAAATCGAGTCTCACGAGGTGTAGAAGTGGATATTGCGACAATGCAGACGGTTGGTGACGCGATTCGCGCTATACGCCTCGGTCAGGGGCTAGAGCAGGAAGATTTGGCCACCGATGGCATTCCGGTTCAGGTGATTGATCTCATTGAGAAGAATCTATGCTGGCCTCCTCAAGAGTGGCTGAATCATTTTGCCCAAGTTTTTGGCTTACCGGTCTTCTCTAGTCAGACGTCTAACCAGTCGATGTACCATGCGGCCCAGTTGTTGTGCGATGAAGGACTAAAGTGCAATGAACGCGGTGATCAGCCCAACGCGGCGGATATGCTCATGAAGGCATATGACATGATCATGGCCTATCAATTTTATGACTTGCTGCCCCAAAGTGTCCCCACGTTATTACAGGTCTTGTCGTTATCGGGTCGGGGAGAAGATGCTGTACGTGTCGGCATGCACGCGGTGACCTGTATGCCGCCTGGGTTCTGTCAGGCGCGCCGTGATGTGTTGATTCGTACGGGGGCGGCCATGATGGGCATTAATGATTTTGCCAGGGCAATTGATTTGTTTGATGAAGTCCTTAATGAACCGACGACAGATTCCGTGACGGCCATCAAAATGCTGCTCAACAGCGGAACGTGCTATATGAATATGGGAGAGTTTGAGCAAGCCCGCCACCTTTATGGGCAGGCTTTGGAAATTGCTGACGAACTGCAAGAGCCCTTTTGGTTGGCATGGACCTATATTAATTTAGCAGCGGTTGAGCTTGAACAGTACCAGGCGGTGCCGGCTATTTTACCCTACTTAGACCGTGCCGAGCAGTTAGCGATCGAAATGGACAATGTGGCCGTTTATGCAGCGGCAGTGCATGACCGTGGCGCGTACTATCTCTATGCAGGAAAGCTTGGCTTGGCTCAGCGCTTGATTGAAAATGCGGTGGAGTATCTCGGCGAGGAGAGTGCATCGGCGGCGTACATTTTAGATGATCTCGCCCATGTCTATATTCTGCGGGGTTTTTGGCGCAAGGCTGATGAAACGATTGCGCGCATGATGAAGATTGCCGATGAGATTCATGCCGTCCGGGTGCGTGCCTTGGCGCATCGTCGGCAAATGCAGAAGAGTGCGCGCATGGGCAAACACGATGACGCCGAGAAATATTTCCTGCAAGCGATGGACGGATTCTTGCAAGCCCGTCACGCCTTTGATGCGCGAAGGACCTTGGAGTTGTGGCAAAAATTGCAACGACCGTGTGCGGCTTTTGGCGAATAAAGAATAGCATTCTTAATCGATCGTTCTCACAAGGCGGGAGGGGCAGACTTCAATCCCCTGTGAGAGACGACAGGCTTGTTACCTCCCTCATCACCGTTCCCTCTTATTGCTGCAATGTCTGAGCCTTATGCCACGAAACCGCGGAACTCGAACAGAATAGGGCAGTGAAATGTCCTGACGCGACGAAGAATTGCCAGATAGGCTGCAGCAGGAGAAAATAGAGGGGGAGGGATAGTTATGGCGGTCATTGACTATGGATCAGGTATTTACGCGATTGATCTGTTGGAAGAAGGGAAGCCATTTCGCTCGAGTGCCTACCTGATTAAAGACAAGCAACTGGCTTTGGTGGACACGGGGTCTGCACGAAGTCACGAGACGCTTTTAGCGGGCTTGCAGGAAGTGGGCGTCAGCCCTCAAGACATTGATCACATCATAGTAACCCATGTGCATTTAGATCATGCGGGAGGGACCGGACAAATGATGCAAGCAAGTCCCCGCGCTGTGGTTCATGCCCATGCTCGGGCAGCAACGCATTTGATTGACCCCTCTCGGCTGGCTCAAGGAGTGCGCGCTGTTTATGGCGAACGGACCGATGAGTTATTTGGTACACTGGTGCCGATCGAGGCGCGGCGGGTTGTGGTTGAAGGGGATGGCGCGCATTTAAAGCTTGGACGGCATACCCTGACCTTTTATGATACGCCCGGCCATGCTAAGCATCATTTGTGTGTTTGGGACAGCGAAAGTCAAGGCTTATTTAGTGGGGATATGGTGGGGATTCGTTACCGTCCTGAATATACCGGGTGGGACTTTGTCTATGGATTTCCCACGACGTCTCCGGTCGACTTTGATCCGGAGGTGATGCTTGAGTCGCTCGCCCGAATGGAAAAGTTAAAGCCTCAAAGAATATTTCACACGCATTTTGGGGAGACCACGCCGGCCGCGGAGGCATTTCATTTCACGCGGCGGGGTGTGGAGTATATTCGCGCATTAATCGAACAATTGCCAGATAACGTGGAGTATTCTATGATTCATGAAGCTTTGCAGCAGATTGTTCTGCAAGACATTAAACGGCAAGGGCATCATGTCCAAAACGTGAATCCGCTCGCTTTGGACATGATGTTAGATGCCCAAGGGATTTTGGTGTACATACAGAAGAAAGCTGCTGGAAAATTATAGAAGGGGTGATGTATGATGGCGCGTATCATTTGTATTCCGGTGACCGTATCGGGTGAAGTGGAGCCCAGGTGGGGAAAAGCTCCTCGGGTGGCATTGGCTACTGTCGAGGGTCACCAGATTGCGGATTGGACTGAAGAAGACGTGCATTGGGATACGCTCCATGATGAAGGAGGCGAGGGCAAACACCATGCGCGTATTGCCCGCTTTCTCATGGACCACCATGTGACCGACGTGGCGGCTAATCACATGGGGCCAGGAATGGAGCGCATGTTGGGTTCTATGCGGCTTAAGGTGTATCTGGGTGTTGAGGGAAATGCCCGCGCCGTCGTGGAGCGCTTAGCCAAAGAGGCGTGAACACAAGGGCGATCCTCATCGCCCTTGTGTTTTCTGAGACGGGGGAATGACAGTCAGGATGAAACATGTGATTATCGGCGCCTCAGGCCAAGTCGGTGGGTATTTGTTCAAGGAGTTGGCCACGCGTCACGAATCGGTCGTGGGAACGAGTTGGACTCATACGGCACCGGGCCTGCGGTCCTTAAATATGGAAGATGAGAAGGCAGTCATCCAGCTGCTAGATGGGGAGCACCCTCATGTGGTGTGGATTCCCGCGGCATTGCCGGATGTCGATCGTTGTGAGCGGGAACCTGATGTCAGCTACCGTTTGAATGTTCAAGCGCCTGGGCGGGTGGCTGAGCTTGCAGCGCAGAGGGGCGCTAAGGTGGTCTTCTTCTCGACAGACTATGTTTTTGATGGGGAAAATGGTCCCTATTCCGAAGGCGATGAGGTCCATCCCCTGCAAGTCTATGGACGCCATAAGGCCGAAATCGAAAACTTTTTACTGTCAAATGTTCCGCGTAGTGTGATTATCCGCCCAGCTTGGATTTATAGCCAAGATGCCAATCCGCGCAACTTTGTATACCGAGTGGTGCAACAGCTGAAACAAGGCGCTGTCGTGAAAGCGGTTACGGACCAGTGGAATACGCCGACGCCCAGTGACGGCTTAGGGAAAATGGCATGGCAGGCCGTCGTCGACGATTTTGTAGGGGTTTTGCATGTGGTCGGGCCCGAACGCTTATCACGGTATGAGTTGACCGTTCGTATCGCTCGTAAGTTTGGATTTTCTGCTGAGCAGGTGGAACCCGTGACAACCGAGGCTTTTCATTTAGAGGCGCAAAGGCCTTTGAATGGGGGACTGATTACGGCCTACAGAGACTACCGTATGGAACCGGGGAGAGATTTTTCTCCCGTCTTTTGATGGCGAGAGGCGACTTTTAAGATGAGGATCTGCTGTCTTGACAACACAATAAAGCCCGCATGATAACAGCGGGCTTTATTGTGTGCGTGCTGGGATGGGGATGAATTAACCCAAAATCTTTAGCACCATGCCAGGCAGCGAATTTGCGGAAGCCAGGGCTTGCAGTCCTGTTTGCTGCAGAATTTGCTCTTTAGCAAAGCTGCTCGTGACCTCCGCCATATTGGCGTCCATAATGGTCGACTGGGCGGCTTGCAGGTTGGTATTTTCGGTGTTGAGGTTCTCAATGGTGTAATTCAACTGGTCTTGCTGAGCTCCAATTTGGCCTTGGGCGTTGGTCAACATCGACAAGGCGTTGTTCGCCAAGGTAATGCCGTATTGGGCATTTTGAGTACCCACCACGTTGATGTTGGAGAGTCCTAACGTCACACTGTTGAATGTACCCAAATTGGTGCTGACTTGGTCTGCGGGCTGGTCATTGGGACCGACCTGGAAGGTCAACGGATTGGTGGCCGCCACGACCGAGAAACTCAGAACCGTGGGTGACGTCGAGGCAGAAACTGCAGATGGGTCAAAATTGACCACAAACGACGCATTGCTCACCGCATTAGAGTCATTCGAGGTGCCTAATACGAAAAATCTTGTTGGTCCTGAGACGTTTCGGTGCTGTTTGAAGCTTGCGTGGCTAATTGTTGAATCTGCGTCACAATCTGTACATCGTTTTGTATTCCGCCGTTAGCCGTGTCAAGCAAGTTTAGCGCTTGGTTCGCGTTGTTGACACTGGCGTTAATCCCGCCAAGCTCGCCGCTCATTAACGTGGAGATCGCGAGTCCTGCAGGGTTGTTGCCCGGCGAGTTGATTTGATATCCGGTAGACATTTCCTGTTCTAAATTCGATAGGGCGTTGGTGGTGTTATTCACCGCGTTCTCAGCAAAGAGAGCCGAAACGTTTGTGTTGATAATCATGGGTTTTTCCTCCTTGAGAATGGTCAGGTTTCGTTCCTTCGAAACCGTTGTCTTAGGAACCCTTTCGGTGCAATTCCCATGCTTATCATACGCACTTTTCTTGCGGAAACCAAATTCTTGAGAGGAATTGTTGATATAAATTTTGTTTCCATATGGAGGTCCATGTACACTGATTGCAGTAGCGAATCTGTCATTCTATGCCCGATGGACCGGGTATTTCACTTCAAGGAGGAAGTTGTCCATGAATGTCACGATTTCAAAGGCGTGTGATGCGAGCTTTGGCATGGGGGTGTGGCCATGTCAGGGATAGCGGTTAACTGGACGGCCGTTTATGGCACGAATAATGTGGCGGCTCAAATGTTATCGGATCTCTCCTTAAACGAGATGGAAAGTATGGCCATTGAGCCGTTGACGCAACAACTCAATACGCTGGAACAGCAATTAACAGCCCTGCAAAACAATAGTGCGGCGTGGACTACGTTACAAGGGGATGCGGCGGCGTTTCAATCGGGGCTGAATTCCCTAGGCTCGAGTACCGCCTTGCAAGCCATGGAGGCGGTGTCTTCGAATACGGCGGTGGCCACGGCCGCGGCGGATGGCAATGCACCACCCGGGACTTATGCGATTGATGTGAGCCAATTGGCTACGTCAGAAATTGATGGCTATGCGTCGACAGCCATGACCATCACCGACCCCACGGCTGCCCTAGGACTTGCGGCGACGACGGTGGCGTTTTCGATTGGCGGCGTTTCGGTGTCGATTGCCGTCACGTCGACGACCACTTTGGACCAGTTAGTGACGGATATCAATCAAAGTGGGGCGCCAGTTCAAGCGCAGGCCGCACAGTCGGGAAGCGATTATTATTTGAAACTCTACGGGACGGTCACCGACCAAGCGATTAGTTATACGGGGGGAAGCGCCGCCTTGGCAAGCGTGGGCATTCTGACTAGCACATCGTCAGGATACACGGTGAACTCGGTGCAAGTGGCAGAGCCTGCCGTCGTTCAATTCCAAGGGGCGACGGTGCAAAACACGACCAATCTTTTTACCAATTTGATTCCTGATGTGACAGTACTCGCAAACATGATGCGGGGACGTTGGCGGATTTAACCCAAACCATTACCGAGCTGATTCATCAGCTCGACTACCGGTTACAAAAGCCGGTATCCCAAGAGCCTGCCGTATTAGGTTGGTCCGGATGAGTGGGATTACCGTAGCTTTAATTGCACGTAATGAAGAACGCTTTATTCAACAATGTTTGCAATCGGTTCACGCCATAGCGGATGATATCGTCGTCATCGATACAGGCAGTGACGACAATACCATTAGCATCGCACAACGTGAGGGCGCTCGCGTGTTTTCAAGGCCGTGGCCGAAAGATTTTGCCAGAGCCCGCAATTGGGCGCTTGAGGAAGTCAAAACTCCATGGACGTTAATGCTGGATGCCGATGAGGTACTGTTGGCTGATGACATCCCTAACCTTTTAGCGGGGGTGACTCAGCCCACCGCCGATGCATACAATCTTCGCATTGTCTCTTTAACAGACCGTGCGGAAGATTTGTCCGAAGCTCGGGTGACGCGCCTTTTTCGGACGGATCCTCGTATCCGCTGGGAAGGGCGGATTCATGAACAGATTATTCCCTCGATAGGGCGAGCGGGCTTTAATTTAGGCCCGTTGGATGTGCGCCTGATGCATTATGGCTACCTCAATGAGGTTATGACCAGCCGTGACAAGTTACAGCGCAACCTTGATTTGTTGGATCTGAGTATCAAAGAACGGGGTACGAGCGATTGGAAAGCCTACATGTTTTGGCAGCGAGCGCAAACCCTTATGGCCTTGCAGAGGTTAGATGATGCGGCCAAAGATATGAAACAAGCCATCGCTCTCATGCATCCCACCGCGCCTTTGCAACCGCTATTTTGGTTGACGTTGGCCAAGGTCTATACGGTCAAAAAAGATTTTCGCAAGGTGCATCAGACAATTCGGGAAGGATTGCGACTTTTTCCCGATTATACCGACTTTGTGTATTGGGAAGGCATGGTTTACATCAATGAGGGCAATTGGGACCGGGCTTGGGAGTCCTTTCAACACGCCCTGCAATTAGGCGTGCCGAAGGCGTATTTGCAATCCGAGTTGGGTGTCGGGACCTTTAAAGCATTATGGCAAATGGCGCGTGTGTCGCGCATGCAGGGGAAGATGACGCAAGCAGAAGCCTACTATCTCAAGACGATACAAATGAAAACGGCTTTTTATCCAGCCCTGCACGAATATATTGAAATGTTAGCAGCCAGTGAACCCCAGGCGATTCTCCAGCGGTTATGTCTTGTGCTTTCGCCCAGGGCCCTCGCTGGTGCCTTGCAAATGGTCTTTCACCGGACGCCGCTTGAGGAGAATTTGTTGAGATTATGTCTAGAGCAAGTCAAAACATCAGCGGTATGAATACCGGAGGATGAGATGCGGCCTAAATATTTGGTGATTAATGGAACCAGGGCGTTAGCGACGAGTTTTTTCGCCGATTTGGTAGATTTTCGTGTGGTGTCGTGGGACTCTGATGCGGATTTGGTTCTTTCTGTTCAAAACTTTGATATAGACAAGGTTTTGCAGGTATTCGGTACATTTCAGCCGGATTTGATTTTTGTCTTCTGGCCGGAGTTTCATGCGTTGCCGGAAGGGCTGTTTGCGTGTGGAGTGCCTGTGGTAGCTGCTATTAGTGACTGGAACCTCGGGACCCGTGCCATTTTGAACCATTTAGATCTCTACGACCTTGTGCTCATGGACCGTGAAGGTGCTAGGCGGTTTAAGAATTTGGGATACCCCAACGTGGAATACGCGCCCCTTTATAGTTACGAACCCGGTATGGTTCACGCACCGGATGATCTTTTGCAACGCCCTATTGATATTGGATTTGTTGGCAATTTAAATGGCCATGTGCAAAGGCAGCGTGCGATTTGGATCGACCGATTAGCTTATCTTCACAAGCGCCATGGATGGGTTGTTAAAGTTGCCACAGGCGTATACCGCGAAGAGTATTGGCGGTTTCTTCAAAGTTGCAAGATGGTATTTAATCTAACCATCCGTTCAGAAATGAATCTTCGCTGCTATGAGGCTCCAGCAGCCGGTAGTGTGTTGTTGTTAGAAGAAGATAATGATGAAACCCCATGGGTTATGCAACCAAACATTGAGTATCAGACATATACTGTGGAGAATTTTGAAGAAGTGGTGGCTAATCTACTTTCTAATGAGGAAAAACTTCAAGAAATGGCGGTTAGAGGGCATGAACGCATTGTCCCTTCGGAATCGTATAAGGCGCATGCTGCGCGTATTATAGACCTCATTACGGACCGGGTGCCGCGGGCTAGAGGAACTCGCACCTTTCGTGCCGAGATAGGATTGCAAGAACAAAGACTCTGGTCTGTGACGCAAGATAAGTATGCCATCACATCCCGCTCCATGACTCGCGATTCCATCGCGCAAGAGGTGGCGAGTGAAGATGAATCCCTATTTTTAAACAGCTTGGCGGCAAGCTTAATTGGCTACGCGGCTACTCAGCCTAATTTTGTGGTAACAATTCCGGGTGAGTATTGGCAACGGGTCCGCATGCTACTGCAGTCTGCTCTGGCAAAATGGTCCACGAATATTGCTGTCTATTTCAATCAGTTGCAGTTAGCCTTCTCTTTAGGTCAGTATCAGGTTGTGATTGACACGGCTCCAAGCGCCTTCGATGCGATAACAAAGGCCAATACGCGGCAAGCGTTTGCGGGCGCTATTGCCTTAGCCGGTTTTGACGAATTTCGAAGCGACATCGAGTCAGTGTTTAGCGATTTAAGAGTCGGTCATCTTGATAAATTACGGTCGAGTTTTTTTTCCAGAATTCTCGTCTTGCGCGGAGATTGCTATCAGAATTTGCAGCAATGGGCGCAAGCTCGCCAAGACTACCAGCTGGCACTTCATATGATGCCGCACTGGGCGTCCATTTGGTATAAATATGCGGCGGCTACATTAGTGAGTGGGCCGACGCCTGATGCGCTGGAGATTGCCAAAGACGCCATTGCAAAAAATCCGTTGATGATCTCTGAACAAATCCAACTATATGGCATAGCCGCTCAAGTCAAGAGAAGCGATGTTAAGGCCTTGATAGCACACCATATCCACAACCTTTATCAAATTAGCGACTATTTTGCCCAAGGAATCCAAGCACTTCAGAATATCGATCAAGCGTTGGGGGGCTCCCGTGAAGCCGTTAATTAGTGTGGTCATGCCGGCTTTTAATGCTCAAGCGTTCATTGCCGAGGCCATTGATAGTATCATCATGCAAATCTTTGATGCATGGGAACTGATTGTGGTCAATGATATGTCGACGGACAATACCAAAGAGATTGTGCAAGCCTATACCGTACGCGACGGACGCGTACGCCTTATCAACGTAACGGCCCATCAAGGCCAAATCGGGGCACATAACGTAGGAATACGCGAAAGTCAGGCTGATATTGTCAAGGTGCTGCATGCTGATGATCGTCTCCTACCTGGCGCCTTGCAATCTTATTACCGAGCATTTCAGCAATATCCGTCAGCTGTTGTGGTAGGCGCAGCGACAAGGACAATTGATGAACGCGGACAGACAGTTGGGCTGACACGAGCGGTGGCGAGTGAGACATTTCTAGAATCTACACGGTTTTTCGTGGCGAATATCCTTGGTTGGAATCCAGCATGGGTACCTTCGGCTCATGCTATCAGGCGGGATGCCTTTGAAGCATGTGGGTTATATGAGGATCCGGGAGAGGATTTGCTGCACCGAGACTGGGGTTTTGATTGGTATGCTATTTGGAAGGTGGCCAAGCAAGGCGATGCGGTCCTTTTGGCCGAGGAACTCGTGGAGTACCGCCGACACAAAAATCAGATTTCATCGGGCGGCTTTGATGATGCGGAAGTTCATATGCGCTATTATTGGCTGCGCAGGATTCGCGAGGAGGCTTTGGTATCACCACCGATCATTCGGCAAGCCTTTGCATCCCATTGTGGTCTTCTTTTACTGATGGCCGCTGCTGCATCTCAAGAACACCGCGAATCAGAGGCCTTGTACATGCTAGAACAAACGGTGTTGAATGACGATTATATCAACACCTATGACCAGGGCCGACTGCGCCTGGATTTAATGACGTGGATTGCACTGCTACAATCTCATGATGCGCATTGGAAAAGTCATCTGTTAAATCATGCGCATTCGCGGTTTCTTTTTCTTCTCATATCGACTATGTTTTCTTACAACGTCATAGCCATCGAGCGCCTGACGAATGCGACGGAGCCCACCTTGTTGCTTGGGCCTGCCTCCTTATTAACCCCGGTTTTGCGCGAGGTCAAGGTATCCTCGGCCGTTGTGGTTAGAGTCACCCATAGCCGTAAAGAGACCGTTGACCTCTTGGGTTCGAGTGCAAAGAATTTCCACGCGACCGTTGTGGGTTTTGATACGCGCCTGGAGTCCTATATGTTTTATGATCAAGCCAAGAATATCGTGCCGCTTTTAGTCTAGGCAGGAGTCATCTTAAGGACTGTATATCTCGAGAGCCCGGAGAAGGATGCGCGCCGTGGTGTTTTGCATAAAGGTATGTTGTCGTTTGGCGGCTTCGAGTTCTAAATCCGGATGCGTGAGCAGGTTTTGGCAAACATCGACGAGTTTCTCATACGGGGCCCAATAGGCTAGAGCTTCCCACTGATCCGGGACGTAGGTATCAGCATTGCGCTCAGACAATACCGGCACTTGATTGGCTACTAAATAACTGACGCGAACCTCTTCGAAAATGTTCGGAACGTAAAAGTGAATGTTAATCGCTAGTTTGCTCCGGGCGATGATACCATCGCGTTGGGCTCCGTAAACTCCATGCAAGGGGACCACGCGAAGATTTTGAGCGGCAAGGGCCTCTAAGATTTTCGTGCGCCGCTCGTTGCGCGACCCATAAAATACGACGTCAATATCTTTTTCCCCAGTTCGGTTAATACGTGTTAATGAAGGCACATAGCCTATTGGCACATGCACAGCATGGACATTATGGGCTTGCCAGTAAGGCATATTCTGGAGGCTGTATTCCCATACTACACGTCCTTGGAGGGATTGAAGCCACTGTGGGGTCATCCAAGGAGAACTCTGGGTAATTTGTTCAAGGTTGTAAACGATGGCTTCAGCCGGAAGAGCGGCAATGTGCTGAGGTTGCAACAAGTTCGCCCCTAAAATAATTGTGGGATGCGTAGAGTCAATGTGGTTTTTGGTCACGTGCACGCGGTGGCCTAAGGAATCTAGCCCATAAGCCAAGGATTCCAATACTTCAGCGAAGGCTAGCGAATGAATGTAATTATCGGGCTGCAAGATGGTAATCTCAAAATCCACACGATCTCTCCCTTATCTGACACGTCTTGATTTTATGATAGGCCATGGTCGCTTGGGGAAGAAAAAATAAGGACGGTTAAGTTTGATATTTGTTATAAAGCCAGCACAATCATTTTGCCAGACACCGGATGGCTGATGCGCTGCAACGTGGTGTGAAAGACCTGCTCTAAGAGGGGGGATACCAAAACCTGTTCAGGGGAAGCCGCAAGGGATACCTGCCCGTGCTGCATCAGCCATATGTGGTCAGCAAACAGGCCCACTGTGGCTAAATCGTGGTAAGCCATGATGACGGTCTTACCGTGAACGTGGGCGAGGTCTTCGAGGACATGAATGATGGCTTGAGCATGACCGGGATCTAAATGGGCCGTGGGTTCATCAAGAAGTAGCACGGGCGTATTTTGAACCAGCGCCATGCCGAGTAAGGTGCGCTGCTGTTCGCCGCCAGACAATGACCGGTAGGATCGGTCGTGAAAAGCGCTCAGACCCAATTGCTCGAGCACGGGACCAATCTGCGGGGCAGTGTCGCCGGTTATGCGGGTCTTCCACGACATGCTGGGGAGACTGCCTAAATTTAAAATTTCGGCAACCGTCAGGTCAAATCCCAAGGGCATCAATTGAGACACTAAGGTCACCAAGTTAGCCCGTGCTGATGCAGCTATATCCAAGAGGGCGCTGTCGCCGTAATAGACCGATCCGCTGGTTGGTTTCAAGTAACCTCCTAACAGACGCAAGAGGGTGGATTTACCCGCTCCATTGGGCCCAATCAAGGCCGTAATCGCGCCAGGTTGAAATGAGCCGGTTAATGGTCCAAAAGAAGCCGTGGATGACGGCCAAATATATTGGAGGTTTTCACAATGGAGTCTCTCAAAAGACATTATCCTGACACCACCCGAGTTTTGAAGAGAATATAGACGAAATAAGGACCGCCGATTAAGTCACTGACCAAGCCGACCGGGACCGTGCCAATCCACGGGATTTGTTCAGCTAAAATGTCGGCACCGACTAAAAAGATAGCGCCGGCAAAAAACGAGAGGGGAAGCAGCAAATGGTGATTCGAGCCTTGCAACCTGCGAATAATGTGGGGAATGACCAATCCGACAAAGCCGATTAAACCCGCTAGATAGACAGAGGCGGCGGTTAACAAGCTGGCCAGAATTAGCAGGAGCGTTTGCGCACGCATCACGTTGACGCCAAGATAGTGCGCTTGTTCTTCTCCGAGATAAAAGGCGTTTAACTCCGGAGCAAAGGGCCACGTGGCCACTAGCGCCACGATGATCATAATGGACGGCCATAACAGTTCATGCCAGCCAATGCCATGAATGCCGCCAAGTTCCCACGATAGAACCTGCGTCAATGTCTTTTGATGCGCTAGCATGACAAACGTGGTTAACGCACCTAAGACCAAACTTAAGGCATATCCCGCTAAAATCAAGGTGAGCATATGGACGCGGCCTTGCCCGCGGGCCAGTAGATAGGCCGCAAAAACCGCTGTAATCGCGCCAATAAATGCGCCCACTCCCATGAGACCCGATGCCGGCAGCAAGAGACTTAAGAGCATCGCGCCAAATCCGGCGCCGGCTGACGCCCCCACAATATAGGGATCGGCTAAAGGATTTTTAAACAAGGCTTGCATGACGGCCCCTGCGGTACCTAAAGCGCCGCCCACGAGGGCGGCGGCAATCAATCGCGGTAAACGGATATCCCAGATAATGATGGCGGGAATGGAGGAACCGAAGGGATGAATGAGACTCTGTCCGACTTGTTGCCAGGAAAGTGTCACGGGCCCATAGGTGAGCCCTAGGAAGATCACGGCCGCAAGCAGGGCGATGCCCATGCTGATCCTAAAAATTCTGGATGAGGTCATGAGGAATCGCCAGATGCGGGTGGATGAGTTGAATCAGTTCTACCAGCCCCATGGCTACGGCAGGGGAGGGTTCATCGACATAAGAGTCTTGGGGAATGGCTAGGACCTTGTGATTTTTGACAGCGGCCAGTTGAGAAAAGCCGGGCAATTGATCGATAACCTGGGTGCTGCCATCAGCCGGGTCAAAAATGATGATTTGCGGATCGGCTTTGACGACCTGTTCGGGTGTTACTTGTGGATAGGCGGTGTGGCTAAAGCTTGCCGCAACATTTTGAGAACCGGCCATGGTTAATAAGCTATTGAGGTAACTGTTGGGCCCAGCGGTATATAATTGCCCGAGGTCAAGAAAAACCCGCGGCGTATGGTGAGTATTCTTTTTGACCAGGTCTTCAAGGGTTGTCAGTTGGCTTTTGAGATGGGCGACAATCGCGCTCGCCTGATGGACGCGCCCCGTGGCTTGACCCACAATCTCAATGTCGTGATACACACCGGCGATGCTTTGAGGACTCAAGATAAGAACAGGAATGTGAAACCGGCTGAGCGCCGAGAGCCCCTTAATGCCGGGCATGGCCAAGACGAGGTCTGGCTTGGTCGCAACGATTTGTTCGACACTGACCCCAGGATACGAGGACCCAATGTCATGTAGCCCTTTGAGCTCTGATGCCCAAGGCGCTGGGGCATACTGGAACGTCGAGGAATCGGTGCCGACAATGTCCGATTTTAATCCCAAATCTAATGCAATCTCGGTATTGCTGGGATCGATAGTAACGATCCGTGTTGCCGGTTTCGGCAAGGTTACCGTGCGTCCGGTGTCATCTACAATCCGGATGCTATGAGACACGTGGTTGGGGGCAGCGGCACTTGGGGTGGTTCCGCAACCGGCGATAAGGGTGGATCCTAGGGCGAGAACAGCTAAACGCCATGCTAATGACAAGCGAATCACAGATCTTTCTCCTTACATCACGAATTTTTACAAAGAATTCTTTGCCATAATGGAAGTGTATGCTGAATAGCTGGTAAACACAAGAAAAAGGGACGAACGGACCATGTTGTCGACGCATATCCATTGCTTAAGAACACAAAGGAGGCGGTGAGCATGTGGGATGAAAATGGCGACGCACAAAAGATGCCGCAAGTGTTGGCGGCTCTATGGGTTCAGAGGCGCGCAGCGGCAATTGGAACCTTGGCTGGGTACGCACGGCTTGATCCCAGCGTGGTTGCCCGCGTGTTAACCGCCTTGACTCAGCGGGGGTGGGTACACGAGTATCGCCTTCCTGGTCAACCGCCGCTTTACTTGTGGGCCGGCCTTTGCACCGAGGATATGCTGAAAACCGCGGATATGATCCGGCGTATTGCTTGGGACTTACCGCGCCTTTAATGCAGTCCGCATGGGTGGCAGCAATCGTCAAGGTATGGCGTTCTCGGGGTTCCACAAAGTGGGCCAGCGCATTCAACACGCGTTGCCCCACCGCCCGAATGCTTTCGCCGCCAGGGGGTGGATTGCGATCAGGGTCTTGACGCCATGCGATAAAGGACGGGGACTCCGCTTCCTCAAGATCGCGCAGGCGCTTTCCATCCCATTGGCCTAGATTGACTTCGGCTAAATCAGGCAAAATCACGGGAGTCAAGTCATGATCTTGGGCTAAAGGGGCTAGCGTTTCTTGGGCTCTGAGCAACGGGCTTGTAACCAAATAGCGTATGGGCGCGTTATGCCATTGGTGGGCCAGTTGTTGTGCTTGAGCCCGTCCTGTTGCCGTAAGGGCTGGATCCCATGAGCGACAGGCAAAGCGACCGGCGGCATTGGCTTCGCTTTCACCATGTCGAATGAGTATGATATCTGCAAATGAGGGCAACACAGAACCTCCTGGAAAATCAGGTATGCCCATTATCTTACCCAATTTGGGGAAGAATGGGGAGCTTAAATTTTCGGTTGCGATATTTGTCAGTATAGGTCGAAATTGCCAACATCCGCTTATCCATGGTAGCCTTAAAGAGCACAAGCGTTGCATCTACAGCATATTCTAGGCTAGAGAGCGGCGTGCCAATTGAATCAATCGCCAAATCGTGTCATCACACGAACGGGGGACCCAATTTTCGGGGCGTACGCAAGGGGGCAGCCATCCGCCCTAGCCCGTCAGCTTACCTCGTCGGCTTGGAAGGCTTGGACTATGCCCGGGCTTTAGCCCGGTTTTTTCTTTGATGGGGCGACTGTTCAGTTGGATAGGAGATGAGAAGAGATTATGCATTTGCAAGGAGGCTGTTGACATGGGGTATAGCTATATGGCGTCTGATGAGCTTGACGCTGAAAGCGCCGAAGGCGCACTGGAGCAAAAAGTGTGGAAGGAAGACAAAAAGCCCTATCGTGGCTACGTTCCATGGCTCGTCGCCGTTATCATGATAGCCTTGTGGTGGGGAGTGACGGCCCTGAATCTCTTTCCTCCAACGGCCTTGCCTTCACCAGGGGCCGTTGTCCATGACTTTATCACCGTCGCGACGGTCGGTTATAGTGGGGAGCCACTGTTAACCAGTACGCTTTACAGTTTGGGGAGGATTACGACCGGATTTATAGCAGCAGTGGTCGTGGGCGTGCCGATTGGATTTTGGATGGCGTCCACGGATTGGGTGTTCTTAGCGATTGATCCGCTGTTGCAATTTTTGCGGCCGATTCCGCCCTTGGCGTACATCCCCGTCATGATTGTCTGGTTTGGCATTGGGGAGACGTCCAAGGTGGTTTTGATTTTCTTCTGCACCATCCCGATTATCATCATCAGCGCGATGTCAGGCGTTAAGAGTGTTCAAGAAACGCGCATTCGCGTAGCGCAATGCTTAGGCGCTAACAAGCGTCAGATTTTCCGCTATGTCATCTTTCCTTCAGCGCTTCCAGAAATCTTTACGGGCATGCGGGTTGGCATTGGAATTGCCTGGACCTGTTTAGTGGCAGCGGAAATGATTGCTGCCTCCAAGGGCCTAGGATGGATGATTGAGTCGGCCGGCAATGAATTACAAATTGGGGTAGTCTTTGTCGGCATCGTCATGATTGGGTTGTTGGGATACGGCATGGAGTTGATTATTCGCTCCATTGAGCACCGTGTCACACCGTGGAAGGGGAAAGCATAAACACAATCAAGATGGCAAAAACCCACAGCCATAAAATGAAGGAGGATGTTATGTGGAGAAAAAGAAGACCTTGAAGCCGTTTCTGGCCGGATTAATGGTGTTGCCATTAATGGCCATCGTGGCCGGGTGCGGCACGTCTGGGGCAGCCAGTGAACCGACGGTGACGATTGGCTACGAAAATGCGCCCGATCCGGAGTCTGTGGCGATAGAACAAAACTTTTTTCAAAAGACGATGCATGCCCACGTGGTGTTGAAGTATTTTTCCTCCGGCCCTGACGCGCTGACCTCACTTGCATCAGGATCCTTGGACTTTATGACAACCCTGGGCAATCCTCCAACAGCAGCGGCGATTGCTCGGGGTGTGCCGCTTAAAGTGGTATGGGCCATGGAGCGTTATACGACGGCCGAGGGATTGGTGGTGAAAAACGGCAGTCATATCCATTCGCTGCAAAATTTAGAGGGGAAGACGGTGGCATTGGTAAGCGGTTCCACTTCGCCTTTTGAGCTAGATACGGCGCTGGCCATGCACCATCTGCCCGTATCATCGGTGCAAATCAACAATATGTCACCGCCGGATATGGTGGCCGCGTGGAAAACGGGCCGCATTGATGCCGCCTATGTGTGGGCGCCATTTCTCAATGAAATGCAGCAAGATGATGGACATATTCTGATTTATGACCAGGATCAGGTGGACAAAGCGCCGATTTTTAATTTAGCGGTGGTCAATGCGCACTTTGCCGCTAAAAATCCCCAGCTAGTCGATGAGTTCGTGAAGGCCGAAGAGGACGGCGTAAAATTCTTTTACCAACACCCAACGAAATCGTTTGAAGACATTGCTAAACTCAATGGGATTTCTCCTGCCGAAGCGCGTAGCCAGGCGGCAGGCCTCAGCTTTACCACGCTGGCCCAGGAATTGACACCCCGCCGCTTGGGGACGGCCAGTACCGTCAAAGATTCCCTTGTGACGCGCTCGTTAACTTCAGCGGCGCAGTGGTTGAAGCAGACCGGTCAAATTTCCAGCGTCCCCCCCAATCTTAGTCAATACGTCGATCCGAGTTATTGCGAGACGGTCTATCACCAAGAACATCAGGGGTAAGGGGGAAAGACGGTGATATCACTGCAAAATGTCAGCAAGTTCTACCCCCCCACGCAAAAAGGGGGGAAGCCCGTGCTGGCGGTGGATGATTTTGATGCGCAAATTGAGTCAACGGGCGGCGATTGCGCGGGCCTTGATTACAGAACCGCAAATGCTTCTCATGGATGAGCCTTTTGGCGCTCTTGACGCGCAAACGCGAACCGACATGCAAAAGTTTCTGTTGACCATCTGGGACCGCTTAAGGCCCACGGTTCTCTTTATCACGCATGACGTCGAAGAGGCCATTGTGTTGGCGGACCGTGTTATCGTTATGACACCTAGACCTGGGCGGATTGCGCAGGTGATTGATATTGGGTTAGGCCGCCCACGCAATTGGGATATGGTGCTTTCTCCGGAATTTTTGCGCTATAAGAAAGAGGTGCTCCATATCCTACGGCCACCGCACAGCCAAACAGCAGGCTAAATGGCGGCGGGGGCTCAATGCCTCCGCCGTCCATTTTGTTGAGAAAACGGGCTTCTTTTGGCGGGAAATCTACCGCTTATGCGTCTCAGATGGTATGCTATGCAGAAGGAGTGAGACACAAGGCCGTGGATCAAGAAAAGGCAGAATCTTTGTTTGATGGGGCGTTTCGCGTCTTGCGCATGATGGGGCGTCAGTTTGCTCGTGACCGAGCCCCATGGCATATTACCCCTACTCAATACCATACGCTGTACATGATTCGAGACCAAGGGACATTGACGCTTATGGACATGGCCAAGCATTTGCAGGTATCGGCTCCGACGGCGACAAGGGCGGTGGATGCTTTAGCGCAAAAAGGGTTATTGTCTAAAGACCGTGACCCTCAAGACCGCCGTATGGTGTGGCTTAGGCTCTCGGAAAGCGGAGAAGCGTTGTTGACACGGGAACGGCGTGAACATGTCGAGTTTTTGGCACAACGCGCGGATGAACGGTTGACGCCGGAGGAACAAGACCAATTGATTGGGCTTTTGAACAAGCTGATTCCGCCGGAATCAATGGCGAAAAACAGGTGATACGTTGATGACGACAATTGGCCTGATTATCAATCCGATGGCGGGACGTGATATTCGGCGTTTGGTGGCGGCCGCATCATTGCAGTCGGCACCTGAGAAGATGTTGACCGCGCGCCGCTTGTTGTCGGGGATGGCCGCGGTCCCAGACACCGAAGTGGTGATGGTCAATGACTACGAGGGTTTTGGGCGCTATGCATTACACGAACTGGGCGAACTCTTACCCGTACGCCTAGTCGCAGCAGAAAAGGAACCCAGTAATGGAGCGTCGACGACAGATTGGGCGAGACGCTTGCAAGATGAGGGAGCGCGTGTTGTCGTGTCCGTGGGGGGAGACGGGACGCAGCGTAACGTGGCTCAAGCAGGATTACGGCGTCCCGAGGATGTGGAACAATTGTTTTTGAGCATGGCCGATCCCGTTCGTCCCGGTTTGTCAAATGTCGGGGGATTTTTTCAGCCCATCTATGCCGATGATGATGTGGCATTACATCTTACCTTAGGAGACGAGACGATGGGTCAGCGCCCGGTTCTGGCGGTGATGGCGCCTGGGCTCGTGGTGCCTTTTTATGTAAAAGCTTCTGCTACCGTGGATCTGAACAGCCCCGTGGTGTGGTCACGGCCCCAAGGAGGATCAGTAGCCTTAGATGGCGAACGGACCGTAGTCTTGCGCCCTGATGAACCGGTGTCATTACGGGTGGAACGTGACGGCCCTTTTGTGTTAGATCCCCAAAAAATCTTAGCGGCTCCTACGCAGTTTTGAGCATGAACTCGATGTCCTCCCCAAATTACTCTGCGCTGACTGCTTAAAACAATAAAGCCTTAAAAGTTTTTGGTCTAAATCTTCTGCTTGCCTTCTATGCATTGACTAGGACAAAGAGCAAGGAGGCACGCATGGACATACCCCCCTTAACACCCGAAATAGCGCAAGATATTCTGCGTTTGGCTACTGTGCGTCGCACCATAAAACAGCTGGAATTAGAAGAGCAGCAGTTGCGGCAGACGCTAACAAGTCAGTTGGCGTCATGGCCGCCCGAGGCCTTTCCTTTGAAGGTGGGCGTACATGCTGTGCGCGTGAGCTACCGGAAGGGTCGGGTGGATTATGATGCGGCGATGGAAATATTGCGTGCGGCAGGGCTCTTAGACGAGGCACCCCGGGAGCCGTATGTGCTGGATGAGGCAACCTGCTCGGCTCTAGGGCAGGCGATTGTGGATTTGCCTATGCCGCCTTTGACCCAGGTGGCCTTGGAAAAGTATTATCATGGGGCCTTGGGACAACGTCCTGTCATTACGCCCGAGTGGTTAGAAACGTTGGGAGCGCAGCAGAAGCTCTCCCCGGAGGACTACGTGCAATGCTTTAAGGATGAGAAGCCGGTGGTGCCAGTTTTGATGGTACGCTAATGGGCCAGGCCTGAGCATTGGTTGCAATCAGCTGACGGTAAAAGGCGGCGCTAGGGCGTAAGGTCCGTTCTTGTGTCGAGTAATCGACTTCAATTAATCCAAATCGAGGCCGAAAGCCCTCGGCCCATTCAAAGTTGTCCAACGCTGACCAGTAAAAATAGCCCCGGACATCTGCACCTTGTTGTTGGGCTCGGCTCACAGCGGCCACATGATCTGCAATAAATTGTTGACGAACGGTGTCGTCGGCGGCGATGCCGTTTTCCGTAACCACGATGGGCTTGCCAAAGGACCTCAGCTCGTTAAGAAAGTGTTCGAGCCCTTGGGGGTAAATCTCCCATCCCATATCGGTGACGAAGGCCCCGGGTTTCGAGGCAATAGGGACCAGCACGTGCGGACGATGGGTGTATTGGCGTGTGTAATAATTGATGCCAATAAAATCTTGCGTACTATCTGCGGCTTGCAAGAAGCGACGGTTGAACAAGTAATGGAGCATCTTGCTGCTCGCACGGTCCCACACCGAGTGGGGATCGAAGGGCTCAAAGGCCACCATATGATGGGCTAGTCCGACGAGAGCGCCTGGCTGCCGGGTTTTAATGACGTGATAGGCACGGCGGTGGCTCTTGATAAGTTGGGGACCCAGTGCCCAGATGTCTCGTAAACGTTTGTGCCCAGGCGGCCAGGTGCCGATGCCATAACCCATGACGGCATAGATCATAGGTTCATTAATCGTGACATAGAAACGTACTTTGGGGCCAAGGTGCTCGACCACCTGTTGGACAAAACGTTCAAAGAGAGCAGGAGCCTGGGGTTGAAGAAACCCGCCCGCCTGAGCGAACCATATGGGGAGGGTAAAGTGGTGCAAGGTCATGACCGGCTCCATTCCTAAATCATGGCATAAATCAATCATGGCCTCGTAATGATTGAGAGCACGCGTATCAAATTGTCCGGGTTCAGGCTCGATTCGGCTCCACTCAATAGAAAAGCGGTAGGCATTGATGCCCAGGCTGTGAAATAAGGGCAAATCTTGCGCAAATCGTGCATAATGGTCACAGGCTTGCCCGGACGCTATACGGCCTTGATGCCGTCCTGCCTCTTCCCACTGTGTCCAACTGTTGTGATTATTACCTTCGATCTGGTGGCTCGATGTCGCAGCGCCCCATAAGAATGGGGGTAGATCGGTGGGCCAATGTATCATGTGCTGAATTCCTCGCCTTAAATTCCCATGTGGACCCGAATGGCTTTGGGAATAGTCTTCACGTGCACGGGCAAATGACCGATAAGTTCTCCATCAGCATGGACCCACAAGCCAGAGGGACCCTCGACCGTCAATTCGCGCGCCGGGAAGGTTTTCACGACAGACCTTTTGACATGAGTGCCGCGAAAAACACGGGTTAATAACGGAAGAATTTGCCACGGCTTGATCCCTTCAACCCACATGATTTCGAACTGCCCATCATGGGGATCAGCCTGAGGACAGATATTCATTCCTCCTGCGATATATTGCGTGTTACCCATCGCAATCATAAAGGTATTTTGCGTTGTGCTGTGGCCATCGATGGTAACCGTCATGGGCTGGGGACGATATCCCAGCGCATTATATAGTATGCCGCGAATGAAGACCCACGTGCCGTTGCCCTGTTTCTTATGTTTGTTGGCCCAGCCGGCGACCTCGGCGTCAAACCCTGCGCCTGCTACCGTCAAAAAATATTGGTCGTCAATGGCGCCGAGATCAAACCACCGATTAGGCCCATATAGCGCCGTATGTACCATCTGTTCAAGACTGGCAGGATAATGCAAGACGCGTACAAAATCATTACCGGTGCCTGCGGGAATCACTCCGAAGATCGTTTTGCCCATAGGCATGAGCCCATTAATTACTTCATGATGGGTGCCATCCCCACCTAACGAGATGACGGTCAGGTCCTCTTCGTTCGCGACTTCTCGAGCCAGTTCGGTGGCGTGTCCTGGACCTTTAGTTGTCACAATTTCAATATCTTGATCCCTTAAATAAGGCTTGACTGATTCGAGTATCTTGACGGCTTTGCCGTTGCCTGCCGCCGGATTAAAAATGATCCGCGCTGCCATAACTACCGGGATTCCCCCAATTCACCAAATTCCCTACCTTAGATTCGCGATCAAGGCGCAAGTTCCTGCCTTGGGGTCAAAAGTGCTCGGCATTCGCGAATCTCATCAGCATACTGCGCTTCCGACTCGACGGGTGTTTCCAAATAGAACGGAATGTCTCGCAAACGCGGGTCATTCAATAACGAACCAATCATTTCCAGGCCAAGATATCCGCGGCCAATCAATTCATGACGATCTTTGCGCCCGCCAAAGGGGACTTTACTGTCGTTAAGGTGAATGGCCTTCAAGCGCGCCATGAACTCCGGGTGCTTAAAGCCCGAAAAGCCGTCAAGATTGCCTGCTTCCAAGATACCCGCAGAGAAAGCATGCTGGGTATCTAGACAGAAGCCGACTTGGTTGGCGGGAAAGGGATCGGCTATGGCTAATAGCTGTTCGATCGTGGTGCCAATCTCAGAACCTTGGCCCGCCGTATTTTCTAAAAGCAGCATAGTCTGGGTCGTGGTGTTTTGATCCAGGACTTGGGCAATCGCGTCGCGCATGCGTTGAATGCCGTAGTCTATCCCCTTATCTTTGGGCTTGCCACAATGAACAACGACCCCATAGCTGCCGCGTGCTTCGCCAATAACCAGATCTTGTATTAGGGCATCAATCGAAAGATGCCACAATTCATCATCGGCTGTCGCCAAATTTATTAAATAAGGGGTATGGCCAATAGCCACTAAGTCGAGTTCTGTCATTAAAGCGCGTCCTCGTTCGGCGTCCACGATATTGAGCGGTTTTGCCCCCCGAAATCCACGAGGATTTTTCGTAAAGTATTGAAAGCAGTTGGCGCCGAGTTTTGGTGCCGTTTCGACTGCTTTGGTGAAGCCTTTCGCCACACTGAGATGGCAACCAATCCGTGTCATTTGTCTCGCCCCATTTCATCAATAGCATCAATCATGACGAAATCTGAAAAAGACGTCAAGCCGTGAGCAAAGACGTCACAAATTTAGAGGAATTAGGCGGGTCAAGAGAGAACAATTAAGGGAAAAGAATAGCGAGTGTGCGGACCGCTTACAGGAGGCGTAATCATACGGTGACAGAAGCCAGATACTGGACCTACCAAGACATGACAGAGGCATTACAGGATTGGCAACGTGCCTATCCCGACATTTTTTCCTTCACGTCTATCGGAAAAAGTCGGCGCGGCCGGGATTTATGGGCTGTCACGCTATGCGCCGATATAGAACATGCCGACCGTTATCCGGGTCTTTTGGTGGATGCCAATATTCATGCAGGGGAAGTGGCTGGCAATGCCGTGGCCATGCACTGGATTGCGACATTGCTTGAAGGATTTGGGAATGCGCCGGCCATTCAACAACTCTTGCAGACCCGCGCAGTATATGTCGTTCCGCGGATTGCCGTTGACGGTGCGGAAGAGTATTTGACAACGCCAGCACGGTTGCGTTCGAGTCCACATGATTATCCATTAAGTGAACCGCCCGCGGGCTGGGTGCCCAGTGATGTGGACGGCAATGGTCATATTTTGCAGATGCGGGTACCGAGTCCTGATGGAGCCTACGCCATAGATGAACACGATCCCCGGTTGATGCGGTCCAGGCGTCCGGGCGAGTTTGGTCAACGCTACTACCATGTCTTTACGGAAGGGCGTGTCCATCCTCCCACTTATCACGGAAAAGATTTGGAAGGCAGCCGCCTTGATTTAAGTGTGCGGCAAGGGATGGATTTTAATCGCAATTTCCCTATTCGCTGGGCTACAGAAGATATCCAAAATGGGGCTGGCCCTTTCCCATTGTCTGAGCCAGAAATCTACGCGCTCGCTAAATTTATTGAAGTGCATCCCAATATTGCGGCGTATGTGGCATTGCACACGTCAGGGGGCGTGATCTTGCGGCAACCTTCTACGGGAGATGACAGCGCGATACCGACGCTCGACGCGGTGCTATATCGCCGCATGGGAGAAGAAGGGGCACGCGTTAGCGGGTATTTTTCACGTTCCAATTACGAGACCTTTCATAACGGCTATGATCCCGTGTTAATGCCGGGTGCTGCGGATGATTGGATGTATGATCATCAAGGAGTTCTAGGCTTTACCGTGGAAATCTGGGATTTGCCTCGCCACGCAGGAGCCAGAGGATATGCAGAATATGGGGTTAAAGGACTCATGAAACTTTCTGAGGAAGAACGCCAAGAGGACTTGCGTAAGATTCTCCATTTTGTTGAGGACAAGGTGCCAACTCAGGGCTTCTTCCCGTGGATGCCGTTTCATCACCCCGATTTAGGGATGGTGGAAATTGGCGGCTTGGATCCCAAATTTGTTGTGCAAAATCCTCCCCTCTGTTTTTTGGAAGAAGAGTGCGAACGCGTCGGACGATTTCTTACCACTTTGGGTCTTAGCACAGCCCAATTGCAGGTGGGTCCTATTACGAGCGAGAGAATTGGAGATAATGTGTACCGCATTGCCGCGATGGTGAAAAATCAGGGATTTTTACCGACTTCGTCGACCAAACGTGGCGGAGAGATGAAGCGTGTCATGGGAGTGAAAGCTGAGCTAGCGGGTAATTTTGAAATGATTGCGGGGGAATCACCTTGTCAACTAGGGCATTTAGCAGGGTATGGGGAAATCACCTCAGCGATGCCGCCTGGTAAAAACCGCAAGGTCGCCGAGTGGGTTGTGCGGGCACAACCCGGTACGCACCTGACGTTGACCTTTTCGGCACCCCGTGCGGGGACGGTGCAGGAATTGATCGTACTGTAAATGGGGACTAGACAAGGAGGGATTGCGTGTTTGGGGAAGACTTGCGGTTGTTAATCCCGGCTGCCCTTAGGCAAACGTATTTAAACACGGGAACACTAGGCCCGACCCCCACTCCCGCATCGGCCGCCGCCTGTGCTGCGGAGATGGAGTGGGAGGAGATGGGGCCGGGGCATGTCCCTTATTATCTCAGTGCTCGCGACAAAGCACGTCAATTTGCCCTTCGGATTGAACAGACGATGCCTAAAGGCACGGTGAGTTTGGTTCATAATAATACGGAAGCCATTGCGCGGGTTTTGTGGGGACTCCATTGGAGTGCTGGTGACGAAATTATTACCACAGATCACGAGCATCCGGCAATGATCTTTGCACTCTCGTCACTTATTCGTCAGTTTGGTGTTAAAGTAAAGGTTTTGCGTGTGGATAGCTCCGTCAGTCTGGCAGATCAGCTTGAACAAAGACTGAGTCCTCGAACTAAGCTCTTAGCGGTGAGTCACGTGTCCTATCTCACGGGATGGCAGTTGCCCGTGGAATCCTTAGCGCGTGTGATGCGCCAAAAGCCCGATGCCCGCGTGTTGGTGGATGGGGCCCAAGCATTGGGCAATATTGCGGTAGATCCCTTGCGCACGGGGGCCGATTACTACGTATTTTGTGGCCACAAATGGATGATGGCGCCCGTGGGATGGGCGGGGCTGTGGGTGCGCCATACTCGCCTTCAAGAGCTCGTCACCTGCTGGCCGCCAGATGGTGATTACGATCCGCATGTTCTCGAGCGCGAGGAGTTATGGCCGGTGGATCACGTGACGGGGCAGGGATTGGAATACGGTAGTCGCGACTGGCTCCGGGTTGTCGGCTGGTCGGTCACCTGGGATTATTTCGAAGAAGAGGGGTTTGCCGCCCATGCGATTTATCAAAGTGGTTTAGCGCTCGAAGCGGCGCGAGAGGTGGCCCTAATCCCAGAATGTGAGGTGGTGCCGTGTCCCAGACCAGAATATCGCCCTACGGCCTTGATGACGATTCGGTCCAAACGCTATGGAGCAGGTTTAGCGGAAAAACTGTGGCAACGAGGGATCGTGGTCAAGCCTGTCAATGCTTATCAAGGCGTGCGGGTCTCCTTTGCGTTATTTAATACCAGCCAAGATGTGCACGCCTTGATGGAAGGCTTGCGTACAATTGATGCGTAGGCCGCTAGTGGTCTTCCTCGTCATGCAGAGTGGATAAACGGTCGTTTATCAGCCAAGCTAAATCGGGGTCAAGCTGCGACGCATCCAGAGGTCCCGAAAAATCCTTCCATAATTCGGCAAGGGCTTCGGGAACGGCGGGGTGGCTAAGAATCATAGACCGATACTCCGCGTCTTTTAAAAATCGGTCAATCGTAACAAAAGATAAAGGGGCGTGGGCGCTCAGCACGGCCAGACTGATATGGCCTAGCCACGTTTGGCAAGAGGCGGTACTGCGCTCGGGATAGAGCAATTCGACAAGATCTAAAATGGCTTGGACCCCTTTTTGGGGGTCATTGGTTGTCGGACCGAAACCCACTGTTCCCCTTCTTTCTACGCTCGTGGCGTGTTGATGGAACCCGAAATCCCTCTGTGCCGTATGGTACCACAAAGAGGAGGCGAGGGGATGATTCAGCCGTCTATAGAGCGTCCACGATTTTGGGTGGATACGCGATTAGCCTTCGAGCGTGCTATTCAGATCATGACAACGCACGTGGACCCGCGGGGAATTTGGAATTTCTATGAGGCCAAGGGATATAAGGTCAATACGTTAGGAGATATCGCATCGGTACCTTATACGTTGCGCGAGTATCGGGTTACGCTCCTGCGCGGGCGTTACCGTGCGTATATTTTGGGTGAGATGGGAATCAGTCAATTGGCGGGCCCGTTGTCTCCGGCCGTAGGCATACCCATTTTGGCATGGATTCTCCTCCTGTGGGGAGTGCAAATGGGGTGGGCTTATGCGGTGGACATGCGCGACCCAGCGGTCCAGGCAATGCTTGCCTCCATTATCGCCGAAGACTTAGAGCGTGTGGTATTTGGTAGCCCAGAATGCCGAAGATGGCGCGGAACAACGGTTTTGCGTTTGTTTCTCTTGGGATGGGGCCAAGAATTGGCGTGGGCAGATGAGGTGGAGGTGTGGATGATGGAAAAGGAAACGCGCGAGGTCGAGGAGAAATTTGAGGAATGGTTTGATGTGATGAGGGAATGGTTTGACGTTGCCGAATAACTAAAGAGGTTTAGGGAGATTTCAAAGCAAAGCAGCTTCCCGCCACCACGGAGCTGCTTTCTTTTTGTGTAAAAGTGAGCGTTAAGACACCTATGAGGTTTTTCGCTCCGACGTCTGGGGCGGAACAAGACCATATGGCAATGGAGACGGGGGCAAGGCGACGGTAACACTGTGGCCCTTGTCCCCGTCCTAGCCTCTGTGGGTCGCCCAATGGTAGCACGCATTTCGCACCTGAGCCTCTCCTATACAGGAATTTCAGGGCATCCGGCTAGCTCGAGGGCGCCGGGGGCGGAGGTTCCGTAACACACCGTTCAGATAATCGCAAGACCTTCAAGAAGGCCCAAAACATGGCATGAAAGGGCTCCGGCAGCGACACGGTGCGGGAACCATCAGGCTGTTGGAGCGCTCGCAGGTGGCGAAAGAGTTCATGGACCGTCGGGCGCGTCAAGACGCGCCGCGATGGCGAGAAGGGCACCCAGAAAACTTAGCATCCGGCCGCGGAATCGGATGCGAGTACCTGGGATCGACCATACTGATTTGGCCAAGCAACATTGTTCAATCGGGTGAGGTTGATTCATTGGGCGAGAGAACTAAAGTATGGTAATATTTTGAAAGAGGTGAAGCTCATGGATGAATTTACCGTCGTCGCGGCCGATGGGGCGCGCATTGAGACCTATTTTGCCACAGGGGGTAAGGTCGGGGTCATCTTGTGCCACGGCAAGGCTTTTGACCGCGATAGTTTTGTGGAATATGGCGAGACGCTGCAACAAGCTGGCTATACGGTCGCTATTCCTAATTTTCGGGGTTACGGGGCGTCTTCAGTGGGTTCGGAAGGGCCCGACGCCATTGAGCTTGACGTTATTGCCGTAGCGAGCGAATTGCGTTCACGCGGCCACCACGTGGTGGCTTTGGGCGCCTCTCGCGGTGGCGGCGGGGTTTTGCGCGCGGCTGCCCTACGTCCTGAACTTTTTGCGGCATTGATTACATGGTCCACGGTGGCTGTGCCTGACGCGACCGCTGTTCGTCTTGGAACCATGCCTAAACTGTTCATCGTGAGTGAGAGTGAAATGATGCATGATCAAACCTTAGCGGTGTTTCGGATTGCCCCTGAGCCGAAAACTCTCAAAGAGATTCCGGGCGGACGTCACGCCCAAAAGATTTGGCAGGGCCCTGACCGTTCCCTGTTGGAAGCCGAGGTGTCCGCGTTTTTGGCCACTGTCTCAGCACAGCAAGAGTAACTGCCGAAATTCGAGTGGTGTATTAAAAAGGTGCCGTGTCTTGACGGTGCCTTTTTTTGTTGATTGCGCCATCTTCTGTTCCTTGGCGTATGGCTATGAGGGCTGTTCCGTAGACAATCCACATAATATTAAACCCAATCATCACACTCGAGGGAGATACCGACCCGATGATAAAACCGGTGAGGGCGATAAAGCCACTCCACGCCACATAGCGCTGAAAGGCGTCGGAAGCATGGCGCAGACGGTAGAGTCCTTGTAGCAAGGCGGCATAAAAGACGACATACAGGCTTAAGCCGAGCCAGCCAAAATCGATGGCGATTTCTAGCCACATGTTATGGGCATCGATGACACCGTAGGTATTATAAGGGCTTTTATGGTGGACATAATATAAGTAATATCGCTCGGCTCCCCGGGGCCCTAATCCCCACGGATGGTGGCTTAAGGCTTGAAGACCACTGTGCAACAACGCTAATCGAATCGCTAAAGATCCAGGCCCCTGATGCGCAGTGACGCGGTGTGGGTGATACGCAAATAAATCGGCAATGTGACGGACTTTCGTCAAGGCAAAAGGCAGGTGAGCGGTCTGAGGTAAGGCCTGCATGTAGAGCATCAGACTCGTAAAGACAACCAGCACCGCGGCTAGGGCTACTAGTGCGAGGCGTTTATAGGGTCGAGGCAAGACGAACGGCAGTGCCGCGAATTCGATGATAATTGCAAGTTCTCCTCCCCGGCTCCCTGTTTTATAGAGCACATACAGCCCGGCTAGCGTAAAAAGGCTGCTTATGATATATGCCCAGCGGGTGCGTACTAAGGAGGCGGCGAAGGCGATAAACGGCAGGATTAAGGCAAGCGCTGCGCCTAAATGATTCGGACCATAGAAAAATGCTGTGGGAATGGGCTTGGGGTGGGCGCCCCCTTCGCTGGAATGACCCAAATGATGTGCCGTGCGAATTTCCCAGAAACTTACCATGAGTGTGGCGCCATAATAGAGAAACAAGGTGAAAAGCACGGTGGCTTTAGCCCATGTACGATGTCGACTTAATGTCCAAAGGCTAAGAACAAGAAGATATCCGGCGATTTGCTCCCACGTGTAATAGACATAATAGTAGGTATGGGGACTAAAGATAGCAAACGTCAATCCGACCCAGAGAAGCCATGCAGTCAACAGCACGAGATACCACCAGGGAGTATGGGGCTCTTGGCGCAGGGTCTGATACAGCACGTAAAGAGGCAAAGGTAGGACAATAAGGCGCTGAAGCAAAGAGACGATGGAGTGCCCGCCGGTTCCTGGCACCACAATATACCCTTCAAACGGAGCACTTATCACATAGAGCGCGAGAAGAAGAAACCAAATCTTATACACTGCGGCTTTCATAGTCAAACACGGAACACTCCCTAGGGTGGCTAAAATGAGCTTCACGGTGGCATTAGCCTTATCTTACTTCGTTCTTAATGTTTCGCCAATCAAGGTAGGTTTCCTGTGTGTTACCATTAAATACAAATGTTGTCATAAGGGGGCATGGTTCGTGCAAACCACAGTCTTTATTGGCCTAGGACAAATGGGGCGGCGCATGGTGCGGCGATTAGATCCTGCGACCACGATTATATACAACCGTACCGAGGATGTGGCGTTGCAGCTGCATCACGATTATGGGTATCAGGTATCATCAAACCTGGCGCAAGACGTTGCGCAGGCCCAGTGCGTGATCACGATGCTGACAGACCATCATGCGGTGGAAGACATCGGGCAACAAGCGCTCTATGGGCATTTAGCGCCGGGGTCTACATGGGTGGATATGACAACGGGAGATGTGGCCAGCACGAGACGGTATGAGGCCGTCTGCGCCAATCGGGAAGCCCATTTTGTTGCAGCTCCGGTGCTCGGTTCTTTAAAGCCGGCAGAAGCCGGGAATTTAGTGGTGATAGCTGGAGGAACGCCGTCAGCGATTTCAGGGGTCATGAGCACATTGGAGCGGTTTGGCCGGGTGGTTGAAACAAAACGTGCAGAACAGGCGGTAGCCGTGAAATTGGCCATGAACACGCTGTTGGGTTTTTATATGGACGGAATGGCGGAAATGTTAAAAATTACGGACGCAGCACAAGTGACACGCAGTCAAGTTCTTGATATTCTTCAAATGTCGTCATTAGATGCGCCTGTGATGCACGTCAAGCGGCCAAAATGGGAATCAGGCGATGCATCGGCAGAGTTTCCCATTCGCATGCTGGCCAAGGATTTAGGACTGGCTTTGCAGTTCGCAGCACGTATCGGTGTAGAACTCCCCGTATTAGCATGCTTAGAATCTGTGTTTCGGCAGGACGGACAAAGTGAGAGAGGCGGACAAGATATGGCCTTTGTAGAGACCGGGCGGGGCGAATAACAGGCCGTCCCGGTCTTTTGGAAAGCCATCCTCATTTAGGGTTCTTCTTCTTGATGGTCTTTCATATACCGGATGCCAATAATCAAGGCAACGACCATGGCAATCCCTCCGAGAATCCAGAGCATGTTGGATGACCTCCCGACCAAAGTTGCTTACCATAATAGGCTCATTTTGAGCATTTGGCAAAGCTAGTTTTCTCCAGTTGTGCGTGGAGGACGGCGGTGCGTTAGCACCGCTTGTAAGCTATCCGACAGTTTTGACTGCGCATCATCGGCGAAGGCGTTGGCAAGAGCAAGGAGCAGTACGTTGAGAGCCACCAACGACGCGATGAGCGACGAACCTGCGCCAATGCGGGGCGAGGCTTCGTAGGCATAGACGTAAAATGGCAAGTCGGCCATGCGGGCTAAGGGATTTTTTCGGTCGAAACGTGTCAAAGCGGCCACGCTTGCCCCTTTAGACCGGGCCAATTGAGCGAGTTCGAGCACTTCGGCGGTTTCGCCTGAATAGGACACCGCAAAGAACACGTCTTGGTCGGAAAGCTGCCCGACAATGGTCGCCATCACATGGAAATCCTCAGAGAAAAAGATTGGGAGGCCAAGGCGCCAAAGTTTTTGCTGAAAATCCTTGACAACGACCGCGGAAGCCCCAATGCCGTACGGTACAATCCAGCGGGCTTTCTGAATGCGTGTCACCAGTTCTTCAATATCATGCTCGCGCACATCATTTAGGGTGCGATTGATGGCCATGATGGCGTTGCGGCGCAAAGACTGAATGGACCGTGAAAGGGAGGCGGCCGGATCGATTTCGACAAATCGGTTACCCGCTGGTGGATCTTCGCGAGCAATATCGGCGACAATAGCCACCTTTAAAGCTTGATAGCCTGGGACCTGAATCGATTTACACAGGCGAATGACGGCGGCTTGACTGCTTCCAGTCAGTTGCGCTAGGTCTTTAACGGTTAAGTCAACGAGCTGGTGGGGATTTTCTAAAATCCAGCGAGCAATGCGTGCCTCCGAGTTTGCCAAGGTTGGTAACGTGCTGCTCAGACGGTCTAATACCCCAGAGATAGCCATGGCTTGTCCTCTCTTTCCCCTAACCATGATGGTGAAATGTGGAATGAAAAAATATTTTGTAATTGAAGATGAATATTTTTTTCACTCTATTGGTTCTACTTTTGAAATATGATAACATAAGCCCCAGATTTCTATACAGCTTATAGCAAATTCCCTGAAATTTTACAGTATGCAGCGTGTTTATGTCGGAAAATTTGGCGATTAAACAGCTTTTCAATCGAATGATAAGGAGAGACATCATGAAGAAAGTGCTTCCTCTAGCGCTAATTGCTAGCTTAGGGGTGTTGGCGGCAGGCTGTGGCGCCTCCCCAACACACAGTGCCGCAGCTCAGACCTTCACCACGATTGATGAAGCGCACGGCATTACCGACGGGGCTCCGATGAACCCCTTCAACACTAATGGGAACAGTTTTATGAGTTTTGATGTGATGCAATTGGGATGGTTCACGAATTCGGCGACGAATCCCAATGACTTCTATCCCGGATTAGCTAAGAAATGGCAAATTTCTGATGGCGGGCGAACTGTGACCGTGTGGCTGCAGCCTAATGCAAAATGGTCGAATGGGCAGCCGGTTACAGCGCAGGATGTCAAGGCGTCCATGGCTGCAGGCTTTACCCAGGGCAACTCGCAAGCTTTTTATTTGGGCAGTGTCAAAGTCATTTCGCCGACAGAAGTGCAGTTTACGCAAGTGCCCGGCCAAAACTACAATTTGTTTTTCAATTCGCTTATGCAGCAACCCATTATACCCGCTTTTGAATACGACCCCATTATGGGCAAGAACATCTGGACGATTATTGACGAATCGATGTATACCGGCAGCAACCCAGCGCTGAAAGCCTTAGCAACGAAAGCGCAGACAGAACTGACGAACATTGGCAAGTCCGTGGTGGACTACGCGCCCAAGACCGATATTTCGGCCGGACCCTTTTTGATCAAGAACTTGAACCCGGGTGAAGCGCTGCTTGTCAAAAACCCTGACTTCTACGCTGCGAATAAAATTCATATCAAACAAGTGGTCTTTCGCAACTATACAGGCAACCAGCGCCAGTTGGTGTATTATCCATACAGTAACAAGACGGAAGGCAATTGGGTCGACTCTCCGCAAGAAATTCCCTTGCCGAACGGGAAAATGGTCAATCCTGGCCAGTTGACCTATGATCTCAACAGCCTGACCGCTGCGCAACAGCGTCCTATTGTACAAAAGCTGGCTTTGGCCACGAATGAAAGCTTGCCGATGATCACGCTGTGGAACTATATCAATGTGCAGTTTATTAATACCACCCGCTTTACGGATTTCCCCGTGCATAACAATGGCATGCTAGACAACCCCCCGGGTGTGTGGATTATGAGCGGCTACGTGCAGCCGAAATAAGGGAAAAGTGTCGGGTCAGGTCTTTTGGGCCTGACCTGGCTCATCATGGTGTATGCGGAGGGACCACACGTGAAAAACATCCTCATCCGATTAGCGAAACGGATCGTGGCGGGAATCGTTATGGTGCTGGTCGTTGCGTCGTTTACCTTTTTCCTTGTGCGCATGATGCCGGGAAATCCGGTGTCCGCCAAGTATAATGAGCTGATTATGCGCGGAATGACACCAGTGCAAGCGATGGATGCGGTGCGTGTGATGTATGGCTTTATCCCTCATCAACCGCTGTGGCAGCAGTATTTGCATTACATTGGGCAAATCTTGCACTTGAATTTGGGGCGATCAATTTCTTATGAAGGGGTCCCAGTGCTTCATATCATTCTCAACGCAGCACCTTGGACCATTATCTTGGTGACGACAGGCCTGATTGCTAGCTTTATTGTGGGCGTGTTAGCGGGGGTCATTGCAGCCGTCAAACGTTCCTCACCGGTGGGAAGCGCGATTACGCTCTCTGGGTCGATTATGCATGGAATTCCGCAGTTTGTCATGGGACTGTTTCTTGCCTATGTCTTTACGACGATATGGGCGCTATTACCGTTTGGTGCGCCCTATAATGCTGCGTTGACACCCGGATTTAATGGCCCCTTTATCATGTCCTTGATCCGGCATGCCATTTTACCCGTAGCGACGTATGCGTTATCCAGTTATGGGGGATGGCTTTTGACCATGAAATCCAGCGTTATCAGCGTATTAGGTGATGACTTTATCCTGGCGTCTGAGGTGCGTGGAATCAAAGCGTCGACGCGCTTACGCTATATTGCGCACAATGCGATTTTGCCGCTGTTTACGATCTTTGCGCTGTCGATTGGTTTTATGTTCGGCGGCTCTTTGTTCATTGAGGATATCTTCGATTATCCGGGGCTTGGCAATCTGTTGTTGCATGCGATTGATTCGCGCGACTACCCTTTGATGAGCGGAGCGTTTTTGCTGATTACGGTGGCGGTCATTGTCGCGAACATTGTCGCAGATTTCTTGTATTCGGTCGTCGATCCTAGGATTCGGAGGTGAGCCGAGATGTCTTTAGCCGTTAGCACCAGCAGTTCGTCTAGATTGGACATTGTCGGGGGTCAGATTACCGGCATCATCGGGGAATCGGGATCGGGCAAGTCGACATTGGCAATGGCTATGATGAATGCCGTACCGCATCCAGGCAAAATTGTCAAAGGTTCCGTGATTATCGATGGTGTCGGCAATATGATGACGCTGGACAAGGAGAGTCAGCGCAGGGCGCGGGGCCGTCATGTGGGATTTGTTTTCCAAGCCGCTCAAAACTCTCTGAATCCTTTAACGCGCATTGGACATCAGGTGCTGGATTTAGGACGTTCCCATAATGTCAAAGACTTGCGGGCGTTGTTGCGCCGCGCTAAGGAGCTTTTGGAACGCATGGGTATGGATGCGGACCGGGTCTTAACGTCGTATCAGCATGAGTTATCCGGTGGAATGCGCCAACGGGTAGGCATCATGTTTGCATTGGTGCTCGACGCCCAAATCGTGATTCTCGATGAACCCACAACGGCCCTTGACATGTTGTCGCAGGCATCGGTTCTAGAAATTGTGCGGAGTATCCAGGAAGAACGCGGCCTAACCATTATCTTGATTACGCACGATATGGGAGTGGTGGCAGACTTAGCCGACCGCGTCATCGTTATGTACGGTGGCGAACTGGCGGAAGAAGGAAAGACCGAGGACGTCTTGGCCCATCCCCAACATCCTTATACGCGCGGGCTGATTCGAGCGATTCCCCGAATTTCGGGAAATCTTGATCAGGCCGTGGCTCTTGCGGGCTCGCCCCCAGATCTTCAGACGTTTGTGCAAAACGCTTGCTTATTTTACGATCGTTGCCCCGAACGCATGGCCCAATGCGAAAATCATCGGCCTCCCTATGAGATGGCAGGTCCTGGCCGCAAAGTCGCATGTTTTAAGGTGATGTCGAAATGATTGAGGTCAGACATTTGGAGAAGACGTTTCCCGGAACCCGCGGCTTACTAGGCCATGATGCCATAAAGGCCGTAAATGATGTCTCGTTTCACATTCCTGACGGCGGAGCGGTGTCATTTATTGGAGAGTCGGGGTGCGGGAAAACCACCATCGGTCGCATCTTGGCCGGATTAGAGGCTTATACCGCCGGCGAGGTGGTCATGGACGGACAGAACCTCGCACAGTTGCCCCGACGTCAGCGTGCGGCGTTGTTACGCCGGGTGCAATTGATTCAGCAAGATCCCTATCAGGCACTCAACCCGGCGCGCACGATTGAACAAGCTTTGACTGATCCGTTAAAAGTTATTGCGAAAGAGCGGGGAGCGGACAAAGCGTGGATTATGCACAGGTTGCACGAGGTGCTGGAGTTGGTAGGGCTTGATCCCGATGCAGTCATTTATAAATATCCGCATATGCTCTCAGGGGGACAGCGTCAGCGCATTGTGATTGCTCGGGCCTTAACGGTGGACCCATCGGTGCTGGTGGCGGATGAAGCTGTCTCTATGATTGATGTGTCCTTGCGGCTAGGGGTGTTGAAACTGTTGCGGGACTTACGGGAGCGCTTTAGGATTTCCGTCTTGTTTATCACCCACGATGTGGCTTCTGCCCGTTACGTCGGGGATGACGGGCAAATGTTTGTTATTTACAAGGGCAGGATTGTCGAGCACGGGCTTACCGATGAGGTCATCTTGCATCCGCAGCATCCTTATACGCAAGCGCTCTTAAGCGCCGTGCCCGTGCTCAAAGGATTAGAAGAGCCAGGGCCTGATCGGTATATCCCCTTAAAAGAATTTGGACATGGTCAACCTCCGGAACACGCGTGTGCCTTCGCTCCGCGCTGCCCTTATGCACAACCATTGTGTGGACAAGAAAAACCAGAACTTGTGGGGACGGCCCATCAATATGCCTGTCATTATCCTAAGGAGCGCCATGTCGTGGCCGTTCCCTTAAGCGAATAACTCAGGCCTTTGGACGAAACACCATCACACAATTGCAGTAAGACCCCAAAAAGAGAAAGGAGGCACCCTGGTTTCGTGGTCCCGACAAGGCACCGGGAATTTGTGGCATTGAGAATTATTGCAGCGACCGAGGTAATTAACGGCCAGCCCAAAGTGGGGATCGTGCATGACGAAAACGCGGAGGCCATGGACAAAGTGGCGGGACATGCAGGGGTATTTGCACCGGCTAAGGATCTCGCGAAGTATCTAAGCTTGTGGACCGCAGATCCCGATGAGAAAACCCCGGTCCTCGGCCGTGCGGTGAGGCAGCGAGCCGTTTTACTGCATACCGAAATGGCCCATGGGCGCCGAGGATGGGGATGGGTTCTGCCGGGCGATCCGCAAAGCGTCACGGGAGACTTGTGGCCCCAGAGCACGGCAGGACATACCGGGTTTACGGGAACGTCGTGCATCTTTGATCCCATCAGTCGCCATTGGGCGATTCTCTTGACGAATCGCGTCCATTTTGGACGGCAAACGGAAATTGGTGATTTACGTCGGCGATTTCATAACGCCGTCGCCCAAACGTTATTTGAGTAGGTGAAAGGACGAAGGCATAATGGATGCGATTAGGGTGAAGCGTGCCGCCCCAGACGATCTCGGGGCATTAGGAGAGATGGTGGACCGCATATACCGGCCCCAGCGGCCGCCGGGAGAAGGAATGCCCCGAGAATTCCCTCATTTGTTTGACCCCCGCAATGCGGCCAACTTATTTTTTGTTGAGGACCGGGGGCGTCCGGTGAGCATGGTGGGGGTGCTGAAGCAAATTGGCATGGTGCCGGGGGCGGCGGTTCCAGTGGCATCTATTGGGTCGGTGGCCACTGTGCCGGAATATCGCGGGCGCCACCTGGCTTCTCGCATCCTCCAAGTCGTATTTGATACCATGCGCGATGAGCAGCAAGCGTTATGTTTGATATCTGGAGACCGGGATTTATACTTGCGCCAAGGGGCCATCGCCGTGGGCCAGATGGAGACCGTTTTTATCGAGTTGACACCATCCATGCCCCGATTGTCTTATCCTTTGCGCCAAGTTCCGGCGCACCTCAGAGCCTCGTACGCTTCGCGTTTAATCCGTCTCTACCGGCAAGAGCCCTACCGCTTTATGCGGACGACGGCACACATGGAAGTTTTGCTGAACGCACTGTGGTTTCAACGTCCCGGATTTGACCAACAATTGTTTGTCATTGGCCCCGAGGACCATCCGGTGGCTTACGTGGTGGTCTATGTGTCCGCGCGCTCGATTGACCAAGGCACGATTATGGAGTGGGCGGGGGACCGGGCCGCCATTGTCCAAGCGTTGCCTTATGTGATGACGCATATGAACATTAGACATTTGCAGTTTCATATTCATGAGGCGGATTTCTCTATGCACCGACTAGCCGATGAGAAGGGATGGACCCTAGTCCCTGGTCCTTTGCAAGGAACGGTCAAGGTTGTCAATGAGGACGTGTTACGCAGTGCTTATCGTGCATGGCTTGCGGAGTATGAGCCCTGGCCCAGGGAAGAGGGGGATTGGGGCGATGTGACGGCTCGCTATTTTGGCAGAAATAAGGGCCAATACAACCTGCCGTTAATGTTAACGGATGATCTCAACTATATTTGAGGGGTTGTAAAACCTCTTAATGTCAATAGGACGAGGATGAACTCGCATGATTATTCGACCCTATCAACCTGGTGACGACCGGGCTCTCATCGATGTATGGAACCGGGCTGCGCCCTACGATGGCATGACGGAAGAACGGTGGCGGCGCAAAGTATTGCTCGACGCTAATTTCAATCCGCAAGGGCTGTTGGTGGCGGTGCAAGGTGCCCAGATCGTGGGATTTGTCTTAGCCGTTGTGCGCCGACTGCCTTTATACGGTCAAGACTTAGAGCCACACAATGGGTGGATTACCGCGTTTGGGGTCGATCCCCATTTTCGCCGTCAACATATTGCGACCGCCTTATTTTCCGAGGCCTATGAGTTTTTTCTAAGGCAAGGACGTTCCCATGTGTTCTTTGCGTCTTATGCCCCCCACTATTTTGTTCCAGGACTCGATGCGGTGGTATATCCCGAGGCACAGCAATTTTTTCAGCGCGAAGGCTTCCGCCTGCTTTATACAGCTGCCGCAATGGACAAAAGCTTAGTCACCTTTAGGGTTGACCCCGACGTGCGCGCCGTAGAGAAGCGCTTGATGGAGAAGGGGTATACATTTCAGACTTTGTCCACCACGACGATCTGGCCTTTGTTGAGATTCGTTGAGCAAGAATTTGACCCCGACTGGTTGCGGGCGGTGCGCGAGGGATTGTCTAGTGGTGTACCGGATTCCCGCATCATGATAGCCCGAGGGGACGCTGGGGATGTTGCAGGCTTTGCCATGTTTGGCGGTTATGACGACATAGGCGAACGGTTTGGGCCTTTTGGCGTCGCCAAAGACCTAAGGGGCACTGGTCTTGGCAAGGTGTTGTTGTACGACCAGTCATTTTCCCTTTATTGCCTACTATAACGCGTTGATGGTGGTGCGGGGGGCTCCTCGGGGATTTCCGATGGCGCAGGCCTTTATGGTCCCAGATGGCGATCTGCACCGGAAAATGAGTCTCTTGGGGACGGGATATTGAGTATGGTGACCTTAGGCATTGATCGTCTATTAATGGAACCCGAGCGTGTACAAGGACGTAGGGTGGGCTTGGTCAGTAACTACAGCGTGTGTGATGGGCAGTTGCAGCCTGTCATTGAACGTTTGTATCAGGCGTTTGGGCACGAACTGCTGCGATTGTTTAGCCCTGAGCATGGGCTTTATAATGCCGCACTGGAAGGGGAACACGTCGCCTCAAGCCGTGATGGGCACACAGGGCTTGCCGTGCAGAGCTTATATGGGGAGGTAAGAAAACCGGACCCGAGCATGCTTCGTGGGTTGGACATGGTGATTTTTGATTTACAAGATATCGGTAGTCGATATTATACCAATTTAAGCACGCTCGTGGGTGTGATGGAGGCGTGTGAAACGGCAGGGGTGAGCCTTCTGGTTTTGGACCGGCCCAATCCCATTGCCGACCGCGCCGAAGGATGGCTGGTAGAGGAGCAGTGTCGCTCGTTTGTGGGAGCGGTTCCCGTGCTAGCGCGCCACGGACTGACGCTGGGAGAAATCGCGCGATGGCTACGCCGCACGCGCTTTGTAGGGTTGGATCTGTCGGTGATGACGCTTGGCGGGTGGAACCCGAAGATGTACTGGGATGAGACCGGTCTACCTTGGGTGCCGTCATCGCCCAATACGACCGGACTGGATATGATGACGCTTTATCCTGGCACGTGCTTGTTTGAAGGGGTAAATGTCTCGGTCGGCCGCGGGACGGCTAAACCGTTTGAGATGATTGGAGCCCCCTTTATTGACGGGTTTGCCTTGGCGGATGCTTTTAATCATTGGGATATGGCGGGGATCCGGGCGCGGCCGGTCTTCTTTGTGCCGTGGCGTTCGCAGTACCAAGGGACGTTATGCCAAGGCGTACAGCTGCATGTGACCCATCGGCGTCAAGTCGCGGCATGGCGCGCGGGGGTCATGTTACTATATCAACTTTTGAAAGATTACCCGGATAAGGTGGAATTTTTGAATCCCCACCAGCGAGGTCCCTTGTTTTTTGATCTGTTGGCCGGTTCGGAGGATTTGCGCACGGCCCTATCTTTAGGCCATATTGAGGAAATTTTTACCCGAGAGAGCCATGAACGCGCGCGCTTTATGGAAGAAACGGCAGAGGACCGCTTATATGGAACGACCGACCCCAAGGAGGTGGGACTGTGATTGATTCGGGATTACGGGACCTTATTGGACAAGTATTGGTCTGTGGATTTGCAAAAGATATGCTCGATGATCATGCACGTCGCTTAATTGAAGAGCATCATGTGGGAAATATTATTCTTTTTTCCCGTAATATCCACCATGTGGAACAGGTGCAAAAACTTACCGCAGATTTGCAAGACTTGGCGCGCGCGAATGGCCAAACCCATCCGCTTCTGATCTGTACAGATCAAGAAAATGGCTTAGTGCGCCGCCTGAGCCCCGATGTGCCGGGATTGCCAGGCAATATGGCGGTGGGGGCCAGTCATGATCCGGCACTCAGTTATCAAATCGGCATCATGACCGGGAAGCTCTTGGCCGCTTGCGGCATTAATATGAATTTGGCCCCGGTATTGGACATCAATAATAACCCGGAAAATCCCGTGATTGGTGTGAGGTCTTATGGCGATAACCCGCAGGAAGTGAGCCGACTGGGGACGCGTATGATTCAAGGCTTGCAGGAAACGGGGGTGATTGCCTGTGCTAAACATTTTCCTGGCCACGGGGATACGCAAGTCGATTCCCATCTCGACCTTCCTATCATCCGTCATTCGTTCGAACGTATGCAGCGTACCGAATTAGTACCGTTTGAAGCCGCTATCGACTCGGGCGTGCGTGCCGTGATGACGGCGCATATTGTATTCGAACAACTTGACCCCGAGCGGCCTGCAACGATATCTCCTACCGTGTTAACGGGCCTTTTACGCGAGCGCTTGGGGTTTGAGGTTCAAGAATCTGGCCAAGGTCATCTGCCCGTGATGGTGGAAGCGATAAGCGATGATGTGACACCAAAGGAGTTGGGGTCTGATGATTGAGCTCGAAATCTTTCAGACAGCGTCTGATGCGGCCCACCGCGTCGCGGAACTCGCTTTGGAACAGGTCGCGGCGCGGCCCGCATCGGTTTTGGGACTGGCGACGGGCTCGACGCCTATTGCGATCTACCAAGATATTGTGCGCCAAGTTCGGGCTGGGCGCGTTGTATGGGATCAGGTGACGACATTTAATCTTGATGAATATGTCGGCCTTTGTGCCTCCGATCCGCATTCTTTTACCTATTATATGCAACAGCATCTCTTTGGGCCGTTAGGCATGCGGAAACAGAAATGGTTTATGCCTCCGCATTGTGGGCCCGATTTAGCTCAGATAGCACCACGTTATGACCAGACAATCGCTGATCATGGCGGCATTGACTGGCAACTGTTAGGCATTGGACGCAATGGGCATATTGGCTTTAACGAACCGGGGACACCCTTTGATAGTTTGACGCATGTGGCGACCCTTTCCGAATCTACGCGCCAGGCTAATGCCGCGTGGTTTGATGGTCATTTGGATGATGTGCCGCAACAGGCGGTGACCATGGGACTGGCCACAATTATGGCAGCTGGCACCATCGTGTTAGCCGCTTTTGGGGAGAGCAAGGCGTGGGCATTAGAGAAACTATTGAAAGAGCCTCCCACGCCGGCTGTGCCGGCGTCGGTGTTGACGCAGCATCCTCATGTCCTTGTGATTGCCGATCAAGCCGCAGCGTCGCGTATCAATGCCTTGGCGGGGCGCGCAGGAACCTAATGTTTCAAAACTCCAAGCCGTCTCGGTATAATATGATGGGGTGACTATATGGCGGCTGGCACGACAACATGGAAGTCAGGATTGGCGGCTCTGACGTGGACGCATTTTATGAATGATGGGCTGGCTAATTTTCTGCCCGGGATTTTGCCTTTTTTAGCCGTTGATCGCCATATGCCGTTGCCTCTCGTGGGATCGCTTATGACGGCACTCTTACTGGCTCAGACTCTTCAGCCGTTGTCAGGATTGTGGGCGGACCATTTGGGAGGACGGCGCCTTATTTTAGGTGGAGTTTTGTTGACGGCGTTAGGAGCCCTACTGCTCAGCATTTTTCATCGGCCTCTGGTGATGATTATTGTTTTGATTTTAACGGGGCTAGGCAATACGCTCTTTCATCCGCAAGCCTTGTCCCAAGCCCGCAAGTTGGCGACGGTCCATCCCGGACTTTTCATGTCCGTATTTTTAGTCGGCGGCGAACTGGGGCGGGCCCTTTCTCCGGCTGCCGCGGGATATCTGGTGGGACACATGGGACTGACGGCATTGAGCCTCATGGCTCTGCCGTTGTTGGTGTCATTGCCGGCGCTGTTCCGGTACATTCCATTGGGCACGTCTTTGCACAAAGCGCGCTCGGCCACGTTTCACTGGCGTGGACACGGACGTCGGGCCGGATGGCTCATTGGCTTTTCGTCGGTACGGTCCGCAACGATTTATGAAATTGTGACATTGTCGCCTATTGTATGGCATGCGCGAGGCGGCTCTTTGGTCAGCGCTGCATCGTTAGTGACCGTCTTTATTGGCGTGGGAATTGCGGGCAATCTTTACGGCGGATATTTAAGTGCCAAGACGGGGCGCCGTCCCATCGTATGGGTCACCACAGTGTTGGCTGCGGTAGCGTTAGCCTTGTATATTGCCTTGCCCCAAGCTTATTTATGGCTTATTTTATCCGTGCTCGGTGTGGCCTTATTTGGTACGTCATCTTTGACGATGCTCATGGGACAAGATATTTTTCCAGACAATCCGGCTATGGGCTCCGGAGTGGCGTTGGGATTGGCCAATGGCCTAGGGGCCTTAATGGTAATGCCGCTGCAAACGCCGGAAAACCAGACCGTCGTCATTGAACGCTCTATTGGACGGCCGGGGAGGGTATTGTCATCGCCCTATGTTGATAAGATTTTAGCGCAAGAACAGCAGGTGACCCAACCCGAAGACTTGTGGCCATGGGTAGCGGGAGAGAAAAATGCGGCAGCGGCACTAAATGGGGATTGGGACCAGGGCTTTGCCTGGGCCGGGCAGGTTACCGGCTTAATTACAGATATTCCGACGGTCAGACAATTGCTCGACCGAATGGAGCGAGAGGCGGTAGATGCGTGGGATCAACTCAACCAGAACATGTCGACCAACCGATAAGCCCTTTGTCGCGTCGGCTGATTGTGGTCGGCTTGATGCTGGCCATGGCGCTTGCGGCAATGGATGGAACCATTGTCGCGACCGCCATTCCGACGATCGTTCATGACTTAGGGGGATTTTCGTTGTTCCCTTGGGTTTTTTCTATTTATTTATTAGTGCAAGCGGTGATGGTGCCCATTTATGGGAAGCTGGCCGACCTGTTTGGCCGAAAACCCATGCTAATGGTCGGCAGCGCCATTTTCTTATTGGGTTCTGCGTTGTCTGGATTGTCGGGCAGTATGATTGAGCTTATTGTGTTTCGGGGCATTCAGGGTATTGGCGCCGCGGCGATTATCCCGATTTCGACCACAATCGTGGGTGATTTGTTTGGGCTTCAAGAACGGGCTAAAATGCAAGGGTACCTGTCCAGTGTATGGGGCATATCGGCGGTGGTAGGGCCAGCCATTGGCGGATTTTTGGTTGAGTACGCGTCGTGGCACTGGATTTTCTATATTAATGTGCCCATAGGCCTTGCCGCGCTGTTCATGATTGGGCGCTATCTTCACGAACGGCTTGCGCCGCATGCGCACCGCATTGATGCTTTGGGAGCGAGTCTGCTCTTGATTGGCACCGGGGCATTGGTCTTAGGCCTTTTAGAAGGCGGTGTGGGGTGGCCGTGGCTGTCCTGGCCAAGTATCATGGTCTTTGCCGTGAGTATTGTGTCTTTGGGCATATTCTACGGCCACGAAGGGCGAACCTCAGAGCCGATATTGCCGATCTGGGTTTTTCGCCACCGCTTTATTGCCTTAGCCAATGCCGGTAGCTTGGTCGTGGGTGTGGTATCAATGGGGCTTAGCTCCTATTTGCCTATTTTCGTGCAAAGTGGGCTGGGCAGTACACCATTAGTCGCGGGGTTTGCCTTGGCGGCAATGTCCATTGGTTGGCCTGTGGCTTCTGCCTTATCCGGAAAGTTGTATTTGCGCATTGGGTTTCGGGGGACAGCGCTCATTGGTTCGAGTGTCATGATCTTAGCCAGCTTGGGCTTTTTAGTTCTTACCCTGCATTCCGCCCCATGGCAGGTGGCGCTGGCATCGTTGCTGATGGGCGCAGGGCTTGGACTCAACTCCACATCACTATTGGTCGGCGTGCAGTCGATGGTGGCATGGAATCAACGCGGCGTGGTGACGGGGAGCAATATGTTTACCAGGACTCTAGGGTCTACGGTCGGTGTTGCGATTTTTGGCACGCTGGTTAACGCCTTTTTGCTGGGGTGGTTGCGTCGGGCTCCTAGGGCGATTGCGCACATATTACCGCCTGGTTTAAATGTGGCGGCTTTAACGTCAGGAACTCAGACACATCTCAATATGCCGCAATCGGCGGTGTTCTACGTGCGTCAAGGCTTATATGGGGGCATTCACCAAATTTTTTGGGCTTTATTGTTGGTGAGTGTGCTCGCTATTGCATTAGAGTGGTGGCTGCCTAAGACGCATCAGCCTCAAGAAATCTCGTGATTAAAGAGCGCCGAGCAGGAGGCTCATAATGGAGGATATGGTGGAACCGATATTATTTATTTTTACCGGCCCTTCAGGTGCGGGCAAGGGGTCGGTGATGCAAGCGCTGCTAGCAGACGATCCCTCCTTGCGTAAGGTGGTGACGTATACGACGCGTGCGCCACGAGACGGGGAAGTGGATGGATTTGATTACCGTTTTGTGACGACGGAACAGTTTCAGGAGTTGATTGCACAAGGGAAGATTTTTGAATACGAAAACGTCTATCGCGATCATTTTTATGGGTCGCCGCGCGAACTGTTTGTGGAAGGCCATGACGGAATTATTGAGCTTGATTACAAAGGTCGGCTCAAATATCAGGAACGGCACCGCCGTGTTGTGTCGATATTTCTGTTACCACCCAGTTTGGACGAACTTAAAAATCGGATTGTGGCACGGTCGGCTGTCTCGAACCTTGGAGCGCGGATGGATAATGCGGTGGAGCAGTTGCGCCATGCGAAGAGCTATGACTATATTGTGCAAAATACGGATTTAAGCGTCTGCATCGCTCAGGTGCAAGCAATTGTTGCGGTAGAGCGGGCTCGACGATCGGGACAATATGCCTTAGACCATATGATGCACCAGTTGCAGGATGAGCGCTAAATGCGAATTGCGTTGTTAGCGGATGCCGGTAGTGTGCATACCCAGCGCTGGATTCAAGGACTCCAAGAGCAGGGGCATCGTGTGGTGACTTGGTCACAGCGTCCGGGTCCGGTTGGAGACATTCGACGTTTGCCGCCTCCGCGCCGCGGGCGGTTAGATACGCCGGCGGCGGTGTGGCAAATTCGCAAGCAAGTCATGGCTTTCCATCCTGATGTGGTGCATGCCCACTATCTTTCCCATTACGGGCTTTTAGGCGCTGCAGCGCACCTCGTCCCGCTGGTCGTGTCTGTATGGGGGGCCGATATTGAGTGCTTTCCGCACAGTCGTGGGCGGCTCACCCGAAGTCTTGTCCAATGGATTTTGCAAAGAGCCGATGCGATTACGGTTTCTAGCCAATATCTTCAAAAGGTGACCCAACAATATACCGCGAAACCTATTGCCATTATCCCGTTTGGCATTGACTTAAATCGATTTCGACCTCAAGCGCCCAATACTGGCCCCCTGCGTTTTATTATCAATAAGGCACTAGAGCCGGTGTACGGGATTGACATCATTTTTGAAGCGCTGCGCCATGTCCAGGGCCCTTGGCAGGGACGGGTGTTGGGTACAGGCAGTCAAGAGCAGAGGTTGCGCCAAATGGCGCACGACGCAAGTTGGGATGACCGTCTGCAATGGCGTGGCATCGTACCGGCGTCTCGGTTGCCAGAAGAACTGGCATGGGCCGATGTGGGTTTATACGCGTCACGGCGTGAATCATTTGGGGTGGCACCATTAGAAATGATGGCCTTGGGACGAACGGCTATCGCACACCGGATCGGGGGACTGGGTGAGGTGATTGATGACCACGTCAATGGCCTGTTGGTGGATCCCCAAGTCCCGGGTCTGTGGCAGCAAGTGCTACAGCAAGCGGTCAAAGATCCGGATGCGATTCGTCTGTTGGGCGCGCAAGGGCCTGCTTGGGTCGCCAAACGGTATGATTTTGCTCATAATTTAGGACAGATACAAGAGCTCTACAGACAAGTGCAACGAAAGGCAGGATAAAAGATGGATATCGTCGTGGTCAGTGTAGACCGGTCTCGACCAGATGTCGTGATCGCCAATACCTCGGTGGATTTATTGCATTGCCGTATTACCATGCCGAAAGCGGCGCTAGCAAAGTTGGGCTATAAGGCGTATCGCCCCAAGTTGTTACGACCCGTCATTGACGCCTTGATTGCGCGGCAAATCGCCCGTCATAACGGGGTATTGCCGCTGGGGGGCATTGTGTTGGATGAAAACGACCTTGAGGATTTGCCTGTAGCCCCGCCCGCCTAGGTCAACGGCCCGGGCGAGGCTAAGCTCTCCAGCGTACGGTACTGGCCTTGATAGAACAGTAGCGGAGGATCCTCCGATAATACCGCCATGTCCTCGACGCGGCCGAGCACGACAGAATGGTCGCCCCCAGGGTAGATCGCCTCAACGCGGCAGGCGATATAGGCCAGTGCTGCGGCGAGATAGGGAATGCCGTGAGGCGCTGGAATTAGCGTGAGATTTTCAAAGAGATTAGCCGGAGGGTGCGGGTTGGCAAAGCGGGTACTCAGTTGACTCTGGGAGGCCTTTAAAATATTTACGGTAAAAGGAGCCCCCAGTGTCATGGCTGTGTGCATGCGGGCGTTATGATCGACCGATATCAAAATCAGCGGCGGATCCAATGACACCGATGTCAAGGAGTTCGCCGTCATGGCATGCAAATCGGGCGTCAATTCGGCCAAAATGACGCTAACCCCTGTGGCAAAATGTCCCATAGTTTTTCGGAAAAGTTGGCTATTCACCATGATAGTCCTTTCTAGCTGACATTCTCATGGTATCATGGGCTCAACGAAATGAAAACCCGCGGACATGGGGTGAGCGGGCAGAGAAGAGGTGCGCGATGCTGGTTTCTCGGTCAACCGAAATCTATTTATTAGCGGGAGCGCGTACGCCATTTGGAACCTACGGTGGCACGCTAAAAGACATCGATTCGACAGAACTTGGACGTATTGCGGCAGAAGAAGCGATCCGGCGTGCGGGGTTAGAGCCGGCTCACATGGATTTTGCGATTGTTGGCAACGTGCTGCCTTCCAGTCCCGATGCGGCATATACCGCGCGCCACGTCGCGCTTAATGCGGGAATGTCTTTGAGCGCCCCGGCTTTGACGGTCAATCGCCTGTGCGGGTCGGGTCTGCAAGCTGCCATATCGGCCGCGCAATCTCTCGTGCTTGGAGAAGGGCAGGTGGCTCTGGCAGGGGGAACGGAGAATATGAGTCAAGCGCCTTTTCACCTCCGCAATAGTCGGTTTGGCGTCAAGGCTGGGGCGCCGGTGTTGACCGACGGGTTGCTTGATGTGCTTACGGATATGGGGTGCGGTTTAGGGATGGGAGCGACGGCTGAAAATCTCGCAGAACAATATGGCATCACGCGGGAAGCCCAAGATGCCTATGCGGCGCTGAGTCAAGCAAGGGCCTACCAGGCGCAGGTGTCGGGGCGTTTGCAAGAAGAAATTGTTCCCGTGCCAGTGCGCGTCAAAGGACAAATCACGGAGTTTGCTCTTGATGAGCACATGCGTCCGGGGACGACTGTCGAAACGTTGGCGCACCTGAAGCCAGCCTTTAAGACACCCGGTACGGTCACGGCCGGCAATGCATCGGGTATCAACGACGGCAGCGCCATGTTGGTTTTAGCGACCGGTGATTTTGTGCAGGCCCATGGATTGCGCCCTTTGGCTCGGATTGTCAGCTACGGCGTTGCGGGGGTCGACCCCCGGATTATGGGCATTGGCCCCGTTCCTGCCTCTCGTATTGCCCTGGAAAATGCCGGGCTTGATATTGAAGACGTGGGGCTCGTCGAAATCAATGAAGCGTTTGCTTCCCAGTATTTAGCCGTCGAACAAGAACTAGGGCTTGACCGAGACAAAACCAACGTCAATGGCGGCGCTATTGCGTTAGGGCATCCCGTCGGCGCTTCCGGCGCACGCTTGCTTCTCACGCTAGCCCTGGAGATGCGCCGTCGTCATCAACAGTTTGGCCTTGCGTCACTTTGCATTGGGGGTGGGCAGGGGATTGCGTGTGTGATCGAATCCGTCTAAAGACCAGCTTATTGGTGATGGGGTACAAGGCGTAAGCCTTCGATGTGGTTTGTAGGTCCATGAGGGGTCATACCGCCTACGAGCCATATGACTGACCCGGTGACGAAGGTTCCAAAGCCCGATAGCGGCGTCGGGAGCGTGACGGAGGAACGGTAGAGGTGTTGGTGATGAATAAACCAGATGGTACTCAAGGGGCGAGAACCGTGCATACCACCTAAGAGCCACACATTGCCTCGGACACAAACTAACCGAGCATTTTCGAGGCCAGATGGCAACCGCAAAGTCGCTACCAGATGATGGCTGTCTCTTGCAAAAATCCAAATGTCGGGGTTGTCCTGCCCTTGAGTGGTGAGACCCCCAGCGACCACAAGAAACTGCCGAGATACGGCTATGGCAGGGTTTTCAACGGCGAGTGGCAGATGACCCCAAACGCTAAAGTGTCCCCGGTGAAGACGCCAGATGAGGCGAGAGAGGCTTGGGGTGCTTTGCCCTCCCGCTATCCACGTTGATCCGCGGGGCCCTATAGCGGTTCCCGCATAGGCTAACGCTTCAGGCAACACATGGGGTACGGTGTGTCCACTAGCGACAGCCACTCCGGCAGTGATGGGCTGCGCGTGTTCAACGCCGCCTGCGACAATGAAATGACCGTGCGAAACCAGCATGAAGCTTCCGCGTGCAAAAGTGCCCGAAGGGCCTTGGATGAGTCCTTGAGGGGTAATCGTAGCGGAGAATGAGCTCAGCCCTTGAGAATTGTGGCCCCCTGCCATCTCTAAAAGGGAGCCTTGAGCAAGCGAAGCAAATCCCCACAAGGGTTGGGGAAGATCAAAGCTTGTGGCCTGGAGTTGACGGGTGGTTGGCCAGCTTTGGATGAGGGGAGGGTTTAGGGATCCTTGGTGCATACGCTGTGATGCGTTTACGATGCGGCTGGGGCGAAAGCTGAGAATATGCACACCCCATCCGGCCACGCCCACCACCGCGAGCACAAACACAAAAAACCGAGGCTTAATGCGCCGCTTAGAAAACCGGTGCGTCATGAGGGAACAACCTCTACGGTTTGAATGTCCGGCAAGGGGATTGTGACAATATCGCGATTCTCAAGGACGCCTTCTACGTTCATGAGCGTGATATGAATGGGCAATAGGCGTACTGGGTTCTTGTCGCCAATATGTTGAATGACCACCCACTGTTGCCCTCTTAAGGCGCGAACCAAAGCGCGGTGCAAGGTGCTGTCAAACGGCGTGGTTAAAAAGTCGTCATAGGCTAAATCATCTGGGTCGTCATATTCTTCGATGTGGGGGATGACGGGGACTCCCGATTGTTCGAGCGCTTTGAATAAGGCTTTGCGGTTATCCGCCCGGACAATGAGATCGGTCGGCGATAGGCGGGCGATTACAAAGTGCTGCAGAATTTTCTCAGCTGCCACAGAATCCTTGGTATCTTCGCTGTGCAAAAGGGTAGCATGCAATAGCCGGTGACGCGTCAACTGTTTGAACCAGTCTTGGATATTGTGCTGCAAGTTGGTGGGAATATCGACGCGCGCCATGTGCTTTAACTCAGCGAGATAGGTGGTGGCATCCCATTGCTGCATAACGGCTTGGGAAATGGCAGGGCGGTCAATGTGGTAAACTGTCATCAAATCATATTTCACCAATTGCGCCATGCTGCTGATTGTCCATAAAACGTAGGGGGAGGTTTCCGGAGGAGCTAACACATCGCCCGTGGGTTCAATCAGCAGGGTTCGCTCTTTCTCAGCTAACAGTTGCTGGCGAAATCCTCCGTAATAATAAGCATCCGTCAATCGCCCTAAGAAGCGGCCGTGATTCTCCCAAATCCCGGCGGCAATGAGGCTGGCCAGGGAATATTCGAGGCTATAAGAATCATAGGCTCCTGGGATCTTAGATCCAGCCCTGAGCTTCGAGATCTTTCCACGGCATGTCAAACCGTTTGGGGCCAATAAGGGAGAAGACGTCGTCAGCGCGGCCGTCTTCACGAATCAACGTAGCGGTTAATCCCAAACGGCGACGGGCTTGCAAACTCGCCGTCAGACGAAATACGGGTGCAGGCAGTAGATGCACTTCGTCGTAGATAATTAAGCCCCAATCATGGTCATCAAGGGCCGCAAAGTGCACAAATTCTCCCTTTTGGCGGTGGCTAAGAATTTGATAGGTAGTCAAGGTCACAGGGCGGATCACCTTGGTGCGCGCGCTGTATTCGCCAATCTCTTCGGGGGTCAGCGTGGTCTTGTGCAGCAATTCGTCACGCCATTGGTGTAAGGACGCAACAGACGTGGTCAAAATCAGCGTGTGGGCCTGGACCTTCTCCATGGCGCCAATGCCAACCATCGTCTTTCCCGCGCCACATGGCAGGACCACTACACCACTACCGCGGTCAATCCCTCCGTCTCCCCAAAAAGCACGAATAGCGTCTTGCTGGTAATGGCGTAAAGTAAATGGTTGACCATTTGGCTCACGCTCACGTAAGGCGATGGTCAAGGGGAGGCCCGGCGAATAGCCCGCGCGGTCATCGGCCGGCCAGCCGATTTTGGCCAAGGCTTGCTTTAGGAGGCCCCGGTGGCTGGGATCAATGCGGTATCCAGGGTGCAAGGCTTCGCCTAAATACGGCTGCACCGCCTTTTGATGGGTCAACTGCGTCAACAAATGGGAGTCGTCCGATGTCAACCACAAGCCGTGGCCGTCTGGAGAGATTTCCAGACGGAGTTTGCCATAGCGGCGTCCTTGGTCCTCAATAAAGGTGATAACTTCCTGAGGAACCGGATATTGCGAAAATCGCGTGAGTCTGTCTAAGATTGTGGCCGTTGTCATCCCAGAGGCGACGGCATTCCACAACGATAAGGAACTGACTCGGTAGGTGTGAACGTGTTCCGGGCTTTTGACAAGCTCGGCAAATCCTACCAAACTATCGCGTGCTTCCTCAAACAGGGCGTTATCGACTTCAAGTAATAAGGTGCGGTCTGATTGAACAATAAGAGGTAGACGGTCCACCAAGGCCCTCCCTTAACTGACAACATGATAAAGATATTGTACAAAATTGCACTGGATGTATAAGCGCCTTCTTCCCCGAGGACACAAATAGACAAGTCCGCCGCGTTGAGCATAAACGTATCGACAGCGCCGTTGCCGACGGCGATGACGTGGCTTAAACGCCGCACGTAGCGCTCTTTATCCTCGCCGGTCTGAATCATGACCGGGGTAATCCCGGTGATGCCAGCGATGACGTCCACCCCGCCATGAGTGCCGGCGGTGAGAATATGTACCTCGAGGTGCGTGCTCAATTCCTGCAAGGCGATAGCCAAGGTTTCGCTGATATGGCCATCGGTAGCCAGTGTACCATTAAGGTCAAAGACAACGTGTTCATAGGTTTGTTTGCCGATGCCAGGAATATTGATGGTCATGGCCACGTGGAGGCCCCCCTTATCGTACTTCTTGTCCGCATTGTAGCATATCGCTCAGGGACTCACAGGGCAAATACTCCATTCTAAGCCGTTTCTTGTCGGGGTACTAGTCGAAGAAAAAGGGCTGAATGGTATCAGCCCATGTGGTTATTGCTGCTCATTGTCTGGATGATTGGCAATGAGTTTCTCAATTTCGCTGATGCGGTCTGCGATGTCAGCCTGTTGGGCTTCAAGGTGTCGTTTCATGCTTTTCAGGCTGAGTAAATCCTCGGGATCAAAAAACGGATTGGGCATCATGCCTCCGCGGTGATTTCTGCGTCCTCCTTGCATGCCGTGTCCGCCATGTCCCATGTTGTGGTGCATCCCGTGTCGTCCTTGGCAACATTGTTCTGCGTGGTTCATCATCGCAATTTCCCCTTTTTCGGTAGATTGTATTGACTCATCCGGATCAAGGTGGTAAATAACGGCTTCCACTTGTTGCAAATCCTGTGCCGTCAATTTTTGTCCGGGGATGAGATAGTGCCCATCGACGAGAAATTTGAGCGATAGGCCTAGATATTTGGCCGCATCGGCGGGACTAAGGGGGCCATTGGCATCCCACAGAGGTTCTGGTGGCAACGCCTTTCCCAATTGAAGCGCCAAGCGTTGAACATCTTCATATTTAAAACGCCGATGTTGAACTTGTCCTTGACCGATGCGGTAGGTCGGCAGACTGTATTGTTTGGCATACCACCGCACCGTGGCGGGCGAAACACCAAGCAGTACCGCGACTTCTTGGACACGTAAGTAATGGCCAAACATGTTCTCACCTCCCTTGCAGTATATACCGAAGGTTATTCCATTACAAGAATATCCTATAAATAAATTTATGATATTCTAGACAACCAGAAGGCGTTGCGATGAATCACAATGTCAAACGTCCAGAACCCGATGGGCAGATCGCTCAATGTTCCGAGAGAATTGGCAGGGGGTCCTAGAGTTCTCGATTAAGGGCCTGTCGATCCGTGTTCGGGTCGCCCGCCGCCGCGTAAACCTTCTTGTGCGACCAGGAGGCTAAATTTAGTCACAATAGGATTCTCTCTATGCTGTTTATACATAAAGAAAAGAAAGAGGGATGCTAGCGAGCGCGCTAGTCGTAATCTGTACGAATCTCATATTGTCAACCGGTGTTTCTTCACCTCACGGTGGCAACAAGAACGGAGTTTGTATCGCGGGGCTAAATTCGCCGTCTCAAGCACGGATAATCATTCTCTCTTTAGAACAGGAAAAGAACGGGAAACCTTGAGCTTCCTATTACCTCACCAGTTTCACCACGTCAGAGTATTGGGCAACAGTCGAGTCGGTAGTGAGTAGGCGAAATGGGCCGGTTAAGGCTTGGGCAATGAGTAGCCGATCAAATGGATCGTTATGAATTGGCGGTACGCTCACGACCATACTTGCATCCTCGGCGGTTACAGGCAGTTTTGAAAAACCGCTGGCCTCGATACCGTTGACAATATCAGAAATCTTGGCATCAAGTTTTCTTAGACCGACTTTGATGGCAGCTTCCCAGATATAGGCTGCACTAACAAAAACCACATCGGCGTTCAATATCTGATCGGAAATCTCCTGCGTAATACGAGGAGAATCCATGAGATACCATTAAGTAGATCTGTGTATCGAGCAGTAGCATCAATCATCAGACCCTTCAAAACTCTTTTGGATATCGACGGGCAATGGTTCGTCGAAATCATCGGAAATCCGGATCTTTCCACGTAAAAAGCCAGGTGTTCGAGTTGGTCGAGACGCCGTTACCGGGCCAAGCCGCGCAATGGGTTTGCCCGCCTTGGCAATTGTTATTGCTTCACCCCGACTCACCTCATCCAGAAGCCGCGAAAGGTGAGTCTTTGCCTCGTGAATGTTTACAGACTTCACTCAAGTCACCTCGAATGATTGAACATAGTTTAGTCTTAGTCTAACAGAGGAATGGGGTCAACCAAAAAACCGGGAACAAGACTTGTGTCATGTCCCCGATTCTCAACTTAAGGTGATATTAAGATGACACACTACGGCGAGGCACAGGCACGCGCTCACACGCCCGAAAGGCCCAACAAGACTCTTAGGCTAAACGGGGAGCACAGCGTCTTGTTCTTCGTCTGAGGGCTCAGGGCAACCGGGATCTTGGGCCAAATAGTTTCCGGTCACGGCATATGCGCGGGCTCGTGACCCGCCACAGATATCATGATAGTCGCAGATCCCACAGCGTCCTTCGAAGTTTCTAGAATCCCGCAAGGTGCAAAAGAGTTCGGAATGACGGTAAATCTCGCTAAAGCTTTGTTGCTTCAAGTTGCCCGCAGAAATCGGCAGGTAACCAGACGGGTACACGTCGCCATAATGACTAATGAAAGCAAATCCTTGCGCTTCACGGATCGTGGGTGCGGAATCAAGAGGCCGCCTTAAGACGCGAGAAAATTGAGGGGCTCCTACCGATGTGACGCGAAAAGGAACGGTCTGGGCATAATCTTTGAGCCAATGTAACGCCTTTTCAATGCTTTCAGCATCCAAACTTTCAGCGGCACGTGCTCGCCCCGTGGGAATGACAAAAAACACCTCCCAGCTGCGCGCTTTCAGCATTTGCACCAATCGACCCATTTTAGGCATGTCATTTAGCGTAAAAGGAGACACCGAGGTGTTGATTTGCAACGCCATGCCACTCTCTGTAATCGCATGGGCTATTTCTATGCTGCGTGCAAAAGTCCCGAGCACGCCACGAAAGCGGTCGTGCACGGCTTGGGTGGCCCCATCTAAACTCAAAGACACGGCGCTTACGCCCAAATCCTTCCATGTTTGAATCACTTCCGGTGTCAAAAGCGGCGTGACGCTTGGCGCGATGGCGGTGCGAATGTTGCGGCGCACGGCGGCTTTGATAATGGCGGGCAGGTCTTCGCGTTCTAAGGGGTCTCCGCCCGTAAAAATGACCATGGGTTTGGGATGCATTTGGGCAATATCATCCAGCACTCCTTCAATTTGAGAGAGGGTTAATTCGCGAAAATCACGCCGCGGAATGGCGCGCGCCCGACAATGGCGGCAGTGCAGTTGACAAGCGCGCGTGAGTTCCCACGTGATAATATGGGGCGATTCGTTAAAGTTCATGGTCGTGTCCTCCCCTATGTCGGCGTTGCTTGTTCGTCTTGTTGTATTTGATTATGCCGCCTAGGGTAGAGAAGACACAGGACCATTAGGGTTACTTTTGAGGTACCCAAATGGCCCATATCGTCCTATTCAAACTGTTCAAGGAGGGCGCCCCACGCCTCTTGAGCAATGTGTCCGTCATGATGAGCCAAGGGCGTCTTAAGGAAGCCGGGAATCTTTTCTTCGTAAGGCGTGGAAGCTTCTTGATAAATCAGCCCGGTGACCAGCTCATCGGTTTCCTCAAGGCGGGTCAGAGCGCGAGCTCGGCTCGATCGATCGTAAGTCGGGTCTTCATCCAAATTGACCAGGGTCTTTTTATACCAGTCATAGGAATTCACGCGGTTATAGGTTACACATGGTGAAATCACGTTAATGAGTGAAAATCCGGGATGTTCCATGCCTCGCACAATCAAGTCAGCGAGTTGGGGTTGCCAACTCGAGAAGCCTTGAGCCACAAAGGTGGCGCCGCCCGCAACCGCGAGCATGAGAGGATGAACGGGCGCTTCAATGCTGCCTTGTGGCGAGGTTTTGGTGTGAAAGCCTGTCTCAGAGGTTGGAGACGTTTGGCCTTTTGTCAATCCATAGACATGATTGTCCATGACGATATAGGTGATGTCGGCATTGCGCCGAAGCGAATGCATGAAATGCCCCATTCCGATGGCATAGGCATCGCCGTCTCCTCCCACGGCTAAAACTCTTAGGGCGCGGTTGGCCAGCTTAACGCCTAAAGCCGCGGGCAGCGTTCGGCCGTGGGTCACATGGATATTATAAGAGTTGATGTAGTTGCCAATCTTTCCCGAACACCCAATTCCAGCAATAATGGCTGTCGTGGCAGGTTCGGCGCCAACTTTGACCAAGGCTTTCTGTAAAGCTGCCAAAACCCCAAAATCTCCGCAACCGGGGCACCACCACGATTTCTCTTCCGTCTTAAAGTCTTGTAATGTGGCCATGTTAATGGGTCACCTCCATGGAGGATGCAATGAGCTGTTGGGCGTATTGAGCTACGTCTTCCGCTTCGAGGGATGAGGGAGTGATCACAATGCGTGGCGCTTCCCCGTGTCCGCCGTAAATCATGGCGAGCAGGTCAGATTGTTCTTGTTTGGTGGGCATACCCGTACTGGGTCCACCGCGCTGGGTGTCCACAATAACAACCGGCGTTTCTGTCATAGCCGCAAGCCCTATGGCTTCTTGCATAAGCGAGAGACCTGGGCCCGAGGTGGCCGTCATCGCTCGGGCTCCTGCAAATCCTGCGCCAATGGCGGCAGTAATGGATCCTAATTCATCTTCCATTTGTACGACGGCTCCGCCCACGGAGGGGAACCATTTCACGAGGGATTCCATGATGTCGGTGGCGGGGGTAATTGGATATCCGCACATCAGGCGGCATCCGCCAGCTAATGCTCCAAGAGCTACGGCGTCATTTCCTGTCATTACCAAGCGGTCTGCGGGTATGGGCGGAGTAAGCGTCCATGTTGTTTTGAGGGTGTGAGCCGATTCGGATAACGCTTGGTATCCACGCTGTAAGGCCATTTGATTAGCCTTCACGACCTCAGCGCCTTTGGTGCCAAAGCGTTTGGCCACATAATCGTAAAAGGGTTGTATGCCTAGTCCCATCAAGGCGGCCGAAGCACCCGCGGCAATCATATTGCGCATGAGGCCAGATCCGAGTTCTTTGGCCATTTGGGTCATCGGCAAAGCTAACAGTTGCGCATCGATGCCTGGAGGCAGAACGGGCGAAAAGGCACTGTCTGCAAGAATGACGCCGCCTTGGAGTTCCGATCCTTCTAACTCAATAGTTTCTTGATTGAGCGCCACTAAAATATCTGTATGGCGTGTAGCGGCTTGAATGGGATGCGTCCCAAGGCGCACCTTGTAGTGGGTATGCCCCCCTTTAATGCGGGAAGAAAACGATTTATAGCCGTAGACATAGTAGCCAAGACGATTCGCCACATGAATGACAATATCTCCGGTGGAGTCAATGCCTTCTCCTTGATCTCCGCCAATTTTCCACGCGATCATACCGTATCCCTCCTTGTAAGGCGCCCGCTATTGCACATTGTGCTGCGCGTATCTTTACTGTAGTCCCCGTGTGAGATGATTGAAAATGACAAATATTTATTGTTGGCATAACGAAGTGGAATAGTCTTGGGTGAGTTACAATAACAACCGGAGAACAGGTCAAGAGGGGGCGCTTGGGGTGGTCTTATCACATCTCAAAACATTTGTGCGGATTGTCGATGCAGGGAGCTTGACCCGGGCTGCGGAGCAACTGTCCTTAACACAACCGGCCGTGACCAAACAATTAGCGGCGCTCGAAGAAGAATTTCAGACTACTTTGCTGATTCGTCAAGGGCGGCGTATGCGCCTCACTGCGACGGGAGAAGTGCTTTATCATTACGCCAAGCGAATTCAGTCATTGGCGGAACAGGCGTATGAAGCGGTAGCAGAGGTGGAACGGCCTGGACAAGGAGAAATTGATGTCGGTGCAGTGTCCACGGTAGCGGTGTTTTCTTTGCCCAAAGTCCTGGCGATTTTTACGCGCAATTTTCCTAGATTGCGGATTAGGGTCCACATCGGGGATATTCAAACCACATTGGACGGCATTATCCGGCAAGAACTAGCGGTAGGATTGGTTACGGTCCCGATTATCCATCCCCAAGTCGACTCCATTCCTTTGTTTCAAGATACGGTACGGTTGGTTGTGAATCCTGACCGGGCTCGAAAATTACCCTCTCAGATCAGCTTGGAAGAGCTTGCCCATATGGATTTTATTTCATATCAAACCCCGTCCCGGTTCCGCGCGTTTATGGATGGGATGCTAGAGCAACATGGGATTATCCCCCACGTATTAATGGAATTCAACAGCCATGACTTAGTCAAAAGTATGGTCAAAGTCGGATTGGGAGTGGCTTTTGTCCCAGATTCCGTGGTGGCCGAAGATCTCGCCAATGGGACTTTGACAGCTATCGAAGTACCCGAATTGCCGCCATTGGCGCGTACCACCTCCTTGATTTTGTCCAAGGATCCCCCGCGGACCGGGGGCCTGATGGCGCTTCTGGCCACATTTTTTGACCATTATCAAGTGGAGCCCCGGTTGTGGCCGGGATGGTATTGGGAGACCCGGGCCGAAGAGTCTGCCTTGCCGTGGAGTGCTCCTCGCTCGACGGCCCGGCATCCATCCACGCATAGTTAAGAAGACCTGGCTTCTTCTTTTTGGCGAATGCGGCGGTTCAAGGCTTCTTTGGGAATAACGGCCGAGATGAGCGTGCCATGCGCTGCTTCGCCTTGACTATCGGTCGCAACAATGTCCCATGTAAACTTGTTGCCATGTCGTGCTTGCAGCTGAGCGGTGATCTCGACAGCGAAGCCGACAGGGGTGGGACTGGTATGATTTAGCGTCACGTGGGCACCGACAATGACGCACGAGGCGTCTAGAAACGGGGCCAACGCTTCCGCAGCGGCCACCTCGAACCACCCCAGAACGATGGGGGTGCCCAGTACGGGCACGGCCGTGGGGTTGCCCACGGCGATGGCAGTCATCGATTCGGTTACCATACGCCGAATCGTATGACGCAGTTGGGATGGAATATGTTCAAGCGCACAGGTCATCGCCTTAGGGCCTCCACGGGGACCGTTGCGGTGTACAGGGGAGCCAAGTGAGCGATGACATTATAAGTACGCGTAATCAGTTCGGCTGTGCCCACTATGGGATCTGTGCGGTCGAATGTGACGCCTACGGTGAAGCCATGACTTTTTACGTCCGTATGTCGGATGATCTCTTGCACTTTGGCCGGCGAGATTTCCGATAGCGGAAAGGGATCGACCCCGTGGTCATCCTTGTACCAGTAAATAGGGGCGGGGTCCGACAACCGAAAGGCGTCTATGCCATGACTACGGAGATGTTGCATGAGCTGCGGCTTGTCGTCTTCGCCTTCTCGCTTGACGACAAAGCGGACAAACACATAATTTAGAGTAATGCCGACCTCAAAATGGGCAAATCGTTTATAACCGCGCTCGTTGCGTGAAAACGATACCCACGTATCATCGGGCGGGTTAACCCGCCGACGGGCGTGAGAAGCGGTATGGGGGAAGATCGGATGATGTAGAAGATCTGAGAGCTGTGGCGCGAGATCTTCGCCAATCATGGCCAATTTGGGACGAATATGTGTACGGACAGCGGTCATGCGATCATGAAATTCGGGAATGAGAAAAATATTGAAATCATCCGGGGCGAATCCTGCGAACTGATACATGGTTTGTCCTTTAGGAGAAGGGGGACTTATGTGGAAACAAAATTTTCTAGATTGTATAGCGTGGGAAGGCCAAATGAGTGTTCTTGTGGGTGCGAGCTTATGGCGCAGCTTTGTGGCGCGTTTTGGCGAGGACCGAACGGATGCGCCCGTTCAGAAATTTTTCGCCTCTGTGACCCACGCGGACGTTCCCGTGCCTCAGATTGCGTGGGGAGATTTTCCGAATTACCAGGCCTATTACGACCAATTGTGTTATGGCGTCGTCCCGCACGATCCGGGGGGAGCCAGTCCGCACGATATTGCGGCGGTGCTGTTGGCTTTGCACTTTGTTCCGACACCGGTGCGCTCCATGGCGTCGCACTTGGCGACCAAAGCGTTAGAAGGACACTTGTTGTCACGTGCTTGGCACAGAGCTGTGACGGGTCCCCAGGAAGGAGAGCAGACACAATGGTAATGGGCGAAGCTCAGCTTAGAGAGCGAATGCAGCATCCCGTGATCCAGGAACGATTAGTGGTCACCCCGTTGCTCAGTGATGCACAGGTTAAAGGCGCTTCTATCGATGTCCGCCTAGGCACCGATTTCATTCTCATGAAACGGTCCGCCGCGGGTCCCATTGACCCTATGGCGATGCGCACAGGGGTTCTCGATTATCAAGAACGCGCGCGCGTCGAAGTTGGGGAGAAGATGATTTTACATCCGAACCAACTCGTTTTGGGTGTGACCTTGGAATTTATTCAGGTGCCCAGAGATTTGATGGCCTATGTCATCGGACGATCTTCATGGGGGCGTTTGGGACTCATGGTGGCGACCGCGGTGATGGTGTCTCCAGGGTACCGTGGTAGTTTGACGTTGGAGCTAGCGAATCTTGCTGATACGCCCGTTTACTTGTACCCAGGAACTCGGGTGGCGCAATTGGTCTTTCATCAAGTGGATGGCGCCAGTTCTGCTTATGCGGGAGCAGGGAAGTATACCGGACCCGTAGGTCCTGAGTTCTCTAAACTGTCATGGGATGAGGATTGGCAGGCGATTCAGCGGATGCAGCCGGAGGAGATGTAATGCCGGTGATAGGATTTTTATTAAAGCTGTTTCCTGCTGTATTTTGGCCCGTGTTCCTCATCCAAGAATGGCGTCAGACAGGGCGCTGGCACTGGGACCGTTTAGCCTACAGTGTCGGGACTGGGCTTGTTGTCGTTGGTTTTCAGGCGCTAGGTGCTGCTCATCAGGCCTTCACCTCGTATCGTTACCTGTTAGATCGCCCGGTCGAAATCGGTTCGTTGGCGGCGAGTGTCACCGCGATGATAGCGCATCCCCACCTCTTTTATGCCTTTGGATCGATTGACGTCGAAGCCCATGGTTTAGCGCATGGTGTGGGCGTATTCTTGACCGTAACGGGCGTCGTCGCGTGGCTGGCGGTCTTTTATCAGCAATACCGTGGCCGCCTTGAATTGGTCCCGGCTGTGACGTATACACTGGGAATATTACTGCTGACGACCAAGGTTTTTTCGGCCCAATATCTGATTTGGCTAGCCCCCTTGTTGGCCATGCGTCGCGGCAATGGCTTTTTGGTCGCGTCATATGCGTTGACGAGCGTGGGCTATCCTATTGGATACGCTATTCCTGGGATGATGCCGTGGGTTGTGTATATCTTTGCCGCTCGCAACTTGCTGTTGGTGGCGGGACTTATTGCCTTGGCGGTAGTTAGCCGCTCGTCAGTGCCGGCTGCACCGTCAACGGGAAAGGAACACTCTCTTTAATTCTTTCACAAAAGTTTTCACTATAAGCTTTCAATACTCTCTGAAATTAAGGCTGCCCCTATGGGGACAGCCTCTTTAGAGCTTTTACAGATCCACTCCTGCCTCATCATTGAGGACGCTGTCCACCATGTCTTCCATATCTGTCTCTTTATCAAGACGTTCGTCGATGGTAATGGTAGTGAGGACGCGATCGGCACCTAGCGTAAAAGGAGCATGATGCATTTGGTCGGCAAGGGCCAAAATAGCGCTAAGCGGGCCATCAAGGACGGTGGACGTCGGAGTCAAGACGGCATCCACTAAAGGACTGTCTTCCGCGATGCGAAAGCACTCGCGGATATAAGGCGCCACACTGGCATCGGATGTTCCAACAGGCCAGATTTTAATTTCCGCTACAGCCATTTTGCAAGACCTCCTCGTTGCTGGGGTAATACGTAAGCCAACACTAGGATTTCTGTTTTGAGGATTTTTCATCACGGGAAATTCTTCATCGGGAAAAGTCCTCCGCGACAAAGCCTTGTGGCGGAGGCGTGCTCACAGATGGCGCAGTTACAACGCTTATGAATCCTAGAATTTACTGCAGCCAGGGGGCAACAACTGCGAAGAATTGGGTCATGACTATCTGTATGCGCAGCATGCTTGATGGGGCATACTACGTTCACTAAAGGAGGGAGCACATGGAAGACGAGCGGAAGGATGTGCAGCACCGATCAGATGACACAGAAAGAAAACAAAAGGAAGGCCCAGGGGATCCCGGCGATCCGGGTACTGTGGAATCACTTAATGAGGCCATTCGCCAAGAGTTGAAGTATTTGGATGTCGTGGTGGCGACTCCCTTTCGAGCCGTGCGCCGCACGACCGGTCAACGCTCGTCAGGATGGGCTAAGAGTTTAGATGAAATGTTGTGGGCCGCAGAGGGGATGGCGAGAGTTCCCATAAAAATGCTGCAATCGGCTTTCGGAGAGCCTATGAAGCGCAATCAGCCTTAAGTGAATTAGGTCTAGTCCCACGTGCCAATGCGTAGACGTAATGAAGAAGCAGGTCCGCGCAGCCGGGAGGGATGAGATGTTAAAAAAACTGGGAATGACTCATGACCTATGGTGGCTGACGCTGTCAATGGGACTATGGGGAATGGGCTTTGGGCTCTACGGCATATTGTGGCCGCTATATATTGAAAAGTTAGGAGGAAGCGCCGTCGCTGTAGGCATTATGTCTACCATTGCAGGCATCGCGACGGCTCTGGTGGTATTTCCCGGCGGGTACTTGGCGGACCGCATTGACCGCCGTACATTGGTATTGTGGGGATGGATTTTAGGCGTGCCTGTGCCCTTTTTATTTGCATGGGCCCCTTCTTGGCAATGGTTAATTCCTGGAGTGCTGCTATATTTTGGATCCGCGTTTTCGACGCCCGCTTTGCAGGCGGTGATTGTGGAAGAAGCGTCGGGAGAACATCTTGCAACCGCATATAATGTTGTCATGAGCGTTTTTGGTGCTGGGATGGTCATAGCACCTCCCGTTGGTGCCTACCTGGCCTCGCATTATTCATATCAAACGGTCTTTGTCATCAGTGGCATTCTCTACACCGTCTCAACCCTTACCGTGCTTCCTGTCCATTCTCATCCTCCGGTAGCGCGCAAGGCGTCATATCGTCCCCGGTGGACCCCTAAAGGCCGCCCCCGTTTGTTCCAGTGGATGATTTTTGCTGCCGTCTTAGCGGTCGTGCAGGGAATGGCATTTCCTTATGTGGTACCGTTTTGGAAATCTGTGGGACATTTTTCCTTGCAAACTATTGGTTATTTGGGCAGTGTCGGCATCTTGTGTGGCACCGTGGGAGGGCCGATTTGGGGAAAGATTGGAGAAAAACATGGCATCACGGCCACCATAGGCTGGGGTCTTGGTCTGGTGACACTGGGATGGCTTGCGATTTTGTGGGCTCCTGGCAGTGTGACGTGGGCCTTTATCTCCGGTGTTTTCCGCGGAGGAGGCGAGTCTGCCCGTGGTCTTCAGGGCGTTGCGGTAGGGCGGGTGGTACGCCGTGAAGAAGCGGGGACAGCCTATGGATTGTTTAACTTGGTAACTGAAACCGCAGGCGCTTTGGCGCCTTTACCCGGAGGGATTTTGTATACGCATTGGCCTTATGCCCCCCTCGTAGTCGCGGCATTTTTCACAGGCCTTATCGCGTGGTGGCTCGTCAATGGTCTCCCCGGACGCCCTATTCCACCGCCCCCTGTGACCACGCCCTAACGTGATACACTAAGGGTAAAAAGACGGGGAAGGGGAGAGGACTTCATGCTCAAACGGCTGCTGGCAATCTTTTTCATTGTTCCCCTAACAGAATTACTGTTATTGTTCCTGATCGCCCATTTCTTGGGATGGGGATGGACCATTGCGATTACCTTGGCGTCATCGCTATTGGGCGCGTATTTAGCCCGGGTCAGTGGGAAGCAGTGGTGGGAAACTGTACAACGGGAATGGGCCTCTGAGGGATTTCCTGTGCACCGGTTGGGAGAAGGAGCTTTACTGTTAATTTCGATGGCGTTTATGATTACGCCCGGACCGCTCACCGGTGTGATTGGGCTACTGTTTATGATTCCCAAGGTACGCACAAGTGCAGCGCGCATGATTGGGCGATGGGCATCTAGACGCTTTATGGAGCGTTTTTGGCGTTAACGCTTACAGGCTTGGTCGTGCTCATGGGCTGTGTAGGCCAGGCAAGGGCGACGATAAGGAGAGCATAAGGCCACATCATGCCAGGATCCGTGCCGGTGCCCGTTAAAAGGGTTCCAAAAGCTTGGGGAATCGCCCAAAGGAAGAGCAGCCAAGCGAATTCGACGATGTGAGTTATCGTAGCCTCGGGATTCCAAAAATTGAGGATGGCAATCAGTGCCATTATCAGACTAAAGATGGCATTATCCAAGACCGGATGAGTCTGTGCGCTAATGACGAGCGCGTTGATGGTCATTTGCAGCCAAGCCGGTTCGGGGCCGTTCATCGTGACGTCGCCAAATTGTGCGGCCAGTCCAGGACCTGTCCAAAACCCAGAACTTGGTAAGACTTGCCACAATAACCCGAGCAGCCAAAATCCGCCGAACCCCCAACGTGCAAGACGGCTGCGATTTTCTTTTGTCCAAAGGGTCTTGGGCGCCAATAAAAGGACGGCCGCTACAAGATAGAACGGGATGGAACCGGGAGATCCTTGAATGATGGTAGGGGAGCCCGATACAAGTCCTCCCAGCCCTTCTGCAAAGACCCACAGAACGATTCCCCAAGCACACGATAGCCATAGGCCTGTACGGCCCATGACCCTATCAGGGCCCCATAAAATGAGAATGCCAATGATCAGTTCGATACCAAAGTTGACGATGTTGGATAAAATGCCGAGATGAACCCACCACTTAGCTCCTGCGAGCATGATGTGGTAAAGCCACGCAGGCTGCGAATCTGTTGCGGCGGGGGCCAAGACATTGCTGATAAGAAAGGCATGGTACATGGCCGGTTGCAGCTTGAGCAAGGCATCAACAATCCATAAACTGCCCAAGCCGTAAGTAAGCGTTCGGCGTGCATTAAAGGCCATGGTTCGTCCCCTCCTCTGGTAGAGTATAGCCTAGAATTGGGGTCGCGCGCTTCTCATTTGACAATTAGGGTGCGAACGATATCAGCGATGAGGGTACTGTAGGATGTGGTTAAAGACGTTTTCGGCGATCCTCCTAAAAGCCATCGTTCATGGCCGTGTGGACCGATAAAGTAAAAATAGGTGGTATGGTAAACGGAGCGGGTCTGGGGAAATTGTTGCACAAGGATGTGGTACTGCGACCACAATTTCGTGAGGGATGGGACGGATCCTGTCAGGAAATACCAATTCGCCATGGACGTCAGATGGTGTTTAACATCGAAGGCATTGATGTCACCAACTGAGGTCCAATAAGGATTGACATTGAAACCAACAATCGCGACGTGTTTGGATAAAGACCCGAGGAGGCGGTCTGCGTTTTTCATTTCCCCTGCGACGACTGGGCAGACCGTGGTACATACGGGATCAATGGGAATTAAAATCACGGCTTTCCCCTTAAAATGACTCAGACTGAGACGTTGTCCGCGTTGATCGATAAGCGACCAATTTGGGGCTTTCTCGCCGTGCAACCGCGTGAGGATGCCCTCTTGAGCAGCGCCTTGTGTGGGTCCCGCAAACGGCGGCGGAGACAGGGCAGGGCCTTTTGAGGACAATTTTCCCCAGGTCCAGCCCACAACCCCTGCCATTATGAGCAGGAGCATGAGCCGCACTGAGACTTTGCGGGACCAGACAGGCTTAGTCGTTAGATACTTCATAACGAGCCTCCTTAAGGGATTTTCGACAGGGGTGTAACAACGGCTTAAATTCTTTCCCATTAAAAGAGGAATTATGTCGAAGCAGGGAGAAGTAGGAAAAATATATCCGGATTGCTTTTAGGGAAATACACAGCGCGAGGAGCCATGATGGTCTTCAACCGCATGAAGGACGAGGCACACAATGAGTGATGAGCCGCTTTCTCAAGAAGAAATTGATAAACTGCTGCAGGCGGTGCTTTCTAAGGAAGCCCAAGAAGAACCCGCGCCAGAACCGGTCGGGACTCCGACCGCTGAAGCGGCCGATTTGGCCGGCTCCAAGGACGAATCGAGCGAACTGCCCTACCAGAACGAGCCCCTTGTTGAGCACTCAGGGCATCTGGCCCGCGATTTAGGGAAATGGGCTCCGTTAGCGGACTTGCAGTTGTCTTTTTCTGTCGAAATTGGAACAGCGCGGCTGGTGGTAGGGGACGTCATGCAATTTGGAGTGGGGTCACGCATTGCGCTGAAAAGTCGCTGGACGGAACCCTTGCAGCTTAAGCTCAATGGAAAGGTCGTGGGCCACGGCCGAGTGGTGCTGGTAGGGAACAAATTTGGCGTACAAGTGACGGATTGGGGTCGGGTGTAGGGGATGGAACAGCCTTTGCGGTGGACCATTTTGGTAAATAGTTGGGCCATGGGTGTGGAGGCGGTTTGGCAGGCGTTGGAACCTCTAGCAGATAGCGTGCAGGACATCGTCTGGATGGAGTTAGGGTCCTGGCATCGTCAGGTAGAGTTGCCGTCTCAATGTCGCCTGGGTCCTGCCTGGCAAGGCAGTTTTGCCGAGCAGTATGACCGCGCTTACGCCCAAACAACCGGTAATGTGGTCTTATTGTTGGAGGGGGGCGAGATTGTCCGCCGGATGGACTGGCGCCAGTTAGAAGAGGCGGCCCAGGGGCCTTTTGAAGCGTTGGCGTTGCCAGTGGCTCGAGACAAGGAGTCGACACACCAGGAGATCCGCGTGTTGAAAAGGCCTGCCGCGGTGGGATTTCGTGGAGCGATTCGGGCCAAGTTACCAAAATGGTGTCGAAAAACCGTAGAAATGCACGAGGGGAGGGATGACGTTGGTTAATAAGTCGCTGGCATTTTTTGAGAATGGACAAGCGGTCCCGATGACCACACCAATTTTTCAGACGCCCCGGTCCCGTCCGCGAGGTCGACGCCGGGATAGTGACCGTTATTTTCCCAGCGGCGAGTTGATTCCAGGCCGTGAAGAGCTTATCCAATACATTCTGAACCATGTTCTCTACCAAATCGATCCTGTCTTGGGGGGGCCAATTTTTTGCAAGCACATCATTAAGCCCAACCGTGAGCGCAATCGGGAGAGCATGTATCACGTCGTGCTGGGCCCGCCGTCGTGGACGGGAGTTTGGGAAGTAATTGGCAATCGCCGGATGTTTGATATTCATGCGGAGTACATTCCCGAAGATGGAGTGTGGCTTCCCCAAATTACCGTGTCACCGGGCAACTTTATTGGCGTCGGAAAGCTTAATGGAATTGAAATGGATCCGGTGCGTTTGCGCCGCGAAATTATTCGCCGGGGATTTGCCACACCGGAAGAATACGAATGGTTTGCCAGCCCTTATCTTTCGGTACGCCGTCTGGCGATTGACCGCGCTAAACGCGGCATTTGGATGTAGAGGTCAACGCGCGGTGTTGGACGGATGGGGAGTAAAGGAGGATTTATGCGCTTAGATATCACGGCTATCGGCGGAGTTATTTTTGGGGTGTTGGCCATTGTGACGGGATTCGTCTTAGAGGGCGGCCGGGCAGGCGCGTTGTTGCAAGGCACCGCGGCCTTGATCGTAATCGGCGGCACAATGGGGGCGACGGCGGTATCTTTTTCGATTGATGATTTGAAAAAAGTCCCCATGTTGTTCCGCATGGGTATGACGCGCAGCAATTTTGATCCCATCGTCCTCATTGATCAGTTGGCGGGCTATACCGATATTGCCCGCAAACAGCAGCCCTTGGCCTTGGAGCCGGAAATCGCGCTGACCCACGATGAGTTCTTAAGCAAAGGATTGCAATTGATTGTGGATAATGCCGACCCTGTCTTGATGCGCCAAATGCTTGAGTCTGATATTTATGCGCGCTACTCTCAGCAAAAGATGGGGGCCAGTATCTTTGAACAAGCTGGGGGTTATGCACCAACGATGGGGATTGTGGGGACGGTCATGGGCTTGGTCCATGTCTTAGGAGAATTGACGGGGAATCCCAATGCCCTGGCCAGTGCCATTGGCCTTGCATTTGTAGCAACATTGTACGGCGTCTCCAGTGCTAATCTGTTATGGTTGCCGTTAGCGACCAATCTCAAGAACAAGGCCAAGCACGATTTGCTGATGCGTCAAATTGGTTTGGAAGGTCTCTTGGCGATTCAAGAAGGCATGGCGCCCAGTTTACTGAAAGACAAGCTGATGTCCATTATTCGTCCTTCCGGGTCCCCACAGACGGCCCCTAGCACCACGGCCGATGTAGGGGCTCAAGGTGCGTCAGCCGCGAACGGTGCGGCGCAAGCGTCATGAACACGTTATGGGAGAAAGATGACGAAGAAGGGGCTGGCAACGAAGGCGGCGGGATGATGCGCTGGCTGTTGACCTATGCGGATTTGATTACGTTGCTGTTGGCCTTTTTTATCATTCTTTATGCCATGAGCCGAAACCAAGAGGTAAAATTCGCCATGGTTTCGCAAGCGCTCGCCCAGCAATTTGATTCCAAAAGTGTGGTCGGATCGTCGCCTGGCCCTTCGATTATTAACGGCCTCTCCGGAACACATGCGGAATTAGCCAGTATGAATCATTTGCAAAATGAGTTGCAGCAGGCGATTGCTGCAAAGGGGCTCGCTAACCAAGTATCGGTCGGTAGCAATGGACGAGGGGTAGAGGTCAGTTTAAATGCTTCTTTGTTGTTCCCGCCAGGGTCAGCGCGGATTTCTTTACAAGCGCAAGCCTTATTAGACACGCTAGGCCAGGCTCTGAAAACTGTGCCGAACGATATTGAGGTTGCGGGGTATACGGATTCGACACCGATCCGGACCGTGCAATATCCGAGTAATTGGCAGTTGTCTGCAGCGCGCGCGGCCAATGTCGTCTATGTTTTGGCGCATGTGCCAGGGATTATGCCGCAGCGATTGTCCATTGCCGCATTTGGCCGATATCATCCCGTGGCCAGTAATCAGACGGCGCAAGGACGGCAACAGAATCGGCGGGTCAATATCTTGGTGCTTTATTCGCAAGTGGCGCAAGTGGCCATTGGCAATGGACCCTAATAGGAGGAGGAAGAGATCATGGGGTTGTTCGATACCGTAACCAACCAAGCCGTCGTCACGACGCTCAATCTTTCGCGTAAAGCCGAAGCCTTAGTCGCCAACAACTTGGCCAATTATGATACCCCTGGCTATAAAACGGAAACCCTGTCAGAGCACGCTGGATGTGGCAACGGCCGTTCGCAACAATGTGGTACAGGCGTATCAGACCATTATGAACATGTCCGTGTAACTGATTAGGGGTTGACGATGAACGAACGAATTAAACAATGGGGACAACGGCTCGTTGCTTGGTGGAAGAATCTTTCGTCCACCAAGCGCTTGCGCCTTTTAGTGATTGTGGCAATGGCGGCGAGCATCTTGGTAGTGGTCGGGCATTGGGTTACCAGTCCTGATTGGCAGCCGCTCTATACCAATCTCAGTGCCCGAACGGCCGGGCAAATTACGACGCAATTAACGTCGATGAAGGTGCCGTATGAACTGGCCGACCAAGGTCGTACCGTGCTCGTTCCCAAAAAGGATGTTGACCAGGTGCGAGTGGACTTGGCGGACCAAAATATTCCCTCCGGTACGGTGGGCTTGCCACAACCTCTGACCTTTAGTTTGGGGGAGACGGATCAAGAGATTACGCTGAGCCAGTTGGCGAATGTCGAGGCGGAACTCGAGGCGACGATTAATTCGATTAATGGCGTCCATGATTCCCGTGTGCTCATTAATGAGCCGTCTCCTGCCCTCTTTGGGGAGAGCACGGCACAGCCCACGGCGTCGGTATTTTTAGATCTAAATCCGGGAGCTAATTTAAGTGGGGCCCAGGTCAAAGGCATTATGAATTTGGTAGCCCATTCCGTTTCAGTCGCGGGCAGATTCGCAATTGGCTGAAGGCGGCATGGACATGGCCCGGGACATGCTCGAAAAAGCGTTTGATGGACCAAGGGCTCAAGAAATTCTTACACGGCTGACCGGACTATTACAGCGGCGGCCTTTTGAAGCCTTGCGCAAGGCAGATCCCAGTCAAGTCATGACGCTGATGATGAATGAGCACCCGCAGACGATTGCCGTCGTATTGGCCTATATGGATCCCACCCAAGCGTCCCAGGTCTTGTCCTCGTTGGAGCCTGATTTGCAAAGCGATGTGGCCCGGCGTATCGCAATTATGGGGCGAGCGGCGCCGGAAGTCATTAAAGAAATTGAGGCGTTGATGGAAAAAAAGCTCACCAACTTAGCCGCTGAGGAAATTTCAGGTGCTGGCGGAATCAATGCCATTGTACCGATTTTAAACAACACCGATCGTACTTCTGAGCGGTTGATTTTACAGCGCTTAGAAGAGTTTGATCCGGAATTGGCGGATGAAATTCGAAACCGCATGTTTGTGTTTGAGAACATTGTGCAGATTGATGACCGGGCGATGCAAAAAGTGCTGCGGCGGGTAGACAATAAGACCTTGGCCTTGGCACTTAAGGGGACCCCTGCCGAAGTGTCGCAGAAAGTCATGAAAAATCTTTCCCAAAAGGCTGCCGAGCTTTTAAAAGAAGATATCGATGTGTTAGGGCCGGTTCGTATTCGTGACGTGGAGCAGGCGCAACGAGAGATTGTCAATGCGATCCGTCAGTTGGAAGACCAAGGGGAATTGGTGATTTCACGAGGGGAACGTGATGACTTTGTCGTCTAAAGTGATTAAAGCGGGGCATATACGACACGGGGATGAACCTGTCCAACTAGGGAGCGCAGTCGATGTAAAGTGGGTGTCGTCGATGGATGGGACGATGCATGAGGCAATGAACGCCGCTGAAGAAATCATTGAGCGAGCTAAAGCCGAAGCGCAAGCCATTTTGGATGAGGCGCGCGAGGAGCGTCAGCACATTCACCAAGCCGCCCATGCTGAGGGATATCAGGCGGGCCACGCGGAGGGCGTCGCAGCCGGAAAACAAGCAGCGCACAAGGAATGGCTTAAGATTCAGGAGGTGGTGCAAGGCGTTCTAGAGCGGACCCAACGTCTGCAGCATTATGCAGACCGGCTTGAGCCCGAGGTCGTGTTAGCCCAAGCTGCGGCTTTAAGTGCAAAATTTTTTAGTCAGCAAGCGCGAGAAAATCCCCAAGTGCTGAAAGAATATTTGACGGCGTTGCTCGGAACCGTTGATGACGACGAGGTGGTCCTATTCGTCTCCCCGTCTTTTAAAGCCACCGTGGAATCGCTAGCGAAAGAGTGGGCGGGCCCCTGGCAGCAGGTGCGCGTGGCAGTCGACCGTGAGTTGGATGCGCTGGAATGCCGGGTCCAAGGGGAACCTGGTGGGCAAAGTTTTTTAGCAGGCCCCATTACCACGCTGACGGCAGTATTAGATGAGGTGCTATATGGGGATTACCACGAGGATTGAAAAGATGTCTGATGCGCATCGCTTTATTCCAGCCGGCCGCATTGTCGCTCTGCGGGGGGCAAGCTTAATCGCGCGAGGCGTGCGCATGGCCGTGGGTGAGATGGGGACAGTGGCCTTAGCGGGAGGCGCTTCATTAGCCGTGGAGTGTGTCGGGTTTTTACCCGGTGAAGAAGTGTTGCTGACCCCCTATCACGACGTCGAGGGGCTGAGGCCGGGTCTGTGGGTTAAAGCGACCGGCCATAGCGCGAGTGTGGTTACCGGACCTGCGGTGCTAGGACGGTTGCTGGATGGATTGGGCCAGCCCCTGGATGGGGGGCCCGCACCCATGGGCCCGAGACAATCATTGCGGGTGGGGCCTGTTCCCCCCTTAAGCCGCACAAGGGTGCATACGCCACTTTGGACTGGCATTAAAGCGATCGATGGATTGCTGACGCTGGGTAAGGGTCAGCGGACGGGAATTTTTGCCGGGGCTGGGTACGGGAAAACTACGCTTCTGCAACTGATTTTGCAAGGAGTGCAGGCCGATGTGATGGTGGTTGCGCTCATTGGCGAGCGCGGCAAAGAGGTTGCAGAATTTTATCGGGAAATGAATATGGCAACCAGGCAACGCACGGTGCTTATTGCCGCCACATCTGATATGCCTGCCATTTTGCGCCTCAAAGCGGCTTGGTCGGCTACGGTGGTGGCCGAGACGTTTCGCAAACAAGGCCTAGATGTGCTGCTGGTCATGGACTCCCTCACCCGTGTGGCAATGGCTCAGCGTGAGATTGGGTTGGAGACGGGCGAGTTGCCCGCTTCACGGGGGTACACACCCTCTGTATTCCATCTTCTACCACGTCTATTGGAGAGACCCGGCGCTTATCAGCGCGGGTCGTTGACAGGAATTTACACGGTGCTAGTGGACGGTGTCGACGCGCGCGAAGACCCGTTGGGCGATAGTGTGCGAGGCTTGATTGATGGGCATATCTTGTTGTCACGGGATTTAGCCGAACAGCACCATTTTCCGGCCATCGATGTGGTGAAAAGTCTCAGTCGTTTGATGCCCGACTTGGTGAGCGCGGATCATCTTCGGGCAGCCGCGCGGATTCGCCGGTACGTCTCTCACGTTATGGACTCGGAAGACTTGCGCGCGGTGGGGGCCTATGTGCCAGGACAAGATGTCGCTTTGGATGAAGCGTTGGCGCGTTATCCGCACATTCGCGCCTTCCTCGATCAGGAGGTAGGCGACATTGTGCAGCCGCATGTGATGCAGCAGGCCCTTGAGGGATTAGCAGGAAAGGAAGAGGATGTCCATGACGTGGCAACGGTTGATGAACCATTTGCGGCGGAGGGAGCGTGAGAGCCAGGCTGCATATCAGCATTGGTCGGAACAGCAAAAGGCCTTGCAAAAGGAGATTGCGCGCGGGATTGTGCCTCAATTTATTAACCTGGGAGCCGAAATGACGGCATTTGACATTGCCGATTATTTTACCGACAGCCTATTCCAAAAAGCCCGATTAGAGCGGGCCCAAAAAGAGGAATTTGTCGTAGCGCAGCGAATTTTAGAATGTCGGGAGGAACTTATGGCCATTCGCCAGGCCCAAAGACAGCTGGAACGTTTTCAAGCGCGTCAAGAGGCGGTTGCGGAACGCAGGCGCCAAAGGCTTTGGAATGACGAGATGGTTTCCCTCAGCATGACCCGGCAGCAGATAGGCAGGGAGGCTGTAAAGACTGGTGGCTGTGCTCGAATCCCATCAATCCGTCTTTCTCGTGGTACGCCCCGGACGGGTAGTGCCCACTCGGGTTATTCGGTGCGTGAAACAGGAGATTTATCTTGAAGCCTTAAAAGACCACGACCTGGAATTGACGCCTTTGCCAGGTCAAACGGTCCAGGTGCGTTGGATCTCTGATGACTGTCTCTTTGAGCAGCCAGCTGAAATTACGGAAGTGCTCGATCCTATTCCTATGATTGTGCTCAAACTCATTGGGGATGTGCACATGATTGAGCAACGTGGGAGCTTGCGGGTGAAGGTTACCGTTCCCTTAGAGTATGGGCTGTTGCGAGCGGGTTCTGAGGTGTGGATGACGACCACGCTCGATTTGTCTGCGAGTGGTTTGCGATTTCCGAGCTCTGTGCGGGTATGGAATGGCTTGCATTTGAAAATGCGTTTGCTCGTGGATCACAATGCCGTCGAGGTCGTGGGCCAAGTCAACCGCGTATCGGCTAAGCCGCGCGAGATTCGGGGCCATAAAACGTGGGAAACGGCTGTGACATTTCTCCAAGTCAAACCGCAAGACCGCCAGACCTTGGAAAATTTTGTACGATCCCAGTATCAGCGGCAACAACACAAGAAAGGCGCTCGCCCGCGTAGTGACTGAAAGGAGGTGAGTCCAAATGATTAACATGGTTCCTGAATTGCCCGAGGTACCTACGCGTCAGGGAAAGGAAGGCCCTGTGCATAAGGATAGGAGTCCGGGGCGATTTGCCCAAATGGTGCGCACAAACAAGGCGCCTCAAAAAAAGGCCGCGGCTTTTCATGTGCCGGTCGCCGTGGACGTCAAAGCCAAACGAGTGCTGGTGAAAATGGTGAAAGAAGATTATAGTGCTCGAGTTGGGATTAGCCATGAGAAAAGGCCTAAAGCAAAGTCTAATGCGTCGTCTCATCCCCATTCTTCGAAGGCATCGCCCAAAACGTCTTCTTTTAGCTCAGACGATACGAAGAATAAGCATTCTAAGACTAAGAAGGCGCAAGACTTGACAATGAGTCTTCCGGTGCCCACGCTCCCCTTACCAGGCGGGGGTCCTTCTGATGCGAATATCCCAGGCCACCGCACAGAGGAGCCAAACCGTCTTGACACGGTTGCGGCGTCATCGCCCATGCAAGCCAAGACGACCACGACCCCGTTAAGGCGTGAGTCGCTACCATTGCATATGCAAGTGGCCCGGGGTCAGAAGCAAAGTTCCGACGAGGCTATTACCATGCCGCAGACCCCCGGACGCTTGATTTATCGTGCCCAGACCAAGGGCGGCAATCATACCGTTGTCAGCCACGGTGCGTCTCGCACGGTATCAAAACAAGAAGCGCCGTCGGGGAAAGATTTGACGAGTCCCATTGTGCTTGGAATGGAGTCCTTTGCAAAACATGTGGTGGCCAAACCGTCTACGTTTCAAGCCGTGCACAGGGCTGTCAACCAAGGGGCCTTGGAGCCGCATCCAGCTAAGGGCTGGGTGATTCGACCTATTCATTGGAAAGGTGCTGGAGCCTCTAGCAGCAAATGGTTGGTGACGGTACCGAAAAATCCCGAGCCCTTAGTCATAACGCTGACCGCCTTGCATAATGCGTGGAAAGTGGATTTTCAAGTGGCGTCTTCCAATTGGGCAGGCACTATTGCCCAAGCTTTCTCACCAGGGCAAACCGTGACGGCCAATGCGGTACCGGTGCAGCAAGTGTCTGTATTTTTGGGCCAATCGAGCACCGGACAAAGTGGGAGTCAGAGCGGATCCGAGACACAGGGACGGGATGGATATGACCTCGTGCGACGAAGCCCGTCGGTTGGTGCCGCGTCGCCCTGGGGGTCGGCCGCGATGACCTTAGACGGCATTGATTACCGCGTATGATTGGTCAAAGAAATATTGTGAGAGGAGTGGTTTAAAGCATGTCTTCAACGGTGAATAGCCTTTCGTCTCTGCTTACCCCACAGGCATCGTCACAAGCGACCGGTTCAGCTACGGCGCCTTCTTCGTCGCCCTCCAGCAACTTGGGGGAATCGGCTTTTTTGACACTGTTGTCGGCCGAACTGCAGTATCAAAATCCTTTGCAACCGATGGATAATACGCAGTTTGTGGCGCAGCTTGCCCAATTTTCGGCATTGGCGGCAACCACAACCCAAACATCCACGTTAAATAGCATTCTCTCAACCTTACAGCAACAAAACCCTGTCGTGGCTATGGCTCAATTAATTGGCAAAACGGTCACGACCACTCAAGGCTCTGGCACCGTGAGCGCGGTATCCCAACAAGGACAAAGCTTGATGGCCGATATCAACGGGGTGGGAACTGTGCCGATTTCAGACATTACAGAGGTGCAGAACTAATGGGGATTCATCACCCCAGTGCCATCTTGGGGCCCTCTGCCACGGCTGTTCCCCAAGAAGGTGGACCAGGCCGTGCCTCGGCAACGGGTGTTAACTTTCAAGCCCTGGTGCAAGAACGCGTGACATTGAGTCAGCATGCCATGTCCCGGATGCAGGCACGGCACATGACCTTATCAGAAGCGGATACAAAGCGCTTGGGTGAAGCGATGACTGCTGTCGATAGCAAAGGATCGAAGCAAGCAGCCATTATCTTGGGAAACGATATTTATATTGTCTCACCGCCGGCGCGAACCGTCATTACCAGCATTCACCCGCCCACCGACGGAATGAAAGTGATTACGCAAGTCGACGCAGTGGTCTATATAAGCCGGACCTCGCACCAAGAGATAGAGGAAGCTTCGGGTTCCCGAACGACTGACGGAACCGCCGCCGCGCCGCATTGGAGTTTAATTACAAATCCTGAAACGTGATGGAGAAGAACGGCGACTCGTTATAGGACAATGGAGGAGATATTATGTCAGGCAGTCTTTACGCAGCGATATCGGGTCTTAACGCGGAACAGGCCTTATTAGGAGTGGTGTCTGAAAATATTGCGAACGCTAACACTACCGGTTACAAGAGCAGTCATGTCACGTTTGGACAGGCGATGGAGGAGACGCTGTCGGGAGGAACTGCTCCGACGGCTACGCTGGGGGGGACCAACCCGGAGCAAATTTCGGCAGGGGCCGCGGTTGGGGTTGATGGTGTCAATGTCAACATGAGCCAAGGAAGTTTGCAAACAACGGGCATTGCGACAAATATGGCCATTCAAGGCAACGGCTTTTTTGTGGTCAGGTCTCCTCAAGGCATTCAATATACGCGCGCGGGAGACTTTACGCTCGATGCTCAAGGCCAGTTGGTCAATCCCCAAGGGGGATTAGTCCAGGGGTGGACCGCGGTGAATGGCAAGCTCACCGGTGAATCGGCGGGAAATATTGGTGCGATCGTGATTCAACCCGGCATGACGATGCCACCAAGCGCTACGAGTAGTGCGACGGTGACAGGAAACCTTAATGCGGCGTTAGCATCGGCACCAGCTGGAACGAATACCGAGCGCACAGTGCCTTTGACCGTTTACGATTCACTGGGCAATCCGGTGACGCTGGCCATCAACTTTAGCAATCCAACGGTCTCCTCAGGAAATGGGACCAGCTGGACAGCAACAGTCACTGCACCGCCTAGTACGACGTCGCTCGGAAGCGGCACGGTCACCTTTGGTCCGACCGGCGCCATCACATCGGGACAGACCTTGGCGGTGTCGTTAACCACTACGGATGGTTCGACGAGTCCGCAGACCTTTAACATCAATTTAAGCGGAATGACTGGGGACGCCGCCAGCACGCAATTGACAGCCAGTGCCAACGGCTATCCCCAAGGCAGCCTCTCCAACTATACGGTTGGCTCCGATGGCGTCATTACCGGAACCTTTTCGAATGGGCAAACGCAGCCTATTGCGCAAGTGGCTTTGGCCAACTTTAGCAATAACGCGGGTCTGGTCAATGTCGGGAACACGATGTGGCAACAATCAGCGAACTCAGGTACGCCGCAGGTAGGTCAGCCCGCGTCTGGGAACTTTGGGTCCATTGCTGGCGGATCCGTCGAAGAATCGAATGTGAGTTTGGCCAACCAGTTTGTCAATATGATTATGGCCCAACAAGGCTATCAAGCGAATGCCAAGGTGATATCGGTTGCGCAAGCCCTGGATACGACATTGGTCAATACCATCGCGCCGTAACCGCTCAAGGCGCTTCAATTACCAAGAAAAGCCTGGCTAACGGCCAGGCTTTTGCATGGGTGTCTGCTTTTCTATTCTGTTGACACGCTATCCTTTAGTGAAGGATGCTTTAGCGCGTCGCCTGTCTCGGGTTCTTTCCCATAAAACCAGCATCATATATAATCAGCCGAAAAAGAAAAATAAATACCTAACCCTATGCACCTAAGACACAAATAATGATGATTGGGGACTGCTCGTCAACACAATAATGACTCCATGTGACGGATCATGCTGCACGCATTTAGTTGGGTTCTGGTGAATTATTATGTTAAAAAGCAATATGGTATGACTCTTGTTATATGGTGGCACAGGTTCGAAAATAGTAATACACTGAGTAAGAGGTGATACGTCCATGGCTATGTCGCGCATTGGTCCAAAGGGTCAGGTAGTTCTGCCGAAGGAATTTCGCGATATACTCGGGATTGGCCCAGGTGACCGAGTAGTATTTGACATGCAAGAGGGAAAGGTAGTTCTGACTCCCGTGCCTGCCCGTACCACATCTGACCTTCTTGGTATTCTTCGGATGCCCAAGTCGGTCAATGTAAAGGAGGCGCGTCAAGACTATCAGGACCACTTGGTCGACAAGCTCAAAGAAGGGCATTCCGATGGCTAAGGAGGCTCGTCGTGCTCATGTTGACGCTAATGTGATTCTGCGCCTTCTCTTAGGGGAACCGGAGGACCAGGCCTGCTCTGCAAAGGCGATATTCGACCGGGCATCGCGAGCAGAACTCACTGCAGTAATCCATCCAGTCGTATGCGCTGAGGTGATATACGTTCTCACGTCGCCTAGACTGGCAGCTTATTCACGACGACAGGTGGCAGACGTCCTACGTGGGTTTTTTGCATTGGAGGGTGTAGAAGTTGTAGACCTCGACGTGGTACTTAAAGCACTCCACCAATTTGAGGAAACACATCTCGACTGGGTGGACTGTCTTCTACTCGCATATTCGCCGGAAATCCCCGTCTACACTTTCGACCACGCGATGGTGGCTGCGGGGGGAATTCACCCTAAGCGTGCCGACTAACCTCGTCAAGGAGAGCGACGGTCCGATTTCGTCTGGCGTCGTTGATGCAGCATCTGGGCCTTTTTTGGGCATGATTTTTCCCATCTTTCCAGCATCGATCGGAAAAGGCCGTACTTCGTACTTCGACTCAAAGAAAGTAAGACCGTAACAAAAAGGCTCTTTGACGCGGCTACCCGCCAAGGAGGCGTCGCCGTGTTAAGCTCACTGAATGAGGGAGATAGCTTATGCAGGCTACCGTGATAGGCGTCATAGTACTTTTCGTTGCGATTTTAGGCGCAAGCGTGTGGCCAGCTATGCGTCATCATCGTGGGGGCTGGAAGTCTACGGGGCCTGGGTGGCCATGGATTGTGCGGTGGGGGTTAACGGCCTTGATACTCATCTCCATTGCGTGGTCCGTCTTACGGCGCTAATGGGCTACTGTCTTCGCCGCTTTTTATGAGAGAATTATTTGCAGCATATGTCGTCGGGCTTTTCATCTGTACCAAATTTCCTCCGAATTTTTCCCAATTATTGTAGAGCAATACGAGTCCCAACTGACCGAGATACGAAAGGGTTGGTATTGTGCTAGAAAAAAAGCCCATGGCATAGTGCCACGGGCTTTTTAGACCGACCAGGAACGAGAAGTATTACCCGTTCGGTGCTTGATGTAGGTGTCGTGATTACTGGTACGTTCCGTCTTTTTGCGCCAGGGCCACCGCTTGCTGATATGCACTGTGCATGGCGGCTTGAGGCGTTTCTTTGTTGATTAACACGGCCGTAATGGCATTGAGCAAGACCTCATGGGAGAACTCGTCCCACCAAGCGACCTTGGGTTCAGCGATGGCGTTGGGGAGCACGCTTAAGGATACTTGCTGGGCTGGATGGGTGTTTAAGAAGGACTGCGCGGCCTGTGCTACGTCGCTACGAACCGGGAGGTATCCTTCGCTTTTCTCCATCCAGTATAATTGCCCCGCTTTGGATGTGAGGTATTTAATGAACGCAAATGCCGCCGATTGCTGTGCTGGGGTCGCTTTGGAAAACATGCCGAGGTAACCACCAAATAAGCTTGTCGCTGCGATCTTGTCAGCCGGCAGCGGAGCCTCACCAATCGGGAATTTGTTGGCGACAGCTTGGTCTAAATAGGGGTAAAAGCCCGTGGTGCCAATCAATATCGAACTGGTTTCATTGGCAAAATCGGTTTGTGAGGCGTATCCGTGGGTCAGCACGGCTGAGCCGTTCTTGACCATATTGCTCCAAAGCGTAAGCGCTTTGACCGCAGGCCCATTGGCAGCGAATGCGGCAGGATTGGGTTCGCCATTCTTACCAACAAAATTGCCACCCGCTTGGTCAAAGAATGCCAACCATGGATAGGTATGCACGAGGGTGATGGCAAACGCTTGCTTGCCCGGGCCAGATAATTTTGCGCTGTCTTGGGCAAATTCAGCCCAAGTGGTCGGGGGATGGGTAATGCCGGCAGCCTGAAAAGCGGCCTTATTATAGTACATAATGGCAGCACCCAGATTGAACGGCATCAGATATTGCTGGCCGCCTGGCCATTTGCCGGGTTTGAGCATGTTGGGATAAAAAGGCGATAACGAGAAGCCATGCGATCCGGCAATCAATGGGCTTAAGTTCACCAAGCTGCCGGTCTGGATAAAGCCGGTCGCCCAGGGAGGATTCATTTGGGAGATTGTCGGAGGATTTTGCCCGACGACAGCGGAGAGGAGCTTAGGCTCTAAGGCGGCGTCGTTGGGGACGACCACATCTTTGACGGTAATGTTAGGGTGAAGCTTGTGAAATTGCTGAATTTCGCCGGCTAAGGCTGTCTCATAGGGGCCCGTCATTTCGTTCCAAAATGTGATAGTGACCGGAGCATTGTTTTTGGGCGTGGACGGGGTGGCTGTCGATTGGCCACATCCCGCCAATCCTGCCGCCAGGACAGCGGCTCCCGCAGCGGACGCGGCCCAGCGGATTTTGGTATTCGGTTTCATAAAAACCCTCCTCATATCGTCTCTATCGATTGTGTTCGAAGTTCTATCCCTTAATACCTGTTTGACTGACAGATTCCACAATTTGACGCTGTGCGATGATGTACAAAATCAATACAGGCAAGGTCGTGATGGCGGCCGCGGCCGACAACACCGTCCAATCGGTACCGTTGGCGGTGGACAGAAAATCGGCGAGGCCAACTTGGATAGGTTGGACGCTCGGGCCGGTCGTAACAATAAGCGGCCAGAGAAAGGCATTCCAGCTCAAGAGAAATAAATAGATGCTAACGGTCGCTAACGCCGGGCCTAAGTTGGGAACCACAATCTGCCACAGATAGCCCCAATCACCAATGCCGTCAATCCGAGCCGCATCGCGGAGTTCTTTGGGCAGCTGGCGCATAAATTGCACTAACATAAAGACGGCAAAGCCATTGGCCGCGAACGGAACGATTTGAGCCGCATAGGTATTGAGCCAACCGAGGTCGCGAACGATTAAGTAGTCAGGGACTAATATGGAGTAAAAAGGGATCATCATAGTGGCCAGAATCAGCCCGAGCACGACTTTACTAAAGCGTCCCGGCAGATACACAATGCCATACGCCGCCAGTAATGACGTGCCCAAAGCGAGTACGGTGGTGGCGATGCCAATGCCAAGCGAGTTCAATAGAAACCGGAGCCAAGGGGCAAGACGCCAGGCGGCTTGGTAGTTCGACAAAATCCCTTGCGGAATGAGCGCTCCAGGAAACGAATAGGCACGCGCGGCGGTTTCTAAAGACGTGGCGAATATCCACCAAATCGGAAACAAGGTGATGACCGCACTGATAATCAAGAACGCATAAACAAGCAGGCGACGGCCGTGAACCATGTTTTTAGCCTCCGTAATAGACCGCTTTGCGGGATATCCAGAACTGCAACCCGGTCAGCGCCAGAATCAACAGGAAGAATACCACGGCAGTCGCCGAGGCCCCGCCAAAGTGAAAGTAATTAAAAGCTGTTTCATAAATCAAATACGTCAGCGTGGTGGTGCCATTTACGGGTCCGCCTCGTGTCAGGGCGTAGATTTGCGTAAAGGTTTGGAAGGCGTTAATCGTATTGATGACCACCACAAACAGGGTCGTTGGAGACAATAGAGGCCACGTAATGCTCCAAAACTGCCGCCAGGGACTTGCGCCATCCACCTCTGCAGCCTCTAACAATTCCCTAGAGATATTAGTCAGTCCTGCCATGAAAAGAAGCATGGTAAATCCAAAACTGAACCAGATGGTATAGATAATCAAGCTGATCAGCGCCAACCGCGGCTCATTTACCCAGCCAATATTGCCTGGCAGTCCTACCATTGCGAAGATACGGTCGATGACGCCAACCGAGGGCTGGTACATCCAGAGCCATACCGTTGACGTGGCAACCACTGGCATCACATAGGGCAGAAAAAACAAGGCGCGAAAAAGGCCTACGGCACGGATGCCGCGAAACAAGAGAACCGCGAAAAGCAAAGAAATGGCACTCCCCCCGATTACAACCGCTGCCGCGAAAATCAAGGTGGTGCGTAATGACAACCAAAAAAGACTGGAGGTGAATAATTGTTGATATTGTGACAAGCCAACAAAGTGAGGATGTGTGCCATAGATAAAATGAAAGAAGCTATAACCAAAAACCATCACCAATGGGATCATCCAGAAGACACCCAAAATAATTAGCGCTGGCAATAGATACCAAAATCCTTTATGCGGCGGCGAATGTTTGATGGTTTTCACGGCTCGGCCCTTTCTGATACGTCCGCGTACCGGGTTAAGGTATACGTGATAACGCCTTCACGGTGATAGCCAATGCTGTATATCGCTGGTGTGTGGTCCGTTGTATAAGCTACTTGCTGAAGATACAAGACGGGATCGCCTGTGGCGATATTCAGCGCTTCAGCCGCTTCGGCTGTACTTCGTTGAATACTGAGATGGGTGCGCGCATATAAGATGAAAACACCCAAATGCGCTAAAGCGGCGATCATTTTATCAGAAAAAACAGATAAGTCTACCGAAATTTTCCCAATCGTTTCTGGCAGATAGTCCACTAGAAACACCGCGGGTTGGCCATCGGCTGTCACTGTCCGCACGACGCGAAATCCTGGGGTCGCTGTCGGGAGCAACAAGGCATCACATACCGCGGTCGGCAGGGACACCGAGGTGATATGGACGTCGGTCACGGCGGGTGTATAACCGTTGTTGCGGACAATATCCGCCACGCTGTTTAACACCTGTAACGAAGCGTCCATGTCGGTGTGAGGCGTGGAGGCAAACGTTCCAACGCCATGGCGACGAACAATGAGACCCTCTTGTTCCAGCGCGCTGAGTGCTGAACGAATGGTCGGTCGACTAATGCCTAGTTGCTTGGCCAGTTGTTCCTCGGAAGGGAGCTTGCTGCCAGCGCTCATGGTTGATAGCAGTGCTTCAATGCTTTCCCGAGCGAGACGCTGGCGGGGAACGAAGCGACTGGTCAATGACAACCCTCCTAAGGTAAGACGTTTTACGACTCGATTATAACGCCTTTACTGACGAAAAATGCAAGAGATTTTGTTGGTTTTTGCAAAAATATTTGGAGGTTTTGCCGTATATAGACACCAAGGCGATAGGGTTGGTATACGGGAATCAGAGAACGTATGCGAGGGATTGCAAGACATTCAATGAATGGGCGAGACGATGGGCGGGGATTTGGCGGAAGAGAGTGACCTCAAGACTACGCACGAAATCTTCTAAATATATATGGCTTGGGGCCTAGGGAATGCTGTCGAAAATTTTTTCGATTAAATGCGTCTTGTTGTTTCGTGTCGAGATTTGGTTCTTTATATAATATGCCCTAGCTAGGGGGGCATTCTTTGAATTCGTTAGGCCTGTTTTTTAATTTTTTATGGGCGATGATTTTAGTGGTTGGCTTGGCGTATGTTGCTGCCCGCCTACTAAAGAAGATGGGCTGGGGCAAGGTTAGCCATGCCCAGTACTTGGAGCAAATAGATTATCTCCCATTAGGGCCTAAACGCGGCATTGCGCTGGTGCAAATCGCGGATAAGACGGTGGCACTCGGTGTCACGGAACAAACGGTCTCTTTATTGATGGAAGTGGACGCGGACGCGATTACGAGGCAAGCACCCACGGCGAGTCGTGTCGTCTCAACCACTTTGCCGCCATTTGCCGAGGAGCTGTGGCGCAAGTTGCGCCGAGGTGAGGGCAAGTCGTGAGAAGCCGCCGTTTGTCGCGTTGGTGGGGAGGCCTGGGGGCTGTCCTCATCCTTATCTCGACGGGTCCACAGGCCTTTGCCCAAAGTAGTCTGTCGATTCCCTCAGTGACGCTTAACACGCATGGAGGAAGCTCTCCCTCTCAAGTCATCAGTATTTTAGCTTTATTAACGTTGTTGTCATTTGTGCCTGCCTTGCTCTTGACAATGACCGCATTTACGCGTGTCATTACCGTCTTGGCTTTTGTACGCAGTGCGCTGGGGTTGCAACAGACGCCCCCTAATCAGGTGCTGATCGGGTTGGCGTTGTTTCTCACTTTTTTCATTATGGCGCCTACCTTTCAACAAATTGACCACCAAGCCCTGATCCCCTATATGCATGGCCATATGGGTCTTATTCAGGCCTCCAATAAAGCTCTTGGCCCTTTGCGTCTTTTCATGTATCAACAAACGCGTCCGACGGATATCGCCTTATTCTTGCGACTCGATCATCTGCCTCCCCCCAAAAGTCTTAGTCAGGTGCCGACTGTGGCATTGATTCCGGCGTTTATCATTTCGGAGCTGAAAACAGCGTTTGAAATTGGAGTCTATATCTTTATTCCGTTTGTCATTGTGGATTTGGTTGTTTCCACGGTACTCATGTCACTCGGAATGATGATGGTGCCGCCGACATTGATTTCTTTGCCTTTGAAATTGTTGCTGTTTGTTCTTGCTAATGGCTGGAGCTTAGTGGTGCAGTCTTTAGTGTTGTCCTTTCATGGGGTGCGATAAATGTTTGATCATGCCATTGCATTGAGTCAGTCGGCGATGCTCACTACGGGTATCATTTTGGGGCCCGTTCTCGTGGCGTCGCTATTGGTGGGACTGTTGGTGGGGCTCTTTGGTGGTCACGTATGAATTGGGTCTGGGCTTGGCGATTGCGTCAAATCCTGGGCTCGACGAAAATGGCTCTTTTCTCTCGGAATGGCAAAGTCTCTTAGCCCTCTTCGTCTTTGTGGCGACTGGGGGGCTGGAACTCTCGGTGATCGCGTTGCATGCAAGCTTTCGGGCCATTGGGCTCAATATTATGGCACTTCCTCTACCCGCTTTATCGTTTGTCACGGGACTCATGACGAGCGCGTTGACGATGACGTTATTAGTCGCGTTTCCTTTGCTATTGGCGGGCTTTATTGTCAACATGGCGGTCGGCATTATGTCGCGGGCGTTTCCACAAATGAACGCCTACTATCTTTCATTGCCGGTCAATTTTGGCGTTAGCCTCTTGGTGTTTGCGGCCATGTTGCCGTTGTTGATGGGAATCTTACCAAGTTTTTGGGACCAGGCGTTTACCGATGTGAGTCGGCTTTTAGCGTTATTGGAGGGAAAGCCGTGACAGCAATAGCTGGGCGTATTTATTATGCGTCGGCGGGAGAGAAGAGCCACCAAGCGACACCCCATAAAAAGCAAGAAATACAAAAACAAGGCCAGAGTTGGAAAAGCCCGGATTTTCAAGCGGCTTTAGGCTTGTTTGTCGGGTTCTTGATGATCGGCCATTATTTGCCATGGGCAGGATCCCAATTAGGATTTCTAGAGTCCATGGTGTTGCAGTTGTCGGCAAACCCCGCCAATGCGTTAGGGCAAGCGTGGATTGAAGCTTTTGCCATCATGATTCGCATTTTGCTGCCCATCACTCTACCGCTGGTTATCGCGGGGCTCTTTGCGAGCAGTTTGGAGAAAGGCTTTCGTCTGTCGTTTAGTGGTTTGAAGGCGGATTTTACGAAGATTAATCCCGTTGAAGGTTTAAAGCGCCTCTTTTCCCAAGACAGTATGTGGCAGCTCGGCAAGGGCGTCTTAAAAATTGCCATCATGGGTTCGCTTGCGGCGTGGTTGATTCACCGCCAAGTGGCGGATTATGCGGGCTTGATGGCTGAATCTTTGGGAGGCGCCTTACATTCGGCTTTAAGTATGATGGGGCAAGTATTGCTGTTAATGTCTTTAGCGTTTTTTATCATTGGCATTGCGGATATGGGATATCAGTCTTATGCGTTTCAGCAAAAGATTCGCATGACGACCCAAGAGGTTCGGGACGAGTTCAAGAATACCGAGGGGGATCCTCGTGTCAAAGGCAAACGCCGAGAACTGGCGCGGCGGATTTGGCGGTCGGGCGTGCGTCAGGTAAAAAATGCGCAAGTGGTCGTGACAAATCCCACGCATTATGCAGTGGCTTTGCAATGGGACGAAAAAAAGATGGCAGCCCCTATTGTCGTGGCTAAAGGGGTTGATGGCACCGCCAAAAATATTCGCGACATGGCCATGCGCTATGAAGTGCCTATTGTTGAAAATCCTCCGCTGGCGCGTTCCCTCTACGAATTGCCCATTGGGCAGGCGATTTTGGAAGAGCATTACCAAGCCGTTGCAGATATTTTAGCGTTTTTGATACGCAAGCGTCAGGGGCGTCCCATGGGGAGGCGTGAGCCATGAAGTTCAGTCGAGCGATCCTCAAAGAAGCCTTTGTTCCTGTCGCCGCCGTCATTGCGATTTTAATGCTCGTGATCCCGATTCCTCCTTGGCTCTTAGATTTCTTTTTGCTCATTAATATTGGCTTGTCGATTGCGGTCTTGGTATCCACGATGTTTATCAACCAAGTGCTCGAGTTGTCCGTCTTTCCATCACTCTTGCTGTTAACGACGTTATTCCGGTTGGCGCTCGAAGTGACGGCGACGCGCCTGATTTTACTAGAAGGCAATCCTGGCTCGGTCATTCAGACCTTTGGGCGCATGGTTGTGGGCGACAATGTCGTCGTGGGGATTATCATTTTCATTATTTTGATCGTCATTCAGTTTATGGTGATCACGCGTGGCGCGGAACGGGTCAGTGAGGTGGCAGCGCGGTTTACCTTAGATGCGATGCCCGGAAAACAGATGGCCGTGGACGCGGAACTCAATAGCGGGATGATACGAGAAGCCGAAGCGAAACAACGGCGCGCCGACATTGAGCGCGAAGCGGACTTTTATGGAGCAATGGATGGGGCATCCAAATTTGTGCGCGGCGATGCGATTGCGGGCATTATTATCGTGCTGATTAATATCGTGGGTGGCTTAATTATTGGGCTGTCTGAACGGCATTTGGCGATAGGCGTTGCGCTGAATACGTACACGATTCTCACCATTGGCGAAGGTATCACCACGCAAATCCCTGCCTTGTTGCTGTCGACCGCGACCGGTATTTTAGTGACGCGCTCGGGCGCCACCGGAACGTTGAACGATGATGTCCTGTCCCAATTAACGCAATTACCGCGTGTTCTCTACATTGTGGCGATTGTGCTCTTCTTATTGGGCAGGATTTGCGCGACCGCATTGTGGCCTTGCGGCGGCAAATTACGACAGAGCTGGGCTTGGTTATTCCTCCCGTGCGGGTACGTGACAGTTTGGACTTAAGTCTCAATCAATACCGCATTCGCGTTCGTGGCGCCAGTATCGCCGTAGCGGAAGTGCGTCCGGACCGTTTTTTGGCGATGGGGGGACAAGACTTGGGGATAGAGAGTGCCATTCTAACCAAAGACCCCGTGTTTGGTTTGCCCGCCTATTGGATTCGCGAAGACTCGCGAGACCGGGCCGAATTAGCGGGGGCCACCGTGATTGATGCCGGGTCCATTTTGGTGACGCACTTGGCCGAAGTCATTCGTTCTCATGCCTATGAAATCTTAGGGCGTGAGGATGTCAAAAAATTACTCGACCATGTGAAACTCACGCATCCGGTGGTCGTGGCTGAACTCGTGCCCGACTTGCTAACGTTAGGCGAGGTCCAACGCGTGTTAGCCAATTTGCTGCGAGAGAAAATCTCGATTCGCGATATGCCAACGATTTTAGAGGCCTTGGCGGACCGCGCCCGCACGACACGCGATCCTGATCTCCTCACTGAAGCCGTAAGACAACAGTTGTCTCGTCACATTACAGAGCCCTTGATTAAGCAAGGCTTCTTGCATGCGGTGGTCTTGTCGCCGCGCATTGAACAGGCCATGAAGGATGCGATGGAGACAACCGATACTGGCACCTATTTAAATCTCGATCCCAAAGTGGCTCAAGACCGATGTGAGCAAAAATTCAGGGGACTTTAAACACCAAATGGTGGAGAGAATCCAGACAACTCAAGATGAGCGCTGGGATTTGTTGTCATCGGACCGACCGGCGCCGGCAAGACCACGACAATTGCCAAGCTCGCTACTTATGCGCGTTTGGAATTGGGGCGGTCTGTACTGCTTGTGACCACAGATACCTACCGGGTCGCTGCTGTCGAGCAACTCAAGACATTTGGCGGCATTTTAGATGTGCCGGTTGCCGTGGCCAACCGGCCGCAGGATCTGCCGGCAATCATTCGGGAACACAGTCCCGAAGTGGTGTTTGTGGATACTCCAGGTCATAGTCTGAGCCAGCCCATGCAAATTCGGCAGAGTCAAAGTGTCATGAAGTACGCTCACGCTACAGACGTCCTTTTGTGTATGCCGGCTACCGCGTCTCGGTCCCTATTCGTTAAGACAGCCCAGACGCTAGCAGGAGATCACGCGGTGAGTTTATGTCTGACGAAAGTGGATGAAGTGCTCTCACCAGGTACGGTCCTCGGCGCTTTGATGGATCTGCAATGGCCCTTGGCGTATATCGCGCATGGTCAAAATGTGCCGGAAGATATCGGACCGGCGTCAGCCGATGGCTTGGCCCAGTGGCTGATGAGAGGCGGGGCATATCATGGCTGATCAAGCCCAAAGGTTGCGTCAGTGGATTCGCGAGAAAAGTCTTAAGGCCCAAGAAACGGTGTTAGAGGAACGCGCGCAAGGCAGCCGTGTGGTCGCCGTGACGTCAGGGAAGGGCGGCGTAGGCAAAAGCCAGTTGACCTTAAACTTGGCCCTTGCGTTAGCGCAGAGAGGACAGCGGGTGGTTATCTTAGATGCCGACCTTGGTTTGGCCAATATCAACATCTTAATGGGGTATGAGCCCAGCTTTACCTTGTGGGATGTCGTTCAAGGTGCGGCGACTTTAACCGATGTGATGCAAAAAGGTCCCTTGGGGATTCGCATCATTCCTGGGGCGTCGGGGATTAGTGCATTGGCGAGCCTAGACCCTGTCGAAATCTCGGGGATTATAGAAGGATTTCAGGAGTTGGAGAGCGAATGTGATTGGTTATTGGTCGATACCGGTGCGGGCATTGCCGCCAACGTGCTGGCCTTTGTGTTGGCGGCCGACGAGGCGCTGGTCGTGTCCAATCCTGAGCCGCCTGCGTTAGCGGATGCTTATGGATTGATTAAAGCCGTGTGGGAGGCTAAAGGCCACGTCGCGTTGAAGTTGGTCATGAACCGCAGTACCACCGCTCAGAGCGGAGAGGAGATGGCGATGCGCATTGTCACCTTGGCGATGAAGGTCTTGGACCAGAAAGTCGAGTTTATGGGGACTGTGCATGAGGATCCGCATGCGAAGCGGGCAATAAGCCGACAAGAACCGTTGTTGCTGTTGTATCCCGCGTCTCCAGCGGCTATGGATATTGGACACTTAGCCGACCGTCTGATTCACCGCATTCAGCCGCCAAAGCGCGGGCGCTTTGGACAGTTTGTTGCCCGAATGACCGCCTTATGGCCTACGTTACCGTCATAGAAAGGAGACGCCTTGCATGAATGCTTTATATACCGCGGCATCAGGCCTGTTAGCGCAACATCAAATTCTTCAAGCGACAGCGGGTAATATAGCCAACCAAAACTCCTTGGGCTACCTGGCTCAAAAGACGCAGGTGGTGGGATTTTTACCCCAGACGGTGCTGGCGGTAGGGCCACAATCCACCCAGGCCATTGGCCAAGTGATTTCCGCACAAGCCGTCATCTCGCAATACGATGTGGCCCCGGGTGCCATCCGTTCCACGGGGGTGTTTTCCGAACTGGCCATTTCTGGAAACGGCTTTTTTGCCGTGCGAACGCCAAGTGGTGGCGTCGCCTATACCCAAGATGGGCGGTTTCATCAGACTTCTCAAGGACAGTTGGCAACTGCCAATGGCGATCTGGTTTTGTTGTCATCAGGAAAGCCGGTGCATCTGGCTCCAGGACCCTTTACCGTCAGTATTACTGGGGTGCTGTCCCAAAATAACGTCACGCTTGGCACGTTAGGATTGGTCGATTTACCCGCAGCGGGATTAACCAGTCTGGGGGGAGGTTTGTATCAGTCCAAGACACCGCAAGCCTTTACGGGAAACGTGATTCAAGGCGCGGTCAACACCTCAAATGGCAGTCTAACGGGAGAGACCGTGGATTTGATGCAAGCCGAAGAAACCTATCAGTCCCTGACGTCCTTGGTGAATGAAGAAAGCACTCGGCTGAAGACGGCTGGAGCCTTGGGGGTTCTTGGGTAAGTGACTAGCATGGCAAATGACAAGGTAGGAGGCGTTAGAGATGTTTAGTGTGCTGCATGCAGCCCAAAGTGGGATTGAGGTTAGTAATTTGTGGTTAAATGCGATTGCGAGCAACGTGGCCAACAACCAAACTCCCGGCTATGGCGAGCGGCTCACGGCTTTTAGTAACGGCCCCAATGTGGTGAGTCGCGCAGCAGGCCGTATGGTGGGGTCCCAGACGGTGCAGCCGGAATTAGGCTATACTGCGGGGGCGTTTATGAGTCAAGATGTCGCCTTGTTTGGTACCCAAATGATGTCCAGCTCGAATCCCCATGATGTGGCCATCAATGGCTCAGGGTTTTTTCAAGTCAAAACCGCTAACGGGACAGTGGCCTATACCCGCGACGGGTCGCTGCAAGAAGACGGTCAGGGGCAGCTAACTTTGCCAGGGGGCAGTTTGTTAGATCCCCCGGTGACGGTGCCGCCTGGTCAAGAATGGGCCATTGCGCCCAATGGAACGGTGATGGCGGGGCCAGCTGGGCAACCACTAAAAGCCATTGGCAAGATATCTTTGGCGCTTTTTGCTAATCCTGAAGGGTTGATCAGTGTGGGTCATAACCTCTATCAAGCCTCTTTGGCTTCGGGCCCAGCTATCCTCGCAGCGCCCGGCACCCAAGGGGCTGGAACGCTGGAGGATGGAGCCCTCAATGGCAGCGGCGTAAGTCTCGCGTCGCAGCTTGTTGATATGATTGTGGCCCAAACGGCCTATTCCGCAAGCGCTAAAGTCATGAGCGTCCAAGAAACGCTTAGCCGCGGATTAACACAAATTACGACTTAAGACGGTGACGGCGTATTCGCCAGCGCTTGATAGGTAGCGAGCACCTTTTGTACGTATTGCTGCGTTTGTTCATAAGGCGGGATGCCACCAAAATGGTCTACCGCACCAGGACCCGCATTGTATGCCGCGATGGCTAAAGGGAGGTTGCCATGAAACGAGTCGAACAAGCTTTTCAGATATTCGGCACCCCCCATGATGTTTTGCTCAGCATTATAGGGATTGACGCCCAACTCTGCCGCCGTACCTGGCATCAATTGCATGACTCCAACAGCGCCCGCCGAACTGACGGCTTCGGGATTCAAAGACGACTCAACCGTGGCTACGGCCTGAAGCAAAGCGGGCGACAAACCCGTGCTGGCGGCCGCTTGCTGAATAGAGGCTTCTATGGATGCGGACGGTTGCGAAGATTCTGGGGTGGCTGCGTTGTTTTGGGCCTCTGACAGCGCCGTGGCAAACGGGCTGGGCAAGGTGCTTGGTGGGGTAAATTCATTGAAAAATAGGGTTTCAAGCGCCCATAACAGTAATGGTTCCATTGTTCAAGGTACCCTCCTCGATTTCAGTGTACAGGCACCGTGCGCGATTGAGGAACAATTAGGGGGATTTTAGGGAGGATTTTCAGGATGAAAAAGTTTTTGGTGTTTGTTCTCGTATTTTTGTTGGGGGCAGGAGCTGGTGCGGCTGGCTTGATTTTTGGGGATCCGTCCTTGTTGAGCCATGCGCCGAAACCCGTGGTGGAAGCATTGCCGTATAATCCTCTGACAGCTGTTTCGGTTACGGAATCCGGTATTGAAAGCAACTTAGGCAGTTCTGGGCATTATGTCAGCTTTAATGTGGAATTTGATGTAGCATTAGCGGCCTTAACGAGCCAAGGGGGAAGCAAGGCAGGGGCTGAAGGGGGATCGGGAACGGGTTCTCCGGTTCTTGATGCGCGCATCCGTAATGATTTGATTAATCTAGCCCGCAGTACTCCATACCATGAGTTTACGGCGTCCGGAGGGTTGTCGACATTTAAGACGCAGGTGCGAACGGTTTTGGAATCGATTTTTGGCCCGAATACGATTGGCCCCATATACTTCTCATCGCTTATGACCCAGTAATTCGCGATGGAAATGAGGCGGATGAAAAGAGAGGAAATAGGATGGGACTCGTCAAAGATCTTAAAGAAGTAAGGCCGTATGATTTTCAACGGCCGCATCAGCTCAGCCGCTTGCAGTTGGATGCCATTACGTTGATGATGGAGTCATATCTGCGTATGGCGTCAAACTTCTTGTCGACCTACCTGCGCACGCCCGTACAAATCCAGCATTTGAGCACCGAGCAGATGCCTTATGAGCAGTATGTGGAGACCGTGGCGATTCCGAGTGTGTTAGCGCTTTTTACCATTAATCAGTCAGGATCTGGTCTCTTTGAAAGTTCACCCGAAGTCACCCTCGCGATGATTGATCGCGCGTTAGGGGGACCAGGCACAGGGCACTTTCCCAACCGCGAATTAACAGAAATTGAGCAGACTATTTACCGCCGCATTATGGAACGGCTGTTGAGCTTACTCAGTCAAAACTGGTCCTCGCTTATGCCGTTTGAAGCCGCGGTGGATGCGATTGAGTATAACCCTGCTTTCACCCAGGTTGCCTCGGAGGGAGATCTGGTGGTCGTCCAACAGCAGCAAATTACCATTGATAGCCACAAAGGGAAACTCTCTTGGGTCTGGCCGTATCCCGCCATTCAACCATTTGCCATGTTGTTAGGCCGACATGCTTTAGGGCGAGAAGATGATCAAGAGATTATGCCGCGGCCTCAGGAAATGGTGCGACATGTGCATCACACCCAGGTGCCGGCCCAAGTCGTTCTAGGGCGCACAGCGTTGTCTTTGGGGGAGTTCCATCAATTGAAGGCAGGAGATGTGGTGATCTTAAAGAACCGCTACGATCAACCGCTCGTGATGACTGTCGCGCATCAAGAAAAATTTCAAGTGCTGGCTGGCCGTATGGGAGGACATTTGGCCGTCAGGATTACGGCACGAATTGCCGACAAGGAGGATGAACATGGCGGAAAACAATAGTCGGTTAACGCCTGAGGAGCTGGCAGCGCTGACGCAAGGGTTGTCTGATACGTCCGGTGCCGAAGAGATTGAAGCACGTCCCGTAGAGTTTGCCGAATTAACCGGCCCCGCGGTGCCGCGGCCTGGGCAAACGGCGGGCGTAGATTTTCTCTGGGATGTACCCATGGACGTCGAGGTTGTTTTGGGGACAAGCGCATTAGCAGTGCATGATGTCCTAGAAATGGGACCGGGGTCCGTGGTGGAACTCGACCGAGCCTACGGCGAACCTGTTGATGTTTTTCTGAACGGCCGCATTGTGGCACGTGGTGAGGTGGTGATTGTGGGGGAACAGTTTGGGGTTAAGATTACGGAGATTTTGGCTTCGGTGAAGGAGATGGCGGGACCGGAGCCGGGGCCTTCAAATCACTAAGGTCATCTGGGGACACCGAGTGAGCCGCCAGAGCATTTTCTTTCTGGGCACGAAAAAGCTCTTCGCGCATGACACTGACGGCGCGAGGAGCTTCAATGCCCAGTTTGACTTGATCGCCTTGCACTCCCAAGATGACGATGCGGATTTCGCCTTCGCCAATAATCAGAGCTTCATCGGTTTTTCGGCTCAGTACCAGCATTTGTGGTGTCCTCCCCTATTAAGGGATATTGATATGAATAGGGTAAGGATAACACAAATTGGCCGCCATGCCGCGTCTCCCGGTTAATGATTAGCGGACTTTTGAGGTTGACCGTGGCTTTTAGAGCGCCGGTTGCGGAGTGTGTGACCGTACAAATGCATAAAATCGCCCACGTCTCCTGATTCCCCAAGTCCGGCAATTCATTCGCGGGCACCGTATATGTCGCATCAAAGGTATACGGATCAATGACAATAAAGGCGAGAGTGGGATCAGTGATGGACTGTAAATATAAAAATGGGCTGTCGCTGCGGTGTGGGAGTAAAATAAATTCCTTGTGATTCGCAAACCCTAAAATGGGATAATCCATGACCAGAATATCGTGGTCGACAATGGTGATTTCCCCATGAAAACGGGTCCGAATGGTATTTTGCGTCATCATCCTATTAATCTCTCCCTTGCATGATATCCCGCTATGGCGGCCTCTATGGATGAATGTAATTTAGTAAAGATATGGAGAGAATTTGGGCACCACTTTGTAAGGCGGCTTGGTAGGCCTGTTCTTCTTGCGTCAGCTGTACCGTAACGGCTGTCATGTTGGCACCAGATACTTGTGCTATGGTTTGATTGAGGTTCTGAGCTAAGGTGGTCAACTGCGTTTGAGCTTGGGTCACTCGCTGCATGCGGCCTCCCACAATACTCTGTGCTGTGGATAAGTAGCCCTCATCGGTTTGAAGTGTGCCAAGCATCGCTTGGCTGGCCGAGGCGCTAGTGGTTACAGCCGTGGCGAGTTGGCTTAAGTCGTTATATACGGTAGCAAGGTAGTTGGTGCCGCTGGGCTGCCCCGCATTTTCCATGCCTGTGAGATTGATGGTGACTTGAGCATTTTGACCAATTTGATAGATGCTCGACTGAGTGCTGGTCGGTAGACTGACGCCAGAGGCGGTCACCGGCGGCGTGTCTTGGTTATAGCCGTTGAAAATGTAAGCCCCTTCATAACGGGTATTGAGTAATTGTCCGAGCGAGGTTTGGGCCTGTTCCACTTCTTGGGCTAGGGCCTGACGGTCGGTTGGCGTCAGCGCATTGCTTGATGCTTGGACTGTAACCGATATCATTTTTTGCCAGAGTTGTTGCATGTTTTGTAACGCACCACTGGTGACGTTTAGGACATTTTGAGCGGCGGTTGCCGAATTTTGATATGCCGTGGTTTCGGTTAGGGCCGCACTCAGGCTCATGGTGCTCGTGACGGCTTCGGGATTGTCCGATGGGACTTGAAAGCTTTGTCCGGTCGATGCTTCTTCTTGCAATTGATTAATCGTTTGGTATTGGGTTTGCATGTTGGCCAAAAGATTATTGCGAATGGTAAGGGGTGTAATCTGCATAGCGATCCTCCTACGAATTGAATGAAGGCCCATTGGCCTGAGATAGGATTAGCTGACGGCGGCCAACAAACTGGCCATGGTGGACTGTTCCACACTGACCAATTGCGCGGCGGCTTGGTAACTTTGCTGTTCTTGAATGAGTTGTGCCGATTGTTCGTTGACATCGACGCCGGTGGCACTCTCTTGAGCATTTTGCAAAGAGTTCAAGGTGTTTTGGGCGCTTGCGAACTGGTTGCTGGCTTGTTGACCATCGTTGCCCACTTGCCCGACTAAATTGGTATAAAACTGATTGAACGTCACGCCCGTTGACGTGGTGTCTAAAGTCCCCGTTGTGGGGGATATTTCGGGTTGATAGATCATATTGGCAATAGTCAAGGCGTTGCTACCATCGCCCGGGGCGTTAGGGTTTTGTGCGGCAGCGACGTCTTGTGATGTCAAGGTTGAAGAGACTTGAATTGTTGACGCCGTCACGGGAGCTGTCGAGGACAAGGAGGACGTAAAGAAAATGGGACCGTTAGTGGCGCTATTTAACGTGTATCCGGCCTCTTGTTGCGCATTGACCGCAGACGCGAGATCCCCAGCCAGGGCATCAAGAGAGGTGAGATATCCAGGTAAATTTTGATTCCCCGCCGTTAAAAGGCCAGCCAATTCTCCATTTTGCAACCCATTCGAGGCATTGAGGGTTTGTGACGGATTATCATGAAAAGCTATTTGGTCGACGCTATTGGCTGTGGTCGGAGCACTGGTCATGAGGCTATGGGCCGTTTGATTGATGACTAAGGCATTGCTGCCCAAATAGATATTGACACTTTGGTCCGGATTCACGGTATAAGAGATATTGACCAATTGGCTTAGTTGGTTCATTAATGTGCCGCGTTGATCCAAAAGCGTATTGGCCGATCCGCCTGCGCCCGTGACGGCGCTGATCTGTTGATTCAGTTGGGCGATTTGACTGGTAATGGTATTAATCTTTTGGACCGTATTGACGACGCTCTGATTGATATTTTGTATTTCGCCGGTGATTTGATTGGCCATGCTATTAAACGTACTGGCTAAATTTTTTCCTTGGTCAATGACGGCTTGGCGCGCTGACAAACTTGAAGGGGTCTGGGATAACGTCAGCCAGGCATTAAAAAAGGCTCCCATCGCCTCAGACAAGCCACTGGCGGAAGGCTCTTGAAAGACATTTTGGATTTGAGACAAACTGGTGTTCATGCTCTGCCAATAGCCGGTAGTTCCGAGTTGGGTCCGTACACTGCGAGCCAAGAACGCATTAGATGCCCGCGTAATGGCATCGACACTGACGCCTTGCCCTTGCAAGGAGCCATTGAGCTGAGACGATGGGATGGGTGGTGTTTCGACGAGATTCGCTATTTCATTGTGATAGCCGGTGGTCGTGGCGTTGGCCAAGTTATTTCCGGTTACTTCCATCGCTAATTGCTGGGCAGAGAGGCTGCGGCCTGCAATATTCAACATCATAAATGACATGCGATCACCTTCCTTCACGAAATGTCCTAAAAATTAACATTGACGGATGGTTGCTGTGACTGCCCGAGTAGAGTGAGGACAAAATCACAATAGCCTAATTGGCTTTGTAGCACCGTACTTAAAAGCTGGGAGCGTGCTTGCCAATGTTCCGCATGACGGCGCAAGACGTCTCGCTCTTCGTCAGTGAGGCGAGCAATGTCAAAAAGATACCGATTGACTTGAGTTAGTGGATCCAATTCCGATTGAAGCAATTGCAAGAGCACCGTCGAATTTCTCTGGGTAGCCGCTTCAATTTTTCGTTCGGTCAATTCCTCGAGTTGTGTTAAGGCATCCATGATAGTTTCAAAAACAGTCATGAGTTCTCCTTTGGTCTGTGCGCTATAGCAAAATATCACAAAGTAATCCGCGAATTAGATCCATCCGCTGCATGACCACACTAGCGGGGGAGTGATGAAGGATGGCCTGACGCAGATTTTCCAGTTCCGTAGATACCGATTTGATCCGGACCATATAGCGAAACCCCCCAGATGGAGAGAAATATCCTCCGATTTCCGTTTGCTGCTCGTCCAGCGCCCCGCGCAACATCTCTTTAACCGTCCGCGTATAAGCGTCTACGGCTTCCAGTGTCATGCGCGTGAGCACACGATGTTCTTGTTGGTCGAGTCGTTCCCACTGCTTGGTCAGATCAACTTTCGGCTGACGGGCAGTGGGTGGCGATGACAAGCTAGAGGTCGTATGGGCCAAGCGCGTCGACACTTTTTGTGCTTCCATATTTTTATTGTACGAGACGATTGTCGAAAGTACGAAAAATAGGGCGGGTTTAGCGAAAATTCTTTGCGGTTTTTGCAAAAAGAGGAAGGATTTTTTGGAAAAAATGTAGAAATGTCTAGGCGCATTCTTTATCCGACATACTGTAGAAGGGGAGAAAAAAAGAATGGCAAATTCCCATGCAAACACCATGTTAGAAACCATACGGCAACTACAAAATGAACTTGACCGTATCTATGCAGTGACTAATGATTTGTCAGACGACACCTTAGCGGCTGTAAGCCACGAGTTAGATGCACTATTTGTCCACTATCTACGAAGCCAAGGTGTAGTCTCCGACATATCGGATGCTATTACATAGCACCTTTTTGGCATTGCGATTGCCAATACTGTTGCACTCGTACAATGTACAAATCGATCTCTTGACTCACAGCGAGAACGTCGGGATCCATGTTCCCCTTCATTTTAGCTAAAGTATCGAGCACTCCTTGCAGAATGCGAATGCGTTCAATGGCACGGTGATATTCCGCAACACTCTTAAGTGGGCTCATGATGCCCTCCCTTTGTGGATTTGAATAAAAAAATTATACCACGATCCTTAAGATATTCAAGATCGTGGTATTTATGGAAAAAAATGTTACTTTATCCGCAACTGTTTCTTGAGCCAGTAGGCGAAAATTTCTGCGCCCCCTACTCCTGCTTGTCGGGCTGTATTGCGGAACTGGTCAAACATTTGGAAGACTTCAGCCTGTGCTTGAGCATGGCCCGGAGTGGGTTTGACAGCAAGATGAATACCTTCTTGGTTTTTTTCAATACTAATGTCGTAACCACCCAGTCTTGTTTTACGCGCCATCGCTGCGCCTCCTTGTGCACTGTCCGGTAGTTTGATATGACATAGTGTATCACACCGCGTAAAAAATGGTGACCAATACAGCGGTGTTTAAGTGTATCGTCATTGGAAGAGCGGTCAGTTGTCGAGAAAAGCTCCTTGACAAATAATCATGACGCTCCTATACTATCATTTGTGCGTGGGAAGACTTAATATCGCGGGGTAGAGCAGTCTGGTAGCTCGTCGGGCTCATAACCCGGAGGTCGCAGGTTCAAATCCTGTCCCCGCAACCATGGCGGCGTAGCTCAGTTGGTTAGAGCACACGGTTCATACCCGTGATGTCGGTGGTTCGAGTCCACCCGCCGCTACCATATCATATAATGCGGGCGCGTAGCTCAGTTGGTAGAGCAGCTGACTCTTAATCAGCGGGTCCACAGTTCGAATCTGTGCGCGCCCACCATGTTTTTCCTTCCCTGCTTTACTTTCCGGGGTTTCAGTCGGGCCATGGTAGGCCGAAAAATAGCTCCAAATCTGATGAAATACCTGCGGTCTTCCGCACAATTTCCGCCCAGCGCAGGTCGGTGGGCCTTTTTTCGAGATCCCGAATACGCCGGGGCCAATTGCGCAGAGCTTGGTCCTCCGCTTTCCAATGTCCGCTATCCACAAAACCCGTGAAAATGATTGTATCATCCTGTCGCAATTCGAGGTGTCCACAATTTAGACTAACATCCTGATGGCGGACTTATTTTTCTGTCATTTTATCAACGTCAACGATTTCCAATGCGTCGAAGCTAATGGCTGTCGAACTACCGGTTAAAATTGGCGAGAAGGAGGTATCACTATGGATAATTGATGCGGCACTTGTCAACGAATTATCACACTAGTCGAAATGACTTTCGCCACAGTTTTCGGAGCGACTGCATCAATTTCCACGCCCAAAGGGCTTGGACGTGTAATGACTGCGGCATAGCCATAGACAACATATTTATTGAAATTGATGTTCCCGATGGGAATAGAAATGCCACCGATCGGAATGGTGAATTGGCCAGAGAGTTGAGTCGCCTGAATAACACGCCATTGTACACCGGGGTTATTAATAAACTGGGTTACGTCATAGTGCCCTTGATTATTTAACAGGGCTCCAGCATTGCCACTAAATAGCATCCGAACCCATTCAGCGGAATTCAATGGGTTAACCCATACGAAGCCCCCAGCATCTCCCGCACTCCAGCGTTGTTTTGTCCAACCCGATGGAACCTCTAATTGTACGGTAATACTGGGGGGGATCGTGACCCGTTGTGTTTGGAATAAACCCGGTGCAGGGGTCACGTTAGATAGCTCCCCAGGAGTAAATGAACGGGATACCGCACTGACTATCGATGACCAATGGTTCTTGTCGATTGCAGGATACGAGATGGACAGCACATCCCTATGAGTGGATCCAATGAATTCTTTGGTGTAATAGATTTGGGAGCCATGGATTCCAGACACGACGAGCCAATCGGATCCATGGGCCTGATACGCAGGGTGTTTCTGATGGTCCAAAGTGCTCAACGCAGATGTGACCGTTTCAATGTGTCCCATGGCGTTACTATATTCCCCGTACACGACAATATTTACCGAGCCGGAACTCCATGACCTTCCATCCCGATCTTCGACGGGTCCCGATTCGGTAAACGATTGGGGCACGGCTACAGAATATCCCCAAATGCTGTTGTGATAGGTCACGTATGACAATGGGGCCGCGGGTGTGGAAGCCCTCAACGCGGCGGGCGACGATGTGGGGGAAGGGGACATAGGACGGGATGACCGCGGGGATGTACTAGGCGCGGGACTCACCGTGTGTGAATGCGGAGGGAGAGCACTGGCCACGGGAGGCGCGGTCGTACCGCAGCCAGTGAGGACTATACTGCCCAACAAAATGGCTGCGCCGACGAGTCCATTGTGTCGTATGATCATGTCATCAAGCCTCCTAATCCGCTCTACCTTAGAATAACGCCCCCCGGCCTACGCCGGTTACCAGCAATGTTTGACAGGAGCCGCGCCGGAGGAAGGCTCGGCCCCTGATATGTCGTGAGATCCGAAAGATTTGGCTTCAGGGGCTGATTTTGCGCGCAGCGTGGGACGACGGCGTCCTAGGTCTCGTTTTTGACGATGCTCTGCGGGATGGAACGCAGGGGCGTTTCTAGATGGTGCGATAATTCACCAGATCCTCAATCATATGAGGAGGACGGCGCTGGCGTACATCGACATGCGGCGGGAAGACCGGGATGTCGTATGTGGGGTTGAATTTGTAACGCAGGACCCGATCAAAAATAACTGGATGAGCCTATAGTGCGAACGCAAATATTTATGGCTTTCCAGTCCTTGTCTTGGTTTAGGTAGTTAAGGATTTGTGTAGTGTAGATAGAATGATGACACCGGCCGATTCCGGATCGCGTGGTGGAAATGGGGAATTCTGATCAGTTTGGATGTCAGTCTAATTGTGGACACCCCGAATTGACAGGATGATACAACCTTTTTCACGGGAGGTGAATCCGGTGGCCAATCCGTATGACAGAACGTTTAAAGAACAAGCGGTTCAACTGGTGTTGGGTACCGACGACTAATCAGGATGAAGGGATCAATCTAGGCAGGAATTCTCACACCCCGTCTCTGATGACCCTTGAAGAACCTAAGACGCGAAAAACGGCCCCGATGACCAATCTTCTCCCAGGCTGGGAGACATTGGCGCGTCATGGGGCCAGTTTTGCCGCGTTTTTTACGGTGTGGAGGGTGCCCATGGATTCCCAACGGGTTCGGGGAGATGGGAGACGGTCAGTACGTCCGCCCATCGGAAGCCGTCGGCAGTGAGCTGGCTCGGTGAAGGCACCCAATGTAGTGTGTGGGAGCCTTCGACGTACACTTGAGGGGCTGTCTGTGCACGAACTAAAACAGGATAGCCTATCGGGGCCGTCAGGTGGGATACGGTGTCGACGCGGGTCCAGCGAAATCCCGCCGCGTCAAAGGTGGCCGGATTGGGAATCCAGTGCAAGGTGCCCCCGGAGGCCCAGTAGACCCGAGGACTGCCTGCCAACCGATAGGTCACGCCTTGCGCGCTGGTTTCATGGGAGACGAAGGAGACGGACGCGGGATTTGTTGGCCATGGACTCAAGGGCACGGGTAACGGATTGGTGATGGTGCCAAAGGTTTGTCCCGCCGTACCGAGACTCAGGATCATATCGTTCGGCGGATTGGGGGCGATGCCATTGGCACGAAGGACCGTCATAAACCATGGATCATTGCCCACCGTGCCATTCACCGGCCACCGGTAGAGCGTCTGGGAATGGACATTGTAGAGCCAAACCGGTTCCACCTCCGATGGCAGTGTGGGGGACCCGGATGCGAGGATATGCGCGTCATTCGTATACACGCGTAGCGTTCCGCCAATCGGGGGACGCGGCACGGTATCGGGCAGGACGGTCACGTAATGCCAATTCTCACTAGCGGCTTGAAACAGCTTGCCCGAGGGAATCCAATAAAGTTGGTGATTGATGAGTTGATAGACATCGGGTTCCCCAATAAACCGCACGAGCGATCCGGGTGTGGTGGGAACCGTCGCGGCCTGGACAGGGCCTGAGACCATGCCCGCGACATATCCAAGCGCAAGACCGATCGACAAGACATGCTTTTTCATAGGGAGTAGACCTCCAATATCCTAGGAATACGATCTAATGGAATTGTCTGGCAGACGTGCGCGGCCTGTCAAGAATTGCCTCCATGGTGCCCGGCGCGGATGATGCTACAAAGCCTATGGGCGTTACGATGCCCGCGATAGCACAACGATCCCGGCGAGAATTAGAGCCGATCCAAGAACAATGGGGACTGACAAACGTTGGTGCAGTAATAAACGGTATGTGGCTACCAACACTAATTGGACGAGGCCGATGCTCAATGGATAGGCGAGCACGATGGTAGTGTTCCGGATGATACCGAGCCAAGTGATAAAACTCGCAATATATAGAACTATACCAACTACCGCTGTATAAGAGAGCATAATGGAGAATTGGGGTCGTACTTGTAGGTGGAATGAGGGATTTGCTAGCCCCGCCTTCATGAGCATCAGAGCGCTGGACGATAGAATAGCATAGAAGATGATAAGCAACCAGTTAGTCAGCGTCATTGCGACTCCGCGGGTATATTTGACGTAGTCGGCGTCATGATCCCCGCCGTTTCCTGAACAAAGAACAACGGTCGATGTTTGACTTCCGCGAACACGTGCCCTAAATATTCTCCTAGTATCCCAAGGCTAAACAACTGAACGCCGCCAAAAAATAAGCCGATACCAATGATGGAGGCCCATCCCGGTTGTGCGGTGTGGGAAAAGACTTTGACCCCCAGGACATAAATTGCGTACAGCAATGCGACAGCGATGCTCATTACTCCGAACAGAAGAGACAAGCGTAGTGGAGCTATAGAGAAAGACGTTAATCCGTTCAGTCCGAGATGCATCATTTTGCGCCATGTATATTTAGACTGACCATACTGTCGAGGCCGTGGAACAAAGGGTATAGCGGTCTGAGAAAACCCGATCCAACTCACCATGCCCCGAAGAAATCGTTGGCGTTCCGGCATGGACTGCAAGGCCTGTAATGCTGTTTCGCTTAACAATCGGAAGTCGGCACCTCCTGGTGTAATGGGCACCTCGGAGATTAGATTGATGAGACGGTAAAATATCGCCGAGGAATACCGTTTCAATGAATGGACTGAGTCGGTTTCGAGTCGAATGGTGTTGACGACAGCGTATCCTTGTTGCCATTGGGCCACGAGTTGAGGAATAAGGTCAGGAGGATGTTGTAAATCCGCATCCATGGTGATTACAGCATCAGCACTAATATGTGTTAATCCTGCGGCCAGGGCTGTCTGATGCCCGAAATTGCGTGAAAGCCGAATCCCCTTAACTTTTGGGTCCCGTGTTGAGAGTTTCTGAATGACGGACCATGAGTTGTCCTCACTGCCGTCGTCGACAAATAATACTTGCCAGAAATAATTTAGGGTCATCATGACATCCCGTAAGGCCATGTAAAACGATTCTAGTCCATCTTGTTCGTTGTAGACTGGTACCACAATTGCGAGTTTCATACTTGTCCTCATTTCTTTTGGATAATCACGCAGATAGACTTATGCGACCTTGTCTATCCAATACGACTGCAGGGATGACCCATTGATTCTTTCCATTTCGCCAATCCAAAACAATCCTACCGAAATTGCCGTCAAGTTGGCCTGATAGAAGCATGTGCCGACGACGTATAGGTTCAAATGTCCACTGCCAGACGAGAAAGCGGCACGGAGAGGTCGTCTAATTGGGTTGCATTCGCCAATACAGGGTAACCGGGAAAGGTCTGGTGGCCCGACAAGACAACGCCAACTGGGGTTTGTGCCATTATGGTGTAATGATGGGTCAAAGCTTGCCAGACGAAGGCATTGATTTTGAGACCGGCACTGCCTTGTGGCAAAAAAGCCCACATAGGGCGGCCAGACCGATACAACTTGGTTGGTGCTCCATAGTACCATTCCCTGTTGCTTAAATTGAAGTGCAAGCAAAAAGTAAGGGCCACTCAAAAATCGAAAAGGCCGCGCTAGAAGGTATAAGATATATGCGTCGGTATTGAGTACAATGGGTTCATTTAAAAATGAATTGCATGCTAAAGAGTGTCCGTGCGAAATAACATAAAGGCTCGGTGCCGTATTGCCTAAATCAAACACGGTGGCGTGCCCCTCCGTATACCTTCGGATTTTGAGTAAGGTCCATCCCATAGTCCAAAGCAGCGACATGCCCAAAACCCACCACTGAGGTCGGGGGAATTCTCGAATCTTGCGGCGAATTATGGTCAATGTGAACCGGATTGACAATAATGCCCTCTCTGGTCATAATTGTGCAAAAGTTCGACAGTCGCGCGTTAAAATCCTGCCTATTCGTGATCTTCATAGAAAAATGCCAAAAATTTTTTGAATATCTTGGAACCCAGCCATCGTTGGTCGGATAGGGGCTATGTTACCCGCGTTATAAACCGCCTTGATTAAAATATGTGGCTAGCCACGTATTTATCTGATACAGTAGTGCAGGCAACATCATGCTGATTATTGTCAGTGATATTACATAGTGAGTTAGGAGTGAGAACGTGGACAAGTTATGGGAGACGGTAACGGTCGGACGTATGACGTTGTCTCACCGTTTGGTGATGGCGCCTATGACTCGAAGTCGGGCACAGGCTGATGGTACGCCAGGTGATTTAGCGCCCGTATACTATTCCCAACGGGCATCTCTAGGACTGTTGATTAGCGAAGGCACACAGCCGTCGGAAGATGGACAAGGTTACTTGTTCACACCGGGAATTTATACGGATAATCATGTGGCGGGTTGGAAAAAAGTAGCCGACGCTGTGCATGACAAGGGTGGCTACCTCTTTATTCAGCTGATGCACGTTGGACGCATGTCACATCCGGATAACACACCCCATCATCGACTGGGTTTGGCTCCGTCTGCGGTAGCGCCGGGGCTTGAAATGTTCACAGCGACAGGAATGCAAGAGATTCCTGTACCGCGGGAAATGAGCATAACCGATATTCACAGGACTATTGACGAATTTCGACAGGCAGCAGCTGCGGCTATTCGGGCGGGTGCTGATGGTGTGGAGATTCATGGCGCTAACGGGTATCTTATTCAACAGTTCATGGCTGAAAATGCCAATCAGCGCCAGGATCAATATGGAGGGTCTATAGAAAATCGCGCGCGATTTGCCATTGAGGTGGCAGCGGCGGTTGCTCAAGAGATTGGAGCGGACAGGACTGGATTTCGTATTTCGCCAGGGATGACGTTGGGAGGACTCGATGAAGGGGCAAGTGGCCCGGATCTCTACCGGTATTTAATTTCGGAATTGGCCAAACTGAATTTAGTTTATCTCCATGTCATGCATGGCGGCAATGATCCATTTCTGAAAGAAATTCGTGCCTTATGGCCGCATGTATTGTTAGTGAATCGTGCGGGCCGACCGTTGGATCAGATTGCTAGCGACATTGAAGCAAACTTAGCGGACATTGCACCAATTGGCGCATGGGCGCTTGCGAATCCTGATTTCGTTGAGCGTTTGAAGGCGGGGGCCTCGCTTAATCCGGCCGATACCGCCACATTTTTTGGAGGCGATGCTCACGGCTATATCGATTATCCAACGTTAGCGGAACTCCAGCAGGAAAGCTGAGGATCTGAATGCCTTATCATGAGGAAGGAGGTAACGAGGGGCCCGCTGGGTCCCCCGATTGCCTCATCAGTGCGAATGTTATTTTACTGGCTCGTGCTCACCGAAGCTTAGCGGCGGAGTTGCTGCGGGAATTGGGGCTATTTCCTGGCCAAGAAATGTTGTTGCTGGAATTAGGGAAGCAAGACGGTCAATCTCAGCAGTGCTTGAGCCAGGCTTTACAGCTAGATCACTCGACTGTAACGAAATCGTTGAGTCGGCTGGAGTGCGCGGGCTTCATACAGCGCATGCGTTCGGAGCAAGATGGTCGAGTGACCCTTGTCATGTTGACAGAGGCCGGGCGTGCCTTAGAGGGGCAAGTTCGAGAAATCTTTCGGCGGCTGGAAGAGGTTACCGTGTCGACCTTGACGGCCGACGAGCGTCGGTGTTTTTTAGAGGTGACGGAGAAAATTTCTAGGACATTAAGAAGGTCTCTAAGATCGTCTGGTGCCCATTCACCAAAGTCGTGCGACCATGATTAGAAGAACAGGGGGAACCCTATGGCTGGGAAGAGCGGGAAGATCCGTAAGGACTTGCGACCGGGACTCACCGTCGATATTGTGTTGAAGGCGGATCAGCCGACGGGGCGGCTTACACGCGGGGTTATTCAAGACATTTTGACGAAATCCCCGACACATCCGCACGGCATTAAGGTGCGCTTGGTTGACGGACAAGTGGGACGTGTGCAAGAAATCATCGAAGATGACGCATAAGGGTTGGGCATCAAATATGAGGTTGATCTCAGGGATGCTTCCATCCTCTGAAACTACTAGGATGTGCCTATTTACTACTACATAGTAAAGGTTGTCCTTGTTGCGTTCGGGTTAAATTGACGTCTTGTTTCTCGCTTTGGGGCTACGCATTTTGCCGATTGTCGCCTGTTTCTTGGGATATGGGATATGCCATTATAATCACCTCCTATCCGCATAGTTATATTGCTGTTTTGTTTTGGTATTGACGAAATCCTTTATGGGAATGGCTATAGAGCAAGTGAGAATTCAGCAGAGGATGTTGAAGCTTTGCGAAAGCACTAGTTCTTAGCATCTAGGATATGAGAGGCATTGTTTTCAAGGCGTTTCGCATATACGATTAAATTGCATATGCAGTATCTTAGCGAATAGGAGGGGTTTCATGCGTACCATATCTGTCGAAGAGTTCGGGCAGGCTATGAACCAAAAGCCCTTAGCTGTTGTGGATATCAGGCCATTTGATGATTATCAGGCCTGGCACATTGAGGGACCACGGATTGAAAGTCAGCACCTCGATGGAACCTCGATTTTGCGAGATGCCAAAACGCTACAAGCTCTCGACTCTGAGACGCCGTGGGTCGTGGTGTGTGCTTTAGGCGAAACGGCTAAGGCTGTGGGGGCTGTCATGGACCGTGAGGGCTATGATGTAACGGTGCTTGAAGGAGGCATGGCAGCTTGGAACCGGTATCATGAACTGCATGCGGTGGCGGAAGAACCCACATTTTCGTTATTCCAAATTCAGCGCCGGGGCAAAGGCTGCCTGTCGTACCTATTGGCTTCAAATGGAGAAGCTATGCTCTTTGATCCTTCTCAGTTTGTGGACGTGTACCAAAGGATTCTTGATCAAAACGGATGGCGACTAAAAGCGGTGGCAGACACTCACGTTCATGCCGACCATATTACAGGTGGGTTCTTTCTTAGTGAACGCTACCATGTTCCGTTTTGGCGTGGTCAAAATAGCCCAGGGGTTTCTTTGTTGCAAGATGGCCAGGAATTTAAAGTGGGTGCGGTGACGGTTAAAGCGATCGCCAGTCCCGGACATACGCCGGATTCGTTTTCGTTTCTTATTGCCGGCCGTTATTTATTGACAGGTGATGCGTTATTCGTTTCAGGTGTGGGTCGGCCAGATCTTGGAGGCCACGCTAAGGAGTGGGGCGAAGATCTTCACCGGTCATTGCAGCAATTGCAATCATTAGCCCCTGAAACCGTGATTTTGCCTGCGCATTATGCCCATTGGTCAGAAATCAATGACCATGGAATTGTGGCAGGCACTTTAGGCGACCTGCAGGCGCAAAACCCTTTATTGCATGAACCCCTTGAATCCTTTGTCAACCACGTCGAGGCTTCAGCGTCAGCGATGACGCCGCCGAATTATGAACCGATTGTGGCGTTTAATGTGTCTCAGAAGGGTCCCCTAGATCCAGCGATCTTGCGGTCGTGGGAAATTGGCCCTAACCGGTGTGCCGCGCCGGCATAAAGAAAAGAGAAAAGCTCTATCGGCTAATAACGGAAAGTCTAAAGGGGTTTCCTCCCCCTTTAGGCTTTTTCTATGGTTTCTGCCACGTTTTGTCATGCTTGACGTGTGATTTTGTGTTGGGTACAGTGGGCCTATTGAATGTCAGGCCGTCTAGTGCCGATTTACCTCATAATCCGGATTCGCAAGTCACGGTCTATAAGCGAGTTTGGCTAGGCAGGAAGGAAGGGAGACGCAGTGGCGGTAATCGTCTTACTCCTTCTTAGTTTATCAGCCTTTGCGATGGTCTCTGGGTTTAATGATGGGGGCAATTTGGTTGCGACCTACCGAATCATTGGCCTTACAGCGATTGTCATGATGTTGTTGAGTCATGATGCCGTGTATCATGTGAGTTCTTTTGATATCCTATTCCCGTTGGCAAGCTGGTCCGTGGGACTGGCTTTAGGGGGATCGCGCATTGCAAATACGGTGGGCACACAAATTATTCATCTGCGTCCGGAAACATCGGTCACCACGCAATTAGCAGCGGCGATTACCGTGAGTTTAGCGGCGATTTTAGGGTTTCCGGTGAGTACGACGCAGGCTACTGATGGGTGCATTTTTGGATCAGGCACGATGATTAATCGTCACCGTGTGCACTGGAAAGTTGTTCGTAAGATTATTGGCGTGTGGATCATTACGATGCCTATTGCTTTGGCGATGGGGGCTGTGCTCATGATGCTTGTTCGTCTTTCGCAGGGATCACACGCTTTCTTTTAAATGGGCCTAAAATTATGCCATACTGATCATATGCCACGATTAGTCACGATAGGTGAAGTCTCTAAAGTGTTGGGCTTGTCGTTCCCGACACACCGGAAAAAGAAGGCCAATTACAGTCAGGCGAAATCACGTCAGATGGTCACCGGCGCTATCACAAGTTAAACTCCGCCCTGAATTATTCAAGCAACAGAAAAACTATAGCCTATGCAAGGGTATGGCATGATGACAACGGCCGACATAGGGGATGATCCCAAAAGAGATGGCCCGCGCAAAAGGGTAGGAAGAGGTCGCCCTGCGCGATTTCAGGAACCGGTGGTGGGCACTTGGTGTTCTTCTCGCCGTTGCAGGTAGACTAAATAGTATACATTAGTATAGTAAGGGTATATAAATAAATATTATTTAAGTTAGTATTGACACGATATTTATATATCGTTACACTAGATTTTGCTGAGAGCGAGGGACAATATCATGAGCAGTAGCTTGCATGGGTCGAACGCGCTTTGCCCCGTTGCCCGTGGTGCGGCACTGGTGGGAGATCTCTATATTCTTCTGATTGTCCGAGACTTGGCTGAGGGCTCGAAGCGATTTGGAGAATTAGAAGAATCGCTGGGGGTGACTGCGCGTACTTTGACTGCGCGACTCCGGATGCTGGAGACTGAACAGATTGTCGAACGCGTGGTGTACCCGGAAATTCCGCCTAGAGTCGAATATAGTCTCACAATTAAAGGTAGGGACTTGCTGCCGGTGATTGAGGCATTGCGACAATTTGGGGAAAAGTGGACGCATGAGTAGCTTGCCGCCCTCAGGATATGCGAAATTATTTGATGATGAGGAGTGTGTCATAGTGGCTACATCAGAAATAAAGACATGGGCGATTGATCCGGATCACAGTCTTGCGGAATTTTCTATCCGGCATATGATGATTTCTACGGTGCGAGGCTCTTTTCCTGGGTTATCCGGAGAAATTATTGCTGATGTGAATGACTTGACCACGGCCAAGGCGCATGTGTCGATTGACGTTAGTACCGTCGACACGCGTCAGAAAGATCGTGATGCTCATTTACGGTCGGCAGACTTTTTTGATGTTGAACATTACCCTACTATGACCTTTGATAGCACTAACATTCGGCGTGTGTCGGAAAATGTCTATGACATTGAAGGTAACATGACGATTCATGGGGTGACCAAGCCGTTGGTGGTGCGCGCCGAGTACATGGGGACAAGCAAAGACCCGTGGGGCAACGTACGCGCAGGGTTTTCGGCGACAGCGGAACTCAATCGCAAAGACTTTGGGTTACAGTGGAATCAAGCGCTGGAAACGGGTGGCGTACTTGTTGGAGACAAGGTAAAACTATCGGTAGAGTTGGAGACTGTACTAAAAGATTAAAGGGCTGAGCCAAAAAGTTTTTATACCGAGCGTGTTGCGATGAGGCAACACGCTCTTTTTTGGTGCGCCCAGCATGGGCGCGTGACGGGAGAGAAGTCAGCCATACAATTCGCCAAGCAGCGCAGGCGGAGTCTGAACCGGTCGAGGGAACACGGAAGGTCCATACCACCTGCTATATGTGCGCCTGTCGGTGCGGGATTGAAGTGACCGTCGAACAGGAACAGATTCGCTTTATTGCCGGGATCAAAGACTCGCCCGTGAATAAGGGGGTGTGGTGCGCGAAAGGCGGCGCGGGCATCATGACCCAATATTCGCCGGCACGGCTGATGACGCCCTTGATGCGGGCGCCGGGCAGCCAACGCGGGAGCGGAGACTTAGTGCCCGTCGACTGGGAAACAGCGCTCCGCACGGTGGCCGGGTGGTTGCAGCAGATTCGGGACACGGATCCGGCGCAGTTGGCGTACTTTACGGGCCGGGATCAAATGCAGGCCTTCAATGGCTATTGGGCGCGGCAGTTTGGGACGCCGAACTGGGCAGCGCATGGCGGGTTTTGCTCGGTCAACATGGCGGCCGGGGGGATGTATTCGGTCGGGGGCAGCTTTTGGGAGTTTGGGTGGCCGGATTTGGACGCGGCCCGGTGGTTCATGTTGCTGGGGGTGGCGGAAGATCATCCCTCCAATCCGTTGAAGCTGGCGATTGGCCGGCTGAAAGACCGCGGGGGCCGGTTTGTGGTCGTGAATCCGGTGCGGAGCGGCTATGGCGCGTTGGCGGACGAATGGGTGCCTATTCGTCCCGGGACCGATGGGGCGTTGCTCATGGCCATGATGCATGTGCTGGAACGCGAGGGGCTCTATGACCGGGAATTCTTGACGCGGTACACGAATGCCGCGGGATTGGTGACCGTGGCACCGGGCCAGCCGGAGGATGGTCTGCTGTGGAAGGATGCCCACGGGGAGGTGCTGGTGGCCACCGGGGCGCAGACCTTTACCCCCTTTCGGCAAGCGGGTGGCCACGGCCGCTTAGAGGGGGTCTACACCCACGCCGGTCGGACCTATCGGCCGGCCTTTGCGGTGTTCCAAGAGCGGTTGACCACCTGTACGCCCGCCTGGGCAGAAGCGATTACGGGCATCCCCCGCCGGACGATCGTCCGGCTGGCCTTGGAAATGGGGACGACGGCCTTGCAGCATCCGGTGGTGGTGCCGCAGCCTTGGACCGACTTTTATGGAGTGACGCATCCGCAGACCGTGGGCCGCCCCGTGGCGTTTCATGCGATGCGGGGCTTGGCGGCGCATACCAACGGCTTTCAGACCGTGCGCGCGCTGTTTGATTTAATGATGATGTTGGGGACGATTGACCGGCCGGGCGGCTTTCGGTATAAGAGCCCCTATCCCAAAGCAGCGCCGCCTCCGTGGACCCCTCCCGCTAACCGCCGTGATTATCAGCCGGGCCAGCCGGCGCCGGGGCCGTTACTTGGGTATCCCCAGACTCCCGACGATTTATTGGTCGACGGCGATACGCCGTTGCGGATTGACGAGGCGTATTCGTGGAAATATCCGCTGGCGGCCCACGGCGTGATTCAAAACGTGATTCGCAATGCCTATGACCGGAGGCCCTATGGGATTGACACGCTGATGATCTACATGTCGAATCTGGCGTGGAATTCGAGCTGGAATACGTTGGAGACGCGGGCGATGCTGCAGGCCCAGGATGATGACGGCAACTATGTCATTCCCCATGTGGTCGTGTTCGACGCGTATGATTCGGAAACCGTGGCCTTTGCGGATATTGTTTTTCCCGATACGACGTACCTCGAACGGTGGGATGCGGCCTCGTTACAGGATCGGCCCATCTCGGAACCGGATGGCCCAGCGGACTCGATCCGCCAGCCCGTCGTCGCGCCGCCGCCGGGCGTGCGGCCGGCGGCCGACACGCTGATTGAATTAGCCAACCGGCTGCAGTTGCCGGGATTTGTGGAAAACGGGCAGCGCCGCTACCAGACCTACGCCGACTTTTTGCAAGGATGGGAAACATCCCCCGGCTCGGGCGTGGGGCTCTTAGCGGGCTTTCGGGGGCCGCAAGGTACCGACCAGTATGTCGGCGCCCCCAATCCCCAGCAGTTGCAGGCGTATGCGACCCATCACGCCTTTTGGTATGACGAGATTCCCGCGGAGCGCAAATATTACCGGATGGCCAACCAAGCGTATCTGGACTGGGCCCAGAGTGTGCGGTTTGTGCCGACAGCCGATCCGATTGTGCTGCAATTTTATTCCGAGCCCTTACAGACCTTTCGGCTGGCCGGGCAAGGCCTGTGGCCCGGGAAGCAGCCGACCCATCCCGCTCTTCGCGCGCGTTTGGCCACCTACTGTGATCCCTTGCCGTTTTGGTATCCGCCCTTAGAAGAGCAGGAGACGACGGCGGCGGCGTATCCGTTGATATTAATTACGCAGCGGCCCATGACCCACTATCATTCGTGGGGCTCGCAAAATGCGTGGCTGCGGCAACTCTTGATGGAGAATCCGCTCTTTATCAATCCGCAAGCGGCCCACGCGTTAGGACTGACGGACGGGCAATGGGTGTGGATAGAATCGCGCCAGGGGCGGATGACGGCGAAGCTGCGCTTCTCGGATGCGGTGGAACCGGGGACCGTGTGGACGTGGAATGCGATTGCCAAGGCGCCGGGGGCCTGGGGGCTGCATCCCGACGCCCCGGAAAGCCAGCAGGCCATTTTAGTCAATCATATTGTGCCCGACACCTTGACGTCGCGTGATGGCACGGTGACGTTTAACAATGATCCGATTACCGGGCAAGCGGGATGGTATGACACGAAGGTCCGCGTGTACCCCTCGGAGCTGCACGAGGTATGGCCGAAAGTGGCCCCGCTGAAACCCCGGCGGGCGGACATGGTGAACTTGCCGCACTTACGGTATACGACCCGCAAAGGGGGAGGACGTTAATGCAACTGACGATTATCACGGACTTGAACAAATGTGTGGGCTGCAAGAGTTGCCAAGTCTCCTGTAAAGAGCACAATACCTCCGGCGACTTTGGGCCCGTGCCCGATCACGACCCGTACCGGGAGGCCGAAGGCATGTGGTGGAACCGGGTCATCGGCATGGAGGCGGGGGAATACCCACACGTCGGGGTCATGTACTTGCCCAAGGCCTGCATGCATTGTTATGACGCGCCCTGCGTCCCGGTCTGTCCGACCGGCGCCTCGTACAAGCGCGACGATAACGGGGTGGTGCTGGTCGATTACGAGGCCTGTATTGGGTGTCAGTTGTGCATGTGGGCGTGTCCCTATGGCGTGCGGGAATTTGATGAGCATGAGGGCGTGGTCAAGAAATGCACGCTGTGCATAGACCGGATCGAAGATGAGAGCCTGCCGCCCGAAGACCGGCAGCCCGCGTGCGTGCAAAGTTGTCCCACGCACGCCCGCACCTTTGGCGATTTAGAGGACCCGGATTCGGCCGTCGCGCATTTGGTGGCCGAGCGGCAAGGGTTTGTCTTGTTGCCCGAGTTGGGCGCGCGCCCGGCCATCCATTATCTGCCCCGGCGGCATGCGCCGGGGATCGTGGATCCCGAGACGATTGATCGGGTCCTTGGGGAGGGATCGTAATGCGTCCGACGTGGCCATTATTGGCATTAACGTTATTGCAAGGCGTGTCGTGGGGCGTGATGGCGGTCGTGGCCGCGGCGCTGGTGGGCGGGTGGCCGGTGTCGACGGGCACGGTGCAGGCATGGGAGTGGCTCGCGTGGGGCACGGGCGCCCTCGGGGGCAGCGCGTCGGTGTTTCACATGCACCGGTTGGCGGCGGCCCGCTATGTCTTACGCCGGTTACGCAGTTCCTGGCTGAGTCGCGAGGCCTTGAGCACGGGAGGATACATGGCCGTGTTGTCGGTCGCGGTCGCCCTGCGTGTGCTGTGGCCGCAGGCGCGCGGCCTGTGGGAAGCCGCGACGCTGCTCGCGGCGGGGCTCGGCGCGGTGGCGGTGTATATCACCGCCATGCTATATGCGACGATTCCGGCGATGCGGAGTTGGCATTCGCCGCTCACGGTGGTGGTGTTCTTTGCGGCCGCGCTGCTGAGTGGCGGGGCCGGAGCTGGGGCGGTGGCCGTGATCATCGGGGGACCGGGTTGGGGCGGCTGGCCGGGGCTGGACGCGGCATTCGCGCTGGTCTTTGGCGCGCTCGTGAGTTTGCAAATTCGGGCGTTTCGCGTGGCGGCCGCCGGGGTGCTGGCGGCGACGGGGACGGGGCTCGCGGGGCGGCCCTACCGGTTGCAAGACGCGGGCGGGAGTCGGCCGCCGTACCGCACGCAGACACAAATCTGGCCGGTCCTGCCGGCCGCGGTTCGCACCAGTGGCTATGCCGCTGTCTTGGTCTTGGCCGTGGTGGGGCCGTGTCTGGCGGCCGCGCAGGGGACCACAGGCCTGGTGTGGGGCGCAGGGAGCGCGTGGCTGGGGGTAGCGCTCAGCCGCTGGATGTTCTTTGCGGATGCGACACATAGCTCGCGGGTGTGGTTTGCCGATCAACCCAAAACCCCGTCGCCCGTCCGCCGTGAGCCGGGGCGGCCTTACGGACGACGCCGGGAAGACAGTGTATAAAGAGGACAGCCTGGCCTGTGAAACTATCTGGAGGAGATGAGGCTGTGGCAAGAGCCGCGGGACTTCGACAGTTATGGCACTCGTTGCCGCTTGAGCGATTTAGTACACGAGAGAACTATATCTGGCTCGTTGTGGCCACCGTGTGCATTGGGGCCTTTATGGCAGCCCTAGATGCCAGCATTGTCAATGTGGCATTACCGGATTTAAGCACCTATTTCCATTCGAGTGCGTCGTTGGTGAGTTGGGTATTGATAGCCTACCTATTAACCTTGGCCACGTTGCTCACACTATTTGGCCGGTTAGCCGACATTTTGGGCAGAAGACCCCTTTATACCTTTGGATTTTTGGTCTTTATTGTGGGATCGGCGGCGTGCGGGGCGGCTGTCAATTTGCCGATGTTAATTATTTCGAGAATTTTTCAAGCAGCGGGTGCCGCCATGTTGCAAGCCAATTCCGTGGCTATTATCACCGCCGCGGTGCCAGCATCCGTTCGCGGCCGGGCTATTGGGTTTCAAGGATCGGCCCAAGCCATTGGGCTGTCTCTTGGTCCGGCGATTGGAGGAGCATTGATTGGCCTCTTTGGATGGCGAGCCATTTTCTATGTCAATGTACCGGTGGGGCTGATTGGGACGCTTATGGCGGCTATGATCTTGCCAAAAGACAGGCTACAAGGACACCACGCGACATTTGATTGGTGGGGGACCTTGCTCATGACACCGTTTCTGGTGTTACTCATGATGGCCCTGACCGAAGGACAGAGCTGGGGCTGGACATCACCTGCTGTCATCGGAATGTTTGTCGCAGCAGCACTGTTCCTTACAGGGTTTATTGTACGAGAGCTGTCGTTTCGGGCGCCGCTTGTGGATATGCGGTTGTTCAAAATTGCCATTTTTAGTTTGGGCAACTTCACGGGATTGTTGTCGTATTTGGCGATGTTTGGGGTGTTGTTTCTCATGCCATTTTATTTTGAACGCGTCTTGAACTATCATTCGGCCGTTACGGGGTTGATTCTTACCGCAGTGCCTTTGGGGATGACCGTAGCTGCGCCTAAGTCGGGCGCTTTAGCCGACCGCTATGGCCCGCGGTTGTTAACTACGGGAGGGATGGCCTTAACCGGTTTGGCGACGTTGATGCTCGCGTGGACCATTAGTCTTCATGCTCAGGTCATTCTTATTGTTATGGAGTTGGTCATGGTGGGGGTGGGATTGGGGATGTTTACACCTCCTAATAATTCATCGGTCATGGGGAGCTTGCCGAGTTCTCGGTTAGGCGTTGGGGGAGGCATTCTCAATATGGCCCGCTCACTTGGGATGGCCTTGGGGACGGCTGTTTCCGGTACGGTGCTGGCCATCTTGTTAACGGCGCATGGGGGCATTGAGCAGCCAGGAGGTCCCAAAGCGCCATGGATTCCTTCAACCCGCGTGGCGCTGTTGGTTTTAGTGGGGCTGTCTGCCTTAGCCGCGGTGCTATCCATTTTTCGAGTGGCAGGGAACAGTCGACCTGCCTCGGGACAGTCGCAAGAAAGCATGCCTTTAGAATGGTAATCAATAAATAAGGTGAAATGCATAGGACACCGCCGGCGATTACGGCGGTTTTTTTTATTAAACACTTCCATGGGACAACTTTTTTGGAATGGCAGGAATTTGGTAGCGCAACCACGAATAGGCATAGGACACAATATCCATAGTAAGAAGGGGGTGTTGTGGTTCTACGAGCAACACCTATTTGTGAGGAGGTATGACGCGTGGCCGAACAACTTCCCTACCGACTACCGCGCACTGTGGTGCCACACCGATATCAATTAGAATTTCACCCCAATTTATCACAAGGCGTGTTTTGGGGAAGGGCCGAAATTGCTATTGAGGTCTTAACACCCACGCAAGATATTGTATTAAATGCTGTGAACTTAACACTTGAGAATGTTGTGGTGCATGCTGAAGAACCAGGCCCCCCACCCCCCCCCCCCCCCCCCCCCCCCCCCCCCCCCCCCCCCCCCCCCCCCCCCCCCCTCCCCCCCACCCCCCCCCCCCCCCCCCCCCCCCCCCCCCCCCCCCCGCCCCCCCCCCCCACCAAAACCCTCCCCCCCCCCCCCCCCCCCCCCCCCCCCCCCCCCCCCCCCCCCCCCCCCCCCCACCCCCCCCCCCCCCCCCCCCCCACCCCCCCCCCCCCCACCCCCCTCCCCCCCCCCACCCCACCCCCCCCCCCCCCCCCCCCCCCCCCCCAACCCCCCCCCCCCCCCCCCCCCCCCCCCCCCCCCCCCCCCCCCCACCCCCACACCCCCCCCCCCCCCCCACCACCACACCCCCCCCCCCCCCGCCCCCACCCCCCCCCCCCCCCCCCCCCCCCCCCCTCCCACCCCCCCCCCCCCCCCCCCCCCCCCCCCCCCCCCCCCCCCCCCCCCCCCCCCACACCCCCCCCCCCCCCCACCCCCCCCCCCCCCCCCCCACCCCCCCCCCCCCCCACCCCCCCCCCCCCCCCCCCCCCCCCCCCCCCCCCCCCCCCCCCCCCCCACCCCCACCCCCCCCCCCCCCCCCCCCCCCCCCCAACCCCCCCCCCCCCCCCCCCCCCCCCCCCCCCCCCCCCCCCCCCCCCCCCCCCCCCCCCCCCCCCCCCCCCCCCCCCCCCCCCCCCCCCCCCCACCCCCACCCCCCCCCCCCCCCCCCCCCCCCCCCCCCAAAATCCCCCCCCCCCCCAACCCCCCCCCCCCCCCCCCCACCCCCCCCCCCCCCCCCCCCCCCCCCCCCCCCCCCCCCCCCCCCACCCCCCCCCCCCCCCCACCCCTCACCCCCCCCCCCCAGCCCCCCCCCCCCAACCCCCCCCCACCCCCCCCCCCCACTCCCCCCCCCCCCCCCCCCCCCCCCCCCACCCCCCCCCCCCCCCCTCCCCCCCCCCCCCCCCCCCCCCCACCCCCCCCCACCCCCCCCCCCCCCCCATCCACCCCCCCCCCCCCCCCTCCCCCCCCCCTCCCCCACCCCCCCCCCCACCCCCACCCCCAACCCCCCCCCCCCCCCACACCATGGCCCGCTTCTGTGGCGTACAAAAAAGAAGAAGAGCAGGCGGTTTTGCGCGTAAGCGCGCCATTGGCGTCTGGGACTTGGACGTTATCGCTTGAGTTTCGCGGAGTACTCGGTAATGATTTGCGCGGCTTTTATCGCACGACCGTTAAGGGTACAAATGGTGACGAGATTATTGCCTCGACCCAATGTGAGTCAACCGATGCCCGCCGCATTTTCCCCTGCTGGGATGAACCCGATTTTAAGGCCACATTCGCCATTACAATGGTAGTGCCTGAGCCTCTAACGGTTTTGTCCAACGCGCATGAGACCTCAAGCATGCTAGATGCACCAGGAATGAAGCGCGTGAGCTTTGCGGAAACCATGCCCATGTCCACGTACCTTGTGGCGCTTGTCGTGGGGCCTTTAGAGCTCACCGTTCCTCGCACCGTGCGTGATGTGCCGGTGCGGATTGCCGCACGCCCAGAATTTATGCATCTCACACGTTATGCTCATCAGGCTGCCGTGGATGCCTTGGCATTTTTTGAAAGCTACTTTAATATCCCCTATCCGGCAGATAAACTGGACCACGTTGCCATCCCAGATTTTGCGGCCGGCGCGATGGAAAACTTAGGGTGCGTGACGTATCGGGAAGAGGCGTTGCTGCTGGATGAAAATCAGGCATCGGCCATGGAAAAGATGCAAGTCGTCAGTACGATTGCTCATGAAACGGCGCATATGTGGTTTGGGGATATGGTGACCATGCGCTGGTGGAATGGGCTATGGCTGAACGAGGCCTTTGCGACATTCATGCAAATGTTGGCGACCGATGCTTTGCACCCAGAGTGGAATATTTGGACGCATTTTGGACTGGGACGCGCACATGCGTTTGCGGTGGATGGTCTGGCCTCTACGCGACCCATTGAATATCCTGTGGGTCCCCCTAGCGAGGCCTGGGCGATGTTTGATGTGTTGACTTATGAAAAGGGTGGATCGGTTTTACGCATGATGGAGCAATATTTAGGGCCTGAGATGTTCCGTCAGGGTGTCACCACCTATTTGAACCAACACCGTTTTGGTAATACGGAGACGGGAGACTTGTGGCAGGCCTTGGGGGAGGTTTCGGGACAACCTATTCGTGATGTCATGGACTCGTGGGTCTTCCAACCTGGCTATCCGTTAGTGCAAGCCGTGTTCTCACAGGACAGGGTATTGACCTTATCTCAAAAGCCATTTCGTTATCAAGGGGCGGGCAGTGGTACCTGGCAAGTACCCGTCGTCCTAGGCATCCACCAACAAGACGGGACGCATGATACACGCAATGTGTTGTTGGGCCCTGATCCCTTGACCATGACGCTACCTGATAACACTGCGTGGGTATTGGTGAATCAAGGGGGATGGGGATTCTACCGGGTGGCTTACGATGCGCCGCTATGGCAACGTCTCACCCAAGCCTTTGGGAGCTTGACACCACTCGAGCGCCTGAGCATTGTAGACGATGTGTGGGCCGGCGTGCTGGCTGATGAAATCCCTGTGACACAAGCCATTCAGTTGTGGCGGACGATGAAAGACGAGCGGGATCCGAATGTGTGGAATCTCGTCGCGGACCATATTGGCCTACTGTTTAGCATGGCGGATAAGTCCGGACAACAGGCGTTACAAGAGTTCGTCAGGCACATAGCGCATCCCGTGCTGGCGGAGGTGAAGTGGGAGGGATCGCCCGATGAAGACGTCAGCCAATCCCGACTGCGGGCGGTCGTCATCCGTCTTTTAGGAACGCTGGGGGCCGATGAAGCGGTTCGTGCAAAAGCCCGTCAACGCTTTATCTCATACCTCGAGAAGAGTATGAGCATTGCGCCTGATTTGCTCAACGCGGTTGTTATGGTCGTGGCCGATACGGGAGATGAGGAGCAGTGGGAGGTCATGTATCAGCAATTCAATGACGCGGCAACGCCACAAGATGCCGTCCGCTATTTGTATGCCTTAGCAGATTTTCCGGATCCTCTTCTGGCACAGCGGACCTTTGACTTATGCCTTTCCTCCGAAGTACGCGTGCAAGATGGGTCTTATGCGATAGGCCGGGCTCTGCGCAATCGGCATGTACGGGCGTTGGTCTGGGATCTTGTTGAGGAGCATTGGGATGCTTTATTGGCCAAATATCCCCCGTTTATGCTGCAGCCGCTGGTGACGCCAGTTGCCGCGATTGTTGAAGAGCACCTGGCTTCGCGTACGGCAGCATGGCTGCAAAGTCATCCGATCCCCGAGGCGTCCCGCCAAATCACACAAACCTTGGAATTCCAAGGCATTCATCAGGCGCTGGCCCGACGCATTCACGGCCACCTCAGCGAGTGGGTCCGGGGTTAAGTAATACGAAGGCTTTGGGCAATCGTGCCCAGCCAGGCCATATCGTGAAGGGGCACCGTCATGGATAAGGCAACATATCCGTGCCCCGCCCACGCTACATCTAAAATTTGAGATGCGCTCTGAGGAGTGCGGGTAATGGGGGAACCAAAGGCTTCGGGGCCTAAAGGTTGCGTAGCTTGAGGGGACTTCGCCGCGGTAATGTCAAGCACAATTTGGGTCGTGGCGGGAGAAGTGGTCCATGCCCACTGGCCGGAAGCTTGGGGAGCTATTGGCTTCACTTGTGACGGCAGGGTGAGCGAAATGGTGGCCCCGTTAAAATTCACGGAGACGGATTTCCATGTCGTTGACACTGAGCTCGGCGCCTTGGCTTGAGGTGTCGGAGCCGACGTCGTTTGTAAGTGGGCTGCAGGAATCGTCGTCGGTTTGTTCTTCACAGCGATCTGCGGATGGGGCTTAGGGAAGGGGAGCGGACCGGTGGCTAGTCGCGTCGTGAGAAGGCTATGAACGATGACGACGCCAAGGATTAAGAGCCCGGCGGTGAGGGCTGAAGCGACCCATAAAACCACCTTGAGGGAGCGAGGCTGAGTCCTGGTTGGCCCTTGGGGGAAAAGGGCGGTTCCACAGTGCTGACAAAAACGGTCATCCGCACGTATGGCATGCTGGCACTGTGGACAAACCAGGGGTTGGGGTGTTTTTGGGGAGTCTTCACGCAACGTCGCAAGCGCCTCCTGTCGTTTTTTTCTATTGTAATCCTAAGAAATGGCGTTGTTTTGGCGAAGTCTGCGGTTAGATTTAGATCCTCTTGACCGGTCGCTTTGTTAGCAACAGAGCTCCCAGAGACCCGCGTCGGGTCTCTGGGAGCTCTGATATCTGTCCCAAACCAGTTTAAAGCGGATCGTGCAATGAGAGGCGAAGTTGGCGCAGTTCCTCTTGGTTATGGGTATGGAGCAAAGCTGCTAAGGCCTCTAATCGGCTAAGCACAAAGGCTGAGACCTGTCCTTCGCGTTCAAGCGCACTACGCGCTTCGCAGACCCACTGCTCCATTAAATCGTGATCGCGCTGGAGAGGAGCCATCGCCGGAATATGGCGGTATAGGGCCGCCTCTTCGGTGTGAACGTGCCATAATTCTCGCTCTGTCCAGATGGCCACAATCACCCCAGCGAGTTCGTAGGCTTCGTTGTGGGAACCTGAGCGCATCGATACATGCAATAGACGCATGGCCGCATCAAGGTCGGCAGTCACAGAGGTGTGAATGGCTTGGTGGGCGGCAAGTTGTTCCAATCCACAAGAGATCGACATGGCGTCTGTGTCCTTTCGGCGCGATATATTTCTGGGTGCTTAGGCTCTTACGAAACCCCTGATTTAAACGTCATAATCCACATCGACATGCCCACTAATCCAAGGGCAATCACGATGCCAAGCCCTAGGGTGATAATGTGCCACGTTGACCCGCGGCTTTCGCGTAAGTGCATAAAGATTCCCAACTGCAACGCCGCCTGTGCTACGGCTAAGATGAGAATCACCGTAAGTAGGCCAATGGGCGACAAAATGTGTTGAACAACGGCCAAGAGTGCAGCGATAGTCAGAAGAAGAGAGCCTATATAGCCGAAGATCTGCAGCCAAGGAAACCCTTCCGATTCAAAATGCGGGGCTAGAAAACGCGCTTCGACTTCATCGCCGTTTCCGGTAGGGCCATTGGGCGAGATCGCAATGACGCGGCGTCCACGTTGTGATCCACGATTGAACATGGTGGAAAATCCTCCTTTCCGCTCGACTAAATTTTGCCGTTTAAATACACAACGGTGAAAATGAAGACCCAGATGATGTCAAGAAAGTGCCAGTAGAGTGCGAACATATACATTTTGCGTGTTGTAATCGTGGTCAGACCACGTCCTGCCAGTTGGATGATAAGGGTAATGGCCCACAAGATGCCAAAGGACACGTGGGCGCCGTGGGTGCCGACTAAGGTGAAGAAAGCCGATAAAAACGCGCTGTGATGCCAAGAATCACCGAGGGCAATATAGGACACGAACTCGCGAATTTCGGTGGTAACAAATCCGATGCCCAGCAAAATCGTGACAATGAGCCAAGCAATGGTGCCTGTTTTGTGACCGTGCCGCATTTCATAGACGGCGAGTCCACACGTAAAGCTGCTGGTCAGCAGTAATAAGGTTTCCACGACCGCGGGGCCCAGTTTAAATAATTGATCAGGTGAGGGCCCCGCCATGCCAATGCGGCTTTGGTAGACGGCATAGACCGCAAATAAGCTGGCGAAGAGCAAGAGGTCGGTGGCCAAAAAGGACCAGAATCCTAGAATTTTGAGACTTTCATGGTTGTCGGTAAACTCCAAGGGTAGTTTGGTCTGAGTGGCGTTGGGCTCAACGGGTAAATTCATCCTTGCAACCTCCCCAGTGCAGATTCTGTGTTTTGAATGACTTGGCGCGGGACTTCCTTGTGATCGTCGTAGTCAAAGGTTCCTACCAACATACACACCACAAATCCCAAGAACCCAACGACCGCTATCCACCACCACGAGAAAACCATTCCAACCGAGAACACGAAGAAGCTGAGGCCCATTAAGAAAGGAATCGCTGAGGATTTTGGCAATTCAATATCCTGGATTTCTTGTGGCTTAATTTGGATGACGTTGCTCTTGTGGTCTTGCTTAATCGCCCACCACGCATCGCGGTCCGTGACAACTGGGATACGTGCGAAGTTGTATTCGGGAGCCGGTGAGGGAGTTGACCACTCCAGCGTACGTCCATCCCACGGATCTCCAGTCACGTCAATTTCCCCGTGGATTTGACTCCATACAAAGTTATAAACCATCACCACGAAGCCTGCGCCCATCACGAAGGCCCCGATCGTTGACATCAAATTGAGACTGCTCCATCCAAATCCATGGGAATAGGTATACATCCGCCGCGTCATCCCCATAAATCCCAGCGCGTACTGGGGCATGAACGTGACCCAAAATCCTAAGAAGAACAGCCAAAATGCCCATTTACCCTGACGTTCATTGAGAAGGCGTCCGGTCATTTTTGGCCACCAATAATACACGCCAGATAGTAGGCCAAAGACGGTTCCCCCGATAATGACATTGTGGAAGTGGGCAATGAGGAAATAACTGTTGTGGAACTGGTAGTCAGCAGGTACTGCCCCTAACATGACCCCGGTCGCACCTCCCACGACAAATGTGGGAATAAAGGCCAATGCCCACATCATAGCCACGGTCATTTTGATCCGACCGTTCCACATAGTGAAGATCCAGTTAAAAATCTTAATGCCTGTGGGAATCGCAATGAGAATTGTTGAGAGGCCGAAAAACACGTTAACCGCGGCTCCCGCACCCATCGTAAAGAAGTGATGCACCCATGTGCCGTAACTCAAAAACGTAATAGCCAACACGGAATAAACCATGGTGGAATACCCGAAGAGTTTTTTTCGAGAAAACGTGGCGACAACTTCTGAAAATATGCCAAATGAAGGTAAAACCAGGATATACACTTCTGGGTGACCGAATAGCCAAAACAAATTGACATACATCATGGGCATGCCGCCTCGGCCTATTGTGAAGAAAGCGGTGCCAAACAAGCGGTCAAATAAGGTGAGCACCATAGCGACCGTCAAGGGCGGAAAAGCGAAAAGAATCAAGACAGAGGTTACCAGTGTCGTCCAAGCGAACATGGGCATGCGCATCAATGTCATGCCTGGGGCGCGCATACGCAAGATCGTGACCAGAAAATTTATACCAGTGGCGGTGGTTCCAATACCCGTGACAATCAGCGCCATGAGGTAGTAATTTTGACCGACGCCTGGGTTAAACGCAAGTTCGGTTAAAGGAGGATAAGACGTCCAGCCAGCGTTGGGTGATCCACCGATAACAAAGGAGATATTAAACAAGAATCCTGCAAAGGCAAAAAGCCAAAAGCTGATAGCATTAAGGCGCGGAAAGGCGACATCGCGCGCTCCAATCATGAGGGGAATGGCGATATTGAACATGGCAAAAATCAAGGGCATTGCCATGAAGAAAATCATGATCGTACCATGTGTCGTAAAAATCTCGTCATAGTGCAAGGGCCCCAAAAAGTGATTGTTGGGCACAGCTAACTGGGCTCGTAGCAGCAATGCATCAACGCCACCGCGAAACAGCATGGTGACCGCTGCGATCAGATACATAATCCCGATTTTTTTATGATCCACCGTCGTGAGCCATTCACGCCAGAGATACTTCCACCGGTGCCATCGGGTGAGGTAATAAATGATGGCGGCCGAGGTTAGGATGATAAGCACATCGGCGCTCAGCTCCATGTTGCGCGTAGTGCTGGGCGGAAACAGCTGGGCAAGGAGAGAAGACATGAGAGTGTCCACCTTTCATTAAAGATGCTCCACAGCTACTTCGGAGTGGGCTGCATTTCCATGTACATTCCGCCTTCTAAGGTAAAGCCATGGGTTTCCGCTGGGAATGTGGCAGCGGGGTAGGCTGAGTAATAGCGCGGGGCTATCCAGTTAAACTTTAAGAGCTGTCTGTAGTCGGCCATCGTCATGGGGGGTTTCGTGGTGCGCACGGTGTGGACCCAGGTATCGAAGGCGGCTTGAGATACGGCATGCACGTCGAACGTCATATGCACAAAACCCGAACCCGAAAAGTTGCCGCTGCGGCCCCAATAAAGTCCCGGTTTGCTGGCCTCTAGCCATAAGGGCAAGACTTCACTGGGCATGGTATATTCCATGCCGCCCAGCTGGGGCACCCAAAAGGTATTCATCGGAGAGTTCGCGGTTAATTCGAAGAGAACGGGGCGGTTGGTGGGAACGTCAATATAGTTGACGGTGGCGATATGTTGGCCGGGATATTCGAACAGCCATTTCCAATCCAACGAGGTCACGTCGATGACGATAGGGGTTTTTCCTGCGGGTATGCGGTCTAAGGCAAAGGTCTTATTCCATGTTGGAATGGCGATGATGGTGGCGGCCACAACCGACACGGCAATCACTCCCAGTTCCAGAGCACGGTTGTGATCCCATAGGGGACGGTAAGGAGCTTGATTACCGGGCTTTTCACGAAATCGGACCAAAGCAATGCCAAAGAGAACCCAAACCAGAAGGATAATCACTATCATTGTCGCCGCGGTAATTTCAATCAAGTTTAATTCACTGGCAGCCACCGGTCCGGCAGGATGGAGAATGACAAAATCATTTCCACACCCCGACACCGATAAGCCTATGGCAAGCGCAAGGACGGTAAAGCGGATCGCTCGTTTCGAGCGCTTAAGGGACATCTCGAACACTCCTTCATCAGGTGGTGTTGTACAAGTGGTTAAGCCTTGAAAATAGAGAAAATTTAGTCTACTAAGATTAAATGCGAATCGTTAACGGTGATGCTTTAAATGAACTTTGGTTGGTGCTAGAAACAACGAGCTCAAAACGCTTATGCAATAGGGATTAATCGCCAACGGCGTAAATCTCGCTTTGAGTATAATCTAGTTAAATCGCAAGATCAATAAGTTCAAATAGCGCGGCCTCATTATAATTTTTTATGTGTACACAGAAGGCGGAACATAAGGGTTCTGAGGTCTTGATAATCAAGTGTAGAGTGACTTTTTAGCGCGTGATAATCGAGTGAGTTTAAACTGAGTTAAATAGTATAGTTATAAGGCACAACAAGGGATAACGCGATGGATAAACCGGTCGGTAGGAGTGTGCAAAAACGAGAAAGTTCAGCGTTATTGAGCGTTATGTATTAAAGACTTAAGGACTTGTTCAAATAAGAACGTAAAGTTAAAACTTCAAAAGCGATTAGTCGAAAGGAGTTATACGAGACTCTGAACTTCCGAGAGAATTTTACAAGGTGTGGTAAGATAGGGCGAAATGGACGAAGAGGAGGCTGTCTTGTGCAACCCGATATGTCGCGATTACTTTCGATGGTTCTTCCCGATGACACCACGTTAGGAGAACCCTATTGGGCCATCATGGCCACGCATGACGGGCAGCTGACGGGCCAATTTTGGACCGTGTATCAAGCAGGGCATACGGTGATCCCCCTTTTTGAGGACCGTGATAGTGCGGAATCGGTGCGGGCTGTTTTGTCCCAAGAGGGGATGGTAGTCCGTGGCATTGCGTGGAAACATTTGCAGTTTCTGCGGCGCCGACCGCCTCAAGGAGCCGAATTAGGCGTCGTGCAGGGGTTTAGGGCACACGGTGAATTGACCATTGCATTGTTACCTCCAAGTTCTTAAGCCAACATCCTAGGGGGATAGTCACCATAGTCTTGCCGTGACGTGGCCTAGAAAGAGCCTCGGGGATAAAGCTCTACGGTTCACTCATTTTAGAACGCCGCACAATGACGAGCGGCGCTTTTTGGTTTTTGCGCGTCTTTTTCCCTCGTGCTTACCGTATCCACGGACAACATGGTTCACCAAGAAGTAACCAGATGTTAACCGATTCTTCATGTGCCCAACACTCGACCTTAACGTCGTGGCGCAATAATTTGAGATGTCGTTATTCGGTCAGTATCTTGCCCAAAGCTGTCATTTCCACAAGGCGGTGGGACGAAGGAGGGATGCTCGACTGCAGATCGTAGGCATTGTGGCCCAAAACCCAGCGCAATGGAAGTGTGATGTTTCGTGTCCGGTGCGGTGGAGAGAGTTGGTTTCCGTCAACCAAATTTTTGATGCTTTGCGTGACGGCGTAGTGGACGCATTGGCCTTGGAGTTGACGTGGTTTGATGATGTCGCGTGGTTGTCCGCAATTTTAGCCCATAGCTGGATGACGTCTATCAATCTTTTTCTGCTCGTGGAATATGAACAGCGTCGCTGGGTGCCCTTGGGCAATCCGTCCTCGTCGAGTCTTTTCTGTACGCCAGAGTCTGTGGGGTGCATTGTGCTCGATGCCAAACACCGTAAAGTTTGGCATCATGGTATGGAACTTGCGCTACCATGGCGAGCTGCAGAACTGCTCGCGCTTCTTGGCCAGCGGCCTGGTATTCCAGCGACGTTAGACAATATCAACCAGATGTCTTTGGAAATTGGCTGGCCATTATGGACGGAAGCCACCACGAAGGCCGCAGTGTATCAAATTCGGCGGGCCTTAGGGGAAGAACACGTCGAGACCATTAGGCGTCATGGGTATCTATTTGTGCCGTGTGAAATGCATGAAGCATCGTCTTTTAACGCAATCATCACGAGAGATTAATCCGATGGACGCGTGCCTTTAATGCGGTCTTGCCACACTGTACTCGAACCGCAAAAGGTCTTAACGTTTTCGCATACCAAAGGGGGCCCTAACGTGGAGCGCATTATTGTCACGAATGATGACGGATATCAGTCCATGGGCATTGAGCTACTCGCAGAGATTGCAACCGGGGCGCGATTTCAAACGTATGTGATTGCACCGGAAGAAAATCATAGCGGCCGAGCGCATTCAATTAGTTTTGGGGATCTTCATGTCCGCCGGATAGCTAGCCGAGGCGATCAGCGCTGGTTTGCGGTGAAAGGGACGCCCGTGGATTGTGTACGATTGGGGCTGTCGTCGTATTTCGACAGAAGTCCATTGTGTGTCCTGTCAGGGATTAATCTCGGGTGGAACTTGGGAAGGCATGTGATGACATCAGCGACTGTGGCGGCGGCACGTGAGGCTGCGGCGCATGGTGTTCCTGCTATAGCATTTTCGGCTTCGCAGCATTGTAGTTGGGATCATGTTGCTCCCATGATTGCGCGGCATTTGGACGACTGGATTGCGTATGCGGCAAGTCGCCCAGGAACCTACCTCAACATTAATCTTCCCGAAGCTGCAACCAAACAGTGGCGGTGGACGGCCTTAGATGCACGGCCGGTCACGATGCGGGTAATGAATATTCAGCCGAGTCTGTTAGGGGACCGTATTGAGTATGAGTGGGTGGATGAAGGCCCGCTTCGTGTGCCTGGGATTTTAGGTGACCGTGAGGCGGTCGCCGAGGGCTTGATATCCGTCACTGCTCTTCACGCAACTCAAGATGATGCTGCCCCATTCTCCGACGATAACTGGGATGTATCTAACGGATAGGATTTTATCACGGTGAGGATCCACCTCAGCCGCCTTGGGGCGGCTTTTTTAGTGCCTATAAGTATTTTAGGAAGAACGCAAGCGGATTCGGTGGCCTACGACGTTCTGGGCGGCTAAGAATCCGCTTAACACGGCAGAGAGGGTGCCAGGACCCGGAAATACCGTATCCCCGGCTTGATAGAGATGGGGGTGGGCGGTACGTGACCCTGCGATATGAAGCAATTGTTGGGCCGTCAGCGGGATGCCACCGACGCCGTGCTTATGGAGAAAGCGGTAATAGGTAACAGGGGTGGCGACATAGACCGCGCTGGAAAGCGCTGCGAGATGAGGCAGGACCCGGTCGCATGCGGCCATGACCTGCGCCGCCGCTTGCTCTTTGCGGGCGTGGTAAACGGACCTTGGCAACCGAGGGTGCCAATACTGTACGGCTGTATGGGCTGTTGCTGTCCACAAAATGTCTTGAGCATTAGAGCACAAGTTGTGATGGAACGTCAGGTAGACGGCCCCATGCAAATAAGAGGGGCGGCCTGTTATATCAGGCAATACGATTTGAAATGAACGGGGCAAATGGGAGGCCAACGGCATAGGCAAGTGGCGACGCGCTATGACCCCATCAACGCGAAAGGCCCCGGTAGATGGGGTCATGGGCGACCAAGGGGTGTGCGTCACGTGAGCGGACGGCCCGGGTAACGGACGCCCGGTGGCATTAATCACGTCGGAACACTCGTTGGGCTCTTGAGGACCGGTACTGATAGACCACTGCTTTAACGATTCGTCCCAGCGACACATTTTGACGATGCTGCGGTAATGCAAACGCCCGCCCGATCTCTCAATGCGTTGTACTAAAGCGTCTGCAAGCGTGCGAAGGCCGCCAGTTATCGTGTAACTTCCCCGGCGATACATATCCAAAGCGAGGGATGCCATGAGTGCCGATGCGTTTTCGCTGGTGGTTTGGATACTATCGATTAATAAGGCGTCCAGCATTTGCATAAAGGCTTGTTGGTCGGGCGTCTTGGGAGGATACAGGTGATAAGTCGACAACAGGCTACGCCAAGGCTGGGTGAAATAACGAGCCAGGCCCCACCAAGACCGCGGATATTGCCATAGGGTGCTTGCGGCTATCCACACGTCATGCCAAGAGCTAAGTGGCCAAGACCATTGCACCTTGGCTAATGCGTATAGGCTATCGGCGATGAGCTGGCTTTGATGAAAGAGACGAGATATTTGTGGGGCAATGGACGGGAATTTTTGTTGCCATTCTTGCGTTTGCACAGAGGTCTCAGTATAAATGCCCACGGCACGATCAGCTAACACAATATCTAAGGGGTGGTGCAAGACATGCGCCGTCACGTTAATGTCCAAAGCGGTCAGCAGTTTTTGTAACGCTCCATGCTCCTCAAGCCCAAAGGCAATAGTCGCCCCGGTTGGAAACCGGCATCCCCCTAAAAGATAATCGCTGGCGCATCCTCCGGGGGCGTCGGCGCGTTCGAAGACGTCCACGGACCAACCTTCTTGCGTGAGAAAAGCGGCAGCTGTCAGGCCTGCGAGCCCTCCGCCAATAATGCCGACGCTTCGTTTGACCAAATGTTATCGCTCCTGTCGTTTGACCATTTTATTATACTGCGGGCATCAATTTAATAAAAAACGGCTGTGGTTCACTAAATTTTTAGCAGGCGGAACAAGAGATTTGTTGGAATTGATTGATATAATGCGCGCATTAGGAGGGGAAGGCATGCTGCTAAGTCCCAGCGAGCAAGAAAAGTTGATGATTGTCGTGGCCGGTGACTTGGCGGCTCGGCGACTAGAACGAGGTCTTCGCCTCAATTATCCCGAAGCCGTTGCGTATATTGCTGCGGCATTGATGGAAGGAGCGCGCGACGGTATGAGCGTTCCAGAGTTGATGTCTTATGGCGCTACCTTACTAAACAGGGGCCAGGTCATGGAAGGGGTGCCTGAAATGGTGGACAGTGTGCAAATTGAAGCGACATTTCCCGATGGCTCTAAACTGGTGACCGTGCACCAGCCCATTCGAGCGACCAAGGAGGCGGCAAAATGATTCCTGGCGAGATTTGCTATGGCGAGGGTCAGCGGGTCATCAATGGGGACAACGATCCCGTCGTATTGTCGGTAAGTAACCGGGGTGATCGTCCTGTGCAGGTGGGCTCGCATTTTCACTTTTTTGAGGTCAATGCCGCTTTAGCCTTTGATCGCCCAACAGCTTTTGGAATGCGCTTAGACATACCGGCGGGAACTGCGGTGCGCTTTGAGCCGGGAACAAGTCAAGAGGTATCACTGATCCCTATTGGAGGCGCTCGTCGGATTTTTGGGCTCAATGGGTTGACGGAAGGGTCGTTGGACGATCCCCTTGTCCGTAAGGCGGCATTGGAAGCTGCGCGCAAACAGGGGTTTATGGGGGAAAGCCAATGAGCCGCATGAGCCGCCAGCACTATGCCCATGCCTATGGTCCGTCAACCGGAGACCGCATCCGGTTGGCGGATACGAATTTGTGGGCCAAAGTTGAGGCGGATTGGACTGTGCCGGGTGATGAAGCCAAATTTGGTGGAGGTAAGGTGGTGCGCGATGGCATGGGCCAATCCGGATGGAAAACATCGGCGGAGGGTGCGCCCGATCTGGTTATCACCAATGTTGTTGTTATGGATACTTGGGGCATTGTCAAAGCCGATGTGGGCATCAAAAACGGAAGAATTGTTGCCTTAGGGAAGTCTGGAAATCCGGACATCATGGGCGGCGTCCATCCCGCTCTCGTGATAGGCCCAGGCACGGAAGTGATTTCAGCGGAAGGGCTGATTCTTACCGCGGGCGGTATTGATAGCCATGTCCATTGGATTACTCCCACACTGGCTCGTCAAGCCCTTATGTCCGGTCTGACAACGCTTATTGGTGGCGGTACGGGACCAGCTACAGGCACGAATGCGACGACGGCCACGCCAGGCCCATGGAATATCGAGCGGATGCTTCAAGCTTTGCGTAATGTCCCGGTTAACGTCGGGTTGACGGGAAAGGGCAATGCTGCGTTTCCAAACCCCTTAGTGGAGCAGGTGCAAGCCGGGGCGATTGGCTTAAAACTTCATGAAGATTGGGGCACTACGCCCCGAGCTATTGACACGTGTCTAACGGTTGCCGATGCATACGATGTCCAAGTCACAATTCATACGGATACGCTCAATGAAGCGGGGTTTGTCGAGCGGACACTGGACGCTATAGGCGGCCGTACGATTCATACGTATCACACCGAAGGCGCAGGAGGTGGCCATGCACCGGATATATTGCGCGTCGCCGCATTTGCCAATGTGTTGCCGTCATCAACAAACCCTACACGTCCTTATACCGTGAATACCCTTGCAGAGCATCTGGATATGTTGATGGTGTGCCACCATTTGGACCCGCGGTTACGTGAAGATGTGGCGTTTGCAGATTCCCGGATTCGCGGCGAAACCATTGCGGCGGAAGATGTGTTGCATGACTTGGGGGTCTTGTCCATGATTTCGTCTGATTCCATGGCCATGGGCCGGATCGGGGAAGTCATTTTGCGAACATGGCAAACCGCGCACAAGATGAAAGAGGAACGGGGTTCTTTAAGAGAAGATGATGGCGAGAGCGATAATTGGAGAATTCGCCGCTACCTGGCGAAATATACGATAAATCCCGCGATAACCCATGGGATTGCGGAACTCGTCGGTTCGGTCGAGGTTGGCAAATGGGCCGATTTAGTGTTATGGCATCCGGCGTTTTTTGGCGTAAAACCGTCTTTGGTTATCAAAGGAGGACTCATTGTGGCGGCCATGATGGGGGATGCGAATGCCTCAGTGCCCACGGTTGAGCCGGTATTGATGCGGGAAATGTTTGCGGCCCAAGGGTCGGCGCCGTCTCACTTGGCATGGACGTTTGTATCTCGCACGGCGTTTGATAGCGGCCAAGTCCAATCCTATGACTTACAGCGCCCCTTGTATCCTGTCCAACATTGTCGTGCGATTTCGAAGCGGGACATGGTTCTTAATCACGAAACTCCAGATATTCGCGTAGATCCCGAAACGTACCGCGTCTATGTGGATGGCGAGCGTGTGACGTCCAAACCGGCCGCCGCTTTACCTTTAGCGCAGCGGTATTTCTTATTCTGAGCTTGGGGAGAGGAGACAGGTCTATGGAACCCGTATCGGTGACCGCCGTGATTGGGATATATGAGGAGCATCAGACGGAGAAAACCATTGATTGGGTGGACATTGATGTAGAGCTGTGCGACAAATTGCGTTGGAAGAAAGAGACAGAACAAGGCCGCTTACTGCTCGTCGATTTACCTCGCTTTACGACCATTGGCCATCACGATGTTCTTTATGATGATGGGCACTATCAAATTGTGGCGCGGATGCAGCCAGTTGCGGTGTGGGTTATGGAACCCAAGACGTTTGAGGAAATGGGAACTTTGTGTTATCACATCGGCAATTTGCACCAGCCGTGTTTGGTGGAGGGGCACACGGTGCTAGCGCCACCGGAAGAAAGCTTGCGGGCATTAGCGCACGCGCTGAAGGTTTCGTGTCGTCAAGAAGAACGGATTTTGCCGCGGGGCTTTGCGACCAGAAGTCGGAGCGGGCATCGCCATGCCCTCTGAACATCACCTCTGGGAAATGTTGCAATTTCTCGATGGCTTGTTCCCCTCGGGGACATTTGCCCACTCTTTTGGGTTGGAGACGATTGTGCAAGAAGGGTGGGTTTCCGGGGAGGATTGCTGGATGGAGTATCTGAGAAAAGTTCTTGAGGATAGCTGGGCTTGGACAGATGCTCTCGCGGCAACCCAGGTATGGCGGGGGCATGATAATGCGCTTGTGGAGGAGGTAGCGTCCATCGATGGGGTGTTGAGTGCAAGCCGGGCTAGTCAAGAATCCCGGGAAGGGTCTTTATTAACGGGACGCCGGATTTTGCAAGAAGCGGCTGCGTTGTTAGACAGTAGGGAACTGCAAGCCTACCGAAATTTAACGCGGGTTTACAAAGAGCTGGGTAACGCTGCAGTCATAATTGCACTTCTAGGCCGAGTGAGAGGGTGGGGGGAACGTGCGACATTAACAGGATACGCCTATTTCTCTCTGTCAGGCATGGTGCAGGCACTGGTGCGTCTAATCCCCTTGGGTCAGTCGGCGGGCCAACGGATGTTGCATCACTTGCGGCCTGTGGCATTCACAGCCCTGCAGGCTGTTCAAAACACTACACTGGATGACCTTTGTAATCATATGCCGATGTGGGAAATTGCCGGCATGCGTCATCAGGGATTGTATTCCCGTCTATTTCGCTCCTAAGGCCGTTAAGTCCGTTTGTGTGAAAATGTCCGCCCTGCCAGGCGGAGTTGTTAATCAAAGGAGGCGGTGGCATGAAGCCTGTGCGGATTGGCGTGGCGGGACCAGTAGGGTCGGGGAAAACAACGGTCGTAGAATGGTTGGCGCGGGCGTTGAAAGAGGAGTATAGCGTGGCTGTTATCACGAATGATATTTATACCCGCGAGGACGAACGGATTTTAGTGGAAAGTGGAGTATTGCCTTCAGACAGGATAAGGGGTGTGGAAACGGGGGGATGCCCCCATACGGCGATTCGCGAAGATGCATCGGTGAATTTAGATGCGATGGATGATTTGTGTGCCCTGTTTCCAGATCTCGACATTCTCCTCATTGAGAGTGGCGGCGATAACTTGGCCGCGACCTTTAGTCCCGAATTGGCCGATTTTGTCATTTATGTCATAGATGTGGCGGCTGGAGAGAAATTGCCGCGTAAGGGAGGACCGGGTATTCAAAAATCGGATCTCTTAGTCATTAACAAGACAGATTTGGCCCCGTTCGTGGGAGCACGGCTTGAGGTGATGCGTGCAGACACCGAGCGCATGCGTCACAAGCCTTACGTCTTGACCAACCTTAAAACCGGGGACGGGTTTTGGGAACTCTTGAGAATTGTCAAACGCGATGCACTCTTTACCGGATTGGATGGCGCTGTAGGTGGGGACTAATCGGCAATGGATTCACGCCTTCCCCGACCGAGTGGAGGTGTACGCGGAGCCTCCGCTTCATCTATTTGTTTTGCGACAGCGTGATCCGGCCTATGTCGTGGCGGCAGAACTGGGGGGCATCTTGGAGGACGACCATTGGGAAACAGAAATCACGGTGGAACCGGGCGCCCAACTTGTTGTGGTCCAGCAAGCCGCGACTAAGATTTTCAGTATGCCTGATGGATCAGGACGTCACGACCGACGAATTCATGTCAAAGACCACGCAACTCTCGTGATGGTCCCAGGGCTTTTTATTCCGTTTAAAGACGCTAATTATAGCCAGACAATGGTATGTACGGTGGGAGAGCGGAGTCGGTTGATGACGGGAGAACAGATCGTCGCAGGGCGGATTGCTTCGGGTGAGGCCTTTGGATTCCAGTCGTTTAGCAGCACCGTGACCGTGCATCAAGACGGGGCTCTATGGCCGAGCTATCATTCGCGTCAAGTTTTTGAACCGGCCAGGGTCCGTCTTCAACAGCAGGGCTACTGGGGATCCTTTCAGGCTTGGGGCGAGCTCTTAGCGGTGGGATGGAAGGCAAACGGCGTTACGACGGCGTTACCGCAGGCCGATATCTTGCCTGGACCATACGGAGATAATCCGTTAGCAAAGCGTCAAGAAAATCAGGAGATTTATTGGGGTGCCTCTCCCATTGCGGGAGGCATGCTGTGGCGCATGTTGGCGGACGACGGGGCGACGGTGGAGAGACATTTAATAGCGGTTATGAAAAGGGTGGCGTGGCCTGAAATGGGAGAACCTTTTATGCTGCTGGGACAAGGTGGACAATGGCAGTGAGTAAAAACGAGAGGTTGGACCTTAATTCCTTCCAAAAATAGACGTTTGAACGATCAGAACGTTCTGTAGAATGATTCGTCCCAGTGCTTCTTCGGTGGGGGCCAGGGCTTTTGGGCGCACAGTTCTCCGTAAATCCATACCCTGATCGTCTGCCCTTTGAGCTGAAAGCTCTGGGGTAAACGGAGCTCATGAACACGGTAATGACTTCTAACGCCCGATGTGGTAAAGTAGGAAAAATTCCAAAGGGGCGAAAGATCGTGAGTCATCTTGAGAGTACTCTAGACACCTTGTATCAACGTCATCTAGAACTTAGCAACAAGGTGGACTGGGGATATCACAACCTTTTGCCGTGGGAACGTGGGAAAAATTTTAATGAGCATCCGTGGAGCCCGAATCAAGGAACGATTAGTCCTGAATTGACGGTTGCTGTTGAAACCGCCATGTTGACGGAGATTAATTTGCCATGGTTTACGGCGGGCCTTAAGGCGGTGTTTGCTCAAGCTCCGTCCGCGTTAAAGGCATTCGTTCATACATGGACGCGCGAAGAGGACCAGCATGGACGGATATTAGATGTCTATCTCTTGCTGAGTCGTAATGGGGAGCCTGAAGCGCGGGACCAAGTCCGCAAAAATGTGATTAGTAACGGGTGGCAAAACGACGAAGGGGATCCATTTGCGGTAATGGTCTATACGAGCTTGCAGGAATTAGCCACCCGTGTTTTTTATCTCAACTTAGCACGGGCTGCCGAGAGTCAAGATCCAGTGTTATCAAAGATCCTCCGTGTGATTGCGAAAGACGAGACGCTCCATTATGCCTTTTACCGGGATGCGGCAAAGGCTTATATTGATGACGACCCGTCTCGGATTGCCACCGTGTGTCGTATCATTCCGAAGTTTGTCATGCCCGGATTTGGTATGCCCAATTTTCGCCAGCGCCTGCACGTCATTGCAAAGTACGCGAATTACGGCATCTACGCGTATTACCAAAATGTCCTGAAAGTGGTTCTCGAATTTTGGGGAGTGCTCCATTATGATGTGTCGGCAGGAACTCGTGAAGCAAGGCGGACACTCGATCAATATCTTGTGAAGCTTCAGCGTCTCGCAGGGCGTCAAGCGCCTGCAATGGATTAAATCCGCACAGGGGTCACGTAGGGTGACCTTTCGTGTACCACCCCGTTTTTTTCAAAGACAAACGCTAGCAAGTTCGCTATGCTGATATCCAAGAGCTGTTCAGTGCGGGAATAAGGTGGCGTAGGTCGTGCGGGTGCCAATGTGGAAAATGATTTTTTACAGCAGCAACCAACTTGGCGTAAATTTATTGTGGCAAGCGTTCAATACGGTGGCGGTATTTTATTATGTCACCGTGTTGAACGTGCCGGGCGCCGCTTTATCGCTCGGCTTGATTGCTTTTGGAATTATTAACGCATTTTTCAATTTGTTTGCCGGCTACCTGAGTGACCGCACGACGACGCGGTGGGGGCGCCGTATTCCTTATGTGCTGGTGTCCGCATTGCCCTTTGGACTCGCCTTTTATTTTCTGTTTAGCCCGCCTCGGCTGGGGGTTACGACATTGATTTATTATTTTTTGACATTGACCTTTCTCTTTGATTTCTTTTTTACCGTCACAACACTCAACATCATGGCCTTGTTTCCCGAAATGTATCAAGAGTCGCACCAACGTAATTTTGTCTCGGCTTTGTCGCAGGTCTTTGGAATTGTGGGTCTCATTTTAGGGGTTGCGTTGTCCAAGTCTTTAGGCCAACTCATTGGGTGGGGAGCCATGGCGTTGGCGTTTGGATTGCTGGGCAGTTCTTCCGTATATCTCGCCCTTTTCGGCAGTTTTGAAGATCCTGCATATCGGGCTGTGCCCGCGTTGGCTTTTAAGGATGCGATACGGGCCACCTTCTCAAATCGTCAATTTGTCTTTTATGTGGTGGCTAGCTTTTTGATTCAACTGGTCACCACCATGCTGACGACGATTGCAGCCTTTTACACGAAGTATGTGGTGCCCTTGTCTCCCTTGCAGTATAGCCTTTTTATGGGCGCAATTTTTGTTGTGGCGATTCCTGTGTCGTTTTTGTGGGCTAAAATCGCTAATCGCTTCTCCAATGCGACTGCGACCCTTCTCAGTACGGCATTGTGTGCACTCACATTGCTCTCATTTTTGTTTGACCACTCTCCGAGCGCCGTCATTGGTACGGGAGTGATTTTGGGGCTGTCGATATCAGGATTTCTTGTCTTGCTAAATGTGCTGTTAGCCGACGTTATTGACTATGATGCGAAACAAACCGGTCAGCGCCGAGAGGGTATGTATTTAGGCATGAATGGCTTCATTGTACGGATTGGATTATCCGTGCAATATGCCATCATGGCGCTGTTCTTCGCCGTCAGTGGATTTGATTCCCGGCGCACTATCCAAAGTGCGCGGGCAATTTGGGGATTTCGGATTTTGCTTGGCGGACTGCCTGTCGTGTTGTTAATCGCAGCGTTGGGTTTCTTGTTGGCGTACCGTAGGCAAACCCTGGTGGCAGAAAGTGCCTGAGATTCGCCTCTATTGCCTTTAAAAGAAGCCCCGCGTAAACGCTTAGCGCGAACGACATACGAGCTGGGTCTCTTGTGTGGGATAAAAAGACCGCGGTTCGGCACGTTGTGTCGCCGGAAGTATCTATTGTATCATCAAAGAACGTTATGATTTTAAAGGAGGGGCGCTCATACGCTGTCAATTTGAATCGTGGTTATGGGGAACAATGACTTTAGCGTTTACCTTGGCGACAGCCTTAGCAATTGGAACGGCGATTTGGCAGTGGGTGACCTCGTATCCCCACTTATTAGGCGCTTTGCATACCAGTGTTGATCCGTTAATGCTAGCGTTCCTCTTCGCCGAGCTGGCTCACACCGCTCGCGTCATGCAATCAACACACCATCTTCGTCCCGAATTGATTATCATTTTGCTATCGTTAGCCTCTGCCCGCCACTTGCTGGTGCTGTTAACGGTCACAGACCATCCGAGTATTTCTAGCCTCTGGGCGAGTGGAGCCCTCACCACGCTGTTTGTGATCGTGTGGATGGCGTGGGCTATCGTGGCAGCCCGTACGAAAGCAGAGAGCCAAGAAGCCCGCGACAAATCACCTACGGTATAAGACCGGGTGTCAAGCGTGGCTCTACGCTGTTCGTTCTTGATATGACCATGTCTGGGGTGAATCGATAAGGTGACACGACGCCAAACGCCTAGGCTAAGCGTTTGGCGTCGTGTGTTTGGCTTGCTATTTCTTGAACACGAGGACGTTAAACGTGTTGTAATCGTTTTCGAATGTAATCGATTCGAACTTCACTTGATCCGAAAATCCTTCAATCGTTTTGGGAATGGCTCCCCAAAAATCCTCGTGCGCAATGACAATCATGGCCAATTCTCCGGGTTCTAGATCCTTGACCGCTTCCGCAATCCGTGGGCGCCGCTCACTAGCCGGTAAGCCCTTCAGATCTAATAGTTTCATGTTGTCTCACTCCTTTGCAATAGTCAAGCAGAAGCTAAATTGAAGCTAGTGCAAGAAAATCTCTTTACTTGTCCTTACCTTACCTGCTAAAGCGCCCCATCGCATATCACCTATCCGTACGATTTGTATTGACCTCATACAAGAAAGGTGTGTGACAAGGCCGTCCGAAAGGCGTAGTGTACAAGGATAGCCTTATGATGTCCTTTTGATGAGGAAATGACACGCACGTGAACTTGGGGATGACAGGGTGCTTGCCGTGGATTCTCTCTAGCGCCAGACGTTGCTGGGGCCATGGCGTCCGCGTCTATGGCCTCCTTGGCCCCGGCATTGTTGTGGATATACAGCCGACGGGCTTTGGCTTTGGTCGTTCAGCAATGGCCGGGAATCGTCTGCTGAACGACGGTTGGTGGGCATGGGGGCGTCTTGTGATAGGGGAGTGGACAGGGACGATGTGGGCTTTGGCGGAAGTTGATGAGGTTCTCTTGCTGCTTCCCAGCCCCGCTTGGCAAAATCTGTGACGGCCTCGGCGTGTCGGTACAAAAGTTGGACAACATAAGGGTTGCGCGAATGAGCTTCGACGAGAATGCCCTCAGGGCGTGGTTCTACGCGTTGATTGATTTCGTCTGCGTACCGGAAAAGTTCGGGAAAAAACGGATCCCAACGGCGCATGACGAGTCCTTTGCGCATGCGTTCTTCCATTGCCAGCACATGGTCATGCAATAGGGCTACGGTGACCGGATCGGTAGATGTCGTCAGGGTACGAATACCATCTGCTAGCTTCTCCACAGTTCGTTTCGTTGTGGCATGACGGTCAAATAGTTGGTGTCCGACCTCTTGATCGTGTTCTTTGGCGGCGTCCCAGCCGTAATAAATGGGTTGCATAGGCGAATCACTCCTCAGACATCTTTTAATAACAAGTTATTCTAAAATAACCTAAAATAAAAGACGACAATACGGCCTATTTTTTCTCGACTCCGGTGGAGTGTTATCACTCGAACGAATCGGTTCGTTGGGAGGGATTCTGATGGACACGGAGTAGCCTATGTTGTGATGAAAGAGGTTTTCTGGTTTGGAGGGCATATCCCGGCGATAGACTTTAAGCTATGCCAGCAAACGTTCCTGCAGGAACGGCCAAAATCTGCTACCGTTAGGAAAAGAGTAGGAATCGTTCGCGATGAGGGAGGGTCTAGGCTGATGGGAATGGACCGAGAGGCCCAGAAATTCTGGCGCGACCGTCGCCGGGAAATGCTGCGGCGTGATCGCAGTACGCGCCGAGGACAAGGGACCCCCGTCACCTTCGTGATTATCGGGTTGCTGGTTGTGGGCTGGGGAATTCAAAATTTCTTTCCGGGTTGGATTTTTGATGTGTCTGTCTACGGGGGGCGCATAGGTTTTATTGTGCTCTCGACCATTTTGCCTGGCAGTTTGTTAGGACTGCTTCTTGACGGGCTGTTTGTATGGCTTATTGGGTCGGAGCTCGAGCAGGTGTTAAAGCCGTGGCAATATGTGGCGGTGTTTTTTGGGTCCGGAATTATCGGTGCTACCGTAATGACGGTCATGGGGGCAGGGGCTGCGGCATTGTCCGTGTTTGGGTTGGCAGGCGCTTATGTTTATGTCATGGCCCGGTACAATTATCAAGGGGCCGTCCGCTGGGCGCTTTTGTTGCTATTAATTAACGTGGTGCTATCAGGCTTTCATCCGAGTGTACTGGTAGGCATGGTTAGTACCTTTGGCGTGGGGCTTGGCATCGCCTGGAGTATGGGCGCCGGCTAACGGTATTCTCACCCCAAAAAGGAGCAAACGGTAGGGTGGCGGACATTGTCGTGAAAACGCCTAGCATATCTCAGGATATGGCATGGGCAATGGATTTGTGGAGCAAGGAATGGGGCGGGACGGTCATGGTGTCACAAGGCCGCTCGTATCGCTTAACGGACCTTGAGCAGCTGATAGCGTGGGATGGGAGCGAGCGCGTGGGTCTAGCCGCATATCATGTTGAAGAAGACCGGGCGGAAATCTTGAGTCTTAATGCCACAACCAGGCTCCGTGGTATCGGCAGTGCACTGCTGCAAACGCTGGAATCATCCTTGCGCCGGCGAGCAGTCCGCAAAGTATGGCTCATCACATCGAATGACAATGTGGATGCGCTACGTTTTTATCAGCGCCGTGGGTACCGCTTAACGGGGATCCATACGGGAGCCATTGATCAAGCGCGGCGCATCAAACCAAGTATTCCGCTTGTGGGCCAATACGGGATTCCCATTCACGATGAGTGGGAATTGGAAAAATCCTTGTAGGGGAGGAGTTGCTGCGCTGTTGCTGTTGTTTGCGCAAGCCTTGTGTTGTGGGCTCATGGCTACAATGGAGCAGTCAAGACTTGACCGTACATGCTGTAGTGTCATTCTAATCGGACTGTAAAAAAACAAAGATGCCGTGCCGGCAGTCGCAAACCGCTCTTTATGACAGTTATGAACAGAGCGTGCGCCAATATAAAGCCCAACTCGAGCAGTGTTTAGCGTACCAAAAACGGCTAGAAAGCCAAATCGAGGCCCGCGACATTGAAATCGCGCACCTTGCGGAGGTGTGCCGCATTTACTCATCAGTGCGGTCGAAATGCCGGGGAAATGCCGAACATGAGACAAAGTCTGGTGCCTAGTCCAGAGGGATCGATGCACCTTCGGTGGCAATGCCGTAGCGAGCGCATTGTAACAGCGCATTCAATTCCGCATGAATTGTACGTACACAGTGATTGTTTTCGATAAGACAGCCGACGTCGAGACAGTGGGGCTCTCCCGAGGGAGCCCCATTGTAACCGGTGGCAATAACGCGGTGATCTCGCACTAACACAGCACCCACAGCACGGCGAGGACACGTCGAGCGCGTGGCCACAAATTCGCTCAGTGTCCCAAAATATTCCGTCCACGAGACGCGTTCGTTTCCGCCTGCCCTTAAAGGCTTTTTCTCTGTCATAGAGGCATTGTATCGCTACCAGATACCATGCGTCTAGATTTCGCGCTTGGCATCACACCTTTTGGTATAGGTGTTGCAGGATTTCTCCCAATAGAGGGGCATGGCAGCCTTTTGCCATTTACCGCACTATAGGAGGGGTGATTTTGCTACCCACGGTGTCTTTGGGAACGTTTGGGAAAGCAAAATGGTATCGATTAGACAAAGGTGCGTAGAGGTTGAGGGAATTTTGAATAGATGGTTCACTAGGGAAAATACTAGCTAACCTATAAGTACAATAAATGTGCGTTAGAATTATGTGTTTATTATTCACCACACTACAATTTTCATTATACTAAGGTGAAGGATGTGGTTCTAATGGATAACTGGACAGAATTTATGAACTTTTTGGAATGGGATACCCAGGATGAAACGGCTTTGGGTCATCTTGATTGGAACGTGGTGGCTGAAACGGTGACCCCGCATTTTTATGAAAAAGTGCGTGCGGTTTCGCAATTGAACGCCCTTGTGCAGCAGCATTCGAGCTATGAACAATTAGGGGGATCCATGCGGCAATATTTGGCGGGTTTAGGCCAAGCTCCGACGGGGGATGCGTATCGCCGCCGCATTCACGCGATTGCCGCAGCCCATGTGCGGATCCATCTGACTCCTGATTGGTATTTGGGGGCGTACCGTCTCATTTGGGCGCAAGCTATGCATCAGGTGGATGTTCAGTGGCCTGATGATCCTCACGAGCGCGAACAGGTTCGCCAAGCGATTAGCAAGCGTTTGATGGCTGATATGGTCTTGACGATTAGTCTCTACCAAGAAGGAATGGATAAAGAACGCCAGGCGCTTGACACCACTGTCCAGGATATTGCAGCCGTAGAAGCGACGCTGTCCGATCAGGCGACTCGCTTGGCGGCTAGTGCCGAGCAGGCACAAGGTACGGTGGCGCAAGTGGCGGAAGCGCATGACAGCATGCGTACGGCGATGCAAGATACGATCGGACAATCCGAAACGACGGCACAGGCTGTCAAAAACGGCACGGCGGCTGTACGCGATTTGCAAGAGGGGGCTGCGCTTTTAGCGACCACGTTGTCAGCGGTATTGACGGCGGAAGAGGCCTTGGAGCAGCAAGCGCAAGCGATTGGTCAAGCGACTCGTCTCATTCAAGATATTGCCAGGCAGACCAACCTTCTAGCACTCAATGCGTCCATTGAAGCGGCACGCGCAGGGGATGCCGGACGAGGCTTTGCTGTCGTGGCGGATGAGGTCAAGAAACTGTCGGAGGCATCACAGACCGCAACACGGACCATTGACGACACCGTTGGGGGCATTACGCGCCATTTATCGGTGCTGGACGGGGCGGTACAAGAAGCGCAAAAAACGCTCGATCATGAAACGGAGGCTAACCGCGCGGTGGTAGCATCGTTCACGGCCATTCAAGAAGCGGTCGAGGCGACACAGCAGGTCTTCCATGCGCTCCAACAGCAGGTGGAGCAGGCGGCTGACGCGGTTCACCAAGTACGCGCAACGGCTTCTGATCAAACGCAACAAGCGCGTGATTTAGCGCGCATTGCCCAGCAGTTAACGGCCGTCATCACCAAAAAGCAGCTGCAGCCGGTCATGCCCTGAATCTTATCATGAGACGGAATGAGGAGTTATGGTAACGTGGGACATTCGGTAAAGAGCGCACGGTTGGACAAGGCGATTCGCGTGGCACGCATTCACCGCCAGGCATTAAATACACGTCTGCCTATTCGCCAGGCCTCGATCGATGCTCTTGATGCTGCCGTGCAGGGTATTATGCGTATGGGGGCAGACCAATTTGTCATCCAGTTTTACAACGAAATTCGCCGCGATCCGCACAATGCCGAAATATTAGATGCCTTGACGCCTCCCGAATGGACTCGGCTTCAAGAGACGATGCACCGTCATCTGATTCAGCTCATGGATCCGCATCAACCAGACGACGCTATCGCCCAGTGGGCTTATCAGGCTGGCCAAACCCATGCGTTGGTGGGTTTGGAACAGGGACAATTTGTCGCTGCGTTTACCGTCTATCAAAAGGCAGTCAAAGCCTTAATTAATTCGCGGCGATGGCTGGCCCCTAAACGCTGGGCGGTGCAAAGTTTTCTTGATCAGCGCATTGTTCGGGAATTGCGTGCCGAATTGCAGGGATTCGATGACACCCGGCGCCAGTGGTGGGATGCATTGCGGCAGACCTTTCACGTCGTCGCTCATGAGCCGCTGGATTTGGCCACCTTGTGGTCCGTGGTCGCCAGGTCTTTGCAACAAGCACCGGGTGTCATCGGGGTGCAGATATGGCAGCCGCAGGGGTGTGAAGGCCGTTGGGAATGTTTGGCTGCGTCTGGTTCATTGCCTGTGTCTGTGCAAGACTTTCGGGCGCTGTGGGACATAGACAGCAAAGACGGCGCGTGGGCGGCGTGGTGGGATCAAACGATGGTCGCACTCGACCGGCATGTGGAGGCTGAGTCCAACCCGATTCGTTCGGTATGTTATGTGCCGTTGCTTGATATGGCCAACAGTCCTGCAGCCGTTCTTGTCCTATATGGTCAATATCCCCATCAGTGGCAGAATCCCGATGTGAAAAACGGGCTGGAGTTGCTCGCCCTCTTGACGCGTCAGAGTTGGCCGAGCTTGGTTCCGGGGCTAGAGGCCCAAGTTTTGGGGACGAACCGGCGCGATTTAGCACGTGGGCATTGGGAATGGCGGTACCAACCGATTGTTGATATCGCAAGCGATCGTCCGATTAAGTGGGAACAATTAGCACGCTGGCGAACCGAAGCAGGCACTTTGTTGGCACCTTCGGAGTTTCTCCCTCTCATGGGATTAGCCGACCACCGAGAATTATTAGCCCAAGGCATTCTCGCATTGCAGCACGACGCCTCGCGGTTGCCCCAGGCCAAGGTGTCGATCAATGTCGTACCCGAGTTGTTGTCGGATGCGGCCGGTCAAGTCATTCTGGAACGCGCCATGACACGATTTGCCCGCGGTACCGTGGTTCTGGAACTCTTGGAGTCCGGACGCATTGATGATAAAGGGTGGCAGTTCGTGCGTGCGCTCGTGAAAGCGGGTGCTCAGCTTGCGCTCGATGATTTTGGGGCGGGCTATGCCAATTTCGATCGGCTCATGGAAGAGCCGTGGGCTTGGGTAAAGTTTGACCGGAGTTTTTGGCGCCGGATTGCCGAGGATCCGGGTCGATGGATTCCTACGCTTGGAGAGATGGTTAATTTTGTGAAGACCTTGGGCATTCCCGTAATTGGCGAAGGCATTGAGCGGTCGGAGCATTTAGCGGTGGCCCAGGCTTTGGGGATGGAGGCGGGCCAAGGGTTTTTATGGGGACGTCCAGAGTCCGTGGAATTCTGGGCTTCGCACAGCGTTTCTCCGGCATCCCCGGCGCCTGGAGGATTGTGGGGATTGGTCAGTTGGCACTGGGTTTCGGAACGAACGTTAGCGGACGCGTCCTTGTGTTTGTGGAAAGCCGATGGTTCCGTGCCTGACGAAATTCTCGAAGTGCATCAAGCCTGGCATGAATCGGGCGGAAGTGCCGTCGCAGAAAAACGGTGGAAACAGGCGATCTATCAGAGTCTTAAGGCATAAAGAAAAAGAGGACTCTCTTGGGGAAGAGAACCCTCTTTTTTTGATAGGCGTACGAATTATTTCGCGCTGTGTAACATGGTGGGCGGGAGATAATGAGCAAAATCGAGAATGTGAGCCCATACGGCTTCATAGCCCGTGAAGAGCCAAATCACGGCGGCAACTCCCAGCACTAACGCGGTGATGATAGTCAGCGTCCGGTTCTTGTGCCAATAGATAGCGGGAAGCACTAAGATGCCACCGAGTCCCGTTAGTACGAAGCCAGCAAAAGCCACACCGGGAGCTGCTCCCATTTTCAGGTCTAAGAGCCGAAATCCAATGATGATGGCATAAATACCGCCAAACAAGCCATAAATGGCGGGAATCAAGGGCTCCCATTCTAGCATTAGGGTCAGACCCGCAGCTAAAAAGACCATACTGAGAAACAGCATAGGGCCTGCGTAGGCGACATTAAAGCCTCCGGGCAACGGCCACATAATCAGCATGGGCAATGAGGTGACGAGACCAAGAAAACCTACGGCAAAAAATCCTGCGGCCCAACTGCGTCGATATTCTTTGCCCGGATTCACGTAGAGATAATGGGCTAATAGGGCAAGGCCTGCGCCTAAGTTCAAAAGCATTACGGCTAAGTAATCGACAAACATCTGACTCACTCCTTCTTCTATCACTTTTGGGTTTTTCGAGAGGGTCGTGTTATGTTGACCATTCTGGGCAAGGTCTGCGTGAGGGACGAGATAGTTTGATTTGAAGAATGGCTTTTGCAAACCCTTTGATTCACGCTCGGCCATGACCTCATGTCGTTCCTTGCTTGCACTGTCATTGTGCAACAACGCCGCAAGGGCTTCATGGGCCGTCAGGTCCTTGGTTCGTGGTGCTAACGGTCCCGAAGTTCGTGTCCACCAGACCCGTCCATGGATGGAGGGCCCCCTTTATTCAATGGCCATTTGGCAGGGCTACAGGCTAAGAATCAAAATGCCAAGTCATTTAAGGAGCTGCTTGGCAATGCATGGGGCCATAGGGGGAGCGCACCCTTGCGACCGTGCCGGATTAATATAGGGTCGTTTTATATTCGAGCATTTGCTGGATCTGGTAAAACGCCTACGACACGGCCGTGTATCGGTCGCGCGAGGTGATTTTCCACGACACATAGCGTCAGTGCCCATAGCGGACAACGAGTGCCTTACTAACATGGGGATTCACATCGGGCCGCCGATGCAGGGTCTGGCGGAGGACCTTGAAGTGGGCACCGTGCTTTGATGGCACGCTCCGGCAAAAAGGTTGTGTGTCCGTAGGCATCGTAGGCGGTGACCAAAAAGTTCATGCCGAAGTCTAAGCCGACACTTGACGCAGGTCGTCGAGAGGGGCCTCGGTCACCTCTTGCGGCATTAGCACACGGAGGAACCACCGGCCATGGCGGTGGAAGAGATGCGCCTTGCCACCTTCTTATCGTGCTTACATAGGTGTCGCAATCCTTCACGAGGAATTGAGCACTTTTTTATACATCTTCCTATTCATGGACCATGTCATGGCCTTGGTTGGAGGCCTACCGGGAAGGAATTGCGGTGAAGGACGCGGGATGACGCTCGGCGTAGGTTATCTTGCGTATGTTTCATCACTATAAATGACCCAGCGCTTGACCAATTGCCAAGCGCTGGGAGAATGTTTATGGGGAAGCGTGTGCGGGAATCGGGACGATGAGAACAGGTAAATGGCTATGGGCAACAAGCCAGCGCGGAAAGCTACCAAACAGCCCCTCGATGCGCGTCGACCCATGATGCTGGCCGACGAGAATTAATTCCGCTTGGTGCTCGGCTGCCACTTTTGCGAAAAGTGCGGCAGGACTGCCGTCTCCGGGCTCCATAGTGCGAACGTGCCACTCACCAACACGTCCTGCCTGCGTTACCATGGCCATCGCGGCTTCTTTTACGGATTGTGCATCACGGTCCCAGTCCTCACTAATTTGGTCCACGTCAATATTGGGCCCCCCACTAAATGGCGTCATTCCCATTTCCGCGTATAAGGGGGTAAGGTCTTGAATATCGACCATAATAATTCGGCCGTTCGGCTGTGTCAGACGACATGCCCAGGCTACCGCTTCCATGCTCGAATCAGAGCCGTCAACAGCAACGGCGCAACAACTTACTAAATCTGGCATGATGGAACCTCCGCTTCTTAGACATTGTCACGACGCCTTTTAGTGTACACAATGATGTGTCCATTCTATAGAGCTTTTTTAGCGTCTGGCTTCGGCATGATGAGAAAAACCTAGGAACTGTTACACCGGAAGTTCTTTCGATTAAATCGTTTTCTACGGAATGTCTCCTTACGGAGATATTGTTTGAACCGCCAATTTTGCTGCAAGTGATATCCCTGACGATACATACCCGTTATGATAGAAGCTAAGAAGGATTAACTCACTCAAAGTCTGAATTCACCGCGTATAGTAAAAAAGTAGGACAACATGAAACGGGGAATGGATTGCTATCAGGTAACGAAAGGAAATGGGCCCCATGAAACCATTTACACAACAAGGCCATAAACGCCGTCTATCATCGACCGCTTCGTTTATGGATATGGCCCGGTATTTCCCTATTGGCCGGCAGATCCGTAAGGAGTGGGATAATGACCCCACGGCGTTTAATGCTTCGCGTTTAGACCGATTGCTCAGACGATGCCGTTGCCAGATCACACGTGCAACAGACGGTTCCTTTTGGGTCAACGGCTTGCCGATCTATGACCGGGCTTGGGCTTTTCGGCGCGAGGGAGCGGAGATATTCGTCGAGTTTTATGGCCGATATGGAGAAAAACGTGTGAAAAGCTCGCGTGTGACGACGGTTTGGTGGAGAGCGAAACTACGGGGAACTCGCTGAGGACGACTCGGCCACGGCCTGGCACTCAAATAAATTTTTGAATCCGGCGCGTGATGGAGCGGTTTTGCCTATTTTGCATCTTAATGGCTACAAGTTGGCTAATCCTTCGATATTAGCGCGTATTCCTGAAGAGGAGCTCTTAAATTTGTTTCGCGGGTACGGTTATGCACCGCATCTGGTCGCGGGTGATGATCCTGGACTCATGCACGAAGCCATGGCATCCGCGCTTGATGCCTGTATTGCCGAGATTCAAGCCATCCAAGCTGCCGCAAGGCAAGGCCATAACCATCAGAGGCCGGTATGGCCCATGATTATTCTACGTACACCGAAAGGCTGGACCGCGCCTAAAACGTTAGATGGTCATATCATTGAAGGGTCATGGCGTGCGCACCAAGTTCCGGTGTTGGATGTTAAGACAAACCCTGAACATCTCACCGTGCTGGAAGAGTGGTTCAAAAGCTATCATCCCGAGGAGTTGTTTGATGAGGTGGGCCGTTTGCGAGACTCTTTGAAAGCGTTAGCACCGCGAGGAAAGCGCCGTATGAGTGCGAATCCGCATACGAATGGTGGACTGTTGCGTGAGCCATTGCGGTTACCGGATTTTCACGATTATCAAGTTCGCCTCGCCAAGCCCGGACAGATTACTATCGAGAACACCTATGTTCTAGGGCAATACCTGCGCGACGTCATGCGGCTGAATATGCACAATTTCCGGGTATTTGGGCCGGATGAAACCGCATCAAACCGTCTTCAAGCGATATATGAGGTTACGCAAAAGACGTGGATGGCGGAATCCTTTCCGGTTGATAGCGATGGCGGCGAGTTGTCGCCAGATGGTCGGGTCATGGAAATGTTGAGCGAGCACACCCTTGAAGGATGGTTAGAAGGATATCTCCTGACGGGTCGGCACGGGTTGTTGAATTCCTACGAAGCCTTTGTCCATGTGATTGATTCCATGGTCAACCAGCATAGCAAGTGGATTGAGAAGGCGCGTTTCGAGGTGTCATGGCGCGCCCCGATTGCGTCGTTGAACATTTTGATTAGCTCAACCGTATGGCGCCAAGACCACAATGGGTTTACCCATCAAGATCCTGGGTTTTTGGATGTGGTCACGAATAAGCGGGCCGATGTGGTGCGTATCTATCTGCCGCCCGACGCCAACTGTTTATTAAGCGTTGCCGACCATTGTTTGGCGAGCACAGACTACGTCAACATTATTGTCGCGGACAAACAGCCCCATTTGCAGTATTTGACTATGGATGAAGCGGTGACCCATTGCAGCAAAGGCATCGGCTTATGGCCATGGGCTTCGAATGATGAAGGGCAAGTGCCAGACGCGGTGGTTGCATCTGCGGGCGATGTGAGCACCATGGAGGCATTGGCAGCAGTGGCTTTGCTTCATGAGAAATTGCCCGAGTTGCGCGTGCGGTTTATCAATGTCGTCGACCTATTTAAATTGCCTCCTCCCAGTCTTCATCCTCATGGAATGTCAGATTCAGATTTTGTCGGATTGTTTACGGCCGACCGGCCCGTGATCTTCAATTTCCACGGCTATCCTGCTTTGATCCACAAGTTGATATACCGAAGGCCCAACCATGAATATTTTCATGTCCACGGCTATCAAGAAATGGGAAGCATCAACACACCCCTACAGCTGGCTATTGAGAATCATATTGACCGTTTTTCGTTGGCGATCGATGTCATCGACCATGTACCGGGCCTGTCTATTCGTGCGGCATCTGTTAAGCAATGGCTGCAGGATCAGCAGATCTTTCACTTAAATTACGCTCGGACAAATGGCATTGATCCGCAAGAAATTCGTGAGTGGACCTATCTTGTGAACTAAAGCGAGCTCCATCAAGACCTTCAGCGCCTGGCGAAACCGTGCCAGGCGCTGAAGGTTTTTGTGTGAGCGTCATGCCGGTTTGTTTTGAATAAGACGAACGGTGTGACGGGCGATGACAATATCTTCATTCGTGGGAATGACGCGGACCGTCACTTGACTGGTAGGGGTAGAAATCACGGGAGCGTTTTGGGCATTGGCGCGGTCATCTATGGTAATCGCCAAAAAACCGAGGGCCTCGCAAACCTTGTGACGAATCAAGGGGGCGTGCTCACCAATTCCCCCGGTGAAAATCAGGGTGTCAAGTCCCCCTAGGGCCGCGGCCATGGCTGCCACAGCCTTGCGGATGCTATAGGCAAACATGTCAATCGCTAGCTGCGCATCAGGATCGGAAGAGGCTAAAAGCGTTTGCATGTCGGGGGAAATGCCGGAGATGCCCAAAAGACCAGATAAATGATCTAGAAGGTGCTCGAGTTCCGCCCCACTATAGCCTTTTTCATTGATGAGGTAGACCAGGACACCAGGATCAAGATCCCCAGGACGTGTGCCCATAATCAAACCACCCGTTGGAGTGAGTCCCATGGTGGTGTCCACCGACTGACCATTTTGAATGGCGGCAAGGCTTGCGCCATTCCCCAAGTGAGCGGCCACAATGCGTTCTTGGGGATTAACGGGTAGTTGGCTGACAAGATACTCATAGGAGAGGCCATGAAAGCCATACTTTTTGATGCCCTCTTGCCACAAATTGCGGGGCAGTGGTAAGCGGGCCGCGACTTCAGGAATGTGTTGGTGAAAAGCCGTGTCAAAGCATGCGGCCTGCGGGATATCCGGAAAATGCTGTGTGACCGCATCGATAGCTTGGACCTCGGCAGGAAGATGCAACGGAGCAAATCGGAAATAGTTTTTGATATCGGCGCGAAATGCCGCGGTGATCAGTTGATGGTTCACATAGCGAGGGCCACCCGACACCAAGCGATGTCCTACCGCCTGGGGGCTCGGAATACCTTGGGCGCTGAGGAGCGAAAACACTGCGGCAACCGCGTCGTGGTGGTGGCGAATGGCCACGCTACCCTCTATTGTGGGGGTGCCGGGACGCTTCAACCACATTCGACTGTCCGGTAGGCCAATGCGTTCTATTGCACCGTCGGCCAGCCAATGGGGTGTCTTGGAATGGTCCGTGCTGTTGACAAGATAGAGAGAAAACTTAAGCGAGGATGATCCGCTGTTAAGGGCCAGCACGGGAATGGCAGCAGTCGACATGCTCATCGCCTCATGTTCAGTAGTAGGAGGGCATTTTAGACCCATTTACTGCATTAGACCATACTTTCTCAGTGGTCTTGCATCCATCACGAACGACGCCTTATTGCCATAGGTCGGAAGACACGAGAAGTCCAGCCAGGTGTGTGAGAAAATGGGCGGCATCCGCGCCAAACACCACGCGGTGGTCACAGGTCAAGGTGCAATCGGCTGTCCCTTCTTCATCCATGGCGGCAATGGCCAAGATGGCACTAGCCCCTAAGGGAACGACCGCATCAAATTGCTTGACGATAGGATAGACGCCCAGATTGGATAAGTAAAACGTCGCTCCAGAATACTCAGGGGGAAGAAGACGCGCAGCCTTCGTGCGTTCCAGGAGAGCTTTCCATTCCGTTTGAATGGCTGCCAGCGACTTTTCTCCCATATCTCGTAATACGGGTGTTAGCAAACTATCGCCAGCTTCCACGGCAATTCCGATATCTACGCGATCGCGAACAGCCAGTCCTTGAGCCGTCCAAGCCGCGTTAAACCGCGGATAGGCTTGAATAGTCATCGCGCAGGCTTTACTCAGGGCGACAGTGAGACTCACCTGATGGATGTTGGCTTGACGCTGCACTTCACGAATCGGCAGACGGGCACTGACCCGAAATGTGGGCGTGGACACGGTAGCGGCCATGGAGCGGGCGACAGCGTCTCGACTTTTGCTTGGGGATTCGATGCGGTAGGGGGGGCCATAGTCGAGCGGCGGCGTTGCCGGTGACAACACCGCGGCTATCACCTCAGCCGCGTGGACGATACCATCAGCGCCCGGTGCGATGTTTTTCAGATCGAGTCCCAAATCATGGGCCAAGGCTCTTGCATAGGGAGAGGCTTGGCGATCTGTTGGCAGCACTTCGTCTGGAGTCGGGACGACCGTAAGAGAGGGCGACGGCGGGGCTGAATTGGTAGACATTGGGACTTGCGGTGTGCTGGCCTGCGCTTCTAGGATCTTCGCCTCCTCAGTCCGTTGCGGGGACGTCGGTGTTTGGGCATTATCTAGAGCTTCTTCGGCCGTATCGGCGAGAAAGCCAATGGTTTGCTTGACCGGAATATCTTGATCGACCGGCGCTAAAGGACCTGCTAAATAGCCATCCCGAAAGGCTTCCACTTCCAGTACCGCCTTGTCTGTTTCTACTTCGGCAACCGCCTCACCTTTTTGGACTTTGTCTCCTACGGAGCGAACCCACTGCGTGAGGCGACCGGTATCCATGGTATCGGATAAAACAGGCATAACAATGGGGTGTTTCATGATTTCTGGCTCCTTTGCAATAAAATAGTTCGCGCTGCCCGGGCAATGTCGTTGGCGTGGGGAATCGACGCTTGTTCTAATTCCGCATTAAAGGGAATAGGGATGTCGAGCCCAGCGGTTCGCGCGATGGGGGCATCCAATGTATAAAAACATCGCTCTTGCAACGTGGCGGCTAATTCGGCTCCAGCGCCTGCATACCGGCTATCCTCTTCGGCAATGAGGACATGATGCGTTTTTTGTACGGATTGCTCAAGACAATTCCAATCGATGGGAGATAAACTACGCAAGTCGATGACTTCCATGGAGATGCCGTCTTGTTGCAATCCTTGTGCCGCTTTTAGGGCTTCGCCCACCATAAGCGAATAGCTAATGCACGTGATGTCAGTGCCTTCTTGCCGCACCACGGCTTGATGCATAGGAATAGGTGCTTGGCTTGGATCGACGGGGCCTTTGGAAAAGTAGAGCAAATCATGCTCAAGAATGATGATGGGATCTTCGCTACGAATGGCCTGCCGGATTTGGTGGTAGGCATCGTGCGGGGTAAATGGCACCGCAATCCGCAGTCCAGGCACGTTCATGAGGGTATGTTCGAGCCGTTGGGAGTGCTGCGCGCCCAATTGTTTGGCGACGCCTTGGGGCATGCGAATGGTCAGAGGCACCGGGAATTGTCCGCCGGACATGAAAGGAATTTTGGCAGCGAGGTTAATAATCGAGTCTAGGGCCAACAAGGCAAAATTGGCCGTCATAATTTCGATGACGGGGCGTAAACCGGTCATGGCAGCGCCGACGCCTAGACCGGTAAAACTATTTTCGGAGATGGGGGTATCGCGTACTCGCATTTCTCCGTATTTGGCCATGAGGTTTTCTGTCGCACGGTATGTGCCGCCGTATAGCCCCACATCTTCACCCATAATAAACACATTCGGATCCTCGGCTAACGCATGGTCGAGTGCTAAATTAACCGCCTGCCAGTAAAACAACGTATCGGTCATTGTGTCGTCCCCCTTAGATGAGCCCTTCATGGGCATGATTTTGGTTGACCAACTGGATAGCCTCGTCCATGGTTAACGAAGGGCTGCTTTGGGCGAAAGCCACCGCGTCATCTAAGATTTGCTGAATCTGCGCCTTCATGGTCTCGACATCGGCGACTTGCCAGTGTCCCGCTTGGTAGCCTTGCTCAATATGCTGTTGGATCACATCCGTGTCGAACGGCGGTGTGGCGGACGCTAAATGGGTGTGACGGGTCAGTTCGCGAGTGGCCAACACGATGGGGTCAAGACCGCTATACGCCCGAACTTCGGCGGGAGGCCGGTACGTTCCGGGATCGGCCATCGAATGCCCGCGGTAGCGGTATGTTTGAAATTCTAGCAGGTAGGGTCCGCCCCCGGCCCGTATATGGGCTAACGCACTTTTCGTGTGATGATACACATCTTCGACGTTCATGCCGTCCACTTGTTCGGCAGGGATGGCATAAGAAGCTGCCCGCTTATAGACGTCTACCACAGCGGAATGGCGATGAATTTCTGTGCCAATCTGGTAATGATTATTCTCACAAATAAATAAAATCGGGAGTTTCCACAACGCGGCCATGTTCAGCGATTCGTGAAACGTGCCTTGATTGACCGCTCCATCACCAAAATAGCAGAGAACGGCTTCGGGGAGGTGGCGATAGGCAATCGCATAGCCAATGCCTGTGGCAATCGGAAAGGTTTCTCCGACAATGGCATAGCCGCCCATGAAGCGATGTTCTTTGTCGAATAGGTGCATGGATCCGCCCATGCCGCGGCTGATGCCCGTCCGTTTGCCATAAAGTTCGGCCATAATCTTTTTGGGTTCGATATCGCGGATTAAGGCATGCACATGTTCACGATACGTGCTCACAATATAATCGGAGGGTTCCGCTGCCCGAATGGTGCCGACGGCGACCGCTTCTTCCCCCGGATAGAGATGTAAAAACCCTGCGATATGCCCTTGGGTATACTCTTCCGCTGCGCGTTCTTCGAAGGCGCGAGCCAACAACATATCGTATAAGAACTGTTGCAGTTGCTCCGATTCCATGAGACTTCTCCTTTCGAAAGGCAACCTCTCGTTAAATGGCAGTTACTTGGGAGCGGTTATGCATGAGAACCGCGAGGGCGGCAGAAACCAAGCGTGCTCGTGGAGGATCGGCGCGGGAGGTGAGAATGATGGGAACCCGCCCGCCCAGCACAATTCCCGCTAAAGTGGCTTGGGCCAGGTATTCTAAATCTTTGACCAAAATGTTCCCGGAGACGAGATCTGGCACCAGGAGAATATCGACGTCGCCTGCCACCACGCTCTGAATGCCTTTAATTTGTGCCGCTTTAAGGGACACCGCATTGTCAAACGCTAAAGGCCCGTCTACTAGAGCATGGCGAATTTGCCCACGTTCGGCCATCTTGGCCAAGCACGCTGCATCAATGGTGGAGGGAATTTGAGGATTTATGACTTCGATGGCAGACAAACAGGCGACCTTGGGTTGTTCGACACCAAGTTCTCGGAGAAAGTCGACAGCATTTTGGACAATCTGTGCTTTATCCATGAGAGAAGGTGTAATGTTGATGGCCGCGTCCGTCACACACAGTAGTTTGGGATATGTGGGTAATTCGGCCATAAACACGTGGGATAGACGCTCCTTGGTTCGCAGACGGGCTAAGATCGGATGTAAGAACGCATCGCTATGAATGTGGCCTTTCATTACCGCTTGCGCTTGCCCATTCATCACCAGATCGACTCCTTGTGCGGCGGCTTGTTCATCGCTCTGGACGTTGACAATGTCGAAGGTGGGACAATCGGGCAATGATGCTAAAATACTTACAATACGTTCTTGATTGCCAATAAGGATAGGATCAATCATGTGTCGCCTTTTGGCCTCACATGCGGCCTCTAATACGTAGGCTTCGGCAGCATCAACGACGGCCACAGGTAAGGGAGCCATTCCCTTGACAGCATCCAACAGAGCATCAAACGTGGTGAACACGACCAGTCGTCCTTTCTTGGTTCTTGCCAGTGATCTTGCGTGTCTCAGTATGGATCGGGATGGCACACATAGTTAGGCCCGAATGGACCAAATCCTAGGGTTCTAAGAGGACCGGCTTGTCAGAGAAAACACGTCAAATGGCCGTGCGAATGATCAAGGCATCTCGTCTAAGGTAGAAGAAAGACGATACAAAGGGCGGGTTGGATGAAATGCGTTATTTTGTACGAATCCAAGTGGGGCAAGGGATTCAGTGGCGCACGCTCATGGGACCCTCAGCCAAGAACGTGGCATGCGATCTATTTAAGCAGGTGGATGGCCATGTAAATGCGGTGTGGGTATGCCGCGCGAGTCATCCTGAAGATGTTTTTTGTGATGCCGATTTTGAGGCAGATGAATCGCGCATATATATGCGCCAGGACTGTGGTGATTCCAAGAGTGGTGAACCCGCAATTCGGCCATAATGAGGGTGACCGCCACAGCGGGACTAAGACGGGGGAAGTGGGAATACGATGGAAAATGCTATGGATGAGGTTGTGGTCACAAAATTTACCCATGGGCTCATTGGGCCGGATACCGGATTTTTTGCACACGTGCGAAATGGAGGCCGCATCCGAGCGGTGACGCCTCCGGGTTGCTGGGGCCCCATGATTACGCCGGATTTCCGGGGTGGTCATGAAGTGACGCAACCCGTTTACGTTGAGGATGCAAAAGTTGGCGACGCGCTGGCCATTTACATCGAAAAAATTAACGTTCTCTCCGAAGCCTCGAGCTCCGGTACAATGCAAACGAATGAGGCCGCCTTTACGGACGATCCCTTTGTGGCTAAAAAATGTCCACATTGTGGCACGCCATGGCCGCAAAGTCGGGTGGTCGGGATCGGTGAAGGCAGTATTCGTTGTGCGCATTGTGGCGCGGAGGCCAGCCCTTTTCATTTTGGCCAAGGCTATACCGTGGCGTTTGACAAGGCCCGCCAGGTGTCCATGGCGGTTGATCAAAATCATGCGGAATCTTATGCACACGATGCTAAGCATCTCGCAGCCTTGCCGGAATCGAGCCAGCAATATCCCATTTTGCTTTATGCTGCCCATGCGCTGACAGGGTTGCCGGTACGCGTTGAGCCTTGCATTGGCAATATCGGCACGATCCCGTCGCGAACGCTTCCGGATTCCCATAACGCGGGAGACTTTGGGTACTTTTTGGTGGGGGCGCATCATGAATGGCATGTCAGTGAAGAGGAGTTGGATGAAGCGCGCACGGATGCCCACTTGGACTGCCGAGATGTTCGGGAAGGGGCCGTTCTGATTGTGCCAGTCAAGGTGGATGGAGCGGGTGTGTACCTGGGCGATGCGCATTCTATCATGGGACGAGGAGAAATTGCCGGACATAGTATCGATATTACGGCAGATATTACGGTGCGCGTCGAGGTGATTAAAGGCTTGTCGCTGTTAGGCCCTCTCTTACTGCCCAATATCGAGGATCTTCCGCGCATTGCGCGTCCGTTTTCCGAGGCGGAACGCCGGCAATTTAGCGAGTTGGGACACACATTGGGAATTATTCCCGCGTTGGACGTTCTGCCTGTTCAGTTTATCGGAACCGGTAAAAATCTCAATGTTGCTACGGATAATGCCGTGAAGCGCGCGGCCCGTTTTATGAATGTGGGCGACGATGAGATCTTAAACCGGGCCACCATTGCTGGCGAGGTTCAGATTTCGCGGTTGCCCGGTGTGGTGCAATTAAGCCTGCAATTGCCTCGTGAGCTATTGGAGGCCAAAGGGTTGTGGAACATCGCCTATGAGCAATATTTGACGTCGTGAAGGAAAACGACCCTGACTTCGAAAAAACTCCCTCAGAGATGACCTGGGGGAGTTTTTCTATGCACCCAAGGCGAAGAGCATAGTAATTAATGACTAAGTTTTTGTTGTTAAAAGAATAAACTGATATATAATAGGGGCAGATGCTTCAAAAATAGTCCGTAAGAACCATGTTGGCCGTGGGAAAGAGGCATTATTTCAGGAGGGATGGAAAAATGATTGTGATGATATTTATTTTGATGTTGGCTTTTTCCCCTGTGATCTTTGCTATGTTTGGACGGCCTGCATGGAACCGTTTTTCTCGCATGGCATGGGAAGCCATGGCTCATCCATCGGGACCGGTTGTGGCGTTCCCGTCGCGTTGGAAGCGTTTGGCGATGCGTCTAGTGCGCCCTCCCCGCAAAGAGTCGGTTGAGCCGCAAAAGAACGTGTCCTGAACCGTCTACGAATTATGAGGTGTTTTTAACCCAAGTTGGGATATCCAGCGGGACTCCTGCGTTCGGGGGCATTAATAAATCATGCGCTGACACTTGAGACGGTAAGGGATTAATGATAAGGTACCGCGGGGTCCATTTCCTATTCCACTGCCAAATACTCACGAGTTCGATCCATCCTGGAATCTTTTTCTTATACAAAATCGCTAGCACGATGGTGTTTTTTCGCGGTTGCATGGCCATCATAAACCCTGCAATAGGCCCTGCCAAGGGGCCTTCTTGGGTCCACGCCGATGTCGGCGTTATGGTAACGTCCGCGGGCGGTGATTGTTGATGTTGAAACTGCTGGCCCCATCCTAGCATCGTGGCCCATGGAATGGGTAGTTTTGGCGCTTTGGCCGTGAGGGAAACGCCTACCCACTGCACACCTCCTGGTACGCTCTGTCCAAACCATAAGCGATGATGTTCTACCACCGGCCAAACCCACCAGCTTTGTTGTGGACGTTGGGGATTGGCTACAATCCACGGAGCCCATCCGTGATGATTGCGCAGCTTAGGCGCAATGCCCTGCGAGACCCACCGGAGTGTCCATGGAGTGCGCGTATCTGCTGCAAAGTTAGCAGGGGATATCGGTTTCGAAGGGATTGTCGTTGAGGCTGTGGACGATATCCAAAGAAGGAGTCCCGTCAAAAGGATAAGGCCAGCTCCCCAAAAAAGCTTAGACCGTGTCGTCATCATATAACGCAGGAAGCCCCGGCGGGTTGATAGGGGAAGCCTTGCACTGGATTAGATTGTCTCATCCCGCTCCTGCCTCTCTTAAATAGTGATGTGAGCCGTTGATGCGTTGAGGGCAAAGCTTAGGCCGTGTAGATACCGCAGTGGTTAAAAGACTCTATGTCAATCATATCATGGTTATGCATTGTCGGCAGGGGATACAGGACAGGCGAACCAGAATTTGTCGTGGGGTTATGCGATCGTGATGCCTTTGGCCGCAAGATTAAGGCGGCATTCTTCCTTGTACTGCGCGTTATGTTCGGGATAAATGGGATGATGATGAGGCCAGCGGCTGTCGCTCCAGGCTACCGGAGGGAGAAACTGGCCGCAATATCCCGGATCTTTCCAGGCGGGATCTGGATGATACCCCCGCCGCTCCATTTCTGCCATGACCAACTGATGATAGGCGGCGAGATATTCCCTAGGATAATCGAACACGTAGTTGACGGTTTGGTGTTTGCGTCCCCACCCCTTTCCCCTTAACGCACAACATTCTCGGTGTTGTCCTAGCAGCTGGGCTCGCGGTAAACGCGAAAGCAACTCTTCGTGCCATAGTCTCACAATGAAAAAATCCCTCCTGCGAACTGGGTATGCAAAGTCACACGATTATGCGCTCGGGGTGCCTTCTATACGAATATATCGCTCAACGGGCAAGGCGAAGATGGTGGCCCCGCCAATGGTCACCGTCGTTGGAGAGGCATAGAAGTCATGATGCAAAGGCACATGGCCTCCATGCGCTAGCGCTTCGCGCTGATGACTATATTGACGCACCACGTCAAGAATCGCCGGAACTTTTTCCGCCCTCGTACCGATCATGTAGGTGGTATTGCCTTGATCAAGAAAAGCGCCGCGTGATGCAAATTGCGTGAAGGCTGCGGGCAATGCTCGCAAAGCTTTTGAGAGAGCCTTGGCATCTTGGGACTGAATCACCACAATGAGCAACGTATCAACTGGTTCCGCAGAAATGGCGACCCTCTCCTTTTTAAGTGTGTGCTCCCTATCATAGCGAAGATTGCGGACAAAGAAAACGGTTTCTCAGACCAACCTTCATCCTATGGCGTTACGGCGGGAATCCCAGGTTCAGGTCTGGGCCGTTGACATCGATTTAGGGAGCGGCGGTTGATCCTTGTTGCAGCAAAAACATGTTGTAATATAAGCCTTTTTGGGCCAATAGCTGCTGATGGGTGCCACGTTCCACGATTTCTCCATGATGCAAAACCAGAATCATGTCCGCGTCTTGAATTGTCGAGAGGCGATGGGCTATAGCAATCGTGGTGCGGCCATGACGCATTTTTGCCAACGCTTGCTGGATGGCCTCTTCGGTTTCCGTATCGACACTGGCGGTGGCTTCATCGAGGACTAAAATCGCTGGATTCATCGCCATGGTGCGGGCGAAGGACAACAATTGGCGTTGGCCCGTCGAGAGCGTGGCCCCGCGTTCGCCAATGGGCGCATGATATCCTTGATCGAACGCGTCAATGAATGTGTCGGCTTGCACAAACCGAGCCGCGTCTTGCACTTGCTCATCGGTGATCCAAGTGTTTCCTAACCGAATGTTAGAACTGACATCCCCGACAAATAAAAACGGATCTTGGAGGACCAGCCCGATCTTGCGACGCAACTCGTCATCACTAAAGTGCCGCAAGTCAATGCCGTCAATGGTAATGCGTCCGCGTTGGACCGGATAGAAGCGCAGAAGCAGGTTGACCGTCGAACTCTTGCCGCTACCAGTATGGCCAACAAGGGCGACAGTTTGGCCTGGCTGTGCGGTAAAGCTGATATGTTTTAGCACATCGGTTTGGCCATCATAAGAAAAGGACACGTCTTCAAAGCAAATTTGACCTCTTTGGATTACGGGGTGGTGGTCTCCTTCTTGTTGGGGCGCTAAGTCCGGATTATCCAAAATTTGAAAGACACGTTCCGATGAAACCATAGCCTGCTGAAAAAAGTTCAGGCGCTGCATCATGCTGTTGACGGGTTCAAAAAATCGGCTGAGATAGGTGACGAAGGCATATAAGACGCCGATGTTCACCACATGGGCGAAGGAACGCTCCCCAAAATACCACAGGATCAACATGAGGGCCAATAAGTAAATACCGTCCATTAATGGTCTGAGCAAAAGCGCGTTGAGCTGTGTGTTGCGAAATCGCGCTTGCCGGTAGGCTTGATTAATGGTGCCAAATTCTTCCCGCAGGCGAGGTTCTTGACGCATGGCTTGAATCACCGCCATGCCTTGAAGAGATTCATTGAGTTTGGCATTGAGCAAAGACAGCCGTTGCCGTGCTCGATGAAAAACGGGAGCGGTGATCTTGCGATAGAACAACATGATGGCGACGGTGACCGGGAGCAACACCAGGCAATAGGTGGCAAGACGGACGTCAAGAGCAAACATGGCAATTAAAATGCCTACGAGCACGGTGATGTTTTGGACAAACGTGGAAAGCACCGTCATAAACATGTCTAAAATCGCTTCGGTGTCGTTGGTCAAGCGGGAGACTAAAACGCCTACGGGCGTTCGATCAAAAAACGCTAAAGATAGCGTCTGCACTTTGTCAAAAAGTTCGACCCTAAGCGTTTGAATCACATCGAGCGCCAATACCTGAAATAAGAGCAATTGGGCAACATTAAATCCAGCTGTCATTACCACCAGTGCCAAGTAGCCCCCACCTAGCCCTATCATCGCAGGCTTTGGAAAGTGGCGAGGAATCAGATAGCGATCGATGAAGACCTTGATGAGAATGGGTTGCAAGACGTCTGTCGCTGTGGCGAGGAGCAATAAGACCAAAGCGAAGATGACGGTTCGCCGGTAAGGCAGCATGTAGCGCAAAAGGCGCCTTAATGTATGTTGACCAGATGCTTGGGGAACAAAATCTAAAGATTCGCTTGCCATCATACCGTTGCTCCTCCTTCTTCGACAAATGCTTCAAGCTGCTGCCTTTGGTACATGTCATGATATCGGCCGCCCTGCGCCCAGAGACTGTCATGAGTTCCGCGCTCCACGATCATGCCATCCTCAAGCACAATAATTTGGTCAGCATGCGCGATGGTGCGAAGGCGATGGGTAGCAATGATGGTGGTGCGTCCTAAACGATTGGCACGCAATGCTTCAAGAATTTGAGCCTCTGTACGTCCATCGACGGCGGATAAGGTGTCATCGAGCAGTAGGATTTCCGCATCTTGCAACAATGCCCGCGCGATTGAGATCCGCTGTTTTTGGCCACCGGATAAGGTGGTGCCGCGTTCACCAATAAGAGTTTCATAGCCTTCGGGGAACCGTTCAATGTCGTGGGCGATCTGCGCCAAGCGCGCTGAGGCTTCAATCTCTTCGAGTGCGGCGTTGGGCCGGGCAAACGCGATATTTTCCCGAATGGTGGCAGAAAAGAGAAAATCATCTTGAGGAGCGTACGCGATGCATTGGCGCAAGGCGTCTAACGTGACCATTTTAATGGACCGATTGCCGATACGTATGTCGCCTTGGTCCACGTCAAATTCACGCAAAAGCAACCGCATCAACGTGGTTTTTCCAGAGCCCGTACGCCCCACAATGCCCAAGGTTTCGCCTTGCCGAATGTGGAGATGAATGTGTTTTAAGGCCGGAGTGTCCTGAGTGGGATAGGTAAAGCGTTCGAGATCATAGACAATATCCCCAGTGGGGACATGGGTGTCGGCATGCGGAGCGTCTTGAATAGCCGGGGGAATTTCTAGCAACCGTTGCACGCGTTCATAAGAAGCGCTGCCCCGCTCGACAATATTAAAGAGAAACCCAAAGGCCAGCATCGGCCAGATCAGTTCCCCTAGATAGAGCGTAAATGTTGTCAACTCCCCGATATTCATCTGGTGATGGACAATAAAGTCGGCCCCAAAGGCGATGGAGAGAAAGTAAGACAGCCCTACAATGACCGAAATCGTGGGATCGAAAAGGGAATCAATGCGGGCGACAGCCACGTTCTTGTCTACGACGTCTCGCGACAGGCGGACAAATTGCTGGCGTTCCCATGCTTCTTGACCAAACGCCCGCACCACTCGAATGCCGGATACGTATTCTTGGACACGGTCGTTGATGTCGGAAAAGGCGGCTTGTGCGACGGCGAATCGTTCATGCAAGAGTTTGCCGTAGCGCGAGACCGCATAGGCCATCAAAGGCATGGGCAGTAGAGCTATGGCTGTGAGTTTCCAACTGATGGTCACCGCCATGGTGGCAATCACGACGGTTCCCGTGGTAATGGAGTCCACCAGAGTTAAGACGCCATCTCCGGCTGTTTCTTGAATCGCTTGCACGTCATTCGTCGAATGAGCCATGAGATCCCCAATGCGGTGTTCGTGGTAGAATTCCGGAGCCATGAGGGTGAAATGGTGATACAGCCGGTCACGCAGCTCGGTGGCGAGTTGAATGGATCCTCCATAAAGCAAAATGCGCCAGAGATACCGCAAACCGTAGGATGCTAGAGCGGATAGCAAAATGGCCAGAAGTGCATATGCAAGCCGTCTGTGGGTGAGCGTGTGGTGAGCTAATTCATTTACCACGATCCCAACCACTTTGGGGGGGATCAGGGCAATTAGCGCGACGACGACGAGTAAAGCCACTCCTACCAGATATCGTGTGCGATGCTCTTTAAAAAACCACATCAAATCGGAAAACACTTGCACTTAGATTCGTCCTTTCGGGAATTGCCATGGAAAGACGGTCGACGCCCATGAGGCCTTTGACCGAAAATGCAAGGGAAGAAGTCATACGACTTTCGAATACGGGACCAACAGCACGAGGACACCGTGGTTCAATTATAGCCGAAACGAATATGGCGCCGCACGCTTGGGCGGCGAAATCTTGCCCCTAGGAGAGACCAGACCACGCGGCCGTATGTTGCGCTAGGATATCCGTAGCGCTGAAGATAGCAGGCTGGTTCCATGATGCCACAGGAAAGACCACGGGGATTTCCGTGCACGCTAATAGCAATCCGTCGGCCGTAGCAGACCAGGGCCTTTGGGCAATTTCATACAGGGCCTGGCCTAAGGCTACAAGGTCATCTTGTCCTTTGACACGCTCAATGATATTCATGATATCCATTTGGCTTGTGGCATCAGGAAGAACGGGTGTAATCTGGCGTGCCAAGAGATGTGAATCATACAGATGATACTGGACCGTGGGTGTTGTCGCCATAATTGCTAACCGGTGGATGCCGTGAGACGCAATGGTGTCGGAAACCACGGCTAACATGTTGAGCCAAGGAACGGAAACGGCTTGGGACAATGCATCATAGTAAGCATGCGTCGTGCTTGAGGGCATAACCAGGAATTCGGCCCCGGCTTGGACAAGGGTCTGGGCCGCATGAATCAGAGCCGGGAGAGGCGAAGGGCCGCGGTGCTCTAAGTGGGCAATGCGGCTTGGAATCTGTGGGGACGAGAGCAGGATGACTGGAATATGGTCCTCGTCTCGGTGGGCGGGGGTTAACTCAATAAGGCGCCGATAAAAGTAGGCTCCGGCTAATGGACCCAGTCCAGCAATAATCCCAGCAGTGCGCATGTCGGTGCTCCTTCTGTACTAAATAGCGCAAATGGTTGGTCCATGCGCTAGCCTTGTGATCACAGCCGAGAGGCTTTTGCCACCGGAAGAATGTGATTTCATTCTTATTAAAAAGGAAAAACCACGGTTCGGTTCCCTGAAACCAAGACGCGGTCGCTGACATGCCAGCTGACGGCGCGTGCTAAGACCATGCGTTCGACTTGACGTCCTAATCGCTTGAGGTCTTCGAGTTGGTGTCTGTGGTCAACACGGTGCACATCTTGTTCGATAATCGGCCCCGCATCGAGATCTTTGGTCACATAATGGGCCGTGGCTCCAATTAATTTCACACCGCGGGCGTACGCTTGGTGATAAGGCTTGGGCCCAACAAATGCGGGTAAAAAGGAGTGATGAATATTGATGATGCGCTCCGGATACGCCGAAACAAAATCTTCTGATAGGATTTGCATATAGCGGGCAAGGACAATGGTTTGGGCATCATGGGACTCAATCAGCCGTCTGGCTTCGGATTCGCTGTGGGCTTTCGTTGTTTGGGTGACGGGGATGTGATAATAGGGAATATTAAAGCGCTCGGCAAGGGGTTGTAAATCGACATGATTGCTGATGATGAGAGCAATATGAGCTGCGATGTCGCCACGCTGCGTTTGCCATAATAACTCGTTTAAGCAGTGATCTTCACGGGAGACAAAAACGGCCAAGCGCTGCGGGCGGCTGGCTAATGCCAATGTCCACTGCATACGGTATGCTTCCGCCATGACTTGAAAGCGCGATGTTAATGGCTTAGCAGTACCGGGAGCTGCGTCAAATTCGGCGCGCATGTAAAACATGCCGTTTTCCAGCCCTTCGGAGTATTGATCGAAACTGGTAATGTTGGCGCCTTCCTTCCACAGCGCATCGGAGACACTGGCGATGATGCCGGGGGTGTCGGGACATGCGATTAATAAGCGGTAACGGTCAGTCACAAGAACGGCTCCTTTATCTCTTCAGTGTCAGTTAATTGTTCTATTGTACGGCAAAAGACGCAAAGGTGAAAAGTCACGGCTTTTGAGGTGTTCGGCACTCAACGAAAGGCTTGGGAATCGTGCATGCTTGGTCTACAATACAAGAGATTCACGAGGCGAAAGGTGGTTGAGGAATGAAGGCGATGGTCATTGACCAGTATGGTCCACCAGAAGTGTTTCGCGAAGCCGTTATGGAGCCTATTCCGCTAGGTCCTCACGATGTGCTTGTAAACAACTTCGCCACATCGGTTAATCCCGTTGATTGGAAGATTCGTAAAGGGTACTTGGCGGAACGGCTGCCTCTGACTTTTCCGGCTATTTTAGGATGGGATAGTGCGGGAATCGTAGAGGCGGTCGGCCCAGACGTCAAGAATTTTCGCGTGGGTGACCGCGTTTTTAGCCGGCCGGCTACGGAAAGGCCGGGTACATATAGCGATTATGTCGTGATTGATGAATCACTTGTGGCTCCAAAACCGTCGACACTAACGTTTCTTGAGGCAGCCAGTGTTCCGCTCGCTGGACTCACCGCATGGGAGGCCTTGGTGGAAATTGCGCAAATCCAGCCGGGAATGCGGGTATTGGTGCATGCGGGGGCTGGGGGCGTAGGGGGGTATGCCATTCAACTCGCGAAGGCGTATCAAACTTTTGTCGTCACGACGGCTCGAGCTTCGAATTTGGACTATGTCAAGGACTTAGGTGCCGATGAAGCCGTTGACTACGAGACCCAGTCGTTCGAGAAGATGCACCACGACTTTGACGTCGTCCTTGACACAATGGGCGGAGCGGTTCAAGAGAAAAGTTTTGGGGTGCTAAAACCAGGAGGCATATTGGTATCTGTGGCGCAAATGCCAGACCCTGCGACAGCGGAAGCCCACCACGTGCGGGCTGAATGGTTCTTTTTGCAACCCAATGGGGCAAAACTTACGGCATTGGGCCAATTGTTTGAGACAGGCCGTATGCGCCCGGTCGTGGGTCAAGTATTTCCCCTTGCCCAGATTGCTCGGGCCCACCGCTTGAGCGAGACTACGCATACCCGTGGAAAGATTGGCATCGTGGTGGATGAGGTTCGAGCCTATCAGAAATAAACACCCATGGCATCAGCCGCTCGTCTCAGACTCGATTACGTAATCTCTCACGGATGAGTGCGGACTGGTTAAGGATTTAAGGGGAAGAGGTTCCCGCGAAGGTGGGAGCCTCTCCTTAATTTACTATCTCGGTTCTTGAGCAAGCACGTTGAGAAGAAGGTTCTTGGGGGAACGGCTTGTAAGTACCTGACAGCCAGCCCCAATGCCAACAAATCCGGCTCCTGCGTAATCGCGCAATGGCATCTTTGGACCGCTTCGATTTATAGTACAATTTATGTGACTGTATGGTGTTTCCTGGGGGCAAACAAGACCCGGCCGACGAACTCGTGGCGAAGACGTTGCCCACTCGGACGTTTGACGCGGGGTTTATTGAACAAGAAGCCTTTCAAGCGGCGATGGCACCAGAATTTCATCAAATGATGGGAAAGCAACCCCTGCTGGAAAGACATGAGCCTTTTTCCGTGGAGGATTGGACGGCATTGGCGGTGACGGCGATACGGGAACTATGGGAAGAAACGGGGATGGCGCTCACTGCGCCGCGTCTTAACGGGATTGATGCCAGGAGGCTTCAACATCGTCTTCTTGCTCAGACAGACCAATTGCCTACGTTGATGGAGCAAGAAGGCTTTATTCCCGACATTTCCCAGCTCGAAGTGGCAGGGCGCATTACGACCCCGGACTTAGGGCCGCGCACAAGGCGGTTTGATACGGCGTTCTTTTTGGTGCCGTGGGATATCGAGGTGGGACCAATGGCCTTGTCGCAAGAAGTGGCGGTGGGCGAGTGGTTTACGCCTGACGAGGCGCTAACGCGTTATGCGCCCGCGCAACTAGCGATTCCCACGCAATATATTCTACGCATGATACATCAACGATGGAAGTCTTCGATAACGGGGGGATAATCAGTTGGGAAGCTATTTGACGCCAATCGTCCCAAATGTCTGGCAGACAGCCGTACCATCGGCCACCATTCCTCCCTATCAACATACCCACTGCTACTGGATTCAAGGCCGCGATGGGATGCTTCTTGTAGATACGGCAGATGGAATGCCAGAGGGCACGCGTGTGTTACAGTCGGCATGGGAGGAATTGGGAAAACCTGATATACAGGCCGTCTATATGACTCATGGTCATGCGGATCACGTCGGGGGTGCTGTTTGGGCGGTTGATACGTGGGATTGTGACCTTTGGCTGCATTCAGCCGATTTCTTTTTGCTTTCCACAAGGTTGCGCGCGTTACCAAAGTGGCGGGAGATTGTTCTTCAAGGGGGACGACTAGAAATTGCGCCGGGGGTGATACTCGTAGAAGCTCCAGGGCATACGCCCGGTCAAGTCAATGTATACGTGCCAGCGCAAGGCCTGTTATTGGCAGGGGATAATTTGTTGGGAAACAGCACTAGTATCATTATCCCGCCCCATGGACATCTGCGCACCTACTTAGATACATTGGACCGATTGGCTGCGCTTGATCTCAAATTGGCGGCACCGGCGCATGGTGATCTAATTGAAAATCCGCACGCGTACATTGCCGGATACCGTACCCACCGCTATCAACGCTTGGAACAAATTGTGGAATCCCTGCGTGAAAAGCCGCAATCCGCGTCTGAATTAGCCGAGCGCATTTATCCGGAGCCGTTGCAAAAGGTTGGAACCTTAATGGTGATGGCTCATTTGGAATATTTAGCAGAGGATCAAAAAATTCGATCGGTAGGAGAGGGGCGATATGCGCTGCCCTCCATAGAGGTTTGAAAGACCCGGCGGAGCAACTAGGCTTCACCGCCGGATCTTTCTTCTGCGCTTTAGGAAGCCTTGGCTTGATATGCGTGACCCATGCGGGGGCGGGTAATCATTTGCAGCAAGATCAAGCTGATAGCGGCTAAGATGAGTCCGCCAATCATGAACAAGAATCCGCCGACAAACGAATGCGTTGTGCTGACAATTATGCCGACGACAATGGGAGCGACAAATCCTCCAATTTGCCCACCGAAATTAACAAAGCCGGTAAATGTACCTCGTAAAGCATCAGGGATGAGATCCAAGGGAATGGCCCAAATAGGTCCGAAGCCGCCAAATAGAAAGAATGCAGCAACAGACAATCCGATCACGCTGGAATTGACAGAGTGGGCGCTATAAGCCATGTAAAGAAAGAAACCGGAGAGCAAATAGCTAAAAGCGACAAGCAATGCGCGGGTTCGGTAAAATACTTTGTTGCCAAGCCATCCAATAATAATGAGGCCGAAAAATCCTGCAACATAAGGAATTGATGCATCAAAACCCAGGGCCGCGAGATTGATATGCCGGCTTAGCGAGAGATAGCTGGGCATCCAGCCCAAGAATCCCCAGAATGCGATATTAAAGAAGAGGTACGCCAGAAAAACAAGCCAAATACCGGGCTGACCGAGAATCTGGCGCCAGTTGGCGGGGTGCCCGTGCTTATTTCGCACTTCGGTATGCACGACCCCACCGTCTGGCGTGGTCGGGATGAGCTTCCAAATTAAAATCGCCATAATGATGCCGGGAACCGTAAACCACAGAAAAAGGCCATGCCATCCTACTTGCGCTAAGAGCCACGTGGAGACGGGAGCCACAAAGGCTGGCCCTAAGGCGATGGCGGTGAGAAATAAGCCATTGGCCGATGAGCGTTCCTCAGATGAAAAGAAGTCTCCAATCAACTTGAATTGGGCGCCGTTTTCCAGCCCTTCTCCGACACCAAATAGTGTCCGGACCACAATGAGTAATCCTGCAGAAAAGACTAGTCCCGTCATGCCCGTAAACACAGACCACCAAATTAGGGCAATTACTAAGAGTTTTCGAGCGCCAAGCCGGTCAGCAAAATAGCCGCCGGGAATTTGTAATAACGCGTACCCGAAGGTGAATGATGACAGCACAACACCAAATACGGCGGGGCTCATGTGCAACGAGTGCATAATGGTCGGGCCTGCGACCGAAATATTAATACGGTCGAGGTAGGCCACAAACATCATGAGCCAGATCAATGTGAGCATTGTCCACTTCTGTTTTTTCACGGTCAGCCTCCTATGGGTATGCCCTTAGAACGAATGATAAATGGTGAAACATCACACAGTATTCAAAAAGATATGTGTTTAGTAAAGATAACGCCAATGATACCATAAGAAATTTTTTCCATGTAGATGGTTATCAAAATTTGTAAGGGGAAAAGTTCGCCCGAGCCGTTTTTGGCAAGGGCGACGAAGGAATAGAACAGAATGGGGAGTTTAGATTATCCTTGCTGCGCAATCCACTGCTGCCATTCGGGAGTTTGAAGGCCGGGCATCCACAAAATGACAGCGGTCCACGTGTTGGCGGCTTCTTCAGTTTGTCGCAGCAAAGCCGCTTGACAGGTCCATACCTGCGTGGGCCCACTTAGGATAGCCGTTAGGTTTTGACGATCCGGCAAAGGGCGGGATGTTTGCAGGCGACATCCGGCCGTCGAGAGGTCGCGGGTCGTCCCCAAGACGTGGCGGGGCCACCATCCCCACTGAATGCGGATGGGCCATTGCCATAGAAAACGGCGGAACTGGCGGTGTTCCACGGGACGCGGGGCGCTGACCAACAAACCTGTTAAAAGGCGCTCATCCAAGGGACTGGCTTGAGCCTCAATTGTCAGTTGCCACGTTAATGGGGGGCTGTGCCACTGTACCGTGGCCGTCTGGGGATGTTGAAACAGTTCGGGCACAAGGTCGTCGAACGCAAAGTAGATACGATCAGGCAGCCTAGCTCGCACCGTAGCCGGCCATGTTTGTGTGCCGACGGTCAACTGAACCGGTAGCCCCGGTGACAACACCGAATAATGTGCCATCTTTACTCCATTCTTTTGGCGAGTTTGGTCACTTAGGTCATTGTATGACATGGACCCTACCATAAGACGATTGCCGCTAAAAATGCTTCGTTAGGAGGGTAAATGTGCCAAAGGCAGTAGTACCGCGCCTAGTGCGTTTAAACTAGGCGCCGTGCCCTGTGAATGGTCGCGACGATGGAGGTGCAACTACCTTAGCACCATGCGTGGCGACTTAATGTATTCGCTAATACCATATAGGTCATAATGATAGAGATGATTAGACCAAGCCATGCCCATTTCGGCCATAACGTCCGCCACGCCACGCCTCCGGCAAACCCCATGGCCAAAATCAACAGGTCAGCCTCTGTACGGAGGGGACGGTGTAGGGCGACGGTGGGTAGGGGCGACAAATAAGTCGGGCTAACCGCAACCGTTCTGATTGATGGGGAAGGAATGCGGACATCACGGTATGAATTAGCGAGGAAACGGACGAGATAAGGAGTAGGGCGGCTATCATACCTAATACGCTGAGGCCCCATGCCACGGCCCTATCATCCCCACTGTGGGAGCCAGGTGGGTCATCAAGGCGCCAAATGCTTGCGGAATCATCCAAATCCATAGCACCCATAACGTCGTCGCGAGGGGAGCATAACGCCAATTGACAAGCCACGCTAGACCTAGCCCTAGCATGATGATGACGAGAAGCAAATTGACCAGCGCTGGATCATGAAAGCTCCACATGACTCCCTCATTAATCCATTGTTGAAGCCATGCAGGCTCAGCACCGTTCATGGTAACGAGCCCAAACAGCTCGGCTAGCCTTGAACCGTGCCAAAATCCAGCGCCTGGTAATGCTTGAAGACCCGCCATCATAATCCATATCCACCCCACGGCTTGGCGGACGCGGTGGGCCACTTGCCCGCTATCCCAGAAATCGATGGGAATCAGTAACAAGGCTGTGCAAATTCCGTAAAGCAAGGCGTTGCCTGGGGTACCGTCGAGCACGCTGCCTGTTCCATTAAACAAACTTCCGAAGCCTTCTCCCATAACCCAGACGACGATGCTCCATAGCACTAGTATCCACGCGCTTAGACGCGTTAGCCATCCCCATTTTGTAGGATGCCACAGTAAACCAATGCCACTCAAAACTTCTCCCACCCCGATTAGCAGAGGCCAGAGGTGCGGGGCGGTGAGCCACAAACGGTCCCCAGTGCGTAAAAGCGCACGAATAACAAAAGGTTGCCATGCTTCAGCCACAGGAGCTAGCACATCGGTAAAGAACAGAGGGCTACGGATAAGCGGCTGAAACATGAGTAGCCCCGAAATGATCCATAAAGCGCCTGTTCCTATCCTCAAACGCTCGCGCCATGGCATGCTTTGTTGTCCCTCCCATCCACAATGAGGTTTTGTCCGTGATATCTTTACACAGCGCCCGATTTAACCCATGTTGCGCCGTTGTTGGTACTTGTCCAGACAACGGGAACCGGAGAATCCGGGCTCATTACCCAAAGAATGCCCGAAGAGGGCACCGCCAATGCTACGCCTGCTTGCTGATTCGGCAGTGGAGTGCCCACAGGGGTCCACGTTGTCTGCCCCGGTTGCCATGAGATGACTTGAGTTTGCGAGCCATTTTTTTGCAACGCGTAGACGGTGTTGCCGTCGGCACGCACACTTGCCGCAGGGTTGCCGGTAATGGTTGCGGTGGGTGAGACCAAATGCCATGAAGCCCCAGCATTGGTTGTGGCATCCCACACGACGGATTGACGACCATGAATGGTGACGGATAACGCCATGCCCCCGTCTGTAGACGAGCTCCACTCGGGGGCTGAAGCAACGACCCCTAAACCGTTCCATGCGGTTGGGACCGGCACGGACACTGCATGCCAACCATGGGTGTAATGCCAAATAGAGACATGGTGACTGGCTTTATCCATTCCCGTGACCCATAGCGACTGGGCAGTCTGAGCAGAAAGCGTTTCATCTTTTACCCAGGGGGCATGTGATGCGGCGGTGGTCCAGTTTTGACCCTGATTTTGTGTCTCTAAAAGCTTGTGATTAGCCAATATCCAGGCAGAGTTAGATGAGGTCGCTGCCAGAGGGTGAATGGCTTCTGGGGGAATCGCCCCCGGTACCGGCCATGCAGTGCTCCACGAGGCTCCGCTGTTGGTGGTCACGCGGACCATAGGGTCCGGTTGTAGTCCATACGCACCAATCATCAACCAAGCGGTGGAGGGATTGAGACTATTAATCTCGATGCCGCCTCGCTCTGTTTCTCCTAAGGGCGTGGCAAAATGCCATGTTGAACCGCCACTGACGGTGTGACCTAAGCCGCGATACCCTTGATAGGGGTAAAGAGCCCATCCTTGGGAAAGATTTTGTGCGCTTAAGGCGTATGATAGGCCCATGGGCTGCCATATCCCGTGCCCCAGGCTGGAAGTTTTTAGAGTCTGGGGCGGCAACGACGCATGTAACATTTTGGCGACGTACGTGGCCAGCAATTGGGACGTGCCTCCAATATATTGCGTACGTGCGCTGGGATCGCTGAGCCATTCCTCTTGCCCATTGGGCGAAATGAGCCAAAACACATCAGTGTGTTGGACCATGCCATATTTCGGGGCATTCACGTACTCAAAATATTGGTGCCAAATGGTTTTCAGCGTGCTCAACGACGATGAGGTAGCATACGTCCAGTTTTTTACATGAGTTAGACCATGCTCTTTGTCAAACGCCTGGACATCGGAAATACTATGGTACTCGGGGTTTGCCACGACCGCGACCAATGCCACACGTGACGCTAGTTTGGGCCCAAGGAGGTGATTCATGTCGACCATTTCTTGGGCATCGATCGGACAATCCCACCAGCATACTGGGTCCAAAAAGGTCATGACGACCGCTTTACCGCGAAATTGACTTAAGCTGACAGGCTGGCCGTTTTGGTTGACCAGGTGAAAATTAGGGGCCGGCACATGGTTGACCGGCGTCATGCCGTCGGCGGCTAATGCCTGGGTAGCCGCCGCTGATAGGGTCGTGGAGGGCGAAGAGACCCAAAAATGACCGGCTGCCAATCCGGCCACAATCGCTGCTGGGGCAGCGATCCATGGCCATACGAGTTTTTTCTTGTCCGTACTCATAACGCGGAATGCTCCACGGCGGGTTCGTGGTGTGATACCCAATGGAATAAGGGGAGTTGCACGACTTGTGCGTAGACAACCAGTCCGATTAACACCACAACGCCGCTATTAGGATCGGTTCCCATGCCACCAAGCACGCCAAAATCCTGGCCCAACCACCAAGTGGCAAAGGTCACAAGGGCTGTGAGCCACCACGTCCACCCAGAACGTGGTTTGAGAGCCCACAAGACAGCCAATACCGCAAACACGCCGACTAAGATACCGTTCCATAAGGCAGGAGACTGACCCAATAATTTAGCCCAGGCAAAGAGAGGAGCAGAAAAGATGGCAGGTTGCGGCATTGAAGCCATACTCAAGACGTACGAAGCGAGGTTTTGACCATGCCACCACCCAGCAGCCGGCCAAGCTTGTAGAAAAGCTGAAAGCGTCCACAAGCCAATCATTGAGAGCCTTAAGACCTTAGCCACGCGGGGAGAATTCCAGTAAGTCGCGGGCGCGAGGAGAAGAATGGCGGCAAGCATATACAAGAGAACCGAGCCAGGGGAACCGCTTAGCCAATTGCCGCCGACAAATAGGCTGCCAAAGGCTTCGCCTCCGACCCATACAATGAGTCCCCACGCTAATGAGGTCCATAGTCCGACTTGACGCCAAATAGTGCCAGCTCCAAACAACATGGTGAGTCCAATGCCGATCTGAATCCATGTCGCGAATTCATTCCAAAGTACAGGGTTGATAGCCCATAGCCGAATGCTAATATTCATTAGGGATTCAACAGGTGCAGGTTGTCCTTGCAGCATAGGTGCAAGAAATCCGCCGATGAAACGCGTAATCATGAGCGGTTGCGCTTGCAACAGACCATCTAAAAGCCATAGTGCCCCAATGCCGCGCATCAACCATTCGTGAGCCGCTGGGTATGGCGAAGCTATGGTTTTGTGGCCTAAACGGTATGCCCGGATACCGATAATTAGGCCGCCCGCGACGACGATAGCTAATAACACGAAAAAAATATGGTAAAATTCCGCTTCAGCAAATGCGGGTGGTAAGGGAGACCCCATATTCATAACGAACACCCCTTATTGGTGGTAGTTATTAAACGTTAGTACTATGGTAGCACAGCATTTTAAGACGGCACACGGTTAAATCTGGCTATTTTGGACGGGTGCTCCGGATAAGTCTGATTATACTTCTTCGCGGCGACCAGGCCTTGGGTTATATGGTATTCGAGGGAAGCTTTAACTGCGTACGTGATGGTTGCATTGTATACTTGAAAGAAATTCGCAACACGGCGTGAGAAGAGGGGAAATCGATTGACGCTCTTGGAAATTTTAGTGGCTCTGTCGTTAGTGTTAAACATTATCGTTATGATTCTCTTAACTCAGTCCCGAACAATATCAGCGCAGCGTCGCGGTACGGGCCGACTCGCTTGAACGCGTCGACTTTGCCATTTTTCTGCCTGGAAAAGATGATGATGCCAAACAAGTCCTTTTGCCGATTGACTCCAAGTTTCCTTTGGAGGATTACCAAAAATTAATGGATGCCGAAGAAGCGGGAGACGGAGCCGTGGCGGCAGAAGCAGGAAAAATGTTGGAAAATCGGGTCCGCCACGAAGCCAAAGCCATTCAAGAAAAATATATCAATCCTCCGCACACGACCGACTTTGCTATTATGTTCCTTCCTGTGGAAGGATTATTCGCGGAAATTCTACGACGGCCGGGTCTGTGGGAAGCGTTGCAGCGTGAGTACCATGTCATTGTCACAGGACCCACGACGATTACAGCGCTGTTAAATAGTTTGCAAATGGGTTTTCGCACCTTGGCCATTCAAAAACGCTCGAGTGAGGTCTGGTCTCTCTTAGGGGCGGTTAAAACGGAGTTTGGAAAATTTGGCGATATTCTCGAAAAGACTCAAAAGAAACTGCAAGAGGCGAGCAATACCATTGATACGGCCCGGACTCGTTCTCGCGCGATTGAGCGCAAGTTGCGGACGGTAGAGGCGGCTTCGCCGGGGCAGATATCTTCCTTGTTGCCGGAGGGAGATATAGCTTCGCTCGAATAATTGTGTGGGACTTCTTTTGGATTTTTAAACCGCCATCCTTCGAGATGGCGGTTTTTGTGTCTGTTGGATAAGCTCACACGCTAAACTTCCCTTCGTGGTTTGTCGAATAATGTTGAATTTGATGGGATTGTCGATTTGAATAATAACGTGTTTGATTATTGTTTCAATTTAGTAGGTGTGATACCATCGGACTAGTTGTACAAATCTGATAGCCATGATTGGGGGACGTCGTGTGGAGATTAGCCAAGTGTCTGTCACGATGACGGTAAACGGAATAACAATCACGCGTTCGGTGGAGCCCCGCACTCTCCTGGTCCATTTTTTACGGGACGAAGCGGGTTTAACCGGCACCCATGTCGGGTGTGATACCTCACAATGTGGTGCGTGTACGGTGTTGTTAAATGGCGACGCGGTGAAGTCTTGCACCGTGTTGGCGGTGCAAGCAAATGGTGCGGAAGTGGTCACTATCGAAGGCTTAGAACAAGAGGTATTGCATCCTGTGCAACAAGGATTTTGGGAAAAACATGGGTTGCAATGTGGTTTTTGCACGCCTGGTGCCATGTTGACGGCCTCGTATCTGCTTTCAACAAACCCCCATCCTTCTGAAACCGATATTCGTGATGCGCTCGATGGGCTGCTCTGTCGCTGTACGGGGTACGAGACTATCGTGCGTTCTGTGCAGAGGGCGCAAGAAATTATGGACGAACGCCAAACGGAGGAACGGGAAACGAAAATCGGTTAATTTGTGAATGCCCAGGAGGGATGTGCAGTGGCTGATGTAATCGGGAGTGCACTAAAGCGGCATGAAGATGTTCGCTTAATCCGTGGAAAAGGTCAATATACCGATGATATAAAATTGCCAGGCATGCTCTATGCGGGGATTGTTCGCAGTCCGCATGCGCATGCGCGTCTTGTTAAAGTGGATGTAAGTCGTGCGCTTAAAATGCCGGGTGTTGTCGCCGCCTTTACGGGCGCTGATTTGAAAGACGAGGTGGGTTTCATTCCCACTGCGTGGATTCCCCCCGACTCCGAAATGAAAATGACCCCTCATCCAGCCTTGGCTGTCGATATGGTGCGCTATCAAGGAGACGGCGTGGCTGTCGTCATTGCTCAGACACCAGCACAAGCCAGGGACGGGGTCGATGCTGTAGAGGTGGAATATGAGTCCTTGCCCGCTGTGACCAATCCTTTTGCTGCCGCTCAAGAGGGAGCCCCCTTAGTTCATGAAGATATTGCGGGAAACGTTGCCTTTCATTGGAAAGTCGGAGGGGATGTGGAGGAGATCTTCAACCGGGCCGAAGTCGTCGTGCGTCAAGAATTTCGACAACAACGGCTTGTGCCTAATGCCATGGAGCCGCGATCAGCGGTGGCACAATGGAATCCGGCAACCGAAGAACTGACCCTTTGGGCGACGACCCAAAATCCTCACATTCATCGTTTGCTCATGTCTGGAATTTTGGGCATTCCGGAACATAAATTGCGCGTTGTGGCGATTGATGTCGGAGGCGCCTTTGGTAGTAAAATTTCCTGCTATCCGGATGAAATCATCGTATCATGGGCGGCACGTCGGCTCAATCGGCCCGTGAAATGGACAGAGACCCGTACAGAAAACTTTACCGTGACCAGTCACGGGCGCGATCATGTGCAAGAGGTGGCGTTAGCGGGGACAAAAGATGGGCGCATCGAAGCTATTCGCGTCAAGACTTATGCCAATTTAGGGGCCTATCTATCGACCGCAGCGCCTGGTGTTCCCACCATTTTATTTGGACTCATCGTGAATGGGGCCTATGCGATTCCGCAAGCTTCGGCGGAGGTCTATGGGATGCTGACGCACACGACACCTGTCGATGCGTATCGGGGCGCCGGGCGCCCAGAAGCTACGTTTTTGGTTGAGCGAATGGTGGACTTATACGCTAAGGCGCATTGGCCAAGGCGCTAGAGATTGTCGATTATGCGGCATTTCGGCGTGAACAAGAAAATCTGCGCCAGCAAGGCAAATATATTGGTATTGGGTTCAGCACCTATGTGGAGATGTGTGGATTAGGGCCTTCTGAAGTGGCAGGGGCTGTAGGGTTTCAAGGGGGACTTTGGGAAAGTGCCACGGTGCGAGTGCACCCGACCGGAAAAGTGACGGTATTTACAGGGGCTTCACCACACGGTCAGGGTGAGGAAACGACTTTTGCGCAAATCGTTGCCCAGGAGCTTGGCGTTCCCCCAGAAGATATTGAAGTGGTTCACGGCGATACGAGCAAAATTGCCATGGGGTGGGGGACTTATGGGTCGCGGACAACGGTCGTTGGGGGTGCGGCTATTCATCTAGCAGATCAAAAGGTGATTGCGAAGGCGAGAAAAATCGCGGCGCATAAGCTTGAAGTGGGCGAAGATGATGTGGAATTTGAGCAGGGAATCTTTTCGGTCAAGGGATTGCCAGCACGTGCTGTGACATTTCAAGAAGCCGCGCTTGATGCCTATTTGGCGTGGAGCTTGCCTGCGGGCATGGAACCGGCGTTGGAAGGCACGGCTTTTTACAATCCGGAAAATTTTACCTACCCATTTGGTACGCACATTGCTATCGTCTCAGTGGATCCCGATACGGGTGACGTGGAATTGATGCGCTATGTTGCGGTCGATGACGTGGGTGTCGTGATTAATCCCATGCTTGTCGAGGGGCAGATTCATGGAGGGCTAGTCCAAGGCATCGGGCAAGCGCTGTACGAAGGCGTGGAATATGACACCAATGGGCAATTGATGACGGGATCATTTTTGGATTATGCCATGCCTAAAGCGCGGTTCTTTCCGAAATTTGAAACCGCACATACGACAACGCCTTCACCCCACAATCCTTTAGGAGTTAAAGGGGTGGGGGAAACGGGGGCGATTGCTTCCACCCCTGCCGTGGTGAATGCGGTCATGGACGCCCTCGCACCTTTTGGGATTCAAGATCTACCGATGCCGTTAACCCCTCGCAAGGTGTGGCAGGCTATTGCGTCCAAAGGAGGTCACATGCATGTTCACGACGCCATTTGATTACCGGAATGCGCATTCTGTCCAAGACGTCATTGAGTGGTTACAAGAAGACCCGGATAATACCAAAATATTAGCAGGTGGCCATAGCTTATTGCCTTTAATGAAGCTGCGCTTATCCACCGTGTCTCATCTTATTGACATTGGCCAGATTCCTGAGTTGCAAGGAATCGTCTTAAGTGATAACGAACTTCGGGTTGGGGCATTTACCCGTTACGTGCAACTTGTCCGTGATCCATCAGTGGCTTTGGCCGCTCCGCTTGTTGCCGAAGCAGCGCGGGTCATTGGGGATTTACAAGTGCGCAACCGAGGGACCATTGGTGGCAGTTTATGTCATGCGGATCCGGCCGCTGATCTGCCTGCAGCCCTACTAGCTTTGGGGGCTGAGTTGGAGATTGCCGGACCGGCGGGAAAGCGGCGGGAAGATATTGATTCCTTTTTTTTAGCGCCTTTTATTACGACATTGGCCCCAGGTGAAGTGCTGACAGCGATTCGCATTCCACGAATGGCTCAAGGGGCCCGGTCCATATATCTCAAACGTCCTCATCTGGCTTCAGGCTATCCCATCATTGGCGTTGCTGCATGGGTTGTCCTAAGGGACGCGCAGGTTGACTCCTGCCGTATAGCGATAACCGGCATAGGCTCGGTGCCGTTTCGGGCCTTTAGTGCCGAGCAGATGCTGGTAGGTCAGACGTTTACGCGTGATGTCATATTGCAGGCCGCCGAACAGGTGGCGAGTGACCAGTCGTTTGACGACGATGATGATGGCTATAAAGCCAATCTATGTCGTGTTTATGTGACGCGCGCGCTTGCGGCATTAGGTAATCAAGGCTGAGCGCTATGGGCAGAAAACCGCAAAGTGTTGACCATGTCATAGCGGGCTTGCGCGCACAGCATTATTTGGCAGACTCTGCGTTAGCCACGGCAGTATTCTTAAGCATTGCGCTTGAGCGTCCACTTTTTGTAGAGGGAGAGCCAGGGGTCGGGAAAACCGCCCTGGCTCAAGCCGTTGCCCAAATGTTGGACGTTCCCTTAATCCGTTTGCAATGCTATGAGGGCATTGACCGTGAAAGCGCGCTGTATGAATGGAACTATCCGCGGCAGCTCTTGCACATTCGCATTCGCGAATTGGATGGAGATGACCGCGATACCCTCGAACAATCGCTGTATCACGAGGATTTCTTGCTCAAAAGGCCCCTTTATGCGGCAATTCGTCCCAATGGGCCGGCGCCTGTCCTGCTTATTGACGAGATTGATCGGAGTGATGATGAATTTGAGGCGTTTTTGCTAGAGGTTCTTTCGGAATTTCAAATTAGCATACCGGAACTCGGAACAATTCAAGCGGTCGAGCGTCCCATTGTGATTCTGACGTCGAACCGCACACGCGATGTGCACGATGCCCTGAAAAGACGGTGCTTGTACCAGTGGTTGGATTACCCAACTTATGAAAGGGAAATGGCCATCTTGCGTGAACGCATGCCGCAGTTAAATCCTAGCCTTTCGGAGCACATCGTCCGCTATGTGCAGTGTCTACGAACGAAGACGTTGCAAAAGCCCCCTGGGTTGGCCGAGACATTGGACTGGGCTTCTGCGCTCGAAGTTCTTGGGGTTGAGACCCTTTCGGCAGAGGCTGTCGAGAGGACGTTGGGGTGCGTTTTGAAATACCGTGAAGATATGGGGCAAGCGGACCATCAGGCCGTAACCACCATTCTCCAGGAAATTGCTCATGGATGAGGATAGGGCGGCTCAGAATCTAGGGGTGTTTGCGCGGGCTTTACGTAAGTGGGGATTCTCGTTGAGTGTGGAAGATGTGGTCTTGGCTGCCCGGGCTATGGCGCTAACCCAAGACTTTTCGCTTCCTGGTGTGCATGCGGTCCTGTCGGCCCTTTGGATTTCATCGCCTGAGCAACGGGTGTTATTTAACCGGGCGTATGCGTATTTTGCCGCTTTTTTAGCGGGGATCACTCCGGCAGCGCCATTCGGTGACCGCTGGCTGTCGGGCATCGGTTTGCCCGAACAAGGACGGACTTGGGTCAGTTGGATTGACGCCTCTATGTCTCTCTCATTGACCATGAGCAATCGTACCGTGTTGACGCATAGTGGTCGAGCCAGTGACGAGGAAGTCCATGGGGCCCAAAGTCCCACACATACCGTCGTGGATAATTTATGGCGACGACGTTTACTGGCGGTGCCGCCACACGTCATGCGAGCTTACCGTAGAAGAGATGCGCGTCGTGGTCGATTGTGGAATTTGTCGAGACTCTTGCGCAAGAACCGGGGGCGCTCCGAAATTATGACTCTGTGGCACCAAACCCAGCGCACGGCCATGCGTCCGACATGGATTGTGTGGGACGCGAGCCGTTCGATGGATGGCTTTATGGCCATGTATTTTCAATTTCTGCATGCGCTAGTGGCCACAAAAAATCGGCTGCAAGTGGTCATTTTCAGCACCCGTCTCACTAATGTGACGGCCGCGTTACAAATTGCGAACCAGGCGCATGCCTATGAAGCTGTGTTTGAGATGGCCCACGATTTACGAGGAGGCACGCAATTTGCCATGGCGGCCCGGGCGCTGTCTAAAATCTTGCAAACGCATACGACGACGCGGAGCGATGTGGTGATCATCACGGACGGCTATGATGCGCTGCCAGCCGATGGCTTAGGGGTGATATTTTTATGGATCCGGCTGTCTTAGTGCGGACTATGCCAGGACTTAAGGCGCTGGAACCATTAGAAGAAGGTGTCTATGCGGCAGAGATGGAGATAGGGGTGGCGTCTATCAAGGGCAAATATCAAGGACGTATGGAGATTAGAGATCCCATCAAGGCCCATGGTGTTGAGCTGAACGGCCCCGAGAGGTTTTTACAGGCGGGTTCCGTTATTACGACGTTTTCAGGTTCGCCGTTGCCTTCTGTCGTGCCCGTGGGAGAAGGTCAAACGGTCGTCCGAGAGGGATGGGTCTTAGACCATTTGACGCCGCCGCAAAAAGTGGTGGTAACAGGGGCCGGACATGACGTCAAACCGTTGGTCGCCTTGGCACAACAAGCCGGCTTTGAAGTCAGTGTGTTGGATCCGCGCAGAATGTTTAATAATCCCCAAGTCTTCCCGCAAGCCGTCGAATGGGTGAATCAAGATGCGCAGCATGTCGATGCCGAGCGTTGGCCCCATGCCTATTGGGTAATCATGAACCATCATCAAGACCGTGATGAACACTGCCTAGACTTGGCCTTACGGTCTCAGCCTCGGTATGTTGGAGTTTTGGGGCCCTTAAGCCGCACCCAAGAGATGTTACGACATATTAATAGGCAATTCGAACCTCATGTGGCGTTTTTGAGCGTCCGGCTAAAGTCCGAACCCGTTCCTCCGGGGATTAAAATCAGGACCGGTAACGGGCGATTCCGGTTAGCCATAAGGCCGTTGACTACTTCATTAAGCGTGCCATCTCCACCAATAACAAAAAGCGCTGATGCATTGAGCTCAAGGGCACGTTGAGTAAGCTGCGTCGCGTGCTTAGGACGCTTTGTTTGCCATGTTGCTAAAGACATGTGCCAAGTATCGGCCACGCGCTTAAGCCCCTCCCATGTACGTAGAGCCCGTCCCGACGCCGCATGCGGGTTGACAATGGCAATCATACGTCCTTGAGCCCATAACGGACGGTCTTTAGTGAGCAAGGTTGCCATGGTCGTCCAAAAGGCAGTATATGAAAAAATGGTAACGACAGGTGGTGGGGTGTCTGAGTGAACTCATGAGGCCTCCTAGTCCGTAGTGCTGTGGGATCATTGTATCATGGGTGTGCTATACTTCATGGAATTTTAGCCGTAAAGCCAATACCGGACACTGGTATCTTCTGGCGAGGAAGTGCGGTAAGGTAGAAAAGAGGCGCGTGTATAGCGAGACATATCCGCATTGCAATGCGCCTAGAAGGGAGCGCTTATCGTGTCTCAGCCGTTGTTTTATGGGTTTTTGTCCAATAGTTATACATCGGCTTTAGTCTCCCCCGACGGGGTTATTGAATGGCTGCCCTTTCCTCGCTTTGATAGTGATGCGATTTTTTGCCGCATGCTTGATAAAACCCGGGGCGGGTTTTTTAGCATCCAGCCCCGCGATGATTTTGAGAGTGAACAAGTCTATGGCGAGAACACGAATATTGTCGTCACAACTTTCCACACCGAGCAGGGTCAGGCACAACTGCGGGATTTTCTCCCCATTGGACGTGCGGCGCTGTGGAGGGTTGTGGATGCCGATATTCCGTTAACACTGATTTGCCGTCCGACTTTTTCTTTTGGCGCGGCGGGCTCAGCCTATGAAATCGTTGACGATGGCGCTATTTTTCGCCATCCGGCGGGACCTGAAGTGGTAGTTTTGACGATTCAAGGGCCGATGAAAAAACTTGCTCGTCGGGATCATTGGGAAATTGGCCCAGGGCAAGTTGTCGTAGTTCTGCGCTATGGGCAAGATTACGAACGAGATCGCATCTGGCTACAAGAACCGCTGGCTCATGCGCCAAACGTCGAAGATGCCACCCGGAAGTTTTGGCAACGAAGCCTGCTCCCTTATGACGGACCTCACCCCGAGGCATTTAACCGGAGTATGTTAGTGATTAGGGGCCTCATGTACCGTACAAATGGAGCGTTATTAGCGGCCGCGACCACATCGCTGCCGGAGGCTGTGGGAGCGGGTCGACAATGGGACTACCGGTTTGTCTGGGTCCGTGATGCTTCGTATGCAGCAGAAGCCTTGTTGTTGGCCGGTGATCCGGTAGCGTGCCGACGTTTTATTGAATTCATGTTAAATACTGTGGATTTAGTGGGCAAACCGTTGGCTGCGCCGTTTTACCGCGTGGATGGGACACGGAGTCAAGGCGAGCGTGAGTTGCTTTGGTTGGCGGGGTATAAAAATTCGCGGCCCGTCCGTGTCGGGAATGCAGCCAGTGATCAAATTCAGATGGACATTGAGGGCGACTTGCTATGGGTGGTCTTATTATATTGGCGGCAGACGCATGATCAGACCTTTATTAAAGAATATTGGTGGGCAATTTTGACACTGGTGTCATGGGTTGCCGAGTACTGGAAGACGCCGGATGCTTCGTTGTGGGAATTTCGCGATGAGGACGATTTATACACACATTCCCAACTGATGTGCTGGGTGGCTCTCAAAGTGGGTGAAACGTTAGCGAAAGAGGCCATGCAAGATCTTGTAACCGCGAAGACATGGGGGCAGGTGGCGGAACGGGTGGCGAACAGTCTTTGGCAAGATGTAAAAGAGAGTGGCCTTCCCTATTTTACGCAGGGCAAACATCATCGCCATGTCGATGCGGCCTTATTAACGATGCCGCTTTATGGGTTTGTTGGGGTGGACGATCCGGTGTTTGCTAGGACCTTGGAACACATTGAAGCCACCTTGCTACACCAAGATTTCGTTTATCGCTACCGTGAAGACAATATGGGTCCAGTGCTGTATCCTTTTACGCTTGCAGGATTTTGGCTGGCTCGGGTTTATTTGCGCAAAGGCAATCTCGAGGCGCGCTCTGGAAGCGGACAGTGCGGTGGCAGGTCAATATGGGCCGGGAACGACTCAGGGCCAGGCCGTTCCTGGGTATGTTCAAGAAAACGGAATTGCCGCAGATTCCCAGACAGAAACGTATGCGGCATTGAAACTCCATGTCGATAACTGGCGATGGCATGGCGTTCCATTTTATTTGCGAAGCGGTAAGCGGCTGGCTGCAGATTACGCTGAAATTGCGATTCAGCTCAAACCCGTTCCGCGCCACTTATTTGGGGCGGGCCTGGCGGATTGGCTAGTCTTTCGGATGAAACCCGATGAAGCTATTGACCTCGTGATGTTTGCGAAAAAACCCGGCCTGGAAATGGATACCAAACAAGTGACTTTGAGTGCGCCGTATAAAAAGGCTGGAGAGCATGATTATTCGGCGTATGAACAATTGCTCTTAGATGTGCTCAGTGGGGAACAAAGCGCCTTCCCGCGGTGGGACGAAGTTGAGCAGTCATGGCGGATTGTGGACCCTATTTTGAAAGCGTGGGCCAATACCCCACCAGAAGTTTACCCTGCTGGCAGCCAAGGGCCGCGCAGCCAGGATCGATTGATGGAGGCCGGATTGCAGTGGCGTCCACTGCCATCATAACGGCAAAGGGCCGGGCCCCATAGTTGGGATGCCGGCCCGTTTTTAGTTTGCGGGCACTGTGAAGGTCATGGAGGTGCTAACAGCGAATGCGCTGGTGGCTGGAGCATACAGGTCTTTGGCGTAGACGACAATGGTATAAGTGCCTGATCCATTAGGTTGGAAGAGGTCCGTGCCCGCTCCGTAGGCTCCACTGGCGTGCCATTGACCGTTGGGGCTTTGAATCCAGAACTGATAAACGGGATTCGAGATCCCAGATGCATGAGCGTCTAAGGCCACAGGATTGGTTGAAGAGATGGTTAAGTTGACGTGGCTGTCCACGTTGATGACGGTCGTCGCATCAAAGGCTTGCGAGAAATCATGCTGCGCAAATTGTTGGCCATCGAGCGCGTAGACAGCAATGACATAAGATCCCGGTTGGAGATTACTAATGGTCCAAGTGTTTTGAGGCGAATAGTTTTGAACCATTTCCCATCCTTTGTTAGGAGCTAACAGCCAGAATTGATAAAGGGGCGTGCCGTTCGCGTCCGTAGCCTGAGCGGTTAAGGTTAGGGATTGGCCGCGGGACGCGAAAGCCGAAGGCCCGCTGAGATGTAGCGCAGACACCATGGGCGTGTTCTTGGGAGCCAAGACGTTAATGGTATCGGAGAACGTTACAGGTGAGGAGCCGAGTCCTTGGATATAAACAATGAGATCGTAGCGACCAGGCACAACAGGGGTAAAATGCAAGGTGTTGCGGGAGGAAAATCCGCCCTGTGGCGCGCTCCACAAGCCGGTTTGAGGATTGCGAATCCAAAACTGGTAGGATAGAGCCGCAGATGACGATGAAAATCCCACGGTGACCGTGATGGGTTGGGCGACGACCGGATTTGAAGACGTCGATATCGTAGGAGCGGGCACCACAGAAAGGGAGACGGTCGCGGGTTGGATATTGGCGCCGTGGGGACCAAAGGCCGTGAGGCTTTGCGTGCCCGGCGACTCGAACGTGACAGGAACTTGGGCTTGGCCATTCGTAAAGGTAATCTGGGCGGGGAAATGCGCGTGAGTATCGGAACTGGTCAGAGTTACCGTATTCGCAAACGTGGATACGAGATTGCCTTGGCCATTAAGGACCTTTAAGGTCCACATTTGTTGAATGCCGGCCACTGCTTGCGAGGGGACATGCGTCCATTGCAATTGACTGGCAGACGTCGACTGCGGATCCCAGACTTGTGCTAACTGATCCCAGTTGGGGGCACCCAAACCCGTTACGGGATTCCATGAACCGGGGGCGGAACTAGTGACGCTGTAATATCCGTTACTGCCCCATAAGGCTTGCATAAAATCCTGCGGATGATCCTGGGCTGCGTTAAACAGCAGCGGGTTGATATTACCGAGGCCGATATGTTGTATGCCATCAGCCGTTTCAAGATCGTCAAGCCAACCGGCTGTTAATGGGGCGGCTAAACTGGTTCCCCCGAGTCCCACCACCGAGCCGTCAATCACTCCCTGAAACGATGGAAACCCAGCCATGGAAGCAATATCGGGAATTCCAAGACCTGATGCATTAGCTACAGTTATGCTGTCCCCATTGCTCGCCGTCACGGACTCGACTTGAGTAGGCGGTTGTGAGAAATCATAAGATGTGAGATTGCTAGTGGACGTCTCGGAACGCACGGTCACGAGATGGCCGGGAGAGTGCGTCCACGCCTTGGCGAGGGTCGCGTGCGGGGTGATGATGTGGACTGGAGAAAGTCCATCAATGGCGTACAAATCCCGAGCGACGGGAATTTTTAACGTTGAACGATGGGCGGGTATTTCGGCACTTAGGGTTAATGCGGTCCGGTGGATAATCTGCCAACCGGCGTCGCTGACGGCTTGCATCACTTGCGCAAAGGCTTTAGGTGACGGCCCGAATTCTTGCGCCAGTTTTTGAGGGGTGAGAAAGTGGTGATACAAAGGCGAGGTGGGGGTGCTGACAGCGCGGGCGTAATTTTGCAATAATGCAGCGCGCCTTGGGGTATCCACCAGGATTGTCACGTTGCGCACGGTTCCTTGGGATGCGGAGTGCTCCAAGGTGGGCAACTCACTTTGGTAAAAAGGCGTGGATGGCAATCCCGTATGCGGCAATGATTTTATCGGTACCGCATACGCCAACGGAGTCGCGGCCATAACTTTGACATTTATCAACGGTAATATCATAGCAGTGGATAGGATAAAAGGAATGGCACGGATATTCACGGCAAGCGCTCCTCTTTTCACGGCATGTTGCCATATGTACTTAGAAGAGTTCGCTTTGGACATGAAAACTCCTGCTCATGTTGATGGGAAATGTCAGGAAGGTACTGTGACCACAAAATGTATGGTTCGAGGGGCGCACAAGCCCTGCGCGCCTCGAACGGGTTAGGAAACGACTTTTAAGATGGCCTTGCCGGTGCTTTGTCGGTTCTCGACCCACTGCTGAGCTATAGCGGCATCGGCAAGGGGCACTGTCATGCCAATCGGGACGTTGAGGCGGCCTTTGGCAATCAAGGGCAGAACTTGCGAGGCTATGACCTGTAATAGATGGGGATGGTTTTTACGCGTGGTGCCTAGGCTATAGCCTAGCACCGAACGGCAGCTCGCGTGTAAATCGGTGGTCTGCACAATGCCGGGCTCCCCGCTAGCATTGCCAAAAACCACAAGACGGCCATAGGGCGCTAAACAGGACAGGCTTTGTTGCGTGATAGGGCCGGCGACGGAGTCGAGGATAACATCGGCGCCATGGCCGTCTGTAAGAGTATTCACACGTTCGGCAAAAGGCTCGGTGGGGTAGCAAATCACGTGGTCAGCGCCAGCCGCGTAACTTGCTGCAATTTTTTCTTGGCGGCTGACGGCGCCAATGACCATGCCCGCTCCTAGAATTTTGGCCAATTGCGTTGCCACCGTGCCGATGCCGCCTGCGGCCGCGTGGACAAACACCACTTCACCAGCCTTTAGACGTGCAACGTCATGGAGCAAAGCATATGAGGTAAAGCTTACTAAAGGACAGGCTGCAGCTGTATCCCAGTCAACTTCAGGGGGAAGCGCAAATGTTAGGGTTTCGTCGACGACGATATATTCCGCATAGGAACCATTTGCAGGGAAGGCGATGACCCGTTGACCCGGTCGAAATCGGGTCACCTCCGACCCTACGGCTTCGATAGTGCCTGCAGCATCTAAGCCTGGTATGAACGGGGGGGTCCCCGCGTTATGATATTGGCCATAGCGGGCTTTAATATCGGCAAAGTTGACACTGGTTGCGTGAACCTTGATGAGCACTTGATGCGAGTTCATGTCGGGTCGGGCGACATCGACGACCCGGAGTACTTCTGGACCACCGAAGGCGGTGACGACGACGGCCTTCATATGTACCCCTCCTACCTTAAATTTTGTAGGAATCCTGGTATTCTCATTAATTTTTGTGAAATGCCGGGACTTCTTCTCACTTGCTCTTTATCATCGCACATGTGTAGCGCCTTCACCAGTCCCAAAAGGCTATGTTGATTTAGTGAAGGACAATCAACGCGACGCCTATCAAAATAAGGAAGGTACTTGCCAGACGATGGGGCTGCCACGGTTCTTTTAAAATGGCCCAACCCATCACGGGGGCGAAGGCAATCGATATTTGCCGCAACGCCAGAACGGGGCCAACGAGGGCCAACTGATAGGCATATAAAATGAGAAGATAGGAGACGACGCTCACAATTCCAGACAGTATGGCTGTTTTGGGTGAGGCTAAAGGGGCTGTCTTTAGAGCCCAGGGAGTTAATAGGAGGGCGGTTCCGAGATATTGGCAAGCGATGTAAGGCCAAGGCGAAATGAGATGGACACTATGGCTATCAACTGCAGAGTAAAGTGCAATAAAAAGCGCCACACTCAAAACCCAGCCTAGTGTGCGGAGCGTGGAGCGGGTTTTAAATGCGGGCACGATGACTGCCACCGCAATGAGCAAGACACCCACAAGAGGCCAAAGCCCGGGTACTTGTCTAAACAGCCCCCATGCTAGGGGAATACTCAAGACGATGCCCGTGCCCCGCGCAGCGGGATAGACGTCTTGCAACGCGCCTTGCCGATAGCTTTGGGCGAGAGAGGAAAAATATAGGCTATGGATGGTAATCGTGGCGAGAACCCACGGCCAAACGGTTTGTAAATGCCAAGGAATCCCTAAAGCTATTGTGATTAAAGCAGCAAACAGGCCTCCAGAGAGGACCAGGATCCACACAAACCGCAAGCTGCCCTCGGTTGATCGGACGGCAGTATTCCAACCCAAATGCAAAAACGACGACGCACTCACGAGACCTGCCGCTAGTAAGTTCATCAAACCCCCCTATCTAATATATCACATACCCCCTAGACCGCGAGGCTGCATGGATTTCGGGAGAGATTCGTGTTAGTGTGGCAATAAGAAGGGGGCGACAGTGTGGGAAAACATCATAATAAAGCCAAAGGTTCGAATAAAGATAAGGAGCACATGGAACCCGATACGTATGCGCAGACGTTGAAAGCGTTGCAAATCGAGCTTCTTAAGCTACAAGTGGACGTGGTGGCTCATCAGCGCAAGATTTTAGTCATCTTTGAAGGGCGGGACGCGGCAGGCAAGGACGGGACCATTCGGCGCTTTGCCAAGCATATGAATCCTAGGCAAACGCATGTGGTCGCACTGGATAAGCCAACAGATAAAGAGAGTACGGAATGGTACTTTCAGCGGTATGTGTCCCACTTGCCGGCTGGTGGAGAGCTTGCCCTGTTTAATCGCAGTTGGTATAACCGCGCCGGGGTAGAAAAGGTGATGGGATTTTGCACGGCTACGCAATATGAAGAGTTTATGACGACGGTACCGTTTTTTGAGCAAATGCTCCATCAGTCCGGCATGAAAATCTTCAAGTATTACTTAGATATTAATAAAGAGGAACAAAAGGCACGGTTGGAGGAACGAAAAAAAGATCCCTTAAAACGCTGGAAATTAAGTCCGATGGATGAGCAGGCCCTTAAGCATTGGGATGCGTATAGCGAAGCCCGTAACCACATGTTTGCGCGGACGAGCCATCCTGATGCGCCGTGGTTTGTTGTGAAAGCCGACGATAAAAGGCGGTCGCGTTTAGCAGTCATCCAGCATTTCTTACACGCGACCCCTTACGAGGGCAAAGATTTGGCTCTTTTGAATCCCGATCCCCTAATTGTCTTCCCATTCGATTCTGAGGCGTTAACGGACGGGCGCATAGCGCCCTAAGACGTAGTTTGTTACACGCTGACAGCAGGGCGAGTATCGTAATAGGGCAAGAGACCTTTGATGGTGTTGAGCTCTTCTTCGACTTGACGAAAATCATCGTCTGTCTTAGCCAATGACACTAAGCCGTGAAACAGACCCACGTGAAAAGCGACTAATTGGCGATGATATACCAGTGTGGGATCAGGGGTCGTAAGCGATCCGGGGTGGATAGCATGAATGGCTGAGTATTCTGCAATCAACTGCCTCTTACGGCGTTCAACTTGTTGAGGGGTCATGACTTTTCCTCCTGCCATCGAATTTATGACCATGTGATAGTATTATATCCTAAACTTCGCAGGATAGACGATCTTTTTCTGTGAAGGGGAAAAATGATGGCTCCCGCCTGGCGGATCCGTGTGGGGGCTTTTGGTACTAAGGGGAGCGGGAGAATCCCCGCTCCTTGTGCGTTCCGATTAAAATCCGCGCCGCGGATCATTGACCATTTCGATGCGGCCGCATTCCGGGCAGACAAAGACGTGCACAATGACATTTTTCTCTGTCATTTGATCAAATAGGGTTTCATCACGTGCGCCCAGGAGCAAATCAGCGGCGACACCCCATCCTCGGTTCATGCCGCCCGTACGCAGCGCATGCGGACCGTGATACTGCATGGCGACATTGCAACTATTGCAAAGATGATCAGGCATATTAGTGGCTTGCTGGCCTTCAGCCATGTTCTTCAGGGATTTGAAAAAGCTCATACCTGTGCCCCCTTATTGCTAGAATGTTCCTGCGGATAGTGTAGCATAGGCGCCAGGGGATTACGGTGTTGTTTTCGATGACGAGCTCCATGCGCGACCAAAGCCTTCCAGAAATCCTAAAATGACTCGCACGGCACGGGCGGTTTCCGGATTTTTCAATGCGCCCAACAGTTGAAAAATTCCCATGCCTTCATTCTGCGTGCTAGCTTTTGGGTCGTTCATACTCTTTATTCCATTCGCAGCGGCCATGAGGACAACGTGCCATGTTTCTTGGGGAATCGTGCCGATAAAAGCGGCCAACTGTTCCATATTGTTTACCGCCATTTTGACGCCGGGTTGATTAATTTCGTTAATCACCAGATGCAGTATGGAATCGCGCTGCTCCAAGAGACCCGTGACAAAGTCTAAGACCCCGGCAGACTTGAGCGCATGGACAAAACGCTCGAGATCGTATGACACGGGTGCGTGGTTGTCAGGCGCTTTCGTTGTGATGACATTAATTGTGGGCTGTGCCATTGAGCGTTTCCTCCGTTCCAAGATGTTTTTGGGCGGTCACTAGGGGGATATAGTCTCGGCGTGCCCATTTGGCTGCGACGTTAACCCCGCGCTGAGGATGGCGATGCTTAAATCGCCAATTACGCCGCGGCAATGGGCTCCGGCCTAATCCTTGCGGGTCAACGACTTCCATATAAGCGCGCGTTTCTTTATACGCGGGCGTACTGGTCCGCGTATCGATACCGGTTCCGGTGATGTTATTGACTGCCCCCTCACCTAGCGAGTTCATCGGCACATACAATGCTTTGCCGCTGACACGGTTAGTAATGAGCACCGGGGCGGTTAAGGATCCCGTAGGGGATACCAGACGTACCATCGTGCCATCTTGTAGATTCCGCTCATGGGCTAGCTCAGGCGACACTTCGACAAACATCCCAGGAACGACGTGGCGGATCCCAGCAGACTGATAGGTCATGTTGCCTTCGTGAAAGTGCTCCAACAATTGACCGTTGTTGATATGGAGGTCATACTTGGCGTCTACTTGGCTCATGCCGGACATGGTTAAGGCGACCAAATGGGCTTTGCCATCAGTGACCATTTTGATGCGGCCTTGTAATATGGCACCTGCTAATTCTTGGTTGTTGATACCGCGGGTTTTGGGTAATTCTTTGCCCCACGCGGCTTTGAATCGTTCTCGTACTTCCGGGTCGGCTGGGTCTTGGTAACCGGGCAAGTAATGCGGCTTGGCACCAAAATCGGAAGCGCCTTGTACGTTGTTATGGCCCCGCAGCGGGTAAGCGCCGGTGCCGGGGCGGGCAAAGTTTCCCGTCAAGAGAAGCAAATTAGCGATGGCCAAAGAAGTTTCGGAGCCGTCACGATGCTGAGTTACGCCCATCGCCCACAAAATGGACAGAGAATGGGCTTCATGAATCATGGACGCAACTTGCATCGTGGTCTGTTCAGGCACCCCTGTGATGGTACGGGTGTGCTCGAGAGAATACGGAGCAAGAAATTCTTTGTAGTCCTCGAATCCGGTGACCCACTGGGCTAAAAAGTCGTGATCAATCCAATCTTGGTCGATGAGATACTTAGAAATACCAAGAATCCATACGCCATCGGTACCGGGGTTGGGTTGAACAAAAATGTCGGCGCGCTCCGCCATTTCATGGCGGCGAATGTCGACCACGACCAACTTTTGGCCATGAAGCTTATGGGCGCGCTTGACTCGTGTGGCCACAACCGGATGCGATTCGGCGGTATTCGAACCCACAATCATCACCATATCGGCTTGGGCAATATCGGACACAGATCCACTATCGCCGCCGAACCCGACGGTTTGCCGAAGTCCGTACGTGGCGGGATCTTGGCAGTAGGTGGAGTCATTATCGACGTTATTCGTACCGATTGCGTGGCGGGCGAGTTTTTGTAAGAGGTAGGCCTCTTCATTCGTGGCTTTGGACGACGCAATAAACATAAAACTATCGGGCCCGTGCTGCTTTTTGATTTGCAGCATGCGCTCGGCAATCAGGCGATACGCTTCTTCCCACGTTGCTTCGTAGAATGCATCCCCCCGTCTAATGAGGGGCTGTGTGAGGCGCTGCGGACTATTCACAAAGTCCCAGCCAAACTTCCCTTTAATACAGGTGGAAATGCCATTAGTCGGAGCTTCTGGGCTTGGCTCAACCTTCAGGACTTGGCGGCCCTTGGTCCAAATGTCAAAAGAGCAGCCAACCCCGCAATAAGTGCAGACGGTCTTGGTTCGTTTAATGCGACTCTTTCGCATGGCCGATTCAATATCGGATAAAGTAAAAACCGGAGGTAAACTTGGTTCCACATCTTCCACCCACTCAATCATGGGCTCGAGTGTTTCTTGCGGAATATTGGTGAGATAGCCGGCTTCGCCCAGCATAGTTTTTTCCATTAAGGCGTTACAGGGGCAAACGGTCACGCAGTGACCGCACGAGACACACGAGGATTCCCCAATGGGCACACCGTCATCCCAGATCACCGGCCGGTGATGGTTTGGCCATCGATGATAATTTCCCAGACATTCTGACTCAACGGATGCACCTCCTAAGGATTTTCGTAGATGTCACGGGACGTTTACCCCGCTTATCCAATCCTTGTCATTGTGCGTGTCGTCAGCGGTTTTATTCTGGAACATTGCACCAAGGTGATTTTAGGGTCAATATTCCGGATGCATTGTCCAAAAGACTGATGGGAATAGGACCAGATGCGCACCATAACAGGAACCATGGTCTTGCGAGGAAGGACCATATTGTCCTGTATTCACACCATTTTGTCGCGTTATTATAAGGCAACGCTCGCATTCGCGAGGAAGAACTGGGGGTAACGTGATGCAATCGCACTATGATCTGATTGTCATTGGAGCCGGCGGAGGAGGGTATCCCGCTGCGTTAAGATTAGCCCAAAGTGGCCGACAGGTATTGATGGTCGATGAAAAGGGAAATTTGGGTGGTAATTGCCTCTATGAGGGTTGCGTGCCCTCGAAATCAGTGCGTGAGGCGACAGTTCTATGGAATCAAGTGGCCCGCGCCGGATTCTTCGGCTTAGACGCTCAAAGGGTGCAGGCGGATTGGGCCAAGATTCGTGCCTACAAAGACGGCGTACAAACCAGACGATACCAGCAGCATACCCAAGAGATTGCGAAGACGCCTAACCTCACGGTCATTCGCGGGCAAGCCTCGTTTACGGACTCTTATCAAGTGCAAGTCGACGATTGGGACCACCACGATCAATTTGTGGCCTCTGCTACAGATATTATTATTGCTACCGGGTCCGAGGCCCAACGATTATCGATTCCGGGATTTGACTTGACGTGGAACCATCATGACTTATTTGCGTGGAACGATACTCAACCCACGTTGCCGTCGGATATGGTGATCTTGGGTGGAGGATATATCGGCGTGGAAAGCGCGTCAATGTTGGCGGACTTAGGGGTAAACGTCACCATTATCGAAATGGCGCCGACAATTTTGCAAGGCATGGACGAGGATTTGGTGCAGGCGATTAGGGGACACGTCGGTCAGCGGGTAAAGATTGTAACGGGGGTAATGGTCGAAGCCATTGCCGAAAACAACGGACAATATGTGGTTTCAGGCCACAAGGTCCAAGATGCGCAGCCTATCCAGTTCCGAACGAGTCGCGTGATGGCCGCCGTAGGACGTGTGCCAAGCATCCCCTCGTCGCTACACCTTGAAAAAACGGGTGTCTATTATGATCGGCATGGGATTACGGTAGACGAGCGCATGCGGACTAATGTCCCACACCTCTATGCTTCGGGGGACGTTAACGGGTTGTCGATGTTATTTCATTCAGCCGTGCGGATGAGTGAAATCGTTGCTCAAGATATTATGTTAGGAGAGGATATGCACGACAGCTTTAACCCGCATGAAATGCCTACAACCGTATTTTCTCGTCCCGAAGGGTTGGCGGTGGGCTTGACCCGCACGCAAGCTGCCCAGCGTGGGATGGCCGTCGAGGAGTATACGCGGGCAATGGGCACAGAGGCTTGGGCCCAGATTGCCGGCGAACTGGATGGCTTCATGAAGTTCGTGGTGAGTCGTTCCACGGGGAGAATTGTCGGCATTCATGGCGTTGGGGTTGATGCCGCGGCCTTGTCAGCCGCTGCTCATATGGCTGTGCGCCTAGGGCTAACCCCCGCAGAATTAGGCCATATGACGTTTCCACATCCGACGCAATTTGAAATTCTTGACCGCTTGGCGCGCTCTATCTAAAGAGGGTGGCGGAGAAGCCGTGCGGGTCTTGGGTAGAATATCGCGCCGGCATTTCTTCAGGACCAAGGCTTTGGCCATCCTAAAAACCGCCTGATGCAAGAGTCTTCGTCCAAGAAGACCTTAGCAATCAGGCGGTTTTTTCTTGATACAAGGTTTGTGGCCTTCAACAGGAGACTAGAAGGCATTAGGCAATCGGTTCGAGGTCAAGAGAATCCGTCATGTGCTCTTGGGCATTGACCTCTAGTGACTGCTTCTTGGTTTCGGGAATGGCCACCATGGTAATGATTGCGGCCAGTGCGGCAATAGAGGCTAAGAATCCAATGGCAAACGATTCACCGAGTGCTTTGAAAATGGCTGGGAACACAAAGGCGGTTAAAGACGCGCCGAGTCGTCCAGATGCCACCGTAAGCCCTTGGACCAAACTGCGGACTTTCGTCGGCGCCAGTTCCACGCCTAAAATGCCTGAGGCTGAAACCGAACCGGGCCCGGCTTGTTGAATGAAATTTTCCAAGCCATAGAGCATCAGACCGATGAGAGGGATGGCGGCGGCTTCCGTACGGTAGAGACTAAAGGCCATGAGCGAGAGTGCCATGCCAATAAATCCCAAGACCTGTAGGGGTTTGCGTCCCCAGCGGTCGATGAGCAACAACGCGAGAATCCCGCCCGGCACGACAAAGGCAAACTCCATCACTAATTGAAAGGTCCCAGGCGAAAGACCGATGCCTTTGGCAATCAGGGAGGGCCCAAACAAGATTCCCGAATAAGCTACAATATCAAACAAAAACCAGAGAGTCGCTGCCGCGACAAAGCGTTTCCATTGATGGGCGAAATAGTACGATAAGGTATGTGTATCACGTACAGGTCCTTGCGGTTGCCATGCTTCGTGAGTACCGGCGACTTGTGCCACTACCTTTTCGACGCCATCACTATCCCCTGCGATGCGAGCCAAAAAGCGGGCAGTTTCAGGCATTTTCCGGCGCAAATAAATCACAGAGGCTGCGGGAACCGAGCCGGCGGCCAAGACAATGCGCCAGATGAGGTTGGGCGGAACATGCAAGGCTTGGAGGGCCAGATAGAGAACGGCCGCAAATGTGGCGCCAAGGCCCCAGGTAATGCCGAACCCTAACGCAATGCTCTTCCCCCGATCGGCCGCATTAGCGTGCTCGCCCATGATGAGAGGGGATAACACGTAGTCTGCTCCTACGCCGATGCCTAAAATCAGCCGCACAATAATGAGTTCGGGAATATTGGTGACGAACGCTTGGGCTAAGGCGGCTATGGCCATAATCAAAACATCTAACCCATAAAACGCCTTGCGGCCTTTATTGGCCAAAAACCCGAATACGATAGCGCCAATGGCGGCTCCGACAAGGGCCGACCCAGCGAGCATGGAGGACTCAAGACCTGTGAGACTTTTGACACCAAAGGAAGCGAGAGCTAAGGTCAGGACGATACCAATGGAGGATAGATCGTAACCATCGGTAAAAACCCCCATACCAGTCGTAAAAATGGACTTGCCATGAAACCAACTGAACTTGGCCTGATCCAACGGGGCAAACATACTTTTGGAACCGCTCATAAAAACCTCCTGCCAAAGATAAAGTGGGTTGTCACGGTTTTACACCGTCTAGCCACAGTGTAAAGAGGGCAGGTTATTGTTGTGCGATGATGCGGTTAAAGGTCTGTTATGAAGACATTATTAAAGACGCAATGGAGGCGGCTCAGTGTTAACATCCGGAAATAAAGCCCCCGCGCCGACGCTGCGGGGGCTTTTTGGGACGGGGGTTAATAGCGGTTTTGCGCGGCCATAGCACGACCTAAACGGCGCAAGATATCGGGCGCGTCCATGCGGTTCATCATGACTTCTAAAAAGACGAGACGGTCACGCGCTAGGTCCACAGCAGCCAAGGCCTCATCGAGGTCGCGCACCGTGGCAACTTGGCGTGTGAGAGCTGTACTGTCGCCAAAGACACGAGGGATGTCGTGATAACTCCACATGGGAATGTCGTTATAGGCTTCTTCGGGGCCGTGTATGGCGCGTTCAACCGTGTAGCCATCGTTGTTGATCAGGATGATGATCGGGTGCAGACGCCAACGGATAATCGTGGAAAGCTCTTGTAACGTCAGTTGAAAGGACCCGTCTCCAATGAGTAGGATATTGCGACGCTTAGGATCAGCAAGTTGCGTCCCAAGTAGAGCGGGTAAGGTAAACCCGATCGATCCCCAAAGAGGTTGACCAATGAAGCGGGTACCAGGGGGCAGGACGAGAGAAGTCGCACCAAAGTAAGCCGTGCCTTGGTCTGCAATGAGCACATCATGGGGGGCTAAAAACTGTTGAAATCGGGACCAAAAGTGCTCTTGAGTAATGGGGCCTTCCATGTCGGCGGGCAATATAGGGGGGACCGTGGTTGGATTGGGTTTATGCGCCATAGGGTGTTGGGACGCGTGCCGGGTCAGGGCATCTAGCAGCCACAACATATCGATTCCTTCGTAGCGCATCCCCTCAATGAGGGTGTGGTGAGGGTGAATGTCAATCACGGTGCTTAAGTCGATGTTATCGGTAAAGCTTCCGGTGATGGTGTCGATTAGTTGCACGCCAATGAGTAACAAACAGTCCGAACCGGTGATCTGTTCTTGAAGTTCATTGCTGCTCAGTGCTCCATGATACACCCCAACAAATTGAGGATGCGTTTCATCAATAATGCCCTTGCCCATGCTTAATGTGGCAATAGGCAGCCCAGTGCGTTCGATGAACGTCCGAACAAGATTTTGTGCATGATACCGGTCAACTTCAAAATCGGCTAGGACGAAGGGACGCTTTGCTGATGCGAGACGGTGAAGAATCTGTTCGAGCACCAGGGGGCCAGCATTATCACGAGGTGCCAACGGCCCAGAGGAATGAAGTAACGGCGCTTGAGGCGGTGTTGCGGGTTTGCCACTGACGTCCGACGGGAGGGCAATGTATACCGGGCGTTTCTCATACCAACAAATTCGCAAGACGCGATCAATTTCATCCATCGCGGTGTCCGGTTGTAACACGGTTTGCGCCGCGGTGACCTCTTGATACGCGTGCAGGAAATGTTGAAACTCACCATCGCCTAACGAATGATGAACTAAAAGGCCTTCGGCCATCACCGATGTAGCAGGTGTTCCGGTAATGGCCACTACCGGCACTCGTTCTGCATACGATCCGGCGACGCCATTGATGGCGCTGAGTTCCCCCACACCAAATGTGGTGATAAGGGCTCCGATACCTTTGATGCGGGCGTAACCATCGGCGGCATAGGCGGCATTGAGTTCATTGCGGTTCCCCACCCACTCAATCACGGGGTCTTCCATGACTTGGCTAAGAAAGTTCAGATTGTAATCGCCGGGCACTCCAAAGAGGCGATCAATGCCGAGTTCGGCTAAGCGGTCAAGGAGATAACGGCCAACGGTGTAAGGTGTTGTCATGGTAAGTCGCTCCTTCTAAAAAGTCAATGTCATTGACCTTTATCTTAGAGATCGTCATTTATTAAGTCAATATAATTGACCTAAATTCTCGGCAGGATTTTTCTAGACGCGAGTGGCGCTGTGCTATCATGAACGGGTCAGGATGTGATTCCCAGATCGCAAGCAACGCAGCCATTGAATGGCAGATTGGAGGATAACCCGTTGGATGAGCATCGCAAGGCCGAATTAAATCAAATCTTAGTGCTCTTTTATTTGGCCTACCGGACTTTTACGGATAAACCTGATCAGATTCTTTCGAATTATCATCTCCAGCGGGTGCATCACCGGATCTTGTTTTTTGTGGGCCACTTTCCTGGCCTCACGATCCAGCAACTGCTCACCGTATTGGAAGTGAGCAAGCAAGCGTTGCATCGCCCCTTAAAGCAACTCGTTGAGCTCGGGCTGATTCGCTATACGCCCGCGATTCATGACAAGCGCAGTCGGCTATTGACGTTGACCGATGCGGGACAAGCTCTTGAACAAGAATTAAGCGGTGGGCAGCGCCAATTTCTCGATCAGATTTTCCAGACGGCGGGAGAAGGGGCCGAGGAGGCATGGGTTCACATTATGGCGGCTCTTTCGGAGAAGCGGCCGGCATTTCATTTTGTTGAAGACTTACGCCGTAACACGGATGAATGATATTTTTGACGTTTGCAAGATTGTGATGGGAGAGGGTCAGACGATGAGCCGAGGTCGGGTGAACCTATGAGCTATCAAGGGTTACGCTATCATTTATCACTACCGCGCGTGGCGCGGCAGAAATTTCTTCCCCGCACGGCCAAAATGGGTGCGGTTTCGTCTTTACACTGGGAACCTGTGACCGAGCCTGCTGTTGCACGCAACAGTCAATGGATAAAGGTTAACCCCGTCTTATCTGGGATATGTGGCTCAGATGTTTCGCTTCTGTTAGGAAGCAGTTCTCCGTACTTGGCGCCTCTGACGCATTTTCCGGCCGTGTTAGGTCATGAAGTAGTGGCGCGAGTGGCTGTGGATGATGGGGACTGGGTGAAAGATACGTTGGTGACTGTCAACCCCTCTCTCTCCTGCTTGGCTCTAGGATCCCCCGAGCCATGTCCTGCATGCGCTAATCACCAGCCGAATTGGTGTCACTACCGTGGACGCCATGATTTGGGCCTGTTGATGGGCTTTCACCAAGATTATCCCGGAGGATTTGGTGAAGTGATGTGGGTGCCCAAATCTCAAATTCTTGCGATTCCGCCGCTGATGCCGCCATCGCGGGCGGTATTGACGGAACCGCTTACGATTGTGTTACACGGGTTGTCTCACGTGGATTGGACGCGAGTGCGTTCTGTGTTGGTGATTGGAGCGGGAACCGTGGGTCTTCTCACGCTATTAGCGCTAGCGGAAGGACCGTATGCGTTAGAGGTCTTCAGTGTGGCTCGTTATCCGCAACAAGTGCAGTGGGCTCAGCGTCTAGGGGCTAAGGTGGTACAGAGTTTGGAGGATGAGGCGATCACAGCTATTGCCGGTTCTCCGGCGCCACGCATGTGGAACGCGCCGGTGTGGCGGCCTTCGGGATTTGACTTGGTGATTGATGCGGCTGGCAGTCGTTCCTCGGTGCAAGACGCGCTAGGAATCACAGCACCTGGCGGGCAAATGCTATTAATTGGGGGAACAGGGGAGGTTCATCTTGATTTAACGCCGTTATGGTCTCGCGATGTGAGTGTCTTTGGCACTTTTGGCTATGGGAGCCAAGAGCGTGATCTGTTTAGCGAAGCGTTAGCGCTATTGGATAAAACGGAGCATCCGGTAGAGGACTTTGTGACGCATATCTATCCCGTGCGTGAATACCGTGAGGCTTTTCAAGCACTATGGAATAAGCGATCCGGTGCAATCAAGGTGTGTTTGAATGATTTTGGAGAATAGCGCTAAGCGGTGCGCCCGTCCTTTATGGCCCACCGCTTAGGCCTTGGAATAAACGTTTTGCCTGAATTTGATGTGTTTTGGGCTTCAAAGGGTGTTACACGAATAGGGTTATGATAATATCTTCAATATATTCCGATATAACGGACAATGGGGAGGGGTTGTGCTGGATAGAATAGCTATGGCTAAAAAAATGGCCGCCGAACGGGCCGTGGAGTTTGTCGAAGATGGTATGATGGTCGGTCTCGGTACGGGTTCGACGGCGTATTGGGCGATTCAACGGCTGGGAGAGAGGGTTCGCGAGGGCTTGAAAATTCAAGCGGTAGGAACTTCTGAAAGAACTGAAGCGCTCGCCCAAGCGGCCCAGATTCCCATTGTCGATTTTTCTCGCGTGGCGCAACTGGATGTGGCCATTGATGGGGCTGATGAGGTGTCTCGAGATTTTGCTTTAACGAAAGGTGGTGGCGGGGCTTTATTGCGGGAAAAGCTTGTGGCATCGGCAGCGTCCCGCTTTATTGTCATTGTGGACGACACGAAGCTGGTCCGCTATCTCGGAAAGTTTCCATTGCCTGTAGAGGTCGTGCCATTTGCCTGGCAATTGACCAAAAAACGGGTTGAGGCTGCGGGTTGTCGCAGTACATTGCGTATGCACGAGGATCAACCGTTTGTAACCGACAACCACAATTATATTCTGGATTGTGATTTTGGAGAAATTTCCGATCCCGCCAGTGTACATGGATACCTCAAGGCATTGCCGGGGGTAGTAGAAACCGGGTTGTTCATTAATATGGCCTATGTTGTCGTTGCTAGTGACGGGCAGCAGGCGGCATTGCATTATCCCGATGCGGGGTGAATCATGGCCGTATCGGGATATTGAAAGCGTGAATGACGCTACGATCTTGATGACGTCAGTGTTGGTGATGAGTTGAGGGATGGAGCTCACGCCGAGCCGCGAGACACGCATTAGAGAGAGCCATCGTGCGCGGGGGGTGAACAGGGCAGGCCCAGCAATTCGAAGCGGGATCCTGTTTTGGTGACATGCACGCCCGCAACATTGGAAAAGTGCAAAAACCGAGCGGACTGCCATGGCGCTTGCAATATGTGGAGGGTTACAGCTTTCAAGCAATCGGCGTGCGTGATCGCCACGACAAAGCCCGATTCATACCGAGTGCTCATGTCACTAAGAAAAGACATCATTCGTGTCCCAACGGCGCTAAGCTTTTCTCCATGACGAGGCGGGGATTCGGGGTCGCTTTTCCACAGTTGATAGCGGATGCGGTCGTTTTCTAACAAATCCTGGATACGGCGTCCGTCGAATTCGCCTAATCGAATTTCATGCAGGCGGGGATCAATTTGCACAGGCGATGCGTGGGTTTCTTCGGCCCAAATTTTTGCGGTGTCGATGCTTCGCTTTAGCGGGCTTGCGTATATGGCTGTGGGGGGTTGAATCATCCATTGGTGGGCAACCATGCGAGCTTCTTGGCGTCCTCGGTCCGTTAAGGGGGGATCGGCATGCTCGGATACCAGCATATCATTGAGATTTGCTTCACTTTCACCGTGTCTAACAAATAAAACGGATAAGGACATTCTAAAAGCTCCTTTCCCCTGTGCCGGGGGCATCTTCTCTTTCTAAGATATACTGTATTCGGTAAGTATAGGGAAATATTTACGGGATTTTAGCTAAAAGAAATAGGCGAGGTCGAGGGAAGCGGCCTCATATCCTGAGTCTCTGCGCATAGAGAAGATATGCGTTGTATCGCCGCCTGATGCGTGCGCTTTGGAGTGATCTCAAGCCCTGATCAGATAAATCCCATGCTTGTCGCCGCCATGGGGAGAAGCTATGATAGGAGTTAGGGATTTTGTGTGCCAGAGTTTTCTTAATAACCAAAGTCCCCAGGGCTTATCGGCCCTTGGGGACTTTGGTTATGGCCGTTTATCCGATTTCTGGAGTGATAATGCGGCCCATGGCCCACACATTCCAGATTTGAATGACCGAGGTCGCTAAGATCAGGATGATCACCATCACCGGTGCTGCAATCCAGTGTACACCGATGGACAAAATGGCCACGGTGAGCAGTCTGCCCACATTCAGAGCGACTTCTCGGCTTAGGGTGTAACTCACACGTCTTTGGGTAATTTGGGGATCGTTATCCATGACGCCCATTGGAATGGTTTCGGAGGGGATCATGTAAAAGGGCAAAGTCAGTGCAAAGAGCACACCATAAGCAAAAATCCAAGGCCACGAGGATCCCGCTAACAGCAGTAAACCCGCGCCGATAATGCCCGCGACTCCCAAGGACATGGCTTGCATTTGTCGACTATCTCGCACATGGCGGGTCACGAGCAAGGAAGCCGCCATGCGTGCCAAAGCAGTTGCAGCGGTATAAATTCCTACCAAGGCTGCATTGTGGGTGGCAAAAAATATGAGAAAGAGTCCAGAGATGCTGGTGATGCCTTCGCGGGTTCCACGTATTACAACCGTCTTAATAATTAAGGCCCAATCGGGACGTTCTGCGACCACACGCCAGCTATCCGTTACGGGTTGCAGATGCATGGGCGGACCCATAGGGACGCCTGAGCTGACGATAAGGGCTGCTGCGTAAAGCGCCAATGCGGCGGCAAACACAATGAGATAACCGCCTAGACCTGAGAAGGTGCTGATGATGAACCCCGAAAACAAGGGAGCGGCCACTCCAGCAATGCTATTAATTGCACCGCTCATGCCGAAAAAATGCATGCGGGAATCTTTATCAATGGTATCGAAGGTCATGAGGTTAAACCCAAACCAGTACGATCCTTGGGCGATGCCGTAAATGATGCCTAACGTCAGGATCATGTGGCCAGCATGGTGGGACAAAAGAAGCAGAAGACCATAAAAAGCCATCGTTAAAAAGAGGCCCCAGCGGTAAGGGACTAAAGGGGGTTGGCCATGAAATACTTTTGATGCCGCATAAAACACGACGCTTAATGCCACAAAATATCCAATATTAGGGATCCGGATGTGGGAAAAGATTTTCTGGCATTCTTGGGTCAGCGCGTTCCACACAACTTTCCAGATTTTCGTCATGGGGAAGGCAATTCGGATAGTCATATTCTCGTAAGCCTCGTGGGTTCGCAGGTTTCTCTTATCATTCAAGAAGGACACGTCATGCTTGGCCAGTGGCAGGGAATTTACTTCTGCGAATTTGATGGACCGCGAGAGCGGGCGTGTTGGGTGCAAGTGGTGCCAGTGTCGCACGTATGATGGGGACCAACCGTGCATAGGCATAAGAGAGGGATATTTCGCGTTTACAGGGCCAAACCGTGTCACCTTACGTCAATTTTAGCGTTATATGAATAGATGACGGCGAACGGTATGGCACCTATGATACAATGATTTGCAGTTTAATGTCTGGCTATCGGCAGGCGTCCACGTTTGGCGGAGACTTAGGCACACGCGGGAGGTTGTCGTGCATAATTTCAACGAACCGTTGCCGAAAAGGCAGCAAACGAAAAGCAAAAAAAAGCGCAGCAAATGGCGTTGGTGGCTTCCGTTAGGAACTTTAGGGCTCTTAGGAGCTTTGGCTGCTGGCGCATGGTGGAAATTAGATCCAGCCCATGCGTTAACCACGCCGCGGGTAAGTTCACTCAATAAAAGCTATGCCTTGGGTCAACAGCGTGTGACCATTTTGCTTTTAGGTAATGCCCTTAGCATTATTAACGGCAAGGACGTGACCAATCCTAAGGTGCGTGACCGCACTGATGCCATGTTGTTAGTGAGTGTGGACACAAAGACGGGAAAGGTTAGCGTGTTATCCATTCCACGCGACTCGTTGGTCGACATTCCCCATGTTGGTTATACCAAGCTTAATGAGGCTAACTATTTTGGAGGCCCTAAGCTGGCGGTACAAGAAGTCGAAAAGATGATGCATATTCCTGTAGATTTTTACATGGAAACGACCATGTGGAACTTTGCAGACATTATCAACCAAATTGGCGGATTAACCTTGTACGTGCCAAAACCCATGCACTACGGTGGGACCGGCAATTACTTGGATATCAATTTAAATAAGGGCTTGCAACATTTGGATGGGCAGCAAGTCCTAGAATTTGCGCGTTTTCGCCATGAGCCGATGGGGAGCATTGCACGCTCATTTCAACAACAAGAAGTGATTAAAGCCATTATGCACAAGCTTTTGCAACCCGCGAACTTGCCGAAATTGCCCCAAATTGCGTTGGAGCTGCGCAAGGATATCGTGTATACGAATTTGCATGACAATCAGTTGTTGGCATTGGCATTGGTGGCACGGCATGTGTCGTTGTCGGACGTGCAATTCGCAACGATTCCTGGGACGCCCACTACACGCATGGATCCATATATGCATGTCATGCTCGATTATTGGATCGATAATACGAAATGGGAGCGGTTGTTAGGTCAACAGCTGCTTATGGGCCAGCCCTGGACGAAAGCCGAGAAAGCGAGTATTCACTTTGTCGTGCGCAGTGGAACAGACACCCTCACGCAAGCGCAGCAGATGGCATCATGGCTGACACAGCAAGGATATACGGTCAATGAAGTCATTTGGGCCAATCGTCACAATCATGTGCACAACACGATTGTGAACTTCACAGGCGACGAAGGATTTGCCAATCAATTAGCCAGTCATATGGGGCCTGCTGGATCGACAACGATCGACAATAGTCCTTATCACGATGTTCCCCATCTTGATATGATCATTACGGTGGGGCAAGACTACAAGCCTAACTCATCGTCTTAGCGGTGGGGCGAGGTGAGATTTATGGTTTGACCATAAGAGCGCAGGTTTATGAGCGCTCTTGTTTTGTCGGGAATGTGATTATTCGGCGGGTGCACGATGTTGAGCGAAATGTCTTGCCGTTTCGAATCAGAGCGCGTACAATAAGCCAGAATTGACATCACAAACACCGAAGGGAGTAGATTTGAATGAGGGATGGATATGGCTTTACCATCGAACAAAACCCCGCGTGACCTTTTGCGGTTGTTGATTTTGCCGTTGGTCGACGGCTACTTTTTGTCTATGGTGGTTTCAGGTCGCTTGGACCATTGGAACGTGGCGGTGCTTGTGGGTCTATTGGCCTTTAGCGGAGCCGGAGTGGTCACGACCGCGTCTTTGTTGCCACACACTGCTACCCATTGGCGCGGCATGACGTTTATGATTGCTCGCGTCTACCTCATTATCTTACCCACGGCATGGCTGGCCACATTGCTGATGGGGCCTCTTCAGGCCATTGAATTGCCCTACCAAGGTATCTTTACTGCCTTAATCTTGTTGGGGACAGCCGCCAATATGTGGCCGACAAGTTTGCCGCATAAAGTGCGCGGTCTGTATAAGCCTCCACAAATGGTGGCGATTTTGATCTCCGTGATGATTATCTACGGGTTAGAAAGCCACCGGCTTTTACCGCTACACTTTCAGTTTAATCCGTTGTTATTTGCGATGGTGACTCTTTCCGTAGGGGTTGGCTTTCTGCTCACCTTGGCCGGTAGTCTTTTGCAGTGGAAATGGGGCGGACTAGACACGCCATTGGCCCGAAATTTTCTGGCCGCAGGAGGCAGCATTGTTCTCTTTATGGTGTCGTTGTCACTGCTCGGCGTTCCGGTACCGGGGCTATGGATTTGGAGTGCGGAAGGGCTCGCACTATTTGGCGCCGTATTTATTACGCGGTTGCGGCCCAAGAAACAACCTCTTTAAGGGAATGCTTCCGGGAGGGCCCATAAAGGGTTATCCAAAAACACGGCGTTTACGCCATCACGCTTGGCGTGTTCATAATCTTGAGAGTCGCAAAGACCGTATACGCCTGTTTGGATGTGGCACGTTTTGAGCGTACCGAGGTCTTCGCTATGGGTGGATTCCCAGTCCATATGCAATATATTGCAAGGAATCGTGCGAGCAACGGCCACGGGATCAAGCAGTTGGCCGCAATAGAGGGCAGCGCGTGCGACTTCAGGATCCTTTTCAAAGGCATACCGGAGTGAAGCGTGGTGAAACGACGAAAGTAATACCCGGTGCGACGCTCCGAATCGGTGAATTTTGTCCAACACCGCATCGACCAAGGTCAGTGACCGGTCTTTTAGTTCGAGATTAAGGGCGATGGGGGATTTAAGACCCAATAGGTCTTCAAGGCGGCAAAGGTGCTCATGGCCTGGGCCTTTGAGTTCCACGTCTTGTAATTCTTCCCATCGCCGCTCATTGACACGCCCCTGGGCATTCGTCGTGCGAGTGAGTGTGCCATCATGAATGATGACGACTTCGTGATCGCGGCTCAGATGTAAATCGCATTCGATACCATCAGCTTGCTCCAAAATGGCTTGACGAAAAGCCGCGAGCGAATTCTCGGGAAATCGTGTGTGCGACCCGCGGTGAGCCCACACAAACGGACGGGATGATGAGGGATATATTCTGAGGTGTGGAGAAATTCACTTCGGCGTTCTTACCAAAGGAGATAGATTTATACACAAACGGCATGACCTATGGATCAATGGAGGTACGAGAAGAGTAGGTCGCACGTGAAGAAGGGCCTGGCTTAAAATAACTGGGGAGGGTCAGAACGGCCGCCAAACAACACCCAAAGAATAAGACCGGCGACGAGCCAAGAGGCAGGAACAATAATGACAATTAAGAGCAGCCAATATCCTATGGACACGTTTCCTCCATCCTTTCCGTTACGTTTGGCCCTGAAGCACGGATTCTTCCTCTATCATATCAGCTCGGGCGGGGAATCACCGACTCTAATTAGTATGGCCAAATGATGATGATTTTCATTATCCCGACAATTCCCTAGAAGTTTGCTATAGTATCAATGATCGTGTACAAACTGAGCAACAATTGCTCGGCGATGTGACGTCTTCTCATCTATATAAATATGGACATGGGTTGACTGGGCATGAAAGAACGCCAGTAAGGGGGAACGGCAGTTGCGAAGACAAAGCGCCAAGTGGTGGGATCTCGATGCCGTGACACCAGAGGCCCTAGATGACATACGGCAATATGTGGAATCCGGTTCGTCAGGTGATGTGGCATTAATCGCCTTGAAATGCGACCAAATTGCGGATGAAGTGGCGGATCGATTTCAAGATGTAGCGGGTGAATATTTCACCGGGTTGAACGACCATCGCCCCGTACTTTTGTTGCGAAGCCATGCATGGACCATGGAGCGAGCCGAAAATCATGAACGCATGATGGGGCTTATCCATGTTCTGGAACAAGCGGTGCAAATGGCTTGCACGGCGGATTCTGAGCAGGGGCAACAATTAGCCGAACAAAGTGCCGATTTGTTAAGTGCCTACCCCGACCTTCAAGAACGGTTTTTAGATTTGCAGCAAACGTCCAACCCAAACCTTTAATGCTTGCATACCGTGTTATGCCCCGGGGGACCTTAAGCATTGAGACCAGACATCACAGTGAACTGGTTCTCCAAGAAGGGGGCGAGTCGATGGCATCCGTTGATGTACGTTGTACGGTCAACAACTGCTATTTTTGGGCAAAAAATGACACGTGTTCGGCCGACAGCATCCTGATCACGGCTGATACAGCGGCTGATGATGGGGCGCGCATGGCATTCGGATCGGAAAACCACGGACACTTAGCAGCGTCAATGGGTGATACGCCGGCCCAGAATATGGCGAGTACGGCTTGTCATACCTTTAAAGCCAAATAAATCTCACAGCCCGGGATTCCCGGGCTGTATTGATGTGTTCTTGAGGTACAACCGATACATTCAGCTTACGCGATAGGTATTGAGAGGTCACTTTCGAGCGGCTGCAACATTCTGAGGGACTATGTTGTTGGCCCCTAAATCTTTAGACTCGATGCGTTTCTCCTCCGCTTTCCGGTCGGTCTTCGCCATGTCCTCTTTACCACAGAAGAAAGACCCATTCGAGCACCTCGATTCGATTTGTCTTCCTAGTGCAGGCCTGTCGTGGAAGGTCGATGCCATATGGGCGATAACATTATTGGGCCAACTGATTGCGTTGGACATCTTACTGAGACCAAAATGGTAGAGAGGACGTCGCATGAGGCGAAGGGCCACCGATAGTGACGAGGAAACATACCCTGGGCGAACGGAGGGATTTATGAATCTTCACTCCATCCTTTTTTGGACCTTGTGGTTGGTCTGGATTATCATGGAAATTATTGTGAATTTGCGGGCTCGGTCCCTACGAAAACAATTTCCCGCTACCACAAAGGCGGACCAAGGATCTGTATGGTTCATTTTCGGTGGAATGTATGTGTTAATTCTCATCGCATTTTTCTTAGCCATGAACGGGATTGGGCTGATGCCGACGTGGGTGCCCTTTGTGGGAAATGCAGTGATGGCCCTTGGCATCACAATGCGGTACCTTGCGATTACGCAATTGGGGCGCTACTTTTCCTCCACGGTGCAAATTGCGCCCGGGCAAACCGTCATTCACTCCGGATGGTATCGAAAGATTCGCCACCCAGCTTACACCGGCGGATGGTTGATTGCCGTGGGCTTAGGTTTAGGGTTAGATACGTGGGTGGGGACCATCATTATCGCGGTGGGCCTCTTCGCGATCTATCGTCGGCGGATTCTCATCGAGGAACAGGCTCTTGTGAGTCACATGGGTTCGTCTTATTCGCACTATCGCCAGCATACGTACCATATGTTTCCATGGATATGGTAGGCTAGTCGCCTTGCGGTGTGGCGATGTTGCTGCTACTGGGATGCATCCGTGTAGCAGTAAGGCATACTGGGCTGAGGATTGTCTGATTATTTGCCCTGCGCTATAACACAGGGCTTTTCTTATTGTGCAGACGACGCTCACTTGACCGGTCGCGATGTGTTAACGATTCCTCTTGCTACCATGGCAACACTCATCGACGGTGTCGCTTTATCGTATTGGCGCTCTAAGGCTCTGATTCGTGCTCGATCTTATACGATCTGCCTGTGCAGTCGGCATTATCAGCGAAGACGCTTTGCGCCTGGCTTGAGCAGTGGTGCTAGAGTTAAGAGCCGCACGGGGTACAGACAGTACGCGGCACATGGTCATAATCCCTAAAGGCAGCGCGGCGTTCTTAAATGAACGTCACTTCCGGGCCATTCTTGGGCGCTTTGTTCTGTATGGAGCGACTGGCACCTGAAAACGACAAAAATTGGCGCGTAGCCTAAATTTCTCCTGACTGAAAAAAGGGTTTTATGGCTTCTTGTCGAAAATCGCTTGGTGTAAGAAATTGTCGAAGGGAATCGGCAAGCGCTTAACAAGAAAGGACTCGGGCGTTATGAAGTTAACCGGGAAAGCTAGCATTTTAGCTGGAGTGCTCATGGCGGTCACTGTTACCCAAAGTTATCTGTCCATTTCACGCTCAGAAAAGACCCTGCATGAAATTCAGACGGTTTTTCAACGGGACAGTATCTTCAACAATGCCGTCCATAACATGGAAACGGCATTTTATGGATTCGATGACCAAATGAACATGTATGTGCTCGTGGCGGATTTGCCCCACCAGGGGAATTTGGCCCAAGTAACCTATGCCCAAGCGTTAGGGTTTTCGCATCAATTTTCCACGGATTTCAATCGGGCCAATGCCAACACCAGCCAAAAGCAGGCCGCAAAGATTTTGGGAGAATTGCACACACAAATTCAAGCTTACCGCCACGATGCGACCATTGTGCACCAGGATGTCTTAGCGCATAGGGTGTCACAAGCCATTACCATGCAAACCGTGGGCAATGCTCAGCCCTCCAACGCGATTATGCCTTTACTTCAGCAGTTAAATGCTATTAGTCAGGCACAATCGGCGACAACCTTAACCCGTATTATTCATGAACAAGAAAGTGATATTGCTTTTGCTTGGACAGCTTTGGGAGCGATGTTGATTCTTTTGTTGCTGGCCTTGGGAGCGGTCCAGCGTTATATGGTCAAACCGACACGGCATTTGGAACATATTGCCCGGAATTTATCCGTTGGGAATGTAGAGGAAACAGCCACTTATAAAAGTCGTGATGAATTAGGCGCATTGGCGCAGTCATTTCGAGCAATGACTGAATACCTCACTGAAGCAGGAGCAACGGCCGATGCAGTGGGACGAGGAGATTTGACCCAAGCGCCTGTGGCCAAAGGTGAGAAGGATGTGTTGGGCAAGGCGCTTGTCGCCATGCATAAAGGCCTTCGCGAGATGATTCAAGCCATGCAGGAAATGGGGCATCAAGTTCACGGGAGTGTGGCCGAACTCAGCAACTTGGCAACCCAGACGACCGATGCGACGCAGCAAATTTCTCTCGCGATTGCCCAAACAGCTCAAGCAACTGGCGAATCATCTCAAGGCTTGCAGCAAATCGCGGCGTCCATGCAGCAACTGAAAGCGGCTGTGGAGCAGGTCGCCTCGGGCACCCAAGATCAAGAACTCCAAGTACAAAATGGGGAGCAGGCATTAGACCAAATGAAATCGGCCCAAGGGTCTGTAGAGTCGGCCGCGAAGCGTATGGAGTCCTTGGCTCAAGCGTCACGGCGCAGCGCGGTTGAAGGACGACAACAGGTCGAAGCCACCTTGTCGGCCATGGGGCGTATTGCCGATGTGACCAAGGCCACGGCTGAATCGATTGGCCTCCTCGGGCAACATTCGGAACGGATCGGAGCCATTGCGAGTACGATTTCTGAAATTGCTTCCCAAACCAATATGCTGGCGCTCAATGCCAATATTGAAGCGGCGCGTGCTGGAGAACATGGTCGGGGCTTTGCGGTGGTCGCCGATGAGGTACGCAAATTGGCAGAGCAATCGGCGAAAGAGGCCGAGAATGTGAGTGAGCTCATTCGAACGATTCAAGAAACCGTCCAGCACTCGGTCCAGTCCATGGAAAAGGGGCAACAAGAAGTCCAACACGGGCAATCCTTGGGTGAACAGACGCGGAGCGCCTTAGAGATGATGGAACAAGCCGTATCAGAAGTGGCTAATGAGATTGGCACGTTAGCCGAGACCGTCAATGGCTTTACGGTGCAAAGTGCTGGGGTGGATGAAGGGATTAAAAAGATTTCGCGCATCGCTCAAGGCAATGCTGCTACCGCGCACGAAATGGCCGTAGCGTCGGCTGATGTGACGGATACTATTCAAGGCCTCGCGGCGATTTCCGAGGAGACGGCGGCTGCAACCGAAGAAGTGGCCAGTACCAGTCAAGGCGTCGCGGAGTCGGCTTCCGGGTTGTCGGCCAAGTCGCGGGAGTTAGCCCAGGTGGCAGCCCGGCTCGACGCAATGGTCTCCCGATATCAGTTATAGGCGACGGGGGTCCGCTGGAATGTGACTCAGTAAAGGAGATACGGATATGCGCTTATTGCCCATTAATCAGTTAGAGCCTGGGGATGTGATCGCGGATACGTTGCGCAATGCCGACGGTCGCGTGCTATTGCGACAAGGGGTAGCGCTCAATGCCGATATGATTAAGGCCGTGGAGCGCTGGGGAATTCCCGCGTTGCCCATTGAGTGGCCGGGATTTGAGGAGATTGATACCACACCGATTGTGTCGTCCGCATTGATTGACAAGATGGCCGCATGGGCTAAGAAGCCAGGAGGCTTGGATAGTGCACGGCTGCATGAGGGACAAGCGTTGGTCCGCACGATGCGCGATGAACAACTTCTTGCGCATGCTCGCGCTTTTGAAATGTTATCGGTGTATCAAGCCGGTAGTGTGTACTTAAGCTTTTACGCCAATTTAGTTGGGCTGGTCATGCGCTTAGCCGATCAACTGGCGCCGGAGTGGTCGGAAGCTTATGGACTGGCTGCACTCTTGTATGGGTATCATCATCCGGGCTTAGACAATGGGCAGGTCCGGGATCTTGCGCCTGCAGAACTGGCGGACTTGGTTCAGACGCTACGGCAGCTACGGGTGCCGGCACCCGTTGTTACAACGCTTCTTCACTACCAGTGCCGCTATGACGGCTCCGGCACACCGCCATTAAAAGGGGAAGAAATTTACCGCGGCGGAGCGTTATTGGGATTGGCTTCCGCATTTCTGATGCTGGTGTTTCAGACGGATGGGCAGGCGTTGCCCGCGCACGAGGCCCTGGAGTGGGTCATGGGCGGCGGTGGCACGGATTTTTCTCTAGAGGCTGTACGCAAACTCGGCCGCGTTGTCGCACCCTATGCGACGGGTCAGGTCGTCTCGTTAGGACGGGAAGTGGCAGTGGTGTATCACGTCCCGGCGGAGTGGCCCAATCGCCCATTGATTTTGATGCTCAATGGCGATCAACAGGGACAGAAAATTGATCTGCGCCAACCTGATCAGCAGACACGTGTGATCTCCGGTGTCTATCAGAAAAGGCTCTGGTCTTAACAGAGAAGGGGGACGGACAATCACTATGGAAGCCAATGTCGAACAAGTCATGAGCATTTGGGGTAAAATTTGCGGACCGGGTCTGGAAGAAGCAAGTCGCGCGCTCAGTCGGATGACGGGATTATCGTTTACGATGGAAGACAAGGCGGTGAACGAGGTTGAATGGAAAGAGTTGCTCGACAAATATGACGCGCGTCCTGCCTCAGAACTCTATGCTGTCAATTTGAAGGCGACGGGATTAATTTCTGCTCGCATCATTTTGTTGTTTACCCCCGAGAACAGCCGTCGCTTGGTTTCAACGATGATGGGGGAAGAGGTTGGTCTGCCTTTAGACGAGGTCTCATTGTCAGCGTTAGCCGAAATCGGTAATGTCGTGGGAACAGCTTTTCTCAATGTGTTTGCTAATGTATTTGGTCAAGTGTTTGAACCGACAGTGCCCGAAGTGAGTCAAGGCCAAGGGAGCAGTGTCTTTCCGATGTTCGCTGTGCATCAAAAGGTTTTAGTGACGGAAGCGCTCTTTCGTGTGACGGGTGAGACGCTGACTGGCGAAATCCTCATCGCCCCGGTCAAGAAGGGAGACGAATAAGATGACGATATTGGTAGTTGATGACGCCGCGTTTATGCGGATGCGTCTCAAAAAGCTATTAGCCGAACAGGGGTTTGCGGTTGAGGAGGCCAGTGACGGCAAAGAGGCTGTGGCGCAGTACCAAGCGCTGAAGCCGGACTGCGTATTGATGGATATCACGATGCCGGAGATGACAGTGGGGCTGATGGGGTTCATACCTTTGGGGCGGGATTATGTATGGCCATTTTGACCGGTATGGGAGAAGACGGGGCGCAATCAGCCGTCTCGTGTCGCCAAGTGGGCGGAACAGTTTTGGTACAAGATCCACAAACCGCGGTGGTTTGGGGAATGCCGCAAGCGGTGTTGAACCGAGGCGCAGCCACTATGATGGGGACGCTAGATGACATCGGACGGTGGATAAATGAGGTGATGCATAATGACCACGGCATTTTTAGATCAGGAATGGCATGAATTTCTCAAGACCGTGGCGACTCACCCCGATTTAGTATGGGACTTGCACAGTTACAAGCGTCCACAAGTGGAACGCCGCCTGCAAGGCTTTTTACTGCGTGAGGGATATAGTTCGTTGCCGCAATTAGCCGCTGCATTAGCCTCACAACCCGATTTGGCTCGGAGAATGAAGAATTTTGTGACGGTGCATGTCAGTGAGTTTTTTCGCGATAGGTCGTACTGGGACCGTTTGGATGCAGTCGTGGCTCAAGCCGCGTGGGGCCATCAAGCGCGCGTATGGTCTGCAGGCTGTTCTTGGGGAGCAGAACCCGCAACTGTCTGGTTGATGCAACGCAAGGCTGGTCGCCGTTGTGAGATCTGGGCCACCGATACCGACCGTCCGGTGCTCGAGGAGGCTCAGACGCTAACATTTCCCAAAGAAACGTGGACCGCTCAATTAGAGCCGTATCGACCATTTGTGAAAATTTATCCTAACGGGCGGTGGACGCTAGAGGAAAGTGCGCGGCAAGACATTCATTTTGCCGTGCAAGACCTCCTAGAGGCCCATGCCTATCCTCAGCAATTTGATTTGGTGTTGTGTCGGCACGTGTTAATTTATTTTTCCCAAGAGGCGAAGCAACAGGTTTTATCCACGTTAGTGGATTCGTTGAAGCCGGGTGGATACCTCTTTATCGGGGCCGCCGAAATGTTATTGGAAGCCCGGGATATGGGACTGCAAGCGGTGTCGCCTTCGTTATTCCAAAAATCTATGTAAGAAGTCGAATATACTACCGTGCGCGACCAGGGGCGCTCTTGTTTGCCACTAATTGAATACCAGAAAGTCCGAGCAAGCCGCATGCCTTGGCCATGCGGTTTGCTCAGTGTGCGCTTGGTATGGGCGTGTGCTTTAAGCTGAACCGGGGATGAGGGGAGAGCGTGAGGTGAGTTCGCCATACCGAACGGACCCCATATAGCCATGCACGCATGACGCAAGAGACGTTAGCCGAGGTATAGCCTGTCGGTGCAGCCGCGCCGACCCAAGGGCCGAACATTGTCACAAAGGGGTTCGTGGACCTGACGGTATCAAGTCCTCCTATCCTTGATACCGTTCCATTAGGGAATATTGGGGACTTGGGAGTTTGCAGGACAAGCCTTTCGCAGAGAACGGATACCGTGTCATAATAGAGGACAGCAAAGGGCGGGCAAAGTCGCTCGAATAGGTGAGGAGGCCGTCGGATGGGACTATCAGGCCTGTGGGGATTATTCAACGAAATTGTCATGATTGCGAGTGCCACGTTAGTGGCCATTGGCTGGTATTTTATTCGTCATAAGCAGGTGGAAGTGCACCGCAAGTTTATGCTTTCGGGCGCGACATTAGGGGCCGTTTTTTTTGTCAGCTATCTATTGAGTACGTTTTTAGTCGGCGATACCTTTTATGGCGGGCCTGCCAAGTATAACGCTAGCTACCAGATTTTCCTTCTGATTCATATACTCCTAGCCACCGCTGCTGCCGTAATGGGCGTTATCACTTTGCGGTATGCGTTAAGCGAGCGGTTTAATAAACATCGTAAAATTGCGCCATGGACAGCAACGTTCTGGTTTATCGCTGCAATTACCGGGTTGGCGGTGTTCTTATTGTTGTTCGTGATTTTTCCACCCGGGCCGACGACAAAGAGCTTGATTCAGATTATTATTGGCCACTAAATGGCGGTTGAAAGAAAGGACGTGTCTCATCTGTGCAGGACTTAATTGCCAAATACGTTGTACCCCATGAGGAACCGTATCCTCTTCTCGTGTTATTGCATGGAATGGGATCAGATGAAGAAGACTTAATGGGCTTAGCGCCCTTATTGCCCAAATCTTGGGGACTCGCCAGTTTAAGAGCGCCTTATGCCTATGGTCCTGGGTATCAGTGGTATTCTTTGGCCAACGTGCGCGAGCCGGAACCCGCAGATTTTGCTGCCAGTTTGGAGGCTGTCGAGCAATGGGTGCGCCAGGTTCCTGAGCGTTTTCCTGGGGTTGACCGGTCGCGCATTGTGCTGGGAGGATTTTCGCAAGGCTCTGTGATGGCCATGGCCGCGGGATTTTCTGGCCGGTTAAAAGGGCTGTTGGCAGGGGTAGTGGTTTTGAGCGGTTATGTCCCCGACCATTTGATCTTGCACGAAGGCCCCGCGCAGGTCTTTTGGGGACATGGAGAGCATGACGGCGTCTTACCCTATGCGCTGGGTGAAGTGGGACATAAGCGATTAGAAGCAGCGAAGGCGCACGTGCAATTTCATGCGTATCCGATGGCGCATGAAGTCAGTGCGGAGGAAATGGCGGACTTAAGCGCCTGGCTTGAGTCGTTGTCTGGAGGGGCAAGGGGCTAATGCCAAGGGTTCGGCTCAAACAGCGGCCGCGCAGGTATCGGCCGCGTTTTCGATTTTGGGCATGGAGCGCAGGGATTCTAGGTGTTGGTGCTCTTGCCTTTACGCTGCCCCAACTGGTGAAGGTCCATCCGATATCCATCGCGCCACGGGCTCGGGAGGATGTCAGGCTTCCTAAAGACCCCGAGAAATGGTCGACGCAAGCAGGAAGTTGTGAGATGAAGGCCGCGCAAGGTCCTGTGCTGTTTGCTAAGGGGCAAAACATTGAGCGTCCCATTGCGTCGACGACCAAGATTATGACGGCATATCTTACGTTAACGAATCCGGCCATGCCGCTCAACAAGCGAGTGACCATTAACCGTCAGGAAACGGTTAATGACCGTTTGGGATTATTGAAAGACGATAGCGAGGTGCCCTTGCGTACGGGCATGGTCGTCACGGTGCATGATTTGCTGTGGGCGTTGATGTTACCATCGGCAGATGACGCGGCATGGACATTAGCACGCGCACAAACGGACAACCATCCTACGCAGTTTGTCGCGGCCATGAACCGCGAAGCTAAGCTGTTACAGATGAACCGGACGCATTATACGGATCCAGATGGGGTGAGCCATGAGGGGTATTCCACGGCGCGTGATTTAATCAAGCTCACCACGGTGGCGATGAAAAACGCAACGTTTCGGCAGTTGGTCAAAACAAAGACCCAGCGTACACCGTTTGGTGAGCTGACTAATTTAAATCAAATGCTCTGGCAGTATCCGGGAACTATTGGGGTGAAAACGGGCTGGACACCTTGGGCGGGTAGCTGTTTAGTGTTTGCAGCAACTAAACGGCTGCATGGCCAACCGTTGACGATCTATGGCGTTGTGTTAGGGGAACCCTCGTTCAATCCGATGTTTGCGGACACGGCTCAGTTGATGAATACAGCATTTCATGTGCCGTGGACTCCGCTTTTTCCTGCTAAGGTCCCAGTGGCAACCGCGCTGGTAACTACGAGCTTTGGGAAGAGGATCGAGAGTTTTTCACTGACCCAGGCGTTAGGGGCTTATGATACGGGAGAACAAGCGCATCTTCAATTTCGGTGGAAGAACCTGGGCGACCATTGGTCGAAAGGACAAACGGTGGGATATGGCCGGGTGGTGGCGCAAGGGTGGGCTCCCTCAGCGTGGGTGCCGATTCAGGCCGATCAATCATACCGGATGCCGTGGTGGAGTCATTTGTAGCTGCACTTGGTGAAATCCCCACTGAATAATTTTCATCGCATCGGCGTCCTCGGGCGGGAATCCATCTTGTGCGTGCAAGATGACCCCTAGTAAGGTCACGCGGTGGCCGTCGATCATCTTGGTGGCAGTAAAAATGAGGTTAAAGCCTGCGGCGGTTGTCCAGCCTGTTTTCACCCCGGTCACTTCTGGATCCATAAAAAGAAGACCATTGAGATTGCGCACAATGGGATTGTGGGGGAGCGAGACTTCTTTAGTATCCACGATTTTTCGGAACAAAGGATTGCGCAAGTCCTGTTCAGCGATGATGGAGAGGTCCCAAGCGGTCCCTACCGATTGGGGGGAAAGGCCGTCGGGGTCGGCATAATGCGTGCCGTGCATGCCGAGCTTTACCGCTTCTTGATTCATTTCTTTCACAAAATGCGCGGTGCTTCCACCCATCGCTTCCGCTAGCTCCACCGCGGCGTCATTGGCTGACGCTAGCATGAGACCATATAAGAGTTGCTTGACGCGGTAATGTTCGCCCGGTGCCATATAAATATCAGACCCGCTTGTGGCGGCAGCATTGGGGGTGACTGTTAGCGTCTTATTGAGCGGCAATTCCTTTAATGCCAGGTAAATCGTCATGAGTTTTGTGGTGGAAGCCATGGGCCCGGGTGTATGGGCATTGAGCTGCCACAACAATTGATGGGTATTGAGGTCCCAAAGCACACCTGAGGTTTCGCCAATGGCGAAGGGCAAGGTTGGGGTCGGGGTGTTGACCGGTTCGACACTGTAGACAATAGGGATGTTGCGATGAGAACGCTGTTGGCGAGCTACGGCCACCTGGGCGTGGGGTGAGGATAGCGCACGGTTGAGCCAGGCGGACGCAACCAGGGCAAAAACAATCGCCAGGGCCGCCCAAGGAGCGGGAGCCGGTTTTCTCCGGCGGGGTTGGGAAATCATTCAGTCTGCCTCCTGCAAGGGTCGTTGCGTATTATATTAGCAAAAGTCTCAGGCTTTGGGGGCAGGAGGGGTTTTTTGGAGAAATTTGTTCCACCATTCGGGGTTGTTGTCGATAAACGCGACAAGTGCCGTGAGGCGCTCGAGCGTTTCGGTGCTGAAATAATGTTCGATCCCTTCCACATCGTGTTCCACTACATCGTTTTCTCGGATATCAAGATGGAGGAGAAATCGTTCCAGGATTTGGTGGCGGGCGAGCAATTGGCGTCCCTCTGCCATCCCCTTCTCGGTCAAGGCAAGACCTCGGTAGCGTTCGACGTCAAGCCACCCATCCTCTTTGAGCTTCCGAATCATTTTGCTCACAGAGGCTTGGGAGATATGCAAGCGCTCTGCAATATCTGACACTCGGGCATAGCCCTTTTCTTGTGTCAGGCGCCATATCGCCTCCAAATAGTCCTCTTGGTTGGGTGTGGACACGGTTCCTCACCCTCTTTTCCCTTTTCGTGTATGGTATGCGAGAATGGCGCAAAACGTGCACGCTCTTTGAGTTAGGACGAAGGGTGAATGCAGTCGTCATCCGGATGGGGATGATGGTCGGTTTCCAATTGGATGGTGACGTGGTGAATGGCAAAGTCTGTCGTGAGTCGTGTTTTGAGGGTGGCGAGTAATTGCTGCCCTTCGCGCAGAGACATATTGCCTGTGAGGACGTGGGCGGAAAGCACATTATATCCCGACTCCAATGCCCAGACATGGATATGGTGCACATCATCGACCCCGGGAATTAATCGCAAAGAGGCTTCAATCGCAGCCGGATCAATGCCAAGGGGGGTGGCTTCCATGAGAATGGCAATGCTTTTACGGGTAATGGCGACGCTGGCGCGAAAGAGAACGAGCCCGATGATAATGCCGGAGAGGGGATCAAAACCCGACCAATGGGTCCACAGGATCAACAGACCGGACACCATAACGCTGAAGGACCCGGCAGCGTCACTTACGGCATGCCAAAACATTGACCGCACATTGAGGTCGTGTTCCTCATGGCGTATGAGCAAAAGAGTGATGGCGGCATTGAACACCAATGCCAAAAGCCCCAGCCAGACCATCACCGGAGCCTGTACAGTCTGGGGGCGAATGAGGCGGTAAATGCCGGCGGCGATAAGGAGAGTGGATAAGATGACCAGTGCTAGCCCGTTAATGAGTGCAGCCAAAATGCCACTGCGGCGATAACCATAGCTGAGCCGAGCGGTAGGTGGATGGGCCTGGACCTTCGCGGCATAATAGGCGAGAGCCATTGCCCCGCTATCACTTAGTAAGTGAAGTGCATTGGACAACACCGAAACACTATGGCTTTCGAGTCCTCCAATAAACTCAACAATAAAGATGATTAGAGTCAGAATGAGCGCCCATGTTAATTGCCGGACAGCGTGCGTGGCGTGATGTGATGAATGTTGGTGCACTAGTTCGTCCTCGTCTCCCATTGATATACTATTATACTGCGTCTCATGGCTCGTGTGACACGGACGCGCGTTCAACAAAGGAGTGAATGATGGTGGCCAAGCCTTTAATGATTTTTGATTTCGACGGTACATTATACCGAGGGGACGAGCCCTATTTGTATTATGCCCGTCGGGTGGCCGACTGGTTGGATCCCAAGACGGCGAACGACTACCTGCGCCGGGTGCAAGCGCACATAGCGGGTAGCGATATGGTACCCGCCGCCGATAATTGGGAAGCGGTGGTGCGTTTGATGGAACCATTTGGGCAACGCCTGACGCCTGAACAGTGGCAACAGGCTTTCATGGACACGCGGCGTTATATGTTAAGTGGCGAATGCCCCCTAGAAGTGCCGCAAGGTCTGGCGGAATTTTTACAAGACGCGCGGGGCCGGGCAACTTTAGTTATGGCGAGCAACAGCCCTTATGAAGCGGCGGTGCCTCTATTGGAGCAGATGCATTTGGATCACGCATTTGACGTGATAAGGTCTGAAGCTAACAAACCTGCGGGGCTGGTTGCAACGGTCCGCGAGGTGATGGGACCTAGGTATGATCCTTCCCGGGTTTTGAGTATTGGCGATCATTATATCAATGACATTGCTCCGGGCGTTCAAGAGGGATGGACGACCGGACACATTAGTCCGCGGCGCATTTTTCCTGGCCCTGCGACGTTTCAAGCAGCGACCCTAGAAGAAATTTTACCAAAAGCCAGGCAATGGCTAAGTCAGTACTACGAGGGGGATTGAAGCGGTGGCAACCATTCGGTTTTATGGAGGCGTCGGCGTGATCGGTTCGAGTAAAATTCTTATCGAACAAGAAGGCTGGCGGATTCTCTTAGACTTTGGATTGGATTTCAGCCCGGGCTTGGGGCTATTTCGAGGAGCAGTGAGGCCCAGGCCTGGGCATGAATTGTCGGATCGCCTGAAAACGCAGATGGCCCCGCACATTCCTCATCTCTATCGACCCGAGTTATTAAGGAGCATCAACAACTTACCAGGGGGCTCTGATGGCCATACCGCGGTATTTATTACGCATGCGCATCTGGATCACATTGGACTAGCAGGGGCGATTGACCCAGCTATTCCGATCTGGGCGTCGCCGGAAACCGTGCAATTGATGCACGCCCTAGAAATTAGCGGGGAAGATTCTGGTGGGGAGTGGCCCGTTTTGCGGCCTATGGCAGCCGAACAGCCCATAGCATTTGGACCTTTTCAAGTTACCCGGTATGCCGTCGATCACGATATCATCGGCGCATCGGGGTATGCGGTAGAGACCGAGGACGGCGTGGTAGCCTTTAGTGGAGACCTGCGTCTTCATGGACGCCATCCGGAACAGACGTGGAAATTTGCGCATAAAGTGCGCGGGGCTCGTGCCCTCATTATGGAGGGCACGACACTGTCTTTTGGATTTCAGGACGCGACCCGTACCGAAGAAGACGTGGATCAGGCCTTTGCTAAAATTTTGGCCCAGACGCCAGGACTTGTGTTGGCGACGGTTTACCCGCGCAATATTGAGCGGGTGGCGGCTTTTATCCAAGTGGCACGGGAGATGGGGCGGACTTTTTTATGGCCTGAACGCATGACCCAGTTTTTTCAAGCCATGGGGCTGGCGGCCCAATCATGGGACGCGGACCACTTGGACCCCATACAAAAACATCCTGAACGCTACATAATCCAATTGACGGCTCAAGATTGGCCTATGATGCTTGATTTACCTATGGGACCGTCGGCCACGTTTATTCATGCCAATGGAGAACCTTTAGGAACGTTTGACCCGCATTGGACTCTGCTACAAGATTGGCTAGCGGCCGTTCACACCAGTTTTTGGGCGATTGGGACGGGGGGACATGCCAGTCCAGACGATATACGGGCGCTCCTCGATGTTATTCAACCCGATATTCTTTTTCCTCTACACTCAAAAGACCCCGATCGCATGCTCCCCCCTTCGGGAACTGTCCGGTGGCTCCCGGAAAAAGACCGATTGTATGATTTGTCTAGAGGAAAAGGATAAAATTCAGGAAATCTTCATTTGGCTAATAGAGCTTGTCATATTATAATGTTCACGGCAGAAATTCGTGTGTTTTGTACATCGATGTGGGAGGTTGCTTCGTGAGAATACTTGTATTAGGTGGAGATGGATATCTTGGTTGGCCAACCGCCATGTATCTGTCGAAAAAAGGCCACGATGTCGCAGTGGCCGATAATTTTGTCAGGCGTCAATATGATTTCGAATTGGGCGCAGAGAGTTTAGTACCGATTGCCTCATTACAACAGCGCATTAAAACATGGAAAGATGTCACAGGCCTCCACATGGATTTGTATGTTGGGGATTTGACGGATGCCCGGTTCGTGCACCGCATGGTTGGGGAATTTAAGCCTGACACGATTGTGCATTATGCAGAGCAGCGCTCGGCCCCTTATTCCATGATCGACCAAGAGCATGCCGTCTATACCCAGACCAATAACGTGGTCGGGACCCTTAATGTGATTTACGCCATTGCGGAACTCAACCCGAATATTCACTTAGTGAAATTGGGAAGTATGGGGGAGTATGGCACACCCAATATTGATATTGAAGAAGGATATTTGGAAATAGAACACAATGGGCGTAAGGATATTCTGCCTTATCCTAAGCAACCCGGATCGTTCTATCATTTGTCCAAGGTGCATGACAGCCACAACATTTTGTTTGCGTGCAAGAATTTTGGCCTTCGCGCTACCGACTTAAACCAGGGCATTGTGTACGGGGTCCAAACCGATGAAACCGTGTTACACCCCGACTTGGCAACCCGGTTTGACTATGACGGAATTTTTGGCACCGTCTTGAACCGGTTTTGTATCGAAGCAGTTCTAGGCCATCCCTTGACGGTCTATGGTCTAGGAGAACAGCGCCGAGGGATTTTGGACATTCGCGATACCGTGCGGTGTATTGAAATTGCATCGGAGAACCCTGCTCAAGCCGGTGAGTTCCGCGTGTTCAACCAATTTACCGAGGAGTTTTCCATTAAGGAATTGGCCGAACTCGTAGCCAAGACGTATCCGGGTGAAGCGCATGTCGAGTTGTCTGAAGATCCCCGTACGGAGGAATTGACCCATTATTACCGTGCCATCAACACCAACTTGTTGGACCTGGGTCTTGTGCCGCATTTGCTTTCGGACACCTTGATCGAGTCCATGTTTGGCGTCATCGAAAAATATCAGTCGCGTGTTAACTGGGATGTGATCCGGACTTCTGTCAATTGGCGCCGGACTCGTAATCCCTTATACAGCAACGAAAAATAAGTCTTGTACAACCGCTTTTGCTCTTTTTTAGGGTAAGAGCGGTTGTTTTATGTCCTCAATGCGCTCTCTCCTGGCTGCGAAACGTACTCCTGGCCTTGCATTCAGCGGGTATAATAGGGACACAAAGACCAATTCACTGCGGGAAATATCCCCATCCTTTGGCGGAAAATTGTACAATAGCGGTGGGGAGAAGCGATGGCGGACTGGCCAGGGGAGGCATGCGTGTGAAGCGAAAGTGGGGACTAGGCATATTAGGGGCATTAGGTCTTGGATTTGCTGCCGTGCGCATTAATGGCAAATTGCGACCGGGGCCCATGACGATGAAACTCGAACAGTTTTTCCTCACCAATCCTGTCCGGGTTGCCTATTTTGGACCTCGTGATGCGTTGCGCTTGGCGGGGGATTTGAGTGGTTTGCGGGTTCTAGAAGTGGGCATTGGCGTAGGCGTTGTGCTCTCAGAAATTGCGCACCGCGTAGGAGAAGGTGGGCAGGCTTACGGGGTCGACATTCAAAGTGAAGCCGTGCGCCGCACCGAGCATCGTCTAAGCACAGAAGGCGTCTTATCACGAACGGGTCTTGCGACGGCGAGTGCTACTGAAATGCCATGGGCGGACCAGAGCATGGACCGAGTTATCATGGTCGCCATGTTAGGGGAAGTTGCACCCAGTCAGCGCGTCACAGCATTAGAAGAAGCACGCCGGGTTCTCACGCCTGATGGACTATTGGTCATCACGGAGTTTTGGCCGGATCCTCATTATATACCACTAGCCAAAATGGTGCGGCATTTGCGCCAAGCAGGCTTTTCCGTGGTGGATGTGTTTGAGAAACCCATGTTGTATAGTGTATCCGCTAAACCAGTTCGGGCCCTTGAACCCTGACTTATTAACACGGTCTGTATCCGGACCGTGGAAGGTGGAAATCGATGAAACGCGTTGAAAAACCCTGGGGTTTTGAGTTATGGTGGGCGGTGACGGACCGCTACGTGGGCAAACTTATTCATGTCAATCAAGGCCAGTCTTTAAGCTTACAATATCACCGGGTGAAGCATGAGAGTATGTACGTGGTCGCCGGAGAAGCCGATGTTTTGATTGGCGAAGAAGTGCGCCGTCTTTATCCAGGCGACGCCGTAGAAATTGTGCCGTTGACCAAACACCGCTTGACAGCCGTAACAGATGTGGACGTGATGGAAGTGTCCACCCCAGAACTTGATGACGTGGTGCGTTTGGAGGATAACTATGGGCGTGAGGGCACGTCCACACCTTAAAAGGCGCCGTTGTCAAGTGAAAAAAGAAGCCGCAGGGTTAACCTGCGGCTTCATTACTTAGCGTTTGCTTAATCCGTTCAGCGATGCTTAAAAAGACCGCGCCTGCAGGCGAAGTGGGTTCACTAGCCGCTAAGGGACGCCCTTTGTCTCCACCCTCACGCACCGTCGACTCTAAGGGAATTTGTCCCAGCAATGGGACATGAAACAGGTCAGCTAGCGACTGACCGCCGCCTTCGCCAAAGACATTCATGCGCTCTCCGTGGGGGCAGACAACATATGACATATTTTCAATCACACCGATAATTTCTTGATGCGCCTTTTGTGCGACGTCGCCGGCCCGGTGGGCAACCTGGGTTGCGACTTGTTGAGGCGTTGTAACGAGTACAAGCTTGGCCTTGCGCACTTTTTGCGCCATATCTAACGCGACATCCCCCGTGCCTGGAGGAAGATCAATGAGCAAGTAGTCCAAAGTAGGCCATGCGACGTCCGAGAAAAATTGTTGCATCATTTTACCTAACATGGGTCCACGCCATACGATGGCCTGTCCCTCTTCCACAAACATTCCCATCGAAACAACATGCACGCCGTGCATGGACCACGGAATGATTTTTTCTTGTTCGTTCACCTTGGCTTTTTCTTTTGCTCCAAACATGCGGCCTTGGCTAAAGCCATAAATGTCCATGTCAATCACGCCAACCCGCGATCCCATGCGGGCCAGGGCCACGGCCAAGTTGGCGGTCACGGTCGATTTTCCGACGCCGCCTTTGCCACTTGCCACGCCAATAATGATGGTGCTATCCGCATCGGACATCATGCCCGATGCCGCACCTTGGCCGGGCAACGGTCCAATGAGAGGAGCTTTGCCCGAAGATTTGGGTGGGGGCGGGGTGACGTTGATACGCGTCCCCCCTTCCGAACGTGCCGGTTCTCCTTGACGCGCTTGTTGAGCGGCTTCAAATGCTTTTTGAAAGGCCACGCGGCGTTCTTGTTCGTTCATCACGGATAGGGTCACAGAGATATCTTTCACCTCCGGCAGACGTCCTAGAGAATGCTTGACATCTGCAGTAATTTTTTCATGCAGCGGGCACCCGTCGACGGTCAGTGCAATGTCTAAAGACACGACACCGTTCGGCTTAATATCAATGGTGCGGACCATATTCAACGTGACAATGCTCTGGCGCAACTCTGGATCTTGGACCTCTTCCAGAGCTTCTAAAACACGAGCTTGATCCAGCATATATCCACCTCGCAGACAAATTAGAAGCCAAGCAAACGGCGGCCTTCATCTGTCAGCATATCAGGGGTCCACGGGGGACTCCAGACAATGTTGACACGGGCTTCTTTGACCCCATCGAGTGTTTCAATTATTGGCGAGTAATGAGTACTTGCCCAGAACGGGTCAGGGCCGTCGCGGTCATCTCACCGGTTGTTCGTAGTAGGTACGAGCCGGCGTATTCGTGTGCAGCCGCCTTCTTTAAAGCGACGTGCACGGTTTTTTGTCCCGTAATTTTGAGGTCGATGACAGTGGGGACGAGCGAGTGCGAGACGACAATAAATGTTGTTTCTGAGGGTGCTTGCACCGGTGTCGGGGTGACGACCAATTCGGTTCGAGAGGAAGCCCATGCGAAAGAAGACACAATTAATACAGAGGCTAAAGCGAGAAACAAGGTTCGGATTATGCGCACGGGCGTTATCCTTTCTGAGAAGTGCTCTTATCGGTTATTCTACAACGCCCGACCTATGACGACAAAGAAAACTTTTTTGGCAGATCGGCCGAGAAGGGATTTGAAAATATTTACAGGAGTATGGTGATATGCGTATAGTGGAAGTAATTGGACAAAGGAGTGAGAAATGGTCATGGGCTTGATGAGACAGGGATGGCGCAATGAATCTGGACAAGTGCTACCGATAACCGTCCTCTTTATGGGACTAATCATTGGCGCGGCCGCCATCTCCATCGATGTTGCCAAGGTCTCGGCTTTGCGTAATCAAGCCCAAACAGCTACGAGCGCGGCGGCTCTAGCGGCGGCGCAAACTTTGGCCCGTGAGTTGCAAAGCGGATATAACGCATCGGCCAACTCAGATAGTATCCAGTATCCGTCAAATCCCACAGCGGTAGCAGACATGATTTATCAATCCAATATTAAGACGGCTATACCAAACAATGGATTGGATAGTAATCCGGTGGTCCACTATTACTTGGGTACTAGTAAAACCCCAATAACCGTATTGCCATCGACCATTACGGCGTCACAACTACCTATTTATGTGACGGTCCAGGCTAGCGGCTCAACAGTGTTAAATTTTGCTTCAGCACTGGGAATCTCAATGGCTAACGTTAAGCCTTTGGCAACAGCAGTGGTGGATCCCCAAGCCGAAGCCAATACGGCAGGCATGGTACCTTTAGCAATGCCTGCGAGTGCCAATTTACCGCTTGCTAATCCCTATGGAAGTGACGGATGGGATTCATATTTAATGGTAAGCAAAATTTATGATGCATTTCGGGGTTCAGCCAATGGGGGAGTTCCTTCGTGGGTTACGACCGGAACTCCCATTAATTTTCATCAGATCTATGGGGCAGGAGGAATGGGATGGATTGAGATGTTTAATTCATATCAACAATTAGCGTTTCAAAATTATATTGTCGCTGGTTCGACGGGTTCTTCTTATTGGAATGACCTCTCTAAGTACGGAATTGTTGATGGAGCCACGGTGTATTTCCCTGTGGCAAATCCAACGCCCACTAGCAATAAGGGAGAGAATGCTGTTATTCCTATTGTGGGTTTTATTACGGCTAAAATTCTCAATGTACCGAACACGCAGGGTACTAATGCGGGGTTTGAATTTAAGGTCATAAGCCAATTAGCCTTAAATGACACGAGTAATTTTAGCATAGGATCTTCATATTTAGACGCCAATTACGTAGCGCAGTTAGTATCAAATAACAACGTACCGTAGGGAAAGATACATGTATGGGGGATGTAGAGCGCATTCTGCATTCACTGCCACCACCACTGATGGGTAAACCGTATCGCCCCATACAAACTGGCCGCGCCCCATAAAATTATAACGATGCGGGTAAGAACTTTGTTATTTGCCAACGATATTCCCGCGTAGAGGGGAAAATATGAGCTTAGTAAACGCAGCGTGCTGTGAAATGGTGTATTTAATGCATAGAAACTTAGAGAGACAAGAGTTCCCGCCCACGCATAAATGAGTGCCGGCAGGGAACTCTTGGACCATTTTGATGCTAAGAGTATAGCTCCCAATAGGTATGGGAGGCTTAGGGCGCTCAAGATAATTTCGTAGACATGATCTGCCGAATGGATAACGATGGCTTGCTGATATTGCACCCAAGGCCAGACCCAGCGCGAGTGCCAACCGCTTTCTCCTAGCCACGGGCCAAAGGGCGTATGCCAAAAGATGAGTGAGTATCCAACAAATAACGCAAGGGCTATGACAATTCCACTGCCCCATATGACCGCTCCCCATAGTTGTTGCCGGTTGTGATACTTGAAGCTTTGTATTAATAACACGAGTGGCATGATGCCTAATAAAGCGCCCGTAGGGTGGCTTAAGGCAGCAAGACCTGCCGTCACCGCGGCTGTGATGTATTTATGTTCTTGTGCTTGGAGGGTACTCAATAGACTCAGCAGGAGCATCAAAGGCTCAGTGTATAGGGTACTGTAAAAAACTGCCGCTGGATTAAATGCAAACAGTGCCAAGGCTAAAGTGATTTGGCTAGAAGACAAGTTGAAAGTGTTTAAAAATCGGTTGAGATAGTATAAATCAGCGGCAAAAACGCCTTGCATGATGAGTAATGCGATCCATCGACTATGCGCTAGCCAAATGAGGATGGGTAACAACGGGTAGAAAGCTGAGGGATGTGATCCATAGCCATAGTGGGCAATGTGCAAATAGAATAGGGAATCGTACTGAAACCACAAGGCAGCGTGATCTGAATAGGCCTCGGTGATTTTTAGGAGGAGAGGATTCAGATGGGGATAGGGAAGAAAGACGCTTAGAAATATCCCTGCTTCGTGCAACAGAAAAAGTCTTGCCCACGCGGGAGTTTGATCGAAATACGAGGAAAATCTGAAATTGTACCTGTCGCGTTTCATGTGTTCCTCCAATCTTAATTCCTATTCGTGATGTTTTGTTCCATCTCCTTCAGAAAAAGTAAAAATATACCGGAGAGTTGATGAAAAAAAAGAAGGAATAGGATTTCTTGTGTCGAATAACCATGTGAGCAGGAAAATAATGTATCTTGCTACTGGGTTCGGCATCTACTTCGGAAAGTAGGAGGATTACTTTGGCGACCATTCAGCAATTTCTCGTGGCGTTTATGGCCCGTTTAAAAGACAAAGAGGGCCAAGCATTAGTGGAGTATGCCTTAATTTTAGCGTTGATTGCCATTGTCGTGATCGTGGCCTTGACGTTCTTAGGCGGAGCAGTACACAACACGTTGAATAATGTTGCAAATGCAGTGAACAACACAGCAGGCTAGACGTGGAGTCAAATTGCAGGCATAGCTTTAGCTGTGCCTGCTGCTGTCTTTCTTACTCGACTAGAAGGGGTTGTAGCACATGGCCATTGCCAAACGCATGGGCACGTTTTTCCGGGTCAACCGGTGGCTATTGGCTGGCGTGGTGGTCATAGGCGTGGCAGCGTATGTGTCAGCCAGGTACGTGCAGCTTGCCATTCAGCAGGCGAATGCGAAAGTGAAAAGTCCCACGGTGCAGGTCTTAGTCGCCGCTCAGCCGATTTCGGCGTATACGCCTGTTGCGCCGGCTTTGGTCACGGTGAAGACGTTTCCTGCGGCTTCTGTCCCTGTCGGCGCCTATTCATCGCTTAACGGATTAAGTGGGGCTTGGACAACGCAAAATGTGTCTGTCGGCATGCCCATCGTTTCCAGCGAGGTATTCTTTCCAAAAACGGCTAATGTCATTGCGGCTCGGATTAGTCCGCAGGATATGGCGGTTGATGTGCCCTTGTCGTCCACTGCGGCCATTGACGGATTGATTGTACCAGGTGACAATGTGGCGCTATTTATTACGGTGACTAAAAATGGCCAAAAGGTCCTGGCAGACTTTATGAACGATGTGAAGGTTCTTGCCGTCAATGGGTCGATGGCTGCACCAGCGGCTCCAACGGTAGGTTCTAGCCCCAATCTTATTGTAGCGATGTCACCGGCCAAAATTGAGTCCTTGTTGTATGCTGAACAATATGATGGAGGGTTTACGGCCGCTCTGGAATCGCCGCATACTAAGGCTAAAGCTCCTGCCCCATATGGCATGACCAATTTAGAAAGCGCAATTCCTTAAGTCAGAGGGGCGGGTGTCATGACAAAGGTTCTTATTGCGGCCATTTCTCCGGTTATGGACGCCATCGAACGTACCGTTGCGACGGTATCCCAAGCCCAAGTGGTCGGGACGACGGATAGCGTGCGGGAAGCGATTGATTATTGTTCCCAGGAGCGTCTTGATGCGATTATTGTGGATGAGACGCTGCTGATTGACAGCTGGGGCCTGACCGACCGCCTGTCCCGGGCGGATTGTCCGGTGATATTGGTTATTGAGAAGGCGAGCGCAGAGTCGGCCCGTCGAGCATTGGCCATGCATGCGGCTGACGTTATGACCACAGACGCTTTGCCGACGTTGCTACCCGCTTTATTGCAACGCCTGCATCCGCAAGACACCAATCAAGAAATCGTGCACCGGATTATTGGCGTGTATTCGGCCAAAGGTGGTGTGGGTAAAACCACTTTGGCGGTAAATTTAGCGTGGAACCTTGCCAAACTCTCGGGCAAATCAACAGCATTGGTGGACTTGGATTTGCAGTTTGGTGATGTGGGACCGATGGTTCACGATCATCCGGATGTGACAATCCAAGAATTGGTCGAAGGGTCACCGAAGACGATTGAGCCTGATAAATTGGCGCGTTCGCTGATTGGGGTGGATCGGCTGCCGCTTGACCTGCTGTTGGCGCCTATTAATCCACAGTACGCTGATGCCGTGGAGTCTCACCACGTCAGAGATATCGTGACGCACTTAAAAGCGTCACATGTCTACACGGTGTGCGACTTGTCTTCGGGATTAACAGAGCAAAATCTTAGTGCGATGGATATGGCCGATGTTATTTTGCTCCTAGCCACGCCGGAAATGATTACGCTACGAACAGTACAGCGCTCACTTAAAGTTTTGGGGACTCTTTATCCTGCTGACGGGAAGATTCGGCTGGCATTAAATCGGGCGGATTCCGGGGTCTCGAAGGAGCAGATTCAAGAATTCCTGGGCCTACCCGTCACATATTGGATGCCGAGTGGCGGGGTTACCCCGGTACGTTCTGCAAATTCCGGAAAACCCTTGGTCGTGGTAGATCCCGGCAATGTGTTAGCCCAAGCCATCGAAAATGTGGCGAAGGCCTTAATTGAGGAGTTTGAAGGACAAAGTCGCAAAACGGCACGCAAAGAACAGGTGTAGAAGAGAGGGGTTCGGATGTCTTTACGCACGCGGATTAACGGCATGTCTCCTGGGGCTTCTCAGGCCTTTAAGTCCATTAAGACGTCGCAGACGTCCAAGTCCAATGACTTTGACTACTTGGGCGCCAATTTCATGGCACTGAAAAGCCGTATTCAAGACGCGTTATTGACGCAAGTGACATCGCCGGAAAATTTGTCGCGTGATGAACTCAGGAATTTGATTTGGAATATCGTTGAAGCTGATAAGGAAATTGCGCCGTTAGAAAAAGATGCATTAGTCCGTATTTTGGTGGATGAAATTTTAGGGTATGGTCCCATTCAAGTGTTGCTCGATGATCCGGAGATTTCCGAAATCATGATTAATGGGGCCAACAATATCTATATTGAGCGTCAGGGGAGTTTGGTCAAGACCAACATCGTGTTTCGCGATGAAGCGCACCTGCGTGCCACCTTAGAAAAAATGCTATCGTTTTCAGGCCGGCGGGTCGACGAGTCGAGTCCGATGGTAGATGCCAGACTGCCAGACGGCTCACGTTTGAATGCGATTTTGCGTCCCTTAGCCGTGGCAGGCGATTCGATCACCATTCGCAAATTCTCCAAAGATCCGTTTATTCTCTCACAGTTGGTGCAGATGGGCACATTATCTGCTGAAATGGCCACCTTTATTGAGGCAGCGGTGCGCGGGAAGCTCAACATTGTGGTCTCAGGGGGTACGGGGTCTGGGAAAACAACGACGCTCAACGCATTTTCTGCTTTTATTCCGGGCACTGAACGCATTGTCACCATTGAAGACGCAGCGGAACTTCAGTTGCAGCAAGACCATAAAGTCACTTTAGAGGCTAGGCCTCCCAACATTGAAGGCAAGGGTGGGGTGGCCATTCGCGATTTGGTTCGCAACGCTTTGCGTATGCGCCCCGACCGCATCATTGTCGGAGAGGTGCGAGGGGGGGAGGCGCTCGATATGCTCCAAGCCATGAACACCGGGCACGAGGGCAGTTTAACGACCGTGCACGCAAATAGTCCTAGGGACTGTTTGTCGCGTATTGAAACGATGGTGTTAATGGCGGGGGCGGACTTGCCGTTGCCAGCTATTCGCTCGCAGATAGCGTCCGCTATTGACATTATCGTCCAGCAAGCGCGCTTGTTAGATGGATCGCGCCGGATTATTCGCATTACGGAAGTGGTGGGCATGGAGAGCGGCATTATTACCACGCAAGACCTCTTTCAATTTGATCAATCCGGGGTGGATGAGGAAGGGAAGGTCATCGGCGTGTTTCACGGCAACGGAATACGTCCCAAAAACTTCGATCGGATTCGAGCCCAAGGAGTCGAGTTGTCTCCAAGCATTTTCGGTTTGGGATTGTGAGGACAAGATGCGAGATTTAAGCATTGTTTTAGCCCTGACATGGGCGTTAGCGCTGTTATTAGTGGTGGTGGGGATTCGGGCGACTCGCACCTATCAATTGACACAAAGGCGTCTTGTTGCAATGGGCGCAGTGGTTCCCAAAGGGCGTAAGGCACCTAGGGTATCAATGGGTGTGCTAGACACTTTGCGCAAAACATGGAGTCAAGGACAGAACGCTGCTGCACTCAAGCTCCGCATGAGCGAATACATCTTGTTCATTGCTTTGGGCTTTGTCATTCCCGGGCTTATCGGCTTTGTCATTCGCGGCATTGTCGGCGGATTGGTTTTAGGCATTGTTGGGGGCGGCGGGGTTCTCATCTATTTTCGTTATATGAAGGCACGGTATCTACGTTTAGCGGAATTGAGCTTGCCTGACTTTCTACGCGGCATTGCCGGGGCATTGCGTGCGGGGACGTCCCTCTTGCAGGCCATGGCATTGGTGGCCAAAGAGACTCCTGATCCCCTTGGTGCCGAAATTACGCGCGTATTGCGCCGGGAATCGTTTGGATTCAGTTTGGAACAGACCTTGGAAGAGTTAACGAACCGGATTCCCTCTAAAGATTTGGCGTTGGCGGTCATGGTTATTAATATCCAAAGAGAAATCGGGGGATCTTTGGCAGATATACTCGATAATATTGTGGCAACGATCGTCGCGCGTCAGCGACTGGCTCAAGAAGTGCGCGCGTTAACGGCCCAAGGGCGCTTTAGTGGCTGGATTTTGACCGCGTTGCCCTTCTTTTTGGGATTTGCCATTTGGTTTATCAATCCCGGTTACATTGACCCGCTGTTTCATTCCACTATTGGATGGATGATGTTGGGCATGGCTGCTGTGTCCGTAACCATCGGGGGATTTCTTATTAATCGGTTGGTGCGCTCGCCGGAAATGTAGGAGGCGTCGTGATGTTGCGCTGGATGGATCTGACAATTGCTGCGCTACTGGCGTTGGCGGTGATCTTCATGGCTTTATGGGTGAAAGATTTAAAAGTGTACAATCGCCAGCGGGCGTTGGGTGAGCGATTGTCACCGTATCACTTGCGTCGGGATGAACTGGCGGATGAATTGGAGCTGCCCTTTATGCAGCGCGTAATCACACCCTTTGTGCAAAAAGTTGTCGTGCGTTTGTCACATGTCTTGACACCTACGAAGGTGCGAGCGGAATTAGCGCGCCGTCTAAAACAGGCGGGCAGCAAGTTAGGGCCAGAAGCCTTTGTGTTATACCGCTTAGCCATCTCCGTGCTCTTGTTGGCATTAGGTGTGATGTTGGCAATGGTGGAGAAAAGCTTACCGGAGTGGCAGCGTGTTGCGATTCCATTGGGCATGGGCGCTATCGGGTATATTTTTATGGGTGTGCGCGTGAATACGCAGGCGCAAAATCGTCTCAAAATGTTAGAGCGCTCTTTGCCAGAAGTGTTTGACCTGCTTAGCGTGAGTGTGGAGGCAGGGCTAGCTTTCGATGGGGCTTTAAGGAAGCTAGTGACCAATTTAGACCCAGGACCGGCTAAGGACGAATTTACGCGCGTGATGTCGGATATGCAGCTGGGCATGACGCGTTCGGAGGCATTGACGGCCTTAGCCGAACGCACCAAGTCCCGTGAATTAAAGCGGTTTGCCGGCTTAGTGGCGCAATCAGACCGCACGGGTTCGGGTATTTCTGGAGCACTGAAAGTACAAGCTCGGGATATTAAAGAAGCGCGGGCGGCGCAAGCGCGGGAAAAAGCGGCGTTAATTCCCGTCAAAATCATTTTCCCGATGGTGCTTTTTATTTTTCCCGCGATTTTCCTCGTCATCTTAGGACCCGCGATGTTGTCCCTCATTCGTGTCTTCCATGGGTAACACATTGAAGCGGGTATGTGTGCGCAATTTGCGCAGTGGCGAAGTCGTAGGGGACAATATTGTGGTCGCGCAGTCCTTTTGGCAAAAGTTTAAAGGACTGATGGGCACTCAACTGCTAAAATGTGGCGACGGGATGCTGTTTCCACAAACTAATTCCGTGCATATGTTTTTTATGCGTTATCCGCTCACCGTTCTTTATTTGTCCAAAAACATGACGGTCTTGCGCCATGTGACGCTTAAGCCGTGGACGATTGGACCCATTGTATGGCGGGCCCACTTTGTTCTCGAGTTGCCCGTGGGGAAGTTTGATATCCAAGAAAATGATAGGCTAGCGATTGAGTAATTCTTAAGGACAGGTATATTGACTAGTCGTAGATTGGTCCCCTTGACTCGGATCTTCCTGAACCATCGTGTAGCTTTGGCCCATGGGAATTTTGTTGCTAAACCCGGGGATGGGGACAATGAGGGGATAGTCGGTCGACACCTTCACGCTTACAGTACTTAGTGAACCGGATGCACTAGGAGCCGGGCTTGGCGACGAGGTGGCTGACGGGCTTGGTGACGAGCTGGAGGACGATGTGGCGGACGCGCTAGTAGACGAAGGCGGTGAGCCACTGGGGGCTGCACTTGGCGTGGAGGTCGTTGGGGACGATGAAATGCTCCAATAGACGACGGCGGAAGAGGGGAATAAGCCGTCCGTAGCGATTTGGTTATGAATCGCACAACCAACGCTTTGGGTGCTTTCCCCGAGCGACGCGTCGCGAACGCCAATGCGCGCAGCTTGTTGAATGGTAATAAAGCCATTAAAGAGCAAACCCATTTGGATGATGGCGAGCAAAAAGAGTAAAAGCAAGGGAATAACGAGTGCAAACTCAACGAGAGCCTGACCTTGACGGTCCTGCCAGCGTGATCCTAGCCACGGCGCAATGCGCATAAATGTTCAGACTCCTTGTCTGCAATTTCTCTACTGTAATGGCACGCGATGTAATATGATTATCTTCAAGTGTACGGATAAACGCCAAGACTGTAAATAATTTCCTTGGAAAAGAACGTAGCGAGGCGTTTTGTGTAGGTTCCAAGAGAAAGTCTAAGATTATTGTCGAGCCAGGGGGATGTCGATGTTCACGGTCTATGTGGCGAGTCGGGACGAATTGCGCAACGCATTGACGGTTGCCGTGAAAAATATACCGGAGGCTATTCTCAATGGCAGTTCGTCTGACCTGCGGCAGGCCTTGGAAGAATGCGCAGCCGAAGTGCCTGGTGTTCTTTTAATTGATGACGCGCTTCTTGCCCAAAATATTGGGTTATTTGAGAAGGTCGCGGAGGTCCCCTATCCGGTTGTGGTGTTAGCGGCTCCAGCTGATGCCCAGGCTGCACGGCGCGCACTGACTATTCGTGCCAAGGATTTCATCAGTCTGGATCGGTGGGCAGAGGATTTGGGACCCATCCTATCTCGCGTTGCTGTTCCCATTCAAGGGGAAACTCGAGAAGATGGACGGGTCTTGGTGGTGTTTTCCTCAAAGGGCGGGGTCGGGAAGACGACCATCGCGGTGAACTTGGCTATTGGACTGGCGAAGGCCAGTCATCAACCCGTGGCGATTATGGATTTGGATATTCAGTTTGGTGACGTGGCGCCGATGGTGGGCGATGCGCCGCTTGTTACCCTTTACGATTTGGTGAAAAGTGGGGCGCCCGTTGACGCGGAGATGCTCAAACGCGCTTTGAAACGCGTGGCGAACAACGTCTACATGCTGGCGGCTCCTGAAAATCCAGAAGAAGCCGACGACGTGCGCGCGGAGCATATCGTACAAATTTTGCAACTCCTGAGAGAAACCCATGCCTATGTGGTGGTCGACACGGCGCCTGGTTATACGGACGTTAATGTGGCGGCGTTTGACTTTGCGGACACGATTTTAACGGCGTGTACGCCCGATGTTGTGACCTTGCGGACAGTGGGCCAGGCGCTACAAGTCTTTTATGACGGCTTTCATTATCCCAAAGACAAGGTGCGGATTGTTCTGAACCGCAGCGGGTCGCGGACGGGGGTGGAGACGGCGGATATCGCGCAAGTGCTGCAGTCTCCCATCGCATATCAATTGCCCAGTGACGGAGCTTTCCCGGTGCGGGCGGCGAACGAAGGGCATCCCTTGCTACTACAGTTTCCCGATTCGGCCCTATCGCGGGCCATTTACAGTATGGCTTCTGAATTAGTGCGAGAAACACAAGGACGCTCCCGTCAAGAGTCCAAGAAAACCTCTGCCAAACGGACCTTGTTCGCGCGTCTAACCGGAAGAAAACCTAAAGAAGTTTAGATGACAGTTCCCTGGGTCGGCGGTTGGTGAGCGCCTTATGCGCGCATATTACACCTGCACACACTGTCTGACGAGGGAGGAACGAGACGAATATGGTATCACGGGCGCGGCTTCTCTGGGGGATTCCAGTCCTGACGATTAGTGCGGCCTTGCTTTTCGCACAGCACTCCCGTGTCGCGCGAGGGAAGAGCGTTTTAGATGGAGGGCCTAGCCGCTTTACCAAGTATGCGATGAATGCGTCGAACAATGCGGTGATTGAAACGGCTGCGCTCAAACATTGGAACGTCGCATGGACATACTCAGCCAGCACCCCCTTACAACAGGCCTCTTTTTCTCAAGGTGTTATCTATGTGTCGGGTGACGGAATGCCGGGCCAAAATGCGCTCTACGCCCTTAACGCCCAAACGGGACAGAAGCTATGGGCCAGGCGCTTAGACAACATGTCGATGACGACGCCAGTGGTCGCAGACGGTTTAGTGTTTGTCGGCACGGGCAATCAAGCATTTAGCGCGTCGCAGCAACGCCGAGTGAATCGGCTGCAAAGCCGCAATATCCGCCGTGGAACGGGCCCTAACGCCATATATGCCCTAGATGCTCGGACGGGACGTGTAAGGTGGAAAGACCCAACACGCGGTGAGGACATGCCTAGCTTCGTCTACGACCATGGCGTCATTTATACGGTGGGCGGTAGTGGGGTGTTATCGGCTCTTGATGCGAAAACGGGGGCGCTTGGGTGGCGTTTGACTTTGGGGTCGTATGTCAGCATGTCGTCGCCTGCAGTATTCGGGCATACCCTTTATGTCTCGGGGGCCCATCCTTATGCGTTGTATGCGATTAATGTGCAAACACACAAGGTGATCTGGAAACGGCCGGTACCAAAGGTGTTTGGGGGATCGGATGATAGCTCGATTGCCGTGTCGCCCTCGTTGATTTATGTCGAGGGAACAACTGGTTCGTGGCAACATCCGGTCTCTACGATGTTTGCCTTTCGACATTCCGGGGCATTGGCATGGCAAACGCCGTTGGGTACGGGGAAATTGCCGAAAGATATTGAGGTCTCAGCTCCGGTATTGTATCATGGCAGGGTTTTTGTCGGATCGCCGATTTCCCACTGTGAATATGCGCTAAACGCCCAATCCGGTCAAAAATTGTGGGCGTTTCAAGCGTATGGCCCGGTCTCTGCTTCCGCGGCGTTGCTACGCCACACGTTATATGTCGGCGATAGGGCGGGGATGTTTTATGCCTTAAATGCTAAAACGGGCCAGGAACAGGCGTCACGGTATATGGGAGGGGCTTTTGCCGCCGACTATCCTATTATCGTCGGGCAGACCCTGTATCAACCCGATGAAAACGGATTAATGCTGGCGTTTCCGGTGAGTCGTATGACCGCTGAGGCCTTGCGTGACCCGCCCCAATTGTCTCTTCCCACCGGCCCTTTAGGACAAGATATTCGCTACGGGGAGACAGCATTTATGGATCCGGTGCAGGGTGTTTCTTGCGTGAGTTGCCATGCCGGCGGGGGGACCCTTATGACTTACCGCCAAGGGCATTTGATCCCGAGTCTGCTTGGCGCGGCAGCCTCGTTTCCGTTGGTGAGAGCGGGACACATTCGTACGTTGGATGCCCAAATTAATCAGTGCCTGCGGATGACTCACACGGCCCCCCTTCCCGCTTCTAGCCCTCGCTTGCAGGCGCTGAACCTTTATCTGCGCTGGTTATCAAGCGGTTGGCCTGAACACTTAGCAGCCAAAAGTGCCATGCATGGCGTTCAAGGAGGATGCTGAGGATGACTAAGCGTTGGATAACGTTTTTGGGAGCGGGTTTGCTTATCGCCGCCTCCGGCGTTGGGCTCTATGACGAGACTCAAGTCACGACGCATGTCGTGATGGCGCAGCAAGAGGCTCAGGAAGGCCAAGAGCTTTTTGCGTCATTGTGCCAAACTTGCCATGGACCTGGGGGAGATGGGGCTGGAGGAGCGCCGGTTCTTAACGATGGGGTGACCGTCACGAAATATGCCAATACGTCAGCGCTTGCACAATTTATTCAGAGTCGGATGCCAGCTACCAACCCCGGCATATTAAGCCCCTCGCAAGCGCGTAATCTGGCATGGTATATTATTAAACTGAACCATCGTTTGCCAGGAAATCCCTAAGTGGTTGAAGTCCATGTCCCAAGACGCTACAATGAGGACATGGTGTGAAAGGGAGGGCCACGTTTGTTAAGGTATGTCCGTGCCTCGGTAAATGACCAGGCGAAGGTTGAGCAGTTTTTGCAAGGGGTTCATGATGATTTGTCGGAACAGGTCAACACCTATTTGACACAGGCACAAGGTGGGTTATATCTCGCTCTAGAAGACGACGTTATTGTCGGGACGGCGGTCATTACATTTCCAAAAAGGCACGAGGGATATCTTGGCAGCGTGCGAATGGCACCCCCCCAGCAAGACCGGGATCTATATAAGGAATTTGCAGCCTTCCAACTGAAGGAAGCGCAAAAAGCTGGAGCGCATATTGTGCGTGCTTTAATTAAAGAAGATGACACGTTATGGAGTACTGTGCTCCAAGAAGATTTTGGCTTTAAAAATAGCGGACAATGGATCGTTGGCGAGTTTCAAGGATTTCAAGCTCCTGACGTGCCGCCGCATGATGCGGGCCCGGCCTGGGCGGTGGATAAAGACCGCGTCAAGGACTTTATGCAACAGTTTCCGGGTGCTCTTTGGGTGGGGAAAGATATGTACGTGCCCGAGTCTCTGACTATAGAGGATCTGGAGAATCAGTTTGAGGAAGGTGGCATTGCGGTGGCGCCTCAAGACGCGCGCTTGGCTGTGGACTCCATTGCGGTGTACCGTGTGCGCAACAACGACGCTATTGATATCAAATATTTCAAGAGTCAAGGGCGTTATACGCGCGAGCTGTTGAATTATTTATGGATTGAAGCGCGGGCTTGGGGTGTCCAAAAAATGCGCTTTGGGTTGGCCGGGCAAACGGCGGAACAAATGGCCAAGGCGTTAGACCTGCCGATTCAAAATCAATGGGTTGGTACGGTGTTGGAGCGTCAGTTTGAGGCTCAAGCCTATTCGTTGTCCTCATGAACTTTAGCCGGGTTCGTGCATGGGTCACCTCATGGGGGCCCGATGCCAAAACGGCGCGCGAACTGATCGAACTGCTCATATTTAGTCGGATTGCGTTAATTTTGGCGGGATGGGTCGGATTGGCCCGATTGCCATGGAAATATTATAGTCCGCAATATAACGTTTCAGCGAATCCCGTGGTCTTAATGGGCATTCGCTGGGACGCTTTGTGGTATACAGGAATAGCCATGCATGGCTATTGGTTTCAAGCCCTGGCATTTTTCCCGATGTACCCGTTTTTGATAGCTCTGGTGCATTGGATCACTTTTCTCTCGGTTTATGATACTGCCCTCATTGTCTCTAACATGGGGTTAGTGGGATTTACCTTTGTTTTTTATGCATTGGTCCGCGATGTGTTTGGGGCTGACGTTGCCAAACGCTCGGTGTGGATTGCGGTGATGTTTCCCACCGCCTTTTTTATGTCCGCAGGGTACACTGAGGGCATCTACATGTTTTTCAGCACCGCGGTCTTTTGGCTGGCATACCGGAAAAAATTTTATGCGGCGGGGATTTTTGGGTTGTTGGCGGGATTGACACGCAACGAAGGGGCATTTACGGTGATTCCTCTGCTGTGGTCATATTATCAAAGCTATGGGTGGACGATTCGTAAAGCCTTATGGAGTGTGCTCTTGGTTCCTGCTGGCATTATCGCTTATATGGTGTATCAATGGCGAGATTTTGGCTCACCGCTCGCGTTTATTGCAGCGCAAGGATATTGGGGTCGAAAAATTTCTTGGCCGTGGGTGGGCATTATTTTAGCTTTTAAGACGATCTGGAATGGTAGTCCATTGCAGCCGGACACAATCCTCAGTATGATAGACCTGTGTGCCGCGCTCGGATTTATTGTATTATGGGCATTGGCGTGGTTGAAAAAGTTTCCGGTGGACTGGCTAGCGTATTGGGGCATTCTATTACTTATTGATATCTCGGCTCCGGATATTAACGGCCAGAGTCCCTTGCTGTCTATGTCGCGACTCGTGTTGATTTTGTTTCCGGGGTTCGTGATGATGGGCATACTAGCGAGGAGCGAGAGTTGGCAACGGTTTTTTTATTGGGTTTTTCCCATGTTGCAAGCGACATTTTTTCTGATCTTTGCAACGTGGCATTGGATCGCATAAAGACGAGGAGGCTAATGCATGCGTGCCTTAGTGATTCTTCCCACTTACAACGAATTAGGCAATCTAGGACCGCTCATGGAATCGATTATGGAACAGGGCGAGATGTTTGATGTGCTCGTCATCGATGATGGGTCACCAGACGGTACCGGATTGTTAGCGGATCATCTGAAAACGGTCTATCCTAATCGGGTGGAAGTGATTCATCGTCAAGGCAAGCTAGGACTAGCGACCGCGTATCTGGCAGGCTTTCGGTATGGCTTGAACAAGGGTTATGATTATCTGTTCGAGATGGATGCGGACTTTTCCCATAACCCACAGTATTTGCCCGCATTCATTCAGACCATGATTCAGGAAAAAGCGGATGTTGTGCTGGGTTCACGGTATGTGCCGGGCGGCGGAGCGACTCGGTGGCCATGGTATCGGCGTTTGATTTCTCGGGGCGGCTCACTGTACGCGGGTCTCGTTCTCGGGGTAAACATTAAGGATTTAACGGGTGGATTCAAGTGCTTTAGTCGGCGGGTTCTTGAGGCCATCAATTTGGAGTCAATTGAATCAACAGGCTATGGATTTCAAATTGAGATGACATACCGGGCGGTGCGGTCAGGATTTAAGGTGGCCGAAATGCCCATTATTTTTGAAGAGCGCCGGGAAGGCAAAAGCAAGATGTCTCCGGCTATTTTTGCAGAGGCTCTATGGATGGTCGGCAAATTGCGCTTGGAAAGCGGTTTAGAAGGCGACCGGCGTCCTGCTGATGAGCGTCTCCGGTAACGTGCCGATGCGCATAGCGAAATATCGGGTGATGATTGAGCGCTTTATCCGCTACGGGATTATTGGGGCGAGCGGGGTCGGGGTTAATTTAGGAGTTCTAGCGGTCTTACATCATCTGTGGCCGCACCAAGCGACGGTAACGTACGTCCTAGCCGTGGAAGCGTCGATTATCACCAATTACGTTTTGAATGCTTGGTTTACTTTTAAGGCGTCAGTTCATCTGCATGGGTTTTTACGCTATAATTTGGTGTCGGCGGGTGGCTTAGTGGTACAGACGGCCATTTACCGCGTGGTCCTAGGGCAAGGCATCAATTACATTATTGCCGACTTGATTGCTATTCCCTTTGGCACCGTGATTGGCTTTGTCTTGTCAAACGTCTGGGTTTTTCGGACGCGGGAGGCGTTGTCGTCACATGACTCAATCGAACGACCTGTCACGGAATCCGCATCCAGTGCCTTTAGACGCTCTCGAGGTGATCGTTGAAGCGGGTTTAGCGATGTTGACAAGTGGAGCGGAAGTGGCGCGTGTCGAGGATACCATGGCACGGCTGGCCAATGCATATCATATTGCTCCGGTGGATGTCGTGGCCATGCCCACGGCTCTTTTTGTTGCGGGACCCGATGGCCAAAGCCTAGTGAAACGCATTCAGCATCGCTCGGTGAATTTAGCCGTTGTAGCAGAGATTAACCAAATTTCGCGGGATGTTGCGAAAAATCCGGTGCCCTTGGCCGAATTTCGGCAGCGGCTTGAGGCCGCCAGACAATTGGCGGTGTATCCCCCCTGGGCTACGATTGTGTTTGCGGCGATTGCGGCGGGGTTGATCAGTCAGTTAATGGGGGGCCATTTAGTGGATGTTCTGCCGGCTGCGGTCAGTGGGGCACTCACGCAGATGACACGGCGGGGCATCAGTCATACGCAGATTCCAGCGAACTTGGGGGACATGATGGCCGCAGTGGTGGCAACCTTGCCGGCATTGTTTTTAGCACGATTTGGCGAATTTCAGCCTGGGGCTATTTTAGTGGGCGGTATTATGGTCTTAACGCCTGGTCTTTTGTTTACAACAGCTGTTCGTGACGGCATTGCCGGGGATTTGGTGTCGGCGGTTAGTCGCCTCTTGGAGGCCTTGCTCATAGGTGGTTCAGTGGCGGCAGGGGCGAGTTTGACGCTTTATATCTACTTGAATATGGGCGGGCGGTGGCCATGATTGCGCAATCGCTATTTGCGGGGTTGACCACGATCGCCTTTGGGTTCCTTTATCAGGTCCGCGCCTCTTTGCTGTGGATTTCCGGTGTGATAGGAGCTATCGCGTGGGCGGCGTCCATGGCCGTGCATCTGATGCCCGGAGCGGGGTTGTTGGGTGACTTTGCCGGGGCCTTTGTCGTAGGCAGCTTGGCAGAATTGGCCGCCCTATGGAAGAAAAAGCCGGTCACCATCTTTGTAGTTCCCGCGATTATTTCTTTCGTACCAGGCTATTTAGTGTACGAGAGTATGGTCGCGTTTCTCAAAAACAACTTCAATGCCGGATTGCATTTTGGATTGACGGCCGTGTTTGCGGCCGCAGCGCTAGGACTCGGCTTAGCCTTAGCAACTGCCTTGTTGCGCCCACTTCTGCGCCCCCATCATTTTCTCAATGTGCGCTAGGCCCCGGGTCTTCGGCCTCTTTGGCTTGACATTTGGGACATAAGCCGTGGATTTCGATATCGTGATAGAGGATTTTATATTGATAGGGCTTCACAATCTCGTCGAGACGATGCTCGAGTTGGCAATTATACAAATCAATGACCTCGTTGCAGCCAATGCATACGAGGTGATGATGGTGGTGGCGGAAAGGCGGAATTAATTCGTAACCGACCGAACCATGGCCAATCAGCACAGGGTGCACGACGCCCATCGCCGTAAAGAGTTCTAAAATACGGTAGACCGTCGTTTGATTCATTCCCGTGTCGTGAATTTCTTCCACCAGCGCCGGAATCGATAGGGGTAAAGGACTGGCTTCCAACAAGCGGAAAACATGGAGACGGTCAGGGGTGACGCGCAGTCCTCGTTCTCGTAATGCTGTTTGTAAAAGTTCCTCATGCGCTGCCATCATGTGCCTCCCGTCTTTCCGATATTATGCCAAAGACGCAATAACAAAGGCAAGGCATTAGCCTTGCCCGCCAAATCTTAGCCGGGTTTTGGCAAAAAACCATGGTCTTGCAGTTCTTGCAAAACGTCGTGGGGCCGGGCGCTAATCACGAAAATTTCTTGCGCGGCGCCGCTTGAGCGTCCGATTAGTTTCAATCCGCTTGGGGTAAAGTACTGAAAAGAGTAGCCCATTTGTCCACCCGATTTGGGGCTAATGGTTCCGGGAATGACTCCGTCGACCGACGGCAGAGAGGACAAAAAGCGCAAACCAGGCTCCAATTCGCGGACAACATGATGTTGCCTTTTGATTTTGGATTGTCGGTATTTGGCCATGTGTCGGATCCTGCCCTTCGTTATATGTCTATCGTACCAAATTGCTAGGGGGAAGCCAAATGAATGAAGAGAAAATAGTCCTATGACGCCCAAGTATTGTGGCAATTGTCAAGGACGGTTGCGCAAGATGTCCTTGGCCGGACATGTACGCTTTGTGTGTCCCCAGTGCGGGTTGGTCGCTTATGGCATGGTGAGATTAGGGGTTGCGGCTCTGTTATGTACGCGTAGCGGTGATATCGTCTTAGTGAAGCGAGCACTCCAGCCCGGTTTTGGACACTGGACAATGCCTGGTGGATATATCGAAGAGGATGAGACCCCAAGGCAGGCAGTGCGCCGGGAAATTCATGAAGAGCTAGGGATTACGGCTCCCCAAGAATTGTCGTTAACGGGCGTATACCGAGAAGCGTCCCCTGGGGCAGTAACCATTGTCTACCAAGGCGTTATAACGGACGAGAGGCCCCACGTGCTTGTGGAGTCCTTAAACGTGCGTCCGTTCGCGATTTCTCAAATTCCTTGGTCTGAGCTCTATTTTTTATCCACGCGTGATGCCTTACACGATTGGATTTGCCGTCATGCTAGCTATTAATGAGTCGTGAAATTTTTTCAGTGCCACGCCGGGTCCGCGGTTCTTGTGTGACGATGTCCGGGAGTTTCACATCCGCCCAATGCTGTACGACGATGGCGCCTTCTTCAACATGAGCAAATTCTGGCTCCTCCCCGCGCCCATCGCCTAGGGCCATAATGTCACCAATTTTAATTTGGGTTGGCTGCATTCTCAGCGCAAAGATCCCTGCGGTGCGGTCTTGAGGCTGTCCGGCATAGACAGTGCCACGTAGCCAACCAAAAACCATCACATCACCGGAGGCAATAATGGTAGCGCCGGGATTGACATCGCCTACGATAATCACGTCTCCTGTATGCATGATTTGTTGTCCCGAGCGGATGGTATGGCGCACAATCCGTGGCACCGGAACCGGCTTCTTTTCCTCTAGCGAAATCACGACGGCGGTATCAGACTGCTGAATGCCTTTTAATGTCAGGGCTGGGAAGCGGGCAAAGGTTTGGGCGACTTGCTCAAACAGTGATGGGGTTAAATCCATCGCTCCTACTTCCAAAAAGATTCCCGTGGTCCCTAGAAATTCCTGGCGTGTTTCCAGTGTGTGGGCTAAATCCTCGATAAGTGCCGCTTCCGTGGTGAATCCTGTCGCTAAAAGTCGCAATCCGCGGCGGTCTCCTTTGATTTGCATTCCCCAAAACGCCTCCTTGCTGCCATTAACGGACAATGCGGCGTAAATGCCGCGTATGCTTCTTCAAATTCTCCAAACGCTTGACAAAATCCTGCCCCTGAAGGGAGATAATTTTTCGACACGCTGAGGTCTTTACAAGAAGGTCAGATAATACAATGGGCCCAAGGCGGTGATTTCTTTGGCGTGAATTTGAGCGCCTTGACGTAACAGGATCTGCGCTTGGGGGGCCGTCAACTCTGTTCCTTCCGGCCACATACGGTAGCGAGGGTGTTCACTCAATGCGGCAAGACGCGGAGGAATGGGCGCCTTGTCGCGTACGCAGAAGGGTTCAGGCAATTGGAGAACCGGGCTGACTTGCCATGAGAGGGGTAAGTTCGCGTCATTGACCCAGGTGGTGAGATGGTTGATGCGTCGTGGTCCTCCCGCGGCAATGACCCATAAGCCGAACGGGGGATTGGCAAAAGCTTCAAGTCTGTACATGGCGAGTTTCGATTGCCATTGTTTGGCGGTTTCTTTACCTGTGTCCACTTCAATTAAAATCGGGAGGTCATCGGGGGACATGCGAATCATAGCATCAGGGAATAAGCCAAACGGGGTGCCCCCGGTTTGCCAATGAGTGATAACCGGATAAAGACGGATAAAGCTTTCCGTAATGAGTTCGCGGTGCTTCGCGTGAGCTCCGCGTTGAAACTGTGCACGCGTCCATAGCGCATCGTTCCAAAGAATGCAATCGGCAGGCCAGTCGTTGCCCACGAGGGCTAGGTCAAAATAGTGCTGTGCTTGGTTTGAAGACAGATAGCCGGTAGTCTCCAGCACCAATGGCCATGTGAGGGGATTATTCATGCGGCAAGACCTCTTCCGACAAAGGGATGTGGGGCAATTGCAATAGCAAAGGACGTGTTAATCGTCCGTGCTTTGTAAGCTGGGCATAGGCTCGGCCTCTAGGCAAATACCGCAGAGTGGGCGGGAGCGGATAGGGCGCGGCCAACTGCGAAAATATCGCGGCATCATGGGCGTGAATGCCTCCTAACACCATACGTTGGCGGGCGTTGGCCAACAACGCTTCTTGTAATGGGGGAGAAAGCTGACCCATATCTTGGTGCGCAAGCACTAAACCGACGGAATAGCCGCGAGCTAAAGCCAAGTAGTCGCTGAGGTCGGGGGTGACATATTGGTGAAATTCGTCGAGGTACAGAAAATATGGCGGAACTGTTCCCGCTTTGAGACGGCGGTACGTGGCCATAGCAAGACCATGCCATAGCAAAGTCCCGATGACTTTGGCGGATTCGCCTAGCCGTGCCAGAGACAAGGGGCAAATGACTGAAATTTCATCACGTAGGACGGTGTCCCAATCAAAGTGGCCAGAACCCGTGAGGACGCGGCGGATATCAGGATTGACTAGCAGCAATTCCAGACGATTTAAGAGGCCTTGGCGCTGTTCTTGGGCCGTGCGAGCTCCTATTTGCTTTAACTGCTCGCGAAAATACGCTAAGACACGCAGGTCGTGGGATTGCCTTAGGATATCTTCGCGAAAGGCTTCCATACGCAAGAAGTCTAACACATGGGTGAGGTCTGCTTGCTCGCCCAATGTCTCTTTAACTGCCATCACACTGTACATCAAAAGCACCCGGGATGTCACCGCGTAAAAAGGATGCCCTGCTTCCGTTATCTGATTTAGAGCCCAAGACAATCCTTCAGCGGCCACGTCGGCGGGTCCGCTTAAAGGGTTATAATGTGCGCAGTCGGCACGATGCGGATCAAAGTAAATCACCGTGGCGTGATGACGCAAAGCGGCTTGATAGGCTGTGTAACTTAAGTCTCCTTTGGGCTCGATTAAGGTGATAGCCCGTCTGGCGCGCAAATCTTGTTCAATCAAGGGCATGAGTATGCTTGAAGACTTACCGGAGCCCGTCGGGCCTATGACGTGTAAATGCATGTAGCGGTCAGACAGATCAAGTTGAATGGGGACATGCCAGGGGACGACGCGCCCTAATGTCGTCAATGGGCCTGAAGGGTGCCGCTGATGATACCGTGCATAGAGGAGTGCCACCACCATCAGAATGGCGAAGGCCCACGGGACCAGGTCAATTGCCAGAGAAGCGGACAAGACTAGCAAGGCAATAGCCTTGCGCCGAGTCAATGAAAAGCTTGCGAACCCCAAACCCAACGCTAAAAGGCCAAGGTCATCTCCCCCTGAGAGCAGGCGCGGCTGTTGAAAAAGGCTATGAGCTAATCCGTCTGCTAACGCGGTAATGGTCCAAAATGGCACAGCGATCCAAAATATTCCCTGAATAAGCGGAGCAATCCAGCGACGCATCGTCATCCCCCTTTTCAATTCGACAAAATTCGACATAAGAAGCGGAAATCCTCTAAAAGGGCACAAAAAAATCCGTTCCCTTAGAGCAAAGGGAACGGACTGGAAGAGACGATGGGATTATTCGCCAGCCCAATTAATCTCATGAAGATACGGGAAAGCGCGAAGTTGTGATTCTAAGTCTTTCGTAATTTCTTCCAGATGCTGGTCTGTATCGGCTTCTGCGCGAGCGACGAGGGCGGGTTGGGTATTGGATGCGCGAATTAAACCCCAACCATGAGGGAAATTGACACGCAATCCATCAATATCAATCACGCTGACGTCTGTTCGGTTTTGATAGAGGGCGCGCAGTGTCGAGACCACTTCCGATTTTTTATCATCGGGACAATCAATCCGCACTTCTGGGGTTGCGGGCTTCAAGGGAACGTCTGCTAAGAGCTCGGATAGCGACTGGGGACTGTGAGATAAAATGCGGAACAGGCGTCCGGCGGCATAGAAGGCATCGTCAAACCCGTAATATTCATCAGCGAAAAACATATGGCCAGACATCTCGCCGGTAAAGACAGCACCGATTTCCCGCATGCGCGCTTTAATGAGGGAGTGGCCGGTCTTGAAAAATTCCGGTTGCCCCCCTAAACGTGTAATTTCATCGACTAACGTCTGCGAACATTTGACTTCGACAATGGCACGGGCACGGGGATGGCGTGCTAAGATTTCACGCCAATACAAGATCATCAGGCGATCGCCCCAAATAATTTGTCCCGTATTGTCCACCACGCCTATCCGGTCGCCGTCGCCATCAAATGCCACGCCTAAATCGGCTTCGGTTTCCTTAACTTTGGCAATCAAGTCCGTCAAATTTTTGGCGACAACGGGATCCGGATGATGATGCGGGAACGTAGGATCGGTTTCGCAATACAGGCACTCAGCATTGACACCAAAGGCTTGCATTACATCTTTTGCAAACAAGCTCGGCGTTCCATTTCCGCAGTCGACGACGACCCGTAAAGGCTTGGGGCCTAATTGGATTTTTTCTTTAAGCATGGATAGATAGGCAGGAACCGGATTGGCTGTTGTGCGCTTTCCGGTGCCTTGGATGAAGTCGCCAGCCTCCAAAATGCGGCGCACTTCTTGTATTTCATCTCCATAGAGGGTGGCGGGACCGTGGGCCAATTTAAAACCATTATATTCGGCGGGGTTGTGCGACGCGGTAATCATGACCCCCCCGTCAATATTAAAGTGGACGCGGGCAAAATAAAAGATCGGAGTGGTTACTTCTCCGATATCGATGACGTCAACACCCGTGGATAAGAGGCCTTCGGTTATAGATCCACGTGACAGGGTGGGGAACTGGCAGACGCATGACAATTAAGGCGGCGCTGACGCCTCCTAAAACATGGGTATAAGCTTTCACGACATCTCCTCTTTGTTCCATGAAAGATGAATGCATGTTGCAGTAGAACAAATTCCAAGGGCTATCGTCAACAGCCGTAGGGACAAATCGCTTCATGAAATGGGAATTGTGCACAAAGCTATGCATTGACTTATTCCGAACGTTTATATAAAATTCGTCTGTTATCGTTCGGAATCATATGACGCAAGATATAGGCGGAGGTGGACAATGGCGGAACGCAGTGCGCAAGGAACTCAGTACGGGACAGAAGTGGTTCGGATTGAACCGAAAGGGATTGAACATGTTGAGGAGACCGAGCGGCACGGGCATGTGTCTTCGGTGTTTACGCTGTGGTTTGGTGCCAATGTCGAGCTGGCGACATTGACTACGGGAACGGCTGCGGTGAGCCTATTTGGACTTAGTTTTGGTCAAGCTGCGTTGGGACTTATTATTGGCAATATTTTGGGCGTGACCTTGTTAGGATTAGTGTCCACCTTTGGACCGCGGTTGGGCGTGCCTCAAATGGTTCATTCCCGGGCGCCATTTGGGTTTTTTGGCAATTTTTTGCCGGGGGCTTTGAACGCCATTGCGGGAGTAATGTGGTTTGCCGTCAATACGGTTCTTGGTGCTTTTGCCTTTGAAGCGCTGTTTCATACGGATTTTTTTGTCGCCTTGTTGGTGATGGTCTTAATTCAGGTCATTGTTGCCGTCTACGGTCACAACATGATTCACGCCGTAGAACGGTTTATGGCGATACTGCTGACCCTTGTCTTCGTAGGGGTTTCGATTTTTGCTTTTGCCCATGCGAACTATGCATTGCCGTTTAATGCCAAGTCAGTTTTAGGGCAATACACCGGACTCGGCGGTGGGATTATCGAAGCCGTCGGATTAGCGTTGTCGTATTTGCTAGGGTGGACGGTATTTGGCTCCGACTATACGCGCTATTTACCATCAACGACTCCCCCTTCCCATGTGTTTTTTAACGCGGCTTCGGCAAACTTTATCGCCGGCGTATGGTTAGAATTGGTTGGCGTGGCTTTGGCGACGATTTTCCCCAAAGCGGCGGCAGGCGCTGATCCAATTTCGCTCTTATCAGGTATTCAACCGCATTGGATGGTACCGGTCGCATTGTTTGCGGTCATTATCGGAACGGTGACCGCGGATGTGCTCAACATCTATTCAGGTTCCTTATCGGCTTTGGTGATTAACATCCCACTCAAACGTTGGGTAGCGGCTATTCTCGTGGGGTTGCTGGGTGGAATTTTGGCGTGGATTGCGCGTAATTCCTACTACTTGGACTTTGAAAACTTCTTATTTCTTTTGGCGTATTGGTTGGCGCCATGGACAGCGGTGGTCCTTGTGGATTTCTTTGTGGTGCGGCGCGGACGTTATCACACCGATATGTTTTATGATCCCAGGCGTGTCATTCGCCCCGGATTTTGGGCATGGCTTATCGCTATCGTGGTTTCCATTCCCTTTTTCAATCAGGCGTTGTATGTTGGGGCCTTTGCCAACCGCTATCCCCATTTAGGCGATATCTCCTATTACGTCAGCTTCATCGTGGCGGGTGTGTTGTACTGGATTATTGGCACACGGACCGCACGGGATTAACATCTACTAAATTCGAACCATGGCCAGCTCCAAAGAAAATGGAGCTGGCTTTTGTTATGAGAAGGAATTTTGTGCACCGAGCGCGAAATATTTCATAAAATGAAGGCGAAAACGAAGCGAGGCGAGGGCATTGCAGATTCGTCCCTACCGTCCCCAGCAGGACTACCGGGCTGTTTTAAACGCACAGTGTGACTTATATAAAATCAATTTTCCCCGATTTGTCTGTACCCCGGCTTTTTTAGCAGAACAGGCGCAAAGGTTGCGGGCGGCTGCTAAACGTCCCTTTGAAAATGGGATTTTTGTGCTTGAAGATGGGTTGGATTTTGCAGGATTTGTTTGGGTGGCCATACGTATGGATTTACAAGGCACATATGGTTCGGTGGATCAAGTCTACCTCCAAGAGGCGTACCGGCGCCGCGGCTTGGGCAAGCTGTTGATGGATACTGCCCAGGCGTTTGTCTTAAAACAAGGCATTAAGGTGGCGCGTTTATATGTTACTGCGGAAAACCACGATGCGGTCAAGCTTTATGAACGAGAAGGATATACGGTAACGCGTTTAGAAATGGAGAAGCCCTTGGCCGAATAAGACCAAGGGCGATGTCCTTAAAAATTAAATCCCGTAGAAGGTGGGGTGATCGCGCGATTGGGTTCTTGGCCGATGGTAACGGTTTTGGTGATGGTCTTTCCTTGGTCATTGACCGTGATCGCGACGTTTTGTCCCACTTTGGTTTTACTTACCAAGTTCTTTAGCTGCGTGGCGGTCGTCACGGTTTGCCCGTTGAACTGCGTAATGACTTCTCCTGCTGAGAGGCCGGCCGACGCGGCGGGAGAGCCGGGTTCTACGTAGGCAATGACAACCCCTTTGCTGGTTGGTAAGCTGTATTGTTTAGCCATGGCTGAAGAGTCGGTCGCAATAAACACGCCTACCCATGGTTGGCTCACATGGCCATATTTCATCAACTGGGGCAATACCTGCTCTACGGTCGAGGTGGGGATAGCAAAGCCAATGCCTTGACCTTGCGTGGAGACCGCGGTATTGATGCCCACGACTTGCCCTGCTAGGTTTAATAAAGGCCCGCCGCTGTTGCCCGGGTTAATCGCGGCTGATGTTTGCAACAAATTACGGTAGTTGCGATTGCCGATCGTCAACGGACGGCCCTTGGCACTGATGACGCCTACCGTCACCGTATGGCTTAAATCATAGGGATTGCCGATGGCAATGGCCCAGGCTCCGACCGGGGTTTTGTTCGAATTGCCAAGGACTAAGTATGGCAAAGGCTTAGGCGCCGAGATTTTCAACACCGCCAAGTCCGCTTGATAGTCGGTGCCGACGCGTGTTGCGGTAAAGGGTTTTGTATACCCTGGCACGTACACTTGTATTTTGTTGGCGTTGTGAATGACATGATCATTCGTAACCAAATCGCCTTGACTGTTGATGAAAAAGCCGGATCCAATGTCCGTTTGCACTTGAGTTGTGGATGGCAAACTATTGCCAAACAAAGATCCAAAAAATGGGTTAAAATAGGGTGAAGACGAAATAGACGTCGACTCAGGCACTGTGGCCACGATTTTGACGACCGCATCTCCATCCCGTTTCACCACATTGGATATGGTGTCAGGGCCGAGCGGCAATGTCGGGGGTGTGTAAGATGCCACGGTAGCAAATGGGGGCTGATTCGCCGCTTTGGCTAGCGGGTGCGATGGGTTGAGTTGGTTATAGGCAAAAAGGCCTCCGCTTACAGCGCCTGCGCCGACGGCGAAGCCGACTACGGCTGCGGTAACGGTCCGCGTAATAGGACGCACAGGAATCATCTCCTTTTGTATGTAATCAAGACCCAAGACACGATTTTCTTCGGGCTTTGTTTGAAAGTAGTGTACCCGGGACTTGTTACAAAACCGTTACCAAAATTGCGTAACCCTACGACGTTTTGTGGTGGGAATAACGGCATCAGTCAACCGCCGATTTTATTTGGAATAAATAGGAATATTACTGTGAAAACCGAATCATTTGGAATATAGTTGTAATTAACTAGGAACCTAAGGGATGGGTTTACTAATGCATATTTGGCTCATTGATGATAATCAGGCATTGCTGGATTTGCTTGTTTCGTGCCTTGATGAGGTGAATGTCTGTCCTCGCGCCTTCGCGACAGCTCAAGATGTGATATACTTGTCAGAAAATTTGGCTATGGCCCCGGATATCATTGTAATGGATTGGACCTTGCCCGATTTACCTGCCACTCATTTGCTAGACTATCTGGTGCGGATGTATCCCACCGCTCGTCTTGTCGTGATGTCAGGAGACTTTAGTATTGAATCGCGGTTGCCCTATGGAGCCCGGTTTTTAGCAAAGCCGTTTCGATTAGCAACATTTCGGGAGATCGTGATGGAAATTGCCGCCGCGGTGACTGAAGCGTTCCCCAGCGATTAACTTGGTTCTTGCTAAATTCCCCTCGTTTGTGATAGCATACAGCCGCATCTTAAAATTTTTATGGCTAATTTCTAGGTGGATCCGCTAGAAGGAACAAATTTGGTGGCCAAAGGAACGGCAGGAGCCATAGCAGTCATGGCAGTCGCCCCGGAAGGCCACCTTTTGCATGCACCCGACATGTATATGGAAAAAATTGTGGCAGGCGCCGCAGGGGTGGGGGTCATCCATCTCGATGCCCCTATTGAAGACAACTTAAAAGCTTTGGCGGCTAAAACCCATCGCGACGTCAGCGATTTAACCGTTGTCTTGTTGGACCGGGAGCGGCATGAAGAAACGATCCGGCGGATTCGTGCTGCGGGAGCGCGGGTCAAGCTTATTACGGATGGAGATGTGTCTCCGGCCGTTGCCGCGTGCTTACCTGGTTCGGGCGTCGATATGCTGGTGGGAAGTGGTGGAGCCCCTGAGGGTGTCATTGCGGCCGCCGCGGTCAAGTCTTTAGGGGGTGTCATGGAAGCGCGGCTGATTCCCGAAGATGACACCCAGTTGGACAGGTTGCACAGTATGGGCGTGCGCGATGCACATCACATCTTAACTGTGGATGATCTCGTCAAAGGGGATGATGCCATCTACGTGGCCACAGGTATTACCACGGGGGATTTGCTTAAAGGGGTGACGTATGCACCAGGCATTTGCACTACCCATTCGGTGGTGATGCGCTCACGCTCTGGAACTATTCGCTATATTACGGCCGTTCATCGCATTGCCGAGAAATCGTAAGCCAAAAGAGATGGCAGGGAGGATACAGTGATTCATGGTTGGTGAAGGAACTCAAGAGGGCATGGCAGTCGAAGAGACGAAGCCCAAGCGTCGGCGAACTTCGCGGACGAAGAATGTAGAGGCTGCCCAGTCTGCAACGCCTGCAGAACAATCGTCGTCGGTGGCAGCGGAGGATGCGGTAGAGACTGCATCCGTGGCAACACCTAAAAAGAGAGGGCGTAAGAAAAAAACCGAGCTCTCTACCGAATCTCAAGTCACTGCTGAGCAAGGTGTCGAACCGGTCTCGGACGAGAAGCCCCGCAGGTCGCGGCGTAAATCGCAAAAGGCCCAGACGGAAGAGGCTCTTCCTGTTCAGACGGCAACACAAATGGCCGGCGAGTCAGAGGGAGCCGAAACCGGTGAAAGCCCTGAGGTTAAGAAGCCTAAGCGGCGTTCGAAAAAGACTATGGAACGCGTTGCCGAGTCGACCGATGTTTCTCCTGAACAAACGGTAGCGGCTCCTGCTACGCCAGTAGAACCTGCGAAGCCGCCAGAAACGGAGTTGGCAGCTCCAGCCGCCTTGCCACCATCGCCAGAGGTGACGATACCAGCAGCAACCACACCGACCACCACGAGTTCTGACACCCCTCGTCCTGATCCTTCCCTCGCTTCGGCTCCTGCGTTGCCGGCTGTTCCGGCCGTCATCGCGCCACCGGCGCAATCGGTGTCTGTAAAAACGGGTCCGGCCGCGTCTCCCACGCCGCCACCTGTTCAACCAGGTGGGCAGGATCGTCCCGGCGTACGGGATAAAAATCCTGCGTTTAATGCGGGGAACACAAACAACGGGGCTCCGCGTCCTGCACCCTCCGGTGGACGCGATATGTCCAAACGGCCTGGACCTTCGGGAACGCAACAAGGCGCGCCGCGTCGTGATTTACCGCGTCCGACCCGCGAAAATCAATTGTCGATGGCGCAACTAGATGCGATGACGCTGTTGGATTTGTATAAGCTGGCCCGTTCCTTAAATGTGGAAAACTTTCGGTCTTACCGTAAAGGGGAACTCATTTGGGAAATATTGCGGGCGCGTACACACAAAGATGGCTTTATTTTTGCAGAAGGTCTGCTCGATGTTATTGGTGACTACGGATTTTTACGGCCAACGGACTTTCAGCGTTCCCGGGAAGATGTTTATGTATCGGCCTCTCAAATTCGGCGTTTTGACTTGCGTGCGGGTGACAAAGTGTCGGGTCAAGCTCGTCCCCCGAAAGATGGCGAGCGATATTTCGCATTGCTCCGAGTGGAAGCGGTTAACGGGATGTCGCCGGAAAAGGCGTCAGAACGTCCGGATTTCAATGGCCTTACGCCAATCTTTCCCCAGTCGCGGTTTTATTTGGAAACAACCCGCGAAGAGTTGGCCACGCGTCTTGTCGATATCATTTCGCCGATTGGGAAAGGACAGCGCGGCTTGATTGTGGCACCGCCCAAGGCGGGAAAAACGGTTCTGCTTAAGAAGCTTGCCAATGCCATTGCCGTCAATAGTCCGGAGACGCATCTGATGGTCCTGCTGATTGACGAACGCCCAGAGGAAGTCACCGATATGCAACGCTCCGTGCGTGCGGAGGTGGCCAGTTCAACCTTTGATGAGCCCCCGGAAGATCATATACGGGTTGCCGAAATGGTCTTGGAACGCGCCAAACGCATCGTAGAAATGGGACGCGACGTGGTTATTTTCCTCGACTCGATCACCCGCTTGGCAAGAGCTTACAACCTCACGCTTCCAGCATCGGGTCGGACATTGTCCGGTGGAATGGATCCAGCGGCTTTACACAAGCCGAAGCGATTCTTTGGGGCTGCACGGAAAGTGGAAGAAGGCGGGAGTCTCACGATTTTAGCCACCGCGTTGGTGGATACGGGCTCGCGCATGGATGACGTGATTTATGAAGAATTTAAAGGCACAGGCAATATGGAACTGCATCTCGATCGGAAATTGGCCGAACGTCGGACGTTCCCGGCTGTCGATATCAAACGTTCGGGTACACGTCGTGAAGACTTGCTCTTGACTCCGGAAGAGTTAGAAGTGGTGTGGATGGTTCGTAAGGCCACTCATAATCTGAAAGATGTCGAGGCGACGGAATTGCTTCTGCAGAATTTGCGCCGAACGAAGTCTAATGCCGAATTCTTCCGCATGTTTGCCGCGATGCAAGGAGGCTCCAATTAACATGGACGCTGCGGACAAGAAGCCCGTCATTTTGTTAGTGGATGATGAGGACCATATCCGCGAGCTGTGTCGACTATATTTGCAAAGCGCGGACTTCGAGATTATTGAAGCGGCGGACGGGCTTACAGCCTTAAAAAAACTTGAAGAACATCCGGTGGACTTGGTGGTCCTCGATATCATGCTGCCCGGATTGGATGGCTTTGGGGTGCTCAAAGCGATTCGGGAGCGACAAGTGTGGCTGCCGGTCGTCATGTTAACGGCCGTAGGGGATGAAGAAGACCGGATCGCAGGATTAGAACAAGGGGCGGATGACTACCTTATTAAACCCTTTAGTCCTAAAGAGTTAGTGGCACGGGTGCGGGCAGTCTTACGACGTACCCAGACACCACAAGGACCCGGAGAGACGGAAATTCTTCGTTTTCCAGGATTAATGCTAGATGCACAGCAGCGGTTGGCCACGGCGGGAGGAGAAGTGTTGACATTGACGCCGCGTGAATTTGATCTGTTGTGGTTCTTGGCTCAACATCCTCAACAGGTCTTTAGCCGTGACCAACTGCTTGACCGCGTCTGGGGGTTCGACTTTGAAGGCGATGGGCGCACGGTAGACGTGCATATTACCCGGTTGCGCCAGAAATTGCTGAAGGCGGCAGCGGACTATCAATATGTCGAAACGGTGTGGGGCCAGGGATATCGGTTTAAACCCCACGAGCGTGAAGCTTAAGTGCGCTGGCGGTGGAATTCAAAATTTGGGCGGAGTTTGTCGTCTCGGCTGATTTTTAGTCATGTTGCCGTGACGATTATGGTGCTGGCTATCGCCTTAGGGATTTCCAACATTACGTTTCGCAATTATTTGGTCGGAGCCCAAGTCAGAGATTTGGCGACTCGTGGGCAAAGTATATCAGGGGTCATGCAAGGATACTTTACGGGGACTCTGTATGGGCCAGAAGCGGCCTATTTGGTGAGTGTCTTGCAAGGCACGTTGAACGATCGCGTGTTTGTCTTGGATGATACCGGTCAGATTCTCTTGGAAACGGGAAATAAGCGGTTGCCGGCGGCCCCGTGGTCAGAAGCCATTCTGGTTCGGGTGTTGGAAGATGGACAGCAGTTTCAAGGGGTGTTAGAAGGACCGAATCATGTAGCGGAGGCCACCGCCGGTGTGCCGGTGATTGCGCATGGCCACATTTATGGCGCGGTGTTTCTGGAAGCGCCGCTTAGTAACTCGAACCATACGGCGCGATCCCTTACGGGGCTGTTACTATTAGGTGAAATCGCCGCGATTGTGATGGCCGCAATTTTAGCCTATGGGTTTTCTAAACGGTTGGCCCAGCCTTTATTAGCTCTACGGGAGACCGTGTCACAGATGGGGCGGGATAATGCGCATGAGGTGCATGCTCAAGAGCAGGGCGCACAAGAGGTGCGGGAGCTGGCCCAGGAGTTTAACCGCATGGCGGACCGTATAACCTCACAGATGCACCAATTAAGAAAAGAAGCAGAAGTCAGGGATACGTTGTTGGCCCACGTGGCCCACGACTTGCGGACCCCATTGACATCGATTCGCGGGTTTCTTGAAGCCATTCGCGACGGAATGGTTGAGGGCGAACGATATTGGTGGGTTTAAAGAAATCATTTTTATGATCCAAGGTCATGGTGCCTACAGTCATTTAAAATTTGAGCGGGGTGTGCACCGCGTGCAACGTGTGCCAGTGACTGAGGCGGGTGGACGGATTCATACCTCCACGGTGACTGTTGCTGTTCTGCCTGAGGTGGAAGAGGTTGAGGTGCATATTGATCCGGAGGAATTGCGGATTGATACCATGCGCGCAAGTGGAGCGGGTGGGCAGCACGTCAATAAAACGGAATCAGCGGTGCGAATTACGCATTTGCCGACGGGCATAGTGGTAACCTGCCAGGATGAAAAGTCCCAATTGAAGAACCGCGACAAAGCGATGACGGTGCTGCGCGCGCGGCTCAAGAATTTGTACGACAGTACGCAGGCCCGCGAGATTGCCGATGAGCGCCGACAGCAAGTGGGGACAGGCGACCGGTCTGAACGCATAAGAACTTATAACTTTCCTCAAGGGCGCGTGACGGATCACCGTGTGGGAGTGACTCTGCACCGTTTGGATGACGTGCTAGATGGTGATATTGAGGAGATTATTGAGGCGCTGCAGGCCCAAGAACAAGAAGAGAGGCTCCAGGAGGGATCATGACGGACACGCCTTCGTGGCGAACGTTGGTGACACGTGGCGCTGCGCGTTTGGCCAGCGCAGGGGTTGAAGTCTCTTACCGGGAAGCCCAAAGTCTTTGGTGTCAGGCCTCCGGGGTACCCTTGGTACGCTGGTTGTCTGGCCAGGAACGGGTGACCCCTTCGATGCGTGCGCATTTTGAGGAAGCGATTGACCAGCGTTGTCAACGCGTCCCATATCATTACATTGTGGGTCGAAGAGAGTTTATGGGTTTAGACCTTATGGTCGATTCCCGCGTCTTAATTCCTCGGCCGGAAACAGAGCATTTAGTCGAGCGGGTACTCCGGGATACGGCCAAAACGACCCAAAGGATTGTTGATGTGGGCACGGGAAGTGGGGCGGTAGCGTTAGCTTTGGCGTATTATGGAGACCCAAAGTGGCATATTATGGGGGTAGACATTAGCTCTAGTGCGTTGGCAGTGGCACAAGACAACGCGCACCGCATTGCGACTCGGACAGAGATTCAATGGATTTACGGCGATTTACTGGATGAGGTTGCAGGGCCTCTAACAGTCGTTGTGGCGAATTTGCCGTATGTTGATATCGATCAAGCGGGCGAATTGGAGCCCGAGCTACAGTACGAACCGGCTTGCGCCCTATATGCCCCTGAGCAAGGACTCGCGGTGATTAAAAGGCTCATTCGCCAGCTTCCCACTAAGTTGGCAATGAAAGGCCGTGTGTACTTAGAAATCGGTGCGGGTCAGGCGGATGCGGTAGAGGAACTCTTGAGGGATCAACAATTCACCGTGCTGGAGCGGGAGAAGGATTTAGCAGGCATTGACCGTATCATATGTGCGGAAAGAAAGGCGTGAAGTACCTATGGCTGACACCATTAGTGCCTCTGACTTAGCGCAACTATTGAAAAATGCTAAGCCCCAACATCCGGTTGTCGTGATTGATGTCCGGTTGGGTCAAGTGGGGGCTATTCCTGGCGCTTATCATGTTCCCGTTACCGATCTGGAAGACAAGGAGTGGCACTGGGATCCGGAAGCGGATGTGGTGGTGTATTGTCAACTGGGTAAAGGCGGCAGCGATTACGCCGCGGAAGTCTTAGAGGAGCAGGGTTATCATAAAGTACATAAGCTCGGTGGGGGGTTCAATGCCTGGGAGGCATGGATGCAAGAGCACCCAGAAGACATACCGCCTAAAGAGAAATAACCCCGGAAGGGGGAGCCTTTCGTGACAGAAGCGCAAATCTCTTTGGACCCCTCCGGCCATTTTGCTATTAGTCGGATTGGCGGCGATCGTACCTTATTTCATGACATTTTCATCAAATCCCTTGCCAGCCGAGATGGACGGACCTCGCAGGCTGCAGGAGTTTCCGCTTGAATCACGTCGGGGACTTTTGCTGACGATATTGGCGGGGGTGCTCGTGGCATTTGTGCTACAAAGAGAGTGGCATCTTGCGGCTGGCACTATCGCGATGGCTGGAGCCGCCTTAGGCATGCTAGCTAGTATTGGAAAGAGTGTGCGGATTTGGAATCAAGTCGATTGGGGAACTTTAGGTTTTTTTATTGGCATTTTCATTCTTGTTGGGGCACTTGAACATGGCGGCGTAATTGCCCATTTAGCCAAATTTTTGGCGCAGCATCCGTTGGGACAGTGGATGCCCCTCACAATTTTAGTGGGCAGTGCGCTGTTCTCGGCGTTGTTGGATAACGTCCCACTAGTCGCGGCAATGATACCATTGGTTCAACGCCTAGGGCAGATGCATCCTGAATATGGGGTGGAATTGTGGGCCGCATTGGCTCTGGGGGCTGCGATTGGCGGTAATGCCACGATTATTGGGGCATCGGCCAACGTGGTGGCTCAAGGTATGGCGGAGGAACGGGGTTACCGTTTGGAATTTAGGCGGTATCTCCCGTTTGGTCTTAGCGTATTTGCTGTGACCTTGGTTTTAGGGATAATTTATGTCATGCTATTGGGGTGAAAAGGGGTAATGGCCATTGCAGACTGTGATCTTGCCTGAGGATCGGCTAGCACCAGCGATAGAGGCGCTCAAAGCAGGAGAGGTCGTGGCTTTCCCTACTGAGACCGTATATGGGTTGGGAGCCAATGCACAAGACCCTCAGGCATGCCGTAAAATTTTCGAAGCTAAGGGACGGCCCGTCGACAATCCCTTAATCGTCCACGTGCTTGATGAAAACCAGCTGCGTGAGTTGGTGCCTGGGCCTTTGCCGGAGTGTGCCAAGCGGTTAGTCCATGCTTTTTGGCCGGGGCCCTTGACCCTTGTTCTCGAAGCGGACAAGCGCGTGTCTGAGGTGGTGCGGGGAGGCTTGCCGACCGTGGCGGTCAGGGCTCCTAACCATCCGGTTGCACGCGCCCTGATTGACGGCTTGAAGGCGCCGATTGCTGCGCCCAGCGCCAATCGGTCGGGCCGCCCCAGTCCCACGCGGGCTACGGATGTGCTAAGGGACCTCCAAGGCCGGGTTCCTTATATCATTGATGGCGGCGATAGTATGGTGGGGCTGGAATCAACCATAGTTGATTGTGCTGTGGACCCGCCAGTTCTTCTGCGCCCGGGATTCATAGGGCGTGATCGTTTGGAGAAGGTTTTAGGCCAACCGGTATTGCTCGCGGGACCGGAGACGACTCACCGTGCGCCGGGAATGAAATATCGACATTACGCTCCCCAAGCTCCGGTCATTTGGCTTAATATGAGAGATGATCAGCGCATTGGCCAAGAACTCGATCATTTGCGCCAGGAGTTTTCGACGCTTGCTCTTTTAGCCCCATTACGGTGGCAGGCTTATCCGGCGCAAGCTTTTCGTCCAATTGGGCAGGATGTTAACACGGTAGCGCATGGACTTTTTACCGGCTTCCGGGAATTGGATGACATGCATCCCGGTGCGATTGTGGTGATATGGCCTAAAGATACGGCTGGTGTGGGTTTGGCGGTGGCGAATCGTTTAGGGAAGGCTGCATCGAGGCAGGTGGAGGAGTAATGCCGAAGACACAAAGGAATATTCTTTTTGTCTGCACGGGCAATACGTGTCGCAGTGCCATGGCCGAAGCGCTATGGCGGGCGATGGATATAGAGTGTTGGCCCGCCAGCTCTGCAGGTGTAGCGGCCTGGCCAGGTCAAGCGGCCGAAGAATTTGCTCAGGAGGCGGTCAAGCCCTATGGGGGTGATCTGAGCCGCCACCGTTCTCGCGATGTGTCTAATCTTGACGAGGACTATTACTTAATTTTGACCATGACAACGTCCCAAGCGCAAACCGTGCGCCGACTGCGCCCAAAATGGGCCGACAAGACATTCGTGTTACCACAATTTTTAGGCGAGGGCGGAGAAATAACTGACCCGCTAGGTACCAACCAAGTGTATTATGATTCTTTAGCATGGCGTCTTTATCGTCTCCTTGCCCGTCTTAAAGAGAAACTCGGGCAGGATTATTGCGCCAAGGCAGAAACGGGGGAATAAAGCATGCGGATTGCGGTCGGAGCGGATCATGCAGGATGGCCGTTAAAGGAAATTTTGGTCAATCACCTCATTGATCAAGGCTGGGATGTTGAAGATTTCGGGACATTTGGACCGGATTCGGTGGATTACCCGGATTATGCGAATAAGGTGGCGGTGGCTGTCGCGGCGGGTGACGTCGAGCGCGGATTGTTAATCTGTGGCAGTGGTTTAGGGATGGCGATTGTTGCCAATAAAACCGCCGGCGTACGGGCTGCTGTAGCCAATGATGTGGTCTCCGCGCGGCTGTCACGCCAGCACAATGACGCGAACGTTTTGACGATGGGAGGACGCCTGATTGCTCCTGAGTTGGCGCAAGAAGTGCTTGACGTTTGGCTAACCACGGCCTTTGACGGCGGCCGCCATATTCGTCGTCTGCAGAAAATTGAACAAATCGAGCACCCTGGCATGTAATCGCGAGGACTCGCCTCATAGGGGCGGCCACAGGTCTTAGCCTGGGCCGCCGATTATGGTCAGTACCCGTACGCCGGATATGTTGGGATGATATAGGCTAGCGTGACGTGGTATGTGCTGACATGAAGGAGCCATTTATGCTGATTGTTGTGGACCATCCACTTGTCAAAGTCCATATTTCCATCTTGCGCCGCCAAGAGACAGGAACAGATGCTTTTCGGCAACATTTGACGGCCTTAACGCGGTTGTTGGCATTTCCCGCCTTGCAGGACTTGGAACTGACTCCCATATCGGTGAGGACACCTTTGGCGGAAACGACAGGATATAGGGTACAGAAAATGTTGGTGCTCGTTCCGGTGCTTAGGGCGGGACTCGGAATGGTGGAAGGCTTTCGTGATGTTGTACCAGACACGGTGGTGTCCCATTTGGGCATGTACCGTGACCACCGCACCTTGAAGCCTATTCGGTATTACAGCAACTTTCCCGCATCGTATCACGACCATCCGGTCATTTTATTGGACCCCATGCTAGCGACGGGGGGATCGGCCGTCGATGCTCTTGACTATCTTAAGGCGGAAGGCGCTCGCAACATCCGTGTTGTTAGTATTATCAGCGCCCCAGAGGGTGTCAAAAAGCTTGAAGAGTGTCATCCGGATGTTCGGGTCTATACGGCTCAATTGGATGAGCGTCTAAACGAACTCGGATATATTATTCCGGGATTAGGAGATGCCGGCGACCGTCAATTTGGGACTGTGCCGGATTGATGTCGGTCCATGGGGTTTCAAGGGGAGATAGCCCGCCTGAGTCTATTGACGGGTTTTTTGCCCTGGACTATACTTATCGATTGTGAGGGTTTTCACCTTCATACCCATGTTGGTATCTGTCGAGTGTGCAGACTGCCGTGAACTTCCCGAAATTCAGTCCGTATTGGCGGTAGAGACCCTGCAGTGATTTGCGCGGAACAATCTCTTCAGCCAAGGCACATGTTGGGAGTCTGCCTGGTAGGTTTTCATAATTATGCCGATTATGGGCAAACTTTCAACGGGAATGATCGAGAAGAGGGTGAATAACGACGGGATCAGAGAAGAATGGCAAACGTCCATTGACCGCAACCCGTGGACTGGGTATTGCAATGACTCTGTCGCTTCAACTGGTCGCTGCCGTAATCATCGGACTGCTTCTTGGTCGGTGGCTGGATGGACTGCTGCATACAGGTCCGCTGTTTACCATCCTAGGAGTATTACTCGGAATGGGATCTGGAATGTGGGGAGTTTATCGCTTGGCCCGGGTCTTGCTAAAGTGAAAGAATTTTCAATGCTCTGGCGGAGATCGGCTGCAGCGTCTCTAAGCCTTGCGGGTTGCCTCGTGCTCATCGGAGTGCTTGTCCCAAATCGCATCATTTTCTTCAGTATGGCAGCGGGGATACTTCCCGGCATTGTGGACTTGGTGGGGCTCGGCCTGCGCTTGCCGCTCTGGGCAAAGTTAAACCAGCGTGCAGCGTTGACTAGCATTAATTTGCGGCTCTTTTCACGGTTGATACTGCTTGGGGTGTTTTTTTACGTCATTCAGCATTACACGACTCTCAGTGTAGGCTGGTCGTTGCTCGGGATCTTTGTGCCTTATGCGATATATCTGATCTGGGCGATATTCAGGTCGCGGCACAAGGGGGTGAATTGATGGTTTTTTCATTGACACAATTTGAATGGCCGCCGTTTTACACCGGTCTTTTGGCCATGCTAGTTGTCCTTGCGTTTGGTTTAGCGGCCGTGCGCAATGTGACCTCTGCTGTGCCGAGCGGGGCACAAAATCTCTTGGAAAGTGCATTGGAAACTTTTCAGGAGTTAGTGGAGCAGATGGCGCCCAAAGAGTTGGCGCCCAATTTAACGTTGTTAGCCCTAACCCTGTTCCTTCTTTTAGTGGTTGCCAACATTGTGGGGTTATTGCCCTTGCCCGGAATCGGGGGGACCCGCTGGATTCATTCGCCAACGGCCTTTTTGAGTATGCCTGCTGGGCTGGCGATTGTGATCTTTCTTCTCATTCAATGGTCTGGGATCAAATACAAAGGCCTGGGAGGATTTTTGGTCGGCTGGTTTTGGCGGCCTATCCCGGTATTTGGCTTTATCGTCAATGCGCTTGAGCAGCTTGTCATGCCGGTGAGCTTGGCTTTTCGGTTGTTCGGAAACATTTTGGCAGGAGAATTAGTGCTCCGCATGACGACGAATTTACCCCACGACTGGGCCGGCTGGATAGTCGTTGTGGTGGTGGGAACCGCCTGGCTCATTTTCAGTCTGGTGATTTCTTTGATTCAAGCGTTGATTTTCACGATTTTGATGGTGGCTTATATGAGTATTCAAGCGAGCAACGAGCATTAAGTCCAGGCAAGAACACAAACAGAAGATTACAGCGGAAAAAGCTCAAGGAGGAATAACGCGTGAGTTCACATGATATTTTGTTGTTCATTGGAGCACTAGCAGCGGCAGGTGGCGCCATCGGCGCGGGTATTGGTAACGGTTTGGTTATGGGACGGATGGTCGAAGGTGTCGGGCGGCAGCCGGAAGCACTAGGTCGTCTTTTGACATGGGCATTGGTTGGTGTGGCCTTGGTGGAAGCATGGCCAGTTATTACCTTCGTGCTGTTCGTCTTTACCAAGATTGGTTAGTCCCGGAGCCGTAGGAACGCTGAGATTGCCACAAAAGGGGAGTTAAACTGTGTCCAGCACATCGTTAACATTGGGCAATATGATTGCTGGCGTGCTGCAATGGGTCATTTTGCTCATTCTCATGCGCCTGTATGTATACAAGCCCCTTCTAGCAGCCATGCAAAAGCGCCGGGAAAACATTGGCAAGCAAATTCATGATGCGGATGCTTTGCGAGAGGAAGCCGAGAAATTTGCCAGCGAGCGGGAATCTCTGTTAAAGCAGGCGCGGGAAGATGCCAAGACCTTGATTGCTCAGGCGCGTCGTGAAGGGGAAGAAGAAGCCAAAAAGATTGTAGAAGCGGCTCAGCGCGAGGCAAGTTACCGTCAACGTACCGCCCTTGAAGAAATTCAGCGCGAGCGGGACAATGCGTTGCAAACCATTCGGTCGGAAGTCGCGGGCCTAGTAATGCATGCCACGGGCAAACTCTTGGAGCGGAATCTCGATGCCAAAGACCAAGAGCGATACCTTGATGAGGTGCTTCAGGATGCGGGGCAGCTGCAATGATAGATGCGCGCGCTGCACGACCTTATGCTCGAGCCTTATTCGGCTTGGCTGACGATACCAAGAGCGTTGAGCGGGTGCATACAGAGTTTCGGGAAGTCGTGGACACGTTGAACGATCATCCTGACCTCCAAGGGTTTCTTCATCATCCGCAGGTGTCGCATCATGCCAAGAAGGAGACATTGCACAGAGTCTTTGGTTCCCGTGTGTCCCCTGTTATTCTCCACTTTTTAAACGTGGTTGTAGATAAGGACCGTCAAGAGCTTCTACCTGCGATCTATGACGAGTTTACGGCCTTAGTCGAGGATAGCCGCGGTATCTTGGAAGCGCATGTCGAGACCGCGAGCGCCTTAAGTGCGGAGCAAAAGCAAATGTTTGCAGAAAAGCTGGGAAGGGCCACTGGACGGAATGTGGTCATTGTCGCCCATGAAAATCCTGCTCTGATGGCGGGCGCGATCATTCGAATTGGGGATCGTGTGCTCGATGGAAGCCTTCGGCGGCGAATGGAGCTTCTGGGTGCGCGTCTGCGTGGAAACGGAGGAGGGTTAGTCGTTGAGCATTAAACCTGAAGAAATTAGTGCCATTCTCAGAGAAGAAATAGAAAAATACGATGTGGCGACCGAGCTTTCCGAATCTGGCGTCGTCTTGAGTGTCGGTGATGGTATCTGCAGGATCTATGGCCTCTCCAATTGTATGGCCGGAGAAATGCTGGAATTTGAAAATGGCGTCTTTGGAATGGCTTTGAACTTAGCCGAAGACAATGTTGGCTGCGTGATATTAGGCAGTGACACGGGCATTAAAGAAGGCAACCGGGTCAAACGGACCGGTACAATGGTGGAAGTGCCCGTGGGAGAGGCGCTTATTGGACGCGTCGTCAATGCCCTAGGGATGCCTATCGATGGCAAAGGTCCGCTTCACACGGATCGTAAACGACCGGTGGAATATCCCGCTCCGGGCATCATTATGCGCGAACCGGTCAACCGGCCCTTGCAGACGGGGATTAAGGCAATCGACTCGATGATTCCCATTGGTCGGGGCCAGCGCGAATTAATTATTGGTGACCGCCAGACGGGTAAAACGGCCATTGCGGTGGACACGATTCTGAACCAGAAGGGCCAAGATGTTTTGTGCATCCCGAAATTTACGAGGCCTTGCACAAAGATCGTGCTTTTACGGACCAAACGACGCAACGGTTAACGGACGCCATTGAGGAATTCAAGAAAACGGCGGTGTTGTAAATGGCAGCGGGCGGACTGAAAGAAGTCGATCGTAGAATCAAAAGCGTAAAGAATACGCAGCAGATTACCCGGGCGATGAAAATGGTGGCCGCTGCCAAGCTCCGGAAAGCCGAGTTGCGGGCCAAAAAGGCGCGGGACTATTTCGAGCAGATTCAAGCCGTGACGCGGCGGGCCGTCAGCAAAGGGGGAGCTCAAAAGCTCGTGGCTCCACGCACCGTGCAGCGCAAAGGATTTGTGATTATCACCTCAGCACGGGGACTTGCGGGACCATATAACGCGAACGTTTTGCGGCAGGCTGTCGCCAAGATGCAGGAAGTGGGAGGGAAGAACGCCGCGGCCTTTGCCATTGGACGTAAGGGACGCGACTATCTAGCCCACCGAAACATTCCCATTTTGCAAGAGTTTTTGGGAGTAGGCGATGACCCGACATTACATCAGGCCCAAGCGATCGCACGGGAAATCTTGCAGCAGTACCTTGGTGGTGAGGTCGATGAGGTGTGGCTGACGTATACCAAATTCATCAATCCACTGACCCACGAGGTTCGTACCCTTAGGGTATTGCCTGTCGAAGAACCGCCAGCGGAGGAGTCTGGCGCAGAGCGCAGCTACGTATTCGAGCCAGATCCGGAAACGGTGTTTAACGACTTGCTTCCGCGGTACGTGGAAGTCGTCATCTTTAGCGCTCTTTTAGAGTCTAAAGCAAGTGAACACGGGGCGCGGATGACGGCAATGGATTCCGCCAGCAAGAATGCGGATGAGTTGATTCGCCAGATGATATTGATGCGGAACCGCTTGCGTCAGGCGGCAATTACACGGGAGATTGCCGAGTTGGTTAGCGGCGCCGAAGCATTGGAATAGGAGGATCAAGGGTGGCAGCACACGAAGGCAAGGTCGTAGAGATTTTGGGGCCAGTAGTGGAAGTGGAGTTTCCCCAAGGCCACATGCCGGCCATATATAACGCGTTACATGTGGTAGCGGACGCAAAAGAGGGTTCAGAAACGACCGCAGGCTCGGATGCCGTGGATTTGGCCTTGGAAGTGGTTCATCAAATTGGTGATAACCGAGTCAGCTGCATCGCAATGGCGTCCACCGATGGCTTAGTCCGGGGCATGCGGGTCATTGACGAGGGACACCCTATCAGTGTTCCGGTCGGCAATGTGACCTTAGGGCGCATGTTCAACGTGTTGGGCCAGCCCATCGACGGCAAAGGTCCTGTTCAAGTTGAAAGTACGATGCCGATTCACCGGTCAGCGCCGAGCTTTACGGAGCAGGCGGTGTCTACAGAGATTTTTGAAACCGGGATCAAGGTCATTGATTTAATGGCTCCGTATCCAAAGGGAGGTAAAGTGGGGCTCTTTGGCGGTGCTGGTGTAGGCAAAACGGTGTTGATTATGGAGTTGATTCACAACATTGCGACCGAGCACGGCGGATTTTCGGTGTTTGCCGGGGTCGGCGAGCGCACGCGTGAAGGCAATGACTTGTACCTCGAAATGTCTGAATCTGGGGTTATCGACAAAACTGCCTTGGTCTATGGTCAAATGAATGAACCCCCCGGGGTGCGTATGCGCGTGGCTTTGTCCGGCGTGACGATGGCCGAGTACTTCCGTGACCAAGAAGGCCGTGACGTGCTGTTCTTCGTCGACAACATCTTCCGCTTTATTCAAGCGGGGTCTGAGGTTTCGGCATTACTCGGCCGTATGCCTTCAGCGGTGGGATATCAACCGGTGTTAGCGACGGACATCGGTGATTTGGAGGAGCGGATTACCTCAACCAAGAAGGGCTCCATTACCTCTATTCAAGCGGTATATGTGCCCGCCGACGACTATACCGATCCGGCTCCAGCAACGACATTTGCGCACTTGGATGCCACGACCAACTTGGAGCGGCGTATTTCTGAGAAGGGGATTTTCCCGGCTGTGGATCCGTTAGCGTCAACGTCACGGATTTTAGACCCACAGGTGGTCGGTGAGGAGCACTACGCGGTGGCCCGCGGTGTTCAGGCTGTGCTTCAGCGCTATAAGGAACTCCAGGACATTATTGCCATTCTGGGGATGGATGAGCTGAGCGATGATGACAAGCTGATTGTCGCTCGTGCTAGGAAATTAGAGCGGTTCTTGTCTCAACCGATGTTTGTGGCGGAACAATTTACCGGAACCCCCGGAAAGTATGTACCGATTCGCGAAAGCGTTCGGGGCTTCAAGGAAATCTTAGAAGGGCGTCATGACGATCTCCCTGAAATGGCGTTTTACATGGTGGGGTCTATTGATGAGGCCGTCGAGAAAGCCAAGACCCTTTAGGGCAGGGGGGACATTATGGCGACACCGTATCATTTGAAAATCGTGACACCTGAACGCACCGTGGTTGACGGGCCTGTGACGTATATTATCGTCCGGTCGACCGAGGGAGAAATTGGCATTTTAGCCCATCATATGCAAATTATCACTCCGTTGGTGCCTCACATCATCACGGTCTACCCTGAAGCGGGTAATGTTGAACAGTTCACAATCGGCGGGGGCTTTCTCGAAGTGGGAAATGACACAACGGTTGTGTTGGCTGATTCGGCCGAACGCGCTTCGGAAATTGACGTAGCACGAGCCCAGTTGGCTCGTCAACGAGCGCTCGAGACGATTGCCCAAGCCAAACCGGATATTGACTTGATTCGGGCTAAGCGCGCTTTGCAGCGCGCAGAAAATCGTCTAAAACTGGCTGGGCACAGTGCGGGCGGTATGACATCGGCTTAAGCAACGTGGACCAAAAGGACTCTGCAGACATCCTCTGCGGAGTCCTTTTTTATGTACTAGGGATGAAGGCAGGGGATTAAACACGACCGGGCTGAGGAGCATTCCCGTCTCATTTCAGTCTTCGGCTGAACAAGGTGCTATGTCGTGCGGTGACCTATGGGGGTGGGGGACCAAGGGCTTATTTATTTACCGAGATTATCTACGAAAGACGGTACTGGCGACTCTCCCTCCGTGCATCTGTCCTCGTCGTCATCTTCTGTCATGTATGAACTGACCCCTGGGGTGGAACAATCTGGTAGACAACACTTCATAGGGGGACAAGACATGAAAGCCATTGTGAAAAACGGATTATGGGTCCTCGCGGTTGCCATTCTTGTGTGGATGGGGGCGAGTGTAAGGGCTGCCGTAATTTCGCCGCTTATGACCGCATTTCAGGCGACAAAGGCTACTCCACAGGGATTTAGTATCAATGGCTGGGTGGAAATGGCGGGGACAGCACGGGGAATGTCATTAAGACAGTGGGTCAACAAACTGGCGACGCAGAGTCACGTCACGGGTACGGTGCAACAAACCCAGGGCGCAGACTATCAAAAGGCCGATATCCATGCAACCATTGCCGGTTTCAAGACCGAACTGATCGCGGAACGTCTGGCCTCTGGCGCGACCTATCTCGTTATTGACCGGGTAGGCAGTCAAGGGTTTCATGGGTTAAGTGAAAGCACCGCTCTCGTGCGGCGCATCCTGGCCCCTTATGGCGCGGTTCATCTGTCCCTAACCTTGCAGGGGACCTTACCTCACCCTTTGACGGTGAGCCAGGAAGAATCCTTGGTTAATCAGGCCTTTCGTGCAGTCGGAGCATCGCGTGTCAACGGCATTCAAACCCCTCAGTACGTGTCGGTCGCGGGATACACGGCGTTCATTCATTCCCACGACTCTCTTCAGGGGCACGCGGTCAATTTGCAAGTGGCGACGAACTACAACACCTATTGGGACGAAGAGCAGGTTGATGTAGGTACGCCTTTGGTGACCGTGACTTATTGAGTGTGTTTGAACTACCAGTTCCTGGGCACACTGGAATTAAGAGGATATGAATATCCTCGGCGCAGCAGCGCATACGAAAGTGGAGGAACAGACACTATGGCGAATCGTCGTCTCACCATGTTCGGAATCATTGGGGGAGTCGCAGTAGTGGGGGGAGGCATTCTAACATTTGCACTGACACACCGGTCATCGCATACAGTGACCGTGCCGGTCGCGCATCACGTGCCCAGTGCGCGTGGACATCAAGCAGCTCAGGCTCCCGCCCTTAACGACACTACGGCCCCGTTGCTGATGCCGATTAACGGCACCGTGTCCAATCCCTTTGGATGGCAGTATTCGGGCGCCCTCAATGAGTGGTACTACAATCCGGGCATAACGGTTTCCGCAAAAGCGGGGACACCCGTGCATGCGGCTTGGGGTGGAGTGGTCACGCAAGTCGACAATGTCGATCATCAAGGACTGTCCGTGACTGTGAAGGATGGCAATGACTATGAAACGGTCTATGGACATTTGGGCAGCGCCAGTGTCAAGGCGGGTCAGATGATTAAGCAAGGACAAGTCGTAGGGAGTGTAGGGGGCAGCAGTATTTATAGCCGCCAACCGGGGTCTCACTTAGACTTCCAAGTATTTCACGGGTCTATGGCAACCAACCCGGAAGGTTTTATGCACCCTTCCTCGTGAACCCATGAAATGCCAGAGCAGGATTATTTGCTCTGGCATTTATTTTTTTGCGGCCCATATACTCTACCAAGTTCGGGGGGAGAAAGGGGCCGGAAATGTGAAGGACCATATCTGGCAGCGTGTTGTGGACATCGGAAATTATATTCTGAATAACGGCGCAACCGTTCGTGATACTGCAAAGGTTTTTGGCGTATCCAAAAGCACGGTCCACAAGGATGTCACCGAACGATTACCTAAAGTCAATCAAGCATTAGCCACAGAAGTGAAAAAAGTCCTAGAAGTGAATAAGGCCGAGCGTCATCTTCGGGGTGGAGAGGCAACCAGGCAGAAATTTCTAACGAACCGCCCGGTTTAGCCTATTTATAGGCCGGATGCCGGGGATGGGAGCTGGCACCATCCCCGGGGAGACCCGCTTAAACCACGTGTCGTGGATGTTGACAGCGTTTGGGGAAACGCTATATACTCGGGAAGACAATTGACCATGAAGCTCTTATCAAGAGCGGCGGAGGGACAGGCCCGATGAAGCCCGGCAACCGGCTACCCATGCCAAGGTGCCAATCCCGACCTCACTTACGGGGACGGATGAGAGAATACCAGCGTAGCGCCTCTTCTCTCGGAAGGGGTCTTTTTGTTTATTGTGGGAATTTGCAAGGAGGGCATGAGTTGGGGCACAATTTTCTGTTTACGTCTGAATCGGTTACGGAGGGGCATCCGGACAAAATTGCCGATCAAATTTCAGACGCCATATTAGACCGGATTCTCGCGGAGGATCCCGTTGCGCGCGTTGCCGCGGAAACGGTTGTTACGACCGGACTAGCATTAGTGGTCGGGGAAATTTCTACGGTGACGTACGTCGATATTCCTCGGGTGGTGCGAGACACCATCCGCAATATTGGGTATACCCGTGCCAAAATGGGATTTGATGCGGATACAGTATCGATTCTGACGTCGATTGACGAGCAATCGGCGGATATCGCCATGGGCGTCAACGAGGCATTGGAAGTGCGGCAAGGCTCAGCCGATGCTCGCGCCTTAATCGGGGCAGGAGACCAAGGCATGGTCTTTGGGTATGCTTGCAATGAAACCCCGGAGTTTATGCCAGCACCTATTTCGTTGGCTCATCAGCTGAGCTATCGACTGGCGCAGGTCCGCAAGACGGAAACCGTCCCATTTCTATGGCCTGATGGCAAAACCCAAGTGACTGTACGCTATGAGAACGCTAAGCCGATTGGTATTGATACGATTTTGGTGTCGACCCAGCATCATGCGTCTGCCACGCTTGAAATGGTTCAGGAAGCGGTCATCGAGGAAGTGATTCGGCCGGTGATTGCTCCGCACTGGGATCTCTCTAACACGCGGATATTGGTTAACCCAACCGGTCGGTTCGTGGTAGGGGGGCCCCATGGAGATTCAGGCTTAACAGGCCGGAAGATTATTGTCGATACCTATGGCGGTTATGCGAGGCATGGAGGTGGGGCATTTTCTGGCAAGGATCCCACGAAGGTCGACCGATCGGCATCGTATGCGGCAAGGTGGGTGGCTAAAAACTTGGTCGCGGCAGGATTGGCTGAGCGCGCCGAAATTCAAATTTCTTATGCGATTGGTGTCGCCGAACCTATATCGGTTATGGTAGATACCTTTGGAACCGGACGCTTAGAGGACGTGGCCCTAGCCAAAATTGTCCGCGAGGTTTTTGACCTGCGACCGCTCGGTATTATCGAAGATCTTGACCTGAGGAGGCCGATTTACCTTCAGACGGCAGCGTATGGTCATTTTGGCCGGACTGATGTGGCTTTGCCATGGGAACAATTGAACCGTGTTGATGCCCTTCTAGACCGCGCGGCTGTCAAGCCCGCAGATTAGTCTTTTGGTCATCTTTTCCGCAGTCTGTTCGTATAATGGGACAGAATGTGGAAAGGGGAATCGCGGTGACCTGGTGGGGAGCGCTTGGGTTGGCTCTGTCGCTGTACGGAGCTGTTGTGGTGCTTGAATGGGTCTATGCGCGTGTTTTGCAGCCGGCAGGAGTGGAAGCGCTGTCTGTCAGCATCGTACTGCACGTGATGAATCAAGAACATCTGATTGAACAAGCCGTCATCGATTTGACGGGGTTATGGCGTCTTGAGATGTGGGATCAGAACACCGTGGAGCTGATTATTGCCGATGGCGGATCCACGGACCAAACCGTGGCCATTCTTGACCGTTTGCAGCGTCAATATCCATGGTTGCTTATTGCGGATTCCGGACGTGACAAAAGCCATGTTCTTGAGTTATGCCGCCACGATGTCGTGATTTGGGTGGAAATGACAGGCCGCTCCCCTGCCAGTCCGCTAGTCACGGTGAGAAGTCTTTTAGCTCACCAACCGGCGCACTTATCAGGCGTGATAGGCTAAAGAGCCGGACAGGCCCACACTGTACACGTCTGATCTGGCAAGGGTGCCAATGGTATGCCGAATACCGCATGGTCCAGTCTTTCCTTTCGCTAGAATCCAAGGCAGTTGGCGCGGTTTTGTGTTAAGCTCACCGCTTGGCTCTTGTCTTTCTTTATCAGATAAGGGGTCAAGCGGCCGTTTTATTCTGTGCGGACGCGTGCCGCTTTGTTGCTTCTTAGGGTTTTACCGACCGGGCCCTTTTAACAAATCGCGATAACAATGAAGGGGTAACGGGCCAAACGCCTAAGCGGATTAATACAAAAATATAGAGCGCTGTGGCTATGAATAAAGTGGCCGCGATGACAGGGAGCAACAAATACCATTCCCCCAAATGGCTATAGTGGATCCCTATAATGGCGAGTTGGTTGAAAAGACCAAATCCCATAAGTGCTCCTACCCAACTGAATAGAAATCGCGTCTGGCCTTCGAAGGGATTGAGGTGATGGCGCATTAGCCATATGCTGAGCACGACAGCGCGAACGTAGGCGGCGATTGAGGTGGCTAATGCGAGACCATCGGATCCTAATGGACGTACTAAGAGAAAGTCCCCAAACACGTTAAAGATAATGGAGATGATGCTGGCTACGCTCGATGTCCGCGTGGCCTTTTGCGATAATACAATACGCGAAAACAGCATTCCAAAAGCTGTACCAGGAATGCCTAGGGTCCAATACAAAAGAAGGCGAGACGTCAGCGCCGTTGAGGCCTCATTAAACCGACCATGTTGGTACAAAATTTCAACAATGGGAACCCGGAGTAAGACAAATGCTAAGAAGAAGGGAGAGACGACCAACAGTGTAACTTGCACACCCTGCCGCACAAGGTCTCTATACGCAGCCGAATTTCCCGCTCGATTGAAGAGTTCTGCTAACTGGGTGTAAATTGGGGCGATAACTGGGGTAATGGCCAAGCCAATCGGTAATTGGCTAATCACTTCGGCAAAGTTTAGTCCAGCGATACGGCCCACAGCTAAGGTCGAGGCAAAAATGCGGTCGACAATGGTTCCAGCGATTTGCACCGAATGGGCCAGAAATGTTGGGGTCGCCAGTTTTAGATATTGGCGAGTCCAAGGATGACGCCATGTCAGGCTTAGTTTTAATGCGATGTGATGGCGCTTTAAGGCAGGAATTAAATAGGCTAATTGGGTCATTTGTGCGAGGGTAAATCCTATCGCCACTCCGGTTATTCCCATGATCATGCCCAGTCCAATAATTGTTGCGACGCGGACGACGTTAATAATCACAGGAGTCAGGGCCGGTGCTATAAAATACTTTTTCGATTGTAAAATGCCATTCATAAAATTCCCCAACACCAAAAAAGGTCCAGCTGGCAACATCAGCCGCAAAAGAAATACGGTGAGGTGGTACCGGCGGTGTCGAAAACCAGGAGCAATCAGATGGACCAACTGAGGAGAAAAAATCTCTAACAGGACAATCATGAGGGCACTGATCACGAGAATCCACGAGTACGCCTCATTGAGGAAGACGTCGGTAGATTCATTGCCTTCTTCCACCGTGACGCCCCCTGATAGCAAGGGAATCATGACGATATTAAAGCTACCGCCGATAATCTCGAAGAGCAGCACCGGAATGATGCTGGCCATAAGCCAACTATCGGTGGCTGCCGAGGTGCCGAATAGCAACGCCATGAGCCATTGGCGCGCGAGACCAAGGACCTTAGAGACCATCCCCCCCGCGGCTAAAACCAATGTTGAGAAGCGTAAAGACTGTTGTTGGCCGAATCGCTGGCGAAGACGGCGAATAATTTGCCGTGGTCCCACAAAAAGTCACCTCAGTTGACAGAAAGGCTCATCAAGAATGGTCCTACTAATGCCCGTCGTTCATTATAACGTACCGAAGAGCGATTGAAGGAGGGGCAAAATAACGGGGACTAATCAGGATACAGACGGTCCTGAATATTTCAGGACAACTTCAGGGACGACGGTCGTTATCTTATTGACGCCAATGGTGCAAACCCGTAACGTAAAAGAACATGGAGGAATTTTAACGCATGATTGCGGTGAGCGTGGTTATACCAATCTATAATCAAGCCCACTTGGTGGGGCGTACGATTGAAGCGATTACGGCGAATAGTCTTCAGCCGATCGAAGTGATTATTGTAGACGATGGCTCTTCGGATGATGTTCGATCGACCATTTTAGCCTACGAAAGTCTCACGGCGTTTCCCCTGCGGTTGTTGGAAGTCAATCATGGAGGGCCAGGCCGAGCGCGGGATGCTGGCTGGCGTGAGGCTATCGGTGAGATTGTGGCCTTTACCGATGCGGATGCAGTGCCTGACAGGCACTGGTTAGAAAATGGCGTGCAAGCCTTTTCGTCTCCTGATGTGGGGGCTGTTGAAGGGGCTGTAGAAAGCGGCGGAGGCAAGCCGACCATTTTTACGCATCAGGTTCGCAATCGTTTTGGGCGGCAATTTATGACGGCTAATATGTTTTATCGTCGCTCAGTTATTGCCGAGGTGGGGGGATTTAAGTCGCCATACCGTGAAGACTCCGACCTAGCCTTTTCGGTGCTTGACGCGGGATACGAGATTGTCTTTGTCCCAACATCTATCGTGATTCATCCTCCCAGACAAGAAAATTGGCGATTTTACTTTGCGAAAGCTAATCGGAAACGGTTTGAGGGTCTATTGTTTCGCAACCATCCTGAGACTGCTCCCCAATATATCCCACGTTTTCAGCCCACCGAATTGCTGATTATTACTGGAGAATTGCTAGCCCTTCTAAGTGTAGTGTGGGGCAGTTGGTCCTTGGCAGCGGGACTGTTACTATTAGCGTTGGGGATGCCGAAGCGTTTGGCCGATTGGTTGGGGGATCGTGAATATAATTCTCGTGAGTATTTGTGGGCATGGTTGATGACCCTCATATTAGTGCCGGTCGAAGCCTACTATCATTGGACTGGTATTATTAAGCCGCCTGCGGTACACAAAGACTTGAGGCGGTAAAGAGACGCGCGAAGAGGTCAGGAGGAGTTTTAATTTGGCGACGGTGGCAGTGACGATTCCGACGATGGGGGCCACGCATCTGGTTGATACTCTAGCGAGTCTTCCCGCTGGCCTTCCATTGTATCTGCGCGACAACCGTGAAGATAACTGGGGGGTTGCTAGAAGTTGGAACTGGGGCATTCGGCAAGCGTTAGCGGATGGCGCGGAGTATGTGTTAGTTCTCAATGACGATATTCAACTTCAAGGACATGACTTTATCGATCGCTTGGTGGCGGATTTGCAACGGGATAACGTTATCTTGGTCAGTGGGCGGCCTGCCCATGTGGAGCCAGCTCCACCCACCCGTCGACTGGCCATGAGCGCTTTTTTATGTGACCGGCGTTTGTTTGATGAAATTGGGGAATTTGATGAGGCATTTTGGCCGGCCTATTTTGAAGATGACGACATGCTCCATCGCATTCGCGCTAGCGATCATTGGCGAACGTGGTTTGATAGCGACGCGGTATTTCATCATTGGGTGAGTTCTACGGTGAATCAGATTCGTAGTGCTAAGCGGAAGCACCGAACGTACTTTAATAAGAACCGCGCATTATTCATTCAAAAGTGGGGCTATGATCCAACTCAAACCAACAAAGATTCCTAAAGCACCAACGTCCGTTAGCCTTTTAGGCAGTATGATAACAAGGGAGGGAGACGATGCACGTCTGATACCCTTCTTTTTGTTTTCGTAAATGATAGCCTTGTTCCCCATGGACGTTACTCGCCGTACAGCTCATGATTCGTAGGTCTTCGGAATATTTTCTCCACGCATAACCACACTTATTTTAAATAATGTGGGTATAGGAAGGCTGCTTTCGTGCAATGGCCGTTATACGTGTGTCGGTCATGACGTTGGGCCCTGCGACGTATCATATCCTGAAAAAATCAGTGATGCAGGATTTGGAGGATATATCCCCAGCCCAAAGGCTTGATAAATCTTTTATCAACAAACTTATCCCCATAATCCACAGGGAATTTTCCCCAAGGATGGGGAAAATTTTCTCCCGGCTCTTGCGGATATAGTTTGACTTTTTTGGCAGAGGATGCTATATTGGTCTCGGTTACTCTGGACTTTAGGGTAGCTTTTAGAAAGGGGACATATTTTAGTATGACCGGACGTGTCAAATGGTTTAGCGCAGAAAAAGGGTACGGTTTCTTAGAGCGTGAAGACGGCGGTGACGTGTTTGTGCATTACACGGCCATTAATGGCGAAGGTTTCCGTACGCTCAACGAAGGCGAGCGTGTCGAATTTGATGTGGTAGAGGGTGACCGCGGCCCACAGGCTGCGAACGTCGTTCGCCTCTAAGAATCGACTCGACAAGAAAGTAGCTGGGATTGTTCCCAGCTTTTTCTTGTTTAGGGGCTTTTGTCTCATCGTGCTATAATATTCTTACCAGTCGGGACCAAGACTGGCATAAAGCCGTAAAGGGGCGTTGCGCGATGGAAGTTATCGTTCGCGGTAAAAACGTGGAGATTACGGATGCGCTGAAGGATTACGTTGACAAGAAGCTTGGCAAAATGGACAAGCTTCTTCACCCACAAGATGTTACAGCTCATGTCGTGCTTGGTGTAGAAAAAGGTCGGCACATTGTCGAAGTCACAATTCCCATTCACGGGATGATCTTGCGGGCAGAAGAATCCGGTAGCGACATGTATGCGTCGATTGATTTGGTTACGGACAAATTGGAGCGCCAATATCGCAAGTTTAAAACGCGTGAGAAGAAAAAAATCGTTCACGATGCGGCCACCGTGCGGACGCAGGAGCCTCAGGAATCGCCAGATTTGGTCCGGCGTAAAACATTTCCTGTTAAACCCATGACATTGGATGAAGCCTTGTTGCAGATGGATTTATTAGGTCACGACTTTTTTGCTTTTAGCAATGCAGAAACTGATAGCATTAACGTGTTATATCGGCGCCGAGACGGCGATTATGGACTTTTAGAGCCCGTTTAATGACTTTGGGCTAGAAGGGGACCTTGCCCTCGCAAGGTCCCTAAAATTTTTTACAGGAAAATGAAAAAGTTTCTCGCACAAAAGAGGAAAAATGCGGTAATGTGTCGTATTCTATTAAGCGTAGCCCAAGGAGGAGTTATGGCCGAACCATTGTCGACATATGAACAAGTCATACTCCGGATTCCCTATATTACTAGCGCCAGCGTCTACCAAGACGCGAACGGTGCAATCCGGATTCAGCTTTTAAGCGACGGCACAAAATCGCCGCGGCATGTGATCCGGGAAGTGGTGTCCCTGCTCCGGAATTACGGCTTCGAAGACATTGACGAAGACGCCGTAACGGTGGTGCAGATTCAGGCGGAAGACGAGCTAGAGCGTGCGGGGTCGCGATTAACCATTGCGGGATTTTCTGTGGGCCATAGTTCCCTAGGCATTGTCGCTCAGTGTCGGTTGGGGCGTGGTGGCCAAATTTACGAAGGAAATGGGCAAGGGGCCACTATCCCAATGGCTGTCGCAATGGCCACAGTTGATGCCGTCAATAAAGCAATGGCGCAGCTTGAGCAGCTGGCTTTCAACGGGATTGAGCAAGCACGCGTGGGCGGTGTGGATGTGATGGTAGTGACTATCGCTGACCCAGGTGAAGAAATGTTAGCAGGTTGTGGCGTGCTAAGAGACACCGTTGAAGATACCGTTATTCGCGCCACGTTGGATGCTGTTAATAGGAGGATTCTTCTCTACTCAGGGCAAAAAATTTAATAGCTTTCGACCAACATTACAGACCAAGCGAACAGATGTCATGTTTACCTCGAGCGACGGTACATGCAGGCAATTACGATAGGAGTAAATGCCATAATGAAGGGTCTGGTCCGTAACTTAGTATCCAGTTTAGTGGATGTTATTGTAGTCGGTTCGGGTTACAGTTTTCATTAAATGGTGGTCGAATAATTTTGATGGACGTCACTTAAGGTGGGGATGTGAAGAGAAATGTATCCACGGAAATTGCAAGTCTATATAGGGTGCGTGAGCCTCGTTGGATTAATATTATTAGTTGTTACAGGACATCGGTTCTTTACGGCTTTAAGTTTTATAGATTTTGTATTGGCAGTATCGATTCTTGTTGCTTCCATATTTGGGGTAAAAATGTTACGTGATAATGGGAGCATTTCAGTTCAATTGCCAGTCTTAGTCGCTGCCGCCATTATCTTAGGACCTGCTGCGGGTGCTTGGTTAGGATTTTTCTTCACGATGGATGGTTGGGAACTGACCGGTAAGGTTAGATGGCCGTCAATTTTATTTAATAGAGCACAATTTGCTATATCTGGTTGGGCTGCCGGTGCGGTCTTCTATGGATTCGGGGGTTCCCTGCTTCGTCTGAGTTTTTTCGAAATTAGCATTCCCTTGACGGTGGCGGCAATTGTTGCGTTTTTGTTAAACTGGGTTTTAGTTATGGTCGCTGTTTCGCTTCGAGTTCATCGGCCTATCTGGGAAATGTTACGCGCCCATTTTAAATGGTCGACTCCAACCTTTTTGCTCATGATTCCTGTCGCTTATGGGATGGCAGCGGTATATCAAGATTTAGGTCCTTATGGTGAACTAATATTTATTGTTCCGCTAGCGACGTTGCGTTACGTTCTTGCCCTCCTCCGCCATGTGAACAACATGTATAAGCGCAGTATTGACATGATACTGGAAGGGCTTAATATGCGCGATTCCTATACCTATGGTCATTCGGTCCGGGTAGGTCACTACGCGGGGATGCTAGCATCGTATATGGGGCTGGCAGAAGACCGCGTGGATGTGGTCCATGAAGCCGGTTTATTGCACGACATTGGGAAACTGGGAACGCCCGACAGCATTCTGCGTAAGGCGGGACGGTTGAACCGGGAAGAACAACTGACGATGAAAGAGCACCCGGTGATTGGAAGCCAACTTCTTGAAGCCGTGCATCTTGCGGGCTGTTCGCGAGAGTTTGTACGTCAACATCACGAACGGTGGGATGGACGGGGTTATCCTGATAATCTAGAAGGTACGGAAATCGCCGTGGAAGCTCGGATTATCTCCGTGGTCGATGCATATGATGCGATGACGACGGATAGGCCATATCGCCGCGCCATGCCGCATGCGATGGCTATGGCCGAAATTGAGAAAGCGTCGGGCGAGCAATTCGATCCAGCTGTTGTCGAAAAGTTTATCGAGATGTGTCAAGGGCGCAACTTAGCTCAAGAAGAAGCTGTGGCGCAGCGGTGGAAACACACCGGGACGGAACATGCTGGGGGTCAAGGGCATGGGCAGTCGGGTTGAAGGGTAGATCCCTTCATGATAAAATTCATTATTAGGTATCGACGTAGGAACCGTCACCGGTTCCTTTTACGTTGAATGGAGGAAATTACCCGATGTTAAAAATGTTGTCCAACCTCGTTAACCGGTTTAGCGAACGGGAAGTGCGCCGGTACCGAGGAGTGGTCGCAAAGGTCAATGCCCTAGAGCCTGAAATAGCAGCGTTGACTGACGAGCAATTGCGTGCCAAAACCGCGGAATTTAAGGAACGGGCCAGCAGTGGAGAAAGTTTGGACAAACTCCTGCCAGAAGCCTTTGCCGTGGTGCGAGAAGGCTCTAAACGGGTATTGAAAATGCGGCACTTCGATGTCCAGCTTATTGGGGGCATGGTGTTGCATGATGGTCGTATTGCTGAGATGCGCACCGGTGAAGGCAAGACGCTGGTCGCAACATTGGCAGCCTACCTCAATGCCGTTGCGGGAAAAGGCGTGCATGTGGTGACGGTTAATGATTATCTAGCTCGACGTGATGCGCAGTGGATGGGCCAGTTGTATCAGTTCTTGGGATTGACCGTTGGTCTTATCCAACATGACATGGAGCCAGATGAAAGGCGTCAGGCCTATGCGGCGGATATTACTTACGGCACGAATAATGAATTTGGTTTTGACTATTTGCGGGATAACATGGTGAGCACGGTAGATGAAATGGTCCAACGGCCGTTACATTACGCCATCGTCGACGAGGTGGACTCGATCTTGATTGATGAGGCGCGGACCCCGCTTATTATTTCGGGGCAGGCCGATAAATCCCCCGACTTGTACTATCAGTTTGCCCGCATTGCATCCAACTTGCGGGAAGAGAAAGATTACACGATTGATGAAAAGCTTAAAGCGGTGGCGCCCACGGAAGAAGGGGTGGCTAAGGTTGAGCGTATGTTGGGGGTTGCCAACTTGTATGACGACGTCAATATTGACCTGTCACATTACCTCAATCAAGCTTTACGGGCCAAGGCGCTCATGAAGCGCGACCGCGACTATGTGGTCAAAGACGGGGAAGTCATCATCGTGGACGAATTCACCGGCCGATTGATGTTTGGCCGGCGCTATTCTGATGGGCTTCACCAAGCCATTGAGGCCAAAGAAGGGGTACCGATTCAGGATGAGACCCAAACTTTGGCCACCATTACCTTTCAAAATTATTTTCGGATGTATCACAAGCTGTCCGGTATGACCGGAACCGCTATTACTGAAGAAGAAGAATTTCGGAAGATTTACGGGCTGGACGTGATTGTGGTGCCCACGAATAAGCCATTGATTCGAAAGGATTTTCCGGATGTCGTTTATAAAACAGAGGCGGCAAAGTTTCGGGCTGTGGTCCGTGAAATTGAAGCGTTATATAAAGAGCGGCGTCCCATATTAGTGGGCACGGTATCGATTGAAAAGTCTGAGCGTCTGAGCGAAATGCTTAAGGCTAAGGGCGTGCCGCATACAGTCTTGAATGCCAAGTATCATGAGCAAGAAGCAGAAATTATTGCTCAAGCGGGCCAAGCAGGGGCTGTGACGATTGCGACCAATATGGCAGGCCGTGGGACGGATATTGTTTTAGGCGAAGGCGTCGCAGAGATGGGTGGCTTGCATATCATCGGTACCGAGCGGCATGAGAGTCGGCGCATTGATAACCAGTTGCGGGGACGTGCGGGTCGTCAAGGGGACCCAGGCTCGTCGCGCTTTTATCTCTCTTTGGAAGATGATTTCTTGCGTTTATTTGCTGCCCAGACTTTGTCGAATTTGATGGACCGGTTGGGCGTTGAAGAAGATGAACCCATTGAGAGCCCCATGTTATCGCGCGCGATCGAATCCGCTCAGAAAAAGGTGGAAGCCCGCAACTTTGATGCGCGGAAACAAGTCTTGCAGTATGACGACGTCATGAATTTGCAGCGGGAAGTCATTTACAAACAACGCAAAGATATTTTGTCTAAGGAGAACCTGCGAGAGGATATCATGCATATGTTGTCTGAGCTCGTGGATGACGCATTGGCAGTACATTGTCCTGCCAATCTCCACCCCGATGAATGGGAGCTGCAGCCGTTGCTCGACAGCTTGCATGAGATCTTTTTGCCTGAAGGCATGGTGCGTGTCGAGGATTTAGAAGGCAAAGAGCGAGAAGAAATGCAGCAGGTGCTGGTCGAGGCGGGTACTCGGGCGTATGAGCAAAAGGAACAAGAATTTGGTGAGGAAGCGGTCCGTGAACTCGAACGGATGATTCTGTTGCGTGTTGTAGACTCCAAGTGGATGGAACATCTAGACGCCATGGATAATTTGCGTGAGGGAGTAGGCCTTCGGGCTTATGGCCAGCAAGATCCATTGGTGGAGTATAAGAAAGAAGCATATGACATGTATCAGAACATGCTGGGAGCCATTCGTGAAGAGGTCATTCGCATGATGTTTCATTTGCAACTGGCTCCGCAGCAGCCTATCCCGACCTTGGAACCTGTGGCTACCGTTACGGATCAAGAGCCTCATCGCCCATTTCAGGTCATTCAGGGAGGACAGGGTACTAAGCCGCCCAAAGAGGGACAGGGCCGGCAACTAGGGCGCAACGATCCTTGCTGGTGTGGTAGCGGCAAGAAATATAAGAAATGCCATGGAGCCGACCAAGAAACGCAATAGCCGAGGGGGACATACGGTGTTACAGGATGATTTAGAACTCATGCGCAACGAGATCCACCAAATTATTGATCGCATTAGGGGGTCTCTTTGACTTCGAAGAACGGCAAGTCGAAAGTGAGCGACTTGAACAAGTAATGCTGGCGCCAGACTTCTGGAATGACCCGCAAAGGGCCGAACAGGTGACGAAACAATTGCGTCACGTGAAGGGCCCTTTGGAGCAGTACCAGAGTCTGTCGAGGCGGGTGAGCGAGTGGGATGAAATGCTTGATCTCGCCTTGGAAGAAAATGATCAGGAAGTGCTCAAGGGTCAGGCGAAAGAAGGCCAAACCCTCTTGGATGATTTGCGGGCATTTGAGTTGACCTTAATTCTTCGAGGACCTTACGATCAAGAAAATGCGATTGTTTCTTTGCATGCTGGCGCAGGCGGCACAGAGGCGCAAGACTGGGTGTCCATGCTGCTGCGCATGTATGTGCGCTGGGCGGAAAAACATGGGTTTAAAGCAGATATCATCGACTCGCTAGAGGGCGAAGAAGCCGGATATAAAAGTGTCAGTCTAGAGATTCAAGGTGAAAATGCCTTTGGCTTTTTACGGCCAGAGCGGGGAGTGCACCGCCTTATTCGCATTTCTCCTTTTGATGCTTCCGGTCGGCGCCATACGTCTTTTGCATCGGTGGAAGTTTTGCCCGACATTGAAAATGATGCAACCATTGAGATTAGGCCGGAAGACTTAAAGGTGGATACGTTTCGGGCTTCGGGGGCTGGGGGTCAGCATATTAATAAGACGGATTCGGCCGTCCGCATTACCCATTTGCCTACGGGTATCGTGGTCGGATGCCAATCAGAACGATCCCAACACTCGAATCGCGAAACCGCTATGAAAATGCTACGAGGGAAATTGGCGGAGTTGCAAGAACGGCAGTGGGAGGAACACATGGCGGAGTTGCGAGGCAACCACGCCGAAATTGGGTGGGGATCGCAGATTCGCACATACGTCTTTCAGCCATACAGCGTCGTGCGCGATCACCGGACGCGCTATGAAGTGCCCAACGCTCAAACCGTGATGAATGGGGAGTTGGATGGTTTTATTGAGGCCTTTTTGCAACAAGAGGCCAAAGGGGCTCTACAGCCTGAGGACAATGCCTGATGAGTCGATTTATTCAGGTCCTAGCCGCCTTGGTAATTATCTTAGCGGGATTGCAATGGGGTGTGCCGCGTTGGGTGTCTGGGAAAGCGGCGGCAGCCATTGCACGCACGGACGGGGGGGTGGCACCATCCATCGCCCTAACAGCGATGCCCTTTTGGATTATCGCGCAAGGACGTTTTCAAGATGTTTATGTCAATGCGAAAGGGGTTACCTTTGACGGTCTGAAAGTCGATCAGGCTATCGTTAACTGGCAAAATGGCGAAGTTTCAGTGCCCGCCCTAGAGCGCAATGCTTTGGTCGTCAAGAAGCCCGGGCGCATGTCGGTCACGGTGGTGCTAGATGGGCCGGCTCTGGGGGCTTTTTTGGCCACAGAAGGACCCATTCGTGATCCTGTTGTCACGATTGCTTCAGGGGTGATGACCATTCAAGGCAAAGTGTCCCTGGGCGGAGTGGTATTGCCGTTAAATACACAAGGAACGCTCACGGTGTCACCGGATAAAACAGCGATTCTTTTTCATCCCACTTCTATCGATGGCATTGCATTGCCTTTGCTAACTGATTTGCAGATCTTTCAAATCTCGCAACTCCATTTACCTGTGCAATTAGTCATACAGTCGGTGACGTTATCGGATAATCAATTGATCGTTAAAGCAGGGACACCATGAACAATAAGAAGAGTGTTGTCTTCGATTACGGTATGATTGTTGTTGGCACCGCCATCACGGCAATCGGCATTAACAGTTTTTACGTGCCCGCTAAAATATCTGATGGTGGGGTATCGGGTATTGGTATTATTTTACTGTACGTTTTGCATATTCCCTTGTGGGTAACCTTGACGGTTCTGAATGTGCCATTGCTTTGGCTCAGTAAAAAGCTTTGGGGTAACCGGGTAGGGCTACGGACAGTCTTTGGCACCTTTATGTTGTCTTTGATGGTAGGAATTATGCATTTCGGTGCCGTCACCCATAACATCTTGCTAGCTACCGTGTACGGGGGATTGTTGTCAGGGGTTGGCCTGGGGCTGGTTTTTCGCGGCCGCGGTACCACCGGTGGCAGTGATGTGATTGCTCGTCTCCTGATTCGGTTTCTCCCCCTAACGATGGGGCAAGGCATGTTAGCGGTCGACTTTTTTGTGATTGCGGGCTTTGGTGTCATCTTTAACCCGACGCTGGCCATGTATTCGTTAATTGCGTTATTCATTTCATCACGGGCCATCGATGTGGTGCAAGAGGGTGTCAGCTATGCACGAGCTTTCACCATTGTTAGCCGTGACCCAGATACCATCGCAGCTCGCGTGTTGGCGACCATGGACCGAGGCGTCACCCGCATTGGTGCTTACGGAGAATATACTAAAGAACCCCGAGAAATTTTGTATGTCGTTGTTACGCGGGGGGAAGTGAGTACCTTAAAAGAGTTAGTTTACAGTATAGATCCTCAGGCTTTTGTCGTGGTCGCCACGGTGCATGAAGTGGTCGGAGAGGGCTTTCGTAAACCCCCCGTGGAGTCTTAATCGGCAGGGCTGCTCGCGAAGTGGTGATGGCCAAAGCGCCAATATCCTTGTGCCGTTACGAGGGCAATGAGGCTTGTGGTGACGAGCCACCAGACAGCGCCTTGGCTAAGGAGCAGTCCGCCTGCTAATGGGCCGAGTGCGGCGCCGGCGCGGTTTGCGAGACTGAAAAATCCCATATACCGTCCCCTGATTTGTTCGGGAGCTCGTTCAGCTACCCATGCCGAGGCTGCAGGGTTGATGGTGTTTTCGCCTAAGGTAATGATGAAGACGGCTGTGGCGAAGACCCAAAATGTCCGCCCTGAAAGCATGATTCCAAATCCCAACGCATAAAAGAGAACGCCCGCAGCCATAAGCGAGAGGTGGGGAATGTGACGCGTGATCCGGGTAATAGGGATCTGCAAGAGGACCACAAACACCGCGTTTTCGGCGGCGAGATAGCCAAACACACTGGGTGGGTATCCAAGATTCAAGTGCAAATAGGCTGGAACGACCATAAACAATTGAGAATAGACCAGGGCGGTGAAAGCCCACAAGCTGGAGAATCGTAAAAAGGCTGGATCTTGGCGGATATCAGACAGGCCCCTACGTGGAACGTGCATATCCGCACGCTTTGGGCGCGTTTCGGGTATGGCGATAAACACCACAACGGCAAAAACGACCATAGATAATGCGTCCAGAGCGAAAATCCAAAAAAAGGAATGATCAGCCAATAGCCCGCCCAGCATGGGGCCAACAATAATGCCCGCATTTGAGGCCATTCGCATGAGGCTATAGGCATAATTGAGTTGCTCTCGCGGAACAATGTCGCCAACCATTGCCATAGAGGCAGGCTGAAACAAAGGCACAAAGAATCCCATCAGGCTGAGTAGGGTAATAAGGGTCCACGTACTATGGAGAGTCCCGATAAAAAATGTGACAGCGGCGCCCAACGTGAGTGATGTCAGCATAACGCGTCGCCGCCCAAATCGATCGCTCCAAACGCCACCTACAAGCACCGAGAGCACTTGGGCTCCACCATAAAATGTCATCACCAGTCCGACAGTGCTTAGAGGGGCATGAAGCCGCTCGGCTAAATAAATCGTCAGAAAAGGGAAAACCAGCGAATTGCCAACGAGATTGAAAAATCTTCCGGTTAATAGCACGTAATACACACGAGGTATTGCTGGATCTCGAGAAAACACTTACCCTACACCACTTTCTGCATCACAAAATGTCATACCGCCAGGGTCATCTCTCCATGATACAACACAAATATGGCCCCTGACCAAATCCTAAAGCACAAAATATGTCATTGGTGTGGGGGGAAATTGAGTCGCCCAACGGCTCACGACAACTTCTCTCACATTGGTTAGAATAAAGGAGCCAACGCTAGGTTATAGAGGAGGGACGTGCGATGATTGCTCGTGAACTGATGACGACGGACGTCATAAAAATTGATGCCACGGCCACTATCGGAGAGGCTGTCGAGCTGTTACGCGAACACACTATCAGTGGACTGCCGGTGGTCGATAAAGAAGGGCATCTCATTGGCGTGATTACGGGGGGCGACGTTTTGCGGGCCATTCAGCAACGTGCGCAGAAGATCTACCATTCCTTGTTTGGCCCTACGCAAGTGGTGATTGATGAAACGGTATGGCACGAAGATAGTCATCGTCTTTTGGTTCTTCCCGTCGAGAAAATGATGAGCAAAGGGGCGGTGACAGTGCAACTCAACACACCGGTCGGGGAAATTGCCGATTTGATGCTGCGGCAGAATGTTCGGCGGGTGTTTGTGTTGCATGATGACAAACTCACGGGTATTATCACGCGCAATGATATTGTACGTTGGCTTGTGCGCCATGTGGCCAATTAACGCAGTGCGACACTAAGTTTGGCGCCAATGCGTTGAATATTGGCCAATAGAGAGAGATATGGGTGACCTTGGCTTAACAGCGCGGCAACGTAACGTAAGTGTGGGCTATAGACGATGCCGACGTCGTGGCTAGCTTGGGCTAGAGAGCCGGTTTTATGGGCGATGACGATGGGAGAATCGCCAACCCAAGACGATTCGGCTGTAAGCTTGGTAATACTGATGGGCCCTTGACAGCGTTTAAGCAATGAAACCATTTGTTCTGAGGCGGCTAACGAAATAGCCGTTCCTGTAGCAAGCTTTTCCATCAGCAGGCCCATGTCTTGAGCGGTCGTGTGGTTTACTGTGTCTAAGGGTTCCGCCGGCACGCGCTGCAAGCGGCGCACTAACTCGGTATGGGTTACACCAAGCCGCCGTAAGGTGATATTGACAGCTTCGATCGTCAGAAAATCAATGAGAAGATTTGTCGCCGTATTATCCGATACGGTAATCATAAGCGTCGCTAAGTCACGCAATGAATACTCAGTGTTTGGCGATAAATCCTTGAGAACTCCTGAACCCCCAACTTGGTCTTCTCGACGCATCACAAGAAGGTGGTCGAGGCTGAGATGCTCTTCCTCTACACGTCGGTAAAGTTCAATCAAAATGGGTACCTTAATAGTGCTCGCTGAAGGGAAAACCTTGGTATCATTGAAAGTGAACACTTTACCGGTGTCAAGATTTTTTGCAAAAACGCCATATATGCCAGGCAGCGTACCAATCCATTCACGTAGATCCAAAATTCGTCCTCCCTTGATGGAAGTGATCGCCCTTCTCATTAGAATCCATGATACCATGGACCCAAATAGTGGAGTCAGATGTGAAAGTGATTGGGATAATTTTTAGTAAAGGATAGAGACCATTATGAGTGTCTTGGTGTTAGGAAGCATTAATTTGGATTTAGTTGCACGCATCGACAAGATTCCGGTGGCAGGTGAGACCCGAATTGCTAAAAGTTTGTTAACAGCTCCAGGGGGCAAGGGGGCGAACCAGGCACTTGCCGCACGGCGTATGGGGGCCGCAACGCGTCTTGTTGGGATGGTAGGCGATGATGCCTTTGCCGTCCAAGCTTTGCGCATTCTACGACAAGATGGCGTAGACCTCAGCAGTATTGGCGTGAGTAAAACCGCAAGCACGGGTCTCGCTCTCATAACGGTTGAGCCCACCGGGCAAAATGCCATTACGGTTGTCCCTGGGGCAAACTACGAAGTGGGGACCGCAGCATTAGCTAGCCTGGAACGTCTCTTGACGGCGCGAGACATTTTAGTCATGCAAGCAGAGATTCCTTTGGATGTTATTGAGCGTGCGGTGTTGTTGGCCAAACGGGCAGGCGCGCAGGTCTTATGGGATCCTGCACCCGCCTCAGACCATTTTCCAGCGTCGTTATTTAAAGTCGATATCATTGCACCTAATCAATCGGAGGCCTCGGTGTTGACCGGGATCCCTGTTGATGATGTGCGCTCTGCTAAGGCAGCCAGCCGGAAGTTGCGGGAATTTGGTGCCCAAATAGGGATTGTCAAATTAGGCGATCAAGGGCTGGTATGGGCGACGTCGCGGGGTGTCTTTTACGAAGCGGGATTGCCTGTGCAGGCCATTGACGCGGTGGGGGCAGGGGATGTTTTCTTAGGGGCTACGATTCACGTTGCAATACATATCGCCGGGGCAGAAGCCATCGTCCATGATTTGATTCCAGCCATTCTCCGGGCAGAAGAAACGTTAGAATCGAAAAAGGCGCTCTGGATGAATATCGTGAAATCCGGACGGACACACTTGCAAGACGCGGTACCAATGCGTCTTGGGCAAGAAATTGGCGGATATGCCGGGGCACTAAAATATTGGCGTCAGGCGTTAGAAGACGGAGTATCTGCCTTATATGCCATAGGTCTGGGCGGTAACGCTGTGGGCACTGGCATTAACGCGCATCCCGAATACAAAACCCGGGCAACGGCTTATGTTGCGGAGAAAACCGGATTGCCATTCCATCAACCAGACAATATGTTTACGTTTATTCAAAATATGGATGCGATTTTACAGGTGTCTGGCTTGGTGCGCGGCTTAGCAACAGCCGTAGGTAAACTGGCTAACGACCTTCGGTTGCTGAGCTCGGGGCCGCGTACGGGTATTGGAGAACTTAAATTGCCACCTGTGCAGCCAGGGTCGTCAATTATGCCTGGGAAGGTCAATCCGGTCATGGCAGAAATGATGAATATGATTTGTTATCAGGCCATCGGAAACGATCTGACCATCCAACAGGCCGTGGCTGGAGCGCAATTGGAGTTGAACGTTATGATGCCCGTTGTTGCTTATAATCTCCTGCAAGCTATTCAAATTATGGCCAATGGACTCGATGCCTTCAACGATCGGGCGCTTAAAGGGCTTGAGGCCAATGTCGAAAAAATAACCAGCTATGTAGAGATGAATACAGCATTGGCCACAGCACTGAATCCTTATATTGGGTATGACAAAGCGGCAATTGTTGCCAAAACGGCCTTCCAAGAGGGGAAAACTGTTCGTCAAGTTGTTTCAGAACAGCACTTGTTAGATGCCAAGACGTTAGATGAAGCATTAGACCTTGAACGGATAACCAAACCTCAAGAACCCTGAAGCGGTTACGGTGAGGCTGTATGACGTGACCTCAGACGCAAGGCGATCAAATAGCCTAGCGCTCGCCCATATTTTGTTGAATACTGGGCAACTGGCGCTCATCGCGGAGCTCGCGGCCCATTAGCTAGTTGGGGGGGTAACGGCCTCCCAAGGCGACGATGGGTAGCCGGCCTGAGAGGGTGAACGGCCACACTGGGACTGAGACACGGCCCAGACTCCTACGGGAGGCAGCAGTAGGGAATCTTCCACAATGGGCGCAAGCCTGATGGAGCAACGCCGCGTGAGTGAAGACGGCCTTCGGGTTGTAAAGCTCTGTCTGTCGGGACGAAGACCGGGACGGGAGTCCCGGGGAGCCGGTACCGACGAAGGAAGCCCCTGCAAACTACGTGCCAGCAGCCGCGGTAAGACGTAGGGGGCAAGCGTTGTCCGGAATTACTGGGCGTAAAGGGCGTGTAGGCGGTGCGATACGTAGCGGTTTTAAGCCTCCGGCTCACCCGGAGGAGGGCGGCTAAACGGTCGCACTGGAGGGCAGGAGAGGTGCGTGGAATTCCTGGTGGAGCGGTGAAATGCGTAGAGATCAGGAAGAACACCAGTGGCGAAGGCGGCGCACTGGCCTGACCCTGACGCTGAGGCGCGACAGCGTGGGGAGCAAACGGGATTAGATACCCCGGTAGTCCACGCCGTAAACGATGGATACTAGGTGTCGTGGGGGTCCACCCTGCGGTGCCGGAGCTAACGCACTAAGTATCCCGCCTGGGGAGTACGGCCGCAAGGTTGAAACTCAAAGGAATTGACGGGGGCCCGCACAAGCAGTGGAGCATGTGGTTTAATTCGACGCAACGCGCAGAACCTTACCAGGACTGGACAGGCACGTGAGCGCCGCGAAAGCGGCGGGCCCTTCGGGGAGCGTGCTCAGGTGCTGCATGGTTGTCGTCAGCTCGTGTCGTGAGATGTTGGGTTAAGTCCCGCAACGAGCGCAACCCTTGTCGTGTGTTGCCAGCGGTCCGGCCGGGCACTCACACGAGACTGCCGGTGACAAACCGGAGGAAGGTGGGGATGACGTCAAATCCGCATGGCCTTGATGTCCTGGGCTACACACGTGCTACAATGGTCCCGACAACGGGCCGCGACCGCGCGAGCGGGAGCGAATCCTTCAAACGGGATCTCAGTTCGGATTGCAGGCTGCAACTCGCCTGCATGAAGCCGGAATTGCTAGTAATCGCCCATCAGCATGGGGCGGTGAATTCGTTCCCGGGCCTTGTACACACCGCCCGTCACACCACGAGAGTTGGCCACACCCGAAGCCGGTCGGCCGAACCCGTGAGGGACGGTCCCGTCGACGGTGGGGCGGATGATTGGGGTGAAGTCGTAACAAGGTAGCCGTATCGGAAGGTGCGGCTGGATCACCTCCTTTCTAGGGAATGCTCCCGACGCACATGACGATATGGTTTTCGGGGACTGGGTCAGGGCTCTTGCGAGTCCGGTTTCGGTTTTACCGGAGACGTAAGGGGCCGATAGCGCAGTGGTTAGCGCACCCGCCTGATAAGCGGGAGGTCGGTGGTTCAAGTCCACCTCGGCCCACCATTTTGGACCTTGACAACTTTACAGGAGAAAGACAACACCAGCACACGGGGGATGCCTCGGGTGCGGATGGGGCGAAGAAGGTCGTGGCACGCCACGAAAGGCCTCGGGGAGCGGCGTCGCACGCATCGATCCGAGGGTCACCGAATGGGGAAACCCCTAGACCGGCAGGTCTAGACGGCGGGCCACTAGGGCCCGACCGAGTCCAAAGCGGGGAACTGAAACATCTCAGTACCTGTGTCGAGAAAGCGAAAGCGAATCCCTTAGTAGCGGCGAGCGAACGGGGACCAGTCCAAACGACGGCTCCGAGACGGCCTACCTCCGCGGAGTCGTCGGGTTGTGGACAGCGGATGCGGGCCAGTAGGGGGCCCGCGCCGGCGCGGTCGCGGGAGCATGAAGCTGTTGGAATGCAGCGCCCGAGCGGGTGAGAGCCCCGTCGTGCTGCCGCGGCCGGACCGGCCGCTGATCCCGAGTACCACGGTTCTCGTGAAAGACCGTGGGAAGCTGGGCGGCCCACCGCCCAAGACTACCGACCATCCGTCACCGATAGCGCAGAGTACCGTGAGGGAACGGTGAAAAGCCCCCCGGGAGGGGAGTGAAAGAGACCCTGAAACCGTGTGCTGTCAAGCCGTCAGAGTCTCGGCAACGGGATGATGGCGTGCCTATTGAAGAATGAACCGGCGAGTGACCGGCCGCCGCGAGGTTAACGTCCGCAAGGACGGGAGCCGGAGCGCAAGCGAGTCTGAAGAGGGCGACAAGTGGCGGTCGATCGACCCGAAACCGTGTGATCTAGCCGGCGCCAGGCTGCAATCCCCTTAAGCCGGGATGAAGGGCCGCACCCGTGTCCGTTGAAAAGGGCTGGGATGAGCGGCGGCTAGGGGTGAAATGCCAATCGAACACGGAGATAGCTGGTTCTCCCCGAAATCGCTTGAGGGCGAGCCTCCCCGAACAATACCGACGGGGTAGCGCTCTGTGAATGGAAGGGGTCCGTGAAGGATTACTGCCTGTTCGCAAACGACAAAGTCGTCGGTAGGCGGGAGAGAGTCAGACGTTGGGGGATAAGCTCCAAGGTCAAAAGGGCAAGAGCCCAGATCGTCCGCTAAGGTCCCTAAATGTGCGCTGAGTGGCAAAGGTCGTCGCGTGATCGAGACAGCCAGGAGGTTGGCTTAGAAGCAGCTATCCTTGAAAGAGTGCGTAATAGCTCACTGGTCGCAGTCGCGCGGCGCCGAGAATGTCCGGGGCTAAGCGGACTACCGAAGCGGCGAATTGGCCCCCGCACGGGGGCCAGTGGTAGGGGAGCGTCCGCCGGGGGGCGAAGCGGTCGTGGAAACGGCCGTGGACCGCGGCGGAGTGCGAATGCCGGTATGAGTAGCGAAAAGGCCCGTGAGAATCGGGCCCGCCGAAAGCCGCAGGGTTCCGGAGGCAGGATCGTCCGCTCCGGGTTAGTCGGGCCTAAGGCGAGGCCGTTAAGGCGTAGTCGATGGAGACACGGTGGAGATTCCGTGACCAGTCGGACATGGCGAACGAATCAGGACGTTGCGGACGGGGGTCAGCGCCCCGTTGGTCGAGGGCGTCCCGCCAGGGGGACGGAAACGCGAGTACGGAAGTGAGCGCCGTCCGCGACCAAGAAAAGTGATTCGGGAGTGTCCGAGTGTCCGTACCCGAAACCGACACAGGTAGGTGAGGCGAGGAGCCTCAGGCGCGCGAGTGACCTCTCGTTAAGGAACTCGGCAAATTACCCCCGTAACTTCGGGAGAAGGGGGCCCGGCGGCGTCCGCCGCCGGGGGCACTACAGCGGCCCAAGCGACTGTTTACCAAAAACACAGGTCCCTGCGAAGTCGCAAGACGCCGTATAGGGGCTGACGCCTGCCCGGTGCTGGAAGGTTAAGGCGAGGTGTGCAAGCACCGACCCGAAGCCCCAGTCAACGGCGGCCGTAACTATAACGGTCCTAAGGTAGCGAAATTCCTTGTCGGGTAAGTTCCGACCCGCACGAAAGGCGTAACGACTTGGGCACTGTCTCAACGAGAGACTCGGTGAAATTGCAATCCCTGTGAAGATGCAGGGTTCTTACGACTGGACAGAAAGACCCCGTGGAGCTTTACTGTAGCCTGCCATGGGTCGAGCGCGACGTGTGTACAGGATAGGTGGGAGGCGGAGAAGCCGCCGCGTCAGCGGCGGGGGAGCCATCCTTGGGATACCACCCTCACGGCGTGCACGATCTAACCGCCGTCGTCACCCGACGCGGGACAGTGGCAGGGGGGCAGTTTGACTGGGGCGGTCGCCTCCTAAAGCGTAACGGAGGCGCCCCATGGTTCCCTCAGCACGGTTGGACAGCGTGCAGGGCGTGCAAAGGCACAAGGGAGCTTGACTGCGAGCGCGACAGTGCGAGCAGGGCCGAAAGGCGGGCTTAGTGATCCGGTGGCACCGTGTGGCAGGGCCATCGCGCAACGGATAAAAGCTACCCCGGGGATAACAGGCTGATCTTCCCCAAGAGTCCATATCGACGGGAAGGTTTGGCACCTCGATGTCGGCTCATCGCATCCTGGGGCTGAAGTCGGTCCCAAGGGTTTGGCTGTTCGCCAATTAAAGCGGTACGTGAGCTGGGTTCAGAACGTCGTGAGACAGTTCGGTCCCTCTCCGTCGTAAGCGGAGGATATTTGCGGGGCGCGACTCCTAGTACGAGAGGACCGGAGTGGACGAACCGCTGGTGTGCCCAGTTGTGTTGCCAAACGCAGCGCTGGGAAGCTATGTTCGGATCGGAGAAGCGCTGACCGCATCTAAGCGCGAAACCGGCCCCAAGATGAGATATCCAGGGGGCTCGTCAGAGCCCCGAGAGACCCCCACCAGAACAGTGGGTCGATAGGTGGTCCGTGGACACCCGGCAACGGGCGGAGCGAGGCCATACTAATCGGTCAAGTCCTTTCTCCTGTGAAGTTGTTAGGGCCCGAGATGGTCCGACGCCTTTGTCGGTGCCTCAGAGGAAGTGTGTTGACCCGTTCCCATGCCGCACACGGTCGTCCCCCACTTCCTCGCTGGTGGTACTGGATCCGCAGGGATCTGGGAGGCCCAGTCGTGCCGACATTTTTTTCACCCCTCGTTTGAAATAGACGGGGGGTTTTTGCGTTCCTAAACATGGGACCGTGGAGTCGTCCGGTACATCTGATATGATCTAAACAAAAGTGGCGTTGACCGGTTGATGCAGTGTCCGTACCCAGTTTCAATTTTTGCTTGCTACCTGTAGCGCGTCGAACACTGGAATAGAAAAACAATGTGGGAAGCAGCTCCGAATTTTGTAACCCGTTCTGCTAGCGGTTGGTGCGCCGGCCTTAACATCGCGCGTAAGGGCTAACAACGCCGCTCTTATGTCGACACTACCAATGAAAAAAACGTCAAATTGAACCTCCCCGCCCTAAAGGGCGGAGATTCTGGGGGAACCGTGGTCGCTGCGTCGCGGGGTGTGACCCCCTCGGAGTGGTCCTCCGGACTCGCCACCGCTTATCCCGCCAGCAATTTCCCGGGGTTCAGCCGGACTACGCCTTAACGCTCCCTGGAGGGGAACGGGACGGCGATACGTGTTATTTCTACACGTCAGATTCTCATGCCACTTTTTTTGAGTGGCCACAAGGATTCGCATGTTTTAACGTCTTATCATGACGACGCGATACATTTTACATCTCCCACGAATTGCGGAAGACAACCACACGAACGTATCCAGTTGTCAAAGAGCGAACATACGTATTTTAGCAGAAGATTTGCCTGACGGCAACGCCGTAAAACTCCGCCCTGAACGGCGGAGTTTTACGGCGCATCTGATAAAAAAGCCTCAGCGCTTTCGACGCGTACGGAGGGTTTATGACCAATTTTCTCAACAACTTCCACCAGACGATTCGAGTTGTTGCTACGGCGGTCTCCGACGACCACCACCATATCCACTTCATCCGCAGCTTTAACGGCAGCTTCTTGCCGTAACTGAGTAGCCATACAGATTTCATTGTGGACCTCCGCATGAGGGTACCGCTCTTGAAGTTTGTCGATAATGGCTGCCGTATCCCATTGGCTGAGGGTTGTTTGCGTGACAATCGCGATCGGGTCATTCGGACTAAAGGGCACGTCGTCAACCTCTTCGAGACGTGTTACCAAGCATACGCGAGACGCCGGTGCTTCCCCCATGGCACCTTCAGGTTCGGGATGTCCTTTGGTGCCAATATACACAATCGAATAGCCCGCACGAGTTTTCTCTTGAATCAGTGTGTGAGTCTTTGTGACATCGGGACAGGTTGCATCGAAGACTGTGAGGCCACGCGCCTGGGCTTTGGCCTTGACGCTGGGAGAAATGCCATGGGCTGTGAAAATAACGGTGGCACCATCCGGGACTTGGTCCAGTAATTCGAGGCGGGACGCTCCGTCTAGCGTGGTAATTCCATAGTGTTCTAATTCTAATACCGTGTGTTGATTGTGCACGATTTGGCCAAGAATATAAATAGGCCGTGGCACATTCGGATCTTGCGCTACACGCTTGGCCATGGTGATGGCATCGACCACGCCATAACAATAGCCACGGGGATGAATTTTTAAGACGTCCATTGAAATGCTAGCTCCCTTCTGAGACTCTCGCATGGGCAGGTCGTGCAATGTGACTGCCGCGGTGTCGCCCGAGGCCATGTAAGGGCGTTCTCGTTTCGCTATTCTTAATGGCTATGGGTCGACTATAGTCATCCCATTATAGACCGAAGAGCAAGGTCAATCTAGGGTTAGAGGGTCATGGTCATGAGCCGATATCCCGTAACCGCCAAGAGCCATGCTGTCCACTGCACCTCGGTAAAGGGCGAACCTGGGGTGCCGGTCGTAAGAGAGGCTACGCCCATGCTTATGGCCGTCATGAGAAGGAAGGTACCGCCCAGTTGTCCATCTTGGCGTGGACGATACCAGTACAGACTCCATAAAAACGCTGTGGTGAGCATCATCAGCAAGGACCACAGAAAATAGGTCGCAAAGTGATCGAGATGGTGGGTTGTAATCGTGAACAGCCAAAGATTCGAAGGGCCCCCAATCCATGGAATGCCTAAGCCCCATATGCTTAAAGCTGGGGCTAAAGTTAGAGCCGCCATATCCGTGTCCGACCATCTCCACAAGTGGCGGTGACGGAAGATTACAGACCCTGCCGCGAGAACCGCCCCCGCGACAGCTCCCCAAAACCCCAGGGTGCTTTGCGGGGTAAAAATGAGATGAGAGGGATGCCTGATGAAATATCCCACATCGGTGAGTATGTAAATGCCCTTTTCACCCAAAAGCGCCCCAAAAATAATGGCCACGAGGAGGTCCCGGTCATACCAGCCGGTAAGTAGACTAATTCCTAAAATCACCAGCATGGCCCCGGAAATGCGCTCAATCCAGGGAAGATATCGTCCCATTTGCCTGGTCCATTGTGCCGCTTGGCCTAAGAAAAAGGCTAAGACAATAAAGGGAACCGCTAAGCCAGCGGCATAGCTTGCCAGCATAATCCCTCCCGTGCTGACGGTTGATGAATGCGCCGCAAGAAGCAGGATACTGGCCAAAATTGGGCCGACACATGGCGTCCATCCGGCTGCAAAGACCATCCCTAAGATGACGGCAGAAATGCCCTGAGCCTTGGGAGTCACGGAAAAATGCACGTCACGTTTGATGAGGCCGATTTGAATGAGCCCAAAAATCTCCAAGCCGAACACAATCATGATGAGGCCGCCAATCTCCGCAATAATTTGGCGGTGGAAATGGATAAACTGCCCCATGCTGCTAGCCCCGAGTCCTGCCAGTACAAGAATGATCGAGAAGCCCAAAACAAACAATACCGCATTTTGCATGACGCGACGCCGAATCACATGGTTATGAACGGATTCCGCGGTTAAAGCGGTTCCTGCCATCGTCGTAAGGTATGACGGGATGAGAGGCAAAACACAAGGCGACAAGACGGAGGCTAGCCCAGCAACGAATGCGACGCCTAGTGATACCAAAGACAACCATGTCGCCTCCTCATACAAAGACTCAATACAAAAATTATATCATGGCGAGGCGCTAGGGCATAACAGCAGGAATTCGTCACTCGATGTCGTATTTTAATATCTCAGGGGGAACGATATGATCCGTTTGGAGAATGTCAGCAAACGTTACGGAAATGGACATTATGGGGTAATTGATGTCAATTTGGAAATCCATCGCGGCGAGTTTTTGTTTCTTGTTGGCCCATCGGGGGCGGGCAAATCCTCGTTAATACGCATGCTCTATCGCGAGGAAGTCCCTACGGCCGGAGAAATCTTTCTGGACGAATTTCGCCTGTCACAGCTACGCCGAAATCAAGTGTCACGGCTTCGGCGCCAACTAGGGGTCGTGTTTCAGGACGTGAAATTGCTGACGAATCGTACGGTCTTTCAAAACGTCGCGTTTGCAATGGAGGTTGTTGGTGCGAAAAGTCATGAAATCCAAAAGCGTGTACCTCAGGTTTTGGATCTCGTCGGCCTTTCGAGAAAACGTAATAACTTTCCGCATCAATTATCCGGAGGAGAGCAGCAGCGGGTTGGAATTGCGCGGGCCTTGGTGAATAATCCGGTTTATGTCATTGCCGATGAACCTACTGGGAATCTGGACCCAGATACCGCATTTGAAATTATCAAGCTGCTCAATGAGATCAATCGCCGCGGCGCGACGATTATTATGGCTACGCATGCGCGCGATATTGTGAATCAAATGCACAAGCGCGTGGTTGCCGTTGAAAACGGGCGAATCGTTCGCGACGAGGCGAGAGGGGCCTATGGCTATGAGTCTTAATAGTGTGTGGTATATTACCAAAGAAACGGGACGAAACCTTGTTTACAATACGTGGATGACCCTAGCCTCCGTATCTACGGTGGCTATTTCGATGTTTGTCTTATCCTTTTTTCTTGTGTTGACGGTCAATATGAATCATCTTACCACCGTGTTACAGAACCAAGTAGAGATGCGGGTGTTTATCAATACCAATGTTCCACGATCGAAAGAAATGGCGCTGCTGAATGAAGCCGACAAGTGGCCAGGCGTCCGTAAAATTCAGTTCTTTACCAAACAACAAGCGGCAGAAAGTCTCAAAAGGGAGTTTCCAGATCAACGGGATCTCTTGACGCTGATTGCTAAATCCAATCCGCTCTTTGACGGGTTTAATGTCTATACAAAGAACCCAGCTGAAATTCCGGCCTTGGCGGTGCGTTTTCAACATCAAAAAGTGGTCCACAACGTGGTCTATGAAGGGCAGGTTGTCAGACGCTTATCCCGGCTCTCCATCATCATGAAATGGGTGGGATGGGTCGTAGAGCTGTTGTTGGGACTCGCCACATTGTTCATTATCATCAATACGATACGTTTAGCTGTCTTTGCTCGTCGGAGGGAAGTCGCCGTGATGAAACTTGTGGGTGCCACGGATTGGTTTATTCGCTGGCCTTTCATTTTGGAAGGCTTGGTTCTAGGTTTGGTGGGGGCTGGCATCGCTGATGTCGTAGTGGCACAAGGCTACCATTGGTTGGTGGCGGCCGCTGCTGGCGCCTTGCCGTTTTGGCCTATGGCGCCGTACTCTCAAGTGATGGGGAAAACGGTGGATTTTACTCTAGGGGGAGGGTTGCTTGTCGGAGGATTAGCGAGCATGGTGGCGCTCCGCCGCTTTCTCCGCGTCTGACAATTTGCGCTGCGTGGTATAATGAAAGGAATGGAGAAAAACGTGGAAGCGACGCATTACCCCGTCCGTTTCTCCCTAAACGGGTTGGCGGGCGCGTAAAGAGCCATAGGGGTGTGGGGCTTTGTCTTGCTCGTTACCTTTTTTGCCCCGACGCTGTCGACACAATGTAATGAACCAGTGAGAAAGGATGAACAATGGGCGTCTTTCAACTCGTGAGTCCTTATCAGCCGCAAGGCGATCAGCCTGATGCTATCGCCAAATTGGTGCGTGGAATATCGGATCAAAAACGGCAGCAGGTTTTGCTAGGCGTTACGGGATCGGGCAAGACTTTTACGATGGCGAACGTCATCCAAGAAGTCAATCGACCCACGTTGGTGATGGCGCCCAACAAGACGCTGGCCGCGCAGTTGGCAGGGGAATTGAAGGCTTTTTTTCCTCATAATGCGGTGGAGTACTTTATTAGCTATTACGATTATTATCAGCCCGAAGCGTATGTCCCGCAAACCGATTTATTCATTGAGAAAGACTCTCAAATCAACGATGAAATTGACAAACTGCGACACTCTGCGACGTCCGCTTTGCTTGAACGGCCGGATGTGATTATTGTGGCCAGTGTCTCGTGCATTTATGGTTTAGGATCGCCGCAAGATTATCGCGAACTGGTTTTGTCTCTGAGAGTGGGGATGGAACGGGAGCGGGATGCGATTTTGCGCAAATTAGTCGAAATTCAATACGACCGCAATGATGTAAATTTTGTTCGAGGGAAGTTTCGTGTTCATGGCGACGTCATTGAAGTGTTTCCAGCCAACCAAAGTGAGCAGGCAATACGCATTGAGATGTTTGGGGATGAAATTGAGCGCATTCGGGAATTTGATCCCTTGACTGGCGAGATCTTGGGGGAACGAGAACATGTAGCGATTTATCCGGCCTCTCACTATGTTATGGGGCAAGACCGTCTAGCCCCAGCGTTGGCATCCATCGAAGCGGAATTGCAAGACAGGTTGCGGACGTTGAAAGAACTGGGCAAAGATCTCGAAGCCCAACGGCTTGAGCAGCGGACGCGCTACGATTTGGAAATGCTGCAAGAAGTAGGCTTTTGCTCTGGAATTGAAAATTACTCGCGTCATTTTACGGGAAAAAATCCCGGGGAGCCTCCTTTTACGTTACTGGATTATTTTCCGCATCCCTTCTTGACCATTATTGATGAATCGCACGTCACCGTACCCCAAATTCGGGGCATGTATGCAGGGGATATGTCCCGCAAGACGACGCTAGTGGAGCATGGCTTTCGACTCCCATCGGCGTTAGATAACCGTCCGCTGCGTTTTGATGAGTTTCTAAGTAGTCTTGATGACGTGATCTATGTTTCAGCAACGCCTGGTCCTTATGAATTAGAGGCGGCAGGCCAAGTCGTGGAACAAATTGTGCGGCCGACGGGTCTTTTGGATCCGCCGATTGATGTACGGCCTACTAAAGGTCAAATTGATGATTTGCTGGGTGAAATCCGAGATCGTGTCAAGCGGGAGCAACGGGTTTTGGTGACGACACTGACAAAACGAATGGCCGAAGACCTTACGGAGTACTTGCGGGAAAATCAGGTCAAGGTGCGCTATTTGCATTCAGATATTGATGCCCTCGAACGGATGGCCATTATTCGCGACTTGCGGCTCGGGGAATTTGATGTCTTAGTCGGCATTAACTTGTTGCGAGAGGGGTTGGATTTGCCCGAGGTAGGGCTCGTGGCCATTTTGGATGCCGACAAAGAAGGCTATTTGCGTTCGGTCACTTCACTCATCCAAACCATCGGCCGGGCCGCCCGCAATTTGGAGGGGCATGTAATCATGTATGCGGATAAAGTGACGGATTCCATGGCTCGGGCTATTGACGAAACGGATCGTCGGCGTGCGATTCAGCGGCAGTACAACGAGGAGCATCACGTGATCCCCAAAGGCATCACGAAAGCCGTGCGGGAAGTGATTCAGGCGACCAAGTCTGTCTCGGATGATGGTGTGATTGACAAACCGATGAAGGATATGACAGCACGGGAACGTATTCAAATGGCGCGCCAGCTTCGCAAGGAAATGAAAGAGGCCAGCCGCAACTGGGAATTTGAACGGGCGGCCATGCTTCGCGATATGCTTATGGAGTTAGAAAACGAGGCACCCATTAAGGCTGCGGCAGGAGGGAAGCGCAAACGACATGGCTAGCACAGTAATTGCCGTAAAGGGGGCACGGCAGCACAATCTGAAGAATGTGTCCCTGGAGATACCGCGCGACAAGCTAGTGGTCATTACGGGGGTCTCGGGCTCGGGGAAATCGTCGTTAGCCTTTGATACCATCTACGCCGAAGGACAACGCCGCTATGTCGAGTCTTTGTCAAGTTATGCTCGGCAATTTTTGGGACAGATGGACAAGCCGGATGTGGATAGCATTGATGGTCTGTCCCCGGCGATTTCCATTGACCAAAAAACAACCAGCCATAATCCTCGGAGTACCGTCGGTACCGTGACCGAAATTTATGATTATCTCAGGCTTTTATATGCCCGTGTGGGGGTGCCGCACTGTCCCCAATGTGGCAATGAAGTGAGCCAGCAGACCATCGAACAGATGGTCGACCGCATTATGCAAAAACCCGAAGGAACGCGTCTTGAGATTCGTGCGCCTTTGGTGCGGGGCCGAAAAGGAACCCATGAAAAGCTGTTTGATCAGATGCGCCAGCAAGGGTTTACGCGGGCTCGCGTCGATGGGGCATTAGTCGAGGTCGAAAACATTCCCGCGTTGAATAAAAACAAGAAGCATGATATTGCAGCGGTGGTGGACCGCATTGTGGTGCGGGATTCAGTAGGCCACCGCCTGGCCGAATCTTTGGAACAAGCCCTAGAAGTCAGTGGTGGGCTTGCAGAAGTTGGCGAGCCTGAGGGCGAAGCCGAGCTTTTCTCTCGGGAATTGTCTTGTCCTCGGTGCGGAATTTCTCTTGAAGAATTGACACCGCGGATGTTTTCATTTAATGCGCCCTATGGGTCTTGTCCGGCGTGTACGGGCTTAGGATTCAAATTAGAACCCGATCCTGATTTAATTGTGCCTGATCCGTCTTTGTCGATCAATGATGGCGCTGTCGCTCCCATTTTCCGTGCTCCCAGCCGCTTCTACATGAATTTATTGGCGGCGGTGTTTCAAGATGCTGGCTATTCCCTGACCACCCCGTTTCGCGATTTACCCGATGAAGCGAAAAGGATTGTTTTTTACGGCTATGAAAAGACCTTGCCCTTCCACTTTGAAGGTGTTTTTGGCAATCATGTCCAACAGACGCGCTATCAGGGCATTATTCCGATTTTAGCCAAGCGTTACCGAGAGGCAGGAACGGAAAGCGCGAAGCAAGATGTGGAAGAATACATGAGTTCAAAACCCTGTACCGTATGTCATGGAAAGCGACTCAAGCCCGAAGTTTTGGCTGTGACGATAGGGGGGCTCTCCATTGCGGATTTCACCGAGTTGTCCGTTCGTGATGCCAGAGCCTTTGCTGCGGCATTAACGTTTGACGAGCGCGATCAGCGTATTGCGGGACCCATTTTGAAAGAAGTCAATGAACGGTTGAGCTTTTTGGTGGATGTTGGGCTGGGCTATCTCACGCTATCACGGGCTGCGGGATCCCTGTCCGGTGGCGAGGCGCAGCGCATCCGGCTGGCCACGCAAATTGGGTCGTCGCTCGTGGGAGTGCTGTATATTCTTGATGAACCCTCGATTGGCTTGCATCAGCGGGACAATGAGCGATTGATTGCAACGTTGAAAAAGCTTCGGGATTTGGGGAATACCGTCCTGGTCGTGGAACATGATGAAGACACCATGTTAGCCGCTGATTATTTAGTGGATGTCGGGCCTGGGCCTGGCATTTATGGCGGTCATATTGTCTCTCATGGGACGCCTCAGATGGTTATGGCGGACCCTCACAGTTTGACAGGGCAGTACTTAGCCGGGACACGTGAGATACCCATACCTGATGCCTACCGAAAGCCGGAAGGACGGTGGCTTCGAGTCGTCGGGGCTACGGAGCACAATCTGAAAAATATCACGGTTAATATTCCCCTAGGCTTAATGGTGGCGGTCACCGGCGTTTCGGGTTCAGGAAAGTCGACGCTGGTTAATGACATCATTCGCAAGCAATTGGAGGTTAGCCTCAACGGAGCACGTAATCGCCGTATTGGGGCTTATGAACGCATGGAAGGCTTAGAGTATTTGGACAAGGTGATTGCGATTGACCAAAGTCCTATTGGGCGTACGCCACGATCCAATCCTGCTACCTACACCGGTGCTTTTGACTTGATTCGTGAAGTCTTTGCCAATACCACGGAGGCCAATATTCGGGGATATAAAGCGGGACGGTTTTCCTTTAATGTACGTGGCGGCCGCTGTGAAGCATGCAAGGGTGATGGCATTCTCAAAATCGAAATGCATTTCTTGCCCGATATTTATGTTCCTTGTGAAGTGTGCAAAGGGACACGCTACAATCGTGAAACGTTGGATGTCCATTATCGAGGCAAGAATATTGCGGATGTGCTCGATATGACCGTTGATGAAGCGCTAGAGTTTTTTCAATTACACAATCGTTTGAAGCGGAAACTCCAGACACTGAAAGATGTGGGATTGGGGTATGTGCGTCTTGGGCAACCTGCTACAACGTTGTCAGGTGGAGAAGCGCAGCGGGTTAAGCTCGCGACTGAACTGTCGCGACGTTCGGATGGCCGGACCTTTTATATTTTGGATGAGCCGACAACCGGGTTGCATCAAGAGGATATTCGGCACTTGTTAGAGGTGTTGCAGCGATTGGTGGCGCAAGGCGACACCGTCTTGGTGATAGAGCATAATCTAGACGTAATCAAAACGGCTGACTGGATTATTGACCTAGGGCCGGAAGGAGGAGACATGGGGGGCCAAGTAGTGGCTCAAGGGGCGGTTCCCGAAATAATCGCCAATCCGGATTCGTACACAGGCCAGTTTTTAGGGCGTCACATCGCACGGCGCGAAGGAGCTTCGTTGCCCCAATAGGGTTAGGACGTCGTGCGAAAGGGGAGATATCATGATCTCGGAACACTTGGAGGAAAAGCGCCAACTGTTGCCGGATAAGCCAGGCATTTACCTCATGAAAGACGAAAATGGCCGGGTGATTTATGTCGGCAAGGCACTCAGTCTAAAGCAACGGGTTCGGAGCTATTTCCAAGAAGCGAGCCGTCTTCAGCCGAAAGTGGCGGCTATGATGCGTCACGTGGTGGATTTTGAAATTATTACGACAGACACCGAAGTCGAGGCGTTGATTCTTGAAGCCACTATGATTAAAAAGCTTCAGCCGCATTATAACATCCGGCTGAAGGATGATAAGTCCTATCCCTATATTCGGCTTAGTTGGGAAGAAGAGTTTCCGCGTTTGATGATTGCGCGTCGGCCAGATATCCCAGGCAGCCGTTATTTTGGGCCGTATACGCGTGCGCAATCCGTTCATGAAACGATCCGGCTCTTACGTCATATTTTTCCGATTCGTAACTGCACCAATCAGAAATTTAAAAACGCCGTGCGGCCTTGCTTGGAATACCATATTGAAAGGTGTCCGGCACCGTGTCAAGGCTTAATTGACAAAGACAGCTACCGTAGCATGATGAAAAATGTTGAGCTATTTTTAGACGGAAAAGTTGATGCGGTAGAAAAGACGTTGGTGCAGCAACTGAATGACGCCGCTGCTCATTTGGAGTTTGAAAAGGCAGCGCGTTTTCGTGATCAAGTGAAGGCTGTGCGAGAGATTACTGCCCAGCAAAAAGTGTCGGCGGAGGCGGGACGCCAGCTTGATGCCATCAGCTGGGTGGTCAGCGCAGACGATGCCTACGTTCAAGTTTTTATGGTGCGCGAAGGGCGGTTGATTGGCCGGGAGTCATTCACTCTGACGGGCGTAGACGAAAACAATGAACACGAGATTGCCAAGGCCTTTCTCATGCAATATTATGACCGGGCCCGAGATATTCCGCCTGAAATTCTTATTGAACATTTACCGCCCGAGGTGGATGGCATTGATCAATGGCTGCGGGAAAAACGGGGAGGACGGGTGGAGTTAAAAGTTCCACAGCGTGGAGAAAAACAACGATTGTTGGCGATGGTGCGGCAAAATGCGGCATTGGCACGCGATGAAGCGTTGAGGCGTCTGGAAATTAAAGAGCGCGAACGCGATACAGCGCTATTGGAAATTCAGCATAGTTTAGGATTGCCTAAGTTGCCTGTGCGGATGGAGTGTTATGATATTTCGAATACGCAGGGAACGGAATCCGTGGCATCGATGGTGGTGTTTACCAACGGAAAGCCGGATAAGAGCCAGTACCGACGATTCCGCATTCAAACCGTTGAAGGACCGAATGATTTTTTGTCTATGAAAGAAGTTATTAGACGTCGTTTTCACCATCAAGCGGAGGATGCCAAACTCTTAGGAAAGAGTCGGTTTGCGACGACGCCGGAATTGGTTATCATCGATGGGGGGCGAGGGCAACTGGGATATGCCTATCAAGCGATGCAAGAGTTGGGTGTAGAAGATATCCCGGTATTTGGATTAGCGAAGCAGCATGAATGGCTGTTTGAACCCCAATCAGCGCAACCTATCATTCTCGACCGCGACTCTGCCGCATTGAAATTGATTATGCATCTGCGGGACGAGGCACATCGCTTCGCGATTACGTATCATCGTCAGTTGCGGACGAAACGCAACTTAGCATCGGTTTTGGATAGTATTCCAGGGGTGGGGCCGGCGCGTAAGAAGGTATTGCGTCAGACTTATGCTGATCTCCACGCCATGCGGCAAGCCACTGTGGAAGAGCTCGCTGCATTGCCTGCGATGACGCGTCCGGTGGCCCTAGCCGTGTATCAATATTTACATGAAGAACGGAGCACAACCGAGGACTCGACGTCGTAGCAGTGGCGGGGTACAACACTCGATGGCGACACAGAGGAGGTATGCGTCATGCGTTGGCTTACGGTATGGATTGCATCCGCTGTGGGGCTCGCGGTGGTCACGCATTTACATCTTGGCGTGCAAGCCGTCAGTGCGGAAAGTATTATTGTAGCGGCCTTGGTACTAGGGCTTGTTAACACAATTATTCGACCGGTCGTCAAGTTGTTAACATTGCCCATTAATCTTCTCACCTTTGGGTTGTTCGGATTAGTGATCAATGCGTTGATGCTATGGTTGGTGTCGGCGGTAGTTCCAGGCTTTATGGTCCATGGATTTGGCGCGGCGTTTTGGGGGGCGTTAATTCTTTCTATTGTATCGGGGGTTGTAGGATGGGTGATCAAGTACGGATAAAATTGTTGGTGTTGGACTTAGACGGCACCGCGCTGCGCCCCGATGGTTCTTTATCGACAGAACTTATTGAGCGTGTCGCGCAGTGCCGGGCTATGGGGGTTCAGGTGATGCTAGCGACGGGGCGTATGCTACGCTCGGCTATTCCTTATTGGATGCGCCTAGATCTTGGCAACGGCCCACTTATTGCCTATAACGGAAGCTTGGTCGCCGAAATCCCGAGTGAAACCCCTTGGTTTGCGTGGCAGCTCAATTCCCAAGTGGCGCATTTCGTGGTGCGGCGGGCGCTTGAGTGGGGGATTTTGGCGCAAGTGTATGTGGGCAATGAATTGTGGTTGTCGCGCGAAGATGAACGAGCTCAACACTATATCACGGTGAATCATATTCCCGGGGAAGTGAAACTGGGCGATGATATTCTGCGCTGGCCAGAACCTCCCATTAAAATTTTGCTGCAGGATGATCCGGAACGCCTGGATGAATTTCGCGTAGAAATTACTCCCGAGGTGCTGGGCCTTCAAGGACGGTTATTCAAATCGCAACAAGATTACCTAGAAATTGTACCTGCGGGTGTGGGCAAAGGGCCAGCTTTGGAAAAGGTCGCGCATCGATTAGGGATTGAGCGCGAAGCCATTATGGCCGTGGGGGATGCCGAGAATGATATCGACATGATACGGTACGCGGGCATTGGCGTCGCCATGGGCCAAGCGTCAGACATGGTCAAACACGCAGCAGACTATGTCACTAAACCCGTACAAGAAGATGGTGCCGCGTATGCTATCACTCATTGGATCTTACGCGATAACGACTAATGCCAACGGCTTAGGATCTGATGCCCCCAGGGCAAGCGCCAAATCAGGTAGAGAGTGGTTAGGGTCACAGTAATGATAAAGGCCCAGGCGAACTGCCGTTCCATTTGCCGTTCCCGGGCTGCTCGTTTCAAATCGGCTCGAGAGGTGCCCGTATTGAGATCGATTGGGTCTGTTTGAGTGGTTTGGTGTCGGCGCTTGCGCGACCATGCTTCTGTCGCCATGGACAAAGCCTCCTTGTTCTCCTTACCATCGCCTTTTGATGGGTAATTCGACATCATCTGGCGAATTTCCTGTATTAGAACGCAAAATATCGTGAAGAGCAAGAGGGTATTCGGTAGTTGGCGTGTAATCATTGAAAACGAGGGAGGTGACATGATGGAACCACCACGGCTAGTAGTCATTACGGGGTTATCAGGAGCAGGACGCAGTGAAGCGATGCGTGTGTTCGAAGATTTAGGCTATTTTTGTGTGGACAATCTGCCCCCAAATCTCATCAGCAAGTTTGCAGAACTACTGCATAAGAGCCCTGAGGTGCAAGGAGCGGCGTTAGTGATGGATATTCGGGGTGGAGTTTTCTTTCACCAATTGACCGCATCATTACGCGAATTAGAAGTGGTGGGATTGCCTTATCAGGTGCTTTATTTAGAGGCGGATGAGGAGACCTTAATTCGCCGATATAAGCTGTCCAGACGGCGCCATCCCTTAGAGGCCCAAGGCCGACTTGTCGAAGCTTTGCGGAAAGAAAAAAGGGCGCTCCAAGAAATTCGGGGCAAGGCGGATGTTGTTATTGACACTTCTGGCTTGACCCCATTGCAATTGCGTCAAAGAATTTCTGACATTTTTCGTTTGGATGCGGGTGCCTCATCGTTTCAGGTGCGCTTAGTATCTTTTGGGTTCAAACATGGCTTGCCTAAGGATGCCGACTTGGTCTTTGATGTCCGTTTCTTGCCTAACCCCTATTATGTAGACGATTTGCGAAGCAAGACGGGTAACGACGCCGCGGTCGATCAATATGTGATGCGCTTTCCCCAGGCCAAGGAGACGCTTGCACATCTTGATAACCTACTGACCTTTCTCATTCCTCAATTTCAGCAAGAGGGAAAACCCCAGATAACCGTGGGCATTGGCTGTACTGGCGGCCAACATCGGTCAGTGGTTTTTGCCAACCATTTAAAGGAATTGCTGCTTGAGCATGGCAGCCAAGCCTTGGTCGAACACCGCGATCTTGAGCTGCGGGAGGATTAACATGTGGCGTTTGTTGATTCCGGGTTTAAAGCTTAAACGCTTTATGGCGCTTATGGCCTTAGGGTTTATGACGTTGGGCATGGCATTGGCGCTCTGGGTCTTGCCTGCCTTGTTGTCCGGATGGCATCGGCCGGCGGTTGAGGGGACGCTTTTGCTAGTCGGTATCGTCAGCATTGTGCTCGGAGTCTATGGCTTGTGGCAATCTCTCAATGAGATGCTGGGATCTGATAGATGGGCCGGCCTGTTATATTCGAAAAGACAACTGGCGCGAGGACCGCATGTGGCCGCTTTAGGTGGGGGAACCGGCATGCCGTCGGTCTTACGTGGGTTAAAACATTACAGTTCCAACTTGACCGCCATAGTCACGGTGGCGGATGATGGGGGCAGCTCTGGGCGTCTGCGCGGCGATATGGGAATGCTTCCCCCAGGCGATATTCGGAACTGCATGGTGGCATTGGCCGATACGGAACCTTTAATGGAACAACTGTTCCAACATCGATTTCCCGCAGGAGAATTAAAAGGGCATAGCTTTGGTAACTTATTTTTGGCAGCCATGGAACAGGTATCTGGTGATTTTGTGACGGCTTTGCGCGAGTCAAGCCGTGTGCTTGCGGTACGGGGAACGGTGCTGCCAGCGACCTTAGAACATGTCACACTCGAAGCTCAATTGGTTGATGGAACGCATGTCACGGGAGAAAGTGCTATTGGCCATAGTGAAAAGCCGATCGAAAGAGTGTGGATGGAGCCCTCTGATGCAACACCGCTACGGGAAGCCGTTGAGGCAATTTTATCGGCCAACATGGTCGTGTTGGGGCCGGGGAGTCTCTATACGTCCATATTGCCCAATCTTTTGATTCCGGCGATTGCCGACGCTATTCGGCAAACCCAAGCCATTCGGGTATATGTCGCCAATATTATGACGCAGCCAGGGGAGACGGCGAACTTCTCCGTTCGTGACCACCTTGCGGCGATTGACAAGCATGTGGGGCCTGGCCTTATTGATATCGTGCTAGTCAATAGTCAGCCTGTCCCCGAAGACTTGTTGGCTCGCTACCGCAAAGAGGGGGCTGACCAAGTCGGAGGTGCTATTGACGGCTTGTCAGGTGCTGAACCGCTGGTGATCTATGATAATCTACTATTAGCAGGGCAAGTGGTTCGCCACGATCCGGAGAAATTGGCAACCGCACTCTTGCGAATTTTAATAAAATTTCGGCCTAAATGGGCTGAAGGCCGTTTAATGGACGCGGCTTGGTTGGAAAATCGTTTACGGGAGCGTCACCAGCCACGATGGGATGGTCTTATGCGCGACAAGTTAAGGCAGAGATAGCGCGGGAGACCATTGAATCTCTCCCCGCTTGCATGTGGGCGGAGTTGTGGGGTCTTGGCGGCTTTTCGCAACCTGACCAATGGCGCGATGGCCTAAAAATAGGCAGTGCTCTCATTGCGCGACGGGCATACCGATTGATGAAAACATTAAATCTTTCTCCGCGCATTATGGTTTACCGGGCGTCGCGCCGCATGCATTTTGTCATTAAGCCAAATCTTAACGTTGATAGCGTCAACGAGCAGAGCTTAATTTTGGGATGTGGACCCAGTTATTTGCGGGGCATGTTCTTAGCGCGTGGATATTTGGCCGATCCTGAGCGGGGAATTCATTTGGAATTCGGGCTTGATAGCGAAGCCCAAAGGGCCTTGCTTCTTCATGTGTTACTCCCGTTGCATCTGCGCCCCAAAGAAACGGTTCGCCGCGGGCGTACGGTGTTGTATTGGAAAGACCGCCAGCAGATTATTCGCTTATTAGCGCAGATGGGCGCGCATCAGGCGGTGCTGGAGTGGGAAAGTGCGCAAGTCATGAAAACCGTAAAAAACCGCGTCAACCGTCTTGTCAATTCGGAAACCGCTAACTTGCGGCGTTCAGTCGAATCGGGCATGGAGCAGGCGCGGATTTTACAAAAAAAGGTTTCCGATCCAAGCCTTCCACCGGCGTTGCGGGAACTAGCTTTATTGCGTATTGCCCATCCGGATTGGTCATTAAAGGAGTTGGGATTGGCGTTATCCCCACCTATTTCCAAATCTGCCGTGAATCATCGTATGCGGCGCCTGCTAAAAGGGCAAAATTTCGAAACGGACGGACAAAATTAGACGATGTGTGCTTTTTTTCACGAGAAAAGGCTACCGTTTTTTCGTGCAGTTTGCCATAATGGTGAATTGTTAGAGAAGTAAGACGATACGGGGATCCCGGTCGACGACGTTGTGACAAGAGCGTATAATCTGTTTGTGAATCCAAGAACGTTCCGTATTAGTTCCTTATAGTGGGAAACTGTGAATCGAAGACAGCGGGGGTGGCGGAGATGTTCACGAATTACACCGCACTATTGATCTATTTCATTGTCGCATTCTTGGTTGCGTTTGGCATGTCGTACACTTCGAATTTATTAGGACCGCAAGCGCCTGGCGGATTGAAAAAGGCGACCTATGAATCAGGTATCGCTCCTGAAGCGCCGGTTGGGTATTTCTCCGTGCGATTTTATCGGGTAGCGATGTTTTTTATGATTTTTGATGTTGGAGTCATGGCTTTATATCCGTGGGCGGTGAGTTTAACGACCTTGCGGCAAATAGGGTTTGAGAAGGCGCTATTCTTCCTGATTATCATCGCGTTTGCGTTTGCGTATGTGTGGAACAGGGGGGGATTCCAATGGGATTAAGTTCGGAGCAGAAAGAGGCTGAAAAGTCGCTATTGCTGACAACGGTTGAGAAAATGGGGCGCTGGGCCCAGAAATCTTCCGTATGGCCGGCGACCTTTGGATTGGCGTGTTGTGCGATTGAAATGATGAGTGTCACGAACTCTCGTTATGATTTAGCGCGGTTTGGTGCTGAGGTGTTTCGGGCCTCGCCGCGACAAGCTGACTTGATGATTGTTGCGGGGCGAGTCAGTCAAAAGATGGCGCCAGTTCTTCGGACGATTTGGGAGCAGATGCCTGAGCCAAAATGGGTCATTTCCATGGGCGCATGCGCCTCGTCAGGAGGTGTCTTTGATAATTATGCTATTGTGCAAGGAGTCGACCACATTGTACCGGTTGACATCTATGTCCCGGGGTGTCCCCCCAATCCGGAAGCTTTAATGTTTGGAATTCTCAAATTGCAAGAACAGATTATCAAGGGCATTCCCCCAAAGTATCAACGAATGGCAATGGAGGCTGAGACCCTGTGAATCAGAACGATCCCGACATTATGGCGCGACTGCATGACCAATTTGCCGACAAGATTGAAGACGTGAACGCGGTGGATCAACCAACCTTAATGGTGGCGCTAGATGATTTAATTCCCGTCTTGACCTTTCTCAAGACCCAGGAAAATTATGCGATGTGCCTCGATGTATTAGCCGTGGACTATCTACCCAGCCGACCGCGGTTTGAATTGGTCTATCACTTATATCAACCGTGGAAGCGTGCCCGAATCCGTGTAAAGACGCGGGTGGCCATCGATCAAAGCGTGCCGACCGTAACCACGTTGTGGCCGGGAGCCAATTGGCCAGAACGCGAAGCGTTTGATTTGTTTGGCATCGTGTTTTCCGGACATCCAGATTTAAAGCGCATTTATTTGCCAGAAGACTGGGATGGGCATCCCCTGCGTAAGGATTATCCGCTGACAGGAACTCGTATCGACTGAGAGGTGATGGGAATGGCTGCCGACAAGTTAGAATCGACACAGACAGTGGACCCCGGGCAAACGATGATCATCAATCTGGGGCCGCAACATCCAAGTACGCACGGAGTACTGCGGGTGCGTTTAGAATTGGACGGAGAGCGCGTGGTTCATGCAGAGCCTGTGGTGGGTTATCTTCACACGGGATTTGAGAAGACAGCGGAAAACCTTACGTATCAGCAGTGCAATACCATTACCGATCGTCTCGACTACTTAGCTCCTATGACCAACAACTTGGCGTATGTATTAGCCGTTGAAAAACTGTTAGGGGTTGAAGTCCCCAAACGGGCGCAATATATTCGCGTCTTATTTGCAGAATTAACGCGCGTGGCTAGCCATCTAGTGTGGTTGGGTACGCATGTGATGGACTTGGGCGCGATGAGTCTTTTTTTCTATACGATGCGAGAACGTGAGGTAATTCTGGACCTGATTGAAGATGCGGCGGGAGTGCGTATGAACCCTAGTTATTTTCGCATCGGGGGCTTGGCGTATGATTTGCCTGCGGGTTTTCACGAAAAAGTGCATGAATTTGTGAAGGATTTCCCTCGCTGGATGAAATCATACCGCCATCTGTTTGAAGGGAACCCGCTGATTAATGAACGGCTGGAAGGGATTGCGACGATAACCCAAGAACAGGCCCTTGCGTGGTCTGTTACGGGGCCGAACTTGCGGGCTACGGGATTGCCCATTGACTTACGGAAAGACGAGCCGTACTCCTCCTACGAAGATTTTGACTTTGATGTTCCCGTACGTACAGGTGCTGATGCGTATGTATTTACCAGAGTCCTATGTGGAATCCGTGGCGTCATTCTACTCATTGTTCTATCGCCACAAAGTAGGCAAAAATGTCGTTCACGTTTGTGTGGGCTTATCTTGCGCACTGGCTGGATCAGACCATTTAATGGAGAAATTAGAGCACCATTTGGGCATTAAAGAAGGACAGACAACAGCAGACGGTGAATACACCTTGCTCGAAGCCGAATGCCTTGCGGCGTGCAACGCAGCGCCAGTTGCCCAAGTCAATTTGCGGTATTTCGAGCGGGTTGACTTGGAACGACCGGAAGAAACACTGCTGGGCACATCGTCTGAAAAAGAGGTGACGCCATGAGTCAGAAATATTACCTCTTACGCAATCGTGAGATACCGAATATTGACCAAATGGCGGTCTACCAGGCACATGGCGGCTATGAAGCGCTGAAAAAAGCGTTAAACGAGTATAAGCCGGAGGAACTGGTCGATCTGGTTAAAAAGTCCGGCTTGCGTGGCAGAGGTGGCGCCGGGTTTCCGACCGGCATGAAATGGGGATTTCTTCCCAACGACGGGCGCAAGCGATATCTTGTAGTAAATTCCGACGAAGCAGAGCCCGGCACTTATAAAGATCGCGAAATCATTGAAAAAAATCCGCATCAACTCATTGAAGGCATTATTATTTCCAGTTATGCCACCAAAGCGCGTGAAGCCTACATTTATTGCCGCGGGGAATTCTTGTTCGGTGCGGAGCAGTTACAGCGGGCGGTCGCTGAAGCTTATGCCGCAGGCTATTTAGGGGAAAACATTCTCGGCTCAGGATTCTCGGTAGATTTGAAGGTGTACCGGGGGGCTGGCGCTTACATTTGTGGCGAAGAGTCTGCCCTTCTCGAGTCGCTGGAAGGGCGCCGGGGCAATCCTCGGTTGAAGCCGCCTTTTCCCGCCGTTGCGGGTCTGTATGGGGGTCCCACCGTGGTGAACAATGTCGAGACGATCACCAATGTGCCGGCGATCGTGACGTATGGTGCGGATTGGTACACCTCGATGGGGACGGCGAAAAGTCCAGGTTTGAAGATTTTCAGTGTCAGTGGACGGGTAGTGCGCCCGGACAATTACGAAATTCCTTTGGCTACGCCCTTGCGCACGCTGATTGATGACTATGCTGGGGGTGTATTGCCTGGCCGACGTATCAAGGCCGTTATTCCCGGGGGAAGTTCGGTGCCCTTGCTCTTGCCCGACAAACTGGATACACCGCTGGATTATGAGTCGGTATTGCAAGCGGGGTCCATGCTGGGCTCTGGTGGCTGCATTGTATTGGATGATTCTGTATGCATTGTGGGTGCGACGGCCCGCTTGGTGAAGTTCTACCGAGAAGAGTCGTGTGGTAAGTGCACGCCCTGCCGTGAAGGCACGTATTGGATGACGGATGTGCTCGAGCGGATTGAGCACGGATTAGGCACGGAAGAAGACCTCGATACGCTGATGGATATTGCCGATAACATTGGCGGCAAGTGTTTTTGCCCGCTCGGCGATGCGTCGCTTGGCGTGTTGGTGAGCGCAATGAAATTCTTCCGGGATGAGTTCGAGGCACATGTGCGTGAACATGCATGTCCGATGGGAGCGAAGTTATATGATACGGTTAACCATTGATGGTCAGGAAGTCACAGTGCCTGAAGGCACGATGATCGTAGATGCAGCAGCTCGACTGGGCATTGACGTCCCCGTCTACTGCTATCACCAGGCATTAGGTCCTTTGGGAGCTTGCCGCATGTGTCTGGTTCAAGTGGAGAAAATGCCCAAGTTAGTGACGGGCTGTACGACCCGTTGTGGTCACGACAGTAGAGCATCAACCGGCCACGAGCCAGTTTACGGGTAACGTCATTGACCTCTGCCCGGTGGGCGCGCTCTTGTCGGCCCCTTATTATCACAAAGGGCGACCATGGAACATTGAGCGCCATAGCACCATTTGCCCGCATTGCCCAGTCGGGTGCTCAAGCCTTGCAACGACCAGAGAGAGCCATATTATTCGGATGGAAGGGCGTCCCGTGCCCGATAGAGATTGGGGTTGGCTGTGCGATCGTGGGCGCTTTGGATATGATTTTGGATACCATCCCGAGCGCATTACAGACTCGTGGGTTCAACAAAAGACCACGTCGGCGGCGCAAGCCACGCGAGATGTGGCGGAATGGATGCAGCGTACTTTGACGCAGTATGGGTCTGGAAGTATTGGGTTTGTCTTAGGAGGCCATTTTACTGCGGAAGAAGCGCATTTGTTGCGCCGCTTTGCCCATGATGTGGCGCATACCGATCATATTGCAATGGTGCGTGATGTGAAGGGCTATCTACCCCTATCCCTTAATGGAACATTTGAGGATGTGGCGCAAGCGGACGCGGTTATCTTTGTGGGGGTTGACCCCTACGAAGCGGTACCCGTTGTTCACCTTAAGCTGCGGGATCGCCTGCACCATTTTCCCCAACTGCAAGTGATGGGCGTGGGGCCACGGCGTCTGACTCGCGAAACCATGCCAGGACAGGATTATCTGATAGACGCCGAAGACGAGGCTATTTTCTTTGCGAAAGCCTTAGCCTCCAGACTTCCCAACGACTCTAGGGTGCAAGCGTTAATCGCGTCTATTCAAGACTACTCGTTGCCCGTGAGCGATGCGGACTTAGAGGTCTTCGGACAAAAGCTTCTCGACGCGCAGCACCTGACATTGTTATGGGATGGAGAAAATTCCGATATGGCCACGGTCTTAAGCGTCTTGGCGGACGTACGAGAAAATCCGACCGCCGTGCTTCCGACCTACGGCCCGGTGAATTGGCGTGGGTATGAACAGGCGGGGATTGACCCGCAGTATGCGGCTGTCGAGGACCTTCTGATCAAAGTACGCAACGGCGACATTCATATGTTGGTGCTGTGGGGGGCTGATTTGTTGCGCGAGTTTCCGGACCGGAAGCTGGCCCAGCAAGCCTTAGAGAAGGCGGACTATGTGGTGTCAGCCCAAGTGGTGCCGCCTTTAGATATGCCCTATATTGACGCTTTATTGCCGGTGGCGACGTGGGGTGAAGTCGAAGGCACGTACGTCAATATGGAAGGCCGACTGAGTATCGGAGCGGCGGGGGTGCAGCCTCCGGGTCAAGCCCGTCCTACTCGGAGTTATGTGGTCAACTGGGCGCGTTTATTCCGCCAAGAATGGCAAGACGACGCATGGGATGTGTTTGATAATGCGGAGGGGGACGTATTAATCCGCGCAGATGCAGCGGTTGCATCTGAGATTACATTGACACGTCCAGCAACCAAGCCAGCCGATGGCGTTTGGACCGTGATTCAAGGGGCATGGGTGGTCGAAAACGGATTGCCTTCCGAAATTTTGGAGCCTCGTGAAACCGAATTTGTCGGGCGTATCAGTCCAGACGATGCCGCTCGTTTGCAAATCGGTGCCGAGGGGGGGTATGTGCAGGCCCAAACCTCGGAGGGAAGCGTTTTAATAGCGGTTCGGCCTGATCCCGCGATAATGGAACACACCCTATGGATTCCTCGTGGAAGCCGCCATGACTGGGCCCAACATCTAGAAGGGGTGCTGACATTGATGCGTCCTGAGGAGGTGCCAAGCGTATGATTTTGCAGCTCGTCATTCTAATTGTGAAAATCATTTTGTTAATTGCGCTGTTGATGTTAGGGTTTGCCTATACCACGTTATTCGAACGACGGTTGCTGGGATTCTTCCAGCTACGTCTAGGCCCCAATCGGGTAGGTCCTTTTGGACTCATGCAACCCTTGGCCGATGGATTGAAAATGGCCCTAAAAGAGGATTTAATGCCGGCATTGGCGGACAAGTCGGTATTCCGCTTGGCGCCCGTGTTTTCGCTCTTTGCCGCCCTGTGTGTCGATGCTGTGATTCCCTTTGGGGCTCCGATTCATCTCTTTGGAACGACGATTACCCTGGATATTGCGAATCCCTCAATAGGGCTATTAATTGCCTTCGCCTTTAGTTCTTTAGGGATTTACGGCATTGTGCTAGGCGGATGGGCTTCACAGAATAAGTATTCGCTTTTGGGAGGAATCCGAGCATCCGCTCAGATGATTTCCTATGAACTGGCCATGGGTCTTTCTGTCATGGGCGTATTGATGCTAGCGCACACGGCCAATATGGAAGACATTGTTCTCGCCCAAAAAGCGCATGGATGGTTTTTTGTACCGGAAATTATTCCGTTTCTCATCTATTACATTACCGCATTTGCCGAAACCAACCGTACCCCATTTGACTTGCCTGAGGCGGAGTCTGAATTGGTGGCCGGCTATCATACGGAGTATTCCGGGTTTCGCTTTGCGATGTACTACATTGCTGAATATATCAACATGATTACGGTTAGTGGCATTGCTGTGACGCTCTTCTTTGGAGGCTGGTTGGGACCTAGTTTCTTACCGCCGATTGTTTGGTTTTTGCTGAAGGTCGGGGTGTCGATGTTTGTGTTTGTCTGGGTGCGGGCAACATTTCCACGGTTTCGTTATGACAAACTTATGTCCTTTGGGTGGAAATACTTAGTGCCGGCTGCGTTGATCTATTTTGTCGCGACTGCAGCTTTTGTCTCGGGTGTCATTTGAAAGGAGGGGTTTCGATGTTTGAAGGCATCAAGGCTATGGCTCAAGGCTTGGGCTCCACATTCAAGGCATTGGGAGCGCCACGCGATACCATTGAATATCCAGAGAAACGCCGAGAGTATTCGCCCCGGTTTCGAGGCAAACACATGTTGGCGAAAGACGCCGATGGGCACGAATTGTGTGTCGGTTGTGGATTATGTGAGGCGGTGTGCCCCGCTCATGCCATCCGCGTCGTCGCGGCCGAAGCGGAGGAAGGCAAGGCTGTCTCATGGACCAATCGTTACGCGGTGGATTATGAAGTCGATCTGATTCGCTGCATTTTTTGTGGCATGTGTGAGGAAGCATGTCCGACCAATGCAGTGCGGTTGACGCCCTTTAATGAACTGGCAGCCAGCGACCGGTTGGACATGATTGCCGATAAAGAAGAATTACTCCATCCCCCTGTTAGGAAATGAGGTGACCATGGATTATGGTCGGAATAGGCATATTGGGCGTATTGGCGATTGCGGCGGCCATTGGCGTGATTACCGCTCGGCAGCCGGTACACAGTGCATTGTACCTCGTAGCCAACTTGTTATCGCTGGCGCTATTGTATCTTGACTTAAAAGCCGAATTTTTGGCCGCTGCGCAAGTTATTGTCTACGCTGGAGCCATCATGGTGTTGTTCTTGTTCGTGGTGACCTTGTTGACAGCGGGAAAAGAAGAGCACGAACTTCCCGAAGATCTCCCAGGTCAACGCGCGACGGCGGGCATTTTGTCCATTATTGTGGGGATTGTGCTGGTTGCGCTTGCGATCAAATATCCGGGGACGCAACTGAAAGTCGCGTTGCCCTCTGGCTTTGGCGGCTTGAATTCCACTGGCAAGTTGTTGTGGGGACCTGATTTTATTTATCTGGTGGGGGTCGCCATCATGCTCTTAACGGCAGCCCTTGGGGTCTTGGTGTTGAACCCTCCCAAGCGTGAACGTCTATTAGAAAGGCGCCTCGCGGCTCAAAAAGAACACGATGCTACCGCAGAAACTCGGAAAGGGGCCGGCAAGGAGGGGCAGGGCGCATGATTTACGTTAACTGGGTGGTCGCATTGGCCGCCATTATATTCACAGTGGGGACTATCGGGGTGATGTTTCGCCGCAACCCGCTAATTATGTTTATGGCGTCCGAGATGATGTGGAATGCGGCCGCGCTGGCCTTTATCGCCTATGCACGCCAGCTTCATGACATGAATGGTCAAGTTATGGCCTTCGTCATTATGGCGACAGCTGCGGCGGAAGTGGGGATTGGCTTGGCGATTATCGTCAGCGTATACCACAAACGTCACCGTCTTGATATTGATGAGATTTCCCGCTTGAAAGGATAGCAATCTCTAACGAAGGGACACGACAAAAGGTGTCCGGTAAGGAGCGGCTGATATGCAAGGTGTGGCAGAAATTGTGCTGTTGCCTCTGTTTGGTGCCATCACTATTGGCATGTTTAAAGGCATTATGCCCAAAAAGCTCCCGGGAGTCTGGGCGAGTTTGTTGGTAGGAGTTAGCTTCCTTATTAGTATTGCAGAGGTGCTTAAACTGTCGCGGTTACCGGTTCATCATCGGTTTTTGACAGGGACAGCATTTGCGTGGATTACGGGGTTTGGGCCCGCCATTCACTGGCGCTACTATTTGGATCCCTTATCGGGATTGTGGCTCCTCGTCATTACAGGCGTAGGCATGTTGATTCATATCTATTCGATTGGGTACATGCATGATGATGCACAAAAAGCTCGGTATTTTTCCTATCTGAACTTCTTTGTGTTTTCCATGTTGCTTTTAGTATTGGCAGGCAATCTTCTAGTGTTGCTCATCGGATGGGCATTAGTGGGGCTTGCCTCATATTTGCTGATTGGATTTTGGTATCAAAGGCCCTCGGCAGTTCGGGCTGCGAAAAAGGCGTTTGTGATGAACACTGTAGGAGACGTGGGAATACTTTTAGGGTTAGCCTTGTTGTACATTCACTATCACACCGTGTCATATCCAGGCCTCTTTCAAATATTTGACCACCAGAGTCCCACTGCGTTCTTTGAGTGGACGGCTTTCTTGTTATATCTCGGCGCGATGGCCAAATCGGCCCAGTTTCCTCTCCATATGTGGTTGGCAGATGCTATGGAAGGTCCGACACCCGTTTCTGCGTTAATTCACGCGGCTACAATGGTGACAGCAGGGGTCTACTTGATGGCGCGTCTTTACCCTTTACTGCGCATTGCGCCGGACATTGCGTATTTGGTGGCGGCGATTGGCGCGTTTACGGCAATCTTTGCGGCCAGTATAGCCATTTTTCAACGCGATATTAAAAAGGTACTCGCTTATTCGACGTTGAGCCAATTGGGATACATGTTTTTGGGAGTAGGGGTCGGTGCGTACACTGCCGGGGTCTTCCACTTTATGACCCATGCCTTCTTTAAAGCCCTACTGTTTCTTGCCGCAGGCAGTGTGATTCACGCGTTAGCGGGCGAGCAGGACCTCAACCATATGGGGGGGTTATGGCGTAAGATGCCATGGACGACATGGTCGTTCTTGGCCGGCACCTTGGCGATTTCAGGTATTCCTCCCTTTTCAGGGTATTTTTCAAAGGAAGCCATTTTGGGAGAGGCTTTTAACTTAGGACACCCGTTCTTATGGGCGATCGGAGCCATTACAGCGGGACTTACTACATTTTATATGTTCCGACTCTTCTTTCTCGCGTTCTTCGGGCGTCCTCGCAATCAAAAGCTCTATGATCATGCGCACGAGGCTCCTTGGGTGATGACCGTACCAGTCGTAATCCTCGCGGTGCTGGCGACCTTTGGCGGGTTTCTTAAAGGATGGCTGAACCAATGGTTGGCTCCGGTCTTCGCTTTATACGCGGGAGCGCCGCATGCGGGATTGGAATCGGGACCCTTGTGGACAACAGGGGTGACTGTAGGGTTAGCCGTCATTGCCTTTATCGTGGCGTACATGCTTTACATCCGCAAACAGACACCGGTCAATGCCGCCTCAGAGCATGGAATTGGCCAATGGGCCTACCATGCATGGTATATGGATGCGGTCTGGACAGCAGTAGCCGTAGTTCCTTTCAAGAAAATCGGCAACGCAGTCATGCAGGCTGAGACGGGCATTTTGGCTACGGTCAAAGGCATCGGAACGGTAGTCTGGGACTGGAGTCAAGACTTAAGGCCTTTACAAACAGGGTATGTACGGCGGTATGCACTGTCGATGATGGTCGGTGTCGGAGCCATCTTGGTGTATTACCTTATCCGGGTGTAAAAGCCGGTCTCGGTCATTGCAGAAACTGTGAGGAGGCTGTGAGATGGTTTTGGTGTGGTTATTGGCGATTCCGCTGGTTGGCAGTATTCTTGCTCTTGCCAGTGGCGACCGCGGGGCAAAGTTCGTCGCCGTGGGGCTGAGTCTCGTCGAAATTGTGGCGTTTATTGTGCTCTTGGCCCATGGCCCGGTTACGCTCAATGCGCCATGGATTCCCGACTGGGGCGTGCGCTTCCATTTGGGTGCGGATGGCTTATCCATGTTTTTGATCGGGTTGACCACCGTTATGACGACAATGGCGCTCTTTGCGTCATCCCCGGCGTATCCAAAGAGTTATTTCTTTTGGATTCTATTTCTGGAATTTGGCATGGTCGGGGTCTTTGAATCTCTGGATCTGATGTTGTTTTACGTGTTTTGGGAAGTCATCTTGATTCCGATTTTCTTTCTCTTGACGGGATACACGGGCAGCCATGGGCGGGCCACAGCAATGAAATGGTTGATTATGAATTTGGTTGGAAGTTTGTTTATGCTCATCGGCATCATTGCCGTGGCGGTCCTGCATGCTCAACCGTTTGGCACGTTGACATTTGAAATTAATCAGTTGACCCACGTTCCCATGTCTGCGGCCGTAGCGCCATGGATTTTTGCTAGCTTCTTCCTGGCGTTTGCGATTAAGGCGCCCTTATGGCCCTTTCACGGCTGGATGCCGGATTCGTATTCGGAAGCACCAGCCCCGGTTACCGCCTTATTATCGGGAGTTATGTCCAAGGCGGGAATTTACGGGTTCTTGCGTATCATGTTACCGATCTTTATGCCTCAAATGCGGCATTACCAAACGGGTCTTTTGATTTTAGCGGCCATTGGATTGATCTATGGAGCGTTCATGGCGCTGCGGCAAAAGGATATGAAAATGGCGGCGGCTTATGCCTCATTATCCCATATGGGTATGATGGCTCTGGGCGTGTTTTCGTTAACAGAAGCTGGCATTTTGGGGGCGACATTTTTAATGGTCGCGCACGGGCTGATTATCGGGGGCCTGTTTGTGGTGCTTGGCTTTACGGAAGAGCGAACCAAGACCCGTGATATTGCGGCTATGGGGGGACTCAATGACGATGCGCCCAGGCTCGCTGTGTACTTTTTATTCTTTGCTTTAGCCGCTTTGGGATTACCAGGATTGCCTGGATTTACAGGGGAGTACCTTATTATTCAAGGGTTGGTGGCCCACGACATGGCTTTTGCTGTGATTGCGGGCGTCGTGTTGGTGGTCGCCGCGTGGTATATGATTCGACTTTTTCAAGGCGTTATGCAAAGTGTCCGCCAAGGTCCCAAGATTTTTGATTTGAGTGCGGCCCAAGTGGGATACATTGGCACACTGGCACTCTTAGTGGTGTTGTTGGGGGTCTGGCCGGCGGGCATCACCAGCCATGCAGCGCCAACGTTGTATCACGCCGTGCATCTGTTGGCGACGAAAGGAGGCGCTGCATCATGAGCGCGACATCCATGATGATGCCAGAATATCTCATCTTGGCCACCCTACTCATCGCGATGCTGGGTATTATGGTGAGCCGAGCGCATTCGACCTTGCCGTCGTGGCTAGGCTTATTAGGCAGTCTTGGAGCATTATGGGCGACCGTGGATATATGGACCCATCATCTCAAACCCGAAGTTCTTTTTAATCAAAGTGTCAGTATTGATACGTATAGTTTGTTCGTGAATGTCTTAGTACTCATTGCGGCAGGATCGACGATTCTCTTAGGATGGCAGGCAGAACGCCATCATGACGAATTTCCCGTTTTAGTCCTGCTATCGGCGTTAGGGATGATGCTGTTAGGCATGTCCGCAAACTTGGTGACCTTGTTTTTAGGAATTGAGATTCTCTCTTTACCTCTCTATATCTTGGCTGCATCGCACCGTAATTCCTTAGGAGGTGAAGCAGGCCTCAAGTACTTGTTGCTGGGGGCGTTTTCGTCCGGTATTTTACTCTTCGGATTGGCGTTAATTTATGGGGCGTCGGGAAGTATGAACTTCACGGACTTTGCCAGCGCGGTGAGTAGCCATTCCCCTATTCTCGGTGCAGGCCTCGTCTTAGCCTTGGTGGGACTGTTATTCAAACTGGCGATTGTGCCCTTCCATATGTGGGTGCCGGATGTCTACGAAGGGTCTCCAGATTCTGTGACGAGTTTTATGGCGTTTGGCACCAAGGTTGGAGCGGCAGTTATTTTACTCCGGTTTTTAGCGTACGGATTTTATCTATCGCCGGATTCATGGGGACCGATTCTGGGATACTTGGCATTGTTAACCATGATAGTAGGAAATTTGGTGGCGCTGACCCAAAATGATCTCAAACGCTTATTCGGGTATTCTGGGATTGGCCATGCGGGATTTTTGCTGGTAGGCGTCGCTGTTCACAGTGTTGTGGGAGCGCGGGCGATGTTGTTTTATCTCTTGCCATACGGCCTGGCCGTGATTGGGGCCTTTGCCATCATCACTATGATCTCGAATGGCGACAACAATGTGACCATTGATGATTTGCGGTCCTTAGCCTACAAAAAGCCATGGGCTGCGGCACTTTTTATTGTGTTCATGCTATCGTTCGCCGGGATCCCTTTGACAGGGGGATTTATCGGCAAGTTTTATCTCTTGCAAGCGGCGTTGTTTGCCCATCAGCCCGGATTAGCGGTAGGACTGGTTGTCGGAACCTTTTTAGGACTGGGCGCTTATCTGCGGCCCTTGCAAGCGATGTTTCGGCGTGACGGTCAGGATCAAGCGTTGGCCGGTTGGAATGTGAACTGGGCACAAATTGTTGTGCTCGTTGTCGCGGTCGTCGGCACGATTGGCATTGGGGTCTATCCGACACCGGTTGTACACTGGGTGAATCAGTCTGCCAACTTTTTCTGGCTGCACTAAATGAGAATTTCATTAAGAACCTCTAGGGATGTGCTACACTGAAAAAGATAAGTGGCGCACATTTCATACCCTTCTCAGGTAGAGAGGAGATTATTTTGGAGTTTTTCTCATTGGTGGAGCCGCATCTCGCACAGGTCAATACGATGCTGGAAGAACAATTGTTGACAGATAATGAATCCATTCACGAAGTGGCGCAGTATCTTCTCTTAGCAAGTGGGAAACGCTTACGGCCAGCGCTCGTCCTTCTGGCGGGGCAGTTTGGAAACGAAACTGCCTCCCAGCAACAGCGCCGTTTGCTTGAGGTAGCAACGGCTGTGGAAATGATCCACATGGCCACATTAGTTCACGATGATATTATCGATGATGCGGTCCTCCGGCGTGGTATTCCGGCTGTCAGGACGCAATTTAGCAACGCTGTCGCGGTGCTCTCCGGGGATTTTCTCTTTGCCTTGGCATTCCGTCTCTTTTCTCAAGCCGGCGATTTGGCTATTGTAGAATTAGCAGCGAAAGTCGTGCATGTGATGTGCGTCGGGGAAATATACCAGAATATGGATCATGGACGAATCGCCACGGAAGAAGCGTATTGGAAACGGATTGAGGCGAAAACAGGATTCTTTTTAGAGACGAGTTGCCGCTTAGGGGCGATTGCCACTGGAGTTAGCCAAGACGTAGAGACGTTACTCGGGCAGTATGGCCATCATATTGGACTTGCTTATCAAGTGGTCGATGACTTGCTCGACTGGCTAGCAGATCCCGAAAAATTAGGGAAGGCAGTCATGGAGGATGTGGGGGCTGGCGTTTACACCTTGCCTATCATTTATGCCTTGAAGCAGCCCGCCTATAAAGATAACGTGCAAGAGATCTTGTCTTCGCCAGATCCGGCTCGTTATGTGGAAGACTTAAGGCAAATTCTTGTGCGTAGTGGAGCGCTGGAATATTCCAAGAGTCAAGCCGAACATCATATCGCTTTAGCGTTAGATGTGTGTCGGCAATTGCCGCCTGTTCCAGCTCAACAGGCATTGCAAGAGCTGGCGGAATTTGTTTTGGCGAGAGAGTATTAACGGTGAGTGAGAAGGAGCGATGTTGTTGCAGCGGATTCCTGATGCGGCCATCCGGCGTCTGCCGGCTTATCTGCGGTGGTTGACCGAATGCCAACAAGAACGGGTAACCTCAGTGATGCTTGGGCAAGCAACAGGCTATTCATCGGAACAAGTGCGCAAGGATTTGGCCTATTTTGGCGCGTTTGGCACCCGGGGTGTGGGATACGATGTTGCGGCGTTGCGAGAAGAAATTTACCATATTCTGCGGCTCGACCGGGGCGTGCGGGCGATGGTGGTTGGAGCCGGGCATTTAGGCACGGCACTGGTACGTTATGTGGACCAAGGCCATCAAGATGTACAGATTATGGCGCTTTTAGACAGTAACCCTGCGATTATTGGATCGCAAGTGGGGTCATTACGAGTCGAGTCTGTTGACCGTTTAGAAGAGCTCGTGCATGAATTCGGAATTGGCATTGCGGTATTAACGGTACCTAAAGAAGCGGCGGTAACGGTCGCGGATCGTTTAGCCCAAAGTGGTGTCCGTGCGATCTTGAATTTCGCGCCGGTTGCTGTGTGTACACACTATCCGGACGTTTTTGTGCAGCCGATTGACTTAACCTTGGAATTGCAGGCTCTTTCGTATTTTGTGGGCCAGAGAGAACAACATACATTATGAATCGACGCGGCTTTGTGATCAGTATGGCTCTTGTGGTCCTGAGTTGGGGCCTCAACTATGTTGTGACTAAAATCGGCGTGGGGCATTATCCACCAGCCGATTTTGTATTTTGGCGTTTTTTGGCCACTGCAGTTCTCACGGTTCCTTGGATGATGAGGCAATATCCAACAAGCCTTGTGGCGGTTGTGAAATTATTAATTCTTGGGGTCACAGGCGTCACTTTATATCAGCTGTCCTTTACGACCGCCTTGCATGATACGCTGGCCGCTAATGTGGCGTTTTTATTCGATTTGTCGCCCTTGATGACCTTGGTGGGCCAACGCCTGATGCGCTTGCGTCCTTCGGGCCCGCAAATGTTTCTAGGGGCCGGCATTTCATTAATCGGGGTCTTACTATTAGTGGGCGCTTCTACGGGAGGAACCATCTTAGGGGATGGCTATGCATTGCTTGCCGCCCTGTTATGGGCTCTCTTCACACTGTTGACTGACCGTTTTCATCTGCCCATCTCGGGAATTGCCTTGACAGGATGGATGAGTGTGTTTGGCACTATCGGCATATTACCGTGGATGAGATGGAATCAGGTAGTGCCTCATGGTATGGACATTTGGGGTCCCTTGGCCTATACGGTGGTGTTTGTCACCATTATGGGACTCTCACTGTGGCAAAATGCTGTGATGGCTGTAGGAGGCGGAAAAGCCAGCTTGTACCTGTACGTCATACCAGTGATTGCCGCAGTCGCGGGGTGGATTGTTTTAGGAGAAAAACTAGGGTTGCTTGAAGGCGTAGGGGCTGTGCTTATTGTGTTGGGGGTTACGGTAGCGGAAGGGGTGTGGCATTTCCGCCGCGTGGGCAAACACCCCGCGGCAGAATAAGCCACGCGTTTTATTGAACATCAGGTGGTACGTCGTGGCGGAACTGAAATGATGGAGGCTCCGGAAAAATGCCTGGTTGGCCAAGCCACGGACGGACGATACTGCGGACTTTCGCCATTTGGGCGGTCCACGGATCTAGGGCTACCAGGTCGTGCCGGTTGACGTCGTGAACGTCGGTTTTACCTAAGGCCTGAACCCCATAGCGCATTTCGTCGCAAGAAGAGCGTAGGAAATGCGCCAGATGGTTGGCCGCACGGTCCACATCGAGCTCGTGCTGATGCTGGCCTTTGTGGTACAACAAGTCTTCAGGTGGCGCAAACGGTAGGACTTTGACCGCCTCGGCGGCCGACAGCGCCATTAAGGCTGCATAGCCTATATAGACGGCGTCAGCGCCGATGGCCATGGCCTTAAGATAGTCTCCGGGGCTGCGGAGGCCGCCTGCTGCAATAAGGGAGATCTTATCGCGAACTCCTTGTGATTTGAGATATGCGTCGGCCTCAGAGATTGCCGCCATGGTTGGCAGGCCAAAATCATCTTGTAAAATGGGGGGACCGCTATGGGTTCCCCCTTCTCCTCCGTCAAGAACGAGAAAGTCCACAGACGCCTCTAATAACACTTCCAAATCATCTTCCAACCACCCAGACGGCGCTAGTTTCACGCCAACAGGCACTCCGTGGCGACCCTTGAGTTTTTGCACCAATTGCACAAAATCCTTTGGCGACTCGACGCCCCGTAGACGGGCAGCCACGACGGCGCGGTCGCCGTCTTTGAGTCCAAAGTATTTTTGCATCTCTTTGTCGACGGAATTCGTAGCCATCGCTGCTCCCGCTTGAGCGCCTTGGCCAATTTGAATTTCAATGGCATTTGAATTAACGCCATCGCCGGACGGATCCATAAAGGAACGCTAGCCCTGCGAACCCATAGAACGTGTCACCTAGTAGCGGATGGTGATAGATCACAAGGACACTGGCTGTTAGCGTAAAACCCACCACATACAGGGCTTGAATGACGCCTTGTAACGTGCGGTTTAATTGCCGCAAATGGTACGCACCTTTTTTCCATTCGACTTGGGCTTCTACTTCTCCGTTCTCGACTTGTTTTAACACGCGGTGCGATAAATCGGGGAGGTCGGCTAAGGTAGTGACAAAGTGCGTGGCAGTCCGCTTGACAAAACCCAGGCTACCGCCTTGGTCTTCTGTGACGAAGCGTTTGGCATAGGGGGCAAACAATGTGACGAGGTTGATATCCGGATCCAAGCCTTCCGCTAAACCGACCAAGATGGCAATGGCCCGGCCTAAAAAGGCAAAGTGTCCTGGCACTTGAATCGGCTGGGTACGCAGGAGATTTTCAAAGTCCCGCAAAAGGGCGACTAAATCTAACGATGTCAGTTCATCTAATGTTTCCGCATAATAGCGGTCGAGGAGATATTGAATTTGCCTGCGGAGCTGAACACTATCGGCTTCGGGACGGACCATTCCTAAGGCTTCCATGCTGGCAGCGAGTTCCGACGGATCGCGTTTGGATACGGCAACAAACAGTCGTCGCAGTTGCTTGCGGGTGGGGACGTCCAAAATCCCAATCATGCCATAATCCAAGAGGACCAGGTCCCCATTGCGGGCTACCAACAAATTGCCTGGGTGGGGGTCCGCGTGAAAGATACCCGACTCCATGACCATATGTAAATAGAGGTGAATAGCATGTTCTGCGATCGTGGTGGGGTTCAGCCCTCGGGCGAGAAGCTCATCCCGTTGGTTGATTTTAATACCGTCACAATATTCCATGGTGAGCACTCTCGTCGTCGAGAGCTCAGGATAGGTTTTGGGCACAATGACCCATGGCAGGTGTCTAATGTCTTCGCGGATCAGTTCGGTATTTTGTAATTCCTGTTGATAGTTAAGTTCTTCGATGACAATCCGCCGAAATTCGCGGAGCACTGTATACAGGTCAAAGGCACGCCCAAAGCGGGTAAAGCGGGTCGCTAATGTGACCACGATCGTCAAGGCTTTGAGGTCCGCTTGAACGGTACCGTCAATATAAGGACGTTGGACCTTGACGGCAACCGGGGTGCCGTCAGGAAGTACGGCGCGGTAGACTTGCCCTAGTGATGCTGCGGCCAAGGGGACTTCGTCAAAAATGAGAAAGGATTCATGCAAGGGCCCTAATTCTTGTTCTAAAATAGGGCGGACCTCAGCCCAAGGGGCTGATTTGACGTTGTCTTGGAGGGCTTGCAACTGTTCAATGAACGGCTGGGGCAACAAATCGACGCGGCTCGAGAGAAATTGCCCAACCTTAATTAACAACCCTCCTTGCTGTTCGGCCGTTTGGCGAAATTTAATGGCTTCGCGCGTATAGAGGTCGTTCCAAAACGCTTCTTTTTCCGCGGTGTCGGGGCGGTTTTTTTGAAACACGGCCGCCCAACTGATCCGGAGCACGATGCTCACGAAGAGGCTGACGACGCGGTAGATGCGGCGTGCCACGGTGACGGCGCTTAAGCCGTCAGATGGTAAGGCGCGTTGGTAGCCCGGCGAATTCGGCGTCAAATTTTTTCCCCCTCGCGGCTAGTCTATCATAGGCTGCTACGATGTGAATCCGAAAATTGGTATTAGCCTAAGATGCATGGTGTTGGGCTAAGAATATGGTACGCTAAATAGGATGGATAGATATTTGGGGTCTGGTAAGCGGGGTGGAACCGGTGTTGTCATTTGTCCAGAATATGTCGTGGTCGTCATGGCTCCTGTCCGTAGTGGATATTTCGATCGTCGCTTACGGTCTCTATCGATTTTTTTTGTTAATTCGGGGTACGCGAGCGGTTCAGCTGATTAAGGGTATTATTATTCTTTTAGTGGCCGTTCCTGTGTCCAGTTGGCTCCATCTTTATACCACCCACTTTCTGCTGCAAGAAATTCAGGTCATGTTGGTGGTGGCGATCCCGATTATCTTTCAGCCGGAGTTGCGCCGGGCATTGGAGCACATCGGACAAGGACGATTTTTTTCTGAAGGCATTCTCTTGCACGAAGAAGCGGATATCGCTCATGCGATTGACGAATTAGCCCGGGCGTGCGACCATCTCTCACGAAACCGAACGGGGGCCCTATTTGTTTGGGAGCGCACGACAGGACTTAACGAATATGCGGCGACCGGGACCTCGATCGACGCGTTGGTGTCTGCTCCCCTTTTAGAAAACATTTTTGTGCCGAATACGCCACTACATGATGGGGCTTGTATTATCCGTGGTGACCGGGTGATTGCCGCCGCAGCATTTTTGCCTCTCACGGACAGTGCGCAACCTGGTAGTGAATTGGGAAGTCGCCACCGTGCGGCCATTGGCATCAGCGAGCAATCTGATGCCGTGGTGGTGGCTGTCTCTGAAGAGACCGGTTGGATTTCTGTGGCGCTAGAAGGGCAATTGTACCGCCGGTTGGAAGATCGCGCCTTACGCGAAATGCTGACACGATTACTGATTGCCAAACCTCATACGTCCTTGAAAATTTGGCGGAGGGGCGTGAATTCATGATGGACCGGCTTCTAGAAAACAACACCATTTTGAAAATCCTATCGGTGGTGGTCGCGCTGTTTCTTTGGTTTCAAGTGACGTCCACCAATTCTCATGTCGTGGGCGATCGGTCTATTGGCCCGGTGCCTGTGGAATATAATCCCCCCTCGAAGGCCGATCTGACGGTGATGTCCATGAACTATAAATCGGTGTCGGTTCAGGTTAAGGGGCCGATTGCCACGGTGGCTAAAATTAATCCCCAATCATTTTCTGCGTTTGTCGATATGAAAAATATTACAGCCAGTGGGACTTATTCATTGCCTGTCCGTGTGTCAGTGCCCGCGGGCACGAGTTTCGTCAATGTCGTTCCCAATCACGTCACTGTCGTGATTGACCAAATGGGGACTAGACATATGAATGTGACGTTGAAAGCGGTGGGGACGCCCGCTCCTGGTTACGAATTGACCCAACTGGCGACGAATACGCAAACGGCGGTGGTGTCAGGCCCTATGTCTGATTTGGACAAGATTAAAGAGTTGGTCGCTGATATGCCGGTGGGCGGACGTACAAGCAGTTTTCAAGAACAAGTGATTTTGATGCCGTTAAATAGTGAAGACCGATTAGTGTCCAACGTACAGGTCTCGCCAACCATGGTTACGGCACAGGCCTCCATCAAAAAGCGGCCTCCCGAAAAAACCGTAGGGGTTGTTGCTAAAATATCGGGCTATCCCGCTCACGGCTATGCCGTGTCGACCATTGCGGTGCATCCCGCATCCGTCGTCATTACGGGGAGCAAGTCTGCTTTGTCTCAAATATCCGTGATCTATACGGTGCCAATCTCGGTCTCTAACGATAGCGCGTCCGTGTCGTCTGCCGTGCCCTTGGCTTTTCCTACAGGAGTGAGTGGTGTGACGACGCAAGACGTCAATGTCCACGTCACCATCACGAGGGCTGGATAATACACTAGAAAGCAAGAGTTTAGGACACAAGCCTGAAGGGAATGTAGCCGATGTCATTGTTTGGAACAGATGGGGCCCGTGGGGTTGCCAATGAAGAACTCACGGGTCGCTTAGCTATGGAGATTGCGCAAGCAGCGGCAAGCCAGTTGTCTCCTGGCTCAAAGGTCTTGATTGGCCGCGATACGCGGGTTTCGGGACCCATGTTGGAAGCGGCGTTGACCGCCGGATTTTTGTCGTCCGGGGTCGACGTAGTGCTGGTGGGGATCTTGCCGACGCCCGCTTTAGCGTATCTTATTGGGAAAATGGGGGCGCAGGCGGGGGTGATGATTTCGGCGTCTCATAATCCTCCGCAATACAACGGCATTAAGCTTTTAGACCATATGGGAAGAAAGTGGCCCGTGCAGCAAGAAGATAAGGTAGAGCGCACGGTACTATCTCAAGAGTTTGCCTTAGGTCAGGCCCATAAGGTCGGACGTCTTTTCCACTATGAGGAGACGGCTGTGGCGCATTACCACCGGTACTTGGAGTCTTTGTTTGCAGGGATGATGCCGGATTTGCATGTTGGCATCGATTTAGCACATGGGGCTGCTATAGCAACCGCAGAAAAAGTTTTATCCAGCATGGGATATCCGCAAGGATAGCACAAACACGTGTGGCCGGGACCGGCTCCTGAATATGGAGGCGATCGATCAATGTGTGGAATTGTTGGGTTTGTGGGAGAACAGAATGATGCCCTCCCATTTATTTTTTCTGGGCTTAAACGGTTGGAATATCGCGGATATGATTCGGCGGGGATTGCTTTGGCCGCGCAAGGAGGTATTGCGATACAAAAGGCGCGCGGCAAGCTCGCTGCATTGGGGGAATTGTTGGGCGCCATGCCGTCGGGGGTTCCTTGTGGCATCGGACATACCAGGTGGGCGACGCACGGCCGTCCCACGGATATTAATGCCCATCCTCATACGGATTGTCATGGAGAAATTGCCACCGTTCACAACGGTATCATTGAAAACTTCCAAGAACTGCGTGCGGAACTCATCGCATTAGGGCACCATTTTCTATCCGATACGGATACGGAAGTCATTCCCCATTTGCTGGAAGAGTATGGGGGAGCCCAGGATCTCGAAGGGGCAGTGCGGACCGCCGAAAAGCGACTTATAGGGGCATACGCATTTTTAGCGATATCATCTCGTCAACCTGACCGGATTATCGCGGTCCGTCGCACCAGCCCTTTGATTATTGGGTTGGGCGATGGAGAAAATTATTTGGCGTCGGACTTCAGTGCGTTTTTGTCGGCCACCCGTCAAGCACAAGTCTTGGAAAATGGGGATATGGCGGTTGTCACGCCGCATACAGTGCGAATTATGAATTTGGCTGGGGAAACGGTCGAACGGCCGATTATGACGGTCGATTGGGACATCCGCCAAGCGGAGCGCGGGGGCTATCCTCATTTTATGCTAAAAGAGATTATGGAACAGCCAGATGTTTGGAGCGATTGTTTGTTAGGGCGCATTCAGGGGGACCGGGTAGTGCCGGAACAAATCGGTCTTACTCCGGAGTATTTGCAGCGCGTGAAGCACATTCAAATCATTGCGGCCGGCACTGCCTATCATGCTGGGCTGATTGGTAAGAGTCTTATCGAGAGCTTAGCCCGAATTCCGGTCAATGTGGACGTGGCCTCCGAGTTTCGTTATGCCCACCCCGTTATGGAGCCGGATACCATGGTCATTGCCATTTCGCAATCCGGCGAGACCGCCGATACTTTGGCGTGTTTGCGGCTGGCCCGGGAACTTGGCCACTTTACGTTTAGTATTACCAATACAGTAGGATCAACCGCGGCGCGTGAGTCTGATGCGGTCGCCTATACGTTAGCGGGGCCAGAAATTGCGGTCGCGTCGACCAAAGCCTACACGACTCAGATCCTTGTATTGACTCTGATTGCGCTGGCGCTTGCAGATATCCATGGCCATCCGCGACCGGACTTAGTGCGCGGCTTGTTGCAACTGCCCTTGTTAGGACATCAGGTCTTGGACGTCATGGAACCTGTCAAAGATATGGCGGAGCGTCTGGCTAGTGGCCATGATGTCTTTTATATCGGCCGTGGACGGGATTATGCGTTGGCTATGGAAGGGCAGTTGAAAATTAAGGAGATTTCGTATCTCCATGCCGAGGCGTATCCCGCAGGAGAACTGAAACATGGTACGCTGGCCTTAATTGAAGAGAATACCCCGGTCGTCGTCATCATGACGGAAAGGGATGTAGCGGACAAGACCGTCTCTAATATTCTCGAGGTCAAGGCGCGTGGGGCCGAAGTCTGGGGCATAGTGGACAGTTCGCTGCCCGTGGGGTTGCCCATTGATCACCGTATTGATGTGGCGGTCGATCTGCCCGAATTATCACCGGTTCTGGCAGCCATTCCTTTGCAGCTGCTCGCCTATTATACGGCGGTAGCACGTGGAGAAGACGTGGATCAGCCACGCAATTTGGCCAAATCCGTGACGGTGGAATAAGTTGTATTACCGTGTACGGCAAATGTTAACGCAAAATAAGGTCTTCCCTGAGTAAAATAAGTTGTTCCGTGCAGCACGGGTGGATTCGGGTCAAAAGCCTGAATTCGCCCGTCTTTTTTAATGCCTGAGAGCGATGGGCGGGGGAAACTCAGAGCAAAAGTTTGAGGGGGATCAGACGCGAAAAAGGCCGATATAACAAGGATTCCTCGACCATGCCCGATTAAAAATGCAAAAATTATCGACCAAATCTGTCCTCCCTGCGTCCTCAAGCCCTGCCTTTCTGCTCGCGCCAGCGAACAACTTCATTTTACGCAAAATCGATGAATCAGGAAAAATTGCGGAGAAAAACGGGTGGGGAAAGGCATGACCTACGGAAGAAATTCATTTGACGGTTACAGCTCGGGTTGAGTCAAATGGCCGGAATCCTTAGCCATTCTCATCGAGGAGCACGCTGACTCTGACTCTATGGCGGACTTCGTCGTCGGGTAGACTGATCTCGGTGTACAACAACGTCAGCCATTCCCGCGAATGACCGCGCCGAAGGCGGATACACACGCGTTTAACGGGCAGGAGTTCCCGAGCAGGATCCTGGCGTGGGCCGGTTGATGCTGGTCAGCTTTTTGCGTGCTCAATAAGGTAAAATCGGACGGAATAATCGTCTGCCATCGGTCCGGCCCAGCTCCAGCCCACTGACCAGCGGTCTCCTTACAGGACCAGATCCCCGTTGATGGCGTCTTTGAGCCGAGCGAGACCCACCGCCGCCTGTCCGGGTGATAGCCGTGCATAATTGAGTCGCACAAAGCCGTCGTCAGCACCATATAGCCGGCCTGGGGCGTAAGTCACACCGACATCCACAGCCCATTTAATCCGTACGTGGTCGGGCACCGAGCCGCCAACGTTCAGCCAGAAATGGAGCCCTCCCTCGGGCGGTGTCCATTCCGCTCGCAAGTCAGCGAAACCTGAAAGAGCCCGATGGAAAGCGTCCCGACGATTTCTCAAGGCGTGTGACACGGCTTCGACGTGACTGGGCCAAGCGGGGCTTGTCAGGGGTCCCGCAGCAAGGGCTTGGACGAGACTGGGGGTCCCCGCATCAATTTGTCTTCGAATCTCGCCAAGACAGGTAATGATGGCCCTGGGCCCAGCGATCCAACCGATGCGCATCCCCGGCGCCACAATCTTTGAAAGGCTGCCTACGTACAAGACGGATGCCTGCTCGGCCAAACGAAACAGGGGAGGCGGTGCTTGAGGAGTGCCTGCCACCCGCAGATGTGCGAAGGCATCGTCCTCAACAATGGGTAGATTCCAGGTGCTGCAAAGTGCGATAACAGCTTGACGTCGCGCCAAACTTAATGTGGATGCGGTAGGATTGTGATAGGTGGGATTCAGCCAGACCATGGACGGCCGATGGTTGCGGATGATATGCGCCAGTGCGTCCGGCATAATTCCGTCGCCATCCATAGGGATGGGTAAGAGGCGCTCCCCGGACGATTGAAAAAGTGCCTGCGAATAATAAAAAGAAGGCTTTTCAATAGCGATCGTATCGCCGGGATGCAATAGACCCCTGGCTAGAAGATAGAGTGCCTGCTGGGCACCAGCGGTAATCAGCACGGATTCGGGATCTAGGTCGATATCCAGATGACGCTTCATTTCAAGGCCTACTGCCTCACGGAGAGATGGGAGCCCGAGTTGCTTCTCGTAGCCAAGCACCTTCTTCAGTTCCACGTCCGCCAAGAGGCGTTGCAAGGTGGACACTGGCCAAAAATCCGACCCGATATCCCCCTCCGAGAAATCCCATCCACCAGCTCGCTGACGGGACTCTTCAATTTGGCGAGCGAGCGGGGCCAGAGGCCGGAATGCGGCTCGCTCCATATAACGAGGCCAATCTGGTGTGATGCCCCAAAGATCGCCACGCACATAGGTACCGCTGCCTTGTCGGCGTTCTACCAGACCCCTTGCCTGGAGTTCTAGATAAGCGGTGGCTACGGTACTACGGTTAAGCCCAAGTTGCTCCGCAAGATTCCGTTCCGGCGGCAACCGCGTTGCTGGCAGCCAGACTCCTTCATGAATGCTGCTCACAAGCCATTCCACCAGTTCCCGTACTGTTCGCGGTTGATTACTCATGACGCACATCCTTCCGAAAAATGGCCGGTAAATTGGCATTAAATTGGCTGGTGTTTATGATGCCTATTGTTCCTATAATAGCATCTGCCTGCACCGACCCGATGTCAGTCTTTAACGAGAATCCTGTAATGAGCGACTAGACCTGTAAGACATGGCAGAGTCCACCAACCTGGTGATGGTACAGGAAAGGTTCGACAGGGGGGGCGAAGCGAACCTCCTTGAAAGATTGCACAAGGCAGCAAAAAACAAAACATGAAGTAGGAGGCTACTATGGCACGAATTTTGGCGCCAATCATTGTGTTATTGGTGCCTCCAGCATCACGAGATCGACTTCGACGCCGCGTGGCACAACTGCTGATCGGACTTCTGCTCTATGGCGCAAGCGATTCATTCCTGGTTCTAGCGCACTTGGGCATTGATCCGTGGGACGTCTTTCAGCAAGGGCTTTCTTTGCACACGGGAATCGCCATCGGGACTTGGTCGATCCTTGTTGGAATGGCCGTGTTGTTACTGTGGATTCCGTTGAGACAGCGGCCCGGCCTGGGGACGGTCCTAAATGTGGTCGTGATTGGGGGAGTAATGGATCTCGTCCTTTCCCACGTCACACCGCCGAGTGGCCTCTTTCCGCGTATCGGTGTACTCCTCCTCGGCGTAGCGATTAACGGTGTGGCTACAGGCTGTTACATTGGTGCTGGTTTGGGACCCGGTCCGCGAGACGGGCTTATGGTGGGGCTGGCGAACCGCGGGCTATCACTTCGGCGTGTCCGGACAGTGATCGAGGTCACGGTGTTAGCCGTAGGTTGGGAACTAGGAGGAAATGTTGGCTGGGGGACGCTCCTCTACGCGCTTGCAATCGGCCCGCTGGCACAAATTTTTATCCCTCTCTTCACCGTACGGCCATTGCAAACGGCTCCTATCATATCCTCGGCAACCGCAGAGTGAGAATCTATGCAACGAGGTTCAGATAATTTGGCCCATTTGGACAAACTTTACAGATGTTAGATCTTTGGGTGGGCTACCCGCATTGTAGATGCCCACCAAACACCGTTTGATTTTCTGGACTTCACGTTCTTCTGATAGGTCCCCGGCTCGGAGGGGCGTCTGCTCTTGACCCCGGAATCGGACGCCGTGGAGAAGTTCAAAGACCGCATCCGGGGCCTCACCCATCGCACGCGCCCAATGCATGTGGCGATGGTGATTAGAGACCTGCTCTTGACCGAACGGGTGCGCAAGGCTCTTCTTCGCCCCTAATAACCTGCTCTAGATCGACTTGTTGCGAGACGGTGCGAATCGCAGCCTTTCATTCCTGTCGGCGACCAAGTAATTATTGCGTGGACCGGCGGCACCTATGCAGTGGCGGCTTTTCACTGACCCGCTTTCAACCGCCATGCCATCGCGCTCGGATTATTAAAGGGCCATGTTCCGGCCAAAAACCCATAACGTGCCGATCCCCAACACGAGATAGCGAATCCTAATGGAAACGCGTCTCCAAGGCGTAAAAAACCATCATAAGCGTGACGATCGTCGCCCCATAGGCCCCATAGACGGTGAGCATCGAGAATCTACTTCCTTGATGGCGACCATGTTATCGATAGGGAGGATTGTTGCCAAAACGGGCGAAATTGGGTAGGGAACATCTCGGCTCTATTGGCGTGCTGAGTCCGCCGTTTCCCGCACTTCTTCGAAGGCATTCCAGGCGTCTCGGGCCACCCAATAGGCGATGGCGAGAGCGGACACAGGATCCATCCATGTCCACCTTAAGGCCCATACTCCCAGTGTACCACCTAATCCCGCCCACGCCATATACGCACAGGTCCAACTTTCTGTGGCATCCGCCTTTAGTGCGGTGCTCTTTAACGCGATCCCTAATTTCAGTTTTTGGCGGGCAAATAGCACCATGAGGAGGCCAGAAATGATCATCACGATAATTCCCAAAGGACTTGGACGTACAGTGCTTGACGTGACCAGCGCCCAGAGAGCCCCGCCGATTAAATAGAGCAAGAGCAGCCCTAAGAGCCCAACGGTCCATCGCGCGGTTTTGGCTTCCGCATGGTCCACAGCAGAGTCGTCAGCGCCACGGGCTTCGATCCGTAATCGCCAGACGAGGAGACTGGCCGATACGAGTTCAATCAGACTATCCGCTCCAAAACCCGTGAGCGCCAGCGAATGGGCTCTATAACCTGCCTCGAGAGATAAGATGGCCTCAACCACCATCCATAGGATTGCGGCGATTTCCCACGCTAGTGCTTGGGTGATGTGTTGAGCTCGTGTATGCATGAAATAGTAGTCCTCCCCATGTAATGACAAGACCTTAAGGCGAACTGGATGCTCTTATAATATCCGAACAGCCATGGACAGGTGACCGCGATACCTTCAACGTTTCGGATTGAGGTGATTATTTCTTGTGGGGAAGGTATGTCGTGCTTTTTAACGATATAGAAGCCTTTCGGTGGAAAATCTACTAGACAAAAGAATAGCGTCGTTAACCTAGGGTATTGTCCGTATCTGGTAGGACGGGATGGCGAGGCCACTTGCGTGATGATTATTCGGGTACAAGCTCTTATGGAATTCCGGAAGCTAGGATACGGCGTTAGCGGGACGGCAGTGTTTTTCGCGGCAAGTGCTCTAGCATTGAAATCAGATCGTCCGTGACGGCGGTGGTAAAAAGAGCTGCGTAATCGCGGACCGTGGCCTCATCCAACTGGCTGTAGTCAATGCTCAAAAGCGTCGCGATAACGTGATCAGGGAATCGGTACCGCAGAATTCGAGCGGGATTGCCGGCGACAATAGCATAGGGAGGAATACTGTGGGTGACGACGCTGCGCGCGGCGACGACAGCCCCTTGACCAATGGAGACCCCGGAGAGGATCATGGCGTCCATCCCCAGCCAAACATCATCGGCCACTTCAATGGGGCCCTTCGTTAAGGCTTCGAAGGGCCTTTGATGAAGCACCATGGTTTCCATCGGATATGTGGATAGCCGGTGGTAATCATGATTACCACCCAGCACAAACTGCACTCCACGAGCAATGGAGACATAGTGGCCAATAGTCAGGTGTTCGGATGGATCGCCCCACGTATGAATTTGCAGTGGACCATAGGTATGATGTCCAACGGTAACCCGATCGATCGGAAAGACATTGACCGGTAATGTGAGATTGTGGGGATTGCGCTGGCGCCATCGGACTTGCATTGTCAATAACCGCCAATGAGATAATCCTGTCCGGCGTATGCGCTCCCATGTGAGTGACCAGCGGCCCATAGCATCTCCTCGGGATGAGTGTATGTCAGAATGGTATCGCAGTTTGAGGTAAAGGACAACCGCTATTCGGCGCGACAGTGTTAGGGGAGCGCAATCAGTACGATGATATCAATCGAGCCCAAAGGAGTTTATGCATCAGAACCTTATACCCATAAATCAGGAATCAGCTGCTCAGGCTAAACGGGATGCCCTAGAACGTCTGCGGAGAGCCCGTGAAGTGGAAAGCGGTTTGGCGACCATGGGGCGGCGTTCCTAAATTTAGGGAATTACGGATTGTGCACATGCAGCAGGGCGTCGAGTTCCTTGGAAGCTAAAGGAGAGGTAGTCATACCAATAGGCTCATTGCTCTATATTTTCGGAGCCGTCCTCCTTTATTGGTAGAGCCGACTTTGTCCCTTTGAAATGCCTGATCATTAGGGGTTCCATAAGGTTGTCTTGTCATGGCAAACAGTATGAATCCAGTTTGCAATGTCCTGTATGACTTGTTCATCGACATGTTGTGCAATGCGGTACTCCTTTTTTGCTTTGCGAATCTCTCCACAAATAGTCGGCATGAACAGATGATTTAGGTTTGGGTAGAGCTTGAATGTGACATTGGGTTTATCGCATAGTAGTGTTTGATAACCCCCGAAGTCCTTTTCAATGGATAGATGAAAATCTTTGTTACCTTGCAAAATCAGCACAGGTTTGTCTAATGCTTTAAGGTAGTCAGAGGATGGATGTTCTCCCATTTCTTTAAAGTAAAAGGCCCTTGTATATTTTCCGAACAACTTCATCAATTTCGCCTCGTCGTCGCTGAGGCTATAGATTTTTCCAAACTTAGCAGACAATGCGGCAATCTGTTTGTTTGCGATCCCTTTCAAGAAACGATTAAGCGAGTGCAGAACCTCATTATTTTGATCCATCAGGATTTCTTCAAGTTTGCGTGGCGAACCGGCCATGATGATGATCCCCGCGAATTGCCCGCCTTCTGCGTCGATTCGAGGAGCTAACATTCCGCCTAAACTGTGACCAATGATAAACACCTTGTGTGGATCGATCCGTGTATCGTTGCGCAGTAATTGAGCCGCCAAGATGGCATCTTCGATGGTTTCTTCCCGCACGGAGATATTAACGTCAGCTTTCATTTGTTTTCCGTATACGAAGGTTCTTTTGTCATAACGTAAGACCGCAATGCCTTTTGCCGACAAACCTTCTGCGAGGTCTCGAAACGGATAATTGTTTCCGACTTTCTCATCCATATTGCTCGGACCAGAGCCGTGAACCAATACAACCGCTGGATATCGCCCATTTGTCGGGTCAGGAATGGATAACATGCCATTAAGCGGATGGGCGGTTGCCGCCCCAATAACAACGCGTACATTCGTCATGGCTCTTCTGACCCCCTTGAAACACAGACCCAGTGGGAACCTGCGCTTTAAGCATGTCTTGTACGAATCTTCCACGGTAAACCGTACCTATAAGAGAACAGGGATGCTGACTGCCGCTATCCTCAAAAGCATCGCCACATTCTTGAGATACAGAACGTGGCGATGGAATTGGTGTTAAACGGCAACCGAACTGCTTGGTTTGAATTGGCTGTTATAGAGTTCTGCATAAAATCCCTTTAAGGCCAACAACTGCTCGTGCGTGCCTTGTTCCACGACTTTGCCATGATTCATCACTACGATCACGTCTGCGTCTTGGATTGTGGAGAGACGGTGTGCGATAACAAAACTGGTCCGTCCTTGCATCAGGTGATCCATGGCCTGTTGAATCAGGATTTCGGTCCGCGTGTCGACACTGCTAGTCGCTTCGTCCAAAATGAGAATGGCTGGATCGGCTAAAATGGCGCGAGCGATCGTCAACAGTTGCTTTTGGCCTTGTGAAATATTAGAGGCTTCCTCGTTAAGCACCGTATCATACCCTTCGGGGAGCGTGCGAATAAAGTGGTCGGCCTGCGCAGCTTTGGCAGCTTCGACAATCTCAGCATCCGTAGCCCCTTCGCGTCCGTAACCAATGTTGTCGCGAATTGTGCCGTTGAATAGCCACGTGTCTTGCAAGACCATGCCAAATAAGTGATGCAACTGATCACGTGATATCTGTGTGATATCGATGCCGTCGATGAGAATGCGGCCGCTGGTCAGTTCATAGAAGCGCATCATCAGATTGACCAGTGTGGTCTTACCAGCCCCAGTCGGGCCAACAATGGCCACCGTTTCGCCAGGGCGCACCTCGAGGTTCATATCCTCAATCAATGGGGTGTCAGGTTGATAGCGGAAACTCACATGCTCAAATTGAATGTGCCCCCGGGGGTGCGTAAGGACCTCCGTATCCTGAACATCGTCTACTTGTTCAGGTTCATCCAGAATTTCAAACACGCGTTCAGAGGAGGCGATAGTCGATTGGATTACGTTGGAGATACTGGAGAGTTGGGTAATGGGCTGCGTAAATTGGCGCGCATATTGAATGAACGCCAGGATATCGCCAATCTGAATACGACGGCGAATGACAAGAATGCCCCCAATGACGCTGACAAGCACGTAACCAATATTGCCAATAAAGTTCATGAGCGGCATGATAATGCCGGTGATGAACTGGGCTTTCCATGACGCGTCATATAAGCGTTCATTGATTTCGTCAAATTTGGCTAACGCTTTGTCTTCATGGCCGTAAGCCTTGACGATGAGGTGTCCGGTGTACATCTCTTCAATGTGGCCATTGAGCTCACCGAGTCGGCGCTGACGACTTAAAAAGTATGCTTGGGACCTTACGGCAATGGTTCTCGTGACATAAATGCTAAGCGGCAGAGTAATGACAACCGTTAAGGTCATAAGGGGACTGATCGTCAACATCATAACAATCACCCCAAGAAAAGTGATGACCGCCTGAATTAACTGCGTCAGGCTTTGCTGCAGGGTGCTGCTGATGTTGTCGAAGTCGTTCACAAACCGGCTCATGATTTCCCCGTGGGGATGCTTGTCGAAATAACTAATGGGCAATTTGGTCAACTTTTCGTTGACTTGCTTACGCAAGTCATAGACCGCCCGTTGAGCCACACCTGCCATCACGTATTGTTGAAAATAGTTAAACAGTGAGCTGAATAAATACAGTCCTCCGAGAATCCAGACGAGATGGCCAATTTGCTGAAAGTTGACGCCGCCTCCTGGCATGCCCAGCAATTTGCGGCGGATGCCGTCAAACAGATCAGTCGTCGCATCTCCCATAATTTTAGGGCTGATAATGGAGAATACGGTCCCCAAAATCGTCGCAATCAAAACAAGGAGTAACCGCAACCAATAGGGGCGGAAATAGACCAGCAAGCGCATCAAGGTGCTCTTAAAGTTCTTGGGTTTTTGCACAATCATGGCCATACCTTGAGGGCCGCCACCAAACATTCCGGGTCCGCGCCCCGCAGGGGAGGATGGGTGGTGTTTGTCTTCAGTGCTCATGCAATGACCTCCTCAGCATGTTGCGAACGGACAATGTCTTGGTAGATAGGGCATGTAGCCATGAGTTCGCGGTGCGTTCCAATGCCAACCAGTTGGCCTTCGTCGAGTACAATAATTTGGTCCGCGTCGATGACGGTGCTGACCCGCTGAGCGACAATCAGGACTGTTGAGGTATCAAGCTCATTTTGCAAGGCCCGTCGCAGCTTTGCATCGGTTTTAAAATCTAAGGCCGAGAAGCTATCGTCAAAGATATAAATTTCTGGTTTGCGGACCAGAGCCCGGGCAATGGACAAACGTTGTTTTTGCCCGCCCGACAAATCAGCGCCGCCCTGAGAAATGATGGTGTCAAACCCTTGGGGCATTTCCGCAATAAATTCTGTGGCCTGGGCAACGTCAGCTGCATGTTCTACAGCCCAATCGGATGCGTCTTCGTCGCCATAGCGAATGTTGTCGGCAATCGTCCCAGAAAACAACACGGCTTTTTGCGGCACAAAGCCAATTTTTTGGCGTAGGACATGCTGATCCATATCCCGAACATCGATGCCATCGACCAGCACGCGTCCGTGGGTGACATCGTCAAACCGGGGAATTAAGTTGATAAGGGTCGTTTTGCCTGCGCCCGTTCCGCCAATCACCGCGGTAATCTGTCCGGGATGAAGCGTAAATGAAATATGGGAAAGCACCATAGATTCGGCCCCAGGATATTGAAAACTGACATCCTCAAACACCACTTCGCCCGTGGACTGTGTAGGCAATGTGGGGACGGCCGGATCGAGAACCGTGGGTTCGATATCTAAGACTTCGTTTATTCGCCGTGCAGATGCCTGGGCCCGAGGCACCATGAAGAACATGGCGGAGACCATCATGACCGAGAACATTATCTGTGTAACGTATTGGATAAACGCCATCAAACTTCCGACCTGCATGGCGTTATCGTTAATCAGTTTGCCTCCAAACCAGATAATCGCCAAAGTCGAAAAGTTGATAATCAGCATGAGCAGTGGCATCAAAGCGGCCATGATCTGATAGACATGGATGGAAATATCGGTTAGTTCGATATTCGCCTCGTTAAAGCGATGGACCTCGTAGCGGACTCGTTGGAATGAGCGGATGACGCGTACGCCTGTCAGGTGTTCTCGCAAGACGCGGTTTAATTGGTCAACTTTCCCCTGCATGGCACGAAAGAGTCCAACACTCCGGCCAAGGACGGCATAAATGGCAAGACCTAACACGGGCATGATGACCAACAAGATTAGGGACAGACGCGCATCGGTGTAAATGGCCATGATGATGCCGCCTAGGGCCATTAATGGGGCCATGACCATCATGCGCAAGAGCATGTTGACGAATTGCTGAACTTGCATAATATCATTCGTGGTGCGAACGATGAGAGACGATGTGCCCAATGTGTCAAACTCTTTCAGCATAAAGGTTTCGACATGAGCAAAGACTTTGCGGCGCACAATTTTTCCGAAGCCTGCGGAGGCTTTGGAAGATAACAGGCCGGCTGCGACGGAGCACACCACGCTAAACACCGTCACGGCCATCATGAACTCGCCGACATGGATGATGTAGGGGATGTTGCCTTTGACCACGCCGTTATCCACAATTTTGGACATTAATTCCGGCAGGTATAAGGTCGTTAACGATTGCAAAAATAGCAATACGAGTATCCAGATGACCGACTGACGATACGGACGGAGAAAACGAAGGATGCGACGCATCAGTGAGCTCCTCCTGTGGGCAAGCTTTGGTGTTCGTGATAATACGCCAGCACCTGGCCTAATAAGTGCGCCAAGGTGGTGCTTTGTTCGGGACCAAGATAATCAATCAGTCCGTCAAACGCGTCGGATACGGCTTGGCGCGCCTGAATATAAGCCTCTTCGCCATGGGATGTCAGACGAACGCGACTTACCCGCCGGTCTTCTTGATCGATGTGGCGTTCGACCAGACCGCGTTCCTCCATTTCGTTGATGAGTTGAGTGACGGTTGGGGTGCTTACACGGAGTTGGGTACTGATAGCGCTGACCGGTATCCCAGAGCCGTCGCCTGGACTATCTTTCTTAATGCAAAATAAGGCGCGGGCATCACTGGGACGTGGACCAGTCCCGTGCCAATTTAACCAGTTGAGCTTACGGACCCGCATGAACGCTTCGAACAGTTGTTGGCTGATTGGATTATCACTGATGGGCATTGCTGGCCTCCGACAACTATTTTGTTAGGCAACCTAATTATAGAGAATAGAGTCTGTGGGGTCAATTCCGCATAGCCATGAAGATCCGTACGTAAGAATACTAAAAGTCCAGGTATTGGAGCAAACGGGGAGAACTGTGACATGTCGAAGAATGTGCGCCTAACAAGTCTTTATGTCTCGTTTGGAACCGCGGTCATGACGACAGTCGCACTGTCTCAAGTTACCTCCAATTTGATGGTGCTGTTTGTGATATTGATGGGCGCAACAGGTGCTGTGTTGGGGTTTTGGGCTGCTTTAACGAAACATCTTGATGCTATGGCCTCCATGAGTGGTGCGACAGCTGGGGGAGTCATGGGGGCTTTGTTAAGCATGGCTATTACCGTTACGTGGTTGCATCCGATGCACAGTCATCAGGGGATGATGATTATGGGCGATACGATGGCCCAGATGGCCGGAGCGGCTTTGGCGGGGTTTTTTGTTCCCGAAGCGACCCACTCGTCGAGATGAGAAGGGATGCGCCCAGGGTGAAAGATGTCATAATGCTAAAGTGTAGTGACACGTCAATGTGTGGTCCCACATAGAAACGCCCGGTCTTGTTTCCCGGGCGTTTCTCCCTACTAACTATTGACAGAGGCTTGCGGCGGGGTTTTATTCCACCATTTTTGCCACCATGACTTAGGTTGCTCTGGTCTTGATTTCATCATATCCCGCATTTGCGACATGATGAATTGATCGCGCTCCCGCGCGAGTCGCATATTTTTCGTGTCTTGCGTATCCAAGTGTGACTTGAGTGACTCAAAGGCTTCGGTTAGCGCTTGGACATCTTGTGCGTGATGTTGATCAAGCTCTGCCTTAATCTGCTCTAAGGACAGCCGCATGGCTTGGATTTCTTCTGACTGTTGATAGAGTACTTGGACCATCGCTTGTGCCACCTGTTGAGGGGCCGCCGAGGGAGACTGCTGTGCCAATTCGGTGTCGGTGCTGACATTGCGAGGAAAAAGACGCGAGAGTGTTTCGTCAACCATGGTGGCGGTTTGTCCGTTGCGCAGGCCATCCGCAATCGTCCGGAAAACCTCTACCGCCTCGTCGGGATAACGCCGTCCCCGTCCCTTGCCGACAACCGGAACGTACGCACTAAATCGGTCTCGGTAATAGCGAACGGTGCTTTCTGGGAGATCTAGCCGAGAAGCAATTTCTGCAATCGTTAAGGTATCCATCATATCCTCCTTACATTTTGTCCCAACAATACCAGTAAATACCATTTAACGTGAGAACGCAAGTAAAAGCTGCGGTTCGCGACCGCAACGACGTAAATTTTTTGTTAGGGCTGGTCAGCTTTTTGGCGCTGCTCTCATTCGCGTAAAGGGCAACGAACGCAAATAGTCGGCGATAACTATAGCGAGATAAGCAAAAGAAATCGACTAGCGATTAATAAATTAATCCAAGGATGATATAATGAACGCATGGAGACAAAAAATTTTTTAGATAGTGTGGCAAACAATCTCGAAAGGTTGCGACACGCGCGGCAATGGAGCAGTGCGGAATTAGCCAAACGAGCGGGAGTGGCCAAAGCGACGGTTTCGCAGTTAGAACGTCGATTAGCGAATCCCACGTTAGAAACCTTGTGGGCATTAGCGAACGCCCTTGGAGTGCCATTTAGTGCGTTAATTGAGGATGAGCCGGTCAAGGGGATAAGAGCGGTCGTTGAAGAAGGGACCATTACGACCTTGCTGGCCGTTTACGGTCCGCCGTTGACGGAAGTCTACCACATGGATATGCGATCGGGAATTGCGCGGGATGCTGCGCCGCATCCGCGAGGGGTGCGAGAAACGGTGGTGGTGCTTAGCGGACGAGCTGAAGTGGGTTCGGAAGACTTCCGATTTCTGTTAGAGCGAGGGCAAAGCACATCGTTTGCTGCAGACGTTCCGCACTTTTATCGTCCACTGTACGAGGACTGTGCCTTAGTCGTGTTTGTGTTCTATCCCGCGTCGCCTTTGGGGCTGCAATGGGAACAAGCGCGACACCGATGTCACAATGCTCCTGACGTCTATGAGGGGGATATCGAGGGGGACCTACTTGATGCGATAAGGGCCGATAACCGGAGCAATGAGCGGTGTCAGACATTTGTGGTGTCGACTCATGAAGACGGTCTGCTGCATTACTATGTGCTGCCTTTAGGACGATGGGTGGACAATCAAAAAGAGTCGATATTAGAAGAAGAAACTCAAGAAATTTTGGGCCCTGGGCTGCGGGTCAACACGGTTCAGGATCCGGATTTGAATACTGTGCGAGACGTACCGTGGATTCTTGTGAGGGATTTTGAGCCAACAGAGGCCGCCTTTCACGTATTGGCAGAGGCGTTGGCGCCCAAAGGTCGCCTTATTGTGCGCGTGACAGTTCTTAATCCTTACCAAGGACGACGCGGCTATGTTCGCGAATCCGTGCTTTACGCCGCGTCAAGGCGCCTCAGTCAATGGGATAAGGAGAAAGTTGTCGATAATGATCTAATGCGGCAGGCGTTAGAGGCCTTTGTCCAGGCCTGGCGTTGGAACGATGTGCTGACATCTCGCACGTTTATGAAGCAGTGGGTTACAACACCCAAGCGGCTTGACGGGCCGCGTCTTATAGAAATGGCATCGCATGCGGGATTTCAGTTAATTCGGCATCGACTCGTTGAGGGTATGATAAGCCACACAGAATGGGGAGCGGGATCTTATGTTGTGGTGTTTGCGCGCAGGGGAGGTGCTTAATTGAAGACTTTGGATCGAAGGCCAAGCACATCGCAAGCCCTTCCGGAAGGGCTTGCCATTGTTTTAGGGTATCTGCCCGCGTCCATGGCGTTTGGCATGGCGGCTCGTCACTTTGGTATACCCACGTGGGGAATTCTGGCGATGTCGGCATTCATTTACGCAGGAACGAGTCAATTTGCTTTGGCAGGGTTATGGGCAGGGCATGCCCCGCTATGGCTTGATGTGGGGACGGTCTGGCTTATCAATATGCGCCACGCGGTCTATGGTCCGGCATTGACCATGAGGCAATCGTTAGCGCGTAAGATTTTTCCGCTGTTGACAGGATGGGGATTGACCGATGAGGTATTCGCCGCTTTGGTGCGTTATAAGCAGGCATCATTGGCGCATTATGGGCAAGTCACCGCGATGGCGTATGGTGCATGGTTGACAGGCACGATGGCGGGCGTGTTGTTTGGGACAGTGATACTGCGTCAGGTTCCGTCCGCTTCTGAGGCTTTGGCATTTGTGTTGCCCGCCTTATTTATTGCTATTTTATGGCATTGGATTACACCGTTGCCTGGTCAATGGGACCGTATGGCCATTGCCGTCGTCGTTTTGACAAGTGTTTTCTATGGGGGAATGCGCATAAGTCAAATGGGCAGTCTGGCTGTTCCCTTAGCGGCGGGCAGTGCGGCTAGTGTGGTGACCGTCTACGGTTCTTGGGAGAGGAAGCAGGGAGAAGAATCATGACATTGGCCGTTGTGGTAACCTTGGCGGCTTTGGGAACATGGGCAGAGCGCGTGGTGCCGTGGCTATGGGCGATTCGTGCGCATGCCCAACAATCTCCCGTATTGCGGTCGTTAGACGCATTTGTCAGAGCTTTTGCTCCAGCGGTGGTGATGGCGCTTTTGTTATCGGCATTATGGGCGTTTCCCATGAGGTCGTTGATGGGGGCTGTGCCGATTGCTATGGCGATGACGGTGATTTTCGCATGGAGATTTCGCTCCTTAGCCCTAAGTATTGTGGCGGGAATGGGGGCGTTTTGGTTGGTTCACGTGTTGTAGTATATGCCTAAAACTTGTCCTTAGTAAAAAATTGCGGTTGTCGCAATTCCACACATTGACGCTTATTCTCTTTAGTGGCACAATTCTCTCACCGTTATAAAAGGAAAGGGGGTGAGGGTATGCAAGTACGTCCGAAAACCGGGTGGTATTGGCTGTTTGTCATTCCGTTTATTGCGACCTTGTGGCCGCCATTTTTTGCGTCCTATCGGCCAACACTGGCGGGGTTTCCTTTTATGTATTGGTATCTTATCCTTTGGATCTTCTTGGTTTCGCTGTTAAGCGGAATCGTCTATTTCATTGACAATCGATAGCACAGACATAAGAGAAAGGAGCGTCCCATGTACTGGTCGGCATTTATTGTTTTTCTTATCTTGTTCATTTTAGTGACCGTCCTAGGCTTTTATGCGGGCCGCTGGCACCGTGGCGACTTGGACCTCATTGAAGAGTGGGGATTAGCGGGACGTCGCTTTGGGACGTTCGTGACGTGGTTTTTACTGGGTGGAGATTTATACACGGCGTATACCTTTATTGCTGTTCCAGCTTTAGTGTATGGAGCAGGAGCGTTTGGTTTTTTTGCTGTGCCTTACACGATTGTGGTGTTTCCGATTATGTACATTATCATGCCGCGTTTGTGGCGTGTTTCAAAACAGCGCGACTACGTGACGGCGGCTGATTTTGTACGCGGACGCTTTGATAGTTCGCTCTTAGCGTTGGCGGTGGCGATTACAGGGATTTTAGCCACGATGCCATACATTGCGCTGCAGTTAACCGGTATTCAAGCTGTTTTGGCGGCGATGGGCCTATCCGGGCACGGCATCATGAAGGACCTCCCGTTGATTGTGGCATTTCTTATTTTGGCGGCGTACACATATACCAGTGGATTGCGGGCTCCAGCATTGACCGCTATTCTTAAAGACTTGCTGATTTACGTGACGGTCATTGTCGCTTGTATTGCCATTCCCATGCAACTCGGGGGTTATGGGCATATTTTCCACGTGGCGGCGCAAGCGTTACCACCTAAAGGCAGCGTGATTTTGTCGCCGAAGTTATTTAGTGCGTTTGCGACCTTGGCTTTGGGTTCGGCCTTTGCCCTGTTGCTTTACCCGCACGCCGTGACAGGCACATTAGGGGCCAAAAGCGGTCGTACCATTCAGCGTAACGCCGCGTTATTGCCACTTTATTCCTTGGCGCTGACGTTCATTGCCCTTTTGGGGTATATGGCCATTGCTGCGGGAATTCATACGACGGATACGAGTTTGGTCGTGCCGTTGTTGTTCTTAAAGACGCTCCCGACATGGTTTGCAGGCTTTGCATTTGGCGCGATTGCGATTGGAGCCCTAGTCCCTGCCGCTATCATGGCGATTGCAGCTGCGAACTTGTTTACCCGTAATATTTACCGGGAATACTTTGCGGCTGCCAATGGGCCTAACCGCGAAGCGCAAGTTGCGAAGATTGTGGGCCTAATCGTGATTATTGGGGCGTTGTTCTTTATTGTCGTAATTCCCTTGCAGTATGCGATTTACTTTCAGACTCTTGGAGGCATTTGGATTTTGCAGACGGTGCCAGCGATTATGTTTGGATTGTATACGCGTTGGTTCCATCGCTGGGCGCTATTCCTGGGATGGCTGGCGGGTATGGTCGTGGGCACAGGCATGGCGGCAGCCGAATCCTTTAAAACCTCCTTATATCCGTTGCATCTTGGCCATTCCGTTATCTTGGGCTATGCGGGTATCTGGGCTATCATTGTCAATATCGTACTCACATTCGTGTTGACACTGATTTTCAATGCCATGCATGTGTCAAATGGCCGCGATGAAACCAAAGAAGCGGATTACACGACCGAACCGGCATAATCTGCAAAGGGCAGTCATTGACATATGACGTAAAAGGGCCCGGCCAACGGCCGGGCCCTTTTATACGTATTGTGCATTGAAACCAGACGACTCAGGCGCCTTTACTGGGGAATGGATTTTAACCGTAAAGCGCCTATGACTCCTAGAAGAAGTAGAACTCCTATGACCGTAAAGGCGGGAACTAACCCAAAGGTTTTGGCAATTAGTCCGGCGCCAAAGGCGCCGATGCCACCTCCCACGCCTAAAATGAGACCCCGTAGGGTCAAGACGCGCGGCCGCATGGCCTCAGGTGTGGTGCGCTGAATCCAGGTGATAATGGAACCGTTGAAAAAGACATTCAACAATCCACTCACAAAGAGAATCGACAAGGCGAGGATAATCTCGTGAACATGAGAGACGGCGAACATGGTCAGGGCCATTCCCGCAAAACCGATAAGCATCAGGCGCCGGTAATTCTCGGGGCGGAGCCAACGCTGAAGGCCTCGGCTTCCGAGCATAGCGCCGAACGCAATAGCGACAAGTGCCCACGAGTAATGGGCGGTCGGCTGATGCCATAAGGATCGCATGGCAGGCGCTGTGAGCACATTTGCGCCGCCTAACGCCATCATGGCGACAATAGAGATGGCGGTTAAAATCATCAAAGTGGGTGCACTGCGGTAATATTGGATGGCCTCAACAATACTCCGGAGAAAGGTCCCACGCTGATTTTTTGTCGTGGGAGCCCAAAACGAGGGGCTGGTCTGAATGGAGTAAATCGCCACGGCGGAAATCATAAAGGTCAGCGCATCGACTCCAAATCCAAACGTGACGCCAAATTTTAAAATGAGAAATCCCGCGGCAATGTATGAGACAACTTGAGCCGTCGATGACCACAATTCCATTTGGGCATTGGCACGGTCGTTGGTGTCAGGATTCCCGGCGAGGGACGGTTGCACGGATCGGATGACCGGACGATAGAACGTGGCTAGCGAATACATGAGAAACATCGCGACCGTAGCCCATGACAGAGAATGAATGAGAGGGATGCTCAAGACTAAAATAGCCCGCAGAAGATCCCCAGCGATGAGTACCATCCTTTTGTTCAAACGGTCGATAAACCCGGCTACGACGCCGCTCCAGATAACGCCTGGCCAAAAGACCATGGATAACACCAGACCAAGGGCCGCCGGATTATGACGAGAGACGTCGAGAGCAAAAATCGCTATGGCGACTTCAGTAAAATCGTCTCCAAAAATCGAAAAAGTTTGTGCAATAATGAGCCGGACGACAGAACGGGGTAAGGGCGTGTGCTGGACCGGTGCTGGGTTCGACGACAAGATCTTTCCGATCTCCTTCCATGGACATAGGTGGCATGAATCTTCCCACGACATCATACGCTAAACGCGGCGTCTATTGTGTCGATTGCTGTCTTTCTTCCAAAATAGTTGACGTAATCAAATAAATGCGGCAGTGATACAAAAGCCCGTGCCAATCATGGCACGGGCTGGATAGATGGCCTCGTAATGAAGGATTATTTAACCTTCAAGCAACAAAGACTCTGGATCCTCGAGTAATTCCTTAATTAAGGCTAAGAAGCGTACGGCCTCGCTGCCATCTACAATACGGTGGTCATAGGACAAGGCGAGGTACATCATGGGGCGAATGACGATTTCTTTGTTGACGACGACCGGCCGCTCTTCAATTTTATGCATACCGAGGATAGCGACTTGGGGTGCGTTCAGAATGGGAGTCGACAACAACGAACCAAACGTTCCGCCGTTGGTAATGGTAAACGTTCCCCCTTGCAGGTCGGCGATGGATAATTTGTTTTCACGAGCTTTCGTGGCTAGTGCGGCGATTTCTTTTTCTAGCGCGGCGAAGTTGAGCTCATCAGCATTGCGGACCACGGGGACCACGAGCCCATTGTCCGTTGATACGGCCACGCCGATATCGTAATAATGCTTGATAAGCATGTCCTCGCCATCAATTTCCGCGTTCAAACGCGGAAAGGCCTTCAGCGCGCCGATGGAGGCTTTGGTGAAAAAGGACATGAAGCCAAGGCGTATGCCATGTCGCTTTTCAAAGGCATCGCGATGCCTTTGGCGAATATCCAAAATCCGGCTCATGTCAACTTCGTTGAACGTCGTCAGCATGGCCGCTGTATGTTGCGCACTGACTAATCGATTGGCAATCGTGATGCGGCGCCGTGACATTTTGATGCGCTCGGTGCGCCGGTCTTCGACTAATTCCGTGTCCGTCGACGGAGTCGGCGCCACAAACGGCTTTTCCGTAGCGGGCGTGGGGGCTGTCCGCATTGTTTGGGCTTGAACGTAAGATTCGACGTCACTATGGGTGACTCGTCCCTTATTGCCACTGGTAGGTACCTCGTTGATGTCGATGCCCTTTTCATCGGCCAGGCGCCGCACGTCGGGCGTGGCGCGGACTGGGGTAGAGGCAGGAGCTGGGGCGGACGCTACGGGAGCCTCTGGGGTCGGCTCAGGTTTCGGGGCTGGTGCAGCAGGCTGGCTTCCTGCGGGGGCGACCGTAGCCAAGATGTCGCCCACAACTACGGTATCACCGCTGGGTTTGAGAATTTCGGCGAGCACACCATCTTCATTAGCGGTGATTTCTAGATTGACTTTATCCGTTTCAAGTTCTACGACGGCATCACCGGCTTTGATGATGTCCCCCGGTTTTTTTAACCATTCGCCCACTGTGGCTTCTGTGACGGATTCTCCGACTTCCGGCACCGTAATCTGTGTCATGAGTCTTCCTCCTAACGGCTTATCGCTTCTTGAATAATACGGTGTTGCTCCGCAGCATGGCGTTGCGCATAACCTTCCGCTGGCGCAGAATGAGCTGGCCGACCGACATAGGTCAACGACAGGCCATGCAAAGACGGTGCGGCGGTCGTGGCCACATAGGTCCATGCCCCCATGTTTTGCGGCTCTTCTTGCACCCAGTAGATTTCTTTAAGATTTGGCAAGGACGCCACTAAATCCGAGAGTTCGGCCGCCGGGAAGGGGTACAGTTGTTCTAAACGGGCCATGGCTAACCATGGTGTGCCTCCCTCCACCTCTTGGGCCGCTTGCCGTACTTCAATCCCAATTTTACCAGAGCTAAGCACAAGGCGCGTGATCTCTGCAGGATTGGCGACCGGCATGGCCCATAAGGCTTTAAACGACCCGTGCGTCAGTTCCGCAGCGGCTGAAGCTGCTTGAGGATTGCGCAGCAAACTCTTAGGTGCCATAACGACCAGTGGACGAGGACGCTTACCAATCCAAGCGGCTTGAGAGCGCAGCAAGTGGAAATACTGGGCCGCAGATGTTGGAATCGTTACCCGCCAATTCTCGTCCGCTGAGAGTTGCAAAAAGCGTTCAAGACGGGCGCTGGAATGTTCAGGCCCCATGCCTTCATACCCATGGGGTAAGAGCATAATCAACGACGAGGTTTGCAACCACTTAGAACGTCCCGGTCCGATAAATTGGTCAAAGAGCACTTGAGCGACATTGGCGAAGTCTCCGTACTGGGCTTCCCAAAATACCATCGTTTCAGAGGCTTGCGTGCTGTAGCCGTATTCGAACCCTAGCACAGCGGTTTCCGACAACGGGCTATTCGAAATGAGAAACGATGCCTGTGCTTGGGGCAAATGATCAAGAGGGCAATACTTTTCCCCGGTTTTTACATCATGTAGCACTAAGTGCCGTTGACTGAAGGTGCCACGTTCAGAATCTTGCCCGGTAAAGCGGATAGGCGTCCCCTCGGCCAAGATTGTAGCCATCGCCAAAGTTTCCGCCAGGGCCCAATCGACACCTTGTGGAGCGGTAAAGGCTTCTTGGCGTTTGGCTAAAATACGGTCCAATTTAGGGTAGACATGGAACCCGGCCGGGCGTTGCAACAAGGCCTGATTGATCGATTTGAGCAATTCCTCAGACACCGGGGCTGGCTCTGGGTTAATGGGATCTTCGGGCATTACCCCTCGTTTCGTGAGCACGGCTTCTCCCCGTGTCAGGGCTTGGTATGTCGAACGAAATTCCTCTTGGATGGCTTCAATAATTTGTTCAACAGCTTGATGGGTGACAACGCCTTCGCGTTCAAGTTGTTGCGCATAGACTTCCGCGGGCACAGGATGCGCTTGAACCGCTTCATAGAGCAATGGCTGCGTCACACTGGGATCATCACCCTCATTGTGACCCCATCGACGATACCCGACGAGGTCAATCAAAAAGTCTTTATGAAACTTCTGTCGGTAAAGGTGCGCCATTTTTGTCACGCCGAGACACGCTTCAGCGTCATCCGCATTGACATGGACAATGGGGATTTCAAAGCCTTTGGCAAGGTCGCTGGCATATAACGTACTGCGTCCTTGATCGGGTTCTGTGGTAAATCCCATGACGTTATTCGCGATAATGTGCACTGTGCCCCCCGTGTTGTAGGCGGCCAGCCGGGATAAGTTTAAGGTTTCTGAGACGACTCCTTCTCCGGGGAAAGAGGCGTCACCGTGAATGAGTACGGCTAACGCGTTGTCAGGGTTTTGAACGGGCAGTCCTGGCTGTTCGCGAGAATCTTGAACCGCTCGGGCCATGCCTTCTACCACAGGGTCAACAAACTCTAAATGGCTGGGATTGTCTGCGAGCGTTAGATGCATTTCCACCATGTTCGATTCTTGCATGACCTTACGTGCACCCAGATGGTATTTCACATCACCGGTCCAGCCAAAATTGATGCCTGATGATCCCGCGGAGGGGACGAGGTCTTTGTTGGGCGCACTATGAAACTCTGCAAATATATCAGCATAGGGCTTGCCTAGAATATGGGCTAAAACGTTCAGACGACCCCGGTGGGCCATGCCGATGACAACATTGCGAATGGCGGTTGTCGATGCGGACAAGTGAATTAGTTGATCCAACATCGGGACCATCGCATCGGTGCCTTCAATAGAAAATCGCTTTTGACCGGGGAATGTATGATGTAAGAATTTCTCAAATTGGTCTACCGCGATGAGGCGCCGCAATAATGCGCGCTTTTCAACGGCCGAAAGGTGAGGGCGCACTTGGTTGGAGTCCACGTAGTTGTCCAGCCATTGTCGTTCTTCTGGATTATGCACATGGCTGAATTCATAGGCTAATGTACCTGTATAAAGAGAAAATAAGTATTGAATCACATCCCATCCTGTGCGCAGTTCGGGTCCACATGTAGGCCACAGACTTTGTGCCGGAATGCGCTGCAGTTTTTCCGCCGTGAGTCCATAGGTTTCCAACTGCAACAAAGGAGAGCTGGCCACGGAGGTGTCTAACGGATTTAAGTGCGCTTGCAAGTGGCCCAGGTCGCGAATATTACGGGCTAATTCCGTACCTTGCCGGATGATGTGGAGAGTTTCCTCATCTACCCCTTCCACCACGGCATCGGGTTCAGCCAAATCCATAGGTGGCGGACCCCATTCCGCAAAAAGATTGCGCGTCGCCTGGTCAACAGATTCTGGATTGCGTAGATAATTTTCATACAGCTCAATAATATAGCCAGCATTCGGTCCATAAAAGTCCTGCCATGATGTATGGTGCACGCGAGCCGCCATGATTTCCATCTCCTTCTTACCCTTTGTGAGGATAACCCGAACCCCAGAAAATATCCTCGCCTCGAAAAATCTTCCAAGACGCAGTGCTCTACAGCGCCCTTGTTCGGTTCTTACTATACTGGTCCAATGCTATTCTGGCTAATGACTGTTTTCTATGCGAAAGTAAACTTTTGGTTATGGTAGAGCTTTTAGGGTGCTCGGTCAACTTGTCAGATATTCGCTGGTCGCGTAAAATTTCATCATCTTTACTAAGCGTGTTTGAAAGACATGGGAGGGTTCTAATGCATTTTGGTTACTTTGCGGCCAACCCTTACCTGTGGGCCTTTCTGATTGTCCTGGCAGCCTTCGGCATTCGAGGCATGTTAGGGTTCGGTTCCGGCCTGATTTCGGTATCGTTGTTGATTTTTTTTCTGCCGATTAAACAGGTGGTGCCGGTCGTTTTTCTATTGGATGGGGTCGCGTCGTTGGCGCTTGGTTCCTACGATTTTAAGGAAATTCGGTGGAAGGAAATCCCTTGGTTGTGGCCTTTTACCATTCTTGGACTAGTCGTAGGGGCGTGGATTTTAAAAGCCGAATCGGCTCAGAGTGTGACGTTGTTGCTCGGGGTGTTTATCCTTTTGTATGTGCTGTACGCGGCGCTCACGCGCCCGGAACGGTTACCGCAAGCCCCGCGGCAGTGGGGGGCGCCCTTGGGATTTTTAGGAGGCGTAATTGGTAGTCTCTACGGTGGAGGCGGTCCCTCGATTGTGGCTTATTTTCAAATGCGGCATATGGATAAGCGAGCATTTCGAGCAACCTTTCAATTCATCGCAGTGACTGACACGGTGGTGCGTGGCTCGTTATACTTTGCTTTAGGACTCTTGAGTGCCCAAACCGTTGTGACCTCCGCTTGGCTTCTGCCGGCCGTAGCTTTAGGGTTAGTGGGGGGCAATATTTTGCACTTCCGGATTGATGCTAAGAAGTTTCAGATTATGGTGTTGCTAGTGTTGGCCTTTGCGGGTCTTCGACTCGTCGTGGCTTAAAGTCGAATTCCGGGGGAAAGAGGAATGCGCGCTCACCTCTTGCGTACGCAGCAGTATCCAGACTTATTATCGTTGCTGGCGATGAATCTGATATGGGCGGGAACCTACCCAGCGACAGGACTGGCCTTAACTGCGGCGAGTGCCACATTTCTTACGATGTTTCGACTCTTGGCAGGGGCCTTGGTGTTTGCGCCTTTTCTTTTCAGAGGACGCCCGTGGACCGCGTCTAAGATTGTGCGAACCTTAGGGCTTGGGGTCATTGGGTTTTCTTTGCCGCTTGTGCTGCAGACGCAAGGATTAAGGGCGTCTACACCCGCGATGGCCGCGATTTCGATCGCGTTAGAACCCTTGTTGACGGCATTAATGGCCAGTCTGCTTTTGAAAGAACGGCTACCCAAGGCACGCAAATGGGCGTTGGCTTTGGCGGCTGTGGGGGCGTGGGCCGTGGCCGGCTTTCCTCGCCCAGGAGTTCAAGGCTACGGGATGGGTGATGGATTACTGGTGGCCGCTCTGGGGTGTTTTGCCATCTATAACGTGTATTCTTCATCGCTGAGTCGTATGCTTTCGCCACAACAGGCCACAGCAGCAACGTTTGCCGGTGGATTCTTAGGAACGGTTCCGCTGTGGTTAGCCACCGGAGCACAGGTGCCCCATCACTGGAGTGGACCCCCTTTGTGGGCGGCTTTGTATTTGGCGGTGTTGGGCACCGCAGTGGCGTATTTTCTATGGATGTTGACCGCATCTCGGATTCCTATGGCGATTATGGCGTTATTTCTTTATATACAGCCGGTGTTGGGCGTGGTGCTATCGGCTTGGATTACGCCTGAGCCTATGACAGGATCGTTTTATTTGGGGTCTGCGGCGATTTTGCTTGCGTTGTATCTGGGACGGGACGTTATACCTGCAGCACCGCTAGACGAGCAAGCCATGTAAAGGTCTTTTTTACGAGGGAAGAAGCAGGACCTCCTTTAGGGGGAGGTCCTGCTTTTATTAGCCATGTTGTACTTCGTATTGAGCAATGAGGTCTTCATGCTGTAACGTGCGGCCGATATCATCTAATCCTTCGACCAAGGTTTGCTGGAGATACGGATCAAGAGAAAATGCATAGGTTTCTCCTTGATCCGTCCGGATTTCTAGGTTTTCGACATCGACCGTAAGGTAAAATGGTTCCGCCTTTTCGGCTTGCGCCATTAAGTGCGTAACCGCGTCTTCGGCCAGAATGAGCGGCAACATGCCGTTTTTGAAACAGTTGTTATAGAAAATGTCCGCAAAGGAGGACGCGATAATCACGCGGAAACCGTAATCCGCTAGAGCCCACGGAGCATGCTCCCGCGACGAGCCGCACCCAAAGTTGCTACCGGAAATCAAAATGCTAGCACCTGCATATTGAGGACGATTTAGCACAAAATCCGGATTGGGTTGGCCCTCTAGGTAACGCCAGTCGAAAAACAGAAATTCGCCAAAGCCTGTGCGTTCGACCCGTTTGAGAAATTGCTTGGGAATAATCTGATCCGTATCAACGTTGGCCCGATGCAGGGGGGCGACCAAACCGCGATGTTGGCGTAATGGGGTCATAGCGATGCCTCCTCTTTAGATACCGTGCGGACATCCACAAAGTGGCCAAATAACGCTGCGGCGGCGGCCATTTCGGGACTGACCAAATGAGTTCGCCCGCCTTTGCCTTGGCGTCCTTCAAAGTTGCGGTTAGAGGTGGAGGCGCAGCGTTCGCCGGGTTCGAGAATGTCTGGATTCATGCCCAGGCACATACTGCAACCGGGTTCTCGCCATTCGAATCCCGCTTCCTTGAAAATGACATCAAGTCCAAGCTGTTCGGCTTGCCGTTTGACTTGTCCTGAACCAGGCACGACCATGGCGCGTACATGGGGATGAACGTGTCGGCCTTTGACCACTTCGGCAGCCCGTTGCAAGTCCTCTAATCGGCCATTGGTGCACGAGCCAATAAAGACGCGGTCAATGGCAACATCTGTGATGGGCGTGCCGGGTGTCAGACCCATATATTCCAGTGCATACTGAGCGGATTCGCGCTCTGTCGGATTGACAAACGTGTTGGGATCGGGAATGGTTTCGTCAATACGGAGCACCATGCCGGGACTTGTCCCCCACGTCACCAAAGGAATGAGGTTGTCCAGTTCCACGGTCACCGTACGATCATAAGAAGCCCCGGGATCCGTAGCGTAGCTCAGCCAACGGGCCGCGGCCGCATCAAAGGCTTCGCCTTGGGGTGCATAGGGGCGACCCTTTAAGTAGTTGATCGTTGTGGCATCGGGGGAAACCATACCGGCTCGTGCGCCTGCTTCAATAGACATATTGCATAACGTCATGCGCTCTTCCATGCTGAGTTCATGGACCGCGTCACCTGTGTATTCAATGACGTAGCCAGTGGCGCCAGACGTGCCGATTTGCCCGATAAGAGCCATAATCATGTCTTTCGGCGTCACCCCAAAGGGGCGTTTTCCCGAAAAGTGCACGGCCATGGTTTTTGGACGCGCTTGTACCAAGCATTGTGTTGCTAAGACATGCTCGACTTCGCTCGTTCCAATGCCAAAAGCTAAGGCGCCAAAGGCCCCGTGCGTGGCAGTATGGCTGTCGCCGCACACAATCGTCATACCTGGTTGCGTTAACCCTTGCTCGGGTCCAATAATATGCACGATGCCTTGATCGGGGTGGTGTAAATTAAATAGTCGAATCCCAGCTTCCACGCAGTTTTGTTCCAATAAGTCCATCTGCCGACGTGCAATGGGATCAGCCACCGGCACGGAACGGTCCGTGGTGGGAACATTGTGGTCCATGACCGCAAAGGTTTTGTCAGGCCGTCTTACCGTGCGGTGATGCATTCGCAGACCTTCAAAGGCCTGTGGTGAGGTTACTTCGTGAACTAAGTGCAGGTCAATATAGAGTAATGCAGGTTGACCCGGCTCTTGCATGACAACGTGATCTTCCCAGATTTTTTCGAATAATGTTTTTGGAGGCAGCGAAATCACCTTCTTTGTTATTGATAACCTCTCCACACTGTGGAGGAGCATAGAGTAAAAACGAGGCAGGTAACGGACGGCCTATCATAGGCAGTACCAAGTATTAAGACGACTGCTACATCGTCGAAACACCCATTATTGCACCGAGGTGTTCAGAAAAATATACACTGTTCGTGAAGCAATGCCAAGGGAAAGAGAAACCAGGACGGCAATTACTGTTGCTCGTCCTGGCTTAATCCAGTAATTCGCAGAAACCATTTCCCGAAGACAGCAAAGACAAGAGTGACCACAACGACTGCCACAATTATAATGGGAACCGTGGCATGACTATTTAATGCTTGTGGAATTGATGGCCACATTGGGTATCCCTCCCAACTGAAAGAATACAACGGGCGTGCCGCCGCTATGAGTGTATTATAACCTGTTTCCTAAAAAATGTTTGCGTAAATGGATACGTCATGATTGCAGTATGCCAACGTGAGCAAGGCGGGTGGAGGACCTTGGGATGTATGGTTGGGTACACTATGAGCGGGGAATTTATGGCTTGATTTTGGGTTTTTGGGAGAAAAAATTCGGTTGTCGCTTCCAAACGATGTCCTTTGGATTGTGGAAATTGAAAGTTCAGCTATGCTTCAGCTTGCTTTCGCAGGAATCAGATATGATAGGGATAGTGCGATCGGCAAGGGATTTGAGCCTTATTGGACATTAGGGTAAAGGAGGAACAGCATGCAGGCATGGAAGCAGCAAGGCGTGCGGATCAGCCGTTCCAAATGGTTGGGGGCGCTGATTGTGCTCTTGTTGACAGGAATGGCTGTGGTGCTGTTCTTTCACAAAATTCCTGTGCATGCCATTGAGGCAGCATGGGACCGTCTGTCCTGGCCGGTGCTCCTGTGGGCGCTTGGATGCCAGATCGTGTTTGTCGAATTGCGTACGTTGCGTTTTTCCAGGATGGCAGGGTCTTTGCAGGCCACAGCCCAAGAGGTGGCGGCGCGACCGTACCAGTGGTTTGGGCCCACCGCCGCTTATTCCATGACGTGTAGCGTGTTTCCCGGGGGCGTGGGGGAACTTCTGTTGCCGCTCTATTTGAAGCCCTATGGAGTGCCAGGAAGCGCCAGCCTAGGGCTGGCGGTGGGTGGACGGCTATTTGACGTGGGATGGTCGGTTATTCTCGCCTTCGTCTTTAGCCTGTGGCTGTTGCCCCAACATGGTTGGACAACCGTTCGGTTCTCTCTTATTGTAGGGGCCATCGCCATGCTTGCGGTGATTCTTTTGATCCGGTTGGTTAACGGGGAACGCATGATCCAACGAGTGGAACAGCGTCATTTGCCGCACTGGATGGGGAAAGTCATCACCGCGACGTTTCGCGCTCAAGCGGTGATGACGCGCTTATCGTGGATTGACATGGTGGTCTTGTCTTTAATCACGATCGGCATGAAGATATCGAGCACGTTGTTTTATCAAGTGATTGCCCATGGTTTGGGGTATTCTGTAGGGTTTTTCCATATTGGAGCTGCCATGATGTTTTTTTCTTTGTTCATGGTCTTTCCTTTGCAGGGCGTGGCGGGATTTGGCACCACCGAAGCGTGGTGGATGTTAGCATTAACGCTCGTGGGAACGCCGCTGAAAGAGTCTATAGTTTTAGCGCTAGCGTTTCATGTGCTAAATCTTCTTTACGTCTCAGGTCTAGGCGGCATTTATATGCTAGCGCGCTTGCGTCCTGCTGTGGGTATGATCCACAGGAATGCCAAAGTTAAATGATTTTGCGTCTTATGTACGGGTCAATCGGGGGCAGGGTGCAGCGTTGCGGGTGGGCTATCACCTGGCTATTGAACATGGCGCGCAATATATCGTGACTCTCGATGCCGACGGGCAGTATGATCCCGAAGAAATGCGCGACTTAGTCGAACCCGTGTTAAATGACGAAGCCGATTACGTGCAAGGCTCACGCCGTATGGGTAATTATGTAACAGATGATATGATTCGCGTGTTGGGAGTTTATTGGTTTAACTGGCTCATCGGCATATTGATTAAGCAAAAGATTACGGACTCGTCCAATGGATTTCGGGCCATTAAAGCGCAAGTGCTTAAAGATTTGTCGTTAAGCGAAGATCAGTACCATGCGGCCGAACTGCTCATTTTATCCATGCGTAAAAATTACCGAGTCATTGAGCGTCCAGCGTCTATGTATCCACGGACATCGGGTCATACCAAAAAAGGTCATAATTTGACCTATGCTTACCATTATGCGCGTGTCATTTTCAAAAGCTGGCTTCGCGCCATATGATATCAAGCCCCATTCGGTCCCAGCAGTGGGACCGTAAAGACATTTGGGCTTTGGCGTTCTTGGTAGGGTTTCCTATGTTGGTGGCCGTCGGTCTTGAGCCGGGACTTTTGACGCTACATGGGGACAACCTCATTCAAAACTATCCCTTGCGGACTTTGGTGGGTAAAATCCTCCGCGAAGGGCATTTGCCTTTGTGGGATCCATATATTTGGAGTGGCACGCCGCTTTTAGCGGGGTTTAATGCAGGCGCAGCGTATCCTTTGACGTGGCTTTTTGCGCTATTGTCTGGACCTTGGGCATGGACGTTGACCATTGGCATTAGTTACGCGGTCGCCAGCACCGGCTTTTACACGTTTTTGCGCGTACTCGGTCGCAGTGTGTGGGCCAGTTTGTTAGGGGCATGGGCTTTTGCGTTCGGGGGGTTTATGGCCGCCCAAATGGTGCATCTCGAAACCTTGCAAGGGGTCGGATGGTTGACCTGGGTGGCCGTGGCCTTATATCAAATAGCCCACGCCTCGACGCCTCGGATGAAATGGGCCTGGGTGTTAGCGTTAGGGGTGTTTGCGGGGGCTGTCATTTTGGCGGGCAGCCCCGAACCCATGGCTTATGGCGCAATTTTTTCTGCCATTTTGGCCGCGTTTTTTGTTACCAGCACGGCTTACAAGGGAGCGACGATGGCCGGATATGGTGTGGCCGCCGCCATTGCTTTATTGCTGGGGGCAGCCCAGTGGGTGCCTGGGGAGGCTTTTATTCATCTATCGCAGCGGTCCCACGCCAGTTTTCAATTTTTCGGGTCCATGTCCGCTTTTGCGGCGGACCGCCAACGCCTGGCCAAAGTCTTTGGGGTGGTACTCGCCAGTGTTTTTGCGTGGGGCTTGTGGGAGGCGACGTCTCGCCTTTTTTCCTTCATGGTGCCGTATTTGATCGTGAGCGTATTGCTGGGCGCCGCCGCGGTGGCTGTGATAATAGGGTTGCCGCGCGTGCCCGAGCGTTGGCGGATTGGGATTTTGGCTCTGTTTACCGCTGTGGATTTGGGATTGTATGATGCAGGACAATATTGGCTCAATGTACCCAAACCGTCTGTCGCCACGGGGACCGGATATCTCGTGGCCAAAGCCCGGGCTGAAGTTCCGGTAAGGACCCGTTATGCTCTGTATAATCCGGACCTGAATGACTACCGGCAGGTTGATGCTATTGGGCAGCCTGACCTCAATATTTTAACGGGGCTGCCCAGTTTTCAGGGCTATGGGTCACTCGTATCCAGCCGTTATAACAATGCGACCGGAGCGCATTTGCAAGCGACGTTTTCGCCTACGGTTCTGAATCTGCCCCTTATCAATCAGTTGAATGTTAGTACGTTGTTTACGGTTCCGTCGTCGTTTATTCAGAGGGTACCTTTATCATGGCATCCCCGTACACACGTTGCAAAGCCCTTGGCAACCGCCGAGAAGCCATGGTTTTTTGGGAAAACGCTTGACGTGACGGCGCTGCACTTGGACATGGTAAAGCCCTTAACAGCGTCAAAAGGACGTTGGCGAGTGGGACTTTTGGTATCTGGGTCTGATAAAGAAAAGTGGCTGACACCGCAGGTACGGTTCTCAGGGCAAACCGTCACGTTGTCATGGCAAGCGACACCTATGGCCGGACTGGCGATTCATAGTCCTGGTCATCGACCGATTGATGGGGCCATGATTGTAACGTCCGAGGGCAAGGCCTACCGGATTACGGGGCCTCTACAGAATATGATAGCATTTCCCAAGTGGCGATTTGTGGGTACCATTGGGGCGTTTGGGGTGTTCCGCAATACAAAGACTCAGGGCATGGTGTGGCTTACAGGGCCAGGCAAGGCGGAAATCGTTCACCAAACGCTTCAAGCTCAAGATACTGTCGTAGTGTCTGCGCCGCGGGCGACGACGTTAATCCGTAGTGAAGCGTATCAGCCCGGTTGGACGGCGACCATCACGGGGCCCCATCTCGATAAAACAGAGCGTGTAGAGCCCGAAGGAGTGATTCAGGCCGTGGCGATACCAAAAGGCCGATACCAAGTCATCTTTCGGTATCGGCCCCGCAGTGTTCGTATAGGGCTATGGGGTTCTGGCGTGGGCATTGCGGTGGTCGTGCTAGGCGCTCTTACGCTATGGGCTACACGCCGCCGCAACATGTCACGTACGATGATATGACGCATAGTCTCGATTACGAAAAGGTTTGGAAGTCTTCCCACACGGCTTTGAGGCCCTCAGGTAAGTCTACTTGAGGTGCCATGCCTAAGCTTTTGAGACGAGCAGTATTGACGATTACCGCGGGCATTTCGCCAGGCATCGCGGCAATGTGGTCGACCTCAATAGGTCGTCCGACGGCTTCAGAGGCCAGTTCACACAAGGTGTTGACGCTGACGGAACGGCCAAAGCCCGTCGTCAACGGGCCTGTAATATTCTTGGTTAGGGCGTTGACAAAGACCTCAACCACGTCGCCTAAGTAAATATAGTCGCGTACTTGCTCACCATCTCCATAGATATGCACGGGGGTTTGTCCCAGCGCTGCGCGCATGAGGCGTGGGATCATACTGTCTTTGTGCATCATCCCGGTCCCATAAACATTGGTCAAACGTACGGCACACCCGTAAATACCGTAGGAAGCCGTGTAAGCCGAGATGAGCATTTCCGAGGCAGCTTTGGTGGCCCCATAGGGTGTTAGGGGCTGCAAAGGCATGTCCTCATTGATGAGGCGAGAGCCTACATTGCCAACCACGGCATTGGACGAGGCAAATACGAAATTCTTGACGCCAAGTTGACGGGAACGCTCTAGCAAGTCGGCCGTCATCTTTAGGTTTGTTTCATAGACTTGATATGGAATGGGGATGGACTTTAGCACGGAGGTAAACCCAGCCAAATGGATCACGGCGTCCGTCCCTGGGGTTAAACTTTGTTCGAGAATAGTGCGGTCAAGAAGGTCCCCTACGACTTGTTGCACGTTAGGGTGTCGGGATGGGACCAAATCCGCAACGACCACGTCCATCCCCATCGCCATAAGGCGGGCTACTAGAGCGTGCCCGATAAAACCTGAGCCACCAGTCACTAAAATGCGCAAATTTATCGCTCCTTTAACATAACAACCTTGCCTAGCACATTCGACGGGCGGATGCTAGGGAATAATACACGGCGAATCATAGCACAAGCCAGCGAATTTTACGATTCAGGGGTATTTAAAATGTCTAGCCGGGCGAGACGGCGCAAGCTGTCCATTTTCGTTCGATCCTCGACTTTTGCGCGAGAAATGGCTTGTTCGAGTACGGCCAGCGATGTCTCATAGTCATGGCGATCTACGGGGAAGGGAATACCGTCTTTCCCGCCATGCGCAAAACTGTAGCGCACGGGATCGTGATAGGTGAGGGGCGATCCGAAAACGACCTCGGAGACCATGGCTAATGCGCGCATGGTACTGGCGCCGACGCCAGGGATACGGAGAAGATCTTCGTAATTGTGCGGTGCGTGGTCATAAATTTGGTACAAAATTTTGTTGAGGTATGACGCAGACGGAATGTCGTGATGGGCAGGCATGACCAATTCGGCCTGTCCTTGTTCCCGGCGCAACTCGCGCAGTGCCAATAACACCTCTTCGGGATGCTGCGTCAATTCGACGCAATGCCCTTGTATCTCCTGGTTATGGCGGTCAGTCAAGTCCAGCACGTATGGCAGGCTTCGCCCCACAATGCCATGATGCGGCTCCACTGTGTAGGCCGTGACGGTTTGACTGAGCCAATGGTAACGGCGGGCCGTTTGATTGTCGGCGTTCATGCCTTGTTGGATGACAGTCCATTGGCCCGTCTTATCAAATAGCATGACATGATGATAGAGTTGATATCCATCTTGCACAAGCGCATTATCGACTTTCGCCACCATGCGGCTTACATCGGTTAATGGATGAATCGTAGTGGGGAGGCCTAACGCATCCCCAATCTGCTCAATTTCCTGGGGCGTGTTGCGCGACGCTTTACCTTTTCCCCCAACAACAAACAGTCCCAGGTCATGTTGTTTGGCGGCGAGCCCTTCCTTGAGCGCTCCAAGGCCGACGGTCGTGAGGCCCGATGAGTGCCAGTCAAACCCGATAACGCTGCCAAAGGCTTGAAACCAAACGGGATCTGCCATGCGCCGCAAGGCTTCGGCCGTACCAAATTCGTAGGCGACAGCTTCGATGATCGCGGCACTAAGCCGGGTCATTTTCTGGAATAACCAAGGGGGACAATGCCCACCGTGTAGCGGTGACATCGCTGTTCCCATTTTGGGCATGTGAAAAAACGCCTCCTTATTTTGATTGTAACAGGTAAGGCGGTGCTGGCAGCACGACGATTTTTTGTGATTGGCGTTGCAATATTTGGCATGGTTTTGGGCAAGTCATTACAATGAATTGAAGATGAAATGGACGTTGGAGGCGCATGATGCCCTTTCCTTGGCGAGGACCAGTGGATGTCTCATTCTTTTTACAGCCCACAAACGTGTTAGCGAAGGCGTTATTAGGAACGGTTTTGGTGCATGACACACCCGAAGGCCTAACGGCTGGACGCATTGTCGAAGTCGAAATGTATCAAGGGCCGTGGGATAAAGCGGCGCACAGCTATGGCGGACGGATGACCGAGCGCACTCGCATTATGTACGAAGACGCGGGGCATGCGTATGTCTACTTCATTTATGGCATGCACTATTGCTTAAACGTCGTGTCGGGGCCGCATGGCGCGCCTGAGGCGATTTTAATTCGGGCGTTGGAGCCATTGGAGGGATTAGAGCTGATGGCGCAGCGCCGCAGATTGGCTTGGCCGCGGAAAGGTCTTTGTGAGCTCACCAACGGACCTGGTAAATTGGCCCAAGCTATGGGAATTACCAAAAGACAATACGGATGGCATCTGGCTCATTCGGCTTTGCGCCTGTATCACGATCAGGACCCGTTGCCAGACAATCAGCTGGCAACGGGTCCGCGCATCAATGTGAATTATGCCGAGGAGGCTGCCCTCTATCCGTGGCGCTTTTGGGTGGCTGGGCATGCTTGCCTATCGGTTAAAAACCGCGCCTAGAAGACAAATACGTGGTGGATATCGGTAATTTGATTTAAATCCCGGACCAGGTCATCGGGGACCGTCTGGTCAAGCGATAAAATCATCAGGGCTTGGTGATTATTCTCCTGCCGGCCCAAATGCAAATTACCGATATTGATGCCGTACTGACCGACTAGGGTGCCTACTTTGCCGACTACGCCGGGCGCATCGTCATGCACCGTCATTAGGGCAATGTCTGGCCATGGCAGATCAACAGCCACCCCATTAATGCGCCGCAGACGGGGTACGTGATTTTCTAAAGACACTTCGGTCGTGGTTTCAGGATGGCCCTCGAGCCGGAGTGCCAACGTCGGCAATGCGTTTGCGTCGCGTTCTTCGACGAGCAGTTTGAGACCTTGTTCTTCAGCTTTGACGAGTGCGTTGACAGCGTTCACACGGTCGGCTAGCTGTTCGTTTAAAATTGCGGCCAAAACCGTTTGCTTGAGCCATGGCAACGCATTCTTGGGAATAGGGCCTTTTAAGCTCAAAACAATAGGCGCATGCAAGGTGCGATGCATTTGGGCAAAAATGCGGCCGACAATGCGAGCTCCCTCATCAAGCATGCCGAACTCATCGGGGGTTAAGGGAGGCACAGGCACATTGACGATATTGGGGGGGGTTAACCCTTGCAAGGCGGCGATAACCCCTTGCGCTGTCATCACGGCCACGCCAGTCATGGCTTCATGCGTGCTGCCTCCAAGGTGGGGCGTTAACACCGCCCGGGGATGACGGAATAGAGGAAAATCGGCGGGCGGCGGCTCTTGGCTGAACACATCCAACCCGACGCCAAGCAGGTGACCGGTGTCCATTAAGGTCGCTAAGGCTTCTTCATCAATCATTCCACCGCGCGCCACATTGATGACAATAGCGCCAGCGGGAAGAGTGGACAACAAGTCAAGGCCGATTTGAGGTCCTGACTTCGGGGTATGCAAGGTCAGGATATCGGAGACCGGCAGAAGCTCTTCGAGGGTTTCCATACGGGTAACATTGTGTGCTTGAAAAATCTCATCGGCGACAAAGGGGTCATAGGCATACACCTTCATGCGGAAACCATTGGCAATGCGAGCGGCTTCACGGCCAACCTTTCCAAATCCGATAATGCCTAAACGCCTTTCATGGAGCTCGCCTCCTAGAAATTTCTTTCGGCTCCACTCCCCGCTGCGAACATGAGCATCACCGAGGTGGACGTTGCGCAAGATGGCAAGCATGTGTGCGAAGGCCTGTTCGGCGGCCGCTACCGCGTTAGCGCCTGGGGCATTGATGACGGCAATGCCCAGTTCAGTGCAAGTCTTTAGATCCACGTTGTCGACACCCGAACCTGCCCGTGCGACGACTTTGAGCCGAGGATGACCGATTAGGGTCTCACGGGGGAGGCGATGTGCACTGCGCACAATCACGGCATCATAGTTGCCGATGATTTCGGGAAGCTGTTCTTTGGGGAGCAGGTCATAGGCATCGACATCGGCTACTTCGCGCAGGAGATCAATGCCTTCTTGACCAAGGGTTTCGGTAATTAAGATGCGGGGCCTCGTCATTATCGGTACGCCTCCTTTTGAATGGCCAGATTGTCGTGCCATACTTTCCAAGCTGCCTGCACCCCGTCAAGACCGCGGGGGAGAAGATGGGCTAGGGTGCTGAGTCCCTCAAACAATTGATTGGGCATCAGTGCGCCTACGTGGCCGATACGCACCATTTCATGATGCCATGGACCCATGCCACCGGCGATTTGTAGACCTAATACGGCTGTCTGATTCCGGAATTCTTGAGGCTCAAAGCCTTCTGCAACGTGCAGTGCTGTCACGGTGGGAGACGCGACTGCGGGGTCTACGGCGGGCTCCATGCCAGCGGCCGCACCAAAAGCATGGGTCATCTGCGCCATAAGGCGGTGCCGCGCGAGACGGGCCTCGACGCCTTCTTGTTCGAGCAGATTAAGGGCCTCTTCGAGGCCGTTCCACAATGAGACGGCGGGAGTGTAGGGGAATTGCCCGGCCAAATATGGTTGCAGGTCAAAGAATAGCCGACCCGGCCGGTCTTTTAACACGTGCTCACGAGCCCGAGCTGAGAGCGCTAAGATGCCGAGACCGGGAGGGCACATAAAGCCTTTTTGAGAGGCGGCGACAATGACGTCCACATCGTCTTGCTCAATCGTCAGGGGCACCGATGGCACACCACTGATGCTATCGACAATTAATAACGGGCGATTGGGGTGGTGTTTGAGCAGTTCGGCTAATTGTGTCACGGGATTCAACACGCCCGTCGAGGTTTCATTATGCGTCACGAGGATCCCTTTGATGTGGTGTTCTTCGTCAAGCGTTTCGATAACATGCTGGGGGTCAAACGCTTGCCCATAGGGCACGCGGATATGACGCACCTCGACGCCCATTTTCTCGGCGATATCGACAAAGCGTTCACCAAAGGCGCCTGTGCTCACGCCAATGACACGGTCGCCGGGATTAAAAAAGTTTTGGACAGCGGTTTCCAACGCACCCGTGCCGGTGGTTGGTATTACCGCGACGCCTCCATCTACTCCGACCTTAAAGAGGTCTTGAAGCTGCGCGGTGACATGATTCTTGACCCGTGTAAAGACCGCGCCACGGTGATCTGACATAGCTTGTTGCATGGCGAGGTTAACACTAGGGGGGACAGGGGTGGGGCCTGGTAAAAGAATTTGTGGTGGATACATCATTGGGGATTCCTCCTTAAGATTATGGGGTTTATTTTTATCACGCAAAACAAAAAACGCCCCTAAATTATTAGGGACGGTAGTCACCGCGGTGCCACCCTATTTGGCAGATCGATAGATTCTGCCCGCTCTTTGGCTTTTAACGCAGCTCCGCGATCAACTCATCGCTGATGTCCTCCTGGGTGGAATCGGGTTCGGGCAGCACATCGGGTTCCATCCTACCGACTTTCTAGAGAACCGCCCGGCTCTTCCCATTCATTGGCCGTTTGTGAAATTATAATCACAGGAGCGTGAAGCTGTAAAGAGTTTTGGCAAAATAAATTTGAGCGAGACAATACCAACCCCAACTTCCAGGAATTGTCCGCGGCGTTTTCTTGTCATTTTGTCAGCTAACGCATAGGATGAAGGAGATAAGGTTGGAGGTTGGACTACGAAACGAAAGAGGACAAGCACGTGAGAAAATGGTCATTCCTAGTTGCAGGGATTGCCTTGGCAGGTACGATGTCAGGGTGCGGACTCTTTGCAGGTCCCCCTCAGCAAAAAGTTCCTGCCATGGTGATACCGTCACCAAGTCATTCCCAAAGTGTGTGGATGCACGCCAATGCGGCACAACACACCGTGGATTTGACGGTGATTGCCGGGTATGCCAGTCAGGGCTTTAATCTTAATGGTACGGCCAACGGCGCGATGTGGGTCACAGTGCCAGAAGGCTGGCATGTGGTGATTGAATTTACGAATGATAGTGGGCTTGCCAATTCATTGGCGGTTGTGCGGGGACCGCAAAGTACACAAGCGCTGTTTCCCGGTGCAGGAACACCGCCGTTGGCGAAAGGAATTTCCCAGGGCCAACGGCGAACATTGAGTTTTGTGCCGACCATACCTGGCTCATTTCGTTTGGCCAGCTTAGTGCCAGGCCATGAATCATCAGGGATGTGGGCTCATTTCGTTGTGACACCATCGGGCCAACCCTCGTTGCGGCTGTGAACACGCCACACGACGAGGTCGTGCATCAAGTCTGCCCGCATGACTGTTATGACACGTGTGGTCTCGATGTCAAACGCGTGAACGGGCGCATTATGCGCATCACAGGGGCGAAAGACCATCCTATCACGCAAGGTTTTGCCTGCTTAAAAGTTAATCGCTATCTTGAACGACTGAACCATCAAGATCGCGTGCTGTTTCCCTTGAAACGCACTGGCCCCAAGGGGTCAGGGAATTTTCAGCGTGCCTCGTGGGATGAGGCCCTCGATGCGATTGGCACAAAAATGCAGCATATCGTTCAAACATATGGTGGCGAAGCCATTCTTCCTTATAGTTTTTCAGGCAACATGGGGGTGTTGAGCGAGGCGTCCATGGATCGGCGCTTTTTTAACGCCTTGGGTGCCTCACAACTGGCGCGGACGATCTGTACAGCCTCAGCGGATATGGCTTTGCGCTGGGTGTATGGGCAAAGGCTAGGGCCTGATCCAGAAACCATTGGGCGGGCTGCATTAATCCTCTTGTGGGGAAGCAACCCGGTTGTGACTAATGTTCATGAAATTCCTTTGTTAGATCAGGCGCAATCGCAAGGCGCTGACATTTATGTGGTCGATCCGCTTTACACGGACACCGCCGCCCGTTATGGTCACCATATCGACCTTAACCCTGGCAGCGATGTTGCTTTAGCGTTAGGTCTCGGTCGGTATTTAGTGGCCACGGGACAATATGACAAATCCTTCGTTGCCCAGTATGCGCAAGGATTCGACGCCTATCTCGAACGCGCGTGGCCGTGGACCTTGGATGAGACAGCCCGGGTTACTGGTGTGCCTGTGGCGACCATAGAGCGTTTAGGCGAGCGCCTGGCGAGCGTGCGTCCTTTGCTCTTGCGTACCGGGTATGGTGTACAAAGACAGGAGCATGCGGGAGAAGCTGTCTGGGCGATTTCTGCGTTGTCCGTGATCACCGGATCATACCGGGATGTGGGGGGCGGACACTTGCTAGGGAATGGCGATGCTTTTCCCCTTAACTGGGACCGATTAACACGCCCAGAATTGCGATCGGGAAATCCCCGCACAATTAATATGGTACAGTTGGGAGATGCCTTAACCCAATTGGATGATCCCCCTATTAAAGCTTTGATTGTGTATAACAGCAATCCCGCAGCGACGGCGCCGGATCAAGGGCGGGTTCTAGCGGGACTACGGCGTGAGGATTTGTTTACGGTCGTGCACGAGCAAATGTTGACGGACACGGCTCAGTATGCGGATTGGATATTGCCCGCGGCGATGGCCTTTGAAACCCTCGATCTCCATACGTCGTATTGGCACCGTTATATTCAGTTAAGCCCGCAAGCTGTATTGCCGGCAGGCGAAGCGGTATCGAATACCGAATTTTTTCGGCGTTTGGCTAGAGCCTGTGGATTTAAGGACGCTCCATGGTGTCAGGATAGTGATGAAGATCTGATTCGGCAAGCCCTTGATACACAGCATCCGTGGCTTCATGGCATTACGTGGGAAAGTCTGCAAAAACGTCCGGTGCAAAAAGTCAACCTTAAGGTGTCGGACCGTCCATTTTTAGATACTAAGGACCACAACGGTCCTCTCTTTAGGTTGTACCCTTTACCTGTGTTGCCGTTTACTCCACCTCAGACGCCAGCAGAATATCCTCTTGTTCTGATTACGCCTTCGCGCCAAAATACGATTAAGTCGAGTTTTGGTAATAATCCCCGGTTGCTTATTCGAGAGCCTAATCCCACCATTTATGCGCATCAAGAGGATATAGAGCACTTGGGATTGCAAGATGGGCAGCGCGTACGCGTCGAAAGCCCGACAGGCCATGTAATTTTGCAGCTGCGCGGCAGCAAGCAGGCACGACCCGGCGTCGTCTTGAGTTATGCCGTACGTTGGAACCAAGACGGGGGAGGCGTCAATATTAATCAGTTGACGAGTCAAACGCTGTCAGACTTTGGTGGGGGGGCCACGTTTTACAGTACGCGGGTGAGGATAATTCCCTGGGAAAATGAGGTCGAGTGATATGTGGATAGAATGTGTGCCCAATTTTTCAGAGGGTCGGCGTCTGGACGTCATGCAAGCCATCGCGGAGGCGGCCGCTAGTGCGGGAGCTCGGGTGTTGGGAATGGAAGGGGATTATGACCATAATCGGTCGGTGTTGACATTAGCCGGGGAGACCGCGACTGTCGAAGAGGCCGTACTGCGTGCGGCGTTTGTGGCGGTGTCGCAAATTGATTTGCGTCGGCACGTGGGAACTCATCCGCGGATGGGAGCTATCGATGTCATTCCTTTCATTCCCTTAGAGGGTACGAACATGGCGGATGCCGTCCAGGCGGCGCAGAGGGTGGGGGAGCGGTTGGGGCGTGAGCTTGGACTTCCCGTGTATTTGTATGAGCACGCGGCGACGATTCCACAGAGGCGTAACTTGGCCGATGTGCGGCGCGGAGAATTTGAGGGTCTGGCAGCGCGAATGTCCAGTGATGTGCCGGACTACGGCCCCTCGTCTCCCCATCCGAGCGCGGGGGCGGTAGCAGTGGGGGCGCGCAGGCCGTTGATTGCCTTTAATGTTTTTTTAAACACGACGGATATTCAAGTCGCGCAGGCCGTAGCTAAAGCAGTGCGTAATTCTAGCGGAGGGCTCGCAGGGGTCAAGGCATTGGCCATGGATACCGTCTCGCAAGGACAGGTACAGGTATCGCTCAATTTGGTCGATTATCCTAAGACATCTTTGCCGCGGGCTGTGGAAATGGTCCGGCAAGAGGCGCAGCAGTATGGCGTTAGTGTGGCCCGCACGGAATTGGTGGGGTTGATGCCCGTCCAAGCTCTATTGGATACGGCACGGTATTACTTGCAACAGCCCGACTTAACTTTAGAACGGATTTTAGAATGGCAATTAATGGAACAAATAGATGATGCGGGGCGGGTTGACAAGCCATGAGGAGAACGGGGCGGGCATGATTCACGGAATAGGCGTCGATGCGACGGAAATTGCACGGATTGCGAAAGCATTGGAAAACCCGCGTTTTTTACCGCGCATCTTTACCCCCGCCGAATCACTGAGCGTTGGGGACGGACCCGAAGCGGTTAGGCGTTGGGCGGCTCGGTTTGCGGCAAAAGAAGCGCTCATTAAGGCTTGCGGAGGGATTCGAGGTAGCCGCTGGACTGATATTGAAATCGTGCGCCAAGAGCATCATGAGCCTTTGGTGAGGGTTAAAGGTCCTTTAGGCGTGTGGTTGCAAGAGCGCCAATTGCACATCTGGATGTCTTTTACCCATGAAAGGCTTTATGCTATTGCCATGGTGGTGCTGGAGAAGAGGGAGGACTATGCGTCACAACCAGATATGGAGCGTTGAAGAGGCCAGGCATTATGACCGCCGGGCCCAAGACTTTGGGGTCGGGTTTCTGTCCTTAATGGAAGTGGCGGGCGCCAAAGCCGCAGCACGGTGGGGTACGCAACTACCGAAAGGTCGAGGACTCGTACTAGCAGGTCCTGGGCATAATGGCGGCGATGCGTTAGTTGTAGCACGCTACCTAGCCCGCGACCATGATACCGACGTTTGTTTTCCTTTGGCGGAGCCGCAGTTTGCGGGAGCAAAGGGTCTGAAACAAGCGGCTATTGCGCATGGTGCTAGGGTGGTGGAGGTTGATGACGTCATACCGTCGGTCGCGCACTATGCCTGGGTAGTGGATGGAATTTTTGGCACGGGTTTTCACGGGAATCTTGATCCAACCGTCGCGCAAATTTTTGAGGCAATGTCCGCAGCCGGTACGGCGATGTATGTGTTAGACATCTTGTCTGGCGTTGATGCCGATAGTGGGGCATATCAGGGGCCGCCATTGGCTATCGCGAGTACAGTCACCTTTGGCGGTGCGAAATGGGGCCACTTCGGGTATCCGGGTGCCCTCTACACGGGGCCATTGACGATCGCGGATATTGGATTGGAGTGGCCAACAAACGGTGACGGGTGGATTAGTCCCAAATGGGCGTATGGTCACAGACCTGTGCTTGCCGTGGGGGCTCACAAGTATCAGCGTGGACGAGTGGCTGTTGTCGGAGGCTCGGTGGCGATGACGGGCGCTCCTGTCATGGCGGGAATGGCGGCCTTGCGGGCGGGCGCAGGTCTTGTGCAACTCATTGTTCCGCACAAAGCCCGTCGACGCATGGCCGTACCGGAGCCGTTGATGGTATGGCCGTCGACGGGACGCGGATTATTGACCACCCAGGATTTAGAACAACTCATGCGTGCCGACGTCATTATCTTTGGACCGGGTATGGGGCGTGAGACGGGTGTTTTAGCGTTAGAACAGGTCGTGGGCTTGGGTAAGCCGTTAATCGTGGATGCGGATGGGCTATACTGGCTTGCCAAACGGCCGGACTTGAGGTTACCCGCGCGGTCGTTGTTAACCCCACATAGCGGGGAAATGGGCATGCTGTTAGGGATCAGTGCGGCGGTGGTCGATCATAATCGGGTCAGTGCATTTCACCAAGCCTATCGTCGGTATCAGACGACGTTGGTGCTCAAAGGGCTTTATACGCTCACGGGGGATGCCCAGATCCTAGTGAATACGGCGAATACGCCGGCGTTAGCCACGGCTGGGTCCGGGGACGTGCTAAGCGGTATTGTGGCGGGGATTTTAGCCTCAGCACCTCAAATGTCTAGTGCACAAGCGGCGGCGCTGGCCACGTATGTGCATGGGTGGAGTGGCATTCATGCCGCACGCCACCATGGCCGTAGCGTTGTGGCAACGGACCTGATTGAGTGCTTGGGGCAAGCGTGGCACAGTGTGGAAACCGAAGAGGAGCCTCCACAGTTGCCGCAGTGGATATAGCCTCATAGCCCAAGAGAACAGGGGGACCACCAGTGAGACCAACAATTGCGCGCATTTATTTAGACCGTTTGCAGCATAACGTGTCATGGATTTTGAACCGGTTGAATCCGCATGTACAACTGATGGCCGTGGTCAAGGCAGACGGGTACGGCCACGGAGCGGTTCCGGTGGCCCAAGCGGCCTTAAGTGCGGGAGCTTCGTATTTGGGTGTCGCTCTCGTGGGAGAGGGCGTGGCTTTGCGTAACGCTGGCATAGACGCTCCTATTTTAGTGCTGGGCCAACCGGCCGCCCAAGAAGTTACGGAGGCGCTGGACAATCAGCTGGATTTAGTGGTCTTTGACCCTGAGCGATTTGCGCAAATCGAAGAGGCGGCCAAAAAGCGTCAGAGGCCAGCACGGGTGCACTTGAAGATGGATACTGGGATGGGACGCATTGGTATGCTTCCCGCACACTTGGATGATGCGTGGATTGAACGTCTGCGCTCGCCCCACGTGATATTGGCAGGCCTTATGACGCATTTCGCGAATGCGGATGCGTCTGACCCGCTATTCACCCAGCATCAAGTGGCGGTGTTCTTGGATATTGCCGAACGTCTGCGACAAGCCTCTATCGAGCCATTACTGATGCATGCCGCTAATTCGGCTGCGGCACTAAAATATCCAGGAACGCAATTTAGCATGGTGCGGGTGGGGATTGCGATGTATGGTCTTGAAGCATACCATCCGATGCCTAAGGGATTACGGCCTGTCATGGAGTTGATCAGTACAGTGACCTTTGTCAAAGACGTGGACGAAGGGTTTGCTGTAGGCTACGGGAGCACATTTGTGACCGACCGTCCCATGAAAATTATCACCGTCCCCATTGGCTACGCGGATGATGATACCGTCGGGGCAGATGCTCTCTCCTGCCCATCCACGTGGATGTCAAGGCCCACGAATCCAACCTCGATCGGGATTCCGTTATTCTTCTCGAACAAATTCGGACGATTGACAAAAGACGACTGAAAGAGCGCATTGCGCACTTGAATCCTGATATTATGAATCGTGTCAATCAAGCGATTGTCATCAGCCTGGGGCTTACTGACCTCTAAACAGGCTGATTACGTATTTTCGTCTTAATAAGGAGCGAGAGTTTATTGGAAAGCAAACCCCTCATAGCGATTTCCATGTCTCGTGAGTTAGGACCGGATAATGTCTATCGGGACTTTTTACGGGCGCCGTATTTGCATGCCGTTGTTCAAGCGGGAGGCATTCCTGTGTTATTGCCCAATGTTCCCGAAAGTCAAGAAGCATTGTTGCGGTGCGATGGGCTATTGTTAACGGGAGGCGGCGATTTTGATCCCGCAGCCTACGGGGCTCTGGATGCGGGAACGAACCAAGCTAGTATCTCAAAAGACCGTGACCGTACAGAAATCGCATTAGTGCGCGCGGCCCTCCAACACAAAATGCCTGTGTTTGGCATTTGCCGCGGTGTGCAGGCGATTGCGGTGGCTCAAGAGGGGACGTTGGTTCAAGATATCCCTCGTGTGTATCCTACGTCTGATATTCACCATAATCAGTCGCAGCCGCGTCAACAGGCCACCCACGGTGTCACGGTATTGCCGGGTACGAAACTTCACCATGTTACGGAAACAACGGATTTGCGGGTTAACTCCTTTCACCATCAGGCTTTAGACAAGGTGCCCAGTGGATGGAATGTGGCCGCCCATGCAGAAGATGGACTCGTTGAAGCGATTGAATATCCGGGAAACTCATGGGGCATTGGCGTTCAGTGGCATCCTGAGGACCTTGTCGATTCCGAGACTCATGCCCGCAAACTGTTTGCGGACTTTGTTGATGCCGCACGGCAATATATGGAACAGGAGAGGCATAATGTCTGAACTGGCAGTAGAAATTACGCGGGGCGGTCATGTAGAAAGTCGAGCCTATGCCGACGTGGCGGTGGTGGATAGTCTTGGGCATATTCGCTATTGGCTCGGAGATCCACAACGTCCCACGTTTTGGCGCTCTAGCGCCAAACCCTTTCAAGCGTTGCCAGTGGTGTTGGCCGGGGGAACAAGCCAATACCACTTCACCACGGAAGAGGTGGCCATGATTTGTGCGTCACACGGTGGAGAGCCCGAGCATGTGAAGACGGTTGCAGGTTTGCTGTCTCGTATCGGGGCAACGCCGGAGGATTTAGCCTGTGGCGTGCATGCGCCAAGCTATGGGCCCGCAGCGCATGATCTCGAGGCCAAAGGGATAGCGCCCAGTCCGCTCCACAACAATTGTAGTGGCAAGCATACGGGAATGTTGACCTTAGCCAAAGTCTTGGGTGTACCCTTTGAGGGCTATGAAAATCCGAGTCATCTTGTGCAACAAAAGATTCGTGAGAGCATCGCAAAGATGACCGGCGTGGACCAGTCTGCGCTCCAGACGGGTATCGACGGCTGTAGCGTGCCCACATTTTTTCTCCCCTTGGCACGTATGGCGTACGCTTATGCACGATTGGTCGACCCGCGGGGACTGGAAGAGCCTTGGCAGGTGGGCTCGACCCTTATCGCGGAAGCAATGCGGCTTCACCCCTATTTAGTATCGGGAACGGGACGTCTCGAAGTCACTTTAGCGGAGGCCACAGCGCACCGGTTTGTTGCCAAATTGGGCATTTTGAGTTTTTAGAGGAAGTGGGCGATCCCGTGACTGGGGTACCTGTGGGCTCAACCGAGGATAACTTGAAAAGCGCTATTGAAGGCGAAACGTATGAATACACCCAAATGTATCCTGGGTTTGCTAAAGTGGCCCGTGAAGAGGGCTTCGACGACATTGCTGAATGGTTCGAAACCTTGGCACGCGCTGAAAAGAGCCATGCAGGACGATTTACCAAAGGCTTGGCGGCACTAGACGATTAAGTCACCGCACATCAAGGGGCCTTTAAGGCCCCTTGATGGCGATGAGGCGAAAAGGGGTGTCCTGTATGGAATATAATCCTAATCACGAGCGTTATTGGGATGAGACGGCCTTATCCGAAGATATGAAGAAAGCCTTTGATATTTGCAATGGCTGTCGGTTGTGCTATAGCCTTTGTCCTTCCTTTCCTGAACTCTTTCGAGTGGTCGAGTCTCATGAGGATGACGTCGATCTGTTGACAGATGAGGAAATGGCCAAGACCGCAGACCTCTGTTATCAATGCAAATTATGCTATCTCAAGTGTCCATACATTCCGCCGCATCGTTTTGATTTGGATTTTCCCCGTTTGATGCTCAGATCCAAAGCGGTCCGCGCCAAAAAGCACGGAATTAAACCCGCCGATCGGTTTTTAGGGGACCCCGAGCGCATTGGGCGATTGGGCACAGCAGCGCCTACGTTATCCAATTGGAGCAATCTTCAGCCGGTGATGCGACAACTCTTGGAAAAAACCGTGGGCATTGACCATCGCCGACATTTGCCTAAGTTTGCGCTTATGAGGTTTTCACAATGGATTGAAAAACACCAAGAGCGCACCAAAACGGCGGATGTGGCAATCTTTTCGACGTGCACAGTGGAATATCATGAACCAGGCATTGGGCAGGCAGCGCTTAAAGTGTTAGCGCATAACGGTATTCAAGCGGAAGTGCCAGCTTTTCAACAATGTTGTGGCATGCCTGCTTTAGATGGTGGGGATATAGCCGGGGCCACCTTGCGTGCGCGCCAGAATGTGGCGGTCTTGAAACAATTCGCCCGCGACGGCAAGCCTATTTTAGCGTTACAGCCTACCTGCGCATACGTTCTGAAGAAGGAATACCCGCTGCTCCTCGGAACCGAAGATGCGGAATTGGTAAGCCGTAACACGTGGGACGTGACGGAATATTTGGCCCAGATGGCGCGAAAAGGCGAATTAAAGAAGGATTTTGCGGAAGCCTTGGGTACAGTCACCTACCACTTATCATGTCATACAAAGGCTGAGGGGCTCAAGCGGCAAGCTCGGGATCTGCTCACTTATGTAGACGGCACGACAGTCAATGTTGTCGATCATTGTGCCGGGATCGATGGAACATGGGGGCTGAAAGCGGAATTTTATGATGAATCACAGAAGGTGGCCGCCAAGTTAACGCAGGCTTTTCACAAAGCCCATGATACCCAAGCTTGCTCAGATTGTGCTTTGGCAGGATTGCAGATTGAAACGGTCACCGATCAGCCACCGCGTCATCCTGTCGAGCTTTTAGCTCAGGCCTATGGATTGCACAAAGCCCATGACTAACGTGGTACAACGCAGCAGTCTGTGCGAAGTAAGCGTTTAATCCTAAGAATAGGAGGGAAAGCCATTGAAGCCATTGACTTTGGCAGACATCGCGTCGGCTGAACAATTTGCCAAAGAACGCGATGCATTGCGGAAGCGTCTGATTGCGCTTAAGAAGATTCGTCGTGTTGACGTCGGACCGCGCATCGCCATTGTGTTTGAAAATCGCGAGACGATGCGATTTCAAATCCAAGAAATGTGCCGCATTGAACATATTACAGATCCGCGTTTGATCCAGCAAGAAATTGACATCTACAATGAGCTATTGCCCCTAGGTCACGCGATTGGCGCGACCTTACTGATTGCCTTGACCCAAGAGGATGATATTGCGCAAGTCTTACAGCAACTGTCGGGCGTCGAGGAACACGTCTTTTTAGTGGGTGAGGGATTTCGTGTGCATGCGCAAGCCGAAGCAGGACGATCCACCGAAGAGAAGACCAGCGCAGTGCACTATCTTACTTTTAATTTTACGCTCGATCAAATTAATGCGCTCGCGTTGTCACCGCGAGTGTCCTTGGCCATTCATCATGCGGGATATGATTTTCAAACGGTTCTCGAGGACATGACGAAGGCATCATTGTTAGCCGATCTTATCCACTAACTCCACTAAGGGGTGAAAGCCCTTTGTCGGACGGTTGCCGATAGATGTCGCACTGAGGAGTCCAGGTCGGGGCTCCTTTGTTTTTTAAGTGGACAAGTGTAAAAACCGCTTGTAGACTAAATGCTAGAGTTTTTAATTCTTCCTAAATTGGCTATCATCCTTGCATGCGGCTCTTGTCACCATGACCGGGAATGAGGTGGTTTTTTTGTGTGGTAAGAGCCTATTTAGGGTAAACTTGACTCGTATTCGTAGGAACAAGGGCCCGCACGTCATCAGATGAAGAAAGGAGGGAAGCCCGTTTCCGTTCCTGGGGCTTTTCGGGTTCGAGGATTCCAGCGGGCGCGTTGATGTCAAATCCTATTTGCCCGCAGTGCGGAAATCGCTGGCTGGGACGTCTTAGAGGGCCTGGATGGTTTTATTGCGATATTTGTATGGTGGAATTGCGTTGGGAAGCTGGTGCTATGGCCGTGTATATGATTACACCAGAAGGTGACCGGGATCGGGTCGTGAATGACATCGGTCAATCTGTCTGATTTTCGCAGGGATCCCCTTCCCGAAGGAAGGGGAAAAGGTTGCTAAGCAAGCAGGTTGGCATGGCGTGATAAAAAGTCGGCCATAGTGCGGCAAGTCATTTGCGGTTCTTCGATGTGCGGCAGATGACCGACATCATCAATGATGAGCAACTCAGCATCAGCTAAAGCCTTTTCGAGTTGGCGGCCGTACTCGACCGGCACGATGATATCGTCACGGCCCCAGAGCAACAATGTGGGCATGTTGACCCGGGTTAAATCGAGGGACGGATCCGAGGCAATGCCGTCATTCCCTAAATATTGCGCAAAGACATGGCGGCCATGATTTAATTCTTGGGCATCAGACAGTGTTCGGTAGGGCGTCAGTTTACGATATCGGTCGGGATGCTTGACGAGCCCCGACATAAACTGGTCAGGAGGCAGGGTCAGCGGGTTGACAATGGGGACATCTTTAAGATTCACACCCACGGCATCTAATAACATGAGGGCTCGCACTTGCGTGGGCATTTGGGCTGCAACGCCAAGAGCAACTCGTCCACCCATGGAGTTGCCGCCAATGGCGAATCGCTCAATATTCCACACACCCAGCCAGCCTTGGATAGCGACGACGATGTCACTCACCCGTTCAATTCCCGGCACTTTTTCAGATTGCCCGAATCCGGGCATATCGGGGGCGATCACGCGGAAATGGGTACTGAGACACTCTAACTGGTACCACCATGCTTTGCCAGTGCCTCCGCCACCGTGTAGGAGGATAATGGGGAACCCTTGACCGGATTCAAACCAGCTAAACTGCTTGCCACGCCATGTACCATGCTGGCGTATAATGTCTGTGGGAATGGTTGTCGCCTCCTAATAAGTATGCTGTCGTTATTGTAAACTTGTCGCGGCCGAAGGCCAAGGGAAGGAAGGACGTTACGAAACAGAAGATGATACGGACGTCGACCGTGCGTAAAGATCAGGAGGCGGTGAAGGTCAGCGACGTCGGTGAACGGGCGCTGATCTCAGTGATACACCGCTTACAAGCGATTGTACCAATGGGCTATTTGGGCATTGGAGATGATGCGGCATATCTTCCGCCATCGGATCTCGGATGGTTAGTAAGTCAAGATATGCTGGTAGAAGGAGTGCACTTCCGCTGGGATTGGATGACGCCGGAACAGTTGGGAGAAAAAGCGGTAGCGGTCAATATTAGCGATATTGCGGCAATGGGGGGCGTACCCAAGGCTATTTTAACCAGCATTGCCTTACCAGCGGATACTGAAGTCGAGCGGGTCGAACGGCTCTACCGTGGCATGGCTAAGGCATTAGACCGTTATGGGGCCGTGCTGCTGGGAGGAGACACGGTGCATTCGCCGAGTGAGATGTCTCTGGACGTGGCGGTGTTTGGACAGCCTAGTGTAACCGGCCCTATCTTGTTGAATGGTGCAAAGCCCGGAGATCGGCTTTTCGTGACGGGACGACTGGGTGCAGCTCATGCGGGCTATACGTTGTTATCCCATGGCGTGCGGTGGCCGAGTACTTCGATTCAGCATCGCAGTGTACTCCAAGCGCATTTGGCGCCGGTAGCCCGCGTAGAAGCGGGAAAGCAATTGGGGGCCCTCGCTCATGCTATGACCGATATATCCGATGGATTGCTGTCGGAAATTCGGACCATGACGCGTTTTGGAGGGATTGGTGTCCAAATTGATGCCGATAAGATGCCTATTGACGCGGCGACGAGGTCTGTAGCCAAGGAGTACGGTGAGGATGCGTTGGATTTTGCATTGTACGGTGGTGAGGATTACGAATTATTAGCGGCGATTCCGCCGTCCCGTGCCCAACAGGCGGAACAACTCTGTTTGCAGTGTGGGGTGCCAATTACCGAGATTGGCGTCGTAACTGATACCTTAGGCATTCGGGTGATACGCGCGGGAGAGGAGATAGCCGTCGATGAAGGAAAATCCTATCATCACTTCACCGTGGACCCGGATTAGCCATAGTCCCGAGGAGACGGCCGAGCTTGCCAATGAACTAGCGGGATTGTTCGCCCCTAAGGGATTAGTGATGCTGTCGGGAGACCTTGGGTCCGGCAAAACGACGCTGACGCAGGATCTGCTGAAAGCCTGGGGATATAAGGGATCGGTAAAATCGCCAACGTTTGACTTGGTCCATGTTTATCCGCTTCCGGCCTTTACCGTGTACCATGCAGACTTATACCGATTGCAGGGCGATGATGGGTTGGACATTTTAGACTTGCCGTCGCCGCACGATGCGCATAGTATCATTATTGCAGAATGGGGCGAAGCCCTGCGGTCGCTTTATCCTGAAGGGTTTGCACTGTCGTTAGAGGCTTGTGGGGAAAAATGCCGGCAAGTAGAACTGACGGCTTACGGCCCTGGGGCGCAACAGCGATTGCAGCAGTGGCGAACGTCGCAGTCCTTAAAGAGGCGGTCATGAGTCATAAAGTATTAGGATTTGATGCATCGGGACCTGGTTTGTCGGCTGGGTATCTGATAGAGGGAGAGGTGGCCGCGGATTTGTCGTGGCGCCGCTCAAAATCGGCAGGCTCGCATTTAGTCCCGTGGCTTGACATGCTCATTCAGGAATTTGGGACGCCTACCGTCATCGCTGTGGGAATTGGCCCGGGATCTTTTACGGGCGTCCGGATTGCTGTGACGGCGGCCAAGGCCTTAGCTTATGCCTTGCATGTTCCCGTTGTTGGGGTGTCGTCTTTGCAGGCTTGGGCCTATTCACCGCATTTGCAAGGGCCGGTCCTTGTCAGTAGTGAACGACGCGGTCCAGCCTTTTATGCGGGGTTGTATTATTGTGGGGGAAGCGTGCCCGAACCGCTGGTACCAGATTTTGCTGCCAATGGCGCCTTGCCCGAACAATTTCCTTGGTCCGGCCCCGTTGGGGTGTTAGGGCCTTTGGCAAGCGACAGCGAGATGCTAAAGGCTATTAGCCCAGAAGCTTATCGTTTGGATCTGCCCTTATTAGGGAGCCAAGTAGCAAGACTGGCTGAGTTCACAGTACAATATGGAGATGGGGTGGGGGCGTTAAACCTGTCGCCCGCCTATTTGCGAGCACCAGCTATTTCAAACCTGGGCCAAGCGTCGGCCGTGGTGCATGGAAAGGAAGAGAGCAGCCGTGGCAGTGAGCGATGACAAAGCCAAAGCCGGACCGGATGGGTCGCCAGAGGTTGTCGTGCGGGATATGTATATGGCCGATTTGGATGCGGTCATGGGGATTGAAGCCCATTCCTTTCCCACACCATGGTCACGCAATGCGTTTCAAACAGAATTGCTGGAAAACACATTTGCGACCTATTTAGTGGTTGAGTTCCACGGGCAAGTGGTGGCCTATGGTGGAATGTGGGTCATTTTAGACGAAGCCCATGTAACGAATATCGCTGTTCATCCAGACTTTCGGGGCCATCATTTAGGCGAAACGATTATGACAGGATTAATGGCTCGCGCCAAGGCCTTGGGTGTCGTGCGCATGACCTTGGAAGTGCGGCGAGGTAATATCGTCGCGCAAAATTTATACAACAAGTTAGGGTTTGTTCAACTAGGTGTACGGCGGGGCTACTACACCGATACTCACGAAGATGCGTTTATTATGTGGAAAGATCCCATGTAGGAATTAACTGGCCTTGGGATCTTGGCGGGCAGGCGCTTCGGGGGGCGGGAGTTTGGGCACGGTGCGTCCGCCCCACCATGCGGCGAAGCCTCCCAAGACGCCATAGAACACGGCGGCGAACCCTCCCGTAATAAGGGCGCTGGATACGACGTGCAGGTGTAGCATGGTGCGAGCGGCTGCTACGGGTACCCCATGCAACTGCGCAATGAAGGCTTGTTCGGCGGCGGGCAACCGGATCACATACTGACTGATGAGGGTGCCGGCAAAAGCGGTTACAGCGCCGATAACAGCGACTGGCCAAAAAGGCCGTCGCCCATGGCGTTTTATCGTGCGTCCTAAGAGGACAAAAAGGACAACACTGGCTAAAAAGGTGAATAGATGCCCCAGCGTCATCAACGGATATGTGGTTGGAGAAAGGGCCAAACTTGAGGGGCCCGCAAAAACAATTAACAAGACCATCCCATAGAGTATTATAATCCACCCCATAACAAACCCTCCCTAACAGTCATGGGAGTAGTTTTCCCAGATCGGCCAAAGATATTTCGCGCAACCAAGGAGAGGAGCATAGCCTACGAAAATCCTCGGAATCGAATCATCTTGTGATGAAACGGCGGCCGCTGTTGTTGAAGATGGCACACGTCTTTTAGCGACCAGTTTGGTATCATCTGCGGCCATTCAGGCCCAATACGGAGGCGTGGTGCCGGAAGTGGCGGCCAGGGAGCATGCGATGGCCATTTTGCCAGTCGTCGATTGGGTTTTAAAAGAGGCAGGGCTGGACTTAGCGGACATTGATGCGGTGGCGGTGACGCAAGGACCTGGCTTGTTGGGCTCCTTGCTGGTCGGGGTGACTTTTGCCAAAACGTTGGGAGCGAGTTTGCATGTGCCGGTAATCGGAGTTCATCATCTGGAGGCGCATTTGTATGCTAATGCGCTCATGGCTCCCATTGAGTTTCCCGCCTTGGCTTTGCTTGTCTCTGGCGGGCATACTAGTCTTTTTTACTGGCAAGGCCATCGGGATTTGCGGCTTCTGGGAGAAACGCAAGATGATGCGGCTGGGGAAGCCTTTGATAAAGCGGCACGTATTCTTCACATGACCTATCCGGGAGGACCGCAAATTGAACGGTTAGCGCGCCAAGCGCGTAAGAAGTCGTTCAAGCTACCCGTGGCCGATATGCATGGCCGGTTGGACTTTAGCTTTAGCGGGGTGAAGACAGCGACCGCCGCGTTATATCGCGAGCATCCTGACGAACCGGAAGAAGTGGCTTATGCATTGCAAGAGGCGGTCGTGCGCGCATTGGTCCAAACCGTCAAGAGGGCCCTTGCACGTTATCCGGTGGGCGATCTCTATCTTGCGGGTGGAGTGACAGCCAATGAAGCCATTCGCGAAGCGTTTTTGCATCTTGGCGCGGAGCTGGGCATAAGGATCCACATACCCCCGGTGTCTTACTGCACAGATAATGCGGCGATGGTCGCAAGTTTGGGATATTACCAATGGCAAGCGGGAGAGACCATGGGGGCTTTTGAAGGGCCCAAAGTGCTTTTTCCGCTCGGACAACGGGAGGGAGAATAAGTATTGCTGCTCAAATTTGGAGACTTTTATCCTCAAGTTGGCCATCCGGTGTTTGTGGCCCCGGGTTCTTATCTGATTGGCCAAGTGACGCTTGGGGATTATAGCTCGGTATGGTTTAATGCCGTGATTCGCGCTGATAGCGCGCCTATTACCTTGGGCGAGGGATCCAATGTCCAAGATAATGCCACACTGCATGCAGACCCTGGGTTTCCTTGCATGATTGGTGCGGGGGTCACGATTGGTCATGGGGCCATTGTTCATGGAGCGCAGGTGGACGATGATGTGTTAATTGGGATGGGAGCTATCATTATGAACGGATCCCATATTCACCCCGGCACCATCATCGCGGCGGGTTGCTTGGTTCCCCAAGGCATGGAAATTCCTGCGGGTGTTTTAGTGATGGGATCGCCCGCCCGCATTGTTCGTGAGTTGCGGCCCGAGGAACATGAACAAATTCGGTCAGCAGCCCTGCACTACCGCGCACTATGGGTGGAACAGGGATGGCAGTTTCGTTAATAAATAGAGGATGAAACGGCTGTGCTTGGCAAATCCTACCCATAAATGGCTGGAGGGACAAATGTGACGCATGTGCATTTTATAGGAATTGGCGGATACAGCATGAGTGGTCTGGCGCTGTTGCTAAAGCATCAAGGATATGAGGTCACGGGCTCCGATGTCAATCCATCAAGCCGAACGGAGCGCGTCGAACGTCAAGGCATCACGGTGCAATATGTCCATCGGCCAGAAAATGTGGCGGGAGCAGATTGGGTGGTATATAACACGGACGTGGCGGAGGACAATCCGGAGCGGGCTGAAGCGGTGCGGTTGGGGATACCCCTGTATCATCGGTCGGAAATTTTAGCCCGGGTGCTTGAAGGGTTTGAGGCCATAACGGTGAGCGGCACGCATGGCAAAACCACCACGACCACCATGATTGGCACTATTTTGCAAGATGCGGGGGCAGATCCGGCGGTCTTAGTGGGGGGAGAGGTTGCGCAATTTGAGGGGAATGTGCGCGTCGGTCATGGCCGTTATGCCGTGGCAGAAGCCGATGAAAGTGACGGCACGTTCTTGCGATATCATCCGTGGGTTGCGGTGGCAACCAATGTGGAGCCCGAGCATCTCGATCATTATGAGGGGTCTTTTGACGCGCTGCAGCAAGCATTTGCGGTCTATTTAAATAAAGTGCCGGATACGGGCTTAGCGGTCATTGGTGTAGACAATCCTGTGTTACGGACTATCAGTCAGACTCTGGCAGTACCTTTCGTCACGTATGGCCTGACGGAAGAGGCGATGCTTAGGGCAACCAATATCCAATTGACGCCCGCTTTAACGCGGTACACGGTAATGTGGCAAAACCAGCCGGTGGGAACCGCGACGCTCGCGGTGCCGGGGGTGCATAACGTGGTCAATAGCTTAGCGGCGCTGGCGGTAGCCCACCATACGGGGATTGCGTGGGATGATGCCTTACAATCTTTGGCCACATTTTCTAATGCTCAACGCCGGTTTCAGGTTATTGTGGATACCCCTGTCATGATTGTCGATGATTATGCGCATCATCCTACCGAGATTCGCTCGACCCTCCAAGCCTGCCGGCAGCGCACACCAGGGCGCATTTTTGCTTTATTTCAACCGCAAAGGTATATTCGAACCAAGAACTTGTGGACGGAGTTTACCCACGCTTTTGATGATGCCGATGAGCTCTATTTGACCGAGATTTATGCACCTCCGGGAGAAGCGCCCATTGCGGGCGTATCAGGAGAACGATTGGCCCAAGCGATTGCCGACCAAGGGAAAACCGTACATTTTCGTCCGGATATGTTTTCTGTTGTGGAGGACGTCTTGGGGCGCATGGTTCCGGGCGATACATTTATCACCATGGGAGCTGGGAATGTCTATATGGTCGGACGAGAACTTGCGAAGAAATTAGAGGCAAGCGATGTCGCGGGCTCAGGGTTGTGATAGACTGATGAGAAATTCCCTGGATGCCCCGGGGTGGTGAGTCAATACGAAGGAGAGATTAGAAGTGGAGTTTCAGGAAAAGTTTGGGCCCGAGGCCTTGACTTTCGACGATGTTTTGTTAGTCCCAGGACATTCAACCGTTCTGCCTAAGGATGTGAGTTTGACGACGCGCTTTACGCGTAATGTGTCGCTCAATATTCCCTTGGTTTCGGCCGGGATGGATACCGTCACAGAAGCGCGAATGGCCATTGCAATGGCGCGGGAAGGCGGGATCGGCGTGATTCATAAAAACATGTCGATTGAACGCCAAGCCGCAGAGGTGGACAAAGTTAAGCGGTCTGAACATGGGGTCATTATTGACCCAATCTTTTTGGGTCCGGATAATTTTGTGCGCGACGCTTTGGAAATGATGCGTCACTACCGTATTTCGGGCGTTCCGATTGTCCGAGATGGCGGATATTTGGTGGGTATTCTCACCAACCGGGATTTGCGGTTTGAGACAGATTTCGGTCGGCCGATTCATGAAGTGATGACGAAAGATAGTTTAGTCACGGCGCCTGAAGGAACCACGTTGGAAGAGGCCAAAGCCATATTAGGCCGCCACCGCATTGAAAAACTTCCCTTGGTCGATCGCATGGGTCGGTTGCGTGGCTTGATCACGATTAAGGACATTGAGAAAGCCAAAAAGTTTCCCCATTCCGCGAAGGATCAGAATGGACGGTTGCTGGTCGCGGCAGCTGTTTCAGTGGGGCCGGAAACCATAGCGCGCGTCGAAGCGCTCGTCGCGGCACGGGTGGACGTCATTGTCGTGGATACGGCGCATGGTCATTCGCAAGGGGTTATTGACACCGTGCGTCAAATTAAACAACTGTTTCCTCATGTAGATGTCGTGGGCGGTAACGTGGCGACACCGGAAGGAACCTTAGCGCTTATTGAAGCAGGGGCGGATGCGGTCAAAGTCGGGGTGGGTCCTGGGTCCATTTGTACAACCCGTGTGGTAGCCGGAATCGGCGTGCCGCAGGTGACTGCGGTCTTCGGGGCTGCGCAGGTGGCACAGTCTCATGGGGTGCCTATTATCGCCGATGGTGGTATTCGTTGGTCTGGCGATATCGTGAAGGCCCTAGCCGCCGGAGCATCAACGGTCATGATTGGCTCTTTGTTTGCAGGGACGGAAGAGAGTCCAGGCGAGATGGAAATATTTAAGGGCAGGTCGTTTAAAGTTTACCGGGGCATGGGGTCTTTGGCGGCCATGAAAGAAGGCTCGCGCGACCGTTATTTTCAGGACGATCAAGACGTGGATAAACTGGTGCCGGAGGGGATTGAAGGGCGTGTGCCTTACCGCGGATCCACAGCGGATACGGTGTATCAATTGGTTGGGGCATCGAAGAAGATATGGACTGGATTCGTATTAGCGTCGAGGGACGTTTACGTGCGGTCGATATTGAGACCCTACCGTACCCCGGTTTTCCGACCGACCTCCACCCTCAAATGGTCAGCGTTTTGAGCCTATCTGAAGGGGTTTCTGTCGTCCAGGAGACGGTGTTTGAGAATCGCTTTGGCTATACCAACGACCTTGTGCGCTTAGGGGCTGATATTAAATTGGACCGGGAAACGGCGATTGTCCGGGGTGTTGACCAGTTGACGGGGGCCCCCGTGCAAGCTCAAGATATTAGAGGTGGAGCTGCGCTGGTTTTGGCAGGGTTGGGAGCGTTAGGCACTACCGTCGTCGACGGTCTGGAATATATAGACCGGGGTTATCATGCCTTGGAATATAAACTAAGCAGGTTAGGGGCCCGGATTATCCGGGAAGGATGAGGAGATGAGGAGCAATGCCAGAAACCGTGGTAGTGAGTCTAGCACGGACACCCTTCACGCCCTTTGGGGGCGCACTCAAAGACGTCAAAGCAACGGATCTAGGAGCCCATGCTATTCGTGAGGCGCTAAAACGGGCCATGATACCAGGCGACGCCATCGACTATGTTTTTATGGGCCAGGTCCTTCAGGCGGGAGCCGGACAGATTCCCTCGCGACAAGCCTCGATGGGAGCGGGAATGCCGGAGACGGTGCCATCGGATACGATAAACAAAGTCTGTGCCTCGAGTCTTAGAGCCGTGAATTTAGCAGATATGGCCATCAGGGCGGGCGAAATTCAATCGGCTGTTGCCGGGGGGATGGAATCGATGAGCCGGGCGCCATATTTGGTGGATGGGGCTCGCTTTGGTTTGCGGATGGGAGATGGGGCTCTTGTCGATGCCGCGGTGCACGACGGATTGTGGTGTAGTTTTGGCCAGTGTCATATGGGCGTTTATGGCAGCGAAGTTGCGAAGGAATTTGGCATTAGCCGTGAAGAACAAGATGAGTGGGCCTACCGCAGTCACGTAAGGGCGATTCTAGCGACGGATTCAGGGCGATTTGCCAAAGAAATTGCGCCATTGACATTGACGGGGCGTCGCGGTGAGCAGTCGGTCATTGATCACGATTTAGGCCCCCGGCGTGATACATCACTGGAGAAAATGCGGGCCCTTAAACCAGTGTTCGTCGCCGACGGGACTGTGACGGCGGGAAATGCGCCTGGGTTGACAGACGGAGCCGCCGTATTGGTCTTGATGGAGCGCACACAAGCAGAAAATTTGGGGTTGCCGATATTAGCGACGATCGTGAGTTCGGGATTCGTGTCGCGCGCTCCTAAATACTTGCATACCGTGCCCGCTTATGCGGCTGAAATGGCTTTGGCAAAAGCGGGGATTGACAAATCCCAACTCAAACTCATCGAAATTAATGAGGCCTTTGCGGCGGTGACGTTGACGAGTATTAAAGTTGGAGAATTTAATCCCGAAATTGTCAATGTCAATGGGGGTGCTGTCGCGTTAGGACATCCGATCGGCGCGTCGGGGGCACGCATTTTGATGACGTTAATTGTCGAACTGCAAGAACGGGGCGGCGGTTACGGTGTGGCCGCGATCTGCAGCGGAGGTGGCCAGGGGGAAGCGACGCTGGTCAAAGTCGGGTAGGGGGTCAATATGATGGAAAATCAGCGCCTGTTAGTCGTAGGGGCTGGACAAATGGGAGCCGGCATTGCGCAGACTGCGGCGACTCAGGGCTTTGAGGTGTGGTTGACGGACAATGCCCCGGAAAAAGTGCAAAAAGCCCTCGGTGGCATGCAAGCGCGACTGAGCCGTGCGGTTGAGACGGGTAAATTGACCGCCGATCAACAAAGGGATATTTTGTCTCGCATTCATGCCGTGCCCACGGCCCAGAGTGTTTCTTCCGTTGATCTTTGTATTGAAGCGATTGTTGAAGCGGAGGCCGTCAAAGTGGGGGTGTTTCGTGAGCTGGGCGAGCACTTCGGTCCCGACACGATACTGGCCTCCAATACGTCATCCATCTCGATTTCTCGTATTGCCCGTGACACCCGGTATCCGGAACGGGTTATCGGCATGCATTTTATGAATCCGGTTCCCGTAATGCGTTTGGTTGAAGTCGTGGAGGGAGCTCTTACAAAGAGCGATGTCACCCAGCACGTCATGGCGGCAGCCGAAGCCATGGGGAAGGTGCCCGTCCTAGTGCAAGATTACCCTGGTTTTGTCTCCAACCGCATTTTGATGCCGATGATTAACGAGGCGATCTTTGCGTTGCAAGAAGGCGTGGCGAGCCGTGAGGCGATTGATACGGTGATGAAATTAGGCATGAATCACCCCATGGGGCCTCTGACGCTAGCAGATTTTATTGGACTTGATACCTGTTTATCTATTATGGAAGTGCTTTATCAAGGTTTTAGTGATTCCAAATATCGGCCAGCGCCCTTACTACGGAAAATGGTGGATGCAGGGCTTTTGGGCCGGAAAAGCGGACAAGGGTTTTATCACTATGACAAGTAGGAAAAACGAGGCGGATTCCCGCCTCGTTTTTCTTTTTCATCAAAATACCGCGCGGCGGAGACCTCGGCCTTCAGGCCGGGGAGGAGCCGCGTCAGAGAACCCCCCCCTTCTTCCCATGTTGTGGTCTCACTAACATTGCGATATGATAGGTCTCGTGAATGTTGGGGGGCGTCTGCGACGGTACTGACCTTGACCGCGAAAGTGCCATGGTATCCGAACCCGGATCAGGCGACGTTGCTCCAGCAGACCGTCGAGGCCTACCGTCAGGGGTGCCACGGGGTCTCCGGGGTTGTCGATACCACGCACTGCCTTCAGCAAGCCGATCTCCACACCGAGACCTACCGGCCCTTGTGGGCGCCGTTTGGCTTGCGATCCCAAATGGCGCAATCGGTGATCAAAACCGTGATGGCCCGCTACAACAGTGTGCTGGCCCACGGGCATCCCTGGACTCGGGTGCCGTTCACCAAACCGGCCTTCGATCTCGTCTGTAATCGCGACGATTCCTTGAAGGCCGGCGCATTCTCTCTCAATACGCTGGCAGGCCGCGTGCCGATCCCCTTCGCCCGGCAGGGCATGGAACGCGTCTTCGACGGGACTTGGCAGTGTGGCACGGCACCTCTTGTGCACCGCCATGGGCGCTGGTTTCTCCCTGTACCGATGACGAAAGACGTGGCCGAGACCGATTGGGCGGAGATTCGTCAGGTGGTCGGGCTCGACTTCGGCATCAACGTCCTGGTGACGGCCTACGATTCCCAGGGGCAGACTACCTTTTTCCCCGGCCGCGCCGTCAAAGTGCGGCGTGACCACTTCAAGATCCTCCGGCAGACCCTGCAACGCCGGCAGACGCCGTCCGCCCGGCGGCGCCTGAAACGCTTAGGACAACGAGAAAACCGTTGGATGACCGATGTGAACCATCAGGTCAGTAAGGCACTCGTGGTCCGCTATTGGGGCCCAGACGCTATTCGTCCTGGAGGATCTGACGGGGATGCGGGGGGCCACGGAGCGGGTCCGGCGACGGGATCGGTATACGTCCGTGTCGTGGTTAGATTTCTTGCAGATTTCGCATCACCGCTTAATTGGCACGGGGGTGGTGGGCGTGATTGCCCCCCATGCACAAGGTCCTGCCATGTTATTGCGCGCGGACATGGACGCTTTGCCGATTTTAGAGGCCACCGGCCTGCCTTTTAGCTCAGAAATCTCTGGCCGCATGCATGCATGTGGTCATGACATGCATACGGCCATGCTATTGGGCGCCGCATATTACTTAAAACATCACGAGGCGCAATTAAGCCACCCGGTTATTTTAATGTTCCAACCAGGAGAAGAAGGACCGGGAGGCGCTTTGCCGATGATCGAAGCGGGCATTTTAGACAATCCTCCGGTGAGTCGGGCCGTAATGGTGCACGTGGATAGCGATCTTGCCGCAGGAGTTGTTGGCCTGTTCAGCGGTCCCGCCATGGCCTCACCGAATGATTTTTCGATAACGGTTAAAGGCCGGGGCGGGCACGGGGCTCATCCGGATAAAACGGTGGATGCCATTATCGCGGCAACGGCGATTGTGCAAGCGTGTCAGACATTAGTGAGCCGCGAAGAAGATCCCACCGAGCCTTTAGTGGTGACGTTTGGCACAATTTGTGGGGGTTACCGGGAAAATGTGATTGCAGATACGGTAGAGATGACGGGTACGATTCGTATTTTGTCACCCAATAATCTCGACGGGACTCTTGAGCGCTTTGACAATTTGGTCCATCAAATCGCGCAAGCATACCGCGCGGAAGCTGTCATTTCTATGCACCGAGGATATCCTCCGCTGGTGGCTGATCCCGCCTTTACGGGTTTGGTGCAGCAGGTCTTGACACAGGAATTGGGAGAGGCTGCTGTCGTTTTACTGCCACGGCCATCGATGGGTGCGGAGGATTTTGCCTATGTCGCACAAAGAGTGCCCGCCACAAACGTGCATGTTGGCGTCGTGGGCCCGGATTTCGTCACAGGAATTCATTCGGCAGCGTTTAATCCCGATGAGCGCGCATTGCGAACAGGTGCCCAGGCGTTTGCGGCGATTGCGATGCATTTGTAGGAGGGTCATACGTGGGTACCCAACCAAACCATCTTAATGAACGTGGAGAAGTACATATGGTGGAAGTGGGCGAGAAGCCGGCAACCCGGCGCCTAGCGCGTGCCGTTGGGTATTTATCGGCGCGCCCGGATATTTGCCAAGCGGTTAAGAACGGCCAGATCCCTAAGGGTGACGTTTTGGCCGTCTCCCGCGTGGCGGGAATTATGGCGGCCAAAAAGACCAGTGACATCATTCCATTGTGTCATCCTTTGCCATTAACTCATATAGACGTCCAGATTGAAATTGAATCAGAAGCTTTTCGGGTGGAAGCGGTGGTGGAAACAACGGCTCCGACGGGCGTGGAAATGGAAGCGCTAACCGCGGTATCAGCGAGCCTTCTCACGCTTTATGACATGCTTAAAGGGATGGACCGAACCCTGGAGATTGGGCACATTGTCTTGTTGGAAAAGGCCGGAGGCCGTTCCGGGCATTTTCTTCGGGAAGGAGCTTCTCATGTGGACCATAGCGATTCTCACCAGTAGTGATCAAGGCGCTACGGGGAAGCGCGCAGACGAATCGGGGGCAATTTTGGCGACCCATTTGGAACAAGTTGGCAAAGTTGTCGAACGCAAGATTCTGCCCGATGAAGAAGAGCTGTTAGCTCAGCAGATGCAGAAGTGGATAGACCAAGGCATTGATCTGATTCTGACCACAGGGGGCACCGGGTTAGGGCCCAGGGACGTGACGCCCGAGGCTACAAGACGAGTCATCGACCGCGATATTTCGGGTATCGCGGAGGCCCTGCGACAAGAGTCGATGCGCCACACCCCCATGGGCATGCTGTCTCGAGGGATAGCGGGCCAGGCCAAGATGACGCTCATCATCAATCTTCCCGGCTCTCCTCGTGCGATTGAGGAACTCTTGCCAGTCATTTTTCCTGTTTTAGACCATGCGATGCACCTCATTCATGGGCAAACCACTCATGAAAAATGATGTTTAGGGTAGAACTAAAAAGATTTTACGAGATTGGTGGCCGTAAAGGGCCATATTTCCGGTTTCTGCCGGGAAGAGAATTATTTGACGTGTTTCGGCCTTTTGAGTAAACTGCTCTATGGGTACGTTAGCACTCGCTGAGCGTGAGTGCTAACAAAAAACATAGTTAGCTATTACTGAGGAGGGAACATCTGTGGAGCTTCGTCCTCTGGCAGACCACTTGGTAGTGGAAATGACAGACGACGATTCACTGCCTTCGGGGATTGTGTTGCCCGACACCGCGAAGGAGAATCCGCAGCGGGGACGTGTTCGAGCGGTTGGCCCTGGCCGACTCTTGAATGATGGTACCCGGGCACCTTTGGAGGTCGGACCCGAAGATGTCGTGCTGTTCGACTTGGAAGCAGCAAAGAAAGTTAGAGTGAACAATCATGATTACTGGTTGCTGCGGGAACAAGATGTTCTGGCAGTAATCGTGCCGGCAATGGTTCACGCCTAACCACATGCACCATAAACGCTTAGGAGGGTAACAGTTAATGGCGAAGCAAATCATTTATGAAGAGGAAGCCCGTCGCGCTTTAGAGCGGGGTGTTGACAACCGTGTTAGGTCAGCCATGATCAATGGTCACAGACACGGAGAAAATGGAAGCCGTCTTGTCCGATCCGTACATTTTGATTACTGACCGCAAGATTTCTGCTATTCAAGACTTGCTGCCTGTGTTAGAGAAGATCGTTCAGCGTGGCAAGCCCTTGGTTATTATTGCCGAGGACGTTGAAGGGGAAGCGCTTGCGACGTTGGTCGTCAACAAGCTGCGTGGAACATTGACGGCCGTTGCCGTGAAAGCTCCGGGATTTGGTGACCGCCGCAAGGCGATGCTCGAAGACATTGCCATCTTGACCGGAGGTCAGGTCATTTCTGAGGACATCGGGTTGAAATTGGAAAATGTGACGCCAGAGATGCTCGGTCAGGCACGTCAAATCAAGATTGCTAAAGAAGAGACCACGATTGTCGAAGGTCATGGCTCTGCGGAAGACATTAAGAAGCGGGTCGCAGTGATTCGCAAGCAAATTGAAGACACGACCTCTGATTATGACCGTGAGAAGTTGCAAGAGCGCTTGGCCAAATTGTCTGGTGGAGTAGCGGTCATTCAAGTGGGAGCAGCCACCGAAGTAGAACTAAAAGAAAAGAAACTGCGTATCGAAGACGCGCTGTCCGCAACCCGGGCCGCTGTTGAGGAAGGTATTGTAGCTGGCGGTGGCACCACCTTGTTGCGCGCCATTCCCGCAGTAGACGCCATTGAGGCATCGGGTGACGAGCGCATTGGAGTCAACATTGTTCGCCGTGCGTTAGAAGAACCCGTGCGTCAGATTGCTCACAACGCCGGTTTGGAAGGTTCCGTCATTGTTGACGCCATTAAGAAGGAAAAGGGCAACATGGGTTATGATGCGGCTCACAACCGAGTGGTTGACATGGTCAAGACAGGGATTGTTGACCCCGCTAAAGTCACGCGGTCGACGTTGCAAAATGCAGCCTCCATTGCGGCGATGTTGTTGACCACTGAAGCGTTAGTGGCTGACAAGCCCGAGAAGAAAGACGCGGCTGGAGCCCCTGGCGGTATGGGTGGCATGGGCGGTATGGGCGGCATGGGCGACATGATGATGTAAGTCGTTCTTGCTCAACAAAAGAGGGGAGCCTTGAGGCTCTCCTCTTTCTTTTTGCGGCTCGGACAGGAATAATAGAGAGCACAAGATGATGAGGAGCGACGTAGGAGGGAATGAAATGGGGGCATTAGCTATTGGCATCGTCATCGTGGCATTTTTCTTGGGAGCCATACCTTTTGGGTACCTCCTCGCACGTCTCCGTTTTCAAACGGACATTCGCCAACATGGCAGTCAGAATATCGGTGCGACCAATGTGGCGCGGACTTTTGGACTGAGTACAGGACTCATCGTGTTGGGCTTGGACGCCTTAAAGGGAATTCTAGCCGTGCAACTGGCCTATTGGGTCACGCCTGCGCATCCGGCATGGGCGGCATTGGCAGGGTTTTTTGCTGTTTTGGGCCATGTGTTTTCCCCGTTTATGCGATTTAAAGGCGGAAAGGGCATTGCGTGCGGCTTGGGCGTTGTCATCAGTTTATTTTGGCCTGCGGCATTGGGGGCGGCCTTGGTCTTTGCAGGGGTTGTCCTGATCTTTCGCATTGTCTCCGTTGCGTCATTGATGGGCATGATTGCTGCCCTGGTGACGCTATGGGCGGCTGGCCGTTTCGTGGATCTCTGGTATTTTGCCGTTCCCACGGTGATTTTGGCGTTATGGGCCCACCGCAAGAATTGGGAGCGCTTGATTCAGGGGAAGGAACCCCGTTTCGGTCGATAAAAATTTTTTAGGAAAGTATGGCAATGGATTGAAATGGGTAAAAATGGGAAGGCTGAAGATAGACGAATCGCTGTTAAGGAGGCCTAACCAGTGGAAGTGACATTATCTCAGCTTATTGAAGCGGCTCCAGAATTGGCTGTCGCGTTGCGCACCGATATTCGGCGAGGAAAGCTGCCGGCGAAACGGCAAGAAGGGGTGGCCGGTCGTCCCTACCTCGTGGATACCCATGCGCTGTTACAATCGGACCGCGAAGGATTTCGTCAGTTAGCCCAGGATTTAGAAGCCGGTCGGGAAATTATCCGGACCAAATCGGATAAAGGAAGCGCTGGCGTGTCGCATTCTCGCCGCATTGGGGAAGAAATTTGGCCGCCTTTCATGAAGATTATGGAGTCTCAGCAATCGATGATGAATCAATTGTTGGATGTCTTTACGGAAGAGATGCGGCGTCGGCAGGACCGTGTCGACCGTCAGGCACGGGAGATGCAGGAGTTGTCGTATAAACTCGGGCAATCGCATCAACAAATTGAGCGATTGGAACGTATCCTCAAAGAACGAACAGAAACCCGACTTGAACAGGCGTAAAACGATTATAGAAAGTCGAAAATGATGGCAGGGGTTTTGGACCCCTGCCAAATTCTCGTCAACGGGTTTAGTTTGTTGTTAAAGTTCGGTAAGATATTGACAGGAACACAGGGGTTTTATCACGAGGAGATGTTTTATGAAAAGTGGCAGCCATTCCGACCAGCCATCTTTCTCTATTGGGGTTGTCAAAGAGGCGACCGGCTTGACAGAAAGACGCATCCGCTATTATGAGACGCTGGGGATGTTAGCGCCGGGACGTACTCAGGGTAATCAGCGTCTTTATAGCCAGGGGGATATTGACCGCCTCAAATATATTAAAGCGTTGCTTGATCACGGGGTCACCTTGAAAGAGGTGCGTGCTCAACTGCAACAGGAAGATACGGCCACGTACCGCCACGACTTTGACGAGGTGGAACGGGATGCGGAGAGTTACTTTCAGGGGAAGCTGATTGCGCGGCGGGCCGATGTCCACCGCGATTCGCTGTACCCGTTGATTAATCGCCAAGACATTATGCGCCGTTTGGCTCGTGAGCACAAGGACGGGCAGGGAGATACGAAGGGAGACCATTAAGCATTGCAAGCCGCGCAAGGAGAACGATTAGAAGTGTTGTTATCGGCTCAGCAGATCGCTAGCCGAGTTCAGAACCTCGGCAAGCGGATTACGCTGGATTATCAAAACAAGCCGTTGATTTTAATTGGGATTTTAAAGGGCTCTTTTATCTTTTTGGCCGACCTCGTCCGCTATATTGATTTGCCCATTTCTGTGGATTTTATGGCGCTGTCTTCCTACGGCAGTTCAACCAAATCTAGTGGAGTTGTACGCATTATCAAAGATCTTGATCACAGCATTGAAGGCCACCACGTGTTAGTCGTGGAAGATATTGTGGATACAGGTCTTACGCTGAACTATATTTACGGCCATGTGAAATCGCGCGGCGCTCTCAGCGTGAAAATCTGCTCATTGCTAGACAAGCCGGATAGACGGCAGGTGGCGGTGCCCTTACATTACAAAGGATTTGAAATCCCCGACGAGTTTGTTGTGGGATACGGACTTGATGTGGGCGAGCGCTACCGTAATTTGCCCGATGTCTGTAAGTTGGTGAGGACAGACGCATGAACTCTGGAGTGTTAGTGTTAGATTTTGGAGCGCAATATAATCAACTTATTGCGCGGCGGGTACGCGAAGCCCATGTCTTTTGTGAAGTCGTGCCTGGAGACATTGCCTTGGACGAGTTAAAAGCCAAGCAACCGCAGGCGATTATTTTGTCGGGCGGGCCCGCGAGTGTTTTTGAACCAGGGGCCCCGACCATGGATCCGCGTATTTTGTCCTTGGGGATTCCCACGTTAGGCATTTGTTACGGCATGCAATTGATGGCCAAGCTGTTGGAGGGCGGAGTTGAGCCGGCAGCTCAACGAGAATATGGTCGCACGATGATGGAGCTGGACGTCGACTCTAGCCCACTGTTTACGCATATTCCCGCCCAATCGACGGTTTGGATGAGTCATGGAGATCATGTATTTCGTGCTCCTCCCGGGTTTCGTGTGTTAGCACATACCGCGACGACGCCTATCGCAGCGATGGCCGATCCAGCACGGAACTTATGGGCCGTACAATATCATCCCGAAGTTCGCCATACAGAGGGCGGATTTCAAATGCTAGAGAACTTTTTATTTGACGTAGCTCACTTAACCCCTTCTTGGGAGCCTGCTCAATTCATTCCGGAAGCGATTGCGCAAATTCAACGGGAGGTGGGCGCGGGACGTGCGCTCATTGCATTGTCCGGCGGCGTGGATTCGGCTGTGGCGGCGGCTTTAGCACATGAAGCGCTAGGCCCGCGATTAAGCGCCATTTTGATTGATCACGGCCTGATGCGCGCGGGTGAGATTGAAGAAGTGGTGCGTGCTTTTCCAACCTTGGACTTACATGTCATCAACCGTGCGGATGTATTTTTTGACGCGCTCAAGGGTGTCACAGATCCGGAAGCCAAAAGGAAAATCATTGGACGCGAATTTATTGCGGCGTTTGAATACGCCAAGCGCACTGCCGGACATGCTGACGTGTTGATTCAAGGCACTGTCTATCCCGACGTTATTGAGTCCGGAGGGAAAAATGCACGGACGATTAAATCCCATCACAATGTTGGAGGACTACCGGAAGAGGTGGGTTTCACCATCGTTGAACCCTTGCGCTGGCTATTTAAAGATGAGGTACGCAATGTCGGATTAGCCTTAGGGATGCCGGAGAGTATTGTCTGGCGTCAGCCATTTCCGGGACCGGGTTTGGCGGTGAGAATCGTGGGCGAAGTCACCCGGGAAAAAGTGGAGATTGTGCGTCAAGCGGACGCGATTGTGCGTCAAGAGATTGAGGCGCGTGGACTGCAGCGCGCGATTTGGCAGGCGTTTGCCGTGTTGTTGGACGTGCGGTCGGTGGGGGTTATGGGCGACCAAAGGACTTATGGCTATCCGATTGTTGTGCGCGCGGTGCAAAGCGATGACGGGATGACGGCGGATTGGGTGCGCTTGGATCCGGACTTGCTGGAAACGTTAGCGCACCGGATTATTGGAGAAGTGCCGAATGTAAACCGGGTGGTCTACGATGTGACCTCAAAGCCCCCGGGGACCATTGAATGGGAATAAGTCCTAAAGGATGAGGAATAAGGACAGTGGCCATAGAGGACATTAGCTATGGCCACTTTTTTTTGGAAAGGCGGACGGGAAGGGTCGACATTTCCGAACAATTTATATAAGATTACCGTGTAATGTTCGGTTACTGTGAGAGAGGGGATCCCAAGGTGATTAATCGGTATGCGCGGCCCGTGATGCAGGAGTTGTGGTCGGATCAAAATCGCTATGACCGCTGGCTGGATGTGGAACGCTATGTCGTAGAAGCATGGGAGACACTGGGAAAGATTCCCCATGGTGTGGCGGCAAGACTTTCTAAGGCTACCGTCGATCCCAAACGGGTGGATGAGTATGAAAAGACATTTCATCACGACATGATTGCTTTTATTAATGCAGCAGGTGAAACCGTAGATCCTGAAGACGCGAAATACATTCATTTTGGTTTGACGTCTACGGATGTGGTCGACACGGCGTTGGCATCCTTAACGCGCGATGCGCTTATGATTGTCCAAGAGGGCGTGTCACGATTGTCGCAGGCCGTGCGAAAGCTGGCGCTTGAACATCGCCACACGCCGGTGATGGGGCGCACCCACGGGATTCATGCTGAACCCACCAGCTTTGGTCTCAAACTTGCGTTATGGTGGTTGGAACTTGAACGGGATAGAGAACGCATTGTGCATGCCACAGAGAATATCAGCGTGATAAAAATATCGGGGGCGGTTGGCAATTATGCCAATATTCCTCCGGTCATTGAGGCCCAAGTGGCAGAAAAAATGGGGATGAAACCGGCGCCATTGTCGACCCAAGTTCTGCAGCGGGACCGCCATGCCGAAGTCATCACGGCTTTAGCGATTTTAGCGGGGACGTTGGATAAAATGGCTACGGAAATTCGCCATATGCAGCGCACCGAAGTGGGGGAATTGGCCGAACCCTTTGGCGAAGGCCAACGGGGATCATCGGCCATGCCGCACAAGCGAAACCCGGTGATGGCCGAGCAAGTGTCAGGACTGGCGCGCGTGTTGCGTGGTTATGTGGTGCCGGCTTTGGAAGATATGGCATTGTGGCATGAGCGCGATATATCGCATTCGTCGGTGGAGCGGGTCATCTTGCCCGATGCGACAACCTTGGCGGACTACCTGCTCGATGTGATGGGCCGCATTATGGAAAACTTGACCGTGAATACCCGTAGGATGCGACAAAACATCGATATGACGGGCGGTTTGGTGTTTTCCCAGAAACTGTTGTTGGCGCTGGTCGAGGCGGGGATGACGCGCGAAGAGGCTTATAAACGAGTGCAGCACCACGCCATGGAAGCGTCCGCAGATCCGGCGGTCAGCTTTCGCGAACGGGTCCTTGCAGATTCTGTGATTGCTAGCTACTTGACTCCTGAACACATTGCCAGCTTGTTTTCAGTTGACCCTTATCTCAAGGAAGTCGACGCCATTTATGAGCGTCTGGGACTTACCCAAGCCTAAGCGGTATTCGAGTTATTCAAGGAGGACATGCGATGTTGACGGCAACAGAACTGCTTTATGAAGGCAAAGCCAAGAAAGTGTATGCGACAACCGATCCCCGTGTGGTGATTGTAGATTTTAAGGATGATGCGACAGCCTTTAATGGCGAAAAAAAGGGCCAAATTGCCGGTAAAGGCGAAGTCAATGCGGCGATTACCACCCGATTAATGACATATTTAGAAGCGCATGGCATTCCAACGCACTTTCGCGAGCAACTAGATGCACGGCGGCTTGTCGTGTCCCATTTGCAAATGGTGCCTTTAGAAGTCGTGGTACGCAACCGGGTGGCGGGTTCACTTGAGAAACGGTTGGGCCTGGCGGAAGGCACGGTTTTGGATGAACCCGTAATCGAATTGTATTACAAGAATGATGCTTTAGGAGATCCTTTGTTGAATGACGACCACATTCGGGTTTTACAGGCGGCGTCACCTGCCGTGGTTACCCAACTCAAGCAGCAAGCCCGCGACATTAATCGGTTACTGCAGAATTTTTTCGAAGAGCGCGGCCTAATTCTTGTGGACTTTAAACTGGAGTTCGGCATCCAAGAGCATGCTTTGGTCCTGGGCGATGAGATCTCTCCCGATACCTGCCGGCTCTGGGACAAAGAAACGTTGCAAAAAATGGACAAAGATCGGTTTCGCCGCGACTTAGGTGGCGTGGAAGATGCGTACCAGGAAGTCTTGAAAAGGGTGATGTCATGACGTTTGATCTCATAGTCAATGTGGCCTGGAAAGAGGAAATCTTAGATCCGGCCGGGCAATCGACGACGAAAGTGCTCCAACAAATGGGGTATGCCGTAGACAACGTGCGGATTGGCAAACAAATCAGATTGCAAGTCGAAGCCCAAGACCAGGACAGGGCCTTAGAAGCTGGGCGCGAGATGGCGAAACGATTGCTCGCCAATCCTGTTATGGAGACGTATACCGTGCAGGTGGTGGAAGCATGAGAGTCGGTGTCATTTCGTTTCCTGGCTCGAATTGCGATGATGATACGTTGAACGCTTTGGCTGCGCTTGGGGTGGAGGGCGTGCCGTTATGGTACCAGCAGACGGAATTGCCCCCGGTTGACCGTCTGATTTTACCTGGAGGCTTTTCTTATGGCGACTATTTGCGCAGTGGCGCCTTAGCAGCGCAAGCCCCGATCATGGCCAGTGTGGAGCAGGCCATCGCCACACAGGCGATGCCGGTTTTAGGCATTTGTAACGGGTTTCAGATTTTATGTGAACGAGGACTCTTGCCAGGCGCATTGCGTCCTAACGTGTCTGGAGAATTTCTTTGCACATGGGAAACGCTGCGAGTCGTCTCTGTGCCCCAGGGGTTTGTGGGTCTTAAAACGGGGGATTTGTTACGGATGCCGATTGCCCACCATGAGGGAGCCTTTGCGGTGGAGCCCGGTTTTCTTTCCACACTTTTTGATCAGGGACAGGTTTTTTTGCAGTATAGCGACCCCGACGGACAAGTGCATGCCCTGACTAATCCTAATGGCTCGGTGGCCAATATTGCTGGGATTAGCCAAGGAAGTGTGACGGGACTAATGCCTCATCCCGAACGGGCCATGGCCCAATATTTAGGCTCGGTGGATGGCCGTAGATTCTTAAAGGCCTGGCTTGGGGAGGTAGACCAATGACGTACGAAGAGGTAGGGCTGACGGCCGAAGAGTTCACGCATATTTGTGATCAGATGGGCCGCGTGCCCAATGACCTGGAGTTGGGATTGTTTGGCGTATTGTGGTCGGAGCATTGCAGTTACAAAAGTTCCAAAAATTTGCTGGCGTGGTTGCCACATGACGGCCCGGCTGTTGTCCAAGGCCCCGGAGAAAATGCGGGTGTGGTGCAATTGGACGACAAAGTTCATGTGGCGTTTAAGGTCGAAAGCCACAACCATCCCTCGTACGTGGAGCCAGTCCAAGGGGCAGCGACAGGGGTTGGGGGCATCTTACGCGATATTGTGGCCATGGGGGCAAGGCCGGTAGCGTTGGCGGATTCCTTGCGCTTTGGTACCGATGACCCATCCCAGCACTTGCAACACGCGGTGGTCGAAGGGGTGGGGGCCTACGGCAATGCTATCGGAATTCCCACCGTGACGGGTGAGGTCGGCTATGGGGCGGTCTACGATAAAAATCCTTTAGTGAATGTGATGGCCGTAGGATTATTGCCGGCTCAACGTAAGATTAGTGCGCGCGGGGCAAGACCGGGATCGTATCTTCTGTTAGTAGGACAGCCCACGGGCCGTGACGGTATTCATGGCGCCAGTCTTTTAGCATCGCAGGACTTTGGCGAAGGCACAGAACACATGCGGCCTACCGTCCAAGTGGGGGATCCGTTTATGGGCAAGCTGCTTATGGAAGCCACCTTGGCCGCTGTGGAAACAGGCTTGTTGGACGCTGTGCAAGATCTGGGCGCGGCCGGCTTAACGTCAGCTATTGCGGAATTGGTTTATAGGTCGCAGGTGGGAGCTCAAGTTTGGCTCGACGACGTGCCGTGTCGTGAACCGCATATGACGCCTTATGAAATTATGTTGTCCGAAACCCAAGAACGCATGCTGTTGATTGTGGCTCCTCATCATTTGGAAGCCATCGAGGCCATTATGAACCACTGGGAGTTGCCGCATCGTGTCATTGGCGAGGTGACGGAGGAACCCTTGTTAGTGATTGGGACGCGGGACAACCCTCGGCAAGCCGTTTTGCCACCAGAAATTCTGGCCGGCGCTTGTCCGCTCAAGCCGGTACCGGCTAATGGGCGGGATAAAGGGCGCCAGCTTGTGCCGTCCATGCCAGCCTTTAAGCCGCTGACACTTGAGCGCGAATGGGGTTTGAACGTTTTGGGCGCTCCAGAGTGTAAAAGCCGCGCGCCTATTTATCAGCGATATGACTCCATGATCTTGACAAACACCGTTTGGGGGCCTGACCATCCTTTGGCAGTGTTGCGGGTGAAAGACTCTACCGCTGGGTTGGCTATAGCAGTCCGGGGCCCTGGACGCTATGCAGCGCTCGACCCCTACAGCGGGGGGATGGCGGCCGTGGCTCGCGTTATATCGCTGCTCGCAACGCAAGGCGCGCAGCCCCTTGGATTAACCGATGGGATCAATGCGGGCAATCCAGATCGAGAGGACGTATTTCAAGACCTTATGGCCTTGTTGGCCGGGATTGCTGATGCGAGTCAAGCCCTAGGTGTGCCGGTAACCGGAGGCAATGTGTCGTTGCATAACGAAACCAGTGGTCATCCAATTTGGCCAACGGCGGTCATTGGTGCGGTAGGACGCCATTCTTGTCCTCTTGAACCCGTTCCCGATGCGCCTATGGCGGCGGGCATGGATATCTTGTGGGTTGGTCCTGAGGATTTAGGGCTTGGCGGTAGCATTTTTGAATCGCTATATAGTCCGCGCCTGACTCCCTACCCGCGGGCGAATCTTACCCAGCTTGCCGAGGTATTGGCATGGGTGACAAGCCTGGCACGCACGGCACCTGGTATAGCGCTTCGAACCATTGAAGAGGGGGGGCTTTTTGTCGCGATGAGTCGGGCCTTCATAAAGGCACCGGAAAAGCTAGGGATCACGGTGAAAGCTGACGACCCTGTAGTAGAATGGTTGTTTTCTGAAGCGGTTGGCCAGTTTTTGATTTTTTCAACGCCGGAGTCAACGGCACGCCTTTTGGAGGAGAGCCCAAAGTCGGTTACAGTGCGGGTTATTGGTCAAACCACGCTAGATGGGGCACTGCAATTCAGAGCGCACAAGACGTTACACTATAGCCGGGAAGAACTCGAACGGACGTTTGCACAGGGTTATAGGGGGTAGACATGGCACAGGAGTTGCACGATGAATGCGGCGTGTTTGGCATCTATGGCGATCCTCAAGCCGCGCTGAAGTCCTATTGGGGGACATTTAGCCTGCAGCATCGGGGCCAAGAAAGCGCAGGATTGGCCGTCTTGCATGAGGACGCCATTACCGTGAATAAGGGCATGGGATTGGTCACCGAGGCGCTAAAGGTCGAGCAAGAAAGCCAGCGCATTGGCCACGCGGCGATTGGCCATGTGCGCTATTCCACGACGGGAGAATCTTCATTAGTCAATGCCCAGCCGTTGCTGATGAAGACCCGATTTGGTTTGTTGGCATTGGGGCAAAATGGCAACTTGGTGAATGGGGAGTCCTTGCGGGAACGTCTTGAAAGCCAAGGAGCGATCTTTCAAGGGACAACGGATAGTGAAGTGTTGGCTCATTTGATTGCCAGGAGTGCTGAGCCGTCTTTTTATGATGCACTAAAGGAGTCATTGCGCCTGTTAGAAGGAGGCTTTGCGTTTACCGTGTTAACGCCACAAGCCCTGTATGGCGCGCGCGATGTCCACGGCATCCGGCCCTTGGCTCTGGGACAGACCAAAGAAGGGGCCTATATTTTGGCGTCGGAGTCGTGTGCTTTTGATGTGGTTGGGGCTCGTTACGTGCGCGATATCGAACCCGGGGAACTGGTGCGTATTAATGACGATGGGATAGAGACGGACCGTTTCGTCGAAAAAAAGTCGGAACGGGCCTTATGTGCGTTTGAAATGATTTATTTTGCCAGACCGGATTCCCGTATGGAAGGACAAAGCACGCACGTTGTGAGGCGACGCCTAGGACAGATCTTGGCGCAAGAAGCCCCAGCCCGGGCCGATGTCGTCGTAGGGGTGCCGGACTCTAGCATTCCTGCCGCCATGGGATATGCCCAAGCGTCGGGGTTACCCTTTGATTTTGGGTTGGTCAAAAACCGGTACGTGGCAAGGACGTTTATTGCACCCAGTCAAGCCTTGCGTGAATCGGCTGTGCAAATGAAGTTGTCGGCGGTTCGTGATGTGGTATTTGGCAAACGGGTGATTTTGGTGGACGACAGTTTGGTACGAGGTACCACATCTCGCCACTTAGTGCAACTCCTGAGGCAAGCGGGAGCTACGGAAGTCCATATGCGGATTGCGTCGCCGCCTTATACCGATCCGTGCCACTATGGGATTGATACGTCCCGGGCTACAGAACTCGCCGCTCGCAATATGAACATTGAAGAGATTCGTACGATGGTAGGGGCCGATTCTTTGGCCTATTTGTCGCTTCAGGGACTAAAAACCGGTCTTGGGCAACAGGGCTGGTGCATGGCGTGTTTCGGGGCAGGCTATCCCGTTCCTTTAGAGGAACAGCCAGTTTTGCCGCTGATGCAACGACCTATCGGGGTGAAGGGAGATTAGTGATGCCGGAGCCAAAGCGGCCCATGAATTACCGTGACGCGGGTGTGGATATTGACCAGGGTAACGAAGCGGTAAAGAAAATCCGGCCCTGGGCGGAAAAAACCCAGCGTCCCGAAGTGTTAGCGGGTGTTGGAGGATTTGCGGGCGCCTTTGCGTGGAATCAGGCTGGAGTCCTGTTAGCCGGGGCTGATGGGGTGGGCTCGAAATTATTATTGGCCCAGCAGCTCAACAAGCTAGATACGATAGGCATAGACTTGGTGGCCATGAATGTCAACGATATTCTCGCCCAAGGGGGTGAGCCGTTATTCTTTCTCGACTATATTGCTACGCACCGGGTCATTCCCGAGGAAATTGAAACGGTGGTGGCGGGCATCGCTCAGGGGTGTTTGGAAGCGGGCTGTGCGCTTTTGGGAGGCGAAACCGCTGAATTGCCGGATTTATATGCCCCAGGGCATTTTGATTTAGCGGGCTTTGCTGTGGGTCATCAGCGCTATGTACCGCCTGCTCTCCCTGAGCCGGGAGATGTCGTTTTGGGCTTAGCTTCCAGCGGTTTTCATTCTAACGGTTACCAATTGGTCCGGCGCATCATTGCGGACAACGGCGTCGATTTGAACGCCCCTCTGTTTGAGGACAACGGCGTCTCATGGGGCAGTGCGCTCTTAACCCCAACTCGCATCTATGTGAAGGCCGTTCGGGCCTTATGGGATCATGCCATCGTCAAGGCTATGGCGCATATTACGGGGGGCGGTTTAGTAGACAATCTTCCTAGGACCTTGCCCGAAGGGGTCGCGGCCGTTATTCGCAAACAGTCATGGCCGATTTTACCCTTGATGAGTCGCGTGGCCGAAATGGGCTGCCTGGAGGATCAGGAGTTTTATCGGACCTTCAATGCGGGTATCGGCTTTACGGTTGTTGTGGCGCCAGACCGAGTCGGTCAAGCCCAGACCATCCTCGCGCAGCACCAAGTGGCGTCCTATCCCATTGGGCGGATTACCCAAGGTCAAGGTCAAGGGGTGGTATGGGAATGAAATGGGCGGCACTTGTGGGGGGATATGGAAGCAACTTAGAAGCCATGTTGGAATATGGCAATGCGGTGCATTTGGTCATTTCGCATAAGGCCAACGTCCGGGCGCTCGAGGTAGCCGAAAAATATCACGTGCCTCAGGTTGTTTTACTTCCGAAAGCGTATGAAAGTCGACAAGCTTTTGATGCAGCTTTGTTAGCGGTTTTGCAAAAAGAAAACATTGAGGCATTGGCGTTGGCAGGGTACTTGCGTTGGTTGGGCCCTGAAGTCATCGCCCACTACAGGGGGCGGGCCGTCAACTTGCATCCCGCCTTGCTGCCTTCGTTTCCGGGTCTTAATGCCATCGAGCAAGCTTTTGCTCATGGCGTGTTTTGGACCGGGGTTACAGTCCATTTTGTGGATGATGGCCATGACACGGGCCCAATCATCGCACAGGCGGCGGTACCACGGTACCGCGAAGATACGTTGGACGACTTGCGGGAACGTATTCAGCATCATGAGCACCGTCTGTATCCTCGAATTGTGGAGGCGGTCGACAAGGGGATCGTTCATCTTGAAGGAGAACATGTAATCTGGGAGGAGTCTAAATCGTGGATCAATGGGCATTATTAAGCGTTAGTGATAAGACGGGTATCGTGGAATTAGCCCAGGGGTTTGTGGATCAAGGCATTGGGTTGTTAGCGAGTGGCGGAACTTATCAATACTTACGAGATCACGGCTTAACCGTCAAGTCGTTGGAAGACCTGACGGGTTTTACAGAGATATTAGGCGGCCGCGTGAAAACACTGCACCCGCGCATTTATGCGGGAATTTTATCACGGGAAACCCCTGACGATGTTACCGACCGTCAAAAAGTTGACGCACCCCATGTGGTGGCGGTCGTTGTGAACTTGTATCCCTTTGAGGCATTTCTCAACCAAGGGGCGGATCAAGCCACCCTAATTGAAAAAATTGATATTGGTGGCGTCGCTTTGATTCGGGCTGCGGCCAAGAACTTCCAGCACGTGGCCGTGGTGGTTGATCCTAGTCAATATGCCACCGTTCTGGCCAAGCCGCTTCATGCCGTGACAGTGGAAGAGAGGCGGCGGTGGGCCTATCAGGCCTTTAACCATGTTGCGTACTATGATGCTTTAATTGCGCAGAGTTTTGGGGATTGGGAAGGCCACCAAGCGGAGCTACCGGAACTATACGTCGTGGCAGGCCGCAAATCGGGCATGTTGCGTTATGGAGAAAATCCTCATCAACGCGCGGGGTTTTATGCCCAGACACGGGACGTCGGATTTCAGAGTGCAAAGCTTCATCAAGGGAAAGCCTTGTCTTATAACAATTTAGCGGATGCTGACACCGCTTGGCGTCTAGCCGCGACGTTGACGGCACCGGCTGCGGTGGCGGTGAAGCATCAGACGCCCTGCGGCGCGGGGGTGGGGCAAAGCCTCGCTGAGGCATATGAGAAAGCGTATCAGGCCGATCCGGTATCGATCTTTGGAGGCATTGTGGCCTTAAATGGCATCGTGGATGCGCCATTGGCCAACCGCCTCACGGAGATTTTTTTGGAAGTTATCATTGCGGAAGGATTTACGGATGAGGCTTTAAAGGTGTTGAGCGCCAAAAAGAATGTGCGAGTACTGGAGATGCCCTTTGTGTTGCCCGAGCAGTCAGAGGAAATTCGCACGGTAACCGGTGGATTTTTGGTCCAGGAGCGCGACCGTATTACCGTTCCGTGGCAGTCGCTAAAGCAAGTGGCGGGACCGGCGGTATCACTGGCAGAATACGAACAGGATATTACGCTAGCTTGGGCAACTGTGGGATTTGTGAAGTCGAATGCGATTGTTGTTGTGAACGAGGGCATGACCGTGGGAATAGGTGGAGGGCAAACGAACCGCATTGATGCGGCCAGGCAAGCACTGGCTCAAGCGGGTGATAAGGCCCATGGCGCCGTTTTGGCATCCGATGCCTTTTTCCCGTTTGGGGATGTGATGGAAGAAGCCGCGAAGCACCGCATTGGGCTTGTAATTCAGCCAGGTGGCTCGGTGCGGGATAACGAGTCCATTGACGCCGCTAACGCCCATGGAATTCCCCTGTTCTTTACGGGAGAGCGCCATTTTCGGCATTAAAAAGTGCGCAAGGAACAGGAGGCGATGGTCATGCTAGCTTTACGCGATATGCAAGGGATTGTGGTGATCGGATCAGGCGCTCGCGAGCATGCGATTTTGTGGGGGTTAGCGCAACAAGCGCCCCAGGTGCCGTTGTATGCAGCTCCCGGGAACCCGGGTATGGAACAGTGGGCTTCATGCCTCGGATTGGACACCGTAGCCGATATTGTGCAGTGGGCAAGTCAGCAGTCCGGGCCGTTGTTGGTCATCATTGGACCGGAAGGCCCTTTAGCCGAAGGCTTGTCGGACCACTTGCGAGCTCAAGGCCATGTTGTGGTGGGGCCTTCCAAAGAAGCAGCCAGACTGGAGAGCAGCAAGGCGTTTGCTAAAGAGTTTATGGACCGTCATCACATTCCAACTGCTCGTTGGACATTATTTCATGAACCTAGCGCGTTGGCCGCCTACACTGCGCAATATGCTGAGTGGCCCTTGGTACTTAAGCAAAGCCGCTTGGCGCAAGGCAAGGGGGTCGTGGTAGCGGCTGACGAGACAGTGGCCAAAAAAGCTATTGCGGAGTGGTCGGAGGATCCGACGGTTTATGACGATGGGGTGATTGCCGAAGCTTGTCTTGTCGGACGTGAGGTCTCGGTGCATATTTTGACGAATGGCCAAGACTATGTATGGATGCCATTAGCCCAAGATTATAAGCGCTTAAGCGAAGATCCGCAGAGTCCCAATACCGGCGGCATGGGGGCGTATGCGCCCGTCACGTGGCTGACGGATGCAGACCGAAAGGCGATTCAAACCGCCGTGCTCGACCCCTTGATGCAAGCAATCCAAAAAGACCATTTACTTTACCGCGGTGTGTTGTACGTCGGTATTATGATGACGGCGCAAGGTCCCATGGTGCTCGAGTTTAATGTGAGGATGGGCGATCCCGAAACGGAGGTTATTATTCCGATTTTGGATGTGGACTGGATTCAGTGGTGGTGGGAATTGGGCCAAGGGCACTTACATGCTCAAACATTGCCCGAACCCGCCCGTGCGGCCGTCGCGGTCGTGCTAGCCTCTGACGGCTACCCGAAAACCCCTCGGCGTGGGCAGCCGCTCGCGATAACGCCGACAGAAGAGGCGATTGTCTTCCAAGCGGCGACTCGCCGTGATCCGAAGGGACAACTTCAAGCGAATGGTGGGCGGGTATTGACGGTTGTAGGACTTGGAGCCAGCATTTCCGAGGCGCGGCGCCACAGTTACCAGCAAGTGACCGCCATTGATTTTCCTTTCAGCTGCATGCGGCACGATATTGCGCTTGAGGCGTTAGAGTAAATTTTAGGTTAATGGGGCATTCTGAACACATGAAACTGTTCGGAGGTGCCACTAGTGCACAATGGGCTTCGTAAGACCTTCATGGTAACGGCTACGGGATTGCTGCTGTGGACTGCTGCGGGCTGCAGCTTTACCATGGGAGCTCCCGCCCCAGAACATGGCAGTACAGCCTCAACGAATCAAACGGAGGGCACTGCTAGCTCGGGCAGTTCCTCGTCTGCGAGCGGTGCGTCATCAGGGAGCTCGGGGGGAGCATCTGGGGCTTCAGGCGGGACGGAACCCTCTATGCAAATTCAAAAAGCTGTTCGCGATGAGATGGAAACACCGAAAATGCAAAAAATGATAGCGGAAACGGTTTCCACGTCGCAGTTGCAACAAGCGTTGATGACGCCGGCTGGCCAGTCCACCATGGAGAAAGCCTTACTCATGGTGGTCAATAGTCCTACGTTTCAAAAGACCTTGGAAATGGATGTCACAAAGGCCATGAGTACATCTAAGGTGACACAGATTATTGATACCGCAGTAAAGGCGAGTCTTATGAAGATGGCGACGAGTTCATCCAGCAGTGCGTCAGGAGGTAATGCATCAGGCGGCACGAGTTCTTCCTCCACGTCCAGCGGGGCGTCCTCTTCGATGAGTGGGGGGCAGGGGTCCTCTGCGACAAAAAGTGGGTCGGGAAGCGAATAAGGCTGGGGTCGATATCGCGAGCCCATGTTCGGGCAGAACCCCGTCAGCAACCAGGATACGGCAGGCTGGTGTTTCCATACGGAAAAGGAAATAAAAATTTTCTTTAGTACCACAGGGATGGAATCCCAAATTCATGAACGTCCTCAGTCCTGGTTAAAAAAACCTACGATAATCTCTTTTGGGCTTTTCTCGGCCCCTAACGGGACCCGCAGTCCTCACAGGATTCGTCTGCTCGGGGGTGGCTTCCGCCCCATCGCGTGGGGATGTTTTCCCCCCACGCACCGCTCAAGATCCCGGCAGGAGAAGGATGGCAGGAAACTCCCATCGGTGTCCCGTCGGTGGTGCCCTGAGCCCCAGTGTTACTGGGCCCTCATCAAGATGCCCCGTCGCTCCTTTCGCCACGTGGTGGCGACGGGGGAATGCGATATGGGTCATTCGGAGAATAACGTCTTGCGATACCCTAACCAGGCACTCAAATACTGATGGTGCGATGCCAACGTCTTCGTCATGATCCGTTTAATCCGAGCCCATGCACTCCAATCATTTTTCCGATAAGTGGGGTCGTTCCATTGATCGCGGTCTTGCATCCAGAGCCGCAAGGCTTTCGGGACGTTTTCTCGGCGGACTTTCAGTCCGCCTCGTCGTCCGATCACGAGGGCCGCGGCGTGATGCACGCTTATCCCGTATTGCGGCTGATACTTGAACCGCCCGATAATCGAGGTATAAGCTGGTTTGACTTTCCGCAAGGCGACGCCTTCCCGCGCGGCCTGTCGTTCGACCGCTGTCAGCAAGGCCCGGTAATTAAACTGGTGCGTCACGCGGTTAAACTTGGCGCTCACATCCCGATCATGGATGAACTGCAAGTCTTCCACGACCAGTTCCGCTCCACGAGCCTTAGCCCACTGAACGGTCTCGACCGCGAGACCTCCCACCAACGCGTCGCGTTGGGTCGATCGGACATCGAAGAGACGGGGGTCCCCGATCGTCGCGAAGGCGCAGGCGTTGCCGTTCGGCAACACGTGACAGAGCGCCAAAAAGGTGCTGTTGGTATCCACTCCCACCCAGCCATGACGCGGATCGGTCTGTATGGGCGCGGGGACTTCTTCGACGGTCACGCGGACCTGATACCGTCCTTGACGTCGGAGAATTTCGACTTGATAGGGGTCGCCGGCGGCGAGCACCCGACGCAGCAGCCCCTCATAATCCCGGCCATGGACTTGGCCGGTTTTCTTGGACACCTTCCGCGCAATATAGAGAGGGATCTCCAGTTTCTCATACCGAGGGACTTTGGCGTCGGGGTTGCCCGGTTTGAGGCAATCGAGAGAGATTTCTAAGATCCAATGGTCGGTTCCTGCGCGGACGCGCAGGAGGGGATTGCCTCTTTTGGTTCGATCCCCACGCGCTGACAGCCGACCATTCCGGCTCTCGTCCCATTCTTCCCGCCACGCCTGCTGGCGTTCCTGTTCGGCGAGGGGGTCATCGAGAGTCTTGAACCGATCCAACCACCGTTTTTTTGTGCCAAACACCACGGGAGGAAAGGTGCCTGCCTCGACATGCTGTTGATAAAACGCTTGCTGGGCTTCTTGATGCGTGAGCTTACGTTCTTGTCCCGCAATGCGGCGGGCATTCGGATGCGGGGAGGCCCGGAGTGCGGTCAACCGTTCTCGGGTTTTTTTCACGCGTTGCGTCCATAAAGTCGCCCCGTCTTTCATGGCTTGATGGCGGGCCCGAATGAGGTCTTGCGCTTCTTGCACCGCATCTTTGGCGTAACGCAGCGGCAACTCCGTTTCACTGGCACAGTGACGTTCCAAACCGCCGATGTTTTGTAGTCCTCCAACCAAGCGTTGAAAGGCAAACCGTAGCATGAACCCATATTTGCGCATCAAACGGCGTAACGCCGTGTCCTGATCGGGCGTGACATCGAGCAAGACACCCAAAATGGTCGTCTTCATTCGGGGACTCCTTCCTGAGCTAAGGTCGCCATCGCTTGACGCACGGTCGACCCCATCTTTTTCCCTCCGCGTTTGCCATAAATGCGGGCCGAGAACGACGTGGTAATGGCAATCAAGTCCTCCACGAGTTCCTGCTGATCGTCTTTCACCGTGTGTTCCATGACGACAACACGCACGCCAAAGGCGTGCAGGTAACTTTCCAGATAAGTAAACCCGAAGCGCGCCAATCGATCCTGGGACTCCACAGCCACGATGCCCGCTTGGTGTTGCTGAGCAAGATCCAGCAACCGATGGAGACCCCGCCGTTTTTCATTCAAGCCGCTCGCGACATCGGTAAGAGCCGCCACCACAGTCCATCGCTGCTCCGTAGCGAACGCGGTTAACCGCCCGAGTTGACCATCCAAGTTCCCCGCGTCTTGTTGTTTTGTGGTCGAGCCGCGGGCATAGAGGAGACAACGAGTATCCTTAGCAACATCAGGCGCATCCTCGTGCATCAGGGCGCGTAAGTCCGCGACCCGATAGCGCCGATGATTCGTCACGGTACGCACCGGAATCAGGCGCCCTTCGCGTTCCCACTTCCGGAGTCCGTCGATGCTCATACCGAGCATCTTGGCCGCCTTGCCGATGCTGACAAACTGCTCATCCATAATACAATCACCTAATAACATATTATCAGAGATCCTCATAGATTGACAGCAAGCAGCTTAAACCTCCTTACTCTAGATAGGTGGTTTGGGGGCGTTTGTTGCGTCAGAAAGGTATCAGCTCGCGGGGACCGGGTAAATGAGTAAACCTTACGACCAGTGTGCGTGGGTAATCGTCGATCACGACGCCACGCATCAGGCGCAAGCTGCGTGAAATTGCCATGTCTCTTGCTGCAGGAAGGCGAGGGAGTGACCATGTGCAATAGCGTAAAATGTGGTTGGCACATTGCTTGTACGGATTGTGCCTACCACCAAGTGACGCTCCTTTATGCGAGGTCGTTGACTCTGGCTAAAAATAGGCTATAGTGAAAAGACAACGGACCATGATAATGGTGATAGGAGTGTCCTTTATGAATGCAAAGCTTCGTACCAAGGAAACGGCCATGTTGTGTCAAGCGTTCTTGGCCCTGGAGGCCGAGGAGGAATGCTTGGCGTTCTTTGAAGATTTGCTAACCGTTCAAGAACTGCAGTCCATTGCCCAGCGCCTTGCGGTGGCGCAGTTGTTGGATCAGGGGCAGACGTACGAAGACATTGCTCGTTTGACAGGTGCCTCGTCGGCTACGATTTCTCGAGTCAAGAGAGCCCTGGCATTTGGCGCGGATGGCTATCGTCTCGTATTGGACCGATTGGCGAAAGCCCGATAATTTTTTGTCTTAAAACTTTAACACACTACTGTGGTAAGGCGGTGTAGTCATGCGGGTGGAAGTGTTGTTGGCAGAAGCCGGGTTTAGTGAGCATGGACGGGTTAAGGGCTATGCCTGGCACGATACACAATCCTTAGACATTTGGTATTGCTTGCCGAATACAAAAGTGGCTGAGGATGAACTGACAGCGTTGGTCGCGTCTATACAAGGGACGTTGCTAAACTCGCCTCTGAATGGAGGGAACCCCAGCAAAGCCCACTGCGCCAGGCGGCGAGTGTTGATTGCGCCCGAAGATTCCAGTCTGTCCTATGCCTGCAGCAATTATGCGTCATTCCATTAGACGCGTAGTATCCGTGCTATAATGGCAGTTGAGGAAGTTACGGGAGGCTGCCATGGATTTACTGCAAGAATTGAATGAGCAACAACGTGAAGCATGTGAAATCACTGAAGGACCATTGCTGCTACTTGCGGGAGCTGGCAGCGGAAAAACACGCACCTTGACTTATCGTATTGCCCACCTTTTACAAAATCACCACGTATACCCAAGCCAGATATTAGCCTTTACGTTTACGAATAAAGCCGCTCGTGAAATGAAAGAACGGATTGACAAGTTGGTTGGTGAAGAAGCCCGTTCGATGTGGGTCGGGACCTTCCATGCGATTGCGATTCGTATTCTGCGTCAAGACATTCAACGGTTGGGATACGGACCGCAGTTTTTGGTTTATGACACGGATGATACCAAAGGCTTGATTAAGGACATTATTAAAGAATGGGGCTGGGATGACAAGCAGTGGCCCGCTGCGCAATTTGTCCATGCCATCAGTCGTGCGAAAAATGGCTTTATCGCGCCGGACAACTACCCGTCGGCGACATTTGTGGACGAGAAAGTGCAACAAGTGTACAAGCAGTATCAGACGCGTTTGAAGATGCTCAATGCATTAGACTTCGATGACCTTATCTATCTCACGGTGAAGCTCTTCGACCAATTTCCGGATGTGTTAGAGCACTATCACAAGCGTTTTCATTATGTTTTTGTCGACGAATATCAAGATACGAACCTTGCCCAGTACCGATTGATTCAGCATTTAGCGCGTGCCCGGCAGAATTTATGTGCGGTTGGTGATGATGATCAAGCCATTTATGGGTGGCGTGGCGCCGATATGCGCAATATTTTGGAATTCCAACGGGATTTTCCGGGGGCACATATTATTCGCCTAGAACAAAATTACCGCTCGACCCAAACTATTTTAGATGCGGCCAATGCGGTGGTGGCACATAATGCCGAGCGTTTGGGGAAAAAATTATGGACAACAAAAGGTGAGGGGCGCAAAATCCGGCTTTACGAAGCCCCAGATGAGGAGTCTGAGGCGTGGTTTGCCGCCGAAATGATTCACGAAGCGGTGCGCCGTGGACATAGTTTGTCCGAATGTGCAGTATTGTACCGAACTAACGCGCAGTCTCGAGCCTATGAAATGGCGTTGGCCCGGGCGGGCATTGCGTACCGGTTAGTGGGAGGGAAGCGGTTTTACGAACGAAAAGAAGTTAAAGACTTATTGGCGTACCTAAAGGTGCTTTTTAATCGCCAAGATGACTTTTCGTTAGCGCGCATTATCAATTTTCCTCGTCGCGGAATTGGCGACGTTGCGATTGAAAAGATTCGAGCCTATCAGCAAGCCAACGGTCTGTCTCTGTATGAAGCATTGGGGGAAGCGTCCTCGGTGACGGGGTTGTCATCACAGGCGCAGAAAGCCTGTCGCGAGTTACATCGGCTCTTCGAGAGCTGGCAATCAGGATTAGAGGGGTCGTTGGCAGACTTGACCCAGCGCGTGGCAGAAGAAAGTGGCATTATGGCTCTATTTCGTATGGATCATAGCCGCGAAGCGCAAGACCGCATGGAAAATATCGGGGAGTTGCTATCCGAAGCTAAGCGGTTTGAAGATGATCAAGGAACCCATGACCTCGGCGAATTTCTAGCCCAAGTCGCGTTGGTCTCAGACTGGGATCAAACGCAAGAAGATAGTGGCGGCGTGTGGTTGATGACGTTGCACAGTGCAAAAGGGTTGGAGTTTCCTGTTGTGATTATTGGGGGATTGGAGGAAGGTATATGCCCCCACATGCGATCGATTGACGAAGGCAATTTGGAAGAGGAACGGCGACTCATGTATGTAGGCATTACCCGCGCTCAAGACGAATTGTACTTGTCGTACGCGAAAACCCGAACAATGCTTGGGCGGACTCAACAAAATCCAGTCTCACGGTTCATTGCGGAAATTCCTTCATCCTTGGTGGATATGCCCAAACGCGTTGCCCCTGCGGATCGGGCCATGACGCAGAAAGACCATCAATTGACAGGATTAGTGATTGGAGAAAAGGTGCGGCATCCCCGTTTTGGCTGGGGGACCATTGTGGCAATGCGGGGTGAAGGGGACAACCTTGAATTGACGATAGCATTTCCCGGTGGAGGCGTTCGCTCATTTCTTGCCCGGTTCGCCCAACTCAGCCGTGAAGGAGCGGAAAGCGTTTAATGGCTTCGGACGCAAGCGCAATTGAGCACCGCATCCGGCAACTTCAAGAAGCGATTGCCTATCACAATCATCGCTATTATGATCTGGATGCCCCGGAAATTACGGATGCGGAATATGACAGTCTTGTTCAGGAATTGTCCGCGTTGGAACGCGATTACCCCCAATGGCGTTCACAAACCTCGGTAACTAGGCAAGTGGGCGGCTCAGCGAACCCTCAGCTGGGTGTGGTTCATTTTTCCCCCCGTGTGCTTAGCCTTAACAATGTGCATAGCGAAGAAGAACTCCGAGATTTTTATCTCCGAGTTGCGTCCTCTTTAGGCCTGGCGGATCCAGCTTTTACCGCTGAATTAAAAATTGATGGATTAAGCGTCGTCGTGACGTATCAAGACGGTCATTTGATTCAGGCGGCGACCCGCGGAGATGGGAGCACGGGGGAAGATGTTACCGCCAACGTGCGCATGATCCATGCCATTCCACAGACCCTTGCTACCCCGGTCAGTATGGAAATCCGCGGAGAGGTCTATATGCCGCGGACAGCGTTTGAAGCACTGAACAATCGGCGCGAAGAAGAAGGACAGCCGCTTTTTGCCAATCCCCGCAATGCGGCGGCGGGCTCGTTGCGTCAGCTTGATCCCCAAGTTACAGCGGAACGTGAACTTGCCGCGTTTTTTTATCAAATTCGGCAGTGGGTAGCCGATGCCCCACATCCCGTGATTGCTACACAACATGCAGCCTTGGAATTTTTACGGGAGGCCGGACTTCCGGTTGAACCGCATTTTCAGCGCTGTGACAGCGTGGATCAGATTATTTCGTATGTCCAGCACTGGTCGACGGCCAGACAGCCGCTGAATTATGACACAGATGGTTTGGTTATCAAACTCGATGATTTAGCGCTGCAAGATCAATTAGGAGAAACGCAAAAGGCGCCACGGTGGGCCGTCGCTTACAAGTTTCCGCCGGAAGAAGTCCTGACGGTAGTCAAAGACATTGAAATATCCGTCGGTCGCACGGGGGTGCTCACACCGACGGCTATTTTGCAGCCGGTTACGGTGGCCCAGACCACAGTCAGTCGGGCCTCATTGCACAACGAAGATATCATCCGGGAGCGGGATATTCGGGTAGGAGACTCGGTTTACGTCCGTAAAGCGGGGGAAATTATCCCGGAGGTTGTTCGCGTTGAAAAGACACTGCGGCCTAAAGATGCGGTACCGTTTGTGTTTCCGCAGGTATGTCCCGTGTGCGGGTCGGAAGTGGTACGGCTTCCTGGCGAATCGGCCTACCGATGCACTGGAGGAATGGCGTGTCCTGCTCAATTGCGCGAAAGCCTGATTCATTTTGGTTCCCGTGATGCGATGGATATTGAGGGGTTAGGCGACAAAACGGTAGACTTGCTCCTATCCGCGGGCCTGGTGCGCCGCGTGGACGATCTCTATCGTTTGTCACGGGCAGATCTTACGGCGTTGCCGCGATTTGGCGAGATGTCTGCTACGAATTTATTGCGCAGCATCGAAGACAGCAAGAGCCAGCCGCTTCACCGTTTAATTTTTGCTTTGGGGATGCGCTTTGTGGGACAGCGTGTAGCGACCCTCTTGGCAAGCCATTTTCACACTATGGACAAGTTAGCGTCTGCATCCGCTGAAGACCTGATAGCCGTATCTGAAATTGGGGAGACGATTGCCAATAGCGTTGTGCATTTCTTTGCCCAACCCCTTAACCGGGAGGTCATTGCGAATCTCCGGCAGCTAGGGGTGAACATGACTGAGCAGCAGGCCGTGATGAAAGAAACCCCAGTGACCGGGAAAACCATTGTCGTGACGGGAACATTTGGGCAAATGCCCAGAAAACAATTAGAAGCGTGGATTACCCAAGCTGGTGGCAAAGTGGCATCATCGGTATCGAGGCGCACGGCCCTAGTGATTGCGGGCGACAAACCCGGATCGAAAGTGGCGAAGGCATTGGAATTATCTGTGCCGATTATGAGTGAGCAGGAATTTTTGGAGTGGATGGCGAAATCAGGCAGTCCGTTGACCGGATCAGACGACGGCCGTTAACGGTTAAGGCAGGAAGGCAAGACCATTGCAGGTGATAAAAGCAGCCCGTATAATAGGGTCGTTAAGTTGTCGGATTCTGTCAGGGTTTTTATAGCAGGGGCCAGTGGGAAGGAGAGAGCGGTGTGCCGCATAGGGTACTGGACGTAAAGAATTTAAGCACCTACTTTTTCACGGAAGACGGTCCGGTTAAGTCCGTGGATCAGGTGAGCTTTTATATCGATTCAGAAGAAACGCTCGCTGTGGTCGGAGAGTCAGGTTGCGGCAAAAGCGTGACATCGCTATCTATTATGCAATTAATTCCCTCACCTCCCGGTAAGATCGTGGGCGGCGAAATTCTTTTTCAAGGCGAGGATCTTTTAAAGAAGAGTCCGGATGAAATGCGCAAAATTCGTGGCAACCAGATTGCCATGATCTTTCAAGAGCCCATGACGTCGCTCAATCCCGTTTACACCATAGGCGATCAGATTGCAGAAGCCGTGATATTGCATCAAAAGCTTGACAAGCGGAAAGCATGGGAACGAGCTGTCGAGATGTTGCGGGAAGTGGGTATTCCTTCACCGGAAAAAAGGGCGCATGAATATCCGCACCAGATGTCAGGGGGAATGCGGCAGCGGGTGATGATTGCGATGGCTATGTCTTGTAATCCCTCCTTGCTTATCGCGGACGAGCCTACCACGGCATTGGATGTGACCATTCAGGCGCAGATTTTGGACCTCATGCGCAAGTTGAAACGTGAATTTCACACGGCGATTATGCTGATTACGCACGATCTGGGTGTGGTTGCGGAAATGGCTGACCGTGTCGTCGTGATGTATGCCGGGAAGATTGTAGAAGAAAGTCCTACGGTGGATCTCTTTCGAGAGCCTTTGCATCCTTATACGCAAGGTCTGTTAGAATCGATCCCGCGTTTGGATCAGCCCACAAGTGAGAAACTTCACGTCATCGATGGGACCGTGCCAAATCCGTTGCACTTGCCGAAAGGGTGTACATTTGCGCCGCGGTGTCCCAAAGCCATGGATGTATGCCGCGAGAAGGCGCCAACACTCACGGCGGTGTCGGAGGGACGTAAGGTGAGCTGCTGGATGCATGTGGATCCCCAACATGTCGATCCCCCGACGGATGGCTCGGGTAAGGAGGTAGCCTCATGAGTGCTGTGATGGAAAACCAGCCGCATGAAGTCTTAATGGAAGTTCGTGATCTGACGAAATATTTTCCCATTACGGGAGGATTGTTTTCGCGGGTGGTGGGCCATGTCAAAGCGGTGGATGGCGTTAGTTTTGATTTGCGTCGCGGTGAGACATTGGGGTTAGTGGGAGAATCCGGTTGTGGAAAAACGACCACTGGCCGGGCGGTATTGCGTCTTATTGAACCCACATCGGGCACAATAAAGTTTGAAGGGCAAGACATTACGCATTACAACAAGCAGCAAATGCGGGCTTTGCGTCGGCAGATGCAAATTATCTTTCAAGATCCCTTTGGCTCCTTAAACCCGCGCATGTCGGTGGAACAAATCATTGAAGAACCGTTGGTGATTCACCACATGGGCAACCGCAAAGAACGCGAAGCGCGGGTGCGGGAATTGCTGGATGTGGTCGGATTGGCGTCTTATCATATGCGTCGGTATCCGCATGAGTTTTCTGGGGGCCAGCGTCAGCGTATTGGGATCGCCCGGGCATTGGCACTAAATCCTAAGCTGATTGTGGCGGACGAACCTGTATCGGCGTTGGATGTGTCCATTCAGTCTCAGATTCTCAACTTGTTGGAAGACTTGCAGGCGGAATTTGGGCTAACGTACCTGTTTATCGCCCATGGTTTGAACGTTATTCGGCATATTTCCGACCGGGTCGGTGTAATGTATTTAGGAGCTATGGCGGAAATTGCTAGTTCTGAAGATATCTACCGTAAACCGCTTCATCCCTATACCGAGGCGTTGTTTTCTGCCATTCCCATTCCCAATCCCGATATCAAACGGGAGCGCATCATTTTACAAGGGGATGTGCCAAGCCCTGTGAATCCACCGTCTGGATGCCGGTTTCATACACGGTGCCCCATCGCGCAAGAAAAGTGTCGCGTGGAGCGGCCGGTCCTTAAAGAATCGGAACCCGATCATTGGGTCGCTTGTCATTTTCGTTAAGGAAAAGCGTTACAAGCCCGGACGTCTTCTGAAAGGAAGAGGTCCGGGTTTCTTTATCGCGAGTCAAGAGCTAGCGGGATGTTGCGCGGCGAATGGCGATTAGCGTGACAACTTCCGGCGGTGCAGGGTGCGTTTGCCACCACGGCATATTGGCCGTCCATTGGCCCATTGCGGTTACCGTGTCTCCTACGCGTAATGCCGCGGGAAGCGCCACAGAAGGCACGACGCTTGAAGACGTTTGAGGATCTTCAAAGGTGACGGAGTCCACGGTAATTTCAATAAAGCCTGCATCGAAACTCTCGCCTAAGTGGGTGACGGGGCCGGTCCGAGTTAGGGTTAAAGATTCTGTTCGGCGTGGAAAAAAGTAAAAGAAGACGGCCACGCACAATCCGGCGATAACGAAGGGCAACGCCCTTTGGCGCATCAAGATCGGCTCCTTTTTTTCTTTATAAGGTGCTCAAGTTATTCCTGCGGGGTACCTCATGGTCTTCATTATAACGCGGGGGTTGGGCGTGGAAAATCGCAACGGGGCCCTTATCTCGTCAAGCTTTTTACTCTCATTCCAAGCATGGTATACTTTGGAGGTTATGGAGGGATATGCTGTGGCTTTGTCGGAAATACAAGTCAAACATGTTGCACGCCTTGCGCGCTTGCGCGTAGAATCGGACGAGATTGCCCAAATAACCCAAGATTTAGACCGGGTGTTGGAGTATGTGGCACAGTTGAGCCAATTGGATACGGACACTGTTGAGCCGACGATGCACGTTATGGGATTGGCTATGCCTTTGAGGGCCGATGAGGTCAAGCCATCTTTGCCAGTAGATGCTGCGTTAAAGAATGCGCCCGATCCCCGCGATCATATGTTTGGTGTACCGCGGATTATGGATGGAGGCGACGCCTAATGCGGGCTTATGACATGACGGCTACGGAAATTTCCCAAAGGGTCCATCGCAAAGAAATGTCGGCCACTGAATGTGTCAGGGAAGTTGCCGACCGCATTACGGCATTGGAACCCCTAGTAGGAGCTTTTTTGCATCTTGACGTGCAAGGAGCCCTGAACCAAGCGCGAGCAATTGATGCGCTCTCCGACGACGAACGGCAACAGATGCCGCTGGCGGGAGTGCCGGTAGCGGTGAAAGACAATATGACCACAATGGACATGCCCACCACGGCAGCTTCGAAGATTTTAGAAGGATTTATGGCACCTTATAATGCCACTGTGGTTAACCGTTTGAAGGCGGCAGGCGCCATTATTGTGGGCAAGACCAATATGGATGAGTTTGCCATGGGGTCTTCCACAGAGCATTCCGCGTATCAACTGACCCATAATCCATGGGATTTAAGTCGCGTGCCCGGCGGTTCGAGTGGTGGTTCGGCCGCGGCTGTTGCGGCACGGATGGTGCCTATCGCCTTGGGTTCGGATACGGGGGGCTCGATTCGCCAGCCGGCGAGTTACTGTGGCGTGACGGGGCTGAAACCGAGTTATGGGCGGGTGTCGCGATATGGACTGATCGCCTATGCATCGAGCCTCGACCAGATCGGTCCTTTGGCCCGGAGTGTGGACGATGTCGCATTGCTCTACGATATTATTGCGGGATATGATCCGTTGGACGCCACCTCCATGCGTGCTGAAACAGCGCGGGTATCAGAGGGTCCGGTGGATTGGAAGGGGCTTCGTGTGGGAGTTCCCAAAGAATATCTCTCGGCTGACCTTGGCGGCGTGGTGGCCCAACGCCTGCAAGACGTCATCACGCAATTGGAGGCCCAAGGGGCTTCTGTGGTCGAAGTATCGTTGCCGCATACAGCGTATGCGATTGCCACCTATTATTTGATCGCGCCCGCTGAGGCGTCGAGCAATCTCTCGCGCTTTGATGGGGTACGCTATGGCTACCGGGCATCAGGGGCCGATTTACTAGAGATGTATGAAAACACTCGAGCCCAGGGCTTTGGACCGGAAGTTAAACGCCGCATTCTTTTAGGTACGCACGCGCTGTCTGCGGGATATTATGATGCCTATTATCTTAAAGCGCAGAAAGTCCGGACGTTGATTCGGAAAGACTTCGAGCAAGCTTTTGCCTTGGTGGACGTTATTCTCACGCCTACAACGCCAGACGTTGCCTTTCGCTTTGGCGAAAAGAGCAGCGATCCTTTGCAAATGTATTTATCAGACGTCTACACCGTAACCGCCAACTTGGCGGGAATTCCGGCCATATCTACTCCAGCGGGGTTGGCTGATGGACTGCCGGTGGGGATTCAGTGGTTGGGGCCGGTGATGGGAGAGGACCGCCTGTTGCAGGTTGCGCGCGGCTTTGAAGAGTTGTGGCCATCTTCAACGTGGCCAGGTTTAGGAGGCGAGGCATGAATAGCGGGTATGATGTGATTATTGGACTGGAAGTACATGTCGAGCTGAAAACCCAGTCTAAGCTATTTTGTTCTTGTTCGGCGTCTTTTGGGGCCGAACCCAATACCCATACCTGTCCGGTATGCTTAGGGATGCCTGGGGTCTTGCCGGTGCTCAACGAAGAGGCGGTAGCCTACGCTGTTAAGGCCGCTCTGGCTTTACGGTGTACGGTGCATCCCTTTTCAAAATTTGACCGCAAGCAGTACTTCTATCCTGACCTTCCTAAAGCCTACCAAATTTCGCAATATGATCAACCTTTAGCGGAGTATGGTGCTGTGCCTATTATTGTGGATGGGCATGTGGTGAAAGAGGTGACGGTACGCCGTATTCACATGGAAGAAGACGCGGGGAAGCTCAACCATTTGGGAATACGTCTGGGGGATTCCAAGGGGTCGTTGGTGGACCTTAATCGTGCGGGCGTGCCCTTAATTGAAATTGTGTCGGAACCGGATATGCGCTCGGCTGATGAAGCGCGGTTATACTTAACGGAGCTGCGCAACGTGCTAAGTTATCTCGACATCTCCGATTTGCGGATGGAGGAGGGCTCCATGCGCTGTGATGCGAATGTCTCACTGCGCCCACATGATTACGTCGGTTCGCTGGAAGACTTGCCGCGGGTAGAAATTAAAAACGTCAATTCGATTCGCAATGTGCAAAGAGGCATTGAATATGAGGTGGCCAGGCAAGCCGAATTGCTCGCGCGAGGCGAACGGATTGTGAAAGAAACCCGGGGATTTGACGATCAAAATGGTCGCACCTACAGTCAGCGCAGTAAAGAGGAAGCGAACGACTACCGGTACTTTCCCGAGCCCGATCTGCCGCCTTTAGTGCTGACCCAAGAGGCGATTGAGCGGGTGGCCCGCAGCTTGCCGCCGGCACCGACTGTGTTGCGCGAGGAGTTACAGCGAGCCGGGGTGACGGCCAAAGAGGCAGAAATCATTGTGGGGGACCGCGCCCTTTGGGAATATTGGCGGGAAGCTACTACGCATTATGAGGACAAACGCCAAGTTACGAACTGGATTTTGTCCGATTTGTCTCGCCTTCTCAACGCCCATGGTGATACCTGGTTGACGCCTCGCGTCACGCCGGCGGCATTGGCGGATTTGTTACGGTTGATTGCGAACGGCACCTTATCGGGACGTATGGCTAAAGAGGTTTTGGACCGGATGTATGAAAGTGGTGCAACGGCTGCACAGACCGTTGAAGCCATGGGTGTGAGTCAAATTACGGACCATGGCGCCATCCAAGCGGTTGTGCAGCAAGTAGTGGCGGACAACCCTCATGTTGTTCAAGATTATCTCAATGGCAAGGAAAAGGCGCTAGGATTTTTGGTTGGACAAGTCATGAAGCAAACCAAAGGTCAAGCCAAACCAGACATGGTCAATGCGATTCTTAAAGGCGTGATAGCAGACTATGCAAAAACCTAAGCGGTTGCGCGATGGGGCTCATATCCGCGTTGTAGCGCCAGCTTCTATCTGCAACCAAGCCGCCGTGGACCGCACGGCAGCTTGGTTGCAGCAGCGGGGATACCGGGTATCGATGGGAAGTCATGTCTATGATGTGGACCGGATTTTCGCTGGGCGCGACGTAGACCGTGCGCAAGATATCGTGGATGCCGTGAATGATCCATCTGTCGATGCTATCTTTGCCGCCCGTGGGGGCTATGGCAGCGCACGGGTTTTGCCTTATTTGGCTAGGTACGATTGGCGGGATATTAAGCCCAAAATATTTCTAGGCTATAGCGATATGACGGCCCTCCATAGTTTCTGGCAAACGGTGTGCGGCTGGGTGACGTTTCATGGGCCCATGATGGAAAGCGATTGGACCGGAATAAATGGCGAGACGGCTATAGCGGTGTTGCGAGGGGATATGACGGCTTTGGGGCCGGTCCCCTTAGAACCGCTTTTGCCGTCTGTGCTAGAGCTGCCGCAGGCTTGTTGGCAAGGCGGCAATCTCGCGGTGTTGACATCGCTTATTGGCACGCCGTATTTTCCGTCATTGCAAGGGAGTGTGTGCTACTTAGAGGAAGTACAAGAAGCTCCTTATCGGGTGGACCGTATGCTTCAACAATTGTACCAATCGGGCAGTCTTGAAGGCGCGGTGGGGCTTGTGTTTGGCGAAGCGACGCGCTGCGATTCACAAGATGAACGAGGGTATCAGGTGCGTGAGGTGGTGCAAGACTTCGCCCTTCAACATCAAATTCCGGCGTGGTGGGGATTTTGGGCAGGACACGGGCCAACCAATTTAACCGTGCCATTGGGTATTGAGTTGCGTCATGAGGGATCGAGCATGGTTTTTGAGGAGGCAGCGGTGCAATGAGAGCCCGTTTAGAGGAGTCATACACCGTGCGCATTGAGCGGATGGGGCAGTCTGGCCAGGGTGTAGCCTATTTGCCTGATGGGCGCATCTTTTTCGTTGACGATGCCTTGCCCGGGGAATTGGTGCGCGCGCAGGTGACCCAGGTGAAGCCGCGGTATGCGAACGGACGCATCGAGGCCATTCTCGAGCCCAGCTCGAGCCGGATCACACCAGTTTGCTCCTACGCTGAGCAATGTGGGGGCTGCAGTTTTCAACATTGGGATTACCGTGCGGAAACGGAATACAAACAAGAGTGGGTGCGGCAGGCCCTCAAACGGATTGCCAAAATTCCGGAACCCCCTCTTTTCGCTATTGTCCCAGCGACTAGGCCGGATTATTACCGCAATAAGGGGCAGTTTCCGTGGGGCCAGCAAGGGCAGCAGCTCAGTTTGGGTCTTTATGCACGGGGCAGTCATCAATTAGTGGAGTTGGCATCGTGTCTTATTCAAGATGAGGGCATTAATCGGGTGCTGCGTCGTGCTCCGGAACTGGCCCGTCCCTATCACTTCACCGCGTATCAAGAGACAACAGGACAGGGCTTGTTGCGGCATTTGTTGATTCGCTCGGCGCGTGCGACCAAGGACTTGCTTGTATTAATTGTAGCGACCGCTTTTGATCCCAATCTTTCCGCGTATGCTAGGGATTTGATGGCGGATAACCCGCATATTAAGGGAGTGGGGCTCAACATCAATACGGAACGCACCAATCGTATATTGGGCCCCTCCACCCGGTTATTGCACGGGCAAAGTACGATCATTGATCAGATATTGGGGCTGTCTTTCCATGTCTCCTTTGAATCATTTTTCCAAGTCAATCCCGAACAAGTTGAGCGGTTGTACCGCTTAGCGCTCGACAATATTCCAGAAAGCACGGGGGTGTTGTGGGACCTATATGCGGGCGTTGGGACGTTGGCGTCTTTGGCTAGTGCACGGGCCCAAAAGGTTTACGCGATTGAACTGAATTCGGCGGCGGCTTCGGATGCACGGAAAAACTTTGCGCTCAATGGCCTGCACAATATACAAATGATAACAGGACGCGTTGAGGATGTCATTGATGAGAACGTTTTGCGAAAGCCAGATGTCGTGCTGATGGATCCCCCGCGCAAAGGCGTCGATAGCCATGTGCTGAGTCGTTTAAAGCGATTACATCCTTCGCGCATTGTCTACATCAGCTGCAATCCGGATACCCTGGCGCGAGATGTGCAGCTTTTGTCGCCAGAATATCGGTTGACAGCGGTGACCCCTGTGGACATGTTTCCGCGGACGGACCATGTTGAAGCCGTGGCAGTGCTCGATACGGCCCAGGTCTAATCATCCAGGGCGTTGTCCAAGCACGCTGTGGAACTCCACCGACAATCCATGGATCATGTGATATTATTAGCCGAGAATCGGACGACATTTGTTGCGATATGCGGGTTCCGCCATTATCCGGGCAAAGGAGGGACGGGGCTCGGTTATTTGTTTGCCCCAAGGAGAATGAACCAGTCCTTGTTTATTAACCAGAGGCTCACGCGCTCGTCGTTGAATAAAGTGCCGGCTATTACCGCATATTTTTGGGTCTTAAAATTGTTAACGACGGCAATGGGGGAAGCGACTTCTGATTATCTTGTCCATCACCTGAATCCCTATTTGGCGGTTGGATTGGGGTTCATGGGGTTTGTGGTCGCGTTTGTGTGGCAATGGCATGCGCCTCGTTATATCGCCCCGATTTACTGGTTTGTGGTTCTGATGGTGGCGATTTTTGGGACGATGGTCGCGGATTCCATGCATGTAGCTTTAGGCGTGCCCTATTATCTGTCGAGTACGGTCTTTGCGGTCGTTTTAGCCGTGGTGTTTAGAACTTGGTATAAGACAGAGAAAACGGTGTCGATTCACCGCATCGATACGAAACGACGCGAGTTGTTTTATTGGGCGGCGGTGTTGGCGACTTTTGCGATGGGGACCGCCACAGGGGACATGACGGCCACGACCCTGCATCTGGGGTATTTGCCTTCGGGATTATTATTTTTGGCCTTATTCGTTTTAACGGGTGTGGCGTACGTGTTAGGTTTCAACACAATATGGGTTTTTTGGGTTGCCTATGTGCTGACCAGACCTTTAGGGGCGTCGTTTGCGGATTGGACAGCCAAACCGCCAAGTATGACGGGATTGGGATATGGAGATGGTGTGGTCAGTGCTGTTCTTGGGATCGCCCTTATTGTGGGGGTAGTATATTTATCCATTAGTCAACGTGACGTGCAACAGGATTAGGGTTCGTTATGGATGGCGGCGAGAATACGTGGGCGGAGCCACAGCCAGACAATCCACGCGACAACGATGCCCCCAAATCCCACGATGGCGCCCATCGCTTCGCCCGTAGCGAGCGGAGAGGTTGCGAGGGCGATGAAGACGATGAGGATGACAAAGTAGGTGGTATAAGGAAAGCCCCATAGTTTATATGTGAGCCTATCCGGATGGTGTTTTTGCAAGTAGGGTCGATAGTATAATTGGGTCAACAAAACCATGAACCAAATGAACATGGCTTGAAATCCCGTTGCGGTGACGAGATAGGCATAGGCTTTTTGGGGCAGCACATAGGCTAGAATAATGGTGAGTGCTAAAAGGCCAGCACTCATCCAAATCGCATTGGCCGGAATACCTTTGGCGTTGAGACGTCCTAGAACCTTGGGGGCTTGGTGGGCGTGTGATAAGCCATAAAGGACACGGACATTCGAATAGAGTGCGGCATTCATTGTGGACAGCACGGCAAATAAGAGGACAAAATTCATGACGAATCCCCCATATGGGACGTGTGTGGCGCGGATGGCGAGAACAAAGGGAGAGATTTGGGAGGACATTTTATTCCACGGCACTAAATTCAGGATTAGGAACATCGAGCCGATATACATCAAGACGATTAAGGCTACGGTCCACCGTACCGCGCGGGCAATGGTGGTCGTAGGATTTTTTGTTTCCGCCGCGGCTAATCCGATGACACCGGTTCCGGCGTAGGCGAAGAGCACGAGCAATAGGGCGGGACTGGCATGAAGCCAGCCATTCGGGATCCAACCTCCATGATGAAGTAACGAACTGAATCCATGCGGTGCAACCAAGGGCGGCGTCATAGGTAAGACATGCGTGACGGATAAGACGCCAATGATTAAAAACGATAAGACTGCCGTCGATTTAATCCCTGCCATGATGTTTTCAACCGTACCGAAGCCGCGAACACTGACGAAATTAACGGCAACAATGAAAATGGAATAGGCTAAGGACCAAGTCCATAACGGAATACTTGGGAACCATAGCCGGGAAAACAAACTGGCTGCTGTCACCTCACTAGACATGGTCAGCACACTTGAGAACCAGAAGATCCATCCCGCAACAAATGTCCATCCGGGACCCAAAACGAGTTTGGTGTAATTTAAAAAAGATCCGGGAGTGGGAGATGCGATCGACATCTCTGCTAAAGCCGAAATTTCAAGATACATTGCTACGGCGGCAACGGCAAAGAATACTAAAATAACGGGACCGGCCATGCGCATTGCTAAGCCACTGGCCATAAAAAGACCAGACCCCATAATGCCACCAATGGTCAATAAGGTGAGAGTCGGAGCCCTGAGACTTTTTTGAAAGGCGTGGGTGTGCTTTGCCTTTTTAAGACGTGCGCCAAATTTGCCCGATTTAATACTCAAATAATTGGCCTCCTCATCCCGTGTTGATGGTAGCATGTATTGTTGTTGACAGGCCTATACCTGAAAAGAGAGGACGACCTTACGCTCATGGATACAGAACGACGCACCCCAGCGTTTTCGCGGACGGAAATGACGGAGTTAGTGTTGCCCGGAGACTCAAACCAGCTGGGCAATATATTGGGCGGACGAATGATGCATTGGATCGACTTGGCGGCGGCCATTGCTGCTGGGCGCCATGCTGGACGGGTGGCTGTGACGGCATCTATGGACTCGTTAGAATTTCTCCACCCGGTAAAGGTAGGACAAGTGGTTCGGTTGGTAGCCCAAGTGAATTGGGTGGGACATACGTCGATGGAAATCGGGGTTGATGTGTTTCGGGAAGACCTCAATCTGGGTGATGTGAAAAAAACGAGTACCGCGTATCTAACCTTTGTGGCGTTGGATGAAGAGGGGAAGCCAGTGCCTGTGCCACCCTTGATTTGTGAAACGGAGGAAGAGCAGGCACGATTTCATGAGGCCGAAGAGCGCCGTAAGGAACGCCTTAAACACCGGCATCACCGCGATTAGTGCAACAAGCCCAGAACCAAGCGGCGAACGTCGCGTCACGGGTAAAAAGGACATCACGAAGATGATGTCCTTTTTGAATGGGCTGTAATTATTAGGCGCATCCCAAAGAGGTTGTGAGGTGTCACAGGGGTCAGGGCGTCTGGAATCCGGAATCGGAGTGCGAGTCAAAAAGGGAACAACAAATACCGTACGCGGAAGTGTGCTCGTCGCGCCAATGTATCTCACATTGTGCACCAACAACCAGCCCATCGCTCTGATCACGTCTTGTCAAGTGTCGTTAGCTCGGCTTCCTAGAAGGCGGGCTAAGCCGGAAGACAACAATTCTTATGTCCATACGGGACCAAAGACCGCAGGGTCCACGCCTCAAGGGGAGCCGCTATTCGTTAACGGGACTCGGGCGCCGGGGCGACTGCCGCCGCTGACGCCAGCGACATGGTCGGCAATTCCGATTGCCTTAGTTTCTTCAAACTGCACCTTGGCCGCTTTATTGTCTTTAGTCCCGTTACATCTTGAGATCCCCTTATTTAGTTGTAGGGCTTTTGAGCTCGCAGGGGTTCTTCTGACCTCATGCGACCGCGGCAAAAGTTCAAATCATGGAACGCGTGGCAAGCGATTGTTATGGTTATTCCCGACCCCAATCTATACCAAGATCCTGACGACCATGTCTGGCATTACACGGACCCCGATTGGAATTGGTTTAATGAGGTCGTTCATCATAACACGGGTCCAATGAGCCAAGCTCGTCTGGCTTTGCGGCGCCAGGCGCACACGGAACAACGATGGGTGAGAGAAGCGGCGTTTCAGGCGGGTCAAGTGTTGCAAAATCAAGGCGCATAACGCGGGTAGACGCGAACGGTTCTTGCTTAATGACAAAAGGAGGGACTTTTGATGAATCCGCAAGAAATACCTGTGTACGAAGTCTTTGTGCAAGCGGATGCCCTAAGCTTTCCAACGCATGTGGGAAGCCTGCGTGCTGCCTCGCCAGCCTTTGCGCTACAATTAGCTAAAGAAACATTTTGCCGCCGCGAAGATGCGCATGATGTGTGGGTGGTGCCGTCACAAGCGATATCGAGGGCCCGCCGTGACGCTACCGCCGCATTACCTACAACGACTTCCGACAAACGTTACCGGCTGCCGAGTGGCTATGACAACGCGCCTCACTGGAAACGGTTCAAGGCACAGGCCATGACGATTGAAGAAGTGGCTGCCGACATGCGGACGAAGGGGCGGTGATGATTGTGGAGATATTGACGGACGCAGAGCGTGCGGCATTGCAGCGTATTTTGATCCCGGTGGCTGATGATGAGTGGATTTTGGGGCACCGCGGATCGGAGTGGTTGGGCTTGGCGCCGGACTTGGAAGAAGACTTGGCGCTGAGTTCAATAACGCAAGATAGTCTTGGTCATGCGCAGTTGCTTTATGATATCGTAGCTGACCTTGGAGGCTATAGTGCAGACCAATGGGTGTACGCCAGGTCGCCTAGCGAATGGAAACATTGTCAATTAGTCGAGATGTCCCGTCAAGATTGGGCGGACCTTGTAGCGGGCCGTTTTGTTTATGAGACGTTTGATGAGATGCGCCTGGAAATGCTAAATCTTATTGCATATCAACCATTGCAGGCGGCTGTGACGAAAATTCGGCAAGAAAAGATGTATCATTTGCAACACTTTGAGAGCTGGGTAGACACTTTGGTGTTGGGTGGTCAAAGCGCTAGGCAGCGTATATTGGAGGCTTTAACCCGTGTGTATGCGCTAATCGGCGATATGTTTGTGTGGGAAGAGACTAAACCGGGTTTAGATTTGTGGCATTTGGACGAAACCGCCCGTGGGCTACCGCAAAAATGGGTTACGCGTCTTCAAGGGAAGTATGAGTCTTTGGGTTTACCTTGGCACACCAGGGTTATTCCTCAGGCAGAAAGCAATGGTCGATTAGGCCAACACGCCGAATCCTTTTTCCCCTTATGGAAGGAAATGACGAGTGTGCGGGAGATCGCGCCCTTGAGCGGCTGGTAACTAGTACCGGAAGGAGAGATGGCTAATGTCGACCGACGAGATATGGGACCGTTTGAAGACGGTTGCAGATCCTGAGATTCCCAACTTGAGCATTGTCGATTTAGGCATGGTTGATCGCGTTGAGATAGACCAGGGCCATGTCAAGGTGGACTTAATGCCCACGTTTGTTGGGTGTCCCGCGTTGCATTGGATTGAGCAGAAAGTGGAAGAAGCCTTAGCGCCCTATCCTACCACCGTCAAATTTGTCTATCGAACGCCATGGACAACAGAGCGGTTAACCGCACGCGGCCGCGAACGGCTATTAGAGTGGGGGGTAGCACCGCCTCATCATCAGCCTGGACCTGTGACGTGTCCGTTGTGTGGTTCGCAAAAGACCCATCTCAATAGTGCCTTTGGGCCAAGTTTGTGTCGAGCTATCTATTATTGTGACGAGTGTCAGCAACCCTTTGAGGCAATGAAAGCGATTTAGTCGAGTCGGCCTGTAACCCATAGAGAACCGTCCCAAAATGGGACGGTTTTTTGTGTATTAAAGGATTGACGGGAAGGCTGCTGCATCGTGGCAAGAATCTATACCGATCGCGTCAACGGGTCCTTCGCTATGATAAGGACAGGCCCGAGGACGCGGCCAAATAACGGGGAGGGAATACCATGCCAACGGCCCACGTACTGTCCTTGATTACCAAATTAACAAGTGTCTTGGTCGACATCGCTGGGGGACTGTTTTCATTAGTGATGGTCTATGGCGGAATACGGTTTATGGTGGCACAAAGTCCGCGCTCGGTGCAAGCGGCCAAAGAATTAATGACGCGGGCAGCTGGCGGTTTGATTTTAATTTTATTGGTTGATGTAATACGGCAGGTTATCCAGTATGCGGCTAGCTGATCCCTCCGCTTTGGTGAAAAGCAGTGTGTTAAAAGGCGTTCTATCATGGGTGGCCAAAACGCTCGACAGCACACTGATTCAAGTGAGTCACGTAGTCTTTATGCATGTTGTTTTTCGTCCTTTCCAGCTATCGTCCACGGCCATGCAAGTCTATGGTGTCAGCCGCAGTTTGGCTATCTCCGCGAGTGCGGCATTTTTGATGTGGGCCATTATTCAAGTGCAGTGGCCTGAATTGCGAGTGGGGCCATGGATGTCAACTCCAGTTATTACGGTGCACCGGGCGGTGACACAAGCTTTGTGGGCCATCACGGCTATACCGCTCGTACGCTTGCTTCTAAATCTCAATAACGCGGTGGTGAGAGCTTTAGACACGCCGGCAACCAGCATGGGATCACCATCTTTTGGGTCTTTGGGTGTGGTAACAGATCCCGTAGCTGCCGTGCTGATATTCTTGGCGGTCTTGGTCTTGATGGTGCTGTTAGGCGTTTATTATGGAGTCCGAAGTGTGGAAATTGTTGTCTTAATGACGCTCATTCCGTGGTTTGCCTTAGTGTGGATGGCCCATCCTGGCAGTCTCGTGTTACAAAAATTGACGAAGGAGCTCATCGTGGCCATCTTTATACAGAGTCTTCATGCGTTGATGTTTTATTTCTTTCTCCATGTCACGCAAGGGGCCGGGAGCACTGTGCCCGGACAATTAGCAGAAATCGGGATCTTGTGGTATATGCTCAAGCTTCCTCAGCAACTGCGGCGTATGGTGGGTGCTGTGGGGCCAGGAGGTGTCGCGTAAATTCATGGCGCCATCCTCATCATCTATCGTTTCACGGCCTTTATCCAAAAATCCCCCGCTTATTTGGGGCATGACAGTAAAAGACCTTATGTGGCCCGTATTAAGTCTGGCACTAGACGCCATCATCTGGCGTCACGATCCCCGCGGCGATTTTGTCGAAGTGCTTGTCCTCACCGCGTGTGCCGCATTGGGAATGGCTTTGGGGATCGTGCGCGTGCATGGTCGTTCTATTCCTTCTTGGCTTCTTGTTATTCTCCTGTTTTATTTGCACCCGCGTCTCTATTTGCCTTGAATCTCTGCCTTGCGGAAAGGAACGATGGCGATGGATATTTTGATAAACAAGTTATTTCCTATTCAAGCTATTGGTCCGGGGCTTTGTTTACTTCACAAAAATCGCTATGTTGCTGTGTTAGAGGCTATCCCCGTAAATTTTGCGATGCGTTCTGACGTTGACCAGGAACGTATGGTATCCGGTTATGCCAACTTCTTAAATGGGCTAAGCTTTCCCGTGCAAATTTTTGTCCGGTCCGAGACGTTGCGCGTGAATGATTATCTGGCAGACCTCGTAGACCAAACCACTCAGATGGAGCCTTCATTGCGCCCTGCTCTAGACGATTACCTCCAGTTTATAAAGGAATCGGTCACGGTGCATCGCCTTATTAAACGCCATTTCTACTTGGTGTTGTCATGGATATCAAACGATTTCCGAAAACCATTAGGAACAGGAGAACCGTTGTGGGACGAAGCGGCGCAAGAATTATTACGACGCCAAGAACTCATTGCTCAAGGGTTAATGGCATTGGGGATTCGCGTCAACACCTTGGATCAGGCAATGATGCTCCAGTTTTTACACGCGAGTTTTGGGCGGGAACAGCCCAGCGCGGAGATGGCGCCATGGAGCTGAAACACAAGCGGCACCGGCGTGTATTCGGGCCATTTGAAGGCATTTGGCCTGATTATTTGCAGGTCTTTCCCAAACAATTGGCGGTGGGGGACCGCATGGTCCGCTCTTTTGTGGTCGTGGATTACCCGCGCCACGTCCAACGGGGATGGTTTGAACCCTTGCTGCGCTTTCCTTACCCTATGACGATGGCCATATACCAGGCGCCATTACCGCCGCAAGTGGTGATGCGTTCTATGCACCGGCATTTGCTCTGGAATCGGGGCATCGACGGGGCAAATCAAGCTAGTGGCCATCTACGCGATCCGGAAATGACGGCATCCATTGAAGATGCGGAGCGCATTCGCCTGAAAATTGCCCAAGGCGATGCGCGGGTGCTCGATACGAGCTTGCATCTGACCCTATGGGCTTCGAGTTTGGAGGAGCTGGATGAAGCGACGGCGCTTCTCATCAGTTTAGCACAGAGTATGCTGTTGGTAATTCGCCCGCTTCACTTTCAACACCTGAATGGGATGAAGTGGACACTTCCTATCGGCGAGTATGCGCCCGATGTTCGGGAAATGGAAACGGACGCGTGGGCAACCTTATTTCCTCTGGTATCCGAAGAAATTTTTCATCCGCGTGGCAATTTGTGGGGAATGAATGGGCAAAACCATTCCCTGATTTTAGTGGATCGCTTCAGTATGCCGTCTCCCCATTCGATTACTATCGCCTGGTCAGGGGCGGGAAAGAGCTACGCGGCGAAATTGGAAGCGATCCGCGCCAGGTATCGACATTTGCCCGTCTATATCGTGGATCCCGAAGGGGAATACAGTCCATTGGAACAAGCGGGCGCCTCAATTTGGCGTATTGGAGACCCTAAGACCCCCCAATTTCCGTTTGACCCTTGCGCCATTTCCTATGACGAGCCGGAAGGCCATTGGGAACGCGAGGCTGACTTTATCATCCGCTTTTTGTCGCGACTCATGCCAGAAGAGGCATCACAAATCAAGACGGTCATGTGGCCCTTGCTATGGCAATGTCGGCCAGAGGCCACACGCAACGCGACTTGGCAATTCAATGCGCCGCCTTTGGACCTTTTGCACTTCTTGCCGCAGGTTAGGGCCGTGGATGAAGCCTTTGCGCGACAACTGCAAACGGCTCTAGAACGGTGGAAACTCTTGGTGGGTTCAGGACCGACACAGGCCGTGAACCCGGATTTTCAAGTCTTTGACCTCAGCCGCCTTACGCCTTTAATGAAGAGTGCGGCATATCTTGCGCTTACGGAGTGGATTGCCAGGCAGACACACCAAAAACAACGACGACTCGTGATTTTTGATGAAGCTTGGCATTTATTGAATGAGAAAGAGACAGCGGGATATCTCGAAGAATTGTTTCGGCGTGCGCGTAAATGGGGAACCGCTTTGTCGCTGATTACGCAAGACATTAACGATTTTGTCCAGAGCCGCGCGGCAGAAGTGTGTCTTCGGAACGCGCCCATTGTGCTCCTTCTGAAACAGCATCCCGAAAGCTTGGCGCAATTGGCGACACAACTGCGCCTGCATGAGGGCGAAATGATGCGCATTGCGACGGCCGGACGCGGAGAGGGAATTTTAATGGTCGGAGACGATCACGTCCCGATCAAGATCAATGCCTCACCGGCCGAGCATGCACTGATAGGCGGACAATACCGGAGATAGAAGGGGGAAGAGTAGCCATGGGATTGAAAAACATATCATTGTCAAGACCCGCGGCATTAGCAATAGGGAGGTTGAGATCTGGACAGGGGAGTTGACACCAGAGAAACTCGAGGGGTGGATTCAACACACAACGTCAAATGGAAGTGCTACACTTCGTACCCACTGGTTATTATGGTCACCTAGTGGTTGCTATGACCGAGTTCTATCGATTGCGTTATTAACCCACAAGATGCGCCAGATGCATAAAATCGGGACGTGGATTGATCTTGATTGGACGCATAGTTTGCTCACGTCTTGGTGGAACCCACAAGGCGCAGGACATGAAGCCTTTCCTTATGCACGGTTGACGCGGCAAAAGGCCGATTGGGGATATATTGCGCCTGCACCGTTGCCGTGGATGCCGGTGCTGTTTCAACCCGATGTCAGAGATATTGAACGCATGTTGCGTACAGTTCACGGATGGCAAGGATGGGATATTGGGGTGGATTTACGTCCGCTAAGCGTGGGGGTTGTCGCTCAATCGGTCGATCAAGCCGTGATACATATCTCCAGCGGGCTTAGACAACCCTTAGAACAGGGGTTGCAGCTCTTACGTTCGATGAATCCTCGTCTCGAGTTCATTGCCACAGGACCTGATCCTAACAATCTGTCGAGAAAACTGGGATTACCGTCTCTGGACGCCGATGCTTCAACCGATACCGGTTTGCGGAGGCTATTTAAGCGTCGGCACCGGAAGAATTCTCATTGACAATTTGGCGATAGGTGGCGAGAAATGAGGCCAGGGATTGTTGACGTACTTCCATTTCGCGGACCCATTCTTCAAGGCGCAGACGGCCATGGTCCGTCAATTGGTATTGGCGGATGGGAGCGCCGCTATCTTCTGTCACCCATGTTGAATGCAAGCAGCCGGTAGCTTCGAGTTCGCGCAACAAGCGGTAAATACGGCCACTGTCAACCGTCCATTCCTCGGGTAATACAGCGGTTAGACGATTCAGCAGATGGCCGCCATGGTCAGGTTTTTGCATTAACAACAACAGAATAAAGGCTTCAAGGTGTTTGCCCGTTTGATATCGTCGTAAATTCTCGGACATAAATAAGGCCTCCTGCAACCAATGAGAAAAGAGGCCGACCAGGCCTCTTTTTTTGCTTTAGGCGTTTTGGGGTTGTAAAATGCTTTCTAAGCCTTCTAGTGACGCAGAATAGACGGCCGTCCCGGCAATAAACTGGGCATGGGCCATCACTGCCCCAACTTCTTCGTGGGTCAGACCGGCTTTCAAGGCCGCTTGCATATTGTTACGAATACACATGGGCACCCGGGTCACTAAAGCCGCTGCCAAATTGACAATCGCAATGGTTTTTTCATCCAGCGGGCTGTCTTCCCGGTAGAGCTTGGCAGCCGTGGATTGTGCTTCAGAAATGTTGGGGTTGATTTCTGCGAGATAACGACGCAGTTTCATAGGACGCCCTAACTTGACTTCTTCTTGATGAATTTGTTCGAGAATCTTAGCTTTTTTGTCTTGGTTCACGGGAATATCCTCCTCTAATTGGACGGCTTATCGGCTGCTGCCAAACGCCATCATGCGTTCTTTGACTTGATCAATGGCCTGGGCCGGTAGCTCCTTGGCGCCCCCGAGGCTTGCTGCCATGATATAAAGTTCTGCAGCTTCATCTAAGGTGCCCAGCAAACTTGCGGTCCGCATGGGGGTGTCATTAAAGACAAGCACACCGTGGTTCGCCATCATCAAGGCCGGTAGCCCCGGATGGTTTTGGGCGATTTCGATAATGCTGTCAACAGAGGCACGGGATCCGCGTGGGGCCCACGGCACGACAGGGATGGGTTCACTGACGCCAAAACGCAGGAGCGGCTCATAAATTAACGGAATGGGCTTTTGCGCGACGCCAAATGCGGTAACGTGTGGTGCGTGGGTATGAATAACTGAGCCGACCGAATCCCTGACCCGGTAGATGCCGGTGTGCATCTCGATAATTTCTTTCATCGTCGGCTCCATTTCGCCTTCGATCACGGTGCCATTTAGGTCAACCAAAGCAAAATCGTCTAACGTTAAATTTTCAATACTGCCGCCTTTGGTCATAATAATGTGGTTGTCACCAACCTTGGCAGACAAATTGGCATGGTTGCCGCGGAAAAGCAAGCCATGTTCGGCAAGATAGTGAGCAGCCTCGACTAACTGCTGCTTGGCTTGATTCTGAGAAAGCATCGTCATGAACTTCCCTCCTTGCATCTTCGCTTCATGAGGTTAAGATCCCCCAAAAGGGGCTTAATCTATGCATCTGATATCTACCTTATAAAACATTATTCATTATGTAACAAAAAATACTATAGTGCAATACTCAGTTTATAAATCGAAGGAAATTGCTAAGGTATACCTATAATAAAGAACAAAGGGAGTGTTCAGGACTGGCTTTAGTCTGGGTTTTTTTGGGCGGATTTGTCGGGGCGGTGGCGCGGTTTGAAGCCGGTCAATGGATAGGGCAGCGCACAATAGGACCTTTTCCGTGGGGAACGTTTTCGATTAATACCGTGGGTAGTTTGTTTATTGGTTTGCTCTTTGCGCGTCCGCTTGCCCCTCCCCTTCTCAATTTATTGGATGTGGGTTTTACAGGAGCTTTTACAACTTTTTCTACGTTTAGTTATGAAACCTTGCGTTTAATGGAAGAAAAACTCTATCGAACGGCGTTCTTGAATGCGGCGGTAAGTTTGGCTACGGGGCTTGGAGCCGTAGCCCTAGGCATCAGCATTGGAAGAGGGATGGGGATATGAAAAGGCATGTTTGGGTAGCTATAGGCATCGGTGGAGGACTCGGAGCTCTTGCTCGGGCGGGTGTGTCTACTCTGGGAGACGTGGGGTGGTTTCCTTTAAATTTCTTTACGATTAATATTGTGGGAAGCTTTCTCATTGGCATTGTCATGGCATTAAGTGTGGAATATGAACTGTTGCCTGCCGCCTGGAGAATGTTCTTAGGTGTCGGATTCTTAGGAGGATTTACGACGTTTTCAACCTATATGTTAGGGGTGCATGATTTGTTGCGTACATCGCTCTGGCATGGGGTTGTCTATCTATTGGGGTCTTGGGGTATTGGTCTTGTTGCCGTCTATGGCGGTCTTGTCGCAGTACGGTCTCTTCTGCATTGGGTTAAAACCGCCGAGTAATCCCACCAGGTTTTAGTTTGCCACCCGCTCTAGCCGGTTTGGCGTGGACATGGTATCATGACCCATAACGACATATCACACTTTAAAGGTGCCTGCATTCGCAGGAGAATAGGGAATCAGGTGCAAAACCTGAGCGGTCCCGCCACTGTAATTCCTCAAAGGAAGAGCCAGGAGACCTGCCTTTAAAGTTTGTTTCACTCGTATTCGCGGAAATAGGGGTGGCATTTTCTTTATTTGTTGGAAACTGTCATCCTCTCGTCCAATCGGGAGGATTTTTTATGGGCTATTTACCAGTTATGATGAACTTACAACGCCTTCCGGTGCTCATTGTGGGAGGCGGCGCGGTGGCAGCGCGCAAGGCCAAGAAATTCATCGCACAAGGCGCAAGGCTTACCATTATCAGTCCTACTCTTCATCCGACACTTTATCCTACGCTTACGGACGCCTCCTTACCGGGCTCTTTGCATTGGATTCCTCGTTCATATCACGCTGGCGATTTACAAGATATGCGTTTGGTTATCACTGCCACGAATTGTGCTGAAGTGAATCATGCGGTGATGTCCGACGCGCAGGCGTTGAATATTTTGGTGTCGGATGCCAGTCACGAAGACGAGAGTGACTTCATGATGATGGCAGACCATTGGCATTCGAATCATCTTGTCACGGCAGTTTCTACGACGGGCATATGGCCGGCTGCTGCCCGCGAGGTTCTACGTCATCATTCCCAATACCTAAGCCCTTGGTGGAACGACGTCATAGCGGTTATGAACAGCCTGTTGGCTGAGCTCGAAGCCGTTCCGGACCCTGCAAGACGGGCTAGCCTGCGTCGGGCACTGCGCTCTTCTTCTCCTTCAAAGTGGTTGGATCAGATCGATAAACAGGGGCCGGAAGGATTAAGGCCCTCTATGCATCAATGGCTCAGTCGTCTTGCTGGGGTTGAAGGAGGTCAAGGCGTATGGGGCGAGGAGTAGGGCGCGTTTTTCTCGTAGGCGCGGGACCTGGGGACCCACGGCTCCTGACCCTTAGAGCTAAGACGGTGTTAGCATCGGCTGACGTCGTGGTGTATGACCGCTTGATCCACCCCAATGTAATGGACCTGGCCCCTGGTCATGCGCGCCATATCTATGTGGGCAAAGAGCACGGCAAAGCCAGTGCGCGCCAAGACGACATTCATGCCATTCTTTTAGAACACGCCAAGACGGGGGCTGATGTTGTCCGGTTAAAGGGCGGAGATCCGTTGATTTTTGGTCGAGGGGGCGAAGAAGCCGAATTTCTTCGTGCCCACCAGATTGACTTTGAGATTGTGCCAGGGCTAAGTGCCTCATCTGCTGCCTTAACCTATGCCGGAATTCCTATGACCCACCGTCACAGAATTCAAGGGGCGACGATTGTGGCGGGCTATTCGGGCCATTTTCCTTATTCGTGGCAACCGCACCATACATGGATCATTATGATGGGGCTCGAAAAAGTCGATATGCTGGTGCAAGAAGCGCTCGCCCAGGGATTTCCGCCGCAATTGCCTGCTTGTGCCATTGAATGGGGCACATGGGGTCACCAACGTTTAGTGGCGAGCGAGTTGGCTCAATTGCCCAACCGGGTGGTTCAAGAAAGGATCTTTTCCCCAGGGGTATTGGTGTGGGGGGAAAACGCGTCGATGGCGCGAGAAATGGATTGGTTTGCCTCACGGGTTGATTACCAAAAGAGAATTTTGATTCTCACCCGCTATCCTTTGCCCTTTGATGAGCTGCTTGCGGCACGTGAAGATGGCGCCGAGGTGCTGAATTGGTCGATGTTCTGGAGCCCTCAAGCTGACCTCGAAGTCCTTAAAGACTTAACGCCCAGTACACAGGTGTGGCTGCCAGAGGTAGCGTTCGTGGATCCTCTGTTGCAGGGATGGACAGCTGCGGGCCGCGATGTGCGCGACTTGCCATCCTTACAGGGCCCAGATCCCGTCGTGAAGAGCTTGTTTCGCCATGGCGTGCATCATGTGCTCAGCGTGTCTGAGATAAGGCACGACTCCTCATTGGACCGGACATGGACGTTGCCGGACCAAGTGCGAGATGATGACCCGTTGTGGCGCTATCAGCTAGCGTTACCGTTCGAGGCGGTGGTTGTTGGACCTCGTACGGACGCGCACCCGGCTTGGCGGTCGCCGCTTATCGCCCAAACGTTTTATGGACCATGTCCTAGGTGGGGAATCGAAGGCCCGTGTCATTCTTTGCAGGCACTGCCTCATGAACCGTGGGCTTTAAGACTGCGCTCATTATGGATGGAAGGGGACGGGGCATGATTATTTATCTGACTACGGCTGAGACGGATTTGTTAAGTCTTTCTCAAGCGGTCGAAAAGTGGCGGGAGTTATCGTTGGAACCCGTAAATGCGGTTAACCTTTCGGTTGACTACGACGCCCAAGAGATTATTCAGAAAATCCAAAAACATGGACGTGTTGTGATGATGCGTCTTTTGGGAGGACGTAAAGCGGCTCCAGCCTTATTTGACGCTGTTGTAACCCTATGCCAAGACACCCAAATTCCTCTCATGGTTTGGCCTGGCGATCTAGAGCCCAGTGACGAATTGCTTCAGGCCAACACGGTAGATCCGGTTGTGTCACATCAAGCCATGCAATATGCGGCGATGGGTGGCGTGAGCAATTTCTTAGAGCTCCTCCGTTACGTTTCCGACCACTGGCTCGGGACGCATTATGGCTATCAACCGCCATTTGAGGAACCGTGGACGGGGATTTACTGGCCTGGCCGCGAAAGGTCTTTAACCCTGGAGGAATGGAGAGCATTACATGGCGGGGGTGATGATCTGCCGGTGATTGCCATCGTTTTTTATCGGGCCCATTGGCTCAGCGGCAATGTTGGGTTTGTGGACCACATGATTGAGCAGTTTCAGCGTGCGCATAGTGTGCCCTTACCTATTTTCACCCAGTCATTGAAGACAGGAGACGAGGTCACGCCACTGATTAAAGGCACGGCGGATGCGGTTGTTGTCACCATGAGTTTTTCGGCGGCCTCTTTGGAAAGCGCACCACAAGGGGTCTCAGGACGCGTGGCGGCCAAGGTTCCGACGCTCCTTGAGGAGTGGGATCTGCCCATATTTCAAGCCATGGTATCCCTTGGATCGCAAGAAGCGTGGCAGCGCAGTGCTTTAGGTTTAGCGCCGCTTGAAACGGCGATGAATGTGGCCATTCCGGAATTTGATGGGCGCATCATAACGGTCCCCATTAGTTTTCGCGAGGACGTGGAAGATAGGGCAGGGATTGTTCGGCGTTTATATGTTCCGCGGCCTGACCGTGTCGAGCGGCTAGCGGGAATCGTCAGCAAGTGGGCGAGACTGCGCAAAACGCCTGTCGCCGAGCGCCGTATCGCGATTGTGCTGACCAATTATCCCTCGAAAAACTCACGGATCGGCAATGCGGTGGGACTGGACACGCCGATGTCTTTGGTCAAGATTTTGGAGCAATTGGCTGTAGAGGGGTATGATGTTGGCCCTCTCGAGGCTTTACCGCGTGACGGGGACGATCTCATGCGGAGACTGATTGGGGCCGGAACGCATGATGAGGATTATGTGACGTGGGAGCAATTGCACCACATGCCAGGGCTTGACTCGCTTGCGTACACCGACCGGTTTGGCCGGCTTGGAGCCGTGGTCCAGTCTCAGGTTGAACGGCACTGGGGCTTGGCGCCTGGGTCTTCATGGGTAGACCAAGGACGGATGGTGGTTCCGGGCTTACGCTTGGGCAACATTTTTGTAGGCATTCAGCCACCGCGGGGGAACGGGGACGATGAGGTCGGTATTTATCATAGTCCCGAGTTGCCTCCATCGCACCATTATATGGCCTATTACCAATGGATTGCGGAAGGATTTAGGGCCGATGCGGTGATCCATTTAGGCAAGCATGGGACGCTGGAATGGCTTCCGGGAAAGGGGATTGGATTATCTCAAGATTGCTTTCCCGACATTGTTTTGGGCGACTTGCCCAATTTTTACCCCTTCATCGTGGATGATCCGGGAGAAGGAACACAAGCCAAGCGCCGTAGCCATGCCGTTATTGTTGATCACATGGTACCACCGGTGACCCAGGCCGGACTTTATGACGATTTGGTAAAAATGCAGCAATTGCTTGACCAATATTATCAAGCCGAAACGTTAGATCCGACGAAATTGCCGATGATTCAAAACGCGGTATGGGAATTAGCGGAAGCCATCCATCTCAACCATGATTTGAAGCAAATGGACCGTCCTGACGACTTTTCGCAATATCTCTTGGATATTGATGGCTATTTGTGTGAATTGGAAGCACGGCAAATCCGAGACGGACTGCATATTCTAGGGCAATCGCCAACCACGGCCAACAGTTGGGGAGAATTGCTCTATGCCATGACGCGATTGCCGCTGGCGGAGCAGGTGCCGTCAGCCCCGGCTGCGTTATGTGCGCAATGGGATTTGTCGTGGGAGGACCTTCAGGACCGCTTGGGCGAACCCTTTTGGGGTCATTTGCCAGCACCGTTAGAGCCGTGGATGCGACCAGGAACGCGTATTTCGGGTGTTCGGCAGTCAGCCTGGCAGTTACGGCTCCGGCATTCTGCCTTTGCTGCACACGGGCCAATGGCAAAATCCCGACGACCTTGCGCGCGTGTACTTAGCGTGGTCGAGTTATGCCTATACAGCAACAGACTATGGCATCCCCGCACCAGAGGCTTTTCGTACACGCATGGCATCCGTGCAAATTGCCACCAAAAATCAAGACAACCGGGAACACGACATTTTTGATAGTGATGACTATCTTCAAGATCATGGCGGAATGGCCGCGACCATCCGCTCGCTGACAGGGGCGATGCCGGATTTATACTTCGGAGATTCCTCTGACCCTGGCCGGGTGGGCATGCGCAGTTTTCAAGATGAAGCCTACCGGGTGTTCCGCAGCCGCGTGGTCAATCCTCGGTGGATTGAAGCTGCGATGCGCCATCACTATAAGGGAGCTTTAGAAATGGCCAACACGATGGACTTTCTTTTTGGCTATGACGCGACGGCAGACTCAAAATGCGCACCAAAAGTTTGTACCAGGACTTCTCGCCCGAGCACACCGCGGCATCTTATATGTAGATGAAGTCAACTTGCTTGATGACCAATTAATCGATCTCTTATTAGACGCAGCGGCTTCAGGGATGGTGCATGTTGAACGAGACGGATTTTCACTGACGTATCCTGCACGGTTTATCTTGGTCGGTACGATGAATCCCGAAGAAGGTGAGTTAAGACCGCAGCTGTTAGATCGTTTTGGCTTATCGGTCGACATTACCACGCCACAGCAGGTAGAGGAACGCATGGAGATTGCGGAGAGACGGTTGGATTTTCATCGAAATCCCCAGGCATTTCTGGAAAAATGGACGGAGCAAACGCATTGGTGGGAAACTCGTATTGCCGAAGCATCCCAGCGGCTTACGGACATCAATCTCGGCCGCGATATCCTTCGCTATATCACCCAAAAAGCTTTGGATGCGCATGTGGAAGGCGTGCGTGCTGATTTGGTAATGGCCCAAGCGGCACAGGCTTATACCGCGTGGAGAGGAGGGACGACCGTCACGGAAGAGGATGTGGAAGCCATCAGTGAACTTGTGTTGGCACACCGCAGGCGACCTGCACCGCCCGGGGCCCCGCGCCCTCATCCGCCTCAAGATACGCCGCCACAAGGAGGCGCTACGCCTACTGGGCCTACGGGATTTCAGTCGCTAGGGGCCGGACCTAGTCAAAATCCTCCTCCAGAGCGTGTTGTCCGCTCCCAAAACTTTACCGGTGAGATGTCGATTTTACAGGGCGCATGGCCCAAGACAGAGCGCCGTAGCGTCACCGATAGGCTTCAGGACAAACCACGCCGTTTGGGACAGCCCTATGGGCGTCTGGGATTAGGCGCCAGGCGCCAATGGCCCCAGACGACAAAATCCGCCTTGTGGGTCCACTGGCCGCTGACGATTACCCAGGCACTGCGGCGTGGAGTTCAGCCATTTAAGGTCTTAGGCCTCGATTTATCTTTCCGGGCCGCGAAAAGACGCAGTACCGTCGTGTTTGTTTTTGTTTTGGATACGAGTGCGTCTATGGCCAGTATCAAACGTTTGGGACGGGTCAAAGGGGCAGTGGCGCAAGCAGCACAAACCATCTATCTAACGCGGTCGCGTTTTGCTGTGCTGGCTTTTGGGCGGGGGCAGGCGACGGTGTTGCTCACTCCCACGCATAAAAAAACGCGGCTCCAGCGCGTGTTAGACGAGCTTCCGGCAGGGGGCAACACGCCTTTGTGGGATGGCCTGAGCGAAACCGCTGAACACTTGCGGCGTTGGCGGGAAAAGCATGCGTGGGTTTATCACGTGGTACTTATTACTGATGGCAAAGTGGCAGGGTTGTCAGATACTCCAAGAACATTAGCCTCTGCGGCGCGTTGCCGACACGCGCTTAGGCAATCTCCGGTAGTGCTGCATGTCATTGATGCGGAAATTGGGCGAACGACGACGCCCTGGGCTAAAGTGGTGGCCCAAGCTTTGCAAGCGTCTTACCGAACCTTAGAAGATTGGGCCGTGAGGAGACCATCATGAGAGCCACAGACATCTATCGTGCGAGCTTTGCCTTGATTCGGCAGCAGTTGTCCGATTTTCCAGGTACGCTTAGAGAACGCGATGTCGTGGAACGAATAATTCATGCGACGGCTGATTGGGATTTTGCCCACGTCATGCGGTTTCATCCTGAGGCGGTTGACCAGGCCCTGAAGACACTTTTAGGACAGGGGAGCGTTATTGTCGATGTGCGGATGGCGTTAGCCGGAATGGATCACATGCGGATGGCGAAGTTAGGCGTGCAGACGGCTTGTTATATTGATGACGTGGAGGTCACCAAGGAGGCTGCCCGCACGTCGGTAACCCGAGCAGCACTCGGTATTCGTAAGGCGGTGCATGATAACCGGGGGGATGCTCCCATTGTCGTGGTAGCCAATGCCCCTACCGCGCTATTTGAAGCCTTGGAATGGGTGAATCAGGGGTGGCGCCCCGCTGTCATTATTGGTGTTCCCGTGGGATTTATTATGGCACAAGAGTCTAAAGAGGCATTGATTGACAACGGACGGGTTCCTTATATAGCAAATCCGACACCCAAGGGGGGGAGTCCAGTGGCTGCAGCGATTATGAATGCGTTGTTGCGCATGGCCACCGGGGAGAGCCCATGGTAGCGGCAGGAATTTATGTTATTGGGGTGCCACCTGAAGGATTGAAAGCCGTTGAGCAATCATGGCGTCGAGTCATTCAAAGCGCCGACTGGGTCTACGGGGGTCGACGTCTTTTGAATATGTTGCCGTCTGGTTCCCAGACGCTAGAAATCAGCTCTCCTTTGACCCCTGTTCTTGACCATCTCAGGGTGCATGAAGGAACCTTGCGAGTGGTGTTAGCCACGGGCGATCCAAATTTCTTTGGGGTGGCTGAGGCCATTTATCGGAACATACCGGCATCTTTGGTGACCGTGGTTCCTGCTTTGTCTTCTATGCAAGCTGCATTTGCGCGATTAAAAATGTCATGGCATGATGCCTATTTTGGCAGCGTCCATGGACGGCCGCTCGAACAGGCCATTTCGTGGGTTGCCCGTTATAACAAGGTGGTCATTCTGACAGATCCTCATCACAATACGGCGGCCTTAGCCAAGGATTTGACGGCGCGGGGATTCGGAGAGGTGACGCTTTATGTGTGTGCGAATTTAGGGATGGATTCGGAGAAGGTCTTTTCGGGAACGGCGATGGCGCTGCAAGGTGCGGATGATGACGGGTTTTCCGTCGTTGTGGTTTGCAATCCTCATGGCGGTCAAGCCGTTTACGGCATGGATGATGACAGGTTATTGCGGCCGGAAGAACAGCCAGGCATGATGACGAAAAAGGCCGTGCGCGCTGTTAGTATTGCGCAGTTAGGGCTTAGCCCGCGCAGCATCTTATGGGATATTGGAGCGGGCACCGGGGCTGTCTCGATTGACGCATCGCGCGTTATCGGACCACAAGGTGCGGTCTATGCGGTGGAAGCGAATCCTCAAGACTACGAGATCTTATGCCAGAATATCCAAACGCATCAAGCGCCAGTTTATCCCATTTTGGGGAGAGCCCCACAGGGACTTGAAAGTTTGCCCGATCCCGATGCCGTATTTATTGGGGGATCTGGTGGGCAATTAGCGGAGATTATTGATAGCGCGGGGGAGCGGCTACATGTGGGCGGTCGAATGGTTTTGACCCTTGTACGGTTCGACCACTTAACACAGCTGTCCCATCTTTTTCCGCGTCATTTTCATTGGACCGTTCAGTGGTTGAGTTCGGCGTTAATGAATCCCGAGCGACAAGTTCCACGATTTGTGCCAGAGAATCCGGTATTTGTGGTCACGGCGGAAAAAGGGGTGAAACAATGAGCGTTAAAGGCCGTCTCTATGCTATTGGAGCAGGGCCTGGTCACGTTGAATGGTTGACGTTGCATGCTGATCGTATTTTAAAGCAGGTGGAAGTGATTGCTGTACCCCAAGGTCAAGGGAGAAAAGGACGGGCTGAACAGATTATTGCGAGCTATATTACCCCGGCTAAAGTTTTGCTGCAACTGCACTTTCCTATGATTACCAGCACCGAGCTGTTAACGAAAGCGTGGGACGAAGCGGCCTTGCAAGTGGCATCTTTCTTGACCCAAGGGCAAGACGTTGCCTTTGTCACGGAGGGCGATCCATCGTTGTTCTCTACGTTTTATTATTTACTGCAAGCGCTACGCGTGATGATCCCAGATGTGGCATTAGAAATTATTCCCGGCATTTCATCAATATTTGGTGCCTCAGCCATCCTTGCCACCCCCTTAGTCATGGGCGCTGAATCGTTGGCGGTCGTGCCGGCATCATCCAATTTGGCGGCCGTGGCGCAGGCTCTTCAGCATTTTGATACCGTGGTCATTCTCAAGATTGCGCGGGTTTTTGAGCAGGTGCTGGCGATGCTTGACCAAAAGGGGTTGGTGGAGCGCACTGTTTATGTGGAAAATGTCGGATATTCTCATGCACGGGTCGTGATGGATGTGCACCAACTAGACCCTCACACGGTGCCTTATATGTCGTTGTTCATTGTGCGCTCTGGGCGTCAGGATGCAAGGGAAAGCACGCGAGAGTCGGTCGGACTGTGACAGCGGTTTTATCGAGTTGGGGATTTTCATTAGGAAGCCGAAGGAGGCAGGCGGAATTGGCGACGTTACCAACAAAATTCCGAGCACGGATATGAAAGAAATTCGTCCTGGAACGGTTTACATTATCGGAGCCGGGCCGGGGGATCCGGAGTTGCTCACCATCCGCGGGCAACATATTCTCGAACACGCGGATCTGGTGGTCTATGCGGATTCGTTGGTCAATCCAGAGCTGTTGGCCTATTGCCAGTCCGGCGCTGAAGTCGTGACGAGCAGTGATAGGGATTTGCAAGACATTGTGGGGGTGATGACAAAAGGGGCGCAGAGCGGAAAAGTGGTGGCCCGGCTGCATTCGGGGGATCCAGCCATATATGGGGCTATGGCAGAACAAATCCAGGCATTGCGCGCTCAGGAAGTGCCTTTTGAAATTGTTCCAGGGGTCAGTGCGGTCTTTGCTGCAGCAGCGGTCATAGAACGGGAACTGACGGTTCCTGGAGAAAGTCAGACAGTGATTTTGACCCGGGTGCAAGGGCGCGCTTCCCAGGTTCCTGCGTCAGCGTCTTTAGAAAGCTTGGCGCGTCATCAAGCGACCGTGGCGATTTTTCTCAGTGCGGCATTAGGCCACAAAGTCTCCCGCGAACTGCAAGCGGCAGGCCATAGCCCAGACGCTCTGGTCTGTATTGTGTACCGTGCGACATGGCAAGATCAGCAGATAGTTTGGAGTACGGTCGCCAGATTGGCGGAGGATTTGCGCACGGCCGGCATTCATCGCCAGGCGTTGATTTTGGTAGGTCCGGCGATCACCCATGACGGCTTACAACGTTCACGGCTGTATGATGAGGCCTTTGGCCATTTATTTCGACGGCCCAAGGGGCCTAAGCCATGAGCTCTGCTCCTTGGGCGGCGGTAGCGGTGACCCGGCGGGGCCGTAACACATTGGATGCACTGCGTGAGCAAGGTGTGGCGTTTGATGCATGGGTTCCGACCCGCCTGGCCGACGGGACTCGCTATCACGGGTACGGGGGATCTTTGTCCGCGCTCGTGAGCGAGAAATTCTTTGATTACCGGGCTTGGATTTTCCTTTTGCCCGTCAGTGCTGTGGTCCGCATTATCGCGCCACTGTTGGTGAGCAAATACACGGATCCGTGCGTTGTCGCGATCGACGAGCGTCCACAATATGCGGTCTGTTTGTTATCTTGCCACGAGGGTGCAGGCAATGATGTCACAAGGCGCGTTGCGGCTCTATTAGGCGTGCATGCTGTGGTGACGACCGGGTCTGAGGTGTTAAATCGCTTCTCTTTAGACCTATGGGAACGGGAGCTAAGATGGGTTCGGGGGCCCTCGCGCGATATGACGACGCTATCTCGTCTTATTGTCGAAGGAGAGGCCGTTGGTGTTGTGCAAGAAAGCGGCCCCGTGTTATGGCCGCATCGCATGGATTTCATGCCGTGGATTTATCCCAATTGGGATCGTGTTCCCGCCCAAAACCTTAAGACCCTGCGGGGGTGGCTCTGGATTACCCACCGTTCAGGGCCGTTACCTCATCATCCCGGCGTGATTTTCTACCCTCCCGTGTTGGCTGTTGGAATTGGGGTGAGCCGCGGTACAAAGGCCACGCAGATTGCCGATGTGGTGGACCGCGTGTTCAGTGAGAATCAGTTAGCTCTGGAGAGTGTGGCGAAGGTGGCGACCATTGATATCAAAAAGGATGAAGAAGGTTTGACGGAGTTTGCGGCTCAAAGAGGATGGCCTATTGAATATTTTAGCGCTCCCACCTTAAATGACACGCCTGGTGTGTTTTCTCCTTCGCATGTGGCGGTTCGTCGCGTGACGGGCGCTGTGGCGGTAGCGGAGCCCGCCGCCCTTCGGGCGGCAAAGCTTGGCACATTGTTGGTGCCTAAAGTGAAGACGGACCGGGTTACTGTAGCGGTGGCGTTACAAACCACGTGGTAAGCCAGACATTTAGGAGGGGTTTCCAACGGAAAAATCAGCGGTGTTATTAATTGGACATGGGAGTCAAGATGCAGAAGGTTCTCAGCAATTTGATGAAATGGCCCGCCAAGTGGCCCAACGTTTGCAACAATCTCATTCGATTCCGGTGCACCGGGCGTTTTTAGAATTTGCCGAGCCAGCTATCGGCCCCTATATCGACGTTTTAGTTGCTGAGGGGACAATGCAAATTACCGCGGTACCGGTCATGTTGTTGGATGCGGGACACTGTATGGAGGATATTCCGCATGTCTTGCATGCATCGTTACACCGTCATAACGGACTTCAGATTCACTATGGCAATCACTTGGGCTTTCATCCCGCGTTGCAAGACGTGTTGTTAAGGCGCCTAGCTCCATATCCGCCTACCCCACAGACCGGCATTTTATTCGTGGGCCGGGGTAGCTCTGATCCCGTGGCGAATGCCCATTTTTATCAGCTTTCACGTATGTTGTGGGAGCGGACACAGTATGAGTGGATTGAAAATGCTTTTATTGGCATTACCTTTCCAAGAATGGCCGAGGGGTTAGAGCGTTTATACCGTTTGGGAATGCGCCGTGTGGTGGTGGTTCCGTATTTTTTGTTTACGGGAACGCTCTTCAAGAAAATCAAGGCGATTGCCCAGCAATTTGCAGCGGACCACCATGGGGTGGAAGTGGCCGTGACAGACTACTTTGGCCTCGAGAACGATGTCATTGAGGTGGTGGTTCAGAGGGTGACGGTATCCATTGTCTCACCATCATGGACCAGGCCATTCTCATGATCATGGGCATGACCATGGGTAACGGGCAGTGCTCGCAAGGGCGCATCTACATTGTGGGCATTGGGCCTGGTGATGTGAATTTGTTGTCAATGCAAGCGCGGCAGGCATTAGAACACGCCCAGGTGATTATTGGCTATCAAGGCTATATGCGCTTGATTGAGGCCATTTTGCATCCCCAACGGCAAGTGATTGTAACAAAAAATTTGTCCGAGGAAATTGAACGGGCTCAGCTAGCCATGGAGTATGCGTGCCAGGGGCAACATGTGGCGGTCATTTCGAGTGGGGATGCGGGCATTTATGGCATGGCGAGTGTGGTATTTGAATGGGCGGCCCGTCAGCATGAGAGTCCAGAAATTGTTGTGCTCCCGGGCATCTCAGCCTTACAAGCCGCGGCCGCACGCTGTGGTGCCCCGCTGTCCCATGATTTTGCGGCGATTAGTTTAAGTGACTTGTTGACTCCGTGGCCACTGATTGAGAAACGTCTTCAAGCGGCCATCCGGGCAGACTTTGTCTTAGCCCTTTATAATCCCCGCAGTCAGAGGCGACAAAAGCAGTGGGAACGAGCGCAGGCCATCATCCGTACGCATTGCTCTCCTAGAACACCAGTAGGCATTGTTCGCAATGCCTTTCGTGACGGCGAATCGGTGGTCATCACCGATGTGGCACATTTGGAACCGGATGCGGTCGATATGTTCACGATTGTCTTGGTCGGGAATTCCCAAAGTTTTGTTTGGAATTCCCGCATGATTACCCCGCGCGGCTATTACCCGCCGTCTGATCGTGGACCACGCGTGTTAGTCCTGGGGGGCACCCGTGAGGCTAAGATCATGGCGGAACGTCTGGGACGACGGGGCGCGCGCGTCACGTTATCTTACCGGTTACCGCCTCCTCCGGGTCCATACGGGGAGGGCGTTATGGTCCGCTGGGGAGCATGGGACGACGTGGGCTTAGCACAGTTTTTACGCGATGAAGGCATTGCATGGATTGTTGATATGACCCACCCCGATGCCCAGATTATCCAGAAGGTGGCTCGCTGGGCAGCTCGTGAGCAGCAGGTGCCCTATCTGCGCTGGGAAAGACCGCGAGGTCTTGAACAGGAGGCTTTGGTCCGACGCGTAGATAGCCATCAGCAAGCGGCAGCGGCCTTGCGGCAATATCAGGGGAATGTCTTGCTGCTGACAGGCATTAAATCTTTAGCCATATATACGGAAGCTTTAGCGGATAATCCCGAGATTACCGTAATGGTCCGGCTTTTACCGCGATCTGAAACGCTTTTGCAAGCCGAACAGTTGGGGCTAGGACCCCATCAAATGGTGGCGATGGTGGGCCCATATTCGGCAGCGTTAAATGGGGCCATATATGACCGCTACAACATTCGCGCTGTCGTTGTGAAAGATTCGAGTGATGATTTAGCGAGCAAAGTCGAACCTGCGTTAGAACGTGGGATTGCCGTGATTATGGTTCAATCTAGCTCAGACGGGGTTGATGAGGGTCTAAGCTTTGACGCCATTGAATGCCAGATTTTTGAAACGTCTGGCGCGGTGATATGCTAGAGGTATGGACGGACTGCGCTTAGAAAATATGTTTGAAGACGTGGAAGTGGACGGCCAGTTGCGCCGTCTTCGGCAGGGCTTCACTACCGGGACTTGCGCTCAAGCGGCAACAAAGGCCGCGCTGATGGCTTTGATGGGCCATGATCCTGGAGCGGAAGTGTCAGTGATATTGCCGACAAAACAGCTTGCGTATCTGACAATCCATGGGGTTCATAAAATGGGCGATGGGGTTGTATGCCGCATTATCAAAAATGGCGGAGATGATCCCGACGCAACGCACGGGGCAGAAATTTGGGCCCACGTCAGTTGGCGCGATGACCGTGACATTATCGTGGATGGCGGTCATGGCGTCGGACGTGTGACCAAACCAGGATTGGGATTGCCCCTTGGTGCGGCCGCTATTAACCGGATTCCACGCAAGATGATTTTGCAAGAAGTGCTGGCTGGGCTAAGTGCCAGACCACGGGGCGTAAATATTGTCATAAGCGTCCCTCAAGGACAAGACATTGCTCTAAGGACATGCAATCCACGGTTAGGCATTGTCGGAGGCATTTCAATTTTGGGGACGACAGGAATTGTTCGTCCGTATTCTTTGTCATCATGGAAGGCATCAGTCGTTCTGGCAGTAAAAGTGGCGGCAGAGAGTAGCGACCATGTCGTGTTGGTCACCGGAAGCCGGAGTCGAGATTTTGCCGAACAACAATTTTCTTATGCGCCGATTGTCGAAATTGGGAGATTCTTAGGACCGGCTTTGCATGCTGCAGCCATTCGTCCCCAAATTCGGCGTGTCTCGCTGGTGGGCATGATGGGCAAGCTGGCCAAGGTGGCGCAAGGAGCGCTGGATCTTCACGCCTATGAGTCTCCCCTTATTTTAGAGAGCTTACGGGATATAGCCGTGCGCGCAGGCGCTCATTTGGATCTGCTCAACGCACTGGGGGACGATTCGACAGCTCAACGCGTGGCTGAGGTTGTGGGCACGCGGTATCCAGATTTTTATCGTTTGGTTGCGCAGCGTGTTAAAGCCACTGTGCAGGCAAAATTGCCTTCAACGGTGGCCGTGGATGTGTGGCTGATCAGTGCAACCGGCCAAGTGTTGGCAATGGTTTGCCCCTAAATCGCAAGACCAAGACCCTAAAACATCTCGTTGAATCCCCTTGAAATGACGCTTTGGCGCTCTCGAGTATCCTTTTTTATCCAATCCCATAAAATGGTTTTAACATGAGAGCTTCATCCTGGGCTTCTTGACCTGTGAAATTACGACATAATTTGTCGAATCATAAAAGAGGACTCTTGTGATATGCGGCGAAGATTGTAGTAATGGATTGGGTTGCGGTTCCAAGGAGGGGACACGTTATGAACTCAAAAGATGCTGCCCAGCAGGCGCTGGTCGCGGCTCTTCGGCGTGGTGATATTCGCGCCGTCTTTCAGCCCATATGGACAATACAAGGGCAGTGTGTAGGTTTTGAGGCCTTATCGCGCTTCGCCAATGGTTGTCCTCCGGACAGAGTGTGGGATTACGCTGAACGCGTCCATCAGGTGATGCGTCTTGATCGGATAGCGATTCAACAAGCCGTACGTTCTGCATACGGATTGATGGGGAAATTGTTTCTGAACATTCGCGCGGTCCATTTGACAGCCGCTTCAACCCTTCCTTTTTTAGGCTCCCCCAATCGCATTATCTGGGAAATCACGGAAAGCCAAGTCGCAGATCAAGATGGGGCATCAGGCAGCCTCTGGCTCCGGCAACAGGGTTATGCTTTGGCCTTGGATGATGCGGGCTCTGGGTGTTCAACGCCTCATCGCTTAGACTGGTTGCGTCCCCAAATCGTAAAAATTGATTCGAACGTGGTGCAAGAATGGGCTCAAGGATCGCCCGAAGGGCTGCGTCGCTGGATTGCAGCTGCGCGGGCTATTCACGCGGTGGTTGTGGCTGAAGGCGTGGAAGAACGCGCGTGGCTTGAAGGCTTGGCGCGTGAAGGAATTGAGGCCGTGCAAGGATATGCTTTGGGTCGCCCTGCATCGGCCCCTTATTGGCGTGCGCATACGTCGTACGACCAGGGCCAGGTGGGCCTTTCATGATGAATCACAAGAAGCGAGATTCCCCAATCAATGTGGGGACCGGCCGACACGATGGAGGGTCTCAAACGAAGCCGACCGGCGTTTTAGAGATTTCATCTCATATTGACAAAGGCGGTGGAGCGAAGATGCCCGTGGAGAGTCGAGATACAACGTCACAGGATAACGCCGTACGAACGGATCGCAACAGCTGGTGGAGTTGGCTATGGGAGCGCTACTTACAATGGCCATTATCCAAAAAATTTGCGTGGCAACTTGGCGGAGCTATGGTCATGATTGCCATCATTGAGATAACCAGCGTCACGCTTTTGCTGCTTGCCCACGTAAGAACACTCAATGGGATCGTCGGGCTGATTTTGGCTTTAGGTCTGATTGCGGAACTCAGCGGCATCGTAGCGTTATGGGCTAATGCGCGTTATGTCAGCGCACCGATTGCGATACAAATTGCCAGTATTCAGCGGGTCGTGTCTGGCGATTTGGAAACGGATCGGGAAGCGCCTTTGGGATATGATGAAGTGCGTAGTCTCTATGAAGCCGGTGAGACATTGGTTGAACGGCTGCGCGCGGTATTATATCGGGTCCTATATACGGGTGCTGCTTTGATGAGGCAAACCGCTGCATCATCGGAGAGTGTTCGGCGCGTCAAAACGACCACGGGGCGCATTAGGCAACTCGTAACCGAGATGCGCCAAACGTCGTTAGACGACGGAGAATCCTTACGGATGGTCTCGAGCTCATTAGAAGAGTTAACGGTGGTCGCGGATCAGGTGGCGCAGGCGGCTGAGAGTCAGGCGCGCGAAGCCCAGACAGCGAATTTGGAGATGGCGCAATTGGCTTTGGCCGTGCAAGGTGCGGCACAAGCCCAAGTTAAAGGACAAGCTTTGGTAGCCGAATCGCAAGCGCGAATTGAGGGTGCGGTGCACTCTGTCAACCAAGCGTTAGATCAAATCGAGGCATTGCCGGATGCGATTGCGCGCAGCAATAAGGAAAACCAGGCGCTGGCGCAGCGTGTGCGGGAACTATCGCCGGTCGTGACGACAATTCAAGAAATCGCGCAGCAGACGCAGATGTTGGCGTTAAATGCGGCGATTGAGGCAGCTCGGGCAGGGGAAGCCGGCCGAGGATTTGCGGTCGTAGCAGAGTCGGTGAGGTCTTTGGCTGAGCAAAGTCTAGAGGCTGCTCATCAGACCGCAGCCACCTTGACCGCCGTGAGTGAGGCGATTGAACAAGGGGCCCGACAAAGTGCAGGAATCGCCGACCGGGCGCTACAAGGGCAAAAAGTCCTCACAAGTGTGCGCCAAGAAATCATGGCTATCCCCGAAGCTCTACACGACCTAACGGCGGCGTTGGCTGCGGTGGGTCAAGACGTCCAGCAAGCCACATCGCTGGCGGACCGGGTGGCTCAAAAAGTGACAAGTGAGGCAGCCGCAGCAGAGCAATATGCCGCGGCTGTTGAAGAAATGACCGCGACGATTCAAGGTTTGCGAGAGACAGCACAAGACTTGACCAAGACAGCACAAAGTAATTTGCAACGCACGGAATCTGTTCCCCATGAATTGCTCACGATTGCGCAAGAAATGGATATCAGTGTGGGGACTGTCGTGGCAATGAATGATACTGTCCAAGATCTGCAAAATGTTCTGTCCGGGTGGCGTCTGGTCGGCACGCGAAAGCCGGTCCAATCCTACGTGTCAGCAATGCGCGCATGGCTTGGGGACGAAGCGGGGCGTATGCGTGACTCGTTGCAAAAGCAGGTGCATCCGGAGGATTTGACGTTTGATTATCGGCCGGTTTCACCGAGCGAGTTGCGCCATTTATTTGATCCGGGATAGGGTCGACAGCGAATCGCCGTCAATGAGAACGAGAAGAGATAGGGGAGGTTATTTGAAGATGGAATCACCTATAAATTCTGAACGTCTGATGTCATTAAAGCGGACGGCTTGATTCATTTGCTCAAAGACGAGCGTTGAAGCAAATGCGCCTAGTGGAACGGTGAGTGAACGAGCCTTAAAGGCGGGACGGGTTCTCAAAGACGAGCGTGATGCGAGCGCGTTTGGGGTCCCCTATCAGTCGGTGGCGATCCCCATTATGCAAGATAATGAGGCGGTTGGGGTACTGGCGGTCGTCACCTCCACGCAAGCGCGCCAAGCCATGCAATTAGCTGAACAAGATTTATGGCAGCACGCCGAACATTTAGCTGCGACGGCGGAAGAAACGCATGCGGCGGTTACACATTTGAAGGAAACATTTGACATGTTGGCGCGCCAAGCCTCGGTGATCCAAGACGGGATGGCCTCCACGGAACAATTTACGGATGCGGGAAGCCAAACCATTCAGTCGCTAACCGTCCACACGGAAACCTTGGGGAGCACGATGAAGGGGGTGGGCAGTGCGCGCGAAGCTTTGGAAGGACAAGTGACGACAATTTCGCAATCGACCTCTTTGATTCAGGATATTGCGCGTCAAACCAATTTATTGGCGTTGAACGCAGCCATTGAAGCGGCCAGGGCGGGCGATGCGGGCCGAGGATTTGCGGTTGTGGCCGAGGAAGTGAAAAAGTTGTCAGAAGGGTCGCGTGATGCCACGCGTCACATTGAAGAGACGATTGCAGGCATTGGATCCCGCCTTGTTGAACTAAGCCAAGCTGTCGCTGCGGCGCAGACGGCTCAAGCCGCCGAACACGAGATGAGCCAAAAGGTTTCCGCAAATTTCTTAGATATTGGTGCGGCAGTACGTGAGACAGCGCAGGCATTGCATGCGATCCATGACCAGATTCAGGCCGCAACGAGTGCCATTGAACAACTCACGGCGGCTGCGGCATTGACAGCTGAGCAAGCAACGCAAGTATCAGGATTGGCCACGCGACTTCGTACGCAAGGGCAATAAATTCATGACGAAAAATTCCAGAGGAGGCGTTAGAGAGTGGAGGAGCAATTGTTGACCGTACGGGTGGGATCGTATTTGTTTGGGGCACCCGTCACAGCTGTGACAGAAATTCTTTCGAACCTTTCTGTCACCCACATCCCCCAGACTCCGGAGCTTATAGCAGGAGTCGCGGTGGTCAGAGGACAACCCTTAGAGGTGTGGACCTTAGGAGCGCCTTTGGGCTTGCCGCCAAAAGACGTGGGTTTGGCTTTACGTTGGGAATCCTCTCGGGGGGTATCGTTGGTAGCGGTTGATATGGTCGAGAGTTTATGGACCCCTGGGCCCCCTTTGTCCCGCGATTTGTGGGAAAACTTGATTCCTCAAGCAGCCGCTCCGTGGGTGGTTGGGGCATACCGGATGGAGTCGGAGTGGCTCTGGGCGTTTGCTCCGGATTTGCCTGATCGCTTGCAAGCATCGGTTTTGGGGTCGGGCCGAGTCGCCACGGGCTAAGGGATTGACCAAAGAGGGAACTATTTGAAAGAGGAGGCGGGCAATCATGCGGTTTTCAGAGATTCAGTGGGATTCTCCTGAAGAACGGGACTTATTTATGCAAGAAGCAACAGAATTGTTGGCATCGTTGGAAGAGGGGGCTTTGATGGCTTCACCGCCTCTTGATGCATTGTTTCGCGCGGCGCATACCCTGAAAGGGTCTGGAGGCATGGTCGGGCTTACCGATTGGGTAACCGCAGCGCATGACCTTGAGGACGCGTTAGACAAGGTTCGTCAAGGCGCTCGACAGTTTGATGAAGATCTGCAGAAAGAAACCTTGCATACTGTGGATGTGTTGCGGGCGGAATTGGCGGGCGCTGCACCGATGTCCTCCGGTGACGAGACGGTGGTTTGGGAACTGACATGGGACAAGAATGCGCCCATGCTGGGAGTCAGAGCGTACCAGGCTTGGCAATCCGTGTCAGCTGCTTTTCCTGGCACCCAAAGTGATCCGCCGGAAGCGGAGCTCTCTGGGTGGACCGGCACCACAAGTCGGCTGCGGGTGCCAAAATCTGCTGAGGCGAGCAAAGTCAGGGCATTACTTGCCGAGATCGACAATTTAGTCAGTGTGGACGTCGTGCGGGGACCTGAGGGGTCGGGCGAAGATGCCAAAGCGATTCCGGCCGTCAGCACGTCTGCCCCAGTGACCGGGTCGGCGCCTCGTGAAGGGACAATACGCATTGGTGCCGCGTCGTTGGAACGGATTTTAGAAGGTTTGGGCGAGCTGTTATTAGATCAAGGCCAACTCGAGCACCATTTTGGCGGCAGCGCTGATCAAGCGACGCGCAGTGTTTTAGACCATATGCGCCGCCGTGCCTTGGATTTACAAGACCTCACCTTGCGTGCGCGCATGTTGCCTTTGGATACATTGTTTCGGCAGTATCCTCGAGCCATTCACGATATGGCAAAACAATTAGACAAGAAAATTCGTTTGGAGACCCAAGGGGGCGAGACCGAGCTAGATCGATTGGTCATGGACCGTTTGCATGAACCCCTCTTGCATTTATTGCGTAATGCGTGTGACCACGGTATTGAATCCGGAGAGGTCCGCGTGGCCCACGGCAAGCCGGAAATGGGAACGGTGCGACTCGCTGCATACGCGGCCCAGGGTCATGTGCATGTAAGGGTCGAGGACGACGGTGGAGGGATTGAGTGGGACCGGTTGCGGGAAAAAGCGGTCCGCCAAGGGTGGATGAGTGCGGAAGAAGCGTTGCATGCGTCAACAGACCGGCTATCAGAGCTCTTATTCCGGCCAGGGGTGTCGACGGCCGAAAAAGTCACGGATCTCTCCGGCCGGGGAGTGGGCTTGGATGTCGTTAAAGCCTTTTTGGACGAAATTCACGGCACGATTACGGTGGAGAGTGACCTCCACAAGGGTACAGCGTTTCATCTAGAATTGCCCATGACGATGGCAATTATGACGGCCTTGATTGTTGATGCGGGGCCGTGGACGATAGGATTGCCGATCTTGACGGTTGAACGCATTGATGTGGCGCAACAAGCGGGGATTAGCACCGTATTAGGGCAGACCGCCGTTCCCGACGATGATGCGCCAATTCCTGTTTACTCCCTTGCGCAGTTGCTAGACCCGACAGCTGCCCATGAGGACACCTATCTCATCCGCGTTAAAGATGGCCGCACACAAGCCGCTTTAGCGGTGGATGAGGTGCGGGGGCAGCAGGAAGTGGTCGTCAAGCCGGTGGCGACACTTGCCTCGGTTACACCGTGGCTGAGTGGGGTCGCTTTATTGGGCGATGGGCGCTTAGCGCTCATGATAGACGTACGGCGTTTGGTTCCGAGTACGCGGACAGACCGGGAACGGGTTCATGATGACGGCATTTTACGGGCTGGCTCTAATCAAATGGAGCTCTTAGTATTTCAATTGAGTGATGGTCAGCGGTACGGCATCAATGTGTATAAAACGCGCGAAGTGTTGAGGGCGGCGGAGGTTACGCGGGTACCAGAACAACATGGCTGGCTGTATGGCTTCTTGCGATTGCGTGGACAAACGGTGCCAGTGGTGAGTCTGCACCGAGCCTTGGGACTCCCTGAGCCAGGGCCCGATGCAGTGATGCTGATGACCGAGTTTAATCAAAGTGTGCAGGCGTTTCCTGTCGATATGGTGGACCGAATGGTGCGCGTCAGCTGGGACCGGGTAGAACCATTGCCACCTGTTCTCGATACCGCTGTTAGTGGGCGGCGGCGCTTTACTGGACTTATCGATCATCCGGAACTAGGTCCTATTCAATTGATAGACTTTGAGCAGATTTTAGAGCAAGTGGCCCCGCCAGAATATCCACCGGTGAAGGCCGACATCCATAGTCCTATCACGGGAAAAACAGTCTGGTTAGCCGATGATTCGCGGGTTGCCTTAAATCAAGTGGAGAAGGCATTACATCCGCTAGGACTCCAAGTACGGACCTTTGCGGATGGAGAAGCGTTGTGGGAAGCAGTGGAAAAAGCCGAATCCTTGCCGGCCCTGTTTGTGCTTGACGTGGAGATGCCGCGTCTTGATGGATATACGTTGACACAGCGCTTGAAACATGAAGCGCGCACGCATGAGATTCCGATTTTATTGCATACCTCGTTGTCTGGGCACTGGCATGCTGACCGGGCTCAACAAGTTGAGGCCGATGCCATTGTGACGAAATTTGATCCGGCGATGCTTGCGCGTACGGTAGCGGGTTTGTTGTTGCCCGTTTCTGCGCACCATGAGAGCGTGCCTATGTTATCGTAACAGACGAGTGGCCTGGTGTAATCCGCGCGTTCCGCACATCGCGGAACGCGCCTCTTCTTGTTTTTGCGGATGGTCCTTAAAAGAGGCTGCCCCAAAAGTCTGTTAAGTAATTTTCTGATAAAAGACGCATCCACGCCGTTGAATATGTTCACGAACAGCCGGATCGCTAATATCGTGAAAAATAGAGAGATCCACGAGATAAGGGATCGAGGATTCATTGATTTCGTGCATGATCTGCAACAAGTCGTCGTGTGTCAGAGCATCTCCGATAAGGGTCAGATCAATATCCGACCCTTGTTTATAATTACCCTTAGCCCGCGACCCATAGATAATAACCTGATCAATGGCGGGATGTTGCTGAAAAATGGTATGGATTGTACGCACTGTAGTCTCGGACAAACCAAAAGGCATTACAGGTTCTCCTCCATTCGCAAGGATTCCATCCGACGTTCCAGCGTTTCGAATTGGGGCACGTAGTCTTGACGAATGGATTTCAGAATTCTTTGCGCCGTGTCCTCATCGTACGTATGCGATGTAAGATTGCGGCTTTCAATCATCGCCATCCATGTGTCGCCATCCGTAATGAGGCCCGTTTGAAAAGCTGCACGGGTTACATCACGAGACCCGTACAAATTTTGAACGCCACGACTTTCAAGAAAGTCCTTCAAAACTTTCCATGCCAACTCATGAGTAAACTCGAAGGCTTGAATCATGCCTTGTTCTTCGAGTTTCGACAGCGCTCGACTTTGAGCTAATGCATTGGCATCCCGCAACTGCGCTAAGGCTTGACTAAAGTGCATTAACCGCTGTATCCAGCGCACATCATCATCCGACATCATATACCCCCTAGTGGAACTCCGGCACTAAGAAATAAACCTTTTAGAATTCTTCCATAGATAGATACCACGATCTACACGCCACCCACCATTTTCGTTTTAAGTATAGGATGCAGGTATGTGGGAATGCAATTGTCGGGTTTGACCTGCCGACCGTCGCCTTCGAGTGGAAACCCAATGATGCGCTACGAGGCATCACCAATGGCGTATTGGCCGATTAGAAAAAACCGAATAGAATCAACAAAAGCTGTCGTCTTTGGTCACAATATTCCTTAAGGAAACATGTACCCAAGGAGGCGGTTTTGCTTGATGAAACATTCTTCTGTTGACCAGTCAGTCGTTGAACAAGTCACTTTACCCTTCACCGTCGAAGGGACTAGGGTGGGCTGCGCCGAACACGACAGACGCGGGGCGTGTGGCCCGAGAACCCCAGTTTAAACCGTGACAGATTAAAGAAAACCGCCGGTTCCGGCGATTTTTATTACGCGGATTGGGAAAAGTGAGAACCGAATGGGGATTTTGAGTATCGGCCATAATCTCCTGAAAAAGACCGCCATCCAAGGATAACCAGAAGGGTCATGGTGTTTCTTCCATGATGCACCTACGATGCACCCACAAAGAAGGAAGTTGAAAAGGGCATTGGGACGGCCCCATACTTAAAAGTAAAGAGCCGCTGACAAGCGGCTCTTTACGGAATCCGATCCCTCAACCAATTCCTCGGCACGGCCTCAATCCGTTTCCGTGCGTCCCTACGGTTTACATAATATATCGTTCTGACCATTGTGTCAAGAATTTTTCTGCGCCGGATGGGGTTGGATCAGCGGATGGCGAGTTCTTCGCATCTGAGCCTATATTGAACAGTATTTCTGTCATAAGTCTCCTTTATGCTAAGGATATTGCGAAAGGAGGCAAAAATCGTGGGAACGTATTCATGGAAACCTGAAGAATCGTTTGCATCGCTCTGGCCGCATGGGGCCGCCGAAGAACATACGCAAATGGGGCAACGTGTCGACCAATGGCAACAAGTGATACAAAATCGCTTTCCTGAGCTGTTGCGTCATTTAGTGTGGGACCGCGATCGTCTTAATCAGCTTGAGGAAGCTGTGGATCAAGTGATTGCGGATGACGGGTTAAATGTCGCGGCGGTGGCATTATATCGACGGTCCTTGTTAAATCGCTTGACGGGTTTGGGACCTCTTGACCAGTTGTTGACGGATGACCATGTCACCGAGATTATGGTGAATGGTCCACAGCAAATTTATTGTGAGCGGGATGGCCGCATTATGCTCGTCAATCAACAATTTGCCGACCCCGATGAGGTAACGTTGTTGGCGCAGCGCTTAGCCAGTCGGGCAGGACGCGTTCTCAATACGGAATCTCCTCTTTGTGATGCGCAGCTCGCGGATGGTTCACGCATTCATTGCGTGCTGCCGCCCGTGGCAGAAAAACCTACTATCACCATTCGCCGGGCTCGTGCTGAACCTCTGGTGCTAACGGACCTTATTGAGGCGGGCAGTTTGTCTCACGCATTATGGCAGGACTTGTCTCAATATATTGAGGAACGCCGCAATATTATTATTGCAGGTGGGGCTGGTTCTGGTAAGACGTCACTGTTAAGGTTGTTGGCCTCCCACATTGATCCAGCACAGCGCGTTGTCACTATCGAAGACGTGCGTGAGTTGAATTTAACGCATTCTCATACGGTCAGCCTTGAAGCCACTCGTGCGCATGATGTGCATACCTTACTGGTCAATGCGCTGCGTATGCGGCCGGATCGCATTATTGTTGGTGAGGTCCGGGGCGCGGAAGCCTTAGAACTTATCGAGGCGATGTCGACGGGACATTATGGAAGTCTTTCGACCGTGCATGCCCAATCGGGAGGCATGGCCACCGTCTTACGATTAGCGCGGATGTGCGCCAGAAATCAGCTAGGGATTCCTTTTGAGGAATTGCTTGGCCAAATTCAGGACACGCTTGACGTCATTGTGTATGTACGCAGAGGTCCCGATGGGGTTCGGCGCATTGAATCGGTGCAGCAACCAACACGTGAGGGGATGCATGTGCTGTGGGTCTATCGTCCCGACGCCGGGTTTGTCAAAGTAGGTGAACAAGATGGATAGTCTGGTGCTGCTCAGTGCCGGGATGCTGGGACTCGCCGTGTATGCCTGGCATGCCCGAAGAGTCTTTCGCGTAATTTTTCCACTCAGCCTTGCGTTATTATGGGTGCGCCCTCATGTGTTGACCTTGTCCGTATTGTTGGCTGCGGCAGGTTTCGAAGTGTTTTTAACAAGCCGACGCATGCGCGCGGGACGTGATCTTGCAGAACAGGAGACCGAAGTTTTTCTGCAACGGCTAAGCCGGACCTTAAGAAACCGGGGGAGTTTATCACAGGCATTGGATGATGTGGCGCGTAGTGACAGCCGCATCGTGCCGCATCCCGATCCCCACCGGGTGCTAATGGAATTACGTGAGCGGTGGCACACGGAAGCAATGTTGATTGTGAGCCTAGCTGCCGGTTTGTCGAATCGTTACGGAGGCTCCTTGGCACCGATTATCGACAATGTGATTCAACATATGGGCCGCGCGCGTCGTCAACGTTTTGGGCGGCGGCTCGAAGAAACGGCGTTGGAGTCAACGGTTATGGTTCTCGCTGTTGTGCCCTATGGTCTTTTGCTGATTTTTCGCATGGCGTTGCCTAGCTTCTATAATATTTTGACCCAGACTACGGCAGGGCATATGGTGATTGGCATGTTGGGTATGAGTACGGCGGGGGTCTTGATGGGGTTATCTTGGTACATCCGCAAGGAGGAATCCTCATGATCCTCGTGGCGGCCTTATGTAGTGGTTTGGCGATATATCTATCATGACGTTTTGGCAGGCCATCGATCAAGCGTTAGCGGTGGTGCCGGAGTTAGATGGCGCAATTCGGGAGTTGGTGCAAACCATGCTGCTCTCACGGTTTGACCTGTCGGCTATGGAGGTATTTCGCAGGGAATATCCGGGTCCCGAGTCCGATGTGATAGCCACCATGCTACTGCATGGTTATCACCACGGAATCGCCCCAGATGATGCCATGAAGCAAGCGAGCGAGATGGAAGAACAATTGTCCCTCGAAGAAGCCTTGCGCAGACAATCTCACCCCATGTTACTTACTATTCTTCCGGCATTGCTGTTGCTAAACGTTTTAGCCTTGTTTGGGGCTCCTATGGGCTTGTTAGCTCTGCATAGTTGGACTGTCGTAAGAGGAGGATAGCCAAAGCCCAATTTTAGTGCTCGCAAAGCCTTATCCGGTTTCCGGGGCCAAAATGCCTCCCGAGAACGCAAAGGGCCGGCATCAATGGGAAGGCAACGAGTATTTTCCTGCGGACACTTTTCTCACGAATGTGATCGTCACTCCCAAGATTTTAGCAACGTGGGCCGTGGTTCATAGGGTCTTCATGTCTACTTTATACACTAGCCGACTCATTAAAAAGCTATGATGCATCTTCCCTGCCTTGCACAGGAAATCGGTGTTGTGAACATCGACCTGGCGTCATAGATTACGGCATGGGACAGTAAGGCTACCGCATCTCATTCGGACCTCTGTGATCTCGACCATCTCTAGGAACCCGAATGGGATGCGGTGTTATTCAAACAAAATGTGCATGACATCCATCCTATGTACACCACACAATGGCCATTAACTTACCTAAAAGAAGGAGGCGGGTTATGAATTGGCGCGGTGCCTGGCAACTTTCTAGGCCATTGCCATTAGCAATATGGAGCATCCCCACCGTGCTCATGGGGTTTTTCTTGCAGCAAGGGGCCCATGTTCCCCATGTGGGCATATCTTTAGCCCTAGCCATGATAGGGGCCATGTTGTGGAGATTATCCTCGCTTATCAAGGATTGGGGATTATAGTCTGCTTGCTCGGCCTATATAGCGACCCTCGAATCTTTGGGGCTTGGGCAGGCATTTTCGCTGTCGCTATGCTGATTACGGCTCTCACGCCGTGGCACGATGATCCGTGGAGTTTGACACGGCGTGATGTCGCCTTGAAACTCTTGGCGATTATTGGCGTGATGAGTATCGCGCATTAAAAAGTTTAGGGCTAAGCACTTTATGATATCTCCCGCATAAGGTGGAAAACGCAACCCAATTAATCCTTGTGAGGTGTGTTTCCATGGATGCGGACTGGGCTTTGTTGGACCGGGATTTTTATGTGGATGCCGTGATGTATGCAGTGATCTTGTCAGGGCTATATCTTATGTTGGTTGAGGGCGCTGATAATGAAATGATAAGGGAGTTGGGGAGAAACAAAGGATTTCCGGCTTGTGAAATAGTGCATACATTGGCACAACTAGGGGTGGTGCGCTACAGTGGGCAACGGTGGCTGTGGTGCGGCGCACCCCCGGATCCCCGTCGTATCACGCGCATTGATGCGGTGAGGCGCTGGGTTCACTTGGTGCCTTTTTGTGAGGAAGCGCTGGCACCATGGAAGCATGCGGCGGATGATATGCGCCTTACCGACTCCGGTCAAGAGATGAATACCTTCCTTATCGCCAATATCAAACCCTCAACAGGAATGCGCTGGCTTGATATTGGCGGGGGTACGGGTGATTTGGCACGGCAGCTAAGCCAAATGGGGGTTGATGTGACGATGTTGGATACCCCTTCAGTTATTGCTCGGTGTCGCACAAGGTCCTTCTCATCAGTACGTTTAGTCGCAGGCGACGTTTTAGCGGGTTTGCCAACAGGGCCGTTTGATGTGGTGAGTGCAGTACGGTTTTTAGAAGAATTTTCAGCGACGCAGGTGCGGCAAATCTTTCATCATATGCGCAAGCAGTTGGCACCCAATGGAATCGTTTGTGTGATTTCTTCGGTGGATGATAATACCTTGTGGTCAAAATTGTTTGCTATAGAAGTGGCGAGTACGAGCCCAAAAGGACGGACATATAGTGTGCGTACGCTCGGGATTCTTGCAGCGCGGGAACATTTGGCCTTGATGCGCATGAAAACCCATGGCCCGTATACTCTCATAGTATTGAGGCGAATGACGCTGGCTGGGCGGCGTAAGGACCGTGACACCATGCAGTTAGTCGAATACTGACCCAAAAGGGGCCAGTGTGGGCGTTTTAGGTTCACACTGGCCACAATAGTTAGGCGTGAGTGGACGCGTTTAATGCTTGCTCCAAATCGGCCCACAGGTCGTGAGCATTCTCCAGCCCTACGGATAACCGAATGAGGTCACCCCCGGCGCCCGCTAGTTCTTGTTCTTGCGGACTTAACTGTTGATGGGTTGTCGATGCCGGGTGAATGGCCATAGACCGGGCATCGCCGACGTTGGCCACAATAATCCAGAGCTGCAAATGATTCATGACTTGCTCGGCTTGTGCGCGTCCACCTTTGACACCGAAATTGAGCATGGTACCAAAGAGGTTTTCCCGTAAATACTTGCGCGCGTTCAAATGGGCGGGGTCGGCTGGCAGGCCGGGATAATTGACCCAACTGACGAGGGGATGATGGGCTAGGCGGTCGGCAATGAATGCGGCAGACTGGCTTGCTTCTTTCATGCGCAATGCCAATGTTTCAAGCCCTAATAGAATCAAAAACGCATTGAAAGGGGCTAATGCGGCGCCTGTATCTCGCAGGGTTTTCACGCGCAAGCGTAGGGCATAGGAGCTGGGTTGTTCGCCGAACACAATGCCGTGGTAGCTTGCATCAGGCTCCGAATAGAGAGGGAATTTTGGTACATTGTAATTAAATCGGCCCGAGTCAATGACGATGCCGCCGAGTGAGGTGCCATGTCCGCCAATCCATTTCGTCAGTGAATGGATGACAATATCTGCCCCGTATGCGATGGGCTGCTCTAAATATGGAGTCGCAAAGGTATTATCCACGATAAGCGGCACGTGGTGACGATGCGCAAAATCTGCCCACGCGGCGATATCGGTCACATTGAGCCGAGGATTGCCAATTGACTCCACGAAGACACCGCGCGTGTGCTCGGTGATCAGGGCATCGGCCTCAGCAAGGTCGTTGTCGGCCACAAACCGGACAGTGATGCCGAAATCCTTAAGCGTGGAGGTAAAGAGTGTCCAGGTACCTCCATATAAAGACGTCGAGGCAATAATGTCATCACCCGCTCGACAGAGATTCAAAATGGCCGCCGTAATAGCTGCCATGCCTGATGAAAAGGCGACAGCCGCTTGGCCGCCTTCGAGCGCGGCTAGACGTTGTTCCAGAATATCGGTGGTGGGATTCATGATACGGGTATAAATATTGCCAGGTTCTTCAAGATTAAAGAGCCGGGCTGCGTGTTCGGAATCTTTAAAGGCATAACCTACCGTTTGATAAATCGGGGTCGCGACGGCCGATGTTGCCGCATCCGGTGTGTATCCACCCCGGACAGCCGTTGTTTCGAATTGCCAATGGTTTGGCTTTTCCATTAATTTAAAGCCTCCTTATCAAGGTGACGCATAAAAAAACACCAGTAAGAGCCGGCTCTTCTGGTGTCGGCCTCTCATTTCTCAGCAATATGCTGCAGGAATTGGCACCATAACCATCAAGGCCGGTTGCCGGGCATCATCGGGCCAGTCCCTCCGCCACTCTCCATAAGAGGTTTTCAATTGAATAACAGGATAAAGAATGTCAGGTATTTCGTCAATATGGATTAGTTAGTTTTCCTCATTGGTTTCGGGTGCATTATAGCGGGCAAAATGGGCAGCCGCTTCGGAACGCCTGGTATATCCTAATTTACTGAGAATGTTGCTGACATAATGCTTGACCGTTTTATCACTCAAGAAAATTAGTTGGCCAATCTCTTTGTTGGTTCGGCCTTGGGCAATGAGTTCGAGGACTTTCTTTTCCTGCGCAGTGAGCGTTTCCACGGCATCGGTAGTGACTTTAGGATTGCGAAGGCGCTCGAGCAACTGTGATGTGACTTCAGGGCCAAATAATGCGCCACCTTGAGCGACCGTGCGGATGCCGTCAATAACAGCGCGTCCGCGGGATTCCTTGAGGAGGTAGCCTGAAGCCCCGGCATTCACCGCGTCAACCACCAAATCTTGGCTCCCAAATGAGGTGAGCATAATAATGCGGAGATTGGGATCTTGATCTTTAAGCTTGCGGCAGACTTCCATGCCATTGATATCCGGCAAACGAACGTCTAGGACCACAACATCAACATTACCTGGAATATGGTCGATGGCCTCTTGGCCGCTTTCCCATTCTTGGGCCATAACCATATCGGGCTGGCGTTCAATCATATTGCGCAGACCAATGCGTACGACTTCATGATCATCGACAATAGCAACGCGTATCGGATTATCCTCGGGCATTGTTTGTGCCCTCCTTAAATAAAGAGTTCTTACCCCTCATTATAGCCAGGGGGCGGTAAGGGTGACAGTTGTACCTTCATGCAATCGACTTTGGATATCCACGTGCCCATGCCATCGCTCCATGCGCTTAGACATGTTCCGTACCCCGAAGTGCGTATGGGAGGCATCTGGCTGCGGAACAAAGCCCTCGCCGTCATCGATGATTTGCACTTGGTATGATTCCGCAGTGGAATGCCAATGCACCAATATGTGATGAGCATGGCCATGGCTACGCGCATTGGAGACGGCTTCTTGTATGCTTAACAGCAAATCGTGAATACGTTCGGGGTGTAAGTCCAAATACCGGGAATCATCAAATTCCATGGAAATGTCATCCATTGGCCCTTGGCGCCTAAGCATGTCCGTCAGGGCAATTTTAAAGTCAATGGATGTCGACTCGAGACTTTGGATAAAGAACCGAATGTCGGTCATGAGAAGGCTTAACGTTTCGCTGATGCGCATGAGCTCTTTAATCGCAAACGGATCTAGTGTCTCGACGGAGTCTACAAGGTTATCAATGGACAGAGTCGTGCCGTAAAGCGTCTGCAATACGCCATCATGAAGATCTCGGCCAATGCGTTCGCGTTCTTTTAACGTCGCAAATGATTCACGGTCTTGATAAAAGCGGGCATTGGCAATGACCGCTGCGGCTTGTCGGGCAAATAGTTCGACCATGGATTGATCGTCTGCTGTAAAGCCTCCGGCTTTTTCCGTAAGGTATAAATGGCCCATGACTTGATTTTGATAGAGTAAAGGGAGACCTAAAAAGCTTTCCATTTTGGGGTGATGTGGCGGAAATCCAACGGATGCTGGATGGTCTTGCAGGCGCTGCAGGCGAATCGGACGACGCGTGCGAATCACTTCGCCCAGTAGTCCACGCCCCGTCGGATAAGGGCCCATTGCTGCCACTTCTTCGGCACTTAAACCAGATGTGAAGAATTGGCTGATTGTATAGGCGTCGTCGTCTTCCAGTACTGCGAGCGCGGCGTATCTGGCCCCTGTGAGCTTGCGCGCAACATCTACCACATTTTGGACAATATCATGCCAGTCTCCCACCGTGGTCATGGCGTACGAGGCTTCACGCAACGCGGTGAGTCCGTCACGTTGTCGTTCTAAGCGCTGATTGGCTAGTGTGACCGCCTTTTGTTGTTGCGATAGGATGCCAAAAACAAAATAGGAGAAGAAGCCTGTACCAATCACTAAGATAATAGCTAGAGAAAAATCGTGCGATCCACGCGGCAGATAAGGGGCGACCAGATAATGAAATAAGACAATGGTCACGCTGACTCCTGCCATGGCCATCAGTGTTGCAATCCATCGCCATGGTTTTGCGGACGTCCGTTCTGCGGGGTCGGCTGTTGGGGGCATTTTCAACCTCTTTAGCTTAATTATGAATGTATATTGACTATAGCACGAAATGGGCGCACTGTCTTTTTATGCGGTTTTTATCGGGGCAAGGAAAATTTTTACGGATTTATTCGCAGCAGGCTTGATATACTAGTGTCGTTTGTTACACCCATGTATGGAAGGAGTCACCATATGGCAGACGTGGAAATGGTGGTTTTGACTTTGCTGCTATATGCCGCCATGGTGGCATTGCTTCATTTTCTCGAGCAGTTGTCATAAGGGGGATTTTATGGACTGGTTCTTATTGGCGCTATCCGTTCTTGTGATGGTCTATCTCGTGTATGTTATTGTACATCCAGAAAAATTTTAATACGGGAGTTTGACGTATCCGGGACATTTTTAAGGGGGGACAATGTGTGTCGACACAAACGGTGATAACGTGGATAGTGGTTATCGCGGTTTTTGCCTTTACCGTGAAGCCACTGGGCACGTATATTGCCAAAGTCTTCACGTTTCAGCCTACGCTACTTGATAAACCCCTGACTCCCATTGAAAATACGATATTTCGCGCGATGGGCGTGACGCGTCAGAGTGCCATGACGGTCAAACAATATGGGCTGGCGTTGATTTTCACGAATGTTGTGTGGATGTTAGGGGCCTATTTTCTATTGCGCGTGCAAGGAATAATGCCCTTTAATCCCCAGCATTTGAAAGGAATTAATCCCGAATTGGCTTTTAATACGGCGGCCAGTTTCGTTACGAATACGAATTGGCAGGCGTATTCTGGGGAATTAACGATGTCCTATTTTTCACAGTTTGCCGTTTTATCCTATTTACAATTTGTAACGCCGGCTACCGCCGTGGCGGCCGCTATCGCATTTTTGCGCATGCTGTCCGGAAAGAAGATGGGCAATTTCTTTGTGGACGTGACCTTGGTCGTAACTCGCTTATTGCTGCCAATGGCCATCGTTGTTGCTCTTGTTCTGGTCGGGCAGGGGGTGCCCCAATCGTTGGGGCCGTATCTTCACCTACATACCATTACGGGACAGACGCAGACCGTGCCTCAAGGGCCAATAGCCACGTGGGAAGCCATAGAGCACCTAGGGCAAAATGGGGGCGGGTTTACGAACGCCAATAGCGCCAACCCGTTAGAAAACCCCACGGCGTTTTCTAACCTGATCGAAACGATTTCGATGGGACTCTTGCCCGTTGCCCTTTTTTATACGTTTGGAGTGATGACCGGGAGAAAACGATTGGCATGGACGCTCATTGGTGTGGCCGGGGTGTTTTATCTGGTTATGCTCGCATTGCTGTATTTTCCGGAAATGGCTGGAAACCCGATTATCAATGCGCTAGGCCTGCATGGCCACGCGAACATGGTGGGTAAGGAAATGCGGTTTGGCATGGGCGGCACATCGATTTTTGAAACATCGACGATGGCGTTTTCGACCGGTTCCGTGGCGAGTGCGCACGATAGTTATTTACCGTTATCGTCGTTATCGTTTTTCCTCGGCATGTTTTTGAACATGGTCTTTGGTGCCTCTGGTTCTGGACTTTTGAATATGGTGATGTTCGTCATTATTACGATCTTTTTAATGGGACTCATGGTCGGGCGGACCCCGGAGTTCTTGGGCAAGAAAATTGAAGCGCGGGAGGTGTCTTTGGCCTCCATCGCCTTTTTAATGCACCCGCTTTTAATATTAGTGGGGACGGCCATCGCTGTGGCTAGTCCTATAGGACTGGCGGGAATTTTGAATCCGGGGCCGCATGGTTTGTCCGAAATTCTCTACGCTTTTAGTTCAGCGGCGGCGAATAACGGGTCAGCGTTTGCAGGTCTTAATGCTGGGCTGCCATTTTATGAAGTGGCCATCGGTGTTGTGATGATTCTCGGCCGTTACGCGTCCATTTTAGTCATGCTGTTGGTGGGAGCATCTTTGGCAAGAAAACGCGCTGTGCCTGAGACATCTGGCACAATGCATACCGACACCGTGCTGTTTGGCGGCATTTTACTGGGGGCCATTGTGGTCTTAAATGCGTTGACCTTTTTCCCGGTGATGGCTTTGGGGCCTTTGGCCGAACAGTACTTAATGATGGCACACCACCTTTTTTAACGGATGACTGGATGAGAAAGGAGTCTGAAGCCCGTTGGCAGCACAAGAAATTGCAGGACAGCGAAGCTATACAGCGAGCATTCTCAAGGCGACCATCCGCAAACTGGATCCGCGGGAAATGATTCACAATCCGGTGATGTTTGTCGTGGAATTGGGAACGGCTGTCGTGGTTTGGCTAACATTGATTCAAAAAGGTGCGGCCGACCGTAATTACGATCTTCTGGTGGCAATTATTTTGTTTCTAACCATTCTTTTTGCCAACTTTGCGGAAGCCTTTGCTGAGGCCAGAGGGCGTGCCCAAGCCGATTTTCTTCGGCGTACTAAGTCCTCGACACGTGCGAAGCTCTTATTGCCAGATGGAACGACGTCATGGGTTGATGCACCCCAACTTACTAAGGGCGCTAAGGTGCTTGTAGAAGCAGGGGACGTCATTCCGGGCGATGGCGTAGTCATTGAAGGCGTGGGTTCTGTTGATGAATCCGCTATCACCGGCGAATCGGCTCCTGTGGTTAAGGCGGCGGATGATGGCGTGACAGGCGGGACGGTGTTGTTGTCTGATCACTTGGTGATAGAAATTACCGTTAATGCTGGAGAGACGTTCTTAGACCGGATGATCGCGTTGGTGGAGGGCGCAGAACGGCAGAAAACACCCAATGAGATAGCGCTCTCGGCTCTTTTAGGGGTGCTCACGCTGATTTTTGTTCTCGTCGTGGTGACTCTCGTGCCCATTGCGCGTTATTTTGGACCGCATGCCGCCAATATTACCACGATGGTAGCCCTTTTAGTGTGTTTGATTCCCACGACGATTGGCGCTTTATTATCAGCCATTGGGATTGCAGGTATGAACCGTGTCTCATTGGTCAACGTCGTTGCGAAAAGTGGTCGGGCGGTGGAAGCAGCCGGAGATATTGACACTATTATTTTAGATAAAACGGGAACCATTACGATCGGCAACCGCATGGCCACAGAATTTTTACCCGTACCCGGAGTTACGCAAGAAGAACTGGCGGAAGCCTCTCTCATATCCTCCTTAGCGGACACCACCCCCGAAGGACGATCGGTGGTGGAATTAGCCCAAGACATCCTGCACATCAAAGAGCTTCCACAGTATGAAGGGGAAGCCGTGCCATTTTCGGCACATACGCGCATGAGTGGCATTGATTTGGCGGATGGGAGGAAAATTCGTAAAGGCGCGGTGAGTGCCATTCGCGATATTGTAGAGGATCCTCCTGCGGAATTAGAGCAAAACGCTGAACGTGTGGCGAAAGATGGGGGCACGCCGTTGGCTGTGGAGATGGATGGCAGGGCGCTTGGGATCATTCGTCTGAAAGACATTGTCAAATCGGGGCTCAAGGAGCGGTTTAATGATTTTCGGGCCATGGGCATTCGGACCGTTATGGCTACGGGCGACAATAAGATTACAGCAGCGGTCATTGCGCAAGAGGCGGGTGTTGATGATTTCATCGCAGAGGCCAAACCCGAAGATAAAATTGCGTTGATTAAAAAGGAACAGAGTCAGGGAAAATTAGTGGCGATGACGGGAGACGGCACCAATGATGCTCCAGCCTTGGCGCAAGCGGATGTCGGGCTGGCAATGAATAGCGGAACGATGGCGGCCAAAGAAGCCGGGAATATGATTGACTTAGACTCCAACCCTACCAAGCTGTTAGATGTGGTGATGGTGGGGAAACAACTTCTCATTACGCGCGGAGCGCTTACGACCTTTTCGATTTCTAATGATATCGCCAAATACTTTGCGATCATTCCCGCGATGTTTGCGGCCGTGCCGGAATTGTCGGGACTGAAGGCGCTCAACATCATGGGGCTCAAAACACCCCATGGGGCTATTTTGTCTGCGCTCATTTTTAATGCACTCATTATCCCTGCGCTTATTCCTTTTGCGATTCGCGGCGTGAAATACCGGGCGGAAAGTGCGGATGCGATGCTGGCGCGAAATATTTTTAATTGGGGTGTTTTGGGGGTAATTATTCCGTTTATTGCGATCTGGGGCATTGACCACATCTTAGGTCTTTTTGGTTTGGCATAGAGGGAGGAAGCCTATGAAGTTTTTACGGCCCATCATTGTCTTGACGGTATCAACTTGGTTATTGGTCGGTGTCGCCTATCCACTGGTCATGACTGGGATTAGTCAAGTGGTGTTTCCGTGGCAAGCCAACGGTAGTCCCGTGCGTATAGGAACGACCGTTGTGGCGTCCCGTCATGTCGGACAATATTTTGACGAGAATCAATATTTTTGGGGGCGACCGTCTGCGACTATTCCTCCGTATAATCCAGACGCCTCAACAGCGAGCAATTTGGGCCCCACCAATCGGCTGTTGATAAGCCATATTGTGCAACGCATTCATACGCTGAAGGCCACGATTCCTGGCCTTCGTACCAATCAGATTCCGGCAAGTTTGGTCGAAAGCTCAGGGTCTGGGCTTGATCCGGACATCTCGGTGCAGGCAGCTCTGATTCAAATTCCTCGAGTGGCCAAGGCTACCGGTTTAAGCCCTGCCGTGTTGAAACATCTTGTCGATAGCCAGATTCTAGGTCCGCAATTTGGTATTTTTGGCGTTCAGCGCCTCAATGTCGTCCAACTTAACCTCGCGCTGTATAAACTGGTGCACCGGGGTTAAGGGTGACAAAATGGGAAGGCTTCTGACGACTAGAACATTGCTCCGAATAACACACCAGCCATCCATAATAAGGATGGCTGGTGTGTTATCGATGGCAAGATTACTGACAGCGTTTTTAGCCACGTTCCATAGGGTGGCGTTTGCCAGCCCATAACGACATGCCGCCCACGACATTGGATACATCATAACCAAGTTGCGACATCCACGCCGCTACGGAAGAACTGCGTCCACCCGATGCACATACAATGGCGTACGCTTTGTCTTTTTCCAATTCATTAATCCGGCTTTGCAATTGGCCCATGGGAATGTGCAGAGCCCCGGGGATCTTTCCACTACGCAATTCGTAGGCTTCACGTACATCAATGACGACATAATCCCCAAGGCTCTTGGCGAGCTCATCAGGTGTGAGGTCTTTGACACGCTCAACCGGAAGTTTTTCCTTTTCCCACGCGATTAAACCATGGCCGAATTTGAAGACGACGGACAATCCTTCATCCTCTAGACTTTGCGCGGCTGCATCGACAGTCGCGGTGTCATTGCCAAAAAGACCAATCGGGGGCGTTTGACCGTTTAACGCGCGCTTGACGTCACGTCCCCAGTTGCGACGATGATAGGGGAAATTGTAGGTCCCTGCAGGGTGACCTTTGGAATAGATGTCCGGAGGATTAATGTCTAGAAATAGTGCTACCCCCCGTCCCACTTCCGACACAAATTCCTCCGCCGTGATTTCTGCCATGTTATGCATCTCCTTCTCCATGGTGCGGAATTGGGTTTTGGGTTGTTACGGATCAAACCGGTCGCACAGCCCGATTGAACCCTTATACCATATAGGGTATATTGTGGCGATTTTCTATCAGTTGTCAACTACACTTGAGTATAAAACAGCTTCACTTAATAGCTAAGAACGAAGGTGTCCCCTTAAGTAATGACTTCACACGTGTTAAAATAAGACCTCAGTTGATAACGAGATTAATAGCCCTTGTCATAAGGATTAGGTTGTTAAGGCCAGAATATGCAGTAGGTCTAATCCACAGGCATGAACCAGACATCTTTTATCGGACACAGCGTTATAATCCGAAGCGGTGGGGTGCCAAAAAGAGGAAAGCGGTTGACCTAGTCGGTCAGGGGCCGCAGAATTTTACGAGAATCCGAGTGGTATAGTCTGGTTCATCAAAATACCGCGCGGCAGAGACCTCGGCCTTCAGGCCGGGGAGGAGCCGCGTCAGAGAAACCCTCCCTTCTTCCCATGTTGTGGTCTCACTAACATTGCGATATGATAGGTCTCATGAATGTTGGGGGGCGTCTGCGACGGTACTGACCTTGACCGCGAAAGTGCCATGGTATTCGAACCCGGATCAGGTGACGTTGCTCCAGCAGACCGTCGAGGCTTACCGTCAGGGCTGCAACTGGGTCTCCGGGGTCGTCGATACCACGCACGGCCTTCAGCAAGCCGCTCTCCACACCGAGACCTACCGGCCCTTGCGGGCGCAGTTTGGCTTGCGATCCCAAATGGCGCAATCGGTGATCAAAACCGTGATTGCCCCCTGGACTCGGGTGCGGTTCACCAAACCGGCCTTCGATCTCGTCTGGAATCGCGACGATTCCTTGAAGGCCGGCGCATTCTCTCTCAATACGCTGGCGGGCCGCGTGCCGATCCCCTTCGCCCGGCAGGGCATGGAACGCTTCTTCGACGGGACCTGGCAGTGTGGCACGGCACATCTTGTGCACCGCCATGGTCGCTGGTTTCTCCCTGTACCGATGACGAAAGACGTGGCCGAGACCGATTGGGCGGAGATTCGTCAGGTGGTCGGGCTCGACTTCGGCATCAACGTCCTGGTGACGGCCTACGATTCCCAGGGGCAGACTACCTTTTTCCCCGGCCGCGCCGTCAAAGCGCGGCGTGCTCACTTCAAGCTCCTTCGACAGACCCTGCAACGGCGGCAGACGCCGTCCGCCCGCCGGCGCCTGAAACGCTTAGGACAACGAGAAAACCGTTGGATGACCGATGTGAACCATCGGGTCAGTAAGGCACTCGTGGTCCGCTATGGGGTTCAGACGCTATTCGTCCTGGAGGATCTGACGGGGATGCGGGGGGCCACGGAGCGGGTCCGGCGACGGGATCGGTATACGTCCGTGTCGTGGGCCTTTTACCAACTCCGCCAGATGCTCGAATATAAAGCGACCCTATATCAGTCCCGCACGATCGCGGTGGATCCGCGCTATACCTCGCAAACCTGTCCCCACTGTGGGCACGTGGCCCGAGGAAATCGCGATAAGCGCCGACACCGCTTCGCGTGCCAACAATGCCACTACCGGTCGAACGATGACCGGATTGGCGCCATGAACCTGCACCGCCAGGGAATTGAGTACCGGGTGACAGGGGCGATCGCGGCAGGCCCGCGGTCGTGAGGGCGACGTCAACCGCCCTACGATGCGACCCCAGCCCAAGGAAGGAGATGGCGTTCAGCCATCGGACGCACTTCCGGGGAGTCGCAAGCTCCGGCCTTTAGGCCGGGATAGTTGACCAAGGTTTGCAAGGAGGTGTAGTTTGATGCCATCATTTCATTTATCTAAGGAGCAATCGCACTCGGTGTGGAACAATTCCATTGAGCCTGCCCTGCATGTTCGGTCGCAAGATACTGTTCGAATGCAGATTGCAGAAGCTTCGGGCGGACAGATTAGTCAAAACTCCACTCCGGCTGATGTTCGTCAACTGGACTTTTCCCATATCAATCCGGTGACGGGACCTGTATATGTGGAGGGGGCTGAGCCTGGCGATGCTTTAGTGGTGGATATTCTTTCTATGGAGATGGAGGCCTGGGGCTGGACTGCGATCATTCCCGGTTTTGGTCTCCTGGCGGACGAATTTCAAGAACCGCACCTACGCATATCGCGGATTACCTCGAAATACGCCGAGCTTTTGCCAGGCTTACGCGTACCGCTTTCTCCGTTTATCGGAACTATCGGGGTGGCCCCAGCTGAAGCCGGTGAACATTCCATTGTGCCTCCCAGTGCTCAGGGCGGAAATATGGATATTCGCCATATGACTCCGGGATCTCGATTATGGCTTCCGGTGGCCGTAGAAGGTGCGCTCTTGTCTGTCGGAGACACGCACTCGGCTCAAGGTGATGGCGAGGTGTGCGGCACTGCTGTGGAGACTGCTTCAGAGGTCACTCTTCGGGTCAATTTGGTCAAAAATCGCCCACTTACTTCGCCCATGGTGGAGACCCACCCCAGATCGCTACGTTCAGGCTACGCTTGGGCCGTCACTGGCATTGCATCCGACTTGTGGGAGGCAGCACGAATGGCGACGCGCCAGATGATTGCTTTGATAAGCGAAAAGACGGGTCTATCTGACGAAGATGCTTATATGGTGGCGAGCATTGCGGGCGATTTAAAGATTTCAGAGATTGTGGATGCGCCGAATTGGGTCGTCTCCATGCACCTTGATAAGGAGATTTTCGAGGGCGGATTATAAAGACGGATAAAGGTGTCTTTTGTATACAATGAAATGCCTATGAGGTTTGATGGGATCGGCATGTTGATTTTCTGTCGCATGCCGGTCCTTTTTTCATCCAGCCCAGAGCAATGTATCTAGCTTGCCTGAGGCGTAGGATAGGACAAGGCCCGGGGTCTAGCGGTACACACCCAGTTGCTCCTTGAGAGATCACAAAGCTATGCTAGGGCCGTGCCGTCCAATGTCGCTGGCATGGCCCGTCGATTTAGAAGTGTGCCGAGAGAGTGAGCAGAGACGGTTCATGGGCTAAGCGAATCAGTCCACTTTTCGTCTTCCCCCAGTTATAATCGTAGACATTGTCGTGTTCTGCATCGACCTCATTCCAAAAAGTTGCGGGGCCCGGTCCGGCAACGGAATAGAATGTTATGTCTTGTGCATTGATTTTATAAAGCCAGTATTGGCTGGGACCAGGGCCTAAGCCACCTGCAGAAATTTGAACTAAGGCAGGGGTGATTGGCTGGACCGAGGCGGCGTGAACGTGACCGCAACCATAAAGGCGTACGCGCGGTGAAGACTTTAAGATACGTCGAAATTCCGGCATGGTATTCGGAATGTATTGACTCCAACCAAATTTCGCTAACACTCCTTGAGTGCGAACAGGGCGTAAAGGATAATGACCAAAGACTAAGACGGGTCCTGGAGCCTGTGACAAGGCGGTTTTTAGCTGTAACAGCGATTGGTCTGGATCGCCGTCTCGTAACGCAATGCCGATGGCGCTCACCGGCCCTATGTGTTGGGTTACAGTAGATGGTTGTGAAAAAACTTGGGAAAAATGTGTCTCAGGCCATTTGACATCTTCGTAACATTCATCCTCACGCATCACAGAGGATGGAGACAAGTCATGGTTACCAGGCACTACCAGATAGGGACGCCCTGTGCTTTCTAAGAATTCCCGGGCTTGATAGAGCGCTTGGATAGCACACCCTCCATGTGTCGTAAGATCGCCTGTCACGACGATTAAATCAGGATTAAGGCGATTTAGCGTTACTGCCATAGTGGACCAATATGAAGCGGGCAGTTTTCGGTCACTACCAAGCCCATCGACGTGCAAGTCCGAGATATGAAGAAGGGTAATGTCCTCCATGAACACCAGTCCTTTATCGAAAAGTCATTGTCACGACAGGGACGGTCCCAACCGTGTAACGCGCTCATCTTCGCATAGGCGAATGATGAGGGCATGATCGTGGTATTAGGGATTAATTAATGTTTCGTAGAGCCTGGTTAAAAAAACCTACGATAATCTCTTTCGGCTTTTCTCGGCCCCTAACGGGACCCGCAGTCCTCACAGGATTCGTCTGCTCGGGGGTGGCTTCCGCTCCATCGCGTGGGGATGTTTTTCCCCCACGCACCGCTCAAGATCCCGGCAGGAGAAGGATGGCAGGAAACTCCCATCGGTGTCCCGTCGGTGGTGCCCTGAGCCCCAGTGTTACTGGGCCCTCATCAAGATGCCCCGTCGCTCCTTTCGCCACGTGGTGGCGACAGGGGAATGCGATGTGGGTCATTCGGAGAATAACGTCTTGCGATACCCTAACCAGGCACTCAAATACTGATGGTGCGATGCCAACGTCTTCGTCATGATCCGTTTAATCCGAGCCCATGCACTCCAATCATTTTTCCGATAAGTGGGGTCGTTCCATTGATCGCGGTCTTGCATCCAGCGCCGCAAGGCTTTCGGGACGTTTTCCCGGCGGACTTTCAGTCCGCCTCGTCGCCCGATCACGAGGGCCGCGGCGTGATGCACGCTTATCCCGTATTGCGGCTGATACTTGAACCGCCCGATAATCGAGGTATAAGCTGGTTTGACTTTCCGCAAGGCGACGCCTTCCCGCGCGGCCTGTCGTTCGACCGCCGTCAGCAAGGCCCGGTAATTAAACTGGTGCGTCACGCGGTTAAACTTGGCGCTCACATCCCGATCATGGATGAACTGCAAGTCTTCCACGACCAGTCCCGCTCCACGAGCCTTAGCCCACTGAACGGTCTCGACCGCGAGACCTCCCACCAACGCGTCGCGTTGGGTCGATCGGACATCGAAGAGACGGGGGTCCCCGATCGTCGCGAAGGCGCAGGCGTTGCCGTTCGGCAACACGTGACAGAGCGCCAAAAAGGTGCTGTTGGTATCCACTCCCACCCAGCCATGACGAGGATCGGTCTGGATGGGCGCGGGGACTTCTTCGACGGTCACGCGGACCTGATACTGTCCTTGACGTCGGAGAATTTCGACTTGATAGGGGTCGCCGGCGGCGAGCACCCGACGCAGCAGCCCCTCATAATCCCGGCCATGGACTTGGCCAGTTTTCTTGGACACCTTCCGCGCAATATAGAGAGGGATCTCCAGTTTCTCATACCGAGGGACTTTGGCGTCGGGGTTGCCCGGTTTGAGGCAATCGAGAGAGATTTCTAAGATCCAATGGTCGACCCCTGCGCGGACGCGCAGGAGGGGATTGCCTCTTTTGGTTCGATCCCCACGCGCTGACAGCCGACCATTCCGGCTCTCGTCCCATTCTTCCCGCCACGCCTGCTGGCGTTTCTGTTCGGCGAGGGGGTCATCGAGAGTCTTGAACCGATCCAACCACCGTTTTTTTGTGCCAAACACCACGGGAGGAAAGGTGCCTGCCTCGACATGCTGTGGATAAAACGCTTGCTGGGCTTCTTGATGCGTGAGCTTACGTTCTTGTCCCGCAATGCGGCGGGCATTCGGATGCGGGGAGGCCCGGAGTGCGGTCAACCGTTCTCGGGTTTTTTTCACGCGTTGCGTCCATAAAGTCGCCCCGTCTTTCATGGCTTGATGGCGGGCCCGAATGAGGTCTTGCGCTTCTTGCACCGCATCTTTGGCGTAACGCAGCGGCAACTCCGTTTCACTGGCACAGTGACGTTCCAAACCGCCGATGTTTTGTAGTCCTCCAACCAAGCGTTGAAAGGCAAACCGTAGCATGAACCCATATTTGCGCATCAAACGGCGTAACACCGTGTCCTGATCGGGCGTGACATCGAGCAAGACACCCAAAATGGTCGTCTTCATTCGGGGACTCCTTCCTGAGCTAAGGTCGCCATCGCTTGACGCACGGTCGACCCCATCTTTTTCCCTCCGCGTTTGCCATAAATGCGGGCCGAGAACGACGTGGTAATGGCAATCAAGTCCTCCACGAGTTCCTGCTGATCGTCTTTCACCGTGTGTTCCATGACGACAACACGCACGCCAAAGGCGTGCAGGTAACTTTCCAGATAAGTAAACCCGAAGCGCGCCAATCGACCCTGGGATTCCACAGCCACGATGCCCGCTTGGTGTTGCTGAGCAAGCTCCAGCAACCGATGGAGACCCCGCCGTTTTTCATTCAAGCCGCTCGCGATATCGGTAAGAGCCGCCACCACAGTCCATCGCTGCTCCGCAGCGAACGCGGTTAACCGCCCGAGTTGACGATCCAAGTTCCCCGCGTCTTGTTGTTTTCTGGTCGAGACGCGGGCATAGAGGAGGCAACGAGTATCCCTAGCAACATCAGGCGCATCCTCGTGCATCAGCGCGCGTAAGTCCGCGACCCGATAGCGCCGATGATTCGTCACGGTACGCACCGGAATCAGGCGCCCTTCGCGTTCCCACTTCCGGAGTCCGTCGATGCTCATGCCGAGCATCTTGGCCGCCTTGCCGATACTGACAAACTGCTCATCCATAATACCATCACCTTATTATATTATAACATATTATCAGAGATCATCATAGATTGACAGCAAGCAGCTTAAACCTCCTTCGCCGGTGAGACTCTTCGTGGACAAGGGTGGTATTCCGCAGCGTCCTCATACTGGGGGAAGTTTATTGCGTTCGTTCAGAAGCCGGTCCTCGACTATGCTATAATGTTGCAAGCTTGGCAGGATCCATCTGCCGTCGTCATAGTAGGGAGGACCAATAGCATGCGTCAAGAGTTGCAACGCCCCAGAGGCACTCAGGATATTCTTGCGCCGATCTCGAGCCGAATGGAGCAGTTACGACGAATTGCCATCGATACGGCTACGCGGTACGGATATGATTTATTGGAAACACCAATTTTTGAGCAAAGTGCAGTATTCTTGCGTGTAGGGGAATCAACGGATATTGTTCAGCATGAACGTTACACCTTTACCGATGTGGGTGGCGTGGATTTAACCTTGCGTCCTGAAGGTACTGCGGCAGTAGCGCGGGCGTATGTGGAAAATGGTATGGCTAATAAACCACAACCGGTTCGTCTTTGTTATTATGGCCCCATGTTTCGTCGTGAAAAACCTGAGGCATTACGTTATCGCCAACATACCCAATTCGGCGCCGAACTCTATGGCTCAACACAGCCAGAAGCCGATGCGGAAGTCATTTTGCTAGCGTGCGCAACGGTTGAGGCGATGGGGTTACCAGCACCCTTAGTGCGGCTGAATTCCATTGGGTGTTCGGTGTGTCGGCCTCAATACCGAGCGAGTCTTCTAGAGTACTATCACTCCCATGAGGACGAACTCTGTGCGGATTGCCAAAGTCGGTTAGAGACTAATCCTCTTAGGCTATTAGACTGCAAAGTTGACATAGACATTCGCGACCGGGCACCTGACATTAAAGATTATTGGTGTGCAGATTGTGCGGCGCACTATGCCGAGCTCGTGGCGTTATTAGAAGCTTCTGGGCGGACAGTGGTGCGAGATCCATTCTTAGTCCGAGGGCTTGACTATTATACGAGGACTGTTTTTGAAATCGCTCACCCCAGTTTGGGGAATCGTGCGGCGCTATTTGGCGGAGGGCGTTATGACGGCTTGGCTACCACGTTGGATGGTCCGGAAACGACACCGGCGGTGGGCTTTGGCATGGGAATGGAACGGATATTGTCCGTCTTAGAGGATAAAAACCTGACGCCTGAACGCCGCATCTATGTCGCACACATTCCTGGGTCCGAAGCCGATGCTTTTGTATTAGCGGAACATCTGCGCCAGGAGGGCTTTCCCATTGACACAGATTTGCTGCGGCGCAGTCTTAAAGCCCAATTGCGCGACGCCAGCAAGCGAAGCAACATTGTCATTATCGTGGGTGGAGACGAATGGGCACAGTTAAAGCAGGTAACGGTGAAAGACTTGGCACAAAACGAGCAGAGGACAATGCCCGTGGAGGATCTGGTTCCGTACCTTCAGCAACTGTCCTAGATGTTTGAGCGATGCATCATTTCACGGTGTGGTTTTTGGACTAGACCTGGCATATGACGGCCAGAAGCATCTGACGGGCTGACCCAAAAAAGGATATAACGGGACGGTTTAGAAATGAGAAAGGGTGGTGCATGGGGGCATGGGGAATGCCAATGATGTCACCTACGATGCAATTTATCAAAAGCTGTGGTTGGCCCATGCGATTTATGACGCGAGTTGGGATGGCAAGAAACACCGTTTAGGCGCAGAGGAACCTGTTTACGCCGTGCTAACGGCAGCAGATCAGCAACATCCTGCGTGGTGGCAATATAGCACACTGATGGGCCGTTCTGAGGAATTTTTTCACTTTATTGAAGCCCGTTTGGGTGTCACACCGGCGAACTATGGAGAGAAATTACAAGATGCGTGGGAGACGGTTGTGACCCCTCGTGTGGCTAATTACGTGCGTACGAACATCACGAACAACAAAATTGTGCGCTGGCCCTTGCCGGTGGTTTGAAAGGAGTCAACTTGAGATGCCGATTGACCAAGCCATTGCGGAAAAAATGTTATGGATAGATCAACAGGCTAATACATCCAGTCGCGAAAAACTTGCCATTTTGTGCGCATCGTTTAGCGATGACGAACGACAGCATCCCCTTGGGCAGTGGATCATTGCACAACAGGATCGACTGGATTGGGAGGATAACATTGGCCAGTTCTTGACGGCTTTTTGGGGACTGCCGCGGCGACCTTGGGTACCAGGGGAACAGACCGAAGAGGCCGTCATTTATCAAGCAGCTTTGGAAAAGGTGTTGGCACGTTTAGACAGGTCTGAGGCCACACATGGTGTCTGATTATCGTTAAGGCCATGACTTCTCGGTATCCCATTGCGGTGTCCTAGTTCATTAAAACTCTAGGAATCCGATGGGACTTTTTTGTATGCGAAGAACGTATTGCGGTTGTGTACCCCATGCTTCCTATATTTCTATTTCGCTAGCGTATGTTCAGTGCAGCCCCTAATGACTTGCCAAATGATCAAATTGTTGTGGGATCCGGTAATGGGAGGGAATCCATGACAATTTTTTCTGTACAATGGGCTTATGAGTCATTGCCACATGCTACCAGTTGCTCTCACCTATTGTATGGCCGTCAGAACAGGCACGCGATAGTAATTTTGTAGATTGAGGTTATGGGGGGATAAACGTGTCACCGATCGAAAAGATAGAGATTTCTCGACCCGCAGCCGAGTTGGTTAACGATTTCACTCATTGGTTAGAGGGAAAAGGCATTATTGTTTATGCTGTGGTTCATCATACGGAAGACATGAAGGCCCGTGGAATTGATCCGCAAATTGATGCATGGACTGTGATTTTTGGGAATCCCACTCTTGGCGCGGCATTTCTCGAGGACTCTTCGGATGTTGTGGTGGACATTCCCTTGCGTCTGGGGCTGTATCAAAAAGAAGAAGGAGAAACAGTCGTGGTTAGACGGTATATGGAAGAGTTATTTGCTGATTATCAAGTGCCGTCTTTAGTTGTTAAAAGCCGAAAAGCCGACGGATTAATAGATCAATGGATAGCGTTAATGAAGGGTTTTAACCGTTTCATAAATCTTTACCTATAGTTATCCATGGTTGTATAATTTAGGTATGAACCGGACACTTGTGGGCATTCGTGAAGCCGCCGAATTTTTAGGCGTGACGCCCTCGACGTTACGTCGATGGGAGCATGAAGGTAAACTGATACCCGATGAACGTACCGCGGGTGGGTATCGTCGTTACGACTTAGCGCGCTTGCGTCCTGATCAGTTTCATCACCACGGGACTCCTCGCCAAACCGTCGCCTATGCGCGGGTGTCGCGCCACGACCAGAAAGAGGATCTGGAGCGCCAAAAGCAGGTACTCGAACTCTACTGTGCCCGCTAAGGCTGGACCTTTGCGGTGATAGCCGACTTCGGGTCGGGGATGAACTACCACAACAAGGGCCTCAAACGCCTGCTCAATGACATCGTGGCCGACCGGGTTGGTCGGCTGGTCGTGACCCACAAGGATCGTCTCTTACGCTTGGGGGCGGAGCTCGTCTTTGCGATCTGCGAAGCCAAGCAGGTGGAGGTGGTGATTCTCAATCACGGCGAGGATACGACCTTCGAAGAGGAGTTAGCGCAGGATGTTCTTGAAATCATTACGGTCTTTTCAGCGCGGTTATATGGCAGTCGTTCGCGGAAGAATCAAAAACTGCTGGAGGGCGTGAAACACGCCGTGGAGGAAGCATCGTCATGATTTTGGCCCATAAAATTGCCCTCGATCCCAACGATGTACAGGAGACGTATTTCCGCAAGGCGGCTGGTGTGGCACGCTTTGCCTACAATTGGGCCTTGGACCAATGGCAGCAGCAATATGATGCGTGGAAAGGGGACCCCACGTTGCGGAAACCGTCCGAGGCGGCCCTGCGACGTCAACTCAATGCCCTTAAGCGCGACGCCTTCCCCTGGATGCTGGAAGTGACGAAAAACGCGCCGCAGATGGCCGTGATCCACTTGGGCCGGGCGTTTAAGAATTTCTTTGCCGGTATCGCGGAGTATCCCACGTTTAAGAAAAAGGGCCGCCACGACAGCTTTACGCTCACCAACGACCAATTCACGGTCAAAGGGCACAAAGTGCATATTCCCAAATGAGGCTGGGTGCGCATGCACGAACCGTTGCGATTTATCGGCAAAGTGGTAGAAGGCACCGTGTCGCGGACCGCTGATCGCTGGTTATTGAGCGTCACCGTCGAACTTCCCGATCCCCCCCGTGTCCGCCGCGAAAGCCAAGCGGTAGTCGGCGTGGATTTGGGCGTGTCGGCGTGGGCAACGCTCTCGACCGGAGAGAAGATCGTGGGACCGAAAGCCTATGCGGACGCCTTGGCACAGCTTCGGCGGTTATCGAAACAATTCAGTCGCCAGATGGAAGCCGCCAAAGTTCGCGCCGGGCTTCAGCCCGGCCAGCCCCTCCCGAAAGGGATGCCCATGCCCTTGTCCCAGAATATGCGAAAGACGCAGCGGCGCATGGCCCGACTCCATGCGCGGATTGCGAATATCCGGGCGGATGCGTTACACCACCTGACCACCGATCTCGTGCAGCGCTTCGATGTCATGGCCATCGAGGACCTGAACGTCGCCGGGATGCTCAAAAATCCTTCGCTCGCCCGGGCGATTGCCGATATGGGCTTTGGGGAATTCCGTCGGCAACTCGCATACAAAGCGGCCCAACGCGGGAAAACGGTGGTCATCGTGAGCCGTTGGTATCCGAGCAGCAAAACGTGTTCCGCGTGTGGATACAAAATGCCGAAAATGCCGCTCGCTATGCGGGAGTGGACGTGCCCAGAATGTCACACACACCACGACCGCGACATCAATGCGGCGATTAATTTGCGAAACGTGGCCGAGAGTTCGGTGAGGAGCTCCTCACCCGTGTCTGCCTGACGGCAGACCTGCTCGGTGACAGCCTGTGGAGTGCCCGCCCGTGGACGACCGGCCAATGGCCCTAAGAAGCGGTGGCATGATGACACAGGAAGGTGGCTCCGTTTGATCCATTGACTAACGATGATCAGACTTGGATAAGTCCATCAGAACGGATAGTCTCTTAGCCACCAATACATGGGGCCTTTTTTATTGCGCCTAACCGGGTTCTGCCTTTTATGTTTATGGTTGTACTCCGGCGGGTATGGGCTCAGACACTCCCATATAACTGGAAAGGCATTTGAGGGTAATGCACAACTCTGGAGTCTTTGGGGGCCTATTGGATAGGACAGGAATGGAGAGCGGGAAGATCGATAATGTGGACAATTCGATTGATTGACAAGACGGATGTAGCCAAGTTTATAGATTTGCAAAACGCGTTGGATAAAGAGACACAGTACATGTTAATGGAGCCTGGTGAACTTTCGGATAGTGTGGCCGAATGGGAGAAACGGATTGTTCCCTTCATCGATCAGCCTCACAATGGATTTTGGGTTGTTGAGGCTGTTGATGGCACGTTGGTTGGATTTTTGCGAGCGCGTGGCCATACTCCACGGCGCATGGCGCATTCGGCGTTGATTGTTGTCGGTATTCGTCAGGCGTATTGGGGACAGGGTATCGGCACTCAGCTTTTTCAAATATTGGAGAGTTGGGCTAAAGACCACCGGATTTATCGAATTGAATTAGACGTTATGGTGACAAATCGCTGTGCCCTTGGGCTATACCACAAAATGGGATTTCAAGTCGAGGGATTGCGGCGACACAGTATTCGCTATACGGATGGCCAATTTGTGGATGAGTACATGATGGCGAAATTGTTGGATTGACATCCTCCCCACGGCTTGAGTTATCTATAGTCAAATGTTAAAAACCTTACAGAGTGAGGCCGTTGACATCGTAGACGTATCTATGATGGTAAACACGAAAAGCGAAGGACTTCATCAAAGGTAAGACATTCGGGGCTTTGAGCCGTCGGTGTGCGGGCTTTCTACTTCAGAAAATCCCTAAAGATAATCATTCTCCGGCGAAGAATTTCTTTCCATTAGGCGACATATTTGTCATAGAAGGCATGTTGAGCCCTTAAGATAACTGAAGGAAGGGGCTTTTCAGCGCACGTTGGTAAAAGAGTCGTTGTCCAGAGAATTTTAGATGTCATGGGATTGGGGGCGTTGTGATTGTGACGATTTTTGTTTTATGGCCCTATTAAAAACCAGTGGCCTTTGTTATGGTTGAGGCAAATACCACGTTCAGCGTGCCGGCTTGCAAACTTGGAGTGGGGAAAATGCCAATGTGGATTGGAGCTCAAGACTTAGAAACAGCGCTTGATGATGTGATGTTGCGGGCACACTTGAGCCGACGACTCACGGCCCCCTTGTCTCACGAACCCGTGCGCGTGGTCCAGCCAGACGACAAAGGCCATATTATTTTAATGGCGGCCAGCTGGGCAGACCTTAGTCTATCGTTGGTGAAGGTCTTATACGAGCGTCCAGCTAACAAAAGTCTTGCAAAGACCAAACCGGTTTTAAACGGTACGGTCAGTATTTACGGTGCTGACGGTGAGGTGATCGCTATTGCCGATGGGGCAGCTTTCACTGGGATGCGCACCGCAGCCATTGCCGCTCTTTCAACGCAGTGGCTTAGTGTAGCGAATGCGTGTCAATGCATCCTCGGGGCTGGCTTTGAGGCCTATTATCACGCCAAAGCCTTCGCGCGTTTGGCGGGAGTTCGCTCCATTCGCTTATGGAACCGCACACCAGACGCGGCATATGCCCTGCGAGACAGACTGTGTTCCCTTCCTCAATTTGCTCATGTGTCCATTAGTGTCCATACCGCCATTGACGAAGCAGTAGCTGATGCCGATGTTATCACCACGGTCACGTCTTCACCGACCCCCTTATTTGATTCCCGTATAATCAAAACGCCAGTGCTCATTAATGCGATGGGAGCCTATTTACCTACCACGCGAGAACTTGCTAGCGACATTGTGGCCAAAGCTACGTTGTATGCTGATTTTCTGCCAGCTTGCCTCAGAGAAGCTGGTGACTTTCTCATTCCTGCTGCAGAAGGTCTTGTCGATTTAACAAAAATTCGTCCTTTGGCTAGTGCCCCGCATTATGGACCCCAAGAGGGGATTACGGTCATGAAAAGTGTCGGGTCGGCCGTTTTTGATCTCGCTTGTGCCGAATATTTGGTCGGAGTTCAAGATCAACGCCCAACAGGGTAGAAAAGAGGAGAATCGGTGACGGATAATGCGGACGTCATTATTGTGGGAGCAGGCCTCATTGGCTTATCCATTGCCTATCATTTAGCGAGCAAAGGAATTTCCAACGTCATTGTCATCGACAAAGAAGGGGTGTGGGGCCACGGCTCGTCTGGACGTAGTGCAGGGGGAGTCCGCCTTGAATTTTCTCATCCGAGCGCCGTTAAATTTTCCCAATACGGTCTTGAAATGTTTCGCCATTTTGAAGACATCTTCGGAATTTCGTCGTCATTTAATGCGTGCGGATATCTCTTTTTAACGCGCGATGCGAGCAAGTGGACGGTTATGCAGAACTTATCGTTAATGCAACAAGCCCTAGGCGTTCCCGTTAAATGTCTTTCGCCCCAAGAGGTCGCGAGCCAGTTTTCGTATGTCCAAATGGAAGGACTCGTGGGAGGAACGTTTTGTGCAGATGATGGCATTGCCGACCCGGGCGCGGTCCTTTATGGTTTTGCCAGACGGGCCATAGACCTTGGGGTCACGATTCGCTTGGATGAACAAGTCACTGGTATTCTCATGAACCATAATCACATTGCTGGCGTGAAAACCACCAAGGGGATCGTTATGGGAGGCGTCGTGGTGAATGCCGCGGGTCCGTATGCCGCCGCCGTAGGGCAGATGGCAGGGGTAGAAATCCCTGTGCGTCCTTACCGCCGTAGTATTTATGTTACGACGCCCTTTAGCAAACTTCCTCAAACGATCCCAATGACCTTGGAATTAGAAACGACATCCTATCTTCGCCGCGAAGGTGACAGTATTTTGCTTGGGATGTCCGACCCTCATGAACCGAGCAGTTATCATACGGACGTCGACCACCAGACCTTGGAGAAGCTCATTGACACTATACTGCGATGGGTTCCCAATTTAGCGGAGGCTTCCATTATGCGTGGATGGGCGGGCTTATATGAGGTGTCGCCGGATGACACGGCGATTATCGGTGAAGTGCCGGAAATCCCAGGATTTTATATGGCAAACGGGTTTAGTGGCCACGGCTTTATGCACTCTCCTGCTACGGGGCGAGTCATTGCCGAGCTCATTATGGGGGAAGAGCCCTTTGTTGATTTGACCCCATTTGCGCTCGCTCGCTTTAATGCGGATCGTCCGACCACAGAAACGTTTGTGATTTAGTAGGCTAGGCGGTTTCCCCTTCCGCCTCCGTAGATTTTGTCACCTAATTGGATGGTGTCTGTGCGTAGTGGAATTTTGCTTTTTTGGTGATTCAGCCGGATGTCTTGTTGATATACAAGCGCTTAAACGGGCGTAGATAAGGCAGAGGTCAAACAGCAAGCGACACAAGACATATATAACCATTCAATGAGTCTGAGGCTGCAACTGAAATCTCTTCAATGCCTCGAGGCCGGAGGTTGTGGTAGTGGGAATCGCAAAGAAGTCCGTTCTGTCCGATTCCAGTGAGGTTTATGGTGTGAGTTGTAACGGGCTTCACGGCAGAAACACATCGGATACGTTCAGGGGAATGTCTGGAAAGAGAGTGCTGTGAATTGTCTCATCAGCCCGAAACGGTCCAGTGACTTCGTAGCCCTCTGACGTTAAATGATAGAGAGTCAACGTTTCGGTCTCAGGATCGACAATCCAATATTCTGGCACACCAAAGCGGGCATAGAGGTGGGCCTTCACGCCGCGATCTCGGTCACGGGTGCTAGGGGATAAGACCTCGACAACCAGATCTGGTGGACCTTGCACGTTGGCTTCCTTGATGATATTCAGATGTTCAGTCAGAACAAAGAGCAGGTCCGGTTCGGTCACGTTGTTGTCATCAAATACGACATCAAATGGGGCAGGATACCACCGTCCATAACCATGAGATTCAACATGGATAAAAAATGCTGATAAGTGTCGAATGACATTTTGATGTTGCTGATTAGGCGAAGGGCTCACGGCCAAATCTCCTTCTAAAATCTCATAGCGTTTGCCGTCGTCTGGGAGCTGGGCCAAGTCTTTTGCCGTAAACACGGGACGGATAATGTCCATGCATTCTCGCCTCCTACTTCTCATTATAGCAATGCAATGGAATGCTGGCGATTCCCGAGTCTATCTGATAATTCGCCTTTTTTGCCAATCCACATATACGGGTGGTATACGTGAGCCGTTGTCTCCGGGTCGTGGGATGACAGCGTTTACCTAAGGGTCTACGTTATTAATGCCTAGAACCGGGACCGAATTGGGTAGGAATCCTCCCATGGAAACTTGCTATGCTGAGAGCACCACACCCAGCAGGGGTGGCAATCGGAAGTTCGCTCCCCTGGGCCGTTAGGATGGCGAGTTCCTCAGTATAGTGCGTCAAATAATTCCGTGTGTCGACTATTTTTTGGATAAAGGGCTGTTCGTCGTAGTTTGATACAATTGCTGCCTTTTCACCGGGGCTTATCACACCTAATAACTCTTTTAAACGTTTTCGTAACGAGTATTCGTATCCAAATGTAACTTTGTTTTTGAGGCTTTGCCGATGACTGCTATTGGATATGAAAGACGGTATTTGGGACACCCATTCGGCGATTGCAGTTCTGTAGTCATCCGGCGCCATGTATTGCCTAGCAGGGAACCTGCGACGGTGATAGCTTTCGATACCTTGAATGAGGGCCAAAAAACTAAATTCCGAAAACTGTGTAACGCCGAAAATGGTTGCGGTATACAACCCAATCACCGGCCGATAAGTGTCGAGATTATCGAACCACTGTGGTACTATCAACGAAGCAGTAGATTGAAACACGGAAAACGGCACCACGAAATGGTCACGATGGATCTTGTCCAGTAGTCTCTTGGGGAGGGTTGAATAAAACACCTTCACTGAATCTGTTGTCTTCGTATCATGTTTCAGCTCGACGGTTTGTACATACGTAGCTTGTCCAAATAATACAGTAAGGAAGTTACCCAAATCAAAGGACATGCTGAGCAACGTGTCGAGGGTTTCACCTTTATCAAAGGTAATGTGGAAGGACCATCCCACCGTGTTAATATGACTTGTTAAGTTCTTGAATGTTCTGTGAGTTGGGCTGAGTGCCATAGTGGCTCTGAGGCTACGGATATATCCGCAATCGACATCGGAAACGGTGCCGGGGTTAGCCACCTCTGTAGGTTGCCAGACCCAATATTCAATATAGGTATATTCGACGGCCATATGACGGTAGAGCGTTTCCAGGGTTACGTACGCACCAACCACCATGTATTTAGTGATGAAAGAAGCAGCATGAATGGCGCCTTTCTGTCCCGAGCTTATGCTACCCCCTGTGTTCTTTAAGTCAATGAGCGTAACGGCTTCCCCATTCTGGGTCAGTCCATAAAGGTGTGATGCCTTTTGAAATAGCGTCTGATCGGCCCATAATGTTATGGTGGTGAATGTGTTATGCCGAAACTCTACTGTGCCAAACCATTTCACCGAAGGATTTTCCGGATCCCACCAGAGCCCAGAAAGATCAAAATCTGCGGTTAAGCTTTTTTCTCGTGCTTTATTCTCCATAATTATATTCCTTTCACCATGAGAATTGCTTCAATCCGACGTGAAGGCTACGTTCTATCGTCCCCCGACTTCGTTCCAAGTCTGTTCACGCTGAATGAAGTTGTACGGCTGATTCCATAAAGCAATCGAGAAACCCTTCCGAAACTCCACGGATTTTGCTAGATAGTTCTTGCTGAAAAAGTCTCTTTTGTACTTAGGAACCTCTCTGGGGGTTATAGGCCCAGGCCTACCTTTCGCGGACCGAGGACGTTAGCCAGCCTGCCGCTGGGCCCAGCGGCGCACATTATGGGCGAAGATCCCTAACCCGATCCCCGTCGCCTCCGCGTCATAGCCCCGATATCGACTACGTCGGAGCCCATACTTCCGTTTGAGGCGACTCATGGTGGCTTCTCCTCCGGCTCGCCAGATCGCGGAATGGGTGATGTTCAGCGTTCCCTGAATAGGTCTGTCTTCGGACGGCAGACTCATCGCAAAGTCTTGCGATGCCAACGTAACATTCGCGGCAATCGGATGGACATGCCCCACGAATACGTATGAATAACAGGACATTTGATGGTCTCCTTTCCCTGCTTGCTAAACACGCAGAGAGTCATGGTCATGGTGAAAGGCCTACTAGGAATGGTTTCTCGGCCGATACACATTCAGCCCAATCTTTTCCTCCCGACCCGGCCCCACCGCCACATTGCCTTCCGTACTCGCAATAATCGTTGTCTTGCCGGAACTGGACGGGCCAAACTCTTGCGTCAGGTCTATGCGGATGGTCAGGATGTCGCCGTCGAGCGTCCATTCGACATTTTTCATGAGAGGCCTCCTTTGCGCCCGTGTCCTCTTCTTCAGTATAGAGAGAATAGGAGGTACAGACAAGCCGTCGGTCTCGGTCAAGAGACGGCTGGACAAGAATACAAGGCTCACCCCCCGATGCACTATTTTCACGAGCGTCTTCAACGGATAACATGTTGGCTGTCACATGACTTACATCATGACTGAGGGGTGTCAACGCAATGAAAACGCTACGGTGTATTATCACGGGATGGGTAGCGCCCGATGAGGCACAGGAATGGATCGGCATCGACCCCACAGATTCGGGACGGGGATGGGGTTTAGCGTATCGGCGCGATCCAGATACAGGCGCCATCGCCACGGAATGGTGGCATTGGCGAGAGACTGCGAACGAAGAGGGGAAGATGTCCTCAACCGCACAATCTGTGCCGTACACAGCCACCCAGGAGGAGTGATTTAGACTTATTGTCATGGCGAGTTGAGAACTTCGCCTCGATTATTGGAACCGGACTTTTGCAGGGGGGTGGCCGAGAGGACGGGATGACAGTGTCAAATAGGCGTACCATTTACGCCTGCCTTCGACGCGTTATGCATAGCGTCTATGATTCCGACATATTTCGCGTAGCGACCGGAATACAGTCAATTCTACATGATACGCTAGTGACGCAGGACTATTGGAAACATATGGGTGCTATCATGTGAAATCCTATGAATATCGGATGCTGAGAGGGGGCTCCCATGCATAAATCTACTAATGCCTTTTTAGCGGCTCTGTTATCTTTGATGGGCCTCACTCTTATTGGGATGGCGTTAGATAACATGCTTGCGCTTGCGATCCCGCTAGCGGTTGTCGAATTAATTGGTATCGTTGGCATGATTGTGCGAATGCCGTCCAACAAGAGGAAGGGATCGTAATTTTGTTTTGCCGGGCCGATAGATTGGTGGATTAGCTTGCGGCGGGCGGAAGATATGCGCGCCTTGTTAGACCGAATCGCCGCGAACGCGGTTCTTGTCTTGGCCGATCAACGTCGAGACATTATCGGGGTTGCGGTGGAACCTCCGTTTGTGTGGACTCGCACTCTGATGGGGATCACTACGCTGTCACCGATTGTGGCCGATGATAACATTAATGGACACATTATATCCTATGGGCCCGACGAGCCCTTATTTCAAGACCATATTGCCCACAATGCGGAAATCAAGGCGCAGCAGTTTCTTGGACATGCGGCTGGACCATTGGCGATTTATCCCCTCGAGGCCGTGCGTGTCCGCAGTTGGTATGGCACAACCCCCGTCGTAGGCTACCGTGGACGCTTTTTGTTGGCGGGAGATCCCGACTTGCTGACGCTGTTGTACGATGTCGGCGTGGGTCGACGAAACGGGTTAGGTTTTGGCTGTTGTGACGCATTTTTGCCGACGTCGGCCCACGAGGCGATTGCTCATGCGTGAGGTCTTGCATTGGGTTTTACAGCAGTGTGCAACATGGGCAGACCAACCCGTACACGTGCGTGTCGATGGTCAGACCCTTGAAGTGCGACCAGAGCCTGGACGCACGTTTCGGGTTGAACCCCTGCCGTCCATTTTCAACGATGTGTCGTTATCCCAAGGGCTTGCTGACTCGCCTCTGTACGTGGTGCCGGACGCTGGACGGGTGCCCTATCCCTGTCCCATCAATCGGTCAGCATTCTGGAGGGAGTGGGGGCGCAGTGTATCCCGAGTGATTGGGCAATGCGCCGCCGTGGTCGGTTCCGTGCCCCAGGTACTGGAACGCGTCCTGGCCATCGTGGGTCGCGAATGGTCGGGGTTCGGGCTGACCGTAGTTTCTAGTGGTTCAGTGGTTGCCCTGCCCGTGTATTTGCGAATGCAGGTCGCGTGGGCATTGGCGGCCCAAGCCGGGCGAGCTCGTTTGGTATACGGCGACTTTTCAGGCATTCAAGCGTACGTGTTTGCATCATCACGTCTCGGTGTTTCCGGGGTGGCCAAAACCTTGCGGGCCCGTAGTGCCCGGATCGGGTTGCTCTCGCTTGGGGTCCCGTGGGCGACGAGTGTCCAGATAACGCAGACGGGACTCCTGGTATTGTCTTCTGTGGGTGGGGGATTTTCCCTGTTGTTGCCTCCCACAGCGTCGCTGGCAGCCTTCCAATCGGAAATAAACGCATGGCTCCATGACGTCACACATGCCCAAGTTGTGTTGTATTCGACTGAAATGGAGGTCACGGCCGAAGAATTCTTCGAGAATTATGGGGTGGCGATGCGTGATCTTCATGCCCAAGTGGGGGCGTCGAAGCGGCAACCCTTGAATTCCTACCTGTTCTCGACCACTGACGCACGTCACGATCCCTGGGTGTGGCGTACGCCGGGAATATTGCAATCGCGCTGTGCTCGGTGCGAGAAATATCCGGTTTACAATGCCGAGGGGCTCTGCTACGGATGTGCGGTGGACCAACAGATTGGCAGCTTTTTGCCCCGCATCCAGTGGATTCAGTTGCGTAACGATTCGCATGGATCGGTGGCAATAGGGCCTCATTGGAGTCTCGCGCTAAGCTCAGAGCGCCCTCAAGAACAGACGCACCAGATGGTTACACTCAACGACGTTGCGCAGCCTCCGATGCCTACTCTATGGATGAACGTGGCGTTGCCCATTGCCTCCGAGGATTGCCCACACTGTCAACGGGCCTCCGTGGACGATCCGGTGCGGGCGGGCCAACCCTATACGTTTGCCTGTTTAGCGGCTTTAGAGGCCGGGGCGACGCCGCGGTTGGGGTATCTCAAAGTGGATGTCGATAATCTAGGGTTACTCATGACGGTGGGATTATCTCAGAACACCACAGTCGGCACGGATGTCTATCGCGTTATTCGTCTTCAAGAGACGGTCGACCGATTTTTTACTGAAGGGGTGCGGCAGTTAATGCAGGACGGCCGGATCATGCATTGCGGCGCTTTTATAACCGAGTCAAAGGGTTGGAGCGCAGCATGGACCGAGGGCGTTTGTTTAATCAACAGAAGTCGCAGTTGTACGAGTTACAATCCCATGCGTACTATGCGGCGAAGCGTCATCTCGTCAATGCATTTTTTCCCACATTCATGGATCGCAATGTCGACCAAGCCGTTACCAATTGGGAGCAATTTGAGGGATTTGTCAAACATTTCGAGAGCGTCGTGGCCTATTTCCCCACGGAGCCCGGTTTCCCACGACAAGGAGGGACGTCTAATGGGCAAGCCCGATAATCGGCGACCGGATTTAACCTCCAATCCTCATTTGGTAGAGATATGGGAAGTGACAGCCGAGTTAACTTGTGTGACAGGGTGTCATGTGGGGGGATCAAAAGATGTATTGGAAATTGGTGGCATTGACAACCCCATCGTTCGCCATCCTCTCACACAACGGCCGTATTTGCCGGGCAGTAGCTTGAAGGGCAAATTCCGCAGTCTGTTGGAGGCGGCTGATGGCAAAGGCGTGAATGGCGAGCCGTGTGGATGTGCTCAGCCGACCTGTCGCGTTTGCCGGTATTTTGGCCCACACCGCAAACCTCGGCACACGTTGAATCCGACGCGCTTCCTGTTTCGCGATGCCTTTTTAACGCCTGCCTCTCAAGACATATTGGAAACCGCTTATGAACAAATGGGCTTGTTTTTTGCCGAAGAGAAATTTGAAAATACCATCAATCGTAATACCCACGTAGCGACCAATCCCCGTGTTCAAGAACGGGTGCCCGCTGGGGCCACGTTCAACTTCGTGCTGGGCGTGCGGGTTTATCAGGGGGATGATAAGGCGCTCATCCGATCGACCATTCAGGAAATGGTGTCCATGGTGGAGCATGATGCGCTAGGGGGTGGAGGATCACGCGGTAGCGGTCAAATCCGCTTGGATCACTTGCGGATTCGTGTCGTGTGGCCGGATGTGCCGTGATGACCGGATATTGTTGGACCCTCCGGCCGCGCTCCCCATGGAGTCACTGGCCCACGAGTGATCTCCTAATGGGGCACTTGGCTTGGGCCTATCGCGACTGTTATGGCGACAGGGCCATGAATGGGTGGTTGCAGCAATTTATTGAGGGGCAGCCGCCGTTTGTAGTATCCGATGCATGGCCAGCCGGCACGTTGCCGCGTCCCATGGGATTTCCCCGCCGCACACGCCCTGCACAAGGCGAGGATAAAAGCGTCATCATCGCGGCCTTTCAACAGCACAAACAATTCAAACGCCAACGGCTGATCGCTGCAGCCGACTTCTGGCGCTTTATAGCGGGAGAGACTATGGGCGAGGATTTTCGCCTGCAAGAGGAACCTCAGGGGATGAACACTCTGCATACCGGCGTGGATCGCCAGACGGGTGGCGCATTGGAGGGAAGCCTGTTTGCCCGCGAGGGACAATGGAGTGCGGAGCCCGTCCAAATCTATCTATGGACTCAGGATCCCCGTCTTACCGAACTGCTAGCGCGGGTGGTGGCCTATCAAGGCATTGGGGGAGAGTTAAGCCGTGGCTACGGTCAAGTGGACTGGGCAGGATGGGAGCCATGGATCGCGCCGCCTGTTCCGAATCCAACGGCAGAAATTTGGCTCGGCCATGGCGTCCCAGCTCCAGATGATCCGCCGGGACTAGCCTACCGCCTTCACACGAAATACGGCCGCGTCTGGGGGGCTCAGTACGCCAGTCCATGGAAGGCGCCTATCTTGCAGGTGCAACCCGGTGCAGTGTGGCCGTTAAGCCGCCCGTGGAAGGGTTGGACCGGACGTGTTGTGACAGCCGTGGCCTTGGCTCCGCAGGTCGTGGACTTTGGCCTTACGGTTACGATCCCCGTCTGTCTGGGGAATATCGGGGAGGAGGATAGGATATGATATGACGATTTTCCTAAGTTTCGCTGGCGCGCGTGATCCTGTTGCGGACGACACCAATGAGGAAGGTTCGATTGTCACCTTATGGCGGTGGTGGCGCGACCACGGTCAACCCGTCGACCAGGTGTGGCTATTTTCCGTGAATGCCGAAGGGCAACAGTATGCGCAGAATACCCGGGATTGGTTAATCTCAGAGCACTTGTGCACGGCCGAACAGATTCAACTCTATCATCGGGAAGCCAGCCCCGTCGATTATGAGGCGGTAACCCAATTTGCGTTTGAGGTCGTACAGCAGAACGTCAATACCAGAAATGACAACGACGTGACGATTTTTTTTAATGCCAGTTCTGGCACACCGACAATGAAACTCAGTGGATCCTTGCTGTCTGCGGCGGGACTTCTCCCAGGCGGGAAAATCTGGACGGTCCTGAATCCACGGCATGTTGGAGAGCATCAGGAGCGGGTTAGCGTCCAGGATGTCCGCTTTATAGGAGAATACTTGCTGCGTGAACGGCTTGGCGAAGCGGTAGCAGGCAATCAGTTTCAAACGGCGATCGCTTTGGCCCAAGAATGGGGACGCATTACCATTCATGACGTGGTGCGACGCACCAGCGCGGCGCTTCTGTCGGTATTGCGAGCCTATCGTGCTTGGGATTTGACCGATTTTGCCGTGGCCCGACGTTATCTCACCCAGGTGGATCGGTTGGACGCGGTGCCGTGGACTCCGGAGGGACGGGACGCATTTGACCGCCAACGACGTTGGTTGAACAATACGGCCTTGGAATCCACTGAAGAAAATCCGCTGAATTTGGTGGAACTGTATTACTCGATTGAACGGTATTCTGAACAAGAGCGGTATACCGATGCGTTAGCGCGAGGCCGCCGACTGGTTGAAGGCCTCTTATACTATTACTATCACGCGCAGTATCGCGTGAATGTGCGGAGGGTGGCTAAACACTGGGTGGGGCAATTGCCGCAGAATTTGACCGAGAAGTTTCGGGATGAGGGGGAACGCTATGTTCCCCTCTTGGTCCTCGCTCGTACCCTCACCGAGGAGAGTCCGGACCCGACCGTCCGCGAGCTATGGGCAGATATTGACACTTTTAAGGCACTTATGGACGTGCGCAATCAATCCCTTGCGGCGCATGGCATGCAGCCAGTCACTCGGGAGGATGTTGCGAAGGTCCGGCCGATTCTCCGTAAGTGGGTCATGACCTTGGTGCCGGACACCGGGGAATACCTCAAGCTCTATCCGTTGACTCCCGCCATGCGCCAACGCGTGCTGCAAGATTTAGGATTGCCACCGGGTAGGGTATAATAGTGTCGTCGATGTCCAATCGGGCCAAAACTCCGGGAGATCGACGACAAAGACCATCGTACTCAATGCGTTGCTACGGAACGGTTGCGAGGTAAGAGTCTACGTTACTAGTAAAATATTCCATATTATCAAAGGGTTGTGTTTGGCGTGGCGTAAGGGCCAAAGGGGTTGGGATTGTACCTATAAGGGATGGAAACCAATTCCCGCATATGGGGAATTATCGGATGAAATGTGTTGGGATTGTACCTATAAGGGATGGAAACTCCGTCAGGGAGAAAAAGGCTGGTCTCAGGATGAGATGTTGGGATTGTACCTATAAGGGATGGAAACAAGAACAGTAATTCCGGGCGGATGCCCCCGCTGCGTTGGGATTGTACCTATAAGGGATGGAAACAGAGCCATGGTCACTGTCTCTGCCGAACCGTCCCACAGTTGGGATTGTACCTATAAGGGATGGAAACATACTCCTCCAATTTTCTCTCTAACCACGCTAATACGTTGGGATTGTACCTATAAGGGATGGAAACCATACTTCATTCCATATCTATCAGGGATTTCGTCCGTTGGGATTGTACCTATAAGGGATGGAAACTTCCAGGTGATCTCGCTGATTGTGGTTGTGGCGGAGTTGGGATTGTACCTATAAGGGATGGAAACTTCCTCCTCCTTTTTCGCGCATGGTCCTAGCCATGGTTGGGATTGTACCTATAAGGGATGGAAACTTTTTACGCGAAAGTCATGACGCCTCGGAACTGCCGTTGGGATTGTACCTATAAGGGATGGAAACCCCCACCGAAGGGCTTCGCGCGTTGTGTCCATGGGGTTGGGATTGTACCTATAAGGGATGGAAACATGTTCCCGCCCATTAATTTGCGGCCTTCTTCTGCGTTGGGATTGTACCTATAAGGGATGGAAACTTCCTTTAAGGCTTGAGGAAACGTGATCACAGACGGTTGGGATTGTACCTATAAGGGATGGAAACCGGAGGAAGAAGTCCGCGAAGCCCTCGAACTCTTGACGTTGGGATTGTACCTATAAGGGATGGAAACTTCCCCCTTCAATGCCCCGCAATAGCACGTCCCAGGTTGGGATTGTACCTATAAGGGATGGAAACAAAGGTAAATCAGGACGAGAAGCGATAGCCCAACGGTTGGGATTGTACCTATGAGGGATGGAAACTCAAAATCCTCTGTGGTGTTGTAATAAAGGGCTAAGTTGTGTTGGGATTGTACCTATGAGGGGCGAATTCTACACAATGAGATGGACGACATCCTTTTAGGAAGGGATGTCGTCCGTTCATTTTGCTCATTCTAGGGCGGTTAGCGGAACAATAACATAACTCGACCTGAGTCATAGTCAATCCTGAACTATAGTCCCCGCAAAAATTTTCCCATGTTTACTTTCTGAGCAGAACCCCGGCTCCTGGCTGGCGAAATCTTGACTGGGGAAGAGAGGACGAGACAGGAGAGTGAAAAGTTTGGTGTGGCGACAAGCGGGATGGGGGGGATGAGGTACTGTGCCTAATCGTTCGAAAGATCCCTAGGCCGTGGAGCCTCGGAAACTGCCTTCTGGTCGTTGGAAAGGTCGTGTGGTGCGCTATGACGAGAAGGGCAAACGGCACGAACTGACGCAAACGTTTGACACGAAACGCGAAGTGAAGCAATGGGCCGAGTTAAGGAAGCAACTCAATAGCGAGATAATCCGAACCGGGAACCCGCCGAGTGAAGAGCCATTGGGAAAGTATTTCGAGTGATGGTTCGGGATATTGTAGCGGCGTAGGATTCTACTCGCGGCGACCATGGAGAATGTCGCCAAACCTATTACTTAATAATGGTGGTACAATGTTGTCGTCGTTCGCTGTGCTCGGCTTCGTTCCCGAAGGTGAGGTCGGCTAAAACGCGACTTGCGTTCCTGGTAAGAAAAATATTATCGGGGGTGGTGCTTATGCCGAGACTTTTAAGCGAGACGTTAGACGGATTCGATGTCAATCTTGGCGTTGTGACGTTACGATTTGGTAGTCTAGCTAAGGCATTTGTTTCCATTACCAGGAAGCCGGGCAGGACGAATGACATGCGTTGTTAAAATCGTAGAAAGGATACCCAAGTGCAAGAATGTGTATTTTGCCGAAGGTCTAATGTCGCATTTCAGCGTGATGAACACATTATCCCGGAATCGACTGGTGGACCTCTCATTTCCAAAGGGAGGGTCTGTGATCATTGCAATAATTATTTCGGAACTCAAATAGAAGCGCGTGTTCTCGATCATGAGTTTGGTTTAACGCGAGCGCTGTTATCGGTCCCCAATAAGAAAAAGAAACCGGCTAAAATCCAAGGGAAAGGCTATGACATTCAAACTACACTATCCCACAACGGTCAGAGGACAATCCGTATATCGGTCACACCTCAAGATCCTCAATCTGATTTATGGGTCGTTGAACATAATGGGATGAACAAGTTCAGTGTGAGTCGGCGGATTTAATTGGATTGACGATACACCTGCTCAGTTAGTAACACATTTCGGAAACCAACAACCTCTTTTTCTTCAACTCAAGGGGAAGATAGGATGGTCTTCTCAAATTGTTAAACAGCTTGCTAACGCTAGAACTATTGCTTTGGCGTTGGCTAATCCAAATATCACAACTCAACAACGAATTGCATTGGAGTCTATCCCGACTGAAATCAAACTAGTTACTAGTACAAGTGGCGATCCCGTAGATGATGTCGAGATGGAGGGCTATAATGTGCTTGGAAATTGGATTTGGACGTTTGAAGTCAATGAAGGGTATAGTAGTTCGGGAGGCGTTATTACATCGGTATCGTTTCACAATTACTACGGCACAGCTGAAGCGTGGGATTGGGTACAAACGGGCTCACCATCCACGACATTTATCACGACGACTGGCGGCACCGACTTCCTTACAGAGAATTATGACTAATTTACTTCAGACTATGAAACGGTTAATAACGTTCAGCTAAATATCACGTATTATGCAAATGGAACATTTTCGGCGATAGGATATATCAATGGAAAAGAACAATAAAGGCAAAAGAACAAGAACCAAGATGTTTAAAGAAAGGAGTAGACCACATGTTTCGTTGGCTTCGACGATACTGGATTGCACTAATCATAGCGCTAGGGAGTTACGTGTGGTTCATCTTAGCCCAACCCGCAAAAATCGTCACTGGTACGGGAAGTAAAATAATTTCTACCACGAACACATCCGCAACGTTGTTAGAGATGGCAGCACGACAAAGCATCGAACCTGCCATTGTAGTGCTACTTCTGGGGATAGTCATTACATGGGGGATCCGCCGGTTGCGACATCGATAAATACTTGACTCAGTAATTCTAATATCCCACTAAAAATGAACACGAGAGATTGCTCAAGGAAATAATAGATGGTGTGTTGTCTATGCGCCATTGTCTTCGAGGATAATTTTTTCATTTGTTCTAATGGCAAACGCATAGCCGATAGTAGGAGAGACTCCGATATCAATAGAAGCAAAAAGTGGCATAATAAACCATCCTTGACTTTATTAGTAACATACCATATCGGTAAGGTCATCCACATTGTTACAAATTCAACCCCAAATAGACTTTATCGCGATCCTCGCGCCGAATGCCAATATACGCCAAAGTCGTCCCCGGACTACTGTGATTCAAAATCTGCTGAATAATGGCGAGATCCACCCCCGAGGTGTACGCGAAATAGCCAAAGGTCTTCCGGAGGGTATGGGTGCCAATCGGATCGGTGAGACCCACAGCGCGGGCGGCATCGCGGAGGATCTGCCAGGCTTGGCCGCGTTGTAACGGGCGGCCATGTTTCCGCGAGGGGAAGAGCGGATCGGAGGGCTTGGCGTCAGGTCGGGTGGCGAGATAGGCGGCCAGGGCTTTTTTGGCCGTGGCGCTCAGGGGAAAGTCTTTCATCTTGCCGGTCTTCTGTTCGGTCATCCGAATGCGTTCCCGCCATTTTGTTGGCGTTTCGCGAACATCGCCCACGGTCAGGTGCAAGAGGTCGCCAATCCGTAAGCCACTGTTAATGCCCAGCGTAAACCAAGCCGCATCGCGCAAGTTTTGCGCCGCCAGAATTTTGCGGACCGCATCGATCTGCCGTTTATCACGGATCGGTTCGACGGTATTCACGAAATTCATCGCTCCTTCACGGGATCACGGTGATCGCAATGGTATCCACTACAAGACTTCTCTGATCGTTATTATAGCCGATTCCCAGCAACCCGTCCTCACTGAGGGGCGCTGAGGCGCGTTCACAGGGAACCCGAACCTTAGATCCCTTGGGCGTTTGCGGGGATTGCCCAGGCTTTTGGTGAATCGAACAGAACTCCATTCTGTCCGATTCACCACCCCGTCTGATCGGGAGCAGGTTCGCAGAGTTGCCCGAGGATTTGAGATCCCGGTTGCCAGCGCGCACGCCATTCGTCCCACGTCGGACCCGATTGCGAGTCCAGCCACGCCGCCACCGAACTTTCGAACGTTGCCATGTGCGTGTCAGTCCACCATCCCCGATGTTCGGCATACCGGGCATACACCAACGTTGTTGTCAGCACATCGCTTTCGCAGTACGTGCGGATCGCATCGAGCTGCCCCGATTGATATAGCGGGAGCACGTGGCTACCATCGACGCCAATCTTCCCCGGAATTCCCAAGATCGCAGCCATTTCGTCGAGTTTCAGCTTGGCGCTGGCTCCGTAGTTGCTCAGGATGTCCATGAGGTCAATGTGCCAGTCTTCATCAAACCGATACCGATAGTTTTGGAATCGACCGGTTCCCGTTTGATAAAAGGCCGGAACGGATACGTGATGCACCATGGCGCGGTAGATCAACACGGGTAAGTCAAACCCGCTGGAATTCCAGCCGACTAATTGTGGGCGGCTTTCAGCAATCACATCAAACATCTTCTTAACGAGTTGCCGCTCGTCCCATGTGCGATGGCCTAAACTGGTTAATCGTCTCATCGCGCCATCGGGCGTAATCCACGCGGCGGCAATCGCCACAATCTGCTGAAAGGCGGGCTTCAACGGTTGCTCATCGAGGTGGGCGTTAGCCACGATCGTTGCATCCGACTCATCACTGGCAGCCCGTTGGAGTTGACGTAAGGCAGTGAGATCTGGGATGGTTTCGAGATCAAAAACGAGAATCGGCTTCATCGACTCGCACTCCTTTGCGTAGTAGGGCTAATCCAGAATCTGGTCAAAACGGCGCATCATCGGAAGACGGGGAGAGGGGTGCGGCATGGTGCAATTGCTTGATGAGCGGAAAAACTACGGCTGACACCGTAGCCAGATGCTCAGGCGACAAGGTGCGTAAGGTGTCGATCAACCGTTGGAGTTCTTTGTCGGTGGACGGGGAATGCGAACTGCTGGCGGGTGGCGCGGGAGGAACGGGAGCCCGAGGGGGGCGCACGGTTTGAATCGCCATGACGACGCCTTGAACGCGGTCTTGAACGGGATCAATGAGGCGGTCTGGATAGGCAGGATTCGCGGCCCGCAACCACCATCGAGGCGCTCCGAGGGGATCGGGTTCCCGAATCAAATACTTGAGGGTGGTTTCGCCATTGACGAGCGCCACGACCATACTTCCGTCAGGGACCTCTTCCCACCCAGCGACGGCTTTGACAATCACTTGATCACCCGCGTGTACCCCTGCGCCGATCATCGAATCGCCTTCGACGTACAGAGCAAAATCTCCTTCAATATCGTCACGCACGAGCGCCGTACCTCGTCGGTCTTCTTGAGCCTCAATCGGAATACCGGCCACAATTTTCCCGAGAATGGGGACTTCACGTAAATGGAGAAGGCTGGGCAAAATTTCGCGCAAGGGACGATCTAGCGTGGTTTCAGCGGGGGATTTTTTCAGCCCGTTCATGAGGTATTTGAGCGGGACCCCATAGGCTTTGGCGATGGCACTTAAGGCATCCAACGGGATCGGCGTCTGCCCGGATTCCCAACCTAGCCAGGTATCCGGAGGAATATTGATACGGCCTGCGGCTTCCTCTACGGTATGGCCTCGTAGTTCGCGTAATTGCCGCAACTTCAATGCAATAGTATCCCAGTTGAGGGTTGGGGATGGGACTGGATCGGTGGGTTCGTCCGTACCCAGCAAGTAATCCGTTGAGACATGGAGAACTTGGGCTACTTGGACAAGCCTCTCAGACGATAGTTTTCGGAGACCTCGCTCGTAGAGGCTGATAGCATTCTGAGATATACCAAGCAATTGACCTAATTCGGATTGGTCCAGACCCCTGCTAGTCCTCGCCATCTTTAGACGCTCGCCTGTGCTCATGAGAATCCTCCCATTCCTTAGTTCTTTAAGGATATTACATTTTGCTATAAATAAAAAGTTTTTTGGAGTAAAAACCATAATGGTGTTGACTCGGGGTTTATGTGGTTTATAATAAAACTATAAACCAAAAAGGTTAGCGAAAGCGAGGCTATCCCCATGAATCCCCTTATCTCCGCTCGTCGTGCCGCCCGTCTCACCCAGCAAGCCTTGGCTCGCAAAGCAGGGGTCGCACAACCAACGTTGTCGCAGCTCGAACACGGCAAACGCGCCGGGAGTCTGCGCACCTACCGGAAACTTGCTCGAGCGTTAGGCGTCCCCCTCGTAGAAATTTTGCCCCAAGATGAAGCCTGGTCGGGCTTCATCTCCGCACCTTCACTCGAGGATCTGTTAGAACCCGTGGTGACCACAGATCTTCCGGTGGGCAACTGGTCGCCAACGCGCCTCATGGACTGGCTGTTGTGCCCCGCCAAAGGCGCATGGAGCACTGGTATCTTTGAACTTCCCCCGGATTTTCGCTGGCCTCACAATGCCCGGGCGGCGGTAGGGAAGGCCACGCACCGTTATGCAGAAAATCGCTTGATGGGGATGTCCCCGGACGATGCACTTATGAACGTCGCCGATCAGACGGTCGGCACGGACCCCGAGACATGGCTCCCCTTCACGGAAGCATGGGATCGGGCGGTGCGCCCGAGCCTTGGTCAGCCCCGCGCCGTGGAACAGCGGATGGAATTCCAAATGGGGGGACACACCATCACCGCCGTCCTCGACGTAGTGGACCAGAGTAGCATGATTCGAGATCTCAAAACGGCACAGCGTCTACCCAACACGACGGCCTCGGCCCGCGAATCGTTGCAAGCTCCGATGTACGTCGCCGGGTGGCACGCGACCACCGGAGAGTGGAGCACCTTCGGACTCGACTACCTGGTGGCGCACAAAGCAGGCGTGGAGCACACCATGATTCCTGTCCCGGTGTCGCAAGCGGACATCATGCGGGTTACGAAGCAACTGGACTACGCCGCTACCCTAGCCCAACGGCCCGAGTCGATCGTTCCCAATCCTCAAACCAAATACGGCTGTAGCACCTGCGCATTTCTCAGCTTGTGCCACACGAAGTTCGGCACCCTCATTACCGAGGACAGCCCTGCGGAGCCCGTCGCTGTCTTGTAAAAGACGGCGGTGGCCTCCCCAGGGAGGGCGATTCCCCCACCATACACTGCACACAACATCAAAGGAGACGAAATCTATGGCAACTGCTACGGAAACGAAGAACACCGCATTGACAGTTTGGGCCAAATTGCCCGCTGGTTATGAATTCCCCGAGCAGGACTTGCGCCCGGAGCGTTACCGCATCAAAGCCCGGGGCTTTGAAGGCCCGGTGGATACCGTGACAAACATGACGGGCGTCATCCTCGCGGTCCGCGAAGCCCGCTGGATGCCGTTTATTGAACTGGATGGAAAAGGGAATGAAATTGAACGCGATCCCGTGCCCACCCAATGCCAGCTCGTGGAACGCGGCGTAGGCGAATGGCACACGGCCCCTTTAGACATCGACGGCCCGGTCGAACGGCGCGAATGTGCCTCGTGTCCCATGAACCGCTGGGGCACGGCAGCCAACGGCGGCAAAGGCAAGGCGTGCCGGGAAAAACGCCTGTTGCTGGTTCTCCGCGATGGAGAAGCGTTGCCCGTCGTGGTGGTGGCCCCGCCCACGTCGCTCTTGAGCGTCGGGCAGTTTGAAACCCGGGCGGCCGCCCGCCGTCTCCGCCTCGGGCAAATCCATGTCAAGTTGTCCACTAGTTATCAGAAATCGGGACAGATGGAGTGGGGCGTGCTGTCTATCGAAGAGCTAGAAATTTTAGACGCCGCCGCGCAGGCCGCGCTCGTGGAGCGCCTTATGGACGGCCCGCTCCACGACTTTTACACCGCGTGGACTCAGCCCCCCGTGCAACAGGATCAAACATTCTAGTCGCGTTCGACTCGGATGCTGCGGACGCCGATGGCGTCCCCGGCACGCGGGCCGTCTCGCGAAATCCACAATACCAGGAGGAAAGACCCATGGCCACCCTGTTTGTCGAACCTACCCCCCAGCCCGTTTCCGCCACCCCTGTTCGGCCCCACGGCAATATTGTGCGAGCGGCCCGGACGGCGGCGCGACGGCGCAAAGAACAAGCCCTCCGAGCAACGTGCAAAGCGATTGTGTCGAAATTTCGCGATGAATACCGAGAAGCCCGTCGCGCCATGACCGAAGAGTTAGGCCGCATGGTGAGCTACGGTCCCCGGGATATCGAGCCCTACCCGGGGACTCGGGCGGGCAAAGCCCCCACCCCGCAACAGATTTACGAGTACTTGTGCCGCACGGCGTGGGTGGACGCAGCGAATCAAGCCCGGCGGCGTGTGGAAGACGGCTGGGAGGCCACCCTGGAAGGATTGCGTTGGGAAGCCATGCGTGCGATCGACGCGGCGTTGTCCGCAGCCGTCAAGGATGCAACCCCCGCACTGAAACGATCGTTGCAACACATCGCACTCAAAGAGTGGTCCCGCGTGGCCCCCGACCTCACCCATCGGGATCGGGATACGCCTGCCGGATCTTCCATGCTCTTCGATGTGAGTTATCCCCGTCAGCACGAAGCCGCCCGACGATTCTGCACTCGGGACGCCGGTCGACCCCCTCTCACACCCCCCGATCCAACCATCGCACAACTCATGAAGGCGGGCACTGATAGTGCGGCGGTCAAGGAGCATGGCGTGTTCAAGGTTGTTTCAAACACCGACTTAGCCGCCCGCGATTTCGCGTTTACCCAAGCTCGGTAATCCCTTATCGGTAATCCCTTAGATAAAGACAAAAAGCAAAGGAGATCGACGACGATGGCCAACCACGTGTTTCGCGCATGGAACGCTCCCGACGTGCAACGACGCACCGTACATCTTGATTCGCACACCGCTCAGCGCATCGCCCGAGCCGCTCAAACCGCCGACGCCCCGCGATCCGAAATCGGTCGCCGGGCCATCGCGGTGGGAGTGAACTTACCCGCCCTGCCCCCGGAAACGGAGGGACGGCGCACCACGATCCTGTACATTTATCTTCCAGCCCCCCTGGACTTGCAGCTCCTTGCACTCGCCAACAAACACCGCATCAGTATAGCCTCCGCTGCCCGCCGATTGATTGCCGCGTATGTCACTCAGGAGGACTCCCGTGAATAACACCTTGCGCCCGTACCAGGAAGCCGCGATTGCCGCCTCGCGCCAATCCTTGACGCAAGGAATCACACGGCAAATCTGGAGCTTAGCGACGGGAACGGGGAAAACCTTCACCGGCACAACCTACGCTCAGCAACGCGGGTTACCCACGCTTTGGTTGGTGCACCGCGATGAATTGGTTCGGCAAGCCGCCGAATCGTTCAGCAAGGGGTGGCCCGAGGCGTCCGTTGGGATCGTCAAGGCCGCCGAAGATGACTACGAAGCCCCGGTGGTGGTTGCCAGCGTTCAAAGCCTGTCGGCCAAAAGGCTGACGCGATGGACTCCGGATCGATTCGGCACCGTGATCGTGGATGAATGTCATCACGCCCCGGCCATCAGCTACCGGAAAATCCTCGACTACCTGCATCCGCAGTTATTATTGGGCTTGACCGCAACCCCGTACCGATCCGACAAAGCCTCACTTGGGGAAGTGTTCGACAAGATCGTGCACAGTTACGGCATCCAAGAAGGGATTCGTGATGGCTATCTGGTGGATATTCGAGCCTTCCGCGTGGAGGGCAAAGCAGACCTTGACGAGGTTCATACGTCAGGAGGGGACTTTAATCAAACCGAACTGAGCCGTGCGCTGAATACCCCTCCGCGCAATCGGCTGATTGTGGATGCGTATCAACAGCACGCAGCAGGGACCCGAGCGATTGGATTTACGGCTGGGGTTCAACACGCTTACAATTTGGCCACAATGTTTCGGGACGCCGGCATTCCCGCTGAGGCTATCGATGGATCCATGCCCCTCGATGATCGGCGGGCTGTGTTAGCCCGGTTAAAAACTGGGGAAACGCTAGTGGTTCTAAATGATTCGGTGTTAAGCGAGGGGTTTGACGAACCCGCCGTGCGCACGGTGATCTTAGCCCGTCCCACCAAGTCGCTTGCGCTATTCACGCAGATGGTGGGTCGGGGGACACGTCCGTCTCCGGAGACTGGCAAAACCCACATGGTGCTGTTGGACATTGTGGACTCGACACGCCGTCACAAGCTAATGACTGTGAAAGACCTGATTGGGTTGCGCAAAGACCCGAAAGATGGCACCAGCGTCGCCGAGCGGATGACTCAGGAGTCCCGGCTGTCAGACGAGGCGGAGCGGTGGCTTACCCGATTGCATTTGCATAGCGAAGACGTCCTGGACCTCTTTGAGTCCCTAACTGACGATCCGGCACCTAGCGTGGACTGGCGCGACTTGCTGGACGACCTGACGACGATTGCCGACGATCCCGATCGGCGCTCCGAGGTCGAACGCTACTATGCCCGCTTTATGCAAAATCCCCTGGACCCCGCGACGGCCCTGCAACAAACGCGCTTGGCGGAGTTCGGCTGGCTGCCCGACATCGCGTCGACGCTCACAAAGTGGGAGGCCAGCTACGCCCTCGACAAGCACCGGGATATTCTGGCTCAATGGTCGGCGCACCGGGCGGGCACATTAGCCCAGCTGATGGGATGGGATCCGCAGCAGGCCCAGGCTGCCATGGCCAACCAGTTGTGGCAGCTGACCCCCGCCACGCCCAAACAACGGGCGCTCCTCCATAGGTTGCACGTGCCCGAGGAATTGATCGTCACGGTCACGAAAGGCGAGGCATCGCAATTGATCGATACCGGGTTGGCAGCTTGGAAAGGAGGGGCTCCCGCTCATGCGTAACGTCAAATTTCGTCGACGACGCTACCGTTTGCGCCCCACGGCGGGACGCGTGTGGACTGGGATCGGAGTGGTTTTAGCCGTCGGCGGCGGCTATGGGCTGTTAGTGTTGTGCTTAGCCGCAGGGCCACACGCCTAAAGACATGCATAGGAGGACAGCGTGATGGCATCAATCCACGATATTCGTCAAACATGGGAACTGGTCGCGGTGCCGGGGTACCTGGTCGAAGTGCGAATACTGCGTCGGGGGGCGCGTCCCGCCGTGGGGCGCTTTACCCACCTCGATCGTTTTGTGCAAGCGGTCACCACGGCCAACGCGCGCCCCGATGTCTCGGGGATCTACGTGACCTTAAACCCGGTAGCTCCTGACGCACCGTGGGTGGGCCCCTTCAATCAGGTGCGCATCGGAGGGAAGGCGGCTCGCGACACGGATGTGGCCTATCGCCGCTGGTTGCTGGTGGACTGTGATCCCGTCCGACCCGCCAAGACCAACGCGACCGTCGCAGAACGAAGGGCGGCATTCACGAAAGCCGGAGACATCGGCAAGGCGCTACGCGCCCTGGGCTGGCCTGATCCGGTGCAAGCGGTGTCGGGCAATGGGGCCCATCTTCTCTATCGGTTGGCCGACTGGCCCAACGACAAACTCACGACCGAACGGGTGCAGTGGATGCTCAAGACGCTGGCGCATCGGTTTACGGATGGCACCGTCGATGTGGACGTGAGTGTGTTCAACGCGAGCCGCATTTCGAAAGTGTATGGGACTGTGCCCAAAAAAGGAGCGCCGTCCGCCGAACGCCCGTGGTGGCCTGCCCAGATCGTCCACCGACCCGACCCCCTCGTGCCCCTGGATCACGAGGGCTGGCGAGTCCTCAGCCGATGGGCTGTCGATCCCGTGCATAAAGTCTGGGTGCCGTCTCGCACTCCACCCCGGGCCTCAGCCTCGTGGACACACCATGTGGAGAGCGTCTGTAATCAATTAGCCGCGTGGGGCTTAGACATTCTGGCAGAACCAATGGTGATGCCCGATGGACGCACAAAAATTCTGGTGACCTGCCCGTGGGAAGCGGAACACAGCGGATCGTCCGGCAAGACCGAGAGTGCCGTGTTTTGGTCCCCTGACGGCACGCTTGGGTACAAATGCCAGCATATGCATTGCGCAGAGCGCCGATGGCGCGATGTGCGGCGCGTGATGGCCCCCACCACGGCCACCACGCGCTCAAGCCGATCCCACTAGCCCCCTAGCACCACTACATGCAGGAGGTGATCTCCGTTGAGACCACACGATGATGATACCATATGCTCGTCCGAGGCGTCACAGGGCAGGGACCCTCTTAACGTGCCGGAGAAGGAAGACCTTTCACGAGAACAGACCCTGTCATTCCCTAGGGATGCCCTGTGGGAGGCGTTCGACACAGACGACGCGAAGACCATGGACCAGTTGGGAGACCCGCCCTCCGTTCTCTCGGAACCAGACGCGCCCGTTTCCGACAACGGGCATAGAGCCCCGGATGGGCCCGAGGAACCGACGAGGGCTCACGTGGAGACACCCGATCTCTTGACGGTGTGGAATGCCACCGCGCTGCCCCAGATTCAGGCGAACCCGGGATTGCTGGTGGATGCGGACATCATTGCCCTCGCGACTGCTATCTACCGCACGGATAATCTCGGATGGTATGAGCTGGCGCGGGGACTGGAAGGCATCAAGGGCTATAAGGCTCGAGAATGGAAGAAGATTATTGCCACCGAAGCCAAACGGCAAGCGGAAGCCGAAACACGGGCCGCGCAACAGGCGCAACGGATTGCCGCATCGTCCCCCTCGGGGCCTCTGGCCCCCGTGACGTTACCGCGTGTCGAAGACATCTGGCCGGACGCCCCCGTGCGGGTGCGGGAGTGGCCCGTGCCGGCCGATCGACGGTTTGACGCAGGGCCACAAGGGGTGGCTCGGAAAGTAGGAGAAGATCCTCTGACGGGGGAGCGGGTGATGACCCCGATTACGTATGTCCCGTTGATGATTATCGGGGGCGCGGAACCCATGGACACCGATGGCGAAGGATGGCTCGAATTATTGTGGCGGGCGGGGGCTGAGTGGAAAGCCGTGTGGCTCCCGCGTAAGCAGGTCATGAGCCTCAAAAACGCGCCGGATACGCTGAACACCCTCAATATTCGCATCGCTCACGATGAAATTAAGGCCGTTTTGAAATGGCTAGAATTGACGGAACAGGTCGGCTTGCAGGCGGGAGTGTGGGGAGATCAGCACCTGACGAACACTCTGGGATGGAAACGGGTGCAGAATGCGTGGGGCTTTATGCTGCCCGAACAATGGATCGGCCCCGCGTTACCGGGCGGCAACGATCACGTCGTGTTCTGGCCCAAGGGTCGGGGCTCAGCGGGGGCCGACCTGTTCAAAGCGCACGGCGACATTGCCGAAGAATCGCGCCTCCTCGCCGACATTCTCGCGGAGATTCCCCAGTTTGCGTGGCTTATGGGGCATGGGGCGGCCGCCCCGTTGCACCGCCGCCTGAGCAGGTTGCATGTGACGGGCAATCTCAACGGGTACGTCGTCGAACTGGCCAGCGCGCAAAGCTCGACGGGGAAAACCTCGTTGACCGCGCTGGCGTTGTCCCCCTGGCGGTCTCCTTATATTCCCATTGCGCAGTATTCGTCGGCCTTTGCCTTGGAACAGCAGTTGCTGGAAACGAACGATCTGCCCACCGCGATCCAAGAATTGCAGGCGGATCAGAAAAGCAAAGTGGACTGGAGTAGTGTCGTCCACATGATCGCGGAAAAAGGGGGACGGGTGCGGGGGCAAAAGACCGGCGGCTACGCCGTGGCCGAAACCCTGCACACCACGCTGTTTGTTGCCAACAACCAAAGTATTCTCAGCATGGTTGGGGATCAGGCGGGAGCCGCCGCCCGCATTTTGTCCTTGAATCACATCATCCCGCAACGGCGGCTCGACGATCCCCGACAATCCGCTCAGCTCAAAACCTTGATCGAAGGATGGATGGCTCGGGTCAGTCAGCATCACGGCCATGGGGGCCGGGCCATGGTCGCCGTCCTTACGACGATGACGGACGCGGATTTACTGAGCCAGTACCAAGCTGCCGAAGCGGTGGTGGATCAGATGCGGGCGGCATGGCCAGCGGCTTCAGGCGAGGTGGCGAAGGTCTTAGGCCGCCAAGCGCATGCCTGGGCGATGGGGTTGTTAGGACTGCGCCTCTTGTTACAGCATGGCTATGGCTGGACGCCCCAAGCCGTGGCCCAGGCCGAAGCGGGCTATCTGGAGGCCATCCAACAGGGGATCTTGCCTGCCAGCGCCTTTGATCAGCAATCCGAAGCCGAACGCTGGTGGGAAACCGCATGCAGTTTATTGAATGAACATGCGATGGAGTTTGCTGGTTTGGAACTCACGGACCGGGACGGGAATGTCATTGCGCCTCGGGCGTACCGAGGACGGTACTTTGCCGACGAAGATCTCATCGGCGTCTTGCCCGAGTGGTTTCAAGGCGAACTCAAGCGCAATGGCCGCAAGGATTTTAAGTCGATTTACACGGAGTGGTGTCGGAAAGGCTGGATGATTCGGGGAGAAGAAAAATTTACCATTGTCAAAAGCATGAAGAAGGTTGGGCAAGTTGCCGTTGCAACACGCTTACTGTGTTTTCGCGCCAGTGCCGTGGGATTTGGGGTGGTATTGCCGGAACCAAACGAGATGCATGACCAAGCCCCGCAGGCTCCGGCCCCCGAACCCCCTGCGGTGATCCCATCGGTCCAAGAGGAACCACCCACGCCGCATGAACTGCAAGAGCCTCTGTCGCCGGCCGCTCTGGTTCGTCGCCTGTATGCCAAACAACAACGCGGAGGTGCGCCATGACAGAATCCCTGAGCGTCGCGCAACAAGCCCAAGCTCTCATGCGTCATCCTGAGCCCACACCGTGGGATCAGGCCGTCGCCGAATCAGTCATCGGGCAAACCGCTCAGGCCATCGCGTCGCGTTTAGTGTGGCCGCGCCACTGGATGGAACAACTGACGCGGATGGCTGATCCTTACGATGAGCAACCGCCCCACCCCCTGATTCGAGCTCTCGACCAGGCACAAACGGCCATTGAAGCGGGGGTGGCCGCCCAGGATCTCCAAGGTGTGGTACTGGGGTGTCGAGCTTGGTGGCTCGCTGCCAAACAGGTGATGCAAGCCGCCCCATCGGGCTATTTTCTTGTGGAACCCGACGAAGCTGCGCCCATCTACGTATTACCCGACGGGGACGCGCCACTGGCCCGTTGGGATGACCTTCTGCACCTTCTCGCCGCGCCGGACCTCCCGCGCCCGGTGCGCCTGCGCTGGTTCAAGGCCGATGGCACGTGCCGCCGTGATGCATGGGCTCCGCGTTAATCTGGGCGTCATGCTTTCCTCCCCCGGACCGTCTGACCCACTTGTGCGTGAAGCCGTTGAGGGATTCACCCTACACCTTTTATGGCTTTCCTGCGTTTAACACCATGTATATATACGGGTCCAAAATAATTTAATTTCGAGATGGAAGGAGCGCTGGAGAAAAAATAAATGGCAAGCGTCGCGTGTAGATGATATGCAACCAGGAAAGTAAGAAAAGAAGGATATAAGGATATATACCTTATATTTATTGCTATGTATGGCTTTCAGGTGATGACGGTGACGGAAGACCGGTCGAGAGGGAACCGACGTGAAAGACGGCAAAAGGGTAAGGAAACAAGACCAAACATTGAGGTAGGAGAGAACTTCTAATGGGATCTTTACGAGAAAGAATTATGATTGTCTCAATGATCGGTGTGGTGGCGATAATGGGATTCGTCGTTCTGCATTTCTATCGAAGCGCTTATCGAATGCAAATTTCATCAGCGCACGCGCGCCAGGATGCGCAAAGACTAATAAGCCCGTTTTTAACAATCAACGGAGGAGGAGATTTTAGCGTGCAGTGGGTCGATTTTTCCGGGCATCTACACCGCGACTATGTTTTGTCGGTATTGGATGTCAATCGACGCGGGCAATTACTGCGTAAATATGTCGTTTACATTAATGGACAAAATGGCACGCCGCGGATATTCCAAGAATTACAGGTGCCTTGAAATTGAACAAAAGGCCCGCTTGACCCCTTCCTCGGCCGCAGGCCAGGAGGGGGTCAAGCGGGCGGCGGCCGGGTGGCAGTTGGCGTGGAGTCGCGGAATACGGTTCTTTGGGTCTCTTTGGCATGGTTATTGTGTTATCACCCCATCGATGATTCGCCGCGCCCAAGACGCATTCCTACCTTATACAAACGGTCGAGCATCCTGTATTTCTCCCTGAATAATGCCACCATGTGACTGATCCATCACGCCTCACATTGTTGGGTCAATGCCATCTCATTCACTGTGGGCATATGTCCTCGATTACGCTATGGATTTCAATCCTTGTATGACACCGTTTGACCGTGGTGTCATTTCTACTCGAATCGTGTCATAGAATAATCCCCGCCGCTTGCAAGGAATGTTTCACAATGTATCGAATTTATAATTTAAGATATTTTCTAAGAGATGAAGGGTAGGGAATCAACATGCATATGTGGAGGAAACTTTCAATCACAGTGGGCTTAGCAGGGTATATCTTATCCATGACACCGATTGTACGGGCCCAATCTAATTCCATAAATACATCTCCGCAAATCATCACGCCTTCCAATTTCAGTTGTACTGTGAATATTGATAACCCGCATGGATCGTCATGGTGGCGCGACCGCGGTCAATCTCGTGTCGCGTCTCATGCATGGATGTCTTGTTCTGCTACGGTAAAAGCCATGCAGGTCACGGCAATCCTTTCGCAAGACGGATCCGTATATTGGCTGGGCAACACATGGATAACAGAAGGCAAGGGTAAACAAAGTGCCTCCAATACTTATCAAATTCCGGCTCCCGGACCCCAAGCGAGTTGGCAATGTCCTTACCCGGGATGGTATAACGAATGGATGTCTCAAGGGGTCGGGTATACAGTATCTTACAATGGGACGGAAGCCATATGGAATTCTACGCCGCCGGATCGGACAGCCATGGTGGCGTGCCCAACTCCTAAACCGGTAGCCTAATTCTCTCGAAAGGAGTCCTGAATGATGAGCGATGCGCAAGAAACCGATTATGTCCGCATATTAATGCTTCATGCATGGGACAACGTGGACACTTTACGGGTAGTGGCACGATTGCAAAACTACAACGTGGGTGAAGATGCGCAACCCCAGCGCCATCCTCCTTGGCAGTTCTTAAATCCGACGGCCTTGTTCGCATTTTTCAATCACTCGGAACCGTGGACGCTCAGGGCGTGGTGGAAAAGTCCCGATGCATGGCGTTATGCGGAGCGAAGTCCCGACGGGGCCGAGGAAGAATATATCACAACGGCCCATCACTGGACCTATCGCGTGAATCATCAGCCACGTGCCTCCGGAACTTATCCGATGCGGGGAACGCCTATCATCTTTAAAGTGGGCAGTCCCCAGTGGACGGCTGAAGCCAATTGCCACCGGCTGGGATGGCTCAATCCCCCGTTGTGGGTGGATTCGATGCACCTGGTCGTTTTAGAACACGGCATGATCCATGGCTATGAGGCCTTTCATCTGGTGGCCTACCCGGACCTGAACGTTATACGCATGCAGCAAGGATTGTTTGACCCCGCGCAAGACCTCGAATGGATAACCGCAGGTCATCTGTTTCAACTATGGGTCAATGCGCAAACCGGATTTTTCCTTCGACTCGCAGCCGAAGCCGATAACGGCCGCGCTTGGGACCTCCTCGTTGATACCCTAGAAATTAATGGCACCATTGGAGCGGATATGTTTGATTAAAGTTCGCCAATTGTCAGGACGCTTAATAAGCAGCCTCGTCTTACTCCTTGCGGGATGTGGAGTGAGTCATCCTTCGTCGTCACCACGTTTGTCTGCCCGGTATTCTGCAGGATTCCCCATCAGAGTACCCTGGGCGGAGATTGTATATGATGGAAGAACCCTGACCGCGCCATTAGTCAGTGCCACGTGGAAAGATAGCCAACACAATTTTAGTAAACTGGCCCCTGCAAAGCGCTATGCGTGGCCATTACGGATCACGCAGAGCCATAATGCACGCATCACAGTGATATGGCATCCCACGATGGAACCCGACATGGTGATGGTCTCGTTCTGGGCACAATCGGCCATCAGCCACACCGGAATCCCGGATAAAAAGCCAAAAATTGTTTGCGAAGTCAATGCCACGTATCCACATCAATCGGATTGTACTTTGACCCCAAGCAAGTTTCAATTGAGAATTCCTCCATACCTCCATCAGCCCCTTTACGTCACGATATCGGCATTATGGGTCCCCGATCACATGCCTCAAAACCCCACAGCGCTTGTACAGCACCAAGCTAAATGGGCGTTGGTACTGATGCCGCACGCCTGATAATGCTTTCGCTTTAACGATGATGCCCGAACGGTGATATGAGACATGTTGAGGCGGCCCGTATGATCCCCAATCCTGATAGAGAAGAATACCGTGGAGCCATGGCGTTTCCTTGGTCGATTGGAAAGCGGCGAAGCTCACAAATCTTCGGAGGATCAGAATCGGGCGGGAGGATGGTGGGCGCTCCCCGGATTTTCTGGCTCCGCGTCTGTCTTCAGATCCTGGACCGCGACAGGCAGGATGCGACGGCAAAAGGTGCGCACGGTGCGGACCAGGGTGCGCCACACCACGTCATGGTGTGCCAATCCCCAATGGCCCAAGCGCCACAACGCATGCGTACGAGAGTCTTTGACCGTATTGGCACGCCACTCGCGGGCTTTGCCCGCGGTTTCCATGGCCCACCCGACGACATTCAACCAATAATACGCCCACGCAAAGACCAGGAGCAGGCGATCCCACCGTTCCGGCGTACTCAGAGTGACGGCATTCCAGGAGAATTCCTCATCGGGATCATTTTTCTGATCGTTAAAGCACTCTGCGGTGGTAAACCGTTGGCCATAGACCCCGATCAGACGGGGGCGTTCCTTCCCACGACCGCGTTTCGTTCAGTGCCAACCCAACCACGCTGGAGGGTGTAAAGAGCGGGTAAAATCCAAAAGCCAAGCCACGCGTGGGTTTGAAGGAAAATTTACACCTGTACCCGCTTTGCCCGCAAAACAATATGTATATATAAAGAGGATTTTTTAATTTTAATTTCGCCGGCTCATCTCTCGCGAAATTAAAATTAAAAAAGCGACCCTATATATATATATATAGATCAAGGGTAAATAGTGTAAAGGTGTAAAGACCCCGCTCAAACCCTTACGCCGCATAAGGTTTTGACCTTTACCCGCAATTTACACCTCGCGCTCTAGCGGGTAAGGGTAGCGTATGAGCATCCGGGAATCGTGCCCGCAATGAACAGTCTGCTACCGTGCGTACTCATGGTCTTGATCCCGGACGCTGTAATCCATCCGGGCCACCGGATGGATGATGGATGACATCACTGCGGCCGAGGCCCCGGGAGCGAAGCCCCCGATCGTGGAGTCGGGACGCCTTGAGAGATTCACTTGCTTATCAACACGAACCTCAAACGCCGAGGAGACTGCTTTGTGGGCTGTGCGGGGGTACGCACAGGGGGCCAATCCCTTGCGGCCCCCTGTTCTGAGTTGCCGACGAAATTCGTACGTAACTCATCTTCTGTGGCAGGAAATTTCTGCGTCGCGTTACTGACGGGCCACGTTGCGTTACTTGTCCACCAGTAACGCTGAAACCCTTGCCCTGTATGTGTTTGAGCCCTGCGTTACTGGTGTTACTGGTTTTTTGCGGATGATATATATATATAGGCGGGATGAATTTAATTTTATTTTGTGAGGGGTCGCAAAACAAAATTAAAAAAGTCGCCCTATATATAGAGAGAGATCATAAGTAACATCAGTAACGACGTACCTCAAACCCTTATGCCACAACGCTTTTGTCGCGTTACTGGTCCGTTAATATTTTGACTCGACCAGTAACGAGCACTCATTGCCGTGCCTTTCTGGGTACGGCAATGAGCAAACGCGGACATCAAATGCGTCGGCGCGTCATCCATCGGGCTAAAGCGTCTGGTTGCGGCAAATGCGCGGTGATGTGCGAGGCCCACCAAGTGTTGATAAGAGCGGGAATCTGGCGCGGCGATGGGATCCGGGTCATAAGGGCCGCGGCCGGGTTAGGCGATAATGCGGGAGCCGATGGAGGGGCCGAGGCCCACGTCAGGCGGACGAGGGCGGGGCTCCGTAGGGGCCGATGATCCAGCGGATCAGGCTCCACAGCGCGGCATTCATAGCGTGGCGGGCGGCATAATTCATGGTGGGCACCTCCCTCGGGGTTCGGGGTGGCTTGACACGGCGCTAGCACTCTTCTATACTCATAATATCACCTGCACGGCGTGACGGTTTTTCGCGCCCTGAGACCCGAAAAATCGTGAAAAATGTGCATCCCCCGGAAACGCTCCGGGGGGTTTTGTGTCTCATATCCTGCACACCGGAAGAGGCCTCCATGCTTTTTGCGTACGTTAGACCAAGCGTCCAAATTTCGGACGCTTGGTCTGGAGCGTCCTCATCATCGAATGCGGCTACGATTCCCGAATGCCACTGAGATCATTTAGATGCGTTGTCGTCGTTTGTCAGAATGGGGAAGGAAGGGAAAAAAGCCATGTCGTATGTTGTCTTGCCTCAGATCGTCCCGCCCACCGCGCTGGAAGTGCGAGAATGGCAGGGCCAGCGGGTCGTCACATTGGCCGATATTGACCGTCTGCATCGCAGGCCAGAAGGGACGGCACGACGTAATTTCAATGAGCATCGGGAACGATTTATTGCAGGAGAAGATTACTTTACGGTGTCCCGTTCTGAGTTGCGTACGAATTTCGTCGGCAACTCAGAAGGCAATCCGAATATCGAAATGATCTTAATCACCGAATCCGGCTATCTCATGATCACCAAATCCCTGACGGACGATTTGGCGTGGCAGATTCAGCGCGGATTGGTCAACACCTATTTTCGGGAGCGGATGAGGGAGGCCCCAAAATCCACGCCTAAACCGACAACTCTGAAATACCTAGCTGAAGTCTTACGGGCCACTACTCGGGGCCTTCCTCCCCAGACGGATGCATGGCCCGTCATGCGGGCGGCCTATCAAGCGGCAGGCATTGATGTACCGGAAACGTTGGAGCACAGTATACTGCCTGCGAAAGCTGCATACCCTGCCGCCCCCCGAGCATCCACCACGGTGGCCACGGACTTGGATAGCCTACGTGCTACTTTGCAAGCCGCGCTTCAGACGGTGGCCGACCGCATTATCGGGTGGCGCAGCCCAGGGCCATGGATCAACGGACAGCATATCGGCATGCTCAAAACGATGGATGGGCGGCAGTATTTGGTATGCGAGCCGACATGGGTGGTCACGGTGTTGCAATCACCTGATGCTCGTGCCAGTAAGCGGGCCATGCGAGCGGCCGGCTGGTTGCGGACGGACAAGGGGCATGCGTTTTCGTGTAACGTTCTTCTGCGCGCTCGCGGGCAGGTGCGGCCCATGATGTGGATCGATCTGGCGGCGGCGGGGCTGGCGTGTGATGACCTGACGCCCCGGCGCGATGGGAATCATGCGTGAGGCACAAGGGATGGGCGCTAGGCGCCCGAAGAACCACAACAGAAAGACGGTGCGATACTGTCGCGTTGCCCGCAGTTGCGGTGTCCGCAGAGTCATGCGCCCCACTACTTTGTTATCAAGGGCGCCACGACGCACGTCGATGTGCACGTTTTGCGATTTGAGACGGGAGAATGCACAGTTGACATCCCCGTCAACGCCCGCAATGCGATGTGGGACGATAATACAACGGTCATGTGCAAGGAATGCCACTGCGAAGGCACGGTGAAGCAGTTTCGTGCGGACCTGCAACAACCCTTGCCTTTCTATGCCTTTGGGTGGTAAACTATGGACATGGAAGAATACTTATCCATTGGCAAGGCGGCAAAGATTCTAGGCGTTACGCCTAAGACCTTGCGGCGATGGGAACTGGCGAAAACGATCCAGTCAGAGCGAACTCCTACGGGGTATCGCCGTTATCGTTCCGACCAAATCATGCGGCTTCTCACCAAACGCCAGGTGGGATTCGGTACCCGATGTGTCGTCTATGCGCGTGTGTCCTCTGCAAAGCAGTCGCGTGACGGAAACCTGGAGCGCCAAAAAGAAAGGCTCCTGGAAGAGGCCCAAAAACGCGGCTATGATCCGGTGTTGGTGGTGGCGGAGCAGGCATCCGGCATCAATGACAAACGGCGTGGTCTTTGGCGCGTCCTGCACCTAGCTGAAAAACGGGGCTTTGATGTGCTCCTTATTGAATTCCCGGATCGGTTGGCGCGCTTTGGCTATCGCTACCTGACCGAATATCTCCGGGCCTTTGACGTCCGGGTGGAAACCGCGCGGGATATGCCTCCGGCATCCTTCGAGGAAGAACTGACCCGTGATCTCATCACCATCCTGACGGTGTTCTCCGCCCGGCTCTACGGTAGACGGAGCAAGGGGTTCCGGAAGAAAATCACGGATACCATTCAAGAGCACCACGAGAAAGGCGGTGAATCCCCCTTTGGCCATAGCCATGAAGACCCTGATTCTGCCGCTCCTTGACGCCAATCCCGGCAAACTGGAGGCTTTGGAGTCGACGGAGGCCCTGTTTTCCCAAATGGTTCAGTTCTACCTGAACATCCTGCTGACCACCCCCTTATTCTGGGACACGGTGGTCAAGGTAGATCCCGCAACCGGCGAAATCCTTTCCGAACGTGCCCCTACCAGCAAAGACATCCTTACCCGGCTGGAATTTGTCACGGTATCCACTCCGGCCCATACCCATCCTTCTTATCCTCTCTCCAATGTTCCTGGTGCGGAGGATGCTCCGGTGGTGTTCCGCCGCGCGGCGATCAACCGCGCCATCGGCATCGCGAAGAGCTATCGCGCCAACCGCAAACGTTGGGAATCCCTGCCCGAACACCGTCGTGGGAAGGCTCCTGCCATCCCCACTGTCCGCTCGATGCCCGTCACGCTCTACCAGGGCATGGGCCTTCTGGTGCGAGAAGAAACCCGTTCCTTCCTGCGGGTGAAAGTTTGGGATGGTCAATCTTGGCGATTCGAGGGGTACCCGGTCGCCATCGCTCCCTACCAGCGCACCATGCTGGCGATAGCTGAAACGGAGCAGGCCCGGCTGGACGCGGTGCGGGCCGAGGCGCGGATGATCAAGAAGGCTGGCCGGGACGAGGAAGCCCAAACCTTGCTGGCCACCGAGGGGAGGCAACAGGACGGCATTCCCGTCATGGAGTCGGGTACCCTCTTTCATGATGGCAAACGCTGGCGATTCCACGTGCCCCTGGCCACCCCGATCCGCGTCAAACGGGCGAAAGACCAGCTGGCGGAAAATCCCGATCTGCCGGTGACCACGGTGGATCTGGGCGTGAACAACCTGGCCGTAGCAGTGGCGTTTCATGGCGCGAAAGTGAAAGGCACTCTCTTCGTTCCCGGACGGCCGCACGAGCAGCGGAGGTTCCGCAGGCTCCAGGCCATCGCCGTCCGGCAACGGAAGACGGGGGGGCGACCCAAGCGCCAGGCGAATCACCGGATCTGGGAGCATCTCAAGCACAGAGAGGACGCCATCGCCCACCAGGTCGCCCGCCAGATCGTCGATTTCGCCAAACGGCACGGCAGCCGGGTCATCGTATTTGAGGCCCTGTCCCGCATGAAAAACCCCAAGCGCACCGGCTGGATGAAGCGGCAGAACCTCCGCCGATCCTACTGGATGCGGGGGAAGATCATGCGCTGGGTTCGGCACATGGCTCTGCACGAAGGGATCCTGGTCGTGACTCGGGATGCCCAGTTCACCAGTCAGGCATGCCCTCGCTGCGGCCATCTCGGAGCCCGGTTCTGCGAAGCCACCCGCCATCACCGCCGGGGCAAGGACGTGTTCCGCTGCTACGCCTGTGGCTGGGGCGGCAATGCCGACCTAGTGGGGGCCTTGAACCTGCGCAAGAAATGGCTCAAGATCTTCCCCTCCATCGCCACATTGCGGCATGAGCAGCAGATCCGGGAGGCCCAGGGCAAGGTCACGACTCGCCGGAAGAACCGGAACGTAAAAGCGACGAAAACCGGCCCGAACCGGACAGTGGCATAGTCCCTGTTCGGATACCAGAGAATCGGGAGGTCCGTTTTCCCCTTGGGGGATGCCCAGAAGGGCACCGGCTAACCACCAAACAGGCGGCAAGCGGTCATCAGCGGCCTGGGGATGCCGGAAACGGCGGGGAGGCCAGTGGTTCTCCCCCGGCAGGGCCATCGGTGTAGAAGCAGAGGCTTCGTACCTCACAGCATCGATGGCTCTACCCTGCAACCGGCTAGAAATGGCCGGAGTAACCGGGATGGAGCGGATAGTCGCTTCGTAAGCCGCTCTTCCTCCACACGAGGATCCTCCGGAAAGGGGCTGCCGTGAATAGCGGTTGTCCATATTTGTCCCAAGAATTGGGCAGCTGCTGATACCACGGATTCCGCGTTTTGAGCAAAAGCTTTGCGCCCGATTGCGGTCACAAGGAGATGAAATTCGTGGAACACATGGTTGCAGTGGTTGAACGAGGATTAGGCTCCACCGGTCACGTATGTTGGGGCGTCACAGAGATAGAGGGGCAGGGATGGGCCTTGTGGTGGGATGCGTCAGGACACCCTTGGAACACGATGGAGGACTTGTTAGCGACCGGACCGTCGGCGCGGCAAGGCGTAGCCTGGTATGACACCCGCAATGATGTGATACGGGCTGTGCAGCAATTGCACCCACCGGAGGGCCCTGCCTTGTTAGAACAACTCCAGCGCGGAATGTAGCGAGCGGAGCCCCGAAAATCCTGCAAAGGAGAGGAGATCATGATTGCAGATTGGGAAGTGCATAGTCTGGCTCTAACGGCTGGGGAAGCCACGCACTGCGTGGCCCGGGGGTCCGATCCTCTGGCCCCGGCTACGTCGCCCCGGGTATTTGTGGAGGATTTAGTGCGCCGTTGGGCAGGTGATGACGCGGATTTCTCAGCCATTACCACCCGTCCAGCTCACGTTTATGAATGGCTTGACGAACGCCCTACTGCACGGCGTCCGGTATCGATCCGCGTGCAGATTCTGGCCAACTAGCGTTGCCTTATCGGCCGCACTTTGATGATAGCAATTCGATCACATAAAGGAGATGAGAAGCATGGCCCAGCGCCGCACTACACCCCGTCGTCGGGGCGCCTTGCCGGGGCGACGGCGGGTCGAATGGACGCGCCACGCCATGATTCGGTGGCGGGAACGCTTTCCCACGTTAGGGGTAGAAGATGCGTGGGATTATGCCGTGTTTTGGGGCCACTATCGAGGCTTGTGGGCATGGCGTGTCTGCTCCGATGGCGTCGCGATTGCGATCCCTACGCCCACAGCGTGGCGAATTCTGACGTATTGGCGACTGGCGTGGTGGGATGCCTTGGTCACCCAACACAATGAGTGGCGGGGGAATCACGTGGTAGGGCCCCCGGAAGAACGCGCGAAGCTCCTGCACCGACGGGAAGCTCGTATGTTCTTGGCGGCCCGTCAGGAGATGGTGCAGTGATGGCTCCGCCGGTATTATGGCCCTGGCAAGGAGGCAAAGCTCGATTGGCAGCAGGAATCGCCTCCCGACTGCCATCACACCGAGCCTACGTGGAGCCGTTTGCAGGGACGGCGGCGGTGTTTTTGGCGAAGGCCCGAAGCCCCATCGAAGTGCTCAATGATGCCAATGGGGATATTATTGCCGTCTATCGGTGCCTCCAAGATCCCGTGACGATGAGGCATCTCGTGCGCCGATTGCGGTGGACGCCGATTAGTCGGGCTGAGTGGCGTCGGGCCAAAGACTCTGCGCCTATAGGGGATACGGTCGAACAAGCCGCTCGATTTCTCATTCGTTTAACCCAGGGGTTTGGCGGCAAACCCGATTCGAGCAGTTGGGGTGGGGGCATGGCGTCTGACATTCAAAGCCGCGTGGACCGCCTATTGCATCGGCTTCCCGTGGTCGCTGACCGTCTACGAGGTGTCGCCTTAGAATCTGGGGATTGGAGTGACGTTGCCACACGGTACGATCGGGTTGATACCGTGTGTTATTTGGATCCTCCGTATGTGGGAACGGATGGCGATTATGGAATGGCGTGGACCTTGGCCGATCAAACTCACTTGGTAAATACCGTTCTTCAGATGCGCAGTATGGTGGTGCTATCAGGGTATGAACATCCGACGACTTTAGCGTTAGTCGATGCGGGATGGCATCAAGAAACCTATCGCCTCCCCGTGGGGGTCAAAGGCCGCACGGAGGCCACGGGTTTAGCGCGGGGGAGACTAGCGGCTCAGGATTATCGCACGGAATGTCTCTGGTGGTCCCCGTCCGCGTGGGCCCATGCCAATCGCCAATTGGCATGGTTTTAGAACCAGATGCCAGTCCAGTGTGTGGTGCTATAATGTCAATCAAATACTCGCGTATTGTCGGGAGGGTTGATTCGTGAAAGTACCACCCATGACCCGCCACCATGACGACTTCCCGATCCGATGGTCCTTGGCCGGGCTACGTCAGATCATGGGGCAAGAAATTACCACGGTCACGCATCAAGAACGGTGGAGCGATCCATTGTTGGGAACCACCGACGAATGGATGGCGTTGCTCCAATTAGGCCAGCACTATCCACGAGTGGCCGTGTGGCAGGGGCCGTGGTGGTTGTTTAGCGATCCCGACGTGATTCAGGAAACGTTGGCCGCTGTTCCCGTAACGAGCCGGGACGATCCCCAAGCCATGGCCATACGGGAAGGCGTGTGGTTTTGGCGGGCGCTGAGTTGGGGCACCTACTCAAATCCCGTGACCTGGGCGATTCAGTCCTTTGTCATGCTGGATGTCTGGCCGCCGGATTTCTGGCGTAAGCTCGATGCGATTCATGCGTTGCCGATTCGAGACAGGATTCGGCTGGACCGTCGGGTCTTATTCCTGCGGCGTGTGATCGAAGCCGCGAGTCAAGGATTGGCCACTATTCCCCAGGGGGTGGGCACTCTCGACTGTCGCCCGTTGTTGTGGAAAGGAGATCATTGTGGGAAATTTTAATCTTCGCGATGACAGCGCAGTGTATCGCGCTTTACAGCAATGGGATGAATCCGCTCAGTGGCCTCGCGACGGTCATGCCGTGCTTGTTCTGCTGGGTGGAGTGGCCTTGGCGTTTTATCATGTGATGGCCCGTGATACCACCCATGATATTGATGCGATTCTATTGGAAAGTACTGTCGTACCCGACCGTTTGATCCAAGAGGCGGACAATCTGGATATTTCCTTTCGAGCGGGATCGGTGGCGTGGTTACAACAAGATTGGGAATCGCGAATCCACTGGAGTTCATGGCAATTTCGCCATTTAACCGTAGGATGGCTGAGCCCCTATGATTGGATTGTGAGTAAGTTGGGTCGATGGCAACAGCACGATTCGGCGGATGCAATTGCCGTGGCGCAGAACTTGAATCCAAACCAGTTGTATGAGTATGTGAAAGACGGCCTCAATGACTACATCGGCAATCCCGCCAATCCTCGTAGTGCATGGAACGATTTAGTCGACGCGCTGAGATGGCCTTCGACGTTAAAATTGTGACAGTAGCGCCAGAAGCCGACGCCCCAACGGCTCCCAATACCTAAGTTGGGGCCGATCCGGGGTCCCCTGCTGTCGCTCTGATGGACGATGCTCGAAAAAATTACGCCGTAAGGCCCAGCACCGTCGCAAAACCTAAGTCTTAGCCCACGGCACAGAATCGTGACCTTTTGTGATGCCTTGACGAACGGCATCACGCAGAAATTCAGAGGGGGCATTGCCATGCAATGGTATCTCGGCGTCTGGAGAAATTATCTCGGATTCGATGGCCGCGCATCGCGGACCGAATACTGGATGTTTGAGTTGTTTAATGTTCTGGCGGTGATTGTCTTGTATCTTCTAGCGTCTCTAGCACACGAGCTCGTGATATTAACGTGGGTATACGGCTTAGCTGTATTGTTGCCGAGTCTTGCTGTGCAAATTCGCCGACTGCATGACACAGGGCACTCGGGATGGTGGTTGCTGATGAGCCTGATCCCGCTTGTCGGAGCTATCGTCTTATTGGTATTCTTCGTATTGCCGAGTGATCTGGGAAGCAACCGTTTCGGATCAGTGGCGCCGACCGTCCCTGATGTGAGGAGTAGTTCAGCTACGCCGTTTTAGCGCGATGCCACTGTGGACCAGTCGTCCGCGATCACGGACAGCTGGTTTCTTTTAGCAAGGCGACAACAAGAAAGAGACCGATAACATGCGTGATCCCGCCCGAATTGCCCCGATGTTAGCTCTCATGGCCGAGATTTGGCACCGCCATCCTGACTGGCGGCTCGGCCAGTTGTTGGTGAATGTGGCTTCGGCCAGCGGCCCCGTTGATCTCTTTTTGGTCGAGGATGATCGCTGGGCTGAATTATTGGCACAATGGGCGAAGAAATCATAGGGGAGACTCCGGACCGATGATTCAGCCGACACACATATAGCGCGGGGGCTACGTGCACGACCTGCAACAACCCTTGCCTTTCTATGCCTTTGGGTGGTAAACTATGGACATGGAAGAATACTTATCCATTGGCAAGGCGGCAAAGATTCTAGGCGTTACGCCTAAGACCTTGCGGCGATGGGAACTGGCGAAAACGATCCAGTCAGAGCGAACTCCTACGGGGTATCGCCGTTATCGTTCCGACCAAATCATGCGGCTTCTCACCAAACGCCAGGTGGGATTCGGTACCCGATGTGTCGTCTATGCGCGTGTGTCCTCTGCAAAGCAGTCGCGTGACGGAAACCTGGAGCGCCAAAAAGAAAGGCTCCTGGAAGAGGCCCAAAAACGCGGCTATGATCCGGTGTTGGTGGTGGCGGAGCAGGCATCCGGCATCAATGACAAACGGCGTGGTCTTTGGCGCGTCCTGCACCTAGCTGAAAAACGGGGCTTTGATGTGCTCCTTATTGAATTCCCGGATCGGTTGGCGCGCTTTGGCTATCGCTACCTGACCGAATATCTCCGGGCCTTTGACGTCCGGGTGGAAACCGCGCGGGATATGCCTCCGGCATCCTTCGAGGAAGAACTGACCCGTGATCTCATCACCATCCTGACGGTGTTCTCCGCCCGGCTCTACGGTAGACGGAGCAAGGGGTTCCGGAAGAAAATCACGGATACCATTCAAGAGCACCACGAGAAAGGCGGTGAATCCCCCTTTGGCCATAGCCATGAAGACCCTGATTCTGCCGCTCCTTGACGCCAATCCCGGCAAACTGGAGGCTTTGGAGTCGACGGAGGCCCTGTTTTCCCAAATGGTTCAGTTCTACCTGAACATCCTGCTGACCACCCCCTTATTCTGGGACACGGTGGTCAAGGTAGATCCCGCAACCGGCGAAATCCTTTCCGAACGTGCCCCTACCAGCAAAGACATCCTTACCCGGCTGGAATTTGTCACGGTATCCACTCCGGCCCATACCCATCCTTCTTATCCTCTCTCCAATGTTCCTGGTGCGGAGGATGCTCCGGTGGTGTTCCGCCGCGCGGCGATCAACCGCGCCATCGGCATCGCGAAGAGCTATCGCGCCAACCGCAAACGTTGGGAATCCCTGCCCGAACACCGTCGTGGGAAGGCTCCTGCCATCCCCACTGTCCGCTCGATGCCCGTCACGCTCTACCAGGGCATGGGCCTTCTGGTGCGAGAAGAAACCCGTTCCTTCCTGCGGGTGAAAGTTTGGGATGGTCAATCTTGGCGATTCGAGGGGTACCCGGTCGCCATCGCTCCCTACCAGCGCACCATGCTGGCGATAGCTGAAACGGAGCAGGCCCGGCTGGACGCGGTGCGGGCCGAGGCGCGGATGATCAAGAAGGCTGGCCGGGACGAGGAAGCCCAAACCTTGCTGGCCACCGAGGGGAGGCAACAGGACGGCATTCCCGTCATGGAGTCGGGTACCCTCTTTCATGATGGCAAACGCTGGCGATTCCACGTGCCCCTGGCCACCCCGATCCGCGTCAAACGGGCGAAAGACCAGCTGGCGGAAAATCCCGATCTGCCGGTGACCACGGTGGATCTGGGCGTGAACAACCTGGCCGTAGCAGTGGCGTTTCATGGCGCGAAAGTGAAAGGCACTCTCTTCGTTCCCGGACGGCCGCACGAGCAGCGGAGGTTCCGCAGGCTCCAGGCCATCGCCGTCCGGCAACGGAAGACGGGGGGGCGACCCAAGCGCCAGGCGAATCACCGGATCTGGGAGCATCTCAAGCACAGAGAGGACGCCATCGCCCACCAGGTCGCCCGCCAGATCGTCGATTTCGCCAAACGGCACGGCAGCCGGGTCATCGTATTTGAGGCCCTGTCCCGCATGAAAAACCCCAAGCGCACCGGCTGGATGAAGCGGCAGAACCTCCGCCGATCCTACTGGATGCGGGGGAAGATCATGCGCTGGGTTCGGCACATGGCTCTGCACGAAGGGATCCTGGTCGTGACTCGGGATGCCCAGTTCACCAGTCAGGCATGCCCTCGCTGCGGCCATCTCGGAGCCCGGTTCTGCGAAGCCACCCGCCATCACCGCCGGGGCAAGGACGTGTTCCGCTGCTACGCCTGTGGCTGGGGCGGCAATGCCGACCTAGTGGGGGCCTTGAACCTGCGCAAGAAATGGCTCAAGATCTTCCCCTCCATCGCCACATTGCGGCATGAGCAGCAGATCCGGGAGGCCCAGGGCAAGGTCACGACTCGCCGGAAGAACCGGAACGTAAAAGCGACGAAAACCGGCCCGAACCGGACAGTGGCATAGTCCCTGTTCGGATACCAGAGAATCGGGAGGTCCGTTTTCCCCTTGGGGGATGCCCAGAAGGGCACCGGCTAACCACCAAACAGGCGGCAAGCGGTCATCAGCGGCCTGGGGATGCCGGAAACGGCGGGGAGGCCAGTGGTTCTCCCCCGGCAGGGCCATCGGTGTAGAAGCAGAGGCTTCGTACCTCACAGCATCGATGGCTCTACCCTGCAACCGGCTAGAAATGGCCGGAGTAACCGGGATGGAGCGGATAGTCGCTTCGTAAGCCGCTCTTCCTCCACACGAGGATCCTCCGGAAAGGGGCTGCCGTGAATAGCGGTTGTCCATATTTGTCCCAAGAATTGGGCAGCTGCTGATACCACTAAGTCTATCCGAATTGGACATAGAACAGGCGTTAGGTGCAGGTGCAGAATGACCTTACGAAGCGCGGATCGTCAGAGACAGCCGATCCGCGCTTTTGCGGTAGACAAAGGGGGTGATACATCATGTGCCCAAACTGCTATAGCGAATTGATGCTGTTTACCGACCCAACTACTGGGGATGCTTGGCAAGGTTGCAGCACACCAGGATGCGGGTATTCGTGTCCGGCCCCATAGAGTGTGAGGCCACATATAGAGAAAGGACGAATGAGCATGACAGACAACGAACTACGCGCTCACTTTGTGGGCAAGCGTGTTCAGCGCGAAACTACCGGAACCATCACACGGATGCAACGGGATATGCAATTAAATTGGGTGGTCGAATACATCCGAGATTTAGATGGCGGAACGAGCCATTTTTCGGTGCGTTATCCAGAACGCGAGATCGAGATTATATCATGTTCGCCAGGTGCTGAGCCTTGAGGCACACGATAGCGGGCGACGATGAACCGCTGGATTTTGCTGGACGTGATCGGCACGCCGTAGGGTGTTGAATTTGCCGTGATGTGACTGCCCAGCGCTGTCAAAGACATTCAGCTTCAGAAAGAATGGTAACGTCATGAGCCATCTGTCCACTATAGACGATACTCTGTGCGGTTATCTGCCGCAGCATGTCACCTCACAGGAATTTCCGGTAGCCAAGCGCGGGCGGCGGCTGTGGTTCGTAAAAGGGGGCCAAAGATCGTGACACTACTGTACTATTTTCGGGGCTGTGAAGACGGTCGAAATTTAGACCATTACGTGGCGGATGTGGCCCAATGTGGCGGGCGCAATATTGAGACGTTTCCCGGCGATCCCAAAGAACAGATCTGCGCCATCCGGTTCAGTGTGGATGATAAGGCACAGTTTGTGCAGGCGTTTCGTCAAACGGCGTCGTATGCCTTTCTCGAATGACTGCGTTGCGCAGGCGGATGCCGTATGACCACAGCACATAAGATAAGGCTCCTGATGTTGGTGCCGACTAGGTCTCAGGTCACGTGTTTGTGCTACTCTGTCGGACCGTTGTGGCTCGCGTTGGATCGCCCAGCGCGAGCCGTTTGTTGTGTCGTAACAACTTGATCACAAGGGGGACTCCATCATGAGGAGTATCGGCTATCGAGTGTACACGGTGCAACAGGCGGACGGGACAGCTGCGCTCCTGACGGTGCCCGCAGGGGCGTCGGTACAGATGTGCTTAAATCACGAATACCCAGGGGGGACGTTGCTTCACCCGGAGCCGGTGTATGAAGCCTCGTGGGATCAGAAGAGTGGCGGGTATTGGTCAGGGGATTGATGATTGTTGCGGCCCGTGTCATAGATCCGTTGTCAACTAGCCTGCTCTAAAGGGCGGAGCTTTAGGAACCAAGGCCACGGATGCCTAAAGCCACGGCGATTCGATTTGAAGAGGATAGGGTTGTTTTTGCTCTAACTAACGGAGGCGAATTAGCCTTTCCCTTGACGGATTTTCCACGCCTCCGCAACGCCACGCCTGAACAAAGAGCTCAGGGTAAATTAGTGTGGGGGTGGTGCTGGTGCCGATAGCATTGGCATGGGAGATGCTTGCGGGCATGCCTGAACGCCGCCGAGCCCTCGCGGGGCCTCTAGGATTGGCGATTGTCGGCACCGTGGCGCGTGTGGGAGGCGTCGGCAGTGCGGCAGGGTTTTTGGGGCATGTGCTGACCCCTCTGATCTTGACGCATATTATCGAGTGGATGCCGCCCGATCCTCGCACGTGGCGGGGCGTGTTCGTTTTTGGATGGTTGTTCGGCGTGTGGAGTAGTGTCTGGCCCGTCCTGCGACGCCAACACGATTGGGTCAGTCAAGGATGGTTGATTGGGGGGACGGGGGCGGCGTTATTTGCGCAACGTTTTGTCCCCTACATGGCGATTGGGACGCTCATGCTATTGATGACGCATGTCCCCCCATCTCGGAGCGGCGCACGGGGATGGCGTACCGGGATGTTGGTCGCTCTGACGACCCCTGTGCTCGGTTTAATGGCGTTGACCATCCGACAGAGTGGGGTTTTTCGTCCGGCTTGGCCCGCGTCGGCCCTGACGTTTTTACAGAAACACCACGCGACCAACATTGTCAGCCGCAGCGGAGACACATTGACCGGGGCCGGCCTTATTCCGTGGGTGAATGGGCAAATCCAATTAGTGTCCGACGCGCCGTGGCTTCCCCTCTGGTTGGACACGATTCAAGGAACCGTGGAGCCTGCGCAATTTGTGGCTCGTGCCGATCCGACCAGTCGATGGATTGTCTGGCCCTTGGACCGAGCTCCTGGTCTGCCGGTTCGCATGCCATCTTCATGGCGGATGGTGTGGCGCGGGGACATTCGGTGGAATGGGGGATTCCAAAAAATTCCCAGTGCCATTTGGGAACGAGTGGCGCCGGACGCTTGTCTCCAGTGCAATCGGCACGGACTCGCCGTCTGTTCTGGCTGCCGTGTCTCATCTGTGTCACATCTTCACGCAACAGGTTGGGACACCCTGTATCCGATCCCCGTCCCCTCATCCACGCCATGCGGTTTTCCTATGAACACAGCGGACGGCCACTCTTATTCGGAGGTGCTGCATAGTACACATGGTTCACATCCTTAAAATCTGGCCCGAATATTTTCACCCGATTCTGACGGGCGCTAAAACGGTCGAACTGCGCACGGAAATCGATCGCACCTTTGCGGTGGGGGACGTTTTGCGTCTCTGCGAGTATGTGCCGAACGCTATCCCTGCCTATATCGGCCGCACGTGCGCGGTCCGTGTGACCCATGTGCTTCGGGACCCGGAGGGCCAGTGGCTGGCCCCAAACGTAGCGGCGCTCTCGATTCAGCGCCTGCACGCGGATTGACCGACTTCAGCCGAGTCCTGGGCTCCTCGGTGTTATGCCCCGAAAAGCTGGGCCGGACGCCGTTGCTGAAAGGAGTCGCTGTCGATGGATGTCTCTCCCCGCCTATCCCACCGTTCTGGCAGATGATTTGCGTAGGCTGATCGTGTCTCCATGACATCCTCAGCATGGCTTTGTAATTACGACCTCGCTGACATTCTCCCGCATGGGCTTTTGCTGGGCGGGTGTTTTCGAAGGGGGCGATTGTGTGTTTCTCGTAACGTCGCGTTTAGCGTTTTGGCAACAGCCTATTGTCGATTTGGCTACAGGCCACGTCATATCCGTGGAGTGGCTGGCCCGGGCGCGTGGGGATGACAGTGCGGTCAGGTTGTGGCAAGCTGCAACGCAGTTGGGCCTCATTGCTCGCTATGAATACGCCATCCTCCAGCATCTCGTGCGTGTCCGTCGGGTTCAACACGATCCACGCATATGGCACATCAATTTGCACCCGCAGGGGGTCGTGCGCTCTATCGGTCATTATCCTGATGTGTGGGGGCGGTTTACCCGCGATTTGTCTCCCGTGGTCTGGGAACTCTTAGAAGTCGATCATTGGCGGTCTGAAGATATTGCCGCCTTAACCCGCGTGGGCGGGGATCTGGCGCTCGATGATTGGGGTGATGGCCCGGGCACGTCGACCCGGCTGACGCAATGGCCTATTCGACGGTTAAAGCTTGATTGGCCGCTGATCCAGCGGGCGATGCATGAAGTGCGCGCTGGAGCATGGGTTCAAGCGGTACAAGCCTACGCCGCAGCACAAGGCATTATGGTGATCGCTGAAGGGTTAGAAACGGTGGATCATGTCGAAGTAGCGAAAGAGTTGGGAATTCGATATGGTCAAGGCTGGGCGTGCGGCGTTCCGGCGCTGGTCCGATAGACACAGATTAGGCATAAACTTGTGCCTAATCTGTTGCGCTAGCTGTCATTCAATGCTATATTCAAGGTAGCGCAACAGGCGTGAGGTATCGTTTTGCCTACGACCGGAAAAAGTCTCCTAAAATCTGCATCCCGCTGAGCCATTCGGGCGGGGTGCAGATTTTTTCTCTAGTATGACTTCTCAGCATTTCTGACCAGTCAAGTACCTCCGGTTAAAGCCGGAGGCTTGTGAGAGCGTGCTTCGCCAGCCGTTTAGCGCAAGGTGCCCTCAGGGTACGAAAGACTAGCTTGGTCTAGTCACCGGATCGGGCAACTGTCTCCGGGGACACTCGAAGACCGCTGAGCCATCCGCCCGTGGCGGGGCAGAAGATGTGACGGATACCCCCCTCGTCTGTCACCCCTCTGGTGGCCAGCAGCGAAGGGTTTAAACGCGGCAGTGTGGTCCGACATCCGCAATGGGGTGTCGTTCACGTCGGCGGCACGATGGGTGGACGGATCAGTCTACATCGGATGTCTGATGGCCATCGTGTGACCCAAAAGGCCTGTCCCGCCGATTGCCGCGTGTTGACGTACAATGCTTGGAAATTTCACTGGGCTCCCCCATCGCCGTCGAAAGTAGCCTCGCCATTATCCGATGAAGAAAAAGTGCACCAATCCGAATCTCCCCGACTTGTGTTGCCGAGAGGCAAGTTATTTTTTCGAAAGCGGAAAGGGGTATGACACCCTGATGATGAGCGAAAATCGTGTCGCCGTCGACTGCGGCCACGGATGTGTGAAAGCCTTGACCGATCACGGGCAACGGTTGCTTGGTCCCAGTCTCATTGTCCCAGTGGTCGAGGGGGCCGAGACATGGGGCACACTGGACGCGGTCAAGCCGGATGTTGTGCAATGGGCGGGGCATGAGGCCAACCATTATTTAGTGGGCCAGGACGCGGCTCCCCATGCAGCGAGCTTGTTCAGTCGCGATAAAGCGGCCGATGTGCTGACCCGAGACTTGACGATGATCGCCGTAGGACGGCTCTTAGCGACATCGGGTCGAGTACGGTTGGCCGTGGGCGTACCGCTGGCATGGTATCTCCAAGCCCGTCGCGAAATTCCCGAAGCGTGGGCTGGGATCGTGACCGTGAACGGCCAGACCCTAACCATCGCACAGGTCGCCGTCTGGCCGCAAGGCGTCGCCGCGTTGCTGGCGGTTTTGCCGCCGACCGCATCTCAGCTAATGCGCAAGGATACTTGTTGGCGATGCCTCAATAGGGGTACGACGAGGGCGGCAAGGCAGAGACGCCACGCACCCATGCATGAATTAGGGCACGCTCTAGGCAATCGGATTTCCCATCGGAGTATCCTTGCGTGGATAATCTGTGCATCATGTGTGCATAGCCGTCGCCATTTTTCAGCCCTAGCCCCATCGTTTCCTAAATTTGGGCGTTCATCGTGCCGCTCCGCATAATTCTGATGCGGAGCGGCACGTGTATTCACCACGAACAAGGAAGGGCGGAGCGTCATGCGCATTGTTCTGTATTTGAATCCGGTCGCTGATGCGGATTTGATTGCACAAATCGTGGCATGGCCGTTAGGCACTCGCTCCCAACGCATCAAGCAGGCCTGGCGGGGGCAAGACAGGGACACGGAGAACTCGACAGACACCAGGATAGCCCAATTGGAGCAACGGGTCAGGGCTTTGGAATCCCGAGTGTTGGAGCCCGCTCCTGCACGACAAACGCTGCCTCTGCGAGGGTGGGGGGCCGACACCATGCAGGGATTGCTTAGTGGCTTGACCTCTCATGATGAGGCGCAGGATGAGGCGCAGGATAATGGGGACGGATCCAAAGCCACAAGGAGGAACAGCAATGATGTTACCGGAGTTTAATGCGGCGCGGCTTAGTTGGCGTCGATGGCATGACCATCCCGCTAGCCTTGAAGAACAGCGCACTTTTGGCCGTCGCTGGCGGTGGACGGCGTTATGGGAGAGCATATGGGACCAATGGTTGACTCGCGATGTGGTGATCGGATCGTTGGATGAGTTTGTGGTCAGCGCCCGACGTTTTTGGCACCCACTGGCATCGTTAATGCGTGATCCTGTGCCCTATGATCCGACGATCGAAGGAATCTGGCAAGACGTTCTTGGCGAGGGGCCTCAAACCTTGGTGACGTGGGCCGAGACTGCCCACGTCACGTGGCAGGCCATGAATGCGACACCGGGCCCCATGGCGGAAGTCTCATTGCCCCCCACAAAACAGTCCCGTGGCAAACGGTCGCCCACCTCCACGGGCGATGCCACCGCTGATGCCCTCTTAGCTCAATGGTTGGTGGCCATGCGAGAGCACGGGGTATCGAAGTCCTACAGTGGCAATTTGCGCCGTTACGTCGTGTTGGCATCCAACGCAGCGGGGGTCTTGCCCGAGGCGTTGGATGCTCAGGATCGTCGGTGGAACAAGGAAACGCAGACGGCGATTCTGCGCTATCAAAGTTGGCAGGCGCATCTGCGCTTGGAGGAGGGGTCCGCTTGGAAAAAGTAGCATGGCAAGTGATTGTCGCCGTGGATGCGGAGTCAAATGCAGACCTGGCTGCTTGGGTGCAACAGAATGGGGGGGAGGCGGTGCAGGGGGTTACAACGCTTGACACGGCCGCAGAGCTACCCGTACAATTGTCCGCTTACAAAACCGTGCCGGTCACCATTCTAGCAGCGACCACCTGCCCCGAATTAGTCCCGTGGGCTGACACCTGGGCCGCCGTGGGGCAGCAGCGCACGCCACCCACGCGGTGCATTTTGTTGGCCGAGGGGACTCCCGATGGGACCCCTGGACGGCTTGGCAGCTTGGCAGGTACGGCGTTGGCCCAATGGGCGACCGTGATTGAAGGACAGGTTACGCCCCCGGACAACGAAATTCTCTATGATTACACTGATATTGGGCACCGATTATGGGGTCCGTTAGCCCACGCCATAAAACGCCGAGGGCCAGCGACTTCGTTAACGGAGGGGGCCGCCGATCCGATGCCACATCCCGATACCATCAACGCGATGGCGTCGCAGCCTCCCAGTAAAAAGGGATTTTGGAGTCGCCTTCGTGGTGGGGCGGATTCGCAATCTTCCGCCGCTCGCACGCAGACAGCATTAGGCGCGGTGCCTCCGGGATCTAGCGGCACGCGAGTGGTGTTGCCCCCGTCCCGCTTGATTGTGGTGGTCGGAGGTAAGGGCGGGGTGGGCAAAACCACGGTGTCGGCGGCTTTGTTGCAATCAGCGGCGCAGGTGTACGGAGGGGCCGTCGGGCTTGATCTCGACTACCTGAAACCCAACCTCGCTTTGCACTTTTGGGGATCGGACGAGGGCCTCCCGGACTTAGGGATCTTGTTTGATCAAATCGAAGTGGCACGGTCTCAGCCTGGCGGACACGATCCCGAGATGGAGCGTCGGTTAGTGGACCAGTGGATGGATGCGCTCCCGCCTGCGGGACGCGGGCTGGTGGTGGTGCCGGGACCGCATCGCAACCGACTGCATCCTGCGTTCCCCCCGTTAGGCATTCCTGACCTGTTGATTGGGTGGGCCATGAACCAGGAGGAACCGGTCGTGGTGTGCGATACCGATCCGGCGCTTGATGAATCCGCCCAGACCGCCATTAAGCGGGCAGAACACGATGGGGTGTTGATTCTGGTGACCACCCCCGAGCAGGATGCCATTTTGGAGACAGACCGGGTTCGGCATCAGTTGCTCGATGGGTTTGGCTTCCCTGCGGAAAAAATGCTCTTGATTGTCAACCGGCGCGGCAGCCCCAAAGGGGGCGTGAGTGCGAAGGAAATTGCGAATCTCCACTTGGGGGGCATCCCCTTGCTGGCGGAACTCCCGTGGGTGCCCCAAGCGGCGCACCAAGCGTTAGCGAAACACCATCCTATTGAGTGGGGACGCAAAGTGCCATGGGAACGGGTTTTAGTCGAGGCTACCGGTCGCCCGGTCGCGTCCCAAAAGCGACGGTAGCTGCTAGCGTGGGCTTTAACAGGAGAGGAGAAGAAATGCGTGAGTGACATCAATCAATATTTGCATCGCCCCGGCAAGGCGGCGGCCTTGCGAGCGGATCATAGTCACGGGTCCCACACCGCCTATGCCACCTACGAAAATGCGGCGTGGGATTGGATCGAAGCTCATTACCCGGACATCATGCTCCACAAGGAGAGTGTGGCGACGGAAGTCGTCACTGACACCATTGCGCAGGCGGTCGCTCAGCTAAAAATTCCATCGAGCGCCACTCGTGCGGCGGTCGCGGCGAAGTTACGAAGTCGTCTCATTGGAGCCGGAGCCATCGATCAGTGGATGAACGATCCCAGCGTGACGGAAATTACCGTCGTCAACACCCGTGTGCGGGTACAACGCGACGGGCGGTATGAGGTCGTGCCGCCCCTAGTCTCCCCCGCCGAAGCGTCCAATTTAGCCCAGTTCCTATGCGACCGAGCTGGCGCGCGCTATCAGCCGGTGAATCCGTTACAAACCATTATGTGGCCGGGCAACGGGGCGCGAATAAACGTGGTTCATGAGAGCGTCAGCGGCAATGGAGGGCCTATTATCACCATTCGCAAACGGAACAAGCAAGCGGCCTTCGATTTAGCTGATTTGATTGACCGCGCGATGATGAATGACGAGATGGCGGATGTCATCATTCGGGCCATTCGTGGTAAGGCCAACATTGTCATTGCGGGGCCGACCAACACCGGAAAAACTACCGTCTTACGGGCGTTTGCCAGAGCCGCCATCCCTCAGTGGGAACGGGTGATCACGATCGAGGATATTGACGAATTGCAACTGGTAGATGTGTTCCCTGATTGTGTCAGCTTGGTCGGTCACGAGAAGTCTGACCCCGATAGCGCCGAACCGGACGTGTCGATCCACGCGCTTTTTGTCAATGCTCTTCGCATGACGCCGGACCGCCTGATCGTGGGAGAGGTTCGGGGAATCGAAGCCAAGGATGTCCTGGAGGCGGCGGCGACGGAACAGGGGGGGATGCTCTTTACCGTGCATCTCAACCGCCCAGAACTCTTGTTTCAACGGTTTCATTCGATGTTCATGAATTCCGGGCTGATGTTGCCATACGAAGTTGTGGAAGCGCAGGTCAAAAATGCTTTGAACCTCATCATCCAGATCAACCGCCCCGCCAATGAAGACGGGCGTGTGACGCGGCGGGTTACTGAGATCGCGGAAGTGCGCGACGATGGGACGATAGCCCCGCTGTGGCAGTGGGATGGCACGGATTGGCTTCCTCGCAATGCCTTATCCGATACCTTGGCCCGGCGTATGGCGCTCTATGGGAACCTAGGAGATGCAGAATGATTGCGGGGCTGATCGGAGGGCTGGTGGGCGCGGGGGGCTTAGGAGCCTTGATATGGTACACCACGGGAACCCCATCGTCGGCGGCCAAGCCTCGGGAACCCGACCCAGCGTGGGATCTTGGGCCGTCTTTAGCCCCTCGCCTGTTGGTGGGCCTTCGGATTGGGGCTGGGGTCATCGTGGCGCTGCTGGTGCTAGGGGCGACGCACAATATCGGAGTAGCGGGAATCTTTGGCGCCATGGGCGGGCTCATGCCCGTTGTGATATTACGCCGCATGGCCGCCACACGGCGGGCGAAGTTAGACACGCAAGCCTATACCTTAGCGAATTCCTTGCGGCTGTTGTTGCCGATTAGTGACAACGTGGTGAGCGCTTTGACCGACGCGATGCACAATGCCGAAGAGCCGCTCAAGAGTATCCTCGCCCAAAGTTTGCGTGCCGAGACGCGCCATACTGGAGCCGGGACGGAAATGATCCGGCAAATTGGGCGCGACGTGCGGCAAGCGGATCTTGAACTCTTAGGCGATATTCTCGTGCAAATTCGCACGCAAACCACACGGGCAAGTCGACTCTTAGAAGATCTCGTTGCCATGTGGGGCAGTCGTCTCCAAACCGAACAAAAGCGGTTAGGTAAAATCAGTGGGAGTACGCGGTTGGGATTCGGGATGATTGTGATTTCGGTCGGAATTCAGGTGTTCTGGCCCGCGTTTTCAGCCGGGGCTCGCCACTCGGACGGGACAGTTGTGGGCCTAGTCATGGGCAGCGTCGGAGCAGCCATGACGGCGGGGGCATTCTGGCTGCTCGATCGGGCGGTTCGCAAAGCGATGAATGCGGTCCGCTGATGAAGGAGGGACTATCGTGGACATTCGATTGAGCCTCGCCGTGGTCGTGGCCGTGGGGCTGGCTGTCGGGGTGGCATGGAGTTTACCTGGCCGCCGTCCGTTATCGTGGTTTACGGCACAGCGGGGATCGCAGGCGTGGAGCAAGGCGCTACTGATGGCCATCTGGACCCGCGTGACGATGGACAGTACCCGACGTAAAGCCAGTGTCATGGGGACGACGCCTCTAATGCTCTTTGCCACTATTTTAACGGCGGTCGCGGGAGGCGGGTTTCTACTGATATTGCTAGGGGTGCCGCTGATCATCTTGGTCGTCTTAGCGGTGGTAGCCCTGGTCTTAGTGCCCAATTATTTGATTCGGCGCCGCTTTACCCGATGGCAACGGCGCGTGGTCGCAGGATTACCGAGTTTTTTACATCACCTACAAATTCTACTGGACTTGGGGTTGCCGTTGGTCAACGCCGTCAAGCGGGCACGAAACCGTGTGGACGGGCCTCTGGGACGCGAACTAGATAAGGTGATCTTTCGGTTGGAACGGGGAGAGTCGGTCGGGGATGCTTTCGGGGCTTTGGCTCGGGATACGCAACGCATGGAAACCCTCGTGTTGGCGGCCACCCTGTCCACGGTCGCGGGGCGGCGCTTGTCGGGAGAAGCCCTAGCCCCGCTGATGGTGATGTTGGTCGCCGTCCAAGACCGCGAACAAGAAACGACATCGCAGTCGGTCGACCAAGTGGCGTCCATCATTCCGATCATGGCGACGTTTGGGGCTCTAGTAACCGGCCTCTACTTTATGTTAGCGATGGCCGTCAGCGGATTATCCGGGGTGTCGTTGTAGGGTTGGGGAGGCTCACAACCTAATAGGGGGAGTGGTAGTACGATGAATGACCGCCGTGATATCAACACGCCAGGGCCGACCGATCGGACTCTCGATGATCTGGATACCATGCTGACGCCGTGGTCTGATTCGGGGCGTGGCCTCCCGGCTTCCACGCCTCGCCTCTCCGTCCCCCTACCGCGCAGGGCGGACAGAACTGGGGCTGTGGTGGCGAGATGGTGGCCTCGTCGCCTCAAATGGATCGCATGGATATGGATTGGCGGCACCGTATTCATTATAGCAACGGACCCCGCCGCCCTGACGAGTCGAGCGATCATTGAGGCGTCGCTGGTCTTGACAATACACGTTGTGTGGGTTTTTGCTTATTATCTGCACACGCTCCGAGTTTGGGACGATGACTACAATGTTCCCTTTTCCGTGCTGAGCGCCGCTCAACAGCGCGTGGGGATGTCCTTGCAATGGGTGGTCTCGTTCACCGTCACGCTGATCACTGTGTGGGGACTTTTTGCCGTGTCCGGGGGGAACCATGACCTGACCACGATGTCGCGGGTGATGCCGCATGCTCTAGCCCCCCTCGCCCCTATTGCTAGGGGGCTGGCATCAGTCTCGTTGGGCGTCTGGTTGGGTCTGCTGGCGGTCGGGCACATGATCGGAGTGGTGGGGGTTACCCGAATGGCTTGGCACCACGTGGCATCGTAGCGGAGGGCCTGGCATCTAGGGACACAGAGGCAACAGGGCGCCGATTTTCGGCACCCTGTTGCCTCTGTGATAGGAATGAGCGTGCGGCCTCGTTGACGAAGGCTGCGCGCTGAAAGGAGTCCAAAACTATGTCATCGTCTCCATCCTCATTGGCATCGCAAGCCCTGCCAATCGCCGCTTTAGCGGTCGGAGTCCTAGGATTGTTAGCGGGGGGCTTCGCGTTGGGTGTCTTAAGTCGTTCACCCGCCCCCACCGCGTCCGCCCCCAAAGTGGTCACCCGAAATCCTTCGCGGTCTTCCCCACCTCCTGCTCAAGGGTTGGCTGCGGTGTTGCACACTACGCACCTGTGGGCGTTTCCGGTGGACACGTTACACGGCCACACCACCACGTTAGCTCATGGATCTCATGGCACGGTGGTCTTGGTCATGGCGTCATGGTGTCTCTATTGCGGATATGAAGATCGCTATGTCATTCCCCACTTAGTGAACACGTTGCCGCAGGTAACCTTCGACATCGTGGATGTCTCCCCCGAAGGGGGGATTGCCGATCCCGGCCCCCTGAATCCGCCGTTTTCGGGGCACGATGGCACCGGCGGAGCCTTAACCACACAAGGTATGGAGCAGGTGATGACCCGCTATGTCCACCAGTATCATGTGCCTCCGTCTGTTCACGTCTATGTGGCGCCTCCCGCGACGCAAGAGGCCTGGCGCGTCTCGGACTTTCCGACCTGGGTGTTTGCCAACAAAGCCGGGGTAATGACGAAACTGATTCCCGGCGCGACCGCCGTGTCGGGTTCCCGACGCGGGGTGGAGCAAGCGATCCAATGAGGCCCGATCCGCCCACAGCGGGTCCCACGCTCTCGTGGTCTGACGCGGATCTCGTCCAACGGTATCAAGCAGGGAACGAGACCGCGTGGGATGCGCTCTACGCCCGCTACGATCCGTGGCTTTGCCGGGCGAGTCGGCGTTATCGTGTGGCTGGGGCTGATCAGCACGATATCCAGCAGTGGATGCGGTTGGCTCTGTGGCAAGCGGTGCAATCCTACGACGCCTCGCGGGGATTACCCGTGCAGGGATGGGTGGCGGTAGTGGTTCGTCGGGCAATGGCCAACGTGATACGGCGCAGCCGACGGTATAGCCAATTGGTCTTTGATACAGCTATTTCGTTGGAAACGGTGAGCAATTCCGAGGAAGATAACCCCATCACCGTGGCCGACCGAATTGCAGCTCCGGGTCCCGATCCCGAAGCGATCGTCATTCAACGAGACACACTCGTTACCGTATTAACGGCTTTGGCCGAACGCTTAACGCCAACCGAGTGGCGGGTGTTGATTCCGCTTATGCGTCACGAACCTGTGCGCATCACAGCCCGAACGCGCGGGTTGACTTGCAAACAAGTGGACAACACTCGCCAACGAATTCGCCGGAAGGCCCGTCAGTGGCTATACGACGAAACGAGGGGTTAGATATCACGGACAACCGTCCTGCTCTGACGTAGTTTGGAAGGTGAAAGGATCTGAAGTGCCATGACTGCTAATTCTGTGAATGTCAAGACACCTGAAGGCACGATTACTGCGTGGGCTGATGGACCAGGCGAACCCTACCCCGGCATTACCATTGAAATTAACGGAATTCCCGCAGCAGTGGTCGAGTGGCATGACGTGTATCAATGCTTTGTTTTGCGCACCTATACAGATACGGGCGAAGAACCGCTCCACTATCACCGATGGGACGGCACGGCCATCGATTGACATCTCCGGATATTCTACACGCCATCGCGAATCCCAAAGAAGCTTGACGGATCGAGGAATTCGAGTCATACTATCCTCAACAATAAGCCCGTGAGCGGGCGGCTACCTTATGTCCCGGGTACGCCAAGATCCCACAAAACCTGCATCCCCTTCTACACGAAGGGGGTTACTTTTATTCCCCAAGAGGAGCGGGCACGGCAGGGGCCTCAAAGTCGGTTGTGTTTATCTCGGCATGCGCCGTGCGATCCCTAGCGTTAAGCATGGGAAGTGTCAACCGTAGAGAGATATTCCGAAATCCAAACAGAAAGGCGGAGCACGCATGCGCCTCTACTTGGCCGGACCGATGACCGGCTACCCCGACTATAACTACCCCGCGTTCTTTGCGGCGGCGGATGCTCTACGCCACGCGGGGTATACCATCCTCAACCCTGCGGACATTGGCCTACACCCGACGTGGACGTGGGCGGATTACATGCGCGTCGGACTAGACACTCTTACAACACACGCGGAGGCCGTAGCTGTCTTGCCCGGATGGGAAGCTTCGCGTGGCGCGCGCCTCGAAGTGCGTTTGGCTCGGCGGCTCGGCTTGCGCGTGCATACCGTCTTTACTTGGCACGCCCTCACGCCATTGTTTATTCCGCGCCGCTTTACGTGGTCCGCGTCTGCGGCCTCCGTGGCACGGATCCTCGACAGCCAATAAGGATCGGGCGATCCCGCAGGGGATGAGGGATGCGTGGGCTTGTCGCAAGAACCGCGCCGGTCACTGGTTTTGCTCTACCCGGAAACGGCCTATTTGGTTCAGCACCTCCGTATGGCATACTAGTGGTACAAAGGGGGAATCATACGTGTATTGTTTGCGACGCTTGACGGATCCCGCCGCTATTCGGGCCGCAATTACCCAACCGCCGCCGTTTGGCCCCGGGTGGGATGCGACAGCGGGGGACACGGCAGATACCTTGGAAATCTGGGGCACCACGTTCGCGGACCCCGTGGACTATGTGAGCTTTCGCCTCTTGCACGGCTCGCAGATTGTGCGGGAAATGCGCCTGCCAGGGTATTAGCTGGGGTGGCCCGGGTCGTGCGAGGCGCACGGCCCGGGGGGACTGAGTGAAATCATCTTGCCCTGCCAAAACAAAAATCCTGTCAAATCCGGTATCCATTGGGTTCCGGCGTTTCGACGCCCTTCGGGGCCTTTTTTTATGCGCTGTCGGCGCGGGCTGAGATGAGAATGTCGTTAGTCAGGGCGGAGTGTCGGGGTAAGCTCAGCACTGGAGATCATCCGACGCGACGATCCAAAAGATCCCCGTCTTGCTCGCGCCATTCGACAATGAGCTCAGCAGTTGGCAACAGCTGATGTAGAACGAGCCGGGGCAGACGGCCAGTAAGGAGAAACGAGACGATGCGCTTAGAATTTAACGGGGAATTGAATCGAGTATTCGACGATCCGGTGATGATCGACGAAGTGTGCAAAGCGTTTGGGATTACCGATCCGTTGGCGCGTACCGCACCCGAATTAAGAGTGTCCGGTGCGGGGACGCCTGAGGATCCGTTGCATGTGTTCGCGTGTTTTTACGTGGGGGAGCAACGCCGTTCCGAGTGGATTGCCATCCTCTAACGTTTCATTCTGGGTCTGGGGGCGTGCCCACGGCTGTTGGCACGGGGCCTGTGAGAGGAGTGTTGCGTGCCTACATTGGACCGTCGATCTGCCGGAGATGCGCAACAAGTCAGCGCAATTTGTCGGGGTGCTCGTGGCCGTAACCGGAACCGGCTATACCGTGCAGGGGGCTCATTATCGGGAATGATTTAGTCATTGGGATCTGATCACGCAACGGACTACGGTGGTAGGGGAGTGTGCGGAGGCGGTTGCACAAGTCGTGGCCCGCGTGTTATTGGGCCCCGATTCCGTGCCACAGGCCCTCCGCCACGGCTGATGCCAGCATGGTGCCACCTGAGACGGATTGCCCAAACCAATTCGGGCCGTGTGTTCGAGATCAGATAAGCAGGCGTTTGGAGAGCCTGTATCAGTTGGGGCGATGGGAGATGGATGCAGAGAATTAGGTATCGCTGAGCGTTGATACATGGTTCCTAGGTTGATAGAAAGCCTTGACGCTGCCAAATTTATCTGGTGGTGCCCAAGGCTTTTCCACCGCCCACTAACAGGAGGCTCGGCCATGTGGCAGGTGTATTGGCTCAATTGGATGGATATTTGGGATAGCGCAGCAGGCATCGCCTTTTTGTGGATTGTCTGGCAAAGCTACGGACCGTTGCTCCCCCACCCGTGGGGGCGCTTTCTGCAAAGTCTCTTGATCGTCAGTGCCTTCGGATTTTGGGCAGTGTGGGGCCGCAACGTGGGGTTGTTTGCCCCGTATTTAGTCCACCCGGCGATGCCCCCCGTCTGAGTTCGCACGGCTCATTCGGTTCGTTGACGCCATGTCCCGCAGGGGGCTAGCATTTCTCTCATCGTCGAAGTCGAACCCGGAGAGGCGGGGGATGCCGGGAGTCTGTTGACAAACCGCATCCAATTCTGTACCATACGAGAAAATTCGCAGGGTACTCGGGCATTTTATTGCTTTGCTTGCCCCAAAATGGCCTGAAATGTGCATCCCTTGTCCCGGTCTCGTCTGTGCCGCGCCACAAAACTTGTCTTAGATTTACGCTGAAGGATCCCAGTCTCAAACTCCAACGAACACGGCTTTGTGATCATTGTGATCAGGAGCCGGGTGGCACGAGGCATTCTGACATTGGCCAGTCATCACTATCACGTGGCCGAATGGTCTCCGCTCCGTGTGCGGGCTGAAATCACGACCATCATTTTTCAGCGGTCATATCGTCTCGCACAAGCGGACGCCAACTCCCCATGATAGGGCGCCTACCCGGGAGGTTCGCCTATGCCCACGCGGAGGGAGACCCCGCGACGACGGAGATGACCGTTCCTCCGGCTCTCCGCCTGCGTCTGGCGCTTGGATCTTGGGATGATCGGCGTCGGCATCTCTTGTGCCGACGCCTTAAGACAACGCTCTCTCGATTCGTTATACTGTTCTCAAGCGCCGATTCCGGCGTATTCTTCTGGAGGTGATTTCGATGACAACTGACGCGCTCGACGCCTTACTTCATGCGCTGCCTGATACCCACGCCACCGATGTGCTCACCTTCTATCTCCACGGCCTGCACCCGGGCGATGGACCTGTCGACGCTACGACCGTACGTGCTTGGCTTGATGATCTGCAAGAACATGTCACGGCGTTGCTCGATGTGTTGCCGCCCGCTTAATCACTCTCTCCCCCGTCAACAGATCGCCCGGCCCGTCTGATAGCGGCCGGGCCTTTTTTCACACACAAAAGGATCGTGCTGATAATTTACGTTCTCAACATTTGGCCCGAATATTTCCACCCGATTCTGACGGGCTACCGTCGAACTTCGATGCGAAACCGATATGCTGCGGGATCCCACGGGCCAGTGGTTGGCCCCGCGCTTGGCGGCGCTTTCGATTCAACTGCTGACGCCGCTGCTTGCTCACGCCCACCCTGCCAGGGGAACTCCCCATTCTAATCTGCCATGCGCTGCACCATGGCGATCATCGGCCCGGAAAGGAGAACTCAACTGATTCCATTCTATATCAAGGAGGCGTGACTTTTGCATGTGCCAAGACCAAGGTATTCCGTTGGGGGATGCGTACGGCGAGGGCCAGCCCGACATTACATTAAGCCCTACGACATCGCCGTCACCGCCGCGCTCATTGTGATTAAACATTATCTACCCGCCGTCGTCGTCACGTCTGATGGGGACGATGAGAAATGGGCAGACGGGCGGTTGGTGTGTATGATGGCCTGCGGATACGGCGAGGAGTTTCGGCTTGATTGAACCGGAGCGTTCTTCGTGTCCGACATATGTTGTGGTGAAGGGCTGATCAAGTTGTGCGCTTAGACACGTGGTATTTTCAACCATGGGCGTGGGTGTGGAGTGATTTAGAACGCGATCGGCTGGGACGATGGCTGGTTCCAGTGATGCTACTGACCGTGGGAATTCCTGGATGGCTAGTGGCTAAGATGCCGGGGGTTTTGGGAGCTTTCACGGTAACCGCCCTAATCATTATGGGCGAGCGTCTCGTGACGTTGCAGCGGGCGCGGCGAGACGGTTGGGACACGTTTTTTCTTGAACCGACGAGTTGGGCTGTCCGGCGAGCGACGGAACGAGCGGTATGGGGCGATCCCACGCATTGGGCGGATGTACCGCATTTTGAGCGCCATACCCAAGAAATGCAGTGGCCGTCTCCCCACGCGTTTGCGTCTCAGCGTCGGGCTGAATGGGATGCGGTCTATGCACAGGCCGCCGAACCGCCGCAATGGGTGCTTGTTTCCCATACGTTTTCGACGATTGGTTCGCCTCCGGAGGCATTAGGGTACGTCACCGTAGGCACACCTTTCACAGTCCTGCCTCGCCGGGAGGCACGAGCTCTCCCAGCTATTCAGCGCAAAATGTTTGGGCGGGTGGTTCCACGGCACGGACCAAGTCTTGCCGATCCCGCCGTGTGGCACGTGGTTACCGTGCCCCTCGATGGGGGACGGTTAAAGGCCCCTTGGAGCAGCGGTCATCAGAAGTGCTAAGCCGGACACTAACACGAGTTGGCCATAGAGGCCGAAGGCTACACGCCTTGGCCTCTTATTTTTGCGCGGCGCATGAGGACGCGCCCCGACATGGCTCACGGATGAGCGATAAATCTCACGGATGAGTGACAAATAGAAGGGGGAACTCCATGAAGACACTAGTTGTTTTGTATGCGTGGATGCACAGCCGCTTAGCGGCGAAGTCACGCGCAGCACGGGGCGGTGGATCGGTCGGGCCCATTTTGTGGGTGGTGCTGGCGGTGATCATCATCGGATCCATTATCATCTGGTGGACTAAAGGTGGTGGGTCGACCGATTTGTCGAATGTGCTCAGTAACTTCACGGGGTTGTTGAACGGGGCCAGCAGTTCGACGGCCGCTTAACCGCTCCCCTCCCCGCGACGCACGATACACGTCTGTCGCGGGGAGGGGCTTTTTGCGCGGTCGTGTCAGCGCCGATCTTCCCGATACGGCCCGTACAAGTTCAATGCCAGACCAATCCGAGATCGGGAAGGGAGTGCCGTTATGACGCCGATTGCGTGGTGGTTCGCCAGGCTCCAAAGCCGTTGGGCCGTCAAGTCTCAGACCGCACGAGGGGGCGGGTCGGTTGGGCCGATTTTGTGGGTGGTGCTGGCCGTGATTATCATTGGCTCCATTATTCTCTGGTGGACCAAGGGCGGTGGGTCGGCGGATTTGTCGAATGTCTTGAGTAACTTTACCGGGTTACTGAACGGGGCCAACAGTTCAACCGCCGCTTAACAACAAAATCGTGGGGCGTTGAACTCCCTCGGAGCGCTGGTCGTTCTTAGGGAGTTCAACTATTTGGGGTGCAAGGGGGCGCTGCCGTTGACTCAGCATAGGAGTGTGATCGAAGAATGGCTTATCCTCATTGGCCTCATTGGGCTCGCCGTCGTCGGGGGGTGGATCGTCAGCCACGGCGTGACCCCTCCGTACTTGATCGATCCCGGGTCGTGGCCTCCCACACCGACACACACCGTCGGCGGTGGGAGCCACGCGGGGGGTCCAGTCCTGGGGCCGCCCTTGATTTAATTGCGGGGATCGCGGTATTCGGGCTAATTTTGTCGGGCTTAACGAGCCTCGTGCAAGTGGGACGAGGATGGGAAGCCGCACAAAGAGCGGCGTATGATGCGGCTCAGGGTGTCGCGACGTATGGGTGTTGGACCAGCGCCGTCACACAGGTGGTAGCGAGCGACGTGCAGACCGTCAAGACGAGCGGGACGCCTACCGTGAGCCTCACATCCACCGCTAGTCAAAACGGGCGATCCATTTATGTGGGGAGTCAGTTCGATCCCCTGTTGACCGTACGGGTGGGGTTGCCGATTACGGTCGATTGGATCGGCGTGCGCTTGTTGCACGCAACCTTAGTGGGGCAGGCGACGGTGACGGCAGAGGACTTTTATCGCGAGGCATCGTTGGGGGAGGTGTCGTGTGAAACGCCGCAAATCTAACCGCTGGCTTCCTCACGGGGGAGCCAGCACTGCCAATATCTTAGGCTTAGTGGTGATTTTTACGATATTTCCCGTGGCTTTATGGGCGGGGATCGTGGGGATTACGTATATGGAGGTCGAGACTACAACCAATGCGGTGGCCTCCACCGTGGCGAGTGCCGGCTGTTGGAACGCGGCGAGCACGACGGCTCTGAATCACGGACTGGCCCCGTTGGCCCGATTATTGCCGCCGTCGCAGGTTCACGTCACCGACGCAACGGCCGCGTACACGCCGTACGGGCAGCCCATTGTTGTGACCCTGAGTTTTCCGGTCGCTGGATGGTCCGGTACCGGGCCCACCGGTCAGCCGATCCATTTCACCACGACACGACAAATGTTTAGTACCGCACCGAGCCAAGCCAACGAAGGGACGCCAACCTGTACCACCCCTCCGACGACGGGGAGTTAAAGGATGCCTAAAACTCGCGTCTGAATGGGGCGGCTGGCCCAACAAAACCGAGACCCGTTAGAACAGAAAAGAGGCGAATGGAATGCGACAGACGGTGGGCCGGGTCATACACTCCCGTTCCCGGGATATGCGCCCTCGGGGGGTTGCCTTGTGGGTGATTCAGATCGGGTTTTCGATGGTGGTGTTATGGGCGGTCATCGGGGCCGTGCTGATCGCCCGGTGGCATGGAGAATATAGTGAGTTGAAGTTAGCCCTCACGTCCGCAGTGCAGTCGGCAGCCGCTGAAAGTTTCCAACAAGAGAGTGCCGGGCAGATTCAATTGGATGCGACCTCCACGGCATCCAGTTTTGAAACGGCGTCCGTGAGTGCTTTAGGGGCGACACGCAGCGTGGCCTGCCAACCCATCTCGGGGGCACCCGACGTGTGCGCCCAAGGGGGATGGGGCGTGCCAGTCAATGCGGCATTGGCGGTGCCTAGCGTCGTCGATGTGAATTTGGTCAACAACGGCCATAACCATTACACCGCCACCGCCGTGATGGACCCGCGCCCGTTTTGGGGGTTACAGCTTCCAATCGTAGCGCAAGTGACCACCACGGTCAATTTGGGGTATAGCAATGCCATTCAAGGGCCGTCGTCATGAATCCCACGCCTAAAGGCACGAGTACAACATTTGAGATTCGGAAAGGAGGAGCAGGGGGCATCCCGGACACAGGTGGACGAGTGAGCCTGCTCCCTGCAAATAACCATGCAAAAATCCCTACGTATTGCCATTGCGGCGGGTGTCGCCGTGGCGGGCTTGGGGGCGTCCTTGGCGTTGTCGCAGCCCGCTCATCAAGTGGCGGTCGGGGTGTTATCTCGCCCAGCGAAGGCGGGCGTCGCCATTCCCGCGTCCGCCGTGACCACCATCACCCTGCCGGCGAGTGTGGCGCTCAAAAGTCATTTCTTAACGAAGGCTCAATTGGTGGGGTTTGTGCCCGCGTCCCCGATTTCCCCAGGCGTGCCGGTGGTGGCGAGCGAGCGACTGAACTTAACGGTGCCGTCGCAATTTGTCGCCTTGCCGTTAAGCGTGCCCGTGACCAACGCGGAAAACGTCGTTCCGGGAAGCCGTGTGGCCATTTATACCGTGCAAAATGGACAACAAGGCGGGACACTCGATGCGACGGGGGTGAAAGTCTTGAATGTCATGGCCCCAGTTAATAGCGGATCGTTGTCGTCCAACACGGGCGAAACCATTCTGATTGAGGCCCCGACCGTCGCGGCGGCCGCTCTGGTGGGCAGTACGCTGGTTCTGGCGAATATGGGCGGGCATCCGGCGACCCAATGGTATGTGACAGGACTCATCGCCGGAGATGGTAACGCCACACCCGCAGCGACGTCGACTTCGGCGGTGTCGGGGTCCAAACCATCAAGCAAACGGTAAACGCGTGTTGGCTCCTGGTTGGAGGACGAACCCACGTGATTTTCGAGGACCAAAGGCGACCATGACGATAAAACACGGAAGAAGTCAACTATGTGCGATGGGAACATGACAATCAAGAATTCGATTCACTGTATGACGCAAAGACATGGGCAGGTTCCACATATAGCGAGACAGGAAACCTGTATGATGGCTGTGCTTCACCAGATCGAAAGCTTGCCTATGCGTTGGCTTTTCTCCTAGGCACTTGGGGTGAGTGGCCAGGACCTGCAACAACCCTTGCCTTTCTATGCCTTTGGGTGGTAAACTATGGACATGGAAGAATACTTATCCATTGGCAAGGCGGCAAAGATTCTAGGCGTTACGCCTAAGACCTTGCGGCGATGGGAACTGGCGAAAACGATCCAGTCAGAGCGAACTCCTACGGGGTATCGCCGTTATCGTTCCGACCAAATCATGCGGCTTCTCACCAAACGCCAGGTGGGATTCGGTACCCGATGTGTCGTCTATGCGCGTGTGTCCTCTGCAAAGCAGTCGCGTGACGGAAACCTGGAGCGCCAAAAAGAAAGGCTCCTGGAAGAGGCCCAAAAACGCGGCTATGATCCGGTGTTGGTGGTGGCGGAGCAGGCATCCGGCATCAATGACAAACGGCGTGGTCTTTGGCGCGTCCTGCACCTAGCTGAAAAACGGGGCTTTGATGTGCTCCTTATTGAATTCCCGGATCGGTTGGCGCGCTTTGGCTATCGCTACCTGACCGAATATCTCCGGGCCTTTGACGTCCGGGTGGAAACCGCGCGGGATATGCCTCCGGCATCCTTCGAGGAAGAACTGACCCGTGATCTCATCACCATCCTGACGGTGTTCTCCGCCCGGCTCTACGGTAGACGGAGCAAGGGGTTCCGGAAGAAAATCACGGATACCATTCAAGAGCACCACGAGAAAGGCGGTGAATCCCCCTTTGGCCATAGCCATGAAGACCCTGATTCTGCCGCTCCTTGACGCCAATCCCGGCAAACTGGAGGCTTTGGAGTCGACGGAGGCCCTGTTTTCCCAAATGGTTCAGTTCTACCTGAACATCCTGCTGACCACCCCCTTATTCTGGGACACGGTGGTCAAGGTAGATCCCGCAACCGGCGAAATCCTTTCCGAACGTGCCCCTACCAGCAAAGACATCCTTACCCGGCTGGAATTTGTCACGGTATCCACTCCGGCCCATACCCATCCTTCTTATCCTCTCTCCAATGTTCCTGGTGCGGAGGATGCTCCGGTGGTGTTCCGCCGCGCGGCGATCAACCGCGCCATCGGCATCGCGAAGAGCTATCGCGCCAACCGCAAACGTTGGGAATCCCTGCCCGAACACCGTCGTGGGAAGGCTCCTGCCATCCCCACTGTCCGCTCGATGCCCGTCACGCTCTACCAGGGCATGGGCCTTCTGGTGCGAGAAGAAACCCGTTCCTTCCTGCGGGTGAAAGTTTGGGATGGTCAATCTTGGCGATTCGAGGGGTACCCGGTCGCCATCGCTCCCTACCAGCGCACCATGCTGGCGATAGCTGAAACGGAGCAGGCCCGGCTGGACGCGGTGCGGGCCGAGGCGCGGATGATCAAGAAGGCTGGCCGGGACGAGGAAGCCCAAACCTTGCTGGCCACCGAGGGGAGGCAACAGGACGGCATTCCCGTCATGGAGTCGGGTACCCTCTTTCATGATGGCAAACGCTGGCGATTCCACGTGCCCCTGGCCACCCCGATCCGCGTCAAACGGGCGAAAGACCAGCTGGCGGAAAATCCCGATCTGCCGGTGACCACGGTGGATCTCTGGGCGTGAACAACCTGGCCGTAGCAGTGGCGTTTCATGGCGCGAAAGTGAAAGGCACTCTCTTCGTTCCCGACGGCCGCACGAGCAGCGGAGGTTCCGCAGGCTCCAGGCCATCGCCGTCCGGCAACGGAAGACGGGGGGGGGACCCACCCAAGCGCCAGGCGAATCACCGGATCTGGGAGCATCTCAAGCACAGAGAGGACGCCATCGCCCACCAGGTCGCCCGCCAGATCGTCGATTTCGCCAAACGGCACGGCAGCCGGGTCATCGTATTTGAGGCCCTGTCCCGCATGAAAAACCCCAAGCGCACCGGCTGGATGAAGCGGCAGAACCTCCGCCGATCCTACTGGATGCGGGGGGGATCATGCGCTGGGTTCGGCACATGGCTCTGCACGAAGGGATCCTGGTCGTGACTCGGGATGCCCAGTTCACCAGTCAGGCATGCCCTCGCTGCGGCCATCTCGGAGCCCGGTTCTGCGAAGCCACCCGCCATCACCGCCGGGGCAAGGACGTGTTCCGCTGCTACGCCTGTGGCTGGGGCGGCAATGCCGACCTAGTGGGGGCCTTGAACCTGCGCAAGAAATGGCTCAAGATCTTCCCCTCCATCGCCACATTGCGGCATGAGCAGCAGATCCGGGAGGCCCAGGGCAAGGTCACGACTCGCCGGAAGAACCGGAACGTAAAAGCGACGAAAACCGGCCCGAACCGGACAGTGGCATAGTCCCTGTTCGGATACCAGAGAATCGGGAGGTCCGTTTTCCCCTTGGGGGATGCCCAGAAGGGCACCGGCTAACCACCAAACAGGCGGCAAGCGGTCATCAGCGGCCTGGGGATGCCGGAAACGGCGGGGAGGCCAGTGGTTCTCCCCCGGCAGGGCCATCGGTGTAGAAGCAGAGGCTTCGTACCTCACAGCATCGATGGCTCTACCCTGCAACCGGCTAGAAATGGCCGGAGTAACCGGGATGGAGCGGATAGTCGCTTCGTAAGCCGCTCTTCCTCCACACGAGGATCCTCCGGAAAGGGGCTGCCGTGAATAGCGGTTGTCCATATTTGTCCCAAGAATTGGGCAGCTGCTGATACCACGGGTTCGCGCACATTGCTCTATTGGTTGGCAATAGCGGAAGAAGAGCCATATGCACCGGCGCAAGGCCGAACCCACTGGATACTGCGTGACTGGCATCACAGCTTGCCGACTATGGTTTTGGCTCCCATCTCCCCAGATCCGATTGTTCTTCGTGCTGCGCGACGAGTGTATACTACGGCGAGACGGCTTTCTCTTTCTAGATGTGAGGGAATGCATGTTGATTCCGCCGAGGAACGGATTTTTCGTCGTTTTGCCCGGTTGTCGGAACGAGTGGAGATCCATTTAGGGATCAACGAGGAACCGTTTATCTCCATGGCAGCAACAGCCAAGAAGATCTTGGAACAGTTGCCTCGCGACAGTATAGCAGAGGGGATTCTAGAAGGAACGTTAGGCTCTGTTACGGTATATCGTAAACATGAGTTTGTTTTATGGTTGAGTGTTAGTGGTAAGCGCGTTGAGGTACAGTTTCCAAAAGAACTTCAGCTGACCGTTATAGAATGTTTAGGAAAGACAGCGCGTGCAAAGGGACGGATCGTCTATCGCGGTTTACATCCCATACGGATGACGGTAGATACACTGACATTGATTCCTGAATCCACGGATGTGCCATTGGAGGAGTTTTTTGGCATTGGACGAGACTGGTTTGGCAAGCAGCCTTCTGGTGAACTTACCTATCAGTTGTGGAAAAAAAACCATGAGTAAGGCGCCGATCATCTGTTTAGACTCTAACGTGTTTATCAGAATGCGCCGTAAAACTCCGCCGTTCAGGGCGGAGATACAAGGCGCTGACTCCGCAGGAGTCAATCCGGGGTTTCCTGTTGTTCGATGTATTGCCGAATGATGGAGAGGGGTGCTCCTCCAGCCGATCCGGCAAAATAACTGGGGGACCAGAGGCTGCCCCCCCACAGCGCTCGCTCAATGCTGGGATAGTGCTTCTTCCGGATCAGGCGGGAGGAGACGCCTTTGAGGCTATTCACCAAGCGAGAAATGGCCACCTTCGGCGGGTAGGTGATCAGCAAATGCACATGATCCCGCTCGCCGTCGAATTCTTCCAAGGTCGCTTCGAAGTCCTGGCACACGTCGGAAAAGATGGCTCGCAGGTCCTCCAAGATTTCTTTCGTGAAGACCAGCCTCCGATATTTGGCCACGAACACCAAATGCACATGCAGGTTGAAGACGCAATGTCGGCCAGTGCGATAGTCGCTTGAAGTAGCCATAGACCAAGTGTATAATAGCCGTAACGGTTCGTCAAGAAAGGCGGGATTCCATGCAAGAAACGACCGTCTTCACCTATCGGGTGTCCTTATCGCCGACTGAGTGGGCCAAGGCTACGGCGGCTCGGCGGGCGGCGGGTGATCTCTGGACCCGCTTGGTGAAAATCCATCGGTTCTGTCGACGGCGCCATTGGCGATGGCCCACCGAAGCCCAACTCAAGGCGCATTTCAGACGACGCTTCCCCCTGCACTCGCAAACCGTCCAAGCCCTCATCGAAAAGTTCTGCGCCACGATCGACGGGGTGCGCACGAAACGAAAACAGGGCGATAAGCAGGCCCGGTATCCCTGGCGATTCCGCCGCTATTTCAACCCGATTTTCAAAGGCCAATCGCTGAAAAAGGAAGGCTCGTCTCTGCTTTTGCCCCTCGGGCGTGGGCGTGAACCGATTCGGGTGCATCTTCCGGAGGCCATGCCGACCGGTACGATGGTGCAAGCCGAGTTGGGGTATGGGACGATCTATCTGACCGTCACCCGCACGATGCCGGAGCCCGTGCCGGTTCCCTCCAGCAAAGCGGGAGGGCTCGATATTGGCGTCATTCATCTCGGTATGGTGTCCGATGGCGAAGAAGCCTTGGCCATTTCCGGACGCGGGCTGCGGTCGGTGAAGCAGGGCCGCGCCAAAGCGCAGGCTCAGCTTCGCAAAAAGCGGGCTCGGACACAACCGGGGTCACGTCGCCGCAAACGGCTCAATCAAGCGCAACACCGCATGAGTCAAAAAGTCGAGCGCGTGACACGCAATGCTCTCCATCATGCAGCCAATCAGATCGTCGCCTTTTGTGTCGCTTACGGGATTACGATTCTGTACGCGGGAGCCCTCGGTACCCTCAACCACAAAAAAAGGCACCGCCGATCCCGGCGGACCAATCAGGATGTTGGGGCATTGGAATTCGGGCGTTTGGAACAGTACCTCGAATACAAGCTCCGGCGTCATGGTATCCAATTGATCAAGATCAGTGAAGCGTACACGTCTCAAACGTGTCCGCAGTGTGGCCATCTGAACAAGGTGGCAGGCCGCACCTACCATTGTCGCGCTTGCGGCTATCGAGCCCACCGCGATGGCGTCGGTGCGGTGAACATCCTCAACAAGGGAATGCATGGGGAGATTCGCCCCGGGGAGTTTTTGGTACCCCAACGGATCACGTATCGCCGTCCCGTTCCCCTCCAGGGAACGTTAAGGCGTAGTCCGGCTGAACCCCGGGAAATTGCTGGTGGGATAAGCGATAGCGAATCCGGTGCAGCACACCAGGGCCTCACGGCCCGTGGACGCAGCCATCGTGGTTCCCCCAGAATCTCCGCCCTTTAGGGCGGGGAGGTTCAACTCTCGATATATCGACAACAAGGAAGAAGTGAGGGTTTGCCATCCGCAATCGGTAGACGATCAACTAAAATTCGATATCTAATCTTACCGACTTGACTCTTTTATTTTGTAGGCCTATGGGAGCAAATGCCTATAGTCGATAAGTAAAGAGGATCCTCGAAGGTTAGAGTGTTCTTGGCGAATGTCTGTCGGTCTACGAACCCTGCAATCTGACGTACGGAGTAACCGTAGCTAACCTTTCGTTTAACGGCCCACGGTGTTACGCGATCATAGTATGGACAGGGGAATATCTATAGACTTCCCCTGGCGTCTTGCCTCAAAGTATCCACTAGCCGAAGGCGAACCGACGATAGTTAGACACGTGTTGCTAAAAGATTTAGGAACTCCTCACGGGGCCGCCAGTGACATTCTAGATTCGCGGCCCAGAGATTCCGCCGCAGTCACATGGGGCCTCAGAAGTCCAGCAAAACCTCTGTGCCCCGCTCGGACAGCGTATGATGCCGGACCTTACACCCTTACATCATTCAGCCTCTTTTGTTTAATTTTCCTACCCACAAAAGACTCGCAGATATTCCTATACCTCACGCTAGGAAGATCGGTGTTGTTTTTGTGCCTCCCTTCAGGAACGCACCACCAATAAGGAGCACTCGTGCTACTGAACGAACCAATTCTTGTAGGAATTGATTAGAGTGCGCTACATGCGCATTCTGCTACAATAGCATATGTCTAGTATATGGAAGGGGGGCTCCTTATGCCTGATTGGAAAAGCCTAAAAGATAAAGCCATGAACGCAGTGAGCAATGCGGCGCAAGAAGTGGATCATCAACTCGCGTTGACCAAATTACGCGCTGCCGTCAATCAAGCCCAAGCCACCCGCGATCGAGCCCTTGCACGCCTAGGGCAGTTGGGGCTGGGGAAAAGTGGATGTCGAAGAGGTTACGGGAGGCGGCGCAGCTTTCGTAGCCACGGTCGATCCGCACCCAGACAACAACAAGGAAGCTAGTCCGACTCCTAGCCCTCCAATTATCAAAGTGTTGCCGCGATACTTCATCATCGATCTCCCTTCGATACGATAGCTCGGTTACCCAATTATCTTCAGCATATCACAACATTTCAGAAGAAAACACGCGTGGAACATGATATCACCACGCTATTAAGGAATTGGCTAAAAAGGCAGAAACTGGGCGGCATGGCGCATGTGTCTCTGCCCATGCCTGATGCATCGCAAGCGGCTGTCTCTTGCATCAACCCGCCATTTTTGTTATCATTTTCCTAACAACTAAGGATTCGCGGGCATTCCTATGCCTCACGCTAGGAACACCCGCGTTTTTTGTGCATCCCCTGCGGGAACGCACCACCAATAAGGAGGCAGATCATTATGACCACCATTAAACTTTGGAGTGCTAGCGTCATAGCCGCTCTGTTGGCGGGCGGCCTCGCGGGGTGTGGCACCCAACAGGCCGGGACGCATCCCCCTGCAAAGACAACGACTCCGAAGATGCACGCAGTGAGCAGTACGACGAACACGGGATTGATGTCATGTTGCAGCAGGAAGCGGCCAACATTCCGGGGGTCGCATTGACGGGACCGAATGCGGGTACGTTCACCCTAACAGCCTTAAACGGCCCCTTGCAAAAGAAATACGGCGGTCCGACGGTTCCTGCGACGCTCACAGCAGCGGGTGTGCATATTCCGAATTTGCCCGCCAACGGCTCCGTCCAAGGCGTCACGGCGTTTGTGAAGGCCCTTTGGCCGGTGATAGAAGCTCATCACGCTTTCCCCGGCATGACGCAGGCGGTGTTCGAGCAAGGCGTGGAAGTGGCGGCGGAGTTTGCAAATGCCGAGAACGGTAACGATCCTGCTGCAACCTTGAAATTAGTGTTGGGCCCGGCTCACCCAACCGTAAGCAATGTGACGGGATTGCAGTCTTTTGGAAGTGGGATCGAACCAGACTATACAACCTCCATGACGTTAGGAAATGCACCTCAACGTCAGTACACCTATAGTGCGTGGACGCAAGTGCTCACACCTACAACCAAGACCCAAGGTGTACTGGCTGCCAATTGGGAGACAGAGGGAGGTGTATTACCAAACGGGATGCCAGCTCCCGAGTGGTCGATGGTGTTGGCGAATGTGATTCAAGTGCATAAGGTCTTTGCCACGTGGGATCACAGTAAGTACGAGGTCGGCAACCAATACTATCTGGAATCACAGATACAACTGGAGTATATGTCGAACGGGAAAGGCAGTGGACAATGGTTCGTGGCTGATTCGCAAGCAGTGGCCCGTTCCCATGTGGTGGGGGTGTATTCTGTACAGGCATAAACCACCAAGGAGGTCGTTTATGAAATATAAGCACTCACCTATTGCCCCGCGAGTCCCCCAGCTAGTATTGCTAGCCGGGGGACTCGCGGTTAGTCTAGGATTTGCTGGCGGCATGGCTTTTGCCGCTAGTGGGATTGGCACGGTCGCAACAGGAGGCACCACCATCACCTCCAAGATCTCCCCCGTCACGGGCACGGGTGCCCTCCTCAGCAATTCGGTCAATCAGAATCACGTGAGTCTCGGTCGCGGGCCGTTCGAACCCTTGAATCCGCACGGTCCCAATGGCTCAAAGACAGCAGGTGCTCCGCCGGGATCTGTGCCGCCGACGCTCCCGGCGGGCTACGTGACCATCACGCCGGTGACCCCTTGGTATTTCAACGGCTGTATGCCCAACCCGCCTGTGTCGGTGGTGGCTCCGAATTCGGATGTCGGCTTCACAGGGGATACCTTGGCACCGGGGGAACCCGGGTGGGTGGCGCGGATTGCGCCGCCGTCGCAAAATGCGTTGGTCATTCCGTTCAATGCTCCGAAGAACTTACCGGGCGGATCGAGTTTAGCCGGGTATCCAGCCCAACCCGCGCCGGTGCTCTGGGGCAACATGGAGCAATTGGGGGCCGTGGGGGTCTTGATTCCCGGCCCAGGATGGGGCATTGAATCCCAAGAACTGCAAAAATGGTGGCACTATCTCGTCACCACGAAAGACGGGATCACGTGGGACACCGTCGCGGACGGTTCGCCCTATTGGGTGGCCCGAGAAGTGTACTATGTGAATGCGTGTCCGTATCCGATTGTGACCATTACATCGAACTGACCAACACCGGGCGTCAAGTCCTGGCGTCCACGCCGAGGGATCCCAGTCCGTTGGTCCCATTCGCGTCGACCGCCCCTACGCACCGCCACAGTCGTGGCGGTGCGTGTTGTTTGCTATCTATTGTCGTGCCTGTCAACCACCCCGCCCTGAAGGGCGGAGCTTGTCGTAAGCTCCACGGTTGACCAGCCTTAGTCTCTTCACGAGACTCCGTTCGGTCGGTGCAGACCTTGGGGTGCTTCTCCAGCCCCAAGTCTTCTGGGCTTCGCACTAAACGCCAGCTGAGGGTAGTGCGAGCCGTGTGCGAGGCGTTATCGACCCGACCGAACTTTGGCGAGGAGAGACTTCCGTAAGGAAGCGTTACGAGCCCCTTACGGGGAGTAGCAAGGAGGCCGTATCATGGTTTTTGTCCTCGACCGACAGAAGAATCCGTTGATGTCCTGCACCGAAAAGCGTGCGCGTCAGTTGCTCGAACGGGGGCGGGCCATTGTTCATAAAATGGCTCCGTTCACGATCCGGCTAAAGGATCGCACGGCGGAAGGATCTACCTTCCAACCGCTGCGCGTCAAATTCGACCCTGGCAGCAAAACGACGGGCGTGGCCCTCGTCTTGGAGGGGGCCAAAGGATCAAAGGTTGTATTCTTTGGGGAGCTTGTCCACAAAGCGGGCATCAAAGCCAAGCTGGATGCCCGTCGAGCCCTCCGGCGCGGACGCCGCCATCGCAAGACCCGTTATCGAAAGCCCCGGTTTCAGAACCGCCGGCGAAAGGCGGGCTGGCTCCCTCCGTCCCTGGAGGCTCGGGTGGATCAGACCCTCCATGTTCTAGTGAAGCTCCGAAAGCTCGCTCCCTTTACGGATCTCAGCGTGGAGCACGTCCGCTTCGACACGCAGAAACTGGAGAACCCGGAAATCTCGGGAGTCGAGTACCAGCAAGGCACCTTGTTGGGCTACGAAGTGCGGGAGTACCTGCTGGAAAAGTGGGGGCGGGCCTGTGTCTACTGCGGGGCCACCGATGTACCGCTGGAGGTGGAGCACATCATTCCGAAGAGCCGCGGGGGGACGGATCGGGTCAGCAACTTGGCCTTGGCGTGCCACGCCTGCAACCAGGTTAAGGGGAGTCGGACGGCCGAAGAGTTCGGGTATCCCGATATCCAGGTGCAAGCCCGGAAGCCGCTCAAGGATGTGGCGATGATGAACGCCACCCGGTGGCGGTTGTACGAACAACTCAAGGCTACGGGATTGCCCGTCGAAGCCGGGTCGGGTGCTCGAACCAAGATGCAGCGGCTTAACCACGGATTCCCGAAGGAACACTACTACGACGCACTCTGCGCCGGCGAAAGCACGCCCGATCGGTTCACCAGCCTTCCTGCGTATGTGCAGGTTTGGACCGCAAAGGGACGGGGCAACCGTCAACGCTGTCGCACGGACAAGCACGGGTTCCCGATTCGCTATCTGTCAGGCAAGAAAGTCCACTTCGGCTTTCGAACCGGGGATCTTGTTCGCACACAGAAGCGACGGGGTAAGCAGGTTGGCACGTGGGCGGGACGCTTGACGGTTCGGGCGGACGGGCGTTTTGTCGTCACCACGGCGGACGGCCTTCGCATTGAGGCATCTTGGCGATCCTGCCATTTGCTCCAACGCGGAGACGGGTGGCAGTATGCTCAAAAACTAGCAAATCTCGAAAGGAGGGAGGCGGCTTCCTCCCCGGCCTGAACGCCGGGGTCCCCGCCGCCGATTGCTGATGGGAGGACATGAGCTATTGGTAGCCACAGGGTACGTGCTACCAAGCACCTTGGGGCACGCGACGACACATACGGGGACCGGCCTCGTCAGTCTCTTGGTGTCAACATCCAATTTGGCGATTGGGTTGTTTGGCGTCGTAGTTTTGGTTGTGGGAATTGTGCGGTTGATGAAAGAGTTGTTTGCGCATTACAAAGGCGGTAACGATAAAAGCGGAGCATATACGCCCGGGTTCACCAACACCATCGCGGGCGTTCCGAAAATGTTTGCCACCATCTTGGACATTATGATCGGGTTTGTGGTGGTGGGGTTGGTCATGTCGGGAGCGTGGGTCGGCGTTGTGAATGCACTCATTGGGATTGGGAGCCACGTAGGAACGCAAGTCTCGACCCACTTAACCACGACCGTCAGTTCGACTGCTACGACGACGCCTCCTGTCTCCGGAGCAGGGGGCTAATTCATGTTAGGCAAAACGCATATTGTGGCCGGGGTGGGGGCCGCCGTCACCACGGCGGCCCTGATCCATGCGGCTGTCACCCCTGATCTGGTTATCCTGGGAGGGTTGGGGGGCCTCGCCCCCGATTTAGATCATCCCCAAGCGTTACTGACCCGCCATCTGTTGGGCGCGTCGACCGCCTCGTCGGTTGCCCGATCGACGGGGTGGGTGCGGCATCGGGGGGTGGCCCATTCGGTGGTGGCGCTGATGCTGACCACGTGGATTCTGTTGCCGTGGGGGGCTGCGGGGGTGGGGCGATTGCTCCTAGCGCTGGGAGCAGGGATCGGGCATCCTGGCTGGATCAGTGCCTTAGACCACATCTGGGGGCCGGGGTTGCGGATCGGATGGGGCGCTGGATATGCCAGTCACATGTTGGTCGACATTTTGAACACCAAAGGGGTGCAGTGGTTCTGGCCGTTGAATCTGTGGATCAAAAGTCCCATTCCCAACATTACGGTGGGCACATGGCCCGAAACGGTGTTTCGATGGGGGCTCATCATGGGGTTAGTCTATTGGAATCCGTGGCTGGGCCTGATTACAGCAGGTAGTAGCGAACTCATTTATCGCGGCGTCAAGGCAGGCTGAGCGCGGAAGGTTTTCCGCAACTCGCCTGAGTCATCCCAAAGGGGGCAACATTAATGGCTGACTGGGTTTGCCGGATTGATCCTACGCTCGATGCCGACCAAGACCCTGTGTATCGGTATCCCTTTGCGTTGGTAATCGTGGCGCGAGCTGCAGAGGTTTGGCCCAGCGTACTGGAGATTCCGGTGCAGGCGTTGCCATTGGTTGGATCGCGGGAGGCGGAAGTCTGGCGTCAAGCATGTGCCGAATGTGCGCGCCACGGCACGACCGTCCGCATCGGAGATGAGTCGTGGGACCCGACTCGGCCCTTACAACTCCAGTGGCCCGTGGGCAATCCTGTCCAATGGCCTCCCCACACCCCCAACGTGCGTGATCCCGAAACGGGGGCATGGACGCCAGAAGTGGGAGCCCTGTGGCAAACTCGAATGCACTTCGCGGGGACATGGATGGTCGGGGTGGTGTATAGTTCGGACGAGCAACCGTTAGACATGGCGGTGGCTGGGGCGGTTCTTCAGCGCCTCGCGAGTCCTCATGCCGTCTTGGTCCGATCAGGGCCCGATCGATTTTGGTGTGCGTGGCCCAAGGGCCCCGACGCCCTAACGGGAGCAGAATGGGCCCGGCGGGTTTGGGAAGCGCTAGGGGCTGTACGCGTCGGCACCGCGATGGTGGCCGATTCGGAATCGTGGGAGCGACGCATTCATCGAGCGATTAGTGTAGCTCAAACCGCGCCCGGTGGCCGGGTAGCGTCCAGATCTTCGAATTCCCCAAGTGCGCTATCCATCGATGATGCGACGGTTCAGTTACGGGAACAAGAGGCCCGCACTCGAGCTGAAGCCCGCCGTTTGAAGCAGGAAGCCGAACGGAAGAAAGCTGAACAAGCCCGGGTGGAAGCCGCCCGGCAAGCGGTGGAGCAAGCCCGTTTGGAAGCCGAAGCGCAACGCCAACGCATGGAAAAAGAAGCGGCAGAACGTGCAGCATTAGAGCAAGCCCGAGCGGAAGAAGCCCGGATAAGGGCCGAACGGATCAAAAAGGACCAAGAAGATACCGCCCGGATTCAGCAAGAAATCGCCCAAATGGAAGCGGAAACCGCCCGGATTCAAGCTGAAACGGCTCGAACGCTCGCCATGATGAAACAGGAGCAGGCTCGGCAGACGTCCCTCTCGTCCTGCGAGCCTGCTCCCGATCAGCCCCCCGTCGGCTCTGAAGACTCGAAGACGGGTGGACCTATGTCAATAAAATGGACACCCGAAATTGAGACATTAGCCGTATCGCGCATGATACGCCGCATCGGCTTCGGCCGGAGTCTGATAATCCAGGGCACTATGGATCCGCTGCCATCCTTCCTCCGTGGGGATGTAGGTAATATCCGCCATCCACACCGCATGCGGGCGATCCGCGGTAAACGTTTGATTCAACACGTTCTCATGCACCGGCAACGTATGCCGAGAATTTGTGGTGGCTTTATATTTCCGTGTCACGCGAGAGCGCAACCGATGGTCGTGCATCAACCGCGCCACCGTTTTTTGACTGATGCGCTCGCCTTCCCGCCGTAACACGGCGGTGATTTTGGGGCTACCATACCGTTCGCCCGATGTCGTAAACACCTCTCGAATCCGTTCGACCCGCCGGGCCCGGGCTTGCGCCCGGGGACTGGGTGGACGATGGCACCAGGCATAATACCCGCTTCGCGAGACGTCGAGGATCTGGCACATCTTCGTGATCGAGAAGGTGAAGCGGTGTTCATGAATGAACTGAAAAATTACTTCCGATCGTTGGTGAAGATGCGCATCGCTTTTTTTAGGATCGCATTTTCCTCTTCGAGATCCCGAATACGCCGCTGCAAATCGCGCAGGGCTTGGTCTTCCGCCTTCAGATGCCCACTCCCGACAAAGGGTTCGACCGGGTCGGCTTTGTAGGCGGCAATCCACCCATACAACGTTTTGCTGGGAATACCGAGTTCGCGCGCCACTTGGGCGCCACTTTTTTGTTGGGTCAACACGAGCTGCACCGCTTGTTCTTTAAACGTTCGATCATATTGATTGGCCATCGGATTCACCTCAATTGAGAATGATTGTATCATCTTGTCTCAATTCGAGGTGTCCACAATTTAGACTAACATCCAGGGGGATGCGGCGTCCGGATCTCGGAAGGAGTCAGTAGCATCGCCACCTCCTACCGAGGATCCTCTCGATGCCACTGCCTCCCAAAGAGACGCCCCGTCAGGTCGGAGAGAGAATCCCACCAGGCCGACGATCCGCAGACAGTTGCGACCTGTGGTGCACTGGCGTCCGGCTCGCCCATCGCGATGGGATCAACCATCCTCGGATATAACGTTGCCCCCACGACGCCCAGTGCCGGGCGTTAATCTGGCGTCTACATCTCCGCTCGGCGATGTAGACAACACGGCAGGGGCGGGAGCCCCTCCATCCTCTAAGCGCTCGCCCCTGCCAACTGCCTTGCGGGTTGTCTCGCCACCGTCCGAGCCCGCCCCGTCGGCCATCCGACTTCCGTGGATCGCGTGGGTATGGGGCAACGCCCGCAAAGCCGGTACGTCGTCGGTGGCTTTGGCCTTGGCTCGATGGCTTGCATGGCACCAAACAACGCCCGTGCGCCTGCTTGATGGGCATTTCACGCAGCCGGGGTTGCTGTCGCTCATTCGGACCGCCCACGTCCGTCCCGGGTGGGGATGGGAAGCCTCGTGGCAGGCGGGGACGCCAGCCGGAGCCCCGCCGACCGTGATCACACTCACGGATCGTCTCACGGTCTGGGCGATGGGCACCCCGATGAATTTCGTGAACGCGGCCCGCAAGTGGCCGCAAGCCTTAAAAATGATGCCCGACGCAGCCGTTGTGGTCGACGCGGGGCTGACGCCTCCCACCGTCACAGCCGATTTAATGATTTGCGTGGTGGCGAATGGGGCCTCCACGACCCAAGTGCCTCTGAATACCTGGATTGCCGCACGGGGGACGGCCAAAGGAGATGGGGCACGCCGGCTTATCTTACCCTCAGAGCCGTTGGGGATTGAGGGGGTGGGGTCGGCGGCGTGGGACCATGTGTGGACCCCACTGGCCTCTTTCGTGCAATCAAGGCCAGCAAGTCAGTCGAATTAAGTGAGGCGGAGCATGGGATCATTGCTAAAAGGGTTAATTGGCCCGCTCACCAGCGCGGTCTCCAACGGCGCGGAAAAAGGGATTACGAGCGGATTTAACAACATTGGGCATACGGTCAACGTTTGGGTTTGGTCTTTGCCCTTCGTGCTGTTATTGTTTCTGCTGTTTGGGAACCACTTCGGGAAAATGCTCACGGACCTGGTGCAATATCTGACTGGCCATAGCGCGGGGCTTCCAGCTTTGCTGCGCGTGGTGCATCCCAAAGGCACCCCCGGGTGGAGTGATCCGTGGACGCCCACTCACACTCTTCTCACCATGCACGAACCGCCGGTCTGGACGGTGTTGGTTGCAGCGATTTGGGCGTTGGGTATTTTGCTTGGAGTCTTCGTAGCCTTTCGCGGGGGTCAACGACCTCGCTCCGTCATGCTGTGGGCCCCCCTTGCGACGGGCATATTTGTGTTCGCCACGCCGTCCGTGTTGCCCCCCCTTCTGCGCACCTTGTGGGGGGCGTGGGGGCCTCGGGTCTCGACTGCAATTGCGTCGTCGATTGGGGCTGCTCCGTCCGCATTACAGAACCCGTTTTGGATCTGGGGCGCAATCTGGGGGTTGTCCGGGCCCAGTCATGTGAGCCTGACGAAAATTGGCGATTTAATTGCAGCCCCGGGCGTTTTGGGCGTCGCGAGCGGAGTCGCGCATGCGCTGACTACGGCCTTTACGGGCGGCGAAGGGATGATCAGCGGGCAACTGTCCATTTATCGCGATGTTGCAAATTTTGTGTATCAGTTTTTCAATGTGGGGATTCTTTTGATGGTGGCGGTGACGGTCGCTGTGGCCCTCTGGACGCTCCTGCTGGTAGGGGCCGGGGTCTGGCTGGGAATCGCTCCCGTGTGGGCGTGGATCGCCGTATTGGACCCGTGGTCTCCTGAGGCGATGTGGGCGGTATTAGGCGTGGCGGCTAGGGCCTTTGCGTTGCAATTGGGCGCGTGGATATGGGTCGGAGGCATTGCCGCCATCGATGGGGGGCCTCACGGGCCGTTGGGATTATCTCCCGGCTTTGTAGGGCTTGCACCGTGGCTCAGCTTGGGGTGGACGGTGGTATGGATTGTCGTAGGATGGCGCGGGTTTGCCATGCCGGCGTGGTTGTTATTACGCCACGTGCAAATCGACCTCGCCAATTGGTGGACGGCCATGCGCCAAAACGTGGCGGTCTTGGCGGGACAAGCAGGCGACAGGGCGGTTCAATTAGGGGAACGTGCGCAAACGACGGGGCAACGGCTGGAACAATTGGGAGTGATTTTGCCCGGTGTTGCTGGGGATGTTGTGCAAAGGTGGGGGACGACGATGGCCGAATGGGGGGAGTCCACCACTACGGCCGGGGCCCATGTGAGCGATGCCGCTGTGGAATACAAGGATCGGGCGGCGTGGCGTGGGGCGCAAGCCGGGTGGCGTGACACCGAAATCACCAGTGCCGATACTACCCGTATGGGCGGATCAACGGATTCCCCCTTTGCGCATCCTGCGGGATGGGCCGTGCAGACAACCCCGATGGCAGTCCCCGACGCCGCCGCAACGGTACGGTGGCAAGAAACGGCGGACGGTGCAGGCTGGCAAGGAACTGCTCGATCGCCCAGTCACGCTGCTGAAGTTGCGACCGAATTGCATAAAACGTGGGCGCAAGCGGGCCTCGCAGATGACCCTATGACGTGGCGAGCCATGCATGAAGGGGACGCGAGAACGCAGGCGGCGCAGCAGGCACAGGCGGAGGTCACGAGCCAGGTGCAACCCGATGGCACCCCGTTGTCTCAAGCGCATCCGCAAGAGATTAAGAAATGGGTCGACACTCGGGCTAAAACGCTGGCGGCGACCATTCTCACCACAGAGTATTCGGATGATCGCTGGGCGGAGCACGGAGCTATGCCGTTGATACATACCAACGGGGCTCAAGTTTCCGTTCAAGCGCGCTCGGGCGCAATGCTCCCTCCAACGGTGGCGACGACGTTGGCCCACCCGACCACGCACCATGCGCCCTTGACTCGTCAACGGTACGGGCGTACGGAAGAATTACGGCAAGGCGTATGGGTAGCACAATCGTCCAAGGCCTCTACGGGGCACCTATCCTGATTTTCCACCCGTTGCGCAGCATTGGCGTCATCAAGTGCAGGGCCAATAGGACAGAAAGGATGATGTGCCCGTGGCAGACCGCCCTGTCATTCCTGATTTAGATCCTCGAACCGATGCGCACGTGATTGGCAAAATGACGTTCAGCGGGTTGGCCATCCTCTTGGGCGGTATGGCGATCCTTGTTCCGATGGTATTGTTCCTTGTCACGCCGTTGTTGGGGTGGCTTGTCGCTATGGCTATCGCGTTGGTACTCAGCAGTGGCTTGGGGGTGTGGATTGCCGTGGATGGGCCCGCGATGATGGCACGGCGGCTTCGGTGGCGCCAGCGGCACGTTCTAACGGATAATCCGCCCGGGCTGTCACCCGGGATTCCGGCGAACCAAGCACCCGACCCGGTGTGGTCGGTCGGAGGAGCGACGTGGGCCGTCGCTCGCCTCGTCCTGCCCCCGACAAACCTTGTGGATGCGTCGCAGGTGGACGCATGGCATCATCGACTGGCTCAAGCAGTGCGTGTTGCGGCGGCGCATGGATTGGTGCTGGATATTCGCACCGCCCAATTGCCCGGCTCAGCTGTGATGCCAGCTACGACCCCCGATCCCGTCATGGTGGCGCGGTGGCAGTGGTGGGTGCAGGCCGTGGGGCCCCGCAGTGTCAACACGGAGGTCTACCTGCGTATGGGATGGCCCGATCCGCGTCGAGATCCCGCATGGGTGCATTTTCAATCCGTAGAACAAGCCTGGCGGGCTGTGCCGGGGCCCGGCGATTGGCAATGGGTATCCGCAGCGAGCGCCCAAGCCATCACACAGGACGCCGCGAATCCAGCGGCGGCCTATAGCCGATGGGTGGATAACGTGCACACGGGGCTGAGGTTGGCGCCTCTGCCTCGATTGGGTTCCAAAGGAGGGAAGCGCCGTGTTCTGCCGCGTTGAACGATGATGGGGTGGTGGTTTCGGCGTTCAGACCGTCAGGGCGGGACAGGAGCCCAACCGATGGATGGATGGGAAGAGCAACGGGATGCGATTCAGTGTTTTCGCCCCCAATCACCCGTGGCACACCGGGCGTTTGCGGTGGTCGAGTGGCCACAAGGGGCTGTGGGAGACCGCCTGGCATTGGCGGCGCATCCCCTGCGGTCCGATACCTGGCCTTTGGTGCAATGGGTCTGGCGCGTCACCCCAAGTCCTTTGCTGTTAAACGGCGAACTGGCTCGCAAAATCCGTCGCCTAGAAATGGCCGTCCGGGATCTGGCCCAAGAAGAAACCGGGCCACGCCGGGACGAATGGACCGCCCTCACGGGACTTAAAGCCATGCGGGATGCACTGGTGTTTCAAGGGGAATCTTTGGTTAACGTGGATACCGTCGTCCTCGTCACCTCTACGCCCGATCTGTTAGAGGAAGACGTGATGTTGTTGCTTGCCCGCTGGCAAGCCTTGGGGGTGCAAGTGCGACCGTTGCCTTACGACCAGCAATGGGCGGCTGTGCGTGCGTGGGGGGCGGGGCCCTTGCCTATCGCGACGGGCTCGACGTGGTCCGACCGCATTCAACGGTGGATTGGGGGGCACGCGTCATCTCCGACGTGGGAACCGCGTGTCACGACCGCCGAACGTGCGGCATCACTGGTATGGCCGGGGTGGGGCCTCACCGGGGACGATCCGACCCGAGGGGTCTATGTTGGCCACACGGCACAAGGGCACCCCATTTTTGTCGATTTTTTCCAAGATGTTGCCGGGACGGCGGCCAATTTGTTAGCGGTCGGAAGCACGGGGACGGGTAAAAGTTTTTGGATGAAAACAGTTATTCGGGGGCTGCTGGCCCAAGGGTTCCGTGTGGTCGTGCTGGATGTGGACGGGGAGTACCGGGCGGTGTGTGAGGCCGAACGAGGGACATGGATTGACGTGTCTGGCACACAAGCCAGTGCTTTCCCTGATCCTCTTGCCATTCCCGCGCCCGTAGGGGACGAGGCCACGGATGCGCGGCGGTGGGACCGGATGTTAGACACGGTAGGCCGCTTGACCCAGATTCTGGGGGATTTTGATCTGGTCACGAAGTCCGCCGTGGAGCGAGCGGTCATTACCGTATGGAAGCGATACGGAGTCTCCCCTGAGGACCCGGCCACATGGACCCGCACCCCCCATGCCCCCCATCCGACTATGGCCGAGGTCTGGGAGCAATTGAACATCACGACCGAGGACCCGGACGCCATGAACGCTGCCAAACGATTGTGGGTGTACATTCACGGATCACAACGATACTTGTTCGCGGGGCGTCCCGAAGTCTGGGACACCATCCCCAGCCCTCTGACGGTGTGGCACTTGGGGAACCTGGCTCAACACGCGGGGGTGGACGCCCGCCATTTGCCTCCCGAAACAGCGGGCCGTTATGTTTTGGTGTGGCATACCATTTGGGAGTGGCTACGGCGTCAGCGCCGGGCCGGGCAATGGACGGCCATTGTGGTGGATGAAGGTCAGCGGGTGATGACCCAGCCCATTTTGGGATCGTCGGTGGCGGATCTGGCCTCGACGATCCGGAAATGGAATGGTGTGATGCTGTTGGCTACCAATACGCCCGATCCCCTGTGGTCCACATCTGTCGGTCAATCCCTGTGGGCTACGACGCCGTTGAAAGCCTTCCTACGACTTGAAAAAGCCCAAGTAGAAAGTGCGGCCCAGGCGTTACAAATGCCCGCGCCGGTGGCGGGAACTCTGGTTGAGTTGCCTAAACAAACCGTCTTACTGCGCTTGTGGCACGATGAATGGGTGACGGCGCGGGCTGAAGTTCCACCGGACGAGGCGCGGTTATATAAGACCCGAGGCTAACACGCTGTCTTGACAAGGCCGCCCCATGAGGCGGCCTTTCTGTGTGAGTCTTCTCTACACAGAGCGACTCACGCAGAAAGGGGAAGGATTACTTGTAGCTGATGGGGCAAGGGCTTCCTGTCTACGAACCGGATGACTGGCGCATTAGCTATCAAATTCAGGAGCATCCGTAATCATGGGCAGGTCACCGTCCGTGCGCGCCCGTCAACAACGGCGACGCACCCGACGCATTATCGCCGGGATTATCGGGGTCTTTTTGCTCCCGTGGGTATTTGTGGCGCAGATGCCGGCCAATTATCAACATCATCGGTGGCGCGGCGACGACGATTCGGAAGCCCAAGTCGCCGTGAACGCGTCGCCCGCATATTTATCTTTCAGTGACCAAAACACCGTTGCCCACTACTGGCACGATATTTTGGTCGCGAGTGATCAAACCGGAGTGCCCGCTATTTGGTTGGCGGGAGAGTTGTTAAAAGAAAATCCGACAGGCGATCCCCAAGCGAGTGACGGAGGAGCCTACGGTTTGATGCAACTTCAGTTAGGTACAGCCCAAGCCCTGCCTGGGTATCAGCCGGGAGACCGCCATAATGCGCAAGCAAGTCTGATACTGGCTGGAGAATACTTAACGCAGAATGCTCGCATGTTTGGGGGAAATTGGTTTCTAGCATCAGCGGCCTATTACGCGGGAGCCGGGTGGGTACAGGCCCAAGGGGTGATGGGTAATGTAGCGTGGAGCACGGCGGCGGAGTTGCTCAATCACTGCCCCGCAGCGGGTAACCACGGTTTGACAGATGCGACGTATGTGGTGGGAACGCCTCAGCTTCCTGGGGTCGCCAACTACGCAGAAGCCGTGAAAGCAATGAACATTCCCACCCCTTCCTTATTGCCGTTTTCGGCGTTGCCGGGATTGGCTGCCACGCCCGCCGAGACGTGGCAAGCTGAATGGGTGGACATTTTGGAGTCGGCGGGCGAAACTGCCGTCGAGATCGCGGCGGCCGCGTGATAGGCAGAGTCCGGTGTAGTGCCGATCGTTGCACGCCCCTCCGATGGAGCGGGCCTCGGTTCAATAAGCCCAGTGAAGGAGCATCACGATGCGTAAATGGGAGTATGTCTTGTGCGCAGGGGTGGGCGGCGTGAGCATGGTGGGGTGTGGCTGGGGGGGAACTACACCATCCCCAGCCACACCCCCACCGGGAATATCCTCACCCCCTGTCGGCGCGTCGGCACAAAAGGTCCGAACGACGAACGTTCCCCCGACGATTCTTCCGGCGCAGGCCGCCGCGTGGCGTGCGTTAGTGCGCACTGCTCATCGCGACGGAATGCCCATGCCTCCGGCCTATTTACAACTGAGTCCCAGTCCTGCGCTGCGTCATTCGGGGATGTGGGCTATCGCCAATGACGCCGCCCAGAATGCCGAGGGCGTTCCTGTCCTCTGGTGGGGCTTTCGCCAGCCTCACAAAGCATGGGTCTGGGTGCCCTTGCCGATTGACGGTGATCCGCAGAACCCCGGTTATGGCCCGGCCAATACGATGATGTATTGGACGGATGCCGTCGAATATGGGGGGCAGACGCTGTGGCCTCGACGGCAGATTTAGCCCACGCCGCTCACGTCTTGGATGCCGGATTTGCTACGAGCAAACCCGATGTGGCGTGGACGACCTTACCGGATGGGACGACGGCGCGTCGTATGACCGTGGTCGCTGCCGACGGGCTCATTCACCCCCATTGGGCCATGGGATTTCATGCAGGCACCATGCAAGAGTGGGTGCAATGGGCCACCCAATGGGCTGAAACCGCGTTACATCATGCGGGAATCACAGGCACATGGACGGTCAGCGCGGAGGGGATTGTGCGGCGAGGACGCGAGTCAGCCTCGAGTCCTAGGGGGGAAGACGCTCCGCCTGTGGAACCCCCCAAGTCAACAGTCGAGGGGCTGCCTGACGCGACCCAATGGGGCCAGGACGGACTGAGATGGGGACAACTACGGGCAGCGGCGGCGGACCCTCTCCCCGTCCTGTCGGGTCCTATTCCCCCCGAACGGGTGCAGGACGTAGTGCGCGTGTTGGGGCACTTGGGATTTCCCGATACCGTCGCGATCGGAGGCCAACGGGGCTTAACGGTGGATGTGGCCAAAATTCGGCCGCCAGCAGCGTTGGCGAAGAGGATTTTGGGCGAGTCCGCGACCCTTGCGGGGCAATTAGGGCACGGCGAATTACCCTTGCGGATGGCCTATGTGGAGGGGGCACCCGGAGTCATTGCCGTAGAGCGTCCCCGCCCGGATCGGCAGTTTGTGGACTTGGTGACGGCGTTGGCTCGAACGGATAAACAGACGCGGCAGTCTTTGAAAAACATGGCCTTGCCTGTGTGCTGCCTGGTGAAATCGGACGGCACCCCCTTTTGGTCGGATGCGGCCACTTGGCCCCACTTATTGGCGGGGGGCACGACGGGCGGCGGAAAAACCGTGTCGTTGGTGGGATGGTTAGCCAGTCTCATGATCACGGTTCCGCCGACGCGGTTGCGCATTTCGCTCGTGGATCCCAAGGCGGGCGCGTCATTCCCGTGGGCTAAGCACGCGCCCCATGTTGATGCGTTGGTCAAAACGCCCCAGGAGGTGTGCCAACTCGTCGCACAATGGGCGGACGAAGCGGATGCTCGCTTTGAAGAGTTTGCCCATGGGGGGGTCGAGGATCTGGCGGCAGCGATGGCGGCGGGGTGGACGCAATATCCGTATCGTCTCTTGGTAGTGGATGAATATAAGGACCTCAAGGACCAATTGGAGAAGGACGATCTCAAAGAATTGGAACGCAATATTGGGCGGTTGGGGCAAAAAGCTCGCGGAGCCGGTCTGTTGCTGTGGATTGCGACCCAACACCCCTTGGCGGAAACGATTGATTCGACGCTCAAAGCCAACTTACCCACTCGGTTAGCGTTGAAAGTTGCCAACACGGTGGGATCGCAAGTCATCTTAGATAGCCCCGGGGCCGAAACCCTGCTCGGTCGAGGAGACGCTCTGTTTAAAAGCAGTAGTATGGGGGTGGCCATTCGGGGCCAGACTCCGCTCGCAACCGAAGGGGTCTGGCAGGTGATTCGTGATGGATGGGCCAAGAAGGCTTAATGATGCCCACAGGGTCCCTCATCTCGCCAAGCCTCACCGATGCGCCCTGCCCGCGCGATTAGCGATCCTTCCGCACAAATCGGAGGTGGGCCCAACGCCTCTGGGCAACGGCCTCGCCTCCGATTTGTGGTCAACGTTCCATCGTGGTACAATGACTATAGTCTCTTCGGAACCCGGGCATTGGTATGCTCAGCCTACAAAAATCACGCGATTTTTCTGCATCCCCTTTTCCACCATTCCACAAGAAATCAGCGCGAGCCATCCGGTGCGAGCCGGTCAACCGATGACCATCACGGCGACGATTAGCCCCGTCAATTGGCTGGACCAACAGCAAATCGCATTTAATGTGCAGTTTTGGGTGAAACCTTCCCCAACGTCAACGTGGACTCCTTTGCCTATAGCACAAACCTTGGAAGATCAAAATCAAGTCCAATGGACACCTCCCACAAGCACCGGGTGGGCGATAGGAGCGACCTTGAGTCCGAATGCTACGGGGCCCGTGATCGGGCAAGCGGTAACCACCGCGTCGCTGTGGGATGATTGGGTTCAAGCGCAACACCATCTGGCGAACGTCCTGACTCCCAACACGTTTCGTACCTACTCGGTGCCGTACACGGCTGCCCTGACAACGTTAGCGCAACAATATCACTTCACACAAAACACCGTGATCGGACAATCGACCGCCGTCACAACCCTTACCCAACAAGCCCAAAGTCTGGGTTTGACGCTTCCGTCAAGCGTGTGGGCGGCAGGGCTTACGGTGGCGACTCAAGATATTCCGGTTTACATCAATAATCCGGCCTTAGCGTTGAAGCAAATGGATTGGGGACTCATGCCCTCTGCGTGGCAACAAACGGAAGTCACGAATCTTATGGAAGGTGAAAACATCTATACCCAGATGAACGACTGGCGTTTCTTGTTGCAAATGACTTTAGAATCGTCTGTGCCGAGCAGTGCAGTGATTCCGGCGCCATCGTCGTCGTCACTCGAGCTGTTGCTTTCTAAAACCGCTAACGGGGTCGTGGAACTCAACGTCCCCATGCAAGTCGTGGCGTGGGGCTACGGCCCATCAACGGCGAATGCTTCGCTCCTGACGACCGGACAATTTGCCCCCATGGACGTGGACCTGACGCTCGCTTTAGTGCCGGATGTCGCGGCTCCTAGCGGGTGGGGATGGATACCGGTTTCTTACGAAGGGTAGTCTGCCTTGCACTATCGTAGCTGCCGTGTGAGTTCTATACACGGCGGCTTTGTCTTGGAAAGAGGGGAGAAAAATGCCCATCACAATGCGTCATGGCATGGTCGGAATCGGTGTGGCAGGGCTTGTTGGAATAGGGGTATGGATGTGGGGAATCCCCCGTATGTCTCCACCAAGGCGGGCTACTCCCTCTCCCGAAGCCAACGTGCAGGTTGTGCAATATGCTCAGAAGTGGTTGCACACGGTTCATTCGCCATTGGCCGCCACCCAAGGTCGCATTACAGCGAGCCTTGTTCACGCGCCGTCCGCACCTTCGTCATGGTCCCATTGGACGGTCGCCGGGATTCAGGGGACCACGCGGGCCAATGCGGCCTATTTTCATCACGTTGAGCGCGTTGTGCCCGGTCTGACACCCCAGGTTCTTCAGGCGGGCATCAGAACCGCCGCAGACGCGGCGCGGATGGCCTTGGGCAACAATCCGCTACAGGTGATTGGCCGCCTAGATCCGAGCGAAGCCTCCACGCTCGCCGCTGATTATGGGTATTTGTTAGTCTATGGGGATTGGGCATCGCGGCGGTATGTTTATGGAGGAACGATTACCGTGGTGACATCGTATCCATCTAGTTATCCCATCAGCGTGCGGCAGCTCACCCCCCCGAAGTCAGCGCGATGGCCTGTCACGGCTCAATTACTTGTGCCAATGCGGGTCCGGCTCTACGAAAGCCTCGCAGGGCATCGAGTGACCCAAACCATGGAGGGGGAAGTCTTCATGGATAGGGTAGGCAGGACGCCGCGCACAAGCACTTGGATGATCGGTCAAACTGAATTTGACTTAGTGCCCGGCCAACGCCCTATCACTTTGCCCGATGAGCGGTAGTGCGTCGCAAGTAATCGGTATCGCACGCCGCTGGCAACATAGCGGTCATATTGTCAAGAAAGGAGTGCCCTATGCGTCAATTCGTTTCCCTCTACCGCCTCGCACGACCATCCCGCCTACTGCTGGCGGCAGGGGTGGGTATCGTCCTGAGCGGCATCTTAGGGCTGTCGCACCCAAGTTTTGCGGCATGGGAAAACATGGGATGCAGCGGATGTGGCTCAGCGACATGGTGCAATTATTACGGCGGGAAATATCACGATTGTCATAGCGGCAATGCGTCAGGGTCGCAATGTTCCACGGCAACCCTGTGCCATTGGGGTTCCTCGTCATCGAGTAGTGCTAGTAGTTCCTCCACGTCGTCGAGCAGTTCGCAATCTTCATCGACTGCGAGCAATTCAGCGTCCAACAGTGCGAGTGCTACGCCCAGTGGCGCATGGGAGGACGGAGGATCTTTTACGAATCCCATCAACACGTCGGGACCGGACACACAAGCGAGTCAACACACCGGGCAAGTGACTTATAATTCATGTGGGCAAGGGCGAGTCGTGGCGTATAACGGCAACAATGAAAGTTATTGCGCGTCGAGTTGCCCCGCAGGGGAAAGTCAGATTGACGGAGACGGGGTGTGCCAGGGCACGCCGGGGTGTACCGGATCGGCCAGCCAGTGTGCGGGAACCCATCAACAATGGACGTTTGGCGCGTGCAACAATGGAACGCAAACGGAGTATATCTGGGGGGCGCACTCCGGAGCACTTAAAGGCACAGAACAAGTGGCATGCGTGACGGGAACCTCTACGGCATCATCGCCCGCTCCATCATCTAATCCGTCAACATCGAACCACACCCAGCACACCAGGCCGTCATACCATTATACGGGACCAACGTCTGGGGGAACGGCCACGCCTCTGCCGATTGTTAGCTCATCGCCTCCAGCGTGTCCTTACGATGATCAACTTCAGACCCAGACCACCTATACCACACAAACGGTGTGTACTCCAGTGACGCAAACAGTGTCCTATACCTATGACATCTCCATTCCGTATACCCTCACCGGTGTGCGGTATGAGGAAGAGCCGTATACGGTGTACGAAAGGGTTCCTGTGTGGACGGAAATATGGAGCCCTCGGGCGTTGTGCATCAACACGACATGTTATGGGGGGATGGTGGACCAGATCCGTTACGAAGAGCAAGCAGTCACCCAGTGGCATGCGGTGCCGGAATATTATTCCTATACGGCGTATCGCATGCAAATCGAAACCGAGTGGCGGCAAGAGACTATTGGAGACCACTGTGCTCCCGCGCAAGAAGCGCATACCACAACATCGTGTGTGCCCCGCACCACGATTACGACCACCACCCAGGTCGTCGGGCCAACAGCCGTCGCATGTATGCCCAACCCCGTGATGCGTGAAGACAACGGGCAACCCATTGCGGCTCCAGAAGGCGATACATGGGTTGAAGCCGGCGGGGCCACGCCCGATACGTTATTGCCGGGGCCCGGGTGGGCTATTGACAGGGCCACCCAATACAAGGTCACGACCACCTGCGTTGATGGCACTGAGTGTACGCAAACACGAGTGCCGGACGGACCGCCGAAGTATTCAGAAGCCTACGATCCGACATTTTGTCCGTATCCCGTGGTGACCGTCACCAGCGGAACCGGGGCCAATGCATCCAATACGTCTAACTAACGTCGCAGGGACAGATAGCGGGGGGAGACCTGTGATAGTGCATCTGTGCGACAATCTAGCGGCAGACAAAACAACTATGGTGGAAAGCGTGTGAAAGGCTCTCGGGTGGCCGTGTGTCTAGGTGGGCCATCGCCTGTGGTATTACGTGAGAGGGTGAGAGCACGAGGGGTAGCTTCCGCCCACAGGCCATTGGCCCTTTACTGCCACGGCCGATATCTTGCAAGAGAATTATGGAGGACGACGCCCTGACGAACGTGTCACACGTGAGATGTGTAATGGCCTTAGAGTGTGTCGCGGCTGGGTCTGTACGAGGCCCAGCCGCTTTTTGTGTGTACCACAATCTATTTAAGAGGAATTTTTGCCTGTATATCCCGTCTTGGCGTATATTTTCGAGGGTGGGCAGGGCGCGTCTGTCTACCAATGTGTGTGGCTGCACATGCCCCGTCAATTGCAAAGACCATGCCGCATCCTCAGCAAATGCCAATCAAGACGATGTTTGATCATTTCCTGCGCAAACGGCTTGAGCAGGGAGGCTCATTTGTTGGGGTCCTGCTATTGTCATTGTTTGACAGGCCGTCAAGTCATGATATTATGTCAACTGAAGGGAGGAAAAGGACAGAGGCTATGCCAGGAAACGGATTGAGGGGTCGGATTCCACCGCGCCATGACTAGGGTGTTTCCAGTCATGGCGTTCTTTAACCAGGGGGTGTTGCGCGGATTTAGTTGACATAGCAGAAACATTCTGAATCACATCCGTCTGTCTCCCTTTTGGCCATAAGCTTAACGGGGGGGCAAGTAAAGGTCTCGACAGTTCCAAATGTTCGCCCCATAATAAGGTTATGAGGAGAAAATGGATAAAATCTATGTTTGTAGACACCGATCCTGTCGCAGTGATTCCAGAACTAGGAATCTACCTCACCTGGATGGAGATAGAATGGGCTGGAGAGTTCATTCTCTGGCATGAAAGCGGTTGTCTTGTCAAAATTGATTAGTGTGGAGGCGTTGCCAATGGCAGGATATTCGGTGGTTTCATTATTTTCTGGGGCGGGTTTTTTGGACTTTGGCTTCATGGAACACGGCTTTGATGTGGTTTGGGGCTGTGAATTAGTGCCTTATTTCGCGCAAGCTCATAATTATAATTTAAGGCTTCGCTATGGAGAAGGGCGTCGAGATACCATTCAAACCGCTGACATTACGAAAGTTAGTCCTGATAGTATTCCTAAAGCTGCTGGAATTATCGGGGGCCCTCCGTGTCAGGATTTTTCGGTTGGGAATGCGAATAAACCTGGTGTTGCTGGAGCCCGCGGGCAATTGGTTTGGGATTATTTAGACAAAGTCGCCACCGTAAATCCTGATTTCTTCTTATTTGAGAATGTCGAGGGTTTGTACAAAATACGAAAAAATCGTGAAGAAGCGTTAATTCCTTTGATGGCTCAGTTCGCAGATCTTGGGTATGAGGTGGATTTTCAAGTGCTGAATGCCTTGGATTACGGCATCCCCCAAGATCGGTCACGGGTCTTTTTAGTGGGCGTGAAACATGCTATTGCTACGGCTCTTCGCATTCATGGGTTACCGACCTTCGAGTTTCCACAACCTATCTATCCTAGGGCGAAAGCCAATTTTGATTGGATCGATACATGGGATTACGGGACTCAAGTAGATGAAGAGGACTTCATTCATGAATTGGTAGTACCATATGCCCTTACGGTTCATTCGGCCATCAAAGATGTACCGACTAGTGGACTGCCCAATCATGTGTTTTTTCAACCGAGATCGGATAAATTCACGGTCATTGCCGAAGGAGACGACCGTCGCAAGTCATTTAAGCGCCTACATCGTTTTCGTTATAGTCCGACGGTAGCTTATGGGAACAACGAAGTGCATCTTCACCCCACTGAGCCTCGCCGAATTTCAGTGCGAGAAGCATTGCGCCTTCAATCCGTGCCGGATTGGTATCAGTTCGAAGAAGGGACTCCATTAGACAAGATGTTCAAGATGATTTCCAACGGGGTTGCCTTTCGACTGGCTGAGTTGCTTGCCGATCAGATAAAAGTGGTCTTGGACAGCTATTACACGCTTGAGGCTCAAAATGCGGTGGCAATTATCGGTTAATGGTTGTGATTACATCGCCTAGCATACGTTCAACGTCTTCAAACTCAGTGAGCCAATACAATTCATCAACCGAACGTTCTGGTGTTGCATCTACATTGACGATGGTATGTGTGGCGGCAGTCTTTAGCGCTTTTTTATCTGCATCATTGAACTTTTCGCTTGATGCGACGACGTAGAGAAAACGGAAGTCTCTGTTCCAATGTCGCATTTTTAGATGGGCGAATGTTGATTTTAGGATATTACCTTCATGCACCAACTGAAGTCGTCGGTCAGGTCGGACAGATGTTTTGAGCCCGATCCCGGCGACAATAGAGTCCCAAGGACATTTTGTTCTGAGATTTTCGTAAAATCCACTCAAGTAATGTTGGTTAGCCAATGACAGGTTGGCGATTTTTCGGGGAGCTAGTCGTGACAACATGTCTTTAGACTTAATGACAATCAAGTCGGGATTTGATGTGACCATTTCCACATCCACCTCGTGTCGCCTGAGAGAGCGTTCAAGGTCGTCAAGCATAGACTGACTTGACTGATCAAAGAGATTCCGAAAGTCGAAACGTTGAACGTTCGGTAATTGCACGACCAGCGTATCGGTGATTCCCAAATTAATGATGTAGTTCCAAGCGCTTGCCACCACAAGAGTTTCAAACCATGTACCACGAGCATTGGATAAAGCTTCGCGACTTGGCAAGGCTAAACCTTTTGCGTTAGCGACATCGCTAATGTGCTTGGTCAATTGTTCTAGCGTAGCTACTATTGGCAACTGTGGGAGAGAAGCTCCATATAGGTCGTCCAAGGCATGGGATGGGACGATTTGACCCTTTCCTGTCGCAGAATTAAGAATAAACGCCTCGCTGAAAGTGAGATTCATTAGTGTTTCCTCCTGTTATCACAACTTAATAGCTCCAATCGACGAATCATAATCCGCGCTGTTTCTTGATAGGGCCATGGAAGTAACTCGAAGATAGATTGGTCTTTGTCGTCGCCGGGAAAGAAATTCCGAACGGGAACCTCTAAGACTCGAGCTAATTCGACTATTAAGTAAGGTCGGGGCATTTTTTCTCCGCGTTCGATGGAGGACATATGCCGTGAAGTGCAGCCAATTTGTTGCGCCAACTCTTCTTGCTTCATCGACTTTTGCATTCGTAGTTTGGCTATGGTATGTCCAAAAAAGGTTTTCAGTTCTTGTTCTGTCATGATTGTTCCTCCGTGACAGTCTTGGGAGTTTTTATTAACGATAGCGTACACCCAATAGAAACGGGTTGTCTAATGTCTTTTAAGACGTAAAAATCACAGAAAGTAATTCGAAAAAGATGAGAAAATAACTAAAAATGTTTACTTTAGTAGATGTTAGGTGTGGGTAAAATTTGTCTAGAATAACCTAAGTGAAATACCGCCGAAATTTCTTACTCACCGAATTCATCGCAATGTCATTCAGTTCCAAGATGTGAGCGGAAAAACATCACATTACTGAAATTAGTAGAACGCAACATATGGGTAATAGGTGCCGTGCTATCATTATGTAGCTAGATCGTGCTGAAAAAGTTTCACCCTACCGATCCTTGAAAGCCGCATAAAAGAAGGGATTCCTGGCTCAATTGTCGAATTTATCCAGCACCCAGTATTCCAATTCGAAGGGGGGAACCCCGATGAGCAGGGATTCGCGATCCCGACGTCTCATTCCTGCTTCGGACATGATATGCAACGTTCAGATCATTAACCATGAGACTTTCTGACGGCCGCAATGCCCCCGGAGGTGTGGACGCTGTCCGCGGAATTGACCGTCGTCGATCGCTTGCTCGCGGATCCCGCGAGGCTGGCTCCCCTCCTAAATCGACTCGACCCCGTTCGGGGTCGTCCATCCGTACCCGCCGCCCAAATACTCCGGCTGTTTTATTTAAAGGACCGCTATCAGCTATCCGACCGCGATCTCATCCGGAAGTGTCCGATCGCTTTCACTGGCGGAAGTTTTGCCACTTTGGGGTGGTGGACGCCTTGCCGCATCCGACCACGCTCACGCATTGGCGCCAACGGTTGGGGACGGACGGCATTGGGGTCATCAATCGGGCCGTCACGGCCCGACTTCGAGAGGATCAGGGGATCCGGGGGCGCCGATTTCGGATGGTGTATATGGCCAAATAGAAATGGACTCCACGGTCACGGACGCCGACATTCACCATCCAACCGATCCGGGTTTGCTAGCGGATGCCATTCGCCGGGTCACGCGACGGGCCCGCCAATTGCACGCCGCCATCCAAAAAGCCCCGATCGCCATTCGGGACCGCGCACGCAGTGTGAAACGTCGGATCCTCGAAATTGGGAAGGTGCTCAAGCGACGCACGGGGGAGGCCCTTACCGAGGTGCGTCGCATCACGGAAGAGGTGGCCAAGATTGGCCTCTCTCAAGGTCGTGCAGTGGCCCAATTGCTCGACGCAGCCAAGAAGCAGATTGCGATGGAGGATCAAGTCGCCGCCCACCGGATTGCTCGAGTCACGGATGCGTTGCAGGATCTCAAGACGGTCATCCGCCAAAGTCGTGCGGCCACTGCGGGCGAACGGATCCCCGATCGAATGGTGAGCGTAGCGGATCACGATGCGCGTCCGATTAAAAAAGGCCAACGGGGGCAGCCTGTGCCATTGGGCTATAAAGTGCAAATCACGGAAGCGGAAAATGGATTTGTGACGGACTATTCAGTCCACACCGGGAACCCGCCGGATGCTGAGGCACTGGGCCCTGCCTTGGATCGTCATCGCGCCCAGTTTGGGCGCGATCCGGACATCGTCGCCACCGACCGGGGTGACGACAGCGCCCGCAATCAACAAGAGGGCCGTGACCGCGACATGGGGACCATCGCCATTCCCAAGCGGGGCAAAAAGTCGGAGGCGCGCCTCCTCGAGGGACGCACCCCCGCGTTTCGCCGAGCTCAACGGTGGCGACGGGGATCGGGTTAGGGATCTTCGCTCATAATGTGCGCCGCTGGGCCCAGCGGCAGGCTGGCTAACGTCCTCGGCCCGCGAAAGGTAGGCCTCGGCCGATAACTCCCAGAGAGGTTCCTAAACACAAAGAGACTTTTTCAGCAAGAACTAGCTAGCGGTTATAGTCAAATAAAAATGGCTCTTCCGCATTTCGTGTAAGTGGGGAATTTGCGCGACCACATTTTCAGATAGCGTGCATCTTGTGCGTGTATCTAATTCAGACCCCACATGCCGTATTTACCGATGACACTCATTAGTGCAGAAAAGCCTTGTTTCTTGACAATACCTAAACCAGTTATATAACGGGTCATGTTCTTTCTGATATCGTGCAGGGACTATGCTGGGATTCCAAGAGCCGATCAATGAGAAACTCGAATTGTCAAGGAGGTGAGGGCGATGACGCCGAACACCGATGACCTCCAAATGCCCCCGTCGTGGCGGGCGTGGTGGGGGCGCGTATGGCAGCCGCGACCCCGGAATTCTGTCGCACCGCCTCCCCGACACCTTCGCCTGCCCCAGAATCCGCTTCCCCCTGCGTCTGACAAACCAACATGGGCGGCGATTACACAGCGTGTGCGTCAGTGGCCGTCCGGGATGCCAGTCACTGTGGACTTACTGGTCGCCATCTGGCATGTCGGGCGGGGAACAGCCTGGCATTGGCTCGATCGGCTGACGCAGGCGGGCCTGTTGCGTGTCACGGTGGACACTCCCGACGCTCACGGCGTCGTGCGTCGGCATTGGTGGGTGCGGTAGATTCTTTTTTCTGCGTAGAGGCATCCATGAGGTCCTTTGCTCAACGACTTGCACTAGATAACCCTATCACTCATTCTAACCGGTCGATTCATCCTGCAAAAAGCGTCGCGTTATGTCGAGCGTTTTTTACTGCCTTAAGCAGGATTGTGTGATCTTCTTCAGAAACCCTAGGACATAAAACGATCTAAGGGAGAGGTTTTTATTGTTCGGCGATAGGTTGCCCCACAAAGGGATATTAGGAGTGGGCGTACTGGCTTCCATCGCCTTTATCGGAATCCCTTTAATCACGTCGGGTCCGGTTTTGGCTCAAACATCTCCGGCGAGTCGACCCGCCTTGACCGCCACTCAACGTGTTCAAGCCGCGCAAGTGGCTCGGCAAACAGAACAGATTAACACGACTTCGGGATATGTGGATGTCTCTCCGACAATCTTAGCGCACCATGGCTTAAATACAGCGCAAATTGCTTACGTAGAAACCACCATTTATACGTTTGACGTACATCATGACTTAACGGCTTCTACCCCTTCCGCAGTGCCTTCGACCGTCGCGCCAATGGCCTATCCTGCGAATACAGCCATTTGGGATGCCTATGGTAACTATACAGGACAGTTTGTAATACTTTACCAGGGGGCACAGCCAGGATGGGGCTGGCAGCATATGCAATATCGCCATAACTGGAAGAATACAGCAGCCGCACAAGATTGTGTGAAATATACCGTGGCGGATGCCCAAGCATCTGGGGAAGACCGGTATGGGCATCCTGTTTACGATCATTGGTGGAAAACAACTGTGCCGTTTGAGAATTGGACTATTTTACTCGAAGTGATTGTCAATAATGGCAATGCAACAGGAGTAGTGACTTCCAAGGGTCACGGACCGGGTGCGGTCATCACGGGCTACCCGATCTATGGCCACTATGTCACCAAAACGTGGCATAATCGGGTAAACACCAGCATTGTTCCCTGGTGGATTAACGATGGACTCTATCCATCCACGAATAAATTCTAACGCTTCGGATCCGTTCTCTCTAGGATCACGTCAAGGAGGAGTATCAATGCCTCACACGCAACCCTGTGACTGTGACGAATTTTTCATCCAGTTATATCAGGAGTTATGGCATTTTAGTGAAAAGGGGCACGTGCACTCGAAACCCCGATTCGGGCCCGGCTCGGATCACCCCGAGATCAACCTGGAGCCATTGCACGCGAGCCATCCCGATTGGAATCGCACGGAATTAGCAAGCTGGAGATGGCAGATTATAGGGACGCCCACCGCCTGGCGACTACGAGTATGGGACGATCGCCTCCCAGAGTTAGGCCAAGACCGCCCCTATGATTTGATTCCGTATCAGAGTCGCTTGTTTCTCGGATTGTGTGACGATTTTTGTGACCCACATCATCCTGAGCCCGATAAACGCATGAACTATTGTGTCGGTTCATTAGTCGTCGCAATGGAAGAAAAATTGTTAGGCCAAACCGAAGCAATCCACGTGTATGAAGCCGGGGCGCCAACTACCGCGCCTCCTCAACTCGATGACATTGAGGAGGCCTAGTAGACCCATTCCTTAATTTGTAACGTACAAGAACGACCGGCACGAACGGCGTACGTTTTATCTAGTTCGACCATTTGCGGGCCACTATGTCAAGAAAACCTGGCATGGACGAGCAAATACGTCCATTATTCCCTGGTGGATCAACGTTAGGATACGATCAGCCTAAAACTTACTCGTGAGCTTGTTCTGAGACAAGGAGGCCACCGTGCATGCGTGACTGCAAATACCATCGTCGATCTGCCCGAGTGGCCCCGCGCCCCAGTGCCCAATTGACAGCCGACGCGCGGCAACAGTTAGAAACCGCCTTTCTCACATTCTTATATGATGAATTCCAAAAAGACAAAGGGTCCGACAACGTGGTAGAAGTCGAAAATCCCGATTGCCCCGCCCAATCTCGATGGCGCTGGATTCTTCATGGGACCCGTGCGCACTGGTGGTTAGAAATTCAGGATGACACGATTCCTGAATTACTCGGGCGGCCTTATTATCTTGATCCCCAAAGCGATCCCTGTTTTTTGGATTGCGCGTGGTCGCCGAATCCACCCGATGACGAAACACGCCCCGAAAACGTTCACTATCTTTGTCACGATTATCACGTGGATGGACGAACATCTCTTCGGTTAGACGGAGGCTCTGCCGACGTACAAAGCCGGAGCCACACCCGATCAGCCTCCGTGGATTCATACAGATAGCTGCGGATGAGAGCGGGATTGCCTGTCCCTAGCATGGCAATGCTGGGGAGTATGTAAGTTTTTGTATGATTATTACTGCTAATCTTGCGTCCCCCGGTCCAAATGAGAGTGCGGACGGAGGCGGCAAATCTCGGCATGGGTGACCCTCAGGGAAGGAAGAGCCGAGACGGGAGTTGAGGGGGCTTCCGACAAGTCGTTTGGGATTGCTAATCTACACTTCGTCCCGCTCACACGCTGAGGCGGTCGTTTTTTGCGTGACTAAGGAGGTGGATCCGTGTTACACAGCGTGGCGGTGGTGGTGATCTTGGCCTGGTGTGGAGTCGCAACATACCAAATCTGGCGGGACTGGCGAGACCAATTGTTGCCGTTTGAAGCCACGGGATTAGCGACTGGAGTGGGCTTGATAGGAACGATTGCCACATCTATGACCTCAGGAGGAAGGGGATTCTGGATCGGGCATCTCGCGGCAGGCGCAATCATCGGCGGTGTGGCGACCGCCCTATGGTGGCGGGACTGGTTGGGCCTCGGAGATGTTGCGAGTATGGCTGCCTTCGGCATTGTCTTTGGGGGCATTCCAGCTGTGGCAATCATCACCATGGGGTATCTGCTGACTGGGCTAGGAATGGCAGTACGACGCATTGTCATGGGCCCGTGGCCCTCGCATATCGATGTGCCCTTGGGACCGGGGCTCTGGAGCGTGGCGGTGGTGACGTGGGGCCTGCTATGGGGAAGTCACATGCGTTAACGCACGCAACACTCACGACGGTTCACCCTCCCTATAACCATAGGGGGGTGATGTTTTTTGCGCCCATGTGACAGGCGTATCAACGTTTGGAGGCGAAAAAATGCGACACGTTGGCGAGAGAGTCGTTGTGCGTCACGAGAATACACCGTTGGCGACTATGGTAGATAAGGCGCGCTGTGTGGCGATTCACGCGATCAAACAGCAGGGCTCCCACGGAGGACGACAAGTATCCAAGGGGGCGTCTTCGTGATTGCTATTTATGCACGGGTCAGTACGGAGGAGCAAGCCCAACATGGCGCGAGTTTGGAAACCCAAGTAGCAGCATGCCGCAAGCACATTGGAATCACGGTTGAGCCGGTGCAGGAATTTATCGACGGGGGCGTAAGCGGCACGCTCTTGGAACGTCCCCAGTTGACCGCGCTTCGGCAAGCGGCGGAGCGCGGCGAGATTAGCCGATTGGTGATTTTTGACCCTGATCGCTTGTCGCGCAAGTTGGTACATCAACTCCTGCTAACGGAAGAATTTGAACGGCGGGGGGTGGTGTTGGAATTTGTCAACTTTGAGTGGCAACATACGCCAGAAGGCCGTTTGTTTTATTCTCTGCGCGGCGCGATTTCGGAGTTTGAACGGGAGAAAATTCGTGAGCGCACCCGTCGAGGATGGTTAGCGAAGGCGTATAGTGGACAGTTGGTGGCGGGCATGCAACGCTATGGATATAAGTACGATACGCAGACCAAAACCCTCGCGATTGATCCCGTCACCGGACCGGTGGTGCAAGAAATTTTTCGACTCGCGGCCGATGAACACTTGAGCACAGGGAAAATTGCCCAACGGTTGGCCCAGCAGCAGATCCCGTCGCCACGCGGCACGGTGTGGTGGCGGGATACCATTAGTAAGATTTTGCGCAATCCAGCCTATACGGGAATCGCCTATGTGCATCGATACGATTCGGGGAATCATAATCGCGAGCGTCATGCCGACGAATGGATAGCGATTGAGGTGCCTGCGTTGGTGACGCCTACGCAATGGGCGCAGGCACGTGAGGTGATTTACCATTACCAAAAAATTTGGAAGGGACGGCAAGAAGTGCCGATGCTTCTGCGTCGTCTCGTGTATTGTGGTGTGTGTGGGCACATGATGAGCACAAATATTCGAACCGTGAAGGGCACTACATATCGGTACTATTTTTGCCCTCGTCGCTATCCCCGTAAGTTCCAAACCGTTACGCCTCAAGGCCGTGACACTCTGTGTACTCTCCCATGGATCCCTGCCGACTCGTTGGAAGAGGCGGTATGGCACGACATCGTCAAAGTGATTGATGATCCCCAAGGGTGGCGGGCGGCTCAAGAAACAACCGAGCATGAACCCACTGGACCAAGCGAAGACGAACAGATCGCACACGAGTTGCAACGGGTGCAACGGAGTCGCCATCGCTTGTTAGAATTAGTGCGGAAGGACTTGATCACCTTAGAAGATGCCGAACGGGATCTGAAAACACTCAAAGGTGAGGAACAACGCCTGCGTGAACGGCAGACGGCTTTGCATACCCTTCAGCCGTCATTGGCAACACTGATTGCGGATGTCAGAACGCGTATGGGACCCCATCTGGATTCCTTGCCCTTTGCCACGCGGCAAGAGATTGCTCGGCGGCTGATCAATAAAATAACCGTGTCAATTGGCGAGGACGGAGTTATCAATGCTATGATACAATTCATCGGAGAACCCGAAAGGCCGCACCAATCGTAGATTTTTCTCTTACGCGATCACACGATAACACTTTGGATCATAATTGTCGTATTGGCTATGATTTTGCCAATAGAAGCATTGCGCAATGCGCTAATCGGCGCATTCAATCAAATCACCAGCAATCTCAATACGATCCCGTAAGGCGTGTTCAGGACCGCCAGGGCAATAGTTTTATACAAATGCCGCTGCGTACCATGTCATTTTTAGATGAGAAAGGCACGCTGACCGCTACAGTTCAAATGACTGTAGCGCTTCCCATCATTGCGGGGCCGTGGAACATGGTGACGACGCAAGGGTCGGTATCGATCACGTAACGGGGGGCAGGCATTGGCCTGTCCCTTTTTAATGCGAGAGGGCTATGTTTAGTAAAAGATGGACGAGGGACGAATCGTCGAGTGATGGGACCACATAGGGCGTCACGGTCTGCAGGTCTTGGATACTTTGTTTGCCTGTCGTTACGGCAAGGAGAGGATAGCCACACTGTTTGGCGGCTAGACCATCTTGTACGGTATCTGCAATCACCACACAGGACGTGTAGTGTTTTTGGTAATAGAGCTCGGCGTTATTCCTGGCTGCCGTCATAATGGCATCGCGAGTATATCCATCTTCAGCAAATCCGCCAGTGGGAAAGTAGTGGTCAAGACCAAAGTGCGCCAATTTGATGTAGGCAGCGTCGTGGTAATTTCCTGTGGCTAGACTCAGGTCGAAACGGGGGTCCTTATGTAAGGTCTGTAATAACTGAGAGACCCCGGGCAAAATGTGTCCGGGGTATTCCTTAAGCGTCCGAGAAAGCTGGCGACAATATGCGGTCTTAAAGAGCATGCCATACTGCTGATGATCGAGATGGTGCTGCTGGAACGCCGAGTCGACAATATAGGAATCGGTTCCCCCGGCAAATTCTACATGAGCAAAAGCATTAGGAATTGCAAACAAACGCTGGAACGTTTGAGTCATAGCCGAAGCTCCTGCCCCTGGCACTAACAACAGGGTACCGTCGATATCCCATAGCAATAGGATAGGGGATGTTGGCATGGTCACGACGGCAGAATATTGGGATTTAGGCGTTGTGCACTAGCGCTGTCTAAAAACCAATGCACGTCACCTGGGACCGGGTGAATCATGCTGGCGGGAACCGCTGCTTGGTGCGTGAAAATCTGGTCAATAATCTCTTGTTTTTCCGAACCCGTGACAAGAAAGGCAATATGGCGACTGGCGTTCAACAGCGGAAGTGTAAACGTATAGCGCCATGAATTGTGCGTGGGCACATAGGTGTGACTCACAATGTCTTCGGAATCTAGGACAGGGCGATCAGGAAATAGTGAAGCCGTGTGTCCTTCTGGCCCTAAGCCTAACAGAACCACATCTAAGGTAGGGGGCACGGGTAAGGTATTGTCCAACGTTAAATGGTGTCGATAGTCTGCTAAGGCCATCGCGGGAGAATATTCGGTATGCCAACGGTAAATGGCTTGAGGTACGGGATTTAAATGGGATAACAGGGCATCTGAGGCCATTTTAAAATTGCTATCGGGATGGGTTGGAGGCACATCGCGTTCATCGCTGAAAAACACGAGAGTGTGCGCCCAATCCAAACGCTGTTGCCATGACGGTTCGGCTAACAGGGTATAGAGTTGGCGCGGCGTCGAGCCACCAGACAACGCCAAAAGAAACCGTCCGCGCATTAATAAGATCCGATGACGAGATGGCTAAACCCTGTACTTAATAAGTCCCAACGAAATCCTGGCAGAGGCGGCATACCTAACCACAGCAAATAGGCGGGAAGGTCGGATTTGATAAGGGATTGAACTAAATCGATCCAGTGGTTGGCCAAGCCGCCTTGGAGATTCATTTGGACGCATTCGGAAAACAAGATAGGCGGCTCATGCGGTCGCCGATATGTAATGGTGGCTGAAAGTTCCGCATCAACGTGGGTTGGAGCGTTGGCGGAATTAACGATGGGGTTGATGATGAGAACCCGAGAGGGATGAACCCGCGAAATCTTTCCGGCCAGCTCTGCCCAATCGGTGGGTAAAATGCCTTTCACATACAATCCTAAAGTCAGTACTGTCGCCGTGACCGGAAGAGTACCGCCGAGGGATTGCGGCACGGAGGTGCGCAGGAGTTCAAGCAGCTCCGGTCCCATGATATTCGGATGATTCCAATGTAATGTTTGGCTTTCCACTCGTGTCTTCCCTCCGCTTTATGACGTTGTTAGGGCCGCCGCCACCGAAATCCGTCACGGGCAATCAATTCATCGGCTTCTGGAGGGCCCCAGGTACCCGCTTCATAAGTTGGAATGGGACCTTTGGCGCGTTCCCAACCGTTCAAAATCGTCGTGACGAGGGACCAAGCGGCTTCCACTTCATCCTTGCGGGTAAAGAGCGTGGAATCTCCAATCATCGCATCCAACAATAGGCGCTCATAGGCTTCTGGGGCTTGGTCAGCAAAGGAGGTGCCGTAGAGAAAGTCCATGTTTACGGTGCGGATGCGTACCACAGGTCCCGGGACCTTGGCGCCAAAGCGCAGCGCGATGCCTTCGTCCGGCTGAATCTTCAGCGTGAGCAGATTCGGTTCCAAGTCGGGGGTGGCAGTTTGGTTGAAAAATCGGTGCGGGGCTTTTTTGAACTGAATGGCAATCTCGGTCGCCCGTTTAGCGAGCCGTTTGCCGGTGCGCAAGTAGAAGGGGACTCCGGCCCATCGCCAATTGTCAATTAAAAGGCGCATGGCCATATAGGATTCGGTGCGGCTATCTGAAGGGATATCCGGCTCATCAAGGTACCCAGGCACCATGGAACCTTCCACGTAGCCTTCGTCATATTGGGCGCGAACGGTGAATTGCGTGACGTCACGCGTAGATAGTGGCCGAATGGCTTTTAGCACTTTGACCTTTTCGTCGCGGACGGCATCGGCCTCAAAGACAACAGGCGGTTCCATGGCAATAAGGGAGACCAGCTGCATCATATGGTTTTGCACGATGTCCCGTAATGCTCCTGCCGTATCATAATAGGTGCCGCGTCCCTCGACTCCCAACGATTCGGCAACGGTAATCTGCACATGGTCAATGTATTGCCGGTTCCACAACGGCTCAAAAATCCCATTCGCAAAACGGAATACCAAGATGTTTTGCACCGTTTCTTTTCCAAGATAATGGTCGATGCGAAAGATTTGCGTTTCATCAAAGACCTTGTGTAATTGGGCATTGAGTTCGATGGCCGATGCTAAATCACGGCCAAAGGGTTTCTCCACGATAATCCGGACCCATCCTTGCTCACTAGGCGAAACGTTTAGCCCTACCGCTCCAAGATGTTCAGCAATAATGGGATAAAAAGATGGAGGGGTTGCGAGATAGAACAAGTAATTGCCCAGCAAATGTTGTTCCTCATTGAGACGGGTTAAGAGATTGCGCAATTCGATATACGCTTGCGGATCGTTGAAGTTGGCCGAGATATAATGCATGCCACTTGCGAATTGGTCAAACACATCGGCATTTAAGGGTTGACGAGAAAATTGTTCGATGGAGTGTTTGATCTCCTTGCGAAAATTGTCATCATCAAAGGGCTGCCGAGAAAATCCTACAACATTGACCTGATGGGGAAGCCAATGGTCCACCATCAGGTTGTAGAGAGCAGGAAATAGCTTGCGGTGCGCGAGGTCCCCCGCGGCACCAAAGATGATCATGGTAAAAGGCTGTGGACGGCGGCTCTCAACGAGCCCCTCCCGCAGAGGATTCGCTGTGCTGTGGATATCGATCATGTCTTCTCTCCGTCCCTTTCGCAAGTCACTTTTTACTCAGTTTTGACGGCGTGCCCGCCAAACTCATTGCGCAATGCGGCAATGACTTTGGCACCATAAGATTCTTCCTGCCGGGAGGCAAAACGGGCAAATAACGAGGCGGTAATGACGGGCGCGGGGACGTTTTCGTTGATGGCTTCTTGCACAGTCCACCGACCTTCTCCGGAATCTTCGACATAACCCCGGATATCCTTGAGACCTGGGTTTTTGGCATAGGCATCTTCAAGCAGTTCTAATAACCATGAACGGACAACACTACCGTGGTTCCACAATTTGGTGATGGCCGGCAAATCTAGCGGGAATTGACTTTCTTTGAGTATTTCAAATCCTTCTGCGTAGGCTTGGAGCAAGCCATATTCGATACCGTTATGTACCATTTTGACAAAGTGGCCGGAGCCGACGGCACCGGTGTGCAAATAACCGTCTTCAGGAGCTAAGGTGGTGAAGATGGGTTCGCAGTAGTGAACAGCATCATCAGAGCCTCCCACCATGAGGCAGTAGCCATTCGCCAACCCCCAAACGCCACCACTGGTGCCCGAATCAATAAATTCAATTTGTTGGGCATGCGCTAATTTTGCGCGGCGCATGGAATCACGGAAATTCGAATTGCCTCCGTCAATAATAATATCGCCTGGAGACAGCAGGCTTAGCAATGTCTCCAGGGTTTGTTCCGTCGGGTCGCCAGAGGGGACCATCATCCACACGACACGGCGACCTTCAAGTTTATTGACGAGATCGGGAATTGATGCCGCTCCTACGGCTCCCGTACTCTTTGCAATCTCTGTGACCGCATCCGGGCTGCGGTCATAGGCTACCACTTCGTGCCCATTTTGCGTTAAACGCTTGACCATATTTCCGCCCATGCGACCTAATCCAATCATGCCAATCTTCATCATGCGTCGCCTCACTTTGTACGGAGGGCCCGTACAGTATTTTCGAGAACCTTCAATCCTTCTACCGTGGATTCTGTCATGACAATGCGAATGACGCGTCGATTATGGCTGCGCAAGGCTTGATAGTCACCAATGGCTTGAGCCTTAATGAGAGTCAGGAAATCAAATGGCTCGCCTGGGATGGGAACGTGGGCGCCCGCATCTGCAACAATTTGGATAAAGAGGCCGTGATCATTTCCCCCTTTATGCAACTGGCCTGTGCTGTGTAAGAAGCGTGGACCGAATCCAAGCGTTGTCGGAACATTCCATTGCCGACCAATTTCTGCACGAATGGCTTGTAGCATTTCCCATGATGTGGAACTGGGATCGACATAGGCCATCATGGCAACGTAGTCATTGGTCTTGAATGTGCGCATAAGAGCCGTCAAACTCTCGGCAAGAGAGGATCCAGTGGTATTGTCCTTGCTTTCTTGGACATTAGGCTGATCAAAAGCGTCGATACGCAGTACCGATCCGGCAATCGCTGTTGCAAATTCCCAGCGGAATAGTTCCCCGCCTAATGCGGTGCGGTCGGCCATGGGTAATACAACCACCGGATGGCCAGCCCGACGTAACTCTTGAATTCGGGCGTCCAGGTCCGAATCGGGTTCACTCTCCAATTGGCAGGCAATAAATAGCCGGTCATGGGAGTATTCGTGGGCGGGCAGCGCTGGTTCGTGGGCGATGGGCAAAAGTCCTGTGCCTTCTTTGCCGGTGGATTCGGCCAATAATTGTTCAATCCAGTCCGAGAACTGGCTGAGGGCTTCGGGCATAAGCAGGGTCATCTTATCACGACCGCTTACGGCAAAGGCGCCCATCAAGGCTCCGAGTAAGGCGCCAGGGTTATCCTTCACCGATGCGACATGGCATAGTTGCTGCATGTCTTGCGCATTGGTGAGCAACGCCTCTAAATCCACGCCGCTGAGTGCAGCAGGAACCATACCAAACCATGACAAGGCCGAGTAGCGCCCCCCAATATCGGCGGGATTCAAAAAAGTTTTGCGGAATCCATGAGATGCCGCTTCCTCAACGAGCAATGTCCCGGGGTCGGTAATGGCAACAAAGTGCTCTCCAGGTTTGCTGCTAATCGCGCTGACTTCTTCCCAGAAGTACCGGAAGTATTCCTGAGGTTCGGTTGTGGTGCCAGACTTGCTAGCGACAATGAAGAGGCTAGTCGCCAAGGGCAAGCGGTTTCTCACGGCTTGCACAGCGTCGGGACTGGTTGAATCCAGCACGTGCAAGCGCAGATAGGGTGCTGGGGCCGGAAAGGTGTGTAGCAATACATCGGAGATAAGGCTACTTCCTCCCATACCTAGCACCACAACGTCGGTGTACCCGTCGTCAATAACACTCTGGGTAAAGGCCTTGAGGTTGGGCAGATCTTGGGCCACCTTTTCCGGCACGCTTAGCCATCCCAACGCGTTGCGGATGATCGCCTGATGGTCTGGATCGGTCTTCCATAGCGACGCATCGTGACTCCATACCCGGGCCACGGCGTCTTGTTTGGTGAGCTCTTCTACCACCGCATCGGCCGTTGCATGAAGAATATCTTGCGACCAGTCGACGGGCTCAAGCTCACTGACAATCGCGGCGCGCTTACGCTTCAGACCCCGGAATAAGGTGACAAAGGACTGGGAGAAGCTCTCGACGCCTTCTTGCAACAATTGGTCCGTCACCGCATGCATCGAAATGCCTGCCGCTTCCAAAGTATCTATCACTTGGTGAGCGCCCGCGAGATCTTCGTCGACGGTCCGCTTAACGGTGACATGGTCTAAAACGGCGGCTACCGTTTGCGGAGGGAGCGTGTTGACGGTGTCCGGACCAATCAGGGTATCGACGTATAAGAGGTCAGGATATGATGGGTTTTTGGTGCTTGTGGAGGCCCACAGGGGACGCTGCACCATGGCGCCTTGGGCTTTTAGGGCTTCAAAACGGGGTGAGTTGAAGAGCTGGGTAAAGAGCTCATAGGCCAACTTGGCATTGGCCACGGCGGCTTTACCCGCCAGCTCTTGGGGCAAGCCTTTTTCTTTGATTAATTGATCCACCAAGGTATCGAGGCGGCTGACGAAAAAGCTGGCGACGGATGCAACGTGGTTAATAGGTTGCCCGCGGCTGACGCGGTCTTCTAGTCCTGAGAGGTAGGCGTCGATTACCGTGCGGTAAGCGTCGAGACTAAAAATTAAGGTGACGTTGACGTTGATCCCATCGGCAATCAGTTGGCGAATGGCTGGGATGCCCTCGGGGGTTGCCGGCACCTTAATCATCACATTGGGACGTCCTAAGGCTTTGAACAGACGTCGGCCTTCTTCAATCGTTTTATCCGTTTGGGCCGCCAAAGTTGGCGGCACCTCCACACTAATGTATCCATCGAGACCATGAGTTCGGTCATACACGGGACGCAGCAGATCAGCGCCATTCGCGATGTCTTCTAAAACAAGCGTGTCATAAATCGTTTCCAAAGATGCGCGCTGGGCGACAAGCTGACGCAGCGCGGCATCATAATCATGCGAACCATTGATAGCTTTTTCGAAAATCGTGGGATTGGACGTGACGCCTGAAACACCTTGGGCAATCAGGTCGGACAATTCACCCGACTCGATAAGTCCGCGGCGGACGTTATCATACCAAATGCTTTGGCCCAGTTCGTTTAAACGGTGGATCGCTGTACTCATCGTCATTTCCCCTTTGCTCACATCAAGAGAGATTGTTCAGGAACGCGCTAGGAGAGCATGTGCCTCTTCCACCACGTGTTCGGGTGTAAATCCGAAATGCGCCATTAAGTCCTCAATTTTTCCGGAGGCGCCGAAGGTTGTCATGCCAATAATCTTGCCATCATTGCCGACAAAGCGTTCCCAACCCATGGTTGAAGCAGCTTCAATGGCAATGCGGCGCGTGACCGATGGGGGCAATACCGCGTCTTTGTAAGACTGGGGCTGCGCTTCAAAGAGTTCCCACGACGGAAGCGATACCACGCGCACGCGGTGGCCTTCAGCTGCTAAGATCTTATAGGCATTTTGGGCCAATCCGACTTCAGAACCTGTGGCTATTAAAATCAAATCCGGTTCGGCTGCATTTTCTTCCAGAATGTATCCACCGCGCGTCAATCCTTCGGCTTTCGCTGCAGGGACTGTGGGGACTTTTTGACGCGTTAAAGCCAATACAATGGGCTTATCGTGCGTGGTTAACGCCACTTTCCATGCTTCGGCCGTCTCGTTGGCATCGGCTGGACGAATCACCAAAATGTTCGGCATGGCCCGAAGTGCAGCTAATTGTTCAATCGGTTGGTGAGTGGGACCGTCTTCGCCCAGTCCAATGGAGTCGTGCGTAAAGATGTAAATCACGGGTTGATGCATCAGACTGGAGAGGCGAATGGCGGGTTTCGCGTAATCCGAAAAAATGAGGAACGTCCCGCCGTAGACACGCAAACCGCCGTGCAGAGACATGCCATTTAACGCCGCCGCCATGGTGAATTCGCGAACGCCAAAATGCAAGTTGCGCCCAGCGGGGTCAAAGGCCGAGAAATCACCGCCCTCTTGAATATGGGTGTTGTTCGAGGGCGCTAAGTCCGCGGAACCCCCAATAAGATTGGGTAGGTGAGGGGCTAGTGCATTAATGACTTTACCAGAGGCGGACCGGGTTTCGACCATGTCGCCTTCTTTAAACGTGGGTAAATGCTCAAATAGCCCCTGAGGGAGTTCTTGCTTTAACGATTGTTCGAATTCCCGGGCAAGGTCAGGATATTTGGCTTGATATTGGCTGAAAAGATGGTTCCACTCGGCTTCCCATTCCTGACCTTGCGGGACCGCTTCGCGGAAATGGGCGAGGGCTTCTTCCGGGATGTAGAAGGTTTTATCCACAGGCCACCCATAAGCTTCTTTCGTTAAACGCACTTCCTCTTCGCCTAAGGGGGAGCCATGCGCGGACGGCTTATCTTGTTTGTTCGGACTACCATAACCGATATGAGTCCGTACGGCAATTAACGAGGGCCGGTCCTGAGCTTGTGCCCTTAAAATCGCCTGTTCAATGGCTTCGGTATCATTACCATCGGCTACGCGATCCGTATACCAGCCATATGCTTGAAAGCGTTCGAGAACATTCTCTGAGAAAGCGATGTCCGTCGTGCCCTCAATGGAGATGTGGTTATCATCGTATAGGTAAATCAATTTGCCGAGTTTCAGATGGCCAGCCAAAGAAGCCGATTCGCCGCTGATACCTTCCATTAAATCGCCATCGGAGACAATGGCATACGTATAATGATCGACGATAGGGAGCCCAGGCTTGTTGTAGCGTGCGGCGAGGTAGCGCTCGGCAATGGCCATACCAATGGCGGTGGCAAATCCCTGCCCTAAAGGTCCTGTCGTTGTTTCTACACCGGGTGTATGTCCGTACTCGGGATGACCCGGAGTCTTGGAGCCAAGTTGACGAAAATTCTTCAGATCATCTAATGAGAGGTCGTACCCCGTCAAGTGAAGTAGGGCGTAGAGTAACATGGAGCCGTGTCCCGCTGACAGAACAAATCGGTCCCTGTTGAACCATGTCGGATTATGAGGATTATGCTTAAGGAATTTCGTCCATAAAACATAAGCCATCGGGGCGGTACCCATGGGCAACCCTGGATGGCCAGAATTAGCCTTTTGTACGCCGTCGATGGCTAGTGTGCGGATCGTGTTGACAGAAAGAAGATCTAAATTTTGAGAATTCATTGCAACGCTCCTTCGTGGTTAATGGGTGAGATGCGCGCCCAAGTGTGCTCTGTGGTGTCAACTACCTCTTTCGTCTGTTCATCTTGAGTAGGCTGTTCATCTGTTGCTAATTTTAGTAGTCCTTGCTGGGATTAGCAACGTGCGCCATTATCAAAAGCGTCTGGCGAATATGGTCGAATCGATATTTTCAGTACAGTCATGCAGCGAGCGCATCAGGGCATGGTGAAGCCTGGTGTTTTGGTATAATCATTCCTAAAAGAAAGGGTCACGGCTATGCACCCACAGAAGAGCTGAGGAACCAGAATTTTCAGGTGCGTCCGCGGTGGGAACAACCATGCATCAAAGAATCATTTTCTCAGCAATAAAAGCCTTGGATAATGACCCTTCCTCTTCAGAGCAATTTTACGATTTTTATTGAGAAATCAGCAAGGGTCGATATCGGCAGGCAATGCGTACGGGTTGATTGCGACATAGGAGGAAACTATATTGGATTACTTTGCAGGGGTCGATATTGGGGGGACCAAAATAGCGGTCGGCATAGGGGATGCCAGCGGTCGCATTCTTTTAGAGAGTCAGTTAGTGACGGCTGATTTACCCGGGGGAGGCGAGGCGCTTGATGCCATCACTGCGGAAATTGATGCCTTGTGCCAGCGGCTAGGCATTGAACGGGCACAATTGCGCGCCATTGGTGTCGGATCCCCCGGACCGTTAAATGGAGGGAAGTTATTTAAGACCGCCAATTTGCCGGCCGAATGGGAGGGGTTGGATATTGAAGGGGGTCTCCGTCTGCGCTCGGGCATATTGACAGTGGTTGAAAACGACGCCACGGCAGCGGCCATGGGAGAGTGGCTATACGGAGCAGGCAAGGGTTTGAAGCACATGGTCTATGTCACCATATCTACGGGCATTGGAGCCGGAATGGTGGTGAATGGCATGCGCGATGCGGGAGTTCAAGGCAACGCGGGAGAGTTCGGCCATATCGTCATGAAGCCGGATGGTCCCTTGTGCCGCTGTGGCAAACACGGCTGTTTAGAAACATTGGCATCAGGAACAGCTATTGCTCGGATGGCGGCGGAACGTTTAGCAGACAGCCCCTTTCTGCAGCAATCCCAGACGATCGATGCGGCTTTGGTCTTCTCAGGTGCGAACGCTCAGGATGCGACATGTCAGTCGATTTTAGATACAGCGTCGTTCTATTTGGGATTGGGCCTATCGTATTTGGTGAATCTCTATAACCCCGAAATGATTGTCTTAGGCGGGGGAGTCATGGCCAATCACCACGAATGGATACAATCGATTCATGATAATACTCAGCGCTTTAGTATGGACGCGATGTTTCCTGCGGTGCGGATCGTTCCCGCACAACTAGGGACAGCGTCCGGTATGCAAGGAGCATTAGCCGCGGCCGTTATGGGCCAAACACGCATTTAGGAGGCGGCGATATCCGCCTCCTTGGATTACGAGGGGGCCTTTACGGGGTCCACGTTTTGGCCCAGCTGAATCGCTCGTTCCCCAGCGGCTTGGAGTGCTTGACTGAGAATGTCTTGCCATCCGGCATTGCGGAGAACTTTGAGCATCGCTTCGGTTGTGCCGCCTGGAGAGACAACTTCGTCGACCAATTGTCCAAGGGTTTTGTCATGGTCGGTGAGGGCCATCTCACAAGCTCCTTGAACCATATAGGCTGCGAACGATCGAGAGTGTTCTGCAGGAATTCCTAATTCGTGTGCCGCTTGCATGATCGCGTCAATGAAAATATAGACATAGGCCGGGCCACTGCCATAGAGGGCTGTCATGGGATTAAGTAAGTGTTCTGGCATTTCTTGGGTGTATCCGAGAAGTGTGAGCAAATCGTTGACCCAGGCTTTGTCGTGATCGGTAATGTGATAATAGGATACGCCGGTGACAGAACGGCCAATTTCCGCGCAAATATTTGGCATGGTTCGGACGATAGCGTGGTCGGGCCAAATCTTTCGAATTTGGTCAATACTGATGCCAGCGGCTACGGAGAGAACTACGGCATGAGGCGCTATTTCATCTTTTAATTGATTTAATGTACCAGGCATGTCTTTAGGTTTGACGGCGAGCAAGACCAAGTCAGCGTCACGCAGTACAGATGTGTCAAATGTCACGAGCGCCTGCTCGTCAAGGCTCCAACCTTTGGATAAATATTTGTTTGAACGCGCTAACACATGAATATCTAACGCACGGGCTTGTTGCCAACGGCTTACCACAGCGCGCGCGAGATGGCCAGAACCTACGATGACGATCTTTCGCATGATATTGCCCCCTTAAGGAAATAAAAAAAGAAAAACCCATTCAACCCTAAGGACGAATGGGATTCGCGGTACCACCTTAGTTACATCAAAGCTGTGCCTTGATGTATCTCCAATGCCTCTATAACGTGAGGAACTCGCCTATACGGTCACTCGTTGAGATGGGACGGGACGATTGTGACGACCTTTCACCATGCGTCGCTCGCTAAAACACAATCCATTCCCTCAGCCTCAGTCATCGTGAATAGCGATGAAATTTTATGCAAATTCTAATGGGTTTCTTTTAGATTGTCAAGGTAAGGTACGGAAAAGCGCGCGGATTTTTAAGGAAAGAAAGAAGGCGGAGCGGGCCCTGGCTTACTCCATGTGGGTCAGAATCTGTCTAACCAAGGTGTCGACTCGTGGGTCGCTGTCGATGACAGAGTTTGATATTATCATGATGTTCAGGCGTGAAGGGAGAACTCATCACGCGACATCACGGGGAATGGTGCATGACTCCCGCACCGTGACGAGGGGAGCAGGAGGGCTTCACATTATGGGGAGATATCCTTATCCAATTTGGCCATGGCAGGTTAGTCAGGGGTTTCCTTGGCCGCGGCTGCAATTTTACCGCGCCAAAGGCCCCTTTGTTTTGGACAGCGGGGAATCCCTGCCAGAATTGCTTCTGGCCTATGAGGAATGGGGAAAAATTGGCTCGGGAATTCCCGTCGTAATATTCCATGCTCTCACAGGGGATAGCCATGTGACCCGGCATACCTACCAAGATGCGGCAGGGTGGTGGGATGCTATGGTCGGTTTTGGGAAGGCCATTGATTTACATCAGTATCATGTGATTTCGGTAAACGTCTTAGGGGGGGCAATGGGGACAACCGGCCCGCATTCGCCAGGCCCAGATGGGCATCCCTATGGCAGCAGGTTTCCCCGCATTACCCTGTATGATATGGCACGGGCTAGTCGGATTTTGTTAGAAGAGGCGGTGCAATTGGCCGATCGTCCGATTCTCATTGGAGGTTCCATGGGGGGGATGGTAGCCTATGCCTATGGCGCCCTCTATGCCAAAGATATCCGCGGCATTTTGGCGATTGGCTCACCGATTAGACATTCTCCGTGGGCTATTGCCTTTCACACGGTTGGACGCATGGCAATCACAAGCGACCCCGCGTTCAACAATGGCGATTATTATCTCAGTGGTTCTTATCCCACGCATGGCTTAGCATTAGCCCGGATGGCGGATATGATTTCTTATCAAAGTCCCGTTTCAATGGACAAGAAATTTGGTCGCCATTATCAAACCGCCGAACGTGAGGAGTTTCAGATTTCTTCATATTTGCGTTATCAGGGTCTCAAACTGGTCCGCCGATTTGATGCCAACACCTATCTAAAAATTACCGAAGCCATGGACCGCTTTGATTTGTTGGAAGATGAGGCGGTGGACGCCATGCGCAGTGTACCCGTATGGATGGTAGGCATTACCAGTGACCAATTATATTTATATGATGAAATTCGTCAGCACGCAGAAATTTTGCGCGAGGCTGGTGTGCGTACTCGCTTTGAGACCTTAAACTCGCCGTGGGGGCACGACAGTTTTTTGGTCGACGCAGTGGCTATGGCCAAAATTGTTCGCCGATTTTTGCAGGCCATGTCAAGAGTTTTGGTCTCATCCGAATAGAAAAGCCCATTATGGTCCATGCTGTGTGCATGCGTACTCTATATGAAGTCACCCTCAAGGGTCAGCACACATTCTATGCCACTCATATTCAGTGGTTTTCTCACTCTTTTCGTGCGTGGGGAAAGTTTCATCCTCATGAACGTCCACGGTGCTTTGAATTTCCCACGACGTGGTTAATTTCTGTAGAGCTGGTTGGCACCTCTCCTAGACGGTCGCGACCGCGTCGGTCGGTAGCAGGAGATTTGTATGGGCATGGAGAATTATTGTCTAGAACAAGACAGGCCATTATCAGGAGGACACATCAGTCCCATGCCCATCAAGTCACTGTACATAGACAAAAGCGGAATGCCTTACGTGGTAAGGTCCGCGTATCCCGATGACGCGGACGATATTGTTTCGCTGATTCGCACCGTGGGTCGAGAAGAGGTGTATATTGCCAACGAAGAGGACTATTATTCTGCCGAACAACAACGGCGCATTCTAACGCAGCTTAATGATGCCGTGCAATTGGTATTGGTGGCGGAAAGCCAAGGACAGGTGTTTGGCACCTTAGAAGCGGTGCGCGGAACGTTTCGTAAAAATCGTCACGTCGTGACCTTTGGAATGGCTTTAAGTGAAGCGTTTCGCGGTCAAGGCCGGGGTGCGGGATTAATCGCTACGATGGAAGAATGGGCGGCACGCGGGGCCGTGCAAAAGATCGCATTATCGGTATTTGAAAGTAACGAGCGAGCCATCCGGTTTTATGAGCATCATGGATATCACAAGGAAGCGGCGCGGCCTGGCCAATTTGTGATCCAAGGCCGCATGGTGGCGGAAGTGTTTATGGCCAAATATTTATAGATAGGCCTAGCTATTAAGCGCTTCGACAAATCCCCAAAAAGCATCATCATCTCCCGGAGGCTCTGTCGCTAAATGCAGAGCCTGTTCGGCGGTATCACGCATTTTGGCTGTGTAAAAATAAAATGTTTGGCGGCTTTCAACGAGCCGGTCGTTTTGGTTGGGATGGCCAGACCAAGCGGCAGCAAATGTCCACGAATTTAAGAGAATACGCATCTCCTCTTCCCTTTCGTCCCAAGCCGACGCGATTAATTCTTCTAAGATAGCTTGGCGATTGCCCGCCCATGGCGCTCCTTGTGGCAACCGGTGGCTAATTGCGTGTAACACATGATCGCGATGTTCCGCGCTTAATTGATCCCAATTAATGGTGGACTGAGGGGCTTCCATAATGGGATTATCGCGGTAGTCGCGCGGGGTCCATCCAACTTTTTTCAGCGCGCGCATCTCTTCCGGGCTTAATTGCTTTTGCGGTAAATGGCCATATAATGCGCCTTCATGAATATATTCTTGCTCGATGCGGTTTTTCAGATCATCGCTCAGCCCATAGGCTAAGGTGGTTTCGTCAGGCATTAGGGCATGTTCCTTCCGTTAATATCTTCTTCTTTTGTGCAGGTTCTCACCTTTATTATACCGTTTTGACCGGCCTAACTTACAAGGTAAGGGATTGTCGTGTTCTGTATAACCGCTTCTCCCCGCGGCCACGCTAGGAGGTAGAAGGGAGGGATGAACAGATGCAACGGCGCGTTTTTTCGATTATGCTGTTTGCCGCGGTTTTGACAACCACTATTAGTGCCTGCGGTCATAATTCCAGCGCTCCATCTAACGTTAAGCAAAGCGCCCGGCATTCTGGCAACGTTCCTAAAAATGTTAAAACCAGTCCCTATAATGCCGCCGACAATACCAAAGTCTCTCCGCCTAACATCACAACAGGCGCAAAACTTTATGCCTCCACATGTCAGTCTTGCCACGGGAAAAATGGTGCCGGAACCAGTCAAGGACCCAAATTGGCGGCTTCCCCCACCGTGGTCTCGCGATTTGGCAGCGAGACGGCATTGGAGGCATTTGTAGCGCACAATATGCCGGCTACAGATCCGGGATCGCTAACGCCTCAACAAGCGACAAATGTGTCCGGTTATGTATGGGGTCTTGCAAAGAAATAAAAGACTTTACCGCAATGTTTACCGAAAAAGCCTCCCCTTGGGACGGCTTTTTCGGTAAAATCTCATGCCGCATTATCTGAATCCCGAAAAGCCTTGCTATAATGAAGACAAATTACGTAAAGAATTGGGGAGATTAGATGTCCCTTTGGCTGGTGCTTGGCGGCAGCGCGTCAGGGAAAAGCGCATTTGCCGAACGGCTGATCGGGTCGACCATGGGGCATATGGGGGTACAATACATCGCGACAATCGATGAAACATTAATGGACCCGACCGATGTGGAGTTTCAGGGAAGACTTGCGGCACACCGCCTGCGGCGCCCGCAAGATTGGACCCTATGGCAAGAACCAAGTGATCCGGTGGCACGTATCTTGTCTTTAGCGACGGACGCTCCGGTATTGTGGGATGGTATTGGTCCTGTGTTAAGCCGTATGCTGCTCGAGAATTCTGAGCATTTCACGGAGTGGCTCAATCGGCTTTCTCTTTTGGCCCAAAGGCAAGGGGACACAGTCGTTGTGAGCGAAGAAGTCGGCTGGGGGCTATTGGCTTCGTCCCCACAAACACGGTCCTTTGTCGATGCCTTAGGCCAAGTCAATCAACGATTGGCCGAGTTAGCTACCAGCGTCGTGCTCGTCGTCGCGGGGTTACCGTTGTGGATAAAGGGTCGACCCGTATGACCGCCAAAGCGCTGAGTGTCCTTGGGACAAGTTCTCATGTAGGGAAAACATGGATGGTGGCCGGACTATGCCGGGTTTTTCGTGACCGGGGAATTCGGGTGGCTCCGTTCAAAGCTCAAAACATGTCTCTTAATGCCTATATCACCCGTGAAGGCGCGGAGATTTCTTATGCTCAGGCATTGCAGGCCTGGAGTGCTGGAATTGCTCCGCATCGCGATATGAATCCGATACTGCTCAAACCGCAAAGTGCCCAGCAATCGCAATTGATTGTGCATGGACAGGTCCAAGGCGCATACGGCACCCATCATTTTCGTTACAATCGTGATGAGTTGTTTCGTGCGGTCACAGAGTCATATGATCGATTAGCCGCCCAATACGATGTCGTGATTATTGAAGGGGCGGGTAGCCCTGTGGAATTGAATCTGATGCACACTGATTTATCCAACGTGCGCATGGCAGAATATGCGGATGCCGACATGATTTTGGTGGGGGATATCGACCGCGGCGGGATTTTTGCGTCGTTATACGGAACGGTCGCGTTGTTACCCGAAACTGTGCAAACGCGTCTTAAAGGATTGATTATCAACAAGTTTAGGGGGGATGCATCCTTATTTACAGAAGGTGTGCAGATCTTGCAATCCTTGACGCATCAGCCGGTATTGGGTGTCGTGCCCTATGTTCCTTTGCAATTTCCTGAAGAAGATAGCCTAGGCGTACCGCAAGGGGGAAAGGGTTCGGCGCGGGTGACGGTGGTAGTGCCGACCTTGCCTTACATGAGCAATTTTACCGACTTTGATCCCTTGCGGATGGAACCCGATGTTGACGTGATTTTTACTTCTGATTTGCCATCGGAGCCGCCCGATTTGGTGGTTGTGCCGGGCAGTAAGATTGCGCCAAGCCGTGAGCTTGTTAACCCGCATTCCCATGGGACCTTTTAGCGAGCACGGCGCCAAACGTTCATGGGCATTGGCTTGGTTTCCTGTAGTGGGGGCGGGTGTCGGTGTCTTGTGGCTGGCCTGGTGGAAACTATTTTCAGGGATGCCGGTACCATTGCGAGCGACCGGCGCTATCGTCAGCGAAATTTTATTGACAGGCGGCATGCACTGGGATGGATGGGCTGATGTCTTTGATGGGTGGGGAGCTGGGCCTGGCCGCCGGGAACAAGCCCGTAAGGATTCACGCATCGGAGCTATAGGCGTGCTATGGCTCGTGGCCGGGTTTGTGGCTATGGTGCAGCTGTGGCGGCTGGGGGCTGACACCCTCCGTTGGCCTCTTTTATTTTTGAGTCCCGTCTTTGCGCGCGGAGTCATTAGTGTGGCCACGGCTTTGCCCAAAGCCTCTGCCCAAAGCCAATTGGCACAATGGGTCCAACAGATGACCGACCCTAGGGGCAGCATCATCAGCAGTTTGTTAACGGTGGGGCTCAGTTATTGGTTAATAGGTCCCCGTGCTTTGGTGTTAGACGCGGTGGTTGTGCTGCTGGCGGCGATGTTCGTGAGCTATTGGCAGCGGATCTTTTCAGGATTAAATGGCGATATTTTAGGAGCGACCGTCATCTTTACGGAGCTTGCGGTGCTCGCTGTAGGCTCATGGAGCTGGATTTGGAGATGAGAGAATGCATGGAGGAGACTGGGCTTCACTAGAACCTGGGCCTTATCCTATGCTCGATTTATCAAGCAGTATCTCGCCGTATGGCCCAGGGCCGAAAGCTCGGGCACTATGGCCAACGTTGGTGAATAGGATTGATCGTTATCCGGACTGATATGGGGAGCAGTCAAGCCTTAGGCACCGTTCGGCTGGGCAAGGGAAATAACGGAGAAGACGGGACGGAAGGAGCATGGAAGAATCACACCATTGGCACTTATTTGCACGGCTCGTTATTGCCCAAAAATCCGCATTTAACGGACCTATTGCTTGAGTGGGCTCTGGATTGCAAATATGATGGTGAGGTGGTCTTAGAGCCCATGGAGAGCACGCGGGAAATGGCAGCGCATGAGGTAATTGTTGCGCGCAGCAAAATAAAGCATGTTTAATGCGTAGTCGTGCTATAATAGCCTATATGGCAGACAAGGTTTCGGGTGACTAGAAAGGGGATTGTCCTATGGATTTGCTATCACCTATGCATATTATTGTATTACTCGTCGTGGCGCTCTTAATCTTTGGACCTAAAAGACTTCCGGAAATCGGTTCGGGACTGGGCAAAAGTATTCGAGAATTCAAGCAGTCCATGAATCAAATGACGGAAGAAACCAAAAATCCGGCAGCACCAGCACCAACCGAATATCCGGCACAAGCTGTTATAAAGGAACAACAACCGCCAACAGAATGATGGCGTGAGACTATTGAAAAGGCCTTCTTTGCGGCAATTGCCTGCAACTGGAGGCTTTTTTGCTTAAGGAGAGATATTATGGCGGATTTGTCATCCCTTATTGGCCACACACCAATGGTTCTTTTAGATTCTTTAGCTCCGCGCGCCCAGGTCTTTGCGAAACTGGAATCTTTCAATCCTGGCGGATCGATTAAGGACCGAACGGCATGGTCGTTGCTTAAAGATGCCATGGACCGAGGCAAAGTCGGTCCCAAGACCGTCATCATTGAAGCGACGTCCGGGAATACCGGGATTGCGTTAGCGATGGTCTGTGCTTTGAACCATCTGCGCTTGGTGGTCTTTATGCCGGAGGGACAAAGCTCGGAGCGCAAGCAGCTGTTTTGGGCTTATGGCGCTACAATCATTGAGACGCCGCGGGAGGAAAAGACCGCGGGAGCGATTCTTCGGGCAAAGGCCTTGGAGGCATCGCTGCCTGATGCGCTAATGTTGCGCCAACATGAAAATCCAGCAAACCCTTCGATTCATGAGATGACAACCGGGCCGGAAATTTGGGAGCAAATGGGACAGCATGTCGATGTGCTTGTTGCTGGAGTGGGAACTGGCGGTACGATAACGGGCACGGGTAAATTCCTCAAACGCGTCAATCCGGATATCGAAATTGTCGCCGTGGAACCAGAAAATTCGGCGGTCATGAACGGCAAGCCAGCCGGCAACCACCGTATTCAAGGCATTGGCGCTGGCTTTATTCCCCAAGTCCTCGATATGTCAGTGGTCACGAAGGTGGTGGATGTCCCGGATGAAGGCGCTATTCAAGCCACCCAATTGTTAGCACGCGAAGAAGGCTTGGTGGTCGGTTTGTCCTCGGGGGCTGCGTATTGGGCTGTCCAGCATCTATTAGACACGGGGGACTATGATGGCAAACACATAGCCGTCATTTTTCCAGATTCCGGCGAGCGTTATTTGTCGACAGGTCTGTATCCGCCCACGTCATCAGAGTGGCTAAAGATGGCCGAGCAAGAATAGTGCTGCGTGATTTTGACAAATTACGTTTTTTTCCGTACAATAAAGCAGCTTTGGGGGTAGTTGAGGGCATGGTGCCTTCCTTGGACTTCAAATCCAGTGGTCGGCGTTAGACGTCGATGGTGGGTTCGATTCCCACATGCTCCCGCCAAAGTCAATTTCCGCAAGGCTTCCGAGGATCGGAGGCCATTTTTATTTGCCTCAAAATGCGCAAACACAGCAAGTTTTATCCGGCCCGAGCGCGGAGCTGAAAGACGTGACAGTAGAGACGCTCGCGATGGTAACGGCCAGCGCCAGATTTGCTACTGAGAATTCTGAGGCGTCAATGAGTCATGGCAAACTTCGCGGGTGTATTTCACACGTTCGAAGTTTGCGGACATACATCACGATGTATAATGAATACATAGACTGATGGGAGAGCTATGAGTCGTTGAGACTATGGCCCACATAGCAAGGAGGAGATGGCATGCAGCGGACCAACATTTATCTGGACGAGGACCAGTTACGACTCCTCAAACATCTGGCTGCCGAAGAGAATAAGCCGGTGGCCGATTTTGTTCGGCAAGCGGTGGACCAGTTCTTGCGCAGTCGATTAGAAAACGATGTGACGTGGCAAAGCGATATGACGGCTCTCATCGAGCGGGTGCGTAGCCGCGTGTCTCCTGCCATCGATCCCGACCAAATTGAGCGCGATATCCGCGAGGCGAGGCACGACGTGAGAACTCGACGACGATGAACGCGGTCATTGATACCAACGTCTGGGTTTCGGGATTGATTTACCGGAACGGAATGCCGGCGCGAGTGCTGGACGCCTATCGAGATCTGCGGTTTACCGTTGTCACCAGTGAGCCCCTGTTGGAAGAGCTAGTGGAGGTTCTGCGACGGCCCAAGATCGTGCGGAAATACGGCGTGACGGATGAAGACGTTCAGGCCCTACAGGCACTCCTGAGGAGACATGCCGTCGTTATCCCGATCCATCACACGGTCCGTGTATGTCGGGACCCGGATGACAATGTGGTGATCGAGACGGCGGAAAGGGGAAAGGCCCAGTTTTTGGTCAGTGGAGATGCGGATTTGTGGGATGCGGAGGAGGTGAAGGCCTACCTCCGCGACCAGCGAATTCACGTGCTCAATCCCAAGGAGTTTTTGGACAAGATTGGCATTCTCGGTTGATAAGACTGTGACTTCTCGGTAGCTCTCGAACTGCGACGTCGCGTATCTTTGGGCGCGGACGGTGACCTGTAAAAATTGCCGTGCCACAGTCCCTCTCCTCAAGACACGATGGCTCGCCAAGAAAGATAAAAAGCGGGTTCTGCTGTCGATGGAACCGAATACGGACCGTTCTGGGGCTGACTGATCCCCAGTTTGTACCACAAAAATAGAGTTTTTGTAACAACCCAGCCGGTTCGGTCGCTGTTTGGAGCGCCGAAAGTGACGCATCCTGGAGGCCCAGCGCGCATTTTCGTAGGCCGCGAAAGGCAGACCACCTGAATGCCAGGCCATGCCCGATTCGCCCGCAGGTGGCGAATCGGGCCGGAAGGATGGTGGGCGCTCCTCGGATTTTATGGCCCCGCGTCTGTCTTCAGACCCCGGATCGGGACAGGCGGGATGCGACGGCAAAAGTTGCGCACGGTGCGGATCAGGGTGCGCCAAACCAGGTCATGGTGTGCCAACCCCCGAAAAGTTCGACGGCGGCAAAGCCTCGATCGGCCAACAGAATGGGATGACAGGTAAGAGGGATGTAGGAGGCCACGCGCTGACACAGGTTCACTTCAATGGCCCGCATGCGATCCTTTAAGGCGTCTTTCCGTACGGTGATCCAGCCTAAGGGAATCGCGCGGCCATGGGCCCGCCAATTTAAAGACAGAAATTGATGCACTCCATCCTTCGGATCGGTCCAGTCGAGGGTGAGTAACGCCTCGTACAGCATTGAGGAGATAAGCAATCACATCGCCTTGCGCTCACCCCATATCCATCCGCGAATTGCCCAAAAAACGATCCACCCGCTTGATCGTATGTTTGGCGCTGGTGGTGATCTCGTCCGCCATCGCCAGATGGCGCCCGATGATGGCGGATCCTAAACGCGGAGACGGGATAACCGCCCAGACCAACGCAGCGAGCGTCGTGCGTTGAGATTTGCGTAAGTGGCCGTGCGTTTGAAAAAACGTCGTGATAGACTGTCGTTGAATCATCGGGATCCCCCTTCGGCGCAGAGTCATGGCAATGCATACTTCGCCAGGGGATCCCGATTTTCCTTTGCGTCGAATATTTTGTCTATACAGAACATGCCGACATGAATACTGGGGATGGGTTAGCGAGTGTTGTGGAAGTTTATCGCATTAACGGGTGTCCGACGCGGCGAGGCTTTGGCCCTGCGGTGGGAGGATATAGATTGGGAGCGCCGTGTTGTCACCATTCAGCGGACATTCTCGGGAAGTGGGCGAAAGCGCCGCACTCTCAACACTCCCAAAACGCAACGCGGTGTACGGACGATTACCATTCCCGAGATTCTTGTCAACGAACTGGAGGCGCAACGCAAGCAACAACAGCTGGAAAGGCAGGTCGCCGGGGACGACTGGGGGAAACCGGATTTGTGTTTACCACCTCAAGGGGTACGCCGCTGGACCCCAGTCAGATCACGCTCGCGTTTAAGAAGCTATTGGCAAAGGCTGGTTTACCGAACACGTGGCGATTGCATGACCTGCGCCATGCGATGGCGACGCACTGGTTGGCGAGCGGGATAAACCCCAAGGTCGTATCGGAGAGACTTGGGCATGCCAGTGTGGCGTTTACTTTGCAGGTCTACGCGCATGCCTTGCCAAATCAACAGGCGGAGGGAGCTGCGAGGATTCTGTTTGGTAAGGAAATAGACGACCAAAAGGGAGTCTACGAATGAGGAACTCAGGAAGTGGCAGATTGTAAGCCATAGAAACAGTGACCGAGATACTACTAGCGAGCTTAACTGTTGTGATTGTTGTATATCTCTGATATTCTGCTATTAAGCGGAAGGTGGTAAATGATGAATGATTTTGGTGCGTACATTGCCGACGCGCGAAAGAAGTTAGGCTTAAGCCAAAAGGATCTTGCCTCGCGAATCTTGAAGGAGGACGGAACTCCCATATCGTTGCAATACCTCAACGACATAGAGCACGGACGTCGCAACCCTCCGCCAGCCTACTATATCCGTCAACTCGCGTCCCAGTTGGGAGTTGCGGAAGCCTACCTCAGCATCTTGGCACGACAGCTTCCACAAGCCCTTCAAGATTTGGAGACTACTCAATTAGAACCAGATGCGGTCGAAAAAGGAATCCGAGCGTTTCGGCGCGCAATAGAAAAGAAGAACGATCCACGTTAACGTTGTTGGGGAGAATCGCACTATATGAGATGGATACCGGACAATACTGGTCGGTTTGATTATCGTCCGTACTACGAAGGCATAGAGATGGAAGACAGATGCGCGGCTATTATTAGAGAGTTCGCGATTACCCGACGCGGCGCGCTTTCCTTTCCGATTAAAACGGACGATTTGACCGTACTGATTGAGCAGCACGCAAACTTGGACTCCATGGCGGACTTGTCTCAAGAAGGCGAGGATGTCGAAGGACTGACCGAATTTGGTACTCAGCCAACAGTACGGATTTCGGAACGGCTTTGGGAACCCAAAAGGGAAAATCGGCTGCGGACCACATTGACACACGAATTAGGACATGTAGTCTTTCATAACCCGCTTTGGCTTAAAAAGAAAAATCAGATCGAATTTGAGTTTGCCAACGGTTTGTTGGAGGCCCGCTGTCATCGGGAGGCTGTGCTGGGCGTCCATCCGGTCGATTGGATGGAATGGCAGGCTGGATATGCATGTGGAGCTTTTTTAATGCCGTACACGGCAATAAGAGAGTTAATTGACTCTATGGGGAATGGAAGTTCATCAACTATTTCGGATGAGTCCAAGTTGGTAAGAGCAATGCAAGAACTTTTTCATGTATCCGAACAGGCAGCCAAAGTTCGACTTGCTAAAGTCGGGTATGCTTCGAACCAAAGTGGGGAACTTGGCTTCTTCCTGTGAGGCTTGACTTTTTTTATAGGACAGAATACGCTATTAAGCGTAACAGCGGATTGGGGAAATGCGAAAGGAGGATACACTCATGGCCAAGAAGGCGAAAGCAGTGGTAGGTGCCACGTTTGGAGGGGCGGCAGGAGGATTCGTGGGGGCTCTCGTTGGAGGGCCCGTAGGTGCCGCAATTGGGGCAATTGTAGCGGCGGTCATTGGACATGAGGTAGGAAATAAAAACTGATGATTTACGGAAGCAATCGCTCTGGATCATTAACGGGAAGGAAGAGGATTGATGGCTAATATTGTCGATATCGAGGAATTCGCAAGAGATGGTAAGGAGGTACCGACGCACGGTGTTGAATACCGATTCAAAGTCGGAAACAAGCTTCTCATTTGGAGTGAGCCGACAATAACGGGTAAGCAAATTCTCGAACTTGCTCAACTGATTCCGGTGACCCAGTACCAGCTGAATCAGAAGTTCAAGCACGGGGTGGTCGAGCCCATCGAATTAACTGAAGTGGTCGAATTGACACGTAAGGGTCTTGAACGGTTCACTTACATGAAATTGGACCAAACGGAAGGGTCAAAGTGAGAAGACAATTCAACCTAGATTCGGATGACGAGCAGTACATGGACGCCAAGGGTTACCACTGGGAGACCATCATAGAAGGGAAGAAGCTTTGGCTGCTGGTGAGTCACTTTCCCATACCCCCAGGCTACAATGTGACGGAGGCTACTCTGGCGGTACAGTTTCCATCCTTAGATTACCTTCGACAAGGGCTGGATATGTGTTATTTCACGCCGGCTTTGTCACGAGCCGATAACAAGTCGATCGCCCAGGTGAATGTGGTCGAACAGATTGATGGCCGGGCGTTTCAGCGTTGGTCTAGGCATCGCACATCTCAAGCTCCATGGGATCCCGGAAATGATTCGCTGGTAACCCATCTGCTCCTCATCGAGCAATGGTTGCGCCGGGAATTTGAGAGGGTCAAATGATTACAAAACAGTACAAATTGAGAATGACAGGTCACCAATACGACGCGCTTAGAAAGCATTTGTTAACCGATGACGGACTTGAGGCAGTGAGTGTGTCCCTGTGTGGCGTCGCGGAGCGTCAAGATACAGGTCGCGTTGAACGAATCGTTGCAGTTCATTGCATCGAGCACATCCCTTACAGTGAGTGTACCGAGAGGACTAGCAGTCGAGTCACTTGGTCGACTAAATTGCTCTCCGAATTAATAGCTGAAAATTCAACTCAGCAGTTCGTCGTTCTTAAAATCCATAGCCACCCAGATGGCAGCCAATCATTTTCAGAACTGGACGATGAATCAGACCGCTGTCTGTATGAAAGTTTGGCGGGATGGTTTCAACGCGACTTCGTCTTGGTTAGTGCGGTAATGCTCCCCGGAGGTCGAATCGTGGCGAGAGCTTGGGATGGTGGAGCCACTCCCGTATACTTCGAATCGGTGGTTGTCGCGGGCGACGACATTTACATCTGGAACCGCATGAATGAGGCAGACCCGGTCGATGAAGATATGGACGAAATCCAACAGCGTACTCACCAAACTTTTGGACAAGGTACGACTGCTATCCTCCGTAAGCTGTCGGTGGGTGTAGTCGGTGTTTCGGGTACAGGCAGTCCCCTTGTTGAAATGTTGTTTCGGCTTGGCGTGGGTTCCTTGGTACTTGTGGATGCTGACACGATAGAGAAGAAGAATTTAGGGCGTATTTACAACAGCTCTAGGCGGGATATCGGAATTTACAAGGTCGATGTCATAGCGAGGGCAATAAAGCAGAGTGGGCTAAATACGAAAGTGTTGCCGATTCACACAGACCTTTATCACACGTCGGCGATCGCCGCCCTTGCACAATGCGACATGGTCTTTGGGTGTATGGATTCTATAGTCGGTCGCGATTTGCTTAATAAGCTTGCAGTGTACTACAGCCTGCCATATTGGGATGTAGGAGTCGGCATAGAGGCTGACGGAAACGGCGGGGTTGAGTTCGTCGGGGTCTCGGTGCACTACCTGACCCCTGATGGCCCAACCCTATTGGAACGGAAGGCATACACCTCGGAGCAACTTAGGGCGAGTCACCTAAAACGCACTGACCCCGAGGAATATGAGGGTTTGTTGGACGAGGGCTACATTCAGGGAATCCGCGAAGAGCGCCCTGCGGTCATTAGCGTTAATACGTTAGCCGCAAGTCTCGCCGTGAATGATTTCTTAGCGCGCATTCATGGGTTTCGCTGGTTCAGAAATGCCGATTGTAGCGCAGGTCGATTCAACTTGAGTGACGCCTATTTTCGGTACGAGCCTGCTCCAAACGTCAAATCGAGCCTGGCTCCCTACGTCGGCCGGGGAGACACCGTCCCCCCGTTGGGTGAGATGAATGTTGTACAGTAAAGTTAGGGATGGTATTCTTCGGATTCTTGGATGGCTGGGACTCCGTCGACGAGTCGGCCAATATACGGTCATAAATTGCGATGCGTTACCGGAGATGCCAAAGCAAAACGTGCTCTATGTTTTGGGAGACCCTCCGTACGAATGGGCGGTCGGGTTTCTGTGCCCCTGCAACTGTGGTGCTCTGATTCAGCTTAATCTCCTTCCTAAAGCACGGCCATGTTGGAAGTTGAAGAGAGGGCCCAACGGTGAACCGTCCCTGTATCCTTCGGTATGGAGAAAGGTGGGCTGCAAAAGTCACTTTTTTCTTCAGGATGGGAAGATCGAGTGGGTGTAGGTGCGGGGGGGCGAATTCGAGTTCTCCTCTGACATTTAGGATGCGAACTGAATTCCTAAGCATAAGCATTCGAACGAACCGCCTGACTGAGCTTCTCAGACTGGATGTCAATATGGGTACCATGCACTTCGAGTTGGACCCCTCCAATTCACCGTGGAAGAGTAGCTCTTCATGATTCATATTGTTGGGGAAGGAGCAGGTCGATGTCCAAAAAGAAAAAAAACCCTAAAAGGGCAGGTTCACGGCATTCGACGGTAGGTCAGCACACGAGACAAGGCAAATCGCTAATTCCACCTATGTCTACAATACCAAATCTACCCCTAACGTCTTGGCTTGATCAGAGGCTTCCAGAATTCCTATGGGCCGGATTGTTGCTCGCACGGATTGGCCGGGCCAGTACTCTTACCGTGTTTCGGGGGGTAGCGTTAGCCGTACACGGTTTAGCTTCGATCCCGAAGACATTGGATGTCACTCAGACAGGGATTTCCGCCTTACCACAATCTGTGCAATCTGTAGTACTTACGGCGCTAACGTCGAGTTGCATACTCAAAAGGACATTACGGCCACTTCTGTTGCTTGAAGACTTGCCAGCTCGCAATGCATGGGAAAACGCTATCGGTCTACAGCCTGAAGAAGATGACTGGATGGACCTAAGAGATGCGGTAATCTGTATTTTGGATCCGCAGTCTGAAGCGGCAACCGATTCAAGGTGGGTGCGCGTTCTCGTTAAGGTCGTTGCCGGCGAGTTAGTCTTGCCTTCGCAAGAATTGGTTGAGGAACTCAAAGACTATCCACTACGGGGAGACTTGCATAAGGTAAGACCCATGATCCGTGCCACAGAAGGTGCCCTTTCGGCGGCAACGGGGTTGGCCTCTTCTGGTTGGGCCGAAGCATTTTGGCAGCAGTGTTGGCGCGATACACAGTGCGAACCATGGGGACACTCGAAGACCGAGACCATGAACGCATCATCAGTGGGTACTACCGTAGAAACAATTCGCGAGGTTCAACGTAGACTGGTCGAACATTCCATGACCACGGCCACTTCCACCGGATTAGATGCGCAGCACGATTCTTCGTTTGGGATGGCGGCGTATAGTTTATCCATCCTCGGCGAGTTAGTTCTCTTTGGAAACAGCTCTTCCATCTTGGGCCGCATGGGCCTCCGTAGCTTATTGGAGGTATATCTTACCATCGCCTATCTTACTGCGCAAAGGGATCCCCATAAGTGGCAGGAGTATAGAACCTACGGTGTAGGTCAAGCAAAACTCACTTTCTTAAAACTCGATGAATCCGTGTCCCCGCCTCCATTTGCTAACCTAGAGACAATAGAGGCATTTGCTAATGAGGATATGTGGCATGAATTTGTCCCGATAAATCTAGGCCATTGGGATAATAGCAACCTTAGGAACATAAGCATCGAGGCAAACCTCAAGGATATTTACGACCGTTATTATCCGTGGACTTCCGGGTTTGTTCATGGCTCGTGGGCTGCGGCGCGAGCAAGTTGCTTTCAGATGTGTGCCAATCCTCTTCACCGCCTTCACCGAATTTTGACGCGCAGTGCCAATACTCTTGAAGACGTCGTCGAAGATGCTTGCTCGTTGACTGACGAAATTTTGGGAGTGATCGACCAGCTATACCCAGGTTTTCCGTTTCGAGTATCCATCACTTCTCAGCCATCTTTATAGCTGTAGCAGGCAAGAATGGCACAAAGATCAAGGATCTGACTAACATGGGAAGGGCGTCACATGGCTGCCCCAAAAAGAGTAATTTGCTACCATGTGTATGGGCCGCGATTTCCATGGTTGCCCGACGACCGTGCGGCGTCGGAAGTGACACCGACGATATCGCCATGGACATACTAGGACGGCAGTTGGAGGAGGCCATAGCGATAATCATGTTAGTTGGGAACAAAACAATGGGCGCTCGCCCAGACCTAGTCAGATGCACTCAGCATCCGAACGGGTTTTTTGACGAATCGTCGGCCCCTCTATGGATTTCCGTTCGTGTGCGAAGGAGAATTTGACGTGCTCGGGTTCGGCCGCATACATCCGGTCCCCCACATAGACACAGCCGTCCTCGACTCCGAGTCGCACGGTCTTGCGGCTCGAATTGTGCTGACCCTTCGGGCGAGCCCATCAACGCGTCGACTTCGGAGGCCATGAGTTGCTGCAACGTCCCTGGACGCCTACCTTCCGCGTCTTTAAGCAGGTCCACCAGGGCCCACCAACGCCGGGGGCAATTCGGAGGAATAGAAGGGTCACTTTTCGTGGGGCTTCTTTATAATGAGATTTACCGTGATTCCCTTCTGTGGTCGGATAATTTGGGCTTCGACACCCTAACTCAATCAGACTCCGGACGGGGGATCGCTAACTGCAAATTCCACGAAATTCGGGGATATGCCTAATGGTCCGGGTCCGTTCGGATGTATAATGGCCCCATTTTTTGACCTGAACTCAGAGTATCGTTAATAATGTCGATATCTGGATACGACGAAAGGAAGTTTTGTTTTCTCTTTAAACGGAAAAATTTTTGAGGTAGGTCAAAACTATATGGAAAACCAGTTCGCTGAACAGCCCATTCTCGGTTCGCCTTATGAACACGCCTCCCGACATCGGGAATGCGACAAGCAGGGGCGCCTGCTGGTATGAAACGGCTCGGCAATGATGCGACCCTAACAAGGTTAGGCGATGTATATCAATATTTGTTCGTTGTAAAGAATTGCCTAGAACTAAAAGAGAATGAGCAAATTTATGTCGAACAGTACGGCGATATTGCAAAAATATCCCCTAAGGATTCTGTGCAAACGGAAGTAAAGCACCATTTATCCGAACATAATCTTAGCGACCGCAGCGAAGACTTCTGGAAGTCACTAAGAAACTGGTTAAAAAATTATGACTACGCAGCGAAGTTCAAGTCATTGATTCTTCTCACCACCTCGAGTATTCCTGCGACTTCTGCTTTTTACCAATGGGATCTGAAACACCCCACAGATCGGTTAAGTATTCTTAAAGACATAGGACAGATGCGGGGCGGGAGAAGATATTTCGTAAGCTGTATGAAGAAGTGTTTTCTTTTCCCGACGACAAAATTCTTAACGTACTCGAGAATTTAGTTTTGTGTGTCGGTCAACCCCCTATTACTGAATTACACGCTGAGCTAAAGAGCCATCCCGGACTGTTAAACGTCGAGCCGGCTTGTCGATGCTATCGGCCGCTCAAGCCGCCTGTCCGGAATTCTCAATGGAATAGGCAAAATTTAATGGGTATGCGGTCAATCGTTCCCCAAGTCCTTATCGACATCGCTTGGAATGAGGCTGAAACGGACATCGCCGCTGCCCAAGACAGTCTGGATCATGCGCGACGGTTTCTTGGCGAATCCAGCCCGCCTCCGGTTACCAGCTCTAACCTATGGGCATGAGTCAGACATCGTTGTCAGCGCGTTACGCCTCAAGCACTACGGCATAGCGGCCAGCATAGGTTTTGTTAACCACGTTTGTCATCAATACCTAGCGTGGAAAATGGATTCATGAGGGGGCCAGATGATGGCATTTTCGTTCCGCACTATCGATGTGACAAGGGACCTCAGTACATGCATCGACTTTCGGAAGGATTCGTTTCGGGTGAGTTTTGGCTCCGAAAAGGGCTTTAATCCCGGTGAATACGTTAAACTTCTGACGGAACGGACCGTTCAATTTCCGTGGGGATATGTGATGGTGGAAGAACACGGAGATACAGTTGGGCAAATGGAGATTTTTACGAGAGACCATGAGGAGAGGTTGATAGGGTTTGTCAGTCTATATTACCTCGTTCCGTCGATTCGCGGACAAGGAAAGGGAGCACAGTTGTCTGATTATGCGGAACATTGCTTCCGTAACCAGGGGGTCACTGAATATCATTTACGAGTATCCCCGGCCAATCTTCGTGCTGTTCGATTCTATCAAAAGTGCGGTCTAATCAATCTTCAAGAAGAAGGTTCTGATCATACGGTATGGAGAATGGGTAAGATGTTGATTTAATGAGTAATGGACGTGAAAAAGGTCGTGGATGGCGATCGTATCAGGATGATTGTTCGGTTCGTGTATTGGCTCGAGATGGGCGGAGGCATGTCGAGTTTGATAGGATTGGTTCATGGGGGAACAGAACTCAAGAGCATCAAGAACTTGGAATCGACTTTCTGCGTGATCTTTCTATCCAGGTGTGTGAACCATCTCGAAATCCTTGGGGTCACCGCTTTAAGGACGATGCCACCTGCCGCACGGGCACGCGAAAAGTAGGCTATACTAACATAAAATGTTCGAATTGATTGATGTGGTGAGGAGATGACGTCGCTTGACAAAGCGGTGGGCGCTCGTTACGGCTAGCGGCATTGGGGCGATTAGTGCGGCGGCACTTTATATAATTGCTCTGCGGTATGAGTCGTGGGCCATGACGTGGCATCAAGGGTCTGTCTTTCTCGGATTTGGGCCCTTTCAGATCTTTTATGCGCAAGTCTTCCCGAGGTTTCATGGACCATCGGATGTGACAATGGGTATAGGGTGGGGTGTGGTCTTTGACCCGCTGTTAATCAGCTACGGTGTATATCGCTTGCTAAGTCGCTACCGGAGCGACTAAGAGTAGGTCTCCCACAGATTCGGAAGCAAAAGTTTCTTCATGAAATTCGTAGGCGAGAGATCGTTTTACGCCGGATTTTCGGATTCATGGTTAGAGAGGCGGATGTCATGGCAAGTCACGAAGGCGAGTTGCTGAGCCAAATTGCCCAGGGAAATCAGCAAGCCATGATGGAATTTTATGATCAATATTTTGGCATTGTGGCAGGGTATTGTCGAAAGATGATTGCTGATCGAAACATTGCAGACGAGGTTATTCAAGACACCTTTATGCAGGTGTGGCGAACGGCGGCTGTCTATGATGCCGGAAGGGCGCCGGTGACCGGGTGGCTGTTAACGTTGGCGCGGAGTCGAGCGATAGATCGGCTTCGCAAGGTGGCACGCGAACCGACCCAAGCAGGTCTCGACGAAGCGGTCGGTTTGGAGGGCGGCCCGAGCGACCAGGTCGAGACGGCCGTGGTCAAGCGAGAAGCGGAGACCACGCTTCATCAAGCGATGGAAACCTTGCCGGCTGCCCAGAAAAATATGATTGAAGCGGTGTATATTCGGGGACAAACTGCGGAAGAAGCGGCCAGGCGCCAAAACATCCCGGTAGGGACGGCGAAAACGCGGTTGAGATTAGGCTTGGAAAAATTGCGAAGGGCCTTGGAGGTGTATACGAGTGGACCATGACAGACTAGAGCTCAACTTACCGCTTTTGGCAGCAGGATCGTTGCCTTCAGATGAAGCGGCAGAACTCGAAGTCCATCTCCAGACTTGTGTCAGTTGCCAAAAAGCCTATCATGACTACCAGGCCTTGTTGCAGCAGTTGGACCCGCATGAGGACGATGTGACGGAAGACTGGGACCAACACGACCGTTTACGCCAAGAATTTCTGGAAAAGCTGAACGCCGAACGTATTACACCCCAGACGGCTACCAAACGTCGCCACACAGGATTCCTCCCATCGGCAGTAGGGTGGGCAGCCGTTGTGGTGATCGGGTTAGGAGGCTGGGCTAGTGCATATCACTTGCATCATGTGGCCTCTCAGCAAGAACAGGTCATTAGACTCATGGCCAGTGGTCAACGACTGGATTTGACATCACCGCATGGGCCTTACCGTGCCGCCTTGTATCTGTCCAAGAACCGCGCCGTTGTTTTGGCAAATCATCTGCCCGTTCCCGGCCACGGGCAAACCTATGAAGGTTGGTGGATTCAAGGCGGACATCCAGTTGCGGCGGGAACTTTTGGTTCCACACCTTCGGCGTTGAAAGTGCCCGTACCGCACCCAGAAGCATTCGCCATTACGGTAGAGCCCGTTGGCGGCACGAAAACCCCAACTACCCCGATTTTGGTCATGGCTACCTTGCCGGGTTAGAAGAACCTTTAGCACGTTAAGGCCCCCGTGTTTGAAGCGGGGGCCTTTGAATCTTGGTCTTATGCGGACTGGGACGAGTGTTCACCCGAACCGGTTATGTGAAGAGCCTTTTTGGTGGAGGAACAGCCGTATAAAGCGAGCGCAAATAATGCCCACAACGCTCCACTGTTGAAGTCCGTCGCATAGGGCAGCCAAAATTGTCCTGCTTGTTGCATGGTAATCCAAGCCCAAATGGACAAAACGATAAGGCCTGCAGCACCTAAGCGGCGTAGGCGCGGCCAAATAAGTGCAGCCAAAGCCCCTAGAACGCCAAGCGCAAAGAGATGGCTGGGAACTGTGGAAAATCCGGTTGTGGCAAAGGGATAATACCAGGATTGCCACGCGGTTTCGAGCCATCCCGCTAGACTTAGGGTGAGCAACAGAGGTTTAGCGAAACGGTTCCACTGGATGGGGGCATCGGCACTGGGCCAAAGAGCAACGCCAAGGAGGGCATAAAGTAGTAGCCTCCGTTGCGGCTTGCAGTGGTAAAACAGATTGCTGGTAGGTAAAATCGGCTGCTGTGCCGGCGTCTTGATAGCGCAAGGTACCCATCGGTAGAGAATTGTCTTGCAGAGACAAAGAATAGTGGTCCGTCACAAAAGACGGGATCATGGCGTGATAGGGTGAGGCGGGGGGCATGAGAACCGTTGGGGTCGCATGGTCCGTCAGGACCGACCGGACCAGTCGACTCTCAACGATATATCGATTCGGGGTCAAGTACAGGGCATTTAACGGATCACAGGCTTCAAGATCTAATGTGGATGCGGGACTGACGGGTAATCCTGCCGTATCTGAAACAATTTCATGGCCTGTGACATCAAACCAAAATGTGCCTTGAGATGTTGTCACAATCAAGCGATTGCCCGGTCGTAATTGGTTGAGATGTCGGAAATAGGTCGCGTTATGCGCGGCAATAACGCTAGTGCCTAATTGGCCTGGCATGACTGAACCAGGATAATGACCGGCCGCTAGCAGCAGCTCGCCATAGGCGGTGCCTTGGACGACGGGCACTTTCAAATGGAGCGAGGGGATCCAAAGGGTTGCACAGCGTTGACCGGGTTTAGGGTTGTCTTGTAGAGGGGCTGCTTGCAGTGATTGGGGCTCTGGGGATAAGGATTGAGATGGCTGTATGGTGCGAGACGGCTTAACCGTAGGTAACGGAGCAGCAAATTGGCTGGTCCATTGCACCGCGGGGCCAATCCATAACGGAATGGCCATCATGCCTAGACCCAAGGCGGCCAGACTTATTGCGAATGTTCGACGCATGGTATTCCCTCCTCGTTATCGTGCTTTACTTGGGCCTACGTAAAAATCCTCGGATGCGATCTCTTCCACAAAAAATCCAGGAAATCTTCTCGTAAAAAAACCTTAAATTTTTTCTCCAAAAAGAGATCGGGTTCGTTCTGCGTTCCGTATATGAAGTGAAATCAGTCATCACGAGGAGGAAAAATTCATGCGTTATCTGACAAAAATCTTGAGTACGACAGCCCTGAGTGTGGCGACGATTGGGGCATCTGCATCCATGGCCTTTGCTGCTTCACCGAGCTCGTCGATGACCGCGACTCCTGGGGTCTCATTGCGCCTTACATTGGATCAGTTGCTGGGGGAGCATGCCTTAGTACTCGAAGAGCGCATGCAAGCATTGTATAGTGGGAATACCGCGCAATATAATGCCCTAACATCCATTATGAACCAAGATACGCAACAACTGACTCAGGCAGTGTCGTCCATTTATGGCAGTGCCGCGGGGACAAAGTTTGCGTCTTTGTGGAACCAGCACATGTACTTCTTTAACTACGTGAATGCGGTAAAGGGGGAAAATGCGGCGCAAGCGGCGTTAACGCAGTATAAGAACCAATTTAGCCAATTTTTAGCGGGGGCCAATCCGAACTTGAGTGAGAGCACCTTGTCCACCGTGTTGCAAGAGCACATCAATCAAATTACCACAGCCCTCAATGACTATGCCCAGGGTCAAGATAGCGCTGCGACGCAAGAACTCGTGCAAGATTATAACTTGATGTACACGGCAGGCGGATATCTTGCGGGCGGTATTGCAAAACAATTTCCTGCCAAGTTTGACAACCAGTCCCCATCGACTCCGGCTGTCAATCTACAAGTGGCACTCGATCAACTACTGGGAGAACATGCCATGATTTTAGAGTTGGCGATGCAAGCTCTCTATAGTGGCAACCAAGGTTTGTATCATGCTTATATGATGCAAATGAATGCGAATACGCAAGCATTGACTCAGGCCATAGCCAGTATTTACGGGACGGCTGCGGGTCAGCAGTTCGAGCATTTGTGGGAGCAGCACCAGTACTTCTTTACCTATGTGAACGACGTTAAAGACGGCAATACGCCCGGTGCTAGGGCCGCCCAAGCGGCGTTAACGCAGTATAAGAACCAATTTAGCCAATTTTTAGCGGGGGCCAATCCGAACTTGAGTGAGAGCACCTTGTCCACCGTGTTGCAAGAGCACATCAATCAAATTACCACCGCATTTCAAGATTATGTGGCGGGCAATGATGCGGCCGCAACTCAAGAGTTGATGCAGGACTATAATCTGATGTATACGGCGGGGGGATATTTAGCTCAGGGCATTGTCGCGCAATTTCCAAGCAAATTTGATCACACGGCGACGAATACTGCGGCCGGAAACTTGCGGGTGGATTTGGATCAACTGCTTGGTGAGCACGCGTTGATTCTCGAATTACGGATGCAAGCCTTATATAGCGGCAATACCAATCTCTATAATGCCTATACCGCCGTCATGAATCAAAATACGCAGTCGTTGACAGCGGCCATAACCAGTATTTACGGGCAAAGTGCTGGACAAAAGTTTGAATCGTTATGGAACGAGCATATGTACTTTTTTTCCTACGTTACGGATTTGGTCGACGCGAATAGTGCTCAAGCCACACTCACGCATTATAAGGACGCTTTCGCGGCATTTTTAGCAAGTGCTAGGAGCGACATCGCCCGTTACGGGCCTGCCCTTTACGGGCCTGCCCTTATTGCCGATTATGGGAATCGGAGTCGGTTTGATGGGAGCAGCAGGACTGTTATTAAGGACGCGACGGCAATCCTAGTAGCGAAAACGGGTTATCACCGTTCGGGCTTTCAGCCCGGACGGTTTTTTTATGTTAATAAACAAAAAACATTGCAGGAATTTTATGGCAAAAACCGAATATTTTGATCAGATTCATGGACTTAACATAAAGGGGGACGGTTTCATGAAACGGACATGGGCGGTACTAAGTACCGCGACGGTTTTAGCTCTACCGGCCTTGGCTCTACCGGGATCGGCCGCTGCCAGTCAATATGGACGAGTCTCGGGGAATATTGCCCATGCGTTGCTGGCTCAATCCACAATGACTGGGGCAGCAAACACGTCGGCGAAAGTTACCCTATATGTGGGGTTTAATTTTGTCAAACCGGCCAACATGCCAAGTCTTGCGCAGTACATTCAGGATACCGAAACGCCGGGCAATGCGTTGTTTCACCATTTTCTTACGGAGACCCAGTTTGCGGCGGACTACGCGCCATCCCCGGATCAAGTCGATGCATTGCTTAATTATTTGGCGCAATACCATATTGTTCCGGTCACTGTCCATGGCCACTTTGTCCAATACCCTTTAGGCATTAATGTGACCGGGACAGTAGGCGACGTGGAGCAGGCGTTTTCGGTTTCCATCAACAATTATCTTTCGGCGGGGAGATCTTTTATTGCCAACGATGAAAACCCCTCGCTGCCAATGTCCTATACGTATCAAGGTACGTCATATAATTTAGCGCGTTTAGTTTCCGGCGTCGCAGGGATGACCACCTATAACGGGATTGGACCCCATACCGTGCAACAGTCCAATGTGACGCATCTCAATGACCAATCCGGGCCCGTCGGCTATTCACCGCAGCAAATTGCTGCGGCATATAACGCCACGCCATTGCTGGCGCATCACATTACAGGAAAGGGGGTTACGATTGGGGTGGCCACTTTGGCGCCCTTTGTGCCAAGTGATGCGACGTATTTTTGGCAGTATTATGGCATTAACCGAACCGGGAGCCTCAGTGAAGTTGGAGTCGACGGGCAAAGCACGACCGCTTCTGGGAAAGGAATAGGGGGGAGTGAAACCTCAATAGATGTTGAACGTTCGGGCGCTATGGCGCCAGGGGCCAACATCATTGTGTATGAAGCACCGAATACCACTACGGGCTTTATTGATCTCTATGACACGGTCGCTACAGCTGACCAAGTCCAAGTCATGACGACGAGTTGGGGAGAAGCGGAGTTTTTCGAACCGTTCTCTTATGCCTACATGCTCAACCAAGCGTTTATGCAAGGGGCCGCTGAAGGGATGACCATGATTGCAGCGTCTGGCGATGATGGGGCATATGACGGCTATCCTACCGACAAACAGCTCGCGGTCGACTCGCCCGCGTCAAGCCCCGATATTTTGGCGGCTGGTGGGACGACGTTGCCGATGGTGTCGACCCAGCCGAACGCGAATCCGATATCACCCGGGACTTCAGAAACGGGATATATTCCCATTCCTAACGGATCGATTGCCATGGTGGGAGAGCAAGGCTGGGGATGGCAATATTTATTGCCTTATTACGCTAATTTTGGTGTCAAATCTGAAGCCATATGGGAAAGAGATATTTATCCCTTCGGATCAACGGGAGGATATAGCGCGTTTTGGACGTCATCGACTCCTGACAATGGCGCGAGTCTTTATTGGTGGCAATCGGGTACGGGGAATGCCAATGCTCGGGGTGTGCCCGATGTGGCGTTTGATGCCGATCCGTTTACAGGCTATGCGATTTACGACACGAATTCGCTCTATACGACCGAATCTGACGGTTGGACCAATGGATGGGGCGGTACGTCTTTTGCCGCACCGCAATGGGCAGGGATTATGGCCTTGATCGACCAAGATCTCCGGGGCCCGCAAGGATTGGTGAACGCGGCATTTTATGCGAATGCCAATGGCGGGGGATTTCATCCCATCACGCAAGGCAACAATTGGTATTATAATGCGGGACCTGGATGGAACGCCGTCACGGGCCTTGGCTCTCCTGACGTGGCCCAGTTGGCGAAAAGTCTTACGGCGTGGAATCAAGAGTAGAGGTTGGCAAAGGCGAAGGAGCGAAAAGCTTGCTTCGCCTTTTTGTCACGGGGCTACATGGAAAAAACGGGCATGATAAGGAGGAGATGTGTTTAAGGAGGATCTTTGCATGGGGACGAAGATGTTGTTATTTGCGATTGTTTTAGAAGGGTTTGCAGTACTCATGAATGCTGATTCAAGCGGATTAGGCTTAGTATGGGTGGGCGTTGCGGTGATTGGTCTGGGTATGGGGGGCTTAGGTCTCTTTTTGAAAAATTGAGCATGTCAGGGTGGCGATGGGGCAATAGTCTCGCTCAGTCAGAAAGACGTGGAGTCGCTAGACATACAAAGAAGCCCGCTTCTCATGACGGCTGACCCTGGTTGAGAATTTGTGAATTGCATTATGTGCGCAAAAAAAGTATGGCTCGGGGCCATTGTTGCGATCGCGAAACGGCTCCAATCAGCCCTTTTGTCTTCTTTCCTATGTTTGGGTCTATTCTTACATGGTAGACTGAATGCCTAACTGCTGATTTGTCGACACCACGGAATTTTTCACTAATTTAGCAGCTTTTTAGAATGGACTTTGCTTTCGGATAAGCGTCTTCGCCAAGGACGCCAGAGGGCTTTATATCCTGGCAGGGGACCGAAGGCTCCGAATACGAGGCATGTCATACGCATCCCAAAAGGTTGAGAACACATCCAACGGCCAAGGCTACCGTGCCGCTGCTATGGCAGCGGCAGCGTTATTAATTATGATTTGCACTAGAAGATTGGGACCGACTTGGAGCCTTGGAGAAAACTGACCGCTACCGCCGATGCGTGAAGGATGTGGCGGACATGGGGCACGATTAAGCACGGTAAATGAGTGCCGATAACGAAGCGTGATGGTCCACAAGGTGGGCTGTTGGCGGAGTGTACTGACGGCACCATATTATTGTTACAAGGAATAGTTGTGATATCGCCATTTGGTTCCTCACTTGTTTCCTAATGGTGCATCGGATGACGCCAAAACGACGAAAGAAATAGAACCCAAAAAATTCTATGGAAAAAGAAGGAAAAACAACAGAAAGAACAGAACACACAATATGTACCATGGATATGCTGTTAACGGGATTGACCATCCATTTGCTCTTACCGAGGAGGAATTTATTCATGCGTGTTCGTTCATGGATTATGACAGCTGCGATGGCATCTTTTGTCGTGGGTGCGCCGACTATGGCTATGGGAACGTCGGCCCTTCCTTTAATTACCCATGCGCCAAGACTTAAATTGTCCCGCCCATCTCATGCAATCGGCAATTATGGATGGTCTTCGAGCAATTGGTCCGGCTACGCCGTAACCAATGGGCCCTACACCCAAATTACGGGAAGTTGGATTGTCCCAACGGTGACAGCAGGGCATGGGTCGACCTATTCGTCGGCGTGGATTGGGATTGACGGCTTTAATAATAGCGATCTAATTCAGACAGGCACAGAACAAGACTATACTGGGGGATCGGCACAGTATTCGGCATGGTGGGAAATTCTTCCGGCAGCAGAAACGGTCATTAACGAACCGGTTGCGCCGGGCGACCAGATGGATGCGTCTATTGTGAATGACGGCAATGGGGTATGGACTATCACGCTAAAGGATGTCACGGAAGGCTGGACCTTTACAACCAATCAGGACTACTCAGGACCCGGTGCGTCTGCTGAATGGATCTTGGAGGCTCCGACCATCGGAGGGCATGTCGCCACATTGGCCAACTACGGGGAGACAACGTTTAATCCCGGCACAGTCAATGGGGGAGCCAATCCTGATTTCACGACCGAGGATGGGGGCGTCATGATTCAAAAGAACAAGCAAGTTTCGACACCCTCGGTTCCGGACAGCGATACGGATGGGTTTAACGTGGCCTATGGCCCCACAGCGCCTAGCGCTCCCGCCTCGTAAACAAGGGCCCCTGCGGGGGCCTTGTTTACGAGGTTTCTTCGGCTTGTGACGGATGGCGGTGAGCTTTTAGCAACGATTTATAGAACACGGCACCATTTGAAACGCTGTTGTCTAGTCGCTTGCAAAATCTGGTTAATCATACCAATGCGAGTCGTCATAGCGTGAATACGAAGCCACAAATGCCACAACGAATCCGAGTCCCATAAAAGCTTCCAGAATAACCACGCCGAGTTGTTGATCCGCAAGCGGTGTCAGGGACAACAGGCGCGGGGCGTGCACATAGAACGAGTAGAAAGCGACGTGGGTATCAATAATGTAAAACCACACGAGCATCATCAGAGCGAAGTTGAAAAAAATATACATGAGTTGATAGATCCGGGACACCATGCCTAATTCGATGTGGTCTTGATCCCAGGAATCAGATGGCGTGAACCCTTTGACCGGCAGCGGGGCTAAGATAGGCCACCACATGGTAATGGCCAAGATCAATACGACGTATGATTCGAGAATATAAAGCCATCCCGATAATAGGCTGACATCGAGCAGGGGTGGATAGTTGAATCCAGCGAAAACGATGTTAAATAGTAAAATAGCAACAACAGGATTCGTGACGCCCGCTAAAAGGCGTGACCACGTCCCGTGATGCCAAACGCGTGCCAGCAGCGCTTCGGGAAGGCCTAACAAAAATAGCGGGGGGATTACCATCGTGAGTAGTGCATATTGCAACATATGAGCAGAAAAAAGATAGTGTTCGGCCGCCAGCCGGATGGGAGAGCCCATGGCGAGATAGAACATCAAAAGAGCCAGCGTGAAATAGGTTTGCTGTAAAAAGCTGGCAGAGTATCCCGTGGCGTTGTGATGCCTTCGTCCTGTCAAGCGAAGATAGAAAGAGAAAACTAATATCAGAATCAATGCCATGACCGGGTGCCATAAGAAAAATACATTGTGTCGCCAAAAGTTGGCCATATTCCACCTCGCATGCGTCTGTGTCATTGTGGGTCGTTCTCCTTAACATTGTACTCGGAGTCGCCACACTTAGCAGGCGTCTTAGACGATGGATGCTTGCCAACATCAGACAGGCCTCGCTCGGATGACGTTATGACATCTCTGAGGGGCCAACACCCGGGACGGGGCTAGGGGAAGCGGTCCGGCTATGAAAGAAACGTAGAACAATGCCTTTCATTCCATCGAGGATCAGCATATACAGCAGCGTGAACACAAAGAGGTAGACGATAGCGCGTAAGGTGACGGCATGCATGAGCCAGCCATGAACGGCCAATAGCGACACGACGATGACGTCGCCTAGGGCAGCCAGTGTCAGAAAGCGTCCGGGCCGTGATAGCCAGAACCACGAGCGTTCTCGAACGACAAAGACATTGCCAAGGCCAGAAAACACGAGACCCAAAAAGTCCATGGTTTGCAAGGTGGGGAGCGGCCAATGGAAATCATACCGGCCGACCAGGAAGACGGCAAAAATGTAAATGAGCCAGGCCATGGCAATGATGAGCGATGTGCCTATGAGTGATGGAAGATCCCAGTGGTCAGGGTCTTGGGAGTACCGCACGTTATCATCGGCCAATGACATGGTCACGAAATCATTGGCAAAGAGCAGCAAGAGGACAAGAAGCGGAGTGACGACAAATTGTCCAAATAACAGTAAGCCGAGACTTAAGAACATAGCGACCTGAAAAGTTTTCACGATTTTGTTGAGGGTATAGGTCAGCATGCGTTGATACACAAGTCGCCCTGTTTTGACGGCGGTGACCACATCGGTTAGCCCAGGTCGCGTGAGCACTAAGCTTGCCGCGGCTTTCGCGACATCCATGGCATTGGACACGGCAATACCGACTTCCGCCTGTTTGAGCGCTGGTGCGTCATTGACGCCATCCCCGGTCATGCCGGTGATGCGGTGTTGTTTTTGCAGGCGTTGCACAATATGAAATTTGTCTTCGGGAAACACACCCGCAAATACCCCGCAATCTTGGTTTGACGTTTGAATGGCGTCGTGCTCGCAGACGGGACCTGCAATATGCAATTGGCTCGCAACGGCTTGAGCCGTGGGGACACTGTCTCCTGTGACCATGCGTACGTGAATGCCCAAAGCCGTCAAATCGGCCACAGCTTGGGCGGCATCAGGTCTTGGAGGATCGGAGAGCGCTAAAAATCCTTGAAAAGTCAAGGAATTTTCCGGGCCTGCTGCTACCCCCAAAATCCGTGCACCGGTTTGTGACAGTTTTTCGGCAGCGTCTTGCCAGTCGGTTAGTGCGGTTAAAGCCGCAATGGTCTGAGGGGCTCCTTTAATGGCTTTCCACGGCACACCGTTATGAATAAACGTGGCCTCCGACCGCTTTGTGGCAGGATCGAAGGGAATAAAGTCTTGACGGGGCGGTAAGGTAAGATGCTGCTCTTGAACCGCTTGCAAAATTGCAAGATCTAAAGGATCCTGGGTAGCGGTATCACAAGCGATGGCTGCCATGGTAACAAGGTCCGATTCTAAGACACCTGGGGCAGGTTGCATAGCCGTCAGGGTCAGTTGATTGAGGGTCAAGGTTCCTGTTTTGTCTGTACACAACTCGTCCATCGACGATGCTTCTTCTATCGCCGCTAGACGCGTGACTAAGACCCCATGATGTGCCAGATCTAAGGAGGCTAAGGCCGTAGCTAGGGTAAACGTGGCGGGGAGCGCGACCGGAACGGATGCGACGAGCAAAATGAGGGCAAATGGTAAAATATCGCCAAGAGCAATGCTGTGCACGGTGGCGTAAATTAAAATACCCACCACGAGAATGCCATCAAGCAATACCAGGTAGCGCACAATGCCCATGACGAGATCTTCAAGGTGACTCCTAGACCCTGCGCCCCGCACCAGCTCAGCGGTTTTCCCGAAATAACTCCGGGCCCCTGTCGCTTGAACGGTTCCGCTCGCTTCACCACGGCGTAAGATGGAACCCGAATAGATGATGCTACCCGCGCTTCGTTCTACCGGTGCTGCTTCCCCGGTCAGAGACGATTGGTCAACCAGCACGGATCCGGCATCCAAAAGCGTGTCGGCCGGGGCAAAGTCACCCATGCGCAAATGAATATAGTCTCCAGGAACCAGATCGGCGGCGGGAATTTCGGTCCACGAGCCATCTCTTAACACGCGGGCATTAATTTTTAACTGAGTCCGTAAGAGATCCAAAGCACCTTGGGCCCGGCGTTCTTGAGTAAACCCTAAAATGGCATTGAACACTAAGAGGAATGCGATAATCAGCGCTTCAGGAGTTTTGTGGAGAATGCCCTCGAGAATCAGCGTGACTTCCAGCATCCACGGAACCGGTCCCCAAAATTTCATCAGAAACAACCGGATGGGGTGCGGAGCTTCCTCTTTGACTTGATTCGGTCCGAATTTCTGAAGAAGCGCTTGGGCTTCGCTCGTAGTTAGTCCCTTTGTAGTGTCCATAGAACGCTCCTTTAGTTTAGGCCTGTACCTTAGATGCATGAGCTTGTTCATATCATGGCAATTTGTCCAGGGGAGTGTCTACGACCAAATGGCTCTCTTTAGAGGTCATTTGGTCGTAGACCTTATGACCGCCTAATCGCTTTACGACGCTCTTAATTTTTTGTACCCTAGGCAAAGATGTGCCAAAAGAACGGCTGAGAATGGAGTGGGAATCATGACGGCGTCTGTGAAGCAAATGACTACCCTGGACGATGTGGAAGTCGCTATGCGCGAATGGGTGGAACAAACCTTTTTTAACAGCCCCTTTTTCGAAGCACTTGCTTCGGGGCAGTATACGCCCGTGCAATTACGTCATTTTGCTATTCAATATGGCTATTATAGTCGGCATTTTCCGCGGGTGTTAGGCGCGGCGATCTCGGCGATGGCGCCGTATCCGCAGTGGTGGATGCCTCTGGCCGATAACTTATGGGATGAGGCGGGACGGGGTGTGCCCGGTAAATCCCATGAAGAACTGTACCGGACCTTTTTGTTATCCGTTGATCCCACCATGAGGCTCGATGATCAGGGCTTACCTCCGCACCCAATGTCTACTGTGGTGGCTCAGGCTACGGACTTTTTTATTGATTTCTTTAGACGTTCGACCCCGTTGGAAGCCATGGCGGCGGTGGGCTTGGGTTCGGAATTTTTTGCTGGGGAAGTCATGGGCCGCATTGGACATTCCTTAGAGCATATGCGGTATCAACAACATCACGAGTTTGATCTCACCTTTTGGAGGGTCCATGCGGAAACGGATGAACCCCGCCATTACCAGCTCTGTCGTAGCATTTTGCAGCAGTTTCGGGATCCTGCCGATCTCGGCATGATGTTGGAAACAGGGCAAATGATTGCTGCGTCGGAATTGGCGATGTATACGGGATTGCATCAGGAAATGCAGGCATTAGTAGCGCGCTGACGGATTGTTCGTCACATAAGTGCTGAAGACACTTTCGATGAAAAGGAGGCAACCATGCCTAGGGCTGCGCATGGTTGCCTCCTGTACTGCACAATGTCAAGGGGTCGCGGAAAACCACCAATGATTCGGCAAAAATAGGGCCCCCGCCGGGTCAAAGTACGTCGAGACCCCGTGTAATGTTTTCGAATGCACTAAGATTTCGGCCGGATCGGGAATGAATAAGACCGGCAGTTGCCGAGCGGCATAGGACTCGTAGGCGTAAAGATTGTGCAAGGTCTGGGCTGTCGTACCCGGAGCGTAAGTGGCTTGGATGAGTTGGTTCATGTGCTGATTGTCGTAGCTTCCCATATTTTCTGATCCTGTCGACGCAAATAATCCGCCGCCACTTGGATAACCGGTACCGTAGGTCCAACCACCCACCGATTGATCCCAATCGATCATGGCCCAGCTTGAGGCATTTGCGGCGCCGTGGGTGACGACTTCGTCGAATGGCTCTGCATAGAGACTCACACTAATCCCTTCTTGGGCCCAATCACTCTTAAGAAGTTCGGCCAAGTCGGTTCCGGCAGTGCTTCCAGAGGCGTAAATTAAAGTGAATTTGAGTGGGATGCCGTGTTTCGTCATGATTCCCCCGACTTCATGCCATCCGTTTTTCTCCAATAGGGCTTTACCAGCGGCTGGATTAAAAGCATAGGGCGATTTGGCTAGAGCCGGATTAAAAAATGGTGTACGCGGCAATGGCGCCAAGGTTGTGTCGTCTGCTACCGCATAGCCGTGGTAAAAATCTTGAATGATCGCTTTTTGATCGATCCCCATTTGCAACGCCTGTCTGACGGGAAGCTGTTGAAAGGCTTTGCCAATGCCGTTGGGCGCGGCTGTATTTTGGTTAGGCACAATGTAGTTAAAGCCAATGGCGTATTCGGGGACTTCGGTGTCGCTGGTCAATTGAGCTTTTGACGTCATCAGGGAGGGCGGCAACGACCCTGCATTAATCGCTCCCGTTTTGAGCGCTGCAAACTCGCTAGAGGGTGACGATTCGTATTGGTACATCACCTTGCTCAGCCATGATTTATGCCCACTATAGGCTTTGTTGGGGACAAAGGTCCAGAAATTGTTGGGCGACATTGCACTCAGTTTGTAGGGACCATCGACGACACGATAGGCGGAGTTAAGCGGTGAATTGGCCAATGACGCGATATAGTGCAGTTCTTCGGTCATGTTGGTGGGGTATTTGTCCCAGACGGACGCAGGAGCAGGAATGATTTGGCCTAGTCCATTGCGCACAAACCATGCGGGGTTGCGCGGTGCAGCAATCTTTACCACGACAGTATATGGGCCTTTGGCGGTGACACTTTGCCATAAGCTGGGGAAGCCTCCAAAGCCTTCACCCCAAAAGGTCCAAGGAGCACTGGCATTGCTTGCCGCTTTCATGACGTTCCAGGAAAATACGACGTCGGCTGCGGAAACCGGTGTGCCATTGGACCAATGCCATTTCGGATTCAGCTTGATGGTGTAAACATCCCCGGCCGCATTCCAAGTAATAGACTGCGCGAGGGAACGCTGATAGTCGAGTTGATCATGGCCATTCACGGCAATTAAGGGCTTATACATCATGAGTTCTACTTGCTCGTTGGTTACCGTATCCGTGACCGCTGATCGCAATGGGAAAAACCAATTGGGGGATTGCTGGCTGGTAAGCGCAATCACCGCGGTCCCTCCATGAATGGGGTGGCCCGCACCAGTGGAGGAGTTAGAAGATTGGGCTGCATTCGTCCCGCAACCGGCCAAAAGTGCTCCGAGTAAAACGGATGACGATGTCAGGGCTAAGACTTTTCGCATCTGTTGCACTCCTTCACTATTAACGTGTGTGGATTTCATGTCTGTGTGATAGCGAGGACACATTATTTGGAAATGTTGCCATTATATCATCGATGATGGGAGTAACCAATTGGAAAATAGCCTCGGGGACACATTTTAAGGCTCGGATCCTAATTTTTGGCGTAGCAACCGTTCGGCCTCAATGGAGAACTCTAGAGGCAACTGGTCCACAAACGGCTGGGTCAAGGGTTTGGCAGCGGTCCAAGATAGGGAGGGTGTAGAAGTTGTCCATAAGGGACCTGTAATCACGTCAGGCAAAGTGAGCCAGACATTCTCCTCAGTGGCCGTGGCCTGTGGGCCCGTCGACAACACATCGCGCTCAAGGCGGGCATGGGTAGCCGTTGGTGCAAGAAAGATACCGCCCTGTATGCGCATAGGCCCATCTTTGCTGAAGCCATGGACCGATAAGGACGATGCGGTATGTGACCCCAAATGATAAATTGTGGGTCGGTAGATGATGTGTTGGTCGCTTTCGGCTACTGCACAGGTGATGACCCGAGTACTGGCCTGTGTGCCCTGAAGAATAATTTGCGTGGATTCATAAGTCTTCGCCCCGCCAAAATGCCCTTCGACCCATGTGAGCTGACTTTCCGCTTCACAAACCACCCGCTTTGTTACCCAAGTGGATACGGTATGGGCCCAATTTTTCACCGCAATGTATTGGAAGGTGGCCTTCGCTCCTAAGAGCACTTCGGTGTGCACGAGATGGGACGGCGCAAAGTCCAATGAGGGGCGTCCTTCAATGAATTGCGCGTGGGCACCACGGTCTAGCCAAATGAGATGGCGCTCGATTTGACCCGGGTGTCCCTGGGGTCGAAAATAGCTGACCGGCACTGGGCAAGTCACTCCCGGTGGGACATATAACACCATACCGCCGGTGAAGAGCACGGCATTAAGCGCACTGCTCGCGCTTTCTTGGGGGGGAAGAATGTGGCCCAAAAGTTTGTGCAGTAACTGCGGGTGCGTGCGCATGACGTCATAAAAGTTCCCATAAATGATTTGGTCCTGCGCTAAGCGTTTTGTTAATTGCTGGTAAACGACTTCCGCTTCATCAGCGTGTGTTTGACCAGACTCTGCCATATTGGTGTTTGGTTTTTGAAACCCTTGGATAGGCCAATAAGGGGTGACGAGATCTGCGTTGAGCGTGGCGAGAGCTGAAAGGCGAAACTCTGTAAGCCACGAGGGTTCACCCCGCTTTTGGCTGTGGGCTACGATGGACTGCGGGGTGATGTCAGTAAATGTTTTCCAGATCTCTTGGGCCACGGGTTTTCCTCCTGCCGGATGATATAGCTTTTGGGGCTAATTGTTAAGGTTATTGTAGCGTATTCGCATGAAGATATCAGAAATGGTCTTAGGGGGAAATTACAACGAGGGTTGTTGCAAGGGAAATGGCATCGTTGTGACCATGATATTGTGACCGAATACCAGTTGTTGATGGAGAGATCTCTCGAATTGGTTATAGAGAAAGCCTTCCCATGGATTTTTGCTGGTCAATATTGGGAGAATAACCCATAAGACTTGGCCGGGATTTTGTTGTTGCCAGTCCTCGATATAGGCCATCAAAGATTCCATCACCGAGGCGTTTTGAACGGACGTTGTCCGCAAATGCAGTGAACCGTGGGTATCGGACTGGGCCCAGACCGCCGCAAATTCCTGTTCGGCGGCTTCGTTAGGTGCGATGTGTAACGCGATGACTTGAGGTGCGAGGTACTGGGCGGTGTGCAATGCTTGTACGGTGAGTTGATTTAATGTGTCGACGGGTACGAGAACCGCTGAGGGTCGGCTTGGAGGAATGTGTACAGGCTGGGCGAGGGAGAGGATTTGATCCACGGTTCGATATCGTCGCCGAATGGAGACCATGCCCCACATCATCAGAGGGATAGCAATGACAATTATCCAGGCACCTCCTTGAAACTTGGAGATAATCGACGAAATCACCACGGCCATCGTCAGTAGTGATCCGATAGCAACGAAGGGCAACACGCGCAGTTGGACTGTGGGCTTTCCTGCTCTTCGGTCGGTGAGGGCTTTCTTGATTAAACTCACTTGAGCGATGGTGAAGCTGAGATAGACACCAATGGCGTACATGGGAATGAGACGATTAATATTGCCATTAAACAGGAGGACAAGAAATGCCGCGACTCCTCCCAAGACAAAAATGCCATTGCGATACACGTCTTGATCATTGCGAAAGAGAAACATGCGCGGCATCCATTGATCCCATGACATTAAACTGGCTAACTGAGGTAAGCCGGTAAAACTTGTATTAGCGCCAATAGCCAAAATAGCCATGGTGACGAAAGATAGCAGATAGAAGAATACGCCATGGCCAAAAGTTTCTTGGGCGATTTGTTGAAGTAGTGTCATATGTGCGGTTGGCATCGCATGTTCTCTTAAGGCTGCTAGAATAACACCGACATACATGCTGCCAAGGAAAATTCCTAATAATGTTTCGGTCCTTTTGGCAAATTTGGCCGAAGGCGCTTTAAATATCGGGACGGCATTCGACACGGATTCGATGCCCGTCAACGCTGACGAGCCTGACGTGTAGGATCGCAACAGCATTAGCACGCCAACCGAAGGCAAAGCCGACGGCAAGGGAAAAATTTTGGGGTGGGGGGCTATCGGCTGAAATGGATGTACCAGTCCGACTGTCGCCATCATCAAGATCATGGCGATGAACAGGTACGTGACGGGACTTAAGACCTGTGCCGTTTTTCGCACGCCTTGAAGGTTCAACACCATAATCGCTACGATAATCAAGACATCGGCGGTCACCATGTCGTGCTGAAGGGATGGGAAGGCGGACACTAGAGCGTCTACGCCTGCCGTAACACTGACGGCCACTGTCATGATATAGTCGATAATTAATGAGGATCCTGCCAATATGCCAATAGTACTGCCAAATGTGGCTTGTCCAATCACATAGCTGCCACCACCATTGGGATAGGACTGGATAATTTGTCGGTAACTGAAGACAAGAAATCCGAGCAAGAAAATGAGTACGAAGCCCAGGGGCAAAATGTACCATTCGGCTCGAAGGCCTGCGGGTTCCAATTGGATAATCATCTCTTGCGGTCCGTAGGCGATCGAAGACAAAGCGTCTGGCGCTAACGCTGCGAGTCCTGCCCAGACGCCAACGAGGAGACGCTGAGTTTGCCTGGTGTTCGAGGAACCTTGGGTGGTCATCAAATGGTCTCCTGCCCTTTTAATGGTGCGATATACTACTTGCAAAACAGTATAAGGGATTTGTCTTATAGTGCCTATACAGAGGCGCTTGGGACGCTTGATGGCCTGATATTTTGCTGAAATGGTTGATGATAGATGAAATCATGCTGTAATTGAGGGAGTTGAGATTGTGACTTGGATTGACGAGTTGATAGAGATTGTCGGACCCGATGGCTTGTCCACGGGCGAGTCAGTGAAAGCGCAACATGCGCGTGACTTTTCCTATCACCATGGTCATCAACCCGATGTCGTGGTATTTCCTACGAACGCGCGGCAAGTCAGTCGCATCATGCAGGTGGCATATCGGTACCAAATTCCCGTGATTGCCTACGGTCAGGGGACGGGAGTGGAAGGACATACGATCCCTTTACAAAGCGGTATTACTATTGATTTTGCCAACATGAATCGCGTGGTGGCTGTCCGGCCCGAAGACTTTGTGGTGCAGGTGGAACCAGGTATTACTCGACAAGCGTTAAATAAAATCTTGGGACCTTACGGATTGTTTTTCCCCGTGGATCCCGGAGCTGACGCGTCACTCGGGGGAATGGCTTCCACGAATGCAGCGGGCACTGAGGCTTTACGATATGGGGCGATGCGGCAACATGTATTGGGGCTTGAAGTAGTGTTAGCCGATGGACGCGTTATGCGTCTAGGAGGTCCGACGATGAAATCGTCGGCGGGTTATCAACTGACGAGCCTGTTTGTCGGTGCAGAAGGAACATTAGGGATCCTTACGGAGTTGACCTTAAAGGTCTATGCGATTCCTCAGCTGACGGTTGCGGCACGCGCTGTATTTAACACGATTGAAGACGCAGGGGAAGCCGCGACCGAGATGATTATGCACGGGGTGGCCGCTAATCGCCTGGAATTGATGGATGAACAAACGATTCATGCTGTGAATGTGGTCGAAGGCACCGAATTTCCTGAACAGCCTACGTTATTCTTGGAACTAGCAGGCAATCACCACAATGCGCTCTTAGAAGACTTGGAGACGTGCCGAAGTGTGGCTTCTGATCATGGCACGAGCGACTGGACTGTGGAATGGGATGCCGATCGTCGCCAAGCCTTATGGCATGCCCGGCACAAAGCCGCTTTGGATATTTTGGCCGCTTCTGGAGGAAGCCATCCTTTTACAACCGATACTGCTGTTCCCCTATCGGCTTTGCCACGAGCCTTGCGACATGCTCGGGAGACATTAAATCGTATGGGGATTCAAGGGGCGGTCTTAGGGCATGTCGGCGATGGCAATTATCATATTGTGATGGGGATTAACCCAGAGGATCCACACCAGCTGGATCAAGCGCGAGCGGTCAATGAGGCGGTCATTCGGTATGCATGGGAGCAAGGGGGAACGTGTACAGGGGAACACGGCATTGGAATGGGGAAAACACGCTTTTTACGCGAAGAACGGGGGGAATCTAGTGCACTGTATTGGCTTATTAAAGATGCGCTGGACCCGCACAATCTCTTGAATCCAGGGAAAACCATACCAAGGCGGGACTAAGTATGGCGGATGTAAAATTGGCGTCTGCGCGTTCCCTCCTAGAACATGGAGGGAACGCCTCTCCAATTACTGTGTGGAAGTTGGGGACTTTTGTGCAAGGTTGGTGGAACCTCTCAACAACGAAAACACGGCAGCCACGGCCATGAGAAGAATGGCTAAGTAAAAGGCCATATGGATCCCGTGATTAAATGCGACCATCAAATGCCCTTTCAAAGCGGTGGTGCCCACAAAGATGGCAAATGCCAAGTTGCGGGGAATTTGGGTCGAGGCGATAAGGAGGGCGGAAGCAAAAGAGAGCACCATACCGATATTGGCAAAGGTTCTCAACATTCCGGAGGCAATCCCGTAGGATCCGCTCGGAGAGCCTTTCATGACCGCGGCATTATTGGCCGGGAAGAATCCTGCATTACCGATGCCATTCACTGTACTAAAGATGATAATCCACCATAACGGCGTATGTAATCCAAGGTGGGCATATAGAAATAGAGCAATGGCTTCAATACTGAGACCTACGGTCGCGGGAAGAGCGGACCCAAAACGGTCGGAAAGATGTCCTGATACCGGCCCTAATATCCCTCCGACGAGGTAGCCCGGTACGAGTAAAAGGGAGGCATTGAGAGGTGTCAGCTGGCGCAATCCTTGAAGATACATAATGACTAAAAACAAAACCGCAAAATTCCCAATGGCCTGAAAGAACGCAGCGAGCAAGGACGCGCTGACAATGCGGTTTTTAAACAGATCGAGTTTCATCATGGGCTGAGTCTGGTGAGTTTCCACGACGACAAACAGTGCTAACGCTAAAATTCCAAAAAACAATATGATGCCGAGATGCCATGTAAAGGCCTGGGACGTGGCATGAATCATAGTTAGAAGAACCAAGAGAAGTCCTATTCCCAACAAAATCATGCCCCACCAGTCTAAGTTTCGTGGCTGCTTGTTGCCGTGTTCTTTTAAGACAAACCACGCGACAATTACGGCGGCCAGTCCAATCGGAACATTGATCAGAAAGATATACCGCCACGAAAGATAGGTGGTGATGAGACCGCCTAATAAAATGCCTAGGATCGCGCCTAAATTCCATCCGATGCTTGTAAATCCATAGGCTTGCCCGCGCTTTTCTGGCGGAAAGGTATCGGCGATTACTGCCCCGCTGTTGGCACTGATGAGAGCCCCGCCAATGCCCTGTAGCACGCGAAAACCAATGATTGCGGTCTCTGTCGTCGCGATTCCGCATAAAAAGGAGCCTAGCACAAAGACCAAAAATCCCAACTCGTACATCCGAACACGGCCAAACATGTCGCCAAGGCGGCCAACTTGCGTGGCGAGTAATGTGATAACTAGAAGATAGGCCATAATCACCCAAATAATGTCGGCCAGATTGGCATGCAAAGCTCGCATCATGGTAGGAAGCGCTAAAATTACAATGGTTGTATCAACAGCGGCTACGAGCACGCCGGTGACAATAACCGCCAGCGCCCATCCACTTTTGGCCTCTTTTCCTTCGGATATCTGTCTGGATTGCAAAGCTCTGCCCCCTTATCTCTCGTGAGATGGCGGATTAAGGGGTAAATGAATTAATGACAAGCTATGGCTTCGCGAAGCCGTAGCTTGCCATCAATCTGTTTGTTGATAACGTGTTAGAGTAAATAGGCGGTTAAGGTTTTGTCAAGCGCCATTAAAAACTCAGCGGCTTCGGCTCCGTCCACGGCTCGGTGGTCGAAGGTTAAGGAGACGGGAACGGAGCTGTCGACCGCGCCTATTCCAAGAATGGCGATGGTGGGGCTCATAAGTCGGGGTGTAAAGTATTCGATCTGGCGTGCCCCTAAATTGCTGATAACAAAAGACGGCGGGGAGAAATCAAGGCTGTTAAGCGTTTGATTGCGTATAGCTGTGCGTAAGGTGCTAAACGCCTTGTTCCATGCATCGAGGCTGTTTTGTTGACGGAGTACAGGCACCAACAGCCCTTGGCTTGTTTGGGAAGCAATGCCCAGCAAGAGTTCTTGAGCGCTGGTGTATCCCTGGGCATCAGCCCACCCGTGAAGGCGTGGGAATTGGGGGAGGGTTTGCGTGAGCGCCCATGCTATCTGAGGGAGAACTTCAGCGGCTGGCATGCCCCGAGCTATGCGTCGATGCAGGGTTGTCGGCAAAGCGCCGGGGTCTGTCAAGTGTTCAATTAAGGCTTGGCGAAAGGGGGAATAGGATAGGGTTGGTGGGCGTTGGTGTTCGAGAAGCCATTGGTCGACATCGGCCAAGCTTAGACGCTTGCCCGGTGTACGGGGGCGAACCTCGGCTAAGGGAACGCCCTTTTCCTCGGCGTAGCGGCGAACCGCGGGAGGCGCTGGGATGAAGGGGTCACGGGCTAATTCTTTTTGTTTCTCTCCAGGACTGCTAGCTCGCATAGCAGAGGAAATATCGCTTTTAGAAGCGGCGAGGTGTCCGATCGTTTGGCCCGATCGAAATACCTCATTCGCGGCGAGAAGAGGAACCAAGAAGCCATCGGTAGGTGCCTCAATTTCCAAGGTGACTTTGTCTACCATAGCTTCCGCCACCATATCGCCCGCGTGCACAAAGGCTCCCTCATCATACACCCAGTGAACCAGAACCGCTTCCGCGTCGTGTTGATCGCTAAAGTTGACTGTGATATCCGTGCTGTCCACACTCATCATCTACCTTTCGGCGGCCAAGCCTGAATTGAGATATTTAGTCCATCATGGCACGCACCGTCTCTGCAATGCGTGTTGTGGAGGGAATAGTAAATTGCTCGAGGGGACGGCTATACGGGATGGGAACGTCTGGGATGGCGAGCCGCCGGACAGGGCATTCCAAGTAGTCAAGCGCGTCTTCGGCCAAAATCGCGGCTACTTCTCCGCTCATGCCAAATGACCGGTAATCCTCATCTACAATAAGAACGCGGTGAGTTTTCTTCGCCGTTTGGATAATGGGGGACTACGATTTTCAAGCCGGGGACATGGGCAAAAAGGCTATAGAGTGTCTGGCTGTGTTGGGCGGCGTCGCTGTAGCCGCCCCCAATAGCGGTCATGAGCACAACCGGCAGAGTCACGCTGCCTCCTGACATATAGTGATTTTTCGCCAAATGATTATAGATTTGGTCCATCGCCACGCCGAAGAAATCAACGAACATTAGCTCCACAATGGGCCGTAATCCTTCAGCGCTTGCCCCGATGGCGGCGCCAATAAACGCGCTTTCGGAGATAGGGGTGTCAATCACTCGGTCTTGTCCAAATTTCTGATACAATCCCTGCGTTGCGCCAAAGATGCCTCCGTATACGCCTACGTCTTCGCCCCAAACGAGGACATTGGGGTCTCGTGCCATCTCTTGGGCGATGGCCTCACTAATAGCGCGTGCCATGGTTAATTTTCGTATGGTTGTCGTCATTGTCACATTTCCCCCTTGTCACTTAAGCGAAAACATCCGTTAAAGCGTCGGCTGGCTGGGGCTCGGGTGACTCACGGGCGAAGGCTATAGCGTCCTCGACAAGCTCTGCTACCTCTTGTTGAATGGCCACATCTTGATCGGCTGTTAACAAGCGTTGGGCGAATAGGCTGTCGCGAAATCGCGGAATAGGATCAAGCGCACGCCATGTATCTTTTTCGCCAGGATGCAAATAGGCTTCGGCGTCACCTTGAAAATGCCCAAAAAATCGTGTGGTTTCAATCTCTAAGAGGCTAGGGCCTTTGCCGGCGCGGGCCCGGGCGATGGCTTCACTGGCTGCTTCGGAAATCGCCAACACATCATTGCCACGGATAAAAACGCCGGGAATGCCGTACGCCCCAGCCCGGTCACTGTTTTTGGCGATGGCGGTAGAGGTGTCTTTAGCAACGGAAATCGCGTAGTGGTTGTCCTCAATAACGAAAATCACAGGAGCTTTCCACGTCGCGGCAAGGTTTAAACTTTCGTGAAAGGTTCCTTGATTTGCAGCACCTTCACCAGCAAAAGCGACTGCAACGTGGTCTTGCCCCCGGTGGCGAAAAGCAAGGGCAGCGCCTACGGCTGGCGGAAAACTAGCACCGACAATGCCGGAACAACTAAAGTGTACCCGCGGGTCAAACAGATGCATGTGCCCGCCTTTTCCATGGGATAATCCGTCCGTGCGGCCAAAAATTTCCGCGGTCATGCGCCTGAGATCGACATGTTTGGCGATCGCGAAATGATGTGGCCTGTGTGGGGCCGTGACGACATCCTCGTCACGGAGATGGTGGATCACGCCTACGGCTACTGGTTCTTGTCCGGCGGCCAGATGCATTTCACCGGGAACAGGGCCCGCGGCGATACTAAATAGCGGGCTTTTGCCCTCGGCATACACTTCCGCCATTCGGTTTTCATATTGACGAATCAGGCACATCATGCGGTACATCTCAACCGGTGCGTCCAATATTAATCCCCCCTTGGTATTTGCAATCACGGATCTCTTGGGTTTCTATGCAACTATGGACCAGATAAGAACGGCACTGACGAACGGCTCGATTGTGGTTGGCCTAAATATTTAGACATGGCTTGCGCGTATTTTTTGAGGTAGTGTACGGTATCTTCCGACCGGGGATCGTAGCGGCTTTCTGGCATCGAGATGGCGACTGCGCCCCAAATCGTGCCGTCGTACTGGAAAATGGGAGCGCCAATGCAACACACGCCGTCTTCCCACTCTCCAACGTCGAGGCTATACCCTCTTTCGGCGGTAATTTGCAATTCGCGCACAATCTGTTCGTCGGTGGCATGGGAGCGAGCGGTGCGGGCCACTGGGAAGTGAGTCTGTCGATAGCGAGCCAAAACGCGTGGCGGTAACGCTGACAGAATGGCTTTACCCAGTGCGTGTACAAAGGCGTGGTCGCGGTATCCGACATATAAGGCGCGCACTTTTACCGCCTGAACGTGCGGTTACAGATCTTTGTCCAACACGTGATGAATGATTGGAAGAGCTTGTGGGCTTTCAGCACTGCTGCTATTCCACCAAATTCCTTTATTTCCGACGGTGATGGGGGTATTTTGCGGCAGAGCCACTGGTACCGGCTGCCACTGTTGAGCATGAGGAGGGAGCACAAACCAGGCGTTGGGTCCTTGACTTTCAATCACATCGGCGAGCAAAGAACCGCTGGGCAACAGTTGCAAAGTCTGGTAAGGACTTTGTTGGGTTGTGGCGCCAGGAGGTGTTGGCAATTGAATGTTCTGCCATGTTTTTCCGCCATTGCGGCTAAATTGCACGGGATAGGAAGTGCTACTAGAGACGAGCAGAGCTTGATGATGAGGCAAACGGACAAGATCTGAGGGCCCTTCTAATAAGCCAACATGGGCGGTAGGTGTCCAGTCGCCTTGGTTATTTTTATAAAGGACCAACTGGGGTGAAAAGCCTCCCATTTGCCCGTTGTTTTGGTTGGGCACCGCTCCCCAAATGAGTGTGGCATGATTCACTGCAGCGCTCAACGATTGTTGAGACCAGCTTTGACCGCCATTAGATGTTTCTTCGGTCTCTGTTAAGGAGCCGTTGGAAAAAAGCGCATAGACCGCTTGCGATGTGTGATAGAATCCGCCAAAGTCGCCTAAAACCATGCCAGAGGGAACGGGGACGAGTTGCCAACTACCTCCTGCGTTGGTCGAGAAAGCGGGAAGATTGTAGACGGGCGGCGCCTGATCATACTTTTTTAAGACCCCGCTAAAGGCGACAAAAAGACTGTGAGGATAGGCCGGATCCAAGGTAATGGAGGTGGCTTGAACGCTCGTGGAGTTACCCGGCCAAACCGCTGGGAAACCGGCGGCATTACTTAGGGGAATCAGAGATTGGAGTGACAATGGTTGCCAACTTTGTCCGCCATTGTATGATTGCCACAAAGGGCCATGATAAGCGCTTTGGATCACGAGATGTTGACCGTTGACGGCTAAGGGCGTTGGCGCAGCAAAAGAGAGACCGTTTTGGTTCGAAGCGATGTGGCGAGGAATTATGGCGAGATTCGACCACTCAGGAGACGATGTGTCCACAAACTGGGTCGGTGCTATTGTGATAAATCCCGCCCCTCTTGACGAATGCAATGGGGCTAAGGCCGACTGAGGATTGCTCACAAAGACATAGGCGAGATCAAGAGTTGCGGGACCTGCGGACAGCTCGCCCATGGACGGCAAAAACGCTGGCACCTGAAAGGTTCCCGTGAGGTCGCCATTCCACTGCTGTTGTACTTGACCGAGTTGGCCAGCAACGGCGCGCTTGCCAGGTTCTTGCCAGTCCAGTTCATAGCCAAAGGGTTCGCCAATAACGGTGGTCAGAGGTGCCCACCCAGATACATGGATCACGGTGCCGGCGGCGCCGTGGTCGGGATGAAGGTGCAACACGGCATGAGAAGGCGCCTTGGGGATAGGCCCTGTGAGGTCAAACGGGGCCCATCAGGCCGTGCAGATGAGAGAGAGGCCTGTGTACAATGAATATCATTGCAAGGCGATTACGCGCTGGGGGATATGCAAATGGGAGAGACGCCAGAGCTTTTTAATGAAATTGCCAGCCATTATGACCGGTGGAGCAATCTGTTATCGGGAGAAGGGATTCGTGCGTGGCATCATTTTGCCGTGGACCAGATGCGTCTGGGTCCTGGTCTTAACATATTAGACGTGGGCTGTGGAACAGGCACCGCCACGCGTCTAATGGCGAAAGCTGCGGGGCCGACTTCGCGTGTCGTGGGTTTGGATCCAGCTGAGGCAATGCTGGGCGTGGCTCGTAAGATAGTCCCCGATCCTGAGAGCGCCCCGGTCGAGTGGGTGCTAGGCGCGGCAGAACACCTGCCGTTTGCCGACCAAACGTTCGATCGGGTGACGGCCCAATTTTCATTGCGTAATATGAGTGATTGGCTTGAGGGTCTGAAAGAAATGGTCCGTGTTCTGAAAGTGGGAGGCAGATTGACCATTTTAGAAATGGTGCAGCCGGTGACGTCGTTGGGAGCGTTGGCACGCAAAGGTCTTGATGCCATCACGGCCAATTTGTCGAACGATGCGCTCGTGCCTTATCAATGGCTTGGTGTCTCGTTACAACACGCGCCTACGGCCGATGAGCTGAGCTCGGAGGCTGCACACTTAGGCATTGCGACAATAGCTCGCCATTATTGGTTAGGGGATTTAGTCGCGGTGGTGTCGGGCGTTCGGGCGTCTGACAAGGTGTCTTCACATCAGGCGACACAGAAGGGACCTGTGGTGTGGGCTATTGATGGCTCGGTAACGGCGCTCAAAGGTGCTGCATGGATTAACCGCTTTGTGGCTTCAGGAACACGCGTTCATCTCATTACCATTATTCCCCCAAAGGTTAGGGCCGAAGAGGTGGCGGAAACAGACCGTCTCTTTTGGTCACGGCAACACCGCCGTGCGCAGGCATTATTGGATGAGCATCGATTTCGGTGCGAGTCCTCGGTTTTGGAAGGGGAGCCAGGGCCAACGATGGTGCGCTTCTTGGAAGATGTTCACGCTAGCATGGTAGTGATGGGAAAGAAAACGCGTACCCCTTCAGCCGATTTGTGGATGGGGAGCGTCGCGCGTTATGTCTTCATGCATGCGCCAGTGCCAACCCTGTTTGTTCCGACGGCGGTATCCATGGAATAAGCCATTAGGATAATACTATTAGATGGCAACAAAAACTTTTGAATTATCTTGCAAAAGCATTGCAAAGCCATAACGTTATGGTCTATAGTAAGAGCGATGACAAAGTTTGTAAGATTTCGGAATAGGATGTGGGCCAATGCCTGTGACCATTCGTGACGTAGCTCGAGCGGCGGGTGTCTCGGTAACCACCGTTTCGCATGCATTTAATGGATATGAAGATGTGGGGGAAGAAACTAAGCGGCGTGTCTTGCAAGTCGCCAAAGATTTGAAATACCGACCGAGTCGAGTGGCGCGGAGTTTGGTGCTGCAACAAACGCAGAGTGTCGGGCTACTTATTTCTGACTTCAATGCAAATCCTGGTAGCAATCACTTTTTGTTCGATGTCTTGGCAGGAATTCATAACCGTCTGGCCGATTTAGGATACGACGTCACGCTGTTGAGTACGACAACAGCTCGTCAACAACTTATAAGTTATATTGACTTTTGCACCGAGCGGCGACTTGAAGGCGTCATTGTCATGGGAATGCGTATGGACGATCCCTATATGCGCGAAGTAGCCGATGCGAGTCTTGTGTCCGTTGGAATTGATTTGCCAATTTTAAGCGAGCATTGTGGCTACGTAATGACCGACAATGTGGCAGGGGCTAAGCTTGCGGTTAACCATCTGTTATCTAAAAACCACCAACGAATAGGGCTTGTGAACGGCCGATTGGACGCGGTGGTCAGCATTGATCGTCTTAAAGGCTACGAAGCAGCATTGGTTGAAGCGGGGATAGGGTTTGACCCGGAGTTAGTCGTGCATGCTGAGGTTGGCGTGTCGTGCACCTTCGCGCAGCTAGACGATCTGGCAGGGTGGAGCGGGACGAAAGAGGACGCTACACAGCGTCGATGGCAGGGTCGAATGCGTCTCGAACCCCGTGGCCAGATCGAAGTGTCGTTCTCTGTCTTCATAAATCCGGTGGACTGTCAGTGCGGTGAGGATACAGGCCCTACCAAGGGCTTTGAGAGAATTGCGGCGTCCCATGAACAGTGGCTATCGAAGATGCCCAAGGTGTCGGGGTGTTTGCGGTATGCGGCTTGGTATAACCAAGGATTGAGAGATGTCCGCATGCTGCAAAGTAATCTTGGGTATGGCAATATGATTGTTGCGGGTGTCCCCTGGTATGCTGTGCCCTTTGGTCGTGATAGCTTGATCGCGGCTCGCCAGTTGTTACTGGCGGCGCCTGAGGTAGCGCGCGGTACGCTTTGGACGATGGCACAGTTTCAAGGGCAAGAGGATCAGCCTGATCGGGATGAACAACCTGGCAAAGTGGTCCACGAAGTCCGAGATGGCGAACTCAGTCGCATAGGGTTGTTGCCTTTCGCTCCCTATTATGGCAGCGTGGACGCGACCCCCTTATTTTTAATGTTGCTGGCCGATTATTATCGTTGGACGGGCGATGAGGTGTTTCTGCGCAGCTTATTGCCCAATGTCGAGCGGGCTTTTCGCTGGATGCAGGAGTATGGCGACCGCGATGGCGACGGTTTCCTTGAATACTGGCAAGAGGCACGGGAAGGGATTGCCAATCAGGGCTGGAAAGATTCTGGGGATTCCATCATGTATGCGGATGGACGATTGGTTGAAGGGCCTGTGGCGTTGTGTGAAGTACAGGCTTATGCCCACCGGGCCTACGCGGACTGGGCAGAAATCTATTCGGCGTTAGGAATGACCGGACATGCGCAGCGCATGCGTATGCAGGCTATTCGCCTTCAAGACGGCTTCAACCAACAATTTGTTCAAGCGGACAAGCGCATAGCGCTTGCCTTAGATGGGCATAAGCAACCCTGCCTTGTGACATCTTCCAACATGGGCCAAGTGCTGGTGAGTGACTTAATAGGAAAAGAAATTGCGGATGTTGTGGCTCAGCTTATGGTGTCTCCGCATATGTTAACGGGATTTGGCATTCGTACGTTGTCGAGTGCGGAGGTTCGTTACAATCCTCTTAGCTATCACAATGGATCCGTATGGCCGCATGATACCAGTTTGATAGTTTATGGGCTGCGGCGCTATGGCTATTTGTCTGAAGCCATAGCGGTGATAGACAGTCTGTTGCGAGCGCAAGATGAATTTGACCAGCACAGGCTACCTGAATTGTTTGCAGGATTTTCCCGCGAAGAATCGCTCCGTCCGGTGCCTTATCCGGTATCTTGCTCCCCGCAAGCGTGGGCAGCAGCTATTCCTGTATTTATTTTAGAACAATTGATAGGTCTTCGGCCTGATGCTCTTCGTCAAAGCATTGGGATTGACCCGGTTCTCCCCCCATCTATGACGCAATTGGAAATTACAGGAATTCGTCTTGGCGTGGGGATTCTGTCACTGCGGATGTGGCGGAGCGCTTCGGCTGTCGACATTGACATCATCGAAAACTCAACGGGTTGGGTTGTGTGTCGGAGCCCGTATGTGAAAGGGGGGGTGCCGCGGTAATACGTGCGAAAGAACTTAACAGACTGGAATCAGAAAAGACAGAACCAACAAAAAAGAAAAAATACTGCGAGGAGGAGTTATGTATGGTACGCATTAAAACCATGGCCGTCGCCTCTATGATGGGGCTGGTGGCGACGGGGCTTGCAGGATGCGGCACTAGTGCGGCCGCTGGTTCCACTGGGGGGAGTCCTGGAAAACCCGTCACAATTGTTGTGGCCAGTTGGGCGGGAACCAACGTGACCAACGGTATTATTGATCAACAGTTAGCCGCTTTTAATAAAGCCCATCCGACGATTCATGCCGTTTACCGCCCTATTTCCGGAGATTATGAAACATTGCTGAAAACGGAATTCGTAGCAGGAGATGCCCCCGATATTATTACATTGAATAACGGCGGTGAAGCCCCCACGTTTGAGTCGGAAGGCATGGTCATTCCCCTTAACTCGTACATTGCACAATCCCACTATTCGCTGTCGGACTTCTTTTCGGGAGCCATGAACATGTTTAAAGCAGGTCAAACAGTATACGGTCTCCCTCGCGATCAGTCTCCCCTGGTGTTGTATTATAATCCCGCTTTGTTCAAGAAAGCCGGAATTTCCGGCCCCCCTACGACATGGGCGCAAATGCAAGCTGATGCTCAAAAGCTTACCAATCCTGGTCAAAAAATCTATGGACTTGTGCAAACGCCCCAGGAACCGCGTTGGGCCCAATTTATTTATCAAGCGGGTGGAAGCGTTATGAATGCTTCGATGACCAAAATGACCTTAAATACCCCACAAGCGTTGCAAGGTTTTTCTTATTTCGTACATCTTTATCGGATGGGTGTTGCTGCCCAGCCTTCTCAGGTTGGAGCAACATGGGGCGGGCAGGCTTTGGGAATGGGGCGTGCGGCAATGACTCTCGAGGGCGCTTGGGCTATTCCGTACCTGCAAGACACCTATCCCAATACACCGTTTGCCATTGCAACACTGCCTCGGGGACCTGTCAGCAATGTCAGCTTAGATTTCCCGACCGCTTGGGCTATTACTAAAGACTCGGCACATCCCCAGCAAGCGTGGGAAGTTATTCGATATTTAACAGGAACGGGTGAAGCCCGGTGGGTGGAGCAAGGGGGGCTTGTGACAGTGAGAAAATCGTTGGTGGATATGCCATATTACCAGACGCACCCTATCTACAAAAATATTTTGGCACAACTGCCAGGAGCCATTCCGTGGAACTTCCCCAACGGCTTTGACCAATATGTCAACAGTACCTTATCCAATGTGTCGCTTTTAGCTGTAGAAGGAAAAATTACGCCTCAAGCAGCTCTTGCGCAGTTGCAAAGCCAGGGTGAGAGTATTTTGAAACAAGGGGGGAACTGACGGTGGCTGCGCTCAGCCTCAAAAGATCTCCAAAACTCACGAACGGAGGACTAAAGAAATGGCGGCGGCAGGAAACCACCACCGCCTACGCATTTACTTTCCCGACTATTGTGTTGCTGCTGGGCTTTTCTCTCGGCCCAGCAGCCTACGCATTCTTCTTGAGCGGGGTGTCGTGGAACTTGCTCAATCATATGCGGTGGGTGGGGTTTCACAACTACGACATGATTTTTCATATGCCGCTCTTTTGGACCTCTGTCCGAAACTCAGTGGTCTTTGCGGCAGTTGTGATGCCAGTCCAAACGATTATTGCTATGGTTTTTGCGGTGATATTGAACCAGCACTTACCAGCTCGACCGTTATACCGGTTGGCCTTTTTCTTTCCTTCGATTAGTTCCTCGGCAGTGGCTTCCATTATGTTTATGTGGATATTTAACAAGTTGGGTCTCCTGAACAGCTTTCTTGGGGTATTCCATATTTCCGGACCTAATTGGATCGGGAACCCGCATTTTGCCCTGGTTGCCATTATGATCTTGAATATATGGAGTACTGCGGGATATTTCATGGTCGTCTTCTTGGCGGGACTCCAAGCTATTCCACAAAATCTCTACGAAGCGGCAGCCATTGACGGAGCATCAGGATTTCAACGCTTTCTGAAGATCACCGTGCCGTTGTTAAGGCCATCGACATTTTTCATCGTCATTATGGGAATGATTGGCACGCTGCAAATGTTTGATCAATCATTCATTATATCCGGGGGAACAGGCGGGCCATTGAACTCCACGTTAACCATAGCGTTGTTAATCTATCAAGAGATTTTCTCTTATGGCCATGTCGGATATGGAGCGGCTGCCACCGTCTTCTTATTCGTGCTTGTATTGGGACTAACGTTGCTCATTAATCGGTGGCTTGGCAAACCTATTGAATATTAATCACGCCGATATGGTGTTGTAAGAGGAGGCTGGTATGATGGTCGGTTCCCAAACCGAAAAACTTTTAAATCGTATTTCTTACGGAATCTATCTGCTGATTCTTACAGTGGGGGCAATCATCATGTTGATTCCGTTCCTGTGGACGTTGTCGACATCCTTAAAATCTCTCGGCCAAGCCTTGGTCTATCCGCCTCAATGGATTCCTCATCCTCCATTGTGGGATAACTTTGTCAAAACATGGAGTATTGTTCCCATGGGGCATTGGTTTTGGAATAGCATGGTAGTGTCGGTCAGTGTTGTCGTGGGCAATGTTGTTTTGGATTCGATGGGGGGATATGCGCTAGCGCGTATTAATTTTCGAGGGCGATCTGTTGTTTTTTTTGCGATTATTTCTATGCTGATGATTCCATTCCAATCTATTATGTTGCCCGTGTATATTATTCTGCGGGATTTGGGTTTAATTAACAGTTATGCGGGGCTCATTTTGCCGCAGTTGGTTTCCGCCATGGGAGTGTTCCTCATGCGACAAGCCTTTCTTAACGTACCAGGGGAAATTGAAGAATCGGCTATTATTGACGGAGCAAGTCGATTTAGGATTTTTTGGCGCATTGCTTTACCCATGGTCGTTCCTACGCTGTTGACCTTGGCGCTTATGATGTTTATGGGATCGTGGAATAATTTTTTGTTGCCCTTGTTAGTGGCCAACAACGAGACTTTTTGGACGCTGCCTCTAGGTGTCGTCATGTTTCAGCAACAATATTATACGAATTGGCCTTATTTGATGGCGGCGGCTGTCATTGCTACGGTCCCCATTACGATTTTGTTCTTGCTGTTGCAAAAATGGTTTATCCAAGGGATTTCGACCACAGGCTTGAATGATCCAAAAATTATATAAAAAGCGCCAAGGGTGTTGCCCATGGCGCTCGTTCATTGCCCAAGAAGGGGGTCTACTGGCCGGACACTACCGCATTGGTTTGTTGCGCGGCCGTCTTCATGGCCTGGGCCACGGAGGTATTGGTAAAGTACGCCGACTGCATGGCATCTTGGACATATTGGAGCAAGGCCAAGTAGTGAGGGGACTGCGGGGGCTGCTTTTGATACGCTAATTCGGCTAATGCCACCTTATTCTGAGGATGGGTGGCCAAAAACTGCTGATATTTGGCGTTGGATAAGACGGCTTGCTGTACTGGGAGGTATCCTGTGGCCTCAGACCAGGCCATGGTTTGGGCAGGCGCTGTCCACCACTGAATGAAGGTCCATGCTGCACTAGCGACTTGTTTTGAAGAGTTTTTGAAAATCACCGCATCGGCTCCCCCTGGGGGCACGGCTTCGACGGGATCTTTCGGCATCATGGCAGCACCCCATGCAAACTTATTGCCAATTTGTTGGGCGTCATACCCGAGGTCTCCCGACGAATCTTCCATCATCGCCACTTTACCTTGATAGAATGCGGTCATGGTATTGTCCCATCCTTCCGATCCGGGAAAGGCTTCAGCATCGCCTGCATGGATTAGCGCAGCTAGTGCCTTGGTGACCTTTTCGCCAGAAGGGCTGTCGAAAGTGGCCTGGGTTAGGGATTTATTCATAATGTGACCGCCCGCGGACCAAACTTGGGATTCCCATGGCCACCAATTTGCCAGTGGGGCAAATCCGTAAACGCTTTGGCTGCCGTCATGTTGGGTCAACAGTTGGGCATCATGGATGAGCTCAGGCCACGTGGCTGGGGGTTGGGTAATGCCCGCTTTTTTGAACAACGTCTCGTTATAAATGATCAGGGGAACGCTACGGTTGAATGGCACGCCATAAATCGTACCATGAATCGTTGTGGTGACCGCCATCCCGGGCAAGTAGTGAGAGGGCCCGTCAATGGATGAGCGGCTAATGTCCTGATTTAAGGGGGCTAGTGCCCCGGTAGCGGCAAATACCGGCATGGAATGGACTTCAATCTGCGCCACGTCGGGTGGTCGATGGGCGACGATGGCGGCGAGCAATTTCTGTTGTAACGGACCACTGTCGCTATAACTCCCTTCATAGTCGGCTTCGACGTGAATCAAAGGATGGCTGCGATTAAACTCGGCAACCATGGTTTGCACCTGTTGACCCAGTGAGCCCCCAAGACCATACCAGAAGACAACGGTCGTCGGATGCGCGGTGGTGGCTTGTATTGGCTGGGGAGCACTAGCCGTACTAGTGCCACATCCGGCAAGTAGAGCGCTGGAGAGAATAGCAAGGGAAGTGGCTTTTATAAAGGTTGTCATCAGTGTTCTCCTTTTTAAGTAAGGTTGGCGACTATCCGCGGATTCCGTAGTGCATCACGCCGGCTCGCAAATAGCGCTGGGCTAAAGCAAACAAAACCATCATGGGTAAGACCGTCATTAAGACCGCCGCCATCATCAGATTCCATTGCATGAATCCGCTTTGCTGCGCAACAAAATAGGATAGACCTAAAGGCAACACGCGGTAAGCGGCCGTGTTGGTGACAAGTAGCGGCCAGAATAGATATCCGTAATGAAAGACGGTGTTAAGAACCGCTAGGGTGATAACGGCAGGGCGCGTATTAGGCAAAATCAATTGCCACAGAATCGTAAGAGGCGACGCGCCATCCATCATCATGGCTTCTACGAGGGCCCGTGGTACATTTCGAAATGCTTGGTGTAGCCAAAAGATACCAAAGGCGGATGCTGCAAAGGGGAGAATTAAGGCTTGGTAGGTATTGATCCAATTCAATTGACTCAAGATCAAGTAGTCTGGAATGAAGATGGCCTGCACGGGAATCATCATGGCCAGCAAAGTCATTCCCCAGATGATGCGTTTTCCGCGGAATGTCAGAAAAACCAAGGCATACGCCGCTAATGACGAGGTAAGAATTTGCAAAGTCACAATGCCAATAGTCGTGGCGATGGAATTTACGTAATACCTCCCAAAGGGCTGGCTGCGCCACGCGGCGACAAAGTTTTTCAAATTCCATGTAACGGGCCATAGCGTGAGATGCCCCCCAATTAAGGCGTGCATCGGATCAAAAGCCGCAACAACCATCCACCACAAAGGCAGCAACATGATGGCGCTTAATAGAATAAGGGGGACATGCCACAGCCACAGTTTGCGAGGTGCGTTCATGAGCCGTCGCCTCCCCACCGATGCATTCCGCGCCACTGTATTACCGTAATAGCGCCGACCAGCATGACGAACAAGACAGAGGCTGTAGAGGCTTGGCCGACATTAAAAAACTGAAAGCCTTGCTCATAGATGTAATACACTAAGGTGGTTGTTGCCGTGACAGGCCCTCCAGCAGTCATGACATAGATTTGGTCAAAGGCCTGAAAGGTCTGAATAACCACCATGACCCCCGCAAAAACGATCGTGGGCACCAATTGGGGTAAGATGACGTGCCAGAACCGAGGCCAGCTGCCAGCGCCATCCATGGCGGCGGCTTCCGATAGCGCAGGGTTCAACTGCTGTAGCCCGCTTAAGAAGAGCAGCATATAAAACCCGACATATTCCCAGATTGTGACGGCGATGACAGCTATTAACGCCCAATGCACGGAACCTAACCAATTGGGGCCGGTAATGTGCAGATGGCCCAGTAGAATATTGATCAATCCGCTTGATGGCGAAAGCAACCCGCTGAACACAATGCCACTGGCGGCCAAGGGCATAACATAGGGGAGAAAGAAAATCATGCGGTACACATTGCGCCCTCGAAGAGGATAATTGAGGAGCCATGCCAGTCCGAAACTCGCTGGAAGAATGACAATTGCCACGGCTGCTGCATAGATCGCGGTATGTTGCATGGCGTTCCAGAAGTCGAAAGAGGTGAGCACCGATCGATAGTTGGCAACGCCGGCCCAGTGTGGATGAGGTGTCATCAGGTTCCAGTTTGTAAAGCTCAATCCGACAATGGCCACAGTAGGAAGCAAGACGAAGACGCTCAGCCCAAGAAGGGCAGGTGCAAGCATAAGCCAAGGCGTTACTAGCCTTGTGCGATGGGCGTAGCGCACAAGAGCCGATGCGTTGATCCATGGCGTTCTTTCGCGCACGGAGTGTTCTTTCAACATGGGGCCAACCTCGGCACGTAGGGCCAGTGCGGGTCATCCACGAAGAGCGCGGCGGGCCACTGATTTTTTAGTGTGAGAGAGATTTGATCGCTTGAGGTAAATCCCCACAATGCTGCATGGACACGGCTGTCGCCAAGCGCTTGCCATGACTCCCAATCCTGATAGTGCAGATGCACCCACTGGGGAGAGCATGCGGACATGGACTGTTGCCACGTATCGACATCGAAGGGACTAATAGCCAATGCTCGGGGAATATCGGGCATATGGGTGGCTAGCAGTTGCAAAGAGGCGACGTCAAAGGATGAGATCATAATCTGTGAGGTCATCCCCATTTGCTGAAGGGTCTCGATCGTACGCTCCACCAACGTCCTTCTAGTCTCTTTTACGGGCTTAAGTTCCAAACAATACTGGGTGGTCTTGGCGAACAAACGAAACAAATCTTCCAAGCGCAAGAGACTTTCTGTAGATAAGTCGCCGTTGGGCCGCCGAACCCGCGCCAATTGAAGTTCGGACCAACGTTTCGACCGGACCAAGCCGTTTAGGTTCGTGACGCGTTCTAAGTGAGTGTCGTGAAAAAGGACTACCTCGCCATCGGCCGTCAATTGCAGATCGGTTTCAATGCCATTGACTCCTGCGGCAATAGCGGCGGCAAAACCCGCAGCTGTGTTTTCTGGATAACACGAGGGATATCCGCGGTGTCCCCATACCCAGCAATGCTGCGCCACAATGGTATTCTCCTTTCTCATCAGCTTATGTGACGAAGCCAATGTATCAACTGGGCATTAAGACTAGGCGATTAGAGGGTGAAGATTGTGGGAAGATTAGGTTGAGCCCAACCGCACTGCATATGCCCACACACCACCACCTTGTTCTGATGACAACGCATTGCATCGCGTTCCTTAAAGGCCTCTTGAAGGTGTCTCACTATGGGTCATAAACCACATGCCCGGGGGGATTCAGCGGCTCACGGGGTTCCCGTGGCTGCTGAAACGTACACGAGTGGCTTAGTGGGCATGTGCTTGGAGTTTCGGGAAAATGGTCGAGCACAGGCATGATATGATTAATGACAAGATGGGGAAATCATCAACAACAGATCGTCGTGGAGGATGGGCATTGACAACGGGACGCAATGATCCCTGCCCTTGTGGCAGTGGAAAGAAGTATAAGAAGTGTTGTATTGATAAGGATCCTGAACACGTGAAGGGCCAAAGACGTGGGCTTGCCGAATTATTAGATCAAGCTTTGGCCATGGCTGAAAGGGGTCAAATAACCCAATCAATAGACACCGGAGAAGAGATCTGGCAAGTCATCCAGCAACAAAATGTCACCCAGGTGACAGCCGTTCCTGCGCTTCGTAGCAAGCTTCGCGTGTGGCTTTCAGATTATCATGATCTCTTGCATAATGCGATGTATACCGACCGCAAGATGGCGGGGCGTTGCCTAAATTTTATTGACGGCGTTCTTGTCCGGTTTAAAGATTGGGTCTCCGAAGAGGAAGCGTCTTTACGAGCCGCTCGAGGCGATGCGTTATTCCTCATGGGCAATTTCGTTGAGGGGGATGAGGTTTTTGCGGCATTGCACCACCGTTATCCCAATGACCCATGGCCTCTCATTTGGTGGGGCGATCAATATAACCCGGTTTTTCGGTGGGCGCTACCGCAGCCAGATAAAGCTGTTAGTCTCTATCAAAAAGCGCGGGCCATGGATGAAGCGGACGACGGGATACGGCGCCGGTGGGATGACCTCATGGCATGGCGCAGCCAGAATGGAATCGCACCATGATGCATAGGACGGAATCGAGGACTCACCGCGTGGGCATTAGTCGGTGGGTTGGTATGGGATTGGGGCTGGGACTTGCGGGACTGCTTACAGGATGCGGTCAACAGGCCGCGTTGACATCAGCGCCTGCACTTCATGAAGCGCATCCGAGCAATGATAACAAATACTCGGGGGGCGTAAGTGCGAAGATTGTTTTGTCACCGACGCACCTGTTAAAGCCGGCCATTCCTGTAGCCGTTCGCCGTGACGTGCCGAACTTTGTGGCTCAAGGACTCTCGACGGGGCTTCCTCATTTGACAAGTTCTTCTACAGGTGCCGCGCGTCAGATTTTTGGACCTCGGCAGTCTGTGCCCTGGTATTATCAAGGCACCACGACGCGCAATAATCCAGTGCTCCTTATGGTCGATACGATTCGCCACCTGGCTTATCCGTCGCGCTTTAGGGGGATTCGTGAAGATATTCTGCGTGGGGCGGGCACAACATTCAATAGTTCTAATCCTGTCACCATAAACCAAGAGTTGCATGGAAATATTGCCGAGCAAGATCCGGGCTTTCAATCGCTTTATATTCCGACGTTATTCACGGAAACTATGGGTCTTAAGTCTTTCCAACAGAGTGATCCCCATGAAATTGACGTGGTGGCAGTCGGAACGCAATATACCGTGCCGGTCTATTCGGTAAAATCACACGGCCCCGTCCTGTATACGGCATTTCACGCCTATTCCCCTCAACAATCGTTAGCGCCTAAGGTGATGCTGCCTGCAGGCTACCAGTTGCAAGAGGGACCTGGAACGATTTTAGTCGGACAACCAATTTCAGACGTGGTGTTTCGCGATGGGAACTTATGGGCATTAGGAAAGATTCAATGGACAATTATTGAGGCGTTTACGAATCGCGGATGGTTTGTGGTGACCTTTGATGTTAACCCTGTTCCAAAGAACCTTGGGGCTACGGCTGTCCCTTCGTCTCAGGATGTTGAGGCCCATATTCTTCCGTAATGACATGGAAGTGGCAGGAGGGAACTCGCGTTTTGGTCCCTCCTGCGCGTCTTTTATGATGCGGAGTAGATGCTGCTTTCGGTGGCATGGGCTTGGTCAATGATTTTTTTGGCACGAGCCACATCGTCATCCGAGCCATGGACAATCAAAACGAATTTATCCGCTTTGATCGCGCTCTCATAGCGAACGATGCGATCTTTGGGTACGCCGATATTGAATAAAGCGGCGCCCAGCGCGCTGAGCCCTCCGACTACCACACCACCCTCCAATGCTCCCACGACGAGACCGACCAATGGGCCAGCGGCTAAAACGGGCCCAACCCCTGGAATCATGAAAAAACCAGCACCCATTAATAGACCCCAAAACCCTCCCCATAAGGCACCCCAGCTGGCGCCAATGCCTCCCCAGACTTCCATTTTCTTGCCCGTGGTGTAATAGCCAATGGGCTGCTCTTCGCTGTGATAACCTTTGCCAATAATCGAGAGCTTCTTCATATCAAATCCCGCATGTTGCAATTCTTTGACTGCCTGGTCAGCCAATTCGTGGGTATCATAAATACCGATAACTGCAGATTCTGCCTTAGAAGTTTGATCGGCCATTTTCAATTCTCCCTTCGTTTTGCGGGGCGTCTACACATTAAGGATCCGCCCAGTAGTGTCAGCGTATCAATTTCGCGGTGTAACACACAGGGACTCTTGGGCCATTCTTGTCCACCGAATGGTCACATTTTATGGGGATTATGGGCCATGGAGAAGGGGGGGGCGCTTACGCGGCTCATCTCCGGCCTAAAGGCCGACGTATCCGCTGCGCTATATTTTGATGAAAGAGTTGATTATGGATGCACGATGAATGGAAGAAAGACCGATTTGGAGCGATAGAACGCGGGGAGAATCCAATGATTATGGCCCGAATGAAAAGCGGCTATGTGGTCATCGGTGATACGCAGTTCCTGCCGGGTTATTGTGTGTTGTTGGCCTATCCCAAGGTGCATGCGCTCGAAGACCTATTAGTGGCGGACCGCAACCAATACTTAGCGGACATGGCTCTCTTAGGCCAAGCGGTGGCCGATGTGTGCCAGCCTTGGCGCATGAATTACGCGATTTACGGGAACTCCGATGAATTTCTTCATGCTCACGTGATTCCTCGGTACGCATGGGAACCTGAAGAGCGGAGATGGCGTCCGGTGTGGCGATACCCCGCCGAAATGTGGCAAATGCCGATCACACAATATACGGATGCACTCCATGGGGCTATGCGAACGGATATTACGCAGCGATTGGAGGAACTTATGGTGGAAAGTGACCGCTGAGCTATTCTTGTCGGCGTTAGCGTTCTGCGCAAGACATCCGCACCACAATCACTTTAACGGGTTGTGTCGCCTTACACATCACTCCGGTCAGGTCACCCGAAGCCCTCTTAGTTAAACCAAGAGACGGCAACAGCCGATCAATCGCAAAATACGGATACCCTCATTAGTGAAATAGTCTATAATATCCGTAACATTAAGCATTTAGGGCGTGCTTCATATTCCACACCGAAAAACGCCGGCGCCGAGGTGTTCACTCCAAAAGGAAGAGAAGGGGGGGAATTGGCGGGAAGGTCCTGGTTTGAACGTTAGGGTCTTACGCCGTGAAACTGATGAAAGCCGCTCGTATCCATGGATATAACGAACCGATTACGATTGATGATGTCGCAGACCCCCAAATTACAGATTCAACCGATGTCATTATTAAAGTCGGTGGAGCTGGAGTGTGCCGAACGGACCTCCATATTCTTGAAGGGGTATGGAAAGATGCGTTGGCCAATCCTGTCTTGCCCTATACAATTGGACATGAGAATGCAGGATGGGTAGAGCAAGTGGGATCTGGGGTGAAGCATTTGAAACCGGGTGATCCGGTTATTTTGCATCCGTTGATGTCTTGTGGTCTTTGTCCCGCTTGCCGGGCTGGACAGGATATGCATTGCATAGCGGGACGCTTTCCGGGACTTGATGGGACCGATGGCGGTTATGCTGAGTATATGAAAACGTCGGTGCGCGCCGTGGTTCCTTTGTCGCCAGATATTGATCCAGTCGCGTTAGCGCCATTTGCAGATGCCGGTATTACCGCTTACCATGCGGTGAAGAAACTTGTGCCATTGCTCTATCCTGGGAGCTTTGTGGTCGTTATCGGTGTTGGAGGGTTGGGCCATTTTGCTATCCAAATTCTTCGGGCCTTGACGCCGGCTAAGATTATTGCGGTCGACACGCACAAAGCGCGCCTGGCCTTTGCCGAGAGATTGGGCGCGCATTATGGGGTGTTGGCGGGTTCGGATGGGGGGCTAAAAGATGTCGTAGGAATTGCTCCCCGTGGTGCGGATGTTGTCTTCGATTTTGTGGGAGAACATTGCACCCCTGCCGTGGCGCCTTCTATGCTGGCGAAAGGAGGCACCTATTCGGTCATTGGATATGGTGGCCAGGTGTCGACACCAACGCTAGATTTTGTAAATCGGGAAATTAATATCGTAGGTAATTTGGTAGGGACCTACAATGAGTTAGTTGAGCTGATGGAACTGCATCGGCAAGGCCGTGTATCGATTTCTGCACAACAATACCCGTTGGTGGATGCTCCAGATGTTCTCAAGATGTTGGACCGGGGAGAAATTATGGGCAGAGCCGTGTTGGTGCCGTAAAGGTGACAAGCCTGTAGAGGGGTCATGACCGTAGCGCACTTACGGGTACGCTGTGGTCATGACCTTAGTTTTACAGACGTATCTGAGGCACGATTTTTTTCAAGGGAATGGCCATAATCCAATCATAGCTATTGTCAATATACATGGTTCCTCCGGCGATGACGGGATTAACAATGCCGAAACGCCCTCCGACATGGTAGCTGCTTAAAAGATCTCCCGTGCGTGCATTAAAAGCGTTGATGTTCTGCGCCGTCGCAATCCAAATGATACCGTCCGCGTAAGTGGGGGCGCCTCTTCCCGCTCCCGCTGAGAGGACGTTGGGGATTGCGCTGTGCCAAAGAACAGCTCCTGTCTTCGCGTTAATGGCAAATAAGGTGCTTGTGGCGGTATCGGATACATAAATGACGCCGTTGTGGGACGTCGATACGGATGGAAGGAAGGACGAACAAGTCAACGGATTATTTAGAATATTTAGGTAAAATAATGCTTAAATCAAGTTAAGGGTTATAGGATTTAAAGCTTAGATGGTTTTAAATGCCTGTCGCTAGATTAAACGGAGATAGAAATGGGCCAAGACCTATAGGGTGATGCAGTCATTCCGAGATTCTGGGTCGGACTCTTTGGTGATTTAGATAAGCCGGAGCAAAGGACATCGTGTGAGCTATTGTTTAGACAAATCGAGATTAAAGCGGTTTCCTTTTTTACACAATGCGAAATGATTCTTTTGCAAAAGGTACCACCTAGAAAAACGTAGGCAGTAATACGTGGAGTTGGCGGCATGTATGAGATGGGCGCGTTCACAGAGCCGGTCGGGTGCAAACTTAATCGTTTCCATTACAAAAGAAGAGGCCATATGAAGGGAGCTGTCCCTGCTTGGGACAGCTCCCTTCATAGTCACCAAGATTTAAGGCTGTAGCACGACACTTGGATCAATTGTTTTTAAAGGAATGGCTTGAACCCAGTCGTAGGAATTATCGACATACATGGTGCCGCCCACAATCACGGGATTTACAATGCCAAATCGACCTCCAGGGGTATAGTGGCCGAGTTCTTGCCCCGTGTAAGGGTTTAGGGCATAGATCTGCGGGCCTGCTGCTACCCAGAGAACCCCATCGGCGATGACGGCGTTGCCGCGTCCAGCGCCTGCTGGTCCTGCGCCTACAAAGGGAAAGGTCCATAAAATAGATCCGGTTGATTCATTTAAGGCGTAAAAGGTAGAAGTGACGGGGGAGCCCACATAGACAATGCCATCGTGTACCATGCTGACCCCAGCTTTATAAGCTGGTGGAGCGCTGCCTACACCCAGGTTGGTCGACCATAAGACGGATCCGTTTGTAGCATTCATGGCATAAACGGCCAAATTAGTAGTTCCGAGAGTTTTGTCGAAGTTGACCACGGAATCTTGTATAACAAGATTGTGCGTTTCATCGACGGTGGGCGAATTGTCGCCCATGCCGGTATTAAAGATGTTGAGAGCTGTTTTTTGAGTCCAAAGGATTTGCCCGGTGGTAGCATTGACCGCCACGACATGATTGCTATCAGACGTTCCCACGATAATTTCGGTTTGGTGGGTGGTGGGATTGACATAGACGTTGGGGCTCGACATGCTGTCGAATCCGCCTAGAGCCGTCTTCCACTCCAATTGTCCCGTGTTGGCGTTCAGTGCCCACAAATTGCCGCCGCCCGTTGGTTCGTAGATCGTTTGGCCTACAATAACGGGGGAGGGCATGGCGTTTCCGTGGAAATCTTGCCGCCACACGAGTCGGCCGGTGTAGCGATTAAAGGCATAAAGCGCAGAATACATGAGCCCGCGAACTAATGAGGCTTGTCCACCCGATAATTCGTATTTTAGGACTTGGGAGAATGGAAATCCGGTATCGCCGGCTGTGACATAGACCATATTGCCTTGGACGATCGGATTACCCATCAGATTGTTGACCAAGGGACCCGTTTGCCATAATAAAGCTCCTGTGCGGGCGTTTAAGGCGTATAAGTGATAATCGTCAGACTCCGCATAAATAATGCCGCCAACCGCCGTAACCCCTACGGCGTTGCCGAGGTTTTGGGTCATTTTGACTGGGGCACCACGTGCGCCTAAATTGGCGAGGTCAGGAAAGGAAGCGTTCAGGGGTACAGCAGAATCTTCGGCAAAATTCCATTGAACTCCCGTCTGTTCCCATTTCGGGCTTGTGGCGGGTACGGGGAAGTCTGCGTTATGAGATGGAGAGCCTGCGTATACGTCCCATGATTGGGCAAACCCCGGTAATTGAGCGGCGTTTGGAATGGGAGGAGCGACGATGTGGATAAGCTTTTGAATCAGGAACGAACCGTGCCCTGAGATTCTCACCACGGGATAGCCTTGAGCTCTAAGTGTTTGCTCAAGGCTCGCGCTGATGGCGGACGTATTGCCAACGATAGTGACGGTGGGTTTTCCGGCTGGTGGTTGATACGGCTGGACGGTTCCGGTTGGCGATACTTGAGGAACCGTCATTAAACTCAAGGCATGAGCGGTGGCTTGTCCTAGGTCAACCGCATTCTCCGTTAACAATAACGCAGCTCCTATTTTTGTGGCGAGGCCTTGCGCGGCAACCACGGTTTGTGCCTGGGATGGCAACGACGAGCACAAAATCACATTGTTAGTCCCGCTAGGGAAAAGACGGAGGGCCATTGTCGCTGCTGTGGCAGAAGGTGAAGCCGATGATGTCGGATGAAGAGTCGTGTGATGCGTCATAGCTAAGACGGACGCGGGCAAAAAGCCTAGGGCGCCAATACTCAGAGTGCTGAGTGTGGCGCGAATGATTTTTTTCATAAGAAGGCTCCTTTCTTTGCGAAATGCAATGTCAGTATGGAGCCATAGGATTCTTATAATCTATTGGATTAGTTCTTATTTTTAGACTAATAAGGGCAGTGGCAATATTGAATTCACGAGGCAGATTTTGGATAATGAGAGCGATGTTGGAGGCTCTAGGTGTAGAGAGAATTTAAGGAGGTGAAAATGTGCCGATGACTTTATGGGCTCCAAGACAATTTGTTGCAGTGGCTCGTTATATTCTCCCCATCTTGTGTTTGGCGGAAATTCTGACGGGAGTGCGCAACGTTCAGCCAGCCTTTGTTATTGGCGGCGCAGCAGCCTTGGATGTTACCTTATGTTGCACGTCTTATGCATCTAAGCAATGGCAATGTACGGCGAGTTGGCGTGATTGCCTCTACGCCATAGGATTCTACGTGGTCTATTTAACAAATTCCCATGTGCCGGCGATGTTGCTTGCCGCTATCCCCGTCATGGAACTGAGTTATATGGGGACGAAAACTCTCGTGCATAAAGTGTTTGGTGTCAGTGTGGGATTGGTTGGTGTGCGCATCTGGACGTTGCATCGCATGGTGGGGTGGTTTCCCCATCCAGCCTGGCCCCTGTTTATTGTTTTAGTGGTGGCGATGTCTGCGGTTCTAGGACGGATGTTGCGGTATGTTGCGCTGCCTGAAGACATTATGCGTTCGCGGCAACGAGATGTTCGAGCCGCTGTTGCTACGTTAATTCACGAAACGGTGGTCCATGGGGTTGGGGAGCCCTGGAGGAATAGCTCGTTGGAAGAGCTCTTAGGTCAAATGCCCGAACGCTTTGAACCGGGCCAATGCGCAGGACTTGCCCAAGCGCTGGCCAATGTGCTTCGCACTTCAGGCACGGCGCTGCCGTCTGTGCTATTGACGCCCAGGGAGCACGAAGTCATACGGTTGATGGCAGACGGCCACCCCTACCGTGTGATAGCGCACATGCTAAAAATTAGCGAAGGGACTGCTCGGGCTCATGCGGCAAGTATTTTGCGCAAAGCTGGAGCCCATAGTCGTGAAGAAGCTCTCCAGTGGGCCCATCAACACCATCTCTTGCCTTAGTACTGTGGGTGGGGCCTGATGAGGAAAGCCTTTTAGCGCTCCTGCTCATGGTATACTACATTGTGATTTGATTTTGCCGCGATGAAGAAGGAATAATGATGAGATCTTCTAGAATGGGTAAGGCTTTGGCGGTATTTACAATAGGTTTTTTAGTCCAAGGGTGTGGAATTCAAGGGGGGACGTCGGTATCTTCGGGGCAAACCGGAACGTTGCCCCCTGTCCCTCATAGTCCTAATCCTCATACATTTTTGCAAGACAACCTTAACCATAAAACGGCAACATTGGCTATGGATGCCGATTATAACAACGAAAATGGTGGATTCGATTTTGATGGGTATTCGTTTGGGGAATTGACCATTCGCATGCCGGAGAATTACACGGTGACCGTGAACTTTACCAATGATGGGAACATGCCGCATTCGGTTGGTTTGGTTAAAGCGGGCGCAGAAAATCCTACAGGGCCCATAATCAAGGGTGCTGCTATTCCGCAGGCGGTAGCAGGTCTGCCGCCAGGGAGCACGGCCACATTCTCATTCCGGACTCCTTCTCATCCTGCACATTATGAGTTGGCTTGCTTGGTACCCGGTCATATTGCCGTGGGCATGTACGTGAATTTTGATGTGATATCAGGACCAAAGCCATCCATGGTGGTGGGAAAACCATAAAAATAGAAGCACGCCCCGGGCTCCGGCGGGCGATAAATAAGCCCGTGGGACTGGTAACATATCCGGTCCACACGGTAAAGAAGGCAAAGATGACGACCGATGTCATAATGGTGTATTTGACAGAATAACGGTCAAATAAGTAGCCGCCAACTAAGCTAAACACTGCCACGCCAAACGCATAACCGGTAGACACTTCACCTAATAACGCTACAGTGCCATGCACGTTGTGAACGACAAAGGGCGAGCCAAACGTATATAGATTGGTATCAAACCCTTCAAGAAACGCGGGAATAGCAGAAATGATGACGATGAGTACGAACATCGCTGTACTACGTCTGGCCACGGACCTGACAGTAACTTCGCTCGCCGGTTGAGGGCGGGGATTGGTGGACATAAAGTGCCTCCTTATTCGAATATATAGGGCACCCGATTGGGGCCAAGAGAATGAGTTTGATGGCAACGATGTTGTATTTCACGAGTGCGTGTTTGAGATGGGGTTAAATATCAATAGGTGCGAGAAAAGAGTCTTGCACTTACATGATAATCTACCACATATTGGTCTAAAATATCACCATTTTTTGGATTGGTCCGAAATGTTTTGTCAAAAATGCCAGTAATCAACGCAAATAGGTTATGTGTATTCCCAAGATACGTATGAGGTCGTGGGATGTTTGTCTCGACGTTGTCAGGGGACTGGTAAAGACCCTGCAATGGTATTTGTCACGAATGGCCCCAAAAGCTTTGTAGGATATAACAATGCTTGGCGCCTACGACACGATCACAATATTAACGGGTGGTCTTGTCGTGGGCGCATGGCGTCAGGCGCTGATTGTGGGAAAGAAAGGGGCAAGTTGCGTGCGAGTTCTTGTTATTAATCCAAATACGCAGGTGGAATTATCTTACGCATTGGCCGAGACGGTCCGCAACAAGCTGCCAGAGGCGGAAATCGTGGCTTTTTGTCCGACAAGGGGCCCGCTTTCTATTGAATCTGAACGGGATGCGTGGGAGAGTGCTTGGTATTGTATGGAGGAATTAGGCGAACTGCCTGCGGAAATGGATGCCGTTATTGTCGCGTGTTATAGTGACCATCCATTAATTCCGGTCTTGCGGGACCGATTGGTCCATAAACCTGTTATTGGCATTTTGCAAGCATCATTATGGGCTTCAGCAAATGCTGGAATTCCCCCCTTAATTGTAACAAGTGGTGATTCATGGATTCCTGTGTTGTCTAATTATTTATCCCAGCGGCAGCAGGAGGGCATTGTCCGGGCTGTCCATGCATCGGCGGCCGACCTCTTTGCGAATTCCTCTGCGACTATTGATGCGATTCGGACAGAATTGGTGGATGCGGATCCCTCTACGCCGTATGCTCTGTGTTTAGGATGTGCGGCGATGACGGGGCTGACATCTCATATCACGCCGCATTGGTCCTATCCGGTTATAGATGGGGTAGAGGCGGCGGCGGACTGGATAAAAAATTGGTGTGAGGAGCGAGTGTGCGATGGGGATAAGCGGCTTCGCTGAGATGCAAAGGCTTCAAGATCACGTTATGAGAGAATTTATTGAAGATTTTCGCGGTCTATTGCAGGTGCGTTGTGAAAACCCTGGGGCGGATATGACGTTGGCCGCTGAATATGTAGCGGCAGTCGCCGAGCGATTAGGGTATACCGTTAGAATCGATCATGTGCCAGACAGTTTAGCGCACCAGCACCATGTGAGGAAAGCGGTGAATGTTTTAGCCCGAATCGGTCCAGACGCCGATCAGGCCGTGATTCTTAATGCGCATTTTGATACAACGCCTCCCGGGGAGGGCTGGAGTGTCGACCCCTACAGCGGCCACCTGAAAGATGAGGTGATCTATGGCCGGGGTGCTGCTGTGTCAAAATCCGACGTCATGGGATATTTGTATGCGGTATATATGGCATATCAGATGGTAAGGCCTTCATTTCCTGTGTTTGTCATGCTCACTGGCGATGAGGAAACAGGGGGATACCTTGGTCCCCAGCGCCTGTTGGCACTTGGCTCATGGCCTGCCCACACGGTGGCCATTTGCCCCGGTAGTGCTGATGTGGTAGTGGATCGACACGGAGGGGCTCTTTTGTGGACCATTGTGCTTAGGGGGCGGTCGCGGCATGCCGCTGTCAGTGAACGCGGCGGCGACAGTGTGAAAGCCGGGGCGGAACTGATTACCGAGTTCTATCAATATCGCGAAGCACAGATTCCGACTATTTGTTATGGGGCGGGGCAAGCCAATCTTTTCGAAATGGGGGCGCATGGCCCTGATGAACACATTGCCATGGCCGATTCATCTCGGGCCATGTTGGTACTTTCAACCGTCGTGGCGACGTTGTGGCGTAAAGGTCCTACGAGTCTTGTTGATCTAGCTTTGACCGCGAAAGGTGATGAGCATGATTGATCTCAATCCATACAGAAGAATAGAAGACGATTTACAACAGTTAGCCCAATACACGGAAGAACCGACGCGAAAAGGGGTTACAAGGCGCCTGTATTCCCCTCAATGGGCAGCGGCACAGAGACACCTTGTGCAGTTAATGCGCGGGGAAGGATTAAATCCCTGGGTTGACGCGGTAGGCAATGTACATGGGCGGATTGAGGGCCGTTCTCGCCATACGATTCTTACGGGATCGCATTTCGATACCGTTCGGGGTGGTGGCGCTTATGACGGAGTGTACGGCGTCGTGGCGGGAATTTTCGCCTTATCACAAATTAAGAAGCGGTGTAGAGTGCCTGAAAAATCTTTAGAAGTGGTAGCGTTTTGTGAAGAAGAAGGAAGCCGCTTTCCCATGACATGTTTGGGCAGTCGAGCCATCTTGGGCGCTTGGCAGCCGGAAGAAGTGGCGCGTCTTGTGGATGATCAAGGGACGAGCTTGTTCGAAGCCATGCAGATGAATGGCCTCGATTGGCGATCTATGGGAGAAGCAAATCGTTCGGATTATGAAGCCTATATTGAGCTTCATGTGGAGCAGGGTCCAGAATTAGAAGATGCCCAGTGTGCCATCGGCGTGGTTTCTGAAATTTTTGGCCAAGAACGATGGCTTGTCAGCGTAAGGGGTGACAGTGCTCATGCGGGGACGACGCCGTTGGCACGTCGTCAAGATGCTTTGGTCGCGGCCAGTGCAATGGTTTTGGCCATCAATACCTTGGGGTATCGCTATGAACCGATTGGTATAGCCACTGTGGGGATATTGGAAGTCATTCACGGGTCGATCAACTGTGTTCCTGGTCATGTGCAATTTTCGGTCGATTTTCGAGCTGCCCAAGATTCCGTGCGTCAAAGACTGGCGGATGAAATCGGCATAAATAATGCTCTTTTTGAAATGGTTGCACAGCAATTGCGCGACAGAGCTTCTTATGTGCGTGATGGAAGTCCTCAAGGACTTGTAGCTAGTGGGGAAACTGCAGAAGGCTATCCCGTTATTCGGGAAGGTGTATGGTACGGAGAGATTATTCTTGTAAGGCGGCGAAAACCGCTAGGAATGGCGCTGTCGGCGGCGATCCATGCCATTGCCTTATTGAGAGCCAAGCAGTATTGGTCCATGCAGCAATTGTACGTCCAACAACGTCAATGGATTGAGGGTATGACCCGTGAAGGCTCGTTGACACCTGTATCGACATTGACTTCGCCATTTCGGTTCGATCACGTATTGTTCAAGGGTCCTTATGGTGCCATGGTGGTGCATGTGCAAACGGGACCGGGCTTTCAGAGAATGGGTAACCATTGGAATCAACGCGTTTCGCTCTTGGATGAAACGGCTCAATGGCTCCAGATGTTTTTGACCCAGAAGGGTTGGGGACTGATTCTGGCTTCTGACGATGATGAGTTGGTGGGAATCGCTTCGCCTGGTTCTAAGTCGATGGAAGGAGACGATTTCTCGTGGAATTATCGTCAATTAGAAGAGGCCAGCCAGGCTTTGTGGGCTCACTTTCATGTTAAGGTGTCGTTTCATTTAGGACGATTATATCCTTCAGCAAGTCATTTGCCATTGTCTTTGCAAGAAGCCCGCGAGGTCGCAAAGACGCTTACGAATCATGTGATCAACGTCTACCAGGCTCGAAGTCTTCAAGCATTGCTTCGCCAGATTGCCCCCGAAGACCGTGCGCGTTTTGTGACAGAAGTATTTGGGCCCTTGTTAACACTCTCAGAACCGGAACGTGCTGTTTTGCTGGAAACCATGGATATCTTTTTTGAAAACCAAAATCAGGCATCGGAAGCGGCTAAAGCTCTGTATGTCCACCGCAACACGGTGTTGTACCGAATACGTAAGTTGGAAGATTTGCTGCATCGGTCGCTTAGTGATGCCGAAGATCTTTTGACAGTGCGGGTTGCGCTCCTTTTTCTTAAAGAACTGGATTTAAGGGAAGGAGCGCCGCGTCATGACATGTACTAAGATGCGTACGATTTACAATGCCCACATTGTGCTGGAGGACAATGAGATGTGGGGACACGTAACTATTGATCAGGGACGCATCCAAAGGATTGGCCCAGGAAACTTAGCTAAGGGATTAGTTTCCGCAAGTTATGATGCGCGGGGCGCGGTCGTTATGCCGGCCATGATCGATGCGCATGTGCACTTCAATGAACCAGGACGTACTCACTGGGAAGGATTTCATCAGGGGTCTCGTGCGGCTTTGGCTGGCGGGGTTGGTGTTATCTTTGACATGCCATTGAATAGTCTGCCTCCTACCACAACTAGGGAAGCTTTACAGCAAAAATTGGCGGCTGCCCAAGCGCATTGTCGCACCCACTTTGGATTATGGGGTGGGGTAGCGAATAATGGAATAAAGCAATGGCGCGCATTGTGGAACGCGGGCGTCATGGGATTTAAACTTTTTATGGCAGACTCTGGCGTTCCGGAATTTCCTGCGGCTGATGAAGAGACGCTCATAGCGGCTTTGCGTTTTTCGGCGGAGTCGGGTGCCTTGATCGCTGTGCATGCTGAGGACCAATCCGTAATGGATGGTCAACGGCGTTTTCTTGAAAATGGCTGGCGGCGCGAAGATTATTTGCAGGTTCACAACCCAGATAGTGAAATAGCGGCGGTCGACCGACTTTTATACTGGGCAGAGCGTTTGAGGGCTAAAATTCATATTGTTCATGCTTCTTTGGCAGATACAGTGGTGAAAACTTTCAAGGCGAAACAGCGTGGTGTCGATGTTTCAGTAGAGACGTGTCCGCATTACCTGACTTTGACCGATCAGGACTATTTGACAAGGGGAGCACGTTATCAATGCGCCCCGCCGCTGCGCTCTGCCCAAAATGTCGAGGATTTGTGGGACTGTGTGGCGAAGGGCTATGTGGATTGGATCGCGAGTGATCATTCCCCGAGTCCGCCAGGGCTGAAAACGGGGAGCGATGTGTCAAAAATTTGGGGAGGGATATCCGGGATACAATCGAGTGTGGAAGTCCTGTTATCGGAAGGGTGGTTGAAGCGGCAAATCCCATTGCCACGGCTGTCCGCGTTGCTTAGTACCAATGTGGCCAAAAGATTTGGTTTGCAAGACCGGGGGGCTATTCAACGAGGGTATTGGGCGGATTTAGCCATAGTTGATTCTCATTCTGATCACTCTTTGGAGTCTTCAACTATCTACGATGCCCACCGACACAATCCTTATTGTGGGAAAGTATTGCCCGCGAAAATTCAAGCGACTTGGCTTAATGGCCAAATAGCATATGCGCAGGGCGAATGGTATGATTTCACGCCGCAATGGATCCCTGGCCCAGGCGTATTGCTGTGACGCAGGGGCAGTGGATCCTTTGACGCTATCAGGGTATAGATGCTATAGAGATCGCCTGGGATCCGGCGTGTTGCCAAAAATGAAGCGAAAGCCTCGGCGTACGTTTGCAAGACATAGGCTCTTTTGGTTCGTGAAAGCCAAAAGAGCCTTAATAGTATGAGGCAGCATTGCTTGCGTATAAGCGCATGGTGGATTATAAGTTCAATTCTAATTTTGTGTGTTCTGTAAACGCCACTTGGTTTCTGCTCCAAGTGCCTGCGTGCGTTGTGGGTGATCCACGTTGCGAGTGTTAAGGAACTTTTCGCATCAACCTCAGTGCCCCCCCAAGGCAGTTAAAGCACAACATTCTGCAGTCGCTGAGTATCCAGAAAGAATACGATTTGCGAGCGGCTTCTTTTGACGTGCCTGACAAGAGATTTCCGACATATATGAGTGCGTTGCACAGGAATTTGGTTGATTAGTTGTCCGTGTAAACGTGTATTGATGGGTCTTTCGTCTTACAGGATTCATTCACTAGGCCACGCTAACCGTTACTGCCGATCAGTTTTGAGTGAAAGAAATACATTACACAAGTAAATAGCTTTTTGTAATAAATAACATACGAAATAAAAATTTTTGTCATATCCTATATCGGTAATGATAGATAAAAATGATAGTTTAACCATGAAGTTAACATGAAAAAGGAGAGAGCGGCAATGGCCAACGATTTGATGGTAAAAGACCCTGAATTGTACAATGTCGACCTTGCTCCCATTTCGAAAGAAAAGAGGCGCTGGACATGGGTGAATTACAGCACCATTTGGATGGGAATGGTCCACAATATTGTCGCCTACGAAACCGCCGCGGCTCTTCTAAGCCAAGGTTTTAGTGTGGCGCAAGCCTTGCTTGCTGTCATAATTGCCAATGTGATTCTGGTCTTGGCCATGTGGTTGAATGGGGTGGCGGGAGCTAAATATGGATTACCTTTTCCGGTATTGATTCGTTCGGCTTTTGGCTACAAAGGGGCACAAATCCCCGTGTTATTGCGTGCCTTTGTCGCGATATTTTGGTTTGCCGTGCAGAGCTACGCGGGTAGCTTAGCCATCAATGCCTTGTTTGGTTTATTGATTCCGGGTTGGAACAGTCTCTCACAATATGCTTTCTTGGGCTTGCAGGCTAATGTCGCGATTGCGTTTGGATTGTTCTGGATTTTGCATGCGTTGGTCATATCCCATGGTATGGAGAGAATTCGACATTTCGAATTATGGGCGGGCCCCATGGTGATTATTATGGGATTGATTGCAGTGGTATGGGCGGTTAACGCTGCTCATGGATTAGGGCCCCTGTTTACCGAGCCAAGTCACCTATCACCGGCCGCATTTGACGCGGCGTTTCCCTTGGCGGTTACCGGACTGATTGGAGTATGGGCAACATTAGTCCTGAACATTCCCGATTTCACAAGATTTGCTAAAAGCCAGCGCGATCAGGTAGTAGGGCAGGCTATTGGATTGCCGATTACCGCCATCCTCTTTGCCCTTATTAGCATTATCACGACGTCTGGGGCTTTAGCAGCTTTTGGAAGCGCCATTTCAAATCCCGTCGATTTATTGCAACGGTTCCATAATCCTCTCATCTTGGTATTTGGTGCTTTGACTCTTATCGTCGCTACGCTATCCGTGAATGTTGGTGCCAATGTCGTATCGCCTGCTTACGATTTAGTCAATTTGTTCCCGAGAAAACTGCATTTTGTGAGCGCGGGGATCTTAGCTATTGCCTTAGGAGTCTTGTTTGTCCCGTGGATGTGGTTTAACAATGCCACCACGATTTACGATGTGTTAGGTGCCATTGGTGGGGCTTTAGGGCCTGTTGCGGGGTTGATGTTGGCGGACTTCTATGTCGTACGCAACCAACATTATGATGTTGAGCAATTCTTCGAACGGTCGGGAGATTTTCGTTACCAAAACGGCTGGAATCTCAGGGGTCTAATGGCCTTTGGGGTGGGGCTATTGGGAGCTTTTATCGGACTTTTTATTCCAAGCCTGCACGTTTTGTATACGTATTCGTGGTTTGTCGGAATCGTTGCTAGTTTTGTAAGTTATGCGTTGCTGATGAGACCCTATGTGGTTGCTACGGTTATTCCAGAGCCCAAAGAAGCAGAACTTTAACGCATCACAAAGTGGCGATGCGCTTAAGACGTTCTATACCCGCATCGCTACTTTGTTTTAGAGGGTTCGCGTGAGCATAACAACGTCAACATCGACAGTAGGAGGGGCTACTCGTGCGCACGATAATTCGAAACGGCTACATTGGTCTGACGCCTGATACACTCATTCAGGCAGACTTGGGCATTGTCCAGGGAAGCGTTTACTACATTGGCCGTGATGTGAATCGTCAAGATTATGATGTGGAATTGGATGCGAGTGGATGCTGGGTTCTCCCTGGTGGGATTGACCCACATGTGCACCTCGATTGGGATTTTGGCGACACGGTGACGACTGATGATATGGGTTCAGGGACAAAGGCCGCCGTGTTTGGTGGTACGACAACCGTCATGAATTTTATCCAGCCACAACCGGGGGAATCGTTGCCCGCGTTAGTGGAACGATGGAAAGAAAAAAGTGGGGCGTCGTGGGCCCACTACGGCTTTCACATCATCATTCCCGAAATGAATGACCAGTGGCTTAAAGAACTGGCATTATTGCCTTCCCTAGGAGTGCACACGATTAAGGTATTTACTGCTTATCCTGGCAAACTTATGCTCTCCGATGCGGATATTTATAAAGTTTTGCGAACGGCAGGTCACAGTGGTGTTATGACCATGGTTCATGCGGAAAATGGTCCGGTAATCGATGTGATTGCCGAAGACGCCATCATGGCTGGTCATTATCAAGCGGGTTATCATGGGATAACGAGGCCGGCAGAACTGGAAGGGGAAGCGGTGTTTCGTGTGGGCCAACTCGCCAGACTAGCCAAAGCGGCAGCATATATTGTGCACATGAGTTCTCATGAGGCGGTCCAAGCTCTCGCGTTCGCGCGCCAATTAGGTGCGAACTTGGCAGCGGAGACGTGCCCGCAATATTTATTCTTAGATGACCAAGTCTATGAACCGGACAGTTTTTCTGTCGCGCGTTTTGTGTACACGCCCCCATCACGCTCCCTTAAAGACCAGGAAGTTTTATGGACGGCATTGAAAAGAAGAGACATTGGCATTGTCTCGAGCGATCATTGTCCTTTTGACATGGAGGGGGCAAAGCAACTCGGCATTCATGATTTTCGACAGATTCCTAATGGAGGGCCAGGAATTGAGACGCGGGTGCCATTATTGTTAAATGCGGTTCAGCGTAAAGAGATTGACTTGGGTTCCACGGTCGGTTGGATGTCGACGCATGCTGCTAAAACGTTTGGACTTTTTCCGTATAAGGGTGCACTGTTGCCCGGTAGCGATGCTGACATTATTATTGTTGATCCTCAAAGGGTTCCACCGCCCATCCATGTGGAACAATTGCATCAGCGTGTCGATTATACACCATATGAAGGGTGGGCCGTTCGAGGTTTTCCGCGGGACGTGATGGTAGGTGGCCAATGGGCTATTCGGGACTATCAATCTACAGGCCAGCCCCCTAATGGGCAGTTTATTGGTTTTCAGCATGCGGCAGTGAGGGCGTAGCCCATGAACCGACGAAGGTTTTGGGATTACTTTCACAGACTACAAGGCATTGGGCGCCAGGACAATGGAGTATTTCGGGTAGCATGGACGGATGAGGATATGTTGGCGCGGCGAGAGTTGGCAGAGATCCTCACGTATGAGGGGTTTACTGCGTTTCGCGACGGGGCGGGTAATGTTTGGGGACTGTGGACACCTAAGCCAGGGCAAGAATATCTGGTGCTCGGTAGCCATCTAGATAGCGTGGCGGGCGGAGGTGATTTCGATGGAGTCTACGGGGTAGCCGCGGCACTAGAAACGCTCTTGTCCTTGCGTGAATGCCAATTTGGCGGTTATGGCAATGTGGCCATCGTGGCATTCGCTGATTAAGAAGGGGTGCGGTTTAATTCCGGTTTATTAGGAAGCCGAGCTATCACAGGCGCTTTGACGCGCCAAGAATTTATGACAATGGCAGATGCAAGTGGAAACCACAGTTTAGAGGATGCGGCGGCTGCGTATGGGGTGACATGGGAATCCTTGTCTGCCATAAGACCGGTGCCGATCTGTGCGTATCTAGAAATCCACGTGGAACAAGGTCCGATCCTTGAAGAGCGCCAAATTCCTTTAGGGATTGTGAACGTGATTGCGGGAAGGTCGCAAGGGTATGTGCAGTTTACGGGGCATCAAAACCACGCAGGGACTACGCCCATGGACAAAAGACAAGATGCCTTGCTTGCGGCAGCGCAGGCTGTTGTGGGCTTGCATGAGGCCGTTATGGACCATGAATGTGTGGGGACGGTTGGCGATATTATCGCGGATCCTGGTAGTCCTAATGTTATTGCCGGTCATTCTGCAATTTCTTTTGATGTTCGCGCACCTAATGACGATATACGGGAAGCGGTTTTGCGCCGGTGGCAAGCCTCATGGGCGGCAGGGGCTATCGTGCAAAGGGTTGATAAGGCGGCAGTAGCGTTAGACCTTACGATTCGCAATATCTTAAGCGACGCTGCTGCTCGCCTTCAGATTCCAACAATGTTTCTCAATAGTTGGGCTGTACATGATGCTATGATCTTGGCTCAATCCGTGCCCTCAGGACTACTGTTTATTCCAAGTGCTGCGGGCGTTAGTCATGCTCGCGATGAATGGTCTTCGCCCCAAGATTGCGAAATCGGGGTGATGGTGTTCGAAGAAGCAGCTCGGACAATATTGACAGGGACTTGAACATTGAAGGCTTAGTAGAAACCTGTTAGACCATGCTTGCTAACCTTGAGCCATGGGCACAAAAAGAGCCAAACATGGGGGCAAGGAAGTCAAGGCTCTAACCGGTTACTGTATAAGCCTGAAGGCATGGGATGGGACAGGATTTGACAAGAGGAGAGTGTGGGTGGTCCCAGACAAGTGGCAGCCTCATGTCTGAGACCGCCATTGTGTCATGTATTTTGAGTTAAATGACATATTTTACCCAATCATTTCCAATAATATTTATAATGAAGCTATCCTCCATGGACATTCTCAGTCCCTTTGGGGATATGAAGGAAAATGGTATACGCAAGGGGTTGTCGAAGCGATATGTAATAAGGAGGTTTTAATCGGAGGTGGGCTATGAGATCTAATACCACACCATCTTTGAGATGGCTAAAAGCGATGGGCATCATCAGTGTCATCGGTGTCTTTGCTGTGAACGCTGCAGGCTTTATCGATCATGATACGCATTCAGGCCAGGGATGCGGCGCGGATTGGCCATTGTGCCACGGCGCGGTGGTCCCTCGTTTTGATAACACAGCTGTGGTGATTGAATATGTACATCGTTTGCTGACTTTAGGGTTTGTAGTGGCTCTCGTGGTATTTTTAGTCGGTGCGTGGCGCTACAGCCGTTATGCGCAGCAGTGGAAGCGCTTTATGGTGATATTGCTGAGCTTATTAGCTATTGAGACTGTGATTTGCACTCTAGGAGTCTTGTGGAATGTTCCGGCTGCGATTATGGCTATTTTAGCCCCGTTAGGGTTAGCGGCTCAGAGCGTTCTAGTTGTGATGGTTTTGGCGTTATGGCGGTATCCTGTGGTCACTTCCCGAACAGCTCTGTCGTCTCGTGTTGAGGTCTGGATGGCAACGGCCTTGGCCGTCAATTTATATATGGGCGCGTGGATCACTTATGCTCACCCTACCCTTCTTGTACAGGAGCTGTTTCACTTAAGCGGAATGGGGGTAGCAGTTGGTGCCGTGTGGTGGGTGTGGCAACAACGCCATAGTGCTCACCATCTGGTAAATAGCTTGGTTGGGATACCTTTGCTAGGGGTTGCATTGATTACACATTTTGTTACGGGAACGGTCGTGGGGGACACGCTGATTGTCGCTTGGCTGTCATGGGCTACCTCGGCGGTGGCCTTTTTAACGATAGGAAGACAAAAACCGCGTCCAAATCTTATGCGCCTTAATATATTAAGACAAATACGCTAAAGACCAAAGCCGCCCCGGTGAGAGGAATCCGGAGCGGTTTTTAGTGGAAGGCCAATGCGTCCTATTCCAAAGGAAGGTCCTCAGCAATGGCATGAATATGAATGCCTTTCTTTTTGGCGTGTGCTACAGACCAATGGTAGATGGCTGTTCCTACGAGAATGGCAACGACGGCTTGAAAGGCAGGCTGGAAGACTACGGGGGTTTTCGGTACGATGAGGACGCTGCTAATTAACAGGGCTGCAATAATAATTCCTAAGACAGCGGCGATAACGACTGCCCAACCATGGGCAATCGGTTCTCGCCAATGGCTGTGGCGAAAATGCGATCCCCACCTTAGGTTTAGCACGCCAATGCCGAGCAGGGCTAGGACCAATAAGATCGCAATGGACCGAAATGTCACGCCGATCGACCATCCGACGAGCGCCGACTGTATTAAAGATAAGGTGCCGATCACGGCGCTGAGAAATAGAGCAGCCGCCGGAGTGTGCCATTTCGATGTTTTGGCAAACCGGGCCGGAAACAAATGGTCTTGGGCCCATGCAAAGACGAGACGAGATGTGCCCATCATTTGTGGAGCGAGGGTTTTGCCAACAATGAGGGCGACTAATAGATTAAGAGCGGCGGCAAGGCTTGGAGATCCTAAGAGTCCTACCAGTCCTGGGGTGGTTGCGTACGCTGTATCGCCGTGATGAATTAATGTGACGACGCCCCACCAGGGAGCCGCGTGGAAAATGGCCAGGGATACCAGAGAAAACAACACGATTGCCGAAAGCCATCCCCAAAAAATTCCGAGGGGAATGGAATGCGTGCTGTCTTTGGCTTCTCCGCCTAAAAACGGCGCCGCAGAGATTCCTCCGTAAGCAAAAATGAAGAGGGTGCAGACCGAGAGAAATGCCGATAAGCTTGGGGCAGGAAAGGTGGTGGGAGCCACCAACGACACGTGTAATTTGGTGTGTACCGCTTGTGCAAATGTAGCGGGCGTGTTGCTGAATCCCACAGCGATGACGATAGCGGCCGTCAGAATGACGACACCCATTAAGATGGTTACCAGTTTGGCATAATGCCCTATACCGCGGTAATGCATCCAAAAAATGAGCCAAATGGCTACGGCTCCGGCCAAAATATGACCCCATGGCGTGACAAAGAAGGTCGCGCCTGGCAATCCTGCGCTGACAAGTCCTGCGGATAGGAAGGTACCAAAGGCAAAGGCTAGCACACCTATGGCGAAAGCTAAACTGGCCCACCATAAAAAGTGGACGATAAAGCCGATTTGCATGCCTAGGCTTCGGGTAATCCAAACATAGCTCCCGCCGGCTCTTGGCATGACTTTGCCAAAGCGCATAAAGAGAAAGACTTTAGGAAGATAGAATAAGCCGGTAACAAACATGGCTAAAGGGACGAGGTATTCGATCCGAGGGTAGACGCTAAGGCTTTGTGTCGCGACAAAGTTGATACCGGAACCGTATTCTTGGGAAAGTGCCGAGGCCATAATGGCAATGACCCCCACCACTTTGTCCAATTGATAGGGCCTCGTGTTAGAACCGGGTTCAATCATTTTCCGTTCACCTCTCCCACGTGACATATGAAAGTATATTAAAGGCTGTGGTAACATGGCGGAAAAAGGTCATGATGGCTTAGTGGTGGTCCGTGAGAAACAAGCGTTGGTCGTCGTCCAAAACATTGATATCTATTACTACCAGTACTACCATATTAAAGCACAAAAAGTTTATGTCTCGTAACGTTTGTTAATAAACACAAAGGGCAGGCTGTTCAGGGCCTGCCCTTTGTGTTTATTATTCGTCTTTTGCAGTGGAAGCAAGGGATTGGGCTAACCAGTTATGGTATTCATGCAGCAAGTGTGTACTGAGAATCATAGCGGCGTCAAGAATCACGGGACTCAAGGTTTCCGGCGATTCTTGACTACTGGCTAGGCGGTCGGTCAGCATTTTTAAGGCGTTGTCATAAACCTTGCCTAATCGCTCTGGATTCAATTGCGAGTAAAACACGGTGAATTCCGGCAGTGTCATTAGCAACCCTCTTCTCTTAATATTTGGTAGTAGCAGATGGGCCGGAGCGCGGTCCATATGGTCCTTCATCAAGCCAGCGCCCGAGTGCAGGCCACGCAGGAGACAAAGCAGCAGCGACATAACGTTTGGCTTGCATGCCGCTCGATGCGCCTTGGATGTGTTCGAGGGCGATGCCGGCTGCGTTCCGGTTGTAAATCGCGGCGTGGTGGCGTTGCTCGGCAAAATGAGCAATAGCCTCTTGCGCTGCGGAGGACGACTTGGCGTTCAGCGCTTGGTGAATGGCTTGCGCAGCGGTTACGGCATCGGGGACGCCGGAATTAAATCCGCGGGCACCGAAGGGCGCGAACAGGTGGGCGGCTTCGCCAACGAGCAGGACACGGTACAAAGAATCAGTGAAGGAATTCGCGACAACTTGAAGGAATTGATAGGTCGATACCCACGTAATGCGGTCCGCATATTTCTTATCCATAACAAGTGGAAGCCAACGTCGTACCGCGTCGAGACCAGCATAGTCCTCGACGACGTCACTGTCCTTTAATTGCAGATCGATGCGCCAACCGCCCGCAAAAGGCACGAACAAGACATTGCGTCCATCCATTTGCGGGTGGTTGTAATGGAACACGCGTTCTAGCGGTAGGGGATCATCGGGGTCTTCAGAAACATCGACGACAATAAAGGTATTGGCAGAGCGTGTGCCTTCCATATCGATATGAGCAGCATGACGCACAGTGGAATGGGCTCCGTCAGCGCCGATGACATAGGACGTGGTATAAGTGTGGCCATTGCGGGTTTTCACCACAACGCCGGTGGGCTCGATCTGTAATGTCTCAACAGGACTAGACCACACAAATTCAACTCCTTGCTCCAAGCACGCTTGATATAAAAATTGCTCGATTTGTACTTGGGGCAAGCTGGTAAACGGGGGAAGAGTATCGGGGGAAGGGGATGGATACGTTTTGGTGTATACTTCTTGCCCTTCAAACCACGTGCGCTTAACCGGCCAAACCACTCCATGTTGTGCCATGGTCTTCCCTAACGAGGGGGCGATGTCTTCGAGTAATTGCAGTGTAGCCTTATGCAGAAAAATGGCACGGCTACCGGGACGTAGGCGGTCTTGAGATTCCGCTTCTAAGACCATGACCGGAATATTTTCATGACGCAAAGCTAAGGCGGCCGTCATGCCTACAGGACCAGCGCCGACGACAATGGCGGGAAATGCGATATCTTGTAAACTCACCGGTTGACCTCCTAGGATGATGAATTGTAACGGACAAAATCAATGCTCTAGCATGCTGCATGGGCCCAATCCATTATGCAGGGCACATGTTGTTTCGCCATGGAGCGCAAGTTCGTGGTTATCATGACAATTTAGATTGTCTTCAAGAAAAAGTATAATATATAATATAGAAGATGTCGCGCCTTGCATATTAATCTGACGAATAAAGAATCCTGGATGTATTTCTGAGCAAGGAGAGGTAGCCATGATAGAAGACCGTATGGAGCAGGACGATGAACCAACACCAGGGCAGGATATCTGGCGCACTAAGGTAGCATGGGGGGATACCGACGCGGCGGGTTTCGTATTTTATCCGAATTATTTTGCCTGGTTTGATGAAGCAACTCATCACTTTATCGGGTCTTTAGCACAGAGTAGTCCCCAGTGGTTTACGGTGGAGCGTATTGGTTTTCCTTTGCTCGAGGCCTCTATTCAATTTTTTGCTCCGTTGCATTTTGGCGATCCTATTGAAGTGTCGACGACGGTGGAGCACGTCGGGAATAAGTCTATGACATTGTTACACGATATTGTCTGTCGTGGTCAACGTATTGCGCATGGCCGTGAAAAACGGGCGTGGGTAACATTTAAAGATGTAGAAACTCCCGTGGCGATTCCTATTCCGGAGACGGTTCGCCCCGAATTGTTGCGCCGATTAGTATCTCAGCAGTCATCGTAGTCAGGAGGAAACCGAATGAAGTTAGCCGTATTTGATGAAGCGCGAGTTGGCCTTATTGTCGATCACAGCGTGGTTGATATTACCGATTGGGTTCCGGATTGGTCACCTCGTTGGCCGTATGCTTGGATGCTCCCCTTTATTGCTCAGTTTGACGCGAAACGTGCGCAGTGGGAAGATTTAGCAGCCAATGGCCCCCGGCAGCCGCTCGACAAGGTGCATTTACGCGCGCCTGTGCCCATGCCCTCGAAAATTATTGCTGCCCCCGTAAACTACGTATTGCATCAGCAAGAGATGGGGGGGGCCAAAGGCGTCTACGCCGGCACACAAGTCAAAACCATTGAAGATTACGGCTTATTTCTGAAGCCTTCCTCATCTATTGCAGGGCCGGATGAGACCATCACGCTTCCCTTTGCCGAACGGCGAACGGATCATGAGGCGGAAGTCGGTGTTATCATCGGTCGTCAAGTGCGAAACATTACAGAAGACGAGGCAGAACAAGCGATTTTTGGATTTACGGGATTGCTCGATCTGTCCGTGCGCGGGCCTGAAGATCGCCCGTATCGTAAAGGGTTTGACGGGTTTTGTCCGATTGGGCCGTGGATTGTTACCAAAGATGAAATACCGGATATCAACCACATGACCTTTCGATTATGGGTTAATGGGGCGTTGCGGCAAGAAGGCTGCACCCAAGACATGATTTATTCCATCCGGCGATTAATCTCGTTGGCCTCATATCAAACGACCTTATTCCCTGGCGACATTATTGCCTCGGGAACGCCGCAAGGCGTGGGGGAAGTCAAGCCTGGCGACGAGATGCATTTGCAAGTGGATGGGATTGGGGATTTAATCGTGCGGGTGTCAAAGATGACAGCCACTCCACCAAACAATATGGGGGACTGGTTCAACAAATTTACCGTGGCCCGCACTGTGACCGCATAAATTGTTTTTGCTAATAATAAGCCGAGTGAGAATATAATCTCACTCGGCTTATCGGTGCGTCCGGCATGGGTGTGTGCTTTAGGGTGAAAGTCCCAAAGGGGGGGATGACCGTTCCAACCATAGCTTAAGGCAAGGTGCTCGTCGCGAGGCGGGATCTGAAGGAAGCCGGTCGCAAACCTCCGGCCGGACGAACAGGATGTGCATCCGAGGCGGGGCGCGTGGGGCGAATTCGCTCAACAGAATGAAGCCCAATACGGTCAAGCGCGCGTCACGTAAATGCACCCGGTAGATGGAGGGACCGTACACGTTCTTAGCCGGGTAGGTCTCTCGCGGTACCGCTAAAGCGGACAGGCGCACCGCAAGGTGCGCGTGACGGGAGAGAAGTCTAGACCCGCGCGGGCTGCAGAGCCGAACATGACCAGAAAGTGGTGCCGCTCATGAATTCGTGGGACTCACGACGGCAGCCGACTACCTAAGGTCTTACTGGGCATGCCCAATTCGCGTGCCACTTTTTTGTTGTGTCACCGCCAGTTGAACCGCTTGTTCTTTAAACGTTCGATCATATGGATTGGCCGTCGGATACCTGCTCAACCTGACCGTCGGGGATGTGCGCGAAACGCCCACGAAATGGCGGGAGCGCATTCAGATTACCGAACAGAAGACCGGGAAGACGAAAGACTTTCCGATGAGTGCGTCCGCGAAGAAAGCGTTGGGACCACCGTGATCCACACAAAACCAGATACTGTGTTTAAGTATTTTAGAAAATCCTGACAGAGAGGGAACCCTATGTCTCACAACCACTCAGCGCTGAAGAGCTCAGTGCGGGAAACCCGCACGCTGGGTTCCGTGGGGGTTGGGCTACTCCAAGTGAGTAGCCCTTCTACCCGGCGGGGCGGGTTAGTCACCCGCCGCTACTCGAATTTTGACCCCAATCAAGGTAGGGTTTACGGACAGAAAAGTTACGGGGAGATTTCCTCCAACTGGCGCCCGCGGGTTTTGACCCCGAATTGTGCAATGATGGCGCCTACGGCTAAAAATGCTCCCGTCATCAAAAATGCGGACATCACACTCATGTGTAAGGCTAGTGGTGCAATCACCATCAAGCCGACACCGCCGCCTAAATGGCCAATGCCATCCACCAAAGCAAATCCCGTGGTGCGCGCGCGAGTGGGGTAATTTTCTGTCGACCAACTATAAGTCATGGGGACCCAGAGGTTAAAGCCAAAAAAGATCATCGAGGAACCCAGCACAGACAACACAAAATCTGATCCCGCTTCGGCAACGAAAATGCCGCCTAATATGCAAATGACGGCAGAAATCGGCAGCCAGTATTTTCGCTCAAGCCGCTCTGCAGTGTAAAATGCGACAATCGTGGCTAAAATAAATCCGAAGGTTCCAAATGCAGCGATCAGCCCTGCTTCTGGTGGCGCGAAATGCAAGCTGACCAAAATACTGGTCATCCCCGCTGCATACGTATACACCGTCACGTAACTGATAAACCACATGGCCATGAGTAAAATTGTCCGTTTAAGATAGAGCGGATTGGAGAAAATTGCGGAGTAGGGAATGGCAGGCTCTCCAATTGCTGGTGGCTCGACTTGTTCTGTGATAGGGGGCAAGGGTCCGCGTAAAGACGCCATGTCTTCCATGAGGGACACAACCATGCTGGCCTCATGAATTCGATTTTGGGTAATGAGCCAACGGGGCGATTCGGGAAGGCGGATACGCACAAAAATGCCCGTGACAGCAAGCAGTCCGCCAATCAAATACATGGTGCGCCAGCCATTGGTGTAATGGGCGCTAGCCATAGCAAACGGCAAGCCCAGAGGAAATGGAGTGGCAGGCGTTGTCAGTAACAAGCCTAGCCAAATGCCTAAAAACGCTCCTAACGAGGACATTATAAAAATCAAGGAGGTATACTTGGCTCGACCCTGTCGTGGGGCGATTTCGTTGATATACGTATTGACAATGGCCAAGTCTGCGCCGACTCCCACGCCAGTCAGAATGCGAGAGAAGATGAATTGGTTATAGGTGGGAGAAAAAGCTGTCCATAAGGAGCCGATTCCTGTAATCATCATGGTGACAAGCAGCATATCGCGCCGGCCGATGCGATCAGACAAAGGGCTTAAAATTAAGGTGCCGATGACATAGCCGACAAGGTTTAAAAGAACGGGCAAACCAAGCCATGTGGACGAACTCTCCGGCGTACAACCATGGACGAGTTGGGTGCAGGTTTGAATAAACGACACATTAATATCAAACATGTCGTAGAACGTGAACAAAAAACCCACGCCGATGACGCCAATAAATAAATAGGGCATAGACCAAACGGATAATCGTTCGAGTCGGGAGAGCACGCTACTCGGAGAAATCGCTGTTTCAGGCTTCATAAATTCACCTCTGTTTGTCAGAAAATAGAGATAAGGAGGATATGCGCATATATAATATATTATATTAAAGAGGGCTTCAATAAAAATGATGCCAATAACAAGGTTTTATTTGTGAGTAGCCTTGTGTAAGGGGTCAATGAGGGGGGGGGGGCTTAATATTGCGAGAATAATGGCACGAAAGTAAGAACTTGGCCTAGGAGGCTTTGGAATATTTACGAGGTTTGGAGTCTTGCGGCAGGGGCTTTGGTTGGCTAGAATGAATAATACATTATATATAATGTTTTCCGGTAAATTTTAATTACCGCAATCGCTCACGCGCAACGTGCAGCGGATCTCAAAGAAGGGAGGATGCCTGGCTATGTAGTTCGTCTTGAGCATGTAGACGGCTACAACCATGGGACAACGCGATTTGTTTCCCGAGAACTTAGCTAGGTAAGGCCAGTGCTAACGGAAAAAGATTATTTATTTAACATTCCAGTGTCATTGCAATCCTACCTTCAGGGCTACACACTCCCTGACGTCTTTGACAAAACCGTGGCGCATTATGGCCACCGTATTGCGGCATACGATGGGGAAAGGTCATATACCTGGCAACAATGGCAGGAAGACGCTCGCGCTTTTGCAACAGCTCTGGCCAACATGGGGATTGGACGTGGGGATGTTGTTGGCGTTCATTTGCCCAATTCGTGGGAATTTTTAGTGGCTCATGTGGGTATTGCCATGCGCGGCGCGGTGATGCTGCCATTGCATATGGCGCACGGGGAGCGGGAAATATCGGCTCTATTATCCCGGACTCAAGCTCGTGTTGTCATCACGCCAGATCAATTTCGGGGCCATCAGCAATCCACGTTGACACAACATCTGCTGGAAACGCTTCCCTTTCTGGAAACAATTATTGTGGTAGGAGCCCAGGGAGGGTCGTTCTCGCACCCCGCCATGAAGGATTACCACACGTTAATGGAGCGAGGGCGGCAAGATTCGTGGCAACCCGTTTTGGTGCGTCCGGACGATCCGTTTATGCTTATCGCGTCATCCGGTACAACATCGACGCGTCCTAAAATTTGTGTGCATAGCCATGACGGCCTGCTGTCTAATGCTTGGGTTACTGCCACCGAAGGGAAGGCGCGGCCCGAGGACATCATTCTCAGTGGCAGCCCTTTTACCCATTTGTTTGGCATCTTATCGGTTCATATCAGCCTGCTTATGGGGGGAGGGCAAAGCCTTATCGCGCACTGGAACGTTATGGACTTTCTAGAACGTGCGCAATCGTCTCAGGCCACTGTTATTTTTGCTGTTCCGACGCAGTTGCGCGACATGATGAGTGCTTTGGATGCCCATCCTCATTCTTATCAATTATCGGTTCGTGAGATTCGTACAGGTGGGGCTGCTGTTCCCAAAGAGCTCATTGCTGCGGTACGTCAGCATTTGAATGCAGGAGTAGTGATTCAGTGGGGTATGTCAGAAATTGGGTCGGGTATCTTTACGAGGCCCGGCGTACCTGATGCCATTGTTGGGGAGAGTGTGGGGCTTCCGGCTCCCGGTGCGGAGGTGCGGATTTTGATCGAGGGGGCTCCAGCGCCCGTTGGGGATGTCGGCGATTTGTATTACCGGAGTCCCTATCTCTTTCATGGCTATTATGGCGATCCGGAATTGACGGCGGAGCAGGTGGATGCAGAGGCATGGCTCCGTACGGGAGATTTAGCGAGTTGGAATGCTGATGGGACGATTCAGTACCGGGGACGGGCGACGGAAACCTTGAATCGTGGGGGACTGAAATTTAGTGCATTGGAAGTCGAGTCCTTATTATCCGACCTGCCAGAAATTGCTCAACACGCGATTCTGCCGCGTCCCGATTTACGATTGGGGGAACGCGCTTGTCTTGCGGTGTCTTTCCGTGAGGGAGCCTCTTTGACGCTTCAAGACATCTGCCACCATTTGGAGGCCAAAGGGCTCGCGAAATATAAATGGCCAGAAGAATTAGTCGTGCTAGAGAAATTGCCAACTACGCCGACAGGAAAAATTGCTCGCGCATTGCTCAAAGAAGCGGTTTTAGAAGCGGAACGTAACAAGACATCGGAAGGAGCATCGAAATGATACAAGATCCGTATGAAGCCATTAAAGAATTAGGGGCGGCTCCCTTGTGGAAATACTATGGCAATCTGTTCCCCGCTGAGCCTAAAAGTGAAGCCGTGCCTTATGTATGGCGGTATCGAGACCTTCGCCCCTACATGTTGCATTTTTCCGAGGTGCTGTCCTTACATGAAGCGGAGCGGCGCGTCTTAATGTTAGTCAACCCTGGATTAACGGAGCCTCCTGCGACGGTGAATTCTTTATACGCTGGTATCCAGATTATTTTGCCGGGTGAGACGGCTCAAGCCCATCGTCACTCCGCCTCGGCGTTTCAGAACCGTAAAAGGCCAAAAGAGGTTAGTGGTAAAAACACGGTAGGAAAAAGAGGAAGGATTACGGTGGTGTCGAATCATGCATGATGAAGACACAACGAAAGGAAGGGAATCCATGTTACGCCACGGATGGCGTGTTGGCGGGCTCCTAATTATAGGGAGCTTAACCGCGGGATGTGGGGTCGCTCATACCGCGACGGCCACGCCCCAAAGTCCTACTGCTGTATCTGGTTCCGTTGTGACCGCAAAATCGGTGACCAAATCACCAGCGGTTCATATTAGCGTGGTGCAAAATCATGGGCAATTAGCGGTTAAGGTAGCGACATCGTCGAAGGCTTCGACGGCTACCGTCGAACAACTGCAGAAATCTGTTGCGCAATTGAATCAGCTTTTGCAAGAACTGCAAAATCCCTGAACGAGAAAACAAGACAAAACATTTGGTAGGAGTGATGGAATAATGAACGTGTGGAAAACAGCGCCTATTGTGGCGGCGGCATTAGCGGTGACCGCGGCCGTACCCGTCATGGCAGCAGGCCATGGACACAGTCCAGCTAACTTGCCCAGTCAGGCTGTCGCGCATGCCGTGTCTACGACATCTAATGGGGTTGCGGCCCGTGTATCGCAGGCGAGTTCTGTGGCATCTAAGAGTTCGACCGCTGTCCCCAGCCATGTAGTGTCGTTGCCAAAACAGGCGACCAGCCACGCTCACAGCCAGTCGTCTCAGGTGCTGGCGGATGTTGAAAAAATGCATGCCCTCATCATGCAGGTAAAGACGGCGCGTCAGCAATATGTCGCGGCCATTCGCGCCTATCTGCAAGGCTTATCGCAGACGGTCTCGACAGGATCTGCGACCGGAATGCAGCAAGCGTTGACGCAATTGCAGACGATTAAAACGACGTTAGCGCAAACGGTCCAAACGGTCATGGCAGCTCAACATGCGCAAGCAACGATGGGGGGTCAATCTGGACCGACCGCGTTATCTAACGTCATCGCCAAATTTCAAGCGGAACTCGCAGCCCTTGTCAAAGCGACTGCCCAGGTCAAGGCTTTGACAACGACGGTGAGTACTAGCCCTAGTACAGCGCCTTCCACCGGATCCAGTACGTCGCCCTCGACGAGTACGAGCACCGCTCCAAGCACGTCGCCCTCGGCGTCATCTACGGCGAGTTCAAGTAATTGACCTTAAATGGCCTAGGGCTGTCCCCATGGGGGCAGCCTTCTTTTTTATTTGGGGATTACTCCCACGTAGCGCAGGTGGTCGCGACAAGGTTTGCTGACGAACAGACAGGGACTACGGCTGGTATGATTGATGTGGCGCGGTCTAAAGCGCGTTAAACTATGGACGGTTACTTCAAACCTAAACGGATGCCTCGTGTTGTGGGCTTGGGCGAATTGGGCTGTCAAGCAGAATACACAGCAGCCTAGAGTTTGGCGAAGAGACCTTCGCTCGTTCGGCATACTAGAGGAGCCCCGCAACGAAAGGAGCTTTTATGCAACGAATTCTCGTTATTGGTCCCAGTGGGGCTGGTAAGTCCACGCTGGCGAGACAATTACAAGAACTGACGGGGATTTTTGTCATTCATTTAGACCAAGTCTATTGGCATCCAAATTGGAAAGAAACCAGCCGAAACGAATGGCGAATTTTGCAAGAAAATCTCGTGCAAAGACCCACGTGGATTATCGATGGCAATTATGGGGCGACATTGGATATTCGGCTGCAAGCTGCGGATACCGTGATTTTTTTGGATTTTCCCCGGCACCTGTGTTTGTGGAGAGTGTTAAAGCGCCTGGTCCAATATCGTGGCCGAAGTCGTCCGGACATGGCGCCGGGCTGTCCAGAAAAAATCGATAGGGAGTTTTTACGGTGGATTTGGTGCTGGCCGGTGGATGAACGGCCGCTGGTTATGGCACGGCTCAGCCAAGCTCCTAACGTGACGCAAATAACGCTTAAAACACCCAGGCAAGTGCGTGATTTTCTTGCGCGCATGGCTCAACAATGCCGAGAGCAGTCATCTCAGGGAGAGGGCTAGGAAGAGAAATGGTAACCGAAAATGCGCGGGCTGGTTGGGACCGGCATATTAGGGGCCGGTTCCATGGTAATGCCGACGGCGCGCGCATCGCGGGCGGGGTATGGCACCGCAAAAGTTATCGTCTGGGGTGTGCGCGTGAGAGGCAACACGGTGACAGGGATGTGTTGGTGTCCTTTGACCATCCAGACTTCGAGGACTCGGCCCAAGTGGGGGCTCAGATTTGTGGTGTGGATACGTCCCATGATATCGCCTGGTCGCCACTGAAGAGTGACGTGACTAGTGCTAAACGGTAGACTTGACGCCGTCATGGCAACAGGAGTGGGCCACGTGGGATGTGATGGGGCCACTGGGATGGCTGCCAAAACAGCTGCACTAGCTACCACCGCAAGGATACGGGAAACCTTTGGACGTGGCGTAAAGTGGGCTTGGGCCAAAATGCTATAGGCATCGACATTAGGGTGCGCGTAGGGTTCCGGTGCAAGTTGATGTAAGGCGCGAAGTAGGTCGGCTTGGCGCTTTTGACATAATTGGCAGGTCCGCAAGTGTTTGGGCACGCGGCCGTAGCGACGATGTGCTGTGAGCAATGCCTCATCAGTTAAATGGGCCACGGGGTTCTCTCCTTTCTGTTTCTTGATGAGTCTCCAATGCGGTTCGCAGTTTATGAAGTCCTCTGTGTATCCAACTCTTCACGGATCCTAAGGGCTTCCTTAGCATTTGCGCGATTTCTCGTTGACTAAATCCTCCGTAAACCGTCAAGATAATGGCTTGTCGTTCCTGCGAACTCAGAGGTTGGATCAATTGTCTGGCCGTCAATAAGGCGTCAATTTTGGCCATCTCATCTTCAGACGGCGCTGGCTCATCGAGAAAGGTGCTAGAGACTTCGGTCACTACCCGTCGCTTTTGGCGCAATGCATCGATGATGCGGCTTTTAGCAATTTGAAAAATATAGGCTTCAACGGACCCCCGCTCAGGTTTATAGGCATGGCATCTTTGCCATATATTAAGAAATACGATCTGCATCACGTCTTCGGATTCACGGTCATCAAAAATGATGCGTCTCGTGAGCCCGAGCACGCGAGGGGCATAGCGGTTATATAAAATGGCAAAGGCATCCTGATCGCCTGCTTGAATTCGTACCATTAACTCTAAATCGGTACGCTGTTCATCCTCTCCCTGCGTTTTCATCCATCGCCCCAAGAAAGTCGTCTTAGTCTTAAAGTCATCATAGCATGAGAATCCGACAGAATTCGTGGATGATATTTTCAGCGTATAAAAACATTGGATGAAGCCCATTGGCGTGCATCCATGGGGAACCTTTTCAGCGTATTGCTAAATGAAGGTTAGAACAAATTACCAAAACCGTGATGACACGGCATTTTTATCAAGGAGGCTATTGCATGACAATGGGGAAGAGTTCACGGATTATTTTGGCATCTGCTGCCTTGTCTATGGCATGGTTGCCATTAACGGCCTATGCGGCAAGTTCCGGACCTGTCTTACAAGCAAGCGCGGAGACTGCCAGTATTGGGCAAACGATTCAATACACCGTGCAAGACAGTCAAGCGACCTCGTCGACAGAGTACCAGTTTTGGATTGAAACACCTTCGGGTCAATGGAAAATGGCGCAATCCTATTCAGCTAACCCGCATTTTATATTGCCCCATGTCCAAGCAGGAAGTTATGAGGTTGTCGCCTACGCGCTAAGCCGTCAAGACGTGGAACAAGGTGATTGGGCAAAGGCCATGGCCACAGCGCCGGACAGTTTGTATGTCAATGCTACCGTGTCTGTCAAAATGATGAGCGAACAAGGCGCATCCGGACCTGCGGAAGTGGTTACCGTAGCGACATCGAACGTGAGTCAGCCTGTTTATCAACTATGGTGGAAGACTCCAAGCGGCGTATGGCAAGCCAGTGGTCCATATCAATCCAATCCGAATTTTTCGGTTCCGTTAACAGAAAATGGCGCCTATCAATTTGTGGCGTACGCGAAATCTATTGACAGTCCGGCGACGAGTGCGCAGACTATGGCATCGTCGACTCAAAGCCTGATGAATAGCAATGTTAGCATCATGCATACCATCCAAAAAGTTGCCAGCACTGTCGATGCTACGAATGGCGACAGCAATCCCTATGGACTCACTTACGACAGTTTTGCCGGCACCTCGGCTGCGCCCAACCCCTATTATGGCGATCTGCTGGTCTCCAACTTTTCGAATGCAGCAGGGGCCCAAGGTGCGGGCACTACGATTGAAGCGATTAATCCCCAGACTGGTAGCGTTAAGACGTTCTCATCTGATGTGCAAGGAGCTGATGCGTTGGCCGTCAGCCCTAAGGGTCCACTTTGGGTTGCAGACTTTGGCACTATGGGAACGAATGGCAATGTCATGGTGTTAACGCCGGGTGGCGGTGTATTTCCCAACGGTGGCAGTGAGATAACGGGAAGCAACCTCGATGGCCCATGGGGGCAAGCGTTCGTTCCCAATCCAACGACGCCGGCATTCTTTGTGACGAATGCCCTCAATGGGACAGTCGATGCCATGTATGGTTTTGCTCCGCCTAATTTTAACACCGATACCCATTTTATGGAGATTGGCAGTGGATTGGCGCATTCAGGGTCGACGGCTAGTACCATCGAAGGGCCACAAGGGATGGTCTATGATCCGATGACGCACATGGTTTATGTCACGGACACAGCAGACAATTCCATTCGCGCCTACGAGTGGACTGGCGCCAATACCCCAAATCAAGGGCAAGGACAGCTCATCTACCAGGGTGGTGCATTGATGAAACCGGCGGGTATTACCCTCGATCCGCTGAATGGCGACTTGCTGGTTGTAAATCAGGGCAACAACAACCTGGTCGAAATCGCTTTGAATAATGGCCATGCCTATGTCGCAGGGCAGAAGGTGTTGGATAATACGCCGGTGAATCCTAAGACCGGTGCGGGCTCGGCTTTATTTGGTGTCGATGCTGTTACCTCCAATGGACATTTATTCGTCTACTACACCGACGACAACACCAATACGGTAAACGTTTTAGAGTAAACCGGGACCATGGGCTGGTGAGAGGAACGCGGTTGTGAATAGAGAACAAACCGTCATAAAGGCTTAAGCAATAAGGGGCGCCAGAATTGGCGCCCCTTATTAAGGGTACAAGGTGCATGCAGAGCCTATTGAGAAACCGTCCAGTAGTTCGGGAAAATCATGTCCGTAATGGGGTTGAAGGTACTGACCGTGCCGTGTAGGTTCTTGGCGTGTTCTGGCAAGGATGCTCCAGCGTACGATGACGCAGGGTACGGAAGCCAGATGACCGGAAGTTGTTGCGCTGCGAATTTCTCATAGTTATAGAGGGCTTGCAGCGTTTGGGCAGGAGTCCCCGGCGCGTAGGATTTTTGAATCAGGGTATCCATCGTTTGACTGCTGTAGCCTTGGAAGTTGGAGGCAGCGCCGGTCGCAAACAATCCTCCCCCTGTGGGATAGTAATCGGGTTGATAAGTCCAACCGCCTCCCCAGTCGGCCATGCTCCATTTCTCAGGGTCTGTGCCTTGCTGGTTGGCGTCTGCAATAATGTTGTTAAACTGCTGCTGTTGGATGTTGACGACAATGCCTTCTTGGGCCCAGTCGCTCTTCAGTAGTTGTTGCAAGTTGGTCTGGGCTTGGTCTCCGGAAACCGCTAAGAAGGTAAATTCCAGTTTGATGCCGTTGCGTGTCATGACTCCGTTAACTTCGTGCCATCCGTGCTGCTCTAACAGTGCTTTCCCCTTAGCCGGATCAAAGCCGTACAGGGGTTTGGATAGTGCGGGATCCGCATAGGGGGTTTTGGGCAAGGAAGCCACCGGCCCTCCTTCTTCGATGGCATTGCCGTTGAAAATACTTTGAATAATGCCGGGTTGATCCACGCCCATTTGCAAGGCTTGGCGAATATACAACTTGGAGAAGATTGGCCCTAGTCCACCGGGGGCTTTGGGATTGAAATTGAGAATCAAATAATTGAAGCCGAGCTGATAAGGAATGGTCAAGACGTCATTCGTGAGTTGCGAGCGAGCTCCCCATGATGAGAATGGGAGGTAACCCATGTTGACGGTCCCGGTCTTTAATGCCGTGAATTCTGCGTCGTCAGAGGCTTCATATTCAAAGATAACCTTGCTCAAACTGGACTTGTGTCCGCCAAATGAGGGGTTGGGGACAAATGTCCAGTGGCTGTTTGGCGCATAGGACTGGAAGTGGTATGGACCATCTACGACCTTGTACACGGGATTTGACGGGGAGTTGGCCACTGACTCAATAAACTTGAGTTCAGCCGTCATGTTGTTAGGATCTTTGTTCCATACCGACTCTGGTACGGGCCAAATTTGGCCAAGCCCGTTGTGAATAAACCAATCAGGGTTGGACGGAGTGGTCAATGTGACAACCACTTTGTCGTTGCCTTCGGCTTGGACGTTTTGCCACCTTGTGGGCAGTCCACCAATTCCTACGCCGCCATAGGTCCACGGTGCTGAAGAGCCGCTGGTGGCTTTTAAGATATTCCAGGTGAAAACCACGTCTTGAGCCGTAATGGGCTGTCCATTGGACCATTTGTACTTTTTGCTAAGCGTCAGCACATATTGCGTTCCTGTGCTGTTGTAAGAAATGTTAGATACTAGCGACCGTGCATAATCAACTTGATCTTGTTTGTTAAACATGATTAAGGGGCGATACATCATGCTGTCGACCTGCGTGTTGACATCACTAAAGGCTGCCGCAGACAGATCAGGGAAAAACCAGTTGGGTGAGGTCTGGGTTGCCAGAGCAATGACAGCGGTGCCTCCGGTGTGCGACGATGTTGTTGAACTGGTTGAAGATGTAGTTCCGCAGCCGGACAGTGCTGCAGCGGATAGCAGTAATCCCACGGATCCTGCAGCCAATGCTTTGCGTTTAATCAACATATAGCCTCCTTCTATTGGCCTTTATCCGCCGACATCGCAAGATGTTGGCGCAAAAAAAGACTAGGGCGATATATTCGACAACACTCATCAAAACTCCTGCCGATATCACTCGGATCTTGTATTTCGTCTTCTTTTGGTCATGGCTACAATTCTTTGCGCAAAGACCGGGATGCGGTCCATGATGCCCAAGACAATGTGATAGCGACCGAAAGCAGCACGGCAAGGACGCCATGCCAATAAACTGTTGTCGAAAAATGGGGAGAAAGCAGGCTGCGCATGGCGTTAAAGACATACGTGGTGGGATTGAACTGGGCTGCGATGCGCATCCAGTGAGCACGGATAGCCCGAATCGGAACAAAGGTATCACTTAAAAAGAGCAGGGGAAAGAACACAAAGGTAGCAGCTTGAGCGGCTTGACTATTTTTGGACCGGAGAGCCATGGCTACCGCGTAGCCGGCAAAGGCCAATCCCCACCCCGCGGTTAAGACTAGTAGGCCCACAAGCGATAGAGCTCCGTGGGGCAGTGTTAATCCCATCGCATAGGCCACCGCGATAATCAGAGCGGTTTGAACGAGCAATTGGGCCATGCCCGCAATCATCGGAGCCAAAACAAGGGCGGTACGCGATACTGGGCTGAGACGGAGTTTCATAAAATACCCCGAGTCGATGTCACGAATTAGCGATTGTCCAGCACCACCAGCACCTCCTGCTGCTTCAAGTGGCTGGGTGTGTCTTCTGCCACAATTTGCCCTTGGCGCATAAAAGCCACTCGGTTGCATAAAACGTCTGCCTCTTCGAGATACTGGGTTGTGAGAAAAATGGTAATCCCGGCGTCATGGTTCAGTTGGCGGAGAAGATCCCACAGCATAAAGCGGTTCGTGGGATCGAGTCCAGTCGTTGGTTCGTCTAAGAATAAGACGAGGGGTTTGTGAACTAACGCTAACGCTAAATCCAATCGTCTGCGCATGCCTCCCGAATACGTGCGAAGTCTTTGATGTTGAGCGGTCGTTAGTCCAAACTGGTCGAGTAATTCGTCGACGCGTGCTTGACTTTGACGGGGAGAGAGTCCAAAAAGGCGGCATTGGAGAAGAAGGTTTTCGCGACCGGTGAGTAAGGGATCCACGCCCACGTCTTGCAATGCGACGCCTATATGACTGCGAATAGCTTCGTCGTCTTCACCGATTCGGTATTCTCCAACCCAAGCTTCCCCTGTGCTCGGAGCCATAAGTGTTGTCAAAATTTTAATTAAGGTGGTTTTTCCGGCCCCGTTAGGCCCAAGAAACCCAAAAAACTCTCCATAGGCTACGGTGAGGTCCAAATTATTTAAAGCGAGAAAGTCTCCATATTGCTTCGTAAGATGGCGAACATTTATGGCAAAGTGCGGTGTTTCACTCATAGTGATTACCTCCCTATATTTATTTAACCGTTTATTTAATTAATGTGCAAGCAGACTGTGATAAAATTCTTGCGAGGTGATTCAACGTGGCTCCCGGATCCAGGCCGCTGGGGCGGCCTAAGGCCGTTCCGGAAGGACAAACCCAAGAACGCATTTTAAGCACGGCGGCTCAGTTATTTATGGAGCTTGGATATGATGGGGTAAGTATTGCCGATGTGGCCACACAAGCTGGAATTACAAAAGCCGCTATTTATTATTATTTCTCGACGAAAACCGAGTTGTTTGTCGCGGCCGGGATGGGCGTAGTGAAACAGCAGTTGAGATGACGCATGCTGTAAAAATTTTACACACGAGCCGCGGTTTCTCTCCGACTTAATGCGCTTGACATTGACGCGTTTACAAGTGTGTTTGGATTTTAATCAAGCCAAAGATCGTGACGGCCAGCCCTTGTATCCTACCGAGGACATTCCCGCAAAAATCATAAGCTTGTTGTGGATGGGAATCGCATCAATCTCGCACTAATTACAACCAACGTCGCACGGTTTGTTGATATTGAGAGAAGGTTTGTGGAAACTTGTGCAGAAGATATCGCTCTTCGGCTCGAATGATTTTGTAATGCACAATAAGGAGTGTAGGAATGATGAGGAGAAGGCTCCACGTCAAATGCCAGTAGAGAGCTGCGCCTAGGTACAATAATGTCTGTGCGACGTAAAGGGGATTACGTGACCACCGGTAAGGGCCAGTCGTTACCAAAAAATTGACCGGGCGAGAGGGGTCGACCGGGGTATGATGCTGCCGGAGAACCCTTAAACTCGCCATCGTGATCCCTACTCCACTAAGAAACAGAAGAATACCGCTCCACCGAGTGATGGAGACAGCGGGCCATGCTATGGCTTTGAGAGATTGAGCAAACGCGCCTAAAACAAAGGCTGCTGCGTATACCAAAGGCGCTGGAATGATGTGTGGGGAATTTTTGATTTCGTAAACCCTCCTTTATCGATAAATCGATCCTAACACACTTCTTAAGAGACTGGCGCATGGGTACCCTGCCTGGTATTGTAAGGATTATCGAACGCGAGGAGGCGCCTTAGGTGGCCAACTATATTCAAGAATTGCGTCAACAAGTGGGTAAAAAGCCACTGATTATGGCCGGATCAGGTGTCATTATTCTTAATGCACAGGGGCAACTGTTATTGCAACATCGCCGAGATAATGAATGCTGGGGATTGCCTGGCGGAGCGATGGAAATCGGAGAAAGTTTTGAAGAAACGGCCCGGCGCGAGGTGCGCGAAGAAACCGGGTTGGAACTCTATGAGTTGGAATATTTTATGACAGATTCGGGTGCCGCGACTTTTCATGTGTATCCCAATGGGGATCCCGTGTATTTGGCGGCCGTGTATTATATATCCAAGAATTTTTCAGGAACAATGCATGCGGATCCGCAAGAAACTTTGCAGTTGCAGTGGTTTGGACCCCGTGAATTGCCAGATTGCATGGGTCCTAACGATACGCGTGTTTTACATGAATACCTGCGCCGATTCGTGGCATCATGAGAGCACCTGTTTATTCTTAAGGACGGCACCGAAGCGATTGCTCTAGACTATTAAATGAACCACTGTGAATGGGCATATGCGATGGCCTTTTAGAATGTCGATACACACTGTTCGCGTTGATGTCGTCTCTACACCGTCCTTCGGTGTTATGAAAATCCTGCCGTGCATCGGGTTTATCATCTAGCCTTGCACGGCAGTCGATGTTTTGAGGGTCTTGTCGTGGGTATGGGTTAATCGGCATTATGCGATGACAATTTCGCTAACAACCCGGTCAGGGCAAAAAGACCTCCCAAGGTGGCGGCGGCATTCCATGTGTCGAGTGCTGACGTCGACGCCAGCACGACTCCATGACGCAAGACAGCCATGAGCACCAAAGCCAATAACGGTCTTAGGGGCAAGTGGTGCGTTTGCAGAGCCATGAGGATAGTGTGGAGTAGTTCAGCGAGCATGAGAAGAAACAAAAGAGGGTCTAAAACGTCAACGATGGCGCTGTAAGATGGGGCGTGCCACAAGATCTCGATGATGCTGTAGACGACCCGACCGGCTAAAGCCAAAACCGCAATGACGGTTAAAAGGTAGACCGCATCAACGCCCCACCTTGTCAGGCGATTGACAAGGGGACGCATGGGAGAGCCTTCCAGCATGGAACTCATCAGATCACCTCATAGCACTCTATGGTTTACGGCGGGTGCTGATGATAGGGTCGTAAGCGAGGCCCTCGTTAATGCAACGGGAAGAAGATGGGAATAAGCAATGTTGTGACGATCCCCATGACCAGGCTTAAAGGGATGCCCAGACGCAAAAAGTCTCCATAGCGAAAGCCGCCCGGTCCCATAATCAGAAGGTCAACTTTATTAGCCAGCGGCGTGAGGGGGGAAACGGAGACCGCCACAATGACAGCCATGACAAAGGGATAAGGCAGTAGATGCAAGGTCTTGGCGAGTTCTGCTGCCACGGGGGCCATGACTAAGACGGTGGCGATGTTAGACAGTACCTGGGTCAAGATCGCTGCGATTACGAAGAGGACGGCGATCATGAGCACAGGATGTAGGGCTACGCTTTTCCAGAGTGCAAGGGCGTGGACCATGTGGTGGGTAATCCCCGTACTAATGAGAGCAGACCCTAAAGGAATCATTCCGGCCACAAATACCACAATCCTCCATTCGATAGCGTTATAGGCATTCGACAAGGATAAGATGCCGGTACCGGCCATGAGAGCGACTCCCAAGACGATAGCTAACCGCAAGCCCATGACGCCGAAGGCCGCGAGCAACAAACTGCCTAACAAAATGGCTGGAGAGAGCCACCATGGTAAGCAACCCGCCAAACGTCGCGGCGATTCCTAAGGGCATTAATAAACGGCTAGCGGGGATCTGTACGCGACGGGTGAGGCTCCGTACCACCGGAATAAACATGCCAACGAGGCCGACATCGCTAATAAAGGCGGACGGCAAGGCGGACACGATCATGAGAACAATGGCCAGTCGACGCTCATGGCCTTGACCCATCTTCCTCACAAAGTTAGCAAGGGCTTCGGTAACGCCCGAGGCAACCAACCCTTCGCCTAAGGCGAGCATTCCGGCAATTAAAATCGCGGCTTCGGATGAAAATCCGTCAAATAATTGAGAGGATGGGACCACACCGGTGAGGCCTAATCCTAGCAAAACAATGAGACCGATGAGGTCAATGCGCACCCGATTCGACGCCAGAAGTATCATGGCGATGACAAAGATGCTTAGTACGATGTTGGTTTGCACAAACCCGCTCCTTTTGTCCTTTTGGATGGTGTTGGTCGTATGTGAGCCCTTACTATCATACAAGACGAGGGCGATTAGGGAAATTTGTCCCAAGACATGCGAAATGAACGATGCACCACACATCACTCGCATGGTCTATAGGACAGCGTCTTGAGATATCAGCGAGTCCCTGAAATCTTTAACATTAAAGCGTCAGGAACCCATCCCAAGATCTGAAGAGTATAATGATCGCAGGTGCCCGAAGTGACTGAGCTTCAGGACCTATTTTCCTTTATAGATGAACCAGACACACAAGCTTCTGAGGCTGTCCATGGCGGGCGGGTTCGCTACCCGAACCGCGCAGAGTTTTAATGCAATGGAGTGATTTACTGGAAGCATGTGCAAAACACTTGCATTGACGTCTGGTAGTTCGAAAACTCGGGCTAGCTTTTACGCCGGCTTGTGTTAGAACCTTTAAGCTAAGCTCATGGTAATACACATTTCGTCTTCGTAGAGAACCCCAAGCCACCGAGTAGAGAAGACAGACCATGCGAGGCCGCGAGCCATCATGAGTGGTGGACAAGTTAACCATAACAACAGCGCCTAACGGGCAGATGTGGTTTTTAAATCCCTTATATAAAGGAAGGCGATGAACGAAGTGGCGGAAGATAACATGCAATGGACTGCGGCTGACTATTTCGATCATTGGTCGGTGGTACAACCTGATGCGGTCTACGTCGTCGATCATTCTTTAGAACGGGCGGAAGAGGTTTATACATACGGACAGTTTGCGGTGCTTGTAAAGAAAACCGCACGGGCATTACAAAATATTGGTATTAGTTCTGGAGATGTGGTAGCAGTCCAATTGCCCAATAGTTGGGAATTTGTTGTACTGACATGGGCGATTTGGAAAATTGGCGCAGTCATTTGTCCCATTATGCCGATTTTTCGTCTCCATGAGGTGCGCCAAATTTTAGGACAAACGGACGCGAAACTTTGGGTGGTGCCGCAGACCTTTCGTCGGCTGACACGGCTTTGGCTCTCATGTCACAGTGGCACGTGACGTTTTCCATGGGCGCGACGCCGTTTTTAGCGGACTTGACCGACCGTTACCAGGCACAGGATCATAACTTAGCGGCGCTTAGAATCTTTATTAGCGCTGGCGCCCCTATTCCTCGCATTTTGGTCGAAAAAGCACATGACCAGTTTGGGGTGCACATCCTAGCGGGGTGGGGGATGTCCGAGAATTCGTTGGTGACGCTAGTTCGCCCGGAGGATGACTTGGAAAAAACCTACACGACCGATGGTCGACCCGTTCCACACATGCAATGTCGTGTGGTCAATACCCAAGGACAAGAACTGGGTCCCTATCAGGAAGGGGAATTGCAAGTCAAAGGGCCTCAAAATTTCATCGGATACTATCAAGATCTTGAGACAACCAAACAAGTGTTGAGCGATGATGGGTGGCTGTCGACCGGGGATATGGCGGTACTAGACACACAAGGCTATGTGCGGATTACGGGACGAGTCCGCGATATGATCAATCGTGGCGGAGAGAAAGTACCGGTTGCTGATGTAGAGGAATTGCTGTACCGTCATCCCGCCATCCGTGAAGCGGCATTAGTGGCGGTAGACGATTCTCGCCTCGTCCACCGCGCCTGCGCCTGTGTGGTACTTAATGAAGGGCATTCGTTAACGTTGCCAGAGTTGCTACGTTATCTTGAGGCGTGCGATTTTACGAAGCAGTTTTGGCCAGAACGTTTGGAAGTATTGGAGTCAATGCCGAAAACACCGAGCGGCAAAATTCAGAAATACCGGTTGCGTGAATGGCTGAGTCATGGAGTTCTTGGCTCACCCCAGCAGCCGGCTTAAGATAATCGAGGCATTTTGTCCGCCAAAACCAAAAGCATTAACTTGAATTATTGATAGGGAAAAGGGTTTGGCCTTGTCTTGAACAAGGTCAAACTCTACTTCCGGGTCTAGCTCTGTGGTGCCAACCGTGGGGGGGAGCATTCCGTCTTGCAAGGCGTAAAGGGCCGCGATGGCGGACATGGCACCCGAAGCTCCCATACTATGGCCGAGGTGTCCTTTGATCGACGTGACCGGAATGTGGTGATGTGCATAGACGTCGTGCATCGCGCGCATTTCTGCACGGTCTCCTACGACGGTGCTGGTGCCATGGGCAATAATGGCGTCGATATCTTGCGGCGTCCGTTGGGCATCGGCTAAGGCTTGCCGCATCGCTAGGGCTTCCCACGTTCCGGATGGTTCAGGAGAGGTCACGTGGTAGCCATCGGCTAATGATGCATAGCCTAACACCTGGCCAAAAATCTTTGCATCCCGTTGTTGGGCATGATGATACGACTCAAGTACCAAGATGGCGGCTCCTTCTCCCATGACGAATCCTGTTCGGTGGGCATCAAATGGTTGTGAAGCATTTTGAGCCGACGCCGCTTGTGACAACGCATGCGCATTAAAGAGGCTATAGCCAACAACGGGGTTGATGAGTGTTTCGGCGCCGCCTGCGATGGCTACGTCGACGGTGCCGGATTGGATAAGGCGAGCTGCGAGGCCCAAGGCATCGATAGACGAGGCGCACGCATTGGTAAGGGTGAGTTGTGGGCCGTGTAATCCATATAGCAGGGCTATTTGTGCACTGGCCATGTTCGGGATTACGGTGGCCATGAGACGCGCCGACACGGCTTGAGGGCCTTTGGCTAACTGTTCTTGGGCGTCCACCAACTCCGGTACGCCGCCCATTTGAGGTGCCTATGATGACCGCTGTGCGAAGGGCAGGAAGAGTTGGTAAGGCAGCTTGGTCCAATGCTTGTGCGACAGCGGCTAAGGCATAGAGCGTAAAGCGGGCTGAATTTTTGAGAATCTTTGGATGGTGGATCCATTGCGAAGCATCGAAATGCGGAGTGATAGGCGATTGCCATATCGGATGCTGTATCGGGCTAAAAGGCCAGTCAACGGCACTAATTTGTTGGGTTCCCAATAGAAGCTGTTGCCAAAAATCTTGCTGACCCACTCTGTTGCCACCTTCCTGGTTCATCGCGCCACGGCTTCTTAGGGTCTCAAAGACCGATCGTCCACCGGAGGGCGCTCCCCAAGCGAGTCACCGAGCAGTTCTACCGTTAGGCAGAAACGGGTGAGGAGCCCCTCACCGAACTCTCGGCCACGTGTCGTAAATTAATGGCCGCATTGATGTCGCGGTCATGATGCGTATGACATTCGGGGCACGTCCACTCCCGTACGGAGAGCGGCATTTTCGGCACTTTATCGCCACAAGCGGAACATATTTTACTGCTGGGATACCAGCGATTCACGACGACAACCGTGACACCGCGCCTGGAGGCCTTGTATTCGAGTTGGCGGCGAAATTCGCCCCAGCCCATATCCGCCATAACGCGGGCGAGCTTGTGATTTTTCAGCATCCCCGCTACATTCAGATCCTCGATGGCGATGACATCGAAACGGTCGACCAGATCGGTCGTGAGTTGATGCAAGGCATTCGCCCGGATGTGGGCCATCCGGGCATGGAGCCGCGCGATCCGCTGCTGTGTTTTTCGCATATTCTGGGACAAGGGCATGGGCATCCCTTTCGGGATGGGCCGGCCGGGCTGGAGCCCGGCGCGAATCTTGGCGGCCTCCATCTGGCGGCTAAACTGTTTCGACAACCGACCAAGCGTTGTCAAGGCCGCCGCATAGGCTTTCGGTCCCATGATTTTCTCGCCGGTCGAGAGCGTGGCCAACGCCGCAATGCCCAAGTCTACCCCGACCACCGTTTGGTTTTCACGGTGAACGACCGGCGGATCAGGAATTTCGACGGTGACACTCAGGAACCAGCGATCGGCCGTGCGTGACACGGTGCCTTCCACGACTTTCCCGACGAACCGCACCGTTTCGTGCATTCGCACCCACCCCAGCTTCGGGATATGCACCCGCGATCCTTTGATGGCCAATTGATCATTGGTGAGGGTAAAACTGTCGTGACGGCCTTTCTTCTTAAACGTCGGATACTCCGCCGTCCCGGCAAAGAAGTTCTTAAACGCCTGGCCCAAGTGGATCACGGCCATCTGCGGCGCGTTTTTCGTCACCTCCAGCATCCAGGGGAAGGCGTCGCGCTTGAGTGCATTGAGTTGACGCCGCAGAGCCGCTTCGGTCGGCTTGGGCAACGTCGGATCGGCTTTCCATGCGTCGAACTGTTGTTGCCACTGATCCAAGGCCCAATTGTACGCGAACCGGGCCGTCCCGGCGGCCTTGCGGAAATACGTCTTCTGCACGTTGTTGGGATCGAGCGCAATTTTATGGGCCCGCATCATGACAACGCCTCCTCCACGGCGTGTTTCACGCCGTCCAGCAATTTTTGGTTCTTCCGCGAGCGACTCCCATAGAGCCGCGCTGAAAAGACCGTGATGATGTCGAGGACATCTTGAGCCAGCTCTTCCTCACAGGTCGTGTCCTCGCCTTGATTGAGAATCACGACCTCCACCTGCTTGGCTTCGCAGATCGCAAAGACGAGCTCCGCCCCCAAGCGCAAGAGACGGTCCTTATGGGTCACAACCAGCCGACCGACCCGGTCGGCGAGGATGTCATTTACGAGGCGTTTCAGGCCCTTCTTGTGATAGTTCATCCCCGACCCGAGGTCGGCCACGACCTCAAACGTCCATCCGTGGTGGGCGCAATAGATCTCCAAGACTTGCTTTTGGCGCTCCAGATTCTCTTTCTGGTCATGACTCGACACCCGCGCATAGGCCACGGTTTTTCGGTCGGGATTGTCCGAGCCTTGAGACGCGGATCCCAAGCGACTCAGATCATAGCGCCGATCCCCACCGCGAGTCCGTGCATCCGGTAAGAGTCGTCCCTCTCTCTCCCATCGGCGCAAGGTCGTCGGAGTAACCCCCAAAAATTGAGCCGCTTCATGAATACTCACCAATTTACGATCCATATCCAGATCTTACATCATTAGATAAGTGTATACAACATTTAAGGAAACTGTTCAAACCCCTTTAAAAAAAACAAGGCTTTGCCGCAGTTGCACCGCATGCAGGCGTGTTCTCAGTGTGATTATGATAGCACTTTGCAGGATTTTACGTTTGACTTCAACGCCCCTGGTCTTTGGTGGGCGATCGCGAGGTGACCAATAGAACGTCAGACACGAGTCATGTTCGTCATCGGCACTGTAAAGGCCGTATAGTAGTCCGTGTTCTTCTGGGGGGAGCTCCTACGCTTAGGCGGGTAAGGTGCGCCTTAGCTTAAGAAAAGGAGTCATCCCATTCGGCTTCCTAAGTGAGATTTCAGTGACCTTTTGGAAACCGAATGGGATGCCTGTTATTCCGATAGACGGTGTCATCCGTGACGTAACGTCTATCACAACACATCATTGGACGGCCACTTTCGTTGGCGTCTTTGTTCTCTCAATGTGACGCTGGTGTGATGCTAATGGATTATCCGCCGGCTAACTCTTGGCCTTTGGGCTCGGGGGCTAACCATAGGGTCAACACCATACCTATTAAATCCAAAATCCCAAAGACAATAAGACCGGTTGATAATCCGACGTGGGCGATAAAGAGGGGGAGCACTAAAATCCCGATCAAGGCTCCCACACGGGATGAAGCTGTCGCAAACCCATGACCGGTGGCACGCACGGATGTGGGAAAGACTTCGCCAGCGTATACGTACGTCAGTTGGCCAGGTCCTTGGTCCACGACCGAAAGAACCAGAAATAGCGAGAGAAAGAGTCCGAATCCGGGGTGATGTAATAATCCGGTAAGAATGAAAATCAAGCCTAAACCCAAAAACCCATAAGATTGCAGGCGTTTTCGTCCGGCGCGGTCGACGAGGATCCACACCACAGCAATTCCTACGAGCCCAATCGCCTGCATGGCCGCCGAGGCCAGTACCGATGACGTCAATGTAGAACCCTTGAGCATTTTGAAAATGGTAGGGCTGAAAACGATCGTTGCATAATTGCCGACATCAAACAAAAGCCATGTCACTGACGCAAAAAGCGTCATGCGGATCAGATCTTTGTGAAATAAACGGGAAAATGACGCCATCGTGGTGGGGGTTTCTTGGCCTAATCCTCCGCCATCTTGGATATTGAGGGTGGTGTCAGCTTCACGCGCCACTTGCTGGGCAATGGCAATGGCCTTGTCATGTTGTCCGTCAGCTGCTAGCCACCTGGGCGATTCTGGTATAGAGCGTCGACCCCAGATGACTAAGATGGCGGGAATCGCTCCAGATGCCAACATCCAGCGCCATGCGTTGGGACCGGTGTGCAGAAGCAGTAAACTGACAAAATAGGAGACAATGGCACCGACTGTCCAAAAGCCGATTGTCGTGACCATTAGGATACCGCGGCGGCGTCGTGGAGCAAATTCTGCGGTCAGGGTTGATGAAATCGGATAATCGGCCCCCAGTCCAATCCCTAGGAAAAAGCGAAAAATGATAAGCTCAGCCATGTTCTGCGATATGGCAGCTAATAGTGCGAAGACCACAAAGAATACTAAATCGAGAAGATACATGGTACGGCGTCCAAATCGATCGGTCAGGTTGCCAAATAACAAGGATCCTATCAGCATTCCTAAAACGGCTGCTGAACCCACTAATCCTAATAAGAATGGAGAGGGATGAAATTGCGGTTTGATAAATAACAGGGCCACCGAAATAATGGTGAGGTCGTAACCATCAAGAAATAAGCCCATTGCTGATAGAAAGGTCAGACGACGAATAAAGCGACTAACGGGTAAGTCTCCAAAATTGACACCCGTTTGAAGTCCATCCATGATGACGCCTCCTTTTTGACCTAGTCAGATCAGTCGGCGTGCGTATCGGCATGCACGTTCTTTTATGAGGGAAAAGAAGAATATTAAATCGGTACACAGTATTCTGTCAAAAATGGCTTTATGAATGTCTGGTGCGTTATAGCCTGCTTTTGTAACGCAAAGTCAGAGGACAACAACGTGTCAGTTTGCAAAGGGGCTGCCGTGAGGATTGTCATACGTTGGGGTTCGATGCAATGCGGTCAACGAGGGCTATTACTGCTTCATGCGTAGGAAGATGCATTCCATGAGCGCGTGCTTGTTGCACAAGATATCCATTAATCGAGTTGATTTCTGTTGGGCGGTGCCGCCTGACATCTTGGAGCATTGAGGAGATATTGGGAGCTGTGGCACGGGCCAACTGAGTCACTTGCTCGCCGAGATTTGAGGGTAAAACAATTCCGGCCGTTTGGGCTATCATGCGCGCTTCGTGAATTAAATCTGGCATCAGATGCCACAATGGCAGGTCGGGGAGTGCGCCATTGGGGGCATTGGCCAGGACAGATAAGGGATTAATGACGCTGTTTTGAACCAGTTTAACCCAGCGTGCGCGTAGAACGGCCTCCAAGGGGAGAAACCGCCATGACCATCCGATATGGTCAAGCGTTTCCTTCCAAAAAGGGATGAGAGGATGAGGCATCAACGGAATCGTCGTTTCTCCCCGCGCCGTCACCGTGGCTTCAGGTAAACGGTGGTGTTTGTTCCACGAAAGCGTTACGGCATTAGTGGTTAAACCGCAGGCCAGTTGTTGAGGGGACAAGGGCGGAATTAAAGCCGCCTCTTGCCCCATGCCATTCATTAGCGAAATAATCAAGCACTCATTGGGTTGATGGGCCAATAATTGCTGGACAAGCGGCATGGCAGGCCATTTTACAGCCAAAATAATCACATCCCAGGGTGTGTCAGCTGCGTCGTTCCACGAGACAAAAGGCGGATCAAGCAGTGTTTGCTTGCCGCTTTCTGTGACCAAAAACGGGCGGTAACGCCGCCCGATTAACGTGGGTGATAAAGGCTTTAGGCTATAGGCATAGAACATGGCCATGGCGCCTGTGCCCGCTATGGCCATGTTCATGAATTTTCTCTCGCTTGGATAAATTTTTCCCATTCGCTATCAGGCAGGTGATAGGATTCGGCGTCTTGCGGGAACGTGCGGTTGATAACACTGTCGCGATAGGACTGTAACCCCGCAATCATGGCGTGCCGAATATCGGCAAATGGGCGGGCAAACTTAGGCAACGATGAGCTAAGTCCTAAACAATCGTGAAACACTAAGACTTGTCCGTCGACGCCGGGACCGGCCCCAATGCCTATGGTTGGCGCCTCGATGTGTGCTGTGACATAAGCGGCTACCCGGTCAGGGATTCCTTCAAGGACGATGGCGCTTACGCCATGATCGCTGAGTGCTTGTGCATCTTGGACCAATTCTTCAATGGCCGATGAGGATTTGGCTTGAACTTTATATCCGCCCATGGTATGCACGCTTTGTGGAGTTAGACCTAGGTGGCCGATGACGGGAATCTTTTCTTGGATAAGGGCATCCACCACAGGAAGAATGGCTTGTCCTCCCTCTAATTTGACGCCGTTCGCTAGCGTTTGCTGCATAATGCGTCCAGCGCTTGCGAGCGCAATGTCCACATTGTAATACGTCAGATAGGGCAAATCGACAATCATCATCGTGTGAGGAGCTCCACGACGCACCATGGCAGCATGGCGCAGCATATCATCCAATGTGACAGGAATGGTCGACTCGTATCCTAAGGTGGTCATGCCTAGCGAGTCACCCACCAAAATCACATCGATGGCTGCCTCTTCAGCGACTTGGGCTTGCACGACGTCATAGGCAGTAATCCATGTGATAGGGCGTGTGCCCTTTAACGATCGCAGTTGTGGAGCAGTTAACATGTTGTATTCACCTGTCTTTGATGGCGCAGAAGTGCTGCCGGATTTATTTAGATTATAGTCGTTTTGGACAAATTCGCGGTAGAATGAATTCTGGATGGATGTAGCCATGTAAAGGGGATATGACGCATGGATTGGGATATTACGCCCGAAGAGCGCCTGATTCAAGAGACAGTTCGAGAATTTGCTAATGAGATGGTAGCACCTGAGGCAGGCTACCGCGATGAGCACGAAGAGTTTCCATGGGATTTAATGCAACAGATGGGGCAACTGGGGTTTTATGGATTGCCGTTTTCGGAAGAATGGGGTGGGTCTGGGGCCGGGACCGTAAGCTATGCGTTAGCCGTGGAGGAAATTGGGCGGGTTGATGCCTCGTTAGGGTTGGGATTTGCGGCCCATGTGTCTTTAGGATGTTCGCCCATTTATGCTTTTGGCACTCAGGAACAGAAAGAAACCTTTTTAGTTCCGGCCATACGAGGGGAGTTTTTGGCCTCGTTTGGCTTAACTGAGCCGGAAGCTGGCTCAGATGCCGGAGGAACGCAAACGTTTGCCCAAGAAGATGGGGACCGTTACCGCATTTCAGGGACGAAAATCTATATAACCAATGCGAAGCATGCCGGTTATATTGTGGTGACGGCTCGAACCGACCGCAATGAGCGCCGTATTTCGGCGTTTATTGTTCCTCAAGGGAGTCCCGGCTTGTCTGTCAATGCGGGGTATAAAAAGATGGGTATGCGCTCTAGCGAAACCTGTGAGGTCTACTTGGATAACGTGGAAGTTCCTGCCAAATACTTATTAGGGCAAAAGGATAAGGGTTTTCACCAGTTTCTCGACATTTTGGATGGAGGAAGAATTAGCATTGGGGCGTTGAGTGTGGGGGTCGCTCAGGGGTGTTTGGATGCGTCCTTGCGATATAGTCGGCAACGTCGTCAATTTGGAAAAACGTTAGATCGTTTTCAAGCGATTCAATTTAAGCTGGCGGATATGGCAATGGAAGTTGAACTGGCGCGCATGATGGTATTGAAAGCGGCGTGGTTGAAAGATCAGCATCGCCCCTATGCTAAAGAGGCGGCAATGGCCAAGCTTTATGCGTCTGAGACTGCCATGCGGGCCGCATTGCAAGCGGTGCAAATTCATGGGGGGGCAGGATACATGCATGACTTCCCTGTGGAGCGCTTTATGCGCGATGCGAAACTTCTGGAAATCGGAGAGGGGACATCGGAGATTCAACGCATGGTGATTGCAAGACAGCTGGAGTCCGTAGAATAGTGCATACGGTCATGGCGACTTGGGAACGCGACGCGGCACTTCGGACGCAACTCACACCTGAACGTCTAGAGTATTGGCAGCGTCTTTCAGGGTTTGCAGAGCTCCCTCACAATTGGGCCGATATTTGGGCTGGATGGGTTACGCATCATGTCTTTTGTCTCAATGCATCAAAAAAGGCTCGGTTGACGCCTCTGCAAATTTTAGATGGACGGGAAAGTCAGGGATACTGGGCCCTGGCGACAATATTTCACCATAAACTATGGGTATTTTCCCATCAAGCGGTCTATTATGGGGCTTGTGCATGGAAATCTTGGGATATTCACGCCGTAGTGGGACATGGGCAAGAGATTAGCTGGATGAACGATATGCCCGGCTTTAACGGAAAGACGCTTTATATTCGTTGCCCATCCCCCATTCCCGGATTTTGGGCTGCTCGCAGTGCCGATCATGTGCTCCTGTGGCATCCTTTGATATTGGGACCAGTGGGAGAGTGGGTGGAGGGACGTTTGGTGGCGTCAGTGGGTCTCGCCGCAGAATACGCGCCTCCCCGAGAGTGGAAAATCCGCGGTGAGGCCATTGCTGGTGGCGTATGGGGCTCTACGGGGCTACGTCCACTACCTGCCTTAGAGGGATGGTTTTCCGAACAATCAATATGGCAAATCGAGGAGATGAATTCATGAGTAGTGTTGTTGCAAGTTTGGCAGGAACCGTATTTAAGGTGTTGGTCGGGCCGGGAGATCAGGTGGCCGTCGGACAAGAGGTGGTTCGGCTGGAGTCAATGAAAATGGAAATTCCCATTGAATCGGAAGTGGCAGGCCGGGTCATTGAAGTGCTAGTGCATGAAGGGGATTTTGTCAACGAAAGCGATCCTCTGCTGATTTTGGAATAACATGGCTGGCCGGATATTTTACAATCAGGTCAAGCTATCGGGCCGTGTCCCGCAAATTTGTTTGTTATTCGGGCCATCAGCCGCAGGCGGAGCCTACATTCCGGCCTTTACGGATGTGGTCATTATGGTCGATGGCAATGCATCAATGTATTTAGGTTCTCCGCGCATGGCGGAAATGGTGATTGGAGAAAAAGTGAGTTTGGAAGAAATGGGTGGGGCCCGGATGCATTGCACGGTAAGTGGCAACGGCGATTTATTGGCGGCCGATGAGCCGCAAGCAATTGCATGGGGTAAGCAGTATCTCAGTTACTTTCCCGACCATTATCAAGCCACACCGCCGGCAATTGCGCCACAGCCTCCCGTGCCAACCGATTGGGATCATGTGATTCCAAGCAATCAAAATGTGCCGTTTGATATGCACCGAGTGATTTTTGGATTGGTGGACGAAGGCACTTGGTTTCCAATCAAGCCGTTGTTTGCACCAGAAATTTTGGTGGGGCTGGCGCGGTTAAATGGCGAGCCTATTGCCATCGTAGCCAATCAGTCTAAGGTCAAGGGCGGGGTGTTGTTTGTGGATTCCGCCGACAAAGCCGCACGCTTTATTACCTTGGCAGATGCGTTCAATATTCCTTTATTATTCTTGGCGGATGTGCCGGGATTTATGATCGGGACCAAGGTTGAACGCATGGGCATCATTCGCCATGGGGCGAAAATGATTGCCGCAGTGTCCGAAGCGACCGTTCCCAAAATTAGTGTGATTGTTCGTAAAGCGTACGGAGCAGGACTCTATGCTATGGCGGGGCCGGCTTTTGGAGCGGATGCGACGTTGGCGTTGCCGTCGGCGCAAATTGCGGTTATGGGACCAGAGGCTGCGGTCAATGCCGTGTATTTTAATAAGATTCATGAACTCGATGAAGCCGAGCGTCAGCAGTTTATTCAAGAACGGCAGAGGGAATACCGTGAGGATATCGATATTCTGCGCTTAGCCTCTGAATTGGTTGTGGATGAACTCGTGCAACCGCATGAGTTACGCCAAGAGTTGATTCGGCGTTTTCACTTGTATCGGAATAAATCACGGGATTTTAGTGCTAGGCGTCATCCAGTGACTCCGGTATAAATCCCGTAGAAAGGGAGTCAAGCAATGAGCTGGGAATGGCAAGCACCACCGAAAGTCTGGATTCGGGACGTGTCTCCTCGAGATGGACTACAAGCGGAAAAAGTGATTGTGTCCACTGAGGATAAGGTCTCGCTCGTTGATCAACTGACCCATGCCGGGGTACCCCGTATTGAGGTAACGTCTTTTGTGAGCCCCAAGTGGCTTCCGCAAATGGCGGATGCGGAGCAGGTTATGGCAAAGATCGCCCGGCGTGCGGACGTCGTGTACTCGGTATTGGTGCCCAATCCTGTAGGAGCCGAGCGCGCTTTAGCAACACATCCCGATGAGATGACTGTGTTTGTGTCGGCCAGTGAAACGCATAATCAAAAAAATGTGCACCGGACCATTGACGAGTCATTAAAAGGCTTTGCAGAGATCAGCGCAATGGCACGGTCCCATGGCGTAGTTCTTTCTGCGGTTATTGTCACAGCTTTTGGCTGTCCTTATGAAGGCACCGTGCCTTTGTCTCAAGTACTGGGCTTGGCGGAGCGGTTGCGCGATATGGGCATTCATGAATTGGCCCTGGGGGATACCGTGGGCGTTGCTAATCCGCGGCAGGTTGCGCACGTTGTGCAGGCTTTTCGCGAAAAATTGCCGGATATCTCATTGGCTTTGCATTTCCATGATACGCGGGGAACGGCATTATCCAATTTGCTAGCCGCTGTTGGTAGTGGTGCCTCACGTTTTGAAACCGCGTTAGGAGGGATTGGGGGCTCGCCTTTTTCTCCAGGGGCCGGTGGCAATTTATCGACAGAAGATACCGTGTATTGTTTGGATGAAATGGGTATAGAAACCGGCATTGATTTAGATCAGCTGTTACAGACAGCCCGTTTTTTGGTTGAGAAATTGGGCCATGATGTTCCCGCTAAAGTTTTTCATGCGGGCGGGAAGATGATTCCTGTAAACGCTTCGAAATCATAAAGCGACCTAAACCGTCAGATGCGGTCTCCAAGATCGCGCTGGCGGTTTGTGTTTTAGGTGATGCAACGACTGGGGGATAGTGATGAACAATATAGAGGTGGAATCCGGGGCGATTAGCCGGATTTGGTTGAATCGGCCTGCTGTACGCAATGCATTAAACGGACAAACGATTCAAGAATTAATTGGGACATTCGAACGCCTTGGTCAGGATCCTACGGTTCACGTAATTATTTTAAGCGCACGTGGGGAAAAAGCATTTTGCGCGGGAGCGGACCTAAATGAAGTGGCGACATTGCGGGAAGTGGAGTCGGTCCGTACATATTTTTCTTTAATGGCGCAACTGATTGAAACCATACGCAGCGTGAAGGTACCCGTCATTGGAGCGGCCTTCGGATATACGTTGGCAGGGGGGATGGGGCTGGCAGCGGCTTGCGATATTTTGATAGCGGCGGATAACGGGTCGTTTGGGCTGCCAGAAGTAAAAATTGGATTGTTCCCTATGGTGGTGATGGCGCCCATTGCTCAGCTTATTGGGCCAAGAAGGACCCTTGAGCTGGCATTAACAGGACGCATTATTTCGGCGCAGGAATTACATCAATGGGGGTTTTTCAATCAGTTGGTTCCGTTTTCTCTCTTGCAAGACAAGGCATGGGAGGTAGCTGACGCGATCAATCAAGGCAGCCCATTTATTGCGCAAATGGGAAAGGAAGCATGGCGGCATATTCAAGGGATGGATACATCACAAGCCATGGACTATCTGAAAAATATGGTGAGCTTAGTCGCTTTATCAGAGGATTCCCGGGAAGGTATCTTGGCATTCCAAGAAAAGCGTTCGCCACGGTGGCCTTCCGCACAGTAACGAGGGGACATTGCCTCACTGAGCTAGCAATCTGCATGGTCTATGTGGGCGTTAGTTATTAAAAGCACGTTCGGATATAAAAAATCTCTAAGCTTCGTGACTATTGCGCGGCTTAGAGATTTTGCCGATAGGATTGTTTTAATTTTTGTTTTGGGCGGCCTTTTTGGCGCCGTTATGGTCTTGATGATCTTCTTTATGACGAGAATTCTGTTCGACATTGAGATGAGCTTCGATTTTACGGGCGATTAAGTCCTTTGGCCCGGGTATGACGTCTGCCGTAATGCGCAGTTGATGGTTTTGCAAGGCGGTCATAATGGTGCTGACCGAGCCTTGTGCTTCTAATGAGATGCGTGTTGAACGTGTTAGGTCAATAGTAACCATTTTTCCTGAGGATGTTTTGAGGGTAATTTCCGCTCCCGTAAAGTTGCCGGATTCAAACATCCCGTGAATGGTCTCCATATGCTTGGAATGGTCTGGCATATCGTGATGCTTTTGCGCAAAAGCAGCCCCAGATAAGGCGAGAACGCTGACCATAGCTCCTGCGGTTATGATTCCCCGTGACTTTTCCATTAAATAGCTCTCCTTGGCTTTTCTTGAAGAAATTGATCTCCGTAAAAATTCGCCACGGCGTGGATGTTTCCTGTTTTTATGATCGAGATTTTGCGTAGGCTAGAGCTTCGGCACAAAGCGCAGTAGAACCATTTACGATGCTCACGCGTTTTCGAAGCATGTCCTAAACCTGGTCAAGAGGAAGAAAAAGTATTTGATAAAGCGCTATCTTGTGGGTATAATAAAGATCGCTTAGGCGAACAAATGTTCCGTGAAGCTGAGGTGTAAGCAATGACGGTAGTGTACTGGCGTTTAGCACATCTCAAGCGAAGTGGCCAGGATCAAGACGGATTTATAGTCGAGCGTGAAAATAAGGTTTATGATACAGACCCTTTCGGGTGGAATAATGGCGTACGGCAAGGCATGTCGATACAGGAGATGAAATGGCGTTATCCCCACGCAAAAATCATTTCCTGGAGCAAAAAAGATTACCAATCTACCTATGACAACCTGTGTCAATGGCTCAATGACAACGCATTATTTTATGTGCAAGATGATGTACAACAAGGGTATTGGGGTTGTCAGGAAATGAATAGCAGCCAATGGCAACACCTTGTGACGTCGACCTTACTTCAATGGGCCACAAGAAGCACGATGGGCATTGCTTCTCATTCGTTGTTAGCACAATGGCTTGCTCATGAAGGAGCACACTATCCCCAATTAACAGAGCATTGGACACAGGCGCAACATGAGGCGTATGTCGCGCGGGAAAATAAAGAGGAAGAGCTGTGGAAATTATTACCGTTAGAATACTTACCAGAAAACATTCCAGAGTACTATCCGAAAGATTGGAAAAAAAGAGGATGGATGAGGGTTGGAGATGTACCCAATTTATATACGAAAGTCAAGACAAGGGAGTTTGGGGGACAGCATTTCAAAAGTACGGCAGTAATCCGTGTAGAAAAACGATTTGATAGTCCTGTAGAACAAGGAATTCCTGAGTTAGTGCGTATCATGGCAGAGGAAATCGCGAGGATTTTACGTGAAAGAAGGCAGGGGAGCCGACAGTTGCGGATTATTTGGGAACATGAGCAGGGAGATGAAATGCGCCAAAGAACTTGGCCAGTGCAAACCGAAAATTCTCAGCAAGTCGTGACGCGGTTTTTAACGTTGCTTTCCGTACTCCCCCAAGCGCCTCCTCAAGGAATTATATTAGAAGCTCATCAAATTGAAGATTTACGGGCAGAACAAATGGCTTGGTGGTCCGGCCCTATTGCACGTCGTTTTCAGGGAGATCCAGAGGGGCCAATATCAGAATCCCGCCGAACGCGAATGCTTCAGTATTGGGATCCTTGGCGGAGAGGACATTCACTGGACCGATAACGGGAAATGGGGAATACAACGGGTCTATGATTGCCATCGAAAAGGGGGATTGCGGCGTGAGTCCAGAAGGAATTCCCCATTTCAGTCGTGAAGAAAAGGTTCGCCCCATTTCGCAGGTTCGAATACGTAACCATGTACCGTATCAGTTCTTCTTGAATGGTCAATCTCATAAGATTATCCGTATTATGGATTACTGGCGAGATGTTTCCGAATGGTGGCGAGGAGAACCGGAACTATGGTTTTGGCGCGTTTTAACAGATCGTCAGGGGGTGTACGAGCTAGTATGCCATCCTCAGAGTAACCAATGGTGGGTTTATCATGTCTACGACTAGGAAGGTGAAGACTATGGCGAAAATTATTATCTTCCCCAAGCAATACCAAGCGCGCGAGCTAGAGATGGTGATTCACATTGGCCAAAGGACATTTCGTATTCGGGAGCATTCCTTGCTTGATCGGGTGTGGAGGAATTGGAAAAAACATGCACCGGGCGCTTGATAGAGCGGACGTCTTAATAAAAAGATGATAGGGGCACATCTTCATGTTCATTCGGCATTTTCCTTTTTAGAAGGTGCTTCACTGCCTCAAGACCTCGTCCGCGTTGCTGCAGAAGAAGGAATTTCTACGTTAGCGTTGACCGATCTTCACCGCGTATCGGGTATTGTCCCATTTTTGACTGAAGCGAGCGCTTTAGGCATTAAAGCGGTTGTGGGGGCCGAAGTCGAACTCTTAGATATCGGGCGCATCGTGCTCTTAGTTCCTGATACGGCGCATTATTCTGCGCTTGTCAATATCTTGTCGGAAGCACATCTTCTTGCTCCACGAAAGACGCCTTATGTGACGTGGGACACACTAAACCGTTGGGGAAAGGGTCTCATGGTTCTGACGGGCGACCGTATGGGCGCTATTATGCGTGCATGGTTTCGTGGTCAAAAAATGTTCATGGGAGAATTGCTCGATCGGTTTATTGAAATTTTTGGAACGGGCCATGTTTTTATTGAATTACCAGCGAATTATCTTCCCGGAGACAGCGCTCTTTTTCGAGTATTAACGGACTTATCGCAGTGGAAAAATGTACAGACTGTAGTGAGTGCCGCAGCCCATTATGCCAGAAAAAAAGACTTCGCAACGTTTGATTTGTTAACCAGCATACGGTTAGGGCAAAAAATTGAGGACGTCGGGCCCGGGCGCTATTTAAATGCCGAAAATTATATTAAGCCATGGCAGGCCATCGTCACCTCTTTGGCGCAGTGGCCTGAAGCATTGCGGAACACCTTGGCATTAGCGGAGCGTTTGCAAACCCCTCAAATTTTGTACAAACGCCGTACTCCTCATTTTCCTTTGCCGCCTAAAACGTCTGCGTTTGAATACCTACGGTCGCAAGTGGTCGCGGGTATGCGCTGGCGGTATCCGCGCAATGCCCGAGATGTTTGGCCGCGTATTCAACATGAACTGAACATTATTGAATCTTTAGGGTTTACCGAGTATTTTTTAGTGGTCTGGGACATCGCCCACTATGCTCGGCAAAAGGGCATTCGGTTTGCCGGACGAGGATCTGCCGCGGATTCTGTGGTGGCATATTGTCTAGGAATTACAGATGTGGACGCCTATGCACGCAATCTTTTATTTGAACGGTTCATGAGTCCAGAACGACAGGAAATGCCTGACATTGATATCGATTTTGATACCCGCTATCGGGATGATGTGATTGCCTATGTTCAAGATCGCTATGGTGAGGCACATGTCGCTCGCGTTGCAACTTATCAAACTTTTCGTCAGCGTTCAGCTGTGAGAGAAATTGGAAAAGTGTTGGGATTTCCCGCGTTAGAGTTGGATCGACTAGTCAAATCGCTGCCAGAAGCCTCCTTATCCCAAATTGTTTCTCGCTGGGATGAAATTCCCGAGTTGCGTCAATATGCCGAACGTCCTATGCTGCAAAAAATCATAGAGTGGGCTTCACATATAGAAGGATTGCCGCGGCATATCGGCACACACTTGGGTGGGGTGGTGATTAGCCATGAGCCATTGTCGATGATTAGTCCACGCGAAATATCACACAAAGGGGTTCAAATCATTCCGTTTGATAAGCGGGATGTCGAAGCTTTGGGGTTGTTGAAATTAGATTTACTGGGATTACGGACCTTTACCGCTGTAGAAATCGCTAATCAAGCCATCCAACAGAGTACGCCAACATTTGTGTATGATGAGATTCCTTTGGATGATGAGGCTACTTACCGGACGCTGCGGCAAGGGGACGGGATCGGAGTGTTTCAATTGGAAAGCCCTGCGCAAAGATCACTCGCTGTCAAACTTGAACCCGATCGGTGGGAAGATATCGTTGCCAGTTTAGCATTGATTCGCCCAGGACCGATTAAAGGCAATATGGTTGATCCATTTATTGCACGGCGTAAAGGACAAGAGCCGATATCGTATCTCCATCCAGCACTGGAACCGATCTTGTCTAAAACCTATGGCGTGGTGCTTTTTCAAGAGCAAGTCATTGCCATTGCGAGTACATTAGCGGGATTTACCCCGGGAGAATCAGATGCCCTGCGTCGTGTCATGACCCATGCTCGGTCCGTAGAGGACATGCGAGAATTGGGCCAGAAGTTTTTGGAAAAGGCTCAAGCGCGGGGAATTGATCCTGAAATTGCACAGGCGGCATTTCAACAAATGGTGGGATATGCAAGCTATGGGTTCAATGAAGCGCATGCTGCGGCATTTGCAGCGACGGCCTACCGTACAGCCTATCTTTTAACCCATTATCCCACCGAATATTTTATCGGATTGTTCAATGCTGAACCGTTAGGCTATTATCCTCTAGATGTGCTGATGGTGGAAGCTCGCAGACGGGGAGTGGAGATACAGCCTATCGATATTAATGCCAGTGCGGTGAAAGCGCAGAAATCAGGAACTCACCGGATTCGCATGGGGCTGGCTTTCATTAAACGGTTAGGGATAGAGTTGGCTAAAAATATTGTAGCGCGGCGGCCCCAAGAAGGGTATAAGACGCCTCGTCAGTTGCGATCTTGCGGCTTAAACGAGTCGCAAATTATGGTGACGATTCAAATTGGTGCGTGGGATGAGACGGGTTTGTCGCGTGAGGCCTTAATCGATGAGTTAACATTACCAGATGGTCTAGTCTTGACATCAAAAATCTCCTCTAATAAAAAGGCCCCATCCCCCATTGAGCAAAATCTTTGGGACTATCAGCATTGTGGATTTGGTCAACATCAGCAATGGATGGCTCCGTGGCGAAATCTTTTGACTCAGCAGGGGTTTGTGCCGATTAACGCCCTGGATCATCTGCCTGCTGGACGATTTGTTCGCTGTGTAGGCTTACTGATTCGACCCCATCGCCCGCCTACACGCAGTGGGAAGATCGTGGTATTCTTTTCATTACTGGACGAAACCGGTGTGCTCGAAGCACGATTAGGCCCGGATGGTTATCAAAAATTTGGCCACTTGCTTTTTGGACCGCGTAATCCGGTGATTGTTGTGGCGGGACGTATTGGACAGAAGAGTCTCGACGTGCGGGCCATTTCCGTATGGAATGGCCCGGTTTATCAACCGGATAGAAGGGAAGCGAAAAATGGATACGGGAGCAAAATTTGATTGGACCGAACCCGTCTATGATGCGCGTAGGCGAGGGACCTTTATTATTTCCACATCCGACGGAGAACGCAGCCATATGCATACGGGGTGTTGGGTCAGCCCTGTCTCTCATAAGCCGCCCCGGATGGGAGTAGCGATGGCAAAAGAAATTGAAGGCGCACGCATTGTTCAAAAAGGACGTCGTTTTGGGTTATCGTTGGTAGCAGCAGATCAGTATGACCTTTATGTTCGGTTTTTACAAGGTGCCCTTACGCCTGATTTACTTGGCGAAGGGGCTATTGTCTATGGCGAAAAGACGGGCGTTCCGTTATGGGCCAATGCCGTTGCAAATTTTGAGTGTTGGCTTGATGACCTTATAGATTTAGGCGACTTTTACTGGATGATTGGACAAACCGTGACGGCTACGCCGCTGCGAGAGGTCCCTGATTTGCTCGTTAACGACATTGGCCCGGTGACGAAAGTGAAAATGCCCTTTCGTGGATATGATGATTCGAGAGTTTTGCCAGACCGTTCTAATGATGCCCGGTAACCCATTTCCTCCTGTAACTCTAAAATTGATGTGAACGCCAAAAGGCAAGCACGGAAGAGTGGTCTAAAGCTTTTCCGTGCTTGACATGCCTTTCCCACCGAGAGGATCTCATTTTTACGTCCCTGACTTGACGAAAAATCATGATGTTCTTTTCCCATAATTAATCGATTTATAGGAAACTTTCTTTAAGATTTGTAAAAAGTTTCCTATGAATTAAAGGATTTTTATTGGATAAAGCGAAATAGTATCTAATACGCCATAATGTTGGGTGAACATTGTGAAGGTCAAGCAAGCGCCGTACCGTATCGAAACCGAAAGGGCCATTTGGAAGATTCGTCCTTTAGAATGGTTGCTTGCCGCGGGGCTATTGGGGGTCCAACAGCCCCGCGACTTGATAGTGACGCTCATATGGGGGCTTATGGCTCTTTTGATGCTGTGGAAGATGCCCCAAAGCGGTCTGCGAACATGGAATGTCCTATTGATTCCCGTCGATATAATCGTGATATCCGCCGCGGTATTTCTCTCCGGCGGATTACAAAGTCATGGTTTTCTCCTCTATAGCATTGATGTGTTGTTTTTGGTGACATATGTGTCGTGGCAATGGATCGCGGTGGGGACGGGCTTAATCTTCGTCAGCTATGGCATAGTATCTAATGGATGGACCCATGGCTTGTTTTGGTGGCAAGTCCTGTTATTAGTCTTGCTGGCATTGAGCGCCCATACATTAGGGTCCTCGGTTCTCAAAGCCATGCGTAGTGCCAATACCGGAAAAGTCAAACTTGAACAATTGGCTGCTTTGAAATCTTTACAAGGTTCTTTAGTGGAATTATCGGATTTAAGTACCATGGTCATGACGATTCTCCAAGCAGGAACTCAGTTATTGCAAACGCGGGTAGGATATGTTGCGCGGTGGACAACCTCTGGAACACTACAGATGGTGGCCCAAGTGGGGTTGAGTGAAGACGAGGAAGAATGGGATCCGCGTGACAGTTATGAAGCCGATGCCCTTAACCGCACTGAAATGACTTATTGGAAACACATTGCGAGTCTTCCACCTGTTAAGGTGGACCATGGCCTGTTAGCCCTTCGGTATTATCAATTGGCCATGGTGCCGTTAAGAGATGGCGCTAAGGTAATTGGGGTGATGGCGTTTGCAGGAGACCGGGGAGGAGTGCCGCTCAATCAACAACAGGTTGTGCTTGAGGGACTTGCTGACATGGTGGTGAACCAGAGCCGATTTGCTCAGGCTCAATCTGACGCGCGTAAACGCGGTCGATTGCTAGGAATTCTAGAGCGAGTCGGACGTATTGTGAATAAAAACCTTGAAATGGGCATGCTTTTGCGGTCATTGCACCAAGCCGTCGCTGAGGAATTAGAAACCGATTCGTTTTTTGTCGCGCTGACGTTGCCTGATGATTCGGAGCGTATCCTTATGGAGTATCTTTTTGATGAAGGTCAAGAATATCCTGCGGAAGTGATGTCGATTACGCCTGGCAGTCCTACGGAACGGGTGTTAGAAGGACAAGAAGCGTTACTCATTGCGGGAGATATTGGGCCATCACAATTATTGGGATCATACCGTGTGCCCAAGAGCGCAATTTTTGCGCCGTTGATATTTGAAGGCACTATCATTGGTGTGATCTCTACTCAGTCCTACCGGATAGACTATGACCAAGATCATGTGGAGTTTGTCTCATCGATTGCCTCTCAAGCGGCAATCGCGATTCAAAATGCCCAGTTGTACCAACAAACCGAGTCGGTGGCCTTAACAGACCACCTGACCAATCTTGGAAACTCTCGGCGTTTTACGATAGCCTTGCGATTGGCTATCGACCATGCTCGGGCTACTCATACAGCCCTATCGTTGCTCTTGATTGACTCTGATAGCTTGAAGCAAATCAACGACCGTTATGGACATATGGCAGGCGATACCCACTTACAGATGCTATCCCATGTGATTCTGCGCAATATACGAGAAAATGATACGGCGTGTCGTTATGCTGGCGATGAATTTGTTATTATTTTGCCCAATACCCGGGTGGATGAAGCCATGTCCGTTGGGGAACGCATTCGGCGGGAGATGGATGGGAAATTTGCGTGGAACGATTCTATGATTGGAACGACTATTAGTGTGGGGGCGGCACAGTTAGACTCATCCATGTCGCAAGAAGAGCTTTTTGCAGCCGCTGACCGCGCGATGTATGAAGCCAAGCAATCAGGGAAAAATCGAGTCGTTGCAGTATCGTAAGTCATTGGCTGTGGTCGCGTTCTTGTTTCGACGTAACATAGGAAAAAACGTTGTCCGGCCCAATGGGTCGGCGTGGGGGCTACGCATGGCTCTGAAAACCGATCGCCGATTGACCAAGCCAGCTATAACCAGCTTAACTGGAAGCGGGGATATGCCAAGCGTACGACCGCCGAACGGGGAACAGTCGCGTGGCCATCTCCTTTGCAATGGAACTTCACACCATTCGCGGAAAAAGAGCTGACAGCCCGGAACAGGCTCAATGACGGAGAGAAAAGCACAACATTATACAATATGGCACGTATGCCAAAAACTATCACCTGTGTTATCAATAAAATGCAACCATAAGCTTTTTAATGGGTACAATGCAAAAAAAGCTCGTGGATGAAACCTCTTGACCATATGCTGGGGTGATGATAAAATTGCTTTTGTTGCAACGCCGACGAGGCAGAGCAAAAAAAGAACTTGACAAGCCAAGTGAAGATCACTATAATAAGAAAGCGGCTCGTTAAGGCCAGTCAATGGGGATGTAGCTCAGTTGGGAGAGCGCTTGAATGGCATTCAAGAGGTCAGGGGTTCGACTCCCCTCATCTCCACCAGCGACCCCATGGTCTAGAGGCCTAGGACATCACCCTTTCAAGGTGGTAACCCGGGTTCGAATCCCGGTGGGGTCGCCATCTATTCGGGCCATTAGCTCAGTTGGTTAGAGCATCCGCCTTTTAAGCGGAGTGTCGAAGGTTCGAGTCCTTCATGGCCCACCATTACATGAACTTAGGCCAGTAGCTCGAATTGGTAGAGCAGCGGACTCCAAATCCGCGGGTTGGGGGTTCGAGTCCCTCCTGGCCTGCCATTTAAGCGGGTGTAGCTCAATGGTAGAGCTAAGCTCCACCATATCAATTTAATATTTATTGGGGAGTCGCCAAGCTGGTAAGGCACGGGAGTCTGATCACGTGGGTTCGATCCCAAAGGACGTACATGAATACGCAGAGTATGAAGTTTGTCTTTGGAGTGTCGGCGCTACTAACCATCGGCGTCATTTTTGTGCCGATGACAACCTCCTTGGGTCAGAATATTACTGAGGCGAATGTAACAGGATGGCAAGGAGAATATGAGGCCGATACGCAACAATTTAAGCTCCGCATGGAAACGCCAAATCCCCAAACGACGGTCGTGGTAAACATGGCACCTTTACCGTTAAAGGATTTTAGTATTCACCGAGGAGAAAATTGGTACACACCTGTTGATACCAAAGCGCCTATGCAAGCAGCCATGGCCGACGATCCGCATTTGTTGGAACAAGCTTTGGGAACGCGCAACAATGTCTTTACGCCCCTGACACCCTTTCCGGGGAATCCTGTTGCATATAGCGTGGGGATGCTTGAAACCTTAGCAAAAAATCGCATTAATCCCGACCAATTTGGGGGGCCTAATATTCCTCCGGGCAGCGTTCCCGTATCCCATCTCAGTGACGGAATGCTGCAAATTGACACGCAAGCCAATGCCGATACGTTTAAACAACTAAAGCCCGGGCAAATGCCACCCGAGCTTAGTGCGTTAATCAAAGAATATCATTGATGGCCAGGGTGCCGTTATGCAGCTTTTTTAGCACGCGAAGCGCCCATTTCAGCCAGTCCCATTGCGACGAGCATGAGGAGCAAATGCACAATGCCTAACGCGTTGCCGCGTATGTGCAACGTCAAGCCCATCAATCCTCCAACTGCGACAAGTACGGCGCCCGTCCACAGGGCGCCAGCCCCGGGTTTACGGGCTTTGCCAATGCTGCTCGCTACGGTAATCATGGCGCCTAGGACGATAATCCCCGATACAATATGTAAGTCAACCGTCGCGCGATTCAAGGCGAACCAGCCAAACATGCCTCCAAGGCCAATAATCAAAGCGACGAGAAAAGCTAAGCGCAAGATCATTTGAGTGATTTTGATGCCGCGTAGGGCGACAGATTGTTGTGCCATCGTGCTTGTCTCCTTCCTTAAACATCACCCTACCATAGAATACCGATTGCAAGCAAAACCCCGATGATGACGTGAATACGTCCTGTAATCGGGACGGCTTTGCCCCATGCCTGCCCCGAGGACAGTTTTTTTAAGTTGGCAATAATAACTGGTAGTGAAAGCCAAATGATGAGGACGCTGTAGGGCAAGAGGCCCGTGAAGGCCATAACGGTAATCCAGAGCAGGACGATTGCAATCATGCTGATTAAAATGAGCAGTCCGCGTTTGGCCCCAAAGACAATAGGGAGGGTGTGTCGCCCGTGACGCCGATCTTTTTCCAAGTCGCGTAAATTGTTTGCAATTAAAATCGTTGCGACGGAAATCCCTACGGGCCAGGAAATCAACTCAGCAACGGGCGTGATAACGCCCGCTGATGCAAATTGCGTCGCAAGCACTTCGATCGGGCCCATAATGAGCGCGACTAACAATTCCCCGAAGGGGGTCGAGGAAATGGGGTAGGGTCCGCTTGTGTAAAGAAAGCCGGCAATGATGCCCAACAGTCCCATGACCAAGAGCAAGGGGCCACGGCAATAGACAAGAATTAATCCGAGAATAAGGGCTAGAGCATAAGTGAGCAATCCCGCATGCCAGACGGTGCGGGGCTTCACTTCCCCTGTGACAATAATGCCGCCAATGCCCAACGATTCGTGGTCATCTAAGCCACGACGGTAGTCAAAGTATTCATTGAGCATATTCACGCCGATCTGCATACTAAAAGCGATGACTACCATATCAAGCCATGCCCACCATTGAAAATGATGAGTTATCCAGCCCATTGCGCCCCCAATGAGCAATGGGACAATGGTCGCTAAAAGCGTAGGGGGGCGGCTAACACGGAGAAATTGTTTAAAGTTCATGAAGGATTCCTTCCTCAACGGTTCCGATTAAATTGGCGCGTATTGCCCGTTTTCCCACATCGCTGCTAATTCGCGGCGCCTAAGCTTTCCGCTGGCGGTTCGTGGGAGAGTATTCGCTTGGTAATATTGCGTTGGCTGCTTCACGGTTGACAAGTGGAGCTGGGCCCACCGATGCAATTCATCACGGGAAATCGATTGGTCTGTGGCAATAATGGCCACAGGCACTTGACCCCATTGCGGATCAGGAACGCCTATGACGCCCGCATCGTTGATATGGGGATGAGCTAGTAATGCGGCTTCGATCTCACTCGGAGAGAGATTTTCACCGCCTTTGATAATGAGTTCCTTCTGCCGGTCAATGACGGTCAGGTAGCCCCTCTCATCAAGATATCCGATATCGCCGGTTCTGAGCCAGTCATTCCAAAATGTTGCTTGAGTCGCGTCTGGCTGCTTCCAATAGCCTTGAAAGACTGTAGGGCCTTTGACTAACACTTCACCGTGTTGATAGGGGCTAAAGCTAGGCCCTTGAGGCGTCATAATCGCAATTTGAGTCGGATAGATGGCGGGGCCTGATGATAGGGTACCATAGGCATCGTCCGGCAAGCGGGTTGCAATCTGCGAACTGGTTTCAGTCAGTCCGTAGGTTTGCACGGCCGGCACGTTGCGTCTATGCGCTTCTTCAACGAGGGAGGCAGGCGCAGGAGCGCCGCCTAACAGCACAATGCGTAGGTTAGACCCAAACGATTCATCCGATTCGAGCAAGCGATACAACATGGTGGGCACGACGGATATTAATGTAATGGGATAGCGATGGAGCAAATCAAAGACCGTCTGAGGGTCAAAGCGATTGAGCCAGACAATGCCACTGCCCGTGATCACGCTCCGAAAGAGAATGGAAAGACCGCCAATATGAGACAAAGGCATCATGTGTAGCCACAGGTCTTGAGGCAGCGTTCCCAAGTGAATCGCGCTCGATACAGCGCTCGCATAGATATTTCCAAAGGATAACAAGGCTCCTTTGGGGCGTCCCGTCGTCCCAGACGTATATACGAGAAACTGTGTAGCCGTTAAATCAATGAATGACGCCGGCATTGGTTCATAAGTGTTCAACTTGTCGAACAGATTTTCTAGACAGATGGCCGTCCCAAAGGAGGATGGAAGGGAATCTTGGGCAATGATGAGATCAACGTCGGCATCGGCCACAAGAGGGGCCAGTTCTTGCTGTTTCAACCTACCATTTAATGGAACGAGCACCGCGCCGATCCGGGCTAGTGCATGAATGACGGGCACCGCCTGCCACTCGCCGGACACTATTAAGGCGACACGGCGTCCTTTGACAACACCGCTTTGTGTCAAACGAGTGGCAACGCGGGCCACCATGTCATCGAGTTGCTGAAAGGTCCAACTCTCTTGCCCGTTGGTGAAAGCAAGAGAGTGAGCGGACGTTTTTGCACGGGCATGAAGCCAATCAGGAAGGATGGTTGCCATCATCATAAACCCCTAGGGAAGACGAGGGAATTTGGAAAAGTCGGGTTGCCGTTTTTCCAAAAACGCGTTTTTCCCTTCCTTGGCCTCCTCTGTCATATAGTAGAGCATTGTGGCGTTGCCAGCGAGTTCTTGAAGGCCAGCAAGCCCATCGGTATCTGCGTTAAAGGCAGACTTCAGGAACCGCAAAGCCAAGGGGCTTTTTTGCATCATTTCTTGTGCCCATTGAACCGTGACTTCTTCGACTTGGTCCAACGGAACCACGGTGTTGACCAATCCCATGTCTAGCGCTTCTTGGGCGGAGTATTGACGACATAAATACCAAATCTCTCGCGCTTTTTTATGGCCAACAATACGGGCCAACAAGGTCGCGCCATAGCCTGCGTCAAAACTGCCGACTTTTGGACCCGTCTGGCCAAACACCGCATTGTCCGCCGCAATGGTCAAATCGCAGACAATATGCAGGACATGGCCACCGCCTATCGCGTAGCCTTTGACCATGGCAATGACAGGTTTGGGAAGGGCGCGAATCTGCTTTTGCAAGTCCAAAACATTCAAGCGTGCGACGCCTTCGTCATCCACATATCCACCCTCACCGCGGATACGTTGGTCGCCGCCTGAGCAAAACGCCTTATCGCCCTGTCCGGTAAGAATGACCACTCCAATGTGTGGGTCATCTCGCACAATATTAAATGCATCAGATAATTGAAAGAGGGTTTGCGGACGAAATGCATTGCGCACCTCGGGCCGATTAATGGTGATTTTCGCAATGCCTTCATATTCTTCTAAAATCACATCGGAATAGTTTTTCAGTAGTTGCCATGAAATGGTTGCCATAATTGCTCACCTCAAATGTCATATTGTGGCTTCGGATCTGTCTACCCATGTCCGAAGAGCTTGATGAAAGGCCCCTGGCGCTTGTTTGTGCACCGTGTGTCCAGCGTGAGGAATGAGATGCACCTGACTATTGGGTAACGCCGTGTGCAAGGATTCCGCCAGGGCCTGAAACTTTTGGTCATGCGCGCCAGCAATAAGGAGAACCGGCATATGGTAGGAGGGCAGAATGCTCCATAAAGAAGCTTGGTGCCCTGTTCCGGCCGCGCGCAGACTGGACGCTAGTCCTACGGGATTATTTCCTAATCGTTCTTCGTATTGCTGGGCTGCTAAAGCCGGATCGTCTGTGCGCAACAAGGGCAATGTGCCCCAATAGTCTGCAAACCATTTGATGCCGCGTTCCTCAATGTGGCGTGCTAGTTGTTCGTCTGCTTGGCGTCGTAGAGCTCGTTCTTCTCTGCTGCGAAGCCCTGCCGTGGTACTTTCGAGAATCAGCGACCGCACCCTGGCTCCTCCACCATACAAGGGAAGATGCAAAGCAAGTCTACCGCCCATAGAATATCCTAAAATCCCCACATCGGATACGCCAAGATGTTTGAGTAAGCGCCATAGGTCTCGTGCGGTTGTGGGCAGGGCCATATCGTCCACGGTTCCTGTGTGAAAACTCTGGCCATGGCCAGGTAAATCGGGCATAATGCAGTAATATTTCGAAGCCAAAGTCTCGGCTGTCGGCCACCAATCGTGGTGGCTTCCTGTAAATCCATGGAGTAACAGCCACGCTGGATGGCCTGATTGACCCGCGGTCACGAAGTGATAGGTGCGGGTCGGTGTGGCTGCAAACTGGTGGTGTTGGAAGTTCATACGGGGTCACCCCAAAGAAAGGCATGCCACGAGACATTATCCTGGCGGCTTGCGGTGTGCCATTCGATAATGCGCAAACCGGGCAAAGGAGCTAAGTCTTGAATTGCGGCCTTCAGTTCTTCTACAGTCTGGGTGTGGCGATAGGCCGCGTGATAGAGCGCTGCTGCATGTTCAAAGGTTAAGCCATGAGGTGTACCGAATAACGCCTCAAAGGTTGGTTCAGCCAACTGGCTTTGGGGCAGGAACGAAAAAATCCCTCCGCCGTCGTTATTGACAACAATGATAAGCGCATTGAGACCATATTTTTTAGCGGCCAAGAGTCCATTCATGTCATGATAAAAAGCAAGGTCTCCGGTGATTAAGACCACTTGGCCTTGTACCGCGGACATCCCTAACGCCGTGGACGTTACGCCATCGATTCCGTTGGCGCCCCGGTTAGCCCAAAACCGTAACTGACGGCCTGGATTGAGCGTGAAGGCATCGACGTCACGGATCGGCATGCTGTTGCTCACAAAAACGTCGACAGGCTCTAATGGGGCCAACCAATTCACCAGATGGTAATAAAGGGACGGCTCGTTGGGGGTATTCACGGACGCCAAGCGTTGCGCTAATTGCGCACGCATACCCCGGTCTTGCTCTTGCCATAAATGATGCCACGCTGGATCCACGGTTTGGTTAGAAAGGGCGGTCGCCAATTCATCAAGCACCTGATCCGCTGACCCCTGAAGAATTTGGGCCTCTTGGAGCATGGGTTCTCGGTAGCTGTTTTCCGCGTCGATGACGACTAACCGGCTCTGGGCAATAAATTGATTAAGAGCTTTGGATGTTGGCGGCGCCCCGATTCGAATAACGGCTTGCGGGGTGGGCAAAGAGGCCGCATGGGCCCGCAAGATAGCATCGTGGGTGCCCAAAATCGCCGGGTCTAGGCCCCGAAGATTAGATAGCGGATCGGCCCAAATAGGCCATCCTAACTGGCGAGAGAGGCGGAGCATGGCGGGTAAAGCCTGCGCCATGTGTCCGGGTCCCGCCACAATGAAGCCTTGGCTGATGTGGCGCAGCCACTGGGCCACGAGCAAAATGCCTTGTGGGTTGGGTTGCTCCTGGGCGGGAATAATTCGAGCAGGACCCGGATCTAACAGCGTCGAGGGGTCGGGAAAGACCGTCAACAGGGGTTCTCGGAATGGAAAATTGAGATGCACAGGTCCCGCTGGATTTTGTTGGGCGGTAATGGCGGCGCGCTGAGCCGTGATGTTGGCAAATCGGTCCAAAATCTCCGTGCCATCTGCTAAGGGCATGTCTTGAAACCATTTGACATGAGAGCCATAAAGGCGGATCTGGTCAATGGTCTGAGCGGCGCCTGAATCGCGCAGTTCAGGAGGCCGATCCGCCGTGAGCACAATCAATGGCACATGAGACCAAAAGGCTTCGACCACGGCGGGCATAAAATTGGCGGCGGCTGTGCCTGAAGTCGAGACCAAAAGGGTTGGCCGTCTTAAGTTTTTCGCGATGCCTAACGCAAAAAAAGCCGCGGACCGTTCATCCATAAGGACGTATGTCTTTAAATGCGACGCATAAAGGGCAAGAGACAAAGGGGTTGAGCGTGACCCCGGACATATAACAGCATGCGTGACGCCACTGTGTTCAAGAGAGATGACAAATTGCGCTAAATAGCGGCCGACCTCGGAAGATTGAGTGGACATCACGACTTCACTCCTAACGCGTTTAACATGGCTTGTAGTTTCCATTCTGATTCCTCGAGTTCTTTGTGAGGATCCGAATCGTGCATAATGCCGCATCCGGCATAACAGGACGCTCTATTGCCGGCCACCAGCGCAGACCGTAGCGCAACCCATAGGCTTCCTTGACCCTTAAGGTCCATCGTGCCGACACTGCCCGCATACCATCCTCGGTCCAGTCCTTCATGGGTGCGCAACCATTGTTGGGCAACGGTTCGGGGTTCTCCTCCTACTGCCGGTGTCGGGTGTAGTTTCAAGGCCAATGACCAAAGAGACTGATCGCCTCGCACACCCCCCTGAATAGGGGTCCAGAGATGATGGACATTGGCTAACGTGAGAATCTGCGGAGCCTGGGGCACGTGTAAATCGGCGTAGGGCCTTAAGGTATCGACAATGCGGTTGACCACCGCATCATGCTCACGACGATTTTTTGCACTGTTCATGAGCATTTGTACGGCGTGGGCGTCAGCGGAAGCTGATGGTTGACGCGCTGTGGTTCCAGCTAGCGCCATGGTTTCTAGCGTGTGGTCGTGGATGGACAAAAGCAACTCGGGCGTCGCTCCGAGAAATGTTTGACCTTGGGCGCGGAGGCCAAAAATGGTTGTTGAGGGGTTATGGTGATGCAATGTGTGTAATAGGTGCCCGACGGCTAATGGCGCTGCAAACGTTGTATCCACGCGGCGGGCTACCACGACTTTGTGTAAAAGACCTTGCTGGATAGCGGCTGTGGCTTCTTCGACGAGCGCCATCCATTGGGATGATGGTGGAATCATATTTTGCGACAAGACGGGAACAGGATCCTTGGAGTCCGGACGTTGGGGACGGTCGACAGCAGCCCACAGAGTGCCATAATACTGCACAGCGTCCTGGGCTGATGCGAAATGCTTAGGGTACACCGTCACGACAATATGGGCTTGTCCTTCCGACTGATGAATATACAGAGCGGGCAGTACCCACCGAGCATGCCCAAATGCTGCCCAAGCCTCATCATGGCTGTCTGACGCGTCAAAAGCAAATCCTCCTCCTAAGGTGGTCTTAGAGGAGAGACCGGCGGCTAACAACTTGAGACGCTCACGCTCCATATCGATGAAGTCTTGGGAACTTGTCGTTTGCCAACGCATCGCAGCCCCCAGGCCGCATTGTTCCTGCCCATGGGGATGTGCAAAATACCAGCCGTCTACGGTATCTTGCAATGCCATTGGCAAATCCACCGCTGGATAGTCAAATTCTTTTTGCCAGAACTGTTGATCTGGCGTATACCGCCAATGTTCCCAAGCGGCTGCAACGAACTCTAAAAGGCTTGTGCTCTCAGTGACTGAATGCGTGTTCATATTGCCATCATAAGACGGAATGAGAAGGAAATCAATCAATCTTGCACGCCGAAGACTAATACAGGAATGGATTCATCACGGGGCGCATAGATTGGTACAAATAACAAGGAGAGGTCATTCGTGACGAGAGCTGTCGAAAAAATATTTTACGAAATTCGGCATTTAGCCCTTGTTATTTTCAGAACGAATGGTATAGTGCTTGTATAAATTCTTAGTCGGAGTGTACCTAGGGATCCGCCCGTAGCGGTAGGACCAAGCGGTACAGGCTCTTTTCTCAAAAAGGGCTACACCATGGGGATAAAAGACTCGTGGCAGGTTCGGCAGTAACTGAACTTGCTATGGGTTTTTTTATACCTACGGCTAGATTTGAGCGATGACGGGGTATCATGGCCTCATTGCCCAGACTACAGCGACTCGAGGATGGTGGAAGCTCGAGGTTTGGCGAGGTTGTGTGTCTCACCCTTGAGCGCGCTTCCCGAGTCCAGAGTGTTCTGGAGGTAGACGAAGCCGGGTGATGTCGTTAACCATCAACGAGTCCTTTGGTCTTGCCAAGGGAAAAATAAGGGTGGTACCACGCCAACGCGTCCCTTTTAGCCAATAGCGGCTGAAGGGGTTTTTCTTTTATTAGCCATTATTTCTAAGACTTGGGGGGTGTCTCTCATGAATCCATTCATTGGGGTGGAAATGCAGGATAAGCCGGGCGCTATTCAACGTCTTTTGCTGCTTCTTGGACAGCGCAATGTTGAAATCGAACAGATGACCATTAAAAAAGACCGAGAGGCTGGTCGGCTCACTGCCATGATTGGCATTGACGCGACGGCTGAAAAAGCCCGGTGGGTAATGCGCCAATTGACAAGGCATCAGGACATTGTGCGCACCTTTCTCGCGAAGAACTCTTTTCATACGGTGCTTGTCGCTGCAGGGCCTAAGGATTCTGCTGTGCGCGATGTCCCAGCGGTCTCTTGTTCACCCATTGACGCGCATGCAGGGTACTACACCGTAGCGGGACCCCGTCACGCCGTGGACACGTGGATTGAAGAAAACCATGCCCGTGTTTTTGCTCTCTTCCCTAGTTGCTTATCGGGAAAAATCAATGACAAACACGCTCGAACTCAGACTCACCACATTCAAGGAGGATGGAATCATGAACGCAAAATTATACTACGACGACAGCGCCGATCTGAGGTGGTTAGCCGATAAGACGGTGGCGATCATTGGCTATGGGAGCCAAGGTCACGCTCACGCATTAAATCTGCGCGATTCGGGAGTCAATGTCATCATCGGTATCCGCCCAGGACATTCCCGGGACCGGGCCAACGAACAAGGGTTTCGGACGATGGACGTGAAAGATGCCGCACGTGAAGCAGACATTATTCAAATTCTTACACCCGACCATCTCCAAGGACAGTTGTTTGAAGAAGATATTTTGCCTGGCTTAGAGCCCGGCAACGCCCTAGCGTTTGCTCATGGATTTGCCATTCGGTTCAAGCAGATTATTCCACCGCCTGACGTCGATGTGTTTATGGTGGCTCCCAAGGCTCCAGGCCATTTGGTTCGCCGACTCTACGTGGAAGGTCAAGGAACTCCTGCGTTGGTGGCGGTTGAACAAGATGCGACAGGACATGCGCTGGATATGGCTCTGGCGTATGCCAAAGGTATTGGTGCCACGCGAGCCGGCGTTATCCGCACCACATTTGCGGAGGAAACGGAAACGGACTTGTTTGGCGAACAAGCGGTATTGTGCGGTGGTGTGACCAGTTTGATCCAGGCAGGGTTTGAAACGCTGACGGGCGCGGGCTATCAACCCGAAATTGCTTACTTTGAAACGTTGCACGAACTAAAACTTATTGTGGACTTGATTTATGAGGGTGGAATGGGCGCCATGTGGTATTCCGTTTCTGATACCGCAGAGTACGGCGGTTTAACCGTCGGTCCCAAAATTGTCACCGAGGAAACCAAGCAGGAGATGCAGCGTGTATTGGCGGATATTCAAAATGGTACCTTTGCCGAACGCTGGATTGCGGAAAATCAAGCGGGTCGTCCCTCGTTTAACCGGATGCGTCAGGCCGCTAAAGAACACAGTGTGGAGGACGTGGGACGCGAATTGCGATCGATGATGTCTTGGTTGAAGCCGTCAGTCGTTGAACAAGATGGGGTTGGCAAATAAGAGGGAGGTTCGTCCATGGCCGACACGGTACGCATTTTCGATACGACTTTGCGAGATGGGGAACAGTCGCCGGGCGTGGCATTGACCGCACAGGAAAAATTGGCCATTGCTGAGCAGCTGGCGCGTTTAGGGGTCGATTATCTGGAAGCAGGTTTTCCACAAGCGTCGGAGGGAGACTTTGACGCCGTGTCTCGGATTGCCTCTTCCATTCAAGGCCCATCCATAGTGGCGTTGGCCCGTTGCAATCGCCAGGATATTGAACGGGCGGCACAGGCTCTTGAAAAGGCACAAAACGCGCGCATTCATGTGTTTATCGCGACATCGCCCATTCATATGCAGGCGAAGTTGCGGATGAGCCCCGAAGAGGTGTTGGAACGCATCGATGCGATGGTGCGGTTGGCCAAGAGCTATCGTGACGACGTGGAGTTTTCGTGTGAAGACGCAACGCGTTCTCATCATGATTTTCTAATCCGGGCGGGGCGCATCGCGGTTGCGGCAGGGGCGTCGACCCTGAATTTTCCCGACACGGTCGGCTATACGAGTCCTCGAGAATATTTCCAGTTGATCACGGCCATGCGCGAAGCGATTCCTGATCCGGATGTCATCTTGTCTGTACATTGCCATGATGATCTCGGAATGGCCGTCGCTAATACATTAGCAGGCATTGAAGCTGGTTGTCGGCAAGTGGAGGTGGCCGTTAATGGCATTGGCGAACGGGCGGGGAATGCCTCATTAGAAGAGGTTGTAATGAACCTCACCGCGCGTCAAGACCAATATCAAGTCCAACACCACATCAAAACCCAAGAGATTTACCGTGCGAGCCAATTGGTCAGTAAATTAACCGGAATGACTGTACAGCCGAATAAAGCGATTGTTGGCAAAAATGCCTTTCGTCACGAGTCCGGGATCCACCAAGATGGGATGCTAAAAGACCGGTCGACGTACGAAATCATGACGCCAGAGACGGTTGGCTGGGGTCTTAGTCGGTTAGTATTAGGCAAGCATTCCGGTCGTCATGCGCTGAGACAGCGCCTTGAGGAATTGGGGCTAACCGCCACGAGCCAGCAAATCGACCAAATCCAAGCGCGGATCAAGGAACTGGGTGAGCTGAAGAGCGACATCAATGACCAAGACCTGGAGGCGGTATGGCAAGAGGAAGTGGGGCAAATTCGGCGTTCTAGGCATACGAAAGCGACAGCGATAGCATTGCACGAAGCGCTTTCCTATTTATATGAACGCACACAGAACGTCGTGGCTTAAGCCACAACCAAGGAGGACATCATGGCGAGTCACCAATTACTAGTGTTGGCTGGAGATGGAATTGGGCCCGAGGTCACGGAGTCTGCATTGAAGATTCTGGAAATTATGGCGAAGCTGGAAGATTGGCAGGTTGAAGTGGATCATGCCGCGATTGGCGGTGCTGCCATCGACCAATACGGCGATCCGTTTCCGGAGGCGACGCAGCAGGCGATTGACCGGTCTTCTGCTGTATTGTTGGGAGCGGTTGGAGGACCCAAGTGGGATAACGCGCCAAGGCGTCCAGAGGCAGGGTTGCTCGACATGCGCCAATACATGGGACTGTGGGCTAATCTACGACCGTTCGAAATGATTCCCGGTCTCGAGCATTTATCTCCATTACGACATCCTGTGATGAATGGCATTATTTTTCGAGAATTGACAGGTGGCCTTTACTTTGGGCAGCCACGGGGACGGCGGTTTTTACCAGGAGACTTGGAAGTCATTGATACGCTACAATACCGTAAATCCGAAATGACGCGGATTATACAATTGGCTTTTCAATACGCTAAGGACCACGGTTTGACATTGACGTCTGTGGACAAAGCCAATGTATTGGAAAGCTCCCGAGTATGGCGTGAAGTGACGGAAGAACTGGCTCGTCAATATCCCGACGTGCCGCTTAGCCACCGATATGTTGATGCTGCAGCTATGGATATGGTACTCAATCCGCAAAATTACCAAGTCGTGGTGACGGAAAATCTCTTTGGCGATATTTTAAGTGATTTAGCTGGGGGATTGGTGGGGTCTCTTGGACTTCTTGGTTCCTTGTCTGTGGCCGGAACTCCAGGCACGCGTGGACTATTCGAACCTGTTCATGGCTCGGCCCCCGATATTGCTGGACAAAACCGCGCGAATCCCACAGGAGCCATTTTATCCCTCGCATTTCTTGTCGGATGGAGTTGGCAAGAACACGACGCCGAGCACCTGATTCGCGAGGCTGTGACCCAGACGTTAAGCGAAGGGCCCCGAACCGTTGACTTGGGAGGTCAAGCCACGACGCAAGAATTCACGGAGGCTGTAGGCAATCGGTTAAAGGACATTTGGCAGAGGAGGAGACAGCAATGACCGGTGCAGAATTGGCGTGGGAAGTTTTGTCGAAACTCGGTACAACGGTTGTGTTTGGTGTGCCAGGCGGCGCCATTCTTCCTTTAGTAGACTCGTTAGCAACCCGCAAAGACAACCCCATTGAATTTGTGGTGTCTCGTCATGAAGCAGCTTCGATTCACGCGGCCGATGGTTATGCCCGTGTGACCGGAAAACCCGCCATTGCCATGGCGACTTCGGGCCCGGGAGGGACTAACGTCATTACTGGTCTTGTGACCGCTATGACCGATTCTGTGCCGATTGTTTTGTTGATTGGTCAAGTGCCAACCACCCTCATTGGTACCGATGCCTTCCAAGAGGCGGATTTGTTTAATATGACAATGCCTGTGGTAAAACACAGTTGGCGTATTTCAGATCCCAGTCAGGTGGCCGATGTCTTAATTGAGGCGTATGAGACCGCACGGCGTGGCCGTCCTGGCCCAGTGGTGGTGGAATTTCCTAAGAACATTTACTATACATTGGCGGCGGTGTCGTTTCAAGCGGGACCCAGGAGTATGTGCGTCAAATTGCCGAAACCTATCAATGTCCCGTTGCTCATACTCTGATGGGAGTGGGAGCATTTCCTAGCACCCATCCATTGGCGCTCGGGATGTTGGGGATGCATGGCACGTGGTATGCGAACAATGCCATTCAAAATGCGGACCTTATTTTAGCCCTTGGAGTGCGTTTTGACGATCGCGTCACGGGCAAACTGGATGAATTTGCTCCGAATGCTCACATTATCCATGTGGAAGTCGATGCGGCAGAACTGAGTAAATTGGTTCCGGCAGACATTGCCATTCGTGGAGATCTGCGAACCATTCTACCGAAGTTTGTCGAAATGGTTCCCGCGCGCACCAACGAGGAGTGGTGGGCGACCATTAATGAATGGAAAAAGGATCATCCCCTGCGTCCCCCTACGGCTCCTGACGGGAGTATCGCGACGCCCAAGGTGATGGAAATCGTCAATCGCCATCTCCAAGCTGAGGACATTGTGGTGACGGAGGTTGGTCAACATCAGATGTGGGCCGCTTTATATCTCCGCCGGGAAAAGCCACGGACTTTTCTCACCTCAGGAGGCGCCGGAACGATGGGTTATGGGTTTCCCGCGGCGATGGGCGCACAGTTTGCTGCTGAAGGCCACCGTGTGGTCCTTCTGGCGGGAGACGGGAGCTTTCAGATGAATTTGCAAGAAATGGGCACCGTGGCCCAATACAAGATCCCCATCTGGATGATTGTCCTTAATAATCAGGGACATGGCATGGTACGACAGTGGCAAGACCTTTTTCATGGCCAACGCCGTATTGGTGTCGACTTGTTGAATCCGGACTTTGTGCGACTGGCACAGTCATTTGGTATCCCAGGCTTTAGTGTGAATTCTGAAGAGGCCTTGGAAGAAGCCTTACAAACCATGGAGACGATCGAGGGGCCGATTATGCTTGAAGTTCGGGTGCCACAGGATGAACATGTTTTTCCAATGGTCCCAGCGGGGCAGCCATTATCAATGGTTCTAGAAGGATAACAGCATCGTGACGTTTGCAAAACAGGAGGAACATGGGATGGATGAACTAAAGGTCTATTTTAACGGAGTAATGGTACCCGGTAGTGAGGCCCGCGTATCCGTGTTTGATCATGGGTTTCTTTATGGGGATGGGATTTTTGAAGGCATTCGGGCATATGAAGGACGTGTATTTAAACTCGCCGAGCATCTTGACCGGCTTTACGATTCCGCCAAAAGTATTCTTTTGGAAATTCCTTATACAAAAGAGGAATTATCCGAGGCCGTGTGCGCTACTGTGCGCGCAAACAATTTGCAAGATGCCTATATTCGCTTGGTTGTTTCACGCGGTAAAGGCGATTTGGGATTAGATCCTAACAAATGTCCTGTGCCTAGTGTGATTATCATTGCGGACCGGATTGCCCTATATCCGGAAGAGTTGTATCTTAATGGCCTACAACTAGCGTCGGTTTCCACGAGGCGCCCAGCGACCGATGTGCTTAATCCCTCAATTAAGTCCCTCAATTACCTCAACAACATTCTTGCGAAGATTGAGGCGAACTTGCGCGGGCTACCAGAGGTAGTCTTATTGAACCACCAAGGCTACGTGGTGGAGGGTACAGGCGACAACATTTTTATTGTCAAAAATGGCGAGCTACTGACTCCTCCCGTCTATGCGGGAATTCTTAACGGCATTACCCGCCAATGCGTTATGGAGTTGGCGCGTGACATGGGGATTCCTTGCCGTGAGCAAAACCTGACCCTGCATGACCTGTACAATGCCGATGAGTGCTTTTTAACGGGGACAGCTGCAGAAATTGTGCCGGCGGTCGGATGTGATGGGCGTGTGATTGGGGATGGAATGGTTGGTCCAATTACGAAGCAGACACTCGAGGCGTTTAAACGGTATTCCCGTTCGACGGGAGTTCCCGTTTATGATAAAAATGTGGCGACCGCATGACAGCTGTGCCCGTGATTTATTATCAAGGCTCGCCGGGGGCTTTTAGTGAAGCCGCTATTTTGTCGCATTGGCCGCATGCAAAAGCTAAAGGGTTTGAGACTTTTGCGTTGACATTCCAAGCGCTATTGGACGACCCAAACGCGGTAGGGCTTCTCCCAATTGAAAATGCCTACCGCGGCCCCGTGTATGATGTGCTGGATTTGTTGACAGCTTCTGCCCCATTATCTATTTGGGCGGAAGCTGTCCAGCCCGTCGAGTTAGCGTTGATGGCCTATGGACATCAAGACTTGTCGCGCCTGCGCCGGGTTCGGTCGCATCCCCAGGCGCTTATGCAAAGTCAAAAATTTTGCCAAGAGCATGGGCTCGCGGTCGAAGTGGCCTTAGACACCGCGGGAAGCGCGAAGGAGTTGCTCGAAAATCCCCGGGAAGATACCGGGGCGATTGCCAGTCCAAGGGCGGCCGAAATATACGGCTTGAGCATTGTCCGTACGGGAATTCAGGACCATCCGGATAACCGGACACGGTTTTGGCTGCTGAGTCAAAAGCAACTGACTATTGAATCGCCGCTGGGATTAACCAAAACCAGTGGGGTTGTGGATTTGCCAGACGAACCCGGCTCGTTGGTTGCGTATTTGCAGGAGTTTCAAAAAGCGGGCATCAATTTGTCTAAGGTGGAGTCGCGGCCGAGACCGGGGGCGCCGTTTGCCTATCGGTTTTGGATCGATGCGGTCGGAACGGTGGATGCATTAAACGCCGCGTGGTCGGCTGGGGCTTCCCACGCGGAGTGGTCTCGCCGTTTTGGCACCTACCCCGTGTTAAGTCAATAAGGCTGTAAAGAATCGTGTTGGGTTGGCCCAGCTCTAATCTAGGAAGTTTTGGTGCGAGCGGGGCCTGACAACCAATAATCGAAAAACCGTTTGCATTTACGGGGCTGTTTCAAAAGGTATGTCGGCGGTAATGCCGTCCCTAAAGTTTGCCCGTTTTACCCTGCGTAGTGGAGGAAAAGATTCACTTTCTTCCCGGTTTTTAGGGGTAAAGTGGGAGAAAAGTTAGGGTAAGAGCCTTTTGAGACAGCCCCAATTCTACGCTGACGTATGCGGTTTTATACTTCTTTTCGTTTTCGCTTGATGCTATGCTACAAGGTGATGTCAGTTCCCAAAAAATGACGCCGAAGCGAGCAAAGAGGCCGGGCATCTCGGAACTGTGGCCGGCCTTTTAGTCTGAAACATCATTCGGCGATGGGTGAATGGAGGAACGTTGTGGGAAAGTCAGAAATGCCAGCAATGGGAAAAATTTCTCCGGAAGTGTTTCGGGACTATGTTTATCCCAATTTGGGACAAGACCGGCCTGAAGTGTTGGTTGGACCGCGTTCAGGCGTGGACATTGCGATTACTCGGGTCGCTCCGGGAACCGTAATGGCGACGACGACCGATCCGGTTTTTATAGTGCCGGCTTATGGATGGGAACGGGCGGCTTGGTTTGCCGTTCATATTCTGGCGTCGGATGCGGCTACGTCTGGACTTCCGCCCTCGTTAATGACGGTTGACTTAAATCTCCCCCTTACCATTACTACGCAAGATTTTCAAAAGCTCTGGGAAGCCTTTGCTAAAACATGTCAATCATTGGGCATTGCTGTCGTGTCAGGCCATACCGCGCGTTACGAAGGTTGCGATTTCCCTATGGTGGGAGGGGCCACTGTGATGAGTATTGGGCCGGAAGATCGCTACGTCACGACGGCCATGGCTGAGGTTGGTGATCTGTTGCTATGTACCAAAGGCGCAGCCATTGAAACAACCGGTCTAATGGCTGCAACATTTCCTGATTATATCCGTCAGCATCTGGGGCATGATCTCTGGGCACGGGCCGATGCGCTATTTGATGAGATGACTGTCGTAACAGATGCCTTAACAGCGGCTGCACAAGGGGTTCGGTCCCAGGGCGTGACGGCGATGCATGATGCCACCGAATGCGGGGTTGTGGGTGGCGTGTATGAGATTGCCGAAGCCTCAGGGCTAGGCGTAGTGATGCGTGATGAGGCGGTGATTGTGCGGGAAGAGACCAAAGCCATTTGCGATCTGACCGGCATCGACCCTCTCATTGCCATTAGCGAGGGCACCTTGTTGCTAACGGTCAAACCCCATGCGGTGGATAAAGTGATGCGGGCATTAAAGGCGCAAGGCATTGACGTGTCAGTCATTGGGGAAATGCGTCCAGCGTCTGAGGGCATGTGGCGGGAGGCTCATGGGCGACGGATGCCCTTGGTACATCCGCGCATTGACCCGTTTTGGGCGGCTTTTGGCGCTTTAGCCGCCGGGAGATCGCCCAAATGATGGCGAGAGCTTTGACGATTGCAGGATCGGATTCGGGGGGCGGGGCTGGCATTCAGGCCGACTTGAAAACCTTTATGGCATTTTCTGTTTTTGGAATGTCGGCGATTACTGCCATCACCGTGCAAAACACGGTTGGTGTTGAACGTGTCCAAGCGTTGGATCCCGAAGTCGTGGGGGCGCAAATCGACGCCGTCACCCGGGACTTGGGTACAGATGCTATCAAGATTGGCATGTTGTTTTCGAAGCCCATCATTGAGGTAGTCGCAGAGCGGCTACGCCAATGGCCTGGCATTCCTGTGGTCCTTGATCCCGTGATGCGCGCCAAAGGAGGGGCACCCCTTCTCGATCCTGGCGCGGAAAAGGCTTTGCGTGATGTACTGTTGCCCCTTGCCACCGTCGTGACTCCCAACTTGCCAGAAGCCTCGGCGTTAGTGGGATTTCCTGTGCAAACCCGTGCCGATATGCAAAAGGCTGCGCATGTTCTAGAGAATTTGGGGGTCCCCTTTGTGTTGATCAAAGGCGGTCATTTGGCGGACGAAGAGGCGGTGGATTTATTGCTGCATGAGGGCCGTGAAACATGGCTATCGGCTCCGCGAATCGAGACCTTGCATACCTGCCAAGGAGTATGTTACAAGTGCGCCGCATTCGTCATGCTCCGGGGCTTGGGCACGGACATGGGCCATTGCTTCACCACTGGGGGCAATCGCCATGGATTTAAGTTTGCACGTTTTGGTGGACCCGTTTGCCTTGTCTGAAGAATCCTTAAGGAGTGGCGTGCAAGCCATCGCTCTGGGAGGAGCGACGGTCGTGCAAATGCGCAGCAAAGACCGGTCAACACGCGAGTTAATAGACGGTGGGCGCATGCTCAAGGAATTATGTCAGAAGTATGGGTTGGCGTTTATCGTCAATGATCGGGTCGATGTGGCTTTAGCGTTAGGAGCCGATGGGGTTCATGTGGGGCAAGACGACATGCCCGTCTCCATGGTGAGAACGTTAGCGTCGCAGTTGACGGTCGGGTTATCCGTCAGTTCGCTACAAGAAGTGTTGGCGGCTGAGGCTAGTCCCCCGGACTATTTTGGTATGGGGCCGGTCTTTGCGACGGCATCAAAATCTGATGCTGGCCCGGCTGTGGGCACAAGTAAGCTTCGAGAATGGACTAGGGTCGCACAGGCCATGGCACCGGTTGTGGCCATTGGAGGCATTAGCTTGGAGAATGCAGGGGCGGTGTGGCAGTGCGGGGTTAACGGAATTGCCGTCATCTCTGCTGTCTGGCAAGCAGCGGACAAACAAGAAGCGTGCCGCAGATTAAGAGAGCACTAATAAAGGGGTGAAGACCCATGACGATGGTAAACCGATTAAAAGATTCGGCTAAGGATCAATGGCAGCAGTTGATTCACCACCCATTTGTCGCCGGAATCGGGGAGGGCACCGTGTCACATCGGCAGTTTGGGTATTTTTTGACGCAAGATGCTCTTTATCTAGGGGATTTTTTGTCCACACTCGCCGTTGCCGCGTCGCGTGCTCCGAGACGGGAATGGACAGAAACGCTCTTGCGCCACGCGGAGAATGTGACGACTGTGGAAACAGCGCTCCATGCTTCGCTGTTGCCAGCATTTGGCGTGTCGGCCGCGGATCTGGGCAGGGCAGTGCCTGGTTTAGCGACCATCGCATATACGGACCATTTGGTGCGAACGGCGTGGAGCCGCACCTGGCCGGCAACGATGGCGGCGGTCTTGCCGTGCTACCTCAGCTATCAAGAAATCGGCATTCATCTCATGAAGCAGCAGGGCAAGCTCGACGCCATTAACTTTGTGGTGATGACCGATTACAGCGTTCATTCGCAGTGGATTCATCCCGCCGTTGACATGTACTTCGTCGGTAGCGAAGATATGCGTAACGAATTACTCGACCGTAAGGTGCCTGACAGCAAAATTATGGTGTCGGGAATTCCGGTGGATGAGCGCTTTCAAGAAGAGGTCGATATCGAACGGGTGAAAGCGTCGTTAAACGTGGATGCTACTTTGCCGATTTTATTATTTATGGGCGGCGCTTATATGCCCATCGGGGAATATGTTCAAGTCCTTAAGATTCTGGATCAAGTGCGGGTACCGCATACAACCATTGTGATTGCTGGCCATGAAGCCGTGCGGATGAACTTGGCCAAACAATACTTGCCGCAGGCGGCGAATCCTATGGTCGTGCTAGGCTACGTGAATAATGTCCACGAATTGATGGCGATATCCTCGTTGCTCATTAGCAAGGCAGGAGGGCTTACGACAACGGAGTCGCTATGTCGAGGGCTGCCCACGATCATTTATCGGCCCATTCCGGGCCAAGAGGACGCCAACGCCGAATTTTTGGTGCGTAATGGCGCAGGGCGTCGAGCGCATAGTGAAGAGGATTTGGGGGAGATCGTGACGCATTTGTTAGAACACCCTTGGGAACTGAAATCCATGGCGCATCAAGCGCGCGCGTTAGGTCATGCCGACGCTGCGCAGATTGTGGCACAACAAATCTATTTGGCGCTGCAAAATGAGGAAGCTCATGCTCCAGCGTGAGCGGATGTCTTTGCCGCAGACATTATTGCTCGTGATATTGGGATTAGCGGAATTTGCCCGCGGTGCTCTCATTATTTCGTTGCTTCCTGCCTACGTGACCGGCCCCTTAGGCGCCTCGTTGACCATTGTCGGGTGGGCCCTATCGAGCCACTATTTTTTGGATACGGTCTTTAGAGGGCCTGCGGGCTGGCTGGTCGACCATATCGGAGTACCGCGGGTGTTGACGATTGGTTTGGCGATTGAGTGCTTGTCCCTTATTGGGGCGATGAATACGACGCAGCCGGCGATGATTATTGTGTTTGTTGCGCTGTTAGGCGTGGGGACGGCCACGCATTGGCCGGCTATCGTGACGGGGACAAATCGACTCACCGCGCCCGAACGGCGGGCGTCCATGATGGGCGTGGTCTTTGCGGCATGGTTAACCGGTTCAGGGTTGGGCCCGGTGCTGATTAATTTTCTCTTGGGGGGACGGGACCGTACAGCATTTCTTTTGTTGGTGATAGCGGACGTGGTAGCCTTTGCGGTGACCATCATGGTCTCTGACCCACGTTTGACCCACATTCATGAGCAGCATTTGAAGTCCCACCCCCTATGGAAAACATTGTGGCGGTTTCGCTGGGTGATTCCTGGTACCTTTGTCCAAAATATGACCCTCGGACTAATGTTGCCGATTTTGCAGCCGTTTACAACGCGGGTATTACACCTCAGTCACGTAGAATTTGCCGAATTGTTATTGGGCAGTGGCGCTTTTACCGTGATCTTACTCGTCCCCATGGGAAAAATTACGGACCGCTTTGGCTTGCGGGTTCCCCTTGTGGGCGGATTTTTCGTTGCCGGTAGTGCTTTATTGGGAATTGCCTTTTTTCGCCACTTCTTTCAATTGATCGTCTTTGGGGGTATTTTAGGGCTCTCGTATGCGATGATCTTGCCATCCTGGAACGCATTTTTAGCGGAACTCATCCCTAAGGAGATCGAGGGATGGCTTTGGGGTGTGTTTATGACCATTGAAGGATTTGGCATGTCGGTGGGTCCTATTTTAGGGACTCGGTTGTTTGCGTACCGAATTTGGCTACCCTTTGTAGCCTCAGCCATCATTTTACTCATCATGGGCACCTTTTACGCATCATTTCGCGTGCAAGACAAAATATCGGTGTAAGAAGCGCCGGCGATGAACATAGGGGGATTGCTGGATTCATGGGTTGGATTATTGGGTTACTAATCGTGATATGGGCCATCCTCTATCTCATTCCCGATCTGCTCTGGCATCAGTTGCAGTGGAAAGGGGCGCTTGGGGCTAGGGATAGCCACCAAATCGCGCTGACGTTTGATGATGGGCCGGGAGCCGATACGGCGGCCATTTTAGAGTCTTTGAATACGCACGGGGCTCATGCGACTTTTTTTGTTGTTGCTGAGCGCGCGCGTCATTATCCCGAAGTGCTTCAGGCTATCGTACAAGGCGGGCATGAAATTGGACTGCATGGGTTTCAGCATCGCTCGATGTATTTATTCTGGCCGTGGAGTGTACGGAAAGAATTGGAGCAAGGGATTGAAATTATTGAGCAAATTACGGGTGTAAGGCCGCTTGTATACCGCCCACCGTGGGGACATTTCAATCTTATGACCTACTGGGTGTCCCATCAACTGGGGTTGCGCCGTGTGCTATGGACCATTGCACCAGATGATTGGAAGCCGGGACGCACGGCCGAATTTATTGATCACTACGTGACTCAGTTAGCGCAGCCGGGAGCCATTGTTGTGATGCACGATGCGGGGGGAGACCGGACGGCGACCGCCCAAGCGGTGGCAATGATGATCCCGCAACTTAGAAAATTAGGCATGGAGCCAGTCCGTGTGTCTGACTTAAAACCGGAAGTGTCGGAATTGCGGCGGTGGTGGACGTGGTGGGAAACCCGATTTACGCGCAGCTGGGACATTGATACTATTGCTTCATCTTTAGGAGGGGATCCCGTTCTCCGCCTGGGCTATATCCGCTTTCCCTACCCGTCTATCACGCTGAGTTCGGGGCGTACGGTAAGCAAAGGTGACCCTATGGGAGAAATCCATTTTGGTAATCCGGCCTTGTCTCAAATGAGCGCGGGCCGAGCCGGAGGTTTGCGAGCTTTTCATGCTGTAATGCGTTCGCTTAGCGATCTCGCGCAGTATGTGGATGAACATCCCAAATACCAGCATATTGAAGTGGTGGGCGGGATTACGTTGTTGGATGCGACGAGCGCGATTGAGAAGTTGGGGTTTGATCGGGTCCCCGTATCGGGGTTTCGCAAATGGACGATGTGGGTCTATTTAATCTTTCTCATGGCCATTTATCATTCTGAAGGATGGCGGACATTCCATAGATTTTTGCGGCTCCATCCGGTCCTGTTGGTCATGGACCGTGAAACCTTGATGAAAAAGTATCGGCGGGCTTCGAACAAACGCCAAGCTTGACACTTAAGACTTGGGACTTTCTTTGGCGGTCACTATGGCTAAGAGACGGGTACGAAACTCGGGGTTATCCTTAAGACGGCCTACGAGGTCTAAGACAATGCCTTCTAAATAACTGTGGCCTTCGGAAGATCCAGGACGCATCCAAGATACCATGACATCCGCGAGAATGCCGGAAATTAGCTCTTCTCCTGCCGGGGAGTCTAGAAACTTGCGGAACCAGCGTTCAATACGCGGCTCCAGAAATGCCTCAAACCGCTCTTCTAATTGTTGTTCCACGTTGAACAGTCGCACGGGTGTACCCTCCTTATCCCACAGGGTGTGATATCGCTATCCTACCATGTCAGGCGTTCGTGGGCAAAAACAGGAAACAGCACTAAGTACTACGGTTCATGAATATACCTAAAAGGGCGTCAATAGCGGCCTTGGGGCTTAGATATGCTCTCAGTTGGCTTAAGGGGGATGCGCATGGAGATAGATAACCACAAAGTGATCGACGCGACGGCTGAGACGACGTTTGGGTTGCTGATGGATCCGGCGGTGTTAGTGGAGGCGATGCCGGGGTTAAAACGTATGACACCCGAAGGCGACAACATTTTCCATGTAGAGATGGAGTTAGGGATTCCCGGATTTAAAGGGAAATATGCCGGCACCATGCAGATTGACCAGATTAAGGCTCCGGTTTTCTACCATCTCCATCTTAGTGGGAACGGCCCGGCAGGAACGATCGAGATGGATCTGAGGATTACCTTGACGGCTAGTGGAAATGGACAGCAAACGGATCTACACTATGAGGGAGAAGGACAATTCGGATCTCCTTCATCAGGAGTGGCTCAAAAAGTGCTGTCGGGCGCGTCGAGTGTCATTTTAGGACAATTTTTTAGTGAAATTTCCAAACGTGCTCACAAAATTGATGGGTGAGGTCGATTGGGTCAGCCTCGAACGGAAGGGAAGACCGGTGGCGATGAGCACAACCGAACAGCCCGAGCAGAGACGTAAGCCTCCTGCCCGCGTCGTCGCGGTGCTGTTGGCGGCCGGTCTTTCGTCACGGATGGGGCGCCCTAAATATTTGTTGCCGTGGGGCCGCCGCACGGTGCTAGGCCACATTGTGGAAACCATTCAGGCTGTGGGAATGCCCGTTGTGGTTGTTCATCACCAGGTCTTGCCGAAGGAGCTCGGTGTGGACTATGTCTTTAACCCGGCCCCGGAGCGCGGCTTATCTGGGTCCTTGCGTTTAGGGCTTGAGCGGGTTGCGTACCGGTGGCCCGGCGCCGCGGCGGCGGTGTTTTTAGCGGATCAACCTTTTATTACGGCGGATGATATCGACTTTGTACTCGAAGGGTTTTTATGCAGGGAAAAGACGTGTCATGCTGTGCGTCCCTATTATAATGGGCAAGTGGGGCATCCCGTGCTGCTGGATGCGGAAGCGATGGGATGGACTCGCGATGCACAAGGAGATGCAGGATTGGGCCCCGTGTTAGCGTCGTTGGCTCCAGAATGCCGGCTTCTGCGGACCATCGAGGGGCGTCCTAATCCGGCTATAGATATTGACACCCCAGAGGACTATCGTCTAGCGTTCAAATTATGGAATGGTGGGGACAAGCCATGAGTCTTTGGAAGGAAGGGGTGGACCAGCGTCGTATGCGGACGGCCACAGGATTGACGTATTATGTCTATGGCAAGGGGCATGAAGCGGTGTTGTGCCATCCGAGTCTGGGATTGGGACGCTTTTTATTTCACCGCATGGTCCCCGCCTTGTCACGGGAGTTTGTCATGGTGACATGGGATCCCCGGGGAATTGGAGACCATACCGAATGGCAACCGACCATGTCTGACTGGGTGCATGATGTGGCCGATATTGTCCAAGCGCTTAATATGCCCGTGCATTTGTTGGGGGTGTCATTAGGAACATGGGTGATGGCTCGTGCTGCCGTACAAAATCCGTCCGGTCTGGTACGATCCTTAACGGTTATCGGCGCTACTTTGGGATTTTATGGGCAAGAGGCGGATGTATCGAAGCGACAACAACAGTTGGAGACGAATGGGATGGCGGCATTTGCGCGTGAATATGCACACAATACCCTGACGATGTACGCTTCGGGGGAAATTCAAGAAAACTTAGCCCTTGAGCTGGGCAGTTGTAATGTGCAGCGGTATTTAGAGGCGATGCGCATCATTTACACCGAATCAAACGAACGGATTTATCCGGCCGTGTCTGTGCCGACGCTGGTGATGGTGGGAGCTTTAGATACGCGTACCGATGCCGCTCAGGCCGACGCGGTGTGTCAGTTGCTGCCACAGGGAACGCTTAAGGTGTTGCCTCGTAGTGGGCATTTGGCTTTATTGGACCAGCCTGACCGTGTACACCGGGAATGTCGTTATTTTTGGCAGCATGGCGTGGCTGCGGACGACTAAGGCGCGGGAATAGGTGTTTGGGACTGCTTCCAAGGATCTACCTAGCCCCTTTACCGTTATTTCATGGTATAGGTAAAATATACGAGTCAGGAATAGATGGTGCGGCAAGGAGGAACGAACATGGGCTATGATGACCATAGACGGTATCGCAGGCTAAAACTGCTAACGACTATCGGTCCCACGCTCTTTGTCGCCATAGCGGAGACGGTCCGATTTTATTATTTGCGTCAGATTCTGCCTCCAGCGGGGGTGAGCTTGGTAGCGGTAGCCGTGACCTTAGTGGGGGCGGCGGGTTTTTCGTCCTATGTGTTTGATGTGATTGAAAAAATCGAACGGGAACGGCGGCAATATCAGGATGCGATGTTGTCGTTGCAAGAACGAGAACGCTTGGCACGGGAAATGCATGACGGGTTGGCGCAAAGTCTGGCGGTCATTAATCTCAAGGTCTATCAAGCCAAAACACTGCTCGAGGCTAACCGAACTGACGAGCTAAAGGTAGAACTTGAAGATATTCGCGCCGCTGTCAATAAGTCATATTCTGAAGTTCGGCAATCCCTTTATGACTTGCGTGCGGGAAAGCGCCTAGAAGAGGGGTTTTGGCCAGCCGTGCGGACGTTGGCCAAAGATTTCGAAGAGGGCAGTCATATTGCCGTGGAAGTCACCGCGTTGCCGAACGACGGGGTACCTTGGAGCGATATGGCGTCCGTTCAGATCTTGCGCATTATTCAGGAATCTCTGGCCAATGTTCGCAAGCATGCCCAAGCCCAACATGTGCATATTCGGGCGGAAATGCAACGAGATAGGGTTGAGGTTGTGGTCCAAGATGATGGGAAAGGATTTATTGTGAGTCAGGACCGCCCCACTCATCATTTTGGGCTAGGCATTATGCAAGAACGCGCCCAAACTTTTGGTGGAAAGGTATCGATTCAGTCTGTGCCTGGACAAGGAACGACAGTTACGATATCGTATCAGTTGGATGGTGACAAAGGAGGAGAGCTTGGTGGAAAAGGCAAGAGTTATGCTGGTGGATGATCATGCATTATTTCGGTCCGGTATGGCGTCATTATTGTCCAGCCGTCCCGACCTTGAAGTGGTAGGGCAGGCCGAAACAGGCGAAGAAGCGGTGCGACTGGCCGAAGAATTGATGCCCGATTTGATTTTAATGGACATTAATATGCCGGGTGGCGGGGGCTTGGAAGCCACACGGATTATCAAAGAACAAATGCCGTATGTGAAGATTGTGGTGTTGACGGCTAGCGATGAGAATGATTTATTGTTTGAAGCCGTTAAGGCTGGGGCACAGGGCTACTTACTCAAACATCTAGATCCTGAGCAATTTCTCGAAGAGTTGTCGGCGCAAATTCGGGGTGAGGCATCGATTTCCGGGGATGTGGCGTTGAAAATTATCCGTGCCTTTTCGTCTCATGACGTTGAACGCCAGCAAACCCAGTTGACCACGCGTGAACTCGAAGTATTGAAATTGGTTGGAGAAGGCTTTTCTAACCGAGACATTGCGACCCGGTTGTTTATTTCGGAAAACACGGTTAAGAATCACCTCCGCAACATTTTACAAAAACTGCACTTTGAAAATCGTGTGCAAGCCGCCGCCTATGCGATTCGGCGCGGGTTGGTGGACCCTCATTAGGTTGCGGTAGAGGAGCGGCTATGAACGATAGAGAGATGACGTTAACGGAACACTTAACGGAACTCCGCAACCGACTCTTTGTCATCTTGGGAGCGGTTGCGGTGGTTTTTTTAGTAGGGTTTTTCTTTACGCGTCCCGTCTTGCACTGGATTATTCAGCATACGCCGGTGCATCACGTCATTGTGACGGGCGTCACCGAAGCGTTTTTTGCGCTCATTAAATTAGATTTTGCAATGGCGCTGATTTTGACGTCGCCATTGATTTTGTATGAAGTGGCGTCGTTTATTTTGCCCGGGCTAACGCCTGTGGAGCGTCATGTTGTGGGCGTAGTGGTAGGACCCGGTCTGGTTTTATTTTTGGTAGGCACAGCGGCCGGGTATTTTGTTTTTGTGCCGATTGTCTTGCATGTGATGCTATCCTTTACGGGGCACGGCATCCAACCCATGTGGCGTCTTGGAAGTCTTTTAAGCTTTATTATTGATTTGTCAGTTCCTTTTGGCATCGTGGCCGAATTACCGCTGGTGTCTGGGGTCTTGGCACACTTGGGTCTGGTGCAGCCTATCATGTTTCGGCGCTACCGCCGCTATGCGATTTTATTAGCCTTCTTTATTTCTGCTATTTTAGCGCCCCCTGATGCGTTGTCGATGACATTGATGGCGATTCCCATCTATTTAGTTTACGAGATTTCCGCATTGGTTGCCCGCCTTGCATATAAGGCACCTGCGACCACGGTTGCGGCCACAAGCGGACCTCCTGACGCGGAGGGTACACGGTGACACTCGATGAGGTAAAGCCAGGCCAACAAGTGCTGGTATCGGAGATTTTGTTGCCTGACAGCCGCTTGCAAGCGATTCGCCTGGGCATTGTTCCAGGTCGGGTGCTGACGGTGCACCAGCAATTGCCGAAGGGGCCGGTTATTGTGTTGGTTGGCCCCAGTAAAATTGCGCTCGGACGCGCATTGGCCCAGCATGTTGTCGTCACCCTGATGAAAGATTTTTAAAAGAAATATTTGTATACAACAATAATTAACTAATGGTAGAATGGGACAGAAGACCTCATATGAGGAGGCAACGGCCGTGACGCTTAACCATATTTTCTTTATCGCGCTGGTGGCTTTGGCCCTGTTGTGGTTTGGGTTGTTAGTCCAGGAAAAATTAGCGCTCGTTCACTTAGGACAGGCTGATGACCGCACAGGTCAATCAGGGCAACGATGGGCTGGAGTGATGACAGAAGTTTTTGGTCAACACCGGGTGCTCAAAGAACGTTTCTCGGGCATCATGCATGTCTTGATGTTTTGGGGTTTCTTTGTGGTCTCCGTCGAAACCGCTATTTTTTTCTTGGATGGTCTCTTCCCGGGTTTAGGAGCGCCAGGGGGGATTGCAGGAACGCTCATCGATTCGGCCTTTGATATCGTCGCGGTACTGGTGTTGATTGCCGTCGGCATGGCTGCGTATAAACGGTATGTGGCTCACACACCGCGGTTAGTCCGAAATTGGGATGCGGGTGCCGTGCTGATTTTGATTGCGTTAATTATTTTGGCGCAGCTGAGTATCGAGGGCTTTCAGATGGCGCTGGCACCGCATGGCAGTTATGCGCCTATTGGCAGCGCTTTGGGACGCTGGCTCCGCCACTTTGGCCCCGCTGCTGACGTGATGGGGCTGCACATCTCGATGTGGGTTAATGCCTTGGTTTTGTTGGGATTTCTTGTATATCTGCCGTATTCCAAGCACTTTCACTTAATGGTGGCGCCGTTTAATATTTATTATCGCAATTTAGGACCTAAAGGGCAGTTGCCGGCGTTGAATTTTGAAGATGAGACCCAAGAAAGTTTTGGCATTGGCCAGGTCAATGATTTGACGTGGAAAGATTTGCTTGATACCTATGCGTGTGTACAGTGCGGACGTTGCACCGCGCAGTGTCCAGCCAATCAGACGGGAAAATCCCTGTCCCCCAAAAATATTATCGTCACCCTGCGCCATCAACTCGAAGAAGTCGGTCCGATTTTGCAAAAATCACCGGAAGAACGGTCTGCGGAGGAAATCGCGTGTGTCGAACTGCCGCTTGCCGGTGGTGTTATCGCCCAAGAGGATTTGTGGGCGTGTACGACCTGTGGGGCGTGTGTGCAGGCCTGCCCTGTCTTTGATGAGCATGTCGTGAAAATCGTCGGGATGCGCCGTCATCTCGTGCTGACCCAAGGAGAAATGCCAGCGGAAGCGCAAAATGTTTTTCGTAACATGGAAACGCAGGGTAATCCCTGGGGATTAGGATCCGATCCTCGGCAGCGTTTTGCCCAAGAGATGGGAATTAAGGATGTGAGTAAGGGTGATCGGCCCAAGGTGTTGTACTGGATGGGATGCGCGGCCACATACGACGACCGCGCGCACAAGGTCGCTGAAGCCACGGTTAAGCTGTTGAAAGAGGCAGGTGTGGATGTTGGCGTATTGGGCGCGCTGGAAAAATGTACGGGTGACTCCGCCAGACGGCTTGGAAACGAATATCTCTTCCAATCCCTGGCGGCTGAAAATATTGAGAACTTAAACGCCGTGCATCCGGATCTGATTTTGACGACGTGTCCGCACTGCTTTAATACCATTAAAAACGAATATCCTGAGTTTGGGGGTGAGTATACCGTCAAGCATCATGCGGAATATCTCGCCGAATTGGTCGCGGAGGGCAAACTGGTTCCTCAGGCACAAGAGGCGCAGACCCTGACGTACCATGACTCGTGTTATTTAGGACGATACAATGGTGTTTTTGATGCCCCGCGCGATGTTTTGCAATCGGTGCCCGGTTTGTCCTTGGTAGAAATGGACCGTTCACGGGAGCAAAGTTTCTGCTGTGGAGCGGGAGGCGGGAGAATGTGGCTAGAGGAGAAGCAAGGCCAGCGCATTAACCAAAATCGTGCGCAAGAGGCCGTCGCGACGGGGGCTAGCACGGTGGCCACGGCCTGTCCTTTTTGTTTGACGATGCTGAAAGATGGGGTGCAGTCCTTGGGGGCCGAAGAGGGTGTCAGGGTGCGAGATTTCTCTGAGATTTTAGCGGATGCGGTATTGCCTGTAATCCACTAGAATGATGGCGTCAAGGCCAAGGGCTGGTGCCGCATAAGCCGCGGGACCAGCCCTTGGCCTTTTATTAGGGGCGCACAATCTGAGCGCGTTTGCGCTCGACACTTGTACCGATGGCCAAAAATGTTATCGCGCCACACGCTCTCCAAATGGAGGACAATACCATGGCGCCGTGCATATGCCACTGATGTAGCGCTACAATGCCAAATTCCGGGGCAATAAAAGCGACGGCGCCTAAGGCGACGTTGTACATGACAATATATTGGGTGCGGTAGGCAGGGGGAATATGGGCGAGGAGTTCGGTAAACAGCAGCAAATTCACCCCACTTAAAAACAGGCCACTTTCGAAGTTAACGCCGGTTAAGATCCATAAGTTGCGTGAAAGAACGGTGAGCCACGGAACGGAGGCGAGTCCCAAGGCGGATATTCCCAGTGCCCGCATGCCTCCCTGGCGGCGGGCTAAAGCGCGCCAGCTTGGGAAACTGATGGCTTGAGAGATTAAAGCGGCCACGGTGAACAATCCCAGCCACAAAGCGGTGGCATGAGCCTGGCCGATTTGATACAGGCTGAATAGCGGCCATGACATTTGCCAACCAAAATTAAAGAACGCTGAGAGGACGAGATAGCGAACAAAGACGGGATTCTGCCAAATGGCCCGCCAAGCAATCGGGGGGATGACAGGAGTGGCAGCCGGGGGCCGGACTGGAAGACGGTGGCGTGCGAGCGTGATAACCTCTGCAATGCCCAAGCCAGCTGCCAAGATAAAAAAGGCTTTGAGAAAGAGACTAGTATGACTTCCTCCCCACTGCGTGATAAGCCCCGTCACGAGGCTGACCACTAAAGCGACCAAGGTTGTCACGATACTACGGTAGCTGAAAAAACTTTCCCGGACTAAGGGAGGAATGGCGTGGCCAATAATCGTTTGCCATCCCATAAGGCCCCAAGTCTGCGGGATATTGCCGACCGTGAGGATGAGGACAGCTGCTAGTGCGGCATGGTGAGGCGTTAGCCAGGGGGCTACGGCAATCAATAAATAGGAAAGGCGCGTCGCCAAAAACGAATGGGTCGTCCATGATAGCAAGGTGGGCGTCTTGGGAAGCCGTACCATGAGGACAAGACTAGCGATGAGTGCGGCCAGCGCCGGCAGTGCGCTCGACAAGCCGACCAGCTGAGCGCTGGCATGAAGATAGTCAATTAAAAAAAGAGGAAAAAATGTTGTGACAATGGTGGTGGCCGCCGTAAAGAACGCGCCGTGCCACAATGATAGTCGCATGTTTTTCCGCAGCAACGATGTGCGCATGGTTCGCCCGTCCTAGGTCTCATTCGTATCGCTATTATACAAGCCTTTAAGCCGCAAAGATCAGCGCAAAAAAATTCCGCTTCTCTTTGGAACAAATCCTATATTGTGCCGAACTTATCAGGCATTGGGGTGTGATGGACTTCGCACAGACGTACGGTTATCGTCCGTTTTTTTTTACCGCGGAGGACGGAGCATGATGTGGGGAAATCAAGACAATGGTCATACCGCGGCGCTGAAACGGGGCTTTTGCCAAACGCTTGAGGTGTGATGCGAGATGGGGGGGAGCATCCGGGGCACAAATGACATCACAGACCGCAGCAAAATAACGTCCATCAGAAATGGTACGGGCCATGCCAATGAGGTCCTCTCCCCGCCAGGCGTGTACCACGTAGGCGCTGTTCTGCCAGGCTAAATCGATGCTTTCGGGATCACGCCCTGCCGTGTCTAAACACGTATCCCACAAACGTTTCAATGTCCTTATCGAGACATGGCGATCAAAGCGAAATTCAATCATGGCAGCAGTTCTTCCTTCCATATTTTGGTCATAGTCTGTCCTAGGAGGGACAAACCTATGCCAGGCCGTAAAATTGTTCTCGTGGGCAACCCCAATGTGGGAAAATCTGTGGTGTTTCAAAAACTTACAGGGCGTTATGTGGAAGTTTCCAATTTCCCCGGAAGCACCGTACAAATGTTTGAATCGGTGGTCGGAGACGATCTGGTAGTGGACACGCCTGGGGTCTATGGACTGAGTCGGTGGACGGAAGAAGAGCGAATTACCGTAGAAGCCTTAAAGAACGCCGATCTTGTGGTCAATGTGGTGGATGGGACCCATTTATCGCGCGACTTATTTTTGACCCTGCAACTGCTCGATGCGGGATTTTGTGTCATCGTCGTCGTCAACATGATGGATCAAGTCGCGGCGCAAGGAGGCTTTGTCGACACGGCTCGTCTCGAAGAAGAACTCAAAGTGCCGGTTGTTGGCGTTGCTGCTGTTCAAGGGCGCAATATCGCTGTCTTGAAAAGTCTGCTCGATACACGCTTGGAGCCCCCCGTAATTGACCCCCAGTGGGCCGTGTCTGAAACGTGGCATCTGTCTTCATTGGAGGCGGTCTTGTGGTATGAAGAAGACAAGGAACTGCGGCGTCAAGTGGGCACGGGCCCTGAACCCGGAGAGCGAGAACGGCGCTATATTGAACGCCGTGAGCGGGCAGACCGCATAGCGGCTGCCGTATATCGCCCCGGGCGGGGCACACCCGCTTTGGAGCAATGGCTTGACCGCGTTTTGTTAAGTCCGTGGGGGGGCTTGGCCAGTGCGGGGGTTCTCTCAATTCTGGTGTACTATTTTGTGGGCACGGTTGTGGCAGGAACGGTGGTCAATTTTTTACAAGGTGTCACGATGCAGTGGGTTGTGCCCTTTATAGGACATCTCATTGGGAGTGTCGTGCCCAGGACGTCTTTGCCGTACCGGCTGCTGATGGGCCAATATGGCATTGTTTCGGCGGGCTTGCTCTATATTGTGGCCCTTTTGCTGCCCTTAGTCACAGGCTTTTACCTCCTGCTGGCCTTGCTGGAAGATAGTGGGTACTTGCCGCGGTTAGCGACAGTGCTGGATCGTTGGTTTTTGCGTCTGGGCCTCAATGGTCGTGCGGTCATTCCATTGGTGCTGGGATTTGGATGTGTGACGATGGCAACACTGACGACGCGTGTGTTGGAGACTCAGCGGGAGCGCACGATTGCCACCATTTTGTTAGCGTGGACGATTCCGTGCTCTGCGCAAATGGGCGTCATCATCGGGCTGCTAAGCGGCATTGGATGGCCTTATGCCCTAAGCTATGTGCTGATTATTACGGGATTATTTGTGGCCGTGGGAACGGTCTTAGATCGGTCGTTGCCGGGCCGTCCTACCCCATTACTGTTGGATTTGCCGCGTTTAAGCGTCCCTCAGTTGAGCAATGTTGTCTGGAAAACACAAACAAAAGTCCTAGAGTTTCTTAGGGAGGCGGGACCTTTGTTCTTATGGGGATCCGCAATGGTGGAACTCGGGGACATTTTTGGGTTTTTGCCTTGGTTGGACCGGACTTTGGCCCCCGTGATGCGTTATTGGTTGGGGTTGCCAGCGCAAGCGGTCCAGCCCTTTGTGTTGGGCTTTATTCGCCGGGATTTTGGAGCCGCAGGATTTTATCAGTTAGGGTTGACTCCGCATCAGATTTTGACAGGGGCTGTGACCCTGACGCTATTTGTTCCTTGTATGGCTTCGACCTTGGTCATCTTAAAAGAGCGAGGCTGGATGCAAGGGGCAGCCATTTGGGGTGGATCCATTGCTCTGGCCTTGGTCGTAGGCGGATTGGTCGCGCGCTTTGGACCCATTTAATGGGGAGCGGCATAGGATGAAGATGAGGTGATGAGAATGGCGCCAACGTCTTTAGGATCCTCGTGTCGTCAATGCGGATATCCTCTGTCGCGAGGAGTTGGCCGATGTCCTCGGTGCGGGGCTGCAGCAGTGGTGGAGTGGGGCAGTCCGTGTCAAGTGTGCCGCTTCGAGAAATCTTGTGGGGGGAAGGAATCTCGCCACTTCGGACGGGTGTCGCGGCGTTCGAAATCTGTCAAATCAATTCAAAACAATGAAATTTGTTGAACTTATCAACGATCCTTGAGTCCCTCGCCAAATTTGTGCGATCATAAGAGAGCAATCGAGGAAGGGGAGAGGGCCAATGGAACAAGGTCATGCCATTGTGTATCACAATGGGAAAATTATGGTGCCCAACGATCCCATCATCCCGTATATCGAGGGAGATGGCATTGGGCCAGATATTTGGCGCGCCACGGTGCGGGTGGTTGATGCCGCTGTTAAAGCCAGTTATCAAGGCCAGAGACAAATCCACTGGGTGGAAGTCCTAGCGGGCGAGAAAGCCCATACGCAAGTGGGAGAATGGTTGCCTGCCAAAACGTTGGACATGTTCCGCGAATACAAAGTGGGGATTAAAGGACCGCTGACGACTCCCGTTGGCGGAGGCATTCGCAGTTTAAATGTCACATTGCGTCAAGAACTTGACTTATACGCCTGTGTTCGACCCGTCCGTTATGTGCCCGGAGTTCCGTCGCCGGTGGTGCACCCTGAATGGGTCGATATGGTCATTTTTCGCGAAAATACGGAAGATGTCTATGCCGGTGTGGAATGGCCAGCGGGCTCCGAAGAAGCCCAAAAGATTATCGCGTTTATCAACAAGGAAACTTCGAAACATATTGATGAATTAGCGGGTATTGGCATTAAGCCCATTACGCGCTTTGGCAGTGAACGCCTCATACGCAGTGCGATTCAATATGCGATTGAGCACCACCGCCGTTCCGTGACGTTGATGCATAAAGGGAATATTATGAAGTTCACAGAAGGAGCATTTCGTGACTATGGGTATCAACTCGCTGCGCGCGAGTTCCCTGATATCGTAATTACCGAAGATGTCCTCTACAGCGAGTACGGCGGCAAGCAGCCCGAGGGGAAGATTGTGCTGAAGGACCGCATCGCCGATATTACTTTTCAGCAAGTCTTGCTCAGGCCTAAGGAATTTGACGTTATTGCGACCCCCAACCTCAATGGCGATTATCTGTCTGACGGGTTGGCGGCGCAAGTGGGCGGTGTAGGCATGGCACCGGGAAACAATATGTCTGATGAAATTGCTGTGTTCGAGGCCACTCACGGGACAGCCCCGAAATATGCCAACTTGGACAAAGTCAATCCGGGCTCACTTATTTTGTCGGCAGTGATGATGCTGCAGCATTTGCATTGGGATGAAGCGGCGGATTTGATCGTCCGGGGGCTCGAGGAGACAATTCAAGCGAAGACGGTGACCTAATTTGTGAGCGATGCCTCCTATCCAAGGGGGACTATGAGGATGGGGCGTGGCGAACAAGCACAAAGGCTTGACTTCCCGCGCCCCACTCGTGACAGAACCCTTACGCCCACGAGGTGGGGAGCGTTCCCATTGACCTTGTGATATTCCTTACGTCTAGGTCATCAATTTTTGTCTAGTTGAGATCCCAAGGATGTCAGGGTAGGGCATTGTGGTTAGTGAAAGTCAAAAGAGAACACATGGGATAAAAGGAGGGTGCCGCGTGAAGCAATATGAATATCTAGCCAAAGGCACATTAAAAGCCTACGGCATACCTATTCCCCCGGGTCAGCTTGTTCGTACTCCTGAGGACGGGGCGGAGGCGGTGGCAACCATTGGGCCGGCTGCTTTGAAGGCGCAGGTCTTAGTGGGAGGCCGGGGCAAAGCAGGGGGCATTCGCTTTGCCCAAACTCCTGAAGAAGGACGTCGTGTGGCCCAGGACATGTTGGGGATGGACCTTAAGGGGTATACCGTCGAACTGCTGTACGCAGAAAGCAAGCTGGCGATTGAGCGGGAGCTGTATATTTCCGTGACAACCGATCGCAATGCCAAAAAACCCCTGGTCATGGCCTCTTTAGCGGGTGGGATGGAAATTGAAGATGTGGCCGACGACCAGATTGTGAAAGCTTATGTGGATCCCGCGGTTGGCGTCTTGCCATACTTTGGGAGAGAAGTAGCTGCCGCGTTAGGATTGGAGGGCACCATTTTTAAAGAGTTTGCCGACTTGGTGGTCAAGCTCTATCAGATTTACCGCGAGAAGGACGCCGAATTAGTGGAAATCAATCCGCTTGCGGTTGTGGATGGGCACTTAGTGGCGGCCGATGCCCGCTTGAACTTGGATGACAGTGCGCTCTATCGCCACAAAGATGTGACGGTGGTTGACGAGGGATCAGCATTGGAGCGCAAAGTGCATGAAATTGGCCTAGCCTATGTCGAGCTCGATGGCGATATTGCCGTCATGGCCAATGGCGCCGGTATGGCCATGGCCACGTTAGACGCTATTCAACATTTTGGCGGAAGGCCAGCAAACTTTTTGGATGCGGGGGGAGGAGCTTCAGTAGGTCCTACAGCAGAAGCGCTCGGGGTGTTAGTCTCGATGCATCCCAAAGCCATTTTGGTCAATATCTTTGGGGGCATTACCCGGTGTGATGATGTGGCTTCCGCAATTTTGCAAGTGAAACAAACCACGGGGATTCCCGTACCATTGGTCGTGCGCTTAGTGGGGACCAATGAAAAAGAAGGGGTGGCCCTCTTGAAAGCAGCGGGTATCGAAGCGTATTCGGAAATGGCTGAAGCCGCGGAACAAGCGGTGCGCCTCGCAAAGGAGGCGATGTAATGTCTATTTTGCTCACGCAGGACACGCGCATTATTGTCCAAGGCATTACAGGGAATCAAGGACGATTTCATACGCGCCAAATGCTCGCCTTTGGCTCCCGAACGCATGGGCCATGCAGGGGCTATCATTGAGCGTGGACGCGGCACTTTGGAGAGCAAAGAGCAAGCGCTGCGCGCGCATGGTGCGGAAGTGGTGACGATGCCATGGCAAGTCGCGGAGGCCGTCCGTTCCGTAATGTCGTAACGGCTTGACAGGATATCCCTATTAAGACGAGTGGCCTTGTTTTCTTCGGGCCACTTTGTTTTGTATAAGGGCCCGGACATCGGCCCAATCATCCTCTGACAAGGTGGCGAGTGCTTCGGCCCATTCGTCCGGCTGTATCCCGTAGGGAGCGGATTCTTCTTGTAAATGCGGCGTGAGGTAGCCGGCTTGTTGCATTAATTGTTCATAGGGTAAGTCGAGGGCATCGGCTAAACGACCTAAAATAGCGGGGCGGGGAGGTTCCCTGAGTCCACGTTCGACGCGCGAGAGGTACGAAGGGCTGGTGCGGCTCAGACGAGCCAGTTCCACCAAGGATAGATGGCAGGCTTGTCGCCTGGATCGTAGAAAATGCCCAAAACGCATCACCAGCCCTCCTTTGTCCGTACGGTATCATCCCTATCCTACTCAATTCGTTGCCTGTAGGCAACTCCCGTGCTGCCTAAGAAAATTGCCAAAATAGCAAATCTGGGCTATGATTTTGCCAAAAAGGTAAAAGAGGGATTGTCATGGCTACGTTAACAGTAAATATACCGGCAATGAGGAATTATATGGAACAACGAGGATGGTCCGAACGTGACCTGGCGGCCCATATGGATTTAGCGTATTCTTATGTGAATCGGGTACTGGGAGGCAAAAGGCAGCCAGGAGCCAAATTTATAGCCGGCGTGCTGCTCTTAGGGATGACGCTTGAAGAAGCTTTTATTTTACAACGATAGCCCTAGGTCGCGATGATGAGTGGCCTAAAAGGCTATGGCGAACACTTGGTTGCCGTATCTAGTATAGTGAATGCTTAATGTTGTTTAATTTCGGTTAAACTTCCTTTGATTTTTTAATATTGGATGCGTTCATAGCCGATGAACGTGTTATGATGAGAGAAATAGTGATCGGCACATAGGTTTGCCAGAATACGGTCACGCTAGATTTGAGGTGGCTTGGATGCAGATACAGGTTGTCGGAATTAATCACAAAACTGCATCGCTAAAGATACGCGCTCGGGTGGGGCTCACGCCGGAGTTAATTGCTGATGCATATCAGCGACTCGGTGAGTTGCATGGTAATCAAGGCGTGGTCATTTTGTCGACGTGCAATCGCACAGAAATATATGTCGCCGGAAATGTGTCTTATGCCGCAATGGTGAAATGGTGGGCGAAGATTGTTGGCGTCGATCAGAGTGAATTTGTCGATGCAGTGTTTTGGTATGCAGATGACCGGGCATTCGATCATCTCTTTCGGGTGGCAGCGGGGCTGGATTCAATGGTTTTGGGCGAAACACAAATCCTGGGGCAGGTCAAAGCGGCTTATGAGGTATCGCAGCGCTATGGTGCGGCCAAAGCCCTGCACCGTCTATTTCGCTATACCCTGACCGTCGGTAAAAGAGCCCATGCCGAAACGGGCATTAGTCATAATGCGCTGTCGATGGGGCATGCCGTGGTGGAATTGGCACGCAAGGTGTTTGAGGATATTCATAAGACGCATGCCCTGGTGATTGGTTCGGGTGAAATGGGAACGCTGGTGGGCCGTCATTTAACATCAGCGGGTGTGGGCAGGTTGACGCTGGTCAATCGTACGGTTGCCAAGGCGCAAGAATTAGCAGAGGAATTGGGCGCCGACTATGCGGATATGGCAGCTCTCCCACAACTATTGCGTGGAGCGGATATTGTTGTTACGGCCACGAATGCGTCGGGGTTTTTACTTGACGAAACCATGGTACGCACGGCAATTCGGGGAAACACCCAGAAGTTGCGGTTTCTCTTTGACTTATCTGTGCCTCGCAATATCGACCCGGCCATTGCTAAATTAGGGGCGGGAATCTTTTTGTATGATGTCGATGATGTGGAGGCGGTTGTGCAAGCAAATTTGGCACAACGGCAAAAAGAAGCCGTGAAAGTCGAGCGCATTATCCAGGAGGAGATCCGTTCTTTGAAAGAAGAATTGGCGGCATCGGAAGTGGGGCCCGTTATTCGCCAGCTGCGTTCCAAGGCCGATGCCATTCGCACGGCTGAGTTGGAGAAGGCTATGAACCGTTTGCCGCACTTGTCTGCTGAGGAAAAGGCCGTTGTGGCTGATACGACACGGCTTATCCTCAATAAGTTTCTTAATGATGCTATGGTGACTATGCGCTCCTGGGCAGCCGAAGGGGACAAGCAAAATCATATTGATGCCGTGCGCGAACTGTTTAAGCTGACGGAGTCCAACGAGCCCTCCACTGTCCCGATGCAAGGTGTGGCGCTCGAACCAGAGCGGTAAACTAGGGCGGGGATACCGGTGGAAGCGCTGTTAGCCGTAACCTTTTTAGGATACATGATAGCAGCGGCCGCATTTGTGGCCGCTTTATATGATGCCCAGTGGAAACGCTGGGCTTTTTCGAGTTTAGCTGTGGGCTGGGGGGCACAGACCGCATGGCTGGTCCGTGAGGGTTTTCAACGGGGGCTATGGCCTATCACCACGATGTATGACTGGACAGCCGGATTCGTTTGGCTGTCCATTGTGGCATTTGTCTTCTATCAACGGCTTCGTCCCACATGGCCGCTTGGGGGATTTTTAATGCCTGTGGTGGTTGTGGTATGGTTGGGAGGGCAGGTGCTACCGAGAACGCCCGGCACGTCCACGGTTCTTGTATCCTCCATCGCCTCCATGGCGGCATACGTGGCCTTTTTAATTGCCGCAGTGTTTAGTGTCATGTATTTTGAAAAAGAGCGGGAGCTTAAATGGAAGAAAGTTCGCGTCTTCTATTATCAATTGCCTTCCCTCGACGTGATGGATATGGTCATTTTGGCGCCTATGCCGAACTTGTGGATTCGCATGTCCTGCGGATGCGTGCAAAAGTGGGTGATCTTCAAGGCGAACATATTCTTGTTGCTGATGTTCAGGGCGATGTGGCTGACCCGGAACGGATTGGGCGCGAAGCAGGACAGCGTCTGATAGAACAAGGTGCCTTAAAATTGCTCTAGAGGGGGGTGTGTGGTGGCTAGGGTATATTTTATCGGGGCGGGCCCAGCTGGCGTGCGGTGGATAACCCAACAAGGCTGGGATATCCTTGCGCGCGTGGATGTGGCATTAGTTACGGATCAAGCAGTGCCGGAAGGCGAGTGGCCGTGGCCAGCACAGGCAGAACATATCACAGCGGATGAGGTCATCTCTCGTTTAAAGCACTGGACGGACCAGGACCGGACGGTGGCGGTTCTGGTGCCCGAATCTCCTGCTCACCATCCCTTGTTGCCGACATGGGTGACTTTGGTGCAAGAGCGCAGGCAATTGGGGGCGGTTGTGCCAGGGATTTGGCGCATGACGGCCGTGTTGGATACCGAAGGCTTTACCCTCGCGAAACCGCTTGAAGCGGTGGAGCCTGCGCAACACCTGCAGATAGCGACGTATACCCTTTCAGCTGACACGACAACTTGGGCATATAGGGCGCCTGGGCAATGGAGGCAGATAGGCAATGACGAAATGGATTTTAAGGCCTGGTTGACTGTCAAAACCCCCGCGTCTGTTGCTCCTTCATTGTGGTTTTCCCGCAGGCCCCTAGCGGGTCGTACCGTCATGCTCTTAAGGGCCGGCCGCGCGGCGGCTCGGGCCCGCGAACGACTTGAGGAGTATGGCGCTACGGTCTTACTCGCACCGGTGTCGGCTGTTACCGATCCCGTATCATGGGAAGCGGTGGACGAAGCAATCACGCATTTAGAACGGTTTGACTGGGTCATTTTTACCAGTCAAGAGGCCGTCTCGCGCTTCTTTTCCGCGATGCGGCGCTTGCGCCTGGACATTCGTAAGTTGTCTGCGCAAATTGCTGTAGTCGGACCGCAGACTGCGGCTGCGGTTCAAGACTACGGCATTTACCCTAGTCTTATGCCTGATGAAGAATATAGTCAGGAGGGACTGGCGGAGCGCTTGGCGTCTTTACCGTTGTTGGGCAAAGGCATTTTGCTTCCGGGCGGCAACCTCAATCGCTCTTATCTCAAGGACTTTCTTATGCAGCAGGGCGCATTGGTCACGTCTATCGCCCTCTATCAAAATCTCCTAGTGCCCTTAAGCCCTGCAGTGGCTAAGCGGGTAGCTGCTCACGACATCGACGCTGTGTTTTATACGGCATCGTCGGCGGTTGAGCATTTATGGGAACCGCATCCCGAATTGCGCGAGGCGTTGCGGCAAACGCAAGCCGTGAGTATCGGCCCCTTAACAACAAGGACACTACATCACTATGTCGTGGGGGAAATCTTGGAGGCCGAGACATCCTCTATGGAAGCCATGGTTGAGGCGTTGGTGCGGCATTATCAAACTCATCGTTAAGGAGTGATTTCCATTATGTTTCCGATAGAACGTCCGAGACGTCTTCGTCAAACTGAAGGGCTAAGGGCATTGGTGCGTGAAACACGCGTGGCCGTCGAACAATTAATTTATCCGGTTTTTGTTCGCCCCGGGCAAGGACTTCAAGAACCCATTAGCTCGATGCCAGGGATTTATCAGTGGTCGGTAGATACCTTATGTGCTCATCTTGAAGAGGTCTATGCATTAGGTGTGCATGCTTTTCTCTTCTTCGGCATTCCCAGCCATAAGGATGCGCAAGGATCCGAAGCCTATAGTCCTGATGGGATTGTCCAGCGTGCGCTGCAGGCGGTTCACGAACGGCTTCCCGACGCGACCTTGATTGCCGATTTGTGTTTATGTGAATATACGGACCATGGTCATTGTGGCCTATTGCATGGAGAGATTGTGGACAATGACGCGACGATTGATGTCTTAGCTCGTACGGCTGTCGTCCAAGCGCGGGCCGGGGCCACGGTGGTAGCGCCTTCGGATATGATGGATGGGCGGGTGGGCGCTATACGTCGCGCCTTGGACGCTGCTGGCTTTGAACAGGTGCCGATTATGTCTTATGCGGCCAAATATGCGTCGGGTTTTTACGGGCCCTTTCGCGAAGCCGCAGAGAATACCCCGACCTTTGGTGATCGGCGGGCTTACCAAATGGACCCGGCCAATCGCCAAGAGGCCTTAAAAGAGGTGTTGCTGGATTTAGAAGAAGGGGCGGACATGGTCATTGTGAAGCCGGCGATGCCGTATTTGGATGTGCTGTCTGATGTCAAAAAAGCGGTCAGAGTGCCAGTGGCGGCTTACCAAGTGTCGGGAGAATTTGCCATGATCAAGGCGGCCGGACAATTGGGATGGCTGGAAGAACGTCGCGTGATTGAAGAATCATTAGTGAGCATCAAACGCGCGGGCGCTGACATGATTATCACCTACTTCGCGCCTGATATGGCCCGCTGGGCGCAAGAGCGTTAGGGGGAAGAGGGGCGCACAGGGTACAATAGAAGAGGGGACTGGGTTTTCTGTTAACCCTGCTGAATAGAGGAGAGGAGGCGTTATGAATGGAGTTCGCATCTCAACGCAAACCCGGTAAGGTGCGTAATGAGGCCGTGTTTCTCTATGACATGAATGCTGACGACCTATTCGAGTCTCAAGGCTACCTAGTGATAGATTCGTCACTGGGTATGATCACTTCGCCGGTTCCTCCAGTCTCCCCAGAGCACCAGAAGATGCATTAAAACCGCAAAGACAAGGCCGCCTTGTGGCGGCCTTGCGTAGGAGTGTGGCCGGACAATATGCAAGACCCAGATATTCGCAGACAAATTCCTGCAGCGCAAAAAATATGGCAAGCCATGCCAAACCCTTTGCCTGTGTCCCGTTATTGGGTCCGGCGGGCGATGGACGTGGTACTGGACGAGTTACGACAAGAGGCGGTACAAGGACAGTTGCCGCCGCCCGTGCCCATAATTGTTCAAAACATTTTGCATAAGGCCGAAGAGTGGGCCATTCCGCACCTCAAACCGGTGATTAATGCTACAGGGGTCCTTATCCATACGAATTTAGGGCGTTCTCCGTTACCGGTTGAGATTATGGAGATGGTAAAGGACGTTGCGACCCAATATTCGACCTTGGAATATGAAGTGGAAGCCGGGCGCCGGGGCTCGCGCCATGATCATGTGGCAGGGGTTTTGGCGGACCTGGTAGGCGGCGAGGCCGCGATGGTGGTCAATAATAATGCGGCTGCCGTTTTGATGGCGTTGTCGGCATTGGCTCGGGGCCAAGAAGTGGTGGTGTCCCGGGGAGAATTGGTGGAAATTGGCGGTTCTTTTCGCATTCCCGAGGTGATGGCCTTGTCGGGTGCGATTTTGCGCGAAGTGGGGGCGACGAATAAGACGCATGCGCGCGATTATATTGGCGCGATTAACACCAACACGGGCATGCTGCTTAAGGTCCATCAGTCAAATTTTCGTGTGATTGGATTTACCCAAGGGTTATCCACGGCTGATCTTGTTCGCATTGGTCGTGAATATGGGATTGTGGTGATGGAAGATCTAGGAAGTGGCGTGATTGATCCGCTGCGGCTGGAGGATGTGGTCGAGCCTAGCGTCAAAGAGGTTGTGGGCGCTGGAGTTGATATCGTCACCTTTTCGGGCGATAAGCTGCTTGGGGGACCGCAGGCCGGCATTATTGTGGGGAAGGCGGCGATTATTGACCGGCTGAAAAAATATCCGTTGGCTCGGGCCGTTCGGGTCGATAAAATGACGTTGAGCGCTTTAGAGGGGACCATTCGGTGGTATTTGGAAGGGCGCGCTGTAGAGTTGCCACTGTGGCACATGATGACCCAAACGGTGGATACCCTTCAGCAACGTGCCACGGCCGTGGCGCAGGTGCTTCGCCAGCGCGTAAGCGGCCCTGTGGACATTGATACCGCTCCCGATTTTTCCCAAATTGGAGGAGGGTCTATGCCTGGGACCCATATTCCCTCGGTTGTTGTCCGGGTGACGCCGCAAGACGGCAGCGTGGTACCGCGTTTCGAACAACGCCTAAGATACGCCCGGATGCCGGTGATTGCACGCATTAGTCATGGTTCGGTAATTTTTGATCTGCGCACAATTTTCCCTAGTCAAGAATCTTTGTTGATTGATACTATAGTGATGGCTCTGGAAGAGGCGCTCTTTACCTGATACTCAAGAGCAAGGGAGAGATAGCGATGAAAATTTTAGTCACCGTGAAGCAGGTGCCCGATACCGCGACGAAGATTCAAATTCGTGCGGACGGACAAGGCATTCACGAAGAAGGGATTAAATGGGTTATTAATCCTTATGATGAATTTGCGATTGAAGAAGCCTTGCGTATAAAAGAAAAGCATGGGGGTGAAGTGGTGGTTCTGGCTTTGGGACCATCACGCGTGGAAGAGGCTGTGCGCCAGTCGCTGGCGATGGGAGCGGACCGGGCTGTCATTGTTACGACTGAGGGCTCAGTGGAACCCGCGACAGCGGCTCATGCCTTGGCCGCCATTTGCCAACAAGAGGGATTTGATTTGATTATTACGGGCAAACAAGCGGTTGACGATGATTCCGCTCAGGTTGGGCCTATGATTGCGGCGGGATTGGGCTTACCACAAGTGACGGTGGTGATTCACCTAGAAGTCGATGAAGCGTCGAAACGGCTGCGAGCGGAACGCGAATTAGAAGGCGCGAGCGAGATTGTGGAATTGCCCTATCCCGCCGTTGTGACAGCTCAACGGGGTTTAAACGAGCCGCGCTATCCGACGTTGCCCAATATTATGAAGGCCAAGAAGAAAGAAGTGCGGCGGGTCACTTTAGAGTCGTTGTCGTTACCGGCCCAACCGTGGGTGACGGTTAACCGGTTATTTGAACCACCAACACGGCCAGAGCCCACCATTCTCAGTGGGGATCCTGCCGAAACGGCGAAGGAATTGGTACGCCTGCTGCACAACCAGGCAAAAGTTTTATAGGGAAATGCAGAAGTAGGAGGGATTTAGGATGGCTAATGGCGTGTTGGTAATTTTTGATCAAAATGCGGGCGATATCCGCCATGTTGTCTTAGAGATGTTGACGGTCGCGCGGTCTTTGGGAAAAGGACCCGTAACGGCCTTGACGTTCGGTACAGATGCGGCAAAGACTCTTCCCAAATTAGCCGAATATGGAGCCGATCGGGCGGTGTTTTGGGAATCGTACACACAATACAGTTCGGATGGATTTTCGGCAGCGATTGCGCAAAGCTTTCCGCAGTTTGACGCGGACGTGATCCTCTTTCCAGCGAATGCGTGGGGCAAAGACTTGTCCGCTCGCCTATCCGAAGTTCTTGGAGCCGGATTGGCCACCGACTGCCTCCATTTAGAGGCGGAGGCATCGGGGCGAGTGAAGGCTATTCGTCCTGTTTATGCGGGCAAGGCGTTAGCTGAGGTGGTCATCAACACACCTGTGCAAATGTTTTCATTGCGTCCGAACATCAATGCCGCTGAAGTGCACCAGGTGACCCCAGAGATATTGGACATTGCTCCATCTGTTGACCCTGCGACATTTCAAGCCGTTGTGGTGGAGCGCAAGGAGGCGCAAACGGGCACCATAGAATTGACGGAAGCGGACATTATCGTATCCGGCGGGCGTGGTATGAAAGCCCCAGAAAATTTTCAGTTGTTAGATGCCCTTGCCGCAGCGCTGGGAGCTGCGGTGGGATCGTCGCGGCCGGTGGCCGATGAAGGCTGGGTTCCGCATTCGTATCACATCGGCCAAACGGGCAAGGTCGTGAGCCCTACCGTCTATTTTGCTATTGGCATTTCGGGGGCGATTCAGCATTTAGCAGGAATTTCGGGGTCGAAGTATATTGTAGCGGTCAATAACGATCCGGAAGCTCCCATTTTTAAAGTGGCCAACTATGGTATTGTAGGGGATCTCTTTGAAGTCGTACCCCGCCTGACGGAGGAGATTAAAGCCTTGAAGGCGCAACAATAAATCCCTTCGCATAAAACAATGGGACGGGCATAGGGATATGGAGGAAGGCGCCAAGGAGGAATATCCCTATGAAACGTCCCATTTCCGTTTTTCTATTGCTGATGTTTGCCGTGCTGCAAATCTATGTGGCAAAAGTCCCCGCTTCGCACCAAGTGCAAACGTCTAGTTGGATGATGGTGAGCGCGCAGCCTGGTGGGTTAGTGGAGCAAAATGGTCAATTTTATCTTGTGACCCCCGAGTTGGCCATGACGATCCATGCCACAGGGATTCATATTACCACGGATTCCCCAACGCCTCTTGCGTGGGAAGACGTGCCGGAACCATCTGGAGCAGGCGTGTGGCGCGTGGGAGTCAGTGCTGGCCATGCCTTGCTAGGGATTGGGGGCAAACTCTATCCCGCACCCAACGGCACGAGCGCTTTGTGGATAGATGGAGGAAGCCAGCAACTCGTGTCCAGTGTGAGAGTAATACTCGCATGTAGTAATACTCGCATGTCCCAATCGTTCACTGACCACCTTGGGATTTTCGCCTGCCACTAGTAGCAATGTGGCACAGGTATGGCGGAGGTCGTAGAGCCGAATATTCTCGGCTAATCCAGCCGCCTTCAGGATCGGCTTGAAGTGGCGCGCCGTGAAATTTGAATGATGAATCGGTTCCCCGTTTTCTGCGGTAAACACCAACCCGTGGTCCTTCCACCTTTCCCCAAGACTTAGGCGCTGCTTAGCTTGTTCCACCTTCAGCGTTTTGAGCGATGCGACGAGGGTTTGAGGAATTGGTATGCTACGGCCTTTCTTCGTCTTGGGTTCGTCAAATCGCCAGCCACCACCTTTGGGCCGCACCAGCACTCTTTTCACTTGTACTCTGCCGTTGTGCCAGTCGATGTCCTCCCAGCGTAGACCAAAATATTCTTCCGGTCGCATCCCCGTTACGAGGGCGAATTGGAACAACGTCAACCAGCGAGAGGATTCTGCGGCGCTGAGAAAGCGTTTCGTTTCTTCTGGATTCAGTGCGTGCATCTCGCGTCGTTGCTGTTTAGGCACCGAGACCTTGTCCGCTGGATTCTGACTAAGCATCTGCCAGCGGACCGCCTGCTTCAGCGCGGATGAGAGAATGACATGGGTGTACCGGATCGTTCGTGGGGATAACCCGCGCTCCAGCATCTCTGAATATAGCTTTTGCAAGTCCAATGGCTGTATAGTCGATAATCTTCGGTATCCTAGTGGTTGGCGGACGTACCGATTCAAGATAGCCTTATAATCCTCAGACGTTTGTGGGCGGAGCCGTGGCTTTGCCGCCGCTTCCAGCCATTGATCGAGATATTCATTGAGTGTGATCCGTTGCGTTGTTACCAAGGTACCCGTATCTTGATCACGCAACAAGGCATTAAGTTCCTGTTGCGCCTCTTTTTTTGTTCCATGAACCGTCTTGTTGAGATACTTCCGTTTTCCCGTCTTCGGGTCACGGCCAATAAAGATCCGGATCAGCCAGGTCCGGTCCCCTCGGGAGATGATTTGTCCAGCCATATTTTTCCTCCTGTGTGTTTTTCGGAAAGGCACACATTTGGCACACAGCCATCATGATATTGTTGTGTAGTAATGATTTCAAGAGTGAGCAGGAGATTAATTATCTCCTGCTCATCATGTAGATATCGAATAGAGATTAGGAACGGGAGGGGAATCATGGCATTATATGGCCTGACGTTGTGCTTGGATTAGTTCCCACAGCTTGTCACGGGGGATGCGTATTTGACGGCCCAGACGCACGGCTGGGATGACGTTTTGTGCGATGAGGTCGTAAATGCGCCAGCGGGACACGCGGAGAATATACCATCGTGTTAATGACTTGAATTGGTTGCGGGGTCTTAAATTAGGAGAGATGAGGAGATTGCAAAGGAAATAGCGTCTGCTCAAGTGGGAGGGGGAACAGGGTTTATCCGTGATGACACGATCTAGATGAAGAGGTGTTATCCTTGCTTAAAGACTACTAAGGAACTCGCACTGATCAAGCAAAACATAAGGTTTTTACCAAAGCATACCAACTAGACCCACGGCCCCGTTTCTTATGGCATAATTATTCACTATGATACGATTTATTGAGAGCGATCCTTGTGTGCGGTTGGTCGGCGTCAGATACCGATGACCAACCTGACGTAATATGCCCTCTGGCGGTCACATATAAAGACGACCCGGACAGGCCTTATACCTTGACTGCGACGTTATTAAAGCTGCTATGTCCGCGTTAGTCGCAACCTTCCCGAGCACGTTAAGTCAGCGTTGTGGATGCTGCCCTCCGAAGTCACCTTCACTGTGGTACGACCTCTCCCTAATTCCTTCGTAATCCAGTATAATTCTCAATATCATCGAATGTTTTGTCGAATGGAAGGGGTTCCGAATATCTATGCCTCTGACGCTTCAAGAACTCGAATCGCACCTTTGGGAATCCGCCAACATCCTGCGAGGGAGTATTGACTCAGCGGACTACAAGAATTATATCTTTGGCTTATTATTCCTGAAACGGCTTAATGACGTTTTCGAGGAAGAACGGAAAGACTTGCAACACATTCCCGGTGCCGATCCCGATGAGCCCGTGGAATATCAGTTTTTCGTGCCGGAACGGGCTCGATGGAGTCATTTGCGCACTGTCGCGGTCAATGTCGGGGAAGCGATTAACAAAGCCTTTGAAGCCTTGGAAGAACAAAACCGCCGACTCGAAGGTGTATTGTGCATATGAATTCATCTCATTGCCCAACGTGCTCCTGCGCCTCTTGGAACACTTCAGTCGCGTGCAACTAGGCAATAAGGATCTTCCCGAAAGGTGGCGTGCAATATGAATCTACCCACGCCTCGGGCGGGTCGTGCAACGCCTGGGGTGTCGTGCAACTGCTAGTCGCCCTGCTCCAACCTGAAGAAGGCATGCGCATTTGTGACCCGACCGTGGGTTCGGGCGGGATGCTGATTGAGTCGGTCCACTACATTGAGGCCCACGGTGGCAATGCCAAGAATGTGAGTCTCTACGGACAAGAAAAGAATCTCAACACGTGGAGCATTTGCAAGATGAACATGCTCCTCCACGGCTTGGTGGATGCCCAGATTGTAAAAGGCGATACCATCCGCGATCCTAAACTGGTGGACCATGGCGAGTTGATGTTGTTTGACCGAGTCATAGCCAATCCCCCGTTTAGCTTGAAAGGCTGGGGCCGAGAAGAGGCCGAGCATGACCCATATGGACGTTTTAAATATGGCCTGCCGCCAAAGAGTTATGGCGATTTGGCCTTCGTGCAACATATGGTGGCGACCTTAAACGTCACCGGACGGCTTGGGGTTGTGATGCCCCACGGGATCTTGTTTCGGGGGAATAGCGAGCAGCACATTCGGCAGGGTCTCTTGGAAGACGATTTGATTGATGCCGTGATCGGGCTACCCCCAAACCTTTTCTATGGGACCGGCATTCCGGCGGCCATCCTGATCATCCGGAAGTCCAAACCCGAGAGCCATCGTCACCGCGTGTTGTTTATTGAGGCGTCGCGTGACTTCCAACCGGGGAAAAACCAAAATAGCTTGCGACCCGAGGACATCGCGAAGATTGTGGATGCATATGCCGCATATCAGGACGTGGAGAAGTATGGGCGTGTGGTGTCACTGGAGGAGATTCGGCAAAATGAATACAACCTCAACATCTCGCGTTATGTGGACACCTCTGAAGAGCAGGAAGAAGTAGACATTAGCGTACTGATCCGGGAATTACGACAACTGGAAGTAGAACGGGATGAATTGGAAGCGAAGATGTATGGATATCTGAAGGAGTTGGGATACATTGATTGAACTTGCTCGATTAGGCGAGATGATAACAGTTACCAAGGGAAAAAAACCACGTTCCATATATGGCAAAGGGCCGCACAAGTCAGTTCCATATATTCTAATAGATGAATCCCAGACTTTGTTCACTGACGACGAAACAGTCCCGATTTGTTTTCCGGACGACATCCTTATGATAGTTGATGGGTCGGGAAGTGGAAAAGTATTCAAGAATCGATATGGCGCAGTAGGATCGACACTACTAAGAATACGTCCGATTTCCAGAAACTTGTTACCTGAGTACTTATTTTATTTTCTTGAGTATATCCAACCAGAACTACAAATGAACCGAGTGGGAGGAGCAATTCCACACGTAGATAAATCATGGTTAATCGAAAAAACTATCCCTCTCCCTCCACTCCCCGTGCAACGGCGCATTGCGGAGATTTTGGGGAGTGTGGATGCGGTGATTGACTCGCTAAGATCGTCATTAGACACCTTAGTCCAACTAGAGGGCCAAATTATAGAATATCTGCTTTCTCGTGGACTTGAACAGTCTGAACATTGTACGCATCCTGGCGTGGGTAGAGTTCCAACACGTTGGTCTATACTGCCACTTAGGTCTATTCTTCTTAAAGCACAGTACGGACTGTCTCTACCTTTAATGGCATCCGACCCTGGTAGTGGTATACCAGTTCTACGAATGAATAACATCCGACATGGTGTCCTTGACATATCGGATGTCAAATTTTTGTCTCAAACTGACGTAACCCCAGAGTATATCTTGGATGACGGCGACGTCTTATTTAATCGCACAAACAGCCTTGATTTGGTCGGAAAATCTGCTTGTTACGATGCTAATCTAATCCTTCCCCTAACGTTTGCCTCTTATCTAATTCGGCTCAAACCAAATAGTAAGGTTGTAGTTGGACATTTTCTTACGTTGTTTCTGAACTCTGAAAAAGGTCAACAACAAATCCGGAAAATAATTACTCCTGGGGTTAGCCAAGCCAATATTAGCGCATCTAATCTAATGGAAATATTAGTTCCGGTTCCTCCTATACTAGAACAGACTAAAATTATAGGTTTTGTGAATTCAATTCAGCAACTTAAAGCATCCTACAGTGCAGAGAAAGATAAAATTACCTCTTTAAAGACGACGCTCCTTTCAAAGTTTTTAATAACGCAGCCTGCCGTACAAGGAGTAACCCATGTCTAACCATTGGTCTGAATCCCAACTTTCAGAATCCCCCGCCCTGCACCGGCTGGTCGCACTCGGTTGGGCACACATTCCCGGTCCCACCATCGACCAAGAGCGGGATTCTTTGGCGTATCCCATCTTGCCTCAACGTCTCTTTAACGCCATCAAACGTCTTAACCCATGGATCTCCACGGACAATGCTGTTCAAGCCACGCGCCGGGTCACCCAAGTCAATGCCACCAGCCTCTTGGAAGCCAATGCGCAAGTGCATCAAGATTTGACTACGTATTTTAGCCTCGAACAAGATCTCGGACAGGGACGTCGTCATCAGACGGTAAGGCTCATTGATTGGGATGATCCTTTGAATAATGACTTTGTTGTGGTTGATCAGTTTTGGGTGCATGGCAGGGAGAAGATTCGCGCTGACCTCGTGCTCTTCGTCAACGGGCTTCCCTTGGTGGTGATTGAAGCCAAAAATCCTGCCTTAGTCTCTCATCCCCTCCAAGAGGCGACGGATCAATTGGAACGCTATCAACGGGTGGCTCCCCAACTCTTCTGGACGAATCAATTGTGCGTGGCCATTTGGGGACAAGGTGCCCGGCTGGCCCCCATTCAGGCACCGGCGCGTCATTGGGCGGAGTGGAAAGATCCTTATCCTTGGACGGCAGACGACTTGGGCGCGGATGCGTTGCCCCAAGATACTTTGCTAGCGGGTGCTTTGACGCCAGCGCACCTATTAGATCTGACGCGAAACTTCATCGTTTTTGAACCGGATGGTCACACGGTCATTAAAAAAGTGGCTCGGTATCAGCAATGGCGAGCGGTGTCTAAAGCCATGGATCGGATCATTCATGTGCCGCACAACAAGCAACGGGGCGGTGTGATCTGGCATACCCAAGGGTCGGGAAAGTCTCTGACCATGGTCTATACGGCCTTGAAACTGCGACGAACTCCCGGTTTGCAAAACCCTACTATTCTGGTGGTAACGGATCGACGAGATTTAGATCGGCAGATCGCGGGAACCTTCCAACGGTGCGGATTCCCCAATCCCGTGCGCGTGGAGAGCATTCAGGAATTACAGGATCGGTTGCTGAATGGCGGGCCGGGGCAGACGCTAATGACCACCATTCAAAAGTTCCAAGTCCCGAAAACCTCCCCTACGGCCAAGCACCCCGTCCTGAGTGAAGACAGCAATCTCTTTGTGATGGTCGATGAGGCTCACCGGACCCAATATCACGGATTGGCGCACAATATGCGGGTCGCGTTGCCACATGCGTGTTTTCTGGGATTTACGGGTACCCCCATTGATAAAAAGGACCGAAGCACGCCCCAGACGTTTGGTTCTTACATCGATACCTATACCATTAAGCAGTCGGTCGAGGATGGGGCGACGGTGCCGATCTTCTATGAATCTCGTCTGCCGGAGGTGCAGGTGGAAGGACACTCGCTTGATACCTTATTTGACCGCGTGTTTCGCGACTATCGCGATGAAGAACGGGAAGCGATTAGGAAACGTTACGCTAATCTGAAAAGCATTATTCGAAGTCCGCAACGGATTGAGCAGGTATGTCTAGATTTGATTCAGCATTATGAAACCCATATCCAGCCCAATGGGTATAAGGCCCAAATTGTGGCGATTGATCGCGAGACTGCCGTGCTCTATCACGAAACCATTCGACGCCTAAATGGTCCAGAAAATGCCGTGATTATTTCCGTAACGAATGACGATGATGCGCGGATGAAGCAATATAAGCTGACGCCAGACCAAGAAGCACGACTCATTGATCGATTTAAGCAGCCATTAGCGGTGGATCCGTTGGCCATTCTCATCGTGTGCGATAAGCTCATCACCGGCTTTGATGCCCCCGTAGAACAAGTTCTGTATTTGGATGACGGACTGCGCGAACATACCTTACTCCAAGCCATTGCCCGGGTGAATCGGCCCGCTCCCGGTAAAACCTATGGGCTGGTGGTGGATTATTACGGCATTGGTGGCTTGTTGGATGAGGCGTTAGGCATTTTCGAGGCGCAGGATGTTCAAGAGATCCTGCACCCGTTAACCGATGATCTTCCAGCCTTGGAACGAGCCCACCGGACCATCATGCGGATTTTTGATGGCATTGACCCGAATGATTTAGATGCGTTGGTGCGCTATTTAGAACCGGAAGATCGTCGGATTCATTTTGATAACGCTTTTTTGCAATTTGCCAAGCACTTAGACCGGGTGATGCCCGATCCGGTGGCGGCACCTTATCTCGATGACATGCGCTGGCTCGGAAAAATTCGCATGGGGGCCAAGAATCGGTATCGGCAAGAGACCTTGGATCTTTCTGGTGTCGGTGCGAAGGTTCGCCATCTCATCGAGGACCATATTCGGTCTTCGGGCGTAACGAGCCTTTTAGCTCCGATATCCATTCTGGACCCCGCCTTTCATCAAAAGATCTTAGAAGGGCTCCCCAGTCCTGAAGCCCGTGCGCATGAGATGGAACATGCGTTGCGTCATGAGATTCGGGTGCGTCAAAAAGAAAACCCGGTCGCTTGGACATCCCTGCGGCAACGGTTGGATGAGTTGATTCAGCAATACCGCCAACTCCGGATTACATTGGCAGAACTACTCCAAGCCATGGCAACCATGCGGACCGAGGCACAGGAAATTGTTCAAGGCAGTCAAGCCGATGGCCTATCCCCTACCGTGTCGGCGTTTCGGAGCCTGTTGGTGGAGGCATTGGATGCTTCTGGAGAACGGACCGATACCATGACTGCATTGGCTGAATCGATTGTGGAAGGACTCCAAGGGCTCCGTGTGATTGATTGGCAAGTCAAAGAGGATGTGCAGCGGGAAATGCAGAGGTTTATTCGGAGGCAATTGCGGGTGGCCGGGGTTACGGAGTCCAGCGTATTAGATCGGTTGACAGGCCAGTTGATGGAGTTGGCAAGAGTACGTCTGGCATAGCGATATTGCTATATTTACCAATCCTACCCATCATAAGGGAACACAACTATTTGCGCACAAGGTGATGCTGATTCGGTTTTTTATCCCAATCATAGTGGGGAAAGTCGGAGGTTACCTGAGTTGTGGTTGCAATACCCTATGAGAAAAAAACGAGGGAAAAAATAATGAGCCACAGTAAGAAAGCCATTTTAGTGCTCCTTGGAGCTGGTTCATCATATTCTATCGTGCCTCAAACCGCAGAGATAACGAATGATCTGTTAACATGGATTGCACCTAGCGATGGAAGTACCATTATTAACGAACCGTTTTTTGCGCCGTTTATGAAAATGTCCCAAAGAGAGAAGAAGAGCCCAAATTTCGAAGATCTCATTGATTTTCTTGATTTGTTGGCCTCCCTTAATTGGACTGCTAATGGGGCTTTCGATTTCTATCCAACGTTGTGGTTGATAAGTCGATCCTTCCGACGCCGCTCGTTTAGACGGGGAACTATACCACAACTAACATTGAACGGGGGTTTTTTAAGGCTTCTTGCGCATGAAGCACGAACCCGCATATTAAGTTTAATTTACCAATCGTCGAATCCAATGAAAATGTCCACGTCCGCCATAAATACTGTGTTAAGAACCCTAAATCAGTATTTTCAATTAACGGTCGCATCCTTAAATTATGACAATATGTTAGATTTTAGCGGAATTCCATTGGAGACAGGGTTCCGGCTCCCTTACCACCAAGGTATCTATCAATTCGATCCTACAATAGAATTTTCGGGAGATAACACGACCCTGTATCTACCTTTACACGGCTCGATTCATTTTATTCCATCCTATGCTTTAAATCGGTCTCTCCCAAGTAATCCAACACAACCGTTATGGGTGGAAGATATTGACATAGCGGAAAATTTAAGACACAAGTCAGGCGCGAGTTATTCGTCCAACAAGGATTGGCAGTTGGAGCCCGTCATGATTACAGGTCGAAACAAACTTGCGAATACCATTACCTATCCGTATTCAGCGTATTTAAGCTTGTTTCGGCAACATGCTTTTAATGATGATGTTTGGTTGCTCATTGGCTATGGCGGTTGCGATATTCACATTAACGCGATTCTCGGGCAAGCACTTACAACGCGAATCGGTATCAGAAAACCACCCATAATCATCGTTTGCGATATTGGAACCGAAACCGATCTTGGGAAACTCATGAGAAGAATATGGATACCGTTTCTTTCTATGCGCATTGGAAATGAAGTTGACAACTGGCGTACACTTTCATTAATTACATTACAGCATATGGGATGGGCTTGGCTACAAGGAATCGACGGTCTATCAAAATCGTTATTATCATTGTTAGGTCGGGTTCCTATTTAATATTACCACCCCAACTCCGCCCCGTGATCCCGGAGCCATTGCTTCTGCACCTCAAAATCCGGGAGTATCACCCGGACCGCATCCCAAAATGTCCGGCGATGATGGGGGTAACGCCGATGTGTAAGTTCATGAACAATGACGTAGTCAATGACGGAGAGAGGCGCCTGGACAATGCGCCAGTTTAGGGCAATTAACCCGTCCTCGCGACAGAAGCCCCAGCGGGATTTGTATTCCGCAATCTTGAGACGTGATGGCGCCGCGCCCACGATGGGGGCATAATGCGCAATTCGTTCCGGAAAAAGAGACCATGCCTGCTCCATGTACCATTGAACAAGGATCTCACGGATACGGTACGGTTGTTGGCCTTTAGACACGGTGACGATGAGGTTCCGGCCTTCCAAAACAACGGGCGATTCACTGGCGTCCCTTCGTTGCACTTTAAGCCGCAAGGTATATCCACGCAGTAAGAAGCCCTCGCCACTGACAAATTCTTTGGCGGGGAGGGTCTGTGGTGTTGGCGGGGCGGTCCAATGCTTTAAGAGCCATCGCGCTTTGTGCTTCACAAGTGGCTCAATTTGCTGCCGGTCAAACCCCACAGGCACCAAAACAGTCACCTGTCGAGAAGCATCAATCTGGATAGCGGGATGTTGGCGACGAGGCCGTTCTTCAATAGTATAGGGGATGGTCGTGGTTCCAATCGTAATCGTTGGCATTATTCTCGCTCCTTACCTTCGCATTGTACCGAAACGGATGTAATCGTAAAGGGGCATTGGAAAATTAAAGAGCGAACCATCGAGGATTTTTTAAGATTTTTGGCGGGATTGTTGGAAAATGCCTAAAAGAGGGGGAGTGCAATGGATAGCCATTCAGTTATTCTGGGCTAAGTATGGCAAAAGTACCTTCTTGTTGACGGTCCTGATGATGGGGAACTTGGGCCATTGCAATCAAAGTTCCCCCGTTAGACCCAAAAGGCGAATTAACTGCACTAGTTCGTCACTACTATAGGATCTTCCATTGCCTTTTATTAACGTTATCACGTCGTTTATGCATGGTTGAGCATCGATGACGTATGCACTCCCTAATGGGTGTGGGTGTGGGACAAATCGGCTTGGCCCATTCGGAAAAAATTTCGTCACATCAGGCGGACAAAATTTTCCCGCGATCAATGCGATGTCAAATGAGGTATTGAAGTCGTTTTGGAGTTGGTTAGCACTTGCTGACGAACAACGGGATCGTTTACCAGTGCATACCGTTTAGCATTTTGGCTACCATAGTTAAAAACATGATTATAGTGTACTCCATGGGAGCCCAAAAACGATTTCACTTCGCAGGCTAACGCATTAGGGAGACCTAGGGGATTTGGCGTAGTTGCCAAGCGAACCGCTACGAGGTCCACTTCTTGCATGTGTTGTTGGTGGACAATTTTTCCACCTCTGTGTAAACCGTGCTGTCCAATGAAAGCCACGAATATACAGGGTTAGAATAATCCACGGGATTTAATCGCGCTAAATTTAAGGAATGACAGCTAACTAGTGTCAGTAATTCTGGAAGTGTAACATGAAATTCCCCTTGTACTAGGTATTTTTCATACAACAAGACACTCATGTTACACTTTGCGGTCCCAATAAACGGTATACCTGCATCCGACTAATGCCCACCTGTCTTGCGATGGCTGACTTATTATATCCTGAAGCATAAAGTTTCTGAACTTCCAACCGATGGGTTGCGGCTAGAGTTTCTCGTGATGGCTTACCATGCTTTGCACGTTCTTGTTTCTTGCGCTCTCGATCCCGTCTTTGACGTTCTTCGGCACCAATGATGGTGGTCATCTGCCGTTGTTCTTCTTCCGTAATGTCTAGCCAATCAATGAGCGTGTGGTTTCGAAAGCGATACAACGGAGAAACCGTGCGTCCCTTCCATTCCATCGTTTCCCCGGCTCTGTGCTTTTGAACCGTTTGGATGACGGCGTGCAATCGATTGGTGAGTTCTTGTTCGTCCCAGCCACCCACTGAGTGAACAAATTCTCTCATCGCCGATACAATATCTTCCTCTCCCAAATGGCTCAGGGCTACACCCAGCGGAAAGATATACCGATCTCGCTCTCCCGGTGGGAGATATTCCCCATGTCGCATCACAATCAAGTTCAAAATATCCTTAACCACGGCTTGATACCATGTCTCAATGGTATAGTTACGGAGCCATTCCGGTTTACGCCTTCGTGTTGCAGGGGTTTTCCTGTGGGGCGTAGCTTGTGGCGTCCTGTGGGAGTCGTGCCTGCCTAGGATGGCGTATTCGAGACTTTCGAAGTCCCATCGCGTATGGCAATAATAGGTTGCGGCATCAGGGAGGGCGGCATCCCACGCAGCGGCCCAATGGATGACCATCGAGTCTAATACAGCCGTTCGCTTGCCATTCTTGCTGTTGTTCACGCCGACGAGGCGGATGCACCGGGCGACATCCGTTGCCATGGGGTCCGCCCCGAGGGGACTCAGAATTTGGCGTAAGCGTTTGATGACTTTTTGCCACCGTGGCAGCATGGTGGGCAGGATGGGGTCAATGCGCCAGAGGAGCCACATCCCGTTCCCCGATGTTTGGGCAAAGGTCGGGAGGGGAATCTGAGCATGGTTGAGCACCTTCACGGCTTCTGCTAGTACGGCCTCGGGGCTTGCCTGTTGCCACTGGGGCTTGGTGTGGTAGTCCAAATCGACCCATATCGCATTAAGTTCCCGAAGATTTTTGGATTGGCGAGGCCCGTTAAAGCGGTTGAGCGTGATGACGATGTCGACATTGTCTGCATACTTCGATAATACCGTCGGAATTGCGGAGACGGCTTGCGTATCCCAAGCCTTCGGATTGTTGCCGTTTTCCATCATGCCAAAGGTCACGTAGCCAGAGGACTCCCCGTGGAGCCACAGCGCATAATCTACAGGCTGTTGAATGTGAGATAGGGAGGGAAGATTGATCATAGGGACGCAGTCCTTTCCGTGGAGCATTATCGTGGTCGAAAACAAAAAGAACCATCGCATGGGACGGCTCTCTGTTGTTGGAAGATCCATGCTTGCCGTCATACGTTTTGATGGGTAAAAATCAGGAGGATAGGCAATCATACCACCCTCTTCACAACCGGGGCTGGAAAGCCTTGTCCTACTTGGCGCTCCACCTTAAAAACTATGACGGTTTGGCCTTGCGGCGGCGATACGCCCGAGATGCCGAAGCTTGGGCCTTTCGATGAGCCTGCCGCCCACAGGGGGGACAATACCTTTGATTCCGCCCGGTCTTGACAAATGAGGTTCTGCACGATTGGCATTGACCTGTTTGTACCATCTGCTTGTTGTCTGGGGTCTTGGAACTCTGTTGGTATTCGGCTCGGAGCACCGGGTTTGCGGGTAGGACCGCTTCTTCAAAATACTGACAGGCGTATGAATCCTGTCCTTTAGTCCACGTCAGCAGGGAACATGCCTGTTCCGATTCAAGGCACCGTCCCCCAACGAAATTGGCACAGTCGGCTTGCACGGTCCGTCTAATGTTCTGGTGTCGTACTTTCTCTGACAACATCGCTTTAAGAGTCCTTTCGTTGGGGGATCTCGTGAGACTGGAGTCCGGTTTGGAGAAGTTGGACAAACGCCTGATTTTGCGAGACTCTATGGTCTTCGGCAAACTGCTTTACTGTTTCCACGATAGCGACCGGGATTCGTAAGGTAACGTTATTAACGGCTTGGCGCATTCGATGACATCCTCCTTCTTCATAAAAATCGCGTCAGAAGCGTGTAGAAGCCCCCATACTGACCAAGGGCAATAAGCCTCCCTTGTGGACGGAAATGTGCGCGGAGGAGCTTCTATGCATCTCTTAGACCATCGGATTCGGGTAGATAGGGGGTCAGCCTCCAATTAGAAGGTTCCGAAGACATTCCGGATACCCTCTGATGAGCGCGGCTCTTCCAGTGGGGGTTAACGTGGTAGTAGCTGAGAGCAACCATACATGCTCTCACAATATAAGCCGCGAAATCATCCAAAAAGCAGGATAATTCAAAACGGCTCACCATGAAAATTTTTTAGTGGGTGGCATTAACGGTGTCGCGACGCCCATACTAAAAATTATCCATCTACTGAGCGTTCGAACCCGCAAATCCAAAATTTGTCCCGAATTTTTAAAGTCCCTTAGCAGCTCAATTTGATGGCCGAATGCCGTGAAGGGGGTCTTACAATTCGTCTGGCGACTTCTGTTTGAGATGGCCAACGGCTTGAAATTAACGTCACATTTTTGTGTGCCAAATGTGTGCCAACTCAGCCAAACCGGGCCAAATTCAGCCAATCGTGGAGTCAAAGCCAATGTCTCGAAAGCCTTAGAGAATCACACTCTGACCCACTCTGCCTTACTCACCCCAACACATCCATCGAGCACTGTGGGGGACTGAAAATCCTCGTGTCGGCGGTTCGATTCCGCCCTGCGGCACCATTTTTTTCAAATTTAACGGTTATCTATTTTTCACCATGGCCAAGGCCAACGGTGATTTTTTATTTCTTTAGTATGCCATTCTCAAATAGGACTGCGTATTCTACTCGGTCACCTACAAGTTTCGGATTTTTCCGTTATCATCTACGGTGAGATTACGCAGGTAGGGGCAGACCGTAAACGTGGATGTAGTGTGGACACCTCAAATTGAGATACGTCTTCTGTTAGGTTGACTCTCTGCACGTACAAGTGGCCTTGTTCCTATTGCCTGTCATTTAACAATCATTGCTATTTCCCAAAGATCCCCTCTAATAATTCATATGGCTTCATCGGTGGAGATTTCTATTTTGTTTTTAGTGATAATCCTTCATTGATGATTGAACATTCGTGTGGCGTCATCAGAACTCGACAAAACATACCATAAAGTGGCGATGTGGCCTTTATTTCGATTAGTTAGTCTACGTGATATTGTAGGTATAAACATGTTTTAATGGCGTCGCTGATATGACGGTATCCTGATTGAGCACCGATATAAATTTTACGAAGGGACGAGCCATTATGTACGGGTTACGGTATTATTGTCCAGACGATAGTTACTGGCATTACTGGAAGGAAGACGAGGTACAGCAATCGTATCACCGACAAACCCTTGAACTCATGGAGAAAATTAGGGAACTGCACCAGATTCCTTGTGAGGTGATTCGGATTCCCGTCACCCCACTAGGCGGATTAGATGAAACAGTGGAACAAAAAATTTATCGCGAGGACATTTGGCCATGGGCCTCGATTCTACTTCCTCGACTTGAAGAGGATTCTCTACGTAGATGTTTTAAATCACGCTCTGGCAACCTATATATATCAGGTAGGGTTATTGTCGTCGAAGATGATCACATTGGTTGGGCGACGGGGTCTAACGCGTCATTTCGGCGTTTTGTGCCTAAAGACAGAACCACGTATCGTCCGGACCGGCTGGATTTTCTTGATGCGGTGTTGCAACGCGGTACGCCTTTATTAAAAGAATTATGTTTTATTGTGGAAGGTACGCCAGAGCGGCGCCTATTAGATAGATTTCGGAGGTCAGGCATCATAACCGGAATTTATCGCGAAAACGTGTGGCTACCAGAACTTAAACAAATTGACGTTGTCTGTGAGGCAGATAACCATGTTTGGTTATTTGAAGGAAAAATTACGCTAAATTGGCAAGCTTACGGACAAATCCGCGGTTACACGCTACTCTATGGTCAAGGTTATCCTAAGCACCACGTTTATAGTGGCATCGTCTGTCAATCTTCGGACGCGGTCATCGAAGATTTGTGCCGAAAGGATAACATTGCTGTCTTTGTTGAGACCGCCGAGGGATTTGAAAACCGTGGTGGATCGGGTTTAATGTGTTCATGGCCGCCCTTGCGATAATAGGATAAAGTTCTGAATTGTTGTAAATTTCCCCTTGACGGTGAGTGTGTGACTTAACCAATTTGGGTGTAATGATTTGGCGAACCCAACCATCGAACTTTTCTATGCGCTTTTTTAAAAAATCTGCAGCACAGACCACTATTTCCGATGTGTCATACAAAAGGTGATTTAGATTGGGAACGTCGACCGCCTTTTATGCTATAAAACCGAAGTCAATGGATCAACATCCAAAGTCCGACGGCAAAAAGGAGTAGACCGGTTCCGCCGACTTGATAGCGTTCACGAATACCCTGAGCGTAGTGTGCTACGAGATACCCCGTGATGACGGCAATCACTCCAATCAGCAGAAAGCCGATGACATCTATTTCGTGATGCCAGCCGTATCCTAAAGCGCCACTGAGGGCTGATAACGCCATGGCAGCGGTTCCTGTGCCAATAGCGGTGCGCAGAGGATATCGTAGGCCATAGAGCAGCGCAACTAAAAAGAGAATGCCTCCGGAAGCGCCGATCAGTCCAGAAATGTTGCCAATGAGAAACCCCCAGGCGCTGACCGCTGCTACCACTTTCCAGTTTGGGGGTTTTGGTGCCTGGCCGGCCGGGGGAGGGGTGATGAGGGGGATATTACGCCATGCGTGGGACAAAAAATTCCAGGACATGGCGACCATGAAAATGCCAAACGCTACCGTCAACCATGCAGTCGGAATGTGGTGCGACAAAATCACTCCGGTTTGAGCCCCAGCCATGGCTCCTCCCATGAGGAGCGCTCCTTGATTAAACGCCACGTGACGCTGCCGAGCGTAACTCCATGCCACCGTGACCGACGTTACTACATCGACAGCAAGGCTGGTGCCAACGGCCGTGCGAAAAGGGATATGCATACCCAAAGTCAAAGCAGGTACCACGATAACGACCGCGCTTGCTCCGGAAAATCCGGTCAGGGCACCAGTAATGAGGCCAATGATTAAATACACTACGATATCCATTTCGCATAAGGCTCCTCTGCACGTAACGTTGAGTTCTCTGGCGCCTATTTTCATTATTAAGAAAAGGTGTTTGGCGTAAGGCGTTAGAACACAACGGCTCTATTACTATACAAAGTATAGCAATAAAGGTCAATCAAATGCTAGGAGTATCGGTATTTTATGGTCGATCAACCGTTGTATCTGTCTTGATAAAGACGTTTTTCTGTTGATCGGAGACATGCGTAAGGCCGCAATCAGTCAAAGGTGACAGGAGAGGATGTTTCGCTAACGCTCGGGACTGGTCCCCAATTGCTTGCAGGCCGTTTTTGCGAACAGTCGTAGGCATGGCAAGAAAAGTTCTCTTGGGGGTGCTTATGAGAACGTTGCTGTTATGTTTCAGAGGTTCTGATCACTTGACCATTGACGCCATGCGTGGCGCCAAATAGTCTATGTGAAGGGATAAGGCAAAGCAAGCACGTGGTGTTATGATGGATAGAAGGGTCACACAAAAAATTGAATCTAATGCGGGGACAAAAATGCGTACAAAAGATGGTCGTAGATCATCTCAGGGATAGAGGCTGTGATGGGGCATTGGTCTAGCCTTGGACGGCCCGCCACGTTAATTCATCGACACGGACCTCGCCCATGCCGCGGCACATGCGGCACGTGGTGTACCCGCGTTGGTCGCAGTGGATACAGCCTTCACTTTCGCATTCTGGGCAAATATCTTCGCCATAGCCAAAGCATTGAAGACAGGGTTCCCATATTGCCGAAGGAGATTTACGAAATAGGGGCGATTTTCTCGATTTGAACATCTTCTTCACCTCCATGGATTAACGGGTTCTTGCGGTAAAAAGCGAGTGCCAGTCCTAGGTCAATGATTGTATCGAGATCCTTAAGATCGCAGCCAAGTATCGTCTGCAAGCGGCTAAGACGGTACGAAAGGGTATTGCGATGGATATATAGACGCTTTGAGGCGGCCCGTGCGTGGCCATTGCTTTCCAGATAGACTTGTAAGGTCCATAACAATTCTTGGCTATACGCGCTAGATTGCAATAAGGCGCCAAGTTTTTCTTGGACAAATTCCGCCTGCACCGATTCCGGTATAGTATCGAACCAGCGTGACAATTGTGACATCTCCTTTTGAAGCATAGGCAATTTCTCGCTTTGCCACCTTGAGAATAGCATCTCGCCTAACCGCCGACTAATACCAAAATCCGAAACTATTTATAAGTGCGCAATGATAGATACATGACGCCTCCGTTTTTTCGGAACCGCTATTCGCCAGTGAGGGGGCGTTCTTCATTGGTTGTCTGCGGCAAGAATAGCGATTCGGAAACGAGAGAGGTTAATGGCATTGCTCTGGGATATCAACGCACGGAAATTTTTTTAAAGTGATTGCATTTTCAACCAGAGGACTCGTATAATAGTAAACGACTTTGAATTCACGAATTTTATATCGTATATAAAACGTCGTGAAGTGAACTTCCGTAAACTGATGCATTGTGGTGAGCGACGAGAGGAGTTAAGGGCTATGATGGAATTGTCGAAAGTCATATCAGACATCTTGGAGATACTGCCATGGCCTTTCGTATTCGCAGGGTTAATCGCTATGGGCGCTTACCGCAATCCTGGGGTCATTAAAAAGATGGTCTTGGGGGCGTCAGTGGTCACCTTACTATTGGCAGGGTTGGACGCCGTTCTATACTTTGTGGGCTGGTCCACCGCGCATCACGCGCCGCTAGGTTCTTCACGGGGGCTGGGAGCGTGGGTTGACGTCAATGTCTTAACCATTTTGATGTCGTTGTTGGTGAGCTTCGTAGGATTAGTCGTCACACGTTATGCCTATACCTATATGCGTGGCGATGTGCACGAGGGACGGTTTCACCAATGGCTAAGCCTGACATTAGGATCATTTCTATGGATGATTGCGGCTTCCAATTTGTGGACGTTTTTCATTTTTTGGATTGCGGCCAGTTTGAGTTTGCATCCATTGTTAGCGTTTTACCGCGGGCGTCCCGCGGCGGTGTTGACGGCGCGTAAGAAATATTTTGTCGACCGCCTTGCAGACGGTAGTCTATTGGTCGCCTTTATCCTCATCGCACGTACTCTGCATACAGCCCAGTTTGCTGTGATTGGGAGCACGTTGATGAATTTTTCGGGTCCGCTGCCTTTCGCTTTGCAACTGGCTGGGGGACTTCTGATTGTGAGTGCCGTCCTCAAAAGTGCACAATTTCCTTTCCATGGGTGGTTGATTCAAGTCATGGAAGCGCCGACGCCGGTTTCTGCGGTGCTGCATGCTGGCATCATTTATACAGGGGTATTGTTGTTACTACGGCTAGAACCGCTGGTAGCGCAAGAAACATGGACAGGCGACGTTTTGATTGGAATTGGATTGCTGTCGATGATTTCAGGGTCGTTGATGATGATGGCGGCGTCAAATATCAAGGCGTCTTTAGCCTATTCGACGCACGCGCAAATGAGTTTTGTGCTGATTGAATGTGGGTTAGGGCTCTATAGTCTGGCGTTGTTACACATTATGTCACATGCCGTGTATAAGGCTCATGCCTTTCTCTCGTCGGGAAGTGTCGTGGAACAATTTCGAGCGCCCAAATTACAACGCGGGCCGGTGTTTCTTTCAGCCTCGCGCATGCTGATGAGTGTGGGAGTGGCCTTGGGTTCGGTTGTGGGTGTCAGTGTTGCGATGGGACTTCCACTATTCGCGCACGTTCCGCTATTGGTGATGGAAACGATTCTTTTAATCGCCTTGATTCAAATGGTTATGCTGGCGTTGACCGAGAGAGCTGTCGAAGGAATCCAATTCGTGGGGCTCATTATGGGGCTGAGCGTTGGTGTGTCTTTGGCCTTCTTAGGGCTTGGGTCCGTGTTCAATGGGTTCTTGGCGACTTTGTGGCCGCCCGTAGCTCATGCCAATGGGGGAGTTTTGCAATACGTGCTATGGGGATTGATTATCGTGAGCTTTGTCGGCTTGCTCTTCGTTCAGTACAATTTGCCGCGGATCCGCCGGCATCCCTGGGGGTTGGCCATTTACTTGCATTTGTATACCGACTATGTCGACATGATAGTCACGCGGTGGGTGCGCCAATTGTGGGGCTGTAAGATCGTGCAAGCGTCGGTCCTACCGGCTGCTCATCCATCGGAGGTCTTGTCATGACGATGGTGCATTTCAAGGGCCCACAACTCATCCAGCAAGCACAAAGTGTCATGGAACGGATTGCCCCACTGTGGCCGCTAGACAGTTTTGTCGCCGTCAATCCCTATATGGGCCTCATGCAGTCCTTTTGGGATGCGCACGAAACGTTGAAACGTGTTGTGGGCCAAGGTCTATGCATGCCGCGAGAGTATTATTGGCAGAAAATGAAAGACGGCCGTATCACGCATGAGGATATCGCCACAGCCATTCAAGAATTTGGTTATGGGGACGAGACGGCGGGTATTGAACAGATGTTAGTCCAACCGTCCCGCTCCCGCGATATACCCTTTAAGTTGCTGACGGATATTTTGGGTCAAATCGAGCAGCAAGATTGGTCAGCCTTTGTTGTTGAACACACCAGTCGTTATTGCGCCGCGTATTACGACCAAGGGCAGGCTCTTTGGTCATTTCCTTGGAAAGACTTGCCGCTGTATACCAGTTGGCGCCAATTTGTGCGGTATGATAAAAGCCCACGGCTATGGGGCGTCAAAGGTTTTGGCGAGGCGTTGGACCGGTGGCCGGATACGGCCGAAGGGGCCATCGTGCAAGCGATTCAAACACTCGATGTGCCAGGGGAAGTTTTGGACGACTATCTTTATGCCGTTTTGTTGAGCATTGGGGGATGGGCAGGGTGGACACGGTATTTGCGATTCCAGGCCGAACTGCAAGGAAACGACAATGCTGACCTCCAGGATCTGCTAGCGATTCGTCTGTCGTGGGAGGCCTTGTTGTATCAGTTAAAGTCCAGCGATCTATTGAAGAGTCGGTGGCGTGAATTCTTGGTCCAAGCCGCCGAGTCCGCAGGGCATTCGTCCAAGGAAATCCCAATCGATCCGATTTGGCAAACGGCATTGGAAATAGGATACCAGCGCCAGTTGTTGGGGCTTTTGAACGGTTCTGTCGAATCACAACCCTTCCAGGACCGGGCACCGGTGCAAGCGGTGTTTTGTATCGATGTGCGTTCAGAGGTGTTTCGCCGCGCTTTCGAGACGGTGGAGCCGGGCGTGCAGACCTTAGGTTTTGCCGGATTTTTTGGCATACCTATGGAATATGTTCGCTTTGGCGATAGTGCAGGGCAGGCCCATCTTCCGGTCTTGTTCACGCCTAGCTACCGTATCGCAGAATCTTTGAATCCGGATTCTGAACGACAAGACACGAAAACCCTCTTGGTCAAACGACATAACCAGCTACGGTTAAATAAGGTCTGGAAAATCTTTAAAACTTCGGCAACGTCCACCTTTGCGTTTGTGGAATCCGTAGGGCTTTTATGGGCGCCCAAGCTAATCAGCGACAGTATGGGGTGGACCCGTCCTGTTCCCAAACCAGATGACGTGGGCCTATCACGAACTGACCGCCGTCGTATGCAGCCTCAACTGTCATCTGAGAGCAAATCTCAGGACCTTGTTTCCGACATGATCACCGGTATTCCCGAAGCCGATCGACCTGCCCTAGCGGAATCGGTGTTACGCAACATGGGCTTGATGGGGAACTTCGCCCGTCTAGTGCTCTTAGTCGGGCATGGGAGCATGACGGTGAACAATCCTCAGGCTTCTGCGTTGGACTGTGGAGCGTGTGGAGGGCAATCCGGAGAGGCCAATGCGCGAGTGGCAGCCGCTTTGTTAAATGACCCGGGTACACGCCACGGCTTGGCACAGCGAGGGTTAGCCATTCCTGATGACACCTATTTTTTGGCGGGATTGCATGACACCGTGACCGAAGAGATACGTTTGTTAAATAAAGAGGTCATACCGTCTTCACATGTCTTAGATGTTCAGCAATTGGAACAGTGGTTACAGCAAGCGGGACAGCTTGCCCGGGCAGAACGCTTGTCCCGTGAGACAGATCAGGAGAACACCCCGGCTAAGGCTCGTGCAGTCTTATGGCGACGGGCCCGTGATTGGGCAGAGGTGCGACCGGAGTGGGCTTTAGCCGGCAATGCCGCATTTATCGCGGCTCCACGGCACAGAACGCGTCAGCGAGATTTAGCGGGCCGGGCGTTTTTGCATGAATATGATTGGCACCTTGACCCCACATTTAGCACCCTGCAGCAAATCATGACGGCACCGATGGTTGTAGCACAGTGGATTAATATGCAATATTACGGGTCTATGGTGGATCCGCGTCGTTTGGGCAGTGGCAATAAAGTGTTGCATAACGTGACGGGGGGATCTGTTGGGGTGCTCGAAGGAAATGGAGGCGATTTGCGGGCCGGATTAGCCTGGCAGTCTTTGCATGACGGTACCCGCTGGATGCATGAGCCAATGCGTCTCACAGTGCTCATTGAGGCCCCTCGGGAGGCCATCGATGAGGTCATTGCGCACCATGACGAGGTGCAGCACCTTGTCGAAGATGCATGGATTTATCTGTTTCAGATTGATGACGACGGGCGTATCCATCGCCGTGGTCTTAATAAACAATGGGCTCTCGTGGGCGCCCAGTGATTTGATTAGGGTGAGCAAGCCTCATATTGGTAGGCGATAAAATGTGAGAGGCAAAGGGTTCAGGAGGGGACGCGATTTGAAAGAAGACGAGGTTCTCATTAATCTCCATCAATTACGGGTCTTCCGAGAAGTAGCGCGTCGCATGAGTTTTTCCCGGGCCGCGGAGGAAATGATTTTGAGTCAACCGGCGGTGTCCATGCATATCAAACACCTCGAAGAAACGATGGGAATGCCGCTATTTGAAAAAGTCGGCCGACAAATTTATCTCACGGAGGCGGGAACTCAGCTGTTAGAGTACAGTCAACGGGTATTCGCCGTGTTGCAAGAAACGCGTGAAGCGATGGATGCGTTGCAAGGGGGCGATGCTGGACGTCTTCGGGTCGCAGCTGACACGACCGCTGGGGTCTATGTGGTCCCCGAGTATTTAGGCATTTTTCGTCAAAAGTTTGCCCGAGTGGACATTAACCTCGATGTTACAAATCGCAAGACGGCCATCGAACGGTTATTGTCTCGGGAAGCGGACCTAGCGGTTATCGGCAAATTTCCTCATGAAGCGGAATTGGAGGCTATCCCATTTTTGGTCAATGAACTTGTGGTCATTGCGTGGCCGGACCACCCTTTGGCCCATCATGAGAACATTCCATTAAATGCGCTTGCAGACGAAACGTTTCTGATTCGAGAAGAAGGCTCAGGCACCCGGGCAACGATGGAACAGTTTTTTGACGAGTCAGGCGTCAGGCCTCGTATTGGCATGGAAGTCGCAAGCAATAGCGCCATTAAACGGGCTGTAGTCCACGGTCTTGGGCTTGCAATCGTTCCGCGCCGCGCAATTGAACTGGAACTTCGAACTCAGCAATTAGTGGTGTTGAACGTCCAAGGATTCCCTCGGGTACGCTATTGGCATGTGGTCCAATTGCGTGACCGGATGTTGCCACCGCCTGCAGTGCATTTTAAGGCGTTGTTGCTCAAACACATCTCCACTCCCAAGCCGTCCTTGGATGTCTCCTCTTAAGTTGTGGCATTGAACTGTCGCGCCCTTAGGCATGCAGCGGGCGTGCCAGGAGCGGTGATGGGGCTGTTCGACACGGTTTGTTAAGATATTCTCTTGCACCGGGTCATGTTGACGCTAGGTAGCCTCATGGCCTGCTCTAATTACGTACACATGCTAAACGCAATGGCCTTCAGGGGATCCTCCGGTCACCTAGCCTATCCATTATTTCTGACTTATGGGTTCTTTTATGTTTCGGTATTAGTCAACAATGGGCTGAGCTGATACGCTTAATTCACAAAAAAACCACGTAATAGGTACTCACAAGGCCTATCATCGAAACAAAAGGCTGGAGAACCTGTCAGGACGGCTAAAGATATTAATGGGGGGATTGGCGTGAATCGTACGGTATGCTTTGCGGCCACCAGTGCTCTGAACTGCTTATGTATAGACGCTCGCAGTCCCCCAAACCCTGTTAAGCGGCAAAGTCATCAGGGTGAACAGAAGCGATGAACATTTGGAGGTCGAAGAATTGGCGATGAAAACGGTGTACTTTGTCCGGCATGGTCGAACAACATGGAATGACCGCGGCAATCGTTACTGTGGACGATCAGATTTAGAGTTGACGGAAGCGGGAATGGGTCAAGCTCTTCGGCTTGCGCAACTATTTGAGGATGTGCCTTTAGATGTGGCCTTTGCGTCACCTTTGCAGCGCGCTATTGCGACAGCGTTTCCGATTTCCAACCGCGCGGGCGTGTCCTTGCATATCGATAGCCGGTTGCAAGAAATTGATTTCGGTAACTGGGAAGGATTAACCCAACAAGAAATCGAGTCATCGGATGCGCTCCAGTGGCAACGCTGGGTGCAAGATCCTGCCGTGACCAAAGCAGGAGGAACGGGCGAAACGGGGCAGGAGGCTGTAGTCCGCATGCAGCATTTTGTTGAGGACGTGAAAAGTTGGCCGTTTCAAAATGTGTTGGTCACGTCCCACAATACCGTGATGCGTCTTTTTATTGCCGCATCTTTGGCATTGCCGTTGGCCAGTTATCGTCACTTTGAAATGGATAATGGAGACGTTTGGGTGATGAGGATTGGAGAAATGGGGGAGATGAAGTGGAAACCTGGAATTTCTTGCGCGCATAGAAATTCCACCACCGAAAATGCGGCAGCCATGACTGAACTGAGGTAATTAGCCCTTAGGCGGCCATAGAAGAAAACCACCATGTCCTAAAAAAGTATTTGACAAACTCCTTAATGTAGTGGATAATAGCAACGTTGCTGTGGTGGAACTCGGAGGCGTGGTGTAGTCGGCCTAACACGCATGCCTGTCACGCATGAGATCACGGGTTCGAATCCCGTCGCCTCCGCCACAAATGCCGCGGTAGCTCAGTCGGTAGAGCAGAGGACTGAAAATCCTCGTGTCGGCGGTTCGATTCCGCCCTGCGGCACCACTATAAGGTAAATGATGTGCATACCATTTGGGTGTGCTTTTTTTATTGTCATCAATGCCTATGCACATGATGCCCGAGGATTTGGGGAAACTAACCGTCATAAAAGAGGCGGAGGCGTCAGCGTCATGAAGTGGGCAGTGGTGGTGGCGATCGCCTGTATGGCGATGGGCATAGGGCTAAAATCTGCCAATGCAAGCGGGTCAGCGCCCAATCAAATGCCGCCGTGGCCATGGTCAGGCCGAGGTTTTGCAGCGGAATCGGTGCAATTTACGCCCGTTGCCTATCCGGTGAAAACCGTGAAAGACAATATGCTGCCCCAAGGCCAGACGTTGCTGTTGCAGCCGGGTCGACCGGGCATTGTCTTTCAAGTGGGTCCTGTTCGCACGTCTATCACCGCGCCCACCCAACAAATAGTCGCTCAAGGAACGGCGCCCGTCCATACGATTGTCATTAACGGGGTTACGTATCATTACGACCGGGTCTTCTCTGTTTTGACGACCGCTTACAATGGCCAATACTCCATGAACGGCCCGTCCGGCGCGGTGGCGGCTTGGGACGGACTTCCCTTGCACCAAGGCGATGTGGCGGTAGACCCTAATGTCATCCCGTTAGGAACGTATTTGTATATTGATGGATATGGTCCCGCGCGGGCTGTGGATACGGGCTCGGCCATTATTGGGGATCATATTGACTTATTCTTTCCGGAGCCCGCCTCTCAAATTGCTCGTTATGGAATTCAATTTCACACGGTGTACATTCTAACCCAGCGCCCCTCTTCGTATCCCGGCTAATCTCGCTCTCTTCTGAATGGTGTTCTTCGTGATCGATGTCACAATGCTCCCTAAAGTGCTGCGATAGAGTGTGGGCATGAAAGGAGCGCATGCCCGGTGGAAACGGCTGGCATCAAAGTCAAAAGTCTTGTGAAACAAACAATGGGGCGTTGGCGGTTAATGCTCGTAGGGTCCGCGACGACCGTGTATCAATAATCAGTGTGAGGCGGGTTTTCCTGGCAGGATCCGACGATTCGGCCGTTGTTCGAATTTTGAAGGCCCAATAGAGAAGGAGACGGTGATGAACTTGTCCGAAATGGTGCATTATAAACCCAGTATCAATATCGCACAGGCCCCGCGAATTTCGGCGCCGCTGCTGTATATGGGCACGGGATATGCATTTTTCATTTTGGCGGCCATCGAGGTTATCGTCCTGGGGCAGCCTATCGCTTTGGGACGCGCCGGGGAGCCGCACGTGATTATGGCTGTTCACTTTTTTACGTTGGGATTCTTGTCCATGACAGCTCAAGGCATCTTAACCCAGTGGATTCCGGTGGTGTTTGATGTCCCACCGCTATCTTTTCGCCGTACGGTCATCCAATTTCTTGTATATCTGAGCGGCGTTATCGGGTTCGCGTTGGGATTGATGTATGGGAACTGGCGAGTGTTGGCGCTGAGTGGAGGGATCTTAGCCGTTGCCATTGTATTGTGGTCAGTTGCATTATGGGGACAAATGAGGCGATCTGAGAAACACGGCAGCGTCTACCGAGGTATTCAAGGAGCAATTCTGGGGTTTAACGCGACATGGATTCTGGGTTTGTTTATGGCGTTGTCTTTCTTGGGATGGTGGCCTGAGTATCAAGTGCTGCGCGTACATATCGCGACAGCGCTCGGGACTTGGTTGGGTCTTTTAGTGTTAAGTGTGCAATTAAAACTGAACCCCATGTTTTCAATGTCTAAAGCTGAACGCACGAAACCCGCTCTGCCGATTATTTTGGCGGGAATAGGGACGCTCATGGTGTGGGCCTCGCTTCTGACCTCTGCACTTGTAATGCGACTGGGGGCCACCATATGGGTGGGCGCCGTGGTGGCATCTATCGTGCAACTCGTTAGTACCGTGCGGCAGGGGAAAATGTTTGACTGGGTGTTTGCAGGGGTGGGAACGGCTTGGGCGCTATTTCTTGCATCCTCCGTGTTAGGGATATGGCTTAGCCCTTTGGCGGTGGTAACCGCGTTTTGGGGGTTTCTCATTCTTATCTTTAGTTATCAATCTCGCATCATTCCTTTTATGGTGGCTCTACTTGTATCGAATAAACTGCCAGGTCCTGTGTTCAAGGCTTTCTTCTTGGCTCAAGCAATGTATTCGCCTCGGCAACCCATCGTAGTCGCTGTCTTAGGCGTCACGGGGGCCTTGTTATCTGTAGTGGGATGGGTTGGTCATTTTGGCGCTATGGTGTCGGCAAGCGGGATTGTGGCTCTGGGACTGGTTGTGACGCAGGTAATTAATATGGTTGTGGCAATAAGGCGCGCGTCCAAAAGACGTGAAGCACAAGTATAGGGTGCACAACGTCTCTACCGATTGCTACGCGTGACGCGTATAATATCGGGCATAGGGAGGGACGCCATGACCGGTAAGCGCTATGATGTGCCCTTGCTTCAGTTAATTCCGGAATCGACATTGTCCGAGATCCTCGTGATGCGTCATTATGAGGCGGGCGACCGAGTCTTTGAACAGGGCGAACCGACGTCAGGGTTATGGTTTGTCCTCGAGGGACGTGTGGCGATGGAACGGATCGGATTCGAAGGCCAATTAACCACGACTGGTGTGTGGGTGCTGGGCGATATTGTGGGGATTGCGGGGCTTTGGGATCAGAGCGGCTATCCTGCGTCGGCTCGGGCGCTGTCAACGCCGACGGTGATGGGCTGGATTGCGCGCACGATGGTACTGCGGCTGCATCAAGAAATCCCGGCGTTTGGCCTCGAAATTAGTCGGGTGTTGGCCGAACGTTTGCGATTCATCCAAGAGTCCATTGCCGACCGTAAAGGGTTGCCAATGGTGAACCAAGTCGCTTCGGTCCTATGGACCTTGTTTATTCGGATGGGGCGCATGATTAATCTGACCCATGAAGATATTGCCCGGTTAATTGGCACGCGTCGGGAGACAGTGACGCGTGCCATTCACACACTTGCGCAAGATGGCGTGATCTATGCGCACCATGGGATGCTGGAAGTCACTGACGCGGTCAAGCTGAAGCAATGGATGGCGGTGGTGGATAAAGATAGCGATTAGAATCCTCAAAAAGCGACCATCATGGCGGGATTCCAAGGTGGCGACTAGACAACGGTCGCTCTACCGCCGGATCGTTCACGTCCGTTAAACCCGCGTGCGATATCCTATGACGTGCTCATATCACCATGTGATGAAAAGAGGACTTCTACGTATAGCCGTCCATGTCTCGATGCGGTATGATGTTCCAAAAAACGGATTACCACGGAGGAGAGATATTTTTGGGGCTTTTAGAGGGAAAGACGGCCATTGTTACAGGCATTGCGAATAAGAGGAGTATTGCATGGGGGATTGCCAGGGCTTTTGAACGGGAAGGCGCTCAGTTGATTTTGACGTATCAAAACGATCGACTGAAAGAAAATTTGGATAAATTGATCGAGGAGTTGCATACGCCGGTCAAGACCGTCTTACTAGATGTGATGAACGACACTCTGATGGCAGAGTTTGCTGACCAATTGGGTCATATGGCTCCTGATGGCGTTCATGCATTAATCCATTCCATCGCGTATGCCGACCGTAAAGATTTAGAAGGGCGTTTTCTGGATACAACACGCGAGGGCTTTACGTTAGCGCAGACGGTCAGTGCTTATTCCTTGACCGAACTCACGCGGGCTGCTTATCCGTCGCTATTAAAGGCGGGATCGGCTAGCATTGTGGCGCTAACTTATCAAGGGGCTACGCGCGTCATGCCCAATTACAACGTGATGGGGGTGGCAAAGGCGTCGTTAGAAGCGTCGGTACGCTACTTAGCTTTTGACCTCGGTAAAGACCATATTCGTGTCAATGCGATCTCAGCTGGACCGGTGAAAACATTGGCAGCGTCTGGGGTGAAAGGCATTTCATCGGCGCTACACAGTACGGCCGAACGGGCCCCCATTCCCGAGAACATATCGACGGACGATGTCGGCAATGCCGCGGTGTTTCTGTCGTCAGATTGGGCTAAACGCATTACCGGACATATCCTGTTTGTGGACAGTGGATTTCACATTATGGGTTACTAAAAGCATCAAATAGGGTAAAGGAGGCACTAAGGTGCAAACGATAGGGATTGTGGGAGCCGGCACCATGGGAGCGGGAATCAGCCAACTGGCTGCGGTAAGCGGATTTGAGGTGTTGATGCATGATGCGGCGCCAGGGGCTGTAGGACGCGGAAAGGACCGAATTGCTGCGCGGTTGGCGCGGGCCGTTGAACGGGGCCAAATGACGGCGGACGCGGCGGAATCAGCCATGGAGCGCCTTAAAGAAGCCTCGCTGGAAGATTTTTCGGTAGCAGATGTGGTCATCGAAGCGGTTGTTGAAGTCATGGATGTCAAAAAAGCGGTGTTTAAAAGCCTTGATGCGGTAGTTCGCCCACAGGCCTTGCTGGCGACCAATACGTCATCGTTTTCTATTACGGAACTTAGTCGTTCAACCCGCCATCCCGAAAACTTCTTGGGGATGCACTTTTTCAATCCGGCGCCAGTGATGAAATTGGTGGAACTGGTACGCGGAGAAGATACCTCCGATGAGACGGTGGCGCTCGCGCAAGATATTGCCCGGCGATTTGGCAAAGAAACCGTGGTGGTACAAAAAGACACACCGGGATTTGTTGTCAATCGGATACTAATGCCTTTATTTATTGAAGCGATGAGGATTCTTGAGGAAGGCGTAGCGAGCAAGGAGGATATCGATAAAGCGGTGCAGTTAGGCCTCAATCATCCGATGGGCCCGTTGACGCTAGCGGATTTCACGGGGTTGGATGTGGATTTAGAAGTGATGGATTATTTGTATGATGAGTTTCATGACGACCGGTTTGCTGCGCCTCAAGTTTTGCGCCGTCTTGTGCGTGCGGGCCGTCTTGGTAAGAAAAGTGGCCGCGGATTTTACCAATATTAAACTCGCTAAAAACGAAAATTTTGTGGCCTAGGTGACTTGCACAATGCGAGAGAAGTTGTTATACTAGCAGAGCGTGATGCGGAAGTAGCTCAGTGGTAGAGCATTGCCTTGCCAAGGCAAGGGTCGCGGGTTCAAATCCCGTCTTCCGCTCCAATCTGCCGCCTGACCTATCAGGCGACGTAGCCAAGTGGTAAGGCAGAGGTCTGCAAAACCTCTATGCCCCGGTTCGAATCCGGGCGTCGCCTCCAATACACATGGGTGGTTAGCTCAGTTGGTTAGAGCGCTCGCTTGACATGCGAGAGGTTCACAGGTTCGAGTCCTGTACCGCCCACCATAAAAACCCGCAAATTGTATGCGGATTTTTTATTTTGCGCAAAGTACATTTCCTGGTTACCTCCTTTATCTCCGTTCAATGCTTCCGTTTTCATCATGGTACATCGATGTCTTACGAATAGAAATGTGATTCAGATGTTCTTCAGCTTGGCAGAAAACCTAGGCGTGAATAGGTTTTGATAATCTGGAATATACTAGCAATATCTTAGAACTAATACAGGTGGGGATATTTCAAAGAGATGGAGGCGACAGGGTGGTGCAGTGGTGTATTGGCAGTCAAGAGGATACTCCGCGGATTGATGCATATTTGGAGGCGCCTGTAGAGTGGACCAGGCAATCCCGAATGGAGTGGGCTGTCTGCGACATGGACGGCACAAGAACGGAGGGAGCCTATACCATGGCCCGCGCCGTGGCCAAACTCATTAGTGCCCATTATGAACCCTGGGTGACGCGGATTTTGCGGCAGCAGTACAGCTACTTGACACAGGAAGAACGCCGCATCATTTTGAGCCGGGTAGTCCAAAACCTTCGTACGGAAGACCCTGAGGCGGCGCAAGCGCGTGTGGATGCGATTGCTGCTCGGCTCACCGCATATTTTTGGACACACGATGTGCTGGTGATTGAAGGCGCCGAAGATTTTTTGTTGCATGATGTCCGTGCGGGCTTGATCGACGTGGTGGGACATATCGTGGATGAGTATTTTGCGGAGCATGAATACCGCCAATTTATTGGGTTTCTTAAGGATTATGTCAGTCAACAAGCGCCTCACGCAGACGTCGTGCATGTTCGGTGTTGTGGAAAACACATGCATATTGCGGATGCGCAAGGGACTGACGTTGGCCGCGAGATTATCGATGCTTTAGCCGAAGATTTGGATGATAGCGAAGAAACGCGCCAGGAGCTCTTGGTGAGTGCCTTGGTGTTGCTCGCACCTGCGCGCGTTGTATTGGACAGCACACTGCCTTCCAATTTGCAAGAGATGCTGCGCGCTATTTTTGACGATCGCATTCAATCGGTTGAAACAAAGTTGCATCCAGCGTCTTCAGCGAAACGGCCGGCCCGGGCTGATTCATGAAAATCAGGGCATACTACTCCCATGGACGCTGCTTGCCATGCCTAAGGGCTATTGACACGGCTTTGCGCTTTTCGGTATCGTAAAGGGCAAATAGTACTGCGATGAAGAGATGTGAATTTCCGTATTCTTTAAGAGAGAGATGTCCTTGGCTGAAAGACGTCTTAGTGACGCGGAAGTTCTAACCACCTTGGAGCGTCTAGCGAGCCTATAGCAGGCGAAGTTAGCGGCGGCGACCGATATTGCGCACAAAAGTCGGGCAGATTGTATGCCAATGGCGGTGGAACCGCGGAATTTTTCCGTCCCCCAGACAGATGGGGTGGCGGATTTTTTTATGGGGAGGACGAAGGTATGGAGGACTTGACGATTGAGCTACACGGCGATTATGTCGTAAAGAGTCCAGGGGTGCGGCCTATTGACTTTCAAGAAGAAATGCCGCAAGACGCTCTGGCGGCATGGATTGATGGAGACGTGGTGGATTTAAATCGGCCATTGACGCACGGCGGGCAGCTGCAATGGTTGACGTTTGCTGATAGTAGTGGCCAAAAGGTGTTTCGACATTCCAGCGCGCATTTAATGGCGCAGGCTGTCAAACGCTTATGGCCGGAGGCTAAACTGGGTACCGGTCCTGCGTTGGAGGACGGGTTCTATTATGACATTTGGCTCCCTAAACCGTTGACAGAGACAGACTTGAGCGCGATTGAAGAGATGATGCGGCAAATTGTTCAGGAAAATCTCGCGATCGAACGTTTGGAATTGACTCGTGATGAGGCACTTGCACTTTTTGCTGATCGTCATGAAGATTTTAAGTTGGAAATTGTGCGTCGAATTCCTGAGGGCATGACCATTTCCGCCTATCAACAAGGCGAGTTTGTGGACTTGTGCTCAGGTCCTCACGTGCCCCGCACCGGAGTGATTCAAGCGATCAAGTTGACCAATGTCTCGGGGGCCTATTGGCGTGGTGATGAAAAAAATCCCATGATGACCCGCATTTATGGTACGTCTTTTCCTTCCGAAGAAGAGTTGACACAACATCTTCAACGGTTGGAAGAGGTGAAGTTGCGAGATCACAGGCGGCTAGGACCGCAATTGGATTTGTTTAGTTTTCGGGAAGAGGCACCAGGCTTTGCCTTCTGGCATCCCAAAGGATATCAACTATACCGGACACTGGAGGAATTCTCGCGCCGCTTGCAGACGGAACGGGGCTATGAGGAAGTCTCGACTCCTTGGATTTACCGCGTCGGGTTGTGGCAGCGTTCAGGCCATTGGGATCATTACCGCGACAATATGTTTCTCATGGAACGCGAAGAAGAAGTGCTGGGCGCCAAGCCGATGAACTGCCCGGGACACGCTTTACTTTTTAAAAATCAAGTCCGCTCGTACCGAGATCTTCCGATTCGTTATGCCGAATATGGACCCTTGTCACGGTTTGAACGTTCCGGTACGTTGCACGGATTAATGCGTGTGAGGGGCTTTCACCAAGATGATGCGCATCTGTTTGTGCGAGAAGACCAAATCACCCAAGAGATCTTAGGGGTATTAGATTTAGTCGATGTGGTGTTTCGGGCATTTGGCTTGCCTTACGAAGTGGTTTTCTCGACGCGCCCTGATGACTATATGGGGTCTTTGGAATTGTGGAACAAGGCGGAGCACGATCTCGAAGCGGTTTTGCGCGAACGCGCCATTAAATACCAAATCAACCCGGGCGACGGCGCGTTTTATGGGCCGAAGCTCGATATCTCAGCGATTGACTCGCTAGGTCGACATTGGCAGTTGGCGACCATCCAGTTGGACTTCCAATTGCCTGAGAAATTTGATCTAACCTATGCCGACCAAGATGGAACTAATAAGCGTCCGGTTATGATTCACCGCGCGATTATGGGATCGGTCGAGCGATTCTTGGGGATTTTGGTGGAACATTATGCGGGAGCTTTCCCGCTGTGGTTGGCGCCTGTGCAGGTCATGGTCATCCCTATTACCGACCAGCAAAGCGCCTATGCTCAAGACATCGCCACGAAACTCAGGCGGCGGGGGTTGCGCGTTGAAGTCGATACCCGTAATCAGAAAATGGGCTACAAGATTCGCGAAGCCCAGGTGAATAAGGTGCCGCGCATGTTGATTGTCGGCGGCCGTGACTTGGAAAATCACACGGTGTCGGTGCGTACACGCGAAGAAGGGGATATTGGTGCTAAGGCCTGGCCCGAATATCTAGAAGAGTTGGTTGAACAAGCGCAAATGCCCTTAGACTAGGCCTACAAAGGGGGACGACGATCCCTTTGTGCTCAGCATGTTCACCAAGGAGGCTCGTCTCAATAGGAGATGAGCCTCCTTGTGCTGTTTAAGATAGAGTGAGCGGGCAACGCGACGCTGGTATGACCGTTTATTTGCGAGAAAGCCTCAAGTGCGGAAAGAACTTGAGCAGTCGTTCTTTCAAAAACTGGGCGGACATCCGGTGTTCAAGAAAATCCGCAGGCGATATAACTCATTACCCGCGACAGCACTGTACCTCTGGTGTCGCACTACACGGTCGAAATCCAAGGATGGCGATCCGGAACCGACTTGGGACCGGCGTTGGGTTAAAGATGCGTCCTCCCAATTGCTAGTGCACAAAATGGCTGAGATTCATGCCATGCCAACACGCCAAGAGATCCCAGAGCATTGGGTGAGTAGCATCTTTGTGATTGACGGGGGTAAGGCTTTTCGCTTACAATATTACTGCATATGCCGAACAAAGCAGAAGCATCAGCTTCTCACCCTCCGGTTTGGACCCAAAGGGTTGATGGAACGTGGTTTCTGTATTTGGGCGGAGTGATCCGCCCTTTTTTGTTTGGACCACCAAGAAAGCATTCGAAGGAGGGAAAAAAAAACTATGATGGATTAACAATGGATTTCTGTATTTGGGAGTCGGTAGCATGATAATGATTTTAGCGCCGAAAAAGGGAGTGTAACGCATGCCAAAGATGAAGACACATCGTGGAGCCGCCAAGCGCCTCATGATTACCGGGAAAGGGAAAGTCGCGCGGAACCGTGCCGGCAAGAGTCACTTGCTCGAGCACAAGTCACCGTCGCAAAAACGCCGGTTGCGCCAAGGGGTTCTGTTGTCTCATGCGGATTACCACCGTGCAAAGCGTTTGTTGCCCAACGGCAAGTAAGTGGCCTTGGGGTAAACTAATTGTTGTGGAGGGGTTTGGAAGATGGCTCGGGTAAAACATGGGATGGTGAGACATCGCCGTCACAAAAAGATTTTAAAGATGGCACGGGGTTACCGGGGTGCACGTTCCCGTCATTTTAAACCGGCAAACGAAGCGGTTATGCATTCATTGTGGTATGCCTATCAGCACCGCAAGAAGCGTAAAGGTGATTTCCGGCGTCTATGGATCACCCGTATTAATGCGGCTGCTCGCTTGTTTTGCCAGTTCCGCCGGTTATGATACAATAACCGGAAAATAAAAGACAGTAAGCGATGATCCAGAACATGTCAGCCATCCCTGCAGCGCAGAGAATCCGGGTATTGGTGGGAACGGATCTGCAGGCGGTCGATATTCGCTGGGGAGTGCAAACTTGAACTTTACAGTAGGGTTTGCCGGCCGGTGCCGTTATCAACAGCCAAAGGACACATCCTGGATTTTTTACCAACTGTCCGGACAGGGTCTTGCGCACACATACCTCGCCGGTGCAAATTCGGGCCATGCAAAAATATCAGGGCTCGTTGCCCGTGAAAATTATTGCGCCCGGCCGCGTTTTTCGCCGCGATGATGACGCGACCCATGTTCCGATGTTTTTCCAAGTTGAGGGATTAGTGATTGATCACGGCATTACTTTGGCAGATCTCAAAGGCACGTTGACGGCGATGGCGCTAGAACTGTTAGGGAGTGAGATCAAAACCCGATTCCGCCCGTCATATTTTCCTTTTACCGAACCGTCGGTGGAAATGGACGTCACGTGCGCGGCTTGTGGGGGGACAGGCTGTCGCGTGTGCAAGGGCACCGGCTGGGTGGAAATTTTGGGGTCGGGCATGGTTCATCCCACTGTGTTGCGCAACGGGGGGTATGACCCCGACGTGGTGACGGGATTTGCCTTTGGATTAGGAATTGAACGGTTAGCCATGCGTCTTTTTGGTATTGATGATTTGCGGTTGCTCTATCAAAACGACATGCAGTTTCTCTCTCAATTTCAGACGTACATAGGGAGGCCTGGGTTATGAAAGTTAGTTACCGGTGGTTAACTCGCTATGTTCCGGATTTGCCAGCGCCGGCGAAGGTAGCCGACACCCTGACGCAAATGGGGTGGGAAGTGGCGCAGATGGAGGCTTGGGGACGGTGGTACGAACCCGTGGAACTGGTGGAAGTCGTTCAGCGGGTGAAGCATCCTGATGCCGACCATTTGTCGGTGGTCAGCGTCAGGCGCGGTGACGGCAGCACGATTGACATTGTCACGGGGGCTTCCAATGGATTTGTTGGAGACCGCGTCTGGTATGCGCCTGTGGGGACCGAACTGGTTGACGGCCGTGTATTGGAAGCGGTTCGCATGCGCGGCATCCTTTCACCAGGCATGTTGCTGTCAGCGGAAGAATTGGGATTTGACCAAGGGCCTCAAGATTTATGGATTTGGTCAGGGCCCGAACCGCTTGGGACGCACTTTATTGACGTCATTGGCGGTCAAGACACCGTCTTTGAGTTGGAGCTCACACCCAATTTAGCCGTCTTTGGTCAAAGCATGCAGGCCATTGCTCGCGAATTGGCGGCCGCATTGTCTTTGCCGTTGACCGAACACAGTCGCGGTTTTGAATACGGGGAAGATGCGTTGGCGCGCGTTTTAGATCTTCATGACTGTCCGCTCTATGGGCTTGTAGCATTTCAGATTCAACCGGACGCGCCAACACCTTTGTGGATGCAAGTCTTGTTGCGCGCCATTGGCCAGCGTGTGATTTTTCCGGCCGTAGATATCACGAACTTTTTGCTGTGGGATATAGGCCAACCGCTCCATGCCTTTGACCGCGATACCGTCCAGGGCTCTATTACCGTGCGTCTGGCGCATCCGGGTGAGCGGCTTGAGACTTTGGATGGGGAAGAGCGCACATTAGGGCCTGAGGACTTAGTGATTGCGGACGATGTGGGTGCACTGGCCCTAGCAGGCGTCATGGGCGGCACCCGGTCGGCGATTTCTTCAAAGACGCGCCATGTGTTGTTGGAGGCGGCGCATTTTGATTCCTCGCGCATTTTCCAAACCATGCGTCGGCATCAAATTTTTTCCGATGCGGCACTGCATTTTGGCAAAGGCACGGACCCCTTGGCGGTGTACACCGCCCCAGACCGCTACCGTGCATTGTTACAAGAGGCCGGACTCTTTGTGGCTACTGGGCCGAGCCAAGTGGTGGGGCGTATTGCCCCGGCTCGCCAAATTGTCTTTGAACCGGACAAGATTCGGCGTTTATTGGGGGTCGACTGGGCCGATGACAAATTGCGTCAAGGGTTAGAACGGCTGGGGTTTGGCGTGACAGCTGCAGGCGACGTCGTGATTCCTCATGCGCGTCACGACGTTAGTGGCAGTCACGATTTAGCCGAAGAAGTGGCAAGGCTGTATGGCTTAGAAACCATTAAGCCCTCGGTGTTTCTGGCGCCTGCCGTACCCGGTCAAAAAAACAGCCACGAAGCGTACCTGGAATTTTTAAAGAATTTGCTGGCTGAGGCGGGATATTGGGAAGTTGTGACGCGTTCGTTTACGTCACCGGAGCGGTTAGCCCGGGCAGAAATGACGGTCTCAGATGCGGTTGTCGTGCGTAATCCCTTGCGCGACGAAGAGCGGATTTTGCGCACGTCATTGCTTCCGGGCCTGCTCGAAACGGTTGAGGCGAACCGCGCCCGGCGGGGACTAGCCCTACGCCTGTTCGAAATTGCGCCCGTCTATCAATCGCATGCGGACGGGTGTCAAGAGATAGCGGAGCTGGCCGTTGTCCAAACCCTGGAGGGACAACCTGCTTATCCCCATCCTGAAGCCCCTCATGTGTTGGATTTGAAAGGCGTGATGGAATGGGTCAATGTGCGCGCTGATATGGGCTTGACATGGCGCCAGGTCGAGGAGCCGCCAGCGTATTTGCATCCCGGACGGACGTTAGCACTAACGAATCGCAACGGCACGGTGTGCGGGTATCTAGGCGAAGTGCGACCGCGCATAGCCCAGCGCTATCATGCCAAACGTCTAGCGGTTTGGGTCATGCGGCTCGACCTTCTGCCGTCTTCGGCCGCCGTGTCTTCCCAAATGCATAGGCCCTTACGTCTGCCCGAAGCCGTGCGAGATTTGTCCTTGGTGGTTCCAGCCAATATCGCCTACCAGCAAATCGTGGATGTGGTCAACGCTCTGGCCCTACCGGCTTTGCGCCGCATGACGCCTATCGACCATTATGTGGGTGCATTTGGTGAATCATGGACCTTGCGCTTTGTCTTCCAACCCGACGAGGTCACCTTGACGGAAGAGGACGTCGATCGCGCGATTCAGCAAATTCTGTCGTCGCTGGACCCTTACGGTGTAAAAATACGCCAATAATGCCTGATTATGGCGTGACAGCACAGGAAAAAAGCGGTATTGTCGAGAGGAGGAGAAAGACAGAATAATCAAGGGAGGCAGGCGTGTGACAGAACCCATTCGGACGACCGTGACCATTTATGGCGAGGAGTATTCTCTCAAAGGAGACCTGCCCAAAGATGTGATTCAGGCACTCGCGCACCATGTGGATGGCCGCCTGCGGGTTCTGGCCGCCAAAAATCCGCATCTTGGGATTTCCCGCATTGCTGTCTTGGCGCTTTTGAACATGGCGGAAGATTTGTACCATCTTCAAGAGCAAAATGAAGAACTTGTCCGGGCGATGCAAGAACAGTGGCGTAGTAACCGCAGCGTGAAGAATAAGACACCGTGATTGGGGACAGGGAAAAGGCCACTGCAAACGCAGTGGCCTTTTCAGGTGCTATAATCCAAAGGTGCATACGCAAGAGTTTAACAGATCTTTAGAGAAGAGAAAGGCAGGGGCACGTGAACACTCTTGATACCATAGCGGACAGCCGGCTGCGGATCAGTCTCGATTTAGTCCAGTTTCCTGCCGTGCTTCAGCAAGTCGCCGCCTGGACGGATACGCCCATGGGCCATGAGCGCATTGTCAACGCGGGGTATTTGAGCGAGGCTGCGTTGCGCCAACGGCATGATGCCTTGCAAGAAGTCATGCGACTGGTGCGTGACGCCGAGACGCTGGAGATCTCCCTCAAAGGCGCCATTCCTCTAAAGGATTTGGTGCGGCGGGCGCAAAAAGGCGGAATGTTGAACCCCGAAGAATTGTTAGGGATTGGGGTGACGCTGAAGGTTGCCGAGGCGGTTAGTACGTGGACAAATGATCAAGACATGCCGTTATTGGCACAGCGCATTGCCCGCTTGCCGTCCTTAGGTTACGTCGCGCAGGCTATCTTTCGCATATTAGACGAGCATGGACAGGTAAAGGACCACGCCAGTCCTGTTTTACAAAAAATTCGCCGTGAAATCAGACAATCGGAGGCGGAGATTGACCGCCTGCTCGATGGGATTATTCATTCGGGGCATTGGGCCGAGTTTTTGCAAGATCCCGTAGTCACCCTACGATTTGGACGCCGTGTGGTGCCCGTCAAGGCGATGTTTCGTAATCAAGTGCCAGGAATTGTGCATGACCGGTCATCTAGTGGGCAAACGGTATTTGTGGAGCCCATGCCGGTTGTGCAGAAACAAAATCAATTGACAGAACTGCGCAATCAAGAAGATGAAGAAATTCGCCACTTGCTCGCGGAGTTGTCCCGCACGGTCGGAAGTGTGGCCGATGACTGTGTGGTGACAGAACAGACATTGGCTTGGCTTGATGAACTGTTGGGGATTGTCCGCTACGGCCAGCACTCCGGGGCAGTTCTGCCCATTATCGGCGGGGAAGATTTACAGATTATCGAGGGCCGACATCCCTTGATTGAAGACCCGGTCCCGCTCGATTTGTCATTAGCCAAGTCCCGTCATATTTTAATTATTACGGGTCCCAATACGGGAGGCAAGACCGTCGCGCTGAGAACGACCGGCTTGATTGTGAGTCTGGCTTTGGCCGGTATGATGGTGCCGTGCCGCGCAGGGACAACGATTCCGCTCTTTGACCGGATATGGGTGGATATTGGCGATGAGCAGAGCATTGAGCAAAATTTGTCCACCTTTTCGAGCGATTGAAGAAGCCAATCACTTGCAAATGGAGTTGCGTGCTGCCAAACAGCAAGTGCGCGAACAAGCGGACGCCTTAGCGGCCCAAACCTTGGCCTTGGAACAAGAGCGGCGCAAATGGCTTGACACACGGGAAAAGGAAATGCGCCGGATTCGCGATCAGTGGCGGCATGAACTGGACCAGTTGCATGATCAGATGACCGAAGCCATTTTAGAAGTGCGCCATCAACAAGGACCAGACCAGGCGCGCGCTGTGGAGGCTTTGCGGGATACTTGGCGGCGGCGGGGCATTTTGCCCCAAGAGTTAGAAACGACGAAAGCGCGTCCCGAAGGGCATTGGCAGGCAGGAGATTATGTTCACGTGCGCGACTTTGAAGGGCTTGGGCAGGTCCTGGAGGTCAACGGCAAGGTGGCGTTGGTCGAAGTGGGGGCGCTGAGAGTCAAGGTGCCCGTTGGGGATTTAGAGGCCGCTAAGGCTCCGCAACCGGGGCGAACGAGAAAATCGCCGGGTCGCCATCAAGGGCTGTCGTCGGCCAAAGCGCAAAATCTTCACATGGAGTGTGATGTGCGCGGGATGACGGTCGATGAGATGGTGGATGTGGTGGACAAATACCTCGATGACGCGGTCTTGGCCGGAGCCTTTCAAGTCCGGATTATTCACGGCAAAGGCACCGGGGTGTTGCGCAAGGCTGTTGGACAGCTGTTAAAGGCTGACCCTAGGGTCAGCACCTACCGACTGGGCGAGCGCGGTGAAGGGGGCGACGGCGTAACGGTCGCGACGTTGGGAGACCGAGAGTAAGATTTTTAGGCAATCTATCAGTATGATATACTCTCGGCAGGATAATAGGGAGGATTGGGTTTGCAAGACATTCATAAACAATTGGACTGGCTTATCAGCGGCACCGATGACGTCGTCAGTCCCGCGTTGCTCAAAGAGAAATTAGAGAAATCGCAGGCGACGGGGCGCCCTTTGACGGTTAAGCTGGGGGTAGATCCGACGGCCCCTGACATTCACCTGGGGCATACGGTAGTCATCGAGAAACTCCGCCAATTCCAGGAACTGGGCCATACCGTGGTCTTTTTGATTGGTGACATGACGGGCCGCATTGGAGATCCGACAGACCGCGCGGCTACGCGCAAGCAACTGACGGCGGATGAAGTCAAGGCTTTTGCCGCCACTTATATTGAACAGGCGCGCAAAATCTTAGATGCAGACCGGCTGACTTTACGCTACAACAGTGAATGGCTGGAGCCGATGCAGCTGGCCGACACGATTCGGCTCATGGGTCAAATGACGATTGCCCGTTTGTTAGAACGAGACGATTTTCATAATCGGTTTACTGAACATGTGCCCATCTATTTTCATGAACTTCTCTACCCCCTGATGCAGGGCTATGATTCCGTAGCATTAAAGGCGGATGTGGAACTGGGCGGCACCGATCAGCGATTCAATATCATGACGGCCCGTCAAATTCAAGAAGCCTATGGGTTGGAGCCGGAGGTCGGAATTTTCTTGCCGATTTTAGAAGGCACCGACGGCGTTCGACGCATGGGAAAAAGTTTGGGGAACTATGTCGGCATCAGTGAACCCCCCGAGGAGATGTACGGCAAAATCATGTCCATTCCCGACACCTTGATTACCCGGTGGGCCATGCTGCTCTTAGGAGAAAATCGCACGGTATGGGAAGAACGGGTGCAAAGTGAGAATCCACGTGATGTGAAGGCCGATTTAGCGAAACGGCTGGTGACGCGATTTGCGGGCGAGGACGCAGCGGTGGCAGCACAAGAGGCTTTTGACCGCAAGTTTCGCGAGCATCAAGTGCCCGAGGACATGCCTTCGGTGGCGATGCCTAGCAATCCATGGCAGGTGTCGGCGATTGAGTGTGTGGCAGCGATGCCCGATGTGCCTAGCAAACAAGAAGCACGGCGGTTATTGCAGCAAGGAGCCGTGGTGCTGGATGGCAATCGCTTAGCGGTGACAGATGTCCTGAGCATCGCTGCGGGGTCATGGATGCGTATTGGCCGACGCCGGTATTACCGGTTTACGGTGTAAGGAGTGAGGGCATGGTAGCGCAAGATGAAGAGCGGTTAGGATGGCAAGAGATGGAGCAAGGCCAACTGGAAAATGCAGAAGTTCATTTTCGACGGGCTCTTGAACTCGACCCTTACCGTGCAGATGCTTTAAACGGCCTGGGTCAGGTCTATTTGTCGTGGGGCGATTTCGAACAAGCGCAAGAATTGTTTCAGATGGCTATTGCGCAAGCGCAGGAGGATTTGCCGCATCACCAACGCTTGCTTGGGATACCGAGGCGATAGGTCAAGATGGCTATTACTTGCTGGGCATGCTGCAGCTACGCGCGAATCGTCCGACAGAAGCTGTAGAATGTTTTCAACAAAGCTTGTCACGTTATCCCGAAGCATTTTACAGTGTGGGACTGGCACATTTTCTTCAAGGACAACTGACAGATGCGCGTCAGGCTTGGGCTGATGCGTTAGCCGTCATTCCGGATCTCAGCTTGTTTATTACCAACTATCCGGCCTTATTGCCGTTTCCATTATGGCAATCGGATGATGAGACCTTTGTGCGCACCTCGCGTTATGTGGATGATATGGTGGATTTATGGACACCAGAAGCCAAAGAGGAACTGGGGCGATGCATGAAAGCGTGAGCTGAGCGGGGAGGAAATGGAGGGAGCGGACAGTGCGAGCAGCCATAGTGGGGGGCGGCGCGATTGGATCGCCACTGGCGATGCAGTTGGCGCATGATCCGGTGATCGAAGAGTTACGGGTGATTGATGCCGACCGCATCGCCTTGTCCAATTTGCCTAGGCAGCCATGGTTCAACGAGACGGATATTGGCGACTTTAAAGCAAAATGTCTTGTGCGCTATGCGCCAGAGCGTTTGTCGGCGCGGGTTGAGGCGTTGACGGACGACAACGCGGCCCGTTTATTAGCGGGTTGCGATATCGTTTTTGATGCCTCGGATAATTGGCCTGCGCGCATGGCCATTCAACAATGGTCGTTTCAGACCGGTGCTCCCTGGATTTTCTCCTCGGCGCTTCGCGCGGAAGGGATGTCTGCACTGCTTTCTCCTAAGACGCAGTGTCTTTTTTGTTTATTTGGCACATTGCAGCAAGGTCCTCGGTGCTTTGAAGCGGGGGTGTTAGGAACTTTGACACTTGCTGTGGCCGGCCAAGCGGTGACGTTGTGGGAGTTGTGGCGGGAGCATCCTGACGATGTCCAGTATTGGCCACAGGGTCTATTTTTAGTCGATGGGGTGCAAGGAGCCGTAACGAAAATTGGCATGAAGGCGGTGCAATGCACGCATGGAGCTCGATAACCGGACGATTGAAAAGTTTTCTCGCCAAATATTGATGGATGAGATTGGCTATGATGGACAGTTGCGCCTGCTCTCGGAAACAGTGTGGCTGACGGGGCCAGACCCGTGGAGTGAGTGGGCTGCTCGCTATTTGCGCGCCGCCGGTTTAGAGGTCAAAGAGAGGCCCGCCGTCAAGACCTCTATGAATCTTCGTCTTATAGCCTCAAGTGGGCGTTGTCCAGACCTTGTGATTCCTGTGAGCGGTGAAGGCGGTCAGACGATGGTGGCGATGGGTTTGGCCATGACGCAATGGTTGCGGACTTTAGCATCGGGGGAGATGGAAGCATGACGCAACTCAATGTGCGTCTGGTGCAAATGAATAGTGTGGTGGGCGACGTCGCAGGAAATTTACAGCGTATGCTGTCCGCCATGGAGCGGGCCCGGCGCGATCACATCGATGTCGTCGTGTTCCCAGAATTGGCGCTTGCAGGATATCCGCCGGAAGACTTGCTGTTTCGTGCAGACTTTCTTGAAACCCTGCAACAGGCTTGTGATGAAATGGTCAGGCATTCGCAAGGACTGATGGCGATTTTTGGCTATGCTTATGCCGATGGGGGCTTGTTCAACGCAGCGGTGGTGGCGCACGAAGGGACTTGGGTGACGCGGGTGCAAAAACAGTATTTGCCCAATTATGGGGTATTTGATGAGGCGAGATATTTTACGCCGGGGCGTGAGACGGAAATTATTGATGCGGGCGCCTGGAAAATTGGGGTATCCATCTGTGAAGACGTCTGGTATCCCGACGGTCCGTACTTAGATCAAGCGCGGCAAGGGGCCAATCTTTTAATCAACATCAGTGCATCACCTTATTCTCGGGGAAAACGGGCGGCCAGGGAACGGATGTTAGCTACGCGTGCGGATGACGTGGCCTCATATCTGCTGTGGACGAATTTGGTGGGAGCGCAAGACGAATTAGTGTTTGATGGGCAAAGTGCGGTATTTGGGCCCGACGGCCAGGTGCTCGCCAGAGCGCGCGCTTTTGACGAAGACGAATTGTCGTTGACCCTGCACGCGACGCCTAGTCAGCACCGGCGATTTATCGACCCAAGATGGCGCTTGGGCCCAGTCTCTGACCAGGTAGGGGTTGTCCGCATAGGCTCCTTGGGCCATTTAGATGCTCCACGCTATGACCTCACGTGTACGCCGGTTTTAGAAGACGATGCCGAACTTTATCAGGCTCTCGTGTTAGGGGTCGCGGATTATGTCGAGAAGAATCATTTTCAGGACGTAGTCATTGGCTTGTCAGGCGGCATTGACTCCGCTTTGACGGCGGCGATTGCTGTGGATGCTTTAGGCAGTGAGCGAGTGCATGGGGTGTTGATGCCGTCAATCATTACGTCGACGGAGAGCCGGGAAGACGCATTGGCGGTTGCCAAGAATTTAGGTATTGCGACATGGGAGCTAGGGATTCAGGATATTATGACGGCGTTTTTGGATGAGTTGGGGCCGGTGTTTGCGGGGCGTGCTTTGGATTTAACCGAAGAGAATCTCCAAGCACGAATTCGCGGCACTTTGTTGATGGCGTTGTCGAATAAATTTGGTTGGCTGGTGTTGACCACGGGAAACAAAAGCGAAATGGCCACGGGGTATAGCACTCTTTATGGAGATATGGCAGGGGGATTTGCTGTATTGAAAGATGTGCTAAAGACCCAAGTATTTCGCCTGGCGCGGTGGCTCAATCAGGAGCGGACGCGTATCCCCAAGCGCGTGATATCAAAGCCGCCGAGTGCTGAGTTGCGGCCTAATCAAAAGGACGAAGATAGCTTGCCGCCTTATGATATATTAGATCAGATCTTAGAGGGTTATATTGAAGAAGACTTGTCTCCGGAGGCGTTAAAGGCCCGTGACTTAAACCCGGCTCTTGTAGATCTGGTTGTTAAGTTGGTGAACCGTAATGAATACAAGAGGCGTCAAGCTCCCGTAGGGATTAAAGTGACTCCGCGGGCGTTTGGGCGGGACAGGCGCATGCCAATCACTCGCCATTTTGAATGAGGCGTAAAGACAATAGGAGACGGTACTTGTTTTTAAGGAGGACTGCACGATGTCGGGGCATTCGAAGTGGGCCAATATTAAACGCAAAAAGGCCAAAGTGGACGCGGTGAAGGGGACCGTCTTCTCGCGCCTAACCAAAGAGATTATGGCGGCGGCGAAGCGAGGAGGCGGCAATCCCGATACGAATTTCCGCTTGCGCTTGGCTATCCAAAAAGCGAAAGACAACAACTTGCCTCAAGCCAATATTGACCGGGCCATTAGGCGGGCTACCGGTCAGGAAGAGGGCGTGCACTACGAAGAAGTGGTCTACGAGGGCTATGGGCCCGGCGGTGTGGCGGTTTACTTGCAAATCTTGACGGACAACCGTAACCGCACCGCGGGAGAAGTGCGGCATATTTTTTCCCGTCATGGAGGGGCTTTGGGGGAAACAGGCTGTGTGGCCTGGATGTTTGAGTCCAAAGGTCGACTGACCATTACCGAGACGAACAAGAGCGAAGAGGAATTGCTCGATGTGGCGATTGAGGCGGGGGCAGACGATTTGCGCCGAGAAGACGGGGAATTTGTCGTCCTCACGGCTCCTGATGTGCTGGATCAGGTGCGGGAATCGTTTGAAAGCCAAGGCATTAAAGTGGATGATGTGGAATTAGTGCAATTGCCGAAAACGACGACCGAAGTGAGCAGTGACGATGCCCACAAACTGTTAGACCTGATTGATTTACTAGAAGACCATGATGATGTCGAAAAAGTCTTCTTTAACGCGGAGTTCCCAGAAGACTTTGAGATGGACGAAGCCTAATAAGGGTTTTTTGTGAGACCCAAGCGTGACTGGGGCTTACGCCCCAGTAAGCCGCTTTTCATAGACGGGCGCCAGAAGTCTTTCACCCCATAGGTGGGGAGAACAATGGCGTATTTTTCCTTCTTGGCATAAACGCAGCGCATGCCCTAAAGTCGCATAGAACATATGTCCTGACAAAAAATAGAGGATTTTTCCCTGCCGCTGTGGTATTTAACAAAGCAAGACGCTATAAGCAGCGCAGGGACATTGTGGAAGCGGGTGTGTTATGCGGATGTTAGGAATTGACCCGGGCACGGCCATATGCGGGTGGGGCATTATTGACAAAGTGCGCCATGAGCCCTTGGCCCATGATTACGGGGCTGTGCTGACTTCCTCCACGTTGTCCGCACCCGAGCGCCTAAAACATCTGTATGAGGGGCTCATCGCTGTGATTGACCGGTATCAGCCGGAATATGGGGCGGTGGAGAAACTTTTTTTTGGGCAAAACACGAAAACGGCCTTGGCGGTGGGACAGGCACGTGGGGTGGTGCTCTTGGCCTTGAGCCAGCGCAATATTCCTATTGTCGAAATCTCACCGGCGGAAGTGAAGCAAACAGTGGCCGGCTATGGCCGGGCCGACAAGCACCAAGTGCAGATGATGGTCACGCGGTTGTTGCATCTGGAGGCCGTGCCCAAGCCCGACGATGTCGCCGATGCGTTAGCGATTGCGATGACGGGGTTGGAATGGGTGAAATTCCGGGAGGTGCTGCGATGATAAGCGAACTAACCGGCAAAATTGTCCACAAAGATGACGATGCGTGTGTGGTGGATGTTCACGGTATTGGATTTCGGGTGGATATGTCGAAACGGGCCTTGGCAGCACTGCCGGACGTCCAAAACCCCGTCCATCTCTATACCCACTTGGTGGTGCGAGAAGACAATTGGCGGTTGATTGGCTTTTTGGAGGTCGAGGAGCGGGAAACGTTTTTGGACCTGATTGCGGTGGGGGGCATGGGCATTAAGACCGCCTTATCCGTGCTCGGGGTACTAGGCGTCGATGGCCTGGAAGAGGCGATTTCTCAAGAACAATGGCAAACCATCAAGGATGCGCCAGGAGTGGGAGCCAAATTGGCCCAGCGTATTTTGTTGGAGCTTTCGGGAAAATGGCAGAACAAGCCCCGCCGCCACTCTCCGAACGCTGGGCCATCTTTGCCCCGCTCGGTCAAACTCGATGACGTGGGGGAAGCGTTAATGGCTCTTGGCTATTCCTTGGAGGAAGCCCAGGCGGCGTCTCGGCAAACGGCGGCCGAAGGAGATTTGGCTGACCGGATTCGTGAGGCATTGCGTACGCTTGACAGGCGATAAAGGGGGCAAGGACGATGCAAGACCGGGTAGTCTCTGGTCATTCGGGGGCAGAGGCTGAGACAGAAGGGACACTGCGCCCCGATCGGCTCAAGGAGTATATCGGCCAAGAGGAACTCAAAGAGAAACTGTCCATCTTTATCGAAGCGAGTCTAGCACGCAAAGAGCCGTTGGACCATGTGTTGTTATACGGCCCGCCGGGTTTGGGAAAAACCACACTGGCCCATATTATTGCCAACGAACTCGGCGTCGGCATCCGCTATACATCGGGGCCGGCGATTGAACGACCCGGCGATCTCGCCTCCATTTTAACGAATATTGATGATCGCGAAGTGTTGTTTATTGATGAAATCCACCGTCTGTCCCGTCCCGTTGAAGAAGTGCTGTACCCGGCCATGGAAGATTTTGCCCTGGATTTGGTCTTGGGAAAAGGACCTGGGGCGCGGTCGGTCCGTCTCGACTTGCCCCGGTTCACCTTAGTTGGGGCGACGACGCGGCCTGGCATGTTGGCGTCGCCGTTGCGGGACCGTTTTGGGGTGCTGTTGCATCTCGATTTCTATCATCCCGAAGAGCTCGCTCACATTGTGGACCGTTCTGCGCGGGTTTTAGGGATTCCTATGCATCCGGATGCGGCCTATGAGATTGCGCGGCGGAGCCGGGGCACGCCTCGCATTGCCAATCGGTTGCTAAAGCGGATTCGGGATTATGCGCAGGTGCGGGGAGACGGACAGGTTTCGCTTGTCCTAGCTACCGAGGCATTGGAACTATTGGCCGTCGATCCGATGGGGCTCGATCAAGTGGATCGGCGCCTGTTGGTGTCGATTGCGGAACGCTATCATGGCGGCCCGGTGGGCCTAGAAACCTTGTCGGCTGCGGTCGGAGAAGAAAGCGGCACAATTGAAGAAGTCGTCGAGCCCTATTTGCTGCAACAGGGATTTTTACAACGTACGCCACGTGGGCGCATTCTAACCCGCCGGGCATATTTGCATTTGGGCTTGCCGGCCGAACCGGAGTTAACGGACGAATAGACCAGAGCATGAGGAGAGGGGGAGTGGGAATGCGGTCGGATCCAGCGGCCAATGTCTCGATTTCTCTGCTCGCACGCGCATCAAGCGGCGATGTGGCCGCTAGAGATCAACTCATTTCGGAATATGTTCCGTTCATCTTAAAGACCGCTAGCAAGGTAGCGGGCCGCTATCTGCATCAAGGCGTTGATGAGGAAATTTCGGTGGCGATGTTGGCATTCAATGAAGCCATTGGCGCATACACCAAGACCAAGGGCAGTTTTGTGGGATTTGCCCAGACAGTGATTAAGCGCCGCTTGATCGATTATTACCGGAAGAAAAATTCGGGGCCGGCGGAGGTCTTGCTGAGCGAACTCGAACACGAGGATCCCCAAGGGCATGTGTTGCAAACACAGATTGACTTCATGGCTCACCGAGTGTGGCGCGACAAGCTGAGCCAAGAGGTGAGGGTGCAGGAAATTGCGGAATTGGAACAGGCACTTCATGCGTTTGGGATGCATGTAGCCGAGTTACCCAAAATTTCTCCACGGCACCAAGATGCGCGCCAGCGTGCGATCGCCGTGAGTCATCACATTGCGCATAGTGCCCGGCACCGAGAATATTTTTGGACGCGTAAGGAGTTACCGATTAAGGACTTAGTGTTGGAGACGGGGATAAGCCGCAAAGTCATTGAACGGCACCGCAAGTACATTATTGCGATTACGCTGATTTTAGTTTCGGACTGGCCCTACTTGCAACACTATGTGCGGGGGCGAATACAAGATGAATAACGTCTTGCACCGTCAGGCGCTGGTTATTGCGGTAGAACCTCACCATGTGACACTCCTATTGCCCGGGGGGCAGTTTAAGCGCGTGCGCATGTTAAGGCATCATCTAGAGGTGGGCCAGGAATATCGTCTCCCCGAGCACTCGCCATGGCAGCGGGCGCTGTGGGGCGTTGCGGCCGCGGTGGGCGCATTAGCCCTTCTTTTGACTCACGGCCCACAGTCTCCCACACCGCTGAAAGCCACGGCGGTTGTGAGCTTGGACATGAATTCGAGCATGAGCATGGTGGTCGCGGGCCCCAACCACATTGTGGTCAGCGCCAGTGGGAAAGATGCGAGGGGCCGTCGTGTGCTCTCCCAAATTCCGATTACCGGGCTGCCCATTGTCCGCGCGGTGGCTGACTTAACCCGCCAAGCCCGCAAAGACGGCTACCTCAACGCACACCATCCGTTTGTCGTGTTGGCGGCTGCCTTTGGCGTGCAGCGCCAAACCTGGTTTGCGCAGGTGCAAACCACTGAGCGTCACCTGTTGCAACAAAGCGGATTGTGGCAAGGGCGGCTAGTGGTTGTCTCGGCCGTCAGTCATTCCTCCTTAACGGCCATTGCGCGGCAACCCAGTTCTGTGGGACGCACATTGCTGTGGAGCGAGGTCCAAGGGGCCAAACACCATGTGCCTTGGGCCAGTCCGGTTCCCATGAGCAAACCCTTGCAATCTTTAGTAGAACCCATCTTGCACAACCCCCATCACAAGTTGGGACATCCCTTGGAAGAGCCCGTAGCACCAGGAATTCGGGTTAAAGCGCCGGTATCTAGCGCTCTTTTTACCCGTCATTCGGCCATTAGGCAACACATTGTTCCGATCGTGCCAAAGCCTGCTCCGGCAGCCGCTGTGACAGGACACGCGCTGCCACCAGGGTGGATACACCGGCCGTTATCCCGGGGACATTTCGCCTTACACCCCTTGGCTCATATCCAAGGTTATGCCAAATGGAAACGTTAGACTTGCGAAGTCTTAGGAAAATCTGCCACAATAAGGCGCAGAAATGACTGACAGGAAATGGGGAGATGACCACGCATACAACGCATGGCACGAGCACACTGTACTGGGTTTTTTTCGCCGTACTGATCGGCATGACGATTTGGATGTTCATGCAGCAATCACGGAATCAAAAAAATCGGCAAAAGCTGCAAAACAGCTTGCAAAAGGGCGATCAAGTGGTAACGGTAGGCGGTCTGATTGGTACGGTGGCCTCTATTGATGACAAAGTGGTCGTTCTGAAGATCGCGGACGATGTCAAGATTAAAGTCCTCAAAACAGGAATCGGCGGAAAATATCAAGACGCTTGAGCAATTCCGGTTTTCTCTCTAAGGTGTGCTATAATACGGGCGAATTCGGGACCAGACCGGATTCGATGAGACACACTGGGGGAGGCGGAAACAGTGGCGGATTCGTCACTTAACCCGTACTTGCGGGCACAACAGGCGTTTAAAGAGGCCGTGGATACGCTAGGGTTAGAGCCAGCCGTTTATGAAATTCTCAAACAGCCACTCCGATCATTCGAAGTGGCAGTCCCTTTTATACGGGACGATGGCAATTTACAAGTCTTCAACGGATACCGTGTGCAGCACAATGATGCTTTGGGACCGACCAAAGGCGGCTTGCGCTTTCACACGGCAGTCAACATGGATGAAGTCAAGGCGCTCGCCATGTGGATGAGTGTGAAATGCGCATTGCTTGGATTGCCTTATGGCGGTGCCAAAGGAGGAATTGCCTGCGACGTGGATCAGTTGTCCGACCACGAACTTGAGCGCCTCAGCCGCGAGTACATTCGTGCCGTCAGTTTGGTCATTGGTCCCGATAAGGATATTCCGGCACCAGATGTCTCCACGAATCCTCAGATTATGGCGTGGATGGTTGATGAATATTCGCGGATACGTGGGGAAAACACGTTTGGCTTGATTACGGGCAAACCGATGGTAATTGGGGGATCGGCAGGACGCGTTGCGGCCACTGGTCGTGGTTTAGTATTTGCTACAAAACAGTTGGCCACAGAACTGGGCATCGATTTTGCCAAAAGCCAGATTGCTATTCAGGGATTTGGCAATGTCGGGTCGGTGGCGGCCGATATTGCCTATGCTATGGGAGCCAAGGTGTTAGCCATCTCGGACAAGGATGGCGGCTTGTACAATCCCAGTGGCATTAATATTCCTGAGTTATTGGAATACCAAAGAGTGCACCGCTTTCTTACAGGATTCCCGGGTGCAGAACCCATCTCCAATGAGGAACTGCTCGAGTTGCCCGTTGACATTCTCTTTCCAGCAGCGTTGGAAAACCAGATTACAGCGGACAATGCGGGCAAGATTCGGGCGCGCATTGTGGGAGAGGGGGCCAATGGGCCCACAACGCCTGAGGCCGATCGCATTTTGTTTGATAAAGGCATTATGGTCATTCCCGACGTTCTTGGTAACTCTGGCGGCGTGACGGTTTCCTATTTCTTTGGGCCCTTTTCAGGAGGTTTTGTGGTGGACAAGGAACCCTTAGAAGAGTTGCGGCGACGCCAAGCAGCGATTGTCGGAATGGGGGGACCTAGCCGCATTGCTCGTCAACATGCGGCAGGGAAGATGACGGCGCGCGAACGGGTGGCCGCGTTGCTTGATCCGGACTCATTTGAGGAAATTGGCGCGCATGTCCGCCACCGCGCTCGGGCATTTGGCATGGATCAGCAAGAGATTCCAGCAGATGCCGTGGTGACAGGTGTAGGGCGTATTCACGGCCGCGTGGTCTATGTGTTCTCGCAAGACTTCACTTCCGCGGGTGGTTCACTTGGCGAGATGCATGCTCAAAAAATTGTCCGTTTGCAGGATTTAGCGCTCAAAACCGGAGCTCCGATTATCGGATTAAATGACTCGGGTGGGGCACGCATTCAAGAAGGCGTGGATGCGCTCTCTGGCTATGGGGAGATTTTCAAGCGCAACACCTGGTCTTCAGGCGTTATTCCCCAAATTACGGTGATTATGGGGCCAAGTGCCGGCGGGGCAGTCTATTCCCCAGCGCTGACGGACCTTATTGTAATGGTCGAACATACAGGACAGATGTTCATTACTGGTCCTCAAGTCATTAAGACGGTGACGGGAGAAAATGTGACCGGGGAGCAAATTGGAGGAGCTCAGGCTCAAATTCGCAAATCCGGCGTGGCTCATATGGCCGCGGCTGATGATGCCGAAGCCTTGGCACTAGTCCGTACGATTTTGAGCTATTTGCCGAACAATAACCGTGAGCTGCCGCCTGTCACGGCGTGCACGGATCCTTTGGACCGCATGGATGAGGCGTTGGCCGAGACGGTGCCTTTGGACCCGAATAAGCCCTATGATGTGAAGCGCATCATTGCGAGTGTTGTGGATCCGGACTCCTTTTTAGAAATTCAAAACGGCTATGCTGACAATATTGTGATTGGATTGGCGCGCATTGGCGGACATTCGGTCGGCATTTGTGCCAATCAGCCCCGCGTGTTGGCAGGCACGATGGATATCAATGCTTCGGACAAACTGGCGCGGTTTGTAAGACTGTGTGACAGTTTTAATATTCCGCTGGTCACCTTTGTGGACACGCCAGGTTATTTGCCAGGAACCGCCCAAGAGTTTGGCGGGATCATTCGCCATGGCGCCAAAGTCTTGTATGCCTATGCCGAGGCGACGGTTCCCAAGGTGACGGTGATCTTGCGCAAAGCTTACGGAGGGGCCTATTTGGCGATGTGTAGCCGCTCACTGGGGGCAGACTGGGTCTTTGCCTGGCCGACGGCAGAGATAGCGGTTATGGGACCGGAAGGGGCCGCCAATATTATTTTTCGTGAAGATATCAATGCCGCAGAAGATCCCCAGGCGATGCGCCGTACAAAGGCTGAAGAGTACCGAGAAGAGTTTGCCAATCCGTATGTGGCGGCGGCACGTGGTTTTGTGGATGCGGTGATTGAACCCGCGCAGACGCGAGGACATATTGCACAAGCGCTGATGGCGCTGCAAAACAAACGCGATGATCGTCCGCATAAACGCCATGGCAATATGCCGCTGTAACGCGGTGAAGGGAGGATATTATGCCGGAATCGACAAGGCCCGATGACCTCGCCGCGGTCATGATGGCTGTCGCGCTCATGATGGAAGATGAACGAGAACAGACGGCATTCACCGTGAAGATTCGCGAAGTCTGGCCCCAGCCTTCGGAATGGCGATGGGTTGGTTGGTAACGAACACAAGGGTTTAATGACATGCAATTTGGTGGAGGAGGCACAGGAGATGGCGGTACGCAAGTTTCGAATTCGAGTGAATGGGGTTCTATATGAAGTAGAGGCGGAAGAAGTCAAAGAGGCCAGCGCTCCGCGTCAGGAAGTCTCCGCGCAGCCTGCCCCGGTTAGGGAGCCCAAAGCGTCGGCGGAACCTGCGCGGAAGCCAGCTGCTGTCGTCTCCCAAGATGGGGAGACGATCATCGAGGCGCCGTTGCCGGGATCTGTCCTCGACGTCAAAGTGCAAGAAGGAAGTTCGGTCGAGGTCGGGCAGGTGTTGGTGATTTTGGAAGCGATGAAGATGGAAAATGAGGTCACGTCACCGGTGCCAGGACGCGTCAAGAGCGTAAAGGTTCAAAAAGGCAGTGCAGTCGACGCCAATGACGTCTTACTTGTCATCGACCGAGCGTAAGATGGCAGGACGGCGGCGGGTCTTGGTGATGGCGCCTCATCCTGATGACGAGGCATTAGGCGCGGGTGGTTTTATCCATCAGGCAGTGCGGCAGGGCTATGATGTCTATGTCGTTTTGATGACCTCTGGTGACGGCTTTGTACAAGATGCCGAACGCTATTATCTTTCGCTGACCGTTACGTCGGAAGAATACATTCACCTAGGTTATGAGCGCCAAATTGAGGCGCAAAAAGCCATGGCGGCCTTGGGAGTGCCTAAAGAACGGGTGATCTTTTTAGGGTTTCCTGATGGAGGCCTGGATCATTTGTTTTTGCATTATGATGCGGCCGCTTTATTCGTCAGCCCGACCACGGGTTGCAGCCGCGGTCCGTACATCGAGTCACCCACTTACGGCACCCCTTATACCGGGGCCGAATTACTGAATGCCATTATTCGACTGTTCACCGAGATTCAGCCTGATTGGGTGGTTACCCCCCTTATGCTGGACCAGCACCCCGACCACTGGGCGACATCGGCTTTTGGGAGCCTCGCCCTGATGGCGTGCCGCGCCCAAGGTTTGTCGTGGGCGGAGCATACGGTACATTTGGGATATTTGGTGCATTGGAATGGGTGGCCCTTGCCTTTAGCATATCGCCCGGAAATGCGTCAGGAGGTTCCACCTTCGCTTACCACCTATCCTGGTTTGCGCTGGGAGGAGTTTGGCTATGACGCCCCGACGGTTGAAGCCAAAAGGGTCTCGCTGCTGTCTTATGAGAGTCAAGTGGAATTAATCAAGCCCTTTCTTCTGGCTTTCGCGCGTAAGACGGAGGTTTTCGGCCGTGTCACGCCTACGGTCGTTGATCAGGAAGCGGTCTGGCCCCAGCCACGGGCCGAGTCTTTGACGAAATTTTTGCGTCGTGATTATGGTATTGTGGCTAGCCGTTGGCGACATAGGCAAGGGCAGGACCATGTGCAATGCAGGGTCAAACTCGAGGGACTATGGTCCGCGCGGGTCGTCGTGTATGCGTGGGGAAAGGGTCTAGAGTTTTCGGGGTGGACGTCTGGAATGCAGGGCGGAGATGATCCGGGACTGCTGGTAACGCCATCGGCAGACCATGTGGACCTCACGTGGTCTGTGTCAGAAACGGGGACAGAACGGGAGTGGCTGAAGGGCATTGTGTTTTACCGGAATAATAAAATCACGGGGCGCACGGGGTTCTGGCCGTGGCTGTCCGCCGACCCGGAAAGGAAGGGATAGACGTGAAGGTATGGATCTCTGTCGATATGGAGGGCATCAGCGGGATTGTGGACCGTGACCAATTACTTCCTCAGGGGCAGCGTTACAGCCAAGCCGTGCACTACTTGATGCAAGATATCACGACGGTTATTGGTGCTGTGCAAGAGGACCCTGCAGTGACAGGCATTGTCGTCAATGATTCCCACGATGGGATGCTCAATGTGCTATGGTCGTCGATGCCGCAAGGGGTGACGTTAATCTCAGGCGGGGGTAAGCCGTGGTCGATGGTGCAAGGTGTAGATCAGGCGGATGTGGCATTCTTTGTCGGCTATCACGCTATGGCGGGAACGCCGCAGGCCGTGATGGACCATACCTATTCAGGCGAGATTTTTCAAGTGCGGCTCAATGGCGTGGAAGTCGGGGAAACGGGGCTGAATGCTGCCGTGGCCGGTCATTATCAGGTCCCAGTCGGCTTCGTCAGTGGCGATGACAAAGTGTGTGCCGAAGCGTCGCAATTGCTGCCATGGGTCACTGCGGTGAGCGTGAAAACAGCCACCAACAGACGGGCAGCCCACCTGTTAAGTGGCTTGGAAAGTGCGATGGCTTTGCGTCAAGGCGTACATGATGCGTTAGCGAAGTGGCACAGTGGGCGCTTGTCTCCCTTTATTCCTGATACACCTGTGACCTTAGAAGTGACGGTGATGACGACGGATATGGCCGACCGTGCCACGTATTGCCCGGGCACCCAACGCACCGGGGGACGTACGGTGCAGTATACATCTCACAGCATGCTAGAGGTTTACCGCGCTTTTTACACCATCATGGCATTGGCTGCGGGCCGCCCGCTATACTAAAATGCCATGCGTTTGGCATAGGAGGGGTCCATGAGTCTTTTTCTCGGCCTTGAAGAAATTTTGTTATTTGTGCCGGACGTGCAAAGTGCTAAACCGTGGTACGCGGATTTTTTAGGAGTCGACCCCGTTTTTGATGACCCCCACTATTGTGCATTTCGACTCTGTGGGGTGAGCATTGGGCTTCACCCATACGATGACAAAACGCCGACCCGTTCAACAGGGCCTGTGCCTTATTGGCGGGTGGCGGATATCCATCAGAGTATCGCGCAGCTACAGTCCAAAGGCTGTGGGCTGTTTCGTGGGCCAATTTTTGGGGTGGACCAACGTTGGGTCTGTCAAATGACTGATCCTTTTGGCAATGTATGGGGCCTCGTTCAAGTTTACTAGGCATTGTTAAAGCATAAGATGTCCACATTGCGTCCAACCTATGCGGAGTAGTTCACGTCCATTTTATGACGCAAAAAGACGGCACCTTTTTGTTGACAGAACTCGAACAGGCCACTATAATAGGCAATGCACTGGGGGCGTAGCTCAGTTGGGAGAGCGCTAGAATCGCACTCTAGAGGTCAGGGGTTCGACTCCCCTCGTCTCCACCAGTTATCCTCTTCAATTTTTTATCCTAGCCATTTATTCCGTCGCTTAGTTTTATTCTGGACTGTAAGATATTCCGAGCTTGAATGGGTCTTTAGGTATTTTTCTATTTGGACGTCTCAAACATTCGAAGGTTCCCCAAGAAGTACTCTTCCCGTTGTCTTAACAATCCACCTAAAAAGAAAGAGTATCTGTATTCTGTGATTGAAATAGGGTCCCCTTCCCGGTTTTGTTCATCCTCATCCTCGTCTTCCCCAATGGGTAGTGACCTATCGTGTCTGCGCATGCCGTCGACACAGTCTTCACTCGTGTCGTACCCAGCTGTCCTTCCGCGTTTGGCGCATTTTGTCAGAATTTCACCGCGATCTTGTGGAGATTTCGCCAATCCCTTGGGCCATCACACTTTTCGGACTTCAAAAAGTGTCGGCAAAGTGTCGCCACCACTGTAGCCGATAACTGCGTTTACATTGCGTACAATCCTTCTGAGCAGACACTCCTTTTGACAGGCCCGCACGCGGCTCCGTTTTCCGCGTGTGATACGGGGTAGTCGACAGGGGCTCGGGATCGATGGTGTAGGTCCGTCACGGGCGTGAATAAGACGCGACGGTTGTTACCATCCGGCGACAGCAGGGAAGCGCTTTGAGAACCGTTTGGCCAATCGCCTAACTAGAGTAAACCGCAAGGATCGTCGAAATATCGAATCGCAGCTCGGGCTACGGATTAAACTCTTTAGTCCGTGCAATCACAGACACTTCGATACCGGAACTGGAGGAGAAATAAGCGTCGGCATAGGGTAGCCACGCCGACACCACAAACGATCGCGTACTGCCCGGCGGCGTAATCCGTAATTGGTGATAGATTGTAGCTGCCTTGCCGTTCTGACCCGGCATATCAGACCCGATGAATGTCTCTTCGGCCGAACGCCCGGGTTTCAGGGTAACTGTGGGTACGTTCGGGATACCGTGCCCAAAGTAGGGCCCAAACATGGTCGAATCACGGCGAACGGCAAGATGAGATTGGTTCCCGGAGGCCGTAATACCGACGACGGTGGACCATCCGCGGAGCGATACGGGCGAATGGCCAATATTGTAAAATGGATAACGCCGCCGTCTGCGCCGGCAGCCACGGCGCTATGCACAATGGTCACTTTGAGGGTCCCCGTGGAATGGCCATGCGTGGTGGTGGTTACGGTGGTGCTCCCTGTCGAAGAGGGCGTCGTCGACCTCGGTAGCTTCAATCCGTTGCGGGGAACGATATGCGAAACGCGGACCGTTCCATTGCCCGTCGGATTGGCTGCGAGGTGGCGACTGACTCCGCATCCCGCAAGCGAGAACACACCAACGGCCACGGTCGCAACGATTGAAACGTGTCGTCTCATTAGAATGCCTCCCCGAGGCGCGTCTCAAGCCGTCTGACTCATCTGCTTAAACAACGACGGATGGAGCGAATTGGTTACGCACAGAGAAGGAAACGGCGGTCAACAGACATGCGCGACGGGGATCATAATCGAAGGGAGGAGCGCAATGCTCAGTGGGGCGATGCTTGGCACCGCCACGGAGGTTGTTCTGTGCAACCATGTTCGCACATGCCTCGCCGTTCTGAGCCTGTTGCCGAGATTTCGCGTCAAAAATTCGAAAAAGAGTCCACTTTCATTCGATGGGGGCCTGGCCTAACGTTTGGATAGTTTTTGATCCCCCAAGACCGGAGTCAGGCATCCTTTTCCTCGAAATCGGCCCGCGGGCTGGCGGAGTACAACGGGCGATTGTTAAGTCGTCTTGAGGAACAGATGGCTGAGATTTTGGGCCGCTCTGTCGACCTGGGCGGAAATTCTCCCAAAATTGCAACCGAAGATTCAACACGAAGGAGTATCTGCGTTTGAGCGCCCCGCGGGATGATGAGGTCATCATCGAAACCATGGTTGATGCGTTTACCACGATTTTACACTGCGGACCGAGCCAGTTGAGCTGGCGCTTAAAAGATCGATACTCACACATCTTGTGGCGTGACATGATTGGCTTACGCCATCGAGTTCACCATTATGGTGGAATTGATTTGTTGCGGTGCGGGAAACAATCCGCACGGATTTGACGCCGCTTCTCGAACAATTCATTGCATTACAAGACCAGATGACATCGATGTAATAGTGCTTAGGGACCGCCTGATTGCTTGGGCCTTGTTTTTTATGAACTCAATGAATATCCTACAAATACCGAATGGGGGAGGGATGGCCATGATGCAAAGCGTGGTATGCCTAAAGAACTTAAGACCGGAAGGATCCATGAGTCATAAAAAATTAGAGAGAGTGTGAGATTGTAGGTCACGGGGCATTATCCTCAATTTCTTCGGTGTGGCAGCGGTCAGGACCTCTCGTGGGAGGCATTTTGCTTGATCCAAGGAACCCGAATCACCCTGCGTCCTTTTACCCGCGATATGTGGCGTACGTATTACCATTGGCGTCTCGACCCTGAAGTCATGTTTTGGGCTACGGGAGAGTCATATGCGTCTAGCCTTGTACCGGAAGAAGCATTTATGGCGGCATTCGAGCAGAGTATTTTAGTGGACCATCACCTAGTATCTGGCTGTTTGGGAATATTTACGGATGACGATGACTTTATCGGTGAAGTCAGTTATCGGGATATGGATGTTGTGGCAGGCAGCGCCGTTCTAGGGATTCTGATTGGGAATAAATCTTACTGGGGCAAGGGATATGGGACGGATGCAGTTCGAACGATGTGTCGCTTTCTGTTTCAGCGATTTGGACTGCGCCGCATACAATTAGACACGTGGCCTGGCAATGTCCGTGCCTTGAAGGCCTATGCTAAAGTCGGATTTCAAGTGGAAGGACGCTTACGTGAAGCGTTACGAGTTAACGGGCAGCCTATGGATCAAATGATATTGGGTCTATTGCGCCACGAGCTGTTGGAAGACGAAGCAATGTCCTAAATGGGACGGGAGCCCCGGTAAGATTGGTTACCGGGGCCCTTTTTAGGGGCCAACGCTAGTCAACGGATTCCTTGGTGCGCACCGCGTCCAATAGCAACGTATTGAATTGGTCAAAGAGATCGCGTAAGGCTAGCTCAGGAATCATGCCGAGCTGGTCACCCACACTGACCTCAAAAGAGCGGCTGTGGGTTCCCTGTTCGCGTAAAACTCCTGTCAGACCGATGGCGGATGCGCGGTGAAGCTGCTCTAATATCGCCTCGACCTGTTCCTTGGGCAAGTCGATGTAGACATGAAACATATTGCTGACAGGGACCAAAGGCATAGTCCAAACGCCTTGTAAACGATTAAAGCGTGCGGCTAACTCTTGCGCTTGGGCGTAATAACGGGCCATGTTGTTGACACGCCGATGAAAAAAGTAGTCGGCGGATAGAATGTACGGATATAAACTGATGAGGTCGCCGCCATGGCGGCGTTTCCATATTTTTGCCTGATCTGTGAATGGCTTAGGTCCGGCCAAGATGGCTCCTGCAATGCCACCGATCCCTTTGTAAAAGGATACATAGACGCTCTCAAAGAGGGCAGACACCTCAGCCGCAGTTTTTTGGTAATAGGGCAACACCTCGAACAGCCGTGCGCCATCTAAGTGCAGAACGATGCCTCGCTCACGGCAGACATGGGCGATGTCTTGGAGCGTTTCGAACGGGGGGAGTTGACCGCCAATTTCCCGTTGTGGTAACTCGAGCAGTAAAACAGCGACGGATTCAGGCAAGTTGACGACGTCCGCTAGGTCGATGAGGCGATCGGGGGCACCAACGAGGATCGGCTCAATATGGTGAAGGTGGCGCAATCCGCCTTCTTCGTGAATTTCTAAATGGCATAGGGGATGGTACGCAACTTTGTGAAGATTTTTTTGGTCGCACCAAATGCGCAAGGCAATTTGCTGTGCCATGGTCCCGCTAGGAAAAAATACGGCACTCTCTTTACCCAAGTACTCGGCGATTTTGTTCTGAAACTCCTCGATGATCACGCCTTGACCATAATAGTCCGCGTCCGTCATTTCCTCAGTGTCCGCTAACGCTTCTTTTAATATCTGGACTCGCCGGCGGCCATGGCCGCTGATTTGATGGGACGTTTCTTTAAACGAAGACTTCGGCGCCCCAAACGGTGAATCTCGGAACCGGGTTGACAGGAACTCGTTGGAATAGTGGACTGGTCGAGTGGCACGAAGGCGACTGGACGTTAGAAGTGGTGGGAGGATCTGTCTTAGGGGATGTGCAAAAGGCGCAAGAGGTGGTGCTATATCTGCACCGTCATTTGTTGCCGGAGACCCGCGGGGTGCTCGAAGTGTTGAATGCGCCGGACGGGGCGCATACCACCGTGATATGGCAGGAAGGCTCGGTATTATACCAAGCTGATGACTATCATTCTGCCACCGGCGCCATGGAAATGGCGATGTCCATGCGCGAATATCCTTCCGGGGCGATGCCGTCGATGGACGCTGCGGCCACATTTTCGACACCGGAATTTGCGGGGGTTCATGTCAGACGTCTCACCGGTACGCAAATCGTGCCCGCCATTGCGCAGGGATATCAAAGCCCTACCGATAAGGCGATGGTGTTTTCCAGCAAGGCGTTTGTGCCACTGGAGGGATTTTCTGGATATTTAGATGGGCATTCGTTCGTTTTCGATATCTATCAAAATTACCCGAATGGCTTAGTATTGGGAGCAAGCTATCATCATGTGCCAGTGTATTTTGGCCCCGGCCCCAGCCCGGTCTTTAGCGTGATCAACTTTACAGGGGATGAGGTGGTGTTAGGAAATCCTGCGGCAGGCAGTTATATGGCCATTAATCTGATGACGGGGCAACGTACGGTGAATCTGTCCGCCGTTCTTTCGTTGAAAGGCTATCCAGGAATCGGATTGCCCTCGCACATTCTTGGGCTCCCCGGCACCCATTATTCGCCCCAAATTGCATATCCCCAAGACCCTTCTTAAGAGACGTGCACAATAAGGGCGACCAATTGGTGGCCCTTTTGGTGTTGACCCTTGACCATAACGACATTGCCCACTTTGACTGATGTGACGGCAATCGGTTTGTGTTGTGATGTAAATCGCGTGTGAGGTGTGAACACGAACACTTTCGTTTTGGCCTGGACGTGTTGACCGACTTTTAGGTGGTCAAGCCAATGAGGCGCCGGGGAAGGCACCGTATAAGATACGGTTCCCCATTTTTTGGTCGTGAGCGTAATAAGGCCATTGGCAGCACTTGTAACATGGGCGAGGGTCCGGTTAGCCGGTGCTGCCAAAACCGTCGGGGCGAGGCTTGTCGAGGACGTCACACCGTAGGCGGTCACGCTTTGCCCTGGCGTGAGAGTCGAAAAACCAACGAGTTGTGCGGTACTGACTGCGGTCAGCGTCCAGGTTTTCTTTTTGCCCACAACTGTCCAAGTTCCATTAGTATTTTGTAAGGTGCCGTGGACCACCGGGACCAGAAAGATCTGGGGATGCGAGCCTTGCCAGCTAACAATGCGCAGGTGTTCTCCTGTTTTGATAGTATTAGCAAGGACACTATAGGGGCCCGCTTTTATCGCGGCATTAGCTAACGATATGGTGTGAGACAGTGCGTTCTTGCCATGCGTCACGGTCAGCGTTTGTCCGCTAATCGCTGTAACCCGGACAGCTAGGCCTTTATAGTGGGTATGTTTTTTCGTATGGGGCATGACGGTGTTTGTGCTAAGTTGAATGGCTGGGGAAGGGGCTGGTGAGGACTGAGCGAATGCTACGGCGCCTCCTCCGACGACCATGAGGCCGGATAGACCAATAATTAGGGTCTTGGTGCGATTGGTCATCACAAATGTGCCCTCTTTCGTTGTAATTTGTGGAAGAATGCAAGGCAGACTTGATTGCACTTCCAGTGTCATCTTAACCACTCTTACTGAAGTCGCCCTGAAAATGCCCTGAACTTCTGCTGAATCTTTGAATTGGACGATACAATTGATGGGAAAGACAGCGGTTTTGGGTGTCTTGGATAAAGGTGGAGGGTGGTGCACCGTGAAAGGGTGAGCGCGGCCTTAACAAAAGCCCAAGGAAGCACCCCCCGGGGCCGTCTTCAGTGGTGCGTCGTCACTGTGCGAAGGTGATCCAGCGATTTGCGGTAAAATTCCAGAGAAAGGCGGTGAATAATCCCATTGCCATCGCAATGGGGACTGCGATATGTGCGGAGGCGACCGCGACCCACACAGCGCCTTCGTTCAGAGCTAGCCCCATGAGCGCGACGCCAATGAACAATGGTAATTGACGCGAGAGCATAGCGGATGGGCTGCGAAACGTCCAACGGTGGCTTAAAGGATAGTTGACAGCAAGGCCTACGAGAAAGCCCATACTTTGACAAGCCAGGTAGGACCAATGGCTAAGGTTGTAAAGAACAAAGCTCGTTGTCCATGCCCCTCATGCGGCGCAGCTCAGACTCGGCAAGCGCTAGCAGCGCGTCATCGCTCTGATTCCACAACCCGTCGCCTTCAAAACAAAAGTATTCCATCCCAAGACATGTTGTGGACGGATCGGGGACCATGGCCGGACTCCAGTTGCCGAAGTTTTGTATGCGTCCGACTAAGACTGAGGGATCGTGGATGTAAATCCAGTTATCGGGAAACAAATTGGAGGTGTTGATAATGAGCGCGACTGTAATGAAATCGCGGTAGTGCAGGGCGCTAGCAGCCTCCCATGTAGCGGAACTCACGGCGGGACGCAAAGCCTGAACCAGAGAGCGTATGGGCATGGAGGAGATTACGTGGTCAACACAATGCTGGGTGATATGACCATGTGCATCTGTGGCCTCCAAGGCCACAATTCGGCCGTTTTGGTGAGATAGGCTGATGATTTTCTGACCCATGAGCAATTCCGCGCCCTCTTCTACCACCATTTGTCCAACTTTTTCCCAGAGCATGCCAGGGCCTAAACGGGGATAGTAAAATTCCTCAATAAGCGTCTTCACCATGTCTTGCTTCGTTTCTCGTTTGGGGAATAGCGCGTGGGTTATCGCGCTCATCAAGTTTAAGCCTTTTATCCGCTGCGCAGCCCAATCGGCGCTGATCTCATTACACGCAATGCCCCACACTTTTTCTGTATACGTTTTAAAAAATATGGTGAAGAGTCGACGACCAAAATGGCGTACGACCCAGTCTTCAAATGTCTTTAATTCTCGATGCGGTGCGGCTTGGGCCTTAGCATAATCCATAAGACATAAGAAGGTATTGAGTAGGCCCATGTTGGAAAAGGCATTTAGGGGCTTAAGAGGGTAATCGTAAAATTTGTTTTGGTAGTATATGCGTGATTTACGTGGTCTTACGAGAAGGTCGACGCCTAGAATTTTCGCCCAAAAGGCTTCGACTTCTGGGCTTTTGGAAAAAAATCGGTGGCCTCCGATGTCAAAACGATAGCCTTTATACTCGACCGTACGTGAGATCCCACCCACAAAACGCGGGTCTTGTTCGAAAATTTTTACGGTCTGTCCATGTCGCGAGAGCTCATATGCCGCACTTAACCCGGCAGGTCCGGCTCCAATAATGGCCACTCTCATGTTTTAGGTCTCCTCTGACACTGAAATTGATTCACCTTAACCCAAGATGCGAGGCGCAAGACATCAACACGGTCCAATGGCTCTACTTATGTCTAGCGACTGTCATAGTGTGGCGAAATCTTGGGTGTATGGCCGCTACATGCTATGCCATGTGGGGACGTGCCCCTTAACACGGCGGAACAGGAGAACAGGGCGTGAAACGCGCAAATTCTTGTAATCTCCAAGGCGTTGAAGAATAGCGTGACGTTGGTGGGATGCCTTTTGTGTGACGGCTTCCAAGAGGAATGAAACCCAGATGACCGCCGGTTTGATTCGGAGTTATATGATTTAAACTACATAGACCCTTTAGGGCAGGTCTGCAGCCAAGAAGGCATGGACAATGAAGTGAGGATAATACGTCAAGGCCGCCTCGCACGCCGTTTGTTAAACCCAACATGACGGCCTTATCTACGAGTTGTTCTCCATGTACAAAAAAATCAAGCGTTGCGATGATGATGAGGTATAAGATAGTTAGATCAATCAGGTTGTGCGTCACAATGGATCTCACCTTTGATATTCAGCTTACAAGATATACCATTCATTTGCATTTGATGTCTACTACAAATAGTACCACAACTCAAGGAAAATAGGGGAAATTTATACATTTTTTGTCATAATATGGTGGAAATAGGTCGCGTATGTCGTGGTTATCATAACGCTTGTTCAGATGAGGTCGCGGGTGTGTTTGCGGGGTGGTTGCGATCTGGCGTCTGGAATGGGGGGGGGGTTCAGATATTGTTCCTTCCATGGTACGCAGACACAAGGCAAATCGCTTGTGTAGTCGACTTCTGATCTTTGGCTTGTCATCTCTTCTCAAATAACCAAATGTTGTGTTGGTGCGCGATGACTTTCCAATGGGAATTCGCCCGCAATATATGGAACCAATGGTGGAGTGCCGCCGCAGACACAAGTTCATTCGACATATCGTTCATATCTAGGAAGGCGTAGGTGCCAGGCCTACTGCTTGCAATATCGCTCCCATCAATTAAACGAATGTGGGACCGATTGGCCAATAACGCGATATCTTTGTTCATCCCGATTACGGGAGCGTTCGGCGGGATGCGGTGCGACATATTTCGCAAGACTCTTTGGTAGGGTTGATGATAGGTGAGCAATTGACCGGAAGCTTGGGTAAAGGTGAAGAGCAATAAACCAGCCATGGCCCACGGCCATAGCCATTTGGTTTGTAAACGAATCTTTGGCCAGAATGTGAGGGCGGAGGCAAACAAGAAGGGGACGGCGGGAATCCAATATTGGTGAAAAGGATAGATTTGTGGGTCAAATCCAGACAGCGCATTGAAGGCGAAAACGGATAAAATGGGAAGTCCATAAGGTGAGGAGAATGCGCTCAACAGCGGTAGAACAAAGCCGAATGCCAGAAGAAGCACGACAACGGCAGCAACCACGTTGGGACGGGTCCAAGCATCGAAAATAAGCCCGGGATGTGACAAAAGATGAACGATGGCTGCCGTGGGGTCTACTCCAAGCCACCCATAGGTGACAGCCCAAACCGCGACGCCATGGGGATAGATCCAGGGCAAGACCACGAAAAAATCGAGCAGCACAGTTCCTAATCCAATCAAGATAGCGATAATGCCGTAACGCGTCGCCTTGTGAAGCAGAAGACCAACGCCAAAAACAGCGGTCACCGCGGCACCGACGTCTTTGGTCGCTGAGGCGATGAGGAGCCCTATCACGAATAGTCTAAGGCGCCTATTCTCAAAAGCCCAAATGGCCAGAAAGAATCCTGGAATCATCATCACGTCGGGATGCCAATCGAAAAAGGCAGGACCTATCACAGCAGGATAGAAGGCATAAAGGAGTAGCCAGCCTATGAGATCTAAGGCGGTGAGTTGATACTTCTGAGCGTAATAAAAAATCCCCAAAAATCCTGTACTCAGGGCAAGGACTTGAATGAGAAGAATGCCTGGCTGACCGATTAAGCCATAGAGCACTCCTAAGGGATAGAGAATGTAGCTGCCGGCATCGGCTAACGCGGGATATCCCACCACCGTGTCGTATGCGCGCCAGTGTCCTTGACTGATGAGCCACAAGGCTTGGCTATACCATGCCATGTCCATGCCCGTGGCGTGCCAGCTTTCTAGACGCCATAGGGATATGACTCCCGCCGCAAGGGACAAAGCAAGCGCCACTGCGATGGCAACCGCTTGGACAGAGCGTTTCGGATGAGAAATAGGATTGGCTAGAGATTCGTTCACAGGAAATGCTCCGTTTCATGCGTAGTGTGAGGGGACTATGCCAAGTTTACATGATATGAAAGGCTCCGAAGAGCAAGCCACAAATCAGCTCCAAGCGAAACGCTTGCCAATAGCGAAGACGAGGCCACCCAAAGAGGTCTGGCAAGGTGAGATTCCAGAGCCACATCAGAAGAGCAGGAATGCCAAAGACGACCACGGCGACCAAGAAGACACCCAACGAACCGAATCCAGCAAACGGTAACAAGGGAAACCCGCTAAAGTTCAATAAGATCACGCTCCTCTTTGTGAGTCCGACTGGTAAGTTTAGGATATCATAGGCCAACTTTTCTAATGGATATGGAACGCTTATGTCGTAAAATAGTTTGGAAGGTCATAGCCCATCATGGAAACCTGTTGGTACGTGGGCTAGTCATTGAGTCGATGGCGACGTGAGCATAGAGGCAGCGTTTGCCCCCCTTTTGGGAAGTTTATTTCGGAGAAGGGATTTGAAAGCTGTGGCTAAGCACCTTGTTCAAGAAGCTGTCTATTGGAGCCGGCTAGATCAAGGGGATTGGTCGTTGTATTTAGCAGCGACTGAGTCCGGATTGTGTGCTATTACGCTCCCTCACGACACGTTTGCTACGTTAGAACAGTGGATTGATGCGCATATTCCTGGGGCTGTACTCGAGCACAATGTCATAGCACTTGCACCATATACGACTCAACTACAGGAGTATTTTAACGGCCAGCGTCAGCACTTTACCTGTGCTGTGGATATGCGTGGCACAACGTTTCAACGCCGTGTTTGGAACGCGTTGCGGGATATTCCCTTTGGCACGGTGCAAAGTTATTCCGATATCGCTGCCCGTATTGGAAGCCCGCAAGCGGTTAGGGCTGTTGGTGCCGCCAACGGCGCCAACCCGATCCCCATTGTCGTGCCTTGCCACCGCGTTATCGGCAAGAATCGAACGCTCACTGGCTACCGAGGAGGGTTAGAGGTGAAAGCGCATTTACTGGAACTCGAAGGAATAGCGGTGAGTCTAGATGCACGGCGCTAAGACTAGTCTTCTTCGTAGCGATTTCCCCGTGGTAGGCCAAGGATTGGTGTCATGAAATAATGTCTAAGCGCACATGGAAAACCGAAGAGGAAGCACCTATGGCCTTTTGTACGCTATAATAGTCGCGACATATGAGTCGCACGAAGGATATCAGAATGCTTCGGGTTGGTTCAACAGGGCTTAAGAAGCGAGGAGCGTGGGCGTTAATGAGTGACCCATATGAACCGCACCCTTATCAGGGTCAGAAGGCGGTGTTAGCGACCAAGCATCAAAAGGAAATCGTATTGGGACCGCCCTTACAGCAAGCTGTCGGATTAGATCTCTATGTTCCTGAAAACATCGATACGGACTTGTTGGGGACGTTTAGTGGAGAAATTGAACGACATGGCACACCGCGGGACGTTGCGTTACGCAAAGCCCGGTGGGGGATGGAATTGACAGGCTTGTCGTTAGGTTTGGCGAGTGAGGGGAGTTTTGGGCCTCATCCGCAGCTGCTTTTTGTGCCGTCGGATCATGAATTGCTCGCGTTTATTGATCAAGAGCGAGGCATAGAAATTGTTGAGCAAACGCTGAGTGTCGAAACCAATTATGGCCATCAGGCGGCGAAATCTGTGGATGACCTGCAAGAATTTTTAACCCAGGTGCAATTTCCTTCGCATGCGTTGATTGTGCGGCCACACTCGGGATTTCAACCGGATTTATTGTTCAAGGGGATCTCTGATGTGCCTAGCCTTCGCAATGCTGTCGCCTTATGCAGCGCAGCATCGGCAGATGGGATGGCTCATGTGGAGACGGATATGCGAGCGCATGTGAATCCCATGCGGCAGCGCGTCCTAAATGCGTTAGCGGCCCAGTTAGGCAGACGGCTCGCATCGCGTTGTCCTTCCTGTCACGCACCGGGATTTGGCGTGGTCGACGTGGTCAAAGGTCTGCCCTGCGAGCAATGTGGGCTTCCTACCCAGCTCATTAGTGTGATAGGCGAAAACTAAGTCGGCTATCACGCCCACTGCGCGCTTCGATTTTGATGAAGCACAGCTTCGCGATGAAATCCAGCCTGTTCGGCCACGTGTTGACTACGGTGGTTGCGGGGATCACAACGAATTTCAAGCCGCTTAGCATCTAAATGGTGAGCCGCCCAGTCTACAATGCCTTGAACAGCTTCAGTCATCAGCCCTTGGCCCACTGCGGAGGTGCGAAGCCAATAACCGATCTCGAAACATCCGGCCTCCCAATTGAGATTATGCAGACCGCTGCTGCCAACAAACTGGCCTGACGATTTGAGAAAAAGATGCAGGCTCATAGGATTCGACGATGGCCTCATTGACCATGAGACCGTCCCCGGATAATGGACTTCGAATGAGGAGGCGTTCCGTTTCAAAAGCGTTGGGAAAGTCTATGAGAAGCGGATTCATAAGGACTCCTTTTTACTCCCAATTATCTCTAATATTAAGGACGCCCTCAAGACTTTTCAGTGCCTCGCACAATGTTACAAGGGTTTGCTCATTGCAGATGGGATGGCAATCCGTTCGCGTTTCATCAACACAAAATATAGGGTGCTGGCGACAATGAGTCCCACAATCCATGAAATGTCAGCGCCTCCCATTGCCTTGGCGATGGGGCCTTCGTAGAGGGTTGTGTTGATAAAGGGAATTTCGATGACCGTCGTAAGGACGAACGTGAATAAGGAACGCCTATTAAATTTGGGATATTGGCCACCCGCGTGCAAGATGGAGGGAATATCATACTGCCCGTGGCGGACCCAATAGAAGTCGGTCAGGTTAATGGCGGTCCAGGGAATGAGTACATAGAGAATTAAAAGCAAAAAGTTACTGTAGTTGTTGAGGAAATTTCCCTGTCCCCAAATGGCAAGGGCTGTTCCGACGATGCCGGCTGCGAGGATGATGCTAATGCGAGATAGTGCACCAAAGCGCCATGGTTTAATGGCGTGGAGAGTTGTCGTGGTAGACATAAAAGCGCCATAGAGGTTCAGCACATTCACCCCAATGATCCCCAGGACAATGACGGGAAAAACGATAGCAGAGAGCGATCCTCCGACTCTGTCTGCAACGAAGGCCACCGTATTGGCGTTAAAGGCTTTTGCCGCAAAACTCATCATGACGGCTCCGATAGACATCATCCAGACGGTGCCAATCACCGATCCCCAATAGGTATAGCCAAAACATTGTCGGATAGACGTGTCTTGCGGCAAGTACCGTGAATAATCAGCCACATATGGTGCATAGGTAATCTGCCACGTCGTCGAGATGGAAATGGCTAGCAGAAATGTGCTCCATGTGAAGTGTCCGGCGGTTGGGGCGTGAACGGGATAGATTGTCCATAACCGAATGGTCAAGAGGACGAAAACTATTGCAAAGAGGTATCCGGCCCATTTTTCATACTGATGAATCAGGTCGTAGCCAACAATGGCGAGAACAATATTGATGAGACTGACGAGAATAATCGCTAGATCTATGGGCATCCCAAGCCATGCGGCCAGCGCCTGCCCCCCTAAGACCGCGCTCGTTGCGAAGTAGCCCAGGTACATCACAATAACCAAGAGCAGTGGCAAGATGGCCCCATACAATCCAAATTGGGCGCGGCTTTGGATCATTTGAGGAATGCCCAATTTCGGGCCTTGCGCAGAATGGTACGCCATAAAGACGGCACCGGCTGCATTGCCTATGAGAATGGCTAGAATTGCACTCGTTAGATTTAATCCTAAAACAATACCCAGTGCGCCGGTAACGATGGTGGTAATCTGCATGTTTGCGGTGAACCAAATAAAGAAGAGGTTGCTGACTTTTCCGTGTCGCTCTGTCGGTGGAATATAATCAATCGAATGGGTTTCCACTTTCATCTCGTTGTCACGTCCTTTGTGGATACTGGTGTTCGGAATGAAAGAGATGTTACTTTAATGAGGCGATACATAAATGAATCCATACATCATATTATCAATAGAAGTCGGAAATGCAAGTTAATTATCTGGAATTTAGAATAAATAACAAAAAACATTTAGGATTAATGGCGTCTGTTATCGACGTCGTCTTGGAAGGTGCTATAATGTGGATGATTGATTAGTTTCATGAAGTCCAAACAATATGAATGGAGTTAAACGTTATATGGAGATCGCGAGCACCATTGAGTCTTTTGCTGAGCGTATCCGGCGCATTGCGGATGATTCGCCTGCCAACCAGCAAATTGCGGAATATCTCGATGATCACCTACGAGATGTGTCCTTTATGAGTTCTGCCGAATTGGCTAAACAGACGGGCGTCAGCCAGGCATCCATTACCCGCTTTTGCACCGCGATGGGGTTTGCAGGGTATGGTGATTTTGTGCACGCGCTGCAAAATGTGGTGCGAGAGGAGTGGAAAGCACCAGAGCGCACAATTTACCTGCGTCCTAGCCTTCCTGAAGATGCCGATCCCCTGTTGGTGCAGGAGATTACTAATCTCGAGAATTTGCCTGAAATTCTTGAGAGTGAATCGATGGCAAGGTTGGTCGATCTCGTGGCGCGAGCCGAACGGGTCGTGCTGGCGGGTGCACGTATTTCTAGCACTCTTATTCCTTATGCCGCCTACTGTTTAGCCAAAGTGAGAAACGGCATTGAAGTGGCGACGCCGGGTTCGGTCCTATGGGATAATTTCACCCCGCAACCAGGCACGGTTATTGTGGGATGGGTGTTCCCGCGCTATCCCCAGACATTGCTAGACTGGTTGCAACAGGCGCTGCACAGTGGGGTGCCAGTGGCTGTGTTGACCGACCGTTGGATGTCGCCAGCCATGGCCTGGGCCGATCCAGCGCTCGTCGTACCGGTTTCCAATGCGTCTCTCTTTGACTCGTATGTCGCGCCAATGTTTTTAGTCAATTACCTAACGCGCCAAGTGGCACAAAGGGTTCCTGCGGTGCGTGAGCGCTTGGAGCAGCTTGAAGAGCGCGATCAGCGTTTAGGGGTGTACTGGACGCGCCCGCATCACTGAGCACAAGGAGATGGATGGATGTCCGCGATTTCTTCACAACGCTTGTTATCGCGTATAGAGCAATTGCGCGTGATTGGCCAAGATCCTCAAGGCGGTATTACCCGCCCGTTTGGTAGTGCAGCGGAGATTGATGCCCGCCAGTGGTTTGTGTCAGAAGCTCAGCAGGCGGGGCTAAGCCTGCACGTTGATGCGGCGGGCAATATATGGGCGCGTTACCCCGGCAAGCGCTCTGGGGTGTTGGCCGTGGGATCGCATTTGGATACCGTGCCTCACGGGGGTGCCTATGACGGTGCGCTTGGGGTACTGATGGCGCTTGAAGCGATTCAGAGCTTAAAGGAGTCCGGATATGCCCCCGAACATACGTTGGCCGTTTTAGTGTTTACCGGCGAAGAACCCAATGCATTTCGGTTGTCTACCTTGGGGAGCCGCCTTTTAACCGGGGTTTTGTCGTGGGAAGATATTGTCTCGGTCACGGATGATGAGCGTCGGCCTGTCATGAAGGCCCTTGAGGCCGCAGGGGCCAGTCCTGATGCTCACGATTTGTCACTGGACGATGTCCGGGGCTTTGTAGAACCGCATATCGAACAAGGGCCACGCCTGCAAGACAGCGGGGAAGTTCTGGGCGTAGTCTCCACGATTACGGGGATTATTCGGCACGCCGTGACGTTAGTGGGCGAGCAAAATCATGCCGGGACGACACCTTGGGCGCTCAGACACGACAGCGTGCAAGCGTTTGCGCAGGTTATGATGATTTTTCAGCAGTGGTTGGCCCGCTATACGGGCCGAGTCACGGGCACCGTGGGATTTGTGGACGTTTATCCAAACGCGGTGAATATTGTGCCCTCTCGGGTCGAATTTATCGTGGAATGGCGATCGCCCGACATGGACCTTTTGCAACAGGTCGCTCAAGGGTATTGGGAGGCGGTGGAAGCATGGACCCGTAGCCACCAGATTACGGCGAATCGTCATGTGATATTGAACCAGCCGCCTAGTCCCATGGATCAAAGCATGCAAACCTTATTGGCTGAAACCATTGCCCACCGTGGGATGGCGGCCCCGGTTATGGCGAGCTGGGCGGGCCATGACGCGGCGCATATGGCCCGCCGTGTGCCAACGGGGATGCTCTTTATCCGCAACAATGGGAAAAGCCACTGTCCCGATGAAGCGTGTGAGGATGATGATATTCTCACGGCCCAGCAGGTGCTCACCGACTTTCTCGTGCAGTGGGATGAAACGCTGGCTAAGGAGGGAATCCGGTGATAGACGCTTTCGTGGCTTATTATCCGGAGTGGGTATGGCATCAAGGGGCCTTTGCGCAGGCCTTTGGCGTCGTGGTCAGTCCCCAAGATGGCCGCATTGTCGCGGTTGGCCCCAAAGAAAAAATTTTAACCCAATATCCGGATGCGGTGTCTTATCATTGGCCGCACTTGGCTATGGTGCCGGGCACCGTGAATACGCATACGCATTCCTTTCAACATTTATTGCGCGGTTTAGCCGTGGATGAACCCTTCTTAGTCTGGCGTGATCAAGCGCTGTACCGGGTCACGCCGCACTTAGACGCGCAAGCGATTTACTGGGGCGCTAAGCTGGCCTTTAGCGAAATGCTGCGGCATGGGATTACGACCGTCGCAGACTTTTTTTACGTCCATTCCCACGGCCTTGAAAATGATGAGGCCGTGATTCAGGCTGCAGTTGACGTGGGTATTCGGCTGGTCTTAGCCCGGACGTTTTATGACTGGGAGGGAGCACCTGCCGCTTACCGGGAGACGCCAGAAGAAGCTACACGCCGCACGCGGGCGCTGGCGGTCAAATATCAAGGGCATCCGATGGTGTCGATTCATCCAGCGCCGCACAGTGTGCACGGGGCATCGGACGAGATGATTCAGGCCGGGGTAGCCCTGGCGCGTGAGATGGATACGCCTTGGCATATTCATGTCGCCGAAGAGCCTTTCGAGGTCGAAGAGTGTCAAGCGCGCACGCGCCTTACGCCGGTCGCGCATTTGCAGCAAATGGGCGCGCTGGACGACCGCATGATTGCGATTCACTTAACATGGGCCAATGCTGACGATATTGCCCTATTGGGCGAAGCCAAGGCTCACCTTGCCTATTGCCCATCTAGCAATATGTTTTTAGCAGACGGAGTGACGCCGGTTGGAGCGCTACGAACGGCCGGGGTGACAGCGGGCCTAGGTACGGATGGGGGATGTAGCAATAACCGTGCGAGCATTTTTGAAGAAATGCGGATGGCCGCTTTGCTACAAAAAGTCCACACCTTGGATGCCACCGCGTTGGACGCGTCCTCCGTATGGGCGATGGGTACCACAGCTGGGGCGCAGATGCTTCAGGTGAACGCCGGAGACATCGCGGTAGGCCGTTTGGCTGATTTCGTGGCGGTGGACTTAACGCATGTCTCGTTGTTACCGTGGTCGCCCCAAACGCTGTTAGCCAATATTGTGTATGCCATGAGTCCAGAAGCTATTCGGCATGTCGTGGTGGGCGGACGGGCGGTGGTTACAGACGGCGAGCTTGTCACAGTAGATGCCAACGAGTTGTTTCAGCAGGTCCAAAATGTGAGCACGCGCTGGAGCGGGCAATAAAAGGGTTTGGACACATATCAAAGGAGGTCTTTGTCAATGCAGGATTTTACGCGTCACAGCGAAATTCAAGCCCCCACTGGCCCCGAACTTCACTGTAAAGGATGGGGTCAAGAAGGTGCATTGCGGATGCTCATGAACAACTTGGATGCGCGAGTTGGGGAAAATCCGGCACAGCGCATTGTGTACGGCGGACGCGGGCGGGCGGCCCGGTCATGGCCCGCTTATGACAAGATTGTGGAAAGCTTGCTGACCATGGACAATGATGAAACGCTCCTCATCCAATCGGGAAAGCCGGTCGGCGTCTTTAAGACGCAGCCGGGAGCGCCGCGTGTGCTGATTGCCAATGCTAATCTTGTGGGGAAGTGGGCGACCCTGGAGGAATTTGACCGGCTGGAACAAATGGGTTTAACCATGTTCGGTCAAATGACCGCAGGATCGTGGATTTACATCGGGAGTCAAGGTGTGATTCAAGGAACGTTTGAAACCCTAGCGGCTTTAGCGACCAAGCATTTTGACGGTACACTGCGCGGACGCCTCTATGTTTCGGCGGGGTTAGGGGGCATGGGGGGCGCTCAGCCTCTGTCTGTGAAAATGCTTGATGGGGTGGCGTTATTGGCCGAAGTGGATGCACGCCGCATTCAAAAGCGTTTGGATTCAGGGTATTTGGATGTTGGGTTGGAGAGTATCCCCGAAGCCGTGAACATCGCGTTACAGGCCAAGGCGGAAGGACGCGCACTCTCTATTGGGGTGCATTGCCACGCCAATGAATTATTGCAATACCTTGTGGCGGAACGGATTACGCCGGATGTCTTGTCGGATCAAACTGCGGCCCATGATCCGTTGGTCGGGTATATTCCCGATGAATTGACTGTGGAGGAAGCCACGATTCTGCGTGCTGAAGACCCGAGCCAATACCTGCAGAAAGCCCGGCAGTCTATTGCCCACCACGTCGAAAATATGTTGGTGCTGCAGCGTGCAGGGGCCCAAACTTTTGATTATGGCAATAACATTCGGCGTGAAGCGTTTGATCAGGGCGTAACCGACGCCTTTGAAATTTTAGGATACGTGCCGGCCTATTTGCGCGATTTATTCTGTGAAGGCAAAGGTCCATTCCGGTGGGCCGTATTGTCCGGCAGACCGGAAGAATTATACCAACTCGATCAACTCGCCCTCGATATGTTTGGGGATAATCCCCTTTTGCGGCGGTGGTTTACGTTGGCTCAGCAATATATTCAGTTCCAGGGTCTCCCGGCCCGGATTGCCTATATGGGTCTGGGCGAACGTGACGCATTTGCGGTGCGGGTCAACGAGTGGGTGGCTCAGGGTAAATTGTCGGCACCCGTCGTCTTCGGACGTGATCACCATGACACGGGTTCGGTGGCCTCGCCATACCGGGAAACCGAAAAAATGGCAGACGGTTCGGATGCGATTGCGGACTGGCCGATTCTCAATGCCTTGCTTAATACGGCAGCGGGCGCGCACTGGGTGTCCTTCCATCATGGCGGAGGCACCGGCATCGGCTATTCCTTGCACGCGGGCGCCGTGGTGGTGGCGGATGGGAGTGATGACAGTGCGGGACGCTTGTCGCGGGTCTTTTTCAATGATCCGGGCATCGGCGTCATTCGTCATGCCGATGCAGGCTATTCTTTAGCGGAAAAAACCATGCTGGCGCACAGTGCGCGCATGCGAGCGCCTTTTGTGGGTCCGGCATCCAACATCCCCTCGGATACTCGCGCGTAGAATCCCCTAGCGCGAGGCGAATGCTAAACACAACGGAAAGCGAGCGATGTCATGCGTCAGCTCATTATTCATGGCACGATTTTTCCGGTGAAGACCTCTAGAGCACCCCGGCGAGGCCAAGCACTTCCGGCAGAACCGCCGATCCGAGATGGTGCTTTAATGATAGAGGACGATATCATCCAGGCGGTGGGACCTACCAAGGACATTGTGGCGCAATATCCCGGAGTGCATGCCGTGTGGGATGCTAAGGGACGTGCGGTCATTCCAGGATTTGTAGATTGCCATACCCATCTCCCTTTTGCTGCATGGCGGGCCGATGAATACCGCCTGCGGCTTGCCGGCAAGCGCTATGAAGAGATTGCCCATGCGCGGGGCGGGATTGTTCGCTCAAGTCGACAATTGCGGCAAACGTCAGATGACCAGGTCACTAGCTTTGTTCGGGCGCTGGCTGGTGAGATGCTGACGACAGGAACGACCACCATGGAAATGAAAAGTGGCTATGGCCTGAGCGTGCGCGACGAGTTGCGGCAGCTGCGCCTCATTCAGACGCTGCGCAAGCAAGTCAAGCAACGGATTGTTTCCACCGGACTTTTTCTGCATGCGCCGCCGCCCGAGACGTCACGATCCTTATGGATTGATCAAGTGATGCACGAGCTTTGGCCGGCGGCTTACGATGAGGGGCTACTGGACGCTGTCGATGCCTTTGTCGAAGAGGGCGCTTTTACTGCTAGTGAAGCGCAGCCATTGCTCGTAGAGGCCGCGCAGCGTCAGCTGCTAACCAGACTGCATGCGGACCAATTGAGCCGCATGGGAGGAACCAAGATGGGACTCGACCTAGCGGTGCGTGGTCTCGATCATCTTGACTACTTGGCTGCTGAGGATTTGGAGCGATTAGCCTCATCCGGTACGGTGGCGGTACTGTTGCCAGCGGCAACATATAGTATGAAGCAAACGGTGCGCCCGCCAGCGCGCGAAATAATTGACGCTGGCGGAGCGGTGGCGATTGCCACCGATTTCAATCCCGGGACTGCGCCCATCTCGAGCATCCCGTTGACGATGTCGCTAGCGGTTCATCTCTTTGATCTCACACCCGAAGAAGCGCTGTCTGCGGTGACGATTAACGCCGCTTATGTCTTGGGATTGGATCAACAAATCGGCTCACTGGAAGTCGGGAAACAAGCTGATGTACTAATCTTGGATACCGATGAACTGGCGATGATTCCATACCGCGCGGGTCACAATCCTGTGGCGCGGGTCATGGTGCGAGGGCAGTGGGTGGTCGGCGAGAAGGGATTGGGTGGGGTATAACGGGATTGATTACCGCGGTACCGCCGGATACGGACATTGGCTATGGGCATTGCTTTCTTTAGGGGCATCCGAGGATTCTTTGGGATTTTTAGAGATCGAAAAAAGAGACAGCACACCTCTAAACGTGCTGTCTCTTGATGAGAACCGTGTTGTGTCAAAGCTGATCCCATGCTTAGGAAGGGGATATCCACCAATATTGGGGCGAGATGGCGTTGGTAAAATTATTCGCGGATTCCTTGACGCCATGAACATTCTGCGCGACTTCTCCTAGATCTTCCGGCATGGGCATCCACAAATTAGGCAATTGCTTGGCCGCAAACACTTGATAGGCATCAAGAGCTTGCTGAGCCGCTTGTGGGGACGGTTGGGGCTGGTGTGTGGCGGCGATGAGCTTATTCATTTCTGAATTGCTATAGCCGTAGAAATTGTATCCGCCACCTGATTCATACATCCCGCCACCGGTAGGATAACTGCCGCCATAACTCCAGTTGAGCCCGGTTTGTATTTCCCATTTACTGGGTTGGGCGTGATATTGCAGCATTTGTACAAACTCGACGGGTGTCAGAGAGACTTTAATCCCTTCTTTGGCCCAATCTTGCTGCATCAGCTGAGCCATGTCTAGTGTAGTGTTGCTCCCTGCAGCAAATTGCATGTTGAAAACGAGCTTTTGACCTTGCTGATTGGTCATCACGCCGTTGACTAAATGCCATCCATTTTTCTCTAGCAAGGCTTTGCCGGCATTAATGTTGAAGGGGTAAATGGGCTGCGTGAGTTGGGGGGCCAGGAATGTCGGGGGATGAAGGGGGACAGGACCAGTTCCCAACACGCCCATGCCATGATAGAGCGTGTTGATAATTGCGGGTTGGTCAATGCCCATTTGCAACGCTTGGCGCACCGGCAGTTGGCGCAAAATGCTCCCGACTTGGGGGCTGCGGAAATTTAACGGATTGCGCGCAATGGAATACGTATAGGCTGTATAGAGTTTGTCTTGGGGCAATTGCTGACGAATGGAATACATGGATAACGGCAAGTAGCCGACTTGGATGGTTCCCGTTTTTAGTCCGTTGACTTCAGACGTTTCCGACGTCTCATACGCCAAAATCAATTTGTTGATATACGGTTTGTGACCATCATAGTGAATATTGGGCACAAAGGTCCAGGAATTGTTTTGCACGGCATTGACAATGCGAAAGGGGCCATCGACGACATGAAAAAAAGAGACATTATCAGCGTTATTGGCTAAGTACGTCAATTCTTGGTTGACGTTGTTAGGATATTGGTTCCGCGATTGCGCTGGTAAGGGTAACAAATCCGCAAGTCCGTTATATTCAAACCAAATTTGGTTGACGGGCTGTGTGAGCGTGACTTGAAACGCATGGGAATTTAAAATCGTGACACTGCGAATGAGCGTGGGGATGCCGCCAGACCCTGCTCCAGAATATGGCCATGGGGCCGGCGCATTCGGAGAAGACGCGGCTTTAATTAAGTGCCACGTAAACAAGACGTCTTGCGCCGTCACGGGAGTCCCGTCGGACCAATGCCACTTCTTATTCATGGTTATGGTATAAACGGTGCCCGTCTTGTTCCAATGAATGCTGCTAGCGATGCTACGCGCATAGTCAATGGTGCCATTGGATGCGATATGGAAGAGTCCTTTGTACATCAGTGATGCCGCCCAAGCATCGTAGAGGCTGTTGTCAGCGTTGGGACGCAGTGGATTGTACCAATTGATTGAAATGAGAGGGCCCAACGCGTCGACAATGGTGCCGCCTTTCGTGATATGCCCGGCCTTACTCACAGCCGCAGGTGGCGAGGTCGCGTTGGTGCCGCACGCCGCAAGTCCTGCCGACAACAACGCGCTGGTGGTGATGACTCCGAAGGTTTTCGAGATCTTTCTCATTGTCATAGGAATGCGCCTCCGCTCTGGTCGCAAAGTTTGATACTCAGATGCTGTTCTTGTCCACATCATACGGACGGGCGTATACTGCCGCGTTTATTTTTACGGAGTCAAAAAATTATAAAGGTACCTATCCTTGCATGGTTCCGAGCAAGGAGTAATGAAGAGCATAGAGGAAGGGCCCGGGTGAATTCCTGTGCATTTAACACAATAAATTTATCATATTTTCTTCCGATATGTTGAGAATAGTGCGGCAATCAATGCCTAAACAAGAGCAAAGCATGCGAATGATAGATCGAGGATTTCCATTTCTCTAAAGACGCGAGCGCTTTCTGCAAATATCTAACATAGAAAGCATAATAATGTTAGATATCTGAGTAAATTGTGTAATAGATTACAAGAAAAATAGAAGACAATTCGGTAATATAACAGAAAAATCCACAAAAAGAGAGGGAGAAAGTCGGCGGTATAGCGACTACAGAAGGGAGCAAAAGCTGATGCGGTGGAATGTGATGCCGGAAGGATCTTTAGATCGTGGGGCCTTGCGTTTAACAGGAGAGTTTATTCGTCTTCACGCTAATGAATCGCCTTTTTTATTGCCTGACGTGGTGCGGGCCGCCGTCGTGGAGGAACTGACATGGCGAGGCCAATATTATCCTGACCCGAGTGGTTCGTCTTTAAAACGCGTGTTGGCTGAACGGTTGGGCCTTGCTCCGGATCAGATTGTCTTGGGATCTGGGTCGGGTGATATTATTGAACATCTGATTCGAGGATTGACCCAAGTGCCTAACGAGATGATTATTCCTGAGCCCTCGTTTCCTTTATATGAAGCCATCGCACGAACACAGTCAGCCGTGGTTCGCCACGTTCCTCTTCGCAGTGATGGGTGCCTAGACTTATTCGGGACCTTACAAGCTGTTAATGGGCGAACATCCCTTATCATCCTTTGCAATCCCAATAATCCCACAGGAGGATACCTCCCTTTATCCGAAATTGCAGCGTTTTTGGACGAGGTCCCCTCAGAGGTGGCGGTATTGTTGGACGAAGCCTATTGGGAAATGACCGATGCCTATGCCAAAGGACAGCCTGGGGCTGAAACGCTATTAGCACGCTATGACAACCTCTTAATTTCCCGTACCTTTTCTAAGTACTATGGGATGGCGGGTATGCGCTTAGGGTATCTCTTGGCTGCGAATGCGGCCGTGGCGCAGGCGGTGCAGCGCCGCATGAGTCGGGCTATGCCCAACCGCTTAGCCTTAAAAGGCGCAGAAGCGGCACTGTCTTCGGCGGCAGAGGCGGCATACCGGGAATATGGAGCCATCATCCGCCGCGAGCGGGAGTTGATGGTACGGGAAATGACCGCGTGGAACCTTTCGGTCTACCCCACTCAGACCAATTTTATTAGTGTGGCATGGCAGGATCACAGCCATGCTATGGATAGTGCCCATATTGCGATACGCTCCGGTCAGACAATGGGCTTACCGGGTTTTTCCCGCATTACGATTGGCACCCCGGAACAGAATGACCAGGTCTTACGCGTGATTAAAAACAGTTTGGTGACCACAAATCTTTATGCACCGTCGACCATTGATGCCAGATAGAGAGGATGGACAACCATGGCAGAAAATCGTGCATTGGGACAAGATGTTGGTCGATTGCAACCGCCCCAGCAGCTCGCTAAAGATCTGGGATGGTTAGCCGTCATTGGATTAGGCATTACAAGTGAGGTGGGGGCTGGGATCTTTTATTTGACCGCCCAGGTGCAAGCCGAGGTTCCTGGCATTGGTCCTCATGTTCCGTTGGCCTTAATTGTGGACGCTTTACTCGCCACCGTTTTGGCCTTGACCTATTGGTTCTTTTCTCACTCTATTGCGGGTGCTGGCGGAGAATATCTTTTTGTCTCGCGTAGTCTGGGGCCGCAAGCCGGGTTCATTGTCCATGTCGTCTCATGGTTTGGCGCAACCGCCAGTATGGGGTTTTTGGCTTATACCGCGCCGTCTTTTTTGTCCGCTGCCCTGATGCCTATTGCTTCTGGTCTGGGGACATGGCTGGCCACACCCATGGGCACGGTCGTTGCGGGGTTGATAATGATATGGGGAGCGTGGGCGATTCATGCCCGAGGCGTCAAGCATGTCGGAACATTAGTGAAGGTGGCGACGGCGGTTATCGCGGTGGCGGCTAGTACGGTCATTGTTGTCGGGTTTTCTCATGGGCCCAGCACCTTAGCGCAGAAGCTGGCTGAACACGACCATCTGTCCTTCGCCTTTTTAAATGCACACGCGGGTTCTTCACCGCATTGGGCAGCATTTTTGGAGGCCTTGCCCATATTGTATTTCGCTTATGCAGGTTTGCGCAGCACGACATATGCGGGCGGCGAGGTGCGTCAAGCACGCAAAGTGGTGAGTGGCAGTGTCCTGGTGGTGCTGGGCTTGGTTGCGATATTGTACGTCACATTTGCCTTGGCGCTCTATCATATGGCGCCTTGGTCGGTTATCGCGGGCCTTATCGCGACGGGCCACAAGTCATTGGCGAATGCTTCTGCACTAACGGGATTGTTTTTACCCGCGTGGGCAGCTATTCTCTTAAGTTTCGCCGTTGCGGCCATTGTGTTTAAGACAATCTTGCCCGGAATGATGGGCCAATCGCGGATGTTGTTGGCCTTTGCCGAAGACGGACTCGTGCCGCAAGGTCTTAAGCATTTATCCTCGAAGAAAACGCCGGTACGGGCCTTAACTGTTGGGGCGGCACTGGCTAGCGTGGTCTTAATCCAAACCGGGTTGACCGGGACGCCTTTTGGAGTGGCCGCAAGTGTGTTAGCAGGTGCTATCGTACACGCTGCTTTGGGACTCGGGCTTATTATGATGCCGCGCATGGCACCAGGTTTATTTGCCGCCAATCAGAGCTGGCTTGCTGGGCGACCGGGTCTGCGAGTCGCCTTAGGGACACTGATGATCCTGATTGGCGGTGGTATGGGGGTTCTTGTTGTGATTCCTGAAATAGCCAATCCATGGTATGACAATCCACTATTTGAAGTCGCCTTGTTCGCGGTAATTGGGATCGCCTTATACCGAAACTATTGGCAAAACGTTCAGCGGACCCAATCTGAACAGCCCACCGCAGTAAATTCTTTCCCGCACCACAAGAGCTTGAAGCTGTCCAACAAGATGCCTAGGTGTGACACAGCAGAGACCAGGAATTAAAGACATCCGCAGAAGCGGGATAGACACGTCTGTTTAACAATACCTTCAATGCGTTGCCAGCTAAAGTCTTGTGTGACTTCGTCAAGTAGAGGGCAAAACGCTCTTCTTAAATGAGGACCGTTTTGCCGTGCCATTCCCAGAGAATAGGCGTTAGAGTTTGGTTAAAGATTCCGCAATGGTAGAGACTTGTGTTTGTGATAAGGTACGGGAACCTTGAATGAGGTAGTATATGCCTTGCCTATGAAAAGTTAAAGGCGGTGCGCTCTGACTCGCGGATGCGGCTTGATTCCACGTTCCGGTAACCGAAGAACCCAATATCGTGAGGGGCACCGTTCTTAAGACTGTGCGACCTGTGAGTATTGGCCTGGTAAACTCCTGAACACTAAAGTTACTATATTGTATTACGAGCATAGATCCTCCCCCGCTCATAAGGATTCTTTGCGTGTACTGGTATTGCGACCCGAACCCGCGCATAGGGACAGCCGCCGCGGGCAAGCCGATGGACTGGGCCGCCTGCATGATAAATGATTGTTGTTGATGGGTATACAGAATTGCGCTTTCCGCGTGCGTGCTGGAGGACCAACTGGGTAGCGCGGATGGCAGCGCCGTAGATGGAGAACTCGGCGTGATAGGCGAAGAGGTGGAGGAGGGAGATGAGGATACGGGACGTGATGACGGTGTGGTCGGCGGGGATGTGGAATAGGATGGATTCACAGTTCGTGAATGATTATGGTGAGAACCGGTCACGGGATGCCTCTTGGTGCCACAGCCGACGAGGACTATACTGCCCAAAAATATGGCTGCGCTGATGATGCCATATTGTCGTGTGAACATGTTATGAGGCCTCCTTGGTGGCAAAATAATGCCGTTGTCTAGAACAACGCGGCTGTTCCCGTGCCGGTTACAAGAAATTTGTGACAGGGGCCGTGCTGTGGATAGACACGGCCCCGGAAGGGCTCTTGCCTAGTGTGCGTTGCTTCTTATAGCGTAGGAGGCGTTGTTCCGGTCCAAGTTTGCCAATGCACTAACTCTTTGACGGCGAGGGCATCCGCCCACCGAACTGTTTTCAGTTGTGGTTCTGGCGGGAAATGATCAGTATAGCCGACACACAGGACGGCAACGGGTTGAATACCAGGAGGGATTTCCAGAACTTGGCGCAGGTGACGCGGTTCAAATAAACTTACCCAGCCCACGGCGACACCTTCCGCGCGGGCGGCAAGCCAAAGATTTTGCACCGCACATACGGCAGAATAGAGAGTCGTTTCCTCCATCGTGTGGCGGCCAAGCACTTCGGGTCCTCCGCGTTCGAGGTTGGCGGTAATCACTAGGACAATGGGCGCCTCGAGTAATCCTTCTAATTTCAGCTGTAAGAACTGTTGAGCGCGGTCGTCATCAAAGTACAGCTTTTGAACTTGTCGTTCGCGATCTGCTAAGCTTTTTAATTGTTGTTTGATGGCGGGATCTGTAATTAGAATGAAGTCCCACGGCTGTGAAAAGCCGACAGATGGCGCATGATGGGCCGCCCACAACAAGCGCTCTAAAATCTCGGGAGGCACGGGGTCGGAACGAAACTGCCGGATATCGCGACGGCTTTCAATGGCCCGGTAGACGGCTGCACGCTCAGGCCAGGAAAACTGATGGCGTGTGATGGCCCAAGGCGATTCAAGGGGGGCAGGGGTTTCAGTCAGCCCGGCTTCTTCAAATGTGGCCATTTCGCTAGCGATGGCGCAGGCTTGACGCAGCAGGGGCAAAGCTAATGCGGCGCCGCTGCCCTCCCCTAAGCGCAAGCCCCATTCCAACAGAGGATTTAGGCCTAAAGCGCTTAGTACCCGGCCATGGCCCGGTTCTGCGGATTGGTGGGAGGCGACAAGATAGTCGACCGCGGCGGGGGCTAAACGCACCGCGAGCAAGGCCGCAACACCGGTGAGATAGCCATCCAAAATGGTTACGATATGGTGCTGGGCTGCGCCCAAAATGGTTCCCACCATGGCCGCAACTTCATACCCTCCGAGTCGTGTAAGGACGTCAAAAGGCTCTAAATCCGGTCGATGATGGCGTTTCAGTGCCGCTTCAACCGTTCGGATTTTGTGTTCCCAATGGTCTTGGTCAATGCCCGTGCCGTGTCCCGTCATGGTGCGGGGCGATTCATTTAATAACGCCGACGCTAAGGCGGCGGCAATGGTCGTATTGCCAATGCCCACTTCTCCTAATAAAATCGCACGGTAGCCTTGGGCATGGGCGGCTTCTGCGCGTTGAATGCCTATAGTAAGCGCCATCAGGCATTCGTCCGGCGTCATGGCGGACTCGTCCACAAAATTGCGGGTTCCGGGCCGAATTTTTTGAGAGACAACGATCTTATCACGATCGTCATTGGTCCATTCGCCGTTCACGCCGACGTCAATGACTTTTACAACACTCCCAGCATGACGCGCCAAAACGGAAATGGCGGCAAATTGGTGTTGATAGGCACTGAGCATCTGGGCTGTTACGCTTGCCGGATATTGTGATACCCCGAGCGATGCGACGCCGTGATCGCCTGCGTAAATGAGCGTAATCGCTGGATCGACAGCAGGTCTGAGGGTGCGCTCGGCGCTCGCGAGCTGACACGCCAAGCGTTCTAACCGGCCTAAACTCCCAGGAGGTTTGATTAAGGCATCTAAATGATTTTGCATGTCGCGGTGAATCAATCGGTCCTTAGGCAAAATGTTGTTCAGTACTTGATCGAGGTCAGTTAAAGTTGTTGCCATCGTTGTTCTCTCCTTAGTCACCGTAAGTTCTAGAACGAGTTGGGCCAAGATGGGGTGAAAAAAATGCCCGACCTTAATAGGTCAGGCATTTTACCATCACGCCCTCGTAGCCTTTGTCAATTGGGCAGGTCTCCTGGCTTCGGGTCATCGTAGCATCGTCTTCCCACCCCAAAAGGGGCAGTGACGTGTTGATGCGTCTCACCGATTACAGTGGCGGGACCGCTCCGGACTTCCACCGGATTTCCTATTCTCCCGTTCGGGCACCCAATGACGTTATGAGCATTGTAGCGTACAGGAGAAATTCCAACAAACCTAAAATTGGTAAAGAAAGACAAGAAGGCTTGCTCGAATCCAGCAAAAAAGCTCTCCACATGTCCTGGGCTCATGGTTGTTTGCAGAGGAGGCCTTTTGAATAAAGCGCGAAACCCCCGTTATCGTTGTCCTTATGGTCCCTCTTGTCTTAGCAAGTCCATTATCCGTGCATAATCATGGGCGCCTTGAATAGCTTGTGCAACCAGCTTCTCGTACTCCTGGTGGCGGGATAGAGCGGCCTTTATGGGTTGAACAGAAGGAAGAGGCACGCTTAAGGAATAAATGCCCATGGCCGCAAACAAAATGGCCCACGGGACATCGGCCGCTAATCCTCCACAAACACCTAATGGCAACTGAACGTCGCGTGCACTCGCTGCAATGGCGTGGATGAAGCGGAGCAGGGCGAGACCACTATGATAAGAAGCGTCCGATTCCCTATCGGTGGCAAAGAAGTATTGCGACAAGTCGTTCGTGCCTAATGAGGCAAAATGGGCGCCATGTAAGGCAAGTTCGGGAACTAAAAATCCTAAGGACGGCACCTCGATCATGACGCCGAGGCTAACGTCATTGGCCGGGGATGATGACACCGTGGAAGCCACGCGCTTAGCCTGATCGCGACAAAAATCCCAGTCCTCGGTGGTTGTTACCATCGGAAACATAATGGACATGGGAGCGACTTCGGAGGCCCGGTAAAGGGCGGTTAATTGGTCCTGAAACAAGGTAGGATGGGTCCGGTATAACCGCATGCCGCGTGTGCCCAAGGCAGGATTCGGCTCAGAGGGCATGTCTAAAAAGGCCAGCGATTTATCGGCTCCAATGTCAAAAGTTCGGAATATCACTGGTCCTGAACTCTTCCGAAGAACATCACGGTATATCTCTTCTTGTTCGGAGATGGATAAGAGACGGCCGGCTTGTTCTAACAGCATTTCCGTGCGAAAAAGCCCTACCCCGTCTGCGCCAACCGCTGTGGTTCGGCCGGCTTCGACGAGGGATGCGATGTTGGCGCGCACCTCAACCGTTCGCCCGCTTGGGAGGGTGATGGGGTTTGTATGACCTAGCAATCCCTGCTCAGTGGGGCTTGAAGCAGGAGCTTGGGCCTCGGTATCGACCACGCCATTGGCACCATCGATGCTGACAACTTGTCCTTCATGCATGTCACGAATGGCGGCTTTGTCCATAACAACTACAGGGATCCCAAGATTTTGAGCAATGAGGGCGGCGTGCATCAGGGGGCTGCCTTGCGTGCAAATCACCCCAGCGACCGGGATTTCGGCCCATGTCAAAATGTTTTGGACCAAAAGGGTCTCACAGAGCACAATAGAGCCTTGTGGGCAGGCATCTTCTTGAACAGGGGCCAACGCATTTTGCCATAACTGACCCACTTCGCGAATATCCGCCGCACGTTGGGCGAGGTACGGGTCGTCAACTTGCAGCAAGGTGTTGGCAAATTCGTCGCAAGCCTGAGCGATGGCACTATACGCGCTAACACCGCTGCTGATGAGCGCTTCGACGCGGGCAAGGAGTTCGGGATCTTCTAACATGGATTTTTGGGCTAACAAGATATCCGCCCCGGTAGAAACGTGCTGGGCCTGCGTCTCTAATTGCAAGGCAGCGCTCTCCCGGGCTTGTTGCACGTTGGTGGATGTGCTAGGCGCTTCTGAGGTGGCTTGTACGATATGAATAGGGCCAGTGGTGCTCCCGGGAGATAACACACGACAGGAATAGTGCATTTATATGTCACCTTCTCTTGATAAATTGTGGGAGAGCGTTGAGGATGTATTCGTGTTCCCAACCACGAGGCACTTTACAATGCTTTCACTATGATTCATAATATTTTATGAAGTCAATAGCGAGTCGAAAATTTCACGGTATTTGTCTGAGCAGAGATAAAGAGAGCTCGGCGACACCCCTCAGGTGTCGTCGGGCTTTTTTAATGGGAGGTAGGAAAATGGTCGTGGTGATAGGGGCGGGCGCTACTGGATTGGGGGTGGCAAGGGACCTGGCCTTGCGGGGCGTGAAGGTCACGGTGGTGGACCAGTGGGAACCAGGCTTTGGGACATCGGGGCGTTTTCATGGTCTCTTGCACAGTGGAGCGCGCTACGTTGTGACCGATCCGACCGCTGCTGAAGATTGTTACCGTGAAAATACGTTGTTGCGGGCGGTGGCTCCGGACGCGATTGAGCAGACGGGTGGGATATTTGTTCGTTCGGAGGATGATGATCCCGGGTTCGAACAGGCGTGGCTGAAGGGCTGTGATCGTGCCGGCATTCCCGTGACGGCATTGGATCCTCGCGCCGTGCATCAGCGGTATCCGGACTTGACAACACGGGTGGCGTCAGCGTATTGGGTGCCCGATGGGGTCTTGGAAGGCTTTCATCTCTTGCAAATGCTGACTAAAGACGTGCTTGCCCATGACGGGACATTATTGAGCAAACACCGCGTTACCGCAATACAGACCGTGAACGGTCGGGTGACAAGCGTGAGTGCTCAAGGTCCGAATGGGGAAGTCGAGGTAGGGTGTGACGCCGTTGTCAACGCGGCCGGCCCTTGGGCCGGAGCCGTCGCCGACCTGTTTGAAGATCCGATCCCGATGCATCTCTCGTATGGATTAATGATTTTGTTTGCGCACCGCAAGTTTCCGGTGGTGGTGAATCGTCTAAAATCCCCGGGGGATGGCAACTCACCAGGGCTCAAAAATTCATGGCCTAGCTCAGAAGGGGTGACGCTATGAGCGCGATAACCATTATTGGGCAAGGGCCTGCTGCGCTATTAGCCGCCTCTTTTATCCAGGAAGTTCAGCAAGACTGTGTGATCGTGGCAGATTCGGAAGGCAGTTTGCCTTTGTGGAGCGGTAGCTTTGATTTTCATGCTCCAAGTGACGATATCAGCAACCCGTGGTCTTTACTCGACCGTCAACCGCTGATGCTGCCCGCTGAGACGTGGGCTTTCCTCTGGGAAAGCTTGGTGCGTTTTGAGCGAGCGGCTGGCATTCCTGTTGCGGCCGATATCCCGTCACATAATTGGTGGACGATAACGTGCACCGGTAAGTCAAAACCGGTGTTTGTTGTGCCACAGTGGCAATACGTTCAAAAAACCTTTCTGCCCGTTTGGTTTATCGGATTTCAAGGCTTGGCGGATTCCATGGCGGATTTTCAATGCCACACCTATCAGCAGCAAACGAGCGTGGACGCAGGGTTTCATGTGTTGCCTAACCCGGCCCCTTGGACACCTTCTTGGGGGCCGATTCGGTGGGCTAGCTACCTGGATACCGATGAGGGACTAAGTTGGTTAGTGTCAGAAATCCAGAAGGTGGCCCCAGAAATTCCTAAAACCTGGCCGATTTTGCTGCCGCAAGTGATAGGGCGCAGGAGGGCTGAGCACAACTTGCAAGCTCTGACGACGGCGTTGGGTCAGATGGTGTTTGAATACCCCCTCGTCACGCCATCTTTAGGGGGGATGCGCATCCGCGACCGTTGGGTGTGGTATCTCAAAAAACAAGGCGTGCCGTTTTTAACAGGGCGCGCCACCTCAGTCGAGAAGGGGCGGGTCACTTTGGCGGATGGGCGCCAGTGGCACAGTGACCATGTGATTGTCGCCACGGGCGGCATTCTCGGAGGTGGGCTTGAGGTGATGGTGGACGGACGCCTGCGAGATCCTCTTCGAGACACCGTGGTGGGAAGAATCCCACCCGGTCGTGCCATTGATCTGTACTCATGGGGACAAGCGGCCGACTACGGCACGCCGGAGATGACCGCATGCGGGAGTCAATGTGGGGGGTGGAATCCCAACCAAGATGGAAATGGAGGCGCCATGATTCTGGCAACAGTGTGGCAGAGTTTATGCCGGACCGGGATTTTCTCCAACCTTGGATCTTGTAACTCCGAAAGGAGCGTCACGCATGTGGGAAAATGATGATGCCTGCATCAAATGTTCCATCTGTATTAGTGTCTGTCCGGTCTATGGTCAGGACTTGGAGTTTCCCGGACCTAAGGCCTTGGGGCCCGATTGGTTTCGAGCGTATCAAGCCAACCCGTTGACTGTACCCAGCGAGCACGTCGATGACTGCACATTTTGTCAGTTGTGTGAGGCATCGTGTCCGGTGCATGTGCCCATCGCACATCTTATTGCGCAACATAAGAGTCTTAAGAAGAAAACGTGGCGTATCAACTTGCGAGACCGTATTTTGGCGCATCCGCACTGGGTGGCGCGCTATCCGCGCCTAGCGAATGCCCCCAACTTTTTGGTCCGCCCCTTAGGCTTTGGCACACAAAGTCGCTGGCCTCGTCCCCAAAGACGTGTGGCCCCGTTGTCTTCCTCACCTCAAGCGGATACTAGGCAGATTGTGGGGTTGTTTGTAGACTGTTATAGCAGGGGGTTTGACCAAGATGTCCTGTCAGCGGCTCAAGCATTATTGGAGCTTTGGGGGTTTTCGGTGCGGCTGTTGCCGCACGCTAGTCATTGCTGTGGTGCCGCCGCTTATGCTGCCGGCCAACCTGAGGAAGGACAGCGCATTGCACGCTCAACCTATGACGCCATGACCCCAGGTCTCACGGATCTCTCGCAGATTGTGACACTCAATGCGACGTGTGACAGCACGCTCAGGGAAGAATGGCCGCTGTACTGGAATTTGTCGTTGCCTGTACCTGTCCTATCCTTTTCGGAATTCGCTTTAGATAAGGCGCCTGCATGGTTTTGGGATGCAATGCATAAGGGGATGACGGCAGAACAGGAACAGGGGGAAACCACGTCTTGGATTCATACCACGTGCCGAAGCCGTGTGTCGCGTGGGGACGGCATATTAGAGCAACTTGCCGACAAAGCGGGCTTAGCTGCCACTCAACCATTGAATTTGGCCTGTTGCGGAGCGGGCGGATCCTATGCGTTCAAAGAGGAGCATGAAAAAACGGCTCATGCCTTGGGAGCGGCGGCGCTTGAGCAGGTCACAGAGACCCATGATCGGATTATCGTCGATAGCGGAACGTGTGCGTTGCATCTCACGCAGATTACAGGAGCATTGGCGAAACATCCCGCCTACTGGCTCTATCAACGCTTTTTGTCACTGACACAAAGGAGTGGGGACATTGCCTCTCAAGAAAAGTGATATGCCTGTGATCATTCAGGCCATTCGAGATCCCAATCAATGGCAGGACCTATCTCCATCCAGTCCCTGCTGGGTCTTCATTCTCGGGGGGACAATTGATAGTGTCGCAGAAAGTGTGGCGCGGTTGCAGCGCTGGGGTTGCAAAGTCTTTGTGCATGTCGATATGGTTAAGGGTCTCAATGGGGATTTTGAAGGAATTCGCTTTTTTCAAGAGTTTGCGGCGCCTGACGGTATTATCACGACGCATCCTTATACGATTACGCATGCGAAAAAGCTGGGCTTGGCCGCCATCCAAAGAATTTTTTTACTAGATAGCCAATCGGTCGAGTCTGGCATTCAACAAATCGCGCATGTCGATGCCGATGCCGTGGAAGTGCTGCCGGGATTGTTGCCCGTCCTCATTCGCTATCTGTGCCAGCGCATCGCTAAGCCTTTGATAGCCGGAGGCCTTATTACGACGACTGAACATGTGGCCGGTGCCTTAAACGCTGGCGCTATCAGTGTGTCGACCAGCAGCCAGCGCCTGTGGCATCAATCATGGGACCGGGCCTCTCTGACGGCGCCGCATCAGTCCAATCAATATCAGGAAGGATGACCAGAGATTATGATTACGCGTTCTTATGTGATTGCCGACCCCCAAGGATTACATGCCCGGCCGGCAGCGCAGTTTATTCAGGCTATGGCGCTATGTCCGGAAGCAGTGCAAGTCACCTTTGGAGAAAAGCAAGCTAATGGCAAAAGCATTCTTAATGTCTTGGCTCTTGGAGTACGGGCAGGTGATGCAATCGTTGTACACTATCAGACAGACGATGAAGCTATTGTGAAGCGGTGTGAGGAGGCATTACAGCCTCTGCTGCAATAAATGGACAGTGGACGGGGAACGTCTAAGGGCGTTCCTTTTGATTTGAATTTTGTTCATTAAGAGGGAGCCATAACACCTATGTTAGATGAAAAATTTACGGAATTATTCATCTCATCAACATAAAACGAGTCTTGCATAAATTAACAAGACGTTGTTTAATACAAATAGAACGGCAAGAGACAAGAGAAAGCCCGTGCACTGTTTGAGTGCGGGCTTATTTTTATTTGTTGGAATTAAACAAGGACAATGGAGGAATAAACCATGTCGACACAGCAAAAATATGGCAAGACCGGGTGGCGCGCTACGACCTGGGGTGAGCTGTTAGCAGAGTACCTGGGTACCATGGTGCTGTTAGCCTTTGGTGCCGGTAGTGTTGCGGTGGCGGTAGTAGGGCTAACCATGTCAGGCCGAACACTGGTGATTTTCCAAGGTGCTGGAGGTTGGTTATTAATAACTTGGGGTTGGGCTATGGCGGTGGTCATGGGCATATACGTGGCTGGCGGGATTACAGGCGCCCACATTAATCCGGCGGTAACGTTAGCCATGGCTCTGCGCGGAGCGTTGCCTTGGAAGAAGGTTGTTCCTTATTGGATCGCGCAGACCCTCGGTGCATTTACAGGAGCAGCCATCGTTTATGTGGACTATTATCCTGCTATTAATGCATGGAACGCAGCACATCATGTGATTTCACGATCAACTCCCGGCGGATTGACAACGTTTAGCATTTTCAGCACATTTCCGGCCTCGTATTTTCACGCCAACATGTTTGGTCCCTTTCTAGACCAGGTTATCGGCACATTTTTCTTGATATTATTTGTCTTGGCCATTACGGACATGAAAAATTTAGGAGTGCAAGGCAATGTCGGTCCTTTTATTGTGGGAATGGCGGTGGCCGCTATTGGTATGTCATTCGGCGTCGATGCTGGCTATGCTATCAATCCCGCTCGTGACTTTGGCCCGCGTTTATTTACATGGTTGGCCGGATGGGGGCCGAATGCCTTTCCGGGACCCTTTGGCTATTGGTGGGTTCCGATATTAGGACCATTCGTGGGGGCGGTTATTGGTGTGGTGGTATACAAATACTTCATTGAATTGACGCTGGAGAAGCGAATGACCTCAAAAGCGGCTGTGGGATTAGTGGATCCCGAGCCTCAATCTGAAGCCCAAGGGGGAACGGTCAATGTCTGAAGCGATCTATGTGTTAGCGCTCGATCAAGGGACCACGAGCAGTCGTGCGATCTTATTTGACCAGCAGGGCTTGCCGGTCGCCACCGGCCAACAGGAATTTAGGCAAATCTATCCCCAACCGGGGTGGGTAGAACATGATCCTGAAGAGATATGGCAATCGCAATGGCAATCTATTCAAGCGTGTCTTGCTCAAGCTAACGTGCCCATTGAGCAGATCAAGGCCATTGGCATTACCAATCAGAGGGAAACGACGGTGGTCTGGGACAGGAGGACAGGCAAAGCCATCTACAATGCCATTGTATGGCAGTGTCGGCGTACAGCCGATGTCTGTGATAGGCTACGGGCCCAAGGGTTCACGTCAACCTTTCAAGAAAAAACCGGTTTGGTTTTGGATGCGTATTTTTCGGGCACAAAAGTGGGATGGATTTTAGACCATGTGCCAGGAGCGCGCCAAGACGCTGAAGCGGGGCACTTGGCCTTTGGGACAATTGACAGTTGGTTGATTTACAAACTGACAGGTGGCAAGAAGCATGTCACGGATTATTCCAACGCATCAAGGACACTGCTTTACAATATTCATACGCTTCAGTGGGATGCCGACTTGCTCAATATTTTGCAAGTGCCGCAGAATATGTGCCCCACGGTTGTCGATTCCTCCGGAATTGCGGGATACACGGACACTCAGTGGTTTGGGAAAGAAATTCCCATAGCGGGCATTGCTGGTGACCAGCAGGCGGCATTGTTTGGGCAAGGATGCTGGACTCCGGGTACGGCCAAAAACACCTACGGTACGGGTTCCTTCTTACTGATGAACACGGGTGCGGAGCCGGTTCCTTCGCATCAAGGCCTTGTCACAACCATTGCATGGGGCATTAACGGGCAGGTGACGTATGCGTTAGAAGGCTCAATTTTTATCACGGGTGCGGTCGTTCAGTGGCTGCGCGATGAATTACAATTAATTCATGACGCCAAAGAAACAGAAGGTATCGCCTTGTCTGTGCCGGATACGGGCGGGGTCTACGTCGTACCAGCATTTGTGGGATTAGGGGCCCCGTATTGGGATAGCTATGCGCGTGGTACGATTGTTGGTCTGACCCGTGGAAGCAACCGCGCGCATATTGTGCGCGCAGCCTTGGAGTCGATTGCTTATCAGAGCCGCGATGTATTGGAGGCGATGATGAAAGATTCTGGACGGCAGATCAGTATGTTGCGTGTCGACGGGGGCGCTATCGCGAACAGGTTCTTGGCGCAATTTCAAGCAGATTTATTAAATTGCACGGTGGAACGGCCTCAAGTTACGGAAACAACGGCGATGGGAGCGGCATTTTTAGCAGGTCTTGCGACGGGTGTATGGCCGGGCTTTGAGCCTTTAGCCCAAGCATGGAAACGGGATGCACTGTTTTACCCCTCTATGGCGGAAGACACGCGGGATCATCTCTATCAACAGTGGCAGCGAGCGGTCGAGCGCGCGAAGAACTGGATTGAGCCCAGTGAGATGTAAAGGAGGCGACGACATTGAAAAAAATTATGAACAGTCCGGACACGTTAGTGGCAGAAGCGCTTGAGGGTCTTGTTATTTCCTTTCCCCAATACCTTAAGCAAGTCCCCGGAACCCATGTGTTGACAAGGGCCACCCCGAAGCCAGCCGGACGCGTAGGGCTTGTCTCCGGCGGTGGGTCCGGCCATGAGCCGGCTCACGCCGGTTATGTGGGTTACGGCATGCTGGATGCAGCCGTGGCAGGCGAGGTATTTACCTCACCAACCCCCGATCAGGTCTTGGAAGGCATTCGCGTAGCCGATCATGGGGCAGGAGTTTTGTTGGTGGTAAAAAATTATACGGGCGGAGCATCCGGGCTTCGTTGCAGGCCAAAAAGGGGCGCGCGCAAAGGGGCAAGGCCGTGGTGGGTGACAAGACCATCTGGTCTTCGCTGGCACAAGACGCTGAACTCGCACACGCGAAAGAATGGGCCGAAGCCACGGCTTCGTTGCAGGCCAAAAAGGGGCGCGCGGCATATCTGGGCGCTCGCAGTGTGGGTCATATTGACCCAGGCGCCACGTCTTCGGCGCTTTGGTGGCAGTGTTTAGGGCGCATTATAGGAGGGTCTGTATGACGGGCATGCTCTTGGTCTCTCATTCCAGAAAATTAGTGAACGGTTTGGCGGACTTAACGCGAGAGCTCAGCGGTTCGGTGGTTCCAATAGAAACTGCAGGGGGTGAAGATAGTTTAGGAGTCACAGCGTCCATGGTAGCTAGCGGCATAACGTCCTTGTTGGCGCAAGGAGTGGATGGCATTCTAATTTTGGGGGACCTTGGCAGTGCCTTTATTTCGGCAGAAACAGCCATTGACCTCGTATCAAGTTCAATACCTGTGCATATTGTCGACGCGCCGCTCGTCGAAGGTACCATCGCGGCTGCCATGACGCTTAGCACCGGAGCTGCAATCCCAGATGCTATCACCGCGGCAACAGAGGCTTATACGATCCGTAAAAGGTGACACTTGGTTGGCAGTAACCCAACGATGGCGGGAGAGTCTAATGCCCCAGGGACATATCTGTTTGACTGCATGGCGGCGTTGACATCGCTACGATTCAGGAATGGAGTCTATGAGCGGGCGGGTTGGTCTACGATGGTACACAGGTGGCGTTTCATAAGATTAACCTCATCAACAAGACTGGATTACAAATTACCCTCGGCAATGTGCAAACGCAAACTTCTGCTAGCAGGACGACATGTCGCGGCGCACAGTGTTGCGTGAGACGCGCCATAACAATAAGCGGAAAGGTTAACACCCTTCCGCTTGGTCCTTAGAGGATCCGTGTGAGAGTCCAAGAATGTGGTTTATAGAGATGTGGGGTTCTTTGGGATCGCTAGGTGCTTGTTAGAGTTAGGTGGTGGACATCGGAACATAATCAATGTCATAGCCAAACCTTCGGGGACCCCAGATTTCCAAGATATTCTTCGTTTTCATAATAGGTGGCGCCGGAATCATTAGTACGGCCACGCGTTGTCCATAGCGCAACCTTTCGGTGGTTATGGCTTGACCAGTGATGGGGTCAACTAAGGTTATCAAATCGGGTACTGTCGCGATAAAGTCATGAGTCCCTTGACGCACGACTAAGTTCTCGTTTTGGAAATCCACATACAAAATGTCTTTATTTAGGGGCATACCTTGAATTGGATGTTAGTCTAATTTGTGGACACCTCGAATTGAGACAAGATGATACAATCATTCTCAATTGAGGTGAATATCCGATGGCCAATCATTATGGTCGCGCCTTTAAAGAACAAGCGGTGCAGCTCGTGTTGACCCAACAAAAGAGTGGCGTCCAAGTGACTCGCGAACTCGGTATTCCCAGCAAAACGTTGTATGGGTGGATTGCCGCCTACAAAGCCGACCCGGTCGAACCCTTTGTCGGGAGTGGGCATCGGAAGGCGGAAGACCAAGCCCTGCGCGATTTGCAGCGGCGTATTCGAGATCTCGAAGAGGACAAGGCGATCCTAAAAAAGCGATGCGCCTCGTCACCAATGATCGGAAGTAATCTTTCAGTTCATTCATGAACACCGCTTCCCCGTCTCGACGGCGGGAAGGCGAGCGCATCAGTCAAAAAACGGTGGCGTGGTTGATGCACGACCATCGGTTGCGCTCTCGCGTGACACGGAAATATAAAGCCACCACAAATTCTCGGCATACGTTGCCGGTGCACGAGAACGTCTTGAACCAAACATTTACCGCCGATCGCCCGCACGCCGTGTGGATGGCGGACATCACGTATATCGCCACGGAGGAAGGATGGCTCTCTTGAGCGAGCCTTCAGGACTTGGTCCACCCGAAACATGGTGGGATGGGCGGTGGATCGGCGCATGACGCAAGACTGAGTTATCCGGGCCTTAGACCGCGCGGTCATTTGGAAGCCCCCCTGCCGAAGTTTCAATCCACTCCCGACAGGTTAGTGCCGGGAGACGGAACATCGGAAACATCAAACCCCAAAAACTCAGCGTTTCAATCCACTCCCGACAGGTTAGTGCCGGGAGACCGCGGCCACCACCAGCCTCGTGAAATCCGCAGGGAAGTTTCAATCCACTCCCGACAGGTTAGTGCCGGGAGACATCGCCCCAAAAACCGCAAAACGGCATAAACTTGGTTTCAATCCACTCCCGACAGGTTAGTGCCGGGAGACGGGGTCTTTTCGGCTACGATCAAAGGGAAAACCCGTTTCAATCCACTCCCGACAGGTTAGTGCCGGGAGACAAATAAACTGCCTAGATTTTTGTCAATCCAATGTTTCAATCCACTCCCGACAGGTTAGTGCCGGGAGACTCGGGGCCAATGGTGTGGTGGTCGGGACTGTAGGGTTTCAATCCACTCCCGACAGGTTAGTGCCGGGAGACATGTGACGGTAGACGAAGCTACGGGCGTGGGAATCGTTTCAATCCACTCCCGACAGGTTAGTGCCGGGAGACACTAGTGCCGGTGATTGTCTCCCCGCTGGTGACGGGTTTCAATCCACTCCCGACAGGTTAGTGCCGGGAGACATGCTGAACGTGCTAGCTGCCGACACCAAATACCGGTTTCAATCCACTCCCGACAGGTTAGTGCCGGGAGACAAATAAACTGCCTAGATTTTTGTCAATCCAATGTTTCAATCCACTCCCGACAGGTTAGTGCCGGGAGACGCCGGGACGCTGTCCATTATCTCTTTGTTCAGCAGGTTTCAATCCACTCCCGACAGGTTAGTGCCGGGAGACCATGTGGATAGGAATATCGTAATGGCTTCATAAAGGGTTTCAATCCACTCCCGACAGGTTAGTGCCGGGAGACAAGTCCGTAGCGGACTGCTGTTGATAGACTTCATGGTTTCAATCCACTCCCGACAGGTTAGTGCCGGGAGACACTGGGCCGTGAAAGTCGCCCGTAGTCTGCGTTATTGCCTAGTAATGCGCGAACGTCAAAAATGGGGCCTCTTAATCCTAAGTGTTTTGGTGTCATATAGGTCTCTTCCCTTTCGCATCAAGAGGCGCGAACCTTCCATAAAATCCACGGTCACTATAGGTTCGCGCACTATACACCACACCCGTTAGAACCTAAAAAATGAGCGGATTATCGAAATCTACGTACCGGTTGATTCCCTTGGACCAGACACACTCATCATGCGGTCCGGACAATCGGTATATTCTAACGTTGTCTTCGCGAGGACTAATCACGTCTAAGAGTGAAGTTTTGAGCTTGTGCAGCTCTATTTCGCTGACCCGGCACTCGAAAATCGAGTATTGTACGCGTTGCCCATAATTCAAACATAGCTGCGCCACTTTCCTTAGGCGTTTTCGTCCCATAGGAGATTCCGTAGCAATGTCATACGCAACAATAATGTCCATGGTGCACTCCTCCTATCGAAAGAGAAAGGGTTGGTAACTGGATAGATCTCCGCGAAGAAAACGTGCAAGGATTTTGGCTTGATATATCGGTAACAACCCTATTGGCACATTTTGTTTCAATAATTCATGATGAATTTCCTCCTGCTTCCTTTTTTGGTAGGCCATGATAAATGTTTTGCGTCCTTTCTCTTGAAGCACAACAGAGCCACCAGGCCGATAGAGAAAATCCTCTGCGGTGATTTGACGTCGATTGACGACAGACAAAACTAAGCGGTCGACGACATGCGCACGAAATTCTTCCATCAAGTCCAGCGCCAGGGCGGGGCGGCCCGGGCGCAAGACGTGCAAAAATCCTATTTGAGGGTCCAACCCTACAACCTCACAAGCGCTCTGACACTCCTGTGTCAGCATGGCATACCCAAAAGATAGCAATGCGTTGATTGGGTCTTTGGGTGGCCGCCGATTTCTTCCGGTGAAGGTCCATGCCGCATCGTCTTGGCGGATAAGCGCAGGGAAAGCGCGAAAATATTGTCGCCCAATGATGCCTTCTAGCCCACGTAGAGCATTCACGGTAGTAAATCGGGAAACGTTCCGGCCGATTGCGGTTACGGCGCGTACCGCTTTGAGCAACTGGCGCCGTTGACCTTCAGTGCCCGCGTCGCGCCCTCCTCGAACAAGGACCTGCCGCTGATTGTGAATCTTGCCCGCCACAAACATCCTTGCGATTTCAAGGCTTTGTTGGCGAGCAGCGGTTTGCTGGGCCACTCGCAGCAAAACATTTCCTGAGCTCGGTCCCTGCAATCGTCCGCGGAACGCGCCATACTCGGTCATCCAACTGAGGGACTTCCCGTCTTGGGCCAAACGGTGAATGAGATAGGGGCTGACGAGAACATTACCATAGGCTACGATAGCCCCAAGATGGTGCAGAGGAACCCGAATCAGCACGACGTGGTCGGCTTCGACGATGATTGTCTCGTGGTCCAAATGTGCATACGAGCCTGGCGTGGTTAAGTAAAGCGTATTTTCCAAAATCACCTATCATGATCCTCCTTCAGCATGTCCTCTAGGAGCATCGTCGTCGAGCCATAAAGTGTTGGCATACACTGATCCTCCAAGGAGCAGCCTACACACCGTTCGCGGCGCTCGGTGGGGGGAGGCAAATGCCGAGCCAAGATCAGTTGCCGGATGGTCTCAACCGTACGGCGCGTCTGCTCGCGCAATGCTTCCGTCACAATGACTTCCCGGCGTCTGCGGCTTTTGGCGTGGTAAATAGCTCCGCGCGGTACGGCCATCCCCAGCATCTCTTCGAGACATAAGGCCTGTGCGCATAACTGCAGATCGTCATTGATCCACTTATGCCGTTTGCCGCGCTTATACTCTACGGGATAGGGAACATGGTCATGCCACTCTACGACATCGGCAATACCGGTCAACCCTAATTTTTTGCTCCACAAGCGCAGAGATGTTTCGACCGGAACACTTTCTGCGTGGGAACCGACTTCGTCCACGTGCTGATGCAAATCTGTGCCTTCGGTCGTGTACAGGTTATCCTCAAAGATTTGCTCCTGATAAATCAGCGCACAGCGTCGTGGGCAGTAAGCATACTGATTTAAGGAGGAGATCGTCACGAGTGTTTTCATCAGACGTTATTCCATGGGGAAAAGCATTTCAACACCCATGGGAACGCGACTCGGATCAACCTCCACGAGATAGTCTGAGTAGGCCCGGGGATAATTTACCCCGGGTTTTTTCTTGACCGAGACAACGCGCCCAAGTTCCAACAAATTCTGCGCTGGCGCGCACCCTAGGCGCGCTTGCCGGGCGCGTTGCACGGGATCGGTGTCCGTCCCGACATGCTTGAAGACGATGAGCTTGCGCGTGGTCATAATGCCCTTGCTGGCTGAGCGATCTTGCTCGAACATGGACCCTACGGCCTCCCAAAGCAATTGCAAATCTTCTTCGCTGAATCCGGTTCCCCCGGTAGCCGGATCGGCTAAATGGGCACTGACAAATCCCTTGCCGAGGTACAATCCGTAAGGAACAAGCGATTTGCGCCCCATCGTGCGTAACTTGTCTTCGGGTTGCTCATTCTCCCACTTCTCCATATCAGAGACATTTTTGGCGCCAGGCACGGCATCGGCGACCGCCATGCGAGTTATTGACAGGTCCAGAGGAAGAATAGGGTCAAGAGAGCGGGAGAAAGCGATCTGCACGGGGCCCCGAACTTGTCCGGCATTCGCACCAGTGCTCATCACCGCTCCAAATGCCCGCACATCATAAAAATTCTGGCACATCCAGTCGCGGGCTTGGCGTACCCGTTCTTTCGCGGCGCCCTTGACGGTCACGCTCCCTGTTTCTTCATGCGCGCGCAGAATTTCGGTGTTCAGGTTGGTGGCGTGTTCAATAAAAATGGCGTAGGGCCGCCGATTATCTCGCGCGATCTGAACGTAGTTGCGCAGACGCCGTTTAATGGCGACATCCGAAACCAGGCCATGCATGTCTTCAGGGTCCAAGCGCGGGGCGTTTCCCGCGTCCGGATCTCCGTTGGGATTGCCATTTTCCACATCAAACAAAAATAAGAAATCATAGCGATTCTGAAGTGTTGTCATCGTGTTGTTCCGCCCTTTCACTGTTTTGGTGGGTTTTGCTACGATAATATGCCAGTTGATGATAATACCCCAGAGCAAATAGACTCTGATCATTTAAGGTGAGCGTGGTGGGGAAGTCGCGAATATGCGCCATCACTTGGGCCAGTTGTCCTTCGAACCAAAAGCGCAGGCGGCTGCTTTCTAGCTTGTTTAAATGGTAACGTGAAAGAGAATTGAGCCGGCCAAATGTGAGAGCCGGATTGGTGCTGGCCGCATTATAAAACCGCGTTACCACATCGGAATTGACTCCGGGATTCGCGGCATTCTGCAGCCGTCCCATCACAGCCTAATCAGACAAATGCGTATAATGCGGGACATTGATCACGCCAGACTCAATGCGGCAGGGGAATACCTGGATCTCGGGTTCGGAATAGGAATGGCCCGGGGTGTGGCGAGAAAACACATCATACAGCATAAGACCCCAATCGGCGGTGATGTCTATGGGTGCCGGTTCGTTGAGGTTGTCCGGGACCTGAAAATACGCAGGAAATTCTCGGCATCCCAAATAAGGCTGGTAAATGCACTGACCCTTGCGGGCCCGCCGAAGAAATTGGGCTTCGTACTTCCTGAGCTGTGGTTCATATCCGGGCCATGGTTCGATATGCCCAGACAGGCGGTAGTGTGGAGAGCGCAAGGCGACGGTTTGGCGTTGCGTACGGCCTTTTTGGTCACTTCCCATGTCATCTTTAGTGCCATCGGCCCACAATGGCTCGATGGCATGCGTGCCGGCCATCCACTGGACTATGGTTCGTTCGCTGGGGACGCGGTCTTTTACTTCATTGCGCCGTAAGGTAATATAGCGCGGTTCACTCAGCACCTCAATGCGGTCGATCACCCACTGAAACTCCGGTTTCCAGTAAATGGCCTCCATGATACCGCGGGCAGCGGAGGGAGTAATGACAGGGTAACTCATGCGTTCCACTTTCGTTTCGGGTCGGGTGAAGCACCCCAAATCCCCCCAAACTTCAATTGTAAGCATAGCAACCTCTCCTTAATGGCTTCCGCTAATAGATTGTCCTAATGGCACAGCGGCAGCCTATCAGACATTTTTCCGCACGGACCGATTATGAAATCAAGACATCCGATTGGGTTGGCATGAGGCCAAAAATCGGGCTGTAATCGTTTGCCGCGAGATAGATATACCATGAGGTTTTCTCGTGGCGCGCATAAATCGGCTCCAGTTTCTCCCATATAGGATCTTCTTCCCGCGGCCGGTAGATATTGACGCTAAAGGACTGTGCGCGCCTTACCCAGTCCTGCGAAAATCCCTTGACGCGCACATCAGTGGCCAACTCTTCAAAAGAACTCGAGTGGTAGGGAACCAGCACGCTCAAGGTGGTGCGGTCGATGAGGCGGTAGTCACGGTCCACAGCCGGAAAGTCCAAGGAGCGTATTTCTTGGAGCAACGCGCGATAGGTTTCTCCAGGTCGGTTCATCTCGTACAAACGCCGCCAGTACTGTGAAAAACTATCGGGATGGTGCAAATCGAGAATCCCTTCACGGTACATGGCGCGCGTAATACTCGTGGCTTGCTGGTAAATCCCTGGGGGATAGCGGTCTTCTGGCGGCTGGAAGACAATAAACCGCCCCGGATCGGGTAGACTTCCCTCGCGATTGCAGCGGCCGGCCGCTTGGGCCAAGCTATCGGCGGGGGCCCAGGCCCGGTACACCGTGGGGAAATCCACATCAACTCCCGCTTCGATGCATTGGGTGGCCACCACACGGCATCCATCCCCCTCCAAAGACTTCTTGATTGCCGCCAAGGTGTCGGTGCGGTGAGCCGGGCACATATTGGTGCTCAGATGAAAGAGAGGCAGCTCGTCTGTTTTCTGCTCAGCCACTGCCGCCGCTAATGCGGCCGCGTGCTGCTTGAGATTGACCATGGCTAAACACGCGGGCTGTTGCAGCATTTCTTCGGCAAGATGGGCCCATGACTGCGGAGCTTCCCGAAATTCCGTATGAAAACGGTGAACTTTCGCAAACAATTCCGGGGGATTATTAATAATCTCGCGAAATTGGCACGGCGTTTGGCTGATTTGCGCATAACCATCAGACAAATTATCAAATGCCGGCTGGGTTGCGGTAGCAAACACGACCGTCGTGTGGTAACGCTGACTCAGGGCACTCAGATTTGCCACGATGGGAATCGCCAAGGAAAGAGGAAGGCTTTGGACTTCGTCCAGGAGGATCACGCTGTTTGCTAGGTTATGCAGTTTTCGACAGCGGCTCGGGCGATTACTGAACAGGGATTCAAATAATTGCACAGTGGTGGTTATGATGATGGGGGCATCCCAGTTTTCAGCGAGGAGCCGGGCAGAGCCTTCTAGCGAGGCCGTGTCGCCATAGTCCGCTAAACTGTGGTGTTCAACGATATAGCGGGAGCCAAACATCGCAAAGAGATCTCGGTATATTTTGGCGGTCTGTTCGATAATCGTGAGATAGGGCAATACCACAATAATGCGGTCTTTGTGTTGCACGGAGGCTTGTTGCAAAGCGTATGCCAACATGGCCAGCGTCTTACCCGCACCGGTCGGCGCGGTCAGGGTGCGAAAGCCATCCGGTTCGTTCCCCGCTTGTAGAGCTTGGGTCCATACTTCGTGGCGAATTTGCTGAAGGGCCGATGAAATCCCTGCACTCTCTAATGACGCTAAGCGTTGCATGACAAGGCTTAATGCTTGCTCAGGATGGAGAGCTGGGCCTGCTTGTCGGAAAACTTTATGCCCATCGGCATCCTGGTGAAAGTGCGCTTCGGTATCTAAGAAATCGGCATCAACAAGACAGGAATAGAGCATGCGCACATCCAGCATCATGTTGAGCGAAGCGTTGGGTGCCGGCAGTGGATTCGGCACGACAGTCGTTCGGGGCGGCAAAGCTTGGAGCCCATCACTCTCGAATCGCTGCATAACGGTTTCGAAGGAGGCCTCTGAAAGTGTTAATGATAACGGATGATGTGTCATTAAGATGTTTGGGTCCATGTTTTCACGCATTTTCGACGTAGATAGCACATCGAGGCCCACATGGTGGCCTTGAATGGCTAGAGCGGCGCCAATAGCATGCAAATGCACTGCTTTCCATGCGCCGAATGACCAGTGATCAATATGCTGAGCTTTGCCTTTTAATCGTGCCTGGAACTTTTCACCGTATTTTCCGCAATCATGGAGTATTCCCGCGAGGGCGGCTTCCTCCGAAAAGCCAAGTGGAGCCGCAAAACTAGAGGCCATTTGGCTCACCGTCCGCAAGTGGTCCGAAAGGGATTGGGATTGGCCCCCGGTGGGGGCTGAATGCGCCAGCCATTTTTCCATTATGATGCCCTGCAGAAACGCGTTAGTGTTTTCATTATTATAAATTTACCATAATATGTCGGTTTAAGGGGGACGATAACAAATAATTCTCGAATTATAGGCTAAGAAAAGTGTCAACAGTCTGGTAGATCGGGAAGTAAAGCGGGGAATTATGCGCTAGTCTCGCATTTTGGGCGCTTTACGTAATAGGCATCCTGTTAATACAGGTGGTGGATCGGAGTTTAAACCCGCTCGGGTTCAGCAGGTTAACGCCGGCTTGAGTGTCGCAGTGAGAGTCTTAATGTACGGAAGTTGAAAAGGGGGAACGAGTGATGTTCACATCATCATTCTCAAACACCACGCCAAATTCGACGAACGGGAGAAGCAGTGGCGAAGCAATAATCGGAGGGTTTACGATAAGTGACACAGCAGAATTTATAAAAAAAATACATCGGCAGTACACTTACTTCTATGATGAGTGGAGGCGCCTTGTAGCAGCAAACACGGGCTCAGCGATTACGGAAGCCCAGAGTCTTGCCCAATATTTAACCGAGTTGAGTCGACGTCGGTCCCACGGATGGGATAGGGAGATATTGGCAGGAACGAAAAGGTCTCGGGAAACCATTGGGTTCAGAGAACAAGAAACCGAAAATATATACCGTGACCCTAGAAGAACGCGAGTTCATTAAGCAGGCGTGTTTCATTCGGCAAACGCACGGACCCCACGATGGTGACGTATAGTGGTCCCCAAAAACTAGACCATTGGGGAGGCCCTTAAGTGTTACACGGGACACACGATGGCGAAACAAACACGGCATTCGGCCCCCTTCAAAAGCCACGTGGTGCTTGAAATGCTCCAGGAAGAAAAAACGGTCACGCAGATTGCCGACTAGGGCATTCATCCCGGGCTGTGGCATCGAGGGAAACGCCAGGCCCTGGACAATTTCCCGCAGCTGTTTGCGGAATCGCAGGCGCTCAAACAGCAAACTCAAGCCCATGAGGAACAACTGACCGCACTCTATGCGGAAATCGGCAAACCGACCACCCAGGTCGAGTGGCTCAAAAAAATCTGGCCTCAACCCTGACCCGCGATGAACGGATTATCTTGCTGGTTTGGGGAGCGAATACTCTGCCGTGGACGACACTAGCCGCGTTGTTAAGCCTCAACCGCTCGAACCTCTATGACCGGCCCGTCGGGCCGGATGCCGACGAGATCGCCCTCAAGCATCGCATCGAGGACATTGACACCGATCGGCCCTTTTACGGATCCCGACGGATGACGGCCCCGTTGAACCAGGAGGGTTACGCCATGAACCGTAAGCGCGTGCAGCGCGATCTGCGGGCGATGGGGATTTGGGGGCTCGCGCCGGGTCCCCAGACCAGCACCCGGTGTGCCCGTATTTATTGAACGGTGTCACGCCGGCGTACCCCAATCACGTATGGGGAATTGACATCACGTTTATCCGGTTAGTGCATGGTTGGCTTTATTTAGTGGCCATTTTGGATGGGTATTCGCGATTCGTGGTGGCCTGGGAACTCTCCGAAACCTTGGCATGGCCCTTTGTGCTCACGGCCGATAAGCGGGCGTTGTCCATTGCCACTCCGACCATTGGGAATCATGATCAAGGCAGCCCTTTGACCAGCCCCCAATACACGGCCTTGTTGTTGGCCAAGGAGGTACAAATCAATATGGACAGTATAGGGCGGGCGTTGGACCATGTGTTGACGGAACGGCTGTGGCGCAACGTGAAGTATGAAGAAGTCTATCTACACGATGACCGTTCACCACGGGAAGCGCGATCAGGCTTGAGCCGATACTTTACGTTCTATCACGATCACCGGCTGCATCAATCCTTAGGCTACACGCGCCACCCGCGGCCTGGTATACGCCCCTTCCACCCTTTGCCGGGAGGGGGCCCCGAGATTGAATCCCTCCTCGACAGCCCTACGGGCTGGGTTTCCGGTTTGGTGCGGGCTGTTTCAGCCCGCACCAAACCGGAGGGTAAAGTCCCAATCATGATCAACAGAAAGAAGGCCAGTCTCACACTTTGAGGGTCAAAAATCTGTCTTGACAATGGGGTCCACCTTACTGTCAAATATCGACGCAAACGGATCGTTTTCGGAAACTACCCGAAAAAGTGGTGGCCTTCTTGGGACAAGGCAGTGCGCATGATATGCTGTTTGACCCAACAAACCGATATAATTCTGCCGGTCTAGCTAAAGGGGAGGCGATTTCTGGACATCACGAGGTCCCAGTTATCGCTCAATGGTTTTTAGAGCGCAATCCGCGCGTTACGGAAGTGAGATGCTCCTATTATCACAATGCCGCAGAGTCGGGCTATATGAAGGGTTCAAGATTCGCGGACAAAGTTGGCACGGACAATGGTTGCCGAACTCCATGCGATTTGAAGGGTTCATCGATACCGGAGGGCCGCGCGTAGTTTATGGGTAGCCAGAATTGCTACAGCATCAGTCTCATCAGCAAAAATTTGTGCCATCTCAGTTACGCTACGCTTCGACACGCGTTTCAATGGCGGTATGTAACACCATGGCGCCGGCGCCAAAGACACTGGTTAGGTCGCCTAGGCTCGTGGTTTGCACAGCAATTTGGCGGCGTCCTTCGGCAATCCCCCGAGCATTGACTGCTTCGTCAATTTCATGTCGAAGAAATTCCCCTAAATGGGATAATGGGCCGCCCAGAATAATCATGTCGGGATCATAAATATTCGCCACATTCGCGAGGCCGATTTTCAAATATGTCAACGTTTCTTCGACAGCTCGAACCGCCCAGTCTTCGCCTGCGGCGAAGCTAGTGAGGATGTGATCGAGTTCAATCCACTGCCTGACATCGGCCGTGCGCATGGCGCGTTCGGTTAACGCGCGTACAGAGGCCATAGCTTCAAAACAACCGTGACGTCCGCAACGACACAGCGGGCCGTTCTCAACAATAACCATGTGGCCGACTTCAGTGCCCGCGCCCGTCGCACCTTGCATGAGGTTGCCTTCAACAACCGCACCTCCGCCAATGCCCATACCCAGTGAGAGATAGAGCAAGAGTTCGCTATGTTGCGCTTCGCCAAAAAAGTATTCGCCTACGGCTCCCGCATTGGCATCGTTCACAATGAACACAGGCTCCCCAAAGAGTTGAACAAAAAAGTCGCGCATGGGGACGTTGGTCCAGCGAATATTAGGCGCATAAATCACATCACCCGCTGTGGAGATGATGCCGGGAATGGATATCCCAAATCCCAAGTAGCGTCTTTGGTCAATATCTTGGCGGAAGGCGGCGGCATCTTGGCCAATCGACTCGAGGACTTTTTCTGGAGGACTCGATAAATCGTAGTAGCCAATGGTTTGCCGTATAATACGGGCTTGCAAGTCAAACAAGATGACGTGGTAGCTACCGACGTCGATGGCGGCGCCAATAATGAAACCACCGGTGGGATTAATATCGAGCAATCGTTCGGGATGGCCGGGTCCTGCACTGACTGACCCTACTTCAGTTAGGATATGCTTTTGTAATAAACGTTGGGTCGCCACGGTAACGGTCGATTTTGTTAGCCCTAAAATTTCAGCGATGCGGCGACGTGAGGTGGGACCATTTTGACGAACAACGGTAAGAACCGCAATATCGTTCATTTGGCGCATTAAACTGTGGCGCGCCACAGAAATTGGCATAGAAGCGAGCTCCTTGACCTGTAGATTATAGGTATCAGAGTATCACAGCATAATGGCCATGCCAAATTTATGATGAAAATATTGCGAAATCTTTTAGCTTTGAGTCAAAATATCTGATAAAATGAACACAATCCGAATTAATTAAGGAGGAAGACTTTATTATGGCGACTGATAAGTTGGCTCCGCAAAGACATGATCATTTTACTTTTGGCTTGTGGACTGTTGGCAACCGAGGGCGAGATCCATTTGGTGATGCTGTTAGAGATACACTTGCGCCCACAACGATTGTTAGGGAATTAAGTAAGCTGGGGGCTTATGGTATTACACTTCATGATAATGACCTTATTCCCATGGAGGCAACTTCCGCTGAAAGAGACCGGATTGTGAACGAATTTCGCCAGACATTAGACGAATTCGGCATGGTTGTACCGATGGTCACCGTGAACTTGTTTTATGATCCGATATTTAAAGATGGAGCCTTTACCTCCTCAGCTCCAGCCGTAAGGCGTTTTGCGATAGACAAAGCCAAACGGGCGATCGATTTAGGGCGGGAGTTAGGAGCGCACATTTTTGTTTTGTGGGGTGGACGCGAAGGAGCGGAAGTCGATGGAGCGAAAGATCCCCGTGATGCGCTAGCGTGGTACCGGGAAGGAATTAATACACTAACCGAACATATTCGTAATCAGCGCTACGATATGCGCATTGCTTTGGAACCGAAGCCTAACGAACCGCGCGGTGATATTTATTTGCCGACGGTCGGATCGATGTTATCGTTTATTGGAACTCTCGATGATGCGGAACTTGTCGGAGTCAACCCCGAAATTGCGCATGCCAAAATGGCGGGTTTGAATCCAGTACACGAGATTGCCCAGGCCATTGACCAAAATAAGTTATTTCATATTGATCTTAATGATCAGCGGATTGCCCGTTTTGACCAAGATTTGCGCTTCGGGTCCGATGATATCAAGGGCGCGTTTTATATCGTTAAACTACTTGAAGACAGCGGATACGATGGGCCTCTCCATTTTGATGCGCATCCCTACCGCACAGAAGATGCTGAAGGCGTCTGGGAATTTGCGCGTGGCTCTATGCGCAGCTACCTAGGATACCGGGAAAAAGTGCGTCAATTTCATGCGGATGCGGAAATCTCTGGAGTTTTAGCGCGCATTCGGGAGTTAAATGAAACGGGGCCTGCTGTTGTGGATAGCTCAAGTTTGGCATACTGGCGCGAACGCGGCTATGCGTATGAAAAGCTTGACCAGCTTGTGACCGAGTTACTCTTGGGGCTAAGATAAGGGGCGGTAGGCTAACTTAGCCAAGCACAAGCGCACAGAGAATTACGACATCATTGCGTCACGTAGCGGAATTGGAGGGCCACTTAGCTGTGGAGAAGGTCACGCACCATATTGGAGACATTGACGTTATTAGTTTGGAGAATCCCTATTGGGCCTGCCTTATTGCCCCGGCGCTGGGAGGACAGATTCTGTCGTTGCGCTTCAAGCCGTTGAATTGGGAATTGCTCCGCGTGCCGAGTCACCAGAAAGCATGGGAAGATGAGCCATTCTTATTTGGTATTCCCATTTTAATCCCCCCTGGCCGGATTGCAGAAGGACAGTTTACCTGGAACGGGACTCATTACCACTGGCCTCAGAATGACACGGCTGGACCGAATCACCTTCATGGGTTTGTTTGGAATCGGCCATGGCGGGTTGTCGACGTGAGCGCGACACATTTGTGGTTGACGCTAGGCGCGCAAGGCACTGCTGACTTGGCGTGGTATATGGGGTCTCGCTTGAATGTTGGTGTGGAATATGCGTTGCGTGGCCCAGAGCTCCTAATTCGGGTGACGGCGAAAAATACGGGATCAATGAGCGTGCCATTCGGCATAGGATTTCATACGACTTGGAACTTGCAAGAACAGGATTGGGAGGTACTGATTCCTCGTGGGCGAGAGTGGGCCATGACTACGGCACTGATGCCCAACGGAACATTTCTTCCCCATTTATCATCGTTGCGAGGTTTACCCGTTGGACGATTAGCCACGTCCGTAGTGGCTGATGCCTGTTACCGCCTCGATGACGACGTTGATACCGCGGTATTCATGCGAGGTGCCGAGTCGGCTTTCGAATTTATTTGGCAACCCGATGCACAATTTCGTCAGTTGACGATCTTCCGGCCCTCGTTAAACAGTCCATTCATCTGCGTTGAGCCATGTACGTGGACACACAACGCACCCAATTTGTCCGTAGACCAGGCTATCAGCGGAATGAGTGGCTTAGATTCAGGTGAGGAAAAGGTGTTTGAGTATCGTATTCTGGCTAATGCGCAGTAGAATTCGTTACAAATGTTCGTTTATTGATCGATCAGGGTGTTCGCGGTTAGATACAATATATCAATCTTTTTCCTCTTCGTATGATGTCGTTCTGCTGTAGATTTAAAGTATCCCAAAGGCTTTTTGCCTTTGGGATACTTTAGGTAAAAATGAGATGACTGCACCATAAGCGATATTGAACGAACATTCTATCTGTTTGACTCGTTCCTAATAAATTAAGACGAGAGATGTGGATGAGAAAGAATTTTTGTTGATGTCGGAAACGGAATGCCTGTAGTAATAAAAGTAACGAGGTTAATGGGTTCGAAAATGTCAAAACAAGGTGCTGTTGTCAATAGTGGATGTGTTGTGAATTTGAGTAATCAATATGAAAGGTGGACAGCTGGATGAGTATGGTTGTGTTGGGGAGTGCGGTAGTCGACATGCCATTGGCTTATGACCACATGCCGGTAGATGGGGAAACAGCCCGCGTGACTAAGAGCGATATGACGGTTGGCGGTAAGGGTGTCAATCAAGCCATTCAGCTTGCGCGTTTGGGAGAAGATGTGACACTGATTACCGTCCTTGGGGAGGATCCCTTAGGGCAATGGATGAAAGACCGCCTCTCCGACGCTCATTTAACGCTAAGGATTATCACAGGATCCAAAAATACAGCTTATGCTGTACCGATTCAGTTGCCTGACCGTCATTTTATTTTTCATGTGCCCGGTGTCAATGAAGAGGTGTCGGTTTCTGACTTACAGGCATTGGCATACGACTGGTTGTCGGTTGATACGTTGATCTTGCAAGGCGAGTTACCGTGGGATGTGTCCTTGTGGGCAGCGTCGCAGGTCGTCAGTGCCGGCGGTCGTGTTGTGCTGAATCCAGCCCCTGCTGATAATCTGCCGCCCGCACTGCTCAACCTCGCGACCTTTTTGACGCCCAATGAGTCAGAATTTGCCATGATGACTCAAGCGCCAGAGAATGCGTGGGACGATGCGGCAGCCGCTTTATTTGCACAAAATCCGAGGCTCGAGGCGTGCTTGGTGACTTTAGGTGCTAGGGGCCTGTGGTTGTTTCAAAGGCAGCAACCACGGCTAGAATTTCCGGCCCTTCCCGTGGATGTCGTTGATCCAACGGGCGCGGGGGATTCGGTTACAGCTGTATGGACGTGGGCAGTATTCCGCCAGAACCTGTCGTATGAAGCGGCCTGTATGCTGGCGTTAAAGGCGGGTTCGTTAGTTGTGAGTCGCTTGGGGGCAGGGCCGGCCTTGCCAACCAAAGACGAGGTACTAAGTGGGTGGGTAACGCCATAGAGACTGAGGGTGTTAAGGCGATAACAGAGCCCTGAGATTCGTTGATATCAGATAATGAAGTTTTTCTCGGTGGGAGTGTAGTTCTAACACTTGTGGGGCCTCTAGAGGTCCGTCATACTAGACGTTAGGGAATGGCTAGGAGGTTGGATATGGAGCGCGCTCTTATCGCCTTTGACCTTGGCACAACCCATTTGAAGTGGGTTGTTACCGACTTATCTGGCCAAATTATTCTGGCACAAAATCAGATGCCATCGGGAGTAAGAACGGATGGGTGTCATTCCGAACAAAACCCCCTTTGGGTATATGACCGGATTGTCGAAGTCTTAAAAGATGCCAGGGTCCGGTGGAACATTCAACGTCTGAGCTTTTCTTGTGCAATGCACACGTTGCTGGTAGTGGACAGCGAGGGCAATCCTTTGACCCAGAGCCTGACTTGGATGGACTCATGCGCGTTTCCTGCGGCAGAACATCTGCGCAAGCAAGATGTGGCGGGGGATTTAAAGCGGCAAACAGGCGTTCCCTTACACGCCATGTCACCACTGGTCAAGTGGATTCACCTGCGCTCCACGCTGCCGAAGTCCGCACGACCCGTATCGCTCAAAGATTACCTCGTATTTCGCCTCACCAACCGGTGGCAAACCGACTACTCTACGGCTGCGGCCAGTGGTTTTCTAGGACTCAACGGGGATTGGTGTCCTCTTGCATTGCACTATGCGGATGTGTCTGCGCGTGACCTTCCTGAATTGCATCCTGTGACGTTGGCCATTCCTGATACCACCGGTCAATTCGAAGTTGTGCTCGGCGGCAATGATGCTGCGACTGCTCATGTTCATTTGGGTATTGCCCCAGATGGAGGGGTGGGGGTATTAGCGATGGGGACCAGTGGAGCGCTACGCACGACGTCAGCATATACAGTGGATTCGCCTGAGCTCTTCTGCTATACCATGGGACCAACCCGAGGGTATCTCGTCGGTTCTGCCTTTTCCAATATCGGCAATTACTTATCGTGGGTTGCGAACCTATTTTCCCTTTCGGTCGATGAGGTTCTTCACAGGGGGATTGATACCGTCCGTCGTGGGGAGCCCTTGCCGGTGGCGATCCCTTATTTATACGGTGAAAGGTCGCCGTGGTGGCGTGAAGATCTCCACGCCGAATGGCGTGGTCTAACCCCATTACATGGACGGGACCATATGTTAGGATCGGCGCTCTTGTCCATAGCCGCTATGTACTTCAGAGGGCTTCAAACTCTCGAACACCAAGGGGTTCCGCTAGAAGATCTCCGCATTGGTTCTGGTCTTCTTGACAGGCCATTTTTAGCGCAATTTCTTTCGGATTCGCTGAGTCGTCCGTTGTCGCTCGTCGATGCTCAAGACGCATCACTTATGGGGGCGATCGACCTTGCTCGTTCAGAAAAGGGTCTTACAACTCCGGTGATACAACGCTACTACCATCCATCCCATTCGTCACTGTATGAACGAACCCTTGAGAGGGTGTCGATTCTTGTTGCGTATCAAAAATCCTAGCATCATCGAAAGAAGTTCATAGCCCCCGCTCGCTTAGCTGTGCGAAATATTCCGGCATGGCCACCGCAAAAAATCGAACCTTTTAGCAGTGGCTGAATTTCAGAGTGTGATAAATTACTTCATTTGTCGCGAAGGGCAATTGCGGCAGGGATCTTGTGGTTACAAGATCTCCTTGCCCTGGTCTACGAGACGGCACTGCAGTCCGCCGGAGGTGTGCGCCTGAGTCATTCTATGGGAATTATAGAACCGGATCAAATACACCGGAAGAAGGAAGAATGTTTTGCAGAGTAGAAAGAAATAATTAGTCGCACTATTATATTAAACTGGGCTTCATATATTTTGGGAGGGGTTACGGCCATTCGTCAGCCAACGGAAGAAATTGGAAGAGAAGCGGCTGAGATGTTGATGCACCCGCGTACGCCGGTCGGTCAAGTACGGTTTATGGCCCAAATTCTTGCCCGCGCTTCTACAGCACTTACGCCATAAAAGGTCTATGTTGAGGGCGGTTGGTTTTCAATGCGCAAACAATCGCCTCCGACCGAACCATTGTGCGAGCACGCAAGTGGAAGAAACCATAGGGAGGCTGAATCCGAACATTAGCTACGCGACAAACCAATAAGGAGATGGATACGGTATGGAGGCAACAGGAGCCCGCCAGCGTTGGGTGCGACTCATCCCCATAATCTTTATTGTTTACAGTTTGGCGTACGTCGACCGAGCAAACTTTGGCTTCGGGGCCGCTGCGGGGCTATCAAAAACGCTTCATATTACCGCAGGATCCACGGCGCTTTTAGGAGCGATGTTCTTTCTGGGCTATTTTTTCTTTCAAATTCCAGGCGCGCATTATGCGGAAACGAAAAGTGCCAAACGAATAATCTTTTGGGGCTGATTCTCTGGGGGATATTAGCGTCTTTAACAGGATTACTGCCTAATGTAACATGGCTTATTATCGATCGACTGCTTTTAGGGGCGGTCGAAAGTGTGTTGTTCCCATCTCTCTTAGTTTTCAATACCCACTGGTTTCTAAAACCGGAGCGAGCCAGAGCTAATACGTTGTTGATTTTGGGTAACCCCGTCACAGTGTTGTGGATGTCTGTAGTGTCTGGCTTTCTCATCGCGGCGGTGGGGTGGCAGGTCATGTTTGTCTTGGAAGGCATTCCGTCCATCATCATGGCATTTGTTTGGTTGGCGCTTGTCCAAGATACACCCGAGGAGGCAACGTGGTTGCCAAAGAGTCAACGCGATGTATTTGAACAACGATTGAACGCGGAGCAGAATGCGTTTGCGCATCCGGTGAATTACTGGAATGCTTTCAAGTCGCGGGATGTTTTATTGTTAGCAGGTCAATATTTTCTGTGGAGTGCGGGTATTTATGGCTTTATTCTATGGCTACCTTCTATAGTTAAGGCTGCGTCAGGCCTTGGCATTGGTCTGACAGGTCTTATCAGCGCGATTCCCTATTTACTCGCGATTATACTCATGCTGGGGGCTTCCTTTTTCGCTGATAGAAGTCTTAATCGCAAGGCATATGTATGGCCCTTTCTAATGATTGGGGGAGTGGCGATGTATGCCTCGTTTGCCGTGGGCGTGCACCACTTCGTCTGGGCAATGTTGTTACTCGTGGTCGCAGGGGGATGCATGTATGCACCCTATGGGCCATATTTTGCGATCGTTCCTGATATCATTCCTCGTTCTGCATCGGGAGAATCTATGGCAATGATAAACAGCATGGGCGCATTAGGCTCGTTTGTGGGTACCTACTTTGTAGGTTATTTGTCCGCAGCAACCGGCTCGCCTAACGATGGATTTTTATTTATGGCGCTGTGTCTAGTCATTTCAGCAATTCTTACGATGTTGGTGCGGGTAAAGAGAACCGGTGCCGCGCAGACCCCTCCTAACGCACGTGGTCCCTTATCGGAAGTGACTCTATGACGACAATAAAAGCACTTCCACATTTTCAATGTCAGGCTCTCAGCAAGTTTCCTGGCTGGCCGTCCTTAGAAGAGTCACCCTATGCGTGGGCGTTCGGTGAACCTGCGCAAAAGCGCTTATCAGAAATCCAAGGATTTATTACCGCACCCAATTATCCATTGACTCGAGACCGTTTGGAAGCTATGACGTCGCTCATTGTAGTTTCCACATACGGCACAGGCTATGACTATATCGATGTCGCATCGGCCTCAGACCTGGGCATTCTTGTCACGCATACACCGGAGGCGGTTGTCGCAGCAACGGCAGAGCTCGGTCTCACATTGATTATGGCTTTGATGCGCCACATCGTTCCGCATGATCAAGCTATGAGAGAGGTCCTTACGGACGAATCGCCCAATCCGGGATTTCTCAATCAGGATCTGACACACAATGCCAACAGTCAAATAGTTGGGTTGGTCGGATATGGTAAAGTAGCGCAACGGCTCGAGGAAATATTGCGTGCCGTAGGTTTTCAGGTAATTTATACGCGAAAGCATGGAAGTCTTGAAGGACATCCAGGTTATCATACCTTGTCTGAGCTCTTGAGTCAGGCAGACTTTGTTGTGGTTCTCACGCCACTCACCCACGAGACGTATCATCTTATTGGGGAGCGCGAGTTGAATTGCATGAAACCCACTGCTTACTTGGTCAATATCAGCCGAGGGCCTTGTGTGGATGAAAGTGCTCTCGTGCGTTGCTTGACCGATAGACGTATTCAAGGCGCAGCGTTAGACGTTTTCGAACACGAACCGCATGTCTCTTCCGAGCTCCGTCAACTCTCGTCGATCATATTGTCGCCGCACACCGGAACCCAGACTCTAGAGGCCCGGTTTGAGATGACTCGCGATGCAGTCGCAAATGTTGAAAAGGGTCTCCTAGGTATCGCGCAGAACGGCGTTAATACCGAAAGATGGACAAGAAGACCGTAAGAATTATGGTATTGGATTGCAGGTAGTGCTGAGGGGCGACCCCAGTCGTTCGAAAAATTACATGCCGGGAAGAAACGGCTGGGGTCCAGGTTCCTCATGAGCCCATAATATTTCTGGATCACTAGTTGGTGAGTCCGTATAAGGATAAGAAGGTGGCTACTGCTTAGCTGCCAACATTTTATTTGTGAAAGATTTTTGGTGCCGGTGGGGACACAGGCAAGATTGCATCATCTATCAATCTGTGGGTTTATCTTTAGGAAGTCATCATTTGAGTGCTAGTCCCCGGCAACAAGAAGTGGTGAACGGGATATAGATAAAAGTTCGAGTGCGGTGGCAATATGATGTCTTGCCAAGGATTCGGCGCGAATTGCGTCATGTTCTGCTAGGGCATTCACAATCAGTCGATGCTCTTGTAGAGCATGTTGTGCTCTTTGCAACTGGATTTGGATAGTGGGAAAGAACAGGCGTGCAGAAATGTTAATGACTTCTTCTAAATGATGACGTAGCGGCATGTTATCTGCTATGACCGTAATGAGTTGATGAAAAGCGAGATTATGATTCAACCATTCGCTCGGAGACCAAGGCTCAATAGTGTTTTCCATGTGGTTTAGTATTTCGTGAAGTTCTGCAATATGGCTAGCCGTACATTTTTGGGCGGCAAGCCTTGCAGCGGCCCCGTCGAGGACCTCGCGAACAACGTAATAATCTCGAACATTTTCATAGGTGATAGGTAAGACAGTCATGCCTTGGGTAGGAGAAACGACGAGGAATCCTTCTTTTTCTAAAATTCGCAATGCTTCCCGCAAAGGGGTTCTGCTAATCCCGAATCGTTCGGCAAGTTCTTCCTGAATAAGGTGCATGCCCGGCGGCAGTTCGCCACTCAAAATCACTTCGCGTAAATTTCGCACGGCCGTGTCAACAAGATGGTTTTTTGTCATTAAGAGCCTCCATCATCTTAAATTATTGTATCCAATTATGTCTGAATGAATTATAAGTAACGGTTGCATACTGCGCAACGGGAAGAGAGAACAAATCTTGTCAAAATCCTTAAAAGTAAAGGAAAAATGTCGTGTCGAAAAACTGTTAGATATTATTGTGAACTTTTACAAAAGCGATAAATATGCGGACCAACCCATTACATTAGTGTAAATTTCATGATATATTCCCTCTATATTGGATACAAAATATGTCAAGGGGGTGGCTCTAATGTGTACGACAGGTATATTGAAAGGGACGGATAAAGAGTGGTTGTTGGGGTTTAAGACGTTGGATGCTGCTCCTGCTGGCACATGGCATGCAGAAGTCTCTTTCCCTTCGGGCATGCGCGCTTTAGCCGTAGGGATTACTGTTCAGCTGGGAATTAATTCAGGATTAAATTCGCAAGGGTTATGTTCTGTCCTTTCATATCTGGATACATGCATGCCCGATTCCAATGGTGGCCCGCAGGAATCGGGATGGGTGGGAGATAACCGAGGTTTGGCCAATGCATCGATGTTGGCGGAGTGTACCACGGTTCAGGAAGGATATCAGTTTTTATCACAATACTTTCAGCAATTTCCAAGCAACGTTGGAGGTAACTTCTTGTTAGCGGATCACCACGGCACAATAGGGGTGGTCGAATATTATCAAGGACAAATTCGATTTCAAGAGGGCGCAGGAAATTATTTGGTGCGCGCGAACAACGGCGTCTTGTTGGCTCAGGAGGAACAAAAGCTTCTTTCACCCGAGATTCAATTTGATCGCTTTGGGCGTTATTCACTGGCCGAAACGTTTGGAAGAACGAATCACCAACAGACGAAATCTGACGCTATTAACGCTATCAAAGAATTTTTGAGTAGCCACGGCGATGCGCTAAATCCTCCTATTTGTGTTCATGATTATGATGTGCCAGGAGCTCGCTACTCTCGCAGTGAGCCGATCTTGTTTCCTTGGCGAACCATATTGGACAACGTATTGCTCGGGCTGGATATACACTCTCGTCGTGACCGTCGCCACATCGAACGGGCGCACGAATACTTAAGGCGTTATGGACTAGAAGGCTATGCACATGCTTATCCGAACCAGTTGTCTGGTGGCATGCGGCAGCGTGCCGCGCTGATTCGGACGTTGATGATTGAGCCTTCACTCATTTTGCTCGATGAGCCATTTTCCGCACTTGATTATCAAACACGGTTATTACTCGAAAATGAGTTACTTGAGATTAATCGTCGTGAACACCGAACGATGATGTTGGTGACTCATGATATAGGGGAGGCTATTTCACTTGCAGATAGGGTCATTGTTTTGAGTCACCGTCCGGCGCATGTCAAAGCCATTCACGAGATTCGTCTTACAATCTCCGAGACTAGGACGCCATGGGAGGCGCGTAAGGCTCCCGAATATCACACGTATTTTGATATCTTGTGGCAGGAGTTAGGTCTTCAGATGGAGATTGCAGGGAGGATGAGCGCTAGTGGCAGTGAAACAGAAAATAGAGATCAGCAATCCCTCCAAGCCACGAATTTTCAATAGACACGCATCGACCGTTAAAAGCCTCGGATGGCAGGTCCTCATTGTGGGGATCGTATTAGTACTGTGGCAAATTGCTGTATGGCGTCACTGGGTCAATGGCTTTTTGACCGGCAGCCCGATGTTGATTTGGCAAAGCGCCCGGTCAATGTGGAGTGCGGGGAGCCTTCAAACCGATATTCAAATTACCGCGATTGAAACGCTCAGTGGTTTCGTTTTGGGTACTGTGGGAGGTACGATAATTGGCTACTCATTTTGGTATTGGACAGGAACGTCGAAGGTATTTCAGCCATTTGCCGTGGTGTTCAATGGTATTCCGAAGATTGCTCTGGCGCCCTTGATTATTATTTGGTTTGGTACCGGCATTCAATCGAAGATTCTCTTGGCGTTCGCGTCGACTGTTGTTGTTGCGTTGCTCGCTGCCTATCAAGGCGCCATGGAACTTGACCGGGATTTTGAACGCTTGTTATGGGCGTTTGGTGCGAACCGACGACAAGTGTTCCTTCATTTGATTCTGCCCGGAAGTATGCCGTGGGTCGTTAATGCGATGCGTATTAACGTAGGGCTGGCTTTGGTAGGAGCCGTTATCGGGGAGTTTATCGCGTCCCAGGCGGGATTAGGCCATGCTGTGTTTGTCGCCGGGAATTTGTTCGAATTAAATGTTGTCTGGGTGGGCGTCTTAGTCTTATCGCTGATGGCGTTGGTCTTGTACGGCGGGGTTGCGGTCGTCGAACGCCTCGTTATTCGAGGTCGCCCCTGGTAAGTGCGCTTAACTAATTGAGGGGGATGATTCATTGTGATAAGACCTAAACGGCTGATGGGACTTCTAGGGGCCACGGTACTATTATCCGGATGTGGTGCGTCGTCCGCCAAAGCAGAAGCCAGCGCTTCTGCAGGTACGAAGGTCGTTATTGCTCAAGCGTTTCAATCCTTATTGTATTTACCTCTTTATGTTGCGATGGACAAAGGGTACTTTGCTTCAGAAGGGTTACAAGTAACTAAAGTTACGAGCAATAGCGGTGCCAACGCCGTTGCGTCCGTTATCTCGGGCTCAGCACAGTTTTCCTTGCAGGACCCCATGATCGCAACATTGTCAGATATTAAGGGGGCTTCCGTGGTGCCTGTTGCGGGGGTTGTTAATGGAGTACCCGTATGGATTGTTGGCCATCAAAAGGGGTCTTTTAGCAACTTAGCGGGACAAAATATTGCGACTGCGATTCCGCCTTCCACCAGTACCTATTTGCTTCAACGGGCATTGAAGCAAAAACACATGAAAGCTAATTTGGAGTTTGTGGAGTTAGGGACCGAAGCTGCGCCAGTTTTAGCAGGTAAGGCGCAGTATGGTGTAGTTTACGAACCTACCGTGGAAGAAGCCGTCGCTCAGGGATTAAAAGTCGTCTATTCCTTTGCGCATCAATACCAATCCGATTACGCGTTCTCGAGTATTGATACGAGTCGGGCCTTTATGGCGAAACACCCTCGGGTCGTGCAAGAATTTGTCGACGGTATCGACAAAAGTCTTCGGTACATTGCCCAGCATCCCCAAGGGACGATACAAATTGCGATAAAAGAGTTCCCGACACTTCCGCCATCCGTTGTCAAAGCGGGGGTTCTGCGGATGATTCGTGATAAGGTCTACGCTACTAGTCCCGTCATAACGCCAAGCGAATTCCATAACGCTCTTGAGCTACAAGAATTTCTGGGAAATATCCATCCCGGACAGGTGTCGTATGCAGACATTGTGAATACAAAGTTTGCGCGCAATGCCAAATAAACGATGTTATCGTGTTAGTTGGCAATTTTAACAAGAAATCGCGCAGAAAACTGTGTACGGTAGTAGTAGGCTGTGGTGAGCAATATTCTACCTCAGCTAAAACCAAGAAGAATTTCAGATTATCGTTCGTCGTTACCTTGCCCACGTTGTTAGGCCAGTCCAGTAAATCGTACCCCGTTCTCTTGTTTCTGATGTTCACTTCTTAGGTGCAATACCCCGTGGCATTCCATACCCCAAGGCGAAGGTCCCTTTCACGACCTTTTTGATAAATTCACCTGCCAATGCGGCTAACGAGATCACGAACTTTACAAGGAGGGCTAAATGATGGCAACAAAAAGAACCTTTGGAAACTTGGTCAACAATCCGATTAACACTGCTCTCGAAGTTTCAGGCGTGGACCCAACCCTTGTGGGTTATTCTCATTGCCTTTGCATTATGGGCTGTATTTGCCCATAACCCTGGGGCTATTAGTGCATGGACTCATTTTGGAGGCCATTCCGCATCAGGACCACATTTTTCGTGGTTGCTTGCGGCTACGGCAGGAGGAGTGATGATGTCCCTGGTCGCTCAAATCGGGGAGCAAGCCGACTATCTCCGGTTTATGCCCGATCAAACCAAGTCGAATCGTACCGCTTGGCTTTGGGCATTGGTTTTAGCTGGCCCGGGTTGGATTCTCATTAGCACCCCCCAGAATATCTTAGGCCAGTTTTTTACATCCTTTGTCGTTGGCAAGGGGTTGGCATCGCAAGCGGATGTGCCGGTGGTGATGTTCACGCAGGCTTTTCACAGTGTTATTCCTAACGTGGGCACGGCATTAACCATTGCCACGATTTTGGTGGTTCTCTCGCAATTGAAAATTAACGTGACGAATGCCTATTCCGGATCTTTGTCATGGTCGAATTTCTTCTCGCGCACGTTACATCGTCACCCCGGCCGGGTTGTCTGGTTGATGTTTCAACTAGGCATTGGGCTGTTGATTATGGAAATGGGCATTTTCGGGGCGATTGATAAGGTGTTAGGGTTTTATTCTAATGTCGCCGTGGCATGGATTGGGGCGGTCGTGGCAGATTTAGTGATTAACAAAGGTCTTTTGAAAATTAGTCCACCCGTTGTGGAATTCAGGCGAGCCCATCTCTACAACTTTAATCCTGTAGGATTTGGCGCGATGATTATCGCCTCCGTCATCTCTTTAGCCGCTTATTTCGGTCTGTTTGGAACGGCTCTGGCAGCATTTTCCTCCTATCTGTCGTTGGTTGTGGCGATGATAGCCGCTCCGCTTATCGCCATTATGACGAAGGGTAAGTACTACATTGCCCGTGAAAGCGACGCAGAAAAGGAGATTACCGAAGAACTAGAGCTGGCGAGAACAACGAGTCAATCCACCTGTGTCAGTTGCGGTTTTGATTTTGAACAACCCGACATGGCTAATTGCCCATTTCATGAGGGCTCCATCTGCTCCCTTTGTTGCACCTTGGAGTCAGCCTGTCACGACATGTGCAAATTACCGCAAGGAGCCGGCTTGCATATCAAGTTTGGTGAAGAAGCGGTGGTCGACGAATAAAAGAGAGGAGCGAACGTTACGATGGTTAAGAAGCACGCCGACTTAGATGCGGTAATTGCAGACCAAGCGACTGTGGTGTGGCAAAGTGTCGTAGAAATGTTCGCCACGTTATCGATCCCGCGTGATGTACTGCCTGCTGTGCACGTTGTGTTGCCATCGACAACGCAGAAAGAGAGCGTCTTATGATGAAGGCAGATATAACCAATTTATCTCTTCGTGAGATATTAGATGCTGTTGGCGAAAAAGAGTTGAGTGTCAATGAGATTTTTACGGTCTATCATGAGCAAATCGTCGATCGCAATCCTGTACTGAATGCTTTTACGGTGATAGAACCGGTGCCACCCGTTGAGGTCCGTATGGGTCCTCTATCCGGCATCCCTGTGGCCATCAAAGATATTTTTGACGTAGAAGGTTACCCGACTACCGCCGGTAGTGCCTTTCTTGAGGAGATTCCAAAGGCGGATGCGGTGGTTGTGGCCCAGCTGCGTGAAGCCGGTTGCCTTGTCATGGGCAAGACCAACACCCACGAATTTGCTATGGGCGCGACTACCATCAATCCTCATTTCGGGGCGACCCGCAATCCGTGGGATACCGAACGGATTGCGGGAGGCTCGAGCGGCGGGTCGGCTGCGGCAGTGGCGGCTGGGATGGCGATAGTCGGATTGGGTAGTGATACGGCCGGCTCGATTCGCATTCCCGCCGCATTGTGTGGTGTGGTGGGATTGAAGCCGACGTATGGGCGATTATCTTGCGAAGGGGTTGTTCCGCTCAGTTGGTCCTTGGACCATGTCGGTTTTTTAACCAAAACGGTGACGGACATGACCGAGGTATTCCGGGTTTGGGATCCCAACGTGTTGGATAGCAGCCGTCTGTCGCCGTCGCGTGTGGGTGTCGTCCTATCGTCGATTGAGTCTTTGCTCGATGACGCGGTACGTCAAGGCATGATTGAAGCTATTAGAATGGTCACACATCTCGGCTACCATACTGAGGAGACCGTCTTACCGTTATGGGAGCCAGGATTGGGCGCGGCGTTTATTTTATCCCGCGTAGAGGGAGCGAGTTATCACCACGAGTGGTTAGAAAAATATCCCGAACAATATGGAACCGACGTCCGCATCTTGTTGGAAGCGGGACGACGTTTTTCGGGCGTGGACTATGTGAATAGCCTGCGACTGCGTTCTATGGCCATGGCAGAGTACCAGGCTTTATTTGAGCGTTTTGACTTCTTGATGCTGCCAACCGTCAGTATTGAGGCGCCGCTTATCGCAGAACCCTCAACGCGTAATGTCCTTACGCAGTTGACCTCACCCTTTAATTTCTCAGGTTTGCCCGCCATCTCCGTACCTTTGATGCCCCAAGGGCGCGAACTGCCTGTGGGAATCCAATTTGTAGCGCCTTGGGGACAAGAGCATCGTTTGTTGGCATTAGCACAGCAATGGGAACAGGTTCGCGGGCCTTTTCTGAGTCCGGTTGCATAACACGTGATAACAGGAGGAGCGATAGATTATGAAGGGTCCGGAGTTCAAAGATTTTAAGGAGATTGCTCAGAGTCTGGGATTGCAGCTAAGCGATGAGGAATTAGGTCAATATTTCAGCGCGCTTCAGCCATCTTTTGATGGCTACGTGCAACTGGAAACGTTAAGTCAAGAAAAAGAAAGCTCATTTAACGAAGGGCGAGAAGGGCATCTGGTGGATCCTCAAGATAATCCGCTGGGAGCGTGGTACTGGAAAGGAGAAATTGTTGGCGCTAAGACCGGACTACTCGTCGGGAAACGCGTCGTTATTAAGGACAATGTCGCCGTCGCGGGTATTCCGCTCAGTAATGGCACATCCCTTATGGCAGACTTTCGTCCAAGGGAGGATGCAACGGTTGTCCAACGCATTCTTGGTGCAGGCGGTACGATCGTTGGTCAATCGGTCTGTGAGAATCTTTGTTTTTCGGGCAGTAGCTTCACTAGTGATACAGGGCCTGTGCGTAACCCCTATGATCCCATTAGGTCTTCAGGAGGCTCTTCGAGTGGCAGTGCCGTATTGCTTGCCACGGGTGAAGTGGATATGGCAATCGGCGGTGATCAAGGGGGCTCCATACGCATTCCCGCCGCATGGTGTGGGGTCTTTGGTCTAAAACCGACATGGGGACTTGTGCCGTATACTGGAGCATTTCCTATTGAACCCAGTTTGGACCATTTAGGGCCCATGGCCCGAACGGTTCCCGATGTCGCTCGTCTTCTTGAGGTGATAGCCGGACCTGATGGGAATGATCCACGCCAGAAAGGCGTCACCTTTGCATCGTCTGGTGACTATATGGCGGCTCTAGGCCAGGAATTAAGAGGCTTTCGTCTTGGGGTCGTAAAAGAGGGATTTGGATGGCCGCAGTCTGATCCGCGTGTGGACGATATGGTATGGGGTGTCTCGGAAAGCTTGGAGTCAAAGGGCGTTAGCATCGCATCTGTTTCGATTCCTTGGCATCGTCAGGCTATGCTCGTGTGGAATGCGATTGCTGTGGAAGGCACATGGGCCGTGATGATGAAGGGCAATGCATCAGGGTACGGTTGGAAAGGGCGTTATTCGCCAGAACTTATGTCCTACTGGGCGAAAGCATGGCGCCAAAATGCAGCAGCTTTGCCGGCGACGGTCAAGCAGTTGTTACTGGTAGCGTCGTACATGGAAGAACATACCTATGGGAAGTATTACGCCATGGCGCAGAATTTGGCAGGGGAACTGCGCCGTGCCTATGATAAAGCGTTAGAGGACGTGGACTTGCTTGTGATGCCGACTCTGCCGATGACCGCAACACTGCTTCCCGGTAAGGATGACCCCATAGCGGAACAATTGAACAAGGCATTTGAAATGGTGGTGAATACCGCTCCTTTTGATGTGAGTGGGCATCCTGCCATGACATTGCCATGTGGTCTGATCGATGGATTGCCGGTGGGCATGATGATTGTGGGCAAGTATGGGGATGAGGCGACGCTCTTGCGATTTGCGGACGCTTTTGCACGCCAAGTATCAAGCCCGCCCTCTCCTCCCGAGGCCGTGAAATTAGGGCAAGAACAATGAACAGAACAGTTTCCGGAGCCACGATTCTTCACGATTTGGAGAGCCTTGCCCGGTTTAGTGTGCCAACGTCTAAGGGAGGAGTCACGCGCCTGCCATGGACATATGAAGATGAACAAGTCGTGTTGTTGCTGACGGACACCCTGACCGCCGTAGGTCTTCAGGTCTCTAGAGACACAGCAAATAATCTGTGGGCTGTGTGGGATGTCGATGCTGACCGCAGCATTGTTATCGGCTCACACCGCGACAGTGTTCCGAACGGCGGACGTTTTGACGGCGCACTTGGGGTCATCGGAGCGATGCGGGTTATCCAGCAACTCAAGGCCGACCATTATCGTCCACGGCATAATATCGAACTAGTGGCGTGGAATGATGAAGAGGGTGCGCGCTTTGGGACTACCCTTTTCGGGAGCCGGATTTATTCGGGGGCCACGCCAGTGGCGCAGTTCTCTGACAAAATTGATCGACAAGGTACCTCTTTGGCGGAGGCTGCTCTTCAAGCCGGTTACAGTGTGGAGAAGATGGAGGCAACAAATCATTTATCACGAATGGCAGCGTATCTCGAACTCCATATCGAGCAAGGTCCAATCCTGGAAAGAAATCACTGCCATATCGGGGTGGTGTCGGGAATTAATGTGCAGTTTCGCGAACGGTTTACCATGCGTGGAATACGGGTTCATGCGGCTTATAGTGGAGCCGACCGGGCGGATCCTATTTTTGCAACCGCTGAGGTATGGCATAATCTTATGACCACCATTCACCAAGCGAATCATGGATACCCGTATCCGCGGATTGCGGCGACTGTAGGACAAGTCGATGTGCATTCCCATTTAATTAATGCCGTGCCACCGGACATTATCTGGACGTTGGACTTGCGATCGGACGATGCGAGTCTTGCTCAAGAAGTGCTGGACATGGTTCATGGGGACGTGGAACGCATTGCCCAACGGGCAGGCTTCAATGCGGAGATCACTAGGGTGGATGATCATGCGGTGTTAGCCGGAACAACGGATTCCTCGCAACCGATTGCGTTTGATCCGGTGCTGCAATCTATAGTGTCGGACGCGGCGCGCGACGGTGGATATTCATTTCAGCATATGGCCAGTTGGGCTGGACATGATGCCATGGCATTAGCGCCGCGGGTACCTACAGCAATGATTTTTGTGCCGAGTTACAAGGGTCTTAGTCATACGCCCGAGGAATGGACAGACCCCATGGACCTCGAACGGGGGGTGGATGTGCTGTTAAGGAGCGTGATCAAAGCCGATGCACTCCCGTAGAGGTGTTAATATGACGAGACGCAGTAGGGTAGACATAAGCAGAATTGGATGAGTATAGACCAATCCGTCTATGCTCATCGTAGGACACTTGACCTCCGCTTAAGCCCACCGGCAAATAAGAGGCCCAGCCCGAACGGCAGTGTGGAGCGTCTCGCTTGCATCCGGGGAAAATATCTCCGCTAGTTTTCTTCCCGTGTATTCGAGTTTTGTGGCGGGAGGCGTGAATACCCAGTGCGTGGCGCTTGCCCAAGGATTGATGCAACCCATAAAGTTATAAAGAGGGTCCAGCATCTCGGAGGTGCGCCATCTGCGGATCCGTAAAATACCGTTCGCGTCGCGGCAAAACCTTAAAATGGTCACAAAATGTGGCTGAGAGCACACAGACGAGGACAGAATTCCATGCGTCGGGTGTGTCAAGATGGGGCGTGATGGGGACATCATACGTAAAAGATTCGCTACGCTTGTTTCTTGGAACCGCGTTCGCGGTGCGGTGATTCCTATGTACACCACCCAATTAACATTAACGAGGGGGAAGGTTCAAGTACGGGATCTTGACTTCTTGGGCATCGATAAAGCGGTGACTGTTAAATTGAAGAGCTAAGTCACCGCCTTTATCGTAGGCCACATATGAGTTTCTGCGATGTATTTTGATGAGGACATGAGTTTAGGGCTTTATTACAGAGGACGAATCCACCGACTCAATTGAATCGTTATTTCATAGAGTCCGTAAACCGGAAGAATAGCGGCCATCAAGGTCAGAGGGTCTTGTGATGGAACGATGGCGGCAGCGAGAACCGCGCTGGCAAACAGAGCGAATCGGCGTCCGCGGCGAAGCTGTTCAATACGCAACCATCCTAGTTTGACAGTAATTCCAAGCCACGCCGGTACCGTAAATAGCACACCGAAGGCAAGGGAAAAAGTCGTCACAAAACTTAGATACGGACCGGCGCGTAATGACTCTGTGAATACGGATGCCGCAAATGTCATTAAGAAGCGCAATGAGGCGGGAATTAGAATGGCAAAAGTAAAGGCCACACCGATCCAAAAGAGTATAAGAGCCGTAAATAGCGCCCATCCCACCCAGCGCCGGTGGGCAGGGGGAAGAATGGGATTCAGATACATCCATATTTCATACATCCATACGGGAGATGTCAACAGCAACGCGACGGTTAATACGACATTGATTACGGTAAAAAAGGGTTCCGTGGGCGACAGCGTTAACAGGGCAGGGTGTGTTAAACCACCGTGTACATTGGGAATATGAGTCCAAGACCACGGCCACAAAATGTCTTGCAACAACTGCTTCCAAAAAATGGCGAGAATAATTCCGGGCGCTTCACGCTTGCCCGTGCTTTTGTGCAAGGTGCTGCGGCGAATATACTGCGCGTGCTTCGATATTATGGCAATCGAGGTAAAGAGATGGCTCATCCGATTGACGAAATTGCCAAATTGGAACAGCGAACGGACCTGGTAGCAACGATTCCGGAGTTGATGGCCATTGAAGGAAATATTCGCGAGCATTATTATCAGGCCTTTGACGCAATTTTGGAGGGATCTGGGTTTGTGTTTGGCACGAGGACGCGCAGGCCTCCGGCCAATCAACTCAATGCTCTAATCAGCTTTGGGAATTCGCTAATGTATACATCTGTTATGGGAGAAATTTATAAAACGCATCTTGATCCTCGCTTAGGTTATTTGCACACCAGCAATCAGCGCCGATTTTCTCTGAATCTCGATGTGGCAGAAATTTTTAAACCGATAGTGGTAGATCGATTAATTTTTACATTAGTTGGTAAGAAAGTTATCACCTTGAAGGACTTCAATAAGAATCAAGGCGGCATTATGATGTCAGATCGTGCTCGTAAAGAATGTAGAAGCTTATGACGAAAGGCTCCGAGCCGTCATTCGCCATCGCCAATCCAAACGGCTGGTGTCATATCGGCGGCTCATTCGTATGGAGTTATATAAGCTGGAAAAGCATTTCATGGGAGACCACGATTACGAGCCATTTGTGGCTCAATGGTAGGTGAACGGCGATGTTTGTGATTCTGGTCTATGATGCGGGGGTAAAACGCGATCCAAAGATCCTAAAAATCTGTCGTAAGTACCTCAATTGGGTGCAAAACTCGGTATTTGAAGGCGAACTGACAGAAGGCAAGTTCAAAGCTTTGCAGAAAGAATTGGGTCGGATAATTAATAAAAAGGAAGACTATATCATTATGTACACATGGGCCACCTTGCGTTATTCAGAAAGGATTACACTCGGGAGCCCTAAGGTCGAGGAAGGATTTATTTTTTAACGGCTGGGTTTTTTGTCGTCGATCTCCAGTAGCGCAAAAAGTGCCGTCGATCGACGACATATCATGATTGCTTCTCAGCCTTTGCTGACAAGGGTTAGCGTCTAAGCACTAAAATATTGGATCCCTTGCTGGAGAAACCTTTCGTTGACAAGTCAAGCTATATCAGCGCAAAATGGGTTCGTAGCCTACCTATGAGGAATTGAAACAATGTAAAACGAAGAATTTCGACCGTGATGGTGAAGTTCGTAGCCTACCTATGAGGAATTGAAAGCAAGCAGTTTTCGTGTGTTAAATTCTCGTCTCCAGAGTCCGTAGCCGACCTAACACTCCAAATCCTTCTCCGGAAATTTCCACTCAATACGGTAAGCCTGCTAATTTCGATTTTCTCGAATAGAGTTGTTGGCATTTTGTGTGATCGTCATTTTGGGCCTTAAAAATAATGGAAGGACGTTGTTGCTGGGGCGAGTATTTCGACAGATCATGTCCTGTCAAGTGGTGTAAAAGCTCCGGCCTCCTAGTGACCCGCTAAGCGAGTTGCATCTGGGAATCCCGCAACTCTTCCGGCGCGTCTGCGCCGGCTTCCAGTTTGGCCATCGACGTTTGGCTGAAGTACCGCCGCGGGAACGCGGCCCATTCGTCGTTGTACTCCATCAACACCGCTCCCACGAGCCGCAACGCCGCGGCGCGGTTCGGAAAGATGCCCACCACATCGGCCCGGCGGCCAATTTCCCGATTCAGCCGCTCTAAGGGGTTCGTGGACGCCATCTGCTTCCAATGTTCGTGGGGGAACCCCATGTAGGCCAACACCTCGTCTTCCGCGTCGGCTAACAACGCGGCGGCCTGGGGAAATCGCTCCGCGAGATGGTCCGCGACGCGCCCCAATTCTTCGCGGGCTTTGGGCTGATCCGGTTGGGCAAAGATCGTGCGCACGAGCGCGGAGACCATCGTTTGGGCTTGCTTCGGGACGTGAGCCAGGAGATTGCGCATGAAGTGTACACGGCACCGTTGCCAGCTCGTCCCCTGCAGCCCCTGGCGAATGGCCGCTTGCAGCCCCGTGTGCGCATCGCTGATGACCAGTTGCACACCCCGCAGGCCCCGTGCCACCAAGTCCCGCAGAAACGCCGTCCAAAACGCGGCGTCTTCGCTCAGGCCGATATCAAAGCCCAAGATCTCCCGGTCGCCCGACTGGGCGACACCCGTCGCCACCACGAAGGCCATACTCACCACGCGATCGCCGTCCCGCACTTTGAGATATTTGGCATCCAGCCAGACGTACGGATATGTGCCCTCCAAGGGCCGCTGCTTAAACCGGGTGACCCGCTCGTCGAGGCCCTGGCATAACTGCGACACCTGCGACTTACTGATGCCGGTCATCCCTAACGATTGCACCCGTTGATCCACTTTGCGGGTGCTCACGCCGTGCACATACGCCTCTTGAATGACGGCCACGAGCGCATGCTCACTGCGGCGGCGGGGTTCCAGGAACTCGGGATAGTAGGTCCCTTGCCGCAACTTGGGAATCGCCAGCTGCACCGCGCCTACGCGGGTCTCCCAGGTCCGCGGCCGATGGCCGTTCCGGCTGTTCGTCCGGGCCCCGGTCCGCTCATGCGGACCCGCCCCAATCTGTTGCGTGACCTCGGCTTCCATCAATTGCTGCAAAAACCATTCCACCGCCTCGCGCAGGAAATCGGTGTCTTCGACACCGGCCTTGCGTAGCAAATCGAGTAATGGCACAGTAGGGGTAGTCATCCCATTCGGACCTCCTTTGTGATCTTGACAATCTCTAGGAAGCCGAATGGGATGGTCTGTTGTCCAGACAAAATCTGGCAAACATCTAACCCCTATTTACACCACACAATTGGACATTAACATGTCTTTCCCGTTCGGCTATCAGAGGATGTCCATTACTGGGCGGTGATGCACCGTGAGATTACCCACCAGAAGGAATTGGTGGAACAAATTGAGAAAAGCAATCAAACCTTACGGGAAACTAATCAGAGACTGAATCAGGCGCAAGTGACGCAGCGAGCTTTTTTAGCCATTGTAACCCACGAACTCAAAACACCGCTGCATTTAATGCTGGGAGCTGTCGACACCGTAATGCGCAAGGCACCTCAGTCCGACTCGGACTTACAAGAAATGTTAAGTATTTTGAGTGACTCCGCTGTCCATCTCCAGGGTATTATTGAAGATTTATTGACATTGACGCGACTTCAAACAGGATCCTTGACGTTGTCTCCGGAATCGGTCGACATCGTCCACGAAGTCCGTCAGTGTCTAAGGCTATGGCAGCAAAATGAGCGCCGCATCGAATTTCACGCCGATGAAGAAACTATTCCCATTATTACGGCCGATCCTTTGCGCCTGCGGCAAATCTTTAATAATTTGTTGGCCAATGCGACCGCACATTGTAATCAGGTGGTGGCGGTAACGGTGACGTGTCGTCAACAATTTGTGGTCGTGCGGGTCACCAACGATGGGGAGAGGGTCCCAGAGCAATTTCGCGAGAATATTTTTGAGCCGTTTTTCCGCGGCAGTGAGCGTTCAGGCGGCGGCATGGGACTCGGCTTGGCCGTGGCTCGTGGCTTAGCGGAATCGCATCATGGTACATTGGCTTTGGTTGATGACATCTCGCGCCGGCTCACAACGTTTGAATTGTGCCTGCCGTTCAACAATGGTACCAGTGTGACGCATTACGAGCCCGAGGGAGAGGATGGCCATGTCTGTTGAAGACTTTAAAGCGTGCACAGCATTGTCGCGGATTATGGTCGTGGAAGATGAGTTTCGATCCCAACGCCTTTTACGCATTAATTTAGAGCCTTTAGGATATCAAGTGCAATGTTACAGTACGGGGGAAGAGGCATTAGCCGAGGCCGCCACATTTGATCCGGATATTGTTTTGTTAGATCTGATGTTGCCCCGGTTGTCCGGTTATGACGTATTGCACGCGTTGCGTGAGCAATCGGGTGTACCCGTCATTGTGATTTCGGCCCGCGATCAAGTCGAAGACCGGGTCAAGGCGCTGGGCATAGGGGCAGATGACTTTATTGTCAAGCCGTACGCGATGGAGGAATTGTGTGCACGAATGGCGGCCGTGATTCGCCGCCACCGTAGCGATATGCCTACCGCTCCCTTGACAATTGGCTGTCTCAAAATATTTACCGATAACCCGCAAGTTCTGGTCGGAGATATGACGATTTCGTTGTCGAAGACAGAATATGGGGTCTTGCTGCTTTTAGCGAAACATGTCAACCGCGTGATTGTGGCCGATACGTTGTTACGCCAAGTATGGGGCTCGGAGTATGAAGGGAATTATAGTATCCTACACGTGACCGTCAGTCGATTGCGAAAGAAAATCGGACAGTCGGCTAAAATGTATATTGTGACAAAGCCAGGCATTGGCTATATGCTCTCCAATAAAGAATGTCCGGTGTAAGCCTCTCGATACACTCATAATCACCAGACCAAGAAGGCCGTACAATCTGCGGAGGGAACCGCTCCCCGTCTTATGGTTGACCAAATACACCCTAGGCCGTAAGCCTAAGTCTCTGTGGGTGTGAAAACAACGTTAGTAAGTATTCGTGTTGCCCTGGTGATCGATAATCGTAAAAAGATATCGTCCCACAAGCTAGCGAAATCCGGCTATGGCATGTTCCCTCATCCATGTTGACCTTATGGCAGCCAACAAGATATGAGGAGGTAATGGTCACGTCAGCGGCTATATCCCATTTCTGCTCTATAACTTCCGCACACTTAATACTGCGCGGTATAAGCCGTTAATTGGCTTTGCAACATTGGTCGAGCTGTTGTTTTGGCTGGTAGGGGCTTCTAAGACTATGCCCTTTGATATACTGCTGAGTCATTTGGGGAACTTTCACGCGAGTAGCAAAAAGTTTTTGAAGCCTAAAGTGAGATGCCGGGCTAATGGCACGGGTGGGGAACACGGTCTTTGAGAAAAGATGGCATGTGATAGGCGACAGAAAACGAGGAAAGGTCGTCTCATATTTTGTTATAGTAAGGATATGGATCTTTTGGTAAATGTGTCTCGTGGGATCAAGTTCAAGAGCAGGGGAATTTTTTGTAGGAATACGCGAATGCATGGGGTTTTGTGAAAGTGCCTGTTCTTACCCCCAAGGGAGCTAAGACGCGATTGAAGTTTTCTGATATGAATGCGAAACACATAGACGATCGTTTGTTAAGACGTGTTAAGCGCCATCCATCCCCAAAGACGCCATGGGCCCACGTGGATTTGATAGGGAGCGTGGTGGCAGCTCTTGGATTATGGGGCACATACGCCGTTCCTTTCCTAGAACCCATCCGCGTTATGCTGGACCTCGTATTGGGGTTGTTCGTGCCAGGCTATTTAATTATGGAGCTCTTAATCCCGTCGCAGAAAATCTCTCGGCTTGAACGAGTTGGATTGTCGTTGGCCATGAATATTGTTTTGCTCATTGTGATGGGGTTACTCATGGCACTCGTTCAGTTTCCTTTTACAGCTTCTCACGTGATGCTATTGCTGCTCATCGTAACTATGGTATTGGCGGTGAGTAATTTCTGGGTTCGGCAACATGGGCATGGGCTCCGTTCGGAGCGTGGGGGATGGAGCTGGAAGGACTGGCGTGTGTTTGGGGTTGTGGGTGGAGTGGCCGCACTGGTTCTGATGACGGGGATCGTCGTGAGCCGGACCTTAGCCGACCGCACCGTGGCCTTTTCGATTACCTCGCCCCAAGGACAACTGGCTGGCTTTCCCTATGAGATACCTGTTGGCCAAAAGTACCCTATGCGACTCAATGTCTCCAATCCTCATGCCCGCGTCGAAGTGTTTCAGCTACAAGAGATTGCTAATGCGTCCGTTATTCGCAAAGAAACGGTGAAGGTGTCTGCTCATGGGCATTGGAGCCAGTTAATTGTCTTGCCATCACGCGAACCAGGACGCATGCATGTGGAATTTCGCCTTCTGCAGGAGAAGGGAGGGCTTTTTCGCCGGCTATGGATCACATACCGAATTACGCCTTAAGGCGTACGCGTAGCAAGCGCGGTTTTACGATGGGGCCAGTCGCCGAACTCTGGGGTTACGTCATAGCGCTGGGGCTTGCAGAGATTGTCTCGGATATCATCGCTCCGCTGGTGGGCATATGGCTTCATGCGATTTTAGCAGCCATTATTGTTTACCGCGCCACAACAGAACAAAACGCTCTTAAGCGCCAATTCTTTTGGGTGTTAGCCATCTTGCCGTTGGTTCGGATTGTCAGTTTTGCGATTTCCTCGAAGACATTGCCGGGCGTTTGGTACTACGTGTTGGCGGAAACGCCTTTGTTGGGAGCAGCTCTTACGGCCAAGCGGGTGTTTCAATTGTCGTGGCAAGACGTGGGCATGGTGTGGCCAAAGCACTGGAGCCTCGTCATTATCACTGTGGTCACCTCGCCCTTTCTAGGGTTGCTGGAAAGCCGTCTCATTCATCCCGCGGCCCTGATTACCCACTTGACGTGGGGGCAGGCGCTATTACCATCCATTTTGCTGATTGTGTTTACCGGATTATCTGAGGAGCTTCTCTTCCGCGGCTTATTGCAGCATTATAGCCTGCCTCTCTTACATTATTGGCAGGGGATTATCTATGTGGCATTGGCGTGGGGCTTGTTACACATTGGTTGGCACTCTGGGCCAGATGTCCTCTTCGTCTTTATCGTCGGGCTGGCATGGGGCTGGATGCGAGAAAAAACCGGATCCATTTACCCTACCATTTTGGGGCACGGCTTGGCCAATATTGTCTTGTTCTTAATTGTGCCGTTTATGATGAAATAAGTGGTTCAGCTTCTGCTTTTATGACAAGTCGTCCGGACGCACTGAAAGCCGCGCCCTTATATGCGGTCTCGCAAACCCCAAAAATCGCAGGAGGAAGCTTCTGTGGCGCCGAGCCTGTTTCATGATATTTGTGTAAACTTTGGTGAGAACATTGCCCCAGGGCTACCTCAAGGCGGGTCTGGGACCGAGGAGGTCTCTTGCGGCCTTGAACCATGAGGGCCAACCGCTGATGCATTGAAAGACGCAAGCCCGTCCCATGACAGCTGGTCGGATACGATGAGGCCCGTCAAAATTTCCCACAAGGATAAGGGATCATGAATATTCCATCCGGTAAGCGCTTCAATTTGTTTAAGCCGATATTTTAAGGTGCCAGGATGAATGTATAGCCGGGCGCTGGCTTCTTTAATGGACATTTGCGATGCGATATAAGTTTTTAATGTGGTAAGCAGTTCGCTATGATGCAGGTCATCTTCTTGAGACAGGGGCTGGAATAATTTTAGGCAATACGCTTTAAATGCCGGGATTTTTCGGTGGTAGGGGAGAAGGCGAAGTCCGGGAATTTGGGACAAGGCCAACGGTGTGCTGATTCTCTGTGCGAATGCAAATCTTGCGGACTCTAACGCTTCGTCAAACGCATGAGGAAAATCGTCGAGATGGGCGACGTCTTGGCTGATACCAATGCCTATAGGGACCGTGAGGCCTTGCCGGATTACCGCAGTCCAAGGAGCAATTAAGGCGGGGGTGAATGGAGATGGCATTAATCCGACCCAAACGTCCTGAAATAAGCCGACCAACACGGGAGCATGTGAAGTGTTTAGACGCGCATATTGCTGTAATCGCAACAGAGTCTCCTCACGCTCTTCATGGTTCGCGTGGGAGGAAAGCCACACAACAACGCGCGCAGGACAGAGTGAAGAAAGCTGAGTGAAATAATTCCAGCGGTCTAATACCTCCGCTTTATCCACGGATACCGGGCTTAACAAAATCTTTAACAGCTGCTGACTTTCGTCCCAACTAACGGGGAGCACTTGCGTTTCAGCCCAAGTCATCGCGACGATTCGGGCTAACATCGGAAGCCATCGTGCCAGATCCCGATGATGGGGTGTTTGGGGTTGTATAAAGAGGCGACCAACGCGTTGATTGCGCCAAAACACTGCGTGGCTCAGCGTGACATCCGTTTCGTTGGCAGGTGATCCCCACACCGATCCATGGTGTTCTTCTAGCCACACGGATGCTTTTAGTCGCGCTTCTAATGATTCTAACAACTCGGTTACGGTGCAGGGTGCATTGGTAAAGAGAGAGGACAATTCAGGGGGCAGAGGGGATGTCGAAAATTTTTCCGTGCGTTCCCAAAAAGCAAGAGGGTTGGGGGGATAAAGGGTCGGTGCAGCGTAGGACATGGTCACAGGAGTCAGTGGTGATTGTGTCGCTACCACTAATCGGCAGGGTTGATCGTCAAGGGCCCATGTTGTTTCGACTCGCACCCACGTGGGCTGATCGGTTAGAGCGGCAGTCGTGCCCAAAATGTGGCAGGTTAAAAAACACAAACGAGGATTGGCGCGGCTTAAGCTAGCAATAGGACAAGTGTCGATATGCAAGGTCACTTGATCGTTATCCCCTATTACATGAACTTTGGCGCCAACGGCTTGCTTGAATTTCGCAACCGCTTGTACCGCATGAGGTAAGGTATTGACGGGTAAGTGGTTATCGGTAATCCATTGTTGAACCCATAGCGCGATGTGGTGGGCGGTTTCGATCATTTGCATCTCCTCAGACAAGCCAGGTGATGCATTGGAGAGAACACGCTCTATAAATTCTTCACGCAGTGTCATCAGCCACGTCCTTTCCAAACCTTTGACCATTAAGACAAAAATTGACTGAATTTCTGCTCCATATCGTCAATGAAATGGTAGTAAATAACTAGTACCATTATATATGCGTTACTAAAAAGTAAAAGGGGGATGACAATGCTGTACGAAGCTTTGGACCAACAAATTCATGCGCATACGGATTGGGTATTGCGTCGACAACGCGGAATTCCGAATAACCGCCGGTTATTTGTTGTGGCGTGTATGGATGAGCGATTGCCGGTCGAGGAGGCTTTAGGTATTGCACAAGGAGATGCTCATATTTTTCGCAATGCGGGCGGAGTAGTCACACCGACGACGTGCTTCGTTCGGCGATGTTGACGACCAACTTTTTCGGAACAGAAGAAATTATTATCGTTAATCATACCGAATGTGGCATGATGTCGGCCAAAACCGAGGTGTTGGTGCAAGCAATGAGGGAAAAAGTTGGCAGTTTAGAGCATGTGGCACTTGATCCCTCACTACCCGAACTGACGTTAACCGACCCGGAGGCCTTTGGGCGGTGGATAAAGATGTTCGATGACGTTGATGCTATTTCGGCGGCGCAAGTAAACTTCTTACGCAACCATCCTTTTATTCCCGCGCACGTTAGTATCCACAGTTATGTCTATGAGGTAGAAACAGGGCAGCTGCGTAAGCCGTATGAACGGATTGCTGTATATTGCATGAAGGGACCAAGGGGTGCTGTCAACGGGGCTGGACTTTAAAGAACACAGTGTATGCGACTAGGGGCCATTGAGGCCCCTTTTAAACGTCCTATGTCGCCGTGTCCCAGTGGAAACATTACCACATACGTAAATTTGAGCAGGGGAGATGTGTGGGAAATCTCTTTGAATAAAAGAGACGTGAATTTTCGATAACCGTCCTCATGCATTCGTTCATTCTTCACATGCAGACGAGGCGTGAATAGAATACGGTGAGGTGAAATCCCAATGGTCCCGTGGCGCCATATTGTCGTTCTGACGCAGGAGAATCATTCGTTTGATCAAATGTTCGGGCATTATCCTGGTGCCGATGGAACTCCAACGGGCGTCTTAATGCCTAATCCTCGGGGACGTCCCATAGCTCCGTTTCCTTATTCGCATGATGATTGCGCGCTGTACTGGACCAATCCCCCGCATTCATGGGATGCGATCCATGCCGAATGGAATGACGGAAAAATGAACGGTTTTGTAAAGGTCGGCGGCCCCATGACCATGGGCTATTTTCCGGAAGGGTGGATCACAGGATATCTTTGGTTGGCGCGACAAGGGATCCTCTCAGACCAATATCATGCATCCGTCTTAGGTCCGACATTGCCCAATCGACTCTATCTAATTTCCGGAACCAGCGCCGGATGCCGCAATGACCCCCCACTTGGCAGCCGCCTAACCTTTAATCAAGTCACTGTTTTTGATCAGCTCAATGACAAGGGGATTACTTGGGCGTATTATGTAAACGGATATCGGCCAAACCTGCTGTCGCGTGCTTTGGCGAAAGCGCTGTATTTCTGTCCATTACTGTGGTTTCCCCGTTTTATAGATGATCCGGTACTATCCTCCCATATTTTGCCGTTGTCCCGCTTTTATGAAGACGTTTCAAAGCGCTGTTTGCCCGAGGTGGTGTTTATTGCGCCGGGCTTATGGACTAGTGGTCATCCGCCTACTCCTATTTCTGTGAGTATGCAACAAGCTGTGTCGATTGTTCGACATTTGGCGAAGTCCCCGGACTGGAAGAATACCCTCATGGTGCTTAATTTTGATGAAGCCGGTGGCTATTATGACCACGTCGCACCGAAACTGGTCGATGACTTTGGGCCAGGCATTCGAGTGCCGGCTATCTTATTGTCGGGCCGTTTGAGGTCACGAATTGACCATACCGTCTTCGATCATACCTCGGTGCTTCGCATGATCGAAGAGCAATATGATTTGCCGTTGTTGGGCGAGCGCACGAAACATATGACCAGCTTGGCGGCCGCTTGGTGACCAAAACAAGTGGTTGAAGCTCGAAGAGGTGGCGGCCTCGTGGGTATGTAGTGCGCGGTTCGCGTTATGGGTGCATGTCGAACAGAGAAGTTAAGGGGGACCCCTTAGTCGAACGAAATGGTCGTCATAGACGGTGCAGGGTCCTTATTGTGTTTTCTGTCCTGTTGTTTCGCTGGCTAACATTTGCTCTAAAACTTTGTGCTCACAGCAGTGAGTCGTGGACGCACTGACAAACACAGCTCGAGGACAAACGAAAGCCGCCCGTCGTTTTTGCATTAACGGGCGGCGAACTTGGTCACAAGGAAAACAAGCAAGCTGAGCGGATAGGTGCGAGACAGGGCTTTTCTCGCGTTCTACCTAGGCGGTTAGGCTTCTTTGGGGGCCGAAGAACTCATAGTGAATCTGATCTGGTGAGACGTTCAACTGGCTTAGGGCGGTGACCATGGCTTGCATAAAGGGTTGGGGGCCGCAGATGTAGAACTCGGATTCGGGGGCAATCAGGGTCGATAATAAGGGGGCGTCAATGCGTCCGGCTCTCAGAAAGTGCGCCCGCTCCGTATCTTCTTTCTCGGGGTTTTCATACACAATGGCGTAGCGAAGTGACGGATGTGTTGATGCTAGGGACTCCATTTCCGTTTGAAAGGCATGCACCCGGCCATGCAAGGCTGCATGCACATAGGTCACCTCGTGCTCGGGGTCATACGCTAGTAAGGAATGAAGCATACTCAGCAATGGAGTCATGCCGACACCACCACTTAAGAAGACAATAGGCCGAGGAGTGGTAACATCGAGCGTGAAGTCACCAGCTGGAGCCGCCACTTCTATGATATCGCCCACATGTACTTGCCTGTGCAGGTAGGTTGAGACCAAACCATCGGGCCATCCGTCGTGAGCCTCTTCGCGTTTCACGCTAATGCGGTAGTAAGATTGACCCGGTTGGCCCGAGAGGCTGTAATGGCGACGTTGGGTATGGGCTAAGCCTGGAATGTTAACTTTGAGGGTGAGGTATTGTCCGGGTTCATACGTGGCGATGGCACCCCCATCTTGGGGCTCAAGATAAAAGGACGTGATGACGTCGCTTTCTTGGACTTTTTTCTTGACGATAAAAGGGCGGAAGCCGTCCCATCCACCAACTTGGGTCGCCGCTTGGGTGTACATAGCTTGTTCCACATCAATAAAAGCGCCTGCGATCATCTCATAGGCTTGAGCCCACGCCCCAATGATGTCGTCGGTCGCGGCATCCCCTAAGACTTCTTTCATAGCGGCTAGGAGGTTCTCGCCGATAATTGGGTAATGCTCAGGCTTGACCCCGAGCCCACGGTGTTTGTGTCCAACCTGTCGGACAACTGGTAAAATGTCTTCAATGTGGTCAATATGCAAGGCGGCGGCATATAAGGCATTGGCCAACGCAGTTTGTTGTTGACCTCTGCGTTGGTTGGTTTGATTAAAGATATCGAGCATAGATGGTTCATTGTCAAATAAACGCTCATAAAACCGCGTGGTAATGTGTTCGCCATGCATTTCGAGGACGGGGACGGTTGATTTAATTATGTCTTTAGTGGTTTGCGAAAGCATAGAGGAACCTCCTAATAACTAGTCTAAAATAACCTCGTCGATGATTATAGTTCATTTGAACCGGAAAAGATATATATAAAATACATATTTAAAAACGATATATAGGTATTAAGTAGAAGGGAAGACGTTTTGTGAATCTGACGCTTTTTACCGATTATTCCTTAAGAGTGCTCATTTATGTGGCGACGCAACCCGAAAATCGATTGACGAACGTTCAAGAGGTGGCCACAGCGTATCGCATCTCGAATAATCATCTCGTGAAGGTAGTTCATAAACTGGGTAACTTAGGGTTATTAGAAACAGTACGCGGCCGCCATGGGGGTATACGTTTAGCACTGCCGCCTGAAGCAATCAATCTGGGATGGTTGGTACGGCAAACTGAAGAAAATTGGAATATTGTTGAATGCTTTGATGCAGAACAGGGATTTTGTGTGTTAAGTCCCGTGTGCCGCTTAAAAGCTGTTCTCAACCAAGCTTTGCAGTCCTATCTGGGTGTGCTGGATACCTACACTCTGGCGGATCTCGTCGTTAATCGGGATGCACTGCAAGGCTTATTTCGGCTGGAGATCAAAAGTCCTTAAAAATTCAAAGAACGGTGGCCGCGATTTTCCGGTAATCCCCATGCCTCGCTTAGCTTTGTTGCCAGGGGTGATCATTGCAGGGTCTGTGGCGCTAGCAACGACCGCTAGGCGGTATCATTTGGATATCATTCATGATCCCTGCGGTATCGCCCCTTTTGCTTTTCCCGGCCGATATAGACGCGTGGTTACGATTCACGATGCGATTCCCTATATTTACCCCCAGTACTATCCATTGTTGGGTAAGGTGGTATACCGGACGACCGTGCCTTTGGCACGGTGGACGGCTGATGCGGTATTAACCGTGAGCGAGAGTGCTAAGGCTGATTTGATGCGGTATGCGCAAATTTCTCATAGTCACATTGTGGTCACGCCTCTGGGCACGCGAGTGCCCACGCCAAACGCTCTTCAGATATGGCGGCAAGACCTGCCGAATATCCAAAAGACCTTCGGTGTGTCAGGTCCTTACTTTCTGGTTGTTGGTGCGAACCATCCGCGAAAGAATGTGACCCGCGTCATCGAAGCCTTGCGGTTAATGAGACAAAGCGGTGAGTTAGTGGAACTAATCGTGACAGGGCAGCCGCCGCAGGGGACGGGGAGGATTGCAGAGCCTGGTCTGAAGTTCGTCGGCCACGTCAATGATGAGACGCTTCATCGTTTGTATGCGAATGCAACTGGCGTGTTGGTTCCCTCGTATTATGAAGGATTTGGCCTTCCGGCGCTAGAAGCGATGGCCCATGGCACTCCTGTCATTGCGTCACCCGTCTCCTCACTACCTGAAATCATTCAGGACACGGGACTTTATGCGTCTCCTTCGGACACGTTAGCCTGGGTTGGTGCGATGCGGCGTCTTCTATCTGATACCGCTTTGCGTCAGCATCTGGCCGGTGCAGGGTACCACCGCGCGAGCCAATATTCCTGGGCGCAGACGGCCAAAGAGACCGTTTGGGTGTATCGCCGCATCATGAAGGGCCAAGCGTCATGATCCTCATCGATGCGACGCCGTTGCAATCCGAACATCGTGTACGGGGGGTGGGGACCTATGTTTACTACTTAACCCGCGAACTAACGCGGTTAGCGGGGCCATCGTGCGCTTTCTTTGTGGCGACACAAGATCAGAGGTTGTTACCCGAGTGGGTGGCACCTGTCCATGCGGTGTATCGTCCCCACCGTCCTGCTCAGGTCTATTGGTTATACAATGAGTGGGCGATTCGTCAGGTCGTGAAAAAAAGTCATCCCCAAATCTTTCATGCGACCGATTTTAATGGGTTGGTTTCCCTGCGTGATGTTCCGGTGGTGGCAACGTTGCATGATTTAACCGGACTCCAAACACAAACGAGGCATGGGAATTTGTCACAACGGTTAAGTGCTTGGCGCTGGAGAACTTATTATTACGAGAAATTACCGGCTGCCACCCATGTGATTGCGATAAGTGAACAGGTGAAACAAGACGCTATTGTGAAATTAGGCCTTGATGCCCAGAAAATTTCCGTGATTCCTCATGGTGTCGATACCGACAGCTTATCGCCACGCCATAAAGGCCATGGCCTTTATGGCAATCATCCGCCTTATTTGCTGTATTTAGGGAGTGCCGAGCCCCACAAAAATTTGCCGCGCCTTCTTGAAGCGTTTCGTCTTGTTGCTTCAGACTATCCCGACCTGTCGTTGTACTTGGGGGGGCGATGGCAACAACGTGATCAGGCCGGTTTAGATAAAGTCATAGACGATCTGAAGCTAGGAGATAGGGTCAAGATATTAGGTTACGTACATCCAGAAGACAAACCCAGTCTTCTTGCTAACGCTACCGCCTTTGTTTTTGTGTCTACAGCTGAAGGATTTGGCCTGCCTATTTTAGAAGCTATGGCCAGTGGAGTGCCAGTGGTGGCCAGTGACATTCCGGTGTTTCGAGAAATCGCTACAGATGCAGCATTCTTCGTCAGCCCTAACGATGTCGCCCATCTCGCAAAAGGTTTGCAACAAATCCTTGCGGACCAATCCCTTCGCGACGATTTCGCCAGGCGTGGGCTGCGGGACATCGAGAGTCTTACGTGGCATTCCGTAGCGGTTAAGACGTGGGCAGTCTACCACGAGCGATAGTGATGTGTTTGTGATATGAAATGATAGGGTTCAAGGGATAGCTAATCCCTTAGCTTTTTAATAATACGGGCTGGGACACCTCCTACGACCACATTGGGCTCAACATCCTTAGTAACCACTGCGTTAGCTGCTACGAAACTATTGTCTCCAATATTGATACCTTTGGTGATTGTGACCTTATTACCTATCCATACATTTTGGCCAATCCGAATAGGGGCCGATACAAAGCCTTGGCGTCTATACGGTTTCGGGTCATCTATTAGAATATTGTGGTCATGGTCGCGAATTGTAACCATTTCAGCAATGAGGGTGTCATCACCGATTTCAACACTCTGTAACACGTGAATCGACGTGTATGAGCGTAAACAAACATCGCGTCCCAAAACAAGACGTGCGCCGGGTTGAACGCGAATGGATACCGAAGGAGACAGGATATAGCTTCCTATTCCAGTTTTAATGGTACTACCGTGCAGCCTCGAACTAAATCTTTATTTTCCACCACCGCCATCCACGAAAGAATCGGTAAACATTTCGCAAATTGTCTTGGAGCATCGTTTGTCTTTATCTCCTTAAGGCCGAAGTTTATTGCTTAATTTTCAAAGGGTGTTTGAGGCCGCAACCGATAGATTTGAGCTGACCCGTTATCATATATTCGGTTTTGATTGAGGTATGGGGGTACGGGTTTTTGTTCGACAAGACTGCTGGCGATGACCTCCGGAGAAATAAGCAAGTCTCGATCGGCTTGGCTAAATTGAAAACCTGTGACGGTATTGTCACCACGATTACGAAAATGCCACATCATATCTGCATAGACCAGCCGGTTATCAGGACCCGTCCATATGGTCTCAGAGCGGCTATGATGATTAAAGGCAGAAAGAGCCTGACGTTCTGTTGGTGTGTAGAACATCCATTGGTTTGAAATGACAGGATCTAACGTACTCTTGAACAAGCCAATGAGAACAAAGACCGCCAAGACGATAGCGGAGCTGGTTGTGACCCACGGGCGCAAGGTGGTCTTAAGCGTTTCTAGGCGGGGAATGAGGCCCCATACTAACACGGGAGACGCCATGAGGGCATAGTAGGGAAAATTGCGCACCTCAAGGTTGGTGCCGGCATTCATGCCGGTGAAATCTAAAGGAATGGCAAGCGCTACAAGGAAACCAAACGCGCCGTAGAGCGCCAAGAGAAATAGGTGTTCAAAGGACCAAGTGTGCTTGCGCCAAATCATTTTCCAAAGGGCATAACCCCAAATAACGATCGACACCACGGAAAGAACCCACCGGAAAGAGGCGACTAATATTTGATCGAGTTTGCCCGCCCATTGCGATGCGGGCGCACTGTAAGGATTACTCGACGTATGCAATGTGAGAAAAAGGTCAACGATTTTGTTAAGTGCCGTATGTGCTAAGGCAAAGTCATGACCTGCCGGGGGAAACACATAAAGCATGACCCACCACACCAATAGCCATGACCCGATAACGTAGCTGCCGAGCCGAACAATTTGCGGGCGGTATTGTATCGTGGCAGGGGTATTTAGCCGTAATAAGATCCATCCGCCTATCAAAGTCAGGCTAGCGGCAACGGCAAATGTTGAAGCAAAATAATCATTGACGGTCGCGTTCGTGAACACGAATACATAAAACAAGCCGATCCACACCGCGGACTCGCGCATTGACCCTTGTTGAACGGCACGGAAGGCTCGGAAGAGAACCACGAGCGCCCACAGCATCAATACGATATTGAGCTTTTCGTGATTGCCGCGTAATAGAGTGAACATGACGTCGGGAATGGCAAAGATAAGAAGGACAGAAAGTGCGGCCAGTTTATCCGAGTTAAGAAATGTTCGGTATGCGATATAGGCCGCAATCGTGAAAAGCAGCATAGCGATAAAGGGCATAACAATGGTGTTCATCACCGGAACTGAAAGGCCCGTCAACAAAGAGAGAGAGCCGAGCCACGTCGGATAGCCAAACCCATGGCTATATTGTCCAGGAAAGAGGACGGACTGGGCAGAAAGCATACGTGCAGTCACTTGAGTAAACACTGCAGTGTCATTTTCAGTCCAGAGTCCTCCGAAGCGGAGGACGAAGTATGCAGAATACAAAACTGATAACTCTAGCAATAACCATACTTTTAATCTGTGGGACCTGCTCGTCGAAAGCGCCATTTTCTATTTCCTTCTTTTGGAATATTGGTTTAAAATAACAGTAATACATAATAGTGGATAGGTAAACGTGGCTCAGGAATGTTAGTCCCGTAATTTAACTAGAAAAGGGATGTGTATTACATCGTGACAGTAGTATTCATAGATACTATAGTAGATCCCAAAAGGCCCGGTCGTAGTGGGCATAGTGACATAATATGGTCTTTAGCTAAAAGGCTTGTATTGCTAGACGTCAAGGTTGTTATTGTTGGACCATACTCCCATCAACTATTTTATCATTGTAATCTTACCCTGATTACGTTCCAGTCTATTTCTCATCCAGATCAGAATGGGTTTACAAAGATAAATCAGGTGTTGAGGGCACTTAAAATGTTAAGGAGACATTCAATACATCCGGATATAGTCCATACCTCGGATGCATTTTCTGCGGGGGTTTGTAGCTCAAGGTTGCATTTTCCTGTAATATTTACAACATCAGGAAATATTAAACAACGTCAGGCGTCTAAATTTAAACTAGACTTCATTTCTGCTTTATTCTACAATTTGGTTTCCTTTTTAGCGGTCCGTAACGCATCTATGATTGTGGCGACATCTAAAAATATGGCATACTGGTGGACCCGTACTGGAGCTAGAAATGAAAATATTCAAGTTATCAAATTAGGGACGGAATTGGTTAACGAACCCAACCCCAGAAAGGTGTGGTCGAATACACTTAACCTACTATATGTCGGACGGTTGGAAATGGAAAATAATCCAGAACATTTGATTAATGTGATTGCTTTATTAGAAAAGAAACGGATTGACTATTCTTTGACAATTGTGGGCGATGGGAGTTTGCGAAATGATTTAGAGCGTTGTTTGCAGGCACAAATTGATAATAGGCGTGTGCAGTTTAAGAACACATTACAACCTACAAGTCTTATAGCTGAATATAAAAAGGCTCATTTGTTGATTATTACTAGAGAAGCTGGAGCCCCACCACGAACCGCTCTGGAAGCCCTTGCAATGGGAATACCTGTATTGGCTTTCCACGGTTGCGGATTAGAAGATTACGTTATAAATGGCGCAAATGGGTACTTGTATCCTGAGGGCTCTGTGAGCCTAATGGTTGAACAAATAGAGTGGCTTACCATGAATAAGAGCGTGTACGAAGTGCTATCCAATAATTCAAGAAACGTGGCATTGGTCCATATGGATTGGGGCCCTATAGCTCAGCAATATTTAGAAACCTATGAATTTGTTCTTTCGCGGGGTGATGCCTAGGTGATGGACAAGTCAAGCAGATTGACACCAATAGACACCAATAGAAAGAAGAAAGACGGTCTAGGGCAAGGGCGTGGATAAAGTGACCGTGGGAGAGCCTGTATCTCGCCGGTTTATAGGTTCCTTGGGTTACAGGGCTTATAGGCAAGGCGACTCGTTCTTCGATCGCGTTGCGAGGATGAGAGACCCTTTTCGGTAACGATGGCCACCAATTAATCATGCTTCAAAGTGATGGACGAAATAGTTCGACGAGGTCCAGTGGCTCGTTGCAATCTTTGACCAAGTTATCCACCACTGAGACGAACAAATAAGGATGGGACAACATCTCAGTGAAAATACTTCATTGGATTGGAACAAGTAATCTACCTCAAAATCCAAGTACGTCTGCCGTTAGTGGAGTTGTAAAAGCAGCATTGGAATTGGCTCTAGCTGAACGTGAACTGGGAAATGACGTCACTGTGGGAGCAGCCGGGCAAGAAAATTGGCAAGTTAAATGGCAAGACATTCAACTTGTTTCCTTAAAATATACAAGATGGGCAAAATTTACAATGAGAAATAACTCATATGACTTTCGGCAACATCTACCATTAGCGCGCTATTTAATCACGAATGATTACGATGTCTTACATGCTCATTTGTACTATTACATGAAATTTCTTCGTGCCCGGTCAAAGGTGCTGCATTTTCATGCAGACCCTTTGAATGAAGACTCTTTATTGGGGCCAAGTGAGTGGAAAATAATTGCGCGTCATGGAGATGGGGGCGTTGCAGTCAGTCGATATATAGCGAGCCGCATTAAAGAAGGTATGGGTGGAATATTATGGCCTCTCATTACCGTGCCGAATGGTGTGAGGCCACTAACATATTGCGATGCGGACGAAGGGAGGCCCTATACTTTTCGGCAACGGATCGGAGTGAGTGTCGATGCTTTCATTTTCCTATTCGCCGGCGCCTTTTCCGAGGCAAAAGGAGTGCATATTTTAGCACAAAGCTTTTTGCGACTTGTTGAAGAATTGCCAAGCATTCATTTAGTATTGGCGGGAGGGGCGGAACTATGGGATGGAGCTTTAGGTAAAGTGTTACCAGACTCATATGAGATATCTATAAGGACGTTGCTACGGAATGCGGAGAAAATGGGACGAGTACATTATTTGGGCCCAGTTAATGCTGACTTAATGCAATTTGTTTATAACGAATCAAATGTCTTGGTTGTTCCATCAATTTGGAATGAAGCATTTTCTTTAGTCATTTTAGAAAGTCTTTCAGCAGGTAAGCCTGTAATTGCTTCTCGAGTAGGAGGTATTCCTGAAATCATTGATTCGCACACAGGTATTCTTGTGAAATCGAATGATGTTGATGAATTAGCCGCGGCAATGAGAAAGATTGTACTGGATCAAACTTTATACGAAGAAATGAGGAGGCATTGTCGTCGAAAGGCTGAGATGTTTACGTGGCGGAGTGCAGCTGATGAACTGATTCGCTTTTACCATAATCTTCTCGATAAGTCCTAGTCAGGAGGGTATAGAATTGTGCGGTTTTGCAGGAGTATTGGGCCGGATGGATAGTGTTCAGCGGGTCGCTTCTATGGGCGATTTAATAGAACATCGCGGTCCGGACCAAACTGGGCATTTTGAGCAGGTTGTTGATTTTGGTCAATATCGTGTTGTGACGAAACGTTTGAGTATTCAAGATTTGAGCATAGCAGGCAATCAGCCCATGACATATCAAAACTATGTTTTAGCCTTTAATGGTGAAATTTACAATCACAAAGAAATTCGAAGAAGTTTAGGAGCTTCTGTATCGTGGATGTCTTCTTCAGATACGGAAACTATCGTTAGAGCTTTTGCGCAATGGGGCGTTGAACAAACTTTATCGCGTTTGAATGGTGTTTACAGTATTGCACTATGGAACATCGCTACACAAACGTTAATGCTCGCAAGAGATCCAATGGGTGTAAAGCCTTTATATTATTCTCGCGATGAGTCGGGAATATCGTTTTCGTCCGAATTAAAAGCAATGACAGTCGGACGGTCGAATAGTGTGTCTATAAAAGGGTTGGTATTTTATTTGTTGTTTGGTTATGTACCTTCCCCGTGGTCTTTAATCGACGGTGTATATAAACTTGAGCCAGGCGAAGTTTTGATATTCGGGGGTAGTTGCGAGGAACCAATACGCTCTCGTCGTATTGTTTCGTTATTGTGGCGAGAATCCACTGATCTTCCGTCAAATTTTAATAACCGTGTGAGCTTGTTACGAGAAATTCTTTCATCAGCGGTTGAGCGTCAATTATTAAGCGATGCTCCCGTTGGAGTTTTCTTGAGTGGAGGAATAGACTCGACAGTTATAGCGTCATTAATGGCTAGCCATGGGTCATACCAATCATTTGGCTTGAGCTATTCGGAATCAAGTCCAGAAGCTAATTCTGATGCTTTTCTCGCAGAACAGTATAGCCGTGGATTGGGTTGGCGGCATACTACGGTGCAACTGAGCCCCGCTACGTTTACCACTCACTGGGAATATTATATAAAAGCCCTAGACGAGCCCATTGCCGAACCTAATTTTATTGGCCAAATATTATTAAGCCAAGCGGCCCGCAATCAAGGTATTAAGGTGGTCCTTACGGGAGACGGGGCTGATGAAATATTTCATGGATATCGGAGTTATTTTGCCGTTATCAAGGGTGATGCGTTAAATGCAATACCGTTTTTTGGTCCTGTTGCTAAAATGTCTGCATATATACCTGTTCTGACCCGGGAATTTAAAAGAAATCTGCTTGGGGCATCGTCTGTGTGGCGTAAGTCTGTATCGGATAGGTTTTGGATCATTGGCTCCGTGCTATTTGATGTCTATACGATTGCGGGTTGGTTAGGTCTTGCACCGGAAGAAATCATTTTGTGGGTGCAAAACCTCGCCGAAGCTAAAGGTCAAGATCTCACGTGGCCCCAAGTTGACGACAGTTTGTCCAATGTCGAACGCCTTGCGCGCTTAGAATTGGGTACTCACGTTGCCGACCATTATAATTTAAGATTGGATAAAGCTACGATGTCTCAATCTGTAGAAGCGCGGGTACCGTTTCAAGACCTTGAAGTTGTAAATATAGGCATGAGATTATGCCAAACCGATAAGATGTCCAAAACGCAGGGAAAAGTAATTCTTCGAGAAGCGTTCCGGAAAGAGTTGCCGGTTCAAGTTACAGAACGTCAGAAACAAACTTTTCAGGCTCCATTGACGCATTGGATTAATGGGCCATTAAAGCCACTGCGCAGGCGTGTATGGGAATTATCGGATAAAAACCCGTGGCACGAATGGCTAAGTCGTGACACAAAAACGGCACAAGAAGCGCATCAGCTATGGGCCTTAATGGTCTTAGATTCGTGGATGGCTCACTATGAGGTGTCATTGTGAGCCAGAACGTGAACGAAAGGTTAAACGTTGCCATGCATCTTAAGAGACTATCTGTTAGTCTAATTGTTTTAGGACTTTGGTTCGTTGCGCTAGGGCCTCTCGCTTACGCAAAGGCTAGTGGCTTTCATAAGATTGGCGTCGTTGATGGTCATGTTATTTGGGTAAATATCTTATCATCAAACGGAAAAGCAGTTCCATGGACTCACCGAGTGTGGTCTAAAAATGGTAATACAACTACTGACCAATATATATTTTCAATCAACACTCCTTCCAATATTAAGATGGAAGTAAAGTTTTCTCTGCTTGGCCGTGGTCGTGAACTAGCGAGGATTATGACGATGCAAGATACACAAGGCCATCATCATTTAGTCATGGCCTATACGCTGCAAACTCGCTCTGGTTATTGGATTACTAGGGGGAAAACCAATTACGATCTGGTGGTCAATCAGTTTCAAGACAAAAAATTATTATGGACAACACGGGTTGGGGAATACATCCCTGGGGTTCCGCAGTGGCAGTCTGGTAGCTTAATAGCTAAGAAAAGTGTCGGATACGGGGTACCGCGATTTGAAGGAACTGTTCGACTTCCCAATGCACCAGTATTTCATGTCCAAAAACCTTTTTGGCCGGAGTTCCCTTACCTCGGGTTTGGTGAGGATAAAAATATAAATTGGTTTGTAGAAAATCCGAGTCCTCTTTACTTTGACCTTAACACCAATATTATTTTGCAATTTCCATTTGTAGGATTTGAGGAAGCAGGGATGTATCGATTCAACTCTCTAACATATCCACCGTTTGTGGATTTTGAGTCTCCCTTTGCATTTTATGGCTATTCACAGTCGCGTTATGCGCAAGAAGTTATTCGTGCTCAGCAATTTCCGAAACACGATCCCTATGCGCCTGAACATGTAGAACGGCAACAATCATATTTCCGAATGTCATGGAAAATGGAAAATCCCGATCTCTGGAGATATAGTCTGGAGGTGCAAGGTTTTTACGGATTTAATCATGCTTACAGAATCGGATCGGTTCGGGTATATGCTCCTAATCCACATACGTATGGCCAGTGGGTGGTATCTAAAAAATGGCCTTATGTTAGTTTTGTGCAAGCAATGAATGGGTATTCTGGTTCGGAAGGGATTTATTTCGATTCTGGATCGAGTGCGGACAGCGTTTGGCCGTGGTTAGATGGCTTAACTAATCAAGTCCCTCCTTATCTATCACATCCCTATCTGGTAAACAGCGACACATTAACACGCGTTTCGAGCGAAGCGTTGCCAAAAGGCTATAGGGTAGATACCAACGCAGCCTATCTGCAAAAACCTCGGTTGTATATTAATCGAATTGATAACTTAGTGCACTTATGGAACGCTACGCAAGGCGTCGAGAACTTAGGACACAATTCTGTTTTAAGATTCGAAGATCTGAATGGTGGTCATGTGTTTGACGGGTGGTTGCGGGAAACGCGTCACAAGAAAACATGGGCGATAATGTCACAGCTCTATAGTGTGGGGCACTTCCTAATCTATGCGGGTCGAGGCAGAGTCGACCTTCTACCGTACTCATTGGACCCTGTTGTTTCGATGGTACCCGTTCCAACCAACAAGACAACGTGGGAAAAGTTTGTGAGCCAGGTTAAGCCCTATGAGACCGGTAGGAATCCATGGGATTTACAGAGCTGGATCACTAGTGTGCGTGGGACGTCTACAGTATTGTCATCAGCAACGTTTAGTCATGTGCAGATTAGCCAAGGGGCGTTTCGAGCGGATTTGTGGGTCAAACCGGGTAACAACACGACCCATGGGCCATTGACGAAGACCTTTAACTTAAAGCCTGGTCACTATATTGTAATGTATAACATTAAAAAGCAGGCATGGTCAGCGACCGCTGGGGCAATACCAGACTTTACAGCACATGTCCAAATAGGGCATACGGGGGTTTTGTATGCAGGACAACCTTATAAGGTAAAGGTGACAATATCCAACCACTCGGGAATTGCACTGCGATCCCATATACAGCTCAAGGTAAATGGTATAACTGAAGTTGTTCCTGCCACGTCCGTCGTATCTGTGCGGATGTCGTTTATTCGCTACATAAAGTTTCCAGTCGGTTCACAAGTAGAAGTGGATATTACAGACAACGGTAAAATGATATACCGCGATGACGAAAGTGTTCTACCCGATCACAGACTGGCCAATGCTTATCTTTATGTGCTCGGTAATCGCACATCGGAATTTTGGGCATGGGTTATCGGCTTGTTGGGCCTCGGTATTGCTGGGCTTGTTTCGCTAGGATGGACCCGTATAATCAGTACCAGAACATCGTTACACGGACGTCGTAAAACTACCCATTAATGCGTATTATGATTGTCTCTCTGAAGACGCAGAATGTTGTGTTGACCGCAGTGTATTCCATGCCACAACAAGGAAAAACTTAAATAGCATATCGATGTTCTGAAATCTACGAAACATAAAGAGTTCCTTTAGCGCTTCGTATGCTTCTTGAGTATTACCACTTTTCCATGATAATACGGCCGAGCGATAGCTTGCGTCTGCGAGATATCTCGTACGGGATTTGCTAAATAGGTCCACTGGAAGTTGCTGCTGTTCTACAAACTCCCTTTCGTATTTGAACATTCCATAAGCGGTTTGTCGTGCTTGAACCCATGTTGTTTGGTTTGGGTTGTGGCGCCAATAGCCCAGGATATTGTCAATGTACATCATGCCTTTTGTGCCCAGAAGCAACCATGTTGGATAGTCACATAGTGGCAAGTATGAGGGCTGTTGAAAGCCGCCAATTCTATCTAATGCATTTCGTCTTAAAAGTGTGGAAACGGGCAAAACGGAAAATCGTGATTCAAGATAGGGGATTAATGTTGTATATGGATCGGCACATTTCAGAAATGTTCTCGTATCTGCAGAAAACATTTCTGTTTTATGAGGTTCAGCTATTTCCAACACGTTTCCAAAACTAAGAGCAACATCACTCTTCGAGTGGGCACCGACTTGAATTTGTAACTTATTTGGTGGCCAAAAATCGTCTCCATCTAAAATAGCAACAAAATCATCAGTACTTTGCGTAAGGGCTGTGTTATACCTTTTAGCAAGGGTTAGCATGCCCTCGTGTTCAAAGTCCATTACTGTGATTCTGCTATCGCGGGCGGCATATTCATGCGCTATTTGTGAGGTAGCATCAGTAGAGCCGTCATTAAGGATAAAGAGATGCCAATAGGGATAAGTTTGAGCTAAGACGCTATCGATACATTCACGAATATACTGTTCTTGATTATAGGTCGCGGTTAAAATGGCCACGCTAGGATTTTTAGCCATGAGTCTTCTCCTTTTCGTTTTTATCAGATATCTGTTGGTTTAAAAGGTGTAGCAGGTGTGAGCCCATTGCCTCAAGAGAGAATTGCTGTATATGCTCATGGGCTGCTCGTTGAAGGGCAATGCGATAATCCTTGTTCTCAATTAGCTGAGCCAAGTTAGCATATAACATATTGGGGTCTGAAACAGGACTGAGTAAGCCTGTCACGTTAGGAACTACATATTCCCGAAATCCGCCGATGTCAGTGGCGACGACAGTACATCCACAAGCCATGGCTTCCGCCGGAGGCAACCCCCATCCTTCGATTAAACTAGCTGCCAGATAAATGCTATGAGAATTATATAAATTAACCAATTTTTCAATGGGTGGATTGCAAACAAAGTTAATCCACTTAGGAAGTGCCTCCGTAGGCATGGTTGTTCCAAACATCGTAACGGGGACATCGGGATAACGTTCATGAACGCGTTGGAGAGCTGCTATTGCATCGTAAACCCCTTTCCACTTGCTGGTATGATACAAGGTTAATATGCTAGGTGTTCGATTTTGAATTGGACGTGTTACCTTAAAAACATTCAAGTCAATGCCATTCGGGATATAGTACATGTCCTTCGCGCCGATACTCTCGCCCTTTTCCATCAACCAACGTGCAATGACTATTTTCTTTAGAGGCAATAGCCAGGTCTTTTCAATTATCAAAGAAGATACCCCAGCAAACGTTTCCCACCCTTGGATTAAATAGTATTTTCGACCTTTTGACCGAGAATAACCATGAATGTAGTGTGCCGTCCACCAGAACGTCGCGAAAACGGCGTCCCCATCTGGGATAAATGATTCATCGGGATCGCCTGGCGCGAACACGAGGTGGACTTTTGGATGAATCGGTTGCCATCTGATTGGAGGCACGATATGAGACTTCAATCGATAAAGAAATCGTCGCCACACAAGGCGAACAGGCCTGGGCCATGACGGGGTGGGGAAATCGAGAGGACCATACTTGAGGGCATGCACAACGGTAACGCTATGACCATGTGCGGCTAAGTAGTTGGCGTAGAGATACACAATGCGGAATCCGCCAATCGGTTTAGTGGGATAAGCGGGCAATACAAATGTAATTTTCATGGTTCACTCCTGAGCACTGTCGTAAGCAAACGAGCTCTTGATTTCAGCCAGAGCCACAATCCGGTAGCATATAATCCTGTGTATACAATGGAAGAGGCAATAAGCGATTCAAAGGGCGATGAAAGGGCTAGGGTTACGGCATGTGTTACCTCCCAACCAACGCTGGACAGCACAAGAAGAAATACCAACGTGGGGAGGGGGACTTGCCAAGTCAAACCCTTGTGACTTTGAAACCAAATGAGAGCAGTGTAGATGAAATAACTGACCATTGTCGCATAGGCTGCTCCCGTGATGCCGTAGTGGGGAACCCACCAAAGGTTCAGGAGAATGTTGAGGATAGCTGCTATACCCGCATCCCAGACCATCAGAGAGTTCCTCTCTGTAAGCTCCATGGATTTATGCCCTATCATCGATACCCCCCAAAGAGCGACACCTATGGCTACTGGTCCAATAATGACATGGCCAGATACATATGCCTTGGCGACAAGGATTTCCATCAAGGGTTTGCTTATGACAAACAGCAGACCCACCACCAGTCCGGACAACATAAAGTAGATTGATGTCAGATTCCTAAGAAATTTTATGGTGCTCTCTCGACCGTCCGTTTTCCAGTGCTCTAAGATACGTGGCCAACTGGCCGTGATAAAGGGACCGGAAATTAGTCCCACGCCCTGCTGAGCCAGCGCATAGCTGATGGCGTAAATGGCGACCGTCGCTGGTCCGTGCATCCAAGCAAGAATATAGCGATCGCCTATGGAAAGCGTAGAATCTGCTAAAAACCAAGGAATGAACGGCAAGCCATAGTGTAAAAAGCGCTTCAAGGTGGATTGCACGATGGTAAGCGAGTATTTGTCTACCTTGATGTTAAGGTGAATGCCCGTCCATTTCAACACGATGGGGAGGAACGCACTTAATCCTAAAACATTACCCCATAGGATAAAGCTAATGTGACGGCCCCATAAGGCAATGAGCCCAAGCGGGAGTAAGACACTCAAAAAGGTTGTGGATAGCCTGACAATTTGATAATGGCGTGTTTGAAAACTGGCAACGAGAATGGGTTGTGTGGCGGACATGAGGAGCTGTAAGGGAATATAGAGCATAAGGGCGATGATCAGCCCAACGTCCTTCATGTCTATCAGGCTTAACACGAAGCCCGCAATCAATTCGACGGATAACAAGATGATTAAGGCTCTAAACAAAAGTCCTCCCGCTGTGTGATAGAAGGCGTCGAGTTGATTTAACGCTCGGTATTCGTAATAAAACCGCCCTATTGGCTGTGATACTGGTTGAGAAAATACGTTGATAAACGGCACAGAGAGAGCTAAGGCTAAACTATAAAGGCCATAGACCTTGGGCGGGAACATTCGGGTAAAGATGGCTGATGCAATGACAGCGAAGACGGCGGGAATAATCGACGTCGGGATATACCGAACCCAATCTTTTGCAATGACCGATAACGATTCTATTTTAAGCGCAGCTACTTTTTCCATTGCTCTCCGTCTCGTGTTATGGATGTCTTTGGCCGGTGAACGTTACCACACAACCTTGTTTCGTAAAATCTGCCATGTGGCTCGCATAGCGGCTCGCATATCGGCGTACCAATGGAGCCAAGGCGAGGGACCTGAGATTTTAAGTCCAGCTTGTTTCAGATACCATCTGCGATTAAGATACGGGTGTAAAACGGATAACAGAGCAGTCGTCGCTGTGGGCCAAAATATGGGACTATGGGCCGAAGCTAGGATGATGCTGGTTAGCAACAATGCCGCTGTCACAACAGGGAGCAAAAGGGTCTTTAAAGCGCTGAAGACCTCGCTATGATTATGAAACTGCCGGCCTAGCACGAACACATTTCGGATCCAGCGTGCCTGCTTGTGAATGTACACGGGTATAGAATCCGGATACTCTGTGGCCACGGGATATCCGGGCACATAATAAATTTGAAAGCCATGGGCTAAGAGCTTCTTGGCTAAGAAGTAATCAGTGCCGGCGGCGACATCTTCATTAAACGCGTTAACCGCATTTAAGGCATGTCGCATAACCGCTGCGTTGCGGCCTAAGAGTCCGGAAGTGGAACTGGTTAGATGCGGAGCTAAATATTGATCAATGGCCCACTGTATTTGCACAAACGGTTCAAGTTCTTGTTCTTTGAGCGGCTTCGATGCTCCCGTGACCGCTTGATACCCGTTATTCAGCATTGTGCCTAATAAGTTGTTGACCGTGTCATCTTGCAACCGGCAGTCGATGTCGGTTAGATAAATGATGTCGCCAGACGAGACCGAATAACTGTGGCGCAAAGCTACTTGCTTGCCTTCTCCAGCATGCTGGGTGATGACGTGGATATCAGAGTCCGCCAAAGACCGTGCCATCGCCTCGCTGCGGTCATTTCCACCGACACACAAAATCAGTTCTTTGTCGGGATACGTTAATTGTTTGTAATAGGCAACAAAGTCGACAATATGCGGTCCATCATTCCATGCTGGTACAAGAAATGAGACCCGTGGTGTGTACCTTGGCAACGCGGGTAGCGGAAATACTGGCATGACTTTAGAAGGCCGGATCCTACGGTAGAGGTGAAAGGACGCAAACACAACAATCAGCATGACGGCGAGCGCTATCCCCATAGTCTTTCTCCCTTCGCCCATGGTGCCGATTTAGAGACGGCATAATGACTGTCATATTGAAACATCTGATTGGTTTCAGTAAACACGGTATCCTTTGCAGCAATACGTGCTGGTCGTGAATAGGACTGAACATTAGGCGGGGGTAAGGTTGTCTCGGGGGGCAACAATGCCGCAAGTAACCTCAGCACCTTGTCATTCCAGCCCACCACAGGCATGAGATCCCGGTAATCGGGCGGATCTAATGGAGCATGCCGGTGAGTTTTACGATTAAACCCTACGGCTGTCGGAAATGCTCCTGAAGGCAATTGACTGGCCAAAAGACGATCTAGCGCACGGTCCGGCAATGGCTGTCCCATGCGGTGAAAGGCATAAAGGATGTCGGCCGTACCCGCTAACCATTTGGGATAATCCATACGGCGCCCAGAGGTATAGACAATTTGGGGCCAACTACTATCATCTGCCATGGTGTGCCGCAAAAACTTCGTAATTTCGGAAGCGGCTTGGCTATAAGTGGAATCCGAAAATACCTTGGATGCAGTGAGTAGGGGCTCGATGCAGCGGGCGTTGTAGTACGGAAAAAGCCTATGATCGCCATGCTGGTTATCTGGTGCATATTGGTGAACAGCGCCTTGAAAACGTCCGCGGTCAATTTGAAACCGCAACACGTCATCGATGGCGATCTTGGCGTATTCGAGATATTGGTCGTCTTGCGTGAGACGCGCCAACAGGCAAAGGGCTTGACTGAACGTCGCAAGCTTATTAGGCACCCGCCCTGGAACACCGGGCTTGTCAGTAAAACCATGGCTGGTAGGATCCCATAAACGGTGAATCAGGTTGTCAAGATTGGCTCGAGCCGTATCTAGTAGGGTGAGATCGCCCGTGCGATCCATGGCCATAAGCAGGCCCATCGAAGCCGCCGCTTCGTGTGGCGTGCCGAGTGTGCCTGGGTTTTGCTCAAAGCGACTCATGCGGTAGCTGCCGTCCGGCAGCTGCCCTGATTTCAGATCTTCTGCTGCTTGCTTAATACGCACTAACCACTGCACCTCGTGGGTTTTGTCCCATAGCTCACTGTATCCTATAAGAATGCCTTCGTAGCGCCAATCGAGGCCCGGTCCTGTATAGACAAATTGGTCGCGCCACCAATGGGCCACAGGGCCTCCATAACCGCCAGGTTGGCGCATAGTTTGCAACCACGCATCCAGATTAGCGAGGGCTTGCGGCAAGCGGTTGGACATGTGACACCTCCTGGACGTTGTAAATGTGCAAATACAATTGGGCGGATGAGGCATGTGTCGCAACAAAGTGGGCTTGTGAACGGCTCATGCACCGATCGCGTAGGCTCGTGGCGTGAATTAGGTCAGCGAGTCGCACTCCCAGCCCCCACCATCTCGACGTATGGGTCCAAATGGCATACTCTTTGACGGATGTTAATGTGGTAATGAATCCACGCGGCGCCTTTTTTTGATGGAGCCAATAAATGCGAGAAAATCCTGATAGCGTGTCGCTTAAAGTATTTCCGATCCACAAAGCGCCCGTGGCTCCAGAATGCGTAGAGGGTAGAAAGGCGCTACGCAAGGCAATTCCTTCATTATCTAATTCAGTACGCGGCCAGTAGATGGTGAGCGACTGCAGTGCTTGATCCATGGCATCAGCAAATACGAAGTCCAAAATGCGCTGCCACGATTCTTCCATCGCTCCACGGCTCATCTGGGGCCAGGGGTGAGAGGCTGGAATAATGTTAACCTGCATAGGGCACCTCCTGCGATATGCCGTGACCCCAACGTGTATTGACCTGTTGATAGACATGTTCTAGGGCATCGACGGCGGTCGCCCAGGAGTATTTTTGCTCCACCCAGTGCCGACTGTTATGGCCATATTCTGTTAACCGAGCGGTATCTCGAAACAACGTGAGCAGCGCCTCGGTTAAAGCGTCAACATCTCGTGGAGGCACAATCAGTCCCGTGTGTCCTGGTGCTACAACCGTTCGTACCCCTGGCAAGTCCGTAGCAATGACGGGGGTTCCGCACGCCATCGACTCGACGAGAACTAGGCCAAAGGATTCAGGCGTGGAGGACGGCAAGACCGTGATGTCAGCGGCATTGTAATATTGCAAAAGGTTATCGATATGGCCCAAAAAATGAACATTTTTAGGAGCCGTTGCAGCATATGCACTTTGCAGGTCTCCCGTGCCAATGACAAACGTGAAAATATCGGTCTCACTCGAGGCCTGCTTGACCGCCTCTATCAACACCGGCACGTTTTTAAAGCGGTGAGCTGAGTCATTCCGGCCATATACGGAGGAAATGTGGCGGCGATGTGGGCGACTTTCACCGCAATGCCACCTTCTTTCCGCCAAACCAACCAAAGAACCGCGCGGACCAACGGCTCAGGTGGTGTGCTAGCCACCGGGCAGATATCAGTTGGTTCAAGGGATAGGCGGTCTCCATTTCGGTCAGGAGAGTGGCGTCGGATATGGTGCGCGAACGCTGCACCACCGCACGTTTTACGCGCCATACCGCATGGTGACGGAACAGCCAAAGATAGACTCGGAGATGGGCCGAAACATATTGCGGTCCTTTGAGCAGAGCATACACCCAGGTCGCGATCTCTGTTGCGATCAAAGGGATTGTCAACGTGATGAGCGTACGCGTGGAATACGTGGTTAAAAGCGTGCGCCAGCGGTTGCGTTCTAGCCAGTAAAATTTCTCGGCGGTGAGATTTAGGGTGTAATCATGCATGATGCGCGCATGGGTATCACAAATCACAGTTAAGCCCTGCAGTCGCGCGCGAAGTGATAGATCGGCATCTTCCATGTAGAGAAAATATGAGGGATCAAAACCTCCTAATTGTTCCCATACCTTGCGCGGGGCCATGATAGCAGCTCCGGAGGCTAAGAGCGGTGAATAAAATCGGGGCGAATCCGTCCAAGCATCGCCAAAATGGTCACAGGTTGTAATGCCCGTAATGTGCATGGTGTTGCCATAGGCGTTAACAATGCCCGACGGTTGCAAAAGAGCAGGGGTGATTAAGGCGTCGGGGTGAGCAATGGACGTTTCCAGCAGGGTATCTAGCGCGCCCGGATACAAAAGAGTATCGGGATTTAACACGCACCAAAATTGGCCGCGTGCATGTTTCATACCGAGATTACACGCCGCCCCATAACCGGAATTTGACGAGGCTATGACGTGAATGTCAGGGTAAGCGGCGGACAGCCATTGGCTGGTGCCGTCTTGCGGGTCGTTATCTACGATAATAACTTCCATGGGCGACGAACAGGTAAGAGACGGTAAACACTGTTCCAGGTCGTGTCGGCTGTGATAGGACACAAGAATTACGGATAACGTCGGGAACAAGGTCACAGAGACGATCCTCCTTGCAACGAAGATGACGAATCACTCGCCGAAGCATGACGGGGATTGGTCGCGACCTCTTGACGAATGCGCGCCACGATGGATTCAAGACTATGCAGAATCACTCCGGTGATGACAAGAACGAGTCCAGCCAATAATAAGAAACCGCCATAAATCGCATGCCCCATGAGCAAGATGTGCCGGACGTCAATCGTTCGCAAAACGACCCATTCCGTGGTCAGTCCAATGCATGCTAATAGAACGCCAGGCAACGCGAACACCAAAAGCGGATGTTTGCGGGAAATAATGCCCAAAATGGTGTCTAATACTTGCAGACCATGCCGAATCGGATTCCGTTTCATTTTGTCAAGATATTGAACGCTGATGCCGACCTCACAGACTTTCAGTGCGTGGGTACGAATCTCAAATTGCATTTCCGATTCAACTGATAAATGCTCGCTGCGCAGCCTTAAGTTTCTTAGTGCATGCGGGGAAAAGGCACGAAATCCGCTTTGCCGCCACCACAATCACGGTGGCAGCATATTGTTTTGTGAGAAACACAACACTAGCAATAAAACGTTCTTCATTATACGCAGGAATTACTGCAACCGTATTCGACAGTGCATGGTTTTCTGAATTCACATTAAGCACTTGGATGTCCTCTTTTCTTTCTGAACCCGAGACGACAGCGATTAGATGAAATCCATATGCGAATGGTGATAGCGGCTTTACCACTGCATGAAATATTCCTTGGAAACCTCAGTGCTTCACGTACCCATAAAGCCTTGGAATCTACAAGGTCAAAAGTAGAGCTTGTCCGTGTGACTTAGTAGCTAATTCTCCTTGTCTGTTGTTTATCAAGGTTGAGCGGCATTTTAAGGCCTAGGCACCACGTAATTTACAGGAATTAACTGCCTGATATACGTCGGCGCGTAGCACTTAGCTGTGGGGACAATGGGGAGAGTTTAGGGTGCTGACTCTTTGTCATTTCGGCTGGATGCACAAAAGAGCGCCCACTTGCCTAATTCTAACAGGCGCCATGTGCGAATACGCGGATCAAAGCTTTTCGCGGGGATAAAGATGATTTGCGTAGGCGACTGAGAAAAAGCCCAACGGAAAATAGCTTGGGTTCGTGGCATATGCCATTCGGAAGTTACCACAGCGAGGTGCATGAAGTGTCTCTCCTCACAGATACCCCGCGTCCACACGGCATTATCGACCGTACTCCAGGAGGTCCCATCTTCAATGATCAACCATCCATCTCCTAATTGATCTTGCACCATGCGCCGCATCGACATCGTTTCTTGTGGGGTGCCTGACAGTAACACACTGGCTGAGGGATGTTGCTTGGCGGTGGCTACCCCTTGACGGATTCGGCGTTCTAGTTCAGGGCCTCCTAAAATGACTATACTGTCAATGTTCACGAATTCCCAACACTCCTTCTACTTCGGCCACTGTGGGTACTCTATCATAACTGGAGGCAGCCTCGCCAAGTGGCGAGCTGCTTGGCGAATGAACCCATGAACATACGGCATAGAAATAATTGTTGATAAGGACAAGTCACGCTGGAGATGTTCGAGACTGCTCCCAGCAATGAAGTCAAATGGAAAGATGCGGGCATAAGTCTGTGAACAAAGTTGAGAGAGCGGACACAGACTTGAGCTGTGTCCGCTCTCTCCTGCGGTCGATTATCAATTGGCAATGGATATACCCACTCCCAAAACCAAAGGGATTAAGAGATTGTTATCCCGTGTTGTTAGTGGGGATTGGTGCGAGGGCGTGAAAGCCACGCGAACTCAATCCCTTGCGCATGGGCCCAGTTAACAAAGTTCTGGAGTACAGTGGCTTGGACATCTTCTTGGCAATATTGCCAGTCGTGCGCGGCCCAAATGCCCAAGCGCTCGGCCACGGCTTGCAACGCGGCGGGATCGAAGCCGTCGGCTTTAAGTTCGGTTAGCCACTTATCAATTAACACGCCTATTTCTTGGCTGGAATCGTCGGTTAAAATCATCATTAATGTTCTCCCCTTTCTAGATACTAGACTAGCAGGTAACCGTTACAAGGATCCTATACAAATGTTTGTCAAACTTATGGACGAAGAGTGTGGTTGATTAAGCTGGGATGGTTGGTATTTCTTGTTCCAGGACCTGCAGACGGGTATGAAGCCGATACACTGCGGTCGTTAGGCCTGCAGAGCGGCAATACAACAAAGTGACCATATGGATGGCAAATTTACGATGGAGTGGGTGGCATAGGGGTTGTGGTAATCTTGCTCATTTTGGCTGTCCAATTTGAAATCAGGTCGGGACATTCCGCAAAAACCCGTCTTTGGCCGAAAAGCGAAGAATATGGGCCAATATTTGGTGGCCGTCTCTGCTAGTTCGTCTAAGGATTGACGAAGGCCTTGGGGGATGAAGAGAAAAAGGTGCCATTAGCATATTCAAAAAGGACAATCACGGTGTACTTACCCGGCTTGAGGTGCGTAGGGGGAACAAAGGTAACGTTATCGGCATGTCTATCGAAACTACTTGGGGTAATATTCGCAGACTGAATTAAATGCGCGTTTTGATCAAAGCTCACTGTCATTGCGGAGGGCGAGCCTTTAGGTGCTGATGGCGGTGGTGCAACGACACGTGTCCCGATGATGATGAAACTGTGACGGGGCTGGGCTTGCTGAATGAACGCCGCACGCGGTTGTCAATACAACGATGGGGAATATAAAAAAAAGTTTCCAGTGAATTGTCATGAGAACCTCCTTGAGCCTTTGATGCCGAGACCCGAACGGCACTGGGCATGGCCTTCTGGCAACGACGCACGATTTTATTCTACTAACCGTTCGACTGCGGTACAGATACCGGCGTCGCCCATACAATAAGCTGTTTGGTTGGATGAAGGTCGTGAACCACAAACGGATACCCACTCGTTAAAGTCAGTTGTGATACTGTAGTGGGAACGATAATGTTGGGATCAGATTGGGGCACAATTTCCATCTTGGTCACCCGGTACACAAAGGCACCGTATCGACTACGAAAAATGATGCGGTCGCCTGGCCGGATAGCATCCAAATTACGCACCGTTCGCAGACCCAAGGTGCTAAAAACCACGTTTCCGGGTTGGCCAGGCAACGGGCTTGCGGCATAGTGGCCGACTGCAACCCGTAATTGGGAAAAGGTGGTCCCTTGAACCGTTGGAGCCTTTATGCCGATAGCCGGAATCACTAGCGTGCCAAGGGGTGCCCCGGGACCAGGAAGAGTCGACCAATCGCCAGGGAGTTTGCGGTAGTGAAAGTGCGCGGGTCGGTAAGGGAATAGCAGGGTATCCGCTAATAAGACCGTTTCTTTTACCGTAGTCCAGCCAAACAATGCCGTACCCGCAATGCCCATGACGACCACAAGCGCTAAAATGCCGGTAACAATGCCAACGAAGACTCTCACTAACCGCCGCATGTTTCCCCCTGGCAGCTAAGTGTGTAGTAGCATCCGCTTATGGTCATGGCAACTGGCCGTGGGGAATTTCCACGAATTGTCCACTGTGCTCCAACTGATACGCGGCGCTGGCCGCAATCGCCACGTTGTTGATGAACGATTCCAAGTAAGGGGTGGCCACATCGTAATACTCGGGTTGAATGACGGCAAGTGTTTGTCCTTGCTCGCTGTCGAGGTCAATTTCTAACGGATCACCTGGTACCGCGGTATACGTCAACAGGTTCACCTTTTGGCCTGTGGCCAACACCGGCACAACGGTTAAGTCAGCGTCATGGGCACTCGTGACAAACAAATTGACCGCCGCTTCTTTTTGTGCCAGAGTCAATTGGTTAGGGTTGCTGACGTTGCCAAACAAGCCCGGTAAGGCGGCAGCATTTTCCTTAATCTGGGCGACTTGAAAAGGCGTCAGTTGGATGGATTCCAAATAGGCAAAGAGCATGCTGACGTGGGCAATTTGTAAGTTATGTAAGGCGTCTTCCAATCGTACGGCAGCGGACTGTGTTGGCTCAGATGGTGCAGGGGTGTTGACGACGTTACCTGCGGTATTGATATAAAATGACACTGGGGGCAAGACAACAGGTTCCCCGTTGACTACCGTAAATAATTGAATCGTGTAAGTGGTGTTTTCCTTAAGATTGCTCGGTAGCGCTAATTGCTGTGGGGCACCATTTATCGTGACCTGAATCGTAGGGCCAGAGGAAACCGTCGCTAACGCAACAGCCCCAAGGTTCACCGGTGAAGGCAAGAGGGAGGCCGCGTATACCGTGTTAAGGGGCTTGGGTGATCTCGGGACATGAAAGGCCGTTGCAGGCGATTGCGGCAGTAATAAGGACAATGCAAGCGCCGCAGGGGCTAATGCGTGCCATGGTTTCATCGTTCTCCTCCTAGCATATGCAGTATGTCTTCTCGTAAGTTCTTCTGCGATGACCGTAAAATTTTCGTATGCCGTCTACTCACATTGGATCAATACTCGTCTTCAAATTACCATAGAATGACAGATTACGTTTGTCGAAATGTTGCATCCCTACTCGGGCGTGTTGGTCATTGCGCTTGGTGTACGTCCTTTATTATGCCACAACTAGGAGGATATACTGCGTAAATATTCCAAAGATGGCAAGATTTTCTTGGCAATAAACGGGAGATACCTATAATAAGGAATAAAGTGTTCATCCTAGCTTCCTAACGTTATACACATAGAGGAAAAAATAAATTACCAAATTTTGTCGCCGAAGGAACAACCGTGGGCACAGATTCAGGGTATGATAGGCAGAGGAAGGAAAAATTTGGGCAATGGATGGTAAGGCGGGTATTTCATTATTTGGCGCATGAGGTGGGGCATTTTATAACACCTGATGGGTTGAAAAAGCTGTAATGGGATTGTCAAAAAGTTGATGCCATAGCGTTGATTTGCTTTATCAGCGAAGGCTATACCCGACTAATGATATGAGCCTGTGTCCTAGCCGTTTCTGAACTGGTAACAGCACTTCACTCATTACTTCACTGATTAAGGAGGTTTATTGGTGCGAACAAAGAATATGAAGACGTTGTCTCGGCTTATGATCGGCGCCGTATTCACCGGTATGGCGTTGTTTCCCGCAAGCTCGGTGTTTGCGGCGCCTGCCGGCACCGTATCGATTACCGAAACGGAGCGCGCTCCCGCCCTTGGGGGCAGCGATACCTTTACAGCGACTTCTACAAACATTCCTAATGTGGAATATCAATTTTGGGTTGAACAAGACAATACATGGCGGGTGGCGCAAAATTGGTCACCGTCGCGTACGGTAACCTTGCGCAATCTCACCAAGGGGAGCTACTTGATGACGGTGTATGCTGCCCCCAAAGGACAATACCTCCATCCAATTAATACAACGCCTGAAGGGACGGTACCTGTTGTCAGTACCTTTGTGAATAGTGCCGTCACGGTCACGGGCCCGGCGTCTATCAATGAAGGACAGGCTATCACTCTGAGTGCCCAAGCCACCAATATTTCTCCGGTTTTATATCAATTTTGGTATGAGACGCCGAGTGGGGTGTGGAAGGCCAGCGGCAACTATTCAAGTGCGAACCATTTTACCTTTACGGCTGCACAGACAGGCGTCTATCGGTATATCGCCTATGCCAAGATGCCTGATGCGATAGATGATGCCCAAGGTGCGGGCTATAGCGCGGTAGGGACGACCCAGAGTCAACCAGCTATTGAAGCCAAGGTACCGAAGGCTGCCAATATCAGCACGACCCCTATCGCGATTACGGCCAGTTTCGATCAAAATGGGTCTCTTGTGGCGAGTGAAAACATCCCGCTGTCTGACTATAACGCCAGCACGCAAACCGCCTCGTTTTTACCTCCGTCAACCCTTGCGGCCGGTACTTATACCGTCACCGTGTTATTCGAGATGAGTAATGCGAACTTTGTGGCGTCGCCAGAGCAAACCTATACACAACAATGACGAGGGCTTAACTTGTTATCGGCAGACGGGAGAGGCTTCCCGTTTGCCGGTAGTCGGAAAGGATAGCGTTTGTGTTGAGTAATGCTCATTGCTTAAGAATCTTTTAGTTGGATATACAGGTAGTCGATGTAAGATGGTGTTCCGAATGTATAAATTCTAGCTAATCACTTGTCTTTAGGCTTAAAATAATGAAAGGACAATAGACATGAAAGGTATAACCAATGATAATCTGTATAAGCTAGTATCCGCATGGAGACGGGAATTATTTTTAATTGTTTATTCTATTGCACTGCTCCTTATTATGATGTTCTTCAAATGTGGGGATCTTCAGATTAAGTCGTATATTTCTAATTTCTTTGCTATGAGGCATTGGAATGTTTACAAATATTTTAGTCAGACATCACGGCTAAGTCACATTGCCACCATTATGCTTTCCCTATACTACCTTACCACGGGAGTTTGGTTCGCGATCTTTCACGCCATTCATCTCGATCCAATTTCGACAAATCATGGGTTAATGTTTTCAAAAGTTTTTGGCCATCAACGGAGCTGGATGGTTTTCTTTGGTCTTGCTTTAATGAAAATTATTATATTGGCATTAGGCGGAAAATCGCGGCTGCTAGGCAATAGAGGCTAAAGTCATGATTGACAAAGCGCTTGATTAAATTATCTCGCTGCAAGCTTGATTTTAATATTTCTAAATGTTACTTCTCCGAAACAAAACCGATAGGATGTGGGCGAATGTCTATCAGCATTTCTCGGCCTGTTGTCATAAGAAGAAAAGACCGTGGTCTATGGATTGGGTTATTTGGTATGCATGAGTTTTTGGTTTGGTTGCCTTTATTGTTTCCATATAAGTACGCGCCCTTGTCGTATCTCCGAAATACAACTGCATACTATCGGCAGGCACATGGGCTTTTTCAATGGGATAGTCTTTGGTATATCAACATAGGGAAATACGGTTATGCTCATTTGCCAAAAGTGTCTGGTGATCCTCATTTAGCAGCGACAGCATTTTTTCCATTTGTGCCTGTTCTCATTCATTTGTTCTCACCGTGGGGGGCGTTGGTTGCAACGCAAGGAGCATTTGCTGCTTCCCTTTTCTTTTTTGAGAGAATTATTAAAAGGTTTGACCCAAGCCCTGCAGTGGTTTTTGGTGGGTTAACGTTGTTGGCATTCAATCCTGCAGCCATTTACTATGCAACATTGTATGCTGAGCCTTGGACGCTGTTTTTTACTCTTGCTTCTGTAGAATTAGCCCATAGGGGACGGTACGGAGTAGCATCCATTCTGGGAGGGCTCGCTGCAACGACTCAAGCGACGGGCATTTTAGTTGGTATTTTCCCGCTGATTGCTTGCGTGATGGCTTTATTGAACGGGGATAGAAAGGGCTTTTTAAGAAATTTGGCTTGGGGAGTTGGAGCTGCCTTGGGCCTAGTATCCTATGGTTCTTTTTTGGGAGTTCGTTTTCACGATCCTTTGTTGTTTGTGACTATGCAGGGAATCGCAATTTGGAAGGGCACCTGGACTGTACCTGGTGTGCAATGGATTGATGGATTACCTTTTAGTTTTCACCACGGAATTGTACCGCTGAGACTCGCGTTATGGCTCTGTACAACAGCCTTTATTCTAGGAACTGTCGGCGTCGTGAAGTTACGTGTTGCTACTGTAGAACAGTTGGCATTTAAAGTCTATGGTGTAATAGGCATATTGGTGTCGTTAAGCTTTATGTATGCGGGTTGGCCACTACATAGCACAGTGCGTATTGCAAGTGTCTATTTCCCGATGTATTTGGGATTAACGCAATGGTCTCCGTGGATTATGCGATTAACGATATTGGGATTTGCGGTTACCGCTTTCTACGGCGGTGTGCTATTTACTCACCATTGGTGGTTTCAGTAGTGGGATATCGATCCCTTGAATTTAAGACCCTGCAAAGTTTTCGGTAGGCTTCGTAAAGTCGTTCGTCGAGTTTAGATGGTCGCAGAAGTCCCGGAATTTCACAAAAACCAACGAGAACAAGAGAATTCACAAAAAACATTAAGATAGGAGGAATTCACAAAAAACATTAAGATAGGAGGCGCGTTTGGACGGTCAATTGCATAAGACAAAATCTGATAGTATCGTTGGTTTTTCCGTTTTCGACGCAGGGTCCCCTTTATGGGTGGGGCCACGCATATAAGGTCGTACTGGGAATGCTCTGTGCGCGGGCAGGCACGGGGCACTGGGTCGCCACTTTTTGTTAGGTGAAAACGCGATGAACCGCGTGCGCGTAAAATTACCCATTATATAGCTTGGCCATTGTATTCACCTCTGGTGTCGGGTCGAAGTGTCCACAATTTAGAACTTATATCCACTGGAACGGTGACAAATTTTTATTTAAAATCCGCAGATACGCTGTGGATTGGAGTAGAGCCCAGTATTAATTGTAAAGATGGATTAAAGCTTTATAAGCCATTACGCTACCCTTGGTAGATTGGTAAGCGGCCAAAACCACAGTATCTTCGGGAGGATGACGCAATGGCTCACCATCGAATACCATAGACATCAGACTATTCAATGCCTTATGCGACCAACGGGCTATGCCCTTGCTTATTCATTGGAATTTTCTCAGGGGCCCCCGTCTAAGGAATGTCGTTGACGTCATCAACCACCGTGAAAATATCCTCCCATTGGAGTCCCGCCCGAAGAAATCCTGCTATTGCATGGACCCCAAGCCCGCGTTTGCCTCTTAAAAGGCGATTTAGGTATGAATAGGCGATGTCCATTTCCGCTGCTAAATCGCGTTCATTGAGGCCGCGTTCTTCCATGAATTGCCTCACGCGCGCGACGTCGAGTCGTAGTGTAGCCATATGCCGTCTCTTTTCTCTGCAAAGTGTTGGCCATACAAGGAATGTCGTCCTATGGGCGACATTCCTTGTAGGTATTGCCTCTTGACTGATATCGTACGTCAAGCGTCAGGGCTCTATACATAACGGGCTCGCGTTTGCTTTAGTTGGCAGCAAAGCAAAGACCACCGGGAAACGATGAATGAGTTCATCGTTTCCCGGTGTCAAGGATGTGTGGGGATGTTACGATAAGGGTTAGTTATTGAGGGTTTGTCCTGGGACGAGAAAGCCATGCAAACTCAATATCCCGCGCGTGAGCCCAATTGACAAAGTTCTGTAAGACCGTCGCTTTCACGTCTTCTTGGCAGTACTGCCAGCCATTGGCGGCCCATTTGCCTAGCCTGTCGGCTACGGCTTGTAGCGCCTCCTCATCAAACCCAGAGGATCTTAGTTCACCTAGCCATTGATCAATTAAAACGCTCAACTCGTAGCTCGAATCGTCGGTTAGTATCGTCATAGAATGTTCTCCCCTTTCTAAGTATTAGACTAGCAGGTAAGTGATACAGGAATCCTACACAAATTACTTCCCCCGGGAATCATGTTCAGATTCTTTAACCACCATGGTTCCGTGGTGGTTTAGAGGTAGTCCACCACGTCTTCGTAAAAAAGAATTCGCAACACGGAGGTGACCGCAGGATGAGCATAACGGTGGCAGATTACGATATAATCGTTGTCATATGGTATATGGACCGTTTCGCCAGCGTCTAACGGTAAGAACTTTAGAATATCTTCAATTTGTATCTTAAGTGCCTTCGCTTCAGGTGCAGAAAATTGTTTAAGATCGCGTAGCGCGAAATCTGACCACGATACGTTCACGAGGGACGCATTCCTTTCGATGGGGTAGATTAAAGGGCGAAAACGCATTGCACCGTAAGCCGATTTCCGAAGGAAGCCGAATTTCCGGAACTATTCGAATGGCGCCACTTCCAGACAATAATAGTAAAAAATAGACAAAAGATCCTTACATAATTTGTGGGAATTTAGTCAACAATTTCCTATTGAATATTCGTAAAGTCAAGGTTAGCGGAGTGGATGAAAAGGGGGGATTGGACCATGCTGATGGGAGAGTATGAACACTCCTTAGATGACAAAGGCCGGGTCACGATCCCTTCTCGATTGCGCGACGATCTGCAGACTCATTTTGTGATAACCAAAGGGTTAGACGGATGTCTCTTCCTGTATCCGATGGAAGAATGGGGCAAGATGGAAGAGCGGCTCAAGTCATTGCCCATGACCAACGCTAACGCCCGGGCGTTTGCTCGGTTGTTTTTAGCGGGGGCCCAAGACGTGGAAGTGGATAAGCAGTTTCGTGTCGTGATTCCACCGCGTTTGCGGGAGCATGCGGGTATTGAAAAAGAAGTGGTATTGGTGGGTGTCAGTACGCGCGTGGAGTTGTGGGCGCGCGAACGTTGGGAAGGCTATCAGGCAGAAGCGCAAACCTCGTATGAGGAAATTGCAGAAAAAATGGTGGACTTTGGATTTTAGCCGAGGTGATTTGATGTCATTTGCCCATGTCTCCGTGTTAGCAGAAGAAGCCCTTCAATACTGGGTGCATGACGTCCGGGGTCTCTATGTCGATGCGACAACAGGTGCTGGAGGCCATAGCCTCCGTTTGCTGGAATCGTATCCCGGCGCCCGCTTAATTGCGGTGGACCAAGATCCCATGGCTTTAGCGGCAGCCCAAGAAACACTAGCCCCATTCCAAAGTCGTGTGACCTTTGTTCATGGCAATTTTCGGGACTTGTCAACCATTTTAGATCCAGAATTGCGAGGGCGGATTGCCGGCTTTCTCTTTGATTTAGGGGTATCATCTCCCCAACTGGATAACCCCGAACGTGGCTTTAGCTACCAGTACGATACCGCTTTGGATATGCGTATGAATCCCGACAACCCGGTGACGGCATTTCGTTTAGTGAACATGAAGTCGAAAGAGGAAATTGCGCATGCTTTGCAAGTGTGGGGAGAGGAGCGCTGGGCGGTCCGCATCGCGGATTTTATCGTCCGGGCGCGGGCTAAAGAGCCGATCCGCACCACGGGGCAGTTGGTGGAATTGATTAAAGCGGCCATTCCTGCAGCGGCCAGGCGGACGGGAGGTCATCCGGCGCGCCGTACATTTCAGGCCTTGCGGATATGGGTTAACGACGAACTTGGGGCATTAGAAGAAGGCTTGGAGGCGGCTTTGCACTGGGCAGCGCCACAAGGACGCATTGTGGTCATCTCGTTTCATTCGCTCGAAGACCGCATCGTCAAGCATACATTTCGGCAATGGGGACAAGAGCGCCACGGAAAGGTGCTCACACGTCATCCCATTAGTCCGCATGAGGACGAAACAGATGTCAACCAGCGCGCTCGCTCGGCGAAATTGCGGGCGTTTGAACGGGAATCAATGGATGGCACGAAATAAGGGGGATATGATCAATGATTGACCGCGACCCATGGAACCAATACAACGAGGGAAATCTTGCGCGCCAATGGGAGAAGAAACTGCGCCCGCGCAAGCAACCCAAGCCCAAAGTGCAGCGCAAACCTTGGGTCAGGACCGTATTGTGGATCAGTGCCTTATGGGGCGCGGGCATGATCGCGTCCATTCTCGCGATTCATGTAATGGTCATGGGATATCAGGTAGATCGATTAGAATCGCAATACACTCAGCTCCATCGCCAACAGCAGGTGCTGAGTTTAACCGTGACCGACCTGACCTCTCCCCGGGCCTTGGCGGCTGACGCCTCACGTCTGCATCTGACGATGGTGGTGCCCAAAACTCAAACACCGGCTCCCAAAAGGTCTGTCGCGCATCAAGTGCCGCGCTATGCGACCTGGCCTCAGTTAGTGAGCCAATGGATTATCCATTTGCGGGAGGCTGTTACCCGAGCATGAATACTCGCAAAGCCGTGCAGCATCGCGCGCTATGGACGTTGCTTTTTACGGCCATTTTCATGGTGATATTGGTCGTCAGGTTCGTCATTATTCAGGTCGCCGATGCGAGTGATTTGCAGAGCTATGCTCGCAATATCCATGTGCATCCATCCCGCACAAACGGCCAAGATTTTGGCTCGCTATCTGCCGTTTTCTTCTACGCTTCTACGCAAGGTGCTGAGCGACAACTCCTGGTATGCGTTATTAGACCGCTCGGTACCAGCTTCGGTGGCACAGAAGATTCAAGCCTTGAACCTCACCGGAATTAGCGTAGTGCAAAGTACAGGACAAGAATATCCTAATGGGACTTTGGCCTCTCAAGTGATTGGCATGGTGGGCGCTAATGGCAAGGGTTTAGCGGGTATTGAATACGAGGACAACAGCATCTTGTCCGGTCATCCGGGTTATTGGGTAGTGCAAACGGATGCAGCCGGCAATCCACTGCCCCAGTGGCAAGAAGCCTACAAAGCTCCGCAACCAGGCGATACGGTTCAGCTGACCATTGACGCCAATATTGAAGCGGATGCGCAAAAATGGTTAAAGTGGGGCGTCAAACGGGCGCACGCGTTAAATGGCACCGTCATCGTGTTGAATCCGCACACCGGATCCGTTTTGGCCTTGGCCAATTGGCCCAATTTCAATCCCAACAACTACTATTCTGCGACTCCGTTGCAGATGACGGACTATGCTGTTCAAGATCCGGTGCCGCCTGGATCCATTTTTAAACCTGTGACGGCGTCGGCAGGACTGGGACTGGGGCTTTTTACCCCCAATAGTATGTTTGATACCGTGGGTTATAAAATTGTGGATGGCGTGCGTATCGACGACTGGAATCCAGTGGGCTGGGGCTGGATTACCTTAACGCGCGGACTCGAAGTCTCATCAGACCAAGTCTTTATGGATGTGGCGCTCAAAGTCGGGGTCAGTGAAATGTATCATTATATTAAGATGTTTGGGTTTGATCATCCGAGCAATGTGGGACTGCCTGGCGATTCGAGCGGGGTGTGGATTCCGGAACAGAATGTGAATGCCGTGGATTTGGCCACCATTGGGTTTGGACAAGGCATGGCCGTCACACCTATGCAAATGATTACCGCCGATTCGACGATTCCCAACCACGGCACGATGATGCAGCCGCACATTGTGAAAGCGATTTTGTCTCCGTCCGGAAAAGTCTTGAAAACGTTTAAACCAAGGGTGGAATCGCGCCCGGATTCCGTGCAAGTGGCTAAAGAAATTGAACACATGATGGTCCTCGAAGCCACCCAAGGCACCGGTGTGCCGGCCCAAGTGCCCGGTTACGTGATTGGAGGGAAGACCGGGACTGCGCAGAAGATTGTCAACGGCCGGACTTCCAACACACTCTTTGTGTCGTCATATATGGGATTTGGCCCCGTCCCGCATCCTAAGTTCATTATGTTAGTCATGATTAATCGCCCCATCGGCAAATTGTTCTATGGCGATCAGGTGTCGGCTCCGGTGTGGAAGCATATTGCCTCCTATATGTTTAAGTACTGGAAGATCAAACCCTATGCCGGTCCTGTCAACGGCTCGCAGCCGTTTGTCAAAACAAAGTAGCGTTCTGACCCCAAGGGTGAGGGCATAGATATTGTGAGTAGCCAAGCCTAAGGACGTGGCGAGGAGGCTCACAAATAATGACCAACAAGCCTACTTTGACAATCAAACGGCGGACCTTTGTGGTCATGCTGCTTGTCGGCTTGTACGATGTTTTGCTACTAGGCCGTTTAACGGACATCCAAGGCTTGCAAGCCGCTTCACTCAAAGAGCGGGCCGACCAAATTCATTTCCGGGGGGTGCCCTTGGCACCTTTTAGGGGCAACATTGTCGACCGTAATGGACACTTGTTAGCAGGCAGTCATCATGCCTATTCCGTGTATGCCATACCGGTTCAGACCCGCAAACATCGCACCCAAGAAACGATATTGCTCTCAACGTTGCTTCAACTCTCGCCGCAAACCGTCAAACGGCGCTTGAGTCGTAGGCAAGGATTTGTGTGGATTAAACGGCGCATCGCGCCCACAGAACTTGATGCCTTGCGGTCCCAACTAGCGGCGCTACCGGGCGTCCACTTGATTACCGAAACGGCGCGCTACTATCCGCAAGGGGAATTGGCGGGACCGGTCTTGGGATTTACTGGCATTGACAATCAAGGGTTGGCCGGGATTGAATTAATCTATGATAAATATCTCACGGGCAAGCCCGGTAGCATTCAAGAAGAGTTTGACGTTACGGGCCAGTCGGTGGCGTTTGCGCAGACGCGTGTCATTCCGTCCGTACAGGGGGATACCGTAGAGCTTAGTTTAGACGATCATATTCAATGGATGGCCGAGCGGGCCTGCGAGCAGGCCATGATTCACACGCAGGGCAAATCGGTGAGCATTGTCGTGATGCATCCCAAAACCGGTGGAATTTTGGCCATGGCCCAACGCCCTTCGATGAATCCCAATCATTTTCGGGACTATAGTCCGAAGAATTACCGGGTGCTATCGGTGTCGGATGCGATTCCGCCCGGCTCGATTTTCAAGCCAGTGACCTTGGCTGCAGCCTTGGAAGAAGGCACGGCCTCCGTAAATTCCCAATTTTTTTGCCCGGGATTCAAAAATGTGTTAGGACGGCGGGTGAATTGCTGGCGGCCTCAAGGGCACGGGGCGGAAAATTTGGCTTTAGTGGTGAGAAATTCCTGCAACGTAGGATTTATGGAATTGGGATTAGGGCTTGGGGTGGATAAGTTTTACGAGTATCTTGACAAATTTGGGCTCAAAGGCCGCACTCATATTGACTTACCGGGCGAAGCGCTGGGCATCTTTCCGGCGATGAAGCGCGTGACCGCTCTCGATTTAGCGATTATGGCCTTTGGGCAGACCCTGACGGTGACCCCTATCGCCTTGCTGAATGCCATAAGCGCCATCGCTAATGATGGGGTCTTGCTTAAACCGCATATTGTGCGCAGGATTTTGGCTCCCAATGGGCATGTGATAAAAGAGATGGATGCACAAGTTGTCCGCCGAGTGGTGTCAGAGAATGTTGCCAAAACGGTGCAAAGCATGATGGTAGGGGTTGTCAGCGAAGGCACCGGAAAACTGGCACAGGTTCCGGGCTATAAGATAGCGGGAAAAACTGGTACCGCACAAAAAGTCATCAACGGCCGCACAGAAAAAGGGGTATATATTGCCTCCTTTATTGGGTTTGGTCCGGTGCCCAATCCTGAGGTTGCGGTGATTGTCAATGTGGATGAACCCGTGGGGGCGTTCTATGGAGGCCAAGTCGCGGCGCCAATTTTTGGACAGTTGGTGCGTAATATTTTTCGGTACTTAAAATTGCCGCCTACGGAGCCCATTAAGCCCCCGCCAAAAGGGGAGCCGGCGATGGTGCCGAGCTTGGTAAATTTGGACCCAGAAACCGCACTACAAGATGCCGCAGCGTTTGGTTTTCCGGTACAATTTGAAGGGCGAGGCCGTGTGGTGGTGGACCAATCCATTGAATATGGAGGGTACCGACCCGCGGGCACAATACTCCAGTTAAAATTAGGGGACGCTAGCCGTATTTACTTAGAATGGGTGGCAGTACCACAGTTTGAGGGGTTAAACGCCCAGAGTGCAGCGCGTTTGGCGTGGGTCTTGGGCATTAATGTCAAGGCGCGCAATAAGGGATCTGGCGTGGTCCGGCGGCAAAACCCGCCGAAAGGCACCGAAGTAAGGGCGGGGTCCGTGGTGGAGATTTGGCTTGGGTGAGTAAGGGCTCACGCCATGGGGAAATGACGTAGGAGGCTTCGGCATGATTTGGAGTGAACTAATCAAGGTGGTTCCGGATGGAACCCCGGTGGGGAATACGGCAGTGGAGGTCACAGGCATCGCATACGATTCGCGCCATGTCGAAGCCAATAATGTGTTTTGTGCGATTCCGGGATTTCGCACAGACGGTCATCTATTTTGTCAAGAAGCAGCGAACCGGGGTGCGACAGCCTTTGTCGTGGAGCGGGCGGAAGCTATTCCGGCTGGCAAATCCGGGGTGGTGGTGCCTAATGCGAGGCGGGCCATGGCCTTGATTGCGGATAAGTTTTATGGCAGTCCCTCCGCACGCTTAGCGATGATCGGGGTCACCGGGACCAATGGCAAAACGACGACGACACACATTGTGCGCGCTCTGCTCGAGGCCAATGACATCCCGACCGGACTGACCGGCACACTATACACATTAATGGGCCAAGACACGTATAAGGTGAGTCGGACGACGCCTGAATCGCCTGATTTGCAAAGTCTCTTGCGTCATATGGTGGACCGTGGTATGCGGGCTGCGGTAATGGAGGTATCCTCCCATGCCTTAGTCCTTTCGCGTGTCGACCAAGTGCAATACGATGTCGGCGTATTTACTAATTTAACGCAAGACCACTTAGACTTTCACAAAGATTTTGAGTCGTACTTTCAAGCCAAAGCCCTGTTGTTTCGGCACTTAGGGGCTTCCTCCAAAACGGGTCCGAAAGCGGCCATTATCAACATCGATGATGACTACGGCAAACGCTTGATTCCGATGTCGCCGGTGCCTGTCCTGACCTATGGTTTGACCGAAGGGGCCGACATTATGGGCAGCATGGTCACTGTAGGTAGCCGGGGCGTACAGTTTGTGGCGTCGTTCCCCAATGGGGAACGGCAAGCGGTGGAGTTCAATATGACAGGGCGGTTCAACGTCCTCAATGCGTTAGCCGCGATGGCCGTCGGCTATGTCTACGGCTTATCGCCCCGGCAGATGGCCGAGGCGTTAGCGCGTTATCCGGGTGTTCCGGGCCGCTTTGAGCGTATCGATGAAGGCCAGCCTTTTACCGTCATTGTGGATTATGCGCATACTCCAGATGGCATGGAAAACGTCTTAAAAACCGCACGGGAATTTACTGTGGGGTCGATTGGGGTCCTGTTTGGCGCCGGTGGTGACCGAGACCGTGGTAAACGCGCGTTGATGGGGGAAGCAGCAGGGCGCTACGCGGACTGGGTTGTACTGACGGCCGACAATCCCCGGTCGGAAGATCCAATGGATATCATTAATCAAATTGCCGATGGTCTCAAACCGACGCAGACGCCGTTTGAAGTGGAGTTGGACCGGGAACGGGCCATTCGTTTGGCGCTGCAAAAAGGCCAGCCCGGTGACGTGATTTTCATCTTAGGCAAAGGCCACGAAACCTATCAAATTTACCGAGATGGCACAATCCATTTCGATGACCGAGAAATTGCACGTCAAGCCTTGCGGGAGATTAAAAAGCCATGATGGCCTTGACCTATGACGAGGTGACCAAAGCGTCCGGAGCCGTGGCGCATGGGGTCGATCTCACCAAGACCATGACCGACTTGACCGTTGATAGCCGCAACGTCAAGCCTGGCGCCCTTTTTGTCGCCTTGCCGGGGGCTCACACGGATGGGCATAAGTTTGTTCCCGATGTTTGGGCCAAGGGCGGCGTGGCGATGGTAGAGGCCTCTTTTCAACCCCTCCAGGGTCCTGCGTTGGTGGTGCCATCGCCGCTAGACGCCATGGGGACGATGACGCGCCAAACGGTGGATGCCAAAGGAACGGTTGTGGTCGCTGTGACCGGAAGTGTGGGCAAGACCAGTGTGAAAGAATTAACGGCAGCAGCTTTAGGGGCAAAATTTGCGACCGGAAAATCCCATGGCAACTACAATACAGCGATTGGGTTGCCAATGTCATATTTTCGTAGCGACCCCGATATCACGCACTTCGTGGCGGAAATGGGCATGCGGGCCTTAGGCGAAATTGCGGCTTTGACGCAGATCATGCCGCCACAGGTCGCGATCATTACCAATATCGGGCCTAATCATATGGAAACACTGGGCAGCATGGACAATATCCAGCGAGCCAAGGGCGAGATTTTGCTGGGCCTGCGCCCTGGCGGAATAGCGGTGCTCAATTATGATGATGACCGTTTTCGCGCTCTTGCCTCAACAATTCCCAATAATCAGATTCTCTGGTATGGGCGCCAAGGCGGCGACTGTGTGGTGAAAGAGGCCGTATTGACACCTCATGGTACTCTAATCACGCTGGAATTTCGCCGCAACCGCTTGTCACTCACCATTCCCTATCTCGGAGCCCATCATGGCCACAACGTGGCGGCGGCCTTTTTGGCGGCCATAGCGGTCGGATTAACGCCCGAGGAAGCGGTGCGTGGGTTGGAAAGCGTACCGCCCACCAGTGGCCGGTTGCAGACGGTTCCGCTCGGGACCCTGACAGTGCTAGCCGATTATTACAACGCCAGCCCTTTGTCCATGACCATGGCATTAGACGTTTTGGCACATCAGCCGGCCACCGGGCGCAAAATCGCCGTGTTAGGCGACATGTTGGAGCTAGGCGTTTTAGAAGAGCAAGGCCATGAGCAGGTCGGGCAAGAAGCTGCACGCCGGGCGGACATTGTGCTGGCAGTGGGCCCTAGATCACAAAAGATCGCGCAGGGTGCTCAGGCGTTAGGATCCCAAGCGGTGTGGGTTCCTGACCTTGATCATGCCTATGATTGGTTAATTCAGCATTTGCAAGCGGGTGACGTGATGCTCTTAAAGGCCTCTCACGGAATGATGTTCGAGACCTTACACCAACGTCTTGAACAGTGGGGGGGACCGCATTGAACCAAGCATACGCGGGGCTCTTCGCATTTTTGGTGGCATTTATCTTAGGGCCGGTGTTTATTCCCGTGCTGCACCGTTTGAAATTTGGCCAAACCGTGCGCGATGTCGGCCCGCAGAGCCACTTGAAAAAACAAGGCACGCCGACAATGGGGGGGCTCTTGTTTCTGGTGCCGTTGCCCATTGCGGTTGCGATTTTTGCTCCGCATAGCTTGGAAGCGTGGGCACTGGTGGCATTGATTTGGTCTTATGGATTGATTGGCCTGGCCGACGATATGCTGAAAGTCGTCTTTAAGAGACCTTTGGGCCTTAAAGCCCGAGAAAAGCTGCTATTCCAAGTCCTGTTTGCGGTGGCGTTTACGTGGTTGGCCGGGGCGCGTTTTCACGCGGCAGGTACGTATGTTTTGCCTTTTCACTGGGGCGTCTTACCCTCCGGCGTCTTTTTTGGACCGCTTTCGGTGTTGGCGATCTTAGGAAGCGGAAATGCCGTAAACTTGACCGATGGCTTAGATGGCTTAGCCGCTGGTGCGGCCGCAATTACCATGGCCTTTTTTGCCTTCTGGGGCGTTATGCATCACGAACCCGTAATTGCTTTGGTCTCCCTGACGCTCATTGGCGCCCTCGTGGGCTTTTTACGCTATAATGTGCACCCAGCGCGCGTCTTCATGGGCGATACCGGGTCTTTGGCCCTAGGGGCAGCGTTGGCGGGGACCGCGATTGTGTCGCGCACGACCCTGCTGTTGCCGCTCATTGGGTTGCTCTTCGTAATTGAAACCTTATCGGTGATTATTCAAGTGTTAAGTTTTCGTCTAACAGGTAAACGGGTTTTTCGCATGAGTCCTTTGCATCATCACTTTGAGTTGGGCGGCTGGCCGGAAGAGCGGGTGGTTGCGGTCTTTTGGGTCGTAGCCGCTGTTGGCGCGCTGTTGGCTTGGTGGTAGCACACGGCACGATGGGATGGTCTGCAAGGAGGTTATGGCATGAATGAGGAAAGACGGCGTATCGACTATCTTTTGTTAGCGGGGGTTGCGGGTTTATTAGCCATTGGCACTGTCGTCGTGTTTTCCGCGAGCGCGTCCGTCTCGTTCAAACAGTTTGGAAATCCCTATTATTACGTGGAACACCAGCTGGTATGGGCCGTGATTGGTATTATTGCCATGATTGCCACGACCCGGATTGACTACTGGCGCTATACGAAGCTAATTTTTCCGGGCTTTATGCTCTCGGTGCTGTTATTGGTTGCCGTGTTGATTCCTCATGTCGGCATTGATATCAACGGGGCCCGGCGCTGGCTCGGGGTGGGCTCTTTGCAAATTCAGCCCTCTGAGCTCGCGAAGTTGGCTATGATTTTCCTCTTTGCCCGTCTTTTTAGTTTGCACCGTCAAGATTTGGACGATTTTTGGCGTGGCGTGATGCCTCATATCCTCTTGGCGTCGGTTGTTTTTGTCTTGATTTTGGCCGAGCCTGACTTGGGCACGACGATTGCGACGGCCGGGACCTTTTTTGTCATGCTGTTTGTGGCGGGGGTTAAAAAACGCCATTTGCTCGAGTTGACTGGGGCGGCCGTGCCCATTTTGGCTTGGGCCATGATTGCCGAACCTTACCGCAGACAGCGTTTACTGGCGTTTATGGATCCATGGAAGCACCCCTTAGGGGAGGGTTTTCACACCATTCAAGCGCTATTGGCGTTAGGTTCCGGCGGGGTTTTAGGGGTGGGGCTGGGGTATTCTCGTCAAGCCTTGGGCTATCTCCCAGAAGCCTTCACGGACTTTATTTTTGCGATTTTAGGGGAGGAACTCGGCTTATTAGGGACCTTGACCGTGGTGCTCTTGTTCATGATGGTGGCTTGGCGAGGTTTCCGCATTGCCATGCGGGCACCCGATATGTATTCCAGCTTATTGGCAACGGGCTTAACCACTATGATTGCCATTCAGGCCGCGATTAATATGGGCGTGGTGACCGCGACGTTGCCGGTGACGGGAATTACCTTGCCCTTTATCAGCTACGGGGGATCGTCGCTTGTGTTAAGCATGGCGGGCGTTGGGGTTCTGTTAAATATTAGTAAGCACGCTGCGTAACGGGAAACATACGCTGGAGAACGGACGACAAAGTGTAGGCAACAATTTGTATGGGAGTGGTCGTAGGACATGCGGATGCTGATTGCGGGCGGCGGCAGCGGGGGCCATATTTATCCTGCCTTGGCGATTATTGACGCGGTGCGTGCTCGTGTCAAAACGCTGGACGTTTTATATATTGGAACCGATCATGGACTTGAAAAGGATTTAGTGCCGGCCCGCGGCATTCCGTTTGCAACGATTCATGCGCGGGGGCTGTTGGTCAAAGGGATCGCGGGCAAGGCCCAAGGGGCGCTCGGAGTTTTTGCCGGTATTGGCAAAGCATCCCGAATGGACCCTGCTTTGGGCCACGGGCAAACGGTATTATCAAGACATCATGAACCGCGTGGCGCAAAATCCCGAGCAGTTGGACCCAAAACAGGTGCGGATTGTCGAATACTTTTATGAGATTCAAAAATCCTACCGAGTATCTGATGTGTTTTTTGGTAGAGCTGGGGCTATGACTATTGCCGATTGCGTGGCCTTTGGATTGCCGCCGATTTTGGTGCCGTCTCCGCATGTGGCGGAAGATCACCAAACCAAAAATGCGGAAGTCATTGCGCAACGGCACGCGGGCTTGGTGTTGAAAGAACCTGAGTTGGCCCTTAGGGGCCAAGAGGTGTTGACCATGGTGCTGAGTCAGCCTGAGCAGCGTCAGGCTATGGCCCAAGCATTACGTGCGATACAAGATGATACGGCGGCCCAGAAAATTGTGGAGACAATTACCACAGCCGCCCGCCACGGAAGGAGGTAACGCCATTGGATGCGGAACGTGTGGCCCAAGAGTTGCGTAGACTAGACGTAGGGGCTGTGCAGCAAGAGGAGCCGTTGGCTCGGCATACGTCCTTCCGGATTGGCGGACCCGCCGCGATTTATCTACAGCCTCCGAACCAAGAGGCATTGGTGCGAGCGCTCGACTGGGTTCACCGCGAAGCTGTTCCCTATTTTGTTTTAGGGCAAGGCACGAACGTCTTGGTCTCTGACCAAGGCTTAGACGCGGTTGTTCTGTCTCCCTCGCGCGCTTTGCGCTACGTGGACACAAAGGGAGATCAATTGATCGCGGGCGCGGGCGTATTATTGACGAAACTCGCTCACCGCGCGCATCAGGCGGGTTTGGGCGGAATGGAATTTGCGGTCAGTATTCCTGGCACCTTAGGTGGGGCTTTAGTCATGAACGCGGGAGCGCATGGGACCGAAATGAAGGATGTCGTGCGCCAGCTTGTGGTCTGGGAGCCTGAGGTCGGGGTGCGCTCGATTTCGTCGACCGAAGCCGATTTTGCGTACCGGTCAAGCGCGTTTATGCGCCAAAAGTGGATTGCCTTGGAAGCTCAAATCGAGCTGACGCCCAAAGAGCCGGGAGAGATTTTGAGCACCATGCGGCACCACATGGAGTACCGCAAAAGGACGCAACCCGTCGGTGATCCCAATGCGGGGAGTGTGTTTAAAAATCCTCCCAATGATTATGCAGGACGCCTCATAGAGTCCTTGGGAGCGAAAGGGTGGCGTCTTGGAGATGCCGAGGTGTCGCAGGTGCATGCCAACTTTATTGTGAACCGGGGACACGCGACGGCCCATGATGTCCTTGGTCTTATGCGGCGCTTGCGCCATGAGGTCTATGCGCGCTATGCGGTCCAATTGCGCCCAGAAGTGCGTTGGATTGGGCCAGGAGAGGGAGGATTTGAGGCAACATGGGAGAATTTGTGGTGCGAGGCGGGAAAAGGCTTAACGGAACCGTGCGAATAAACGGGGCCAAGAACGCCGCATTGCCGATTTTAGCTGCGACGGTACTGGCCACGGAACCCGTCATTTTGCATGACGTCCCGGACTTGCGGGACATTCATGTGATGATTGCCGTGCTACGGTCCTTGGGCATGACCGTAGAGAAGGCGGGACGTGACGTCTTTGTGGATCCAAGGACTCTTAATAGCTATGTGGTGCCTGCGGAATTAATGCAAGAAATGCGCGCGTCGATTTTTCTTTTAGGACCGTTATTAGCCAAATTAGGAGCTGCGGAGGCTACGCAGCCGGGGGGCTGTGCCATAGGCGACCGGCCCATTGATTTGCACTTATACGGCTTAACATCTTTAGGTGCCACAGTGCACGACGAGGGCGGACGCACTGTGCTTCGCGCCAAAAAGCTGGTGGGGAATGAAGTGCATTTTCCCTTCCCCAGTGTCGGCGCCACGGAGAACGTGCTGATGGCCGCAGCGCTGGCCGAAGGAGAAACCCGGATTCGTAATGCGGCGATGGAACCCGAGATTGTCGACTTAGCCCAGTTTCTTGAACGCCTAGGGGCTACGGTGCGGGGAGCAGGCACACCGGACATTCGGATTAGCGGCGCCTCGATGCTTAAAGGCGCTGAGCATACCGTCATCGGCGACCGTATTGAGGCGGCAACGTTTGTGTTGAGTACGGCCGCGGTGGGGGGCGATATCACGGTGAAAAACTGTCTGGTGGACCATTTGCCCGGGTTGTGGGGCCGCTTGCAAGACATTGGGGTGATGGTTGAAGAAATTGATGCGGATACCGTTCACATTGTCAGTGAGGGGCGTTTTAAGCCGATTCCGGTATCGGTCGCCACGGCTCCCTACCCTGGTTTTGCAACGGACTGTCAGCCCCAATTTATGAGTTTTCTGCTGGCCGTACCCGGCGTCCATTTAGTCACTGAACGCGTCTTTGAGAACCGTTTGGGCCATGCGGCTCAGTTGCGCCGAATGGGCGCGCAGATTATTGCAGACCAGCGCGTTGCCCTTATTTATGGGGGCCATCCCTTGCATGGGGCCTATGTGACCGCGCCCGACTTGCGGGCGGGAGCAGCTTTGGTGATTGGGGCCTTGAAGGCGGAGGGCGAAAGCGTGATTGCTGGACGCGAAATTATTGAACGCGGTTATGAACAGTTAGATGTGCGCCTTTCGGCTTTGGGGGCCAGCATTCAAGCTCGCTGAGCTTCTGCTGTGGAAATTGGTGGTATTGTTACATGATATGCCCAAGACCTGCTAAGATATATTTGAAGAGCAAAAGAATCTTCATAGCAGCCATTGGGGACCGGGTCGAGGCGAGGCCTGATGGCGAATTGGCCGTATTGGGGATTGCCGCGACGCCTGTTGTCGGGATGCGTCGCGGGTTGGTTTTTGAGGTGGAGCGCGTCGCCTTAGCGATTCGCGATGCGGCTAACCGTGCGAACAGCATGGCGGGGAGCGACCTTACGCAGGCGGCTGTGGCCATTAATGGCGATCACCTCACCATCACACCGGGACAGGCCAAAGTTTCGTTGAAATCAGGGGTTATTCGCGACGAAGACATGCAGCGTGTACTGGAACGCGCCGCCCATGTGGAGCTTGGGGCCGGCCGTGAGGTGGTGCGTGTCATTCGGCGGGGTATAGCCGTAGATGGGTTTCGCGGCGTCGCCGATCCCCAAGGCATGGTCGCTCACACCCTAGAGGCGGACGTGTTTGTGGTCACGGGATTGTCGACTGTTATTCGCAATTTGCGCCATGTGGTCAACATGGCTGGACTTCAACCTTTAGAACTCATTCCCGCTCCGGAGGCGTCAGCATTAGCGGTGCTGAGCGCGGAAGAAAAGCAAGTCGGTGTGGTGCATCTTGATGTTGGGGGTGGCACTACCGGAGTATCTGTTTACCGTTCAGGCCAACTGGAGTACTTTGGCGTCATCCCTTTAGGGGGCGAGTCTATCACCTCAGACTTGTCCGTTGGCTTGGGCGTCGTCGCGACGCAAGCTGAAAGGCTCAAACTGGAGCATGCAGCTGTGGCGTCGGAACGCGAAGGGACGCTGGAAGTGCGGGCGGTGAGCGGACAGTCGGTGAAGCTGATTCCCATTAAAGAAATGCAAGAAATTGTCGCCGCCCGGGTCGATGAGTGGACCGATTATGTCGAGCAGCACTTGCAGCGTATTGAATGGACCAAAGGCCCTGCTGCGGGGGTGGTGATGACAGGCGGTGGCGCGTTGCTCAAAGGGTTGGGCCCATATCTGGAAACACGTTGGGGATGGCCCGTGCGTCTTGGAACGCCTATAGGCCTTGGCGGATTGTCCGATCTGTCACGCAGTCCTGGCTACGCCACGGTGGTTGGGGTGGCAAAGGCCATGGCTTCACATGAACAGTCACGCACCGTGGAGTCACCATGGCAACGAGTGGTACAATTTTGGGTTAATTTGTGGAAATAACTGAGCGGATGCGTCAGACAGGGAGGATTTTGCATGCTGGAATTTGATCAGTCGGATGAAAATTTTGCGGTTATTAAGGTGGTCGGAGTCGGCGGGGGCGGGACGAATGCGGTCAACCGGATGATTCATGCGGGCCTTAAAGGGGTCGAGTTCATTGCGATTAATACGGACGCGCAGGCGCTTGCGTTGTCGATGGCGCCGACCCGCTTGCAAATTGGCACCAAACTGACCAAGGGGCTGGGAGCGGGGGCGAATCCGGATATTGGATCGAAAGCGGCCGAGGAAAGTCGGGAAATGATTGCGGATGCGCTCAAAGGGGCAGACATGGTCTTTATTACGGCCGGGATGGGCGGTGGAACGGGCACCGGAGCTGCGCCGATTGTCGCGGAAGTCGCCAAAGAAGTCGGCGCGTTAGCGGTGGGGGTCGTCACCAAGCCTTTTACGTTTGAAGGCCGCAGGCGGCAAAATTTCGCCGAAAAGGGCGCAGCCACATTGAAGGCCAAGGTGGATACGTTAATCACGATACCCAATGACCGGTTGTTGCAAGTGGTCGAGAAACGTACGTCGATTATGGAAGCCTTCCGCATCGCCGACGACGTCTTGCGTCAAGGGGTTCAGGGCATTTCCGACTTGATTGCGGTGCCGGGTCTCATTAACTTGGACTTTGCTGATGTCAAGACCATCATGTCGGAAATGGGTTCAGCGCTGATGGGTGTAGGGGTCAGCCAAGGCGAAAACCGAGCCGCCGCGGCTGCTAAAGCGGCAATTTCGAGTCCTTTGCTCGAAACCAGCATCGATGGCGCACGCGGAGTGTTGCTGAATATCACAGGCGGCAGCGACTTAGCGCTTTTTGAAGTGAATGAGGCGGCGGAAATTGTCATTCAAGCCGCAGATCCCGAAGCCAATATCATCTTCGGCGCGGTGATTGACGAGACGTTGAAAGACGAGGTACGTGTGACGGTGATTGCGACAGGCTTCTCGGGCGATCGCATGGTGCCCAGACCCGATCCGGAGTTGCGTGAACGCGAGGAAGTGGAAATTAAGCCCTTTGCCAACAATGATGACCTTGATATTCCAGCCTTTTTACGGCGTCGTAACTAGCACCTCAGCATCGATTCCGCCTCTTAGACAAGAGGCGGTTTTTTTGTCGGCAACTTTCTGGGACACCCCAACGGAAATGACATGCTTTGCACCCTTTGCTTTTTAGAATAGCAGGTGTCAGACATACCCGGCTCATCTGCGGCATATCCATCAGATAGGTCGAGGTGAAGACGGAAAGGGGATGAGCCTATGGTCAGCGCGGTGGGCACGCTCGTAGTGAGTTATGCGATGGACTGGTCGTTATTGCGGCTGACCATAGTGTTGATGGACACTGGCTGCTGTTGGGGCTCAGTGTCCCGACTGTTCTGTGGGGCATGGGCCTTTTAATTCCTCGCCCCCGGATGCGCCAATATCTTGGACAGGCGCAAAAAGGCGAGGTGTCTGTGACACTGAATGGGAGTACGCTGACTCTTCCGTGTTTATGGGATTCTGGCAACCAGATGCGTGACCCGGTTTTGCGCCGGCCCGTCATTGTTATGGAAATCAGCCAGGCCATTGAATGGCTGCCTCCGGAAGTCCTGGCATGGGTGACGGCCTGTGCGTCCGGCCGACAAGACCCGGTGCCAAGTAAATGGCAAGGGCGGCTCGGTACCGTTTTTTATCAATCCATCGGTGGCACCGGCATTTTGCCGGTGGTGGCACTTGAGGAGGCCAAGGGACAATTTCAAGGCCGATGGTACCGATTGCAGCCGGTTGCGTTGGCGTTTACGCCTCAAAGTGTGTCGAGTGACCATTCCTACCGTGCCTTAGTTTCGCCTGACTGTATTATTACCATAAATCAAGAAGGGGTGGGTGCATGATTGCACAATGGCAACCAAAACCCAAGGCCTCATGGCTAATACGGGTGAGAGTGCAGCTCTTGATGCTGCTCGGGCTGGAAGAAGCCAACCCGGAAGTTCATTATGTCGGGTCCAGTGAAGCGTTGCCGCCTCCCCTTACCGGAGATGAAGAGGCTAATCTGCTGCATTTACTGGGATCGGGCGAGGACAGTGTCCGCTCTGTTCTCATTGAACGGAATTTACGGCTTGTGGTCTACATTGCCCGCAAATTTGAAAATACCGGGATCGGGATAGAGGATTTGGTTTCAATTGGGGCCATTGGACTGATAAAGGCGGTCAATACGTTTGATGTGGAAAAGAAAATTAAGCTGGCCACATATGCCTCGAAATGCATTGAAAACGAAATTTTGATGTATTTGCGCCGCAACTCGCGGACACGGTCTGAGGTCTCTTTTGATGAGCCCTTGAACGTGGATTGGGACGGCAATGAGCTCTTGTTATCGGACGTCTTGGGTACCGAAAACGATATTATTTATAAGCGGTTAGAGGATGAAGTTGACCGCACGATGTTAAAAAGAGCACTGAGCAAACTCAATGCCCGCGAGCGCAGAATTATGGAACTGCGTTTTGGCCTCATGGATGGCTACGAGCGGACGCAAAAAGAGGTGGCGGATTCATTAGGCATCAGCCAATCGTATATCTCCCGTCTCGAAAAGCGCATTATTAAACGGCTGCGTAAGGAATTTTACCGCATGGAATAACGACATCCTGCCCCGAGCGAGCCCCGGAAGCCAATTATTGGCAAATTCCGGGGCTTTTTGTATATCCTCACTCGCGTTTGGTGATACTGCCATTGTGAAGATGAAGGATGAAAGCTCCGGGGAGGGGTTAGGGTCGTGCCACTGAATAAAGTTGAAATCCCTGGTGTCAATACGGCGAAATTACCGGTGTTGGGCAATGTCAAAATGCGAGAACTCTTTAAAAATATGCAAGCGGGTGACGAGTCCGCACGCGATGAACTGATTAATGGCAATCTGCGCTTAGTCTTGAGTGTCATTCAGCGCTTTCAAAACCGCGGCGAGCATAGTGATGACTTGTTTCAAGTGGGCTGCATTGGCCTTATGAAAGCCATAGACAACTTTGACTTAGGTCAAAACGTGAAGTTTTCCACGTATGCTGTGCCGATGATTATTGGGGAAATCCGGCGTTATCTGCGCGACAACAATCCGATTCGCGTCAGCCGTTCGCTCCGCGACATTGCTTACAAAGCTTTGCAAGTGCGAGATGGATTGGTCCACCGCTATTCGAAAGAGCCGACGATTAGTGAGATCGCCGAAGAATTAAGTGTGCCGCGTGAAGAAGTGCTGTATGCCTTGGATGCTATTCAAGAACCTGTATCGCTGTTCGAGCCCATTTATCATGACGGCGGCGATCCGATTTTTGTGATGGACCAAATCAGTGATGAAAAAAATCATGACCGCAATTGGCTGGAAAGTTTAGCTATTCGGGAAGCCATGCGGCGGTTGAATGACCGAGAAAAGTTAATTTTGACGATGCGCTTCTTTGACGGAAAGACGCAAATGGAAGTGGCTGACGAAATTGGCATCAGCCAAGCACAAGTGTCGCGCCTGGAAAAGGCGGCGTTGACGCACATGAGGAAGTACATCTGATGTGGGTGAAACAGATTGCGCTAAGTTTTCTGGCCATGGGATTTTTATGGAGTATTGCGCCCGTCACACCGCAAGGCCATACGGCTTTGGCAGGTACGACGACGCAGGCGATTACCCCGCCCCCCGTCATTCGGTTTCGGGTCATTGCCAATTCGGACAACCCCGTGGATCAAGCCGTGAAACTCGATGTGCGCGATAGGGTGCTAGCGGTCTTAGATCCGCTTTTGACCCACGTGCATGATAAAGAGCAGGCTGCAGCCATCTTATCGCACCATATTGCCCAAGTAACGGAAGCAGCCGATGCGGTGTTGGCAGCTCATCATGTGACCTATCACGCGCATGTTCGCTTAACGACGACAGAATTTCCTACGAAAGCATATGGCAGCTGGGTCTTGCCCGCTGGGCGCTATGAGGCCTTATTGGTGGTCTTAGGACGCGGGGCCGGGCATAATTGGTGGTGCGTGTTGTTTCCCTCATTGTGCTTCATCGACATGAGCAATGCGGTGGCCATTCCGGCTGCTGCCGCGATGCAGACGTCACCGGCTAATCCGGTCACGGTCCCGGCTGTGCCGGTGAAATTACCCCCGTCCGTGCCTCATCACCCCCATGGGGCCATTCATGTCTCGTGGCGGTTGCCCCATATTGTCAATCATCTCCTGGCTTGGTTTTAAGAGGTAGTGGGGAATTCGTCTAGTGTCCGCCGGTGCGACATAAGGTATAACGGGGGGATGCCTGGTGGTAAAGACCTCTGCACTGCGGACGAAGGATGTTATCAACATTGTTGATGGGCGGCGAATGGGTTTCATCGGCGATTTGGAGCTGGATTTAGAAGGAGGACGCCTGAAGGCCGTTGTCATTTTGGGTGCCAGCCACCTTTTGGGCCTGTTTGGACGGGAGCGTGACACGGTGATCCCTTGGGATCAGATCCGCAAAATCGGTGAGGACGTTATTTTGGTAGAAATTGATCAATATCACGCCCAAGACATGTAAAGGGGCTGGCCCAAAAGGGCAATAGATTCACGCGATAAATTAGCCCCAAAAATCGGGATGAGATCAAGAAAACCCGCCTTTTTTGGTACGATCTTCTTATGAAGAAGATGTGTCCGAAAGGCGGGTTTTGGGTTGGGGAACCAAATAGAGGCATGAGTGATGACGGGATTGCCGGAGCCCCAGGAGGTATCGATCGTCCGCGAGGTTCACGCCAGTTTCGGCCATATCAGCAAGATCCATGATTTTTACCCATGGATTTGTCCGATGTGATTCCGGTCCATCATGTGGTCCGCGTCGTCAACGACGCGGTGGATCAACTGAGCGACCGGTCTTTGACCACGTCTACCCGGGCGGGGGGCCCTATCACCCCCAGCTCATGGCCAAGATTTTAGTCTATGCGTACAAACAACGTGTGTACTCCTCTCACCAGATTGCCTGCCAAAGCCGTGCGCGGGCAGAGGATTCATGATTGTTATCTCACGTTTTACTGACCGATCCGGTAATTTGGTCGACTTGATTCTCAGAGAGAGTATGAGATCCAATAATATAATGCACGCCATTCATTTGAAACGTAAGAGATGAATGTGTGCCGCTTCCCATGATTCCATAAACTGTAGTCCATGTTCCTGTGATCGGTGTCTGTGACCCCGACCCAGGAATCGTTAATGCGACGGTTCCCGTTATTGCGTGATCGCCCCCCGTACCTAACGAATTAGCGTTGCCGGATTCTTGTACGGTAAAATTATTATAGATGAGCATTAATACACCTCTATGAGAGGTCGCGGCCGTAAAAGTCGTCGCCCTGACACTCAAGCGTCTACCTCAACATCATCGTCGACATCAACGCCGATAAGTCTATCCTCGATTACCTACACGACCAAGCAACAGGCAACCATTTTTCAATTAGGTCATAAGGTCGGGTTTCCTGCGGCCTATGTTCCTCGACAAGGCTTTCAATCACAATTTGATGGCTTCCAAACCATTATCGATTCTTATTGCAGAGACTGAATGGATATGCTCATGAGAATGATTCAAAATGTTTAGTCGCATTTGATTCCCAAGACGAAGGTAACGATCGGATTATTGTCAATCGGATAAAAAATTATCTCTTTAAATCGAAAGAAGGACGGCTATTAACTTCACTCGTGGAAACAGCATTTTTTGTTAGCTCCAAAGTCGAAGAAGGTATTCAAATCGCCGATCTGCTGGCCGGGATTATCCGCCAGCATCACGAGCATCGAGACAATGAGACAAACGCTGCATTTTTAGATTGGGTAGACGAATTATATGACATCGTCGTCTCACGCACGATGACAGTGCCAGGACCGCGTCCGGAAGAGTCGCTCAGGGGAATTTATAAGATGCCATCCAAATTTTTTGCTTTTGGACACCATTGACACACCAAGACAAACAAGTGTATTATGTTCTAAATTAGAGTATGAGAAATTCGAGTAGTTCCTCCAGGAGCTGCTCGATTTTTTTCGTCTGTATTTTATACGCTACGAAGGCACCTTGCAATGTTCGCGCACGTGATGACGGTGACGGAAGACCGTTCGAGAGGGAACCGAAGCGAAAGACCCTTTGGTTGGGCATGCCCGTAGAACTCGGCTGGTCTGAAGAAAATATGGATGTCATATTTCAGCGAGTCCATCATAAGAACATGTCCCGAGCTTGGATGTTAGTCTAAACTGTGGACACCCCGAATTGAGACACGATGATACAATAATTCTCAATTGAGGTGAATCCGGCCAATCCATATGATCGAGCATTTAAAGAAGAAGCGGTTCCACGCGTGTTGACCCAACACAAAAGTGGGGCCCAAGTGGCCCGCGAACTGGGCATTCCCAGCAAACGGAAAGCGGAGGACCAAGCTCTTCGTGATTTGCAGCGACGTATTCGAGATCTCGAAGAGGAAAAGGCGATCTGAAAAAAAGCGATGCGCTTCGTCACCAACGATCGGAAGTCATCGTTCAGTTCATTCATGAACACGTGATCGTCGACTTCTTTGAGCTTGTGCCTATGCAAGGGATTGACCAAGACGACGGTCACGCCGGGTTGTTGGCGCAACCGGTGCGCTAGGGGCAACCAATAGGCCCCCGTGGATTCCAGCCCGATCACGAGGCGCCGCCTGGCCGGGCGGCGGGCCCACATGGACTCGAACCCGCTGCGGGTATTGGCAAACCGCATAGGCTTGCCCGCCGACAACCCACTGGGAAACAACCATTGAATGTTATGCCAGCCTTGTGCCACCTCCACCCCTCCCACCACGGCACCTTAGGCGGCCGCTTTGTGTTGATCAATCGTCGATGTAGAACGCATTGAGAAGTCTTCCTTGGTCTGGTATCGGGTCTGCACCATCAACAGTACCAAAGGGCGATTTCTTTCCTCAACCGTGAAAGTCCGCCGAAATCACATTTCTACAGGACGCTTATGGTTTTATATTGAACTCCTTATATCCGGCGTCAGCAGCCATAAGATGACCTGCGAGGATATGAAGCGATTGCCCTGCGGCCTTGCAAATCCTCTTCAGTTCTTCATGGAAATTCGCTCTCTCGGTCTAAAGGACAACCTTGATACCACTCAAATGCAATTGATGCAACTCTTGACGTCGTCTCCCCCGATTCCGCCCTTAAGAAAGCAAAGCCAAGACCTTTTGAAAGCAGCGTATTTACATCGCGAATGGAGCGTGGCGCAGATAGCCACCCACTTTCATGTTAGCCGCTCGTCCTTTTATCGCCATAAGCGCAAAGCTCTCGAAGAGTTAGCCGAAGCATGGAACGCTCGGCACTAATAACACAAAGCCCGACAACCAATAGGACAAAAATACGGCCACCGGATAGCGGAATAAAAACCAGAGTACAAACCAGAGTACAAACCAGAGTACAAACCAGAGTACAAACCAGAGTACAAACCAGAGTACAAACCAGAGTACAAACCAGAGTACAAACCAGAGTACAAACCAGAGTACAAACCAGAGTACAAACTTAGAGTACAAACCAGAGTATTCTCATGACGAAAACCATTTCTTGATCCTTATTGTTTAGCGCGGATGGCGATACCCACGAGCACGGACATGCATGAACCCTACGTAGTGCGGACACGATAAGACCGCACCACACCATAAAGGGGGATGACTATGCCAAAATTGACGGCTCAGGAATATCAGCAATTACATGAAATTGCCTCAGCGGATGCGACCTTAATCGCGAAAGCAACGGGTTTTTTGTCGTTTGTGCAAGATGGCGACTTGAAATCCATGGTGGAAAATGAACGCCGCAAAGCCGAGATGCATTATAACGAACTGATTGATATTGCCAATGGCGAATCGCTCAATCAAAAGTTCGAGCAGCTTGATGGTGGACTGAAAGGACGTCCGCGCAATGCGTCCATGCAGTCTCCAACGCCTATTCAACCGAAAAGCGGTCAGGGATTTACCGACCGCATTATTGCGGCTGATCTATTGGACTATTCTAAGAGCATGACCGTGCGCTGCATCTGGGCGGCGACCGAAATCACCCATGTGGGGATTCGCCGGGCGTTATCCGAAATGGCCCGGTATCACCTAGATGCTGCCTATGAATTTTTTAAATTCATGGAGCAAAAGGGTTGGTATGTGCCCTTGGGAGCTAATGAGAATGCCGAGCAGTGGTTCCGCCAAAATCACGAGCAAATTATTTCCGCTCATATGAGCGGACGTCAAGAATCAGACTGGGTTAGTGCTAACGCTCCCATGCCCTCCTAAACGGTAAACGGGCCGGAATCTCCCGTCGAGATTCCGGCCCGCCTACTGTTTTGGTGAAGGGATTAGAAAGCATCATGTTTTCGCCCGTAAGGGCGTGATAAAATAAGCGCAGGGGTCGGCGTGTGTCCGTCCACGCAATCAGACCGTTTAGGAGCGCGCCCATGGCACAGTGGGAACATCACGGCCCGTACTGGAAATGGTTAGGAGTTAACACAGTCCAGGCCATCTTTACAACACGTCAAGGCGGGATCTCAGATCCGCCTTATGATACCTTGAATCTCTCCTTCAATATGCCAGATCAACCGCAGGCGGTTTTGGAAAATCGGACGCGGGCTTTGTCATGGCTGGGCGCCTCATTAGATCAGCTTGTCATGGCAGAGCAAGTGCATAAGGCACTTGTTAGCTGGGTCGGTGAATCCGATGCCCCGGCGGGCGCCAGATCCTCCGCCGGGGCAATTCCTGGCGCCGATGGGTTACTCACCCGTTCATCTGATATTGTGCTCGGTATGGGGTTTGCCGATTGCGTTCCGATTTTTCTTGCAGACGAGGCGGGAACCATCGGCGGCTTGTTACATGCCGGGTGGCGGGGCACCGTGCAAGGGGTGCAAGTGGAGGCCGTTGCACAGTTGATTGAGCAAGGCATAGCCCCCCACGATCTTCATGTCGGCATTGGACCATCCATTGGTCCGTGTTGCTATGAAGTCGATGAGCGGGTGGCACAAGCTTTTCGGGAGGCGATGGGATCTGACGCGCCACTGGTCACCAGCATGAAGCCAGGACATTACCAGCTCGACTTGTGGACGGCGAATCGGCGGCGTCTTGAGCAGGCGGGCGTTCGGCCGGACCGTATTGATGTTGCAGGGGTATGTACGGCCTGCCACCGGGATCAGTTTTTTTCTCATCGTCGCGATGCGGGCCGCACGGGCCGCATGGGGGGATATCTATGGCTCAAGAAATAGCGGAACGTGTGCAACATGTATTAGCACAAATCGAGGCCATTCGACCCGGTGAAGGGGTCAAGCTCATGGCCGTCACGAAGATGCGAACCCGAGAGGAGGCCTTAGCCGCTGTGGCGGCGGGTGCCCAGCTTATCGGAGAAAACAAGGTGCAAGAAGCCAAAGATAAGTGGCACGAAAAGCCTCCGGTTCCCTTGCACCTTATTGGACATCTTCAAACGAACAAGGTAAAATATACCATAGATCTTTTTGACTCTGTCGACAGTATAGATAGTGAGAAGGTGGCAGAGGCATTAAATCAACGGGTTACTGACCGTCTTGCGGTCATTCTTATCTGGAGTTGCTTATGCGTTAGATGGCGGACTGCGCAAAGTCGGAGACAATATCTTCCTCGTTACGCCCAACAACGTGGAAGTCGCCAGTGAAGATCATGATGACGCGCCCGGGTGGACCAGGAGCCTGTCTAAGTGAGTATCATCTTCATCCATTTAGCAGAAACTGTCCATATTCTGCAAGATGTGTTTTTTGTTGTGCTGATGATACGGATTGTGTCATCGTTTTTTCCTCCGAAGACCGCGGGGCTATGGGATAAGGCGACGTACATTTCAACACAGCTGACTGAGCCCATTTTAGCCCCTATTCGGCGGAGGGTGCCTCTGGTGGGAATGCTCGATTTGTCCCCTTTGATTGCGTTTTTCTTGGTGGACATTGCGTCATACCTGCTTGTGGCGTTGTTTCTTTATATGGCCAGGTTCTAACCGCGGGAGGATTTTATGCCACTGACACCTTTAGATATTGTCAATAAAGAGTTTAAACACGGATTTCGGGGTTATAACGAAGATGACGTCAATGAATTTCTTGACGAAATCGTTCGGGATTATGAAGCATTGATTCGTGAGAACGATGAACTGAAAGAAAACACCTCGGGCATGACGGAGCGCCTTGAGCAATATCGCAAATTGGAAGCTACGCTGCAAAATACGTTGATTATTGCGCAGCAGACGTCGGAAGAAGTCAAAACGGCGGCGCGCAAGGAAGCCGAACTGATTGTGCGTGAAGCCGAAGCGAAAGCCGAGGAAATTGTGCGGCGAGCTGAAGCGAAAGTGCGTGACGCGGAAAGCCAACTGGCGCAAATTCGTTATGAGACGGAAAAATACCGGGCGCAAGTGCGGAGTTTATTAGAATCTCAATTGCGATTATTATCCGAGGAACCGATGGCATTGCAGGCCAGCCGTGATTAGGGAATGGGCTGGCCGCTATGTGGGCGGCCAGCGTAGTTTCCGGCTTCACCATCCATGAGCCGTGTTGTAAAGAATGGTCATGGGTAGCAGGGCATATTCTCTTGTTCTCTGTCAAACAACTGCCGAACGATTCGGTTATGCGGTTTGATCTCTAAAAGTGTGTGTGGTTTCAGAAAGAGATTCAGAGATGGACATAGGCTTCTTTTAGCCCCGGAGCACCGGTTTAAACAATGCTATTGCTGGCGATGTCTTGAAACATCTCATAACGTTGATCACTCAACAAATGAATCCATTCTCTTACCCATAGTCTATACCTCACTTTCCGTCCTCCTCAGCGACATTTAACAGGACTATTCTTCGTAAGTCGGTAGGTGCGGCTCTTTGATGCAGAGCTGTTTACTCAAGGAGGAACGCTGGATTTAAAAATGGATCTGTCATTAAGATTAGAGACTTTGGACGTCCACGATATCAATAGCTTAGTTCGATTGTCGGCCGCGGTAGGTTGGGATTATGATGTCGCCGAAATTGGCACGCTTTTGGCCGTTGGCCGCGTGTTTGGTCACAAAACGGCCGCAGGTGAGCTCGTATCCAGTGCTGCTGTCGCGTCGTATGCACCGGACATGGCTCACATGGGGATGGTGATAGTCCATCCAGACTTTCGGCGAGGCGGTTTGGGCAAAGACGTCACCGCCGCCGCTTTGGGCGTGATGACGATTGGAAGCTGCGTGTCGCTTGTGTCTACGCCAGAGGGTCTGTCTTTATACGAAAAAATGGGATTTGAGGTCGTAAGCGTGGTTCACAAGTATGTTCGGAGCCAGGGATTGAGTGGATATGCGGACAAGCCTATAGACCAAGGAAATGTGGTTAGCCTACGCTTGGACGACATCGAACGTGTAAACGCGTTGGACGTACAAGCCTTTGGGGTCGACCGCAGGGAATTTTTGCGTCACCGTGTGCGCCAAGCGTCGGCCGGATGGATGCTTGTGAACGACGCTCAAATCCAGGGCTATGCGCTTGGGATCAAGGGAGCTGCCAGCTGGATTCTGGGTCCCGTGGTCGCCAGAGACGACGGGGTCGCAACGCAGTTGACCGCACAAATCGCTCAGGCAACGATGGATGCCATGCGGATCGATGTGCCCGCTCAACACGCCGACTGGGCCGCTTGCGAACTGCCGCGGTGGGGTTTTGCCAAGGTCGCAGAACCTCCAGTTATGACTTATCACGGCCGTCCGCTACGGTTTGGAAAAGGTCTCTATGCTTTAGCAGCGCAAGTGTTCGGATAAGATTGTGCCGTGTCGGCCCAGCTAGAGTATCATATGTCAGGGGCAGGTGTTCCCGTACCGGTTATAGCTAATCTCTATAGATAAAGGCTGCAAATGCCCTTCTACCCGTGTTTCTATGACTTTTGCCGGCGTCTTAGGCTTCGTGCTCGCCATAGGTACGCTCATCACGTTATTTCACCGAGCGCTCGTCGCATGCTGCGCGATGGTTTGTGCATACGAGCCAGGGTAGACTGAGAATTTGTGACGTAATTTCCGTCGCACCGGTTCCTCATAGTGGTAATAGATCAGGGCACTTAGGGCAACAGCCGTCATCAAGACCAAGCCATCTTGCCACAACGGGCCATGATAGTGATACAAGTTAAATTTTTGCAATGTGCGCATGACTAAACGATGAATCATGTAAAAAGCAAAACTCCAATTGCCGAGGCGAACAAGGGCAGCGTGCGAGAAGACCCGAGACATCACCCCTTTTTGGTGCGCAAATATCCATAACAGAATAGCCCAGCCTGGCAGATACAAGGCACTAAAGCGCAAGGATTGTTCCGTATAGGGTCCTATGGCAATCGTGCCGACAACAAGCAAGAGACCGGCAACTTCCAAGGTGGTCCATGGCAGATGTGTTCCTGGACGATTCCACGCAATGCGGTCAAACACGAGGGCGGCGCCCATGCCGATGAAAAAGTCCACGAGGCGCGTTCCGGGAAAAATGTAGGCAATCCAACTCTGCCATGACGAATGATATGGAATCAATAGGGCCACTAGACTGCCCCATAAGATGGCCATCCCCAACACAACGTGCCGAGCGTGCCAATGTCGCCCCAAGGTATTCCACCACTGCATGAGCCAAGGAAATATCGCGTAGAAGGTTGCTTCATCCGACAGACTCCATGCCACTCCATCAAAAGAAAACGCAATCGCCAAGTACGGAATGTAGCTTTGAATGAGCGCGAGATTGGCCAATCCTACACCAATCCATGTTGCCAGATTTCCATAGGCGTGTATCGGGGTGAGTGGGATCGACCAGAGAAAGGCTAAGGCGTACACGGGATAAATACGGGCAAACCGAGCCCAATAGAATTGTCGGCGGGCCTCGGAAGAGGGATGGCGGAAGCGATGAACATAATTATAGGTCAGAATGAATCCCGATAATGTGTAAAAGAATGAAACGCCTACGTAGCCGGTTTGGTATTCGCGCAAAAACCCGATATGCCATAAAAAGACGAACATAACCGCTAAGAATCGGAATGAGGTTAAGGGGGCTAGTGATTGTCGTGTCAGGATGATTTTCCTCCTCTTTTATGGTTAGGATTTTTCCTTACTGGTCCGCCTTGCCAAAGGCCTAGGACAAGAACACCACATCGTGAGGTAAGGTTTTGGGTTTTCAAGGGGCGAAAAAAAGAGGTAGCGGTGAGTCTTTCGTTCTTGGACATGAACGTTTCATGCATTCATGGGTATGTTGCTTGATCGAGATCTCTCGAGTTGTCCGTAGCCATAGTGTGTGGGTTAAGTGTTGCGAAAATGTTTCGATATGGGTGCCAATGCAATATGGGGATTCACGAGGAAGGAAGACAAGGAACCTGCTGGCTTGTGCATTTGGTTCAAAGGGTTTTTAAGGATAGTGCACAAAATCCAAAGGATTTTCATGAGCGCAATGGAATAGAGTCCATAGAGAATGAGATCCTTCTTCTTCAGCCATGTCTCAAACTGGCAGGGACCCAAATACAAATCATGGGCGTCCTTTTGCTAAACAATCTGCCCTAGTATATGAGCATTTACGCTTCATATCAACGTTGAGAAAAGAGGCGAGCCATGGAACGGAACCCAAACCAAATGGACCTGGATCAACAACATTTAGAGCAGTTTGGATACAAACAAGAGTTGCAGCGTACCTTGAAGTTTTTTTCAAACTTCGGTGTCGCGTTCACCTACCTGTCACCGGTAGTCGGATTCTATTCACTGTTTGGATTTGGGCTTCAGACGGGGGGGCCCGCGTTCTTTTGGGGCATTCCTCTGGTTGTGGTGGGGCAGTTGATGGTCGTTTTGATTTTTTCGGAGCTGGCTGCAAAATATCCCCTGGCGGGCGCTTTGTACCAATGGGCGCGCCGGTTGATGGGAGGCGGGTATGGATGGTTTGTGGGATGGTTCTATGGTTGGGCGTTGCTCATCACCATTACGGCCGTTGACTACGGTGGGGCTCCTTACATTGCGTCGGCTTTGGGGATTAGTGGCACCCAGTCGCAACTGATTGTCATTACCCTAGTGATGGTCGTGATTCAGACCCTGATCAATATGCTGGGCATTACCCGGTTGTCCATTTTGATTAATATCGGCGTGGCAATGGAAGTTTTGGGGACGCTAGGTATCGGTTTGATTTTATTGTTCTATTCCCATCAACCCATTACGATTGTCAATACCACAATGGGTGTTCAGGGCCATCATAGTTATTGGCCCGTATTCTTCCTGGCTTTGCTCTTTTCAGGCTTCATCTTTTATGGATTTGAGTCGGCGGCAGACGTTGCGGAGGAAGTGATTGATCCGCGGCGCCGCGTGCCTAAAGCGATGATTTGGGCTTTGCTCGTGGGAGGGGCCACGACGATGTTTGCGGTGTTTGCTTTTTTGCATGCGACCCCGAATATGGCGTTGGCCATGAATGCGGCCAAAACGCCCAATCCTGTGACCTACATTCTGTCCGCGACGGTCGGAGTGACCTTTTCTAAAATATTTTTGTGGGTGGTGATTGTCGCCTTTTTGTCATGCGGCGCGGCTGTGGAGGCTGCCGCGACTCGGGTCTTTTATTCTTACGCGAGGGACCAGGTCATCCCCTTTCACCGTTTCTTAAGCTACGTATCGCCTAAATACCACACCCCTATAAATGCTCTTTGGGTATCGGCGATTATTGCCTTGTTGCTGAGCCTTTCCGCGCGGTTCGAGTCCATTTTGACGAGTTTTGCTGTAGTTGGTATTTATCTCGCGTTCCAAATGATTATGCTAGGTGCCTTAATCGCCCGGAGTCGTGGCGTCAAGGCTGACAACCTTTTCACCTTGCGGGGATGGGCCTGGCCCATCAATATTTTGGCATTAATTTACGGCATCGGGATGATTGTCAATTTAGCGCGCCCCACGACGCCATCTGCTCCCTGGTATATTGATTACGAGGTGATATTAGCTACGTCGGTGATCAGTGTCGCCGGGTTTATGGTCTATTACCTGTCGCCCGCCGCTCATCAAGCGCGCCATTTGAATAAAGAGTCCGTGATATCGGTCGACTCCGGACAATCAGGAGGCTTTTAATGAGTTGGATGGTCGCAGCTGGGCGCAAAACTGCATGAGGGAGAGTGAGAATTGGAACATCCCATGTGGGCAAAGGATATACGGTATCGTACAAATCCTGACCGGGTTAAAAATCGCGGCAGGTTGCATCAGATTATCCAAGACGTGATCCAACACCGGCGTGTATCCGATTGGGTTGCCATCCTTGAGGATCATGGCGTGCCGGCCGGACCGGTGCGCACAGTGCCCGAGGCTGTGGCCTGGCGAGAAAGTTTACCCCATTCGCCCATCAGCGTCCTTGAGGGAGTCCCACAAATCGCATTGCCGTGGGATTTTTCGGACACGCAGTCACTGCCTAGGACACGTCCACCGCAGTTGGGGGAGCATACCGAAGAGGTGTGGATGCTCTATCATTCCTTGCGCGAAGGGCCGTAACATTGGAGGAATAATTCCCCTTGACCAGTAGGACCAATTTTAATAGGCAAGACCTTATAAGGGAGAAAAGCTTGGTAGCGGATAGGACAAAGACGGAGGGTCAGTGTTGGCGGAAAAACATATTCTGACCGACGGCATCCTCAATGACCATGCTGAGCTCTACATGATTGAGGTGCGAGGAGTACGCGGATGGGAGACCATTGGTGATGTGGCTCTTGCCCCTGATATGCTGCCTATTGTTATTGGCGAAGCGGAGTGTTTGAGCGAATGACAGGCTTTTGGGGTACTGCTATGGTTTGCTTCAACGGTGTTTGAGCGAATGGGCTTTGACTGGGTTGCTTCAGGTGTAGACGACCAAGGACGACCTTGGGTCCGATATCAAAGGCGGTTATGAGAGTTCTGCCTCCCATTCATATTAAGAGCAGACCGATGGCCATCGGTCTGAAAGAACAATGGCAGATGGGGATGTTTCGTAGGTTTTCAATGGATAAGGAGAAATGGAAGGACTCTTAGGTGCGCGTTGTGATGGGAGTTCCCGGTTACAGAACGAACAATTGATAACCATCCCACCGCCGTTTTCGTAATATTCAGATCGGCTGTTCGAGAGATGTATGGCGGTGAAGACATAGTGTGGGAGCTATGTGTTACGCAAGTGTTTTAAGGCATTTGAACAGAAATCGTCGAGAAGAATGACAGATCCTTACATGGCAAAGAAGTCGGAATCCGACTCTTCGAGATTTGCTATTGGTGTGAACATAGTGTTTCAACTGGAAAAATCAAGATTGGAAATCAAGTACCCTGTTTTACTCCAGCCGAGAGACTAAGGAGATAGCCGTGCCAATTTGGAAGACACCGGGATCCGGGAGGGTACTAATGATACCATCAACCAAAAGTTCTTCTAATATATTCTAATTACCTGTATTAAAATCACAAGATTCGATGTAAAAGCAATTGAAATACATATTGGGCAAAATGACTAGGAATACCATAACTAGCTTGCTACTATCGTGGATAATCACAATTCAAAAGAGGTGGGGGACGTGCCAAAGGTCGATGGAGTAGTTGATGATGGTGTGTTGTCTACTTTGAAAACACTGGTGCAGCGCGCTGGGGTTGATGATCTCGAGATTCGCCTTGAAATCAACGAAACAACCCAGATTGATACGCTTAATGACCAGGTCCAACACAAAACACACACATTCGATGTGGGAGGCAATGTGCGCGTTCTCGTCAAAGGGACATACGGGTTTGTTCATTTTGATGGATGGGAACATCTTGAACGCCACGTGGAGGAAGCTATATTGCTAGCTACATGGAATCCACAAGAGAATTTGATGTCTTATCTTCCCACGCCCTCTCCTATCCAGATGATACAACGACTACAGGTTCGAGAAAATCCACTATCTGTTTCGATTGAAGATAAAGAGGCCATTCTAAAGCAGTATTCCGATATTGCGCATCGTGCTCATCCTACGGTCAAATCCGTGATGGGGCGTTATTTTGACAGATATCGCCATTTATGGTTTGTGAATAACCACGGCACTGCCATTGAGCAGGAGAAATTAGATTTGGGCGGTAATATTGTCGTAGTGGCTCGTGATCGACAAGGAGTTGCTCAGCGGGGCGTGTCCTTTGGATCATCCAACGACTTTGGTGTAACAAGAGATTTGGGGGACGCGGTTCATGAGGCGGCACTGACTGCAGCTAGTTTGCTCGATGCGCCTGAGATAGTTGGGGGGGACTATCCTGTAGTTGTTGATCCGCAATTGGCCGGCGTATTTGCTCATGAGGCTTTTGGTCATCTGAGCGAGGCGGACGGTCAAGTTGGAGATGCAGGATTGTTGGAGCAAATGTATCTAGGACGGCAATTTGGCCCGAGGACCTTACACATTTACGATACGGGTCGGGACGTTGGTAGTCGGGGATATCTGCCCGTTGATGACGAAGGTGTTGCGGCACAAGACGTTGATCTTATCCGCGATGGGATTCTTGTCGGACGCCTTCACTCCCGTGAAACGGCTGCACGGATGGGAGAACCCGTGACTGGGAATGCGCGAGCCCTGCACTATCGCTTTCCTCCGATTGTCCGTATGCGCAATACCGTGATTGCCGCAGGTGATACAGCATTCGATGACTTGTTTCAAGGGATTACCAAGGGTATCTATGCTAAAGGCAGTTTAGGAGGACAAACCAATGGGGAACTGTTTACATTCCTCGCTGCAGAAGCCTATTTGATTGAGGATGGACACATAACACGACCTCTGCGAAATGCGGTCTTAACTGGCAATGTGTTCAGCACGCTCGCGAATATTACGGCAGTGGGCAGTGATTTTACTCGCTACGAGTCGGGTGGAGGGTGCGGCAAAGGGGGGCAGATGCCTCTTCCAGTCAGTCACCATGCTCCGTCACTGCGAATTGAGCACTGTTTAGTCGGAGGACGTGGCCAATGATGAATTTCAAGATAAAATCAGCGGCGATTGAAGATCTGCGTTGGAATTCCGATGATTTAGGGCAGGCGCTAGAGTATACCAGAAAGACATGGGCTATGACTTGGCAACGAGGACAAACTGCGACCGTTCGACATGGTTCCGAGCATATGCGTACCGTACGCGTCATAAGGAATGGCCGACTGGGGTTAGCCGAATCCCGTACAGACGACTGGGAAGACTTGCTAAAGAACGCGCGTTCCTCTTCTCTTGACGGTATGGAAACGACGATGGACGTAGCGGACCTTCCGCATCAGACAGATCTTCCTCAATCGCAGTGGGATGCAAGAATGATTCCTGTGATGGGTCAAGTAGTACAAGAAGTCTACGCTAGTCTTCAAGAACTGCACCCAACATTTCGTCCTTCAGTCACCGTTTCGTATCACGAACTCCTTACGCAATCTGTAACATCCCTTGGTGGGAGGGTTGCATGGATGCGTGGTTACTGGGAAGTATCAGCGGGTGGACGGCAGGTCGACGGGACTGATTTTCACAGTATATCAAGCGTCCGAATAGGTGCGCAGAACATTCCGGTGATAGAAGACCTTTTGGCCGAACTCCATGAGCGGTTCCAATGGGGTTCCAAAATGAGGGTCATCGAAAGCGGGCGATATCCTGTACTATTTCTTCAACCTATTGTAATGGCGCTACTCAATCCTGTGATAGCTAGACTATCTGGCCCGGCTCTATTGGCTGGCACTTCACCATGGGATAATCAGAAAGGTCAGCAGATTCTTTCGCCTTTGCTAAGTCTCGTGAGTGACGCCCGGATAAAAGATGGACCGCGGACAGCGCCATATGATGATGAAGGCACACCTTCTAGCACATGCCCTCTCGTCGATAAGGGAGTTTTACAGAATTTTATTCTGGATCGCGACGCTTCTAGTCGTTTAGGACATAAACCACGCGGCTTTGGCTACCGGAGTACATTGCAGGGGCCTATCCAGTCATTGCCATCCAATGTATCAATAGAGACTGGGCAAGCGACATTGGAACAATTGTTGCGCAGACATCCCACGGTATTAGTTCTCAACGGCTGGATTGGAGGTCGGCCAACTAATCCGATGCGGGGAGACATAGCAGGAAATGCTAGCGATTTGTACTGCGTAGAGAATGGGGAGTTCACAGGGCGCGTCAAACATGCCGTTGTGAGTGTTAATGCGTTCGACGCTCTCGGTCGACAGTTGCAGGAGGTAGGAGCAGATGCTCAATGGGTGCCTCAAGGCATGATGCAAGGGGCTCCGGGTTATCTTCCTCCCCTCCTTATCGAAGATGTCGATGTCACTCTTAAGCACTAAATGGGATCACCGAATACTACGGTGGCTTATGGTCAACGATGCAGTAATCACCGAATTTATTGAATTAATTGAGGAGGCTACTCATGAAAGTATTCCGTCGTCGCATGGCACCTATTATTTTAGTTTCTAGTGTGAGCCTTGGATTATTATCCATGACAGGGTGCGGTAGTTCAACAACAAGTACGCCAGCCGCGACTGTTAATAAGCCGGAGCATGGTGGCACAATTATTCAGGCGTTAGGTCCTCTTGTTGCTATTAACTGGTATTTGCCATTGAGACCGGTGGCCTATAACAGTTTGTACGATGCATGGGCTGCGAGCCTTATGTATAAAGGATTGTTTCATATTGCTCCAAACGGCACCATCGATTTTGGGCGTAGTATAGCCAGTGCCATTACATGGAACAAAGAGGGAACGGTCTACACGGTTAAAATGAATCCAAAGTGGAAATGGTCTAACGGATCACCAGTGACCGCAGAGGATGTTCAATTTACGTGGAATTTGATTAAAGCCGCGAGTGCCCCCACTGCTCCTGCCCCATGGCCATATGCTGGCGCAGATTCTGGGGGGGTGCCGCAGTTAATAAAAAGTTTTCAGGTGTTGGGCACTCACGAATTTCAAATTACACTTACCAATCCTGTTAACCAGACATGGTTTGAATACAACGGGTTGGGTGACTTTATACCGTTACCCGAACAGGCGTGGAATCGCTACCCCAATAATATTAACCTAGAATTGAGTTATTTGGCGAGTAACGGGAATAATGTTAACTTTTTTAAAGTGATAGATGGGCCGTTCCGTCTTACCAGTGCTGTGCAAAATGTATCGTGGACCTTTACACCGAATAAGCACTATGATGGCCATTTACCCTATGTGAACAAGTTTGTGCTAGCTTATCAAACCTCAGAGACGTCTGAAGTAAATGCGTTAAAGACTGGCGGTGTCCAGGTTGGCTATCTACCCCTTTCTATGTATAGTGTGCGTAGTCAATTGCCTCACGATACTCTTAATACCTCATATAGTTACAGTATAGATAGGACAATCTTGAACTTTAAGAGTCCGCAAGTGGGAAATATTTTCCGTTCTTTGCCTGTTCGCCAGGCAATGCAAATGGGTATCGACCAAACGGCCATCATTCAGTCTCTATATAATGGCATGGGCGTTCCGGGAACCGGTCCCGTTCCCTTACACCCTAGGACATTTTTGGCACCGCAACTCATTAAGCCAATCTATTCCTATGATCCAGAAAAGGGCAAGCAGCTTTTGGAGAAAAATGGGTGGCATCTAGTACACGGTATCATGACCAACAACGCGGGCCAGCAGTTGTCCTTCAATATGCAATATGACTCTGGGAGTAGCACGGTTTTGGCTATGGTTCAAATTATGCAGCAGGATTGGGCCAAAGAGGGCATCCACGTATCATTGAGCCCTTTGCCTTTTGCTTCGATGTTGCAATATCATCACCAGCCCACAAAATGGGAGATCCAAACGGGTCTTGGATGGAGTTATGGAGGAAGTTATCCGACAGGAGGCGGCATGTACTCTACGGGCGGAGGATACAACTTTTACGGGTACTCTAATAGTAAGATGAACTCATTGATTGCTGCAACTCACTCACCGCAACCGAGCCCTGCTGACTCCCAGAAGGCATTAGATGCGTATCAAATGTTTGCTGCTCAGCAGTTGCCAAACCTTTGGATGCCAGTTCCCCAGGGCCTTGGAGAGATAGAGAATAACATTCATGGAGTACGGTCCTCTGCAAATAACTTCACAGATGCGATTTCACCACAGTATTGGTGGGTAAGCCAATAATAGACTGTGACGGAAAGATGGCGGAAAGTGGAACAAAGAGGGTGATGTGACATGATCGACACCGATTCAATTCGAGATGCATCGCCGGAACTGGAATCTTTTGATTTCATGCCGGCTATGCGTTCTTCCGGTACGCGATTTCGTAAAGTGTTTTGGCACCATCCGCTCGCACGGCTGGGTATGGTTGGCCTTACTTTATTGCTTGGTTTTTCGTTTTTGGGGCCCATGCTCTATCGAGCTAGCCCATACACGTTGCATTTAACCGCGATATTAAAACCTCCCTCTTTGGACTTTCCCCTTGGTACTAATAATTTAGGACGCAATATGCTAGCTCGTCTTATGCTGGGGGGCCAAACGTCTCTTGAGGTGGGATTTGTTGCCGCTTTTTCGGCAATGGCGATAGGAGTGGCGTATGGGTTGGTAGCTGGATTCACGGGAGGTTGGGTGGACGCGCTGATGATGCGTGTTGTTGACCTATTAAGAGCTATACCCGGATTATTTTTGTTAATATTTTTGGATGCTTTGGTAACTCCTAGTCCAGAATTACTCATTCTTTTAATCGCATTTACGTCGTGGCATGGAGTGAGTCGGCTGGTGCGGGCGGAGGTTTTGTCGTTAAAAGAACGCCTCTTTGTAGAGTCGTCACGAGCCCTTGGTGCTGGTTCCCTGCACATTGCACTTAAGCATTTATTGCCAAACATCATGGGAACTGTGATCGTGGCGACTACGTTTATGGTTGCAGATGCGGTTTTGGTGATTGCCAGTTTGAGCTTTTTGGGGATGGGGTTGCCACCACCTATTCCCAATTGGGGGGCGATGTTAGCGGACTCCATGGCGTATCTTCCTCAGCATGCGTGGTGGTTAATTTATCCGCCGGGACTTGCGGTTCTGTGGACGATTCTCTCCATAAGTTTTATCGGAGATGGATTGAGGGCAGCCCTTGATGCCCGTATGAGTTTGGATGCTGCGGGAGGTAACGAACAATGATGAAGTTTGCTCTGCACCGTCTCATGCAAGCCATTCCGACTCTTATTCTGTTATCAATTGTCAGTTTTGTGCTCATTCATGTGGTTCCGGGCGGCCCTGCAGTGATGATGTTGGGCGATAAGGCGACGCCTGCACTTATCGCTCAAATTAACCGATCTTTAGGTCTCAATAAACCCTTATGGGTTCAATATCTGATATGGGTAGGTCAGTTGCTTCGCGGCAATTTAGGGTATGCCTATTCTTATCACCAGTCTGTTGCGAGTCTTATTGCGGTCAATCTTCCACGTACTTTGATACTTGTGGTAACAGCCATTGCCATTTCTCATATATTGGCAATTGTTATTGGTAGTTATCAGGCTGCACATCGGGGAGAGAAGATCGATCATGTGTTGAAACCATGTGCAAGATATAAGACACCACAGTCGCATGAGAAAGAAGCGGATTATATAATCCCTCAGCCGGAAACCACCCTAAATCAATAGCGAAAATTGAAACCATAAGTACGCCTAACCAAAACGTCGGCATCGCATAAAGAAAATACAAGATCGCGGTCTGTATTCTCGGATCTACTACAGCATAGAGTAAGTCAGCCAAGAGGTTACCGAGAATTGCACTGCGGTCGAAAACGGAACCAAGGGACAGTAAGACGACTCATACGGCAAGTTGGGCAAATCTGTTGTGATTGCGACAATGTAGAGGAGACGGTAACGTAAAGATTGCAGTATAATACTAGCATTGATTCTCGTACCGATATGAAACGAGAATATCTCTTTTCATCTTTCGCCACTCAGAGAATTGCGATGGGCTTTGCATGTGCTGGCTAATCCAAACCATCATGGAGTTTTTCTTCGGTGGGCACTAGGTGTTCGAAAAAGGTTAGGTTCTGCGTTCATCACGAAATTGGAGCGGGTTTCTCCTTTTTTGTTGATTGGACTGGATACTCCTGGAGAGCCGTTACTGGGCGTGGGGCAAAATATAAGTTTTCAGCAAGAGTGGGAAAGTTATATGGCGCTGTCGGGCGACCATTGGCAGGAACTCTTCAACCATTTCAAAGAGCGTTGGACAGGTGCGTTTGACCGTCGCATGGCTCGTCACTCCGAGTGGGAAGGCTGGGCAGAAATGGTGCGGCCAGACTGGTGGAGCCGTTGGGAGAGGTCTCAAGATCCATGGTGGCGCGATATTGGCATGCTTATGCAGGAATTTTGGGAGCGAGAATTTAGTGCTGTTTGGACACAAATTTACTCTGAGATGCAACAGGATGTAAAAATGAGACTTCTTTCGGTTAAAGATGCTCCCGCCACCTGGTGGAAATCCATATCTCCCCGGATTCGCTATGATTGTGATGATGGGATTATTCGTATAATGATCCCATGGAACATCGAGATGACATTATCGAATAGTATTCAGATTGAGATGTTTCCTAGCGTATTTTGTTGGCCGCATTTATGGGTTGAACAGTTGGAGTCTAGATTAAGTATTACCTATCAATCACAATCTATTATAAATTGGGCAAGTCCAATTGCGACCTCAGAGCGATTGCCGCAATTGTTGGAGATAATGAGCGAGCCCGTTCGCTTTCTCATTCTTCGGCATCTCTTTGGGACGATGGGCACGACTAGTTCGATTGCCCATGTTTTGCGGTTGAGTCCTAGTACAGTCTCGCGTCATTTAAATCTCTTGCATGCTAACGGACTCGTTAATCGCATTGTTATGGGGCACTATGTTCTATATCAAACTAATCGTCAGTTTTTCATATCATTTGTCCATGAAATGGAACAATTTGATCGGCCTCCTGTACCCGCCTTTTTAGGGTGGGACAATTACTAAGAAATTATATCAAGGAGCGTTTTTATGAACAGTTGCCAGTAAGCGTTAGTCAGGAAATTACTTCTCGCTCTTGTGGGTACCGCATATATTCGCGCTCATGCATGATGTGCCATAAGTGATCGACCGTGTCCCAAATATCGGTGTATGTGGTGTACAGTGGAGACGGCGCCAAGCGGATAACTTCCGGCGGCCGGTAGTCGGGGATGACCTGACGGTCTTTGAGAGCTTTGCAGATACGAACGGCTTCGGGGTGTGCCAGGGCGACGTGTCCACCGCGTTGCGTCTCCTCTTGAGGCGTTACCACCCGTACATTAAAATCTTTGAGGCGCGCGGTGGCCAATTCCATGAGATAGTGCGTGAGTTGCACGGATTTGGCGCGGATGATATCGATGGTTGTTTCCGAATACATTTCTAACGACCCGATGAGGGGCGCAAGGCTAAGAAGATGTGGCGTGCCGATTTGAAAGGCCCCGGCATCAGGGGCGGGAATCAACTGGTGGGCCATATCAAACTGCACTGTTTTATCCGAGCTAAACCATCCGGCAAGCCCAGGGCGTATGCCGTGGTGGCGTTCTGCGACGTACAGTGCAGCGACACTGCCGGGACCTCCGTTTAAATATTTGTAGGTGCACCAAAACGCAAAACACCCCACTCGACACCCCAAAGCCAATTATGATATGGCGTTCATGCGCAGCCTCCGTTAACTTGGGTATATCGAGCAATTGTCCGCTGACGAAAAGAACCGAGGGCAATAAAACGAGCGCGACGTCAGGTGTCATGGCGTCGATAATGTCATCTTCGGACAACGTAAAGCCATCATGGCTGGGCACTTGCACTAACGCCTCATCAGGGGAGAGACCGTGCAGCAATAAGTGGCTGGATATCGCATAGATGTCCGACGGGAAGGCCAGCGCATCAGCTAAAATTTTTCGGCGTTCGCCATGAGGGCGATAAAAGGTGGCCAGCAGTTGATGCAAATTTACGGTGGTAGATCCCGTGACGATGACTTCGTGGGGCTGTGCCCCTACTAGGGGCGCCATCATATGTCCGAGGTGTTCAGACAGGTCAAACCAGCGGTAAGATCCGGTCGACCACCCATCAATGCCGTAGGTCCGCCAACTGTCCAAGATGGCGAGTAAAGAGGCTTCTGCACGGCGGGACAAGAGACCTAATGAGTTGCCGTCTAGATAAAGACATTGTGAAGCCATGGGAAACTCGTCACGGAACTGCGTTAGGGGCGCGGCACGGTCCAGTGATTCCGCAAAAGCCCGGCTTAAAGGAAACGCTGACATCTTATCACCTCAAAAGTATCCCGCCGCTTCTTAACCTCAGTCGTGACACACCATGCTTTGGACGGGAAAGTTGGTTCCATTGTATCTTAAAGCCTTCGAAAGGGGGACTGCTTGTCACTGAGCGTCTGTGAAAAAAGGCTGTAGCCTTTTCAGGCAGGGAAGTAAAGGCTGGCACGGCATTTTTCGACGCCATGAAGCAGGCCTTCAAAGGCCTGCCGTCGATAGAATTTTGAGCTTAATGATGGAAAGAAGACTTACTGGCGTGTGGGGACAAGGTAGCGCCAAAGCATGGCGCCTTTCTCTGCAAAAGAAGATTGCTGCCCCGTGAAATGCGGGTCGTGACGCGGATCACGACATGAGCAACCCTAGTTTGATTTCTACTCGTAAGACGCAATGCATCATTATGACGATTATGCCTTATAGACCTAAAAGGTCACCATTTCGAATGGACACCATGTGCTTGTCCGCTGGCTCAGAGATCTGGAGTTTTGGTGCAATCCAGACCATGATAGGCATATTGATCCCCCAAGAGTGCCCTGGTGAACTGACAGTAGCCGGGCCGGCAGGCGACCGTTATCTGTCTAAGCGCCTCAGAATCTGCTGCGAGGATCTGAGGAACAAGGGTGGTACCGCGCCACGACGTCCCTTACGCCAGGGGCGTTATTTTATTTAGGAGGGTGATTATGGATTACCGACCGACGCTGCAATTGCCGAAAACGTCATTTCCAATGAAAGGCAATTTGCCCGCGAAAGAACCTGAGTGGCTCGCCGCATGGGCGGCGCAAGGGTTATATCAAGCGCAACGTGAACAAAGGGCGCATGACGAAAAGTTTGTGTTGCATGATGGGCCGCCTTATGCCAACGGCGATATTCACACGGGAACGGCCTTAAATAAAATCCTCAAGGATATGATAAATCGTTACTGGACCTTAGCCGGTTACGATGTGGCGTACGTGCCCGGGTGGGATACGCACGGACTGCCTATTGAAATGCGAGCGTTAAAGCAATTGGGAGTTTCTCAGCACCAGATTGATCCTGTGGCACTGCGCAAGGAATGTGCGGCGGTGGCCCGGCACTATATTGGGCTCATGACCCAAGAGTTTCAGCGGTTGGGGATTTTGGGGGACTGGGAGCATCCGTATATCACGATGAGTCCTGAATATGAGGGCGCGGAGTTGGAAGTATTTGCAGCAATGGTGGAAAAGGGATTAATTTACCGGGACTTAAAGCCGGTTTATTGGTGCCCGCATTGTGAAACGGCCCTGGCCGAAGGCGAGATTGAATACCATAATCACCGGTCGCGCGCGATTTATGTGGCATTTCCCGTTAAAGAGAGTAGGGGCCTATTGCCAGCAGAAACGCGCGCGGTGATTTGGACCACGACCCCGTGGACCATCCCGGCAAACGTGGCCATTGCCTTGCATCCTGACATTTTGTATCACGTTGTGGAGACCAAGGAATTTGGCGCCTTATTGGTCGCCGTGGATTTGACGGAAACTCTCGCGCAGAAAATGGGATGGACGATTGTGGGCACTTATGGCCCTTGGCCCGGGCGGGAACTGGAAGGTGTTATAACCACCCATCCCTATTTAGGGCATGATGTCCCTTTGATTTTAGGTGATCACGTCACCAGTGAAAGTGGAACCGGTTTAGTGCACACGGCACCAGGACACGGGATGGAAGACTTTGAGGCAGGGCGTCAGTATCACTTGTCTGTTGTGCAGCCATTGAACGACCAAGGAATCTATGTAGACGGCACGCCGCTTGTCGCGGGCTTATTCTACCAAGATGCCAATGCGGTGGTCATTGACAAACTTCAAGAGGTGGGAGCCCTGCTACTCGAGGAGCCGTTAGAGCATCAATACGCCCATTGCTGGCGGTGCAAAAATCCCGTTATTTTCCGGGCGACTCAGCAGTGGTTCATGTCCATTGACCGGGTCCGGGAAAAGCTGACGGAAGCTACTTATTCCGTCAAGTGGGATCCCGAGTGGGGTGGGGACCGAATGCGGCAGATGGTGGAAAATCGCCAGGATTGGTGTCTCTCCCGCCAACGGGTCTGGGGCGTACCCATTCCCGCCTTTTACTGCCAGTCCTGTCATACGGCCGTTCTCGATGCTCCGCTCATTCGCCATATCGCGGGTATTATTAGCCAAGAAGGTGCCGATTCGTGGTGGCAGCAAGGTCCCGAGCACTTTTTGCCTGAAGACTATAAATGTCCTGAATGCGGCAGCCGTGATTTAGTGCAAGAACATGACATTTTTGACGTGTGGTTGGACTCGGGTTCGAGCCAAGCTGCGGTCTTAGCGGGACACCGCCATTTGAAATGGCCAGCTGACTTGGTCCTAGAAGGCAACGATCAATATCGTGGGTGGTTCAATAGTTTGTTAACGACCGCCGTGGCCGCAAAAGATCAAGCGCCTTATCACATGGTTTTGACCCACGGCATGGTTGTTTACCAGCGATGAAGTGTATCAGTACGCGCCCAAAGAGGTCGATGCGCCTATGTCCGTGCATTTGCTGCGGTGGCCTGATGTGTGGGCGGTTGGCTATACACCCGAAGAAGATGAGCGCATGACACGGATGCTACGATACCGAGAAGTGGTGTTAAAAGCCCTAGAACGCGTCCGCGCCGACAAAACCATCGGTAATGCGTTAGAAGGCGTCGTCACGTTGACGATCCCCGTGTCTGACCCGCCATTTACGAAGGAAGACCGGGCCTTGTTGACCGAAATGACGATGGCTGCTGACATTGTGGCCCATGTTGGTGAAACGTTGGAGGCCCAGGCGGAACGCACGACGTGGCAGCGTTGTGAAAGATGTTGGCGGTACACGCCCGATGTTGGAACCCATGAGGAATATCCCGATCTTTGCGAGCGCTGCCATGATGTGTTGCAGGTGATGCTTTGATGTCCAAGCGAGCAGCTGGGGTTTGGGTTATTGCCGCGATCATTCTCGTGGCTGATTTACTGATTCAAGACCATATTGCCAGGACGATGGTGCCGGGGCAAAGTATTCCCGTCTTGCCGCCGGTGCTTTCGTGGACCTACATTCTAAACAATGGGGCGGCTTTTAGTTTGTTGAGAGGGGGGACCCCCCTCTTTATTCTTGTTGCGTTCGCGTTGTTAGTTGCCATCGTCGTATACACCGTGAGACATCCCGATCTGCCAGGACCCATGATGGTTGCTTTGGGCCTGCTAGCGGGGGGATCGGCCGGAAATTTGTGGGACCGCATCATATCCGGACGCGTTGTGGATTATATCCATGTCATTGATTGGCCCGTCTTTAATCTGGCCGATTCTGCGATTGTGGTGGGGATGGCACTTGGCGTCTACTACTACTGGAGGCAAGACAAACGTGGAGAGTCTTGAAACAGGGCAGCGGGTTGAGGCCCATGAAGCGGGTCAACGGTTGGACCGACTGCTCATGATATGGAATCCGCGTCATTCCCGCACGTTTTGGCAACGCCAGATTAAGGATGGCCGCGTAGCCGTCAACGGGCAAAAAGCCAAAGCCAGTTATGTGGTGGAAGCGGGCGACTGGGTGCAGATTGAGGCCTTGTCAGCCGAACCGGCACCGGTGCCGTGGAATGCGGCAAGGGCGGTCGACGAAACCGGGGTCATCTACCGTGACGACGCGATTATCGTGCTGAATAAGCCCAAAGGGCTGGTGGTGCATCCCAGTCATGGCCACGAAGATGACAGCGTTGTCCACCGTTTGGCCCCGTTATTAGGTACGGGCGGCGAAGACTTTCGGCCTGGGGTGGTGCACCGACTAGACCGCGATACGACGGGACTGATGGTACTGGCGCGCACCGAAGAGATTCGCAGCCGCTTATCGGTGATGATTCAAGAACGGGTTGTTCACCGGGATTATATTGCGGTCATCACGGGCACATTGCCTGAACCCGCCGGCGTCATTGATGCGCCCATTGGCCGAGACCCTGCCAACCGCCTAAGAATGGCGGTGGCCTATGGGGGGCGCGTAGCGCGCACCCATTACCGGACGCTCGCGGCATGGGACAAGGTAAGTTTGGTTCAGCTAAGATTGGAGACAGGGCGAACGCATCAAATCCGGGTGCATTTAGCCAGCGTCGGCCATCCGGTGGTGGGAGATCCGCTCTATTCGCGCGCAAAGGGGACTTTTACCTCGCAGCTTTTGCATGCGGTGCGCCTATCGTTCCCGCATCCTGTCTCTGGCCAGCCCTTATGTTTTACCCAAATGCCGCCAACTGTGTTATAGAGAAGGCCTTACGCAAAAGGAAAATTTTTTCAAAACAGAGAGAGTATGCAGGAATTCACTAAATACTTGGCGAATATAGTACTGTATCCATAATACGGATGAGGTGTCCATAATGCAGACAGAAGAAAATTCTAGCATCCTTGTGCTGACGAAAATTGGTCAAGTTCTCGATTATTTATCGGTGAACCGTGAAGCTGTGTCGGTTTCCGAAATGAGTCGTCAGCTCAATATTGTCAGGCCCACCTTGCACCGTATTTTGGATTCTCTTGTTGCAGAAGGAATTCTTTCTCGGCGTCAAGGGCATTACATTCCGGGATGGAGATTAGCGCAGTGGGGGGCTAGGGCCTTGAAGGCCCAGTCGTTGACTGATGTCGGCCAGGAGGTCCTTGAACATCTAGTGGAGCGTGCTCGGGAAACCGCTTCTATTTACGTCCGAGTACGTGCCATTCGAATTTGTTCGGTGCGGGTGGAAGGGCCTGGGCTTTTGCGCCACAGCATTTCCGTTGGCGAGCCGTTGCCGCTCCACGCGGGTTCGTCCGGTTATATCTTGCTGGCTTGGCTAGAGGAATCGGAACGAAAGAGGTTATGGTCTGAATCAATCCGGTTTTTCGGAGGTAGTGAACTGTTTCAGTGGCCTTCGGAGGAAACGTGGCAGCAAATTCGGCGTGATGGATTCGCTGTGAGTTTAGGGCAACGCGACAGTGCATTGGCCTCGGTCAGCGTTCCGGTATGGGGCCAAGACCACCAGGTGAAAGCTTCTCTGGCGTTATCGGGCCCGATCAGTCGCTTCTCTCCGGAGGCGTTGCCTGTAATGGTGCAGTATTTACTCAAGGCTGCTCGCGCTATTGAAAGTCAGTGGGATGAGTCTCTGGCATGAAGAAGGTGAGAGAATGACTGAGCAGAAAACGGCTTTGCAAGGACTTCGAGTGCTTGAAATTGGATCGCTTGTGGCAGCTTCGTCGGCGACACGAATTATGGGAGATTTTGGCGCGGAAGTCATTAAGATTGAGCCCCCATCTGGTGACAATCTGCGTGCATGGGGGGCAGTGTCGCCTACTGGCTCCTCGTGGTGGTGGCAAATGCAATCCCGTAACAAACAATTAGTGTCGGTGGACCTTAAAAAACCGGAGGGACAGGCTATAGTCAGAGATCTTGCTCGATGGGCAGACGTTGTGGTTGCCAACTTGCGACCGGCAACGCTTCGCAACTGGGGTCTGGATTATAGTCGACTAAAAGAGAATCACCCTTCCTTGGTGTATGTGCAGATAACTGGCCACGGATTGACAGGTCCCTACCAAGACCGTCCGGGCTTTGGAAACATTGCGGAAGCGATGGGAGGCATCCGTTATGTTACTGGCTATCCAGACCGCCCACCAGTCCGCACAGGCGTCTCGCTAGGTGACGAACTGGCCGCCCTATATGGCGTCATCGGTGCTCTCACCGCTTTGAGGCATCGAGATAATACAGGGGAAGGGCAGCTAGTAGATGTGGCCCTGACAGAATCCGTACTGAGTCTAACGGAAGCGATGATGCCCGAATACCTTAATGAAGGAATCATTCAGGAGAGATCAGGTAATCAGCTGCTCAGGGCAGCTCCCTCAGGCACTTATCCTACAGCAGACGGATCATGGGTGGCTATCGGTGCGAATACGGAGGGGACGTTTGCGGCCTTGGCGTCAGCGATGAATAGAGTCGACCTGTTATCAGATCCGCGATTTGCGGACAATCCGCAGCGTGTGAAACATGCTGATGTGCTAGATGAAGTTATCACAAAATGGACTTCATCTTTGACGGCTACCCTCGTATTGGAAAAGCTCACGACTGCTCAAGTCCCTGCCGGTTTGGTTATGAGTGCCAAGGACATTGCTCAAGATCCACAGTTCTTGGCAAGAGATATGATGGTGCGTGTTCCTGCGGATCAAGGAGAATTCGTCGGAATGCTGGGTGTGGTGCCGCGTCTCAGTGCGACGCCTGGCAGAATTCTCTTGGCGGGGGGGGCGGTGGGGCGTGACTCATCCGACGTCCTTCAGCAGGTACTGGGCAGAAGCTTGATTGACATCGACCGTCTCAAAGCGGAAGGAGTGATCCGGTAAATGGGTGTAGCCAGAATTATTGACGTGACACCGCGTGACGGGTTGCAGGATTTGGACCAGTTTGTGGAAACGGCTATCAAGGTTGAATTGGTCAACCGGCTAGTAGAGGCCGGTGTGCAGTGGATTGAAGTGGCATCGTTTGTGTCTCCCAAGATGGTGCCGCAGATGGCTGATGCGGAAGTAGTCTTGTCTCGGCTGCCAACCAGCATTGCGCAGTGGATTGCGCTAATTCCCAATAGGCGGGGTTATGATCGCGCAAAGCTTACCCATGCGCACTATTTGACTTACGTTGTGTCCGCTAGCCCGCGTCACCAACAAGATAATGTGGGGCGTCCACTTGAGGCCTCTTTGCGGGAGTTTGAATCGCTTGCCGAACAGTCCAACAACAAAATGAAGTTGCGCGGGGCCGTTTCTTGCGCGTTTGGCTCCCCTTACTCGGAAGAAGTCGGTGGAGAAGAGGTGGTGGCTGAAATTGCCCGACGTTATGTGGCGGCTGGTGCTTGTGAAATTGTGCTTGCGGATACGGTTGGGGTGGCGACTCCTGAGAAGGTCGATCGCATCGTTCGGGGTGTGCAGGCGGCGGTGCTCGATGTGCCTCTGGCAATACATTTTCACGACCGTGCTGGCTTGGGGCAGGAGAATGTGAAAGCGGCTCTAAATTTAGGAATCCGACGATTTGAGTCGGCGCTTGCAGGACTAGGAGGCTGTCCTTTTGCTCCTAATGCGCCTGGTAATTTGAATTCGGTCAAACTCGTCACATGGCTCGAGGGTTGGGGATATGACACGGGGATAGATATTCAGCGTCTTGCGGATACGGAGGAGTGGCTGACGCAGATCGTCAGCTAGTAAAATGCGGCTCCATTGTTTTGTATGGGGATTTTCGCTCCTTAAGTGTTTTGTGCCCGTAATTATCGCGCAAGTAAATTTATTGGAAAGAAGGCAATTATTATGAGTGATTTTGCTCAAACGGCGCCCGCAACCATTGCCGCGCGGTTGGACCGTTTACCGCCTACCCACTATTTCCGGCGTTTTGTCACCCTGATCTCCATGGGCGGATGGTTTGAGTTTTATGACCTTTTCATGGCTGGGTACGTGGGGGCGGCTTTGTTGTCGGCTAAAATGTTTACTTTGGCCGATCTCACTTTGTTTATTTCACTAGGTTTTGCAGGTATGTTCGTCGGAACCATTGGCTTTGGCCTTATTAGCGATTTGTGGGGAAGAAAAACGGTATTCACATTTTCTTTGATTTTATATTCATTTTTTGTAGCACTCATGGCGCTGTCTCCTTCGGTTGGGTGGATTTTAGCGTTTCGCACGCTTTCTGGGATTGGAATCGGGGCTCAACTAGTCGTCATTGACACCTATATTACGGAAGTAGTACCGCATAACACTCGAGGAAAGTATATCGCCTTCAGCCAAGTTATTACTTATACCGCTGTTCCCGTGGTTGCATTCCTATCCTATGTACTGGTTCCGACCCATATCTTACTGTCAGGCTGGCGATGGGTGGTGCTGATTGGCGCGTTGGGAGCTCTTATCGTCTGGTTTATCCGCTTGCGGATTCCCGAATCGCCCCGCTGGTATTCGCTTCATGGACGTGTCGCAGACGCGGATAAGGCTATGAGCTGCATTGAGCAAAGTGTGAGGGAAGAACTTAATGCTCCCTTGCCCGCCCCTTTGCCAGCTTTGCCTGAGGTGGCGTCCGACAATCCTTTCCGCGAAATCTGGCAACCCGCATACCGCGGTCGCACAATCATGATGATGATTTTCCAGTTCTTTCAAACAATCGGGTTTTATGGATTTGCTGCGTGGGTTCCCACTTTGTTGCTCAAAGAAGGATTTACTCTGTTGCACAGCTTGTTCTATACGTTTCTTATCGCCGTTATCAATCCGGTGGGTCCGTGGTTTGCCATGCTAGTGATTGAACGGGTTCAGCGCAAGTGGTTAATTGTGATTGAGAGTTTGTCTATTGGGGCCCTGGGATTGTTGTTTGCCCATGTGAGAAGTCCGTTACTGATTGTTCTCGTAGGGGTAGGAATTACATTGTTTAATAATGCTTTTTCTGCAACGTTTCATGCCTATCAATCCGAGTTGTTTCCGACCCGGGCACGGTCGACGGGAATTGGATTTACGTATAGCTGGAGTCGATTGAGTTCCATGCTAACGGCTTTCTTGATTGCGGTGGTTCTTCAGCATTATGGTGTCAATGGCGTGTTTGTGACGATCGGATTGGCGATGGCGATTGTAGCGATTACAATAGGATTTTTTGGGGAACTCAAAGTGGATGTGAAAGGGACTGAGGATCGGTACGTGTCGCTTCGGGAAGATATAATTGTCGTATCAGGTCTGGTCGACCTGCACGCCCATATTGACCGGGGAAACAATGACTCCATAGGGGTTCCCGAGGCGTGGTTAAAGAAATCAGGAGTTCGCCATGCGGCTGATGCAGGAACTTACGGTTGGGCCTCTTGGACTTATGAAAATCCATCCCCGTTTGAATCTGTTCGGTGGTGGGTGTCCCTGTTGCCTGAAGGGTTAAAACCTTTTCCGCAGATACCGAGATTACGTGAGGCGATGCTTCACATGGCTAAGCCCTCCGCTCACGCGGTCCACATGTCTCGATGCTTTTTGGGATTCAAGATCCGATTGGGTCAGAATGACCGCAAGGATGACGAAGACCTTCTGCAGTCGGGCTTATTATGGGCGGAGCATTTTCATGTTCCCCTGATGGTCCATTGGACAGCGACATTTCTACCGACGGAGCTGGTCGCCTCCAGTCTTCGGCCAGGAGATGTGCTTACGCATATCTATGCGCCTTTGACAGAAGGCGAGAATCTGGAAACACGGATTCGTGCGTTGTCTAATGCTAGAAGTCGACAGGTCTTGTTGGACGTTGGCCATGGCCGTCATCATTTTGCATGGCAGGTGTTTGCGGAAGCTCATGCAGCGGGGTTGGATCCTGACACCATCAGTACCGATCTAACCCGTTCGACATGGCAGCAAGAGCCTGTTGTAGATTTGCCGCATGTGGTTGGTCGCTGCATCGCTGGGGGGATTCTACCTGCTGAGGCCATAAAAGCCGCGTCGCTGACACCGGCTGCCTACATGGGTTTAGTCGACGACCATTTGAGTTGGGTATTTTTCGAAAGACAGACTATGCCCATGGCACTGCCGGATGCGCTCGGTCAAACATTAAAGGTCTCTGTTTTCTGGGCACCTGTGTTGATTATCATGAATGGAGAGGTGATGCGGTTAATCGACTCGCCCGGCATGAAATCGCAAGGATACCCTTGAGTAAAAATGTATAGGGCTCTCTTTCTTCATTGGACGAATATGTTCTTTGAGGCCCGCACGGATTGCGGGCCTTTATGACGTACTGATTGCATCACCGGGCATTATGTATGTGACTTCTTTGCAGCCTCGACCGTCATAGATGCCACATCCTAAAAACATGCGTGGTGTAGCGTAGGGCGTGTGCTCTCATGCCACAAAACCCAATTAAGGGTAAGCAACGCATATTGAAACGCCCTTTATTGGCGATACATTAGGATAATTGCGCCTTAAATTAATTGTGGATTGTTGAATAGCATCAGGCCAGAAACGCACATGGCGCTTCGTTGTTTTATATAAACCGCTAATACCTAAAAAAGATGTCGAAGGTGATTGGCTTTTTCAAAAGCCGTTAGGATTTCCCACTTTCGGTGGAATCGGGATGGGCCAAGTGGCGAATCATGGGTACGAGGTGGCCAAAAATTTGATGGCGGACCTCGTCGTCACTCCGCAATTTCGTGTCAACCACCAACAGCAGAGCAAATGTGGTGGGCGTGACATCAATAATGCGGGGCGTACTGCCCACAAAGCCTAACGTATTGAGCAATTTTTCCACGCGTGGCAGCAACTCTGCCGGATCAATGGCCATATCGACATCAAAGCGCATACGCAAGATGCGCTTTTTGGCGTGGGCCATATTTTCCACCGCGGCTTGAATGATAATGCCATTGGGAATGACCATCGTCGGGCCAGTGTCGGTTGCCAAAGATGTATACATGAGGGTAATGTCCGTGACCACGCCGCTATAAGTCGGTTTAAGTGCCTCATGGGGAAACGACGGCATGAGCACGGGGTATTGCCATGCCACAAAATTAATGCGGTCTCCCACTTCAAACGGGTGAAAGACCAAGATGGCGATCCCGGCAATGAGGTTGCCAAACATTGTTTGGCCGGCAAGACCAATGATGGCGGTGACAAAGGCGCCGCCAAAGACGACGGAGGAGAGGCCAACTCCAAAGGCGGCCAAGACCGACAAGATGACGGCCAATAAGAGAAACAAGCGAATCAAAAAGCGTAACGACGTGGTGCGGTTGGCTCCTAGCGCCCTAGCAGCCAATTGAAACAGATAGCGTTCGAGCAAGTACGAGATGGCCCCGCCGATCATGAGTACAATGAGGGCCTTAATGGGGTCAATGGTCTCGGGGGGAAGTAAATTGTGCCGTTTGCCTTGATCAACCAAAATGGCTAAGCCGACGCCAATAACGAGCAAACCGAGAATGAATAGGCCTGTACGGCGCCATAATTTCTTTAAGTCCACGTTATGATGAGCCACTAGCACCCTGCCTTTCTATCCATGCCGCTAACATTGGCACAATTGAAGGCGAAGTTCCTCCGGTGGGTGTGCTGGATATTGGGTTATACCGCGATGACTGGGAGCAGCGGCCGTTTTCAAATGTCGATGCGACGTCGCTGGCCCCTAATCGAATTAATGGGCAAGTTGTGGTGCTGGTCGATGATGTGTTGTTTACGGGCCGGACCATTCGAGCGGCGATGGATGCGGTATCCGATTTCGGACGCCCCAAAGCGATTCAACTGGCGGTCTTGATCGACCGTGGTCACCGGGAGCTGCCCATACGCGCTGATTACGTGGGGAAAAATGTGCCTACCGCGCGCGCGGAGCGGGTGTACGTTAAAGTGCAGGAAGTCGATGGGATGGACCAAGCGTATTTGGAGCGGGATGGCAAAGGAGAGGACGCATGAAAGATTTGCTGACCCTAGAACACCTAAGCGCCCAGGATATCGAGGATTTGTTGGATTTATCCGAGAATCTTGGCGAAATTGTGGACAGGCCGATCAAAAAATTACCTACCTTGCGTGGCAAAGCGGTCGTTAACCTCTTTTTCGAACCGAGCACGCGTACCCGCAATTCGTTTGAGTTGGCCGCTAAATATTTAAGCGCCGATGTCATCAACGTTCAGCCATCTGGTTCTAGTGTGGAGAAGGGTGAGACGTTGTGGGATACTGCAGACAATTTAGTACAAATGGGCATTGATGCCGCGATTATTCGCCATAAAGTGTCAGGAGTGCCTCAGCAACTCGCCCAGATGGTGTCCATTCCGATTATCAATGCGGGCGACGGTATGCACGAGCATCCCACCCAAGGATTATTGGACATGCTCACGTTGCGACAAGCCAAAGGACGTATTGATGGTCTGCGTGTGGCCATTGTCGGCGACATTTTGCATAGTCGGGTAGCACGTTCGGATATTTGGGCCCTGCGGGCTCTAGGCGCGGACGTCGTGTTAATCGGTCCTCCCTCTTTAATGCCCGACTCCTTTCGGCAGCTCAGCCACGTCACCGTCACCACGGATTTGAAAGAAGGATTGCAAGGCGTCGATGCGATTCAAGTGTTGCGCTTGCAGAAAGAACGCCAGACCGGGGGCGATATTCCGTCACTGTGGGAATATCGCGCGCGTTGGGGCGTCACCGCTCACAGCCTTCAATGGGCGAAACCCGATGCCATTATTTTGCATCCCGGTCCCCAAAATCGCGGAGTGGAAATTGATTCCGAGATTTTGGATTCATCCCGGTCGTGGGTCGGGCGGCAAGTGCGCAACGGGCTTGCTGTGAGGATGGCCGTGCTCTTTCGATTATTAGGAGGTGCTCACAATGAGTAATACAGGAACTTCTTGGCGCATCCAAGGGGCTCGCGTGATTGACCCGTTCCGGGGAATTGATGCGGTGTTGGATGTTACGGTGCGTGATGGGGTGTTTGTGGAGGACTATGACCCAAGCCTTCCTGTGGTCGATGCAAAGGGCTTGTGGCTTGTGCCCCGGCTGACCGATATGCATGTGCATTTTCGCGACCCTGGTTTGGAATATAAAGAAGACTTGGCATCCGGGAGCCGCGCAGCCGCAGCGGGAGGCTTCACGGTGGTGTGCACGATGCCCAACACGAAACCGGTGGTGGATATCCCGAGTCTGGTCGAGTGGCAGAAGGAACGCGCAGAAACGTTAGGGCTTGTTCGGATTTGGCCCATTGGTGCGGTGACCAAGGGTGAAGAGGGAAAAGAGCTCGCAGAGATGTACCAAATGGCGCAAGCCGGGGCGGTTGGGTTTTCCGACGATGGCCATCCCGTGGCGGATAGCCGGATTATGCGCGCGGCCTTAAGCTACAGTGCAACGCTTAATCGTCCGATCATCCAGCATTCCGAGGACCCGGATTTGTTCGCTGGGGGCTCTATGCATGAAGGCGCTATCTCGCAGCAACTGGGACTTGGTGGAATTCCTGCGGAAGCCGAATCGATCATGGTATGGCGGGACGTGGAACTGGTGCAATTGACGCGAGGCATTTTACATGTCGCCCACGTCTCTGCTCCGGGATCGCTTGAGGCGGTCCGGTATGCTAAAAATAAGGGATTGGCCGTAACAGCCGAGGCGGCACCCCATCATCTCTTTTTGAGCGATGACGCGGTACGGGAATGGCAGTACAGCGCCGTCACGAAAGTCAATCCGCCCCTACGCCCCGCTGCCATGCAAGAGGCACTCATTCAGGCCGTGACCTCTGGCCTTATCGATGTGCTGGCCTCCGATCATGCCCCGCATCACGCAGATGAGAAAGCGGAACCCTATGACAAAGCACCTTTTGGGATAAGCGGCCTCGAAACCTTTTTGGGAACGGTCATGACGGTGTTCTTGGGCCGGGGCTTGCTAAGTCCATTGGATTTGTTTGCAAAGCTGACCGCCATGCCCCATCAAGTGCTGCGGCAAAGCTATGCCGGAATTAGCCCAGGTGCGGCCGCGGACTTTACCTTAATTGACCCAGGCGCGGTATGGACCGTGGATCCCGCAGCCTTTTACTCTAAAGGCCATAATACCCCGTTAGCGGGTGCCACATTAACAGGGCGGGGGGGGGGGGGGGGGGGGGGGGGGGGGGGGGGGGGGGGGGGGGGGGGGGGGGGGGGGGGGGGGGGGGGGGGGGGGGGGGGGGGGGGGGGGGGGGGGGGGGGGGGGGGGGGGGGGGGGGGGGGGGGGGGGGGGGGGGGGGGGGGGGGGGGGGGGGGGGGGGGGGGGGGGGGGGGGGGGGGGGGGGGGGGGGGGGGGGGGGGGGGGGGGGGGGGGGGGGGGGGGGGGGGGGGGGGGGGGGGGGGGGGGGGGGGGGGGGGGGGGGGGGGGGGGGGGGGGGGGGGGGGGGGGGGGGGGGGGGGGGGGGGGGGGGGGGGGGGGGGGGGGGGGGGGGGGGGGGGGGGGGGGGGGGGGGGGGGGGGGGGGGGGGGGGGGGGGGGGGGGGGGGGGGGGGGGGGGGGGGGGGGGGGGGGGGGGGGGGGGGGGGGGGGGGGGGGGGGGGGGGGGGGGGGGGGGGGGGGGGGGGGGGGGGGGGGGGGGGGGGGGGGGGGGGGGGGGGGGGGGGGGGGGGGGGGGGGGGGGGGGGGGGGGGGGGGGGGGGGGGGGGGGGGGGGGGGGGGGGGGGGGGGGGGGGGGGGGGGGGGGGGGGGGGGGGGGGGGGGGGGGGCCGTCGCAACCATGGTCGGGGGACGCTGGACGATGCGTGAACAGGAGGTGCTGGGATGAAAGGGCGATTACGCTTTGCCGATGGCACCCAATTTGAAGGCACCTTAATCGGGGACACGGAAAAAATTGCGGCGGGCGAAGTGGTCTTTAACACGGCCATGACGGGCTACCAAGAAATCTTGACCGACCCTTCGTATTACGGGCAGATCGTGGTGCTGACCTATCCCTTGATTGGCAACTACGGCACCTTTGCGGAAGCGGCAGAGTCATTATTTCCGTGGGCGGAAGCTGTCATTGTCAAAGATTACGCTCGAATTCCGTCGCACTTTGGCGGGGCCGAGAGTTTTGACAGCTACCTTAAGCGGTATCACAAGGTGGGATTGGCCGGCGTCGATACCCGTGAACTCACATTGTACATTCGCAGTGCGGGGACCCAGCACGCCGTTTTAGCCAGCGCTGATACGCCAGCCTCGGTACTAGAAGAAGCGATGGCGGCTATTGATTTGTCTAAAAGCGTTTATGCGGTGACCACCCCTGAGCCTTATCACGTGGAACACGAAGGGCCGCATGTTGTCGTGATTGATTACGGGGCTAAGAACTCTATTATGGAACAATTGGGGGTGCGCGGCATGTCGGTAACTGTCGTGCCTTGCACCATTACGCCCACGGAACTTGATGGGTATCATCCGGATGGCGTCGTGCTCTCCAATGGACCCGGGGATCCAAGCCTGTTTACCGATTTATTGCCAACGGTCAAACATTGTGTCGACCATTATCCTACACTGGGCATCTGTCTTGGGCACCAACTTATTGGATTAGCGGAAGGGGCCCACACCTATCCTTTGAAGTTTGGCCATCATGGCGCCAATCACCCGCTGATGGATCATAAGACGGGGAAAGTGTTGATTACCTCGGCCAGATGGGGTATTGGCCACGTTGGGTGGGCAAATGGGGCTCAATTTAGCGTCGGAACTTGGCCGGTCAGGAGTGCTGACCGATTTAGGCATTCCGTTGTTAGGCACGCCGTTGTCGGCGATTAAAATGGCAGAAGACCGGGAAGAATTTCGGAATCTGATGATTCGGTTAGGACACCCCATTCCGGCGAGCCGCACGGTGACGACGGTGGAAGAGGGACTGGCCTTTGCTAATGAGATTGGGTATCCTGTGATACTGCGTCCTGCCTATACTTTAGGCGGCACGGGTGGGGGATTTGCACACAGCCCTGAAGAATTGTTGGAACGTCTGCCGCATGCTCTAGCTTTGAGCCCCATTACGCAGGTATTAGTGGAAGAATCCATCGCCGGGTCCAAAGAAGTGGAATACGAGGTCATTCGTGACAGTGCGGGCAACATTATCATTGTCTGCAACATGGAAAACTTTGATCCGGTGGGAGTGCATACGGGGGACTCCATCGTCGTCGCTCCCAGCCAGACCCTGACCGACTATGAATATCAAATGTTGCGTTCAGCGGCCATTGACATTGTCACTCATTTGGGCGTCGAAGGGGGATGCAATGTGCAGTTCGCGTTGCATCCTGATGGCCGCTATTGGGTGATCGAAGTCAATCCTCGGGTCTCGCGTTCCAGTGCATTGGCCTCCAAGGCTACCGGCTACCCCATTGCCCGTATTGTTTCGAAAATCGCCTTAGGCTTGACCTTGCCCGAAATTGCTAATCCCGTCACAGAAGACACCACGGCGGCCTTTGAACCGGCGTTAGATTACGTGGTCGTGAAAATTCCGCGCTGGCCCTTCGACAAGTTCCCCACGGCCGACCGGATGTTAGGCACGCAGATGAAAGCGACGGGGGAAGTGATGGCAATCGACCGCACATTCCCAGGGGGACTGCAAAAGGCGGTGCGGTCGTTGGAAATCCGCAAGATGGGCTTGTACGACGCGGATTTGACGACGCTTTCAGACGATGCGATTTGGGCGGGCAGTGTCACGGCAACGGACGAACGGTTATTCTATCTAGCAGAAGCCTTGCGTCGGCACTTCGAAGTCGGAGAGTTAGCCCAGAAAACGCATATCGATCCATGGTTTTTGGAAGGCATGGCGGAAATCATTCGCTGGGAAGAATGGCTCAAGAGCCATCCCGATCAATGGCTTGACGAGGCATGGACGATCAAGCAGCTAGGATTTTCTGATGTCCGGATTGCGCAGTTGATTGGCTCGACTCAGCAAGCAGTCCGGCGGGCAAGGCTGGAAAGAGGCGTGCGCCCGGGATATAAGATGGTGGATACCTGTGCGGGGGAATTTCCCGCGCGTACGCCCTATTACTATGCGACCTATGAGCCGAGTAGCGAGGCGGTGCCCCTGCCAGGCCCTAAAGTGCTGGTAATCGGATCGGGCCCGATTCGGATTGGGCAAGGCATTGAATTTGATGCGGCTAGCGTCTACGCCTTGAACGCGCTGAAGCGGCTGGGATATCAAGCCATTATGGTCAACAATAATCCGGAGACAGTCTCCACGGATTTCAATGCGTCGGACCGCTTGTATTTCGAACCTATCACTTTGGAAGACGTGCTCAATATTGTCGATTGGGAGCAGCCTTTGGGGGTGGTGGTGCAATTTGGCGGTCAAACCGCCATCAATTTAGCGGAAGACCTCAAGAAAAATGGCGTGCACATTATTGGCACGGACCTTGAGGGACTTAGCCAAGCGGAAGATCGCGAACAATTCGATGCTTTGCTCGAAGAGCTGCACATTAAACGTCCGCCTGGGCATACCGCCATTACAGAGGAACAAGCTTTGGCCGCGGCCGAGGATATTGGCTACCCGGTCTTGGTGCGTCCTTCGTTTGTGCTAGGCGGCCGGGCCATGCGGATTATTGAGGACCGCGCGCAACTCAAACAGTACTTGGCGACAAATACCGAAATGGGCCAAGGGCAGCCGTTATTGATTGACCGCTACATGTCTGGTCTTGAACTCGAAGTCGATGCGGTGAGTGACGGCCAGCGCGTGATTATTCCTGCCATCATGGAGCATGTCGAGCGCGCTGGGGTTCATTCAGGGGATTCTGTCGCGGTGCTGCCTCCCGTCCGCGCGAGCAAAGTGGTGATGGACCAAGTGGTCGACATTACCACACGTCTGTGTCGCGGGTTGCACGTCAAGGGATTGCTCAACGTCCAATTTGTGGCGGTCAACAATCAGGTTTACGTCATTGAAGCCAATCCTCGGTCCAGTCGTACCGTGCCCTTTATTATCAAAGCCACCGGCGTGCCTTTGGTTGACTTGGCCATGGAAGCGAGCTTGACTGGGCAGATGGATGACCGCTGGGGACAGGGACTCATGAAGGCCCCTGATCACTTCTCCATTAAAATGCCGGTCTTTTCCTTTGCCAAATTGGGACGGGTCGATGCGATTTTAGGGCCTGAAATGAAATCCACGGGAGAAGTCATGGGGATTGACCACGACTTTTCGACGGCCCTCTATAAAGCGCTGATTGCCGGCGGATTTCGCGTGCCAGCTGGCGGCAAAATCTTGGCCACGATTGCGGACCAAGACAAGGCCGAAGCGTTGCCCTACTTGCGTGAGCTGGCGGAACTGGGGTACCGCATCTATGCCACCTCCGGAACCTTGGCGTTATTGTCGTCGCAAGGGATTCCGGCGCGTCCTGTCTACAAAATTCGAGAGGCACGCCCCAATTTGGTGGACATGATTCGGGACGGGCAGTTTGACTTGGTGATTAACACGATTACCGTCGGCGGCAGTGAAGAACGCGAAGGGTTTCTGATTCGGCGCGCGGCGGTGGAACAAGGGGTATTGTGCTTTACCTCGCTTGATACCGTGCGGGCGGCTTTAGAGGCCCTACGCGAACGGCATAAGCAGACATTTTCGGTGCATGCATTGAATGAGTGGCTGCACGTGGGGCAGGTGCATTAGATGGCAGACACGATTATATCCGAACAAGTGCTAGCCCCCATTGTGGAAAACAGGGCCGTGGCTCCGGATCATGTGGAGCTTATCATTTCCAGTGCGGTGTTAAGCCAAGCCGAACCGGGTCAATTCGCGCACATTTTGACACCTGGGATGTTACGGCGGCCTGTGTCATTTTCCCGCATCGACCAAGAAAATGGCCAAGTCGGGTTGATGTTTCAAATTGTGGGAGACGGCACAAGATGGCTGGCCGAGAGACGTCATGGAGAGGTTCTCGATATTTTAGGACCCTTGGGCCATGGCTTTGCCGCCCCGGATCCCTCAAAGCCGTGGTGTTTGGTGGGAGGCGGGGTGGGCGTGCCGCCACTATATGCAGCCGCCGCTCGTTATCTGCACAGGAGCCGGCCGGACGTCATTATCGGCGCACGAACCGCGGATTGGGTGTTAATGGCCCAAGATTTCAAAGACTTGGGACTTGACGTTACTGTGGCGACCGATGATGGTACAGCCGGCCATGCCGGTACGGTGATGGGGCCGGTTGAAACTTGGCTACAGGATCATCCAGACGGCCAAGTGTTCGCCTGTGGTCCCACGCCCATGTTAGCGGCTGTGTCGGCCGCCTGCGAAGGGCGAGCCACAGCTTATGTGGCGCTTGAACAGCGTATGGGCTGCGGCATTGGAGCGTGTTTAGCGTGTGTCGTGAAGGCTCACGGAAAAGAGCACGCAGAGTATCGCCGGGTCTGCACTGAGGGTCCGGTCTTTGCGGCCAAGGAGTTGATATGGTGATAGACGTCAGCGTGTCCCTGCCACGGGGACTCACCTTGAAAAATCCAGTGATTGCCGCGTCGGGAACCTTTGGATTTGGTCCCGAATATAGCCGGTATGTCGATATTGGGGCATTGGGCGGTGTCAGCGTCAAAGGGGTGTCGCCTGAGCCATGGCTCGGCAATCCTACGCCGCGGGTCTGGGAAACTCCTTTGGGACTGTTGAACTCCATTGGACTGCAAAATCCTGGTATGGATGTGTTTTTGCAAGAGGATTTGCCCTTTTTACGCGACCAGAATGCGGTGGTGATTGTCAATATTATTGGGCATACCGTTGACGAGTATGCTCAGGTCGCAGAGCGCATGAACCATGAACCCGGAGTGGCGGCATTGGAAGTCAATATTTCTTGCCCCAACATCAAAGAAGGCGGCATGAGTTTTGGTCAAGACCCGGATCAGGCGTATGCGGTGATGAGAGCGGTGCGGCAAGTCACTGATTTGCCTGTGATGGTGAAACTCTCCCCCAACGTGACGTATCCTGCGCTCATTGCGCAGGCGGTAGAAGCCGCGGGGGCGGACATGATTTCGGCTATCAATACGCTTGTCGGACTGGCGATTGATATTAAACACCGCCGCCCCGCGCTAGGCGGGGTGACCGGTGGACTGTCCGGCCCCGCAATTAAACCGGTGGCTTTGCGCGTGGTGTATGAAGTCGCGCAGAGTGTCAACATCCCCATTATTGGCATGGGCGGTATTTCTACCGCGACCGACGTTCTCGAATTTCTCTTGGCGGGCGCGCAGGCCGTGATGGTGGGGACCGTCACGTTTCAATATCCAAAGCGGATGAATGAAATCATTGAAGCATTGCCCCAAGTACTGCACGAATACGGATTTGCTTCCGTACGCGACGCAGTGGGTCAGGCGTTGCCCGGACGCGCGCCAATTCGAGGAGGTGGACAGTGACCACACAACCTGTGATGTGGATTGCCTTGGACGTATCCACTCAAGAGGAAGCAGAACGGCTCATGGCCCGCTTTCCTCGTCATCGCCACTACAAAGTGGGTATGGAACTGTTTTATCAAATGGGGCCTCAAGCGGTGGCCAACTGGATTTTACATCAACAGCGCATCATCTTCTTGGATCTCAAACTCCACGATATTCCGCGCACGGTGGGTCACGCGGTCGGCCAACTCGCGCGCATCGGGGTGAGCTTAGTGACGATTCATTTACACGGCGGGCTGGCAATGTGCCAAGAAGCGGTCGCTCAAAAGGGTGATATGGATGTGGTTGGCGTGAGCGTGCTCACAAGTCTGGACCAAGAGGATTTGCGGCTCTTAGGCATAGAACGTCCCATCCCTCAGCATGTGGGCGAGCTGACTCGTCTCGCGCTTCGCAGCGGATTGGATGGGGTGGTGACGTCTGGAGAGGAGTTGCCGTTGGTTCGCGAAATCTGGTCAGATGGCCGCTTTGTTGTGCCGGGTATTCGCAGCCGGACAGACAGCTTAGATGACCAGCGCCGGGTGATTACGCCCGAAGGCGCTTTGCAGCAGGGGGCTACGGACTTGGTTATTGGCCGGACCTTGACGCATGCGGAAAATCCCGAACAAAAGTATGAGGAACTCGAAATGATTATGACAACCTATCTAAAAGGAGCGGGTCATTCGTGACGCAGGCTGGAACGCTTGAAGATTTGCAGGAGGTCGGAGCCTATCTCCAAGGGCATTTTTTATTAACTACGGGACGCCATAGCGACACATTCTTCTTATTAGCGCGCTTGACGGAATGGCCTCAGCGTTTAATTCCGTGGATTGAGATCTTACGAGAGCGCCTAGGCGACATTTCGGCGCGAACCGTGGTGGGTCCGGCGGTCGGCGGCATCATTCCGGCTTACCAGCTAGCCAGCACGATGGGCAATGCCAGGGTGCTGTTTGCCGAAAAAGATACGGATGGCTCGATGCAGTTTCGCCGGGGTTTTCATCTAGAGCCGGGTGAGCCTGTCGTGATTGTCGAAGACGCCATCACGACCGGGTTTTCGGTAGGCAAAGTGATGGAGGCCGTCGAACGGCAAGGAGGACGGGTGGTAGCTGTAGGCACCTTGGTCAACCGCTCACAAGTCCCCTTGCCCTGGGACGTCCCCGTCGCTTCCGTGCTGCAATTGACGGGGGTGCGCAACTGGGCTCCCGATGAATGCCCCTTGTGTCAGCAAGGGCTGCCACTGACCGCGCCGAAGCGCTAAATATCGGTGGCAAGCTTGTCGCTGGTAGCACCTAAACGCCGCAATCGGTCGGGCTCAGGGGTAATATATAAAGTCTTTTCACGCTCATAAAGCACTTGCCCGGCTTCGGCATGAGGCCTTTTGCGGACAAATTTGCGGCGCGTGTAATCGACGGCAACGGTGGAGGAATGCTTGACAGGGCTATAATAGACCGCTAGCTGAGCCGCGTCTAATAGGTCTTCGAGACTCGGATTGGCTTTTCCGCAAAACAGTACGACATGAGAACCAGGGCTTTGCTTGACGTGAAACCATAAATCATCGGGACGTGCCCGTCTGATCGTCAATTCTTGGTTTTCCTCACGACTACGTCCGACCCATATATCATAGCCGCCTTGGCTGGTAAAGCGGCGGAACTGTTGGGCGTTTTGGACGCGGTGGCGCATGCGCGGGGCAATGTCGGCTAATTTCTTGCGCAACTCCTCTTCGGACTGCGGCGCCAAGGCGTCATCCCAAGCCGCTTTGGCCGCAGTCCGCTCTTCGCTGAGCACCGTCACAAGACGCTGGTTGGCGGCTACGCGGTGTTTGCTTTTCTTATAGGCGCGATAACAGGCGTCTGCCATTTGAGGAGGCGTTTTGCCTTCTTGAAGCGTCAACGTGATGGTTTGGCTGGGATTGGACAATGACGGCACGTGGTATTCTTGCACATGGGGATCTTGGAAAAGGTATTGATAGGCGTACCACAAATCGCCCTGCTCCTTATAGGTTTCGGGATTCTCTCGGGCGCCGTTTTCCGCCTCCGCCAGCTTCGCTGATAAATGGTTATAGCGGTCTTTCCAATGGGATACCAATTGTTGCTGCAAATTGGCGATGCGGCGTTCGCGGTCTACGCGCCAGAATAGCTCATCCAAGATAGCGTCGGGATCTGGGATAGGAGAGGCTTCCCACCCTGGCCTAGGTGCAATCCAGACATCTTCGTGGCCTTCGTGACGCAGGTGATAGAATGGAAGGCGGTAGCTGTTAAGATCGTTGCAAAACGTGTCCCATGACCACTCAGGCAATGTCGCCAGGTCTTTGGCCGCGGGAGGTAAATCTTTGACGGTATGCGTGATGCAGGGGTTGGCAAAGGCGGGAGGCGGCGTGTAAGGCTGCCCCGGCTGAATAGACCGGCTGTTGGCATTAGCGGACGGGCGGCGTAACGCTCCCAGAATGATGTGGTCTTGGTTTAACACCATAATATTGGTCAAACGTCCGGTCAATTCAATCACCATAAATCCATGCACGGCTGTACCCCAGTCATCACGCCAGGTAATGCCAAGCCATAAAATGCGATCGAGACTCGGGGTAAACACTTGGTCAATCGTGAACGCCCCTAGGCGGGTAAAGATCGGCTGCAACGCCTTGGGCCAGGCAAGGGGATGGCGTGTTTCGTGAATTCGCGCCAGCCCTGTTTCGAGCACAATCAAGATGGACAATTTCTGGCGCGTGGCCGGGTGCCAGCCTTGGAGGGCCAAACGGCTTTTGTCCGCCAAAACGCTGGCGACCTCCAAACCCGCCCAGCGCGTGTTCCAACGGTGAGACAATTGGCGCAGTAAGAAGGCATCAAACGGCATGAAAAACCTCCAAAGAAGAATAAGCGGACAAGACGCATACCAGAGTCGCTCTTCTCTGCATTGTACGATCTCTAATAGGGCAAGAAAAGAGTACGCAAAGTGCTAGATTTATTAAGATGATGGTGGGATAATACTTCCGTAATCTGATCGGGCTATTTGAGAAAATATTCACAAAATGGAGGTGCGACAGTGGCACGAGCGACGGGGATCCGAGGAATTTGGCACTCGTTGCCTCTCGAAAGGTATACGTCCCGCGACAATTATATTTGGTTAGTGGTTGCAACCGTGTGTATTGGAGCGTTCATGGCGGCAGTGGATGCCAGTATCGTCAATGTCGCATTGCCCGATTTGAGCACCTATTTTCATGCCAGTGCTTCGTTGGTGAGTTGGGTATTAATTGCGTATCTGCTGACGTTGGCCACGCTTTTAACGTTATTTGGCCGCTTAGCAGACATGATGGGGCGACGGCCCTTATATACGTTTGGTTTCTTGGTCTTTATTATTGGCTCGGCTGCGTGCGGCGCGGCTATCAATTTGCCCATGTTGATTGTCTCTCGTGTCTTTCAAGCGGCAGGCGCCGCGATGTTGCAAGCCAATTCGGTGGCCATTATCACGGCGACGGTCCCCGCATCAGTTAGGGGACGTGCCATTGGGTTTCAAGGATCAGCGCAGGCCATTGGTTTGTCGTTAGGGCCAGCTATCGGAGGAGGATTGATTGGACTCTTCGGGTGGCGGGCTATTTTTTATGTCAATGTGCCGGTGGGGCTCATTGGAACATTGATGGCCGCCGCGATTTTGCCGAAAGATAAGCTGTCGGGACACAAGACGACGTTTGACTGGTGGGGCACGGCGCTTATGACCCCCTTCTTGGTGTTGCTCATGATGGCCTTGACGGAAGGGAACTCGTGGGGGTGGACGTCGCCTACGATATTGGGTATGTTTGCCGCCTCGGGACTGTTGCTTGTCGGGTTTATTTTTCGGGAATTGTCTTTCCGCGCACCCTTGGTCGACATGCGTCTTTTCAAGATTTGGGTGTTTAGTGTCGGCAACTTCACCGGTTTGTTGTCATATCTCGCGATGTTTGGCGTGCTGTTTCTCATGCCGTTTTTCTTTGAACGTGTTTTGACCTTCAATTCAGCCGTCACCGGGTTGATTTTAACCGCCGTGCCCTTAGGGATGACGGTGGCAGCGCCGAAAGCCGGGGCGATGGCGGACCGGTATGGGCCCCGACTTTTAACGACAAGCGGCATGGCGCTTACGGGACTAGCTAGCTTGTTATTGGCGTGGACGTTAAGCCTTCATCCCAGTGTGGTGATGATGGTGATTGAATTGGTTTTGGTGGGAGTTGGATTAGGGGTGTTTACGCCGCCCAACAATTCCTCGGTCATGGGCAGCTTGCCGAGTTCACGCTTGGGAGTGGGCGGCGGTATCTTAAATATGGCCCGGTCCTTAGGCATGGCGATGGGCACGGCGTTATCCGGTACCATTATGGCTGTGGTCCTGATAGCCCACGGCGGGGTGGAGAAAGCCGGCGGACCCAAAGGACCGTGGATTCCGTCGACCCGATATTCACTGTATGTCTTAGTGGCCTTGTCTTTATTAGCCGCTTTGTTGTCGTTATTCCGCGTGGCAGAGAAAGATTCGTCGAAACATGAGAGCATGCCGCTCGAATGGTAGGAATTTTTGTCTATTTAATGAACGGCTTGCAGTTGTGAGTGCGGGCCGTTCATTGTATTCTTACCCTAGATGACCTACTCTTCGGGAGGCTATATAATGTGGACGGTCGTATATATTGCACCTACCAAAGCGATTGCGGAACGTGTGCAAGCGCTTTTGGAACAAGAAAGCTTCCTTGTCACCTTGAAAATTGTTGAACTTGATGAAAATGACCGCGGCACCATTGAAGTGCAGGTACCTGAGGGCGAGGCGGAAGAAGCTACCGAGTTAATTGCCGAACATTTGGGACGATTGCGGTAAAAGGAGATATTGCGTGAGACGAACAAAGATTGTTGCGACCATTGGTCCTGCCTGTGACCATCCAGAGGTGCTACGGGCTATGATTGAAGCCGGAATGGATGTCGCCCGTTTAAACTTATCCCATGGGGATGTTGAAACCCACCGGCAAAGAATTCATCAGATTCGCCAGATTTCCCAAGAGTTAGGGCGCTATACCGGCATTATGCTCGATACCCGGGGCCCTGAAGTACGCCTAGGGGATTTGCCTGCTCCGCTCCTTTTGCATGAGCATGATGAATTTTTCTTGACTCAAGAGGATGACGTCACAGGCCTTTCGGCGTCTGTCAATTGGGAAGGGATTTATCAGTTGGTTAAACCGGGACAAATTTTGTGGATTGATGACGGCAATATTGTTATGCGCTGCATTGACCAAAAAGGGCTGACGTTGCGTTGCGAAGTGGTTGTCGGCGGCACATTGCAAAGCCGCAAGAAGATTAGCTCCCCAGATTTGACGTGGCCTTTGGATATTTTGGGGGATGTTGATCAAGCAGCCTTGCGCATGGGCATTGAGGAAGACATCGATTTCGTGGCAGCGTCCTTTATCCGCTCCGCGGAAGACGTTTTAACAATCCGAAAATTTTTCGAAAATTATAATAGCGGCGTGTTTCTTATTAGCAAAATTGAAAACCGGGCTGGGGTCGACAATCTTAAAGAAATTCTGGCGTTGTCCGATGGCGTGATGGTGGCTCGCGGCGACCTCGGCGTCGAATTACCGCCTGAACGGGTGCCTTGGCTTCAAAAAGAAATCATTACGCATGCTAACCGCTTAGGCATTCCCGTCGTCACTGCCACACAAATGCTTGAGTCGATGACGCATGCCCCGCGTCCCACACGGGCTGAAGTGTCCGATGTCGCCCACGCGATTTGGGATGGATCAGATAGCGTGATGTTGTCGGCCGAAACCGCCTCCGGGGCGTACCCGGTGGAATCGGTTAAAATGATGGCGAAGATTGCCGAAGACGCTGATGACCGCCCGGAATACGTCAGTCATGGCGTGCATACCGTGGCACGGGTTGCCGATGCGGTCAGTCAAGCTAGCGCCGAAATGGCGGAAAGTTTGGGGGCACGAGCCATCATTACGGTGACCTCAACGGGCTATACCGCGCGGATGGTCAGCCGGGCCCGCCCCGAAGTGCCGATTATTGCGTTATCGGCGAATCTGAAGGTAGCGCGTCAATTGCAAATTTCGTGGGGGGTCTACTCCTTGCATTCTCCGGGTGTCGATGGCGCTTCAGATATGGCGGCTACGGCCATTGGAGAATCAGCAGACCGCGGGTATGTGCAAGATGGCGATTTAGTCATTTTCACCGCGGGGGTTCCCGCGGGCATTCCCGGTACAACCAACTTGGTGCGGGTGGAGACGGTATCGCGCCCCGAAGTCGTGGGCATGGGCCTTGGCTATGGGCACCCCGTTACGGCCCCCGTGCGTTATCCCGGGGCTAACCCGCCACCGCGTGATGAACCGTATATTGCTGTGGCCGTGGACTATACGCCCGACCAACACGCCTTTTTTGAAAAAGCGGCGGCGATAATCGCCGAACGAGACGGTCGCACCTCGGATATTGCCGTGGTGGCGGTCACGTTGGGAATTCCCGCCGTTGTGGGCGTCAAAAATGCGCGAACACGATGGGCTGAGGGACAGATTGTCACGTTAGACCCCTTGCGCGGTGTAATCTATAAAGGCCGGGCACAAACCTAAGACACGAAGGAAGGGACCCACATCGTGCAAGTCTATTGGAATGGAGCGCTTGTCGACGAAAGCGCCGTGCGGATTTCATTTGACGACCGTGGATTTTTATTCGGCGATGGGGTGTACGAGGTCGTGCGCGTCTATCACCATCAATTCTTTGAATGGTCACGGCATATGGCTCGGCTTGAGCGGTCTTTGCGCGGTATTGCGTTGCCCGGCGTTGACTTGGCGGCTATTACCCAAGGCGCCGATCGTTTGTTAGAGCAATTTCCGGAAGCCGATGGGGCTTTGTATCTGGAAATTACCCGCGGGGCTTATCCTAGGGCTCACGCGTTCCCGCCCGACGGCACGAAGCCGACGGTGTTAATGTGGATACGGCCCGTGCCTGCTCGCAATATGGACGCATGGCATGACGGAGTCAGCGTGATGACCACTTATGACGATCGCTGGGCCAAAGTCTGGATTAAGACCATTGGGCTTTTGCCCAATGTGTTAGCCAAGGAACAAGCGCACCGTCAAGGACTGTTTGATGCCATCTTTGTGCGCGATGGGATGGTGACCGAAGCCACCAGTTCCAATGTGTTTATTGCCCAAAATGGCCAACTGATGACGGCGCCGGTGACAAACTATATCTTGCCCGGAATTACGCGGGAAGTCCTTCTCGAAGAGGCCCAGCGCCTTCAGCTTCCAGTGGTGCAGCAGCCTTTTTCGGTGGAGGCTTTAAAAGCGGCTGATGAGGTCTTTTTAACAGGGACCACGACGGAAGTATTGCCGGTTACCAAGGTTGATGGCCACCTGATTGGAACAGGCCAAGCGGGCCCCATCGCCCGCATGCTCTTGGATGCGCTATGGAGCCGCGCGGGCGTCGTATCATAAGGCCATTTTCGGGGCAGACTGCCTGTCAGAGGTGACATTATGCAAAACAGTGATCTTTTGGCAGATGAGGCCCGCGGCTATTTCTTGGCGTTGGCAGATGTTTTGCGGGAACTGGATCAGGCAGATCTGCTCGGACGATTGGCGGAACTTTATATGGAATTTCGCCAAATTGACTATTATAGTGGTCGTTCTTGACCGCAAATGTTAAACAATAGGAGGGCCGGTCGGTGCATGTGGTGTTGGTAGAGCCGGAAATTCCTCCGAATACGGGAAATATTGCGCGCACGTGCGCAGCAACCCGTACCCATCTGCATTTGGTGGAACCGCTAGGATTTTCGGTGAGTGATCGGTATTTGAAACGGGCCGGGGTGGATTACTGGGACTTTGTCGACATGCAGGTACACCCCGATTGGCAAAGCGTGGTCGATCAGTTGGGCGACCCCGCTCATTGGTATTATTTCTCTTCGCACAGCCAGAAGTTATATACGGCGCCGCAATACGGACCGGATGCGGTCTTGGTATTTGGCCGGGAATCCACCGGTTTACCATCATACTTAATGGAACGCTATCCGGACGCCTTTTATGTGATTCCCATGGACAGCCGGGTACGCTCCTTAAACTTAGCCAACAGTGTGGCGATTGTCGTTTACGAAGCCCTTAGACAGCAGAACTTTTGGCTGGCTCATGAATAGCGGAGCACGGCCAGCCCATATAATGGATTAACTGGCTGGGACACGGGGGACGTATTGATGTCGTTATTGCTTATTACGCTGAGTGGCATGGTCCTAATTGTTTTATCCGCCGACTATTTTACGAACGGCATTGAGTGGGTTGGGTTTCGCCTTCATTTGGATGAAGGAGCCGTTGGCTCATTATTGGCGGCATTGGGGACCGCGTTGCCAGAGACCTTAGTCCCTGTTATCGCCATATTGTTTGGACAAGGGACCAGCGAAAACTCAATTGGGTTGGGCGCGATTTTAGGGGCTCCTTTTATGTTGTCCACGGTGGGATTTTTGGTGATTGGGGCGGGCCTTTTGTGGGCAGGACGTCAGTCGTTAACGGTCGAAAATGGCAGTCATATGACGGCTGACTTAGCCTTTTTTCTGGTCGCATTCGGGCTGGCGATTGTCGCCAGCCTTTTGCCTGGCCCGTGGCATCCATATCTCGCCGTAGGACTTTTAGGACTTTACGCCTTTCATGCTGTGGCCTTGGTTAAAGGAGGCGGTGAGGCGAAAGGCCCTGCGTCTCATCCGAGTCAAGGTTTACGCTTGTCGACCCGGCCTGATCCCCCGCTCTGGTTAGCGCTATTGCAGGTCGTCTTGGCACTATTGGGGTTGATTATTGGTGCGCATTTTTTTGTGACAGCCCTTGATGGGATGACAGGAATTATTCATCTGTCTGCTTTTTTGCTGGCGGTAATTGTGACGCCCGTGGCCACGGAGTTGCCTGAAGTGCTCAACAGTGTGATTTGGATTCGCCGGCATAAGGATACGTTGGCCGTTGGCAATGTCACGGGGGCCATGGCCTTTCAGTCCAGTGTTGTGCCCGCGTTAGGCATTGGACTTACACCATGGCACCTCGATGCGCTCGAATTGCTGACGGGCATTGTCACATGGCTTGCGGCGTTATGGATTTGGTTGAGAAGTCGGCAAGGTCCTCTTATGGTCTCCGAACTGATTGCAGCAGGCCTCTTTTACGTCCTGTATATCGGCATGGTGATTGCCATGACAGCCCGTTAAGTTCATATCCTCGTTGTATAGTAGAGAAAGGCAAAGCAACGAGGTGAGACGATGTTCGCGCAATGGCTTTTGCTGAGCGTGGTAGGCATCTTGACGGGGGCGCTGACTGGATTTTCGGGCGGCAGTGCCTTTGTCATTGTCGTGCCTTTTTTGACACAAGTTTGGCATACGCCCGTGCGTATGGCTGTCGGATCGAGCCTAGCAGTCGATGTCTTGACATCGATCATGGTAGCCGTAGGTTATGCGAGAAACCGCGCGGTCGATCTTGGCAATGCGTGGCCGCTTTTAGGAGGGGCCATTTTGGGCCCGCAGCTTGGGGCTATGCTTTCTCATGTCCTACCCACCTGGTGGCTTACGGCGATTTTTGTGGTTGCCCTCTTATTCATGGGCGTCAATTTTTTGCAGCACGGGTGGCGTAACATTCCACTGATGCCTGAACCCGGGGCGCAAGGCCAAAAAGAGCGTCCCACGAGGCGAGGTGGGCAGGCACTGGGGGTATTGGCGGCAGGTTTAGCGGTTGGCACCGTCACGGGTCTGATTGGCGCTTCTGGCGGTGTGCTCTATCTCCTCGTGCTCATTTATGGACTGGGGATGCCTCTGCGAACGGCCGTGGGGACCGCGATTGTCATTATGGCGGTTTCGGCTGCCAGTGGCGTGGGCGCTTACGTCTGGCGTTCTGAGATAGCGTGGGGGCCGGCCGTACTGTTAGGCGGTGTGTCCATGATATCGGGCTATACAATGGCACGGTTTGTCCAAAAAGTTCCTGAACGTGTGCAAGCCGGGATCATGGGAGGAATTTTAATTGTGGCCGCGTTGTGGATGGCACCAAAAATCTTTTAAACGGTGGAGGGGGCTTCTGAGGGAACCAAGACGAAGGATAGCTTACGCTATCTAAGCAGCCTAAGCCCATGGGCTGCCGCAATGCTTAAAGGCTTCTTAGGTGGAAGCATGGAGGCGTCGTAAGTTTTGACGTATGAATAGGGCTGTTTATGGGGCAAACTGGCAAAATCATCTATATACGAATCGCTAGGAAAGGGGCACGGATGAGGCTTCATTCCATTTATTTAAAGACTCGAATACAAAGCATAGCACCATGGCAAGAGTGTCTAATCCTAAGCGAGCGCAGTACGACCCTAGGGTTCCAGACGTGTCTAATGCCAAAATATGAGGAAACCGACGGATTACGGCGCCCAAAAGGGGGATGCCTGAGCGTAAGCTCAGCTAGTGACTCGTTGACATATATTAAGAAAGGCAGGGAATCTCATGCCAAAAGGATCCCGTAGCGCCGACCAACCTGGTAAACTGAAAAAAGAGTCTCGCATTGATCCACGGGCCGCAGAGCGAATGGCTCTAAAGTGGGAAGCGGCTCGCAAGCTGGACCTTATCACGAAAGTGGAAGAACTGGGCTGGGGCGGATTGTCTTCCAAGGAAACCGGGGCTATCGGCGCTGTAGTGAGCCAGATGGCGCGTGAAAGAGGTCTCGTAGAGAAAAAAACACAGACGGCCGCGTCCACCGAATAGCCGCCAAGTTCCCATTGCCAGGCAGGGTCCGCATGATCAGAGAAAGGCAGAAGGATATGTATTGGGACAATTTAACGACGAAACATTTTCGTGATACCATTGGCCGTATCACGACGGCAATCCTTCCGACCGGCAGCGTAGAGGCTCATGGACAACACTGTCCCCTAGGGACAGATAACATGGCGCCATGGCATTTTGCGGAGCGCATCGAATCCGAATTTCCGGACCGGGTGTTAATTCTCCCGCCTGTGCCATACGGACATACGCAGGAATTAGCCGAGTGGCCCGGCACGATTTCTGTATCGGCCGATACCTTTCGCCGTTATGTCGAAGAGATTGGGATTGGGGCGGCAAATTGGGGCATTAAACACCTCATTTTACTTAATGGCCATGGGGGGAATATCTCCGCCCTGCAACAGGCAATGGAAGCCATTGCCGCCGAGCAAGTGACGGTCATCTTGGTGAACTGGTGGTTGGACTACCGTGAGCAAATCTTGACGATCACGACTGGCCAAGGTCATGCGGGGGAGGATGAAACCTCCGTGATGTTGGCGATTCGGCCGGACCTCGTTCACATGGAAGATGCATCGTTTAATCCCTTTCGCGCTCGCTACCGGATGAAAGGTCCAGGCTTGACTGACAAAAGTCTCCGGCACGCGACGACGGGAGATGGTCGGCCTGCAACCCGCGCCAAAGGCGACGACATCATTTCGCTCGTCACGGATCAATTGCGGCAGCTGTTGCAAGATTTATGGAATGATCAGCTTTTTGATCGTACGCTATAAAGGAGCGTTAATGCTCAAGGGACGTTGTGGAGGAGGCAGTCATAGTGAGTGCAGTATCTTTATCAAAGCGGGTTCAGGAATTGAAACCGTCACCGACAATGGCCATTGACTCCAAGGCCAAGGCGTTATTAGCGCAAGGGCGGGATGTGGTGAACTTCGGCGCAGGCGAACCCGATTTCGATACGCCAGAAAATATCCGCGATGCCGGCATCAAGGCGATTAATCACGGTCATACGCGTTATACTGCGGTCGGTGGGATTGAAGCATTAAAATCGGCCATTTGTGAGCGGATTTATGCTGATACCGGCGTGCAATACACCAATGAAGAAATCTTGGTATCGGTTGGCGCCAAACATTCTCTTTACAACGCCACCATGGCCCTCATCAACCCACAAGATGGGGTGCTTCTGCCAGTCCCTTATTGGGTCACCTATCCCGAACAAATTACGTTGGCGGAAGGAACCGTCGAGTATGTGCCCATTGCGCCCTCGCACGAAGGCGAATTGCGGGTCGATGACCTAGCCGCGGCTGTGACGTCGCGTTCTAAGGGATTGATTCTAAATTCGCCGAGCAACCCCTCAGGAGCCGTCATTCGCCCGTCCGTCTTGGAGGATATTGCCCGTTTTGTCATCGATCATGATTTGTGGGTGATTTCCGATGAAATCTACAACCGATTGATTTATGATGATGCGGTGCATGCCTCAATCGCCAAATTTGATGGAATGAAAGACCGGACGATTTTGATTAACGGAGTCTCCAAATCGTATGCCATGACCGGCTGGCGTATTGGTTATGCCGCGGGTCCCAAACATATTATCAAAGCGATGTCCTCGTTGCAGTCGCAGTCTACCTCCAATCCCTCCACGATTTCCCAGTATGCGGCATTGGAAGCCTTGACCGGGCCGCAAGAAGCCGTGACGGTGATGCAGCGGGAATTTGACAGACGGCGGCGTTATATTGTTGGACGCCTAAACACGATGCCCAAGCTGAGCGTAGCCACCCCCCAAGGAGCCTTTTATGTATGGGTAAACATGGAAGGCTGGGTTGGCGAAACGATTCGCGGGCGTTTGGTGCAAAATGCCGACGACTTGGCGCTGGCTTGGCTAGAACTGGCCGATGTTGCCGTCGTGCCAGGGTCTGGGTTTGGTATGCCCAATTATTTCCGGATGTCTTATGCCACATCCATGGAACGGATCGAAACAGGGCTCGACCGTATGGCGGCATTGTTGGAGGAGGCTCGATGAGCCGACAACCTGTCGCCGCGGTGGTGGGGCTGGGAATCAATAACCAGCCCCTCCTCCCATTTTTGCAGGAGCATGGCTATAAGGTCGTAGTGGCGGACAAAAAGCCCGCGGAGGAGCTAGCTCGTACGATTGCAGAGCGTCATTTAGGCGAACCCCAGGCCTTGTATGCTGGACCCGATTACTTAGACCGTCTGGCTCAAGCAGAGCATCCTGATGTCGTCTATCTCACACCGGGTATGAAGAAGACGCTTGCTCCGATCGAGGCTTTGCGTGCCCAAGGCGCTCGCATCACTTGCGAAACGGACCTATTTTTGGCGCAGTGTCCCGCCCCTGTTATCGGCATTACCGGTTCTGCAGGAAAGACGACCACAACGACCCTGGTAGGTGAAGCGCTGAAGACCGATGGACGTCATCCGGTGTTTGTGGGTGGCAATATTGGACGCTCCCTTTTAGGGGATTTGGCGCAGATTACTCCCCAGAGTTGGGTTGTGATGGAACTATCAAGTTTTCAACTCGAATTGGTGGAGCATAGTCCACATGGCGCGGCCTTTTTAAATCTGTCTCCTAACCATTTAGATATCCACGAGTCGATGCAAGCGTATGGGGCCGCTAAATCGCACATTTTCCGTTTTCAGGGTCCAAATGGATGGACGGTCGTTCCTTATCACGATCCGGCCGTTACCCCGCTGCTTACGCAATATGCGGGCCAGTTGGTGTTCTTTGCATTCCAGGATCACCAACAAACCGGAAGCTTCATTGATAATGATACGATCATGTACCGCGATGTCCATGGGCAGGTGCAACCCATTGTGGCCGTAGACCAGGTGCGCTTACCCGGTGCGCATAATGTGCTTAATGTTTTGGCCGCCGTGGCCACCGTAAAAATGGCGGGCGGAGATAGTCAAGCGCTGGCCGACACCATTGCGGGTTTTTCAGGGGTGCCACACCGTTTGGAAAAAGTGCGCGAACATGATAACATTTTGTATATTAATGACTCGATTGCCACAGCCCCCGACCGCACCATGGCGGCATTAAAAGCGTTATCGAGTCCGCTCGTGCTGATTGCGGGCGGTTATGACAAGCATCTGGATTATGATGCGCTTGGGCAGGCGATTGCGCACAGTACCGTGCATCACGTGGTGGTGTTAGGGCAAACGCAGGAGAAAATTGCGCAAGCTGTGGCTCGTTATAGTACAATAGCAGTTATTCGTGCCGCGACGTTTGACGATGCGATACGGGAAGCGCGCCGCGTGGCCAAACCAGGAGATACGGTTTTGCTGTCGCCGGCGTCAGCTAGTTATGATATGTTCAACAACTTTGAGGAACGCGGACGACGATTTCGTGAAATTGTGGAAAGCCTCTAGATTCTACAGGCGTCCAAAGCATTCGATCAGGAGGGCTTAGCAAGTTGGAACGGCGAGATATACGCAATATAGCCATTATTGCCCACGTGGACCATGGAAAGACGACCTTGGTCGATGCCATGTTGCGGCAAAGTGGAATTTTTCGGGACCCGAGTCAAATGACCGACCGCGTGATGGATTCGAATGACCTCGAACGGGAACGCGGGATTACCATTTTGTCGAAAACGACGGCCATTAAATATGAAGACATCACCATTAACATTGTCGACACACCTGGGCACGCTGACTTTGGCGGCGAGGTCGAGCGGATTCTAAGCATGGTGGATGGAGCGTTATTGGTGGTCGATGCCAATGAAGGGCCGATGCCCCAAACCCGTTATGTGCTGCAAAAAGCGCTCAAAGCTGGGATTAAGCCGATTGTGGTGTTGAATAAGATGGACCGGGAGGGGGCTAGGCCCCATGAAGTCATTGACCAGGTCTTAGAATTGTTTATTGATTTGGAAGCCACTGATGAGCAATTGGAATTCCCGGTGCTCTACGCGTCAGCCAAACAGGGAATTGCGTCTCTCGAACCGGTGATTTTGCCCGATGGATCCCTTAAACCGCTGTTTGATACGATTGTGCAAGAAATTCCGTTTCCCGTGGGGGATGACACCGCCCCCTTGCAAATTTTGGTCACCACGTTAGATCACGATGATTATTTGGGACGGATGGCGATTGGACGCATCACCCAAGGGCAAGTATCGCTGAATCAAACCGTCGGTGTGGTGGACCATGATGGCGCGGTCAGGCGGGCGCGGCTCAGCAAAATATTTGGCCGTTTAGGGCTCAAACGCATAGAGTTGGAATCGGCACGGATGGGCGATATCGTGACGCTGGCTGGAATTCCTGATGTCAACATTGGAGAAACCATTACCGATCCGGATAACCCAGCACCGCTCCCGCCGATTGTGGTGGATGAGCCTACTCTCACCATCTTAATTGGCGTCAATACCAGTCCCTTCGCCGGACAAGAAGGCCAGTACGTCACGTCACGGCATCTGCGCGACCGCTTGATGCGTGAACAAGAGCGCAATGTGGCCTTGCGCGTGGAAGAGACTGAGGATGCGGAAGTGTTTCGGGTGTCTGGACGTGGTGAACTCCATTTAGGCATTTTGTTGGAGCAGATGCGCCGTGAAGGGTATGAAATGGAAGTCTCGAAACCGGAAGTCATCATGCACCAGACGCCTGAAGGACTTATGGAACCCATTGAGCATTTGTATCTGGACGTGCCCGATGAGTACGTAGGACCGGTGATGGAATTGTTAGGGCCCCGCAAGGCGGAAATGTTGCATATGGGCCAAGCCGGGCCGAGCCAGACCCGTTTAGAATTTATTATTCCAGCTCGGGGGTTGTTAGGGTTTCGCACGGCCTTTGTCAACCAGACGCGCGGCTATGGGATCATGAATCATTTGTTTGAAGGCTATCAGCCGTATTCTGGCCCGATCGAAGAAGCGCCTCGTGGAGCGCTCGTTGCCATCGAGGCTGGCGTGACGACATCGTATGCCTTGGACAATGCCCAACAGCGCGGAATTTTGTTTGTGGGGCCAGGGACTCCCGTTTATGCTGGCATGGTCGTGGGTGAGAATAGCCGTCCGACTGATTTGGAGCTCAACGTCTGCAAAAAGAAGCACGTGACCAATATGCGGAGCTCGACGTCTGATGAAGGAGTCCATCTCAGTCCTCCCAGACCCCTCACCTTGGATGTGGCGCTAGAGTATGTGAAGTCGGATGAGTTGGTCGAAATTACACCGAAATCGGTTCGACTACGCAAAGCCACATTGGATAAGACGCTACGCAAGCGTGAAAAGATTCAGCGGTTGTAGGCTATGGAGTCTTTCCCGCTGCTGAACATTTGGTCCGCGTATTCGTTATTGCGGTCCAGTTGGGATATCGATAAAGGATTGGCGGAGCTCAAGCGGTTGGGCTACCGCACGGTGGGGCTGGCGGATTTCCAGTCTCTAGCGGCGGCTGAATTGTTCAGCCGCCGCGCTGCGCATTTGGACATGGCAACATGGTTGGGTATGACCGTGGCACTGGCTCCGGACCTGCATGTGATGCTCTATGCCCAAAGCCCTGACGGATGGCAGCTTCTGTGCACCATGGTCCAAGAAGGCGTGCCCACTGAACTAGATCGCCTGGCTAGTCCCCATTTGCTCTTGGTGCTGCCGGCCGCCAGTTATGAAGACCAACGCCTATGGCCGGCGGTGACGGCCTTGAAATTTGGCGGATTAGTAGAAGAACTCCGGCCCGAGCAGGCGTCTCATGGATTACCGTGGATTCCCGCGTGTCCCGTCCGCTATCACGCCAGAGAAGAAGATGCGTACCAGATTTTGATGCACATGGGCGAGCATCTACCCCAACCCGGTGCGTGCTCCGCGTCTTCTCCCCAGAGCGTTTTAGCGCCCTATCCTGTCGAGTGGCGGCCCTTGTTGTTTCAGGAACTGCCGCCGTCTGTGTTGCCCCAAGAACGGGCGCGTTTGCCTGTTTTCTTGGAAACCCCAAGCCAGGACCAAGAGCAATTGGTCTATCAAGCCAAAATGGGACTGGATGCCTGGAACCCTACGCCCAAAGAACCCTATGAGGCGCGTTTGCAGCACGAACTGAACATCATTGTCTCTATGGGCTATGCTTCCTATTTTCTTATCGTGGCAGATTTGGTGCAGTATGCGCGTAGCAAATCGGCACCTATGGCACGCTGGGGGCGCGTGCTGTCTTAAGGGATGTGGCGCGGGTGCTACAGATTCCTGCCGCGCAGGTGAATGCTGTCATGGCAAACGTTCCCCAAACGCCGGGGCTGCGCTTAGAGGAGATTGCCGGGGACCTCAAGCCCAGGACTTTGGCAATTGAACCAAGTGGACGCTGGTGGCGGGTGAGCCGTGCTTTGGAGGGATTGCCTCGCCATAGCTCGATTCACGCGGCGGGCGTGGTCTTGTCGGATAGGCCTTTAGCCCAGCTCGTGCCATGTGTCAAAGGACCGGACGGCCATTTGGTGACGCAGATGGATATGGTCTCGGTCGAAAAGCTAGGGCTGTTGAAGCTCGATGTGCTGGGCTTGCGGGCATTAAGTGTGGCGGTGCGGATAGGAGGCAGCCGCCAGCATGGCTTTAACACCGTGGATGGGGCGGACCCCTTGACATTGGGATTACTCGCTCGGGGCGACACCGACGCGGTCTTTCAACTGGATGGGCACGGTGTGCGCGAACTCTTGCAGCGTATGAAGCCGCGCCATGCCAAGGAGATTATCGACGTCGTTGCGCTGTACCGGCCTGGTCCCATGGACGCTATTGGGACGTACTTGGCGCGGCGGGCCGGGCAAGAACCCGTTCCCCACGATATTTTTGGGGCCGTGTGCCATGACACGTACGGCGTCATGGTTTATCAGGAACAATTAATGCAGTTAGTGCAGACCATGGCGGGGTATACCTTGGCTGAGGCGGATTTGTTTCGCCGAGCGATTAGCAAAAAAGATCATGCGACCCTTTCACAGATGGAAGGCGACTTTACTGCGCGAGCGCAAGGCAAACAGTGGAGCCTTCAGGAAATTCGAGAGATTTGGGGCAGTATTATGGCCTTTGCGGATTATGGGTTTAACAAATCGCATGCCGCCGCCTATGGGTTATTTAGTTATTACATGGCGTATTTGAAGGCGCATTATCCCTTGGAATTTTGGGCGGCCGAATTCTCCACGATTGGTGTCGACAAGCTGACTCAAGAAGCTAAACGCGCCGTATCCCAAGGGATTGTGCTTTGGCCGCCGGACGTGACGCGCAGTCATGTCGATTTCGTGGCCGAGCCTTCAGGAATTGTTGCCGGGCTCACGCTGATTCGCGGAGTGAGTCCAGAGATGGCTCAGCGCATCATTGCCGAACGCGAGCGGAAATCCTTTCAGTCGAAGTCCGAGGCCTTTGAACGCATTAGCCGTGTGACGCAGTCTCGTATCGCGGAATTAGTTTCGGCTTCGGGTGCCTTAGGCCGTTTACCGGGACGATTGCTAAAGACGGGGCAGCTGAGCTTATTCGACACCGAACAAGACGCCTCTTTGCAACAAGTGGATGCCGTGCAGTCATTTGGCATGGAATGGCCGGTGGCACAAGGTCCTATTTATATTCGTACCACCAGACGCCTAGAAGATGTATCATGGTGGCAACGGCAGCTGAAGTCTTTGCAGCGCGATTTTCCGGGCCCGCATGCAGTGATTGTGGGCAATGATCAGGGCAAAGCATTTAGGGTGGACGGGATTCGCCTGCAAGGATCGTGGCAGAGTCTTCAGGCCCTGCGAGCGTTGCCCATGGTGTCCGGGTGTGGACGCCGGATTGAAACAAAGAGGGTGTGGACCGATGGCCAAGATATCACGCGAGGAACTGATTAAACATTTGACGCCGCCCCCAGGCATTATCATGCCCCCGTATCCGGCCAAGCGTGACAAAGTGTACCGGATGAGTTTGGGATGGACCGCATTGGCCATGGTGGCCGCGGCCGTAGCGACCTTGATGCGGGCCGAGCGTGCGATGTTTTGGATTCAGGGATTGGTCAGTGCCGGACTGGCTGTGGCAGGCTGGACTTTCCTGGTGTGGCTGAAGCAGTGGCGGTGGATTGTACGAAGTTTGGTGGTCTTAGGGTTAGTGCTATGGCCTTTTTGGTCATTGGGCGCATGGGCGTTAACGATTGCGGGCAGTGCGATCATGGCGGCCAAAGAAACTCATTGTTTTCACTTTTGGGCCGGGCGCGTGATTCCTTGGTATTCCGTGTTATTTGGAGCGGGCATGGTGTTTGGCGCGCCTTGGTGGCTCATGGGCCTGTTATGGCTGGGCTTAGCCTTCTTATGGCTTAGCTTAGTACGGGGACGGTGGACGCTCCCCTTATTTGAGGTTTAAGCCGCCGAGGCGGGGAGTAAGATTTCGAGCAAGGCCGTGGCCAAGGCGGCTATTGCGGTGGCGATGGTGGAGATGTGCAGCCCGGGGAGAAAAAAGCCGCTAAAATAGACGGTCACCATGGTAATGGTGCCCCACACGAGAAACCGCTCGAATAAAGCCTGACGGTAGCCGACCGTCCGGTCAACCAACGCCCCGAGGATGCCGGTAATAAGGCCTGCGCCGAGGGCAACACTTAAATAGCGCGGAGAAATCCCTTGATGCCCGTAAGGCGCTGGTGTCTCGAGCAATACGATCGCGACAACAATCATGGCGGTAATAATTTTGTGGACTGTCGTTGATGCTTTGAGCATAGTACGTATGACCTCCTGCCATCGGCAGTATAGCCAATTACCGGGGGCGTCATACCGCTAAACAAAATCAACCAAAGACGTGGGCATACCCACGTCTTTGGCTATTAATAGAGATCGGGCTGGCGGGTGGCTTCTTCATGGACACCTAATTGGGCGTTGACATAACGTCCAGCCGCAAATAGGACATCGGAGAGTCGGTTCATAAAGGTCATCACGTTGTGTTCCACCGGCTCAATTTTGTTGAGACTCCAAATTTCCCGCTCGGCCCGCCGGCACACCGTGGTGGCCACATACAAGCTGGTGGCCGCGAGCGTTCCCTCTGGAATGGTAAAAGGCCGCCAGGGTGGGGTGTTGTCGCGCAAAAGGTCGGCTAACGCTTCCAACTGTTTCGTAAGACTGGCGGGGGTTTTCGCTGTTTCGGCCCGCTCTTGAAGGGAGGAGAGGTCTGCCCCCACTAAAAAGAGACGGTGCTGCAAATCATGTAAAAAGCGCTCCAGTTCTTCCCATGGCGCTGGAGGATTTGCCGGTCTGGCGTTGGACAAATGGGCACGGGCTTGCCCAATAAAGGCGTTGAGCTCATATAATGTCCCATACGCCGTGACACGCTGCGAATGTTTCTCGATTTTTTGACCGGTGCTAAGACGGGTAACTCCGTTGTCACCATTTCGGGTGTAAATGGGACTTTTAGGCATAGCCGCTCCTTTCTAACGCGCTATGATAACCAAAGCGTACGGTGGGTGGCCGGGTCACGAGGAACCTCGGGCACGGTCGCCGGATATCCGACGCGAATAAATCCGGTAATACGCTCATGGTCTTGTACCTGAAGTAAGGCGCGGGCGTCTTGGGCTTGGGTAATGCCGCCGGTTGCCCAATGGGTACCCACACCAAAACTCCAAGCAGCCAAAAGCATCCCGTACGTTGCGCAACTCACCGCCGCGTAGTCTTCTTCTTGTCGGTGGGGATCCGAAGCCAATTGTTGAATGACGCCGATAATCACGGGCACGGCCATATAGTCGTTTTGGGCTTTCATGGCCAGTCTTTCGGGGTCCGGACGATTTTGGGACACGGCTTTATGCCACGCGACGTGGTAGCGAATGCGGGCTAATTGGGCAAGACTGTCACCCTGGAGGACAACAAACCGCCAGGGTTGAGTCATGTGGTGATTGGGCGCTTGCACAGCGGCCTCGAGCATAGCTTCAATCACGGCCTGTGGCACGGGACCGGGCCGAAAAAGATGGATGGTGCGACGGGTTAAAAGGCCTTCCATAAGTTCCATGAGACAGTGCGTGGCTCCTCTCGGGTACCTTTTTATGGTATCAGAAATGCCCCGCACGAGCCACTACGAGGATTGATTCACGGTTAAAATGAGCGTGCCATTGTGCAAATCATGCACGATGGCATTGGTAATGCGCGAAATCCACATGGCGATGCGTTCGCGCTCTTGGTCATCTTCCGCGATGAAAATGGGAGCCATGCCTCCCGTCACCGAATCCTTTTTAGTGGTGACAATCGCAAACATGACGGGCGTTGGGGCGTCAGCCATTGTCTACATCTCCTTCCGTTTCAGGACCGGGCTACTCATTTTGCTCCATTTATCGGATTCGAGCACGGGGGTGTTTTTAATGGCTTTAATCAATTTGGCCATATCGCGGTCGACCGGCAAAATCGATAGGCCGGCTTTTCCCGTGCCAGCGGGCATCTCCATCCGGCACAACGGGCTTTGTTCAGGGTACCCGATATCTTTTTGTGCCCCGACCGCTGCAGCCGCCTCATATGTAATAGCTTGACGCTGCGAGACGTTCCACAAGATGGCTTGACCGCGTTCGTCCTTAGGCGTTAAGACGACGGCGAGCCCCTCTTTTTCGTAACGTTCACGGGAATGGGGGAGTCCTACTTCCATCATCATGACGTCCCCTGCGTACAGCAGTGACCCTTTGTCAAAGCTAATCTTGGCTGGCTGCACATCGATAAGATCACCCACGCGCTTACCAGACATGAAGATTTCCGAGATGATCAAGACGATGACGCTGCCAATGATGCCCACCATGAGCCCCCCAGCCAATGTGAGCGCCGAACCTAGGAGTGCGACCAGCATGGCTAAATAGTTCCGGGCTTCATAGGTAATGGCAATCCCTTCGATATATCCAGCCCCCCGGGACACTAAAATCAAATGCTCTTCTTGCTCCAAGGTTTTGCGTTCGGTATTGCGCACGTCGCGAAATTGGGTGGCAGCCAGTGTTAAAAACGTCGCCGCAGTGAATTCCTTGCCTAATAGCGAGGTGAGGATGCTTGATCCAATCATCGCGGCAATGACTGCCAAAGCAATTTGCGAGATATAGCCCGAAGGGTAGCCGGGATAGTGAGTCCGGCCGGATCTGAGGGAAATGAGGCGGGAGAGAAACCCCGCGGCGAACCCCACAATCATAGGGGTCCAGTTAATAGGACCTGAACTGGACATGGTATCCTCCTTTGCAGTCTAAGCATTGTTGCCGACAATCGAACGGCCTTATTGTGGGTCATTTCCCAGCCAGGCATACATGGTGACGGGATCGGGGATTCTGACCAAGACAAGACGACGGAAGGAGGCCAGGATGATGCCGCGGTACATGTCGGTGGGAAAGCACCAGGAGCATAGCCATGAAACCACCCAGTGGCCTAAACAGGCACAAGCCTTATGGATCGATATCCCCCAAGGTGAAGAATCGGACCTAGCTGGCGTGGTGCGGCGCTTATACACGGCACACCCCTTAGCCGTGGAGCGCGTCTTACATGGAGGACGCCGCAGCTCGGGCTTTTTAATTGAAGAAGACGCGGTTGTCATGGTGATTTCTGACCCAGTGCAAGATACCTTTCCTGACCACACCAAACCGATTGGGATATTTCTCGGCCAAAACTTTTTAGTGACCACGCACTTTGACGGGGATAACGGGATTGTCGAAGAAGCTTGGCAGCATATCTTGCATGATGAATCCCTGGATGAAGGGATTGATTTCGCTCTGTACCGGCTCTTATACGGCCACCTTCATCACTTTTACACGGCAACGCATCACATCAGCGACCAATTTGAAAAATTGCACGCCAGACTGCTCAAGGAACCCTACCGCAATTTAGCCTTGGATATTGTGGCACTGCGCAAAAAAACGTACTGGCTCTACAATGTCGTGCGCCCGGAACTCAAAATTTATGCGTTGTTGAAAGAGCACATCCGTTACGTTGCGGTGCGCAACCGGCCCTATTTTGAGGACTTGTATAGCCAGGCCCAAGAAGTCCTAAGCGATATTGAATCATACCGTGATGGCTTGGAGGGCTTGGTGGAAGCCTATTCAGGCATGCAGTCCAATGAAATTAATAAAGTCATGAAGTTCTTGACCATTATCTCCGTGTTGGCCTTACCGGCAACTACCGTGGCGTCGATATACGGGATGAACTTTTATATTCCCGAACTGCATTGGCACTATGGCTATTGGTATTCCTTGACCGTGATGTTTTTAATTACGGCGGTGTTGCTGGTCTACATGAAGAAAAATCATTGGTTTCGCTGAGTTGGCAACAAACGGATAAAGTGGACGATATTGGGAGACACTAGGACAGAACCATCACCCACTATGAGGAGGGGATTTCCTTGTTGTCCGGTCAAAATGCAGGAAGCTCAGAACGCATGGCGCCATTGCCGCTTGGGGAGTGGTCCGGTACTTTCAGTGAATATCTCGATTTTGTGCGCGCGCGCCCCGAAGTCGCAGACAATGCCCACCAGCGCCTGTGGCGCATGGTCATGCAGTACGGGGCGGGCAGTACCGATCACCGCTATCCATTTTTTACTGACCATTTATTTGGGATTGACACCGCGATTACAAGTTTCGTGGAGGAATATTTGCGCCCTGCAGCGCGCGGATTTGAAGTGAAGAAGCGGATTGTGCTGCTGGTCGGACCGGTCAGTGGCGGCAAATCAACCCTAGTCACGCTGCTCAAAAGGGGGCTGGAAGCATTTACACAGAGCCCTGAGGGCATCTTGTTCGGTATCGCGGGTTGTCCGATGCACGAAGAACCGCTCCACCTCATTCCTACCAGCCAACGCTCGCAATTGGAGCTGGAGTTAGGCGTTGCCATAGAAGGCGATTTGTGTCCGGTGTGTCAATGGCGTGTGCAAAATACCTATCAAGGACATATTGGGCAAGTTCCGGTTGAACGGGTGGTTTTGTCCGAACAGCGCCGCATTGGGATTGGAACCTACGCGCCATCGGACCCGAAGTCGCAAGATATTGCGGATTTAACCGGATCCGTCGACTTTCAAGGCTTAGCGGAATTCGGCGCCGAGTCTGATCCCCGGGCGTTTCGTTTTGATGGGGAATTAAATATTGCGAATCGAGGGCTAGTCGAGTTTCAAGAGATGCTCAAACTTGATGAAAAGTTTCTCTACCAGCTGTTATCTTTGAGTCAGGAAGGCAATGTCAAAACCGGGCGTTTCCAGTTGATTTCGGCCGATGAAGTGGTCATTGGCCATACCAACGAGCACGAGTTTCGCGCCTTTTTGCAAAATCCCCGCAATGAAGCGCTGTTGTCGCGGATGTTTATCGTCCCTGTACCATACAATTTGAATACCGCCGCTGAGGTCCAAATCTATGACAAGATGTTAGCTCCCTATAAAGAGCCCGCCATTCACCTAAGCGGCTACGCCCTCAAAGCCGCCGCCCACGTGGCGATTTTGTCGCGCTTGAAAGAATTGCCTAAACCCGGCCATGACCGGTTAAGCAAGATGCTGACATATCACAAAGCGCCGTCCGACCCCGAAACGGTGGCCATGATGCAAGAGGCGCGGGCCTTGGGTGAAGGCATGACGGGACTCGACCCCCGTTACGTCATTAACCGGTTAGCGGCATTGTGTGCCGATCCTGGACGCGAATGTATTGATGCCCTCGATGTGTTTGAGGCGCTGCGCACGGGCTTGGACCAAAATCCCTTTGGCGATAGGACACTGCGCACAGATTTGGCAGACTGGTTGCAAACTGCGAAAAGTTTATATGACCAAGAGATTGAACACGCGGTGCTGGCCGCTTTCGCCGACGACTGGAGCGACGAATTGGACCGGTTGTACCGCAATTATTTGGACCACGTGATACGCTATAGCGAGCATAAAGCCGCCGATGAGACCCTGATGCGGTCGGTCGAGGAGCATTTAAGTGTCTCGGCCTTGCAAGCGCCCGCGTTTCGGTCAGAAATTTTTGCGCGCATTGAACTGGCCAAGGCACGGCGGGAAACTCTGGCTCTGCGCGAGTACCCACGGCTCCAACAAGCCTTAGAGAATAAACTCTTTGATGACCTTCGTGACGTTGTCAAAATTACCACTCAGTCCTTAAATCCTGACCCTAAGACCTTGGAACGTGTCGAACAAGCGGCGGAAGTGTTGGTGGCCTCAGGCCAATTTTGCCCCCGGTGCGCGGCCAAAGCCATTCATCATGTGGGGGGGTTGCTCAACCGGTGAACGATCGTCGATATAGCATTGGGTGGGGCGAAGCCTTTCAATATCATGCCGTTCATCGCGATCAGTGGCGCCATGACCAAAAGGTGCGGGAAGCGGTCAAGGCCAATCTGGCGGACTTGGTCTCCGATGAACAAATTACGTTGTCTGATGGCCGCAAGGTCATCAATGTGCCCTTGCCACTATTGCGTGAATTTCGCATTTGCTTTGACCGGCAGCAAGCCCAAAGCGTCGGCCAAATGGGCGCAGACAGCGCGCAAGGGGGCCAACCAGGCCGCAGTAATGCGGAACCGGGCCATGAAGGCGGACACGAGCCCGGGATGGATGTGGAAGATACGACGATTACGCTCGAGGACGCTGCCGACATTGTCTTTGAACGCCTAGGCTTGCCCGATTTGGATCCGCAGAAGCGGTCCTTAGGCAATGGATATGAAGATCGTCCCCAAAGTTGGGCCACATCCGGGCCTAAAAGCCAATGGGTTCGACGGCCCACGTTGCGTGAGAGTCTCAAACGCCGTGCCCTCCATCGTCAAGAGGCGGCGCCACCCTTGATTGCTAAGGATTTTCGCTATTGGCGGTATGATGAATTGCCGCAAGAAGAAGGCGGCGCTGTGGTCGTGGCGATGATGGATACATCGGGATCGATGGGGACGTTTGAAAAATATTTGGCCAAAAGCTTCTTCTTTTGGACGGTAGAATTTCTCCGCCGCAATTACCCGCGCGTTGATATTGTGTTTTTAGCGCACGATGTGCGCGCCCGGGAGGTCGACGAAGAGAATTTTTTCCGCCGTGGCTCCTCGGGGGGAACGGTGTCGTCGTCGGTATACCGCTTAGCGTTGGATATCTTAGCCGACCGTTATCCGGCCGACCGTTACAATCGCTATGCCTTTCATTTTACCGATGGGGGGAATCTGACGTCGGATAATGCTTTGGCGGTGGAAATTGGGGGGATGTTGGCGCAAGAGACCAATCTCTTTGGGTATGGCGAGATTCACGATACCGATCGCAACCCCTCGCCCCTTTATCAAGCGTTCGCGGAGGCGTCCGGAATCGGAGTGACCTTATTGCGGCAAAAGGAAGATATTTTCCACGCGCTCGAGTACTACTTTGCAAAGGATGGAGGCCCGCATGATCACGCCCAGCACGCTTAATGAGTTGGTGGATACGGTCTGGCCGGTTGCGGAGTTGTTAGGGCTGAGTTGCGACCACATCCATTTTGAACTGGTAGACGGAGAAGATATTCAAGCCTTGGCCTCGTATCAAGGGCTTCCCATTCGCTACGCACACTGGAGTTTCGGCAAAAGTTTTGGCCGTCTGAAGACGGCCTATGATTACCGTCTGTCGCATATCTATGAGTTGGTGATTAACAGTCGTCCCTATTTTGCCTTTATTGACCGCAGTAGCACGCCCGCGCAAGCGATGTTAATTGTAGCCCATGTGATGGCCCACGTCGATTTCTTTGGGCATTCGCGCCTGTTTGCGCCGACAAATCGCTTGATTTTGCATCAAACCGCGCGGCATGCTCGCTATTTGGCAGCCATGCGCCAGGAATATGGGACCGAACGCGTCGAAAGTTTAATTGATGCAGGCTTGGTGTTGGCCGACTTTTTGGGACCTGTGAACGCGAGCCCGGTAGTGGGCACGGATCCGGCGGACGTTATTGGATTCGTTGCCCGTTATAGCCCGGTATTGCAGGACTGGGAGCGCGAGGTCCTTTTGATGTTACGGGCCGAAGCCCAGTATTTTTGGCCCCAACAGATTTCCAAAATTAGCAATGAAGGTTATGCGACGTTTTGGCACACAAGAATTCTGCGCCATCTGGCGCTCACGGGAGATCGGTTGTGGGATGTGGCCGCTTTAAATGCGAAATTGCTCGAAGTGCATCCGCCGACGTTAAATCCCTATGTGTTGGGCAGTCTTCTGTACCAAGCGATTTACCGCGAGCAAGGATTGGCTGGAGTCTTCCAAGCGCGCGATTTTTGGGATGACGTCGGACTCATTCGAGGTGCGTTGACACCAGAAATCGCGCAAACGGCACAACTCGGGGTCTACCGGGAGAAAGATGCCGGCAATGCCGCTGTCGCTGCGGATGTAGAAAAAATCCGCCAGCAACTCATCCAAGACGTTGAACACGGGGGCGTGCCCTATATCCACGTCATGGAGGACATCACCAAGAGTACAGGAGAACTGTCGCTTTGGCATAACGATGATGGTCGAGAACTTGACTTCTACCAATTGCCATTTGCCCTCGCGCAAATCGCGCAAAGATTATGGGGTGCAGCCGTGCAAATCCGGACCATCCGTCAAGGGGCTCCCCATGTGGCGCGTCATAACGGGACACAGTGGACAGATGAAGCGGTTTAACGCCGTTACGGATGCATTGGCACAATATAGGGCAAGATGATGGCCGCCGCTAAAATGGCAATGAACCACCAAAAAAACGTGGGAGTAGGAGGGCGCTTTTTGGATGGTACCGGACGGCGCGCCTTTTTGCGCGGACGAAATGGCACCACTTTGGCGCTCTTTTTCGAGGCGCTCGGTTTGGGAATTTCAAAACCACACTGAGGACAACTGGTCCCATCAGGGCTGATATTGCTGCCGCAATGCTCGCACGTCATTTGCTCCATCCCTCTTTCACCCAGTGTAAGATCCCACAAATAGGGTAAAAATGCCGCGCATTTTTACCCTATTATTTTAACGCAAAAGGTCGTTGGCGGGGAGTCACTTTACTGCGGAGGTTTGGCGATTTCCTGCGCTGGGCGCCAACGTCCTCGTTGTAACAGCCAACCCCGGGCATTAAGAAAATACACCAGACCAAGATGTGTTTTGGCATCGGCGGCTCGTCCCTCTATCAGGAGATTAGGCACTTCGCTCACCGGAATGATTTTGACCTCAATTTCTTCCGTCGCATCCCAGTGCGTAGGGCCCGGTACAGGGTTTACGGTGTAATAGAGATGGACTTTGTGCCGCGACAGGCCGACCGATGGATAAAAGCGAGATAACAGGCGCATGTCCCCGGCTTGGTAACCTGTTTCTTCTTGTAACTCTCGCCTTGCCCCTTGGACCGGATCTTCGCCGCGACGTAAGCGTCCGGCCGGCAACTCCAAAATTTTTCGACCGAGCGCGGGGCGAAATTGCTCGACTAATATCACGCCCTCAGGAATTTCTGCAATAACGGCGCAGACATCGGGCAAAATCAGGTACTCGTGGATATAATGGGTGCCCCGCACTGTGACGGGCACCCGCCGGAGTCAATTTTTTAGAGAACGCAAACCTTTTTGAGCCAGGATTTTGGAAATAAGGAGGCCAACAGCCATGTCTGATGTAGAATTCAAAGAAGGCCTAGAAGATGTAGTGGCAGGCACCTCAGAAATTTGCTTCATTGATGGCAAGGAAGGGCGTCTGGTATACCGCGGATATAGTGTCGAAGACCTGGCGGAACAGACGAGTTTTGAAGAGGTCGTCTATCTTTTGTGGGAAGGCCAATTACCTAATCGGTCCCAGTTGCAAGACTTTACCAAGACCCTGACAGCAATGCGGTCGCTGGCTCAACCCGTCTATGATTTGTTGATGTCGTTGCCCGATAATACAAATCCCATGGACGCGTTGAGGACGGCGGTGAGCCTCGCAGGCATTTATGACCCGGACTCGCATGACAATTCCTACGAGGCTAGTTACCGTAAGGCTATGCGCCTCGTGGCGCAAGTGCCGACCATGGTCGCAGCGTTTGAGCGGCATCACCAAGGACATGATCCGGTCGCTCCTGATGCTCAATTAAGTCTTGCGGAAAACTTTTTATATATGCTGACGGGCAAGCGTCCCCCTGCACTTGATGCGCACGTTTTCAACACGGCATTAGTGCTTCATGCGGACCATGAGCTCAATGCTTCAACCTTTGCGGCGCGTGTGACAGCCGCGACGTTGACGGACTTGTATTCGGCGGTGACGTCGGCTGTGGGAACGCTTAAAGGACCCTTGCATGGCGGTGCCAATGAGCAAGTCATGGTTATGCTTGAGAAGATCGGGACGGTTGACAATGTAAAGCCGTGGTTGGATCACGCGTTAGCCAACCGCGAAAAAATTATGGGCTTTGGCCACCGGGTGTATAAGACCGAAGACCCCCGGGCGACTATTCTTCGCCGGCTGTCTCATGATTTGGGAGAAAAGGCCCAGAATCTACATTATTATGACATGTTAGAAGCAGTGCGCCAGCATATTCAGGCGAAGAAGGCGTTATATCCCAATGTAGACTTTTACTCGGGCTCCGTGTATGCATTAATGGGGATTCCCAGCGAATTGTTTACCCCGGTATTTGCGGTGTCCCGGATTGCGGGTTGGACAGCTCATATCCTTGAGCAATATCGGCATAACCGGATTATTCGGCCCCGCGCCGATTACACTGGACCTGAACACCGGACCTTTGTGCCCTTGGACCAAAGGTAGAAAACTTACCCCCATTCATCAGAATCCCAAGCAGACGCCGCCGTTGTTAAACGCGGCGCTTCGATGTCCGATCGACCCAACGCGACGCGTTGGTGGGAGGTCTCGCGGTCGAGACCGTTCAGTGGGCTAAGGCTCGTGGAGCGGGACTGGTCGTGGAAGACTTGCAGTTCATCCATGATCGGGATGTGAGCGCCAAGTTTAACCGCGTGACGCACCAGTTTAATTACCGGGCCTTGCTGACAGCGGTCGAACGACAGGCCGCGCGGGAAGGCGTCGCCTTGCGGAAAGTCAAACCGGCTTATACCTCGATTATCGGGCGGTTCAAGTATCAGCCGCAATACGGGATGAGCGTGCATCACGCCGCGGCCCTCGTGATCGGACGACGAGGCGGACTGAAAGTCCGCCGAGAAAACGTCCCGAAAGCCTTGCGGCTCTGGATGCAAGACCGCGATCAATGGAACGACCCCACTTATCGGAAAAATGATTGGAGTGCATGGGCTCGGATTAAACGGATCATGACGAAGACGTTGGCATCGCACCATCAGTATTTGAGTGCCTGGTTAGGGTATCGCAAGACGTTATTCTCCGAATGACCCATATCGCATTCCCCCGTCGCCACCACGTGGCGAAAGGAGCGACGGGGCATCTTGATGAGGGCCCAGTAACACTGGGGCTCAGGGCACCACCGACGGGACACCGATGGGAGTTTCCTGCCATCCTTCTCCTGCCGGGATCTTGAGCGGTGCGTGGGGGGAAAACATCCCCACGCGATGGGGCGGAAGCCACCCCCGAGCAGACGAATCCTGTGAGGACTGCGGGTCCCGTTAGGGGCCGAGAAAAGCCGAAAGAGATTATCGTAGGTTTTTTTAACCAGGACGCGAGGATGATGCCTATGCTTATTGTTGTGGTCACACCCTCGATGATGAAACGCGTGAAGCGTTTGCTCAAGTCGAACGAAAATAAGAAGAAATAACGCCACACGACGCTATTTCCCGAAAGTATTCGTTGGGGGTCTTCAGGCTCTAACGGCTCGCGACCCAAAAGCCTGAAAATCTAAAGCCCCGATTCGTAAAGCTGAACCGGTACCGTCCGAGTTTACCCGACTCGGGCGGTTGTTATGCTTGGGTGTCGCTTACGATTTCGTTATACTACGCTTTCCGTCATTCTGTCAACCAATGCCGCAGCCCGCACACCGTGCGGATCGCGCGGTGCCCATCCGTTTAGACAAAGGGTCCTGTATTATGGAATGTCCACATATTCTCTGCATAACGGGTTAAGGACGATGGAATGGGTGTTGAAAGGCGTTCCGGACCTGTTGCGCTTGGTGTACAGCGCCACTGTGGTCAGCTTCTGGCGCACGGTGCGCAAACAGAATGTGTGGCTCAAGCCCGCCACGATGATGCGCTGCTACACGTTCGGCTCACCGCACGCCCATAACCCCGATGCCGTCGTCCGGGGTTTCTATGCGGCGCTGAAGTCCTGGCGGAAGCGGCGGAAGACCGATCCGCACGCGATTCGGGAGATTGTTAGAGGACATGGCGGGACAGAGCAATACAAGCCCCTCATGGGAAGGCCATGACCCGCTTGAGCAATCAGATCCAATGCACAGAAATGCTACAGAATCAACAAAAGCCCGCCTCTTAAAGGGACGGGATACACCATGTCCAGCCTAGTGAGAACAAAGCAGCCGAAGCCCGTGAACCATCTTATCCCAAGAAATAGCAGGACCGTATTATCGGGAGCCGGATCTTTCCTGGATGGACGTACCTTTTGGGGTCGCAAATCCTAGGGGGCGACCGCGTGCCGTGTTGATAGCCTAACGCCTCAACAACGTGCCCGGCTCGACACGGAGGTGCTCTCTTTACGTGTCTCACAGTCGGTCGCCGAAACGCTCAAACAGACGGCAGAACAATCATTCGGTGTCAATTATGGTACGAGGTGAGATTCGAGACGTCCCATGAAGCAAAAGAGCCGCGTGGTTAGCGGCTCGAATCGCGTGTTATGATGCAACCCGGTGGTTGGGGTGGTCGGGCGTTCGTTCGGCCTGAGAATTCTTCGTGCGCGCCTGCCATAAGCCGCCGACGAAGATTGCTGCACCCAAAATCGTCGTGATAGCGGTGGCCCACCCATGCCGGGTGAAGCTGTAAACAAAAGGAGACAGCCCCAAGTAGAGTCCGAACAAGGCTTCTAGGTAATATACCGAAGGCCGGAACACGTTATCGACCAACTCCCAAAGACTGCCAATCAGAACAAGTCCTCCCAAAATAATGGCCGTCCAGAAATATGGTGAAGAGTGCATGGGGTTTAGAACCCAAGCGGATAGCGCAAACCATGCCCCCATCACGGCCATTGTCCAGTTTCTCCACGTCATGACTCCCACCTCCATGAATTTGAGGATATAAGAAATTCTTGCATATATGATATAGATCAGGGCGCATAATTTGATAAGTCATATGGCGGTGCAAGATCACGAATGGGAGTCGGCTAATCGTGGTTATATGCCAAAATCTGTTTGTTCTACATCTTTTTGCGTTATTTCTCGCTCAATTGCAATATTGTAAGAAGGGGGTGACTTGAGGGAAAGACGATGGCTATGCGTATTAGGCGTTTGGTTCGACCACAACCACGGGCTCGCCACAAAAGTTTTGGATAAAGGGCCTTGAACGCCTTTTCGACGGCATCGCTTGGCCCCTAGAACGCAAGGAACCTGTTTTAATTACCGAACATCTACCCAAAAATGGTAAAGATGCATCATGGAAGCCTGAGAAGTGTTAGGCAATAATGGCTAAGGAACGAGAGTATGCCAAATGCGTCAAGAAAGCCGCGCGAAGGCATAGGTTTTACATGGATGGCTACATTAATAACAAGGACGCACTGGCTTTTTGTAGTACACTACAGATGCGTCAATTATGGGCAGTATCATTCAAGGAGGAATCACAGATGGACGAAATTGATGTCATAGCTATTGGATCGATGCCCGCACATGAACGCGAAGTGGCGATGGGAAAGATGTTTGAGAAGTTGATGGAAATGCCGGAAAGTGAACAGATGAGTGCCTTTGAGGCGCTTATCGGACAAATGGCGGAAAAGGGAACCGACGAGCAATATCGCAATCTTTGCTTGACGAACTTGAAGCTCGCAGCCGGCTTGCCAGACTCTGCGCTTAAGCCATTTTTAATGATGCGCATGAAGGCCGCATCACATCTCTCACCTCCGCTAGCCCAACGCGACATGAAAATGTTGCAAGAAGCGTTGGAGCAAAGCGATCCCGCTATTAAAGAAAAAATCGCGCAAAATATGTAGGACTACATACGGTCTAACAAGACGGCAGCCCGTTGGCTGCTGTCTTTTGCGTTATGCTTAAATTGTTATAGACATAGGAGGGATATGTGCTGAAGGCGATACAGACCGTGCAACCTAACCCAAAAGCCCACGTTCGTCTCGAGGAAATCCCGCGTCCTTCCATAGGACAGGGTGAGCTTTTGATCAAAGTGAAGGCAGCCGCGATTAATCCCAGCGATGTGAGAAACGTTCAAGGAGTCTTTCCTCAGACCCAATTTCCGTGCATTCCGGGAAGGGATTTTGCGGGTCTTGTGGAAGAGGGTCCCAAGGATTGGATCGGGCGACGTGTTTTTGGTTCGGCAAGTTCGCTCGGGTTTATCAAGCCGGGATCGCATGCCCAATATCTTGTGATTTCACATAAGACCGTGGTGCCGTCGCCCGATGACCTTACCGATTATCAACTAGCGGCGTTGGGGGTCCCTTATACGACCGCATGGGAAGGACTGCATACTAAAGCGCAGGTTTCGCGGGGCGAGACGGTGCTCATCATTGGGATAACCGGCGCGGTGGGACTTGCCGCCTTATCCATTGCACGAGCTCAGCAATGCCGCGTGATTGGAGTGGGCAGACGCCAAGAAGCATTGGACATTCTCGGCCTTGACGAGACCGTGGACACCAGCCGACAAAATTTAGTTGAAGTGGTTAAGGAGATGACCCAGGGGAAGGGCGTTGACATCATTGTAGATACCGTAGGAGGATCTACGTTTGCTGACCATGGACAATGCCTTGGTCAGAACGGACGCTGGATTGTGCTGGCTTCGGTGGGGGGACCCACGGTATCGTTTAATGTGGTCGATTTCTATCACCGACAAGCTCACATGTTGGGCGTGGACTCGTTGGCCTTTGAACCCCCAAAAAGTCAGCACATTCTCGCGGCACTGGTGCAGACGGTGGACCATCAGGCTTTATTGCAGCCAGAATTGCATCCGGTGCCTCTCGAAAGTGCACCCGAAATTTATCAAGCAATAGCTGAGGGTAAAGAGCGCCGCAAAGTGATTTTATGTCCTTGGGGTGTAGGAAATTAAGAAAACACAGAGAAAGGGGCCGCATAGGATGAAAGGTTCGGTCGTCCGTCTCGTTGCGGTCTGTTATTTTGTGGGATTAGCAGGGACCATGACGGAGTTTTCCGTCGCGCCGGTGACCCCCGTCTTTCAGCGTCACTTGCATATCTCTTCAGGATCCGCGGGCCTCCTTATGTCCTTATTTGCGTTGGCGACCGTCATCGCGGCGTTGCCAGCGGGGCGATTCACCCACCGTTTTGGAGCCAAAGCGACTCAGTTACTGGGGCTGGCTTTATCGGCCATTGGCGCGGTTGTGCTCATGACCGCTTATCACCAAGGCAATTTTCTGGCTGTCTTAGCGGCTCGATTTTTTTCCGGGCTGGGCTTTGGCCTCATCTCCGTCGGGGCGCCCGCTGCCATCTCCCAGCAGGTGCCCGATCGTTACCATGCCGCAGCGATGGGGGTCTGGGCGACATGGGTCCCCGTCGGGAGTGTGGTGATGTTCATCGTGGCCCCTTTACTAGGGCACCTCGCGTCGGTCGCGCCGCTCGAAGACGTTTTGGTGGCGTGTGACATTGTCGCGGCTTTGGCATTGGCTGCAGTACCGATGCGTCGCATTACGTGGGATGGGACGGACTCCGGGGCACCTACGATGTCGCCAGCCATTCGCAATCCGATGCTGTGGGTGGCTTTGGCATTTACCTGTTTCACCTTTGATTTTTTTGCTTTTAATACTTGGGTTACGACATTTTACACCCAGCGCTTTCATTTGACGTTGGTGCATGCCGGATTGATTGCAGCCGTGGTGAGTCTTGTTAATGCCGGCTTTAACGTCATTTCAGGCATGGCCCTATCCCATCCTAAAACCCGGTGGTACCTTGTCTTCGTGGTGCCCGCTTGGATTTTAGCAGGATTATGGGTGATATTTGCCTATGGTTCATGGCCGGTAGTCTTGACGGCCAGCTTATTAACCGGCGCGTTAGGCGGGGTGATTCCGACCTTGATTTTTGCAGCCCCCGGTCGCCTTGCACAATCGCCGCATGATGTACCAGGAGCCATGGCCTTGGTCATCATTGGCGAAAATGTAGGCATTGTGATGGGACCACCGATTTTTGGTGCCGTCATCGAGCCGTTACATTTTGCTTCGGGTTTTTGGGTATTAGGCGCGGTCAGTGTGCTTATGGCATGGGCTTTAAGCCATGCGGTAAGACGCTTGAAGCCTAATACGTCGGCTGTCAGATAATCAGCAAGTAGGCGCCATCTGTTCTGATCTTGTCCTTGGGGACATAGGAATTACCCGAATGGGACAGGAGGGATAGGTGTGGCCGAGCTGTGGCATACCTTAACAGGCGAAGAAACACTCATCCAATTGCGGTCTACTGGCGACCGCGGTCTGAATCAAGCAGAAGCGGACGCCAGGCTTCGGGAAATCGGACTCAATGCGATTGTCGCGGCGGATAAGACGCCATGGTGGAGCATTTTCCTCAGTCAGTTTCAAGACTTTATGGTGCTGGTTCTAATAGGCGCTACCATTGTGTCGTTTCTGCTGGGAGAAGTCGGCGATGCTATCACCATTGTCGCCATTGTGATCATGAATGCGGCGCTGGGGTTTATTCAAGAATACCGGGCGGAAAAGTCGGTGGAAACCTTAAAGCAATTGACAGCCCCTGAAGCGCATGTGGTGCGCGACGGCACCGTGCAGACCATTCGCGCGGAAGAACTGGTTCCGGGCGACGTGATTGAACTCGAAGCGGGCGACCGCATTCCGGCGGACTGTCGGCTGATTGAGGTATGGGGCTTGAAAACCGATGAGGCGGCACTTACGGGGGAATCTCAAAGTGTTCGCAAGACGTTAGCTCCTGTGGAGGACCCAGATGTCCCGGTGGCGGATCGCCGCAATATGGTTTACATGGGAACGGCCGTGTCGCATGGTCGTGGGCGCGCCGTGGTCGTACAAACGGGAATGCAAACGGAGATGGGGACGATTGCCCATCTTATGCGGGAGGCCGTGGAGGACCAAACGCCTTTACAGCGCCGTTTGGAACATTTGGGAAAGATTTTAGTGTATTTGTCCTTGCTCATCGTGTTAGTTGTGGTGGTCACGGGGCTCTTTCGCGGGGAGCCGTTGTACCAAATGTTTCTGACCGGAGTCAGTCTGGCGGTTGCAGCCATTCCTGAGGGACTACCGGCGATTGTGACCATCGCGTTAGCTTTAGGGGTTCAGCGCATGATTCGGGCACATGCTATCGTGCGCCGCCTTCCCGCCGTCGAAACCTTGGGGTGCACGACCGTCATTTGCACGGATAAGACGGGAACGCTCACCAAAAATCAAATGACGGTCACGGCCATGTGGGCAGGGGATAAGATTGTTGAGCCTAGTGCAAGCGCTACTCAAGATCCGACCGTTCGCAAACTCCTGACTAGTGCCGTGTTATGCAATAATGCGGTGGTGGCCCCATCACGCGGGCATGACAGTGACAAAGCCCAAGGCGATCCTACAGAAATTGCTTTGATTTGGGCTGCTGGTGATAGCGGGTTAAGTCCCCAAGATATTGCGCGCGAATATGTGCGGCAAGGCGAGATTCCTTTTGAGTCGGAACGGCAGCGCATGGCGGTCTTGGCCGTGGATCGCCAAAATCACAAGGCGGTGTACGTGAAGGGCGCGCCTGATGTCATTCTTCCCCGGTGCCGGTTTGTTGAACGGGCCGACCGAGTAATCCCTATGGACCGCCGGCTTCAGCAGCAAGCCAGTGAGGTCAATGACCGCATGGCCGACGAGGCTTTGCGCGTGCTGGCCATCGCGTACCGCCCGGTGCGCGGGGATGAATCAGAAGACCAGTGGGAAGAAGACTTGGTCTTGTTAGGTCTCGTGGGCATGATTGACCCGCCGCGCCCCGAAGCGATTCACGCCATTAAAGAGGCGAAACGGGCGGGACTCAGGACTGTGATGATTACCGGGGACCATCCAAAAACGGCTCGGGCCATCGGAGAAAAAATGGGCATGCTTGCGCCACAAGATGAAATTATCACGGGGCCGGAGCTTGACCGCTTAACGGATGAGGAATTGGATGAGCGCGTAGAGCACATTCGTGTGTACGCCCGCGTGTCGCCACCGCATAAGTTGCGGGTGGTGAGAGCGTGGAAAGCAAAGGGTGACGTCGTTGCGATGACGGGCGATGGCGTCAATGATGCGCCGGCTTTAAAAGAGGCTGATATTGGAGTGGCAATGGGCAAAACAGGCACGGACGTGACCAAAGAGGCTTCGGCGATGATTCTGACCGATGACAATTTTGCCACGATCGTCAGAGCCATCGAAGAAGGCCGTGCAATTTATGACAATATCCGCAAGTTCATCCGCTATTTGCTGTCTTGTAACGTCGGGGAAGTGCTGGTGATGTTTTTGGCCGCGTTCTTTGGCCTGCCACTGCCCTTGCTGCCGATTCAAATCCTCTTTGTCAATCTCGTGACCGATGGCTTGCCGGCCATGGCGTTGGGTGTGGATCCGCCGAACCCCGGGGTCATGGACCGTCCGCCGCGTTCTCCCAATGAAAGCATCTTTGCCCGGGGATTAGGGACAAAAATTGCCTTTCGGGGGATTTTGATTGGCGTGAGTACGTTGCTGGTGTTTGTATGGTCGATGAGCATCTGGGGGATGGGTTTGCGAGAAGCGCGGACCATGGCCTTGGGGACCTTAATTTTAAGCCAGTTGTTTCATGTCTTTGATGCACGGGCAGAAGACCGGAGTTTCTTGGAGATTGGTCTCTTCTCGAATATTTGGGCCGTTTTAGCTGTGGCGTCATCCATTGCCATGCTGGTCGCCATTATCTACGTGCCCGCGTTGAGCACGCTCTTTAAGACCGACCCATTAAGTGCGATGGATTGGCTCGTGGTGATCCTCGCCTCAGGCTTCATTCAGTTGCTGGCCGCCGTGCGTGACGTCGTCTTGCGCCCTATTCGCCGCGTAGTAAGGGGCACAGCTTCCTAGAGGAGATCCGAAATAATAATCGCAATAGGGCATAGGTCAGTTTTCGAGGGGCCTATGCCCTAGATTTGTGTGGGGGAGGGTTACTGATGACGGCTTACTAGCCAGCAGAATGATAATATACGGTTTTCCATAACGACATGATCTCCGAACCGCTAGCTAAGCTTTGTGCTGCTCCAATCTTAGTAGCAGCTAAAGCTCCTGCACAGCATCCAATTTCACACGCCGATTCTAGGGAATGTCCATTGAGAAGAGCAGTAGCAAATGCACCGTTAAAAGCATCTCCAGCCGCAGTGGGATCAACGGCGTAAACTTGCGGTGCCGGTATGGAACGCGCTACGACATCTCTTTCTTGGAGCAAGACGCCATGTTCACCTTGGGTCACAATAATCGCCTGTAAATTCGGATAGCGTTTCCAAACTAGATCGATAGATGCCATGACGTCATTATCCACACCCGTGAGCATCATTAATTCTTGGCTATTGGGAGTAAGAATGTCAGCTTCTGATAATAACTCGGGGCTCATCCCTGTTGTTGGGGCGGGATCGCAGATAACAATGCCGCCGCGCTGGTGAATTAGTCGAGCCGCTGCAAGTGACGAAGAAGGGGGAATTTCACCTTGAAGAAGTAATATACGGGACGTGTTCCTTACTACACTTTGCACAACGTCTTGTTCCGTAAGGTCTGCATTGGCTCCGGGAACGTGTAAAATGTATTGATTACCGGGTTCAATTATGGGGACTGCGCAAGAGGTTGCCGCCGAGTTGGACCGACTAATGCTATCCGTTCTAAGGCCATAGTGCGTGAGCTCAGCAAGAACCCATTCCCCAAACGAGTCACGTCCAATTTTACCGACTAATTGAACGTTAGCTCCGCACAATTGACTTTGCAATCCCTGGTTAACAGCCTTTCCTCCTAGATTCATACCAGGAGAAGAAACCTTCAAAGTTTCACCTGTTAACGGATGTCGTGGCAAAATCATGGGCAAATCAACAACAATACTACCAATGACCAAGACGCTTTCGCTCATCTAAAATTATCTCCTATCGCGTACTGTAAAGATTTGCTTCGTTTTTCTCTTTTGTCCTAAACCTAGTATCATGTAGGTAGGAGGACTGATAGAGATGTTATACAGTCAAAAATTACGGATTTGGGACTTTTGGACCGCTACCGACCATGAAATTCACCACATATTTTATTTAAAAGCACCGCGAATCGGCAATCCTCAAGATCGCCATGACCAAGCAGTGATTGGTCACGCCATATCACGCGATTGGTCCCAATGGGCTGCCCAGCCTGATGCGTTGACTCCTGCAGCGTCACCCGCATGGGATGATTTATCTCTGTGGACTGGAAGCATTATCCCATCGCATGGTGGCGATTGGTTGATGTTTTATACTGGCCGGGACAAGCTCACACGCACACAAAATATTGGAATGGCTCGGTCTAATGATTTAGTTCATTGGAAACGAATCGGAACTAAGCCAATATTTTTGCCTGATGCCCGTTGGTACCGCATGCCGAATGAAGAATCTCCTGAACGCTACACTTGGCGTGACCCTTATGCGGTATATGATGTAACCACCGACAATTATTATCTTTTCTTTTCGGCGCATGCTCAAAATCAAAAACTAGGGTGCGAAGGCGCTATTGGTGCCGCTGTCTCTAAAGACCTTAATCATTGGACGGTTTTGCCTCCTGTTCTTAACCCTGGTTGGATCCGAGATATGGAAGTTCCTAGTGTTATTCAAAAAGATGGGGTTTGGTTTCTGTTTTGTTCGGTGAAAGCGGAGTGGTATGGAGCCGATGCGCCCATTGAAGCTCGTACCACCACATTGTGCTTCCAATCATCGACGATTTTAGGACCGTACACCTTGCATCCTATGGATAATAGATCTTCCGACTTGTGGTATGCATCCCGACCTGTGTTTGATAATAGCAGGGGATGGATGCTAATGGGATGGCGAATGGGTGCCGAGGAAGGGCATCCTGAGATTTTTCGTAACTATGCGGTAGATGACCCTAAGCCCCTTTCGTGTGTTCCCGAAAGCAAAGTAGACGTGATTTAGCCTTTTGTACCGGTTGTAGCAATTCCCTCGACGATTGCTCGTTGTCCCGCCAGATATAGAATGAATACGGGAATACTGATAAATACCGTGGCGGCCATGAGTAAATTATATACAGTTGCAAATTGTCCTTGAAACGCGACGAGCCCTAATTGAACTGTGTACATCGATTTTGTTTCAGTAAAAAGAAAGGGCAGGTAGAAAGAGTTCCACTCAGCAATGAAGGTTAATAGTGAAAGCGTAACTGTGGCGGGTTTGGCTAAAGGCCAATAAACTCGCCACAGTACCTGCCAAGGATTCGCCCCGTCAAGCATCGCCGCTTCTTCAAAAGACTGCGGAATTGTTAAGAAGAATTGGCGATAGAGGAAGATACCAAATGCGTTGACTGCGGTGGGAACGATGAGAGCACCAAAAGTATTTATCCAGTGTAGGTCAGCCATAAGGACAAATATGGGCAAGGCAATAACCTGAAATGGGATAATCAATGTGGCGATGAATCCTACGAATATGGCTTGGCGGCCAGGGAAATGCATGCGAGCCAAGGCAAAGCCGGCCATGGATGACGTAATGACTTGGAGCACAGTAACCGATATTGCCATAATAGCTGTGTTCAAAACTTGTCGCGCAAAATTCGTATAAATCCATGCGTCCTTGTAGTTGACCCAGTGAGGATCGTATGGGAACAATGGAACTGAACCGGTGCTAATGGCTGTGTTGGAGCTTAAGGAGCCGACGATAATCCAATAAAAAGGGAACCCAAATATCACAATCGCGACAATCATAAAAAGTCCATACCACCATGTGTGGGGTTGGGTGATTTTCCTAGGAGGAGAACTTAATTGAGAACGCTTTATAATTGTTGCCATGTCGAACCTCCGTCTGGTCAGGAATTACGATGCGCGCGTTGAGTCTGTAGTAAAGTAACGAACCATGCCGATAGTGAGAATAAGAACTACCAGCAATAGTAAGGTGGAGGCAGCTGCTGCTTGGCCCCATGTATTATGCACAAAGGCTAGGCGCCAAATATAATAGACGAGGGTTGTGGTGGCGTGGACAGGGCCACCGTCTGTCATGACATAAATCGCCGAAAATGCTCGAAAACTGAAAATCAGGTTAATGATTAGTACAAAGAATGTGGTTTCCTGCAACAGAGGCCACGTGATAGTTCGAAACTGTGTCCATCCTCCTTGAAGACCATCAATAGCGCCAGCTTCGTATATTTCCCGTGGAATAGTCTGTAGGCCCGCTAAGTATAACACCATGTTGTATCCCGACATTTTCCATGTATACATCGCTATAACATAGGGGAGGGCATATGCGGGATTATTGACAAAATTACCGGGATGTAGGCCAAAGATATTTAAGACGTGGTTAAACAATCCCGAGGAACTCCCCATCCAGACCCAAGCAAGACCAGCCGATACAAATGAAACGAGGTATGGAGCAAAACTAATCCCGCGGAGGAGGTTGCGAAAAGGAAAGGGGCGGTTGGCCATTAAGGCCAACCCCAATCCGATAGCAATGCTCGGTATTACAGTGCCGACTACAAAAATCACTGTGTTGCGCAAAACCATATCAAAGATTGGTTCTGCAAAAAGGTTGCGATACTCGCGAAAACCCGAAAAAGGTTTAATGGCAGTCAATCCATTCCACTGATGAAAGCTGAGCCATACGATATACGCCATTGGGTAATAAAAGAAGACGGCTGTGAGGAGTACTGCGGGAGCTAAGAAAATGCCTACCCACCACCATAAACGCTTCTGCCCTACCATTGCGTTCCTCCTCCTAATTCTCGATAGGGGTTATGATTATTCATTGTGAGCTCGACAGGGCCTGTTGGGCTTGAATGGCTGCCTGGTGCAATGCTTGAGCGGCTGACATGCGGCCATACAGGGCGTTTTCTATCGCGTTGCCGATGTCTGCACTTATTTGAGAGTATGCAGGAATAGGTGGACGCGCCCTGCCAACTGACATGGCCTTGGCAAATACCTCAATGAATGGGTTATCTTTAAGATACTTTTGGAACTGAGGGGAATCTTCCGCTGTTTTAGAAACAGGGAGGTAACCACTGCCCGTATCGTATCCTATTTGGAATGCCGGCGTTGTTACGTATTTTGCAAAAAGGAATGCCGCTTTGTTTTGCGCAGGTGTCGTATTGAAAATAAAGAGGCTTTCTCCTCCAATATTAGTAGCGGCAATTTTGTCTTTTGGAAGCGGAAATGCTCCGTAGTTAACCGCGTGTTGCTGTTGTAATGCGCCATAGTTCCACGGACCATTTATCATCATAGCTACTTTTCCTGATTCAAAGTCTCCGAGCTGATACGACAAATTTAACGGACCAAATGTGGCTACGTGGTCCTTCATGAGGGTTACCCAATAATTGAGGGCCTTAATTCCGGCTGGACTATCGAAGGCGACCCGTGTTTGGGATGAATTAAGCAAATGGCCCCCAGCCTGCCATAAGAGCGTTTCCCAAATCCATACGGTCCACTCTTGATTGCCAATCGGCATTTCAAATCCATAGGTTCCATTGTGCGTCAATTTTTTCGCATCCACAAGAAATTGAGACCATGTTGTAGGAGGAGTGGTAATCCCGGCCTTTTGAAAGAGAGTCTTATTATAGTAGACTCCTAAATCGTTAGCGTCGAAGGGCATTGTCCATACCTTTCCACGGTACATTCCCGTTTTGAGCAATCCGCTAAATATCGTAGAAGGATTAAAATGTTCAGACTTAAAATATTTTTGTGACTCTACGATGGCGTTCGACGATGCAAATTGGCCGGTGTAAGCTGGGGCAATCCACAGCAAGTTAGGCGGATTGTGGGCTGCAACTGCGCTCTCAAGTTTAGGAATTTCGGTATCGGCAGCCCCGTAATTCTGCATAGATATGTGGATATTAGGGTGTGCTTTTTCAAAGAGCTTAATTTGTTTTTGAACATAAGCTTGGGTTTGAGGGGACTGAATTCCCTCTTCAAAGGTCAAATTGATGGAACTGGATTGAGATGAATTAGAAGAAGTTCCACAACCAGCAAGCAATAGAGAACCGGCTGCGGCTAGGGCTAATGGTGCTATTTTCAAATGGCTTGCCATAAATTATCCCTCCTTAGTTTCAAATGGGACGTCACGATGCAGAGCATTATCGCCTCGTGGAATAAAAGTGCATGGTAAAGTTGTCAGCAATGGAATCTCTTCATGGTGAATTTTTTGTAGCAACAATTTTGCAGCCATGACACCAATATCGTGTGTGGGTTGTGAAATTACTGATAATGCGGGCCTTACGAAGATGCTCCACGGTTCTTCGTCTAGCGTAACTAAAATCGTGGACTCAAGAATTCGAGGATAAGTAAGTTGTAAGGTCGAGACAAGCCCCATCGCCATGAGGTTATTACCGACAATCGTAACAGTGGGTTGGGGCTTTTGTGATGCTAGCCAGTGTGCGGCTTGTACTCCCCCCTCATAACGTGAATTTCCTTCAAAAATTGAGGAGTTTGCGTCGTGGCATGCTTCTTCAAATCCGGTGCGGCGTGCTAGGGTGGTTGAGAGTCCAGGCTTGCCGGTGATGAGTGCGAAATTGGAATGTCCTCGGGCTTTAAAGTAAGATACCGCCTCAAACACTGCCGTTTTGCTGTCGGTAACGACGCTGGGTAACTGCGCGGAAGGTAGTTGGCGATCATAGGTGACAACGGGCACCGGGATACTGGTGTAAATGGACGATTCGTCCCATAAAGCCCGCACGGGCGCCAATAAAATGCCATCAACGCCTTTTGCGATGAGATTACTGATTGACTCCGCTTCGCGGTCTACATCTTCTCCAGAATGACTGACAATAACCGTGTAATGGGCATTTCGCGCCATACTTTCTACGCCCCGAAATACCTGGGCAAAAAATGGATTAGTAAGGTCTGCGGCGATAAAACCAATGGTTTTTAAACTATTTGTCCGTAAGCCACGCCCTAATGCTGAAGGCACAAAATTTAATTGCCTCATGCTTTCTAATACGGTGGCGCGAGTGCTCTCAGCAACAGGGCGGGTTCCGTTAATGACATGCGAGACAGTAGCAATCGACACCCCTGCCCTTTGAGCGACATCGCGGATTGTAGCCATCGGGTCTTACCTCCTAACTCGTAAACGTTTACACGTAAACGATTACTATGAGAATAAAAGCAAAATATCTGGAGGTCAAGTCTTTTTTGCAAATTTGTTGGATTGTGTTGTTTGGTTTAATGCGAAATACGTAAGGCCAAATAAAGTCGTGGTATTATTAAAAACCTCTATATTCTCGGATTGGCAGAGGCTATACTGTTTAACAAATTCCTACAAAGAGGTGGACATTTCTAAGCATGGAACCTTTGCGCTTTACCAAAATGCATGGACTAGGTAACGATTATCTTTATATTGATATCCGGGACATGGCCGATCAGCCAGACAGCGTTTGGAGTCATTATGCGGTGCTGATGAGTGACCGCCACTTTGGCGTGGGGGCAGACGGGATTATATTGATTGCGCGCTCTAACGTGGCGCCCGTGCGTATGCGGATTTTCAATGCGGATGGCTCCGAGTCGGAAATGTGCGGCAATGGTTTGCGCGCTCTAGCCAAATGGCTCTTTGACCGAGGTCAATTTCAAAGCGGGCAAGCGGTTGAAACCGGAGCGGGATTGCTCTATCCCGAAATTGTATCGCAAGAAGGCGGCAGTGCCCGCATTATCCGCGTGGACATGGGCCCTCCGCGGCTGACCAGACAAGACATGGGAATGACCGGGCAGCCTGACGCGCACTGTCTTGAGGAACCCTTGGATGTCAATGGAGAAGTTTATAGCATGACGTGTGTTTCGATGGGGAACCCGCACGTGATAATTTTTGGACCCTTATGGGACGAAGACACCATGGCGAAACGGGGGGCAGCCATTGAGCACCATCCCCTATTTTCACGGCGCACCAATGTGCATTCGGTAGAAGTTGAGGATTATACGCATCTAAAAATCCGGCATTGGGAGCGGGGCGCGGGATTAACCTTGGCTTGTGGTACAGGCGTCGCCGCGTCTACTGTGGCGGCGGTTTTAACCCAGCGCACTGCACGTCAGGTCACGGTATCCGTGCCCGGCGGGACTTTGGAAGCCTTGTGGGATGAAGCCACCGGCCACCGGTTGTGCTGCCCGCGGCAGCGACAAGAACCACGATGGGATAGGAGAAATGCCCTAACCAGACTTCATAGCCGGAAAATAGCAAAATAATCTCGGACGGACTTGGTACGCCAATGCTTTCGACAAAGAGTACGAGATAAACAGCCAAATACCCCACCTCATTGAGCCAAACCGTAACGGTATGGATTGCGCTTAGCACAGTTCACCCTCCAGCGAGAATCATGTGATTAGGCCCTGTTCATGGAATCGAATGGTGCCGAAAAGCATTGGACGTTTAGTATAGCATACGTGGATGACCGGAGGATATCTGGCCCATTTGCGGGCAGAATACCCAAAGGAGGTGGGGATCATGAGCTGGGTGCGCATGGGAACGGTGTTGAGTGCTGTGGGAGCTTTGGGTATGGCCGCTGGACTGATGGTACAGCCGTTGGTCCATGCACAAGACACAAGAGCTTTCATCCCACAAACAGGGCATTTTGTGTATCAAAGGTTTAGTCGTGATCTGCATGCTGAAAGAATATCGGATTATGATACGAGTCCTTTGTTTTTCGCGGAAGGAAATGCTCACCTAAGAAGTATTCCCGGTCACTTTGGACCACTCGTGCGAACGCAAGTAGCATATGCAGGAAATCAAGTCATGGTGCGGTATGGCCATGGCCTTAATCAAATCATCGTCGTTATGTCTCCCAGTCACCAGCCATTGAGACCGGCATGGCAGTTTACGGAGCATATCAGCGGCTATCCGGGTTTTACCGGGATGACAGACGGTTTATGGAGCACATTGGCCTTTCACGCGGGTAACCAGAACATTACCGTCATTGGCGACCGCGCCTTGGGTCTTTTAGCGCAATGGGCCAAACAAGCTTTTGACAGCTCGTCGTGAAATTAACTCTTGCAGCGTACTATGTGACAGGTTTTGTATGATATCATTTAACACGATATCAGCACCGGCGATCAGTGGCGGTGACGTTATGGCAGGAGGAACCTCGGCTTGGATATAAAACTCGTCAACATAGGATTTGGCAATATTGTATCGGCAAACCGCATCGTGGCAATTGTCAGTCCTGATTCTGCGCCCATTAAGCGCATTATAACGGAAGCTCGCGACCGCGGGGTGCTGATTGATGCTACCTATGGTCGCCGGACACGTGCGGTGATTATTACGGACAGCGATCACGTCATTTTGTCCGCCGTGCAGCCTGAAACCGTGGCCAACCGATTAGCCAGCCGGGAGACCTCTGCTGTGGAATTGGAAGAGGACGAGGATGAAGACGACGAGGTCGTGGAGGAGGAAAAGTCATGAATCAAAAAGGCGTCACAGTCCAAGATTTGACGGACCGGCATGACAGCAAATACGCTTTGGCCGTGGCCGCGGCCCGGCGCGCGCGCCAAATCACCGAAGGCAGTCAGGCTTTGGTGGAGTCAACGGCCAGTAAGCCCGTCACTATTGCATTGGAAGAAATCCGGCATGGGGCCATTTCGGTGGACGTCCCTCCTATTGGCATTAAATAATCTCTATGCGTGTAATCTTAGGGGTTGGCGGCGGTATCGCCGCCTATAAAAGTTGTGATTTAGCGAGCCGCTTGGTTCAGCAGGGCCACGAATTATCGGTTGTCATGACCCAAACCGCTTCTGAATTCGTTGGCCCCTTAACGTTTCGCGCGCTTAGTGGCCGGCCGGTCGCCATTGCAGCAGCCGATGAACCGATGGGGCCGTTGTCTCATGTCCGCTTAGCCCGCTGGGCTCAAGTAATGATAATAGCACCCTTAACCCAAAATTTGCTCGCCCGTTTATCATTAGGATTGTCGTCGGACATGCTGTCATTAGTCTTTCAAGGATTTCAAGGCCCTATTATTGTCGCGCCTGCCATGGAGCCGGAAATGTGGCTGAGCCCCCAGACCCAAAAACGGATGGAGGACCTGCTTGATCAACGCCAGGTGGTGGTCGTTGGTCCGAATCATGGCCGCATGGCGTCAGGCTATATGGGACCAGGCCGGATGGCAGAGCCTGCAGAAATAATCGACGCGTTGTGGCGTCTTGCCAAGCCAAAGAACTTGGCCGGGGTTTCGGTCGTCATTACGGCGGGGCCGACATGGGAACATTTTGATCCGGTTAGGTTGCTGACGAACCCATCGACGGGGTCCGTCGGCATCGCGTTGGCCAAAGAGCTTTCGGCGCGTGGAGCCCAGGTGACAGTGGTGCACGGTCCCGGCGTGTCCACCGTGAAATGGCCAGGGATTCGTTATGTGGCGACCGAATCGGCGCGGGATATGTTAGACGCCGTCGCAGCGCTTATGCCCGCCGCCGATGTGTTAATAGGAGCGGCTGCGGTTTCCGATTTCCGACCGGTTCATCCGGCAAGCCAAAAAATGCCCAAGAGTGCATTGGAGCAGGCGTGGTTAATGGAGGCTAACCCCGATATTATGGCGGAAATGGGCCGCTTGTATCATGACTCCAAGATTCTTATCGGATTTGCAGCAGAAACGCATAACGTGGTGGCGTCGGCACTCGCGAAGGCAGAGCGCAAAAGGCTTCATGCGATTGTTGCGAACGCAGTGGGAAAAGGGCTGGGGTTTGGCGAAGGGGAATACCAGGCGGCCATTTTAAGAGGTGGCGACGTGGACGGCACCTTAGAACCTATGACCAAAGAAAGACTAGCAGAAAAGGTGGCAGAGCTGGTCACGGATTTGCACACAGCAAGGAGAATGTCTGACCGTGTTTGATCGTCCTTTTGACCGCATAGCCGTTGGCGATGAATATATCAGTCCTGCGCGCACAGTAACGGCTGAAGATTTGACTGTGTTTGCCAATTGGAGTGGAGACCATTACCCTTTGCACACGGATGAGGCCTTTGCAGCACAGACACGTTACGGCCAACGGATCTTGCACGGGCTTGGGGTCTTGTCGTTAACCTTTGGCTTGATTCCCTTGAAGGCCCCTGAAATTTTAGCGCTCTATGGCTTAAACCGGGTGCGCTTTATCCGCCCCGTGACCATTGGGACATGCCTGCACGCGCGAGTTCAATGTACCGCGCTTAAAACCGTGCCCCAAGGGGGCTTGGTGACAGTGTCAGTGCGGGCCGAAGATCGAGAGAACGAAGGGTATATGGTGGCGGAAATGGTTGTGTTAATGCGGCGTGGGACATGAGACTGGCGGATGTCGTATTAGACCGTATTGCACGGGGCTTGGACCGTACTTGGACATATGAGGTACCGGCGGGCATGGAAATCTCCAAAGGGTGCCGAGTGCGGGTCCCTTTTGGCAAGGGCAAGGCCCAAGGTATTGTGTTAGCCGTCCGCGAGGCTAATGACGCGGTGCCTAGTGGGCTTAAGTGTATTGAGGCGGTGACCGATAACTACGTCGCCTTGAGTCCTTTAATGGTAGACCTTGGGCAGTGGATGGCTGAGGAATATTTGTGTTTTCCATCCCAAGCATATAAAGCCATGCTGCCGAACGGTTTGGATGCTGAGGAACCTACCTTAGTGCTGGTGGAGGCCGTGGGCGAACGGGCCAAGCGTGCGTCCAAAAAGCAGCGCCTATGGACCATTTTGCGGGAACGTGGACCAGTTTTGCAAACACGCATTCACGAAGAAATGCCGGAACTTGCGGGATCTTTGCGGGGGCTGATTAAAGAAGGAAGCGTCGTAATTCGTCACGTGCTACCCCAACGTTTACCACAATCCATTGCCCCCTCGCCCTTTACATTGACGACCGAACAACAACAAGCGGCTGAACGTATCATCACTTCGGCACCCGGTTCAGTGTGGCTATTAGAAGGCGTGACCGGTTCGGGGAAGACGGAAGTGTATTTGCAGGCCATTGTATCCGTCTTGCGTGCAGGGGGACAAGCGCTTGTCTTGGTGCCTGAAATTGCGCTGACCCCACAGACTGTCCTGCGCTTTTCCGAACGGTTTATCAATATGGTGGGCCTATGGCACAGTGGTTTAAGTCCTGCCGAGCGTACGAAGACGTGGCACGATGTGCGTACCCAGCGCATATCCGTGGTGGTAGGCGTGCGCTCCGCGGTGTTTTTACCATTTGCCAAACTGGGTCTCATTGTGATGGATGAGGAACATGAAAGCACGTATAAGCAAGAAGAGCATCCGCGCTATCATACCCGGGAGGTAGCGATGTGGTTGGCCCGCCAAGCCGGGGTCAAGTTGGTTCTGGGCAGCGCTACGCCGTCACTGGAGACCGCGTTCTATGCGCGTCAAGGTCTCATCGGCTGGATCCGGTTAGACTCGCGCGTGGGGGATAGAGCGCTGCCGCCGGTTACCGTGGTCGACATGCGGCACGAGTTAAAAGAAGGCAACCATTCCATATTCAGCGGCGTCCTGCAAGACGCCGTATCAGAAGCCTTAGAACAGCATGAGCAAGTCATTTTGTTCTTAAATCGCCGTGGTTATGCGAGTTTTGTCCTGTGCCGGGAATGTGGAAAGGCCATAGAGTGTCCGCGGTGTGCCGTGACGATGACCTATCACCAGCACGAAGACGCACTGATTTGCCATTATTGTTTTTATACAACGAAGCCACCGCGAGCGTGTCCGTCATGCCACAGCCCCAAAATCCGTTATTTTGGGGCGGGGACGGAACGGGTCGTCGAAGAGGTGCAGAAACTATGGCCCAACGCGCGTGTATCCCGCGCTGATCGCGATACCCTACGCAACCGTGCAGGCTATGAGGCATTGTATTTTGATTTTGTTGAGCACAAAGCGGATGTATTGGTGGGCACGCAGATGATTGCCAAAGGGATGGATTTCCCTAATGTCTCGGTGGTGGGCATCATTGCAGCGGACGTGGCCTTGCACTTGCCCGACTTTAGACGGGCCGAACGCACATTCCAATTGATGGTGCAAGCGTCGGGGCGTACGGGCCGTGGCAATAGGCCGGGCACGGTGGTCGTGCAAACCTATGATCCCGAGCATTTTGCCATTGCCCATGCCGCCCGGCACGATTATGACGGCTTCTATCGTCAGGAGATTGAATTTCGACAAGAGCTGCAGTATCCGCCTTTTGCGAATTTATGGCTGTTGGAAGTGGCCGATGCCTCTGTTCAAGAAGCCCGGCGCAAGGCCGAACGCGTCGCGCACGTGGTGCAATCGCTCATGGCCTACGGGTGTGAGATACTAGGGCCTGCGCCAGCGCCTTTGCCGAAACTCAGGGAGCGGTACCGCTTTCATATCTTAGTGAAGGGACCCAAATCAGAAGACGTGTATCACGTCTTGCGTGAACTGGAACGGGAAGATTTTGGCTGCCGCATTACAGTTGACCCGTATTATATGCTATAAAGAGTGAGATATGACGATGAACGAGGTGATAAGCCGTGTTAGACATACGGATCGTAGGGGACGACGTCTTGCGCCAAAAGGCCAAACCGGTGCGGCGCGTGAACAAGGAGATTCAAAAGTTATTGACGGAAATGGCCGAAACGATGTATGAAGCAGATGGCATTGGACTCGCGGCGCCCCAAGTGGGGGTATCCCGCCGCGTGGTGGTTGCCGATATTGGAGACGGACTGGTTGAGCTCGTGAATCCTGAGATTTTATACCGTGAAGGCACGCAGACCGGGTTTGAGGGCTGTTTGTCCATTCCCGATTTGATGGGGGAAGTGGAACGCGCCCAGACCATTCGGGTAACGGGACTCGATCGGCATGGACGGCAGGTATGGGTGGAGTGTGACGGGTTGATGGCGCGGTGCTTGCAGCACGAAATCGACCACCTTGATGGGATTCTCTTCACAGATTTGGCCTTGAAAGTGGTGCCGCGCGAGACGCCAGTAGCGGAGGATGAGGTGGTGTTGGACTGAACGGCCCACGGATACTCTTTTTTGGAACGCCCCATTATGCCCGAATCATTTTATTGAGTCTCTTACAAGACCCTACGTGGGAAGTGCGCGTGGTGACGAAACCCGATGTGCCTCAAGGACGGCGTTTGCAGATGACGCCGTCCCCCGTTGCTCAAGCGGCAAAGGAGGCGGGGGTGCAGATCGACAAACCCGCGGTCTTGAAAGAGTTTCGTCAGGCGTGGGAGGACTTCGCCCCCGATCTGATTATTACGGCGGCTTATGGAAAAATTCTTCGCCCCTGGCTGTTGGAATTGCCACGCCGTGGGGCATTTAATCTGCATGCCTCAATTTTGCCGCGTTGGCGTGGGCCCAATCCGATTGCGTGGGCTATTCGGGCAGGCGATACGGTGACGGGTGTGACGCTAATGGCCATGGATGAAGGCGTGGATACGGGGCCAGTGGTGGGAATGTCGGAAGTAACAATAGGGGACAATGCGACGACGGGCTCGTTGACCCAAGAGTTGGCCAAGGCGGCTGGTGAGCTTTTGGTTCAATCCTTAGGCCAGCTTATGGATAACACGGCGGTGAGGACGCCGCAGCCGGAAGCAGGTATTACTTACGCGCCCAAATTTGATCCACATGATGCCCGAATTGACTGGACGCGCCCCGCCATAGAAATCCACCGGCTGGTGCGAAGTATGACACCCGACCCAGGCGCGTATACGGAATGTTGCCAAACCCGTATCAAAATCACCGAGTGTGCGTACGATGAGGGGGAGCAGATGCGAGGGCGGGCTCGTCTTTACGGCAATGCGTGGAAGATTGGAACGGGGAACGGTGTGCTGACGGTGACCAAAATTCGGCCCGCAGGCCGTAAAGACATGACCCCAGGCGATTTCATCCGGGGACAACATATTTCAGGCGAGGTGGTCTGCGAATGACAGAGTCCGCACAGGGGGCGGGTCCCGCACGCCTGGAAGCCTGGAACGTGTTGGAACGCGTTCGTCACGGCGCGGGGGTGAGTGAGGCGCTAAGTGAAGCGGGGAAGCGTTCTCTCTCCCCGGCGGACCGCGCCCTGATGACCCAGATTGTGCACGGAGTTTTGCGCAACCAACGGTATTTGGATGCGTGGCTTGAACCGTTTTTACGAGGCGAACTTGATCCTAGTGTGCGCGATATTTTACGGATGGCCTTGTTCCAAATCGGGTTTTTGGATCGCGTGCCGACGTATGCGGTTGTGAATGCGGCGGTCGAACAAACAAAAACGGTAGCTCCCCGGGCTACTGGCATGGTGAATGCGATCTTGCGGCGGGCGCCCAGTCAGAAGCCTAAAAATGTATCGCTGGGCGTCGAGTTTTCCCACCCGGATTGGATTGTCAGGCGCTGGCAGGCGCGTTATGGACTCGAGCGGACGCGGCACATGTTGTGGGTAGACAACCAAGTACCACCTTTGACCTTACGCGTCAATTTAGGGCGCATTGCTCGGGAGACGGTTTTGGCCCAACTCCAGGCGCAAGGAGTGCGGGCGGAAGCGTCGCGTTATCTTCCCGAAGCCATTAGGGTATCAGGACCCTTATGGTTAGAGGACCTCCCCGCCTTTCAAGAAGGAAACGTGACGGTTCAAGACGAAAGTGCCATGTTGGTGACATGGGCTTTAGATCCCAAGCCGCATGAACGCATTGTGGACCTAACCGCGGGGTTGGGAGGAAAAACGGGACACATTTTAGAGAAAACGCAGGGCGAGGCCGAAGTGACGGCGGTCGATTTAGCCCAAAACCGGCTTTCGTTGTTGCGCGAAAATATTATGCGCTTGGGTTATGCGCATCACGTGTCGATTGTTGGTCAAGACAGCCGGATCTTTTCTTTAGAACACCCGAAGCAATTCGGTCGCGTGTTGCTCGATGCTCCGTGCAGCAATTTGGGGGTTTTGCGGAGACGTTCAGATGCACGGTGGAGAAAGCAGGAAAAAGATTTAGGAGGGCTGGCTACCACACAAAAGGCTTTGCTGGATGCCGCGGTGCGCCTGTTAAAGCCTGGTGGTGTGTTGGTCTATAGTACGTGTTCTGTTGAACCGGAAGAAACGACGGACGTCGTACGCAAGGTGTTGGAGAGTCATTCCACTGTACACATTGAGCCGGTCCAAGATTTTCTTCCCGCGTCGGCTTTTCAGGATTTCACACAGGAAGGTTTCTTGACCTTGCTTCCTGGGGACCTAGGGATGGACGGATTTTTCATTGCCCGGTTACGGGCAGACGTGAGGGAGGCAGAATAATGGCAGAGTCTCAGAAGGTGGATATTTTGTCATCCTCGGTTGAAGAACTTGAACAGCTCATGATTTCGCAAGGCGTACCACGTTACCGGGGCCGACAACTCTTTGAAGGGCTGTGGCGTCACAGAATTGCCAATTACAGCGAGCTTACAGTATGGCCCCAAGCTCTGCGCCTGTCCATGGAAACGGCCTATCCCTTAAGACGCGTCGAGCCAAGTCGGGTCCAGGAAGGGCACGACGGGACCCTCAAGATTTTGGTCAAGCTATTTGACGGGCAACAAGTCGAAACGGTGGTGTTGCCCCATGACTATGGGTATAGTGTCTGCGTCTCGAGTCAAGTGGGATGTAACATGGGATGTCATTTTTGTGCCTCGGGCCTCTTGAAACGGTCGCGCAACTTGACAGCCGGTGAGATTTTGGACCAAGTGCGTTTAGCCAATGATCTCATTCAGGAGCGGGGCCATGTGATTAGCCGCGTTGACTTAATGGGCATTGGCGAACCGCTTGATAACTATGACAATATTGTCAAGTTCATGCGTTTAGCGCATGATCCAGCCGGGTTGAACTTGAGTTATCGTCACTTTACGGTGTCGACGAGTGGACTGATTCCTAGAATCTACCGCTTGGCGGATGAAGGGCTGCCGGTAACCTTGGCGGTCTCGTTGCACGCCCCGACGGATCCCCTCCGGCAATCATTAATGCCTGTGGATAAAGCGTATCCGATTGCGCCCTTGATCGCCGCGTGCCGTTATTACGGCGAGAAAACCGGGCGTCGGGTGAGTTTTGAATATGCCCTGTTAGCCGGCGTCAATGACTCTGATGAGCAAGCACGGCAGTTGGTCGACATTTTGTCAGGCTTTTCGTGTCATGTGAATTTGATTCCGTGGAATCCGGTGCCGGAGCATCCATTTACCCCATCATCTAAAAATCGAGTCGAACAATTTCAACGCATCGTGCAGGAAGGTGGGATTTCCTGTACCATACGAAAGGAAATGGGACAGGAAATTGATGCGGCGTGCGGTCAGTTACGGCGGCGCGAGGAGGCAAAGGTATCACCGTGAAGACGTTTGGCCGATCAGATCAAGGGTTGGTGCGGAGTGAAAATCAAGACGACTTTTTGATCCGCCCGGTAGAAAATGGCGGCTATTTAGTGGCGGTGGCCGACGGTATCGGAGGGGGACCCGCTGGGCGGCGGGCCAGTCATTTGGCTTTAACCACCTTAGACAATGCGGTAGGACTTCTGGTATCGGACGTCTCGCGGCTCACCTCTGCTTTTTCCTTAGCCAACCGCACCATCTTTGCTATGGGTCAAGACAATCCCGTCCTCGAAGGCATGGGCACCACCTTGACGGCGGCAGTGCTATATCCCGATCGGCTCTTGTTAGCGCACGTGGGCGATTCGCGTGCGTACCGTATTGCCCAGGACCAAATTATCCGGCTCACCATGGATCACTCCGTGGCGGGCGAAATGGAGCGAGCGGGAACCATAACGGCGCAAGAAGCCTCGGAGCATCCGAAGCGGCATGTCCTCACGCGAGCGCTGGGACCGTTCGACAAAGTGCGGGTGGATGTGGCGGATATGCCCTGGACGCCCGGCGACTTGCTGTTATTGTGTACAGATGGGCTCACCTCGGTAGTGCCCGACGAGGAGATTTTGCGCATGTGTATGGCCTATTCGGGGGAAGACCTGATTGATCACCTGATTGGGGGCGCTCTGGGCCGAGGAGGTCCGGATAATGTAACGGTGGTGGTCGCAGTGGATAATGCAGGTGCGGGTGAGACCGATGGTCGGTAAAATTTTTGGAAGCCGATATGAGGTGTTGGAACGCATTGGCAATGGGGGCATGTCTTTGGTCTACCGGGCCCGGGACATTACCCTCAATCGTTTAGTGGCGGTCAAGATTTTGAAACACCAGTGGGCAGAAGACGATGAAGTGGTGCACCGCTTCGACCAAGAGGCGCGGGCCGCGGCATCGTTGGTGAACCGCCATATTGTGCAAATTTATGACGTGGGGCGCGAAGAGCCAGACATTCATTATATGGTGATGGAACTTGTCGCGGGCGAGACTTTGCGCAGTAAACTAGACCGGGAGGGCGCATTGCCCATTGCTGAAGCCTTAGATATTGCAGATCAGGTGGCACAAGGGTTAGAGGCCGCCCATGCCCAAAAAGTGGTGCACCGCGACATTAAACCTCAAAACATTTTGATTGCCACAGATGGTACCGTCAAAGTCACGGATTTCGGCATTGCCTATGCCGCCACATCGGGGACATTGGTCAATACCGGTTCGCTTTTGGGGACTGTTCAATACTTAAGCCCCGAACAAGCCCGCGGCAAAATTGTAGGACCTCAGTCGGATTTGTATTCATTAGGCATTGTGCTGTTTGAAATGCTGACAGGCAAGCTGCCTTTTGAGGCGGATAGCCCGATTGGGGTGGCGATCAAACATTTGCAAGACACCGCACCCGATGTGACGCTATTTCGCAGTGATGTTCCTGAACCGGTCGCGAAAATTGTGCGCAGAGCGCTGTCCAAAGATCCCGCCGAACGGTATCAAAGCGCGCAAGCGATGCGCCAAGACATTCAGCGTGCCTTGCATCCTGAAGAGCATTTGCCCGAACCTGTCCCGTCCCCCGTGCCCCAGACGCCCAAACCGGCCAAAAAGAAACGGCGGTGGGTGCCATGGGCGGTGGCGGGAGCCATTGTGGTGGCCTTACTCGGTGGGGGCATATTGGCCTTCGAGCACTGGATCTATTCGCCGGTGGTCACGTTGCCCAACGTTAAAGGGCAATCGCTGGGACGTGCTAAAGCCCAGCTAGGACGCTTAGGGTTAACGGTCAGTGTGACGGGCAAAGCACCTTCATCGCATTTGCCGAAAAACTATGTGCTGGATGAAATTCCCCCAGCGGGTACCCAAATCAAGGCGGGGCAAAATGTGGAGGTCGTGGTATCCACAGGGCCACAGCAAGTAACGGTGCCGGATTTGAAAGGGCAAGACGTCTTTCAAGCCGTTCAAAATCTCAAGACAGAAAATCTTAAGGCGATTATTCACCACGTTAAGAGCAATAGTCCACAAGGGGAAGTCGTGCGTCAGAGCCCTGCGCCCAATGCGAGCTTAGCCGAAGGCCAAGCGGTCACCTTATGGGTATCCAAGGGACCGGCTGAAGCTGTGGCCGTTATGCCCAATTTGGAAGGCTTGTCGGTCGAGCAAGCGGCCAGCTTGCTAATCGCGATGAATGTGACGGTGGGCACGCCGACCACCACCTACAGCACGGAACCGGTGAATACGATTATTGATCAGAGTCCGGAACCGTATTCCAGTTTAAATAACACGACGTCGGTCAATGTAACCGTGTCCCAAGGACCGAGTCCGCAAAGTGCTCATTTGCCCAAGAATATCACCCTGGCCACATGGCAAATTCCTAACAGCGCGGCGCCCAAATCGGTTCTGAAAGTGGTGGTGACGGATAGCGCTGGCAACGAAGAGGTCTTTTATCAACAAGTCAACCCAGGTCAGCAGATTCAAATTCCGGTGACATGGTACGGCACATCCGGTCAGTTGCTCGTCTTTCTGAATGGGCAAGCCCAAGCCCCGCAGCCTTTAGTGGCGAATGGCAGTACCACCAGCCCCGCGGTGGGTACGACGCCCCCATCGTAAGGCGAGGGTGCAAGGAGGCATAACGTGCAGGGATTGGTTGTATTGCTTGAAGCAAATCGTCCTACCGTGGAAACGGAGGACGGCGCGCGCTATCTTTGTTACTTGCGCGGTAAAATTAAACGGGACCATGGGCGGATCTTGGTGGGGGACTGGGTCGAGATTGAACGTACAGATCCCCACGAGGCGATTGTGACGAAGGTGTGGCCCAGGCGTAATCAGCTGGTGCGTCCGCCGATTGCTAATGTCGCCGGCTTGTTTGTGGTGTTTAGCGCGTCACAACCCAAAGGCAGTCTGGAACTGTTGGACAAGCGCCTAGTGTTGGCACACATGATGGGGGTGGCAGCGGAAATAGTCGTAACCAAGACGGATTTAAACGATGCCGAAGGCCGCCAACACCATGTGATTACGCTATATCAAAATATCGGGTACCGGGTGTGGCCAGTCAGTGCCGTGACTGGGCAGGGCATCAACGCGTTGGTCAGTGCCAAGCGGGAAGGGGTATGGGTTTTGGTGGGCGAAAGCGGGGCAGGCAAGTCCTCTTTGGCCAAAGCTCTGTTGCCACATGAACGCATTGAGGTTCAGGAGTTGAGCCGCATTGGGCGTGGACAGCAAACGACACGGTGGGTACGGCTCTTGCGGACCGGGACGTTTTGGTTGGCCGATACGCCGGGTTATACAGCCTTAGAGACCACGGTTAAAGACGCGGCCCGCATTCGCGATGCGTTTTGGGAATGGGACGGGGCACGATGCCGGTTTGCCAGTTGCTATCATCTTGATGAACCCGGTTGCGCCGTTTTAGACGGGCTACAATCCGGGCGGTTCGACCTTGGCCGTTATGCCCATTACAAGGTGATGTTGGAGCAATGGGTCAAGCCGTATTAGCTGGCGAAAGTTACCACGCGGTTTCTTGATATTCCCGGGGCTGCATGATGACTGAGAGACAGGCTTTCTCGCATAGGATAGCACGGGACCAACCAAGGTGGTCACCCCCGTTTGGCCTTTTACCGAAAAAACCATGCACCATTTCCTGTGGGTTTCGTAGCATGGGGAGTGGACCGGTAAAAGGGGGGTGAGGGGATGGGGCGGTTTCGTCATTACGCATATGGCCCCCGGCAAGTCCTCAAACGCCGCCTAGGAGGAGCAGGACTGTCAGTAGCCGGCGGCTTGTTGATTATTAAAGTCTTGCCGCTATGGATTTGGCCTTTGGCAGTGGGCCTGTGGCTGGTATGGGCCGCACTAGGTCCCGTGATCGTGGGGCTTGCGCTGTTATGGCTCGGGTGGCGCTTGTTGCATCGTTGGTAAGCAATCCAGTCCTATTAAGAACGTGGCGAAAAGGAGAGGATCCCATTATGCAAGTGCAAGTGGTCAAAGTGCCGCGGATTGTAGGCAAGATCTTACAAGTTGTGTTAGGGTTTTGGTCTAAGGATAAAAAATAAGGTTGGGGTGATTATCACGGATTATCGCAGAAAGGCGACGGCAGCACAGGGCAGTTTGCGTCTTATTGCAGCCCATACGACAAAGACGGCACTCGCTATTCAACGCGTGCATAACGCGTCGCCGGTCGCTGCCGCCGCCATGGGGCGGCTTGCGACCGCAGCGGCGATTTTGTCCTCAGATTTTAAAGATCCCGCGCTGATGCTTGTGGAAGTCGAGGGCAGTGGCCCTTTGGGGCGCGTGGTGGCTGAAGTGCGCGACGGAGGGCGGGTCCGCGCCAAGGCGGACCACCCTCACATTGAGCTGCCCTTGCGCGCCGATGGCAAATTAGCCGTGGGACAAGCTGTGGGAGTGCCTGGTGTATTTCGGGTGACGCGTGAGGACTCCTCTGGGGCCCTATATCAGGGACAAGTGGCGTTGGTGAGCGGAGAAATTGGGGAAGATTTTGCCCAGTATTACACCTTGTCGGAGCAAATTCCGAGCGCTGTGGCCGTCGGAGTGCTGGTGGGCACATCGGGGGAGATTATGGCATCGGGAGGTTTAGTTATTCAGGCCTTGCCGGGCAGTCAAGATGTGATTGACACGGTTATTGAGCGCTTGCCGCGTTTAGCTCAGATTAGTCACCGATTGGCCAATCATGAGACGATTGAGGCATTGGCCGAGGATGTAATCGGGGGCGCGGTCCATTGGTTCGATCCCGAACCAATTTATTACGGGTGTGAATGTAGTGAAACCCGGAGTTTGGAAATATTATCCAGTTTACCCCGGGTTGAACTTGAAGCGTTAATTGAAAATAAAGGAGCAGAGGTTGTCTGCCATTATTGCCACAGCGCCTACCATTTCTCCTTGCAACAAATTGAACAATTGTTAATCCAAGCCGCCGATTAAATTGCTCGATCGACACGGCCCGACCGTAGGCAACGGGTGCAAACATAGACATGCTTGACCTTGCCGTTGACGCGTGCGCGCACCCGTTGAATATTGGGCTTCCATACGCGTCGGGTCTTGTGATGGGAGTGACTCACATTATTCCCATGTACGGTGTGCTTTCCGCAGACCTCACAGCGAAACGCCATTTTGTGGAACCTCCTCGATGCCATGACATTCGTTGCTATGGTAACATAGGGGGAAATGAACTGCAAGGAGTGGGAAGTTATGGAGGTGCGCACAGAATATGGCACGCTGGCGGTACACGATGATGTGTTGGCGGCCATTGTCCAGTCAGCGGTCCTCGCCGTGCCTGGTGTAGTGGATATGGGCATCTTCCGGGTGGGTGAAGGGCTGACCGAAATGGTCAAGAAGGACCAAAGCGTGCGCGGTGTGTGGCTAGAGGATACCGACCAAGGATTGGTTATTCATGTCGCTGTTATCGTGGCGTACGGCCAGCGGATTCCCGTCCTAGGGCAAAAAATTGTGCAGCAATGCAGTGACCGTTTAGCGGAATCGGTTTCTATGCGTCCTAGGCGCGTCATTGTGGAAGTGCAAGGGGTTCAGGTTGTCAAAGAGGAGAAGGCGCCAAGCGCCTCATGAAAGCCATGCGTGAAGGTTCTCAAGTTCCTCACTATGGTGCGCGCGATCCCATTACCAAATGGCCGGGGATTGGACCCAAGCGGGCGCAGGAATTTGCTAACTTGGGCGTGCACACCCTAGAAGATTTATTAGGGCTTTGGCCTCATCGGCACGAAGATCGTCGTGTGATGACCCCTTTAGACCAAGTTCACGAGGCTGAGCTCATGACGGTGCAGGGCATTGTCCAGCGTGCTCAATACGACCGATTTAGGCAAATATTGCGCATCGAATTAAGCGACGGGCGTGGCACTTTGAGTGTGGTGTTTTTTCATGCGGCATGGCTCCAACGGCAATTACCTACCGGGCAGCAAGTGGTATTGACCGGCAAGGTAGAACGCCGCGCAAGCCAGATGACCATGGTCCACCCCGAAGTTCAGACGTTGAAAGCCGGAGAACCGCCCCTGTTAGGACTCGTGCCGATTTATCCGCTGTCCGGATCGATTCGCCAGGGATTTCTTCAGCGGCTCATGAAAGAGGTCGTACCGCGTTTAGCCCCTCAAGTAGCCGATCCCGTGCCGGTGGCTATTCAAGAGCGCTATGAGTTGATTGGCCGTGCACAGGCGGTGTTGTATCAACATTTTCCGCCTGATTTGACCCTGTTGGAGGCTTCACGCAAGCGCTTGGTGTTTGATGAGTTTCTTCGCATTGCGCTGGCAGTACAGGTCATGCATCATGTGGACCCCGAAGTTGCAGGACTTGTGCAAAATCCCGACGGACCAATGGTCAAAGCCTTTTTAGCATCATTGCCTTTTGAACTAACCCCCGGACAACAAAAAGCGTGGGAGACAATTCAAAGCGATTTGCGCGAGCCTCGCCCTATGGCCCGCTTGCTTCAAGGCGACGTCGGATCAGGGAAAACCGTCGTGGCGATTTTAACCATGTTGGCGGCGGTGGATGCGGGGCATCAAGCCGCCTTTATGGCGCCCACAGAGTTGTTAGCGGAGCAGCAATGGCAGGTGCTGCATCGCTTTTTAGAACCATTGGGAGTGCCGTGTGCGCTGTTGACGGGGCGGGACAAGCAAAAAGCGGCGGCACACGAGGCGTTACAGCAAGGGACACTGCCGTTAGTGGTCGGGACGCAAGCGCTCATTGCGGAGGGCGTCGGATTCTCTCGTTTGGGGGTCGTGGTCGTTGATGAGCAACACCGATTTGGAGTGAAGCAGCGAGCGCGTCTATCGCTTAAGGGGACGTATCCCGATATGCTGGTGATGACGGCGACTCCGATTCCCCGGACGTTGGCGCTCACGGTATATGGAGACCTCGACGTTTCAGAAATTACAGGGTTGCCGCCGGGGAGGCAACCTGTCGAAACGGTGCACGTGACGCATGAAAGGCGCAAGGAAGCCTACACCGCCGTGCGTCAAGCCGTCATGCGCGGGGAGCAGGCCTATGTGGTGTGTCCGTTGGTGCAAGGCGATGACGAAAATGGCGGGGCAAAAGCCGCCGTGGATTTAGCGCGTGGCATGGAAAAAGTGCCGGGGTGGCGCATTGGGTTGTTGCATGGAAAAATGTCATCAGGTGACAAAAGCGAGGTGATGGCCCGGTTTCGTGCCCATGAGATTGACGTATTGGTGGCGACCACCATTGTGGAGGTGGGGGTTGATGTCCCCAATGCGACGGTCATGGTGGTGGAGGATGCAGACCGGTTTGGCTTGGCCCAGCTTCATCAGTTGCGTGGGCGGGTCGGACGCGGGAATAAGCCGGCGCAGTGTTTTTTGATTGCGGATCCTCGCACCGAACAAGCCCGGGAGCGATTACAGGCCATGGTCCAGTACCACGAAGGCATCAAGTTGGCGGAGGAAGATCTTCGCATCCGGGGACCAGGCGAAGTGCTGGGCATGCGCCAGCATGGCATAACAGGATTTCAACTGGCTAATCCCGTCAAAGATCTGGCTTGGTTGCAAGAGGCGCGTCAAGTGGCGGTCAAGTTAGTGGCCGACGATCCCCATTTTGCCTATCCTGAGCACAAATTGTTGTGGCAATGGGTGAGGGATGCACTCGATGACGCCATGCCGTCGCAGGTGTTGCATTAAGCGGCTTGGCACCTCGCGAGACTCAAGATGTCCACCCGTTCTTGACAGGGTGGAGATAAGGTCTTAGAATACAGAAGAATTCTTAAACGCTTGACATGCTATGACTGGGAATAGTATCGCCGTCTTTACCTTTTCAGCGAGCCGACGTTGGTGAAAGTTCGGCAAGGTCGATGGTGGAGAATGGGCCCACGAGCAGCCAACCGAAATGACAAGAGTAGGCTTGGTCGGATTCTTCCTCCGTTATCAGGGAAGCCAGACGGTGACGGTGTCGCAGTTGATGAGCCGTGAGACCTATTCACACGTCATGCACATTGTTTCTGAAGTCCAGGGGGTGCTCAAGCCCGGATATGATGCCCTCGATGCATTAGCCGCTTGCTTTCCTGCCGGTACGCTGACGGGTGCGCCCAAAATTCGTGCCATGGAAATTATTGAAGAGCTCGAGCCGGAAGGGCGCGGTGCTTACGGTGGAGTCGTTGGATATCTTTCACACCGGGGAGACTTGGACGCGTGTATTACGATTCGCACGATGGATGTGATTGGGGATGAAGTCTTTGTGCAAGCCGGGGGCGGTATTGTGGCAGATTCGGAATCGGCTGGGGAATTTCAGGAGTCGATGAATAAAGCGGGCGCTGCCTTATCTGTTCTAGATGCCAGTGAGGAGGAATGGCTGTGATCGTCGTGTTGGACAATTACGATTCCTTTACCTACAACCTGGTGCAGTATTTGGGCATGTTGGGCCAGGATTTGCAAGTGATTCGCAATGACGCGTTGGGTGTGGACGATATCGCCGCTATGCACCCTGACCGGATTGTCTTGTCGCCCGGTCCAGGGCGTCCAGAAGATGCCGGTATCATGATTGACGTGATTCGCCAGTTGGGGATGTCTACGCCCATATTAGGCGTGTGCCTAGGGCATCAGGGTATTGCCTATGCATTTGGAGGTTCTGTCGAACCAGCCGTACGTTTGATGCATGGGAAGGATGATGAAGTGTTTCACAATGGGCAAGGGATTTTTGAGGGACTGCCCCAAGGCTTCCGGGCCGGCCGGTATCACTCCCTCGCCGTTTCTGTAGAAGGTGTGTCAGATCTTGAAGTGACCGCAACCAGTGCCGATGGCACGATTATGGGAATTCGCCATCGGCATTTTCCCATTTACGGGATTCAATTTCATCCCGAGTCCATTCTTACGCCCCAAGGGTTTGATATTCTTCAAAATTTTGTGCAGAACGTGCCATCTCTGGCCGAAAACCGTTCTGCGACCTCCAAAAGCGGGAGCGCCGATTTGCTCGAGGCCTTAGGGATTGACATTACGCAGAGTCCTGAAGAGGTCGCAACATTAGTGGATGAAGTCGGCTTTGGCTTCTTGTTTGCCCAAAAAGTGCATCTCTCCATGCGCTACGCGGCCCAGACTCGCAAGGAACTGGGGGTGCGTACGGTGTTTAATCTCTTAGGCCCTCTAACCAATCCGGCGCACCCCGAATACCAACTGCTAGGTGTTTTCGCGGAGCCGTGGGTCAAGCCGATTACCGAAGTGTTGGGGCGTTTGGGTCTTAAACGTGCGGTCGTTGTGCATGGCGCTGGAGGGCTTGACGAAGTATCGTTGGCGGGGCCGACCGTGTATGGCGTCGCACAAAATGGCACCACCTCCTTCGGCACGTGGTCTCCCGAAGATTTTGGATTACCGACGTATCCGAAAGACGCATTTCGCGGGGGAGATCCTGTGACCAACGCCGCCATCTGTCGCGGAATTCTTGCCGGAGAACCCGGTGCCTATTTGGATATGGTGCTGGCCAATGCGGGTACCGCTCTCTATGCGGCGGAAATGGCCGAGTCGCCGCGTGAGGGCGTAGAAATGGCGCGCAGGTCAATTCAAGAAGGACGCGCAGCGGCGGTGTTGGAAGCGCTCATACAAAGGAGCGCCGAGTCGATTGAGCAGGAGGCAGGAGATGTTTCTTGATCAGATTTTGGCGTCGGTGAAGACTCGCGTGCAGAACATTCAAGGGCAATCCGGGTGGTTCTTTGACCGAGCACTTGAGCTGCCGCCTGTGCGGTCGTTAGCGGCGGCGTTGCGTGAGCATCGAGGTATGCCTGTGGGCGTGATCGCGGAGTGCAAACAAAAGTCGCCGTCAAAGGGGTGGTTGACCCATGATTATCAGCCTGCGGCACAAGCGCTGGGCTATGAACGCCAGGGAGCTCATGCCGTCTCAGTCTTGACGGAACCCGAGTTTTTTGCCGGACATCTGGCCGATCTGCAAAAGGTGAAAGCGGCTGTGCACCTTCCGGTGTTACGCAAGGATTTTGTCATCGATCCGGTGCAAATTTTTGAAGGCCGGGCGATGGGAGCCGATGCAATCCTGGTCATTATCCGGATTGTGGATGATGCCCAGCTGCATGACTTAGCGCAAGCCGCGCGCGCCGTGGGCATTGAAATGCTGGTGGAAGTGCACGCCGCCAATGAGCTTGAGCGCGCATTGAAGATTGATCCCATGGTGGTAGGAATTAACAATAGGGACTTGGATACGTTTGAGACGCGACTGGAATTTTCTCTCGAGATGGCGCCTCTCATGCCGAAAACGGTTGTGAAGGTTAGTGAGAGCGGAATTCAAACGCGTCAGGATGTCGATCGTCTTCATGACGCGGGATATTCGGCCATATTAGTGGGCGAACATTTAATGCGAGGGGGCACCCTCTTAGAGGACTTGCGTCATGAGTGAGGTAAGCGTCAAGATTTGCGGCGTGAAAACCGCTGCGATGGCGGAAGCTGCGGTCAACCAGGGGGCGGATTTCATTGGCCTAGTGTTAGCCCCCAGTTCCCGGCGCGTTTCCCTAGACCAAGCTCAAGCATTGACACGCCAGTTGCCTCACATCCGCTTTATTGCTGTCGTACGGGATATGGCTGCAGAGGACCTCGAGCAATTGTTGGCCGCCACCGGGGTGTGGGGGGTTCAATATCATGGTGCAAGTACTTTTGATTGGATCGGCATGGTGCATCACGCTGGACGCCAAGCTATTGCCACGCAGGTGGATGAGCGTGCGGACATCGTGCTTTTAGATGGGCCTGAACCGGGTCAAGGACGCACCTGGGCGTGGCAGCGGCCGTGGATTTCACAACCCTTATGGCTTGCTGGCGGGCTCTCTCCCGACAACGTACGGCAGGTGGTCGAGACATTGAAGCCATCGGGTGTGGATGTATCAAGCGGGGTGGAAACAGACGGAGAAAAGGATCTTGTCAAGATCACCGCATTCATTAAGGAGGCCAAACAATGGCAGTCATGAAAGATGGACCGGACGAAGCAGGACGCTACGGCGGTTTTGGAGGTCGGTATGTTCCAGAAACGTTGATGCCAGCGCTCGACGAGCTGACCAGCGCCTATGCCGAGGCGAAAACCGATCCGACATTTCAAGCGGAGCTAGCCGCGTTGCTCAAAGATTATGTAGGTCGTCCTACCCCTTTGCGGAGGGCGGACCGATTAAGCGCGAAAGTCGGATACGACGTCTACTTAAAGCGTGAAGATTTAAACCACACGGGGGCTCATAAGATTAACAACACTATGGGCCAAATTCTGTTGGCTCGTCGAATGGGAAAAACCCGCATCATTGCCGAAACGGGCGCCGGTCAGCATGGCGTGGCGACAGCCACTGCAGCGGCTCTGTTTGGTTTGTCGGCTCAAGTGTATATGGGCGAGGAAGACGTCAAACGCCAAGCGTTAAATGTATATCGTATGCGGTTGCTAGGTGCGGAGGTCATTCCCGTGCAATCGGGATCGCGGACGTTGAAAGATGCGACGAACGAGGCAATTCGGGACTGGGTCACCAATGTCCGTTCCACGTTTTACGTCATTGGGTCGGTCGTGGGCCCGCATCCGTATCCGATGATGGTGCGGGATTTTCAGTCGGTGATTGGCGATGAAGCGCGTCGTCAGTTTCATGCCGTCACAGGGACATTACCCACGCACATTGTGGCTCCGGTTGGTGGGGGATCAAATTCCATGGGCGTCTTCTATGCTTTTCGAAATGATCCCGTCACCTTGGTGGGGATTGAAGCAGGGGGAGAAGGGGTGGAGACTGGCAAGCACGCGGCGACGATTGCGGTGGGCATGAAGGGCATCTTGCATGGCAGTTTGAGTTATTTGTTGCAAGACGAAGATGGCCAAATCATTCCCGCGCACTCGATTTCGGCCGGACTTGATTATCCGGGCGTGGGACCAGAGCACGCCTATTTCCACGACACCCAGCGCGCTGAGTATCACGCGATAACCGACCAAGAAGCATTGGCGGCGTTTCACGAGTTGTCGTTGCTCGAGGGGATTATCCCCGCGCTGGAAAGCGCGCATGCGGTCGCTTGGGTCATTAAAGAGCAAGAGCGGCTCAGGAGCTTGGGAGCTCGTGTCTTAATTAATCTATCTGGCCGCGGCGACAAAGATGTTGAGGCAGTCCGGGAATATGAGGAGGGAATGCATTGACATCATCAGATCTTACTCTACGCGGGGTATTTGCACGAACCAAAGGCGAGGGGCGAGCCGCTCTCATTCCGTATGTGACCGCGGGACACCCTCACTTGAACGATTTACCTCAGCTCATCTCGGCCTTGAACGAGGCCGGGGCTGACATTATCGAGATCGGGATTCCCTTTTCAGACCCTTTAGCCGATGGCCCCGTCTTACAGCATGCTGCGACCCAAGCCTTGAATAACGGCACCAAACTGCGGGATATTTTGGACCAAACTAAAGAGATTAGCCAAAGTTCTGTGCCCATTGTGTATTTGACGTATATGAATCCCGTCTACCACTTTGGGGTCCGCGCGTTTATTCGGGCGGCAGCCCAAAGCGGGGTCAAAGGGCTCATTATTCCCGATTTGCCATGGCTAGAAAGCCAAGAGGTGTTTCATGATTGCGAGGCGGAAGGCATTTCTCTCATTCCCTTGGTTGCACCGACGTCTACAGATGCCCATATAGCGTCGTTGGAGATCGCGACCGGATTTATCTATGGGGTGTCTTTGACCGGGGTGACGGGCGTCCGTCAAGATATTGACAGCGGCGTAGAATCCATGGTCGCCCGCATCAAACGCTTTATCACCCAACCAGTGGCCATTGGCTTTGGAATTTCCACACCGGAACATGCACGCCGCATTGGGGCGGTTGCAGATGGTGTCATTGTGGGCAGTGCGTTGGTGCGTATTATCGATGACGCGGGCGACGAAGCCCCCCAAGCGGCACGCGCATTTGTGGCCTCGTTGCGTGAGGCATTAAATCCCTAAGAAGGCCTTGACACCGCTGGTTATGCGGTGTATGATGCGGGAAATAACGAAAGCGATGATTGGGAAGGGGTCGGATTCTCGAAGGCGCAGAGAGTCGGCGGGTGGTGTAAGCCGATACTTCGAATCCAGACCGTACCCCCATGAGTGTGCATCGAACGCGGCAAAACGCTAGTAGAGAATCCGGAGTCCTACCGTTAAAAGGGAGTAGCTGTGTTAGCAGCTAGCTGAGAGGTTGGGCAACCAACCAATAGGGTGGTACCGCGGAGACAAGGCCTTCGTCCCTAACTAGGGACAATGAGGCCTTATTTTTTTTCAAAAACGGCGTGGTGAGGGGATGAATCAGCAATGATTGTGGTGATGTCGAAAAACGCTCCGGATACGGATATTGATGCGGTGACAGAACGATTAAAGTCTGAAGGGTTTCAAGTCCACATTTCTCGCGGCGTCGAGCGAACCATTATTGGAGTGATCGGTGAACGCACAGAGGAGGTCTTTCGGTTGGCATCCATGCAGTCGGTTGAACAAGTCGTGCCGGTGAGGCGCCCATACAAGTTGGTAAGTCGCGATTTTCATCCTGAAGATACTGTGGTTAATGTGGGACCGGCCGCTTTTGGGGGCAAGCGCGTCATTGTCATTGCAGGACCTTGTGCGGTGGAGAGTGAGGACCAGGTCATGCAGGCGGCTCGAGCGGTTCATGACTTTGGGCTATCGGTCCTGCGTGGTGGGGCGTACAAGCCGCGTACATCGCCCTACAGTTTTCAAGGCATGGGCGTGGACGGATTAAAAATTTTAGCTCAAGCCCGTGAGCGTTATGGTCTTATGGTCGTGACAGAAGCTGTAGACCGGGAAAGCTTGGACCATGTGGCTCAGTGGGCTGATATGGTTCAAATTGGGGCGCGCAATATGCAGAACTTTGAGTTGCTCAAAGCGGTCGGCCAGATTCAAAAGCCGGTGTTGCTCAAGCGGGGACTCTCCGCCACGATTGACGAATGGCTCATGGCTGCGGAATACATTGCCGCCAATGGAAATCGCGACATCGTGTTATGTGAGCGGGGGATTCGTACCTACGAAACCAAGACGCGCAACACCCTCGATTTGAGTGCGATTCCAGTGGTTAAACAGTTATCACATTTGCCGATTGTGATTGATCCGTCTCATTCAACGGGGCAATGGAATTGGGTGGCACCTATGGCACGGGCGGCCGTGGCTGCAGGAGCGGATGGATTGATTATTGAGGCGCATCCCAATCCGACCGAAGCGTTGTCTGATGGTCCGCAAAGCTTAAATCTTCCCCATCTGGGCGAGTTAGTGTCTTCTCTCGGGTTGATTGCCGAGGCGATTGGACGGACCGTGTGAAACTTGGAGTCATCGGGTTGGGGCTCATTGGAGGGTCCATTGCCCAAGCATTTAGCAATGCCGGCTGGGACGTGTGGGCCTGGGACGTCGATCAAACGCTAAAAGAGGCCTGCGAGCAAGCAGCGATGCACTTTGGGCCTTGGCAAGACTGGTTGGATGAGGTTGACCAGATTGTGATTGCAGCTCCCTTGGCGACCGTGGGCGAGTGGATTGTACGGCTGGTAAACGAGGCGAGCCAATCGTTGGTCATTGTTGATGTCTCCTCGGTCAAAATGCCCTTGGTGCCCTATTACCGCCACGTCTTTTCTCCTTCGTGCTTGGTGTCTCTCCATCCGATGGCGGGTAAAGAAGTGCGGGGGTTTGCCCACCGCGATGGGAACCTGTTTCGGGGTCGGCCTTGTTTAGTGGTGCCATGGAACAACGCCGAGCCCCGAGCGGAATTGATCGACTCATGGATGCAGATTTTAGGCACGACGCCCGTCACGGTTCCACTGGAGTGGCACGATCCGCTAATGAGTATGGTGAGCCATGTGCCGTATCTCATTTCCGCGTCGGTTCTCGCCCTGACGGAGAAGGTGCCTGATTTATGGCCTCATTGGCCGTACGTAGCAGGGACGGGATTTATGGACGTGACCCGCATTGGCGCAAGTGACGTGGACCTTTGGCAAGACATTCTGAATGCCAACCGACAGAACGTCCAAGACACCTTCGCCCGCTACACCGCATTGATTAATGAATGGAATGATCATATTCAACAAGGTTTATGGCCCCAAGCCCTTAGGGACGCGGCGTCGGTGCGTCAATTAGTCGAGCGCGTACGCACCTTATCCTCTTCTGAAAGGACCGATATTCCGCATGGAACTGACACCCTGCCGTAATCCCTTAAAAGGCCATTTAAGACCCCCCAGCGACAAATCGGTAACGCACCGGGCAATTTTGTTCTCTGCGCTGGCCCCAGGGGCATGTGTGATTGAACATCCTCTGATTGCCGCCGATACCTTATCGAGTCGGCATGTGGTGGAGAGCTTGGGCGTAACAGTCCGAGCCGAACAAGACCGCTGGATCTTACAGTCTCCTGGACCACAAGGGTGGAGCAAGCCTCAGGACGTGCTCGATTGTGGGAACTCCGGTACGACCATGCGTTTAGCGATGGGACTCCTAGCGGCCGGATCTGGACGCTACCAATTGAGCGGGGACGATTCGCTATCCGCACGGCCTATGGAGCGAGTGGCACGACCCCTGCGCAGTATGGGAATCGCTGTCGAAACCCAAGATGGTCATGCCCCGGTCACTGTTCAAGGGGGAGCCCATCACGGAACAACCTACGTAATGCCAGTGGCGTCGGCTCAGGTCAAATCGGCGATACTCTTAGCGGCCGTGACGGCGTTGGGAGCGACCCGTGTCCAAGAGCCTTATCCTACTCGCGATTATACGGAACGTATGTTGAGAGCGATGGGGGCACAGGTTCAGCATCAAGAGGGGTTCATCACGGTCGAACCCAGCTCCTTGCATCTTGTCGATACCATGGTGCCAGGCGATCCCTCATCGGCGGCCTTTTGGGCGGCTTTAGCCGCACTGATTCCGGGCTCAGATTTGACATTACGGGAAATGAGCATAAGCCCACGGCGCATGGGATTTTATCGTCTGTTGCAAGCGATGGGGGCGATGGTGACGACGGAGCGGAAGGGAGCAGAGGGCGACGTTGGGGACATTCGCGTTGCGCCAGGGCAGCTAGCGGGAGTGACCGTATTGCCCGAAGATATTCCTGACATGATTGATGAAGTGCCCTTGCTCGCTTTGGTCGCAACTCAGGCACAAGGGGAGACGGTCATTTCAGGCGCTCATGAATTGCGGGTGAAAGAAAGTGACCGTATAGCGGCCACGGTAAAAAATTTACGGGCGCTGGGGGCTCGCATTGAAGAGCGGGAAGACGGTATGGTGATTCATGGCCCTACCCGGCTTCATGGGGCATCCGTAGAGGCCGCAGGCGACCACCGCATGGCTATGATGTTGGCGGTAGCGGCCGCTGTTGCGGACGGGCCTGTATTTTTAGAGGGGGCTCAGCACGTGGCGATTAGTTATCCCGACTTTTTTACGCAATATCATCAATGGACCCAGGGTCAGTCATTTGCCAGTTAGAAGCAGGAAAATCGCGCCTGATGCCGAATAGCCTTGATTGTGGGAGGCAAGAAGATGTGGGGAATTGATGGAGGGGGTTCAACCACCCGGGGCGTGCGCTGTGAACGAATCCATGACTGTGGCCCGGTCGTGGCCCAAGGCCCCTCGAATATATTGGCGGTAGGGCAAGTCACGGCGTACCAGGCCATGGCTCAGGTTCTTGAAGTTCTCAACCCTTCACCTCAGGAGAGCGGGTTGGTCGGGATAGCCGGGGCGGACCGGCCGGCCGTATGGGAAAGCTGGCAGGCTTTTTTTCGTGACAGACACCTGGATCATACGTGGATTGTGGGAGATTATTGGTTGCCGTGGGCGGCTCTAACGGGGGGCGCTGACGGCACCATTGTGATCTTAGGGACGGGATCGTTGGTCTTTTCGGTATGTCAGGGGAAAACCGAGCGCCGCGGGGGGTACGGCTGGAAGCTTGGGGATACGGGGTCGGGATTATGGCTTGGCCAACAAGGGTTACGCTTAGCGGTTCAAGCATTAGAAGGGACCGGGGAACCGACGGCGTTAGCCGAAGCGGCTCTTCAGTGGGCACAAGCGCGGGATGTGGTGGGCCTAATAAACTATCTTTACGATCCCAGCCGACCTGTACGAGCGCCTGCTGATTTTGCACCGCTTGTCTTTGCGTTGGCCAGGGAGGGCGATCTTGTGAGTCAAAAGTTATTAACGGAGGAGGCGTATGGTATCGTGTGCATGGTCGACAGCGCGCCTGCGTGTTCTCTGGTTGGTCTCAGTGGCGGACTCGCCAAAGCGTGGGAGCCGTATGTGCGAACCTTGCGTCCTTCGTGGCGCGTGATATCAGAAAATCCCGTCTATGGCGCCATTCGGTTGGGCGCGTTGTGGGAACAAGAAGGGCGGCCATATCATATTGAACCAAGCCATTGAAGGACGGGTTTATATTTCTACTGTAGGACAATTGGTGCCCGCGCGCATTGAGTGGAACGTCCAAGGCCGTATTACACGCTTGACCCGCTTAGATACCCGGTCTACGGCCTTGCCTGTGGTCTTACCAGGTTTTATTGACGAACATATTCATGGGGCTTGTGGTCATGATGTCATGGAAGCCCATGCGGAGGCATGGGAACAGATCGAGCATGCGCTCAGTCGTCACGGGGTGACGGCGTTTTTGGCGACGACGATTACCGCGCCGTGGGACGATTTGATGGCGGTGGCAGACCTCGCTCGCCAATGGACACCGAGTCCCCTTAGTACGTGTATTGGAATGCATTGGGAGGGCCCGTACTTAGATCGCCAGTATAAGGGGGCGCAACCCCTCGAAGCAATTCGTGCAGTCAATTTGGAGGAAATTGAACGCGCTATTGTCCCCTTGCGCCACGCTGAGCGACCGTTGCGCGTCATGACGCTGGCGCCGAATCAAAGCTCTGCAGACCAGGCGATAAGACTTTTAACCGATCACGGGATTCACGTGAATATGGGGCATTCGGGAGCTGGCCGCTCACAGGCGTGGGAAGGGATGTTAGCGGGGGCGGATGCCATTACGCACTTGTTTAATGCGATGGCTCCGTTGCACCACCGGGAGCCAGGCTTACTGGGTCTTGGGCTCTCCGCCGAGAATTTATGGCTGGAGCTGATTACCGATGGCATTCATGTCCATCCCGATATTGTGCGCATGGTGTTTCAGTTGGCAGCGCACCGCATCATTTTGATAACGGATGGTATTTCAGCTATTGACCAAACCCCGGGCCGGTACCGATTAGGGCAGTGGATGGTGCACGTAGACGGCGTATCCGCGCGCCTTGATGACGGAACCTTGGCAGGGAGCATTTTGACCCCCGATCAATCCTTGCGCAATTTGTTGCAGTGGGGGGTGCCGCTGCGTGAGGTGGTGCAAGCATGGTGTGAGGCGCCGGCTAGGCGCTTGGCTCTGGGCGGCCGCGGCCGGATTGAAGAAGGCGCTTGGGCTGATTTAGCGATTTTTGATGCGCAATATCAGGTGCTTAGTACCATTAAAAATGGCCATGTACTCTACCAACGGTAAAGGGGATGAGAGTTATTCCCATCCCTTCGTCTCCGGCTTTGTGCCGGGTTTTTTTATGCCCCGGACAAATTTTAGTAAAAAGGAGTAAAATTCCAGCCCATGGACCACGACCAGTAAATGGCGAGGGCTACTAGCGGCACGAATTCGACGGCAATAATGGTGAATGCTTGCATCAAGGACACGCCTATCATTCGGCGCATGTGATAAGCCAGGGCTATGAGTCCTAAGATGCCCACAAGACCGGTGACCCAAGTGCGTGATGTTAACACGGCTGCCAATGTCGCCAGGACAATCCACGGCCCTAGGGCCATAAAGAGCGCGGCAAGTTCTCTCTGGGATTGATAAAACCCCATGCGGCGCAGCAAAATACCGGTTACGCGGGATAGACCCGCGACCAGTCCGTATCCGCCAGCCACGACGAACACAATGCCCAACAGCATACGGGTCAACGCGCGGCCCGCAGGGAGAATACTAAAGAACTGGTAGAGCGATACTAAGAGTGCGGTGGCAGCAATACTCCATCCATAAAGGCTTTGCAAGGTGCGGTGATCGGGGCCATGTCCTTGTTGCCACGGAAGCCGCCACGAAACAATCCGGGGCGCGATGGAGCCAGGGAGTAACCGGTCTTTGCGCATAGGGTTCCTCCTTTGGGGGGATTCTGGCACAACACTGTTTTTAATTCCAAGAGATACATATGCTGACCGCTGTTGTCATATTCTTGTCAAAGCATTATAGATTTCTTATAGATCTTTTTTAAGTTTGTTGTTACAATAGGGGTGTCAGATAACCATGACTAACGGAGTACGATTTAAGGATGTGATGTGATATGCCGATCCACGGTCCTGACGAGCCAGTTTACACGATTGGCGTCATGGCACGGCTGGTCGGAGTGTCATCGCAGATGCTTCGCGTATGGGAAAAAGAGTGTCTTCTGTCGCCCGCGCGGACTGAGACAAATAATCGGTTGTATTCCGAAAATGACTATTATCGTCTAGTCAGAATTCGGGATCTCACTCGACAAGGCGTGAATGCGGCGGGAATACGCATGGTTCTTGGAATCACCGAGGTGCCCGCGAAGCAATCCATAGAACGTACTACGGATGACAAGGAGAGGAAATTGACTTATGGCCAAAGTCGTAGGAATCGATTTGGGAACGACTAACTCTGTAATTGCAGTGATGGAGGGAGGACAGCCCACCGTTATTTTGAATACGGAAGGGAGTCGGCTCACCCCATCAGTGGTGGCATTTTCAAAGACAGGGGAACGGCTTGTCGGTCAACTAGCCCGTCGACAAGCGGTAATGAATCCTGAGAACACGGTCTTTTCAATTAAGCGCTTTATTGGACGGCGCTACGATGAAGTGGCTCAAGAACGTGAGCGGGTGCCATATAAGGTCGTTCAAGGGCCCAATCAACAAGTGTTGGTGGATTTGCCGAATGCGGGCAAGAAAATGACCCCCGAAGAAATTTCGGCGATGATTCTCGGAAAACTCAAGGCCGATGCCGAGAAATATCTGGGCGAAAGTGTAACCCAGGCGGTCATTACTGTTCCCGCATATTTTAACGATGCAGAGCGGCAAGCGACCAAAGACGCAGGCAAGATTGCCGGTCTTGATGTGTTACGCATTATCAACGAGCCAACGGCGGCGGCGTTAGCCTATGGCTTGGACAAGCAAAAGAACGAGACCATTTTAGTATGGGACTTGGGTGGCGGGACGTTTGACGTATCCGTGCTCGAAGTGGGCGATGGCGTATTCGAAGTCAAATCAACGGCTGGGGACACGCATTTAGGCGGCGATGACTACGACATGAAACTTGTCGATTACATAGCTGCTGAGTTCAAGCGGGAAAATGGCATTGATTTGCGCAATGACCGGCAAGCCCTGCAGCGCCTCATTGAGGCGGCGGAAAAAGCCAAAATCGAATTGTCGTCGGTGACTGAAACGCAGGTCAGTTTGCCGTTTATCACCGCGGACCAAACCGGGCCTAAGCACTTGGAGATGACGATTACCCGTGCCAAGTTTGAGGAATTGACCCAAGATTTGACAGAACGTACGGTCATTCCCTTCAAACAAGCTTTGAAGGACGCGAAGCTTACGGAAAGCCAAATCAATGAGGTCATTCTCGTGGGCGGGTCCACCCGGATGCCCGTCATCCAGGAATTAGTGAAGAAACTTACCGGGAAAGAGCCTCACCGAGGCGTCAATCCGGATGAAGTGGTGGCCGTTGGTGCCGCCATTCAGGGTGGTGTGCTTGCAGGTGAAGTCAAAGACGTTATCTTGTTAGACGTAACGCCGTTGTCCTTAGGGATTGAAACGATGGGTGGCGTGTTCACCAAGCTTATTGAGCGCAATACCACGATTCCGACGCGCAAGAGCGAAACTTTTACAACGGCGTCGGACAATCAGACGTCGGTTGAAATTCACGTCTTGCAAGGAGAACGCCCAATGGCGGCGGATAACCGGACGCTGGCACGCTTTAGTCTAGCAGATATTCCACCGGCGCCCCGGGGTGTGCCCCAAATCGAAGTGACGTTTGACATCGATGCTAACGGCATTGTCAATGTCTCGGCTAAGGATTTGGGCACAGGGAAGGAGCAACGGATTACAGTAACCGCTTCGACACAATTGTCGAAGGAAGAAGTGGAACGAATGGTACGGGAAGCGCAAGAGAAGGCCGCGGAGGATGAAGAGCGCCGGGCTCTTGTGGATTTGAAGAACCGTGCTGAATCAATGGCGTACGCAACGGAAAAGACTATTCGAGACTTGGGCGACAAGGTTGACGCGTCGGACAAGAGCCAAGCCGAAGAGGCGATTAAAGACGTGCGTGCGGCCATTGAGAAGAGTGACAAGAGTGCCATTGAATCGGCGCTCAGTCGTCTCGAGTCGGTATCGCATAAGTTGGCAGAGGCGTTGTACAAAGAGCAGGGAGCCAATCCCGAGAATCCCGGCAACCCACCACCGGGAGACGGGGGTGCGGGACCCGGAGACGACGTCATCGACGCGGATTTCCGGCCGACTGAATAATGATAACGGGGGAGGACCAAGAGCACAGCTCAGCGGTCCTCCCATTTTCCAGATGAGGTGAGGGTGGATGGCGGCTCCAAAGGACTATTACAAGATCCTCGAGGTGAGCGAATCCGCTGACAAGGCAGCGATTAAAGCTGCATACCGAAAATTGGCCAGGAAATATCATCCTGATGTTAGCGGTAAAGCTGGGGAGGACAAGTTTAAAGAAATTAATGAGGCGTACGAGGTGCTCTCAGATCCCAAAAAGCGCGAAGAGTACGACCAGATGCGGCGAGGATATGCTAATCGCAAGGCCCGCAGCCAAGGTCCTGGCTATCAGCGCGTCTCCTACGATGGGGACGGATTTGGGGATTGGGGCAGCATTTTCGAAGATTTATTCGCCCAAGCCGGACCGGACCTTGGGGCCACGTACACGCGCACCCAGCGTGTCCCCGAAGAGACGGTGACGTTGACGTTGGAACAAGTCGCGCGTGGCGTGTCGCTTCCAATTTCTGTGTCAGAACCTGTAGTGTGCCCTGTGTGCCACGGTACGAATGCCGATTGTCCGCGGTGTGGAGGACTAGGACAAGTGATGGAACCGAAGAACGATGAGGAGATTCGCCGGGTTATTCAAGTGTTGTCGCGCCGGACAAAGAACAATCCCGTTCTCATTGGAGAACCGGGGGTTGGCAAAACCGCAATTGTTGAAGGGCTAGCCCAGCGCATTGTGCAACAAGATGTTCCCGACGGACTGAAAGACAAAAAGGTTCTCGCCTTAGATATGGGCTCGTTAATTGCCGGAAGCAAATTCCGGGGCGAGTTTGAAGACCGTCTTAAAGCGGTATTGAAAGAAATCCAAGGCGCTCAAGGCCAGATTATTCTCTTTATCGATGAATTGCACACAATTGTGGGGGCAGGGAAAGCGGAAGGCGCGGTCGATGCCGCCAACTTGCTGAAACCGGCTTTGGCGCGGGGCGAGCTGCGCGCTGTGGGTGCTACCACGCTCGACGAATATCGCCAGTATATTGAAAAAGATGCGGCGTTAGAGCGGCGTTTCCAACCAGTCTATGTGGATGAGCCATCGGTCGAGGACACGATTGCCATCTTGAGGGGATTAAAGGAGCGCTACGAAGTACACCATGGGGTGCGGATCCGTGATGGGGCGTTAATTGCGGCTGCGCGGTTAAGCCACCGCTATATTACGGACCGGTTTTTGCCTGATAAAGCGATTGACCTCATCGACGAGGCTGCCTCGCATTTGCGCGTCGAGATGGATAGCATGCCGGAGGAGTTAGACGAGCTCGAACGGCGCCGTCTGCAATTGGAAATTGAGCGCGAGGCGTTGGCCAAAGAGGATGACCCCGCGTCGCAAGCGCGTTTAACGCAGCTCGAAGAAGAACTGGCCAATGTGCGCGAAAAACGCAACGCACTTATGGCGCGCTGGGAGCAGGAGAAGCAGCAAGTTGCCAAAGTGAGTCAGGTCAAGCAAGCCATTGAGCAGGCGCGGACTGAAGAACAGCAGGCAGAGCGGGAAGGCGATTTGGGACGCGCAGCCGAGTTGCGTTACGGAAAACTTCTGTCTTTGCAAAAAGAGTTGGAGCAGGCAGTTGACGTCGAACCTTGGCAGCCACGTGATTTTGGAGGAGTCTGATCCTGCTCGACGCCAACAACAACTGGAAGGGATTTTGCGCGAAGCGTTCCGGCCGGAATTTTTAAACCGGATTGACGAAGTGATTACCTTCTCGCGGCTGACCCCCGAAGAGTTGCGGCTGATCGTCAAAGTGAATTTGAAGGATATTCAGCAAAGACTGGACGAACGTGATATTATGCTGGTGGTTACCGAAGCGGCTTTAGACCATTTAGCGGCACGCGGCTATGATCCGCAATATGGGGCACGTCCGCTAAGACGGCTCATTCAACGCACGATTCAAGACCCGTTAGCCATGAAGATGCTCGATGGAGAATTAACGGGTCATCAAAAAGTGACAGTGGATGAGCGCAATGGCGAGCTGACGTTTGCGATTGAGAACATGAAGGAAGCCCCGGTATTCTGATGTAAGGAGGCGATAGGGTGTCTCTCGCGATGAAACGGTGGGCGGGATGGATTGTTTTGCTCGCGGCCTTGATATATGCAGGCTTTCTGGTGGGGCGTGGAACGAAACCGCATACGGTGGCGGCGCCTAAGACCAAGTCCACGGCGTCCGCCTCGACAGCTCAATATGGGCTGACTGCGGGCCAATTCGCTCCTAATTTCACCTTAACCACTACCGCGGGGCAGACGGTGAGTCTGGCTTCGCTGCGTGGGCACCCTGTTTGGCTGAACTTTTGGGCGACATGGTGTCCCTGGTGCAATAAAGAAATTCCTCAAATTGAAAAAGTGCAAGCGAGCTACGCAGGGCGTATTGACATTTATGGGGTCGATGTTCAGCAATCCCAAGCCACCGTGGCCCAGTACATGAAGGCCAAAGGGGTTAACTACCCGGTGTTGCTTGATACCCAAGGCGCCGTGGCTGCGGCCTATGGGGTGCAAGGCTTGCCCATGTCTGTCTTTATTGGGCCTCATGGACGCATCCGGGCCATTTACAGCGGGGCTTTGTTGTCTCCTCAAAGCATTGCGCCGTATTTGCATAAGCTGCTTGCCTCTTCTTGACCTTTTTCACCCGCATCAGAGTAAGCGGTGATGGGTTGGACCTGTAAGCCTCAAGGACAGTAGATAGGCCAAAATGGTGAGGCCAATGCTGCCCATGAGGCTTTCTGCCTGGGGCAGATGCCGTCCCATTCCCCAGATATGCCATAGCGCCAAGGTTAACAGGACGGGAATAGAAGACGCCAAAGGCCGGAGGAGGATTTTCGAGGTGTGGGACATCACCCCAGCGAGGGGGGCGTAGGACCGGACATAGGCGAGCGCTAAGATGACAAGGCTTACACCTTCCCCTATGGGAATAAGGGCCACGGCGACTAACGGGGCATTGTGAAAGGCATGTCGGCCAATGAAGTTGAGAATCGTGTAAAGAATTACCACGCGGCTAAGTTGTTCTGATACTTGCGACAAGGCCGGATAGGTGAGCTGTTGAATTCCTACAAAGTACCCGCGCAGTACTGCGGAAAATCCCACGGCGATGAGCGCAGGGGCAATCGTAATAATCAAGGGGATAAACCGTGGGTCATGGTACAGCATCACGGCCAAAGGTTTCGCGAGCATGATGACCAAGCCAATTAAGGGCACACTTACTACGGTCACAATGATTAGGGCCAGACGCATTAAACGTCTCGGATTGGTGTGCTCTTCGGCAATGAGTTGCGAGACCGCTACGGGAGTCCCGGCAACGGCCAGTGTGACGAGGGCCACGTAAAAGGGGAAGATCATCTGAAAAAACCCCAAGCCTTCCGCCCCTAAAAAGCGTGCGAGGAGCATGCGGTACACGAGGCCTAAGCCTCGCGACGCAACGGCCGCTCCGGTTAACGTTAGCGTGCCCCACCACAAGGAGCGTTTCTTGCGCATGTCCATCCCTCCCCTTAGATGTATGAGACAAGGCCAAAGAAATTGCTAACGGCGGGAAAAAGAGCACCATTATCGAAATGAGGAGGAGTGGGGTGAAGACACGAACATTTTGGGTTGTAAGTGTGCCGGGTATAGGAGCCTTACTGTGGGCATTGATCCGAATGGCCCCGCCGGCGTTAGCCTTAGCACACGGCCATCCCGACCGGCAATACTATTCCTATAGTTTTAGCCACGGGACGTATTCCGATGTGGCGGCTCTATATAGTTCCCGCCATTTGTATGCACGCGCCTTGCCCTATTTTCACAACATTATTGAATATCCCGTGATAATCGGCTTTTACATGTGGGCCATGGCATGGCTGCCAGGGTTTTGGGGCTACTGGGTGGGCTCTGGTATTGGCTTGGTGTTGGCGTTTGTGGGAGCCCTCTATGCATTGTGGCATAGCCGAGGATGGCGGGCAGCCTTGTGGTTTAGTGCGTCACCCCTTCTTCTCGTCTGTGGTTTATTGAACTGGGATTTGTTGGGCATTATGACCTGGGGATGGGCGCTTTGGGAATGGAAAGATCAGCGTTGGGCTCTCACCGGCGTGGCTCTAGGCGTTGGTATGGCCACCAAGTTTTTCCCCGTGGTGCTGGTGCCGTACTTGTTTTGGGGTTTGCGCCAACGCCACCAGCGAGGTGAGGCCCGGCGGTTACTGTGGGGGTTCGTCTTAACGGCGGGCGGCTTGAATTTGCCCTGCGCATTGTGGGCACGCCCGGGATGGGCGGAATTTTTTACATTTAATAGTGGCCGCGGACCCGCCCCGGGCCTTTATCAGTGGCTTATCTTGCGTGGTGTCTTGCACATTGACACCGTCAACTTGCTGAGCTTAGTGCTGACCGTGGGAGGCGGGGTAGCCTTACTCTGGGCGCAGGCCCAGGGGCGCTTGGATCCCATAGAGGCTGGGACGGCGGCTTTGGCGTGGTGGCTGTTGTGCAATAAGGTGTATAGCCCGCAATATATGCTATGGGTCGTGTACGCGCTACTGTGGGTGGACAGCAGCCCCCCTTTATTGGTAGCGGTCAACGTGGCGGGCCTGTTGGATTTTTTGCTGGCCATGCGCTGGCTGGCGCTAGGAACGCTGGGAAGTCCGGTGGCTGCTCGCTTTGGCCGGGCCGTCGTGCCTGTTATTGCGTGGCGTGATGTTGTCTTATGGTCAGCGGTGTATGAACGTTGGCACTTAAGCGAGAGGCGCCTCGTTTCGCATAAAGTGCCAACCGAGGGCGCAGTCTAACGCTAAGGAAAGGGGGCGGCCAATGGCTGAGTTTCGTCCGATTTCAGTAGCTACGGATATGGCTATTGAAGCACGCGACATTGTTCGGGGAGAAGCGCATGAAGAAGTGCCGGGAGTGCGCGTTGACAAACAAAAAGATCGCCACGTGGATGTGACGCGGGTGGAGGTGTTCAACAGCCAAGGAGCGCGTCTTATGGGCAAACCCCAAGGCCATTACGTGACGCTCGATGTGCCGGGGTTTAAAGAGCGCGAAGCTGGATTGCGAGCGGATTTAGTGGACGTATTAACGGATGAATTGAAGGCCTTGATTCCCGAAGATACCCGTAAAAGCATCTTGGTGGTCGGACTAGGCAATTGGAATGCCACACCGGATGCGTTAGGCCCTCGTGTGGTAGAACGTTTGCTGGTGACCCGGCATTTAAGTGAGCTGGTTCCTCCTGAGATTCAAGAGCGTATGCGGCCTGTCGCCGCTGTAGCCCCCGGCGTCTTGGGGACCACCGGCATCGAAACCCTTGATATGATTAAAGGCATTGTCTCCGAAGCCCATCCTGATTTGGTCATTGCGGTTGATGCCCTGGCAGCTAGGAGTTTAGACCGGCTGCTGGGCAGCGTGCAAATTGCGGATACTGGAATTCATCCGGGTTCTGGGGTGGGCAATAAACGGCAAGGATTAAGTCATGAATCTGTGGGGGTCCCGGTCACGGCGATTGGCGTATGTACCGTTGTGCAAGCGATGAGTATCGCCCAAGAAGCGCTGAGGCTCTTAGTACAGCAGTTGGCGGATGATGCTAAGTTTTATAAGATTCTCGAAGAGATGGGGGAGCCGAATCAAAATGCCCTTATCGAAGAAGTTCTCGGAGAGCGTTTGGGGGGATTGATGGTGACCCCTAAAGAAATTGATTTGTTAATTAACGATATGGCCGATGTGCTCGCGGAATCCCTAAATCGCGCGCTTCAGCCGCAGCTTGATCGTAGCGAATGGGCGTAAAGGTTCCGAGCCAAAGAGCGCGGTATCGCTGTCAAATAGAGCGGGGTTCAAAGCCGCCAAGGGACTGTGCCCTGGCGGCTATCTTACCACAACTACAGGAAGGATCCACTCCTCAAGTTTCTGTTTAGGACAAGGTCGTAGCGACTCGGTGGTGACTAACCTATACGTCTTGAGTGTTAGATCTCGTGAACGCGAGGCAAATTTGCTCGTCGCTTCGTGAGGATTCTTTGTAGACCACTTACGTTTCGGAAACCTACGGAAATTGACGTTCCATGACCTCGAGCCGCTTCGCGGCGTTGTTAAAACAACTAACACATCTTGTTCTTCTGCCCCCTTGGGAATGGCGGGATTCATATACCGTGCTGGCTATGCTCGATGCGCCTATCATTGAGGAATCGCCTTGATCTAGGATTGGTTTTTGACGCGGTTGGATTTGTATCAACGGCCATGAGAGATTGGCCAACCTGCTTGCACGAACCACGATAGTTCCTAAGTTTTGTCATACGTTGAAAAATTGTGATGACGGCTACGAAACGTTCTCCTTTGCCCAAGATGTGGGGGATATAATGGAATGAGAAATGGCGACAGGCAGCAAGGGTCATCTTTGACGCACGAAATCCGGCCCTAGAACGTAAGCGTGAGCGAATGATGAGCGGGATTGGAAATGGAGTCATAAGACATACTTAAGGGGCTAATCAATGACGAACAGTCCAGAAGCCTTTTTGCCCCACCGGTTTATTACAGCGCTTAATGATCTAGGATTTGCGATTGACAAGCACACGAAGGTGGCCCTTCAGCCTCTACAAAGTATTGTGCTGAAGTGGAACCAAGCGTTGCGTTTGAAAGGGGAGGCCAGATTCCGTGATGCGGAACCCCATCCCCAGACGCAGCAGCTGGTTCCCATCGCCCCGATTCCCTTTACCGTGACTGGATGGCCAATCCATGTAGTGTTTTGGGGCCTGAATCCTCACTACGACGCGGGAGCACTGCAGGAAAAAATAGTTGCTAGCTCCTACCACGTGGAAGAACCTCCTGGCACGTGGTATTCCTATGCCCAGTTTTACTTGAACTACCCTTTCTCAGCTTCCGCACCATGGCCGGGAAGTCTCCCGTGGGCTATCCATAGCAGGTATTACTACAATCTCGGCACGATAACGGGCACCTTAAAAGACAAGCAGTTTACGTTATTGAAAGACAAGTATGAGGAGGCCGTTGATCCGTCGCAGAAGCGTTTGCAAGCCTTTTGGGATATCGCTAAGGATTACGGAATCATGGCGGCAGAGTATCTACCGATGCATTCACGGAAAACCGTAACAAGGACCCTTGGTCCTGGTAGCTCGGTCACCAAACAAGTTCAAGCGTATCATACCACGTTACTGCAGACCATCATGCAGGTGCTAGAGCCCGACGGATGGATTGTGGCTATGGGAAACCCATGCACACGTGCAGTGAGGCAATTACTGTCACAAAATGGTACATTGACCAAGATGCAGCACGTTAATGGGGCAATTGTCCTAGAGACGTGGACGCCTCGGGACAGTACATCATCCTTTAAGGTCAGCTTTGGCCCGTTTATAGGAACCGCGGGTGGCGCGCTGAACTCTACGGCGGCAGTCGAAAATTGGCTCGGGCACATGCTAGCCTATTGATTTGCAAGAGGCGGTTTGGGAAAGCGCTAGTCGGCGAATTCCCTATTCGTTCACTTCGTTGTCGAAGGAGGAGATGCTGGATGGGTATTGATTGGGAAGAAGCGTATTCTCGGGGAATACATTTAGCACAATGGCATTATTCACATCCATCCCAAGAACTTGTGACCTGTGTTGCGGCTCAATTAATCCCTGCCGGAGGCCAAGTGGTTGACTTGGGTTGTGGATCGGGGGGTGACGCGGTTTTTTTGGCGGGGTTAGGGTTTCATGTGATCGGTTTGGATATCAGCCGGGCGGCATTGGACATCGCCCGCCAGAATGCAGCGCACGCTCAAGTCTACGTTGAGTGGATCCATGCTAATGCTCTTAACATGCCCCTAGAAACAAGAAGTTGTGACTTTGTCTCAGACAGAGGATTAATGCATCATCTGGTTTATTCTGATCAACAAAGATATGTCCAAGAGGTCGCCCGAATTCTAAAGCCACACGGACGATTTCTTCTGCGAGGAGCGTCACGTGACTACCATGGAACCTTTGTGCCGATTACACACTTCTTAGTCGACGAATTATTTGATCCCAGCTTGTTTTCTTGCGGTCCAATTATGCCGTTTGTCATGCAAGCGGATTCTGGCCCTCTCGAATCCACGTTGGTTATTGCTACGCGCCAATAACGCTGGTCGTGCCCTAAGCACAATGGTGAAGGGCATCTACAACAGTTAAAATCGATGTGTCCTCGTTTTTCAAGGGAGTTAGCGTTCGCAGCCTTCTTGGAAACAATCTGAAATGATGACGAAGATTTTATTGATGGATATGGGTCAAGCTTGGCAAACTCAGACGGGCCGACCGCTCCAAGCCTTAAACGCGGTCCGTATTCCTTCGGTGAGCTTAGAAGCCATCCTACCGCCCATGTGGCATAGCAAGAGCTTGGGATTCCGAATGGGAGCAAGTGTGATTCTTTAGCATTCGTTCGGCGATGGCTCCATCGGCAAGTGCTTCATCTTCCTCAGTGAATACCAATGCGAGTTTCCGCTCTCTCTCTAGTACGACGACAATGGAAGGGTAGAAAGTTGGTACGTGTCAGAAGGCCGTACAAACCCGAACAGTTCCCGATCCATACAGAAGAGCGATTACCGTTTCAATTCCTCATAGGTAGGCTACAAACCCATGGGACACCTCTATAATCTGGGTTTCAAAAATCGTTTCAATTCCTCATAGGTAGGCTACAAACACAGAAAGGAGGGAATGCGGTAAATACCAGCACCAGTTTCAATTCCTCATAGGTAGGCTACAAACCCTGAGGATTGTTCTGAGTGTCAGGATATTGCATTAGCGTTTCAATTCCTCATAGGTAGGCTACAAACGGTTCAATGGTCGTATCGATCGTCGTATGTGTGGTGAGTTTCAATTCCTCATAGGTAGGCTACAAACTGATCACGGCCCGGAACGCGGCGGTGTCCGTGGCCAAAGTTTCAATTCCTCATAGGTAGGCTACAAACTTTCTTCTTCTCCTTCGTCCGTCCCTATGGATACGGTGTTTCAATTCCTCATAGGTAGGCTACAAACGTCTCGCAACTCCGCGGTGATCTTAAGAGGCTGATGGGCGTTTCAATTCCTCATAGGTAGGCTACAAACAATGAGGATGCAAGTTAGAGAAGGGATTTACGAAGGTTTCAATTCCTCATAGGTAGGCTACAAACGGATAACTAATACTGAGATGCAAGAGATTCGCGAGCAAGGTTTCAATTCCTCATAGGTAGGCTACAAACTATGCCCTGTCTGCGATATGGGTCCGCGTCAAACAAGTTTCAATTCCTCATAGGTAGGCTACAAACTTCCCGAATCTGTACACGCATGTTCTATACCCTCCGTTTCAATTCCTCATAGGTAGGCTACAAACGGGGACAGACACCTCCTTCTTTGAAACCGTGCCCACGTTTCAATTCCGTGATCTCGTGTGTTTTTCAATTCAATTCCTCATAGGTAGGCTACAAACTTTCGGACGGCTTATGTAGCGCGAGTATGGAACCCGTTTCAATTCCTCATAGGTAGGCTACAAACCAACAAGCCGTGATGCATAAGCCCGTGGATCTCGTGTGTTTCAATTCCTCATAGGTAGGCTACAAACAATTTGCCAGCCCGCCCAGCGGCGATACGCTGAGCCTCAGTTTCAATTCCTCATAGGTAGGCTACAAACCCTCCGGGCTGAAGTCCCGCAGTGGCCTGTACCTTGAGTTTCAATTCCTCATAGGTAGGCTACAAACGTAACAGTTGAAATGCGTTAGCGTGCTGTGGTAGAATGAGTTTCAATTCCTCATAGGTAGGCTACAAACACTGTGTAGCGTGTCAGGCGTATGTGGCGAGTATCCGTGTTTCAATTCCTCATAGGTAGGCTACAAACGCAATCCCTGGCCAGCTTGATGAGCTGTGCCCTTGGTTTCAATTCCTCATAGGTAGGCTACAAACTTTTGGCATGGTAGCAGGTACTTCTCTAACCTCAGTTTCAATTCCTCATAGGTAGGCTACAAACTCAGGAAGAAGGGTCCAATCATGATCAGTGACGATGTTTCAATTCCTCATAGGTAGGCTACAAACCCATTTTGCCGCGTGATATCAAGGATGTCAACGTCGTCCATTTTGAGTTTCGCCATACTTCTAAGCATTTAAAACGGTGAGATCCCTTACCAACCGTGGATTTGCGGTTTTTTTTAATTGTCGTCGATCTCCTAGGGTTTTTGCGCTATTTGAGGTCGACGACACTGTCGTAAGAGGTTTGAGGCTTAATTTGCCGCTTATGACACGGATAAATCGTTATTTAGCCTACAAGGGATTTGTCTATTAATGCTAGGTCATGGGATGAACTGATTCAGAATGGTTTTGACGGTCTAAAACTGGACCTCAATGGTCATTTAACGTAAAGGACACAATGGGGGCGCGAAGAAGGGTTAAGGCCTGAGCGGTCGTTTCGCGAGCAGCGTGTGGCGCTCGCCACTGGACGACCTGGTTATGGTAGACGGCTCGCCACGTGCGCTCAAGGGGGCTTGGGCCAGGGATACTAGTCACGTCCGCTTCGAGCACTTCTCCCTTGTCTGGAAATGCGCCAATCAGGAGATAGTCGGGATGAATCAGGAGGTGGTGGCAATTGTCCAGAGCGAAACTCCCACAGTAACCTAATAGTCGAGCAGTTTCCGGGGTGTCCGGATGGATGAGACAATCCTCAGGGGTACGGGTGGGGAAGACCTTCCCCTCATAAATGATTGTGACGGTATCGCTAAAAGTTAGGGCTTCAGAGAGTTGATGCGTTGAGAAGAGAATCCAAGAGGCGGGACGCGTCTCAAATAACCAGTGCATAATGCGCTGACGCTGGATGTGGTCCACTTGGGACAAGGATTCGTCTAATAACAAAACAGGCTGGGTTGTCGCCAAAGCCCGAACCAAGGCGATTTGCTGCTGTTGGCCACCCGATAATGTATGAGGCAATCGGTCCCAAAAGTCCGAGAGGGCGAGACCCGGTGGGGTAACCAGGGGGACTGTGGAATCAGGCTGGATCCAGCGTATCTGCTGACCGATGGTGCGAAAAGGGATAAGGCTTGGGCGCTGCGGTACATACGCCAAAGGCCGGCGGTAGGCCGGTAGAAAATCATGGGAAGGACCTTGCCAGATACTGTCTTTTAGGCCAATAGTAGCGAGCGTAGAACCTAGGCCAGCCAATGACCGCAACAACGTGGTCTTGCCGGACCCCGAGGGGCCCATAAGAGCATGCATACCAGCAGGCCATTCACTATGGCCATGTAAAAATCCGGGCGCAGAGAACTGGGCATAAAGGTTCATGAGGCCGTTCCTTGTCGCCACGTTAGAAATCCCGGTAGGGGAAGACCCACTAGGACTAGCCACAAGGCTAAAGAGAGGGCTTGAGGAAGCCCCGCCTCTTCTAAGGTTATCCATATTTGCACCGGAAGAGCTGTCGGGTGATAAGCCACTACGACCGGTGCCCCAAATGCGCCGACAATACGTGCCCAAGCCAGAGCGGTCGCCGTGACCAATCCGGGACGCGACGCTGGCCATAGGACAAAACGGAACGTTTGCCATGGCGATTTGTGAAGCGCCCAAGCGTCTTCTTCCCACGCCTTGGGGATGGCACTGATAGCGCTCCATGCGGTTAGAACAAAGTAGGGGAGCGCTTCGTAGACTTCGGCCAGTGTTAAAGCGGGAAAACTATTGGACGCGGCTTGCCACTGGCTTAAGATGGCTCCACTTGCTGTCGCGGGCGCTAAGACATAGGCGAGTACCAAGCCTAGCACCAAAGGCGGCATCAATAGCGCTAAGACCAACACCACAGCTACGAAGCGTTTGAATGCAGGAGAACGAATATAACGCAGATAATAGGCCGTGGGTAGACCCAAAATAAAAATAACGAGCAGTGCCAAACTTCCCGATTCGACGGTTACGGCTAGCGCGTGTCCCGCCCCTGGAGCCGATAATGCTGGAAAAACCGTATAGCCGTTTTTCGTCCAGGCGGCTTGTCCTCGCTTAGAGAGTAAAAATGTGATAAACCGAACGGCTTGCGTGGATGGTGGGCGCCCAATGGTGGTGACATCTACCGTTAATGGGGCACCGGTAATAACTTTGCCATTTGTGAGTTTCACCTGAGCCGAGGCATAAGTCGCGGCATCCTGAGGGTCGGCAAAGTTCAAGGATGGGGGTAATGCAATGTAATCTAAGTGGCGTTCAACGGCTTCGGACAAAAAGGCGCTAGAGGCATCGAGACCGCCACTTTGGAGCAAGGATAGCACACCTTCTTCGGTGTAGATTTCGGATCCGCTGTCAATAGGTCCCAAAATATTATGGACGATTTGCGGGTTCAAATGGTATTGCTTTTGGGCCAATTCAATCATCATGACAAAGGCTTGGCCTTGCGGATCGGTATTGGGGTTTGTCCGCCCTAGTTTGAATCCAGGTTGGGCTAAAAGCGCAAAGACATCGGATTAATAGAGGGTAAGACACTTCCCGTTCCAATACCTTGGATGACCAAAATGCCGATGGCCAAATAAGGATTAGTGGTGGCAAAAAACGGTTCGATGACCATCGCTAGTGCGATTAATCCCATGCCAATGACGACAATGGGGCGCGACCACTGCGCTAATCGTTTTTGCAACACCGTGCCAGAGATATAGGACATAACGGCGGAGGCCAGCACTGGAATGGCGATGACCAATCCGCGCGTAAACTCCCCGTAGCCGAAGTTCTTTTCCAAAATGTCTGCGAGATAGCTTAGGACTCCGAATAGCACAAATAAGACGACCGCTCCACCCAAAAAGGTGGTGAGAATCGATCCCGTTTTGGTTTTGAACGTCGTAGCCAATCCTTTCCAGTATTGACTCATGCCGCCTTCGACCTTTTGGTTTTTCGGTTCCTTTATTAAAAACCAAATCCCAGCGGCAATCGGAAACGACAAGAGACCATACACAAAAAACGGAGCAAACCATACGATAAGTGCCAGCGCGGATCCCGCGATAGGTGAAATGACTTTGCCCAGACCATTGGCGGCTTCCAACGTGCCTAAGGCGCCCGCACGTTTTTCCGATTGAAACATGTCGCCCGCCACCGCCATAGCCAATTGATAGGTTCCTCCCGCCCCAATACCTTGAAGTAAGCGAAATCCCATAATCCATGGATAGGGATGGGGGATAATCCATGCCGAAATCCCGGCACCGAGACCGGCTATGCCATACACCAAAAGCGCAGGGGTCATGATCACTCGCCGTCCGACGTGATCCGAGAGTGCTCCTGCAAAGGGAATGATGATGCCGGCGGGAATGGAGAAAATGGTGATTAACAGGCCGACTTGAAACAAGCTTAAGTGCATGACCTTCATCATCTTTGGCAAAACCGGGATGAGCATGGAATTGCCCAGAACCATGATAAAAGGGACGGTGGCTAGCACCCAGAGCTTGCGCGTATGCGACTTAAGGTCTTCTTGCTTTGACGGTTGCTGGTTATTGCGATGTTGGGCGTGTTGAGCCATGCCGCTGCCTCCATTTCCTTCAAATCACTCATGCTCTGTTAAGATGTCCCGTTTTGAAAGGCAAGATGACATCAAATTTATTGAATCACCTCCAGCTTTTCCCGCGAATATCGTGGCAGGGAACGGCAAAACAAATGGGAGGCCCGACATATGAGCAAACAGGATAAGGCTTGGTTTGACATCCTGGACTTTCCCCACCCGGACCGGACAGACAAACCACGGCAGCGGGGAATGACCATGGTAATCGACAAAGGCCTCGGGATGACGGAGACTAGGGATTTAATGGAATTGGCGAGTGACTATGTCGATCAGGTGAAGCTGACCTTTGGAACATCGGCGTTTTATAAAACCCGCTTGCTTCGCCAAAAAATTGAATTGGTCAAGTCGTATGGTGTGGATATTTTCCCCGGGGGTACGTTCTTAGAGCTTGCGTTATTGCAAGGGCGCATCGTGGAATATCTTGATCGCGCTCGGGAACTTGGATTTACAGGGATTGAGGTCTCAGATGGAACGATTGCCATTGACCCAGAGACCCGATTTTCGACGATTCAGCTGGCGCGTGCGTACGGTTTTCATTTAGTGATTAGTGAAGTCGGCAAAAAAGATCCCCGCGACGCGGTAACAGGGGAACCCCTATGGCAACAGGTGCAACAAGATCTCGACGAATCTGATTGCCGCGTCAGCGGCCATCTTGTTGGTGATTCGGTTTACCCGCATGAATTTTTTATATCCCATCCTCGAGCGCCGTGGGGTGGAAATCGGTTTGCTATTTCTGACCATGGCCATGCTGATTCCGTTTGCCTTGGGCAAAGTCAATGTCAAGGAAGTCTTTCAAAGTTTTTTTACCTTGCCAGGAATCCTCGCAGTGGTAGGGGGCGCGATTGCCACCAATTTGAATGGGCGGGGTTTGCATTTATTAGCTAACAACAGCCATTTAATGTTTGGGCTGATTGTTGGCTCGATTTTAGGAATTGTCCTGTGGGGCGGAATCCCGGTGGGACCGCTGATGGCCGCAGGGACAACTTATTTAATGTTAGAAATGGTGGGGTGGCTGAGCCATTTCTTAAAGTAGTCATTGGGAGGGCTCATGATGGGCAATGATGTGTACTTAAAGAGTATGGTCCTTATCCGGTTTTTGTCGGCCAGTATTGAATTTACCGGCGCGTTCTTAATGTGGCGCTATCAACGGCTTGATGTGGCCGTCCGTATTATGATGGGCCATGGCGTTCGTCGACGCCGCAGATTTTGCGCATTTTAGTGCAGCATCATGCGCTCGCCACGTTTTTTGTCATTGGCCAGCAGGTGCTGCGCGATCCGGATATTATCCGGCAAGAAGTGAAAGATCATATGGAGATCGGCAATCATACCTTTTCGCACATGAATTTGGCCAAGCATAGCTATGCACAAATTGTCTCGGACCTGTCGCAAGCGAATCAGGCGATTAAAGACGTCACGGGCCATCCTCCGACGTTGTTAAGAACTCCTTATGGCACTTATAACCCCACGGTATTGCGCGCTGCACAAGAACTCCACCTGCGAGTCATTATGTGGTCGTGGACAGAAGATACAAGGGATTGGGCCAACCCTGGGGTGGAGGCGATTGTCAGTCGCGTCGTTAGTCACATTCAACCGGGCGATATTGTGCTTTTCCATGATGGAGGATCAGACCGCTCCCAAACGATAGCTGCCCTACCGATTATCCTAAAAGACTTGGCTTTGCGCGGCTACCGCTTTGTGACCGTCTCTCAGCTCCTAACACAGGCACAGATGCATTAAAGCCGACGGCGATGGTATACTGGAATAAGTTTCTTGCTATGAGGAGGACTGACATGCGGATCGTGGGGGGATGGGCCTCCGGCCTGCGCATCGAGGCCCCTCCTGGCCAAGGCACCCGGCCGACGACAGAGCGCGTCCGCGAGGCCATTTTTAATAGTTTGCGGAATCAGGTTGAGGGGGCGCGAGTGCTCGACCTCTATGCGGGTAGTGGGGCAATGGCGTTGGAAAGCGTCTCGTGGGGCGCCGCGTCGTCGGTAGCGGTGGAGCCCAACCGAAAGGCCCAGATGGTGATTCGCGCTAACATTGAGCGGGTCAACATGAGCGAGTGGGTGCGTTTGTGGCCCGGTACGGCGGAGAGTGCTGTGGGGCATTTTCGGGACAAAGGGCATCAATTCAATCTGGTCATCTGCGATCCTCCGTGGAAAGATGGACTAAGCGCCACCATTCGCGAAGGCTTGCAAGACGTCTTGGCGCCAGAGGCATGGGTGGTCGTGGAACACCCGACAGGTCAGGATTTTGGTCCTTTGATGGGCACTATCCTTGTGAAAACACGACGCTATGGAGACACCACGATTAGCTATTGGACAAGATCCTAGAGCAAGGAGGCAGACATGGCACGACTTGCGGTTTATCCCGGTTCCTTTGATCCGATCCACTTGGGGCACGTTGACGTGATTGAGCGGGCCGCCAAGTTATTTGACACATTGATTGTGGCTGTCTTTGTCAACGTAGGGAAAACGCCGCGATTTTCGGCGGAGGAACGCATGCAATTAGTTCAGGCAGCCACACAACACATCCCCAATGTGCGCGTTGAGAAGAGTGAAGATTTGTTGGTGCGTTATGCACAAGAACGCCAGGTCGAAGCCATTGTGCGGGGATTGCGGGCGGTCTTGGACTTTGATTACGAATTTCAAATCGCCTTGATGAACAAAAAAATGGCGCCGGACCTAGAAACCATCTTTATTCTCACCAGTGAAAAATATTCTTATCTTAGCTCTACCCTCGTCAAAGAACTCGCGTCATACCATGCAGACGTCAAGGGCCTGGTGCCACCCGTGGTCGCCCTAGCCCTTCAAGAAAAATTTGCGGGGAGCAGGGGATGAGCATGACAAGTGAACCCATTGTGTCCGAATTGACGGTGTTATTAGACCGTTTTCAACAGTTGATTCAGCAATCGCGCAAGTTGCCGTGGACCCACCGGGTGCTTCTTGACGAAGCGGAATTGACCACTTTGGTGGCGCAGATTCAACATGTCTTGCCCGAAGAGGTCAAACAAGCGCGGTGGGTGGTCCAAGAGCGAGACCGATTGTTGGAGGATGCTCACAAAGAGGCCCAACAGATCGTGGAAACCGCGCGGGAGCAAGCGGCGAAACTAGCGGAAGAATCCGAGATTTTGCAAGAAGCTCGTCGCAAAGCCGACCAGATTGTTGACCAAGCACGGACGACAGCGCGGGAAATTCACCGGGCAGCCAGAGTGTATGCGGATGAAATTTTGGCCGGTTTGGTCACCGAATTAAATCACTTGAGCCAGAGCCTGGAAGCAAACCGCGCAGAATTGAGGGAAGAATAAGAGCACAGGACCTGCGGCAAAGTTTTGGTTGTCCTTGCATACGGTGATAGGGGAGGCAGTGAATTACCCACACAATGGAAAAGTACGGGGTAGCGTTGGCCTTGTCATCTGGGGGCGCTAGGGGACTCGCGCATATAGGCGTGCTGAAAGTCTTGGAAAGGCACCGCATTCCCATTGTGGCCATTGCGGGCTCGAGCATGGGCGGAGTCATTGGCGCTCTCTATAGTACAGGCTATTCGGGGGAAATGATTCACGATATTGCGCGCCGCATCAAGCGCAGCCACTGGATGGATTTTTCTTTGTCCAAAATGGGCATTTTGGCCGGAAAGAAACTGGAAGCCTTGATTGAGCTCTATACCCAAGGCAAAACATTTGCCGACTGCAAGCCGCCTTTGCAATTGGTGGCGGCAGACATTGAATTGGGTGCCGAAGTGGTATTAAATACGGGGTCGCTCGCGCGCGCTGTCCGCGCCACCTCGTCGATTCCAGGGGTTTTTAGTCCGGTGGTCATTGATAACCGTACGCTGGTCGACGGCGGGATCGTCAATCGCGTACCGGTGAGTGTTCTCCCCCAAGTTCCACATAATGTAACGGTCGCCGTGGATGTCGGCGTGACACTCACACCGCGAGTCCATTCCTTATTTGACGTACTGTTTCAGTCTTTTGACATCATGGCGCGCGAGTTAAGCCGATATCAGCCAGTTGAAGCAGATGTTGTCATTAAGCCGAAAGTGGACTTCAGCCGCGAGAGCCATGCCTATCATGTGGATGCCATCGTTCAAGCGGGGGAGGATGCCTGCGAAGCGGCCATATCTCACATTATTGAGCTTTTAGGGGAACGATGAGGAGGAATTCAATGAAGAGCAAGCGCAAGACCCTCAAATGGATTGTATGGGTCGCCGCGATATTCGTGGCTGTCGCCGTCGTCTTATGGTTTATCCCAACGCCATACCTGGTCATTACGCCGGGCGTCACCGGGAACTTAGCCCAAATGGTGCATGTGAAAAATGGGCACCCCGAGCCAGAAAAGGGCGAATTGCTCATGGTCGCGGTGGGGCTTCAGCAAGTGAATGAACTGGAATATTTGGGTGCGCGACTCGACCCAAATATGGAAATATTAAAGGCGAGCTACGCTATGGGCGGGCTGAACATGAATCAATACATTCAGTATAATGAGAGCCTGATGACCAATAGCCAGTTAACGGCTGAAGTGGCGGGTGAACGCCTTGCAGGCCTTCATGCGTATGTGAAAACCGTACCGGGGGCGTTGGTGATTGGGGTGTTAAAAAAGGGCAATGCTCAAGGCAAGCTGCAGCCTGGTGATTTAATTACTAAAATCGGGCCTTATTCCATTACCAACCCCAATCAAGTCCATGATATTATGCTCAAGCATTTTACGTTTGGGGAAATTGTGCCCTTTACCGTCGTGCGCAAGCACCAAACTGTGGTAGTGCCGATTCGGACGACCCATATTCCTCATGACTCCGCGCCAGCGATTGGCGTCATGATCTCGTCGTTGCAAGAACCTGTTATTCCACGGCCTGTAAGCATTAACAGCGAGGGCATTGGCGGTCCGAGTGCGGGGATGATGTTTTCTCTTGAAATTTACTCCCAAATTACGGGGAAAGACTTAGCCCACGGGCGAATTGTTGCGGGAACTGGGGAGATTACCCCGTCGGGACAGGTGCAGCCTATTGGAGGGGTCGCTCAAAAGGTTATTACCGTCCATCGTTCTGGGGCCACCGTGTTTCTTTGCCCCACGGCCAATTATCCGAAAGCCTTGGCTATGGCGCGCCGCAAAGGGTATCACATGACCATTTATCCCGTGTCGAATCTCACGCAAGCTTTGCACGATATCACCAAAGCGACTACATAAAAACGCCAAAATTGCCCACACTACAGGAGATATTAATCTCCTGGGAGGGACAATAGTGGGTACACAAGGGTCAAATGGATCCAATCAGAGCAATCAAACACTACGTGACATGATTCGACAGGAAATGCAGCGGATGCAGGGAGGCAATTCATCGTCATCCAGTAATAGCTCCCAGCAACAGTCTCAGCAAGGGGGAGCGTCCGATGCGAATGGCAATATCCTCGAACAGCTTCGGTCGATGATTCAAGAGGAAATGACTAACGCTAGTGGCCAACAATCACCTCAGAATAACGGTTCAAGCCAGAACAACCAGCAAAATGGATCATCGGGGCAGTCAAGTACCAGCGGTTCATCATCACAGGGGTCGACGGCCTCGCTTATTGGACAATCGGCCCAAGCTAAAAAGGGCAAGGTGCAATCCAAGTCATCCGGATCAGGCAGTCAAAATCAAACCGTGGCCGAAGTGCTTACGCAGGCTCAATATGAACTAAGTCAAGAGCTTCAAGCCAACTTGCAAAAACTACGCAGCGTCATTCGTCAAAGTCAGGAAATCGCGAAAAAAATTGAGTTGGTGTTGGGGCATGGCGAGAAGGGTAGTGGCAATAAAGAATGACGGTGTCGGCGGTGCTGATTCGCCGTGGGATGGTTTATGCGCCTCAGTCTTTAGGGGTCCAGGACGTATTGATTGTGGGCTCTATGATTGCGGCCATAGGGCCTAATTTGATGATACCTTCTTGGGCCAAGGGCCCCGTTATTGACGCGTCCAATATGATGGTGTGCCCCGGTTTGGCATTTCGGCGTCGGAGGCAGCAATCGCGCTTGAGAAATCCGCCGTGCCGTGGGATAGGATTTCGTTCAGCTCCGATGCGCAAGGATCCATACCGGTTTTTGATAAGGAGGGACGTCTATTGCGCATGGAGGTTGGGTCAGCGGATACGTTGTTTGCCGAAGCCGCAGCGCTTCACGAAATGACACAGTGGCCATGGGAGAAGTGCATAACTCCCATTACCACCACCCCGGCCGCAATCTTGGGACTCCAATCAGCCGGGCGTTTAATGGAAGGTGGGCCGGCGGACTGTGTCCTTATAAACGGCACACAGATTGATACGGTCATTGCACAAGGTCGTGTCATGGTGCAAGAGGGGCGTACTGTGGTGCGCGATGTCTTTGAAGTCGGTTCGCACGATGCCCATTAGGCCAAGGCACTGGCGCCGCTACCGGGAAATTGCTGAGGTCCTAGCGCAGCATGGGTTTGTCTTAGTTTTGGACAATCTCGGTCTTTCTGCGCATCTGCCGTGGTCCCGCCGATTGTTAGGGATCCTACGTCCCGATATTGATGCCAATTGGCCTGAACGCATTCCGCTGGTGCTGGTCGATTTAGGTCCCACCTATGTCAAATTGGGGCAGTTGGCTTCCACGCGACCCGACCTTCTACCTGCGCCGTTGATCCAAGCGCTCCAACAATTGCAAGATCAGGTTCCCCCCGTTTCGTTTGATCAAATTCAAGAGACCTTGGCCCATGCTTGGCATCAACCTTTTGACCATGTTTTAGCATCGTTAGATCCGATACCCTTAGCGGCCGCGTCTATCGGTCAAGTCCACCGTGGGGTATTGAAGGATGGGCGCAAGGTGGTGGTCAAAGTGCGCCGCCCGGGGATTGTGGAACGCAGTGAAGCCGACTTTGCGATTTTGCAAAACTTAGCCGACCTTGCCGTGCGCCGTCTCGAATGGGCGCGGCAATATGATTTAAGCCACGTGGTGAAAGAATTAATTAGCGCTTTGCGCGATGAGCTGGATTTTACGGTCGAAGCGCATAATACTGACTTGGCCCACAAACATTTTCAAAGCGCTGAGCAATGGATTCCCGAACCCTACTGGCCACTCATTACGCCTGATGTCTTAGTCATGCAAGAGCTCGAAGGCATCAAAATCTCAGACCACCAGGCGATGGAACGAATGGGCCTCGATCCTGGGGCAATTGCACGACGTTTTGTAGAGTCTTTATATCAACAAGTCTTTGAACAAGGCATTTTTCATGGGGATCCGCACCCAGGTAACGTGCATGTTGATGCCCAAGGCCATCTGATTTTTTTGGACTGGGGCTTAATGGGCGTTCTCTCGCCGGTAATGCGTGCGCGGTCATTAGACCTTGTGCTGGGACTGAGTCAGGGGCGGTCTGACAAAGTGGTGGATGCGTTACAAGCCATGGGATTGGGGCCTGGGGCGATGGATGCCCGGAGCCTTTATGCCGATGTCGAGGTCTTACGCAGGCGGTATTATGATACATCGCTCAAGGACTTTCGCATTGGGCAAGCCTTAGGGGACCTTATGCAATTGGCCCAGCGCCACCATATTCAGATGCCGGTCGAGTATACGTTGCTCGCGCGTACAGCGGTGATTGCCGATGGCGTTGTGCGGCAATTGGACGACAATCTCTCTCTCATTGAGATTGGTAAGAAATTCTCAAGCCGTATTTTGATCAGTCGGTTGAAACCAGCGGCATGGGGTCCACCTGTGGCCGATGCGGCGATGGATTGGGTCCACTGGGGAAGAGTGTTGCCCGGCCAAATGGAACAAGCGTTGCAAACGATTGCCCGCGGAGAATTCCGTGTGATGATTGAGGGACGCAATATCGAACGCATTTTCTTCCATTGGGAACGGTTAGCTAACCGCATGGCCTTGACGTTTATCCTCTGTTCCGTCATTTTGGGTACGGCGTTTGTGGCGCACCGTGACCACGCGAGTGTGGGACATGCTCCTTTGACGGAATATGGCATGATTTTAGGTATTGTCGTGGCGCTATGGGTGGTTGTGGAAGGGGTGTTTCGGAAGCGGCTTTAACGGCAAAGTTGACAGCTTAGGACTATATTGGATATAATTTTTTCAGTTTTGCGAGGTGGGTTTAGATGTATATCCGGGTTGTGGACGTTAAAAAATGGGCTGGCCGTGAAGAACATCAGCATTTTTTCGAAGAATGGCCTGCCGTGGTTCAGGAACGGACCGAGTACCCGTTGCAGGGACTCGCGGAACTGGATGTCAATGTGCGCAATACGGGCAGGGCTCTCATTGCGGAAATTGCAGGCAAAGCTCATGTTCAAGCCGTGTGCGCGCGGTGCTTGGAGTCCTTCGATCTTGTGATTCCATTCTCCACGGTGGAAGAATTTCGAGAGGAGCCTGGCGCTAGCGATCCGGATCAAGATTATTACCGATTTCAAGGTGATAAAATTTTTTTGGATGACATTGTAGCCGATGCGTTCGGGGTGTCCGTGCCTTACGCCCCGTATTGTCGACCGGATTGTCAAGGGTTGTGTCCGCATTGCGGCGCAAACCTTAACGTCGAAACATGCAACTGTCAAGAGCCGCATGACAGTCGGTGGTCGCTTCTCGAACAGCTCAAGTTTCCTGATGACCCGTCCTCATCGGACCACTAGCAACACCCAATTGGCTTTGATTATGGGAGGCATATCTGATGGCAGTTCCGAAAAAGAAATTATCACGTTCCCGCACGCATAGGCGTCGGTCAGCATGGAAGCTTACTGCCCCGCAGTGGGTCGAGTGCCCGCGGTGCCACAAAGATCGGTTGCCGCACCACGTCTGCCCGCATTGTGGCTATTATAACGGACGAATTGTTGTGCAGCACGAAGCATAATGCCAGATTCCATGGCTTTTGGTCATGGAATCTTTTTATCGCCATATTTATGACTTAGTGATATTATTTCATCACAAGTGGGGGGTGGCGCATGGCTCGGCTCAATCGCGTCGAACGGCAGCGGAAGTTGGCGGAAGCCATTCGAGAAAACCCTTTGCAGACGGACGAGGATTTAGCACAACGCTTTAGCGTCAGTGTGCCCACGATACGCTTGGACCGACTGCATCTCGGCATACCGGAGCTCCGCTTGCGTTCAGAAGGACTGGCCCGGTTAAGTGTGGTGCATACCCGGACCTTAAAACGGCAAGACATGGTAGGCGACTTGATTGACCTGGTGATTGGCCAGAGTGGACGATCACTGCTGCGGACCGACGAATCTATGGCGTTTGCCCAGTCCGGGGTGGTGCAGTCTCATTTTATTTTTGCCCAAGCGGATTCATTGGCTCTAGCCGTCGTCGATGGGGCGATGGCGGTCACAGGATTGGCCAATGCTAAGTTTAAAAACATGGTGCATGCGGGACAACAAATTATCGCGGGGGCAGAGGTCATCCGCAGGCAAGGGCACCGTTGGGTGGTTTTGGTGATTAGCCGCGTGGGGGACGTTACGGTTTTTCGCGGCAAGTTTGTTGTGCTGACCGATCCCTTCGACGGAAAAGCCAAGGTCTCGATGGATAACAAGGAGGGGGCTCTTTCGTGAAAATCGCGGTCGACGCGATGGGTGGCGACAACGCGCCTTTGGCTCCCGTACAGGGAGCGCTCAGCGCGCTCGAGGAGATTGGGGATCTGGAAATTGTCTTAGTCGGTGATGTTGACCGAATAAAGCCGTTACTGAGGGATAAACCGCGGCAGACCCGATTGATTTTACACCATGCACCGGACGTGATTGGCATGGGCGAAGCACCTGTTCAAGCTGTGCGCCGGAAACCTGATTCATCGATGGTGCAAGCCATTAAATTGGTGAAGCAGCAAGAGGCGATGGCTGTGATTTCCGCAGGCAATACCGGCGCTTTGATGACCGCAGGCCTTTTTATCATTGGACGGATGCCGGGCATTGAGCGTCCCGCGCTGTCGGCGCTGCTGCCCGTGATGAAAGGTTGGGGTGTGCTATTGCTCGATGTGGGCGCCAATTTGGATCCCAAGCCGAGTCAATTGGTGCAATATGGCGTGATGGGTGCGTATTATTGTCAAGAAGTCTACGGTATTCCAAATCCGCGCGTGGGACTGTTAAACGTGGGCGAAGAGCCTCGAAAGGGGACGCCTTTGGCTCGTGAGACTTATGAGCGTCTTAGACAGTCCGACCTGAATTTTGTGGGCAACATTGAGTCGCGCGAGTTGTTACAAGGGCGAGCGGATGTTGTGGTTTCGGACGGATTTAGCGGAAACATTGCGCTCAAACTGACGGAAGGTTTAGCGCGGGATTTGATGGGCGAGTTCAAAAAAGTCTTGTTGGCCAACTTCAAGACGAAAATTGCGGCGTGGATGTTGAAAGATGGCCTGATGGCGTTGAAGAGGCGCATGGACTACGAAGAATATGGCGGCGCTCCTCTTTTGGGCCTGGATCAAATTGTGTACAAGGTTCATGGGGCTAGTCAACAAAGGGCTTTTCATACCGCAATCACCTTGGCATACAGCTATTGTCACAAGCACACGCAGGACCGTATTCGTGAGCGTGTCAGAGAGGAAGAGGCGAATCAATGACCACAAGAGCCATCGTAGCGGGACTCGGTACGTATGTCCCTGAAAAGATTTTAACCAATCAAGATTTGGAACAAATGGTGGATACCTCCGATGAGTGGATTGTCACCCGGACGGGGATTAAAGAACGCCATATCGCAGCGCCTGATGAAACCACGTCGGTTATGGCCACGCGAGCGAGTATCCGGGCATTAGCAGATGCGGGCATTACGGCCGACGACTTGGATTTTATCGTCTGTGCCACCAATACCCCCGATACCATTTTTCCTTCGACCGCCGCGCGCGTTCAGCATCAACTGACCACCAAGCCCATCCCCGGGGTCGATATTCAAGCCGGTTGTACAGGTCTCATTTACGGGATGGAAATGGCGTCGGCTTTGATTCAAAGTGGGGCCTATCACAACATCCTGGTAATTGGAGCTGACAAACTGACAAGCATTACGGATTATGAAGACCGCACGACGGCGGTGTTGTTCGGGGACGCAGCGGGCGCCTTTGTGCTCCAAGGCAAGGAGGGAAGCCAACGGGGTCTTTTGGCTTCCTATTTACAAGCGGATGGGCGCGGAGGCGATCTATTGATTGAGCCTGCCGGCGGTTCCATGCTGCCTGCATCTGAGGAGACCGTGGCGGCGCGTCAACACTATCTCAAGATGAACGGCAATGAGACCTTTCGGTTTGCGGTGAAAGCGATGCCAGAGGCTGTTGAAGAAGGGCTGAAAAAGGCCGGTTTGGCTGTTTCGGAGATGGACCTGCTCGTACCGCATCAGGCGAATTTGCGAATTATCGACGCGGCGGTGCGGCGCTTTGAACTCGACCCCTCCCGCGTGGTGGTCAATATTGACCGCTATGGAAACACCTCGGTGGCCACCATTCCATTGGCGCTACAAGAAGCCCGGGAACAAGGTCGGGTCCACGACGATGACGTGGTCGTGCTGTGCGCATTTGGTGCGGGATTAACGTGGGGTTCGAATGTGATTCGGTGGGGGCGGTAACAAGGAGGACGATGGTGATGAGTAGTTGGGCAGTGATGTTTCCGGGGCAAGGGGCGCAATATGTAGGTATGGGACGGCCCTTGTGGGATGCCTCGTTGAGTGCGAAACGGACATTTGAAGAGGCAGACGACGCGTTACACTATGCCTTATCGGACATCATTTTCAATGGGCCTGAATCCCGCCTCCAAGATACCGAGATTCAGCAGCCGGCCATTTTGGTAGTAAGCGTGGCGGCTTGGCGGGCCTTTCATGAAGAATTTCCCGATCTTCCCGTGGCGCTGGGACTAGGGTTATCCTTAGGAGAATATTCCGCCTACGTGGCGGCGGGCGTCATGTCCTTAGCCGACGCCGCACGTGTCACCCGCATTCGGGGACAGGCGATGCAAGAAGCGGTGCCCCGCGGGTTAGGCGGAATGACCGCCATTTTGGGACTTATGGCGAGCGACGTTGAGGCTTTGTGCGAAGAGGCGTCTGCGGTTGCATGGGTGCAGCCGGCGAACTATAATGCGCCAGGTCAAATTGTTGTATCGGGTTTAGTGGCCGGTCTCGAGCGGGTTGAGGAATTGGCACGTGCTCAAGGTGCCCGAGTCATCCGGCTCGCGGTATCGGCTCCCTTTCATTCCCGTCTGCTTGAACCCGCGGGCGCGGTGTTGTCCAAGGCATTGGCTACCGTGCCATTAACACCGGCTGCCTTTCCGGTGATTGCCAATGTCGATGCTGAACTTTGCGAAAAGCCCAGCGAGATCATTCCGCGCTTGATTACCCAAGTTTCTCATCCTGTTCGCTTTCAACAAAGTGTCGAGAAGGCGATTGGCATGAACGTCACAGGGTTTTTAGAGTTCGGACCGGGACGTAGTTTAAGTAGTTTGCTGAAAAAGATTGACCGCCGTCAAAAAGTCGGTAATGTAGAAGACGAGGGCAGTCTGCGCAAAGCTCTTGAACTCGCCCAGGGGCCAGGCTATAATAGCTAAGAATTATCGCCTGGTAGCTATATGACGATAGGAAGAGGGTTTGCGGGTGTCTTGGGAGCAACGAACGGCGTTAGTGACGGGTGCCTCGCGAGGCATCGGTCGCTCTATCGCCCTCAAATTAGCCCAACAAGGGATCGCTGTTGCAATCAATTATCGTGGCAACGCCGTTGCGGCACAAGAAACCCATGATCTGATCCGGTCCAATGGCGGCCAATGCGCTCTGTACCCTGCGGATGTTTCTGATGCAGACCAGGCGCAAGACCTGGTCAATGCAGTGCTGAAAGACTGGGGTCATCTTGATATTCTGGTGAATAATGCTGGCATCACGCGGGACACGTTAGTGCTGCGGATGCGAATGGACGATTGGGACCGTGTGATTGCGACGAATTTAACCGGCGTTTTTGCCTGTACGCGTGCGGCATTAAAGCCGATGCTCAAGCAACGCTTTGGGCGAATCGTGACAATCTCTTCAATCGCGGGACTGTATATTCGGGAAAACGCCTAACTAATGGCCCTGGGGACGGGGCGTCAATGCCCCGACACTGGGGGAGGGAGCAGCGAATGCAGCGGGAACGCGTAGTAGTCACGGGCATGGGAGTGGTTTCTCCGGTAGGATCAACTCTAGAAACGTTGTGGGCTGGCCTCATAAGTGGTCAGAGCGGTGTTGGCCCTGTCACCAGATTTGATGCGTCTGACTTTCCCACGCGTATAGCCGCTGAGGTGCACGATTTCGATCCGTTGAAATATGTTGAGAAAAAAGAAGCGCGGCATATGGACCGGTTTGTGCAAATGGCGGTGGCTGCGGCACAGGATGCTTACGACGACGCGGAGTTGCATGACGTGGATCCGGAGCGCTCAGGTGTTGCCGCAGGTACTGGGATTGGCGGCATGGAAACGCTTACGGAGCAGCATGAAATTTTGCTGACGAAGGGGCCTGGTCGGGTCAGCCCGTTCTTTATCCCGAAGATGATTGCTAACATAGCCGGGGCGCAAGTCGCAATGCGTTTCAACTTGCAAGGGCCTAATGTGACGTTGGTGACCGCTTGCGCGTCGTCTGGGAGCGCCATTGGAGATGCGCTGCGCGCGATCCAGTACGGCGAAGCCGATGTGATGTTGGCAGGAGGTTCGGAAGCGGTCCTGTTGCCCATCGCGTTCGCGGGGTTACAGGCCATCTTTTGGGCGCGGCAGGCGCTGTGGAGCTTATCGCATCGATCTTGGCTATCAAGCATCAAACGGTTCCTCCGACGGTCAATTTAATGGAGCCGAGTGATGATTGTGATCTGAATTATGTACCTAACACTCCTCAACAGCGCCCCGTTCATGTGGTGATGTCCAATGCATTCGGGTTCGGGGGGCAGAATGCGGCAATTGTCGCACGGGAGTATGTCTCATGAATCCCAATGACTTATCGCAGTGGGTGAAGGACCAAAATCTTCTTAAACAAGCATTGACGCATTCGTCTTACGCCAATGAGGGTTTCCGTAAGGAAACCCATAATGAGCGTTTAGAGTTTCTGGGTGACTCCGTCTTGCAGCTTGTCGTGACCGAATGGCTCTATACCAATAATGCGCGGTGGACTGAAGGACAACTAAGTCAGGGCCGGGCGGCTATTGTTTGTGAGGCGACGTTGGCAGAAGCTGCGGCGAATTTGCACGTCGGGTCCTATTTGCGCTTAGGGCGTGGTGAGGAACGCAGTGGTGGACGCACAAAGCATTCCTTGTTGGCGGATGCTATGGAAGCGATCATTGGCGCCATCTATCTGGATGGAGGCCTGGAGCAAGCGCGGCGGTTTATTCTCGAGGTGTTGCGGTTTGCGTTGACGGGCGTTGAGGAACGAGAGACCGGACGCGAGGGGGGATGGAGGATGCAGGTGACGAGGGTGGCGTCGACGGCGTGGACGGGGCCGCTGTGGCCGAAGGCGAGGACGGTGAACTGGACGGCGACGTCGACGGAGACGTCTTGGATGGCGCCGTTGACGGTGTACACATCTTGGTGGGAGCCCAGTAGCGCGAATCCCAGATATAGGGTCCCCCAGGATGCCAATCGGACTCTCTGCGTAAAGCTATCGTTGTCACATAGGCTCCACACCCTTGCTGCCATAATTCATTGGGATTGCGGGCCAGAACTTTGACCGGATAATGCGTATCGCCAATGGTGGTTGTGTCCGGTAGAGGTGGTTGTCATTATGCGGCCACCACTGGCCATTAACATGAAAAATCGGGACGTCTTGAATCACAGACATTTGGGTGTAACCCTTGGCAATCGCGGGTGCGTACTCGAGAAGCGGTTTAATCGAGGACCCCGTGGACCGTTGCACCGACGGATTAGTCGCCAGGTCTTCCATAAACGGTTGGCTGAATGTGCGGCCTCCAATTACAGCCAAGATATCTCCGTTGTGGGGATCTTCGACCACGGCTGCCGCCTGGTAGGTGGGATTGGGGGATTGAGACGGCCCAAAATTATAATTCATGGTCTGATCGACCGCGTTTTGCGCAATATTGTAAATGGTCGGGTCTAAAGCGGTATAGATTTTTAGGCCGCCATCAAATATTTGTGTCCCGGAAAAGCCTTGCTGTTCGAGCACTTGAATCACTTTGTCGACATACCAAGGATACGGATAGATTTGACTGTTGGCGGAATTGACCGCCACTGGGTGCAAGTTCAGAGGCGCCGCATAAGCCTGGTTGGCTTGCGCTTTGCTAATATATCCGTACTTCACCATCGCATTGAGCACCTGCAGTTGGCGTTGTTTGGCCAATTTCAGGTTAACGAGGGGATCATATAAGGATGGCGCTTGAGGAAGACCCGCGAGCATAGCCGCTTGGGCCAACGTCAATTGCGATGGCGTTTCATCAAAGTAAGCCTTCGACGCGGAATACACGCCGCTGGCGCCATCGCCGAGATAGACCTCATTAAGATACATATCTAAGATTTGCTGCTTGGTGTAGGTGTGAGCCAATTCCAGGCCAATCATAAATTCCTGAGCCTTGCGCACCAGCGTCTTTTTATCGCTCAAGTATAGGTCTTTGGCTAACTGCTCGGTCAGGGTGCTCGCCCCTTGAACAGCGCGCCGATGAATGATGTCCACAAAGGCAGCTCGAAGAATGGAAGTAATGTCAAAGCCCGGGTTGGTATAAAAGCTGTGGTCTTCAATGGCGACCAAGGCATGTTGGAGATTCGGAGAAATCTCAGACAACGGCACGTTGACACGGTTTACCGTGCCGTGGAGTCGCGCCACCGGTTGACCAAAGCGATCATAAATCACGGAATCTTGTCCCATCGCCTGAAGAGAGACCATTGACTGTACCGAGGGCAGGGTTTGCCACGCTTGATAGCCAATATATCCTCCGTAACCGAAGCCGGCCACTAATATTCCCACGGTCGCTAAAAGAGCCACCCGCCCCCAGCGAATTCGCCGTTTGACGCCTTGCGCCTTTGTGTCATTGGACGGGGAAGAGGTTTTAGCCACCGGACCAGAGGAGGGAGACGCCGGCTTGCGGCGCTTTTTTGAGGGCGCAGACAGCTTGCTTCCGCAAAATCGGCAAAATGCCGAACCGGCAGTGTTTTCTTGACCACATTTGGGGCAACGCACGCTATCTTGTCATCTCCTTGAAATACTTGACTTAACCCCCTAGAGATGGGGGATTTCCTTGATGCGGCGGACCTTTGGTATAAAGGGCGCTAAGCCCTAGGACAAGGCCGAACAGCAGCCACGCAAGACCCTGTACGACCTGAAACATACTCAGTACAAACCCGACAATCGAAAACGCGGCACTCGCCACAAATAGAATTTGAGACAGCGTCCACGCGGCACGTAGACGAGATGCATTCAGTTGGATAACGCCGGACAGCACATTTCGGTAACGTCGCCAAGGCACGCTTTGCCACCATGTCATCCATGGCGCAGGCGTACGTGGTGAGCTGGTTGCGGCACTGGGACTGGCCTGAGCCTGTGGCGCAGGATCGTCAGGTAGCAAGTTTTTGCCACAACTGGGACAAAACATACTATCAACTGGAATCTGGTCGCCGCAGTGACGGCAATACACGATGTCATCCCTCGCCTTAGAGTTCTTTTAACGCTCACTATATCATTCGAAGCGTCCAACGGGAAATTTGCGCCGTGTCCGCCATTCTCTCGCATCCCATTCGGTTAATTGCAGATCATTGTAGCACAAATCATTTCGAGAACGAGCTGGTCCGTCTTTCCAGAGCGGGTGTGGGTCGCGAAGCGCATAACACAAGCCCAACGGCTAAAGTGCATGAAGGGCTTACAGCGCTTAAGCGTGAGCCGTTAGAGCATCTTTCTATCTTTAAAAGCATGTAAATATAAATGGAGGGAGAGGAATCTGATTTAAGGTCCCAAAAGGAATGGGTGCCTATTGCACTGGTGATCGTAGCGTCCTCTGTTAAGTAAGGAGGGCCCCTATGGGGCGGGACCCTCCTTATCAATGGGGTAACTTCGGGCTTCCGTGCCCGCCATCAAGACGGATCACGATGCGGATGGCCGCACTACCCTTTGGCCTAGGCCCGAACTGCGTGGAATAGACGATGCTTGTGTTGCCTATTGAAGACACTGGGGCGCACAAAACCCAAGCTCCTTTGATACAAGGAACGCACTAGGGTGAGATAGTCACATAGGGCATCAAGTCAAACGCAGCGTCGCACGGGACGCAGGGCAAAAAAGTCGACTGGTCGCCTGGTACAACGGGTTAGATACACATTCAAACCATCGCACGAATAATTTGGACAATTCCGTGAAGCTGAGCCGGCACGGTGGCAGGCTCGTAGGTTTCCGGATGCACATACACCACGGTGTCTCCATCCATGATTTTCATGAGAACAGTGGGGGGAAAGCGACATGGGATTTCGTCGTCTGAAACGGGACCGATATGGTACAATGATTTCCACTAATGCCTCAGACTGCCGGGAATGGATGATTTTTTCTATGCATTTATCAACGATAAGCCTCTATGGATTTAAATCGTTTGGGCAAGACACCCGTATCGTGTTGTCGCCGGGTATTACCGTGATTGTGGGGCCTAACGGCGGCGGCAAAAGTAATGTCATAGATGCAATTCGCTGGGCTTTGGGCGAACAGCGGGTGAAAGAATTGCGGGCCGAGCGGTGGGATGACTTGCTCCACGTGGGAGGCAAGGGTCAAAGAGCAAAACTTGCTGAGGTAGTCCTCACGTTCGATAACCATGACGGTGAGATGGAAAAATGGCCCGAAGTGCTCACGGTGACGCGTCGTTATTACCTCTCCGGGGATTCCGAGTATTTGCTTAATGGGCGCACATGCCGATTGAAAGATGTGGTGGACCTGTTTTTGGACAGCGGGGTCGGCCGTTTTAACTACGCCGTTATCGGGCAAGGGCGGGTCGACGAGGCTTTGTTGATGAAACCGCGGGAACGGCTTGAACAACTAGAAGAGGCTGCAGGAGTCTCCCGCTATAAAGTGCGCCGCAAAGAGACGTTACAGCATCTTGGGGACGTGCAAAAAAACTTGATGCGCTTGACGGACCTCATGGCGGAGGTGCGACATCAGCAGGAATTGGTGCATGATGAGGCGTTGCGCGAGCAGGCGTATCTCACGATGCAGCACGAACATGCGGCGCTTTTAGCCCGGTATCAATACACGCAGTACGTTAAAGCTATGCACGATCGCCATGAGTGGCAGACAGCGCTTGATGCGATCCGCACTCAGCGGGTTTTGTTGCAACAAGAGACGGCAGACGTGAACAAAGCGTTGCAAGGCGTAGAAGAAGAGCGGGTCTTTGTGGAGAGTCAAGTAGCGCAGCAACAAGAACGGGTACGACAGCTGGAGCAGGAGTCTTTTAGCCTTTCGGCGCAGTTAGCACGCTTAGAAGCAGAATGGCAGGGCTATCAGCATGAAAGTGAGGGCTTGCAAGGGCAAATTCGTGTCGTTACAGAGCAGATGGGGACGATGGGAGATGACGAAGGGCCCTCAATGGATGATCTGGCCGATGCCCAAAAAGCGTGGGATATGGCCCGTCAAAGGCTAGCAGATTACGAACATGCCGTGCATGTCTTGCGTGCTCAGCGAGACCAAGCGCAGGCGGCGCTAGAAGAGGCTCAGCGCCGACTGCAACAGAGTGAACGCCAATTAGCGCGCGTGGAAGGCATTTTACAAGCGCAAACGACAGACCAAGCGTTGGCCCAGCTTGGACATCTCGAAGAAGAACGAAAGACGTTACACCAAGCCTTAGAGGCTAATCGACGAACGCTGGCCCAGTTAGCGCAAAGCCTCAAAGATCCTCAAGCTCGGTATGCAGCCGGCGAGGCGGAAGCACGCCGGTTGCAATCAGAATCATGGGAATTAGAAGCACGCATTAAAGCGCTGCGCACTATGGAGCAAGAGCAGCAGGCGGTGCCTGCGCCAGTCCGCGCGGTATTGCGAGCTGCCGAGCAAGGGCAATTGTCAGGTATCGTGGGAACGGTCGCCAGTGTCTTAGACATTGCGGCGTCTTATCGGCTGGCGTTGGACGTTGCGATGGGGGCTGCCGCACACCACTTGATTACCGAGACGGAGCATCATGCTCGGCAGGTTGTCGAGTGGCTCAAGGCGCACAAAGCAGGACGCGTTACGCTGTTGCCGTTGGATCAAATCCGGCCATCCCTTGTACCTGACCGTGATCAAGCTTTGGAACACCAGCTGGGCGTCCACGGTTGGGCTCTGGCGATGGTCACATTTCAGCCCGCGTTTTTCCCCGCTATCTCGCATGTGCTCGGGCGGGTATTGGTACTGGAGTCCTTGACGGTGGCCCCTGCTGTGGGCCGTCAACACCAGTTTCGCTATAAAATGGTGACGCTAGACGGCCAAGTGGTTTTGGCAGGAGGGGCCATTTCCGGCGGCAGCGACAGGCGTCAGGGACCCGGAGTGTCTGAGCGCATCACGCCCCTTGCCAACCGATTAACCCACGTGAAAGCTCTGTATGAGCGCCAAGAGGCGGACCGAGCTTTGGCTCACCAACAGGTGAGTCAAATACGCGAGGATATGGAACGCATACAAGCCGAAGATGCGCGCATCCGGTTGCGCCTTGATCAGATCGAACACTTGTTGGCGGGATTATCAGGATTGGGAACGCATGATCCGAAGGTGTTGGCGCAAGATGTAAAGAGCGTGCGCAGTAGGGTGATAGCGGCCGAGCAGAACTTTCAAGATGTGCAGGCCCAGTGGCAAGAAGCGGCGCACCGCATGTCAGAAGCCCAGGCTTTAGTGCTTGAGGCCAAACAACGCCATGAGATCCTCAAACACCAATGGGACTTGAGGGAACGGGCTGTCGCAGAAAAAATGCGGATAACGCAGCAACATGGCGGCATGGAGGCTCGGATGCACGACATCCAAACCAAGTTGGACGTGGTGCATAAGGCTTTAGACGATACGCGCCATAAGCATGAGCAAACTCACGCGGCACTGAGCCAGCAACGCGAGAGGCTCGCTCAAGACAGGGCGACCCTGACCGCTTTAGGCAGCCGAGTGTCACAATTGCGGGCCCGGCAGGCGGCAATGGATGCGGAGGAACGTAAGATTGCGCAACGCATGGCCTATCTTGAACAGCAATTGGCGAAGTCCGAGGCGCGGTGGGACGGCTATGAGGCGGGAGCAGAAGAAGTGTTGTCGGATCAGGAATTGGGTCCTGCCAAGTTGCGTATTGAAGCGCTCCAAAAGGAGATGGACCAAGTAGGTCCCGTGCAGCCGGGGGTTTTTGCCCTATACACACAACTCGGGGAACGGCTAAGCTATTTAGAGAACGAGTACCGCGATGTACAATTAGCCAAAGATGAGGTGCAGGCGACTCTCGAACAAATTGATCGCGATGTCAATACCCGGCTGGAGGAAACGGCCGGTCAAGTGGAACGGGCATTTCAAGAAGCATGCCGGGCGTTGATTGGCGGCGAAGGAGGATTTCGCTGGACGGCGGGTGAGGAGCCAGGCGTTGAGTTATGGATTAAGCCTCCGGGGAAGAAACCAAGTACGATGACACTCTTGTCAGGAGGCGAAAAAGCCTTGGGCGGTATTGCTTGGCTGTTCGCACTGCTTGCTGTCCGCCCTTCGCCCTTTGTGGTTTTGGATGAAGTCGAGGCAGCCTTGGACGAGGCGAATGCGCAAAGAGTGGCACACTATATCAAAAACCATCATGGTACGACGCAATACGTGATTGTCACTCATCATAAATCAACGATGGTCATTGCTGATGGGTTATGGGGTGTTGCAGGCGATGGACAAGGTCGCAGTCGGTTAATTTCGGTGAAGCTCGATCAAAATGCTGCGGTGGCGGAAGGGTAGGAGATGGCATGGCCGGAATTTGGAATCGACTCAAAGAAGGAATGAGTCGAACGCGCAATAATTTGGGCGGACGTCTGCGCGCGTTGTTTCACGGGAAAGAGTGGGACGACAATCTATGGGAAGAGTTAGAAGAAATTTTGTATGAGGCAGATTTAGGTGTTGACACCATCGAATATCTGACGGCGGCTTTGCGTGAAGCTGTCCGCACCAGGCGCCCGCGGCATGCGGATGACGTCATGGACCTCTTACGGGAAATTATGGTTGACCTATTTGATGTGCCTTCCGATCCGTCACTGTTGGATCCCCAAAGACCCAGTATCTGGCTCATGGTCGGTGTAAATGGAACGGGTAAAACCACGACGGCCGGAAAGTTTGCGGCCTTAATGAAGCGCCAAGGATATCAGGTGATATTAGGGGCTGCTGATACCTTTCGGGCCGCCGCAGTGGAACAGCTGCAAGAATGGGGCGTGCGTTCCGGGGTCGAGGTGGTGCGGCAAGCGCCCGGCGCCGATTCTGCGGCTGTGGCCTATGACACGGTGCAAGCGGCTATCGCTCGGTCCAAAGATTTAGCGATCATTGATACCGCCGGCCGCCTGCATAACAAGACTAATTTAATGCAAGAGTTGCAAAAAGTGGTTCGGGTGATCCAACGAGAACGTCCGCAGGCACCTCACCAAGTGTGGCTGGTGATTGATGCGACCACAGGTCAAAATGGGCTAGCCCAAGCGCAAGTATTCTTAGAGGCGGTCAAGGTCACGGGCATTGTGTTAACGAAGCTGGATGGAACAGCGAAAGGCGGCATAGCGTTGTCCATCAAGCGCCAATTGGGATTGCCGATCCGCTTTGTGGGCGTGGGAGAAAAAGTGGAAGATTTGCTCCCGTTTGATGCAGACAGCTATGTGCGCGCGATCTTAGGCGATTGACGCGTACTAAAGACCGATCCTATACTTAGAAGATACCTTGAAAACGCCGAATTCTCAAGGAAGCGGAGGAACCGATTTCGATTTGGGGTGAATTGCGGTGCAACGGGCAGGCTCTGAGCCCGAACCCGACAGCTAACTTCGCAGGCGTAGGGGGCTCAAGGTTAAGACATGGTATCTCTCGTTCCCCCCGGGAAATTAGGGGGGTTTTTCTTGCCCTCCGTGATGAGGGAGGTGTCCACAAGGTGATGAAAAGAGTTTTGCAGTTGTCTATGCGGGCCGATCCCTTAAATCCGTTGGATGGTGGGGAGACAGGTGGTCAGCAAGTCCTAGTACGCCAAATGGGCAGGAATTTGCAACATTTAGGTTACGCGGTCGATGTGATGACGGTGCGTCAACGTCAAGAAGTGGCGGAACGCTCGTCCTTTGGGCATTTAGGACAAGTGATACGACTCACCGGATGGGAAGATCGGGTCTGGTCGGATGATCAATGGCATAATGTGCGGGACCAATTAGTGGATCAGGTCTTGACATGGGTCAATGACCAGCACCGGGAATATTACGCCATTCACAGCCATTTTTGGATTTCGGGCATGGTCGCGCAAAAGGTGGCGGAAGTGCTCCAAGTGCCGTGGATTCATTCGCCCTATAAAATGGCAGAGTGGACGAGGCGCCCGGGCGACCGTATTTCACCGGTACGGATGCAATGGGAGCGGCAGTTGTTGACGCAAGCCCAGGCCATTGTAGTGCCATACTTAGAAGAGAGCGAAATGATTCATCAAACAGCTCCTGATGTCCCTTTGTACGTGGTCTCTCCTGGGGTTGACATTACCAATTTTTTTGTTCGTGACGCGGGTCCCTTGCTCCGGGGACTAGGCCTCTATCGTCCGCCTTTGCTCTACGTTGGCCGGTTAGAAGAGGGGCGGGGGATAAAAGAGGTGCTGGAGGTCATGGGACAGCATCCATTACCCGACGATTTGACCTTATTAGTGGTAGGAGGAAGCCCGGGTGAGGTTCTAGGAGGGCTCCCCACCAATCCGACCTTAGCCGAATTAGCGCGCCCTTTAGGCAAACACATTCGGTTCCTCGGTCCCACACCGCATCATGCCATTGCTATCTATATGGGATCGGCTGCGGCGCTGATTGCCCCCAATCAAGGGCCCACATTGGGCATGGCCGTGGTAGAAGCCATGGCCTCCGGCTGCCCGGTCATTGGGACAAATGTGCCGGGTGTTCAAGATTGGATCGAGTCCGGATTTAACGGGATTTTGATTGACCGTACACGTATTGACCAGTTGTGGGAGGCCGCGTTACAGTTGTGGAATAACCCAAGCCAGGCGCGGCAATGGGGAATGAACGGCCAAGAAATGGTTCAACGCCATCATACGGTGAATCATATGGCCCAAAGACTCCAAACGGTCTATGAGGAGGTGGCGTCCAGTGGCCACCATGAAACGAGTGTTGGCTACTGATATTGATGGCACATTAATTGGACACGGTGGCGAGCAAGCGGTTCGCGACTATCTCATGGAGCACCCCGAATTAGGTGTGATTTATCTAACAGGCCGCACCTTGAGCAACGCGCATGCGATCATCTGCCGATATGGCTTTCCGACCCCCTTGGCGATTGCGACGGACGTTGGCGCTGATATTTTTTGGGGACCGAATTTGGAAGCGGACGAGGTCTGGGCTTTTGAACAGCGCCGCCATTGGTCGCCGCGCCGACTGCGTTCGGCCTTGAGCGAAGTATCGGGCGTGATTTACCGAGGGCGGAGTTCTCATTGGCGAATTGCCTTCGAATTGGAGGATCCTCAGTTGTTAACGCGGGTGCAACAATGTTTGACCGAACACCACTTGCTGGTGCGCACGCTGTGGTACCCTGAAGAACTGCGCCTCGACATTTTACCCTGTACCGCGTTAAAGAGTCGTGCATTGCAATATATTTTGCGAAGAATCAGGGTGAAGTCCGAAAATTGTTTTGTTGCCGGGGATGCCGAAAATGATGGCGATATGTTAAATGGGCATTATCCGGGCGTCCTTGTGGCCAATGGCGAACCTCGGGTCCGCGAATGTTTGCCCGAATGGATTATTCGCTCCCAATATCCCGGCGCGTTTGGGGTGCTAGATGCCCTGCGCCAATGGATGTCCTGAGGGCGCCATTGACAAGAGTCCCCCTTATGCGTATGATATGACAGTCTGTTAAGTAATAATGCTTTACAGGTGCAAGGCGGTGGTGAGATGCAGCGACCAGACCGAGAACGCGCCAATCTCCTCTTCGATTACTATGGGGCTTTGCTCACCGAGCACCAACAAGAGGTGTGGCGACTGTATTATGTGGAAGACTGGTCGTTGATGGAGATTGCAGACGCTCACCACGTGACGCGGACGGCTATCCATGATTTGCTAAACCGCACGGCCAAAAGTCTGGAAATGTTTGAAGCGGCATTGCATTTAGTGGAACATCGGCACCATCAAATTCGCCTGCTTGAACACCTCCGGCAGGCTGTTGAAGCGGCACCGGCTGGGACATGGCAAGATCAAGCATTACACTGGATTGCCGAATTGGCGGGAGAGGAGGACCGAGGCGATGTTTGACAATTTGACCGAAAAGCTGCAAGCCACGTTTAAGCGGATGCGTAGTCAAGGCCGATTGACGGCGGACGATGTCCGTGAAGGGCTACGGGATGTACGCTTTGCGTTGCTGGAAGCGGACGTGAATTTCAAAGTGGTCAAAGAATTTCTAAGCCAGGTTGAAGAAGAAGCGGTGGGTCAAGATGTGTTGGACAGCCTCACTCCGGCTCAAGGGGTGGTGCGTATTGTTCGCGACCATCTGACCACCCTGATGGGCGGTCAAGTTGAGCGCATCAAAATGGCCTCCAATCCACCAACGGTCATCTACCTCGTGGGCCTTCAAGGTTCCGGAAAAACCACCACGACCGCAAAATTGGCGAAGATGTTAAAGCAGCAAGGCCGCCAGCCCCTTATGGTGGCGGCGGACATCTACCGCCCGGCGGCTGTGGACCAATTGCAGGCCTTAGGTCAACAAATTGATGTCCCCGTGGTGTTTTCGCCGGGCTTGTCACCGGTTCAGCTGGCGCAAGAAGGGTGGCAAAAAAGTCGCCAACTTGCCAAAGACGTTGTCTTAGTGGACACGGCGGGCCGACTTCACGTGGACGAGACCCTCATGACCGAATTGGTTGAGATGCATGAGGCATTGCCCGCCCATGAGACCTTGCTGGTTGTCGATGCTATGACCGGTCAAGACGCGGTTCGCGTCGCGTCGGCATTTAAGGAAAAGTTGCCATTGACGGGCGTTGTGCTAACGAAGCTTGATGGGGATGCCCGAGGAGGGGCTGCGTTATCCATTCGGCAGGTCACGGGGCTGCCCATTAAATTGGTCGGTTCCGGTGAAAAAGTGGATGCGCTCGAGCCCTTTCAACCCGACCGCATGGCGTCTCGCATTTTGGGCATGGGTGACGTCTTGACCCTCATTGAAAAGGCCGAACAATCGCTGGACAAAGACGAAATCGAGGAACGCGCCAAGCGTATTGGCACGAAAGACTTTAATTTCGAAGACTTCCAAGCGATGTTAGGTCAGGTGAAGAAGCTGGGGCCGCTGTCCAAAGTCATGGAAATGTTGCCCGGCATGGGGGCTCTGAACAAATACAAAGACCAAGTCGATGATAAAGGGGTGGACCGTGTGGAAGCGATTATCAATTCCATGACCATCCAGGAACGCCGCAAACCGGATATCATCGACGGCAGCCGGCGTCTTCGCATTGCCAAAGGCAGCGGGACCACGGTGCAAGAGGTCAATCGGTTGTTAAAACAGTTTAACGATATGCGCAAATTGATGAAGCAGATGAAAGCGGGCAAGAAACGGGGCATGCCTAAATTGCCCTTGAAAGGATTTCCCGATCTGCATTAATTCGTTTGAGCACATCAATCAGAATCCCCCAGGGGACCCCTAGGAAAGGAGGGAATACGATTGGTAAAGATTCGATTGCGCCGGATGGGAGCCAAAAAGCATCCTTTTTATCGTGTAGTGGTTGCCGATGCGCGTTCGCCGCGGGATGGTAAGTTCTTGGACGAAATTGGGTACTATGATCCTACCAAAGATCCTGCTGTTGTCAAAATTGATGAAGAAAAAGCCCAACGGTGGATTGCTAATGGCGCTCAGCCCACGGACACGACGCGCTCGTTGTTACGGCAGGCGGGCATTTTGAAGTCCATTCATGAGGCGAAACAGGCCAAAAAACATGAGAAAAACGCGTAGTCGTAAGTGGGATGATTTTGTAAGCGTCGGGGAAGTCACGGCGCCGCATGGGATTCACGGGGAACTTCGGGTGTATCCGACAACCGACTTTCCGGAACGCTTGTTGTCACGGAAAACGGTATGGATTGATGGCCTCATGGGTCCCCAAGACGTAGTGCGTGTCACGCCGCGCCCACCTCTCGTGATTATGCAATTGCGCACGGTGGCCACCAGGGAGCAAGCGGAACTCTTGCGCGGAGCGGGTTTATATGTGCCTATTGACTCCTTGCCTACATTGGGAAACCAAGAATACTATTGGTTTCAGCTCGAAGGCTTGGAAGTACGGGATTATCACAATCATACCCGGATTGGCGTTATCCAGCAGGTGATTCGTACAGGCGGCAATCAGGATGTGTTTGAAGTCGCTCGCGACGAGGGGGCTCCGCTTTTGGTCCCAGCCCTGAAATCCGTGGTGAAACGTGTGGACTTGGATATGGGGATTATGGAAGTGGACGTGCCGGCAGGGCTTGAGGATCTCTCGTAATGGTGATCCAAGTCGTCACGTTATTTCCGGAAATGTTTGAAGGCCCCATGACCACCAGCATTGTGCGACGCGCTCAAGATCGTGGCCTCGTGGATATTCGCCGGGTGCCTTTAAGGTGGTTTGGAGTGGGGCCGCACCGGGTCACCGATGACTATCCGTTTGGTGGCAACATTGGCATGTTGCTTCGGGCAGATGTCGTCGTGCCGGCAGTGGAATGGGCCACAGTGCATCATGCTGCTGCGCCGACGGTCCTGGTCACATCAGCCCAAGGGCGTCGTTTTGACCAAACCATGGCTCGTGAATTAGCCCAGCTTGAACATCTGATTGTCGTGGCGGGACATTACGAAGGCATTGACGAACGCGCGATCCATATGGTGCACGGCCAAGAGGTTTCCATTGGGGACGTGGTGTTGACGGGTGGAGAAATTCCGGCCATGGTTATGATTGATGCGATTGTGCGGCTGTTACCGGGCGCCTTAGGTGCTGACGAAGGAGCATGGCAAGAATCCTTTAGCGGTGCTGGAGGATTAGAAGGCCCACAGTATACCCGGCCGCGCGTGTTTCGGGATCAGGCGGTTCCGGACGTGTTGTTATCGGGTGACCATGCTAAAATTGCCAAGTGGCAGTCTGAGCAAGCCCGGCGGCGAACCGCCGAGCGCCGTCCCGATTTGTTGTAGGGCCGTTTGCGACGCTATGCTTCGGATGATATAATGTCATTTGGCCCGTAAAGGGGGGAAAAATATTGGATTACATTCGATTGTTAGAAGAAGAGCAAATGAAACCGGATCTTCCCGCGTTTCGCCCAGGCGACACCGTGCGTGTTGCGGTAAAGATTCGCGAAGGTAACCGTGAACGTGTGCAGAATTTTGAGGGTGTCGTCATTGGCATCAAAGGGTCGGGATTGTCCAAGACGTTCATTGTGCGTCGTGTCAGCTATGGGGTCGGCGTTGAACGGACCTTTTTACTCCATTCTCCGCGGCTTGAATCCATTCAGGTCGTGCGGCGTGGGAAAGTACGCCGAGCGAAGTTGTATTATTTGAGGAAGTTGCGCGGCAAAGCAGCCCGAATTAAAGAACGGCGCTAATTTGTGGCGAAGGCACTCATTTCCGGGTGTCTTCGCTATCTTTATAGGCTTTGGGGGGCTGTGATCGTGACCAAGGAACGCCGCAAGGGCTATTGGGAAGTTATCGAGACGATCGTGATAGCCGTGGTTTTGGCCTTCCTCATACGGACGTTTGTATTTGAATCCTATGAGGTCGAAGGGATCTCGATGTTGCCCACTTTACATACCGGTGAACGGGTGTTGGTGAACAAACTCATTTACGATTTTGAAACCCCGAAGACGGGACAAATTATTGTCTTTCGCTCGCCCGTGATCAAAAGCCAAGATTGGATTAAACGGGTGATTGGAGTGCCCGGGGATACCATTAGCGTGGAGAATAACGTCGTCTATATTAATGGTCATCGTTACCATGAACCCTTTTTGAAATACCGCACTTCCATGAATGTCCCCCCTACGAAGGTTCCGCCGGGGTATTTATGGGTTGAGGGCGACAACCGCCCCAAGAGCTATGACAGTCGGTATTTTGGTCTCTTGCCCATGAAAAATGTTAAAGGCCAGGCGTTTGTGGTGTGGTGGCCTTTAAGTGATTTCCATCTTTTGCATTGAACTGAAAGGAAGCGCTATGGCCAAAGCAAATTGGTATCCAGGCCATATGGTAGCGACCCAGCGAACTATTCGTGAGTTGGCTCCTTACCTTACGGCCTTTATTGAAATAGCAGACGCCAGGGCGCCTGCTATTAGTCGTCATACCCCTATGACGCGGTGGATTGGACGAGCCCAGCGGATCCTTCTCTTAAACAAGGCCGATTTGGCGGATCCCGCCGTGACGCGGGCGTGGGTTGCGGCATACCAGAAACAAGGGATTCACGCATTTGCGGTGACAGCGCAAGACCCCAAAGCCCGAACGCAAATTGAATCGGTCATTAGTCGGGTCCTGAAGCCGCCTTACCGACTTGCTGTTGTCGGTGTTCCTAATGTGGGAAAGTCGACATTACTGAATCGGATGGTCGGAAAGAACCGCGTGGCCACAGGCGCCAAGCCGGGCATTACACGAGGACCGCAGTGGATTAGGCTGCCGGGAGGGTGGGAATGGCTCGATTTGCCAGGGGTAGTGACGCCAGGACATAGTCATGACTGGCGACTGCAAGTGCTAGGCATAGTACCCGCCCCTGCTGAAGAACGCAGTCAACTGGCGGACCGCATTTGGGAACTCACGCAAGATCATGATAATCCTTCAGGCTGGTTAGACTGGGGCAAACGGCGCGGATTCCTTCGGACCGGCGGGGTCGTTGACGCGCAGCGCGCGGCAGATGCGGTATTGCTCGCTTTCCAGCAAGGCAAACTGGGCCGATTCAGTTTGGAGGAGCCTCAATGAAAGGTCAATCAGAGGCATGGGAACAGCTCACTCATTATGAACGCGCTGTGTGGCAACAGCCTTATCAGCGCATCGGCGGGGTTGATGAAGTCGGGCGGGGGCCATTGGCGGGACCAGTCGTAGCTGCGGCAGTCATTTTGCGCGCGGATACCCCGATTTGGGGTGTTGATGACTCGAAGAAATTGACCGCGCGCCAGCGACTTCATCTTTATCATGAGATTGTGCGCTGTGCCGAAGATGTCGGAGTGGGAATGGTCGGGGTACGGACTATTGAACGCATTAATATTTTGCAAGCCAGCAGGCTAGCCATGATGCGAGCGATCGGGCACTTGCGGCGCGTCCCGGATGTGTTGCTCACCGATGCGATGCGTATTGGGGGGCCCTGGCAGGAAATCCCCATCGTGCATGGTGATGCCCTTTCGGCGAGCATTGCAGCGGCCTCAATTGTCGCCAAAGTCGTGCGGGACCGGTATATGGAAGCCCTAGCCGAACAATTTCCCGTTTATGGATTTGCGCAACATAAGGGTTATCCGACGACGTATCACCGAGAGATGTTAAAACACTATGGGCCGTCACCGGTGCACCGTGTGACCTTTTTGAAGAAAATTTTATCCCATGACGCCATAGGATAAAGTCAGGATAAGATTTGCATCCGTAGAACTTCCCTGTTACAGTCATGCTAATATCGAGCCAGAACGCCGAGCCTGGGTGTGAGGTTTGCTATAATGAAAAAACGTTTGGAACCGGGGGGATTGTCATGGCAAGATCGAAGCCGCTCATTATCGTGGAATCACCGGCCAAAGCCAAGACCATTAGCCGGTTTTTGGGAACACGATACCAGGTGAAGGCATCTATGGGCCATGTGCGGGATTTACCCAAAAGCCAGTTTGGCGTCGACGTGGATAACGGCTTTAAGCCTAGGTATATTACCATTCGGGGCAAGGGCCCCTTATTAAAGGAACTGAAAGATGCGGCCAAAAAGTCCGACCGGATTTATTTGGCGACCGACCCTGATCGCGAAGGGGAAGCGATCTCATGGCATTTGGCTGAGGCTTTGCACCTTGCGCCTCAAGATGTGCACCGGATTGAATTTCATGAAATTACCAAAGACGCTGTAAGCCATGCCATTAAAGAAGCACGGCCTATTGATATGGGACTCGTTAATGCCCAGCAGGCGCGGCGGGTTCTAGACCGGGTGGTGGGATATCAGCTCTCGCCCTTGCTTTGGCGCAAAGTGCGGCCAGGGCTTTCAGCCGGACGCGTCCAAAGTGCTGCCCTTAAGCTGCTCGTAGACCGGGAAGATGCCGTTCAACGGTTTGTGCCAGAGCAATACTTCACCGTGGATATGACCGCCGTGGCGGAAAATGGGGAACTTCTGAGTCATTATTATGCGCCCTTGGGCCACCGTGGTCGTGTGACGGCACAAGAGATGGAACAAATTCTGCAAGGGGTCAAGGTTGGCGCCCAAGTGGTGGTGAGTGATGTCAAAACTAAGGAGAAGCGGCGGTTTCCTGCCTTGCCCTTTACCACATCGACTTTGCAGCAAGAAGCGTCGCGGAAGTTGGGATTGTCGGTTAAGCGCACCATGAGCCTTGCCCAGCAACTGTACGAAGGTTTAGAAGTGCCAGGGGAAGGCACCGTCGGTCTGGTCACGTACATTCGTACGGATTCGACACGGATTGGAGACGGTGCCCGTGATGAGGCGCGCGAGTATATTGCCGAACGCTTTGGCCCGGCGTATGTTCCCGAAAGTGGTCAAATACGGCAGAGCAAGGCCAAACCCGGCGTCCAAGATGCCCACGAGGCGATTCGACCCACCAACGTCCGTCGGCATCCTGATATGCTAAAGGGCGCATTAAACCGCGACCAGCTTCGTCTATATCGTCTGATTTGGGAACGGTTTGTGGCGAGCCAAATGGCGGCGATGGTGTATGAATCGACGACGATTGATGTCGCGTTCCAAGATCAGGCCAAGTTTCGAGCTACTGGGTCCCGGGTCTTATTCCCTGGGTATAGCACCGTGTACCAAGAGTCCTTTGATGAAGCCGATCCCCAGTTGCAAGACGATGACACCAAAGCGAAGCCCCTCTTGGATCTTGTAGCGGGCACGGTCTTGACCATTGCCCGGATCGAACCGCAAGAGCATTTTACCGAGCCCCCGCCACGCTATACCGAAGCCAGCTTAGTTAAGACCTTAGAGGAACTCGGGATTGGACGGCCTTCGACCTACGCACCGATTGTAGAGACGCTATTGCATCGAGACTACGTGCGGCGCGACCAGAAAAAGCTGATTCCGACGGACTTAGGGCGCGTGGTGGTCGACTTATTGCAACATTATTTTCCGGAAATCGTGGATACGCGCTTTACGGCCGAAATTGAGACCGAACTGGACCATGTGGCCGCAGATGATATGCAGTGGCAAGATGTTCTGAAGGGCTTCTATGAGCGGTTTTCAGAAGAACTGGCGAAGGCGGATGACGACATCGAAAAGGTCGATCTGCCTTTGGAAGAGACGGACGAGGTGTGTGAAAAATGTGGGCGGCCCATGATGGTCAAATATGGCCGGTTTGGAAAATTTTTAGCGTGCTCAGGGTATCCGGAATGTGATTTTACCAAGCCTTATGTCGAGAAGACAGGAGCTTTATGTCCTAAGTGCCATAAAGATTTGGTGGTGCGGCGAACCCGCAAAGGGCGGACATTTTACGGATGTGTGGGCTATCCAGAATGTGATTTTGTTACGTGGAATCGTCCAAGCGACAAGGTCTGTCCGCGGTGCGGATCGAGCATGGCCTTCAAACGGCGGGGCAACCACGATAGTTTGATGTGTTTGCGGGAGGGATGCGGTTATGAAGAAGAGCAGGCCCAATGAAGCGATGGTCATAGGCGCAGGTCTAGCGGGATCGGAGGCCGCCTGGCAGCTTGCCCAGCGGGGCTGGGTGGTGCACCTGTATGAAATGCGGCCGGACGTGATGACCCCTGCCCACGTGACCGGGCAATTCGCCGAATTGGTGTGTTCCAACTCTTTGGGGTCCATTCAGGGTACAGCGCCAGCGGCCTTGTTAAAAGATGAAATGCGGCTATTTGACTCGTTAATTCTTCAAGCAGGACAGGCCGCGCAAGTTCCTGCAGGATCGGCCTTGGCGGTCGACCGTGAGGTGTTTAGTCAGCGCGTCACAGAACGGTTACAAGGGCATCCCCGCATTGTTATCCACCACGAAGTGGTGACAGATATCCCTTCACAGCCCTGCCTGATTGCGACGGGGCCGTTGACGCATGAGGCTCTCTCTGGTGCTATTCAAGAGACCTTAGGCGATAGTATGCTCTCTTTTTTTGATGCGGCGGCGCCGATTGTGCTGACGGACACCGTGGACATGGAGCATGCGTTCTGGGGATCGCGTGAAGGCAGCGAGGACTACCTGAATTGCCCTTTGACGAAAGCGGAGTATGAGGTGTTCTATGATGCGCTGATTCATGCGGAACAGCATCTGGGACATGATTTTGAATCGAGCACCTTTTTTGAAGGGTGCTTGCCCATTGAAGAGCTAGCCCGGCGCGGACCCAAGACTCCGTTATATGGACCGATGAAGCCGATTGGATTGGAAAATCCGTTTGAAGGGGGACGCCGTCCGTACGCGGTTGTGCAGCTCCGACAGGACAATGCGGTAGGATCTTTAATGAGTTTGGTTGGCTTTCAGACCAATTTACGTTGGGGCGAGCAGAAGCGTGTGTTCGGGTTGATTCCGGCGTTAGCCAATCCAGAGTTTGTGCGTTATGGTGTGATGCACCGCAACACCTATCTCAAGTCCCCTGCGCTTTTAAGGCCGACGTTAAATACCAAGCGGCGTGAAGACTTGTGGTTTGCGGGACAGATGACGGGCGTGGAAGGCTACGTGGAATCGGCGGCGATGGGCATCGTGGCAGCGGTGGGGATGTCGGCATACCTAGAGGGTCGAGAAATGCCCGTGTTTCCGCGCGAGACAATGATGGGCGCTTTAGCTTATTATATTACGCATACGGACCCTGCGCATTTTCAGCCGATGAATGCGAATTTTGGATTGTTTGAACTGCCTCCGGAAGTGCAGGGGCTCCGTGACAAAAAAGCGCGCCGCCAGTGGCTTCGCGACCGGGCCATGGCCCGGATGGAGGAGTTTGTCCGCCAATTGGAGCCTGTGCATGAGTGAGAGTGAGGGCATTGCCTACTATTTACGCTATTTGCAGAATGTCGAGCATGCTGCAGTGAATACCATAGAGGCATACCGCCGAGATTTGCGGCAATTAGTCGAAGCGGCAGGTCCTTATGAAACCTTGAGCAGTCAAGATTTGCGCCGCTGGGCGGCCTCATTGCTGGCGCAAGGGCTAGCGCCGCGGTCGGTGGCGCGCAAGGTGGCGGTGGTGCGAGGATTTTACCGCTTTGCCCAGCGCCATGGATTGCGAGCGGACAATCCGGCCCAACGCTTGTTAGCGCCGCGGTTTCGTCCGTCTCTGCCCCGCACCTTGACGATGGATGAAGCGCACGACCTAATTGAACAAGCGCCGAAACGTCCGGGGCCTCTCGGATTGCGTGACTGGGCCCTTTTGGAATTGCTCTATGGGGCAGGCTTGCGGAGTCAAGAGGCGGTCTCCTTGGATCAGCACGACGTGGATTTGGTGGCCAATGTTGTGCATGTTCAAGGGAAAGGCGGAAAGCAGCGAGTGGTTCCGTTTGGAACAAAAGCCCACGATGCCTTGTATCAGTATGTGGAGCATAGTCGTCCGTGGCTCGCGCGTCCCAGCGTTCAGGCGTTATTTGTGAATTACCAAGGTGGCCGTTTAACCACGCGCAGCGTGCGGCGCATTATTAAAAGTGTGTTGGCCAAGGCGGCTATTCAGCGCAATGTTAGTCCGCATTGGCTCCGGCATTCCTTCGCCACACACATGCTGATGAATGGGGCCGATCTGCGTGTCATTCAGGAACTCTTAGGGCACAGCACGCTTCGGACGACACAGTTGTATACGTTAGTCTCACAAGAACATATTGCTACAGTCTATCAACATGCCCATCCTCGTGCCTAGCACAGGAGCGGAGCTAGGAGGGATACATCGTGTCCAATGTGGAATTTCATGGCACCACCGTGCTAGGGATGGTCCGCGATGGCAAAGCGGTGATTGGTGGAGATGGCCAGGTGACTTTTGGTCAAAACACGGTGATGAAGCACACGGCTGTCAAAGTGCGCCGACTCTATCACGGGAAAGTGCTTGCGGGATTTGCGGGTTCGGTGGCCGACGCCTTAACTCTTTTCGAACATTTTGAAGGAAAATTAGAGGAAAGTCATGGCAATCTACCGCGAGCGGCCGTGGCGTTGTCTCGCGAGTGGCGGACCGACCGCATGTTAGGGAAGTTGGAGGCCTTGTTGCTGGTGGCAGACCAAGAACACTTATTCATCCTATCGGGGACCGGTGAAGTGATTGAGCCGGATGACTTTATTGCCGCCATTGGATCAGGGGGGAGTTATGCCTTAGCCGCCGCGAGGGCCTTTGCCTCAGTCGAGCAAACCATGCCGCTGGAAGAAGTGGTCCGGCGCTCTTTAGACATTGCCGCCGATATTTGCATCTACACCAACCATCATTTGACGGTTGAGACACTGGGGTAGGGAGGGATTGGGTATGGATGATCGGTTAATGACACCCAGAAAGATTGTCGAAGAGCTCGATCGGTACATTGTTGGGCAAGATGACGCTAAACGCGCTGTGGCGATAGCGCTGCGGCACCGGTGGCGCCGCAGTCAGTTAGATCCTGAATTACAGGAGGATATTACGCCCAAGAACATCCTCATGATTGGTCCGACAGGGGTGGGGAAAACCGAAGTAGCACGGCGTTTGGCCCGCTTGCTGCACGTCCCCTTTATCAAAGTCGAAGCCACTAAGTTTACGGAAGTGGGGTATGTGGGCCGTGATGTAGATGCCATGGTGCGGGATTTAGTCGAGACGAGTGTCCGCATGGTGAAGGAAGAACGGTCGCAAGCGGTCCAAGACCGCGCTGAGCGCATTGCGGAGGACCGATTGGTAGACGCCATTGTGCCATTTCCTGACGAACCCTCTGCCAATGTCAACCCTTTAGAAGCGCTTTTCGGAGGTGCCCGGCAAAACAAGCCGTCGTCGAGCGTGAGTGCCGAGGAACGTCACAGGATTGAAGATGAACGCCGCAAGGTCCGTGAGAAGCTTCGCATGAAAGCCATGGAACATGAAGTCGTCGAAGTGGAAGTCGAGGACGCGGGTCCGGCATTGCCAATGATGGGCAATTTACCGGGTAGCGAAGAAAACCAAATGAATTTAGGTGAGATGTTTTCCGGCATTTTGCCTAAACGGACCAAACGGCGGAAAATGACGGTGGCCGAAGCGCGTAAGGTGTTGACCCAAGAAGAAGCTCAAAAGTTGATTGACACCGATGCGGCCCATGCGGACGCGGTATGGCGCGCAGAACAAGAAGGGATTATCTTTATTGACGAGTTTGACAAGATTGCCTCGAGTAGTAAGGAGGGGCATGGACCCGATGTCTCTCGTGAAGGGGTCCAGCGCGACATTCTCCCCATAGTTGAAGGCTCGACGGTCAATACCAAATATGGGCCTGTAAAAACCGACCACATTTTATTTATTGCGGCCGGCGCCTTTCACGTGGCCAAACCGAGCGATTTGATTCCGGAACTGCAAGGGCGGTTCCCCATTCGCGTGGAATTCAATGCCTTGACGGAGGAAGATTTTTATAAGATCTTGACCGAACCCCATCATTCCCTCATTAAGCAATACAAGGCGCTGCTAGGTGCCGAGGGCGTGGAGGTGGAGTTTGATGATGGCGCGTTATGGGAAATGGCTCGATATGCGTACCAGGTCAACCGGGATACCGAAAATATTGGGGCGCGGCGGCTCCATACGATTTTGGAGAAGGTGCTCGAGGAACTGAATTTCTCGGCCCCGGAGTTGTCAGGCCAAAAGATTCCCATCACCGCAACATACGTACAACAACGCTTGGCAAAGATCGCCGAAAATATTGACATCAATCGGTATATACTCTGAATGTTTTTTTTCGTTTACACAATCCAACGTCGCTGTGGTATACTCAAGTGGTGAAAATTGTGACGACAGGGAACTTTGTCGAATCAGGGAGGTGCATGTCGTGGAAGAATTATTGGAAAAAACACGACGCATTAATCGGTTACTACAGCGAACGGCTGGACATCCAGTCAATTTTGAAGAGATGGCTAAGATTTTAAGCGAACTCATTCAGGCCAACGTATATGTCGTAAGTCGCCGGGGTAAAATTTTAGGCTATAGCTTATTGGACGGCTTTGAATGTGACATCATGATTCGTGAAGTCTTAGCGGAAGAAGCGTTTCCGAGTAATTACAACAATGGCTTACTCAAGGTTGATGAAACCTATCCGAACGTATCGCAGGAATCGCGTAAGTGCGTATTCTTCCGCGATAAGGCGTGTTTGTACGAAAATAAGATTACCACGATAGTGCCTGTCAATGGCGGTGGTGATCGGTTGGGAACGCTCGTGATATCGCGCTTTGGCCGGGAATTCAATGATGAAGATTTGGTGCTCGCGGAATATGGCGCAACGGTGGTGGCGATGGAAATTCTGCGCTCCAAGTCGGATGAATTGGAGATGGAAGCGCGTAAAAAAGCTGCTGTGAAAGTGGCGATTGATACGCTGTCCTATTCGGAGTTGGAAGCGGTTCAGCACATTTTTGATGAACTGGGTGGAGAAGAAGGATTACTGGTGGCGTCAAAAATTGCTGACCGTGTCGGGATCACGCGTTCGGTGATTGTTAATGCGTTGCGGAAATTTGAGTCTGCTGGTGTGATTGAATCACGCTCACTGGGTATGAAAGGGACCCACATTCGCGTGCTCAATGACCGCTTGATGGGAGAATTGAAGAAACTGCGGCGGTAAGCGAAACGCCGCATCCAAGGAGCCGACCCCCCTAGAAGGAGTGATCTGGGAGGTCGGCTTATCTTTTTATGCTGGGTGGGAACCGGTTAAAGGCAATGGCGCACGGTAAGCTATTTTCGCTTGTGCGGCTGAAATCATATGGTCTTGCACCATGCTGTTTAACACCTCTAATTGACGCTTCTTGGCGAGACGAAAATGAACGAATGGATCATAAAGGGAGGGGGCTTGGGGGAGTCCTGCGAGCAAAGAAGCTTCGGGGAGAGTCAATTGACTTGGTGCAATGCCAAAATAGTTTCGAGCGGCTTGCCCAATACCATAGGCGTGATCGCCTAAGTACACTTCGTTCATATACAAAGTCAGGAGAGTCTTTTTGGAATAGAGTTGGGTCGCCATCAGCGACAATAAGACGCCCGTGATTTTACGGGGAATGGTTTTGACAGGCGACAGCAGGAGATCGCGAATGAGCTGCTGGGTAATGGTGCTCCCCCCTTGGGTAAAGGCATCGGTCTGCAAATCGACCCAAGCTGCCCGTGCAATGCCTTCAAAAGAAATGCCCCAGTTGGTATAAAATGTCCGGTCTTCGGTGGCAACTAAAGCCTTGGAGAACCATGGTGATATCTGATGGAATGACGTCCAGGGGGCGTGGGCTTGGCGTAAACGCTGCCGGGTCAGTTGCGGTAGATGCGTGAGGCCAGACCAATTGGCACTGTAAAACAAGGTCAAGCCAACAATCACCGTGGCAGCCCCGACCAGTATCCACCGACCTTTTTTGGGAGTGGCGGAGTGATGGGAATCTGGGGAATCCGCCGGTTTTTGATGGAGCACCGCGATCCCTCCTCTAACATCAGCTTAGCTTCTCTATAGTATACCCCGCGGTGCATGAGAGGGATATGAGAGGTCCCAAAGAAAGTGCCAGGAATTGCCTTGTCCATGATTCGACGGATGAGTCAAATTGGGGAACTTTACTAGAATTCTCAAGATCAAAGAGAGCATGTTTGACCCCTTTTTCGGTCAAGCTTTAGGATGAGGTGGTTAACATGGTTCACGGGAAATTCAAACAATGGCTGTCAAAAAGTTTGGTGGTGACCATAGCGCTCGCGCTATCCGGGTGTGGTTTAGGGGCTCGTGCGGCAAAATCCGGAAGCCAAGCGCCGTCCAAGTTACAGGTGGTAGCATTTTGGGCCAATGATGTGTCGACGCCCTTGACCTATCTCTACAGCCATCCGCACGCTATCACAGACTTAGCACCTTTTTGGTATTCGGTGGACGCGTATGGCGGGCTGAGTGCTCATGTTAATACGACTATATTGCAGCAGGCACAAAAGGCGCATATTCCGATTACTCCCCTGGTCAATGACGGGACAGGCACACAGGCTTTTTTGGATAATCCAGTGACACGCGTGGCAGCGGCGCGCAATATCGCGGACATGGTCGGCAAAATGCATTTTCAAGGAGTGAATATCGATTTTGAGCCCGCCCACACTCGCGTGGTCAATCAATTATCGGGGTTTATGATTGACTTGCGTGACTTCCTGCCTAGGTCCGATACGATTACCATCGATATCGTGCCGCATTCGGGTGGAGCCTATAATTACGGGGTCTTGGGTCGGGAAGTGAACCAGTTTATCTTAATGAGCTATGATGAGCATGATGATGGGAGTTTGGAAGGACCTGTGGCAGGCATGCCGTGGGTGGAGAATATCTTAAAGCGGTTAATGACCGTGGTTCCGGCATCAAAGATTGATCTAGGCATTGCCCTTTATGGATATAGTTGGCCCATTGGCAGCACGAATGCCCAAACGATTCCTTATAATGCCGTTACTCCTACCATGGACCAGCATGCGGTGTGGAGTCAACAATATCAAGAAACGTATGCGCGATATGACACGTCTTCGGGGCCGCGTATTGCGTGGTGGGAAAGTTTGCAAGGCATGAATCAGAAAATTCTTTTAGCGAAACAAGACCATTTGGCGGGGGTGGCCTTGTGGCATATCGGGTATGCCAACAACGCCGTGATGCAACTCCTGTTGCATCAAATTGGATCACAGCCTTAGCTTAGTCGCCAAACGACTAACATTTTGGCAGATTATGAAAGGATTTTTAGGGGGAATGTCGAATAATCATGATAGAGAAACCAAGTCCTTGGGATGTGTGATTTGGTTTCCCGCTGAATGAACCGCGAAATATTAATTGCCCAAGCTATGCGTGTAGCTTGGGCGAATTTTTTTGTCGAAATAGATCCCCTTGCTTTATGGACAAGATAGTCCTAAAGCAAGCGGGGGCGGTGGGACACGTGGCTAAAAATCACCAATTTTGGTCGGACAATGTTGTGCTAGGATTTTCGGCCTTGCTGGTTGGGGTATTCAATTATTTATATCATGTGGTTCTGGCGCATGTTCTAGGTCCCCACAAGTATGGTGATTTGACAACCTTTCTCAATGTTACAAGTTTCTTAGTGATGCCGGCATCGGTGGTGGTGCTCATCTATACGCGCTTGGGCAAACGGCCGCGCTCAGCAGGGCAACGAGATGCATGGTGGTTGTGGGGAATTGGTGTTGTCTCGTGGGCAGCGATTTGGGTGTTTGCCGGGCCCTTGTCCCGTACGTTTCATGTTAGTCAGCTGTTACTTATCATTTTTACCGCAGAAGTGGTACCCAGCCTCGCTTTGGCGGCGAATACCGGTATATTGCAAAACGCCCGCAGGTATCTCTTAGTGGGCGCGCTTGCGGTATTAAACGGGCTCTTTCGCGTTGTTGCCGCGAGCAGTGCATTGTGGCCCGTTTATCGTTTGGTGGTAGTGGGCGGACTAGAAGGCGCGGCGGCGTGGGTGACGTGGGTGGTAAGCCGCCGGATGGTACGCACCGTGCCTGTCCAAGAAGAGGCAACCGGATTCGGTATGGTAACGGCCACGGGCGTCGTCGCGGTCATCAATGTGTTATATGCGATTGTCGATGGACTGGCGGCCAAATACGCATTACCGCCAGAGATTGCGGGCCAATATACCGGTATGGCTATCATGGGGCATAGCATTGATTTTGTGTCGGGGAGTTTGGCCACGGTGATGCTTACGGCCATGTTATCCGATCCCAGCCACCGCTATTCATACTTGGGATTGACTGTTGCCGTGTATGGGCTCTTAGCGGGGCTGGCCCAGTGGATTTTTATTGCACACGGCGCGCGATTGGTGATAATGATATTAGGCCCTCGTTTTCTTGCGATTGCGCCATGGCTCCCGTCTTATGATTGGGGCATGATAGGGCTTGGACTTTTAAATATCGCGATGTTTTACTCGATCGCCCAAAGCCGATGGGAAGTCATCACGACAACAGGATGTGGATTGCTCGTATGGACGTGGACGCTCGTCCACGATCATACGTTGCGCGCCTTTACATTGAGTACGGCCCATATTCTGGTCGCGACCGTCGCGGCCACTGCTGTGGTGATGGGGGTCACGCTGGTCGTCAGTGGGTATGGGCGAGTAGGTCGGGAAGGGCCTGAAGTTCCGTAATTTGTTCACGACGTAATGAGAAAGGTTGGACAATGTGCTAACAGTCGGAGAGGCATTACATGGGGCGGCAGTCCGCCATAAAAACAAACCGGCGCTAATTTTTGGGGAGGAGCAGCTTAGCTTTCAGGAATTAGATTTAAAGACTAATCGTATTGCGCAGGCACTGTTGTCCTTAGGATTGACCAAAGGTCAGCGGGTGGGACTGCTATTGCCTAATGGCTTGGATATGGCCGAAGCCTATTTCGGTCTCGCTAAGGCGGGGATCATTGGGGTACCGATTAACCTTCGCTGGACACCAGAAGAAATTCGCTATGCGTTATTGGATAGTCAGATTAGCCTCATCGTGGCGGACAAAGATTTTCTGCCCGCTTTGAGCAGTGTGGAGAGTTTGGTCCCGGTCTCATGAAAGAGTATTGGGGTAACCCTGAGGCGACCCGTGAGAGCTTCACACAGGACGGCTACTTAACCGTTGGGGATATGGGCTATTTAAGTGCGGACGGCTTATTGTTTTTAGTGGATCGCAAACAGGACATGATTATTGTCGCGGGAGAAAATGTTTATCCGGTCGAGGTGGAGGAAGCGTTGTTACGTCATCCCGACTTGGGGATGGCTACGGTCTTTGGGGTGCCCGATCCGAGGCGAGGCGAACGCGTGGTCGCCTTAGTCGTACCGCGCAGTGGGCATAACGTCGACGTGGAAAGTTTATATCAGCTGGCCAAAGAGCAATTAGCCGATTACAAACGACCCTATATTATTGAGGTCGTGGAAGAACTTCCCATCGGGCCTTCGGGCAAAGTGGTCAGGCGTCAGGCCAAAGAGGGCTGGTTGCAGCGGCATCCTGAATAACGGGTCAACAGGTCGAAGGATGTCGCATGCAGCCTTCGACCTGTTGGCTTAGGATGAGGCCTTTGAGGATTGAACAGCATTAAGCCACTCCACCACGAACGGGGCGGCGAGGAGCGGGATGCCGGAGTGGTCGGCATCCACGGTATTATGCGTTTTGGGACCATGAGCCATGGCAAAGAGCTGGGCTGCGCTTGAGGGGGGAAGCTCCTTGTCGCGGCTTCCACTGACCAGCAAAAAGGGACGGGTGGCTAATTTCTCTAGAGCTTGAGGCAAAGCTTTGTCCATGGCGAGTCCGACTTCGACGGGACTGGCGCCGTCAACCCATGCCCATCGTTCTAAATAATATTGGATCACTTCGGGATTAGGGCGCATGACCGTGACGGGATATCCTAATCCTAAACTTGCCACTCCGACCGCGGCAGGGTCCAAGCTGCCCGCCACCAATGCGGCTGCAGCGCCCATGCTGTGACCAATATACACGGGAGGTGCGGGGGAGGTCAGCTGCCGATGCGCGTCGAGTGCCGCTTGCACGGCCATATCAAAGCTGATCAACGATCCGCCGCTGGCACCCAACTTATGGCCTGGAAGGTCAATTGACACGACAGGATACCCCGCTTTGGCCAAAGCGGTCGATACGGGGTCCATGAGGTGTTTCGAGGAGCTATAGCCGTGGATGACAATAGCCCGAAAAGGTGCAGGGACTCCGTCTTCAGGACCATATCCGAGTCCTCGGATCTCTTGTCCCCCGGATTTAAAATGTACCGGAAAGATTTTCACCCTCGTGCCTCCTTTCTTTTCTACACAATCATCATGGGATTGCTGGTTCATTTTGGACTATATCAAAGATATGGCCTCGTGAGAACACAAGGTCGCCTACGTAAGGTTTAATCCGCCATCTCCCCTGACGACCTCGCGCGTAAGATAGGTGGAATTGGCCAGCATGAGAGCGATTTCAGCAATTTCCATGGGGGACGCACCCCGTTGCATAGGGGACTTGGCACGCCACAAGTCATGGACTTCTTGCCAAGCGTGCGTCATGGGCGTGTCCACTAGACTTGGAGCAATGGCATTGACTCCGATTTCCGGAGCCCGTGTGACCGCGAGCATTTTGGTCATGTGATTTAGTGAGGCCTTGCTTATGGCATAAGGAATGGAGGCCTTTTGGCCTAAGACCCGCATGCGACGAAATGTTAATGGCATTCGGCAACGATTCCTTGAATTTCGGGCCATAAGACCATAAGACAAGTAAATCCGCCGACCAATTATAGGGGGTTGGTCCGTTGCACACCCCGATTGCCCAACGTAACACATAGGCGCGGCTGCGACTCGCTCTGGAAAGTGGGGGCACAAGGACGGTCGTGCTGGTTCGCCGACGGGTGGATGTTAGTCTATTCCATGGACACCACGAACTCGATGATGCTCATCTAATAGAATGAGGTGATCATCATGGGTATGCGGTCTATTTGGGATTGAATTTATGAGACTCCAAACGGATCGTGATAAAGGCCGCCCGCGAGGGGTGAAGTTTACGCATCCCCGGTGCATCGTAGGGGTGTGGGCAAGAAGCGGACGTCCTTGCCGTATCCTTCGATTGTAACGGCCTAGACTAAACCTGCGTTGCCCGTTGCAGAACGTATGAAAACGAAGTATTCTAAACATGATAGAAAGATGCACGGCACCCGGGTGGGTGACCGGCACCGTGCAGAGCTCCACGTCTGCGATCGATAAACAAAGAGCTAGAGACTCATCGTAATCCGCCGGGCTGCTCTCCCGCGCGGATTACTTTTTGCGACGCCGAAACAGCCAGCGTCCCATCAACCCAACAAGGGCCAAGGCCACGGGTGCGGTCAGGTGGAGACTCATCAGCACCACCTCCTTCCGGTTCTGCTCGCGCAAAGAGGCGGCAGATCGCAGACGTGGCACGCCGGGAGGAGGCCGATCGGGGCACAAGAGCCCGCTCAAAATAAGTATATCGCCCATCCAGCGGATGGGCTAGTCTCACCGCCTGCAGAAAACTCTGTTCGAAATGCCACAGCGCAAGAAGATCAGTTTCTAAAATACTGGACAAGATATCGTTCGGGTACTGGGCGTTTCGCTCCGGGGTGGATCTCGCTATTATTCAGCAGATTTTGAACCTCAGCAGTCCGGGCACCACGCTGGCCTACATTGGGATTCGTCGGGAAGAGCGGGATGCAGTGTACTTGGGGTTGAATTTGTGAAGAAACAGAAGGTATCGTGATAAGGGCCGCCCGATTCCGCGACAGAGAAGGTGACGTCACGCCCGTGTCGTGCCGATTGGTGCTCGAGACCGGGCGGATTCTGCCGTGTCACGATGTGGATGTTAGTCTAAATTGTGGACACCTCGTATTGAGACAAGATGATACAATAATGCTCAATTGAGGTGAATCCGATGGCCAATCCATAGGATCGCGCGTTTAAAGAACAAGCGGTTCAACGCGTGTTGACCCGACAAAAAAGTGGCGCGCGAACTGGGCATTCCCAGCAACACGTTGTATGGGGGGATTGCCGCCTACAAAGCCGACCCGGTCGAACCCTTTGTCGGGAAGCATCTGAAAGCGGAAGACCAAGCGCTGCGCCTGGTCACCAACGATCGGAAGTCATCGTTCCGTTCATTCATGCACACCGTTTCCCCGTCTCCATCACGCAGAGGTGCCAAATCCTCGACGTTTCGCGAAGCGGGTCTTAGGCGTGGCGCCATCGCCCTCCCAGTGCTCCAGCGCAAGTTCGGGCCCGGCGGGTCGAACGGATTCGGGCGGTGTTGACCGCGTCAGGGGAACGTTACGGCAGCCCTCATTGACCTGACGAAATTCCGAACCCGGGCAGAAGCGGAAGTTGCGATCTTTGCCGTTAGGTCCAGAAGGCTCTGAGCGCCATCGCAAGACGGCGGTGAAATCGGCCTCAGCGAAGCCGGAAGTCAGCTTTGAACCTGTTTAGTTAGGTTTGAGTAGGACCGATGGAACGGAAATCTCTTAGAGGAGAGCAATTCAATTCTCGAGGACGATGCAAAAATTCGGCCTAAACGCCTGGTTAGGGACCGTCCTAAGAAGGAGGTCCCCTCTCACAGGATTAAAGACGGGAAGCCGTCAAAGCTTGTTGAAAATCCTGAATCAAGTCCGCCGCTGACTCGAGTCCGACGGAAATGCGTACAACATCGGGTGTGATGTGCCGCTCGGTGCGTTCTTCTGGCGTTAAAGCGGCGTGGCAATGCAGTTCGGGCAGAGATACAATGGTTTCTGTGCCCCCAAAACCTGCGCCTACGCGAGCCAAGGCGAGATGTTCCGCCATACCAGGAACCTGTTCGGCATGATGCAGACGAATCGTGAGCATTTGCCCGAAACCGCGCATGGTATCTCGGGCTACATCATGTCCGGGATGACTGGGTAGTCCAGGGTAATAGACCGTGTGAACATCTTGATGGGTCAAGAGAAATTGGGCCAGTAATTGGGCTGTCTTTTGCGCTTGCTCCATGCGTACGGGTAATGTATGCAGGCCACGCAGGCTCATGTATGCATCGTCCGGAGACAAGATAGCGCCACACGCATTTTGGATGAAGTACAGCTGTCGTCCTAAATCCTCATCTTTGGTGACGGCAACGCCCGCGGTGATGTCGGAGTGCCCACCAATCATCTTGGTTGCCGAGTGAATGACAATGTCGGCGCCAAGGTCTAAAGGATTTTGTAGGTACGGCGTAATAAACGTATTGTCGACCAAAACCAATAAGCCATGACCGTGCGCCCATGTCGAGACCCGAGCGATATCTGTCACATGTAGGAACGGATTACTAAAGTTTTCCACTAAAATGGCTTTGGTCTTTGGCGTTAATGCGGCTTCTAGGGCGTTAAGGTCTTCGGTATCGACATAGCTCGCATGAATGCCAAATCGGCTGAATACGCCGCGTAAGACGCGCTGTGTGCCTCCTTGGCAGTCTCGCGTGACGAGGAGATGATCGCCTTGAGAAAACAGCATGAAAGCCGCCGTCAAAGCGGCCATGCCCGAGGAAAAAGCCATACCGCGGCTCCCGTGCTCAAGGCTTGCCATGGCCGCTTCAAAAGCATGCCGGGTTGGATTGCCCGAACGCGCGTAATCATACGTTGGGGGATTCCAGGGATCGGCTTGGTGATAGGTGGTGGCACGATAAATGGGAGGCGTAACCGCCTGGGTGGCAGGGTCAATCTCCTGGCCGGTGTGAATAAACTCCGTCTGTTTGTGTGGCATCATAGACTCCTTTGACGCATCTAGGATAGGGAGTTGAGCGCTTGGTCTAAGTCGGCCATGAGATCATCCACATGTTCAATGCCGACGGCCCCTAAGTCTAAAGGCCGCTGGCGAACCGCGGTCATAAACGTATTATCAATAGCCAATTTGGCACCATGGGCATGGGCCATTTCCGCAAGAGCTCGTAATGGACTGACTTGCAATAAGGGGTTACTAGGGCTTTCCGCAATAACAAGACGCGTCGTGTCCGTAAAGGCGCGCTCGACCGCATCGAGTTGGCGCGTGTTAACCATCGAGGAGCGAATGCCAAATTTTGCAAAAACATCTACCAATAAGCGATAGGTCCCCCCATAGGCATCGTCAGTGACAATCACATGATCGCCTTGGTGGAGCATGTGCACCAAAGCCGTGAGAGCAGCCATGCCGCTTCCATATAAAAGAGCGCCAGCACCTCCATCAAGACGGTTGATAGCCTCTTGCGCGCTGTGGCGGGTTGGGTTTTCGGTCCGGCTATAGTCGTATTGGCCAAGGTTCTCACCCGGATGCTGATACGTCACCGTTTGATAAATCGGGGTGCTAACAGATCCATATGCGAGATCTTGTCCGACGCCGCAGTGAGCAGCAAGAGTTTCAGGATGCCACTGAGGGCTCCTCATATGATGCACAAAAATCGTCCTTTCTGGGGCAATATCAGCCGATCAAGAAGTGAGAAAACGATCCAAAATATCACGGGCATTTTCATGGCGACGGCTTTCTTCCAATAAATAATTGAGCACGTCACGTAGCCAGGCGTCTAAGGGAATACGGTCCGTCTTTAATACGACGTCGTGCACGATCTTTTGCCGTTCGGGAAGCAGTTGACCGCCCTTGGCACTAAGTTGGTAGCGTACATTGTCAAAGGTTAGGGTGATCGACTTAATGGATGACGTTTTGGAGAAGAGGCCCGACTGACGAACCACCCGCACGTTTTCGGGCAACGACGCCTCCAGCTTATGCGCCAAGACGGTCATAAGCATTGGGACGTCATGGCGGACATCCTCCAGTCCAGCCGCGAGAATCTCAAAAGACATTCCCGCATTATCATCCATGTGGCACGCCTTCTTTCTCCTGCGCTGTCGGTTCACTAATGCGCATGGCCTAAGTATTGTGGACAGGTAGTCCCGCAATCATCACTCCTATTTTCAGCGAAGATGGGGCTGTGTGCAAGGCACGAAACTCCTAGACGGAGGATTTTTGTATAGAAAGAATGGGCGAGAGGTAGGGGAAGGAGAGCAAGAGCTCCCGCCGCATTAAGGGCAGCGGGAGTCGCTTAATGGAAGACGTGATGCCACAAGGTCAAGGCCGTGTGGCTGATTTGCATAGCAGCAAAGGTTAAAAAGGAGCCTAATATGGCGCGGACTCCTTGCCATGACTCGAGACTGCGCTGGGCATCCCCTAAGGTGTGGATGAAAAAATTCAACTGCCATAACAAGACAGAGCCGAGAACGGCAACAATGACGACGAACCAACGGAACACATGGCGGCGGCGAGCTGGTTTAGAGTCGGAATCCAGCACGCTGTGGCGCCGTTCTTTGGATAAAGACGAGCCCGATGACGACATGGTGCCACCTCCTATGGATACTCTATCATCCATACCAAAAAATGGCAATTATATTATTTTATGCAATGTCTCTTGACCATTTCGCGACGCCATGGTATTTTGCTTACAATTCAATAAGATTTACTTCTTATCCAGAGTGGTGGAGGGACTGGCCCGATGAAACCCGGCAACCCCCATAGGGTGGGTGCCAATTCCGGAAGAATACGGATTCGTATTCTTTAAGATGAGAAGAGCTAACGCCTCTTCTCTAAGTAGGCGTTTTTTTATGGTTGGATGTGCCGGGCTCTGTCTGGTCCACGCCACGCGTCCAGCTTCATTTCCTCAACGACTTTGATGCCGGTGAGATCAGAACAGGGGAGAAATTATATAATGAAGACAACGATTATGGGGTCTTATCCGAAAATTCCGGCGGGTCCGGGGCCGAGTGTCCGGACTGCTATTCAACGTTTCGAAAAAGGGCAAATCTCGCCGGAGCAACTGTACTCGACCTATGAAAGTGTTGTAAAACGGGTCGTGGACTTAGCCGCTGATGCACAGTGTGATAGGACCACAGATGGCCAGATCCGCTGGTACGATCTCTTTGATCCCGTCGTTCGGGACTTGGATAATGTGTACAGTGCGGGTCTACTGCGGCTGTTTGACAACAACTTTTACGTACGTCATCCGGTCGTCACAGGTCGCCTACAATATCAAGGGGGAACGCTAGCGGCATGGAGTCGCGAAGCGGCCTCTTTATCTCGTATTCCCGTGACAATTGTCCTTCCGGGCCTCTTTACCTTTTTATCTATGGTGGAAGACAAAAATTACCACAATGAGGAAACGCTATTAAGTGACTTGGTTGATGTCATGCGGTTGACCGTCCGTCACCTCGCTGATACGGGTATTGTTGAGGTGCAGTGGGATGAGCCGGCGCTGGCGCGCTATGCGGATCGTTGGCCCACAGCGTTCGTTCAAGAAGCGTACCAGAAGCTCCTAGCGTTGGAAGGACTCGTGCTGGATTTAGCTCATCTGGTGCACGAGGAGGCGGTGGCATTAGAAAAAGCGGGCGCTCGTTATATCCAAATTGATGAACCCGCGTTATCGACGAGGCCCGAAGAATTGGATTTGGCTATTGAAGCCATGGCGATTGTCACAGAAGGATTGACGGCGAAGACCATCAGTCATATTTGTTACGGGGATTTTGATACCATTTTGCCGGGATTATTTGAGCTTCCGGTGGACCAGCTCGACCTCGAAGCCGCTAATCAGAATTATGCATTGCTCGACCTTTTGGCGCGCCATCCTTGGCCCCAAAACAAAGAATTGGCATTAGGCGTGGTGGACGTGCACACGCACCGCATTGAATCCGTCGATGAGGTTAAGGCGGGAATTCGGCGGGCACTTGAAATTGTTCCCCTCAACAATTTGCTGATTGACCCGGACTGCGGATTAAAGACGCGTACATGGGACGAGGCGACAGAGAAATTGCGCGTAATGGCGCAAGCGGTTCAAGCAGTGCGGGAAGAGGAAGGCCTCGAGTGAAATCGTTAGCGGATGCTTTAAGGGACCCGACGTGGATTATAGGGGACGGAGCATCAGGCACGGCGCTTATGGCGGCGGGGATCGACCCCGCTGCTCTTCCTCTCGTGCCGCTAAGACAGCCTGACACGTTAATGAATCTCCATCTCCAATATCTCGAGGCCGGAGCACGGTTGTTAGAGACCCAAACCTTTTCCGCCAATGGGAGCAAACTGGCGGCACTGGGGCTCGAAGCCGACGTTGTCTTATTGCACCGCCGCGCAGCGCAAATTGCGCGACACGCGCGCGATATCTTTGGCGAACCCGCGTGGATTGTTGGATCGATAGGACCTTTGGCACAACCTGTCGCCTCGCCGGTTATGGAGAGCCTTACGCATGAAGAGGCCGTGGACTATTATCGCCCGGTGGTCGCGGGACTGTTAGCTGGTGGAGTCGATGGCTTTATTGTGGAGACGATGTCTGATATTCCCACGGTATTAGCCGCGGTAGAAGCCATTCGCGAGGAAAGCCTCTTGCCGATTATTGTGAGTTTTGCGTTTTCACCGGAAGGGGCGACGCGTTACGGGCTTACGCCCGAACAGGCCATTGAAGCGATGGGCCAATTACCAGGCGGTCCTCCTCAGTTGGTGGGTGCCAACTGCGGAAGTGGACCGGCTCCGTTGCTGGATGCCGTGATTCGAATGGCGCCACGGGCCAAAGATTTGCAGATTCCGTTAGCCGCCTTTCCTAATGCAGGGCAGCCCGCGATGGTGGCCAATCATGTCCATTATCCGGCCAGTCCACATTATGTGGCGACCATGGCCCCAGCCCTCGCGGAAGCTGGGTGTCGAGTGATTGGCGGGTGTTGCGGGACGACAGCGGCGCACATCCAAGCCATTGCTCAAACACTGCAGCATATGCCTGTTTTGCCCCAGGTCCGGACGTGGAACGTTGAGGACGAACATGCCGCTAATGAAACAATGGGGGGTGAAGGCGCTCCTGAAGGCATAAGGCAACTTTTTGGCAAGCGTTTTGTTGTGAGCGTGGAACTCGACCCGCCTCGGGGCGTCAATCCCCACCGGGTGCTGGAAGCCGCGCGCACCGTATGGGAAGCCGGCGCGGACGCCATTAATATTGGTGATAGTCCCATGGCACGGGTGCGACTCAGCGCGCTTGCAACGGCGCGGTTGATTGCAGAACAGCTACCGGTCGAAACTATTTTGCATTTTACCACTCGTGATCGCAATCTGATGGGACTACAAAGTGATTTGCTCGGGGCCCATGCCTTAGGCATTCGCAATGTACTGGCGCTCACCGGCGATCCGCCGGGCATCGGTGACTACGCCCATGCGACCGCTGTGTACGACATCAATTCTATTGGCCTCGTGAAGGTGCTGGCAGGCTTTAATCAAGGGCAAGATGCGTCGGGACAGAAAATTGGTGGCCATACGGCGTTTGATATCGGAGTCGGGGTGAATCCGACGGCCGAGGACCTCGACCATGAAGTGCTTCGCTTACAGCAAAAACTAGAAGCCGGCGCGGGATTTATTATGTCTCAACCCATTTATGCCAAAGAACAACTGGAGAGATTTTTGGACCGTTTTGGTCCCTTGCCGGTCCCCCTGTTATTAGGCGTTATGCCCTTGGTATCCTATCGTCAAGCATTGTATTTGCACAATGAGGTGCCGGGGATTACCATTGGCACAGAGATTTTAGCACAGTTCGAACATGTCCAAGATGGGACAGCGCTAGGGATTGACATGGCCTGTGCATTGCTTGACGATCTCGAATCGGTTATTCAGGGTGTCTATCTGGTGCCTTCATTCAATCGCGTTGAGCCGCTCTTGCCCCTCATTGCCTATATCCGTCAGGAATTCAGCACGAAAAAAAGGTCGTAAGGTGCTGCGCTGTGTGTTGGAGCAAAGCGCGTACTGCGGCAGGCGAGGGCAGGGTCCACTGGGCGGTTGTAGGGCCGTCCCCAACATGGATAGTCACGGCTGACGGGAGCGCGGCAAAGGCGTCTTCGTCCGTACGGTCGTCTCCTATGACGACAGCTAGGGTTGGGGAGGGCAGGATCGCCTGCACCCGTTGCCACAAGACGTGAACGGCATCCGCTTTCGTTGGGCCGGGCTTAGGGCGAATCTCCCAACACAATTTAGCTGGTACGATCTCAATAGCCTCGATGCCCGTCATGGCGTCACGCACACGGCGGGCAACGGCAGGGCCTTCGGCCGCTGCCACTTGTCGGTAGTGGACGCTAAAGGAATAGGTTTTGTCTTCAATAAGCAATCCTGAAAACTCTTGGCGCAAAGGGGCCAAAGCTTTTGCGATCGCATCATGGTGGCGGCCAAAGGCTTGGACATTCTCATGCGTCCAATGCTCTGGGCCGGCCTGATACTCGGCGCCATGGTTGCCGCTGAAGATCAGCGGCAGTGGCGCAAAACGCTGTTGGATGTCAGAGAGCGCCCGGCCGCTAATTAATGCAATCCGGTGCTGAGGTGATTGTGCGATTTGCCCCAGAGCCCATAGCAAAGACTCTGGGACATGGACCCGGTCCGGGCTCGGAGCGAGATCTAACAAGGTGCCATCGATATCCATGAACCACACACAGCTTTGAATATGGCGATCACAAACGAGACGATGCAACGTGAACTCGGAAAAGAGCGGTTTAGACATAAGATTGCGCAGCCATCTTTAATGTGAGAAAAATATCGGCCATCCAATCATAGATGGTGTGTTCTTCGAGGTGCTTACGCATGGCTGAAATACGATCCGCCCGTTCGTCTGCCGAAATACTCAAAGCTTCATGCAGGGTATTGGCAAAACCCTCCGGGTCTAAGGGATTGATGGGGAAGGATTCGTGTTCTAGTTCATTGGCGGCCCCGGTGGTTTCACTTAATAGCAAGACCCCGCGTTTGTCAACTTGTGCGGCCACAAACTCTTTCGCGACAAGGTTCATACCGTCGACCAAAGAACTCACAACCGCAAAATCCGCGGCACGGAAGAGCCCCATGAGACGAGGGCGATCGAGACTGTGGGGCAATGTAATGATGGGTTTCCATCCGTTCGTCGCAAACCGTTGGTTGACTTCCTGCGTTTTCTTTTCTACCTGCTCGTAGAAGCGCCGATATTCAGCCACCTCCGTCCGCGAGGGGACAACAATTTGAAGATACGTGACGTGTTCGCGGTATTGCGGATACAACGTGTAAAATTCCTTCATGGCGTCTAAACGCGGTAAAAGACCTTTCGTGTAATCGGCGCGATCGACAGAAATCCCTAAAATTTGATCACGACGGTCTACGTGGCGACGAATACCTCGGACCCAACGCCGAATTCGTGGGCTTTCCACCATCGCTTCAATGGCGTTGACATCAACCGAAATAGGAAAGGATTTGACATGGACACTACGTCCTTGCCAATCAATGCGCCCGGTCTCACGACTGCATTGCCCGATCCCCACGCAACCCAGTTTCCGCCTATTTCTTGCAGTAACGGGTCAAGGGCAGAGACCACTCCTCCCGCGGTTTGTATTGTGCGTATTCCACCGGCAACGCGTTCATCGATGTAGGGCTCCCGGTTGGTTACCACAACAAGAGGAGCCTCGATCAGCTGTTTGATGGCCATGACCGTCACCTCTCTTTACAGCCATTGTAACATACAAAAAAGGAAGAAATTTGGTAGATCAAGCCAGAGAGGATGGGGATTTGCGACGAATTTTTCTAAAACGGGCCACGAGCTCGCGAATCTCGGGAAAGCGGAACACGGTTAACATGAGGAGATAGACCAACAAGGATGTGCTGACCGTCCCGACAAGCCCTAACGTTAGGGGAATCAAGCCGTGGATGGCATCTAAAGCGAAGAGGTGGCGGGCGCCGTATACCGCAAGGGCGGTCACGGCGGCGGCGATGAGAGTTTTCACCGCAAAAGGTCGAAAGTGTAGGCTGCTGTTATGTGCAGGATTGAGAGCCCGGATAGTTAATAAGGTCGTATTGAGCCAAGCCGCGAGCCCCGTCGCTAAGGCGAGACCGTCTGCTTGCATGAAACGCACGAGAATTAAGTCCCCTACAATGTTGAACAGAATCGTGATGATGCTAAAACGGGCCGGGCTTTTCGTATCTTGCGTGGCAAAAAAGAGCTTTTGCAGATAAAACGATAAGCCAAAACCCGGTAAGCCGACAGACCAAAATAATAGAGTGCCGGAGGTAATGCGGGTTGAGTAATTGGAGAAAGCGCCATGCTGGTAAATGAGGCGTAAGATGGGAACGGACAAGATCATAAACCAAATGGTAATGGGGACGATGAGCAGCACGACCAGCCGAAAACCACGCATCGCCAGCTTTTGGTAGGTCAATTGATCGTGTTGGCTCTGGTGTTGGGCTAAACGCGTATAAATCGGCGTCGTCAGGGACGAAATGACGAGACCTACGGGAATTTGAACCAAGACATATGAATAGTTTAAGGCGGCAAGACTGCCAGTGCGCAGGGATGATGCCAAGACGCGATCAACAATCACGCCAATGGTACCGACCGAACTGGTCAGAAAAAAGGGCCCTGACATGCGAATCATTTTTCGTAAGAGGGGATGACTGAAGTGCCAACGGAAATGCAAGTGCAGCCCCGTCTTGCTTAACGCGGGGAGGGTAATGGCAAGCTGGGAGACAACCGCAATCAAAAACCCCATAGCAACGCCTTGAATTCCGAAATAGTGGCCGAGGACGATAATCGTGAGGATACGGACGATATTAATCGCGACCGGAGACACGGCCGGATAAAAAAATTGCTCGCGTTCTTGCAAAATACCAACGACTAACCCCGATAATCCCCAAAACAAAATGGTGGGAATCATGATGCGTGTCATGGAAATTGTCAGCGCCAACTCGTGGTGATGAAATCCTGGCGCTACAATATGCATAATGGTGGGCGCAAACAGCTCGCCGACGACGATTAAAAAGGCTGCCAAAATGACAATAGCCGTAAAGACTTCATTGACAAAATTTTGCACAGAACGTTTGGACAACTGCGCATCCCCTTGGGTCATGAGGGGAACGAGGGTGACGGAAATGGCCCCATTTATCGTGCTGAACAACAAGTTGGGCAGAACCGAAGCCATGAGCCAGGCATCGTTGGCGGCTGAGGTTCCAAAATAGGCGGCCATCACGATTTCTCGGATAAAGCCGCTGAGTCGGCTGATCAGTGTGGCTACAAAAATAATGCCAGCCGATAGGCCAATGCTCTGGTGCCGTCCGGCCGCGGTGGATCCTGCGCGGCGCATTTTCAGAGGAATCCCGCCTTCCACGATAAAACGCTAATCTGTCCAAAAGCGATATTAGTCACTCCACAATCCTAATAGTGCGTCCCTCATTAATTAATTTAGCACTTGTCGGAATTGTTGTCAATATTATTGCGCCAAACGAAGGGGAATAAGAGCATGATTGTTGGTGTTACCGGCGTAAGCGGCGGAATCGGGACCGCACTGGAGGCGCAGTTAACGGCCGACGGGATATCCGTGATCGGCTTTGCGCGCAATCCTCATTCAGGCCACCAGACCCTCGATGTGACATGGGACCGGGAAACAATAGGCGCTACGATAGCAGGGGCTATCGCACCATCACAGCTTTTTGACGGGTGGGTCAATTTGGCAGGGGCTGATATTTTACAAGGCGATGTCCGGAAACTGCCCTATTTATCGCGACTGCACTTATTGTGGACGACGGACGTTGAAGGAACCATCAAATGTACCCAAGCGGTCTTACCCCGACTCCGCCCAGGCGGCGTGATTATTAACATCGCGTGGGACGAGGCCTTGACGGGTGCACAAGGCGCATCTGCAGAATTATACGCGACCGCTAAGGCGGCTATTATTGGCTATAGTGCCAGTTTGGCTCGGTCGCTAGCCCCAACGTTTAGGGTCGGCGTGATCGCGCCGGGATGGGTCAAAACCCGTTGGGCGGCGAGTTTGTCCCCCGAACAGCGCGAACGGCTGATTCAGCAAAGCCGTTCCCAACACTGGATTTCTGCCGACCGGGTCGCGGGCGTTATTATGGAGTGGCTTAAGGCGCCGGGGCCCAGTGGTACGGTGGTGACCGTGTCATGAGCCAACGGTTGGATGGAGCATATCCTCGCTTGGTTATTGCGGCTCCGCGCAGTGGCGAAGGGAAGACCACGGTGACGCTGGCCGTCATGGCGGGCTTGCACAGCGTAGGACAAAGTGTTCAGGGGTTTAAGGTGGGGCCCGATTATATTGATCCCAGTTACTATTACGCGGCTTCCCAGCGCGCAGGGCGTAATTTAGACGCCTGGATGGGCGGGCCTGATGACGTGCAGGCATCGTTCATCAAAGGAATGGCGCAAGCGGATGTGGGCGTCATTGAAGGCGTGATGGGTTATTTTGATGGAAAAAATCCGGTGACGCGAGAGGCGAGCACGTGGCACATTGCGTCGCTGCTGCAGGCGCCCGTGTTGTTTGTGGTTGACGGCCAACGCAGTGCGGCCAGTCTGGCAGCCATCGTGTGGGGATTTCAAAACATGGTGCAGCCTAGTTATCTAGCCGGTGTAGTGATTAACCGGGTAAATTCTGAACGACATTACCGGTTGTTGCAAGACGCTATTGAGCACTACACAGGCCTTTCCTGTGTAGGGTACTTACCTGCTGACGATCAGGTGGCCATTGCGGAACGGGCACTGGGAATCGAGCCCGCCCACGAGAATATCCAGACCCAAGCCTTGATCGACCGCTTGACCTTCCTAGCGAGCCAGACCTTGGATATGGACCAAATTCTTCGCATCGCCCGTCACGCCCCTCGTCTTTCAGGCATTGTGGCTCCTGTTCAGCGCCCTGCGGCGGCATCCAAGGTGATTGCAGTTGCCCAAGACCAGGCTTTTAACTTTTACTATCCACAGAATCTGGAATTGTTGGTGGAGTTAGGCGCAAAACTTGTGCTATTTAGTCCCTTGGCGGGTGACGATATTCCTATCGAGGCGGATGCGTTGTATATCGGGGGAGGATTTCCTGAACGATATGTTGAGCGATTAAGTGCCCAAACGACCTTGTTGAGGCGATACCGAGAGCGGATTTCAGGTGGGCTTCCCACGATCGCAGAATGCGGCGGCTATATGTTTTTGAGCGAAAGTTTGCGCGGCACAGATGGCCAGGACTATCCAATGGTGGGCGTCATTCCCCACAAGACAGCGATGCAACCACGTCTTCAAGCCGTGGGGTACCGTACGATTACGCTTTTAGAATCAAGTCACTTCGGGCCAGGGGTGGCGTTTCGAGGACATGAATTTCATTATTCGCGTACGGTACAACAGCAAGGGCCGGCCGCCTACCGTCTTGAGGGCCGCGGAGGCACTGAAGAAAGCGGTTATGCGCAAGGAGCTTTGCTCGCAGGCTATGCCCATTTTTATTTTCCATCCAATGTCTCAGCAATGGGGTGGTGGATGAACCATCTTAAGGCCAGGCAAAGCCCTACGGGCTAGACAATGGAAAGTCCCAAATACGGCCTAAGGCTTTGTCGCGAGGCGGGATGAGTGCCGCGGCAAACCTCCTCTCGACACCCGACGCGTCAACCCGTAACCTTATGGACGCAATTTTGGACGGAGAGAATCTGAAGCGTGCGCTACGCCGGGTACGGGCCAATCAGGGCGTACCGGGCGTGGATGGGGTGTCCACCGAGGAGTTCATGGACTACCTCCGCGAGCACTGGCTGACGATTCGCACGCAACTACGTGAGGGAACCTACTATCCGCAGCCCATCCGGGGGGTCGAAATCCCGAAACCGACCGGAGGCGTCCGGATGCTTGGCATCCCGACCGTGGTTGATCGCTTTATCCAACAAGCCATTTTACAAGTGCTCACGCCTTTCTTTGACCCCACGTTTTCGGACCTGAGCTTCGGCTTTCGCCCGGGCGCAGTGCGCACCAAGCCGTGCGCCAAGCCCGCCGATTCGCCGAAGGCGGGGCCGAATGGGTCGTCGACCTCGACTTGGAGAAGTTCTTCGACCGGATTAATCATGACATCCTGATGGCGCGCGTCGCGCGCCGAGTCCAAGACCGCGTGGTTCTCCGGCTCATTCGCCGCTATCTCCAAGCCGGGCTCATGTTCCATGGCGTCAGCACCCCCCGGACGCTCGGGGCAGCCCAAGGCGGGCCCCTCAGTCCCTTACTCGCCAACATCGTGTTGGACGACTTGGACAAGGAACTCGAGCGCCGGGGATTGGCGTTCGTCCGCTATGCGGACGACGCGATGATATTTGTGCACTCCCGCCGGGCCGGGGAGCGGGTCTTGGCATCGGTCACCCGATACCTTGACCGGACACTGCATCTCCCGGTGAACCCAACCAAAAGCGCGGTCGACCGACTGACTCGGCGCCCATACCTCGGGTTCAAGTTCCTGACGCACCGGGGCCAATACCGCATCGGGCTGGCCCGTGAATCACTGCGGCGCGTCAGGCGCCGCCTGCGGGAACTCACGGACCGACACGCTCCCGGACGACTTGAGACGCGCATTCAGCAAGTCAATCGATACCTCGCGGGTTGGATCGGCTACTTCGCGCTGGTGGATACGCCGACGCCCCTACGGGACCTCGACCGCTGGATTCGCCATCGCTTCCGGGCCATCGTCTGGCGCCGGTGGAAACGCGTCCGCACGCGGTACCGGGAACTGCGGGCTCTCGGGGTGCCCGCGTGGAAAGTCAGGGAACTCGCCAATGCACGCAAGGGCCCATGGCGCATGGCCGCGGGGCCCTTAAACAGCGTGCTGACAAGGAGCTATTGGGATGCACTAGGCTTGCACCGTCTCCTCAACCTGTACGAGGTCACACGTCTACGCTGGTCATGAACCGCCGTATACCGAACGGTACGTACGGTGGTGTGAGAGGGCGCGGGTTAGTCACCCGCCCCTACTCGATTTACATGGCGGTTTCGGTGGCAGACACAGGCCGAGAGCGATATTGGGCTCCCAAAATGAGGAGGCCGCCTAATACAAGGAGGGTGGTCATCAGCCCGAGTCCGGCCAGCATGCTATTGTGGCTGATGGTCATCAAGTAGCCGACCAGAAAGGGGCCGAGAAATCCTCCCAAATTGCCTAAGCCATTAATGAGACCCATGGAGGATCCTAATGCGGCGGGACCGACCATGAGGGGGGGAAGCGTCCAAAATACACCAAGAAAAGCCATGACTCCCGCTTCGGTGAGGGATAACAAAATCATCGATAGGGCAGGACTTGCGGTGCCAACGAGGGCGGAGAGTAATAGAGAGACGCCAGCGACAATTAAGGGGATGGCAATATGCCATTTGCGTTCACCCGTGCGGTCTGAGTGGCGGGAATTAAGCCATAACGCCAGCACAGCGGCAATGTAGGGCAGTGTGCTGAGCAAGCCCACGCCGATGGGGCCAAACGACGAAAGGTGCTGTACGATCGTTGGCATCCACAACGTCACCCCATAGAGTCCAGTCACGGCCAAAAAATACACGGCGACTAAGAGCCACACTTGTTTATTCGTAAAGGCCTGCCGCCAATCATTCGCCAGCGGCACTGTTCGTTGGTCATCTTCGGCAAACTTTCTTTCTAAATACGCTCGTTCTTCAGAGCTTAGCCATTTTGCGGTCGCAGGCGAGTCGTCAATGAATATCCACCATACCACGGCCCAAATGAGAGCCGGCAATCCTTCGAGATAGAAGAGCCAGCGCCATGAGAGATGGGCCAAAATCAAGCCAGCGATCGGGGACATAATAATGGCGGCCACCGGTAAGCAAAACATCCAATAAGAATTCGCTCGAGCTCGTTCATCAAACGGAAACCATTTGGCCAAGAGAGCTAACGTGGCGGGCCATACGCCGCCTTCGGCCACCCCCAATAAAAACCGTACCGTTAATAGCTCGGGTACATTTTGTACGGCTCCGGTGAGCATGGCAAAGATAGCCCAAAATATGAGCGACAACGTGATAAATTTCTTAGCGCTCCAATTGACGCCCCAATGGCCGCCCGGAATCTGAAGAAATAAGTAACCGAAGAAGAAGATACCGCCGGCCAGACCGGCCATGGTGGCGTTGGTACTCAGGGTTTTTTCCATGCCGCTGAAACCGAACCCAATGTTAATGCGGTCCATAAACCCAATCGTATACATAAGAAATGCCACGGGAATAATCCGTGTCCAGCGCTTGTGCCCGGTGGGGCGATCGTCAACTACAGTCAATGGAATCCCTCCTTGGGGTCTGACCTTGCGAAGCATAGCGTTCTGCGCAATCTTTTTCGAATGAAAAGAAATAGAATCGATCAAAAATGCCGCGAAATAAAGCATTGGAAGATAGGAGACGGGGATTATATGTTTCAAGAATCTCCAGATTAAAGGTAAAGATATTCCTTGCATTGTAATCTTTACCTTTTTGCAGTGTATCAGATTTAACAGAAGAAGCCAACCATTCGTTATTCACTGACCGGGGAAAGTTGAGGGCGTGAGGGAGGAAGTGACACCCACCGACGAGCGCGTGTGATACCATAGGCATATCACAATAGGACGCACGAGAAAATCGCTTGGACGAGGTGAGCTCTTACCGTATTCGTCTGGCTTCGAACCGTGCGATTACAGTATTTTTTTATCACGCCCCGTTATCGCGAGCCGTCGCGTTTGAGGGGTTACTCAATAACGGAGCAGATTTCGCGGCGCGTTTAGCCAGCGGATTTACACGGGGCGATGAAGATGGACAGATCGTGAATATCGCCACAGACGGGGAGACGTACGGGCATCATCATCGCTTTGGAGAAATGGCTTTAGCCTATGCATTAGAGGCGATTGAGCATAGGACTGATGTGTGTCTGACCAATTATGGGGAGTACTTAGCGGGGCATCCGGCCGAGTGGGAAGCTGACATCCGCGAAAATACCTCATGGAGTTGTGCTCACGGGATTGAACGGTGGCGAAGCGATTGCGGCTGTCACACGGGGTTGCACCCAAAGTGGAATCAACAGTGGCGACAACCCTTGCGTGACGCGATGGACGGCCTGCGAGACGCGGTGGTGCCATTGATAGACAATGCCGGACGGCAGTGGTTTAAAGATCCGTGGGCAGCGCGCAATGACTATATTGAGGTGTTATTATCGCGCGATGAGACGCATCGGCAAACGTTTTTGCATCAACACCAAGCAATGGCATTGTCGGAAGTAGAACGTGTGCAGGCGTTGGCCTTGATGGAACTATGCCGACACCTGCTATTGATGTATACCAGTTGTGGCTGGTTTTTCGATGACATTGCCGGAATTGAAGCGGTGCAAGTGATGAAATATGCGGCCCGTGCTATCGAACTGACTAACGAGGTTTTTGGGATCAATCTGACGGCATCGTTTACCGCGCGATTGGCGCAGGCCGTGGCCGGAAACCATTTATTGTTACCATGTATGGCAGCACCATGTCCGGATATGGCGTTCCGGAGCGATCGTGTTAAAGATAGGACGGGTGCGCGTAAAGTCGCAGCTAACCCTAGCCTCCCAGACGTTCGTGTTCGGAGCGCTGCACTTAGGCGATCACAACGTCTCCGCCGGAGTGCGCGCGGACATGGCCGATGACGTTGTAACGGCTATGGAAGCTCAAATGGGTCATGCCTTTGACTCCGCAGAATTTCCTGAGGTTCTGCGCCTCTTAGACCAATGGCTGCAAGGGCGCACGTATTCTTTGCGCCATTTATTTCGCGATGAACAAGAAGCGGTCATGAAGCATTGGGTAAAACCATGACTGTAGACTTACGGTTTGCGCAAATGGCCGTGTTTCAGCTCCATCAAGAGGCTAAAACATGGCACCCAGCCCTATGGCACGAACGGATGACGGAGTTGGAAAAATTGCTCATGATTCATGCGGACCCGCAGCATATAGATTAGGGGTTAAAGGGGAGAAGTCTATGGAGATGAAGCGGCCGGCTCGGGTGTTCGTTTTGAACGTCAGCCCCAGCGTGGATTGCGGACGCTTTCCGATTAAGCGCATTGTCCATGATACGGTAACCGTATCAGCGGATTTGGTGGCAGACGGTCATGATGTGGTACGCGGACGTCTTGCTTACCGGGTAAGGCCTGATGGACTATGGCAGTTTGTTCCCCTTGCGCATCAGGGGAACGACCGGTACCAAGGCACATTTAAGACCACGACCGTCGGTGTCTATGAATATCGCGTGGAAGGTTATATTGATGCCTATGCGACGTGGCGGGAGCGCTTTGAGAAAAAGCGGGCTATCAACCAAGACCTTCCGCGGGAACTGGCACAATTGGCGCAGATTATCGCCCAGCATCTTGCCATGGCATCGTCTTTGCCCGAGGATGTTCGAATTCAGCTGGCTCAGGTGCAACAACAGTTGGAATCACTGGATGTCGAAGCCGCTGCCGATGTTGCCACATCGAAGGTATTGCAAGACCTCATGCTTAAGGTGCAAGATGATCAAGATGTGGGACGCTCGGAGATTTTCTTAGTGCGCGTCGACCGGCCGCGGGCCCTTTTTGGCGCGTGGTACGAATTCTTTCCGCGTTCGTGCGCGCGGGAGGGGGGCCGGCACGGGACCTTTGCCGAGAGTGAGCCGTTTTTGGAATATGTCGCGGGACTCGGGTTTGATGTTGTCTATCTGCCCCCCATTCACCCGATTGGGACGATTCATCGGAAGGGAGTCAATAACCACACCACGGCAAAGGCATCGGACCCCGGCAGCCCTTGGGCCATTGGAAGTGCTCAAGGCGGACATCTAGCGATTGAACCGTCCTTAGGAACTCTTGCGGATTTTGATCATTTCCACCAGACCGTACGGCAGCTCGGCATGGAATTGGCGATGGATATCACATTCCAGTGCGCGCCGGATCATCCCTGGGTGCAAGAACATCCCGAGTGGTTTAGCCATTTTCCCGATGGAAGTATTCAATATGCAGAAAATCCCCCCAAAAAGTATGAAGATGTATACCCCTTAAATTTTGACACGCCGGCGTGGCAAGCCTTGTGGGAAGCTTTAAAGGATGTCGTAAAATTTTGGGCGGACCGCGGAGTGCGTATCTTTCGTGTCGATAATCCCCACACCAAACCCTTGGCGTTTTGGGAGTGGCTGATTGGGCAAATTCAAGCGCAATATCCGGATGCCATATTTTTATCGGAGGCGTTTACGCGGCCCAAATTAATGTATGCTCTATCCAAAGCCGGATTTAGTCAATCGTATACCTATTTTGCATGGCGCAATACACCGGCGGATTTGAGGCAATATTTAATGGAATTGACGCGCACCGAGGTCAAGGAATTTTTTCGTCCCAATTTCTGGCCAAATACCCCGGACATTTTGCCTGAATTTTTACAGACACCCAACGTCACAGCGTTCGCTATCCGGTTGATTCTCGCCGCCACTTTAGCTGCGAGCTATGGGATTTATGGGCCAGCTTATGAACTGTTGGAATCGAGACCTGTACGGCCAGGAAGCGAAGAATATGATCATTCCGAGAAATATGAAATCCGGCACTGGGACCTTAGCCGTATGGAGCGACACCCCAGACAAATATGCTGATGCTCGCATTATTTTTCAAGATTTTGAACGATCCAATTGGACCTATGATGATGTGGCCGATGCGTATTATTGGCACCGCTTTTATTCCCATCAGCCCGATCTTAATTTCGACAATCCCGTCGTCAAGCGCGAGGTCTTCAAGATCCTCGACTTTTGGCTGGATATGGGCGTTGATGGCTTGCGATTGGATGCGGTACCGTATTTGTACGAGCGTGAGGGGACCAATTGTGAAAATCTGCCCGAAACCCATCAATTCTTGCGGGAGCTTCGGGCCCACATTGACGAAAAATACCCCTCACGGATGCTCTTGGCTGAAGCCAATCAGTGGCCAGAAGATGCAGCCTTGTATTTTGGCAACGGGGATGAGTGTCACATGGCGTTTCATTTTCCGTTGATGCCGCGCATGTTTATGGCTTTATACATGGAAGATCGTTATCCGATTATGGACATCTTGGAGCATACGCCCGCGATTCCCGAATCGGCACAATGGGCCATCTTTTTGCGCAATCATGACGAGCTGACCTTGGAGATGGTGACTGACGAGGAACGCGATTATATGTACCGGGTCTATGGTAAAGAACCACAGTTTCGCATTAATGTCGGCATTCGCCGGCGGCTGGCCCCGCTTTTGGGAAACAATCGCCGCCGCATGGAACTGATGAATGCATTGCTTATGACCTTGCCGGGTACACCCGTGTTGTATTATGGCAATGAAATAGGCATGGGCGACAATGTCTATCTTGGAGACCGGGACGGCGTGCGCACCCCGTTTCAGTGGAGTCCAGACCGCAATGCCGGATTTTCTCGCGCCAACCCTCAGCGGCTGTGCCTTCCCGTCATTGTCGACCCTGAATACCATTATGAATCGGTCAACGTCGAAGCGCAGCAAAACAATCCTTCTAGCTTCTTGTGGTGGATGCGCCGCATTATTGCTTTGAGAAAATCTTCAAATGCGTTTGGGCGGGGTGCTTTGCGCTTTTTGGTCACGGATAATCCCAAAGTGTTGGCCTTTGTACGTGAGTATGACTCAGAGCGCATTATGGTGGTGGCCAATCTTTCGCGCTTTGTTCAAGCGGTCACCATCGACACGGCGGATATGATCGGGCAAAGTGTGGCGGAAATGTTCTCCCATTCGACGTTCCCACCGATTTCACATGAGAGCACGGTTTACACGTTAGGGCCTCACGACTTTTATCTCTTTCGCCTCGAAGACCCGGTCCAGGAGTTGGCTGCGCCTGCTGGAATGCCAGGCCCTCTATCCGTCGCGATTAGCGATTTCGCGCAAATGCCACGGGTCTTAGATGCCTTAACGGACTTCATTCCCGAGTATTTGCCTAGGCAACGGTGGTTCGCGGGCAAGGGATTGCGCATTATGCAAGTGGAGCATGAAGCGTGGATTCCGGTCGGTCAGCATGGGGGATTATGGATTATCCGGGTGCGCTATATGGGAGGGGGCGAGGAACGTTACGAGCTGCCCTTATGGTTGGAGTCTGGAGTGGCGGACGCGGCTCTTGGCCTCTTTTCATGGCACAATGAGACGTGGAGTGTGTTGGAAGGTACCGACTATCCCGCGTTTTGGCACGATCTGGGGCGCTATTGGATTTATCCAGAGCGCTTAAGCAGCAAAGATTTCGAACGGAAAACCACCGGGGCCTGGCGCAACCGAGAACGTGGCGAGGCTCTGAATGAAGATCCGACCCCGCTGCATGCGGAACAAAGCAACACGTCAGTAGTGTTTGGGACGCGGTGGATGATGAAATTGTTTCGTCGTCTTGAAGATGGCATCAATCCGGACTGGGAAGTCGGGAAATTTCTGACGGATCATCATGGAGAACAGGTGGCTCCCAGGACATGGATGGGGTGGGAATATCATCCGGGGACACATCAATACCAACTCGGTATTTTGCAAGAATATGTCGTGAACCACGGGGATGCGTGGACCTACACCTTGGATCACCTGACGCGGTATTTTGAATTAGCGGCCGCACATACGGACACCGTGCAACCGGTCACGTGCCACAATTGGTGGACCGACCGCACTTGGGTGCCGAATGAAACGGTGCACGCGATGATGGGGGAGTTTATTGGCCAAGCAGCCCTCATGGGCCGTCAGACAGCCGAAATGCATCGCCTGTTGGCCTCAGACGCCACCATCCCCGAATTTCGGCCTGAACCTTTTTCTGCGCTTGACCAACGCGCCACCTACCAGTCCATGCGACAAACGGCCGACCGGACGTTAAGTGAACTTCAAGACCGTCTGCCGCACTTAGACGAGGTCTTAAGACCCTTAGCCGAAGCGGTTATCGCGCGGTGGGAGGGAATCGATACGCTTCTGCGCAAGGCCGCACGGCCCACGGTTCAAGGGGCAAAAATCCGCTGTCATGGTGACTATCATTTAGGGCAATTGCTGTACACTGGTGAAGCCTTCAAAGTGGTGGACTTTGAAGGAGAACCGCTGCTATCGTTAACCCAAAGGCGCATCAAACGCTCGCCGTTCAAGGATGTGGCAGGAATGGTGCGCTCTTTCCATTATGCCGCTTTGACCCAGGCCCTCCGTCAAGAAGAGTTTGGGGTGGCCTTTGACACGTTGCGACCGTGGGCCATTGCGTGGTTTCAAGCAGCGACGGTACGCTTTTTGGACTCGTACCGAGCTAGCATGCCGGCACCCTTATTGCCCGAGTGGGGGACGGATTGGTTATCAGCATTTATTCTCGAAAAGGCCATTTATGAACTGCGCTATGAGTTGCGCAATCGTCCCGCCTGGACCCGTATTCCCATGGAAGGCATCTTAAGTCTCATTCCCCAAGAGTAAGGCATGAAATTGGAAAGGAGACATGACGTGATGCATAAAGACCATTTAGACGATGCAACGCTCTACTTATTCAACGAAGGGTCTGAGGCTCAACTCTATCGGCATTTTGGGGCGCAGCGGGTTGACCTCTTAACAGATGCCGTGCGATTTGCGGTATGGGCCCCCGCGGCCGCGTATGTGTCAGTTGTAGGGACGTTCAATGCGTGGGATCCGAAGCGCAATCCCTTGCAACCGGCCGGCGTGTCGGGCGTTCATGTTGGCACGGTCGAGGGCGTTCCCGTGGGCTCTTTATATAAATACCATATTGAAACGCCTTCTATGGGATTTTCGGGGGACAAAGCCGATCCCGTGGCTTTTGGCATGGAAATCCCGCCGAAAACCGCCTCGGTGGTCACCGATTTATCCTATACGTGGCATGATGCGGCGTGGTTGGCGCGTCGGCAATCGGGCGATTGGCGTGCGCAGCCGATGAGCATTTATGAAGTGCATCTCGGATCGTGGCGTAAACATCAGGACCAAACATCGTTGAGCTATCAAGAGTTGGCCGATGAGCTTGTGGATTATGTGAAACGGACCGGGTTTACCCATGTTGAATTCATGCCCGTGATGGAACATCCTTACTATGGGTCATGGGGGTACCAAACGACAAGCTACTTTGCCCCATCTCGACGTTACGGCACACCGCAAGACCTCATGTATTTAATTGACCGGTTACATCAAGCCGACATTGGGGTGTTATTGGATTGGGTGCCGTCTCATTTTGCTACGGACGATTTTGGATTAGGTTTGTTCGATGGCACCCATTTGTATGAGCATGCCGATCCACGGCAAGGCATTCATCCCCAGTGGCATAGCTATGTGTTCAACTATGGGCGCAATGAAGTGCGCAGCTTTTTAGTGTCGAGTGCCATGTTCTGGGTGGATATCTTTCACGCCGATGGGTTGCGCGTGGATGCGGTGAGCTCGATGCTTTATTTAAATTTTGGTCGCGAAGAGGGCCAATGGGTGCCCAACCGCTACGGTGGGTACGAAAATTTAGAGGCCATTGCCTTTTTGCGGCAAGTGACCCATGTGATTCATGAGACATTTCCCGGGGTTTTGATGATCGCGGAGGAGTCCACGGCGTGGCCGGGCGTTTCGCGGCCCGCCCAAGAGGGTGGATTAGGGTTTGATTTGAAGTGGGATATGGGATGGATGCACGATACGCTTGATTACATGGCCCTCGACCCAATTTACCGCCGCTATCACCATGATGCTTTGACATTTCGCCCCATGTACGCGCAAAGCGAGCGCTTCATCTTGCCCCTATCGCACGACGAGGTGGTGCACCAAAAAGGGTCGTTATTGACCAAAATGTCCGGAGACACATGGCAAAAGTTTGCCAACTTACGTCTATTGTTGGCCTATCAGTATGCCGTACCGGGGAAAAAACTGCTGTTTATGGGGGGGGAAATTGGTCAATGGCGCGAATGGTCGCATGACCGCGAAATTGACTGGTTTTTGCTCGGGGAGAGCAGTCATGCGGGGCTCTGGCAATTGGTGCAAGACTTGAATCATCGCTACCGAACTACTCCAGCTTGGTATCAGGGCGACCACGACAACGAGGGCTTTGCATGGTGCGATTTCGCGGATCGTGCGGCGAGTGTTTTAAGCTTCTTTCGCCGAGACCTTGAAGGGCGCTCGGTGTTGGCCGTGTTTAATTTCACGCCGGTTGTCCGCACCCATTACCGGTTGGGCGTACCTCACGAAGGCTTGTGGCACGAAGTGTTGAATACGGATGCGGCGTGCTACGGAGGAAGCAATCAAGGCAATTTAGGCGGCGTATGGGCCGAAGCCTTGCCGTGGGGAGGACAGGCCTGGTCGCTAGCCTTGACGCTGCCTCCTCTCGCGGCCGTATTTTTTGAGCCCCCTAGCGTTGAAAGGGATTAAAGGTATCTGGTGGTGTGACCCGAATGTAGCGGGCTAATGCCGGCTGGGCTTGCTCGATCGCTTGATACATGTCCCAAGCCAATTGGCGATAACTGAAATGGCCTTGGGAACGGCTGCGCAATTCGATAATGTACGCGGCTTCGGTGATATCCATGCGCATGAGGACACGGCGCTTATGAGCCAGTGGCAGCAAATATGGAAGGTGCCGTGGCGGCACCGCATACGCCGCGAGGCGTTCATAGTACGCGGCAAAGTGGCGCGTCAGACGTGATTGTACCGAGGTTCCCCCAAGCACCGCCGGAATCGCATAGGACATGGCCAATGAGAGATTCTGAGCCGACTTGTAAACCCGCCGGTGGCGATTGAAATCGCGAAAGGCGCCGACATCCATTGTGAGGTCAAAGGTTAAAGGGGCTTGACGCATGAAGGCTGGCCATTCATCGTGCGGCCCACGCCGGGCGAACACATCATTGAGCAAATCGGTTTGCTCGCTACGAGAGAGGCTGGCCGCGTAGGCCAAATATTGGCGGTAGGACGCCTGGCCAAACGGGTACAACAGCTGGGCAATTTGGGCGTGGAGCGGATCGGTGTCGATAATCAAATCGACAGCCATGGACGACATTGATGATGGCGCCACTTGGGCCGCAATCGGCTCTAATAAAGCCCGCAAGGCCTGTCGATACGAGTCAGCCACGGCATATTTAATCAATGTGGGCACTGCGGGATGGGATTCGTCCGTGGAGGGCGCGATACTGACGGGCGGCTTTTCTGTTACGGCGGCTTTCATCTGTAAAGCGATATCTTGCACCTCAGGAAGAGAGGAGGACAAGAGTCGTGCGATTTGTTGCTCTAAGGTGCGCGCATTGGTTATTTGGCCCAGACTGGTCAACGCATTCAATGGCAAGCAGTAGCGGGCAATGTCAAGAGCCCGTGCCCGAATAATCCGTTCATACGCTTTGGCGTCCATCTCTTCAGGCTTAGGATACCAGCCCCTTTGAAGGTCAATGGACTCCTCTAGGACACTGTGATAGAGGGCAAACAATTCTTGTGTGGCCTCGTCGTAAAACTCCTTGGCATCGGACGGACGATAATATGGCGCGTGATCGAAATTTTGATAGCGCGTTGAGCGTTCTTGACCATCCCATAGCGGCTCGTCGACAATCTCCATCGCCGCAAGCAAAGAAATGTCCTCCACCGCGAGGGCAACATGCGCAAGATCCGCGATGGAGGCATGTCCATAATCAAAATAAAAGGTGTTGAGAAATTGCGCAGCTTTGTCCTCTGAGAGTTCTAGTAAATTCTGTCGCAACGAGCGCCGGGACCGTGAATACTTTGCCATGCCATACGCCAGCACTTCAGGGGGCACATTGGTTACGGAATAAATTTGCGGCATATGGATCTCCTTGACTATCGATTTAGCGGTAACGCAAGCCTATTAGCATAATGGCTGCCGACCGTCCCGCACTGGATAATTGCCCAAGTTCGGCCAATTGGCAATCACCATCACTGTGCAAGGCTTCGGCAATGCGGAGAAGAATCTTCTGTTCCGCATTGTAATGGACAGCTTCTTGGTGAATAGCTTCCCAGTTGACCTGCCGGTTGTCAAGATCGACCCATTGCATGAGCCGCATGCGTTGCGTATCAGAAAACATCGGCAATGAGAAGGTCTCGATTACCGCATTCCACTGGGGTGTTTGACGCACCCAAATATGGGGACCTACGAGATATTGATAGGTTGTCATACGGCCTCCTTAATATACTTTCTTACAATATTAACGCAATCGCTGTCGAATGTAACAAGAAAAGAGTGGGAATTATTGCGAAAAATGGTGAGGCCATGGCGCCTTTGCTGTGATCAGTTGAGAAACCGTGGCTTTGAGACGGCTTTATCTAGGCGCACCGAGGGGGTCTTGGAACGCATGCCCTGCTCCGCGCTTCCACACAGTACCAGTAGCGTGAGCTCAAGGCATGGTACCGTAGGGGATAGATATTTCACGCGAACCGGCTTTGCGCTCGTGACAAGATCTTGGCAACCGAGCGGGATGGTCTGTGTCCTAGTCTGTTCGGTGACGACGTTAGCGTTATTCACTTCACGAGGGAATGAAGTGTCGACCCCTTTAGGCATTGGATTACCTTTTTTTAAAATGGAGCCAAAAGCGATGTATGCTACACTAAGACTTGCTTACCCTATCCAAAGGCAACCGTAGTCGATTGGGATTAGGTGAAAGGTTGGCAGGAAGGCATTGAGGTTGGACTACATGAAGGAACGTTGGTGGCTTTACGGGCTGCCGTTTTGCGCATTGTCACGGCTCGGTGTGGCGTGCCGAACGATCAGGTGCGTTTACGAATAGCATCCGAAACGCAATGTGCCCAGTTGTATAAATGGATGGATGAACTCGTGATGCCTGTGCGTTCGCAGAGCACCGACGATTTGTGGAATGCCTGAAATTCATCCTGCGGAAGGGTGGCTGCGAAAGCGCTAGATTAGAGTGAACGGGAATCGAAATGCCTGAGACGGGGAGGTCTTGCCAAGCGTATGCCTGAGATAACGGCTAAAGGACGCGAGGTCGTTGTGCGTGGCCCTACGCGTAGCGCAGTGGGCCAAGCCCTGGAGACACGTTGTGCGTCCATGTTGAGCGGCTGGCGACTCCATAGATCGTCATGGCCGCTCCTGTCGCATAATCGTCCCTATATCATTCAAACACGGATTGATAAGGACAACGAGGGAAGCGTAGTCATCTTGGGCGGAGAGAATAAGCAAGGGATCCCTTTGCAGTGGGGGCCTTCCGAAGAAGGTGGCCTGCGTCTTCCGGTGCTTGGGGGCTTTGCTTCAGAGTTGTCCGGTGCGGTGTTTGACGTGACCGACCGCTTAAGGTTGACAGAGCGTCCGCGTATTTTATATTTAGGTACGTATCAAGATGGGGCAGGCCTTACGACGTTTTTGAAAGCCGTGCGCTCGCTGGTGTCATCGCAAGGAGAAGTGATTTTTCTTGACGGATCGGCATACCGAGCTCAGCTGGCACCCGTCGTGGGCCACATGGGTCTTGCGCAGCGGGCCATTTTTGCGCCGACCTTAACCCCTGCGGAACGAGAAGCCTTGTATCAATCCGCTGATTTAATTGTCTATGCGGACCAAAAACCTGGGCAGTTGTTTGGATTGCTCGATGCCTATGCGGCTGGGCTTCCCGCCATGGTTGCTGATACTCCTGTATCGCGCCAGATGGTGGGGTATCCTGCCTTATTGACGGATCCTGCCAAACCTGAGATCTGGGCAGAGGGAATCCAAGAGTTGTTGGAAAATCACCGTTTGCGTGAGCAGCTGGTGGCGCGAGCATGGGAATTTGTTATGCCTCACCGCCTCCCACAAGTCTTTGAGGGCTGGCGTCAGGCTATCGAAGAATTCAGCGGCGGCACCTTGCAATCGGAGAAAGGGGCACTATGATGGAAAACACCTATGCGTGGATCCAAGAGGTCGCGCTCCCCGTGACATTGGTCCACAATGCACGCGGAGACGAGCGGTTTATTACCGCCATGTCGGGAGACAATATGCTCTGGAGGGCAAAGGAGCCGCCGGTAGCATGGGACTGGCTTGACCCGACGGTGGCCTATTATGGCATTGGTCCCGAAAATGCTGAGCCTTCGGTATGGTTTGTGGGCGAGCCGATTGGTCAAGAAGAAAGAAGTTGGAAGGATCTGGTCATGGCGGTCGGACGACAACAACGCTTGTTGACTCCCATGACGGAGTCGATTGTGGACGCGATTCGGCAGCCGGTTAGGGTGGCGGTGTTTACCATTCCAAGTTGTCCCAAATGCGCCCAAGCGGTGCGGTTAATTGGAGCCATGGCTCTACGCAATCCTAAGATTTCGTTATACGCAGTCGATTTAGACAAGCAGCAAGGGTTAATTGCCAAGTGGAATCTACAGACATTGCCAGCCTTTATGGTGAACGATACGCTAAGTGTGATGGCAGCAAATGAATGGATTTTGGCGCAAGCCATTCAAAATGCGAGTGTAGAGGCCGGGTAAATACCCGGCCCTAATTTTTTTGAACTTGTACCTTGCTAATATTCATATGTGAAACACTGTAATTAACTATTATTGAAAATGTGTCGTCAATTAGATACTCGAAGAGTACAATAACTTTAGACTAAGTATGTAGGAGATGGGCTTTATGGTGCATGTGACAGCCGTCCAGCAAGGTCTTGCGGTCTTTTCAGGGATACTAGTGGGCTTTTCCTTAGGGCTGATTGGTGGGGGCGGTTCGATTTTAGCGGTACCGTTGCTGCTTTATGTGGTCGGCATTCATGATGCGCATATTGTCATTGGCACGACCGCATTGGCGGTGGCGGTCAATGCCTATTTAAACCTGATCCCGCACTGGAGAAATGGCAATGTGCAATGGGCAGCGGCCGTGGGGTTTGCCATTCCCGGCGCGATTGGCGCCTTAATTGGTTCGACTATTGGAAAAATGGTGAATGGAAAAGACTTATTGTTTCTGTTTGCGATTTTGATGTTGGTCGTCGCGGGGTTGATGTTACGTCCTAAAGAGAAAAGTGAGGACCGGCATTTTGTGTGGCATCGGCGGATGCTAGGCCGTGTCATTCCCGCGGGATTCACAGTCGGGTTGGTGTCGGGATTTTTTGGTATTGGCGGTGGATTTTTGATTGTGCCGGGTCTGATGTTTTCGACCGGTATGCCGATGATTTACGCGATTGGAAGTTCGTTGTTCTCCGTCGGAACGTTTGGGTTGACGACGGCCACCAATTACGCCCTGTCAGGGTTGGTGGATTGGTTAGTGGTGATTGAATATATTGCGGGGGGCGCTTTAGGTGGGTTTGCGGGCGCTCGGTTGGCCAGCCGGTTAAGCCATCAAAAACGTACGTTGAACTTTATTTTTTCCGGCGTGGTCATCATTGTCGCCATTTATATGCTGATTCTGAATCGGTAACTCAGGATGAAAATACAGGCCAGGTGCTCCATAGCGGGCGCCTGGCCTGTATTGGTTTGTCGAAGCAAGGCTCTTCGTCACGAGGAGCATGGTACAATAAGGCCAACAATTAAAGATTGAGGTGTCCGTGTGGCGTTTGTCGTGTGCAGTATTCTAGCTATTGTCGGCTTATTCCTCGTGTGGGGGCGGCCGCAGTTCTATATTCCAGGCCTTGTGATAGCGGCTATCAGCGTGGAAGTGATTCACCATTGGTATGCAGGCATCGGTCAATATCTGCCCTGGGTCGGCGTTTGGCTAGGCGTTATGATTTCAGCGGGCCCCCGCGTATGGCGGGAATGGGGTGCCTTGTTGCGACGCCAAAAAGTATCGGTGCTTCTCTTTGCCCTCTATTTGGCAGGCATAGTGGCGTCGACCGTGGTAGGCATTGACCGAACCGTTTCACTGCGCTATGCGCTGGGCGTACCAGCGGTTTTGGTGGTCGCTCTGCTCGTGTTTCCATGGACTATTGAGAAAGGATATACCACCGTCGCGGACGTCTTTCGCATCATGGGTCTTGTAGGCATACTCGCGACTTTCAGTGCCGGTATTGCGGCGATTGGTTTTCATTCTGGCTTTGTTGTTCCGGTGGGCCACCACAAGATTCTGGCATGGCAATGGCCATTTGCCAATAAGAATACCTTTGGAATGCTCCTAACGCTATTCTCGCTCTTCATGGATTGCCAGTATGGTGGGAATCATCGCGTTTGTGATGCTATATTACGGGCGGCGTGGGACGCTGTACCTGTTCGGCGGACTTATCCTTTTAGCCGGAGGCTTAGTGGCGAAAACCGGCCTACACAAGTGGCAACTGTTATGGAGAAAAGGATTAAATGGCCGTTTAGTCTTATGGACTGCAGGCTTTCATGCCATGGCGCACCATTGGGTATTAGGGGTGGGACCGGGCAATTCCCCTGCGGCACTGCGCCCTTTTGTACCGGCTATTTATGCGGGATTAACGCCCTCCGACTCCTTATTGCGAACCGCCGTAGAACTCGGCTTGTGGGGCTTAGTGATGTGGGTGCTGATTGTTGGAGGGGCTCTTTTAGGCTTGCTATTCACAAATCCTTGGCATCATTGGCAAGAGAGTGCAATATTTTCCTTCTTATTAGCGAGCTTAGCGCAACAAGTGGTCGAATCCCTCATGCTGGGGGGTGTCTCATTTGGTGATTTTTTCTTTACGCTATTCATCGGACTTGCATGGTATTACGTCTTTGGAGACCGAATCATGCAAGCGCCAAGCGCGTCGCACTTGACGGCGCGCATGCACGGTTCGGGAGTGTGAGACAAGATGGGGGGGAGGGCAGGAGCAATAGTTCCTGTCCCCCTGGCGATTTTTCAAAGATTTTAGCGTGCTGCGCGACCAGCCAGGGTGCATGGAATGCTGCCATGCCACCCGACCACGCGAACCGGCTTACCGCTCCTTATGTACGCGTTTAAATAGGTTTGATGGAGCGGCGTAAGGTATGAGCTTTATTTCCCGTGTCGGAATAGATAAGCAGCGACAATTAGGAGACTCAAGAAAGACAGGACGGCAAGAGCCCAAACGGGGCGAGAGATATGATGGCGTTGACGCCATATCGAGACGTAAACACCCGCCCAACGGGCGAGAACAAGAAGGGCGATTCCTAACAGCGCGAGTGCCATGTCTAAACCCAACGTATCAGCGCTCCTTCTTAATCGGCGATATCGCGAGATCATGGGTATCTGCCTTTTAAACTCTGCAGTTCATGCTGTTAGCCATAAAGAACGCATCAACGCGATTATGACCTTGGTGCTCTATTGATCCGTCGTCTATGGAAGACGATGGGACATGAGACTACTTTTCCTTTTTAAAGGGCAGTTGCACCAAAGTGCGGGCGACAATGATTAAGTCCTTGAACCAGGACCAACTGGTTGCGTAATGGAGGTCATAGACCGCCTTTTCTTCAGGGCTTGACGTATAACTCCCCGCTACTTGGGCGAGACCTGTCAATCCCGGCGTGCTCAAGTGACGGAGATCGTACACGTCAATCGCCTGACGATGCTGGTCCACAAAAACGGGACGTTCAGGGCGAGGTCCCACTAAGGACATGTCGCCTTTTAGGACATTCCATAATTGGGGCAGCTCGTCTAAATGGGTTGTCCGCAAGAACTGGCCACACCGGGTCACACGGGGATCGTGGGGCTGGGATAAAATGGGTCCCGTTGCCGCTTCGGCATCGGGAATCATGGTCCGGAATTTTACCAGCATAAAGTGTTTCCCGCCCGCCGTTACCCTTTCTTGGAAATAGAGGACAGGACGGCCTGAATCGAGGAGTGTGACGAGAGCGATGACAAGAAAAAGGGGAAGCAGGACAATAAGACTGGTAGCGGAGACGACCACATCGGCTAGCCGTTTTAACGCCGCTGATCCGTGGCGGGTCCGAATGGAGGCGAGCGAAAACATCGGGACCTCGCCGACGGATGTGAGTTCGGAGCCTGCAACAAGGAGGTCATACGTATCGGGTTTCCATAAACAGGGAATATTATGTTTCATGCATTCGATAAAGTAACGGGATTTTGTGGGGATATCAACGGTGCCTAGGACCACCGCTCCAATGCGGTACCACGGGATCACCGTATTGGTGTCCTTCGGTTCTTGAAACACCATCGTAATACGGGGCAAATATTGTCCGGCTCTTCGCGTCAACGCCGACCATTCGGCTTCTTCGCCTACGGCTAGTACCGTGACGACGGGAGCGTGGCGTAAAGACCATGACCGGTACGCTAAACGCCAAATCAGGAAGAGCATCATTTGAATGCTTGCCGACAAAAAGAAGACGGTGCGAGGGAGCCCAATGGTGACCAACATTAGACTAATCATCGAAGATACGAAGCTGTTGGTGATGATGGCCATGGTCACTGAGCTCACCACTTCGTGTGAGGTTTTGTGCGTGGGGCGGTCGTAGAGGCCATAAATATAAAAGATCACCCAAAGACTAATAATCTCCCACGGCAATAAATTGGCGAAGGCCCGTAGATTATAGGGTGGTAGAGTCAGATGAAATCGTATGAGAAAAGCGATAAGATTGGAAGCAAGAAAAATGAACCCATCAATAAATCCAATTTTCCATGCGGTTAAGGCGTGACGTGTCATGCGTATATCCCCTGATGATGTGGCATTCGCCCTCATTTTCTCGCAATCGAGGGCATTGGGCAATAACTGTTGCGCAATATGTTACAGTTATTTTCATAAAGTTTATCTACCGCCATGGTGGAATAGGGGGATTGACGGCAAAATATGGCGAAGAAAGCCGGTAAATGGCGCGCTACGGCTTTGATAGCGGGACTAGTGGTCGTCGGCGGTGTAATGTGGCATGTGGTTTCGGCATCGCATTTGAAGCGAACCTTACCCGTATCACCACAGCATTTTTCAGCACACACCGCCATTGCCCCTAGGCCGTTGTATGCGGGAATTGTGGAGGGTTTTTATGGCCCTCGTTGGTCGTGGCGCCAAACCGAACAGATTTTTTCCTTCATGCACAAGCAAGGGCTCAATACGTTTGTCTATGCACCTAAAAATGTCCCGTATTTGCGCGCCCAGTGGAATGTACCATATCCCCAAAGTCATCTCAACAAACTCCATACGCTCGTGATGTCCGCGCGCGCTCACCATGTGCTCTTCATTTGTTCGATTAGTCCAGGGCTTTCGATTCAATATTCGAGCCAGCGAGATAGACAAGAACTCTTGAATAAAATCAATGCGTTGTGGGGTATTGGGATTCATGCCATCATGCTGAGTTTTGATGATATTCCTACGACGTTGAATGCGGCAGATCAAACCCAATATCACGATAATCTTGCTCTGGCACAAGCCTCTCTCGTGGATAGCATGGTGGCCAGAGAAAAAAGCCTGGGGCACCACATGCAGTTTTTTTTCACCCCGACCGTATATTGGGGAACCCAGAATACACTGTACTGGCAAACTCTTGCCAAAGCGTTGGATCCCGGAATTCCCGTGATTTGGACAGGCCCCTATGTCCTTTCCGCCACAATTACTGCGCAACAAGCCCGTCAGGTGCAAAAAGACGTGGACCATCCGTTAATGATTTGGGATAATTACCCGGTAAACGACTATACATATGTCATGTGGCACCATCCTCAAATCTTGTTGGGACCTGTGATGGGGCGCAGTCCCAATTTGCCGAATGTGGTTCGGGGCTATCTATTCAATCCCATGCTACAGCCCTACGCGTCGGAAGTGGCTATCGCGACCGGTGCTCAATACCTTCGTACCCCATCCGCATATCATCCGCTGAAGGCATGGCATCAAGCCTTAGACATGGTGGCGGGACCTGGGGCGGCGGAGGCGCTGCAAAGTTTCGCCGGAGCTAATTCTGTGAGTTTTCTGCACCCCGAGCCCTTAGATCCTTTAACGGCCAATATCAAAGCCTTTTGGACGGCACAGACGGCCGGCAAGGATCTCGAGAAGACAGCGTTATATGCCGAATTTGCCCGCTGGACGCGCAATAGTGCGGTCTTGCAGCAAAAGCTGCCGCCCGAACTATTCCAGGAAATAAAGCCATGGGTATCTTTGTATGCCCGCGAGGGCATATTGGGTGTCCAAGTCATCAAGGCCTTGCAAGAACACAGGCCAAGCTTGGCCGCTTCGCTTAATGCCGCGCAAAGTGCAATTGAGGCAACGCCCGATCAGTTAAGCGTATACCAGAGCCTTAACCAATGGTTTGCCAAGGCGTTAAACCACTTATCGTCGCATGCTTAATGGGCTTCTTGATGGGCACGTTTAGGAGCGACATCAAAAAACCCGATGACGGTAGCCATAAAGATAAAGCTCCCCGGGATCAGCCATAACGTCAACGATCCCAAAGCGCCCAGCACGGTCGCTACCAGGCCAATCCAGGAGGCGGCCAATGGCTTGACCAAAAACAGTACACCAGAAATTAAGCACAGCACACCGACAGCGACCGTCAGGTGTGAGGCGGAAACCCCATAACGACTGTAATTATGGAATAGGGCAGTATAAACGCCGGGAATATGCTCAAAGAGGCCCGCCAAAATGCCGGTAACACCGCCCAGGATGCCCAGTACAAACGCCATATATTTCATGATCATCAAGTCTCCTTACCGACCAGAGTGATCCGTCCCTTAGGGCCATGGACGGTCAAAAATCTTAGACAATTTCAGCCGATATTGTTGAAAAGAATAGTTCTTGAGCGTTCGTGCACTAAAGCCGCGAACCGGAATACCACCATGTAATACCCACCCGACCCCTTGACCTTCGTCAAGGGATATGAGCATACCACGCAAATGAGGGCGGAATTCGGGGCCGGGTTGGCCTTTGGTCAAACGGCTCGCAATCGTCTGTCCGACGAAGTTGCCGGCTAGGGCTGCTAATTGTGCGGTTGCAGGGATATCTTCTCCATCCACAACCACGTGCCATAAATCACCGGCGACAAAGACTTGGGGTAGTACTTCCCCATAACCGTCTGCCACTGGATATCCCCGACTATCCACCGGCAATCCGCTTTGGCGAATCCACGCGGGTGGCGTAATGCCACCTGCCCAGATAAGAATATCATACCCATAATGGTCTTTTTCTAGTTCAATATGCGTGTCTGTGACGCGTACGAGCTTTTGGCCCATGACGACGGTGACACCCGCAGCAATCAGGCGTTTATAGGCATACGTGGATAAGCCAATGCCTAAGGCCGGAAGTAGTCGGCTAAATCCTTCGACAAGAATCACATCGTGGTCAATGGCCAACATGCCCGCAACTTCAACCCCGGTCAACCCCCCACCGATGACCGACTAATTTTCCTCGTGAACGCTTTACAGACGGGCGGTGTGGGGAATGGAGGAGCACCCTGTGGGATCAAAGACCAACGGATTGGGTTCAGCGCGGAAAGCTCCGGTTGAGGATGACTTGGCCCTCTCTTAACTGTGCGGAAAGTGTATAATGAGAGAATTATAAGAATAAAAAGGCAGGGAGTGATCGTTGTCATGAGTGAATTTGCACTGGGTGATGTCCCTCTGATTGCCCCGCATTATCAGCCATCTGGTCTCATGCCCATAAAGACCATGGACGAGTACCGGGTGTTATACCAACAGTCGATTGAGAATCTTGGCCAATATTGGGCAAAGGTGGCCCATGAACTGGAATGGATGGAGCCATGGCAGGTAGATATGGAGGGCAGCTTGCCCGACTTTCGCTTCTTTAGCGGCGGCACGACCAATGTGTCCGTCAATTGTATCGACCGGCATGCCCGAGCGAATGGGGCGAAAACCGCGTTGATTTGGCGAAGTGAAACGGGGGAACGGCGCGAATGGACCTATCAACAGCTACTCTCCGAGACGGCTCGCTTTGCCACGAGCCTTAAGGCCATGGGCGTGGGCAAAGGGGATGTCGTGGCGATCTTTTTACCGAATTTGCTCGAAACCTTCGCGGCCGTTCATGCCTGCTACCGCATTGGGGCAATTTACAACATTGTTTTTTCTGGTTTTTCCCCCGAGGCTTTGTTTGACCGGCTGATTGATACCCAGCCACGCGTTGTCGTTACCGCAGATGGCACCTTCCGGCGTGGACGCGTGGTGCCTTTAAAGGCTGCACTCGATAAGGTGATTGACCGTTTGCCGAGCATTGAACATGTCGTGGTAATAAGGCGTACAGGTCAAGACGTGACGATGCGTGCGCCGCGTGATATCTATTGGCACGAGGCGTTTAACGACAATACACCTTTAGCAGATCCTGTGCCCGTGGAAGCGAACGAGCCGGGCTTCATTATTTATACGTCGGGCACCACGTCCAGGCCAAAGGGCCTCGTGCACTCAGGCGTCGGCTTTTTGGTGGGAACGTATCACAATGTGCGCTATTCTTTGGATATCCGGCCAGAGGATGTGTACTGGTGCACGGCAGATACCGGATGGTTAACGTTCCCCATTTTTGAATTGGTGGGGGGCCTGGCCCACGGAGTGACCGCCATCGTGTATGAAGGGGCAATGGATTACCCGAACCCGTCCACCTTCTATCAAATTATGGCAGAACACCGGGTGACCAAGATTTTTACCGCGCCGACGTGGTTGCGTATGCTGGCACGGTATGGTCCAGACCTACCGGCGGCGTATGATTTGTCGCCCCTCGAGCTCATTGGGTTGGTCGGAGAGCCCCTAGACCCCGCCACCTGGCAGTGGGTGCAGCGTCACGTCGGAGCCGGTCAGGTCGATATCAACAATACCTATGGACAAAGTGAAACGGGCAGTGCGTGGGTGTCCTCTGTGGCGGGGGTGACGCCGTTAAAACCCGGATCATGCGGCTGTGCCTTGCCTGGGCATTCCTATGCGATTGTGGATGCAAAAGGTCAGCCTGTGGCGACCAATGGGACAGGTATTTTAACGATAACGGCTCCGTTTCCCGCCTTAGCGCGAACGATTTGGCATGACCCCGAACGCTTTACCACGCAGTATTTTTCCCAATTTCCTGGTCAGTACACGACATTTGACAGCGCGGTCCAAGACCGGGACGAGCAATTGTGGATTTTAGGACGTGTGGATGATGTCATTAATGTGGCCGCGCACCGCCTCTCGACCATGGAGATGGAAAGCGCCATATTAGATCTCGACGGAGTAGCCGAATCCGCCGTTATTGGCGTTGACGACGCCGTCAAGGGACAGGTTCCTGTGGCTTTCATTACGACACGGCAAGCGACTATCACGGCAGATGAGTGGACGCATCGTGTCACCGAACAGATTGCCGAAAACATCGGAGCTATTGCTAAACCTGCTCAAGTTTTTGTCGTCGATGCGATGCCGAAAACGCGGAGCGGAAAGATTGTGCGTCGACTTCTCAAAGAGATACTACTTTCCGGCGAAGTGAAGGGGGACATTACCGGTCTTGAAAATCCTGAAGTGATTGATGCCTTATGTGCCACCATACGACCCGAAGGCCGCTAAATGTTTAGCGGCCTTCGGGCTTCCTCACTCATTCGGTTGACAAGCTAGGATCGACTTGCTCAGAAGACGGAACAATTTTGACGAATGCCGCATCGGGTGTATCCCAGATGCGCTGCAAAGCGTCTGCAGCGTCCTCTTGATTGGTGGTTCGCAATACTTGCAATGCGGGCGTGAGCAGGTCGCGAACGGCCGTAATATCCGGTGCGCTTAACGGCACGATGGACACCTTGGCTGACTCCGCCAACCGGCTTCGCAAGAAGTCTACCGTTAAGCCGTCTTCGGGGGAGTGCTTGACATAAATGACACCGCCCGTCATTCCGGATGCAAGCCACGGTCCTGGATCTCCCAGCACGAGACCACGGCCGCGGGTCATATATTCAAAGCCAAACCCTTTAATCGCCGCGCTATCCCACAAGGATGCCGCATCTTTACCCGACGCGCCTTTGCCCACGCCATCTTGTGCACCGCCGTGAGCAATCAGATGCACGCCATGGCTAAGAAACGCCCCAAACCCTTGACCCGCGACACGCTCAACCGGATTCAGTATCGGGGTTTTGATGTCCTTATAGCGAATACGTTGGCCAGAGACATTAGTCCCAATGGAACGGCTATTGCGCAGACGGACGGCGCCCTTTGCGGAGAGGCCTACGGCTTGGCTATTTTGCACCCCGTATTCATCTTGTTGGATAAGGTCACCCAGCTCTTCAATAAAGGTTTCATAGCCTAATACCGCATTGAAGGCGGACTGCTGAAGCAATCCCGACTGACCCACAGCGTCTTGTACGCTAGTAAAGCCTAATTTGCGCAGGTGCATGCGGACGCCGTCGCCTAGTTGACTGTAAAAGCTCACCAGCGCGTTCACCGCAGCATCTAGTTCTTGGGGAATAAACCGTTTGAGTCCCCGCATTTGCGCTTCTTCTATGGATTCAATCTGCGTCGTAATCCCCACATGGCAGGTATCAAGCTGGCATCCTCGGCAAATCGTGCACCCTAGCGCCATCATACTAATGGTTCCAAAACCCACCCGATTAGCCCCTAATAATATCATGCGCACGACGTCGGCGGCGCTCCGAAGACCGCCGTCGGCCCACAGTTCAACCCGGTCGCGAAGGCCCGCCAGAGTCAAAGCGGTATGGGTCAAGGGCACGCCAATATCCGCAGGAAGCCCTACGTGCCGCAGTGCATGCATACGCGCCGCGCCGGTGCCTCCATCAAAGCCTGACAAATTGATGACATCAGCTCCGGCCTTGACGATGCCGATTGCGATGGTCCCAATGTTGGGCACCACCGGCACTTTGACCACGACGAGCAATTCAGGATTGGCTTCTTTCAGTTCATCGATTAGCTCCTTCAGATCTTCAATCGAATAGAGATCGTGGTTGTTGCTAGGTGAAATGAGATCAACCCCGGGCATGGCACTGCGGGCTTCGGCGACTTTGGCGGATACCTTTTTCCCGGGCAAATGCCCACCTTCGCCTGGTTTTGCGCCTTGTCCGATTTTGATTTCCGCGTAGCGTGCTCCATTCAACAACGTGGTGTTAATGCCAAAGCGCCCTGAAGCAACTTGGTGACCTCGCCAATGGTAGTACTGCCCAATCATATCGGGAATTTCTCCACCTTCACCGTTCATAGACAGCATATTGAGACGCTTGCCCGCTTCGGCATAGGCTCGGAAAGCAGTCTCCCCCTGAGACCCGAAAGACATAGAGGAAATCACAAAGGGTAACGAATGTTCACCAACTTCTAAAGAGACGGGCGTGTCAGCATGTAAGGCGCGTTCGGTCCGAAAAGATAGTGTTTGCCGTAGCGCGATCGGGTGTTTCGCCTCGTTGTGCCGCATTTCCTCTTCATAGGTCGCAATGTCAATCGATCCAGCGATTAATTTTTTAACCGCCTTAAAGACATAGTTAGTGGCCCGCGGGATGGGCATGAGGCGCGTGGACGCATCCCGCCACATGTTGCGCTCTTGTTGTTGTTGGCGGCGGTGGTCTAACCACGAGTCATAGGGGCTGGCGGCAAACGAACGGACCTGAAGCACATTAGCTACGGGATCGGGCAAGCCGATAGCCGAGAATACACGGCCATAGCCTGCCAATTCGTGAATGCCCATGGTCGATATCACTTTTTCGAGACCATGATCCATCACCGTGCGTGTTTTGATAAACTGCTCCGGGCCCGCCACACTCCACATCAAATAGGGATCTAGAGCATTGGCGCCGAGCCCTAGGAGTACAGCCCCATCGTGAAGGTTGCGAATCATGGCCGAGCGTACCACAATACCCGTGTTCCGTCGCAACCCTGCGTCAATCAAAGCTTGGTCGACGGCGGCGATGGCCAGGGCGGGGTCTAAGCCAAGGGTTCCTGGCGTCTTGGCCGCATCACTGTCGTCAAAAAGGAGGAGTTCTGCGCCATCACGGACCGCTTGGACTGCGGCTGCTGCGAGAAGTTGACACGTGGGCAATTCGTCCGCGTCCAAAGCCAGTGTGAGCGGTAGAGTTGCAACAAACCCCTCAAAGTGTTGAGTAATGGCCGTCACGTCCTCGTCATTGAGCCAGGGCGACTCCAAGGTCAGCGGAATGACGGACGGGCTGATTTGCTTGCTCCATGCGGGACGCTTGCCTAAATAGGTGCGCAAGGAAAAGTGTTCCGATTCCCGTTCACGATCTAATGCGGGATTGGTCACAACCGCGACGGTCTCTTGCAAGAAGTCACTGATATTCACCACGGACTCTGAAAAAGGCGCCAACGGTCCATCAAAGCCCAAGGATCCAATGGGTTCACGGCCTTCTTGAGCAAAGGTATGCACGAGTTGTTCGTCATCTTTATGCCAACCGTTCATCCGAAACCACCATACCGGATATTGAGGACTCACGGAAGACGACGACCGCGACCATGATAACGGTTCGGGACCCGTAATACGCGTGGCCAATCGGTCCATCACGGCGTGTTGCTCAATACGCCGAACCTCGCTGGTGGCATCCCATTCAAAGGCCACCATTTGTCCCGGCCCTATTACTTGTGGTTCTGCAATCCATTGGTCAGGGGAAGTGATACCGGGCTCGGATGAGAGAATATAAGCATCTGCAGTTTCTAAGATCCACAACGGCCGAAGACCTAAGGCATCGACCGCGGCGACGACCGAATTGCCCATTCGGTGAACGATAGCGGCCGGACCTTGCGCATAGGGTCCCCAAATGCTATGAAGCTTGTTCCACAGCGCCTGTTCGGCTTCGGGCAACGCTGCGATGACAGCCGGGGAGGGGCTGATGGCCGTACGAACGGCTTCGGCGTGGCCTAACCCATCTCGCCAAACCAGTGCGGTAATAAGGCGGTCAAGATTTTGCGAATCACTCCCGTCCGGAATGGTCTGGATTCCATGCGCCGCCATTTCGCGCTGGAGGCGGTCGATGGTGTCAATTTCGCCATTGTGGGCTAGACCTAAAAAGGGTTGCACGCGCGACAAATCCGTGGCAGTGTTTGTGGAAAACCGGTTATGACCAATGACGACGCGGGGCTGAAACGCGGAAGATGTTTGATCTCCTAAGACCCGTTCTAACGCTTCGGGCCCTTGCGTGACTTTCAAGACAATATGCGTATTACTAAACGAAGCGATGCGCCCAGGGAAGGCTCGTTCGAGAGCTTCGAGGGTGCGGTAAATCTCTTGGGGGTTCACACTCGCGTCATCAAGCCATAAGGCATGAGAATCCAATGCTTGCCCATTATCTGTTAACTCCAGGTGTGATAAAAGACGCCGAAACGGCGTTCCTATCAGCGCATGACCTAATGTGTGAAGGCTGTCGCGCCGCTGCGTCATCGGCGTCACGACTTGGAAAATCCAAAAGTTTTCGGTAAACGGAGAAAGAGGGATATCATGTTCGGACAATCGTTGTGCCCATAACGCGCGCGGAATGTCCACTAAAAGGCCCATACCGTCACTGCGTCCATCAATCCAACCGGCCCGGTGATCCATTTGGCGGAGCGACTCCACACCAACTTTCCACAGCGCCACGCTTTGGGTGCCGACACCTGTAGGTTTCTTCGAAATGGCTGCGTAAATAGCACAGGCATCGTGTTCGATGCCGATATAGCGAAGCGCCTGTAGGGAGTTTTCCATCATCAATCCGCCTTCTTTCTAAAAAAATCGCCGGATGGCAAATAATCAATAAAATGAAAGTTTATGCATAAAATACTTAAAAAGTGATAATCGAAAGAATAATATCGTTGAGGACGACCTCTTCGCATTGAAAAACTAGGGTATCAGCGTCAAGGTAACCACAGGTGTTGCGTGAGTAACAACGACGGAATCGAGCTGTGCAATGCCTTGATTCGAATAAACTTCCATGAGAATAACTTAATTCTTAGGATAGCACGATGTGCGCGAGCTTCCAAGAGGCTTTGCCGACAAATTTGTGAGATCTTCTAAATAATTTTGTGAGAGGTACTGAAAGTGTTTCGAAAAGAAATGTGCCCTGGGCTTTAAAACGGCAGAATCCTCCGCTATTCCGTGGATAGATTCTGACAAGGCCGTATCGTTCCCGATTCCACCGACTCTGCCACAATTCTGTATAATACGAGAGATAGCAAGACAGGAGGGTTCCATGCGAATAGTGGAAGTCATCACGGGAGGGGAGGCCGGTGGTGCACAACGTCATGTGGCAGAACTGACGTTATATCTTGCAGATCGCGGCCATGACGTGCATGTTGTGCACGGTGGAGGGGACTGGCTTAGCCAACGCGTGGAACATGTCGCCACGGTGCACTATATGCCGCCCATGCGCCGGGCGATATCGGGGCACGATCTGGTGGCCTTGCGCGATTTGACCCGGGTTATTCGGGATCTTCGACCAGCCGTCGTGCATGCCCATAGCTCGAAGGCAGGCATTTTAGCGCGCAGAGCGGGTATGCGCTTAGGAGTGCCTGTCATCTACACAGCGCATGGGATGGTCTTTACGGATCCGATGCGCTCACCACGTAGTCGGTGGCTCTACCGGGTCTTAGAGACGTGGGGAAGTCGGCACAGTGCGGCGGTGATTGTTATGACCCGGTATGACGAAGCGTTTGTCCGGCGTGTAGCGCCTAAAACCTTGGTGGCGTATATTCCAAACGGAGTTACCGTGCAAACGGGGCATCAACCCACCCTCCCCGACCGGTTGAGAATTGGCTTTCTTGGACGATTTTCTGCAGAGAAGGGCTTGCCGACGTTTTTAACCGCTGCACGCATGAATCCCCAATGGACCTGGATGATAGCGGGGGACGGCGCCTTACGCGCTCTTGTGACCGAGGCCGTGGAGGCATGCCCGCAGGTGTCGTGGCGGGGCTGGATTGACAATCCGGAAGAGTTTTTTAGGGAAATTGATGTGTTGGTGCAACCGTCTTTTAAAGAAGGATTGCCCTATACCGTTTTAGACGCGTTAGCTCGGGGAATCCCCGTGGTTTCTACGCCGGTGGGAGGATTGCCCGATTTGATGACGGCGATTGATGGTGCTTTGCTATTTCCAGTTGGCGATGCGGCGGCAATGGTTCGTGCTGTGCAATATGTGGCCCATCATTATGCGGCGATTGCGCAAAGGTCACAGACCGTCATTGCCGAACACTATACGTTGGAGCACCAACTCAGGAATACGGAAGCGGTCTTATTACAGGCGGAGACACGACGCGCATGAAAACCTTGATTATCTCGACGATTGATTTGATGGGGCCGGCTCAAGGGGATCGCCTCCGATTGGATAATCTGATTCAAGGCGCCCAAGCGTTGGGGTCTGTGGATCACTGGCGTCTAACGCCTACCTATGACGTGCGTCACCAGATGCAGGCGTGGTGGCAGACACGGTCGCTATACTGGGCACGTGCGTATTACGCGCCGCGAAATCCACCCACCACGGCCTATGATGTGGTGATAGCCTTTCAGTTACGAACAGCCCCATTTGCTTCACTCATTGGGGGCCGCCACCGCATTTTGGATTTGACCGATAGTTTGGGTTTGTTTCGCCATCGTCTGGAGCAGGCCCATGTTGGCCGCTTGCGGCAGTGGATCTTGCACGGAATTGAGGCCGCAGAAGTCGCGTGGGCCAAGCGTTTTGATGATGTGTGGGTGAGTGGTTGGCAAGATGCGCAATGGCTCAAGGAGCACGGGGTCACAGCCCAAGTGGTCGCTAATGCCGTACGGGAGAAAATCTTGCTACCGCCAGGAAATCCCCGTGATCTACTCTTTGTGGGCAACCTTGCCTATCTGCCCAATCGCACAGGATTGCAGCGCTTTTTACGCACAGTTTGGCCCCACTTGGCTCGCCATCAATACCGCTTGCATGTGGTCGGATGCGGGAGCGAACGCATTCGGGGGGAGGGGATTATAGCCTATGGCTATGTGCCCAATCTTCAAGAGATCTACCGTCAAACCGGCATTAGCCTCAGTCCCGTTGAACTAGGCACGGGAACACAAAATAAAATTCTTGAAGCGATAGGCTTTGGTCGACCCGTCATTTGCAGTCCTACAGGGATCATGGCATTGCCGCAGACCATTCAACGAGGCATTCATGTGGCAACACAACCCGAGGATTGGTTGCGCCATGTCGAGGCGCTGCAAAATCCAGAAGTCTACCAACGTACGGTCGGCGCCGCATGGTATGCGGTGCCGCAATCGGGGGAGCCTGTTACCCGTCGCTTGCGGCATTGGATGGAGAGTGAAACTTGACCGATGCCGCGTCAGCAACTGGAGAACTGCGCACCACCTGAAGGGGCCAGTCATAGTGGATGGCTAACGCCGTCCATGCGGATTCTACGTCTGAGACGTTGTCAGGCGGCACCAACGCTAAAATTGTGGGGCCTGATCCTGATAACGTGGCAGAATAAGCGCCATGGGCGTAACTGGTTTGAATCAGGTCGTCAAGCCCCGCCACCAACTGGGTACGGTAGGGTTGATGCAATCGATCCTCAGCCGCGTCACGCAGCAGGGACCAGTCGCGACTGGCCATGGCATGAACCCATAGCCCTACCCGTTGGGCATTGAAAATCGCGTCGTCGCGCGCAACATGAGATGGAAGGATGGCGCGGGAATCTTTCGTGGGCACGGGATAGCTAGGAATCGCTAATAAACTGATTAACGGCGGGGGAGCATATTGGCTGACCGCTAATTGATGATGGCGATTGCGATAAACTAAAACAAAGCCGCCATATAGGGCTGCGGCAACATTATCCGGGTGGCCTTCTAATGCCGTAGCACGTTCCAAGAGAGCTGCACGACCTAGGGGATGGGGCAATAGCGCATTGCCAAGCAATAACCCGGCCACAACGGCCGCCGCACTGGATCCTAATCCTCGACTGACAGGAATGTGATTGGTCACGCGGACGACGCCAGACGGTAACGGCTCGCCCGTCATCTCTTCGTACAACTTAGTAGCACAGGACCAGATTAAATTGCTTTCGTCAGTCGGTAGCTCGTCTGCCCCTTCGCCTTCAGTGAAAATATGAAGGGAAGAACTTGGGTGATATGTGAGCGTTAACTCCAAAGATAAGGCGAGACCGAGACTGTCTAAGCCGGATCCAAGGTTGGCGCTCGTAGCGGGCACGCGCACTTCAAGCACAGTCTCACTCTCCTAGGGCGTCATTAAGTCTGCAATAGCGTTCAGCAATTCGTTGCTGGACACCACTTGGGGTTCAACGGCTGCCCACAGTCCTGCTGTGGCGGAATCCTTCAAGCCATTGCCTGTCAAAATGGCCACAATATCTCCTTCGGGAAGCCGCCCTTCTTGATATAACATTTTGAGCCCGGCATAGGCGGCAGCGGAAGCCGGTTCGACAAACACACCGCCATGAGCCAATTCTTTTTGCGCCTGCAAGATGGCGTCATCAGAAACAGATCGGAACTGTCCCCGTGTCGTCGCAACGGCTTCTCGGGCGAGATGAGCACTAGCCGGCTTACCGATGCGAATGGCGGAGGCGACAGTCGATACGTTGTCCAAATCATGGCCTTGCACTAAGGGGTCAGCGCCTTGCGCCTGGATCCCGAACATTTGCGGCAATCCCTCACCGCGTCTACGGAATCCATGAAAATAAGCGGAAATATTGCCCGCATTGCCAACCGGTAGGACAAACCCAGCGGGCGCATGCCCAAGGTCATCAAGAATCTCGTATGCTCCCGTTTCTTGCCCGCGAAGCCGCCATGGATTTACAGAATTTACCAAGGCAATCCATTGTTCAGATTCTGCAACGTGACGGACAGCACTGAGGGCTTGATCGAAATTGCCTTCAACCGCCAAGATAATGGCTCCATAGGCGCTGGCTTGAATCATTTTTTGCAGTGCCACTTGGCCATGAGGCACCACAACAAAAGCTTTTAAACCACCGCGCCCCGCATAAGCTGCCGCTGATGCCGCGGTGTTTCCCGTCGAGGCGCAGATAACCGCCGTGGCCCCTTCATATTTCGCTTGACTGACCGCCACGGTCATGCCACGGTCTTTAAATGACCCGGTGGGATTGCAACCTTCTAACTTTAACCAAATATGATGCGGACCCCAATCCGCCCAATGGACCATGGGGGTGGAGCCTTCTCCTAACGTCACGGGGGTCAGATCAGGTAGTCCTAACCACGGGTGGTAGCGATGAATGAGTCCCTTGTTCATTAGATGGCACACTCCTGAGAAAGATGTTTACATGCTAGCATAGTCTCGATACGAAGCTCAACCATTTTTGAGAAAATTGGCGGTTCCACTACAATCATTGTCGCCTTGAGCACCATAACCTATAAAATATCCCCTACTGTCTTCTAACGGAGAAAGAGAGCAGGGGATATAATAACGGCAAGACGTTGAATACACGCATAAATCTCCTCAATCGAAAGAGAGATTATGCAAAACAGCGTAGAAAATCGGCTGTGGTCATGCGCCGTCCAACGAGAAAGGGGCCGAATTCTGCAAACCGCGCGCTGGCTTCATCAAACCGCATTTCGTAGATCAGTTTCTTGAAGTCCAAGGTGTCGTCAGCATAAAGCGTGACCCCCCATTCCCAGTCATCAAGCCCTTGTGAGCCTGTGATGATCTGAGTGACCCGGTCAGCATACTTATGCCCGATAATCCCATGTCCTTTCATGATCTCACGCCGCTGTTCTTTGGTGAGGGAATACCAATTATCCTGTCCTTCGCGCCGCTTATTCATCGGATAAAAGCACACGTAGTGGGTTTTCGGTAAAATCGGGTAGAGGCGCTCTTTGGTACCGGGTAGTTCCGTCAAATCGCGCTCAGATTTGACAAGATATTTGCTCAGTTCTACCACCGAGAAATAGGAATAGGGCTTGCGTAGAACTTGGCCTAAGCGCGACTGATCGACGGCCAGCTCAATCTCGGCTAACTCGTCCATCGATGGGCGCATGTTTAAAAACAACAGATCCGCCTTATGCCCAATAATTTGATAGCTGCCCGTGCTACCCTGGCGGGTGTCCTCGACTTGGTTCCAGTATGTGAGGATTTGACGAAATTCTGCAAGACTCTCTTTCTGCTCCTCTGGTGACCATTTCGCCCACACGGTACGGTCAATCTGGCGAAAATCATGCAGTGCATACCAACCTTCTACGGTTTCAATTGGATCTGGCATCGTTTGTCCCGCCTTACGTGAGAATGTGAAGCGCCCCGTACCTAGCTCATATCAGGCCAAGAGATTTGTACATTCTAAACTCCCTGTGCCTGGCTTTTCGACCGGGTTCTTAGCATATTTAGTATAGCACACGCTTCAACACGGATTCGCTCGTGGCGTTTGGTATACTGGAGGAAATCAGTCACTAGAAAGGGGGCAGACTCCGTTGATGCGGACGACGTCCGTATTGCGAGTCGATGAAATTCATGCCGGAATTTCCAGATATCCCACAAGATGCTTTAACCCGCTTACAACAAGATAGTGGGCACTTTGTTTTTACGAGCGATTTAAGCGTGAATGAATTTGTCTTAGTGGAAGAAGCAGGATTTACCCCGTTAGGGCTTGTCATGGGATCGTCGATCTACCATATCGGCTATCAACAAGCAAACTGGACCAAAAACCAAGAAATGACGGTTCTGTCGCAAGCCATGTACAATGCCCGTGAGCTGGCGATGAGCCGTATGGAAGAAGAAGCGGATGCCTTAAAGGCTGATGGGATTATTGGGGTGCGTTTGCAGGTAAGTCACAAAGAATGGGGCCAACACGTCGCAGAATTTGTAGCGGTGGGCACGGCGGTACGCGCTAAGGATGGAACAAGCCACCGGACAATAAAAAATAAGCCGTTTACCTCCGATTTATCCGGCCAAGATTTTTATTTACTCATGCAAGCGGGGTATCGGCCGGTTAGCTTAGTGATGGGTTCGTGCGTGTATCATGTCGCCCATCAAGGAGCGTTGGCGAGCATTCGTCAGATGGGCCAAAACCGCGAACTGCTGCCGTATACGCAAGGCCTTTATGATGCACGGGAACGGGCCATGGAGCGCATGCAGCTTGAAGCCGCAGATTTGCAGGCGCAGGGTATTGTTGGCGTCCATCTTGATGAGAACAATCACAGTTGGGATTCGCACATTATTGAATTTTTCGCGGTAGGTACGGCCGTTGTCAAATTTCAAGAGACCGCGATTAAAGCCCCAGGTCTCGTGTTGCCGATGAATGATACGAATGGTTAGGCGATTATCGATGAAAGGAGCAGGTTATGCCGCTATTTCGTAGACCCCCGAAACCGCCTATAGGCAGAACGTCTGAGGCTTCTGTACCGTCCGTGACCTATGAAAGCCAAAGCTTAGCGGACGTCGAGGCTGATCAAGAGGCGTTGGCGGCGGGTGATTTGCCCCGTAAGGCAAAAGAACGCCTGAACAAGACGGTGCATAAGCAACTGCCTTGGATGAGTACGTATTCGGCCCCTGACTTTTATCTGACGGAGCACTTGCAGTTGGAGCCCGTTGCACAGGTCAGTGGTGCTTGTTATTTTCATGCATCAACCGACAGTCAAGGACACATTTTTCTCGATAGCAACATGGATGCTTCGAACTTGGTTCGGGCGTATTACCGGGCCAAGGACGACGCGTTAACCCGTCTGTCGATGGAAGCAACCACCGTGGGAGCTCACGCAGTCCTCAACGCGCGTTATCGTTTTCACCGTGAGGGCACTATCGTCTCCTTTACTATCTTAGGGACCGCCGTGCGCTTTGCCCATGTGAAGCCGCCTAGCCATCCGTTGATTAGTCCACTGTCAGGGGAAGAAACCTATAAGCTCTTGCGCCAAGGATGGTTGCCAGTTGGAATGGCCTTAGGATATCACTGGCACTGCATGCCCGTCGGTTTTTCAACTAAGTACGGCATCGGGCAAAGTTGGTACAATCAAGAATTTACCAGTGTGAGCCGAAAATTAATGGATAGCCGCTCCCTTGCTTTGCGGAAAATGCGCCAAGATGCCACCCAACACCACGGCGTGGATGGTTTGGTGGGCGTCAAAGTTGACTATACGGTGGAAGAAACCGAAATCATATTTTCCCGCGGCAGTCTATACGACAGCGGGGTAACCATTGATGGTACGTTCTATCCGTATGAAGAAAACGGCCAAGTTGAAGTCCCGGCATACAATACCGAATTTTTCGCGACAGGGGCGAGTGTTGTCCGCTTGGCTCATGGGGCTGTGTCAGGGCAAGATATTGAAAACTATCTCGCGTTGTCGTAAACATAAGCGCACAAAGATCGGCGGATAATGCGTTGATCCTTGTGCGCCTAAATGACGGGTTAGCGTTCCACAGGGCCTTTCCAATTGGCCATGCCGCCCGAAAGATTGAAGACTTTCGTATAGCCTGCTTGACTAAGGAGTTCACAAGCGCGCGCAGACCGACTTCCGCTTTGGCAAACAACAATGACCGTATGGGACTTACTGACTTCTTTCAAGCGATGAACCAATTGGCTCAAAGGGATGTGGCGCGAACGAGGAATGTGTCCGGCACGATATTCGCTGCTTTCGCGTACATCCACTACAATGGCTTGTCCATTGCGCGCCATACTTTCCACGCGATCTGAAGACAAATGATGAACCAAGAACGACCACCTCTGAGATGTACTAAAGTTAAATGAAATTATATCAAAGGTTAATTCGCGACGCAATCCAGAGGCGGATGAGCCCATACCCCCGCTTAGCCTATCCATTTTTGTGGAAACACCTGAGGCGTGGCAAAAATCGCCCCGCGGACATAGAAGTTCAGTATACTGGAAACGGGGCGATGGAATAGAGCCCCAGGAGCAAGACGTTTCGTCCGTATATTAAGGAGGGCAAAGTGGATGCGCTTGCTGAACTTCATTGATGGGCAATGGGTCGCACCAACAAACGGAATCTTTCAAGAAGACTATGATCCGGCAACCGGCGAGGTATTGCTTGAAGTGCCGCGTTCGAGCCGGGAGGATACGGAACGTGCGATTGCCGCGGCCAAACGCGCGTTTAAAACGTGGCGGCTCGTTCCCGCCCCTAAGCGCGGGGAGATCTTGTTCCGTGTGGGACAAATCTTAATGGACCGCAAAATGGACTTGGCTCGGGATATGACGCGGGAAATGGGAAAAGTTCAGGTAGAGGCCATGGGTGATGTGCAAGAAGGCATCGACATGGCCTTTTATATGGCCGGAGAAGGCCGCCGAAGCTTTGGCTACACCACGCCGTCAGAGTTACCCGACAAGTTCGCGATGGCCGTGCGCGATCCCATTGGGGTTGCGGGGATTATCACCCCTTGGAACTTTCCTATGGCGATTCCGACGTGGAAAATGTTCCCGGCCCTCGTGGCAGGGAACACGGTCGTGTTCAAGCCTGCCTCGGAAACTCCGCATTTGGCGTATCATTTAGTGAAAATTTTGCAAGAAGCCGGGGTCCCTGATGGGGTGGTGAATTTGGTATTTGGCTCCGGCCAGGAAGTCGGCGAAACGCTGATTACCCACCCCGACGTGGCGTTAATTTCGTTTACGGGGTCGAATGAGACGGGGCGTCACGTCGCTCAAGTGGCTGGGGCGGGACTTAAACGGGTATCTTTGGAGTTGGGTGGGAAAAATGCCATTATTGTCATGGACGATGCCGACTTAGACTTGGCTGTAGACGGCATTATCTGGAGTGCATTTGGCACCACAGGCCAACGATGCACTGCGTGTTCACGGTTGATTGTCCATGAAGCCGTTTATGGTGCTCTGCGTGACCGTTTAAAGGAACGGATTGCTACGCTCAAGCTCGGAAGTGGATTAGATCAACAAACTGATGTAGGACCTTTGATTAATCGCCAAGCCTTGGAAAAAGTTCATCGTTATGTAAAAATTGGCCAAGATGAAGGAGCTCATCTAGAAATCGGTGGGCAAATAGCGGCTGATCCCGCATTGCAAGGGGGAAATTTTTATTTGCCCACGCTCTTTACGGACGTCACGATGGACATGAGAATCGCTCAAGAGGAAATTTTTGGGCCCGTGTTATCTATGATTCGTGTCCGTTCACTAGAAGAAGCGATTGCCGCGAACAATCAAGTCACCTATGGCCTGAGTTCGTCAATATTTACGCAGAATGTCAATCGGACGTTTCAGGCAATCAGAGACCTTGCGACCGGCATAGTGTATATCAATGCCGGTACAACGGGCGCGGAGATTCATCTGCCCTTTGGAGGAACACGGGGGACCGGTAATGGGCACCGGGAAGCCGGAACTGCGGCTTTGGACTTTTTTAGCGAGTGGAAAGCCGTCTATGTCGATTTTAGTGGAAAGTTGCAACGGGCTCAGATTGATGACTGAGGACCAACGCACTAGAGGAGGACGTTTATGGCAGCGACAACCAAATATATCGCCTTGAAAACAACCGTTCCTGGTCCCAAATCAGCGGCCGTACTAGACCGCATTCCGCAAGCGACCCCAAGGGCGACATCCGTTTATGCCCCACTCGTGGTGGATCACGCCCATGGTAGCTTGTTAACCGATATTGATGGCAATACCTTCATTGACCTCACAGGGGGGGTGGGGGTTCTCAATGTGGGCCATACCCATGACAAAGTGCGAAAAGCGCTGCATGAGCAAGTGGACCGATTTTTACATACAGACTTTACGGTCGTGCCTTATGAAAGCTATGTCCGTCTTGCCGAACGTCTTAATGCCCATTTTCCCGGAGGCCATCCGGCGACGACCGTCTTCTTTAATTCCGGCGCTGAAGCGGTGGAAAACGCGGTCAAAATCGCCCGGGCGTATACACGCCGTAAGGGCATAATCGCCTTCGAACGGGCGTTTCATGGACGCACATTGATGGCGATGACGTTAACCAGCAAAGTTCATCCATATAAGGCCGGCATGGGGCCCTTTGCTCCTGAAGTCTACCGTGTGCCCTTTCCGTATCCCTACCGCTGTCCCAACCGTCATGGTGACCCCCATCATGTGTGCGATGTCTCCTGTTATGCGGCCATTGAAGAGGCGTTGACCATTCAAGTGGCACCGGAGGATGTGGCGGCCGTGATTGTTGAACCCGTGCAGGGCGAAGGGGGTTTTATCGTCCCGCCGAAAAGCTTTCTGCCGTGGTTGCGCGCTTTTACGGAAAAATATGGGATTCTATTAATCGTGGATGAAGTCCAAACGGGATTTGGCCGCACAGGTAAATTCTTTGCGACCGAGCACGCCGGCATTACCCCGGATCTGCTCACCATGGCCAAGTCAATTGCCGATGGCGTCCCATTATCGGGGGTGATGGGCAAACCGGAAGTTATGAATGGTCCGGGAGATTCCCAAATTGGCGGGACTTATGTGGGCAATCCTCTGGCCACTGCCGCGGGCAATGCAGTGTTAGATATCTTCGAAGAAGAAAACCTGTTGGACCAAGCGGTACGGCAAGGGGAGCATTTGCAAGCGCGCTTGAAAGCCATGCAAGGGCGGCACCCCGTCATAGGAGATGTACGCGGTTTAGGGGCGATGGTCGCGATGGAGCTTGTTACCGACCCTAAGCAGGACTGCGTTCATTTGCCTCAGTACAAGGCGGCCTGGCGATGTACGCGATTTACCGGTATGGGACCGAAGAGCAAAAACGCACCTATTTGCCGCGAATGGCACGGGGCGAACTGATTGGGTGTTTTGGCCTCACCGAGCCCGATGCCGGATCGGATCCGGCTGCGATGACGACTCGCGCTGCGAAAGACGGGGATTTCTATGTAATCTCGGGGGCGAAGCGATGGATTACCAATGGCCATTTGGCCGACATTGCGGTCATTTGGGCTAAAGATGATGCGGGGATTGTTCGGGGCTTCATTGTCCCAACGGATGCCCCGGGTTTTCATGCCGTACCCATTCGCACGAAAGCATCGATGCGCATGTCAGCCACCTCGGAATTATATTTGGATCATGTCAAAATTCCGCAGTCGTATCAATTGCCCGACGCCCGGGGGCTAGGAGCCCCCTTAAGCTGTTTAACCCAAGCGCGCTACGGTATTGTGTGGGGGACAATCGGCGCGGCCCTTGATGCATTAACCGAGGCCGCCTTGTATGCTAAGAGTCGTGTGGCGTTTGGCAAACCCATCGCGGCGACACAGCTCGTGCAAGCCCATATTGTGGATATGGAATCACAATTAGTGACAATGCAATTGTTGGCGCGTCAACTGGGGCACTTATACGCCGATCATACCTTGCGCTATGCTCATGTCTCTTTAGCGAAACGCCATAACGCCCGCGCCGCTTTAATGATTGCGCGTCAGGCGCGTGAAATTTTGGGCGGCAATGGGATTAGCACAGAGTATCACAGTATGCGCCATGCGGCCAATTTGGAGACCGTTGACACCTATGAAGGAACGTATGAGATTCACACCTTGATTGTCGGGCGTGACCTTTTGCAAGAAGATGCGTTTTGATTGATGAGAACAAGGGCTCAGCTGAACTAAGAGAATGAGAGGGATTGTTGTGACGAACGCAATGGAACCGGGACGTCGATATCAAACCGGAAAACATTTAGAAGCCTTTATTCTGCTCTTTATTTATCAACAGCCGAGCCATGGCGGAGCGATTTTGAAACGGCTGCAAGATGAGTTGCCGCCGGTCTGGGTCATTGACAGTGGCGGCGTCTATCGTCTATTGCGTGAGTTGGAAAGCCAGGGAGCGGTGACGTCCTCTTGGGTGACGGAAGGGCAGGGCGCTCCCAAGCGCTTTTATCAAATTACGCCAGAGGGCAGGGAACGTTTGAACCAGTGGTCGCAAGAACTGCGGGTCAGGCGTAGTTCCATGGATCTTTTTCTACGGTGGTGGGACGAGGCGCGGCCAGATGATGGGGCGTCATGATTGGCCCCGCCACGTTGGAGATTATTTGCTGGGCATTTCGCGCCCCCTCTTCCACCCGGTCATGACCGGGTGGGCACAGCCTGTTCCTGGTGCTCTTTTAATTAATCGGCTCTGCCCATGACCAAGCCCCCAGAGGGAGCGTCTTGAGCTAGGAGATATACTGTACCGCAATGTCCTCGCCACTGGCTGGAAACACGGCGTCCAGTCGGTCAAGGTCAGCCGTGCTTAATTCGAGCGTCAGCGCCTTCTCATTGCTGTGAAGGTGTTCAGGATTTGCCGTTTTCGGAATCGCTATCACGTGGGGGGACCGAATTGCCCATGCGAGCGCCACCGTATAAGGGCTGGTGTGATACTGGGTTGCCAATTCGTGTAGAAGTTGATAACCCGGATGGTCTGTTCCTATTTCTTGGAGATTTTTGACTGGAGAATACGCCATGACGACTATGTTATGCGCTTGGCAATAAGGAATGACACGGGTCTCTGCCTCCCTAGCAAATAAACTGTATTCGACCTGATTGGCAATTAAAGGCACGTCTCTCAACGCATCTTGGGCTTGTTCCATAAGGGCAACAGAGAAATTACTGACCCCGACGGCTTTGACTTGGCCTTCGTGGAAAGCGTTCGCCATAGCCTGCATCGTCTCTTTCAGGGGTACGCGAGCACTGGGCCAATGTAAGAGAAATAAATCTAAGTAGGGGGTGCCTAATCGCTTAAGCGATGCCTCTAGAGAATGCCGCACCCCATCACGATCTGCATGCGTTGGCCAGACCTTGCTGACCACAAAAGCGCGTTCGCGCTGACCTCTTATGGCTTGCCCCACAATTTGCTCAGCGCCCCCGTCTGCATACATGGCCGCGGTGTCAATCACCTGCAAGCCATGAGTCAATCCTTCTTGCAAGATGGCAATTTCCTGGCTTGCGTGTTCAGGGTTTATCCCCATTTTCCACGTCCCCTGGCCTAAAGCCGCCAAGGAGCGCGCGTCGCTCGCAAAGGTCACGGTCCGCACGATGATCGTCCTCCTCAAAATGTTTACTTAATACGAGTATAGCAGAGCATCAGCGGGGAAATTCATGGTCACGACGTGGCAAGGGCAGTCGTCAATGATAAAATACGAGACAAGGCCACTTGTCGAGAGGTCTGCCGAGTATAAGAAACTGAATAGGATTGGATAACGGCTTGGAACAGAAAGGGCACAAATCCTCACCACGTGCTGCTGGGTGTGTGAAGAGCGTGGTACAGGGTGATCAAGGGTCTGGTTTGTGCAGACGGTCTCAAAGCACGAATCAGTCGGCGTGGCGTTGAATCGTCCTCCCGGTCGTGCGTTCTTCCTTTGGAAGAAATTTGCCCACAAAGGAGCTAGCATTCCTGGTCACGGGAGGACGCTACCCGAAATACCCGTTTTGGACCATTGGGCTGTTGGGTAGGCTTTTGTTTTGTGTGCTGGAAGAACCATTTGCCAGGTTGCGTCGGGCGATCGGCTCAAGAGGTCGAAACAGCGGTTCAAATCGCGGCAGCCCAAGGCGTCTATATTTTGGCAAGGGGCTCTTCGTCTAACCTGAGCGGCGGAACAACGCCTGTCCTAGGGGGCCTTATTTTGTCGTTGACGCGCATGAACCACATCCGCCATGTTGATGTCCTAAACCGTCAAGCCGTGGTCGAGCCTGGAGTGATTAATGCTGATCTGCAAGTGGCGCTTCAGTCGTGGCATTTCTTTTATCCCCCAGATCCCGCTAGTCACCGGATCTCTACATTAGGCGGCAACGTGGCCGAGAACTCGGGGGGCCCACATTGCGTGAAATACGGCGTGACCGTCAATCACATTATCCAGTTGGAAGTGGTGTTAGCCGACGGTCGCCGCCTCTTGACACCAACGGCACGCGATTACCGTGTAGGCTTGGACATCACGGGTCTTTTAACAGGGTCCGAAGGGACCATGGCCATTGTGACACAAATCACGGCGCAAATCGCCCCGCAACCTGAACAGACGGCCACGATGCTAGCGGTGTTCGCGTCGGTCGACGAGGCTTTGCACACCGTCTCTGCCATTATTGCGCACCACATCGTTCCCTCCACGCTGGAACTGTTAGATAAGAAATCGTTGGAAATTGTGGAATCGTTTGTGCACGCTGGCTATCCTGTAGATGCGGGCGCCGTCTTGTTAATTGAAGTGGACGGCCCTTCTGCCGTGGTACAGGCCCAAACGGCCGCGATTGCTGACATCGCCGCGCAAGGCGGAGCCCACGAATTCCGCATTGCCCAGAGCGCGCTAGAAGCCGACGCCCTCTGGAAAGGGCGCCGTGCTCATTATGGAGCGGCGGCTCGCATAGCGCCCCACTTATGGATTCAAGATGTGACCGTTCCAAGGCCTTTGTTGGCCGAGATGATGCGCGACGTCATTGTCATTGGACAGCACCATGGCTTTAATATTTTCTGCTCGGCCCATGCTGGCGATGGCAATCTTCACCCTATCATTACCTATGACCCGGCAAATGCCGACGAAGTGGCGCGGATGCGCCAAGCGGATCACGACATTTTAGCGGCGTGTGTCAACCGTGGGGGAGCGATCACGGGGGAGCATGGTATTGGCATTGACAAGTTGGAAAATTTGGCGCTGATGTATGGACCTCGGGAACGGCAAACGATGTCCGATCTCAAACACGCGTTTGACCCCAACGGGGTCTTGAATCCCCTCAAAGTCGTGCTACCGCCTCCTGTGCGCCCTTCAGATCCCCATTGGGAAGAACCTTCAGATCACACATGGACGCCCAACACGGCCCAAGAGGCCAGCCAGGCAGTCATGGACGCGCGCCAAGCGGGTATACAACTTAGCGTCGGAGGCTACTTTACGGGCTGGGCCATGACCGGCCGCCCCCTGACGACGCCGCTAAGCACGTCGCATTTGCGCCAGATTGTGGATTTTGATAAAGACAATTTGACGGTGGAAGTTGAGGCTGGGATGAGCGCATCGGAGCTTGCACAGTGGCTGCGGCACGAAGGGTTGCAGAGTCCGTTTCTTCCCTATAGTAGCCCCAAGACAACGGTCGGCGGGATGATTGCTGCCAACGCCAGGAACTGGCGCCACGCGTATTTGCTAGGCTGGCGGGATGTGGTATTGGGTGTGGAATGGATCGATGGGCGAGGACAGATTTTGCGTTTTGGCCGCAAAACGATGAAAAATGTGGCCGGATACGATGTAACAAAGCTTGCGATCGGCTCATGGGGTCGCTTAGGTCTTATCTCTAAGGCTATCTTGCGGTTACGGCCGCTAGCACCACAGCGCCTGCTAGGATACACGCAAAGTGATACGGTCGATCGATTACTGGACATGGCTTTGCAATTTGGAACGAGCGCTAGCCGACCCGATGGGGTGGTCATCACGCGGCTCAAGCCCGGTCAGGCGCAGTTATGGATCGCCCACGAAAGCCCAGGTGCAGAACCGATCAAGGCGTGGGTGGAGGGACAAGGGCGGGAAGCGGGCTTGACGTGGACGTGGCTGGAGGACGACGCATGGGTTTCGTGGGAAGATGAACGCACTCGGTTATGGCAACAGGCTCTACAACATGGTACCTATGCCGAAGGCGGGGTTTTGCCGACACACTTAAGCCACGTCATAAACCGCGTCGCGTTGGACCATCTGTTTATTGTGTATCCGGCCTCAGGCGCCTATGAAATCTTTGCGGGGCCCAATGACGTGCCGCTCAATCTTGAGGGGTTGAGCCGCCGAATTAGTGAGGGGCAGTATTGGCAACAACCCACGGACGGATGGGACGCTACCCAAGACCGGATCAGACACGTCTTCGATCCGGATGGCATTTTTGGACCATCAAAATCCCGCACATAAAAGGGGGATACAGCAATGCAATCAGTGGCACGCAACAGCATTTTGAGCGAAATTGACCATTGTAATAAGTGTGGCTTTTGTCTACCAGCGTGTCCCACCTATCAACTCACCGGCAGTGAGCTCCATTCCCCTCGCGGCAGGATTGCGATGGTGGAAGCCGCCACGCGTCAAGAAATTGAATGGGGCCAGGGTATTGAGGAGTCGTTGAGCTATTGTTTGTCGTGCCGCGCCTGTGAGACAGCTTGTCCATCGGGGGTGCGGTATCACCGGATTTTGGAGGCAGGGCGTACCGCGTTGGCTCAGCATCGTCCTCGTCGGCTCAGTTGGGCCACTCGCCAAATTCTCGGAACCGTCAAACATCCTAGACGGCTGCGCCGCTTAGCAGGCATTGGGCACACCTTTCGGAAATGGCCAATGCCTCGTGCCTTGCAGCCTTTGTTGCCATTGACGGGCTACCAGGCGGCAGTTGCCGAGCCGGTCTCGCCTATTCCCTCAAAGAAACCGGACGTCGCATTCTTTGAAGGATGCGTAATGTCGGCAATTTTTCCCGATGCAAACCGTGCTGCGCAAAATCTCCTGCAACGTGCGGGACTAGCAGTGGTCACGCCGCAGGGCCAAGGGTGTTGCGGCGCCTTACACCTGCATGCTGGGCAACGCGAGGAAGCCGTGGCGATGGCCAAAGCCAATATTCTCGCGTTTGAGGCGACAGGGGATGTCCTTGTTGTCAACACAGCGGGCGGATGTGGCGCGATGCTGTCCGAGTATGGAGAGCTTTTTGAACATGACGAGCAGTGGGCCACCCGAGCCCAACGGTTTAGTCAACGCGTAAGAGATTGGTCGACCGTATTGCGTCAGCAGCCGCAGGCGATACCGCTTGCTGGGTCTGGCGAACGGGTTGTATTGCAAAATTCATGCCACCTGGTCAATGTCGAGCATGCGGGAGATGATGCGGCGGCGTTAGCCAGCAGTGTGCCAGGTGATCAATTTGTCGGTTATCCCGGGCAAGACCGGTGTTGTGGATCGGCTGGCACCTATAATATTGAGCACCAAGAGTGGGCGTTGGCGATTGTAACGGCCAAGATGGCAGACATTACTGCGTTACGACCGAACCGGATCCTCGTCAATAACCCCGGTTGTCACTTGCAAATGCGGTGGGGTGCAGAACAAGCTGGAGACCACTCGGTCCAGGTTGAGCATCTTGCCACCTATTTAGAACGCGCGGCAGCGCGTGCTGCCGCATCTTCGCAGCCCACACAAGGAGGAAGTCCTGATGGCGCGCTCTAAACCCCCTGCTCATATGATTACCTGCCCCGACTTATATGGCCACGATCACGAATTTGCGCCGGAAAGCATTCGCTTCCGCCCTGCCGCGTATGGCGTGTTATGTCACAATCACCAGGTTCTGCTCTCCCAGTCGCGTTTTAGCGAAAAATGGGATTTGCCTGGGGGCGGGATAGAACCATGGGAAACGTTGGCGGACGGATTGGCCCGTGAATTCTTGGAAGAAACCGGGATTACGGTAAGTGTTCAGCGCTTTCTCGAAATGCAAGAAAACTTCATTGCGTTTTTTAGCCATCCCTATCACTCGCTCCGTTTTTATTATACGGTGAAGCTTCTGGCGCCGGACGTGACGTTGGCACCTGATGCGCATGAGCTGTTAGACCTTCGTTGGTGGCCCATTGAGGCATTACCTGCCGGACACATGAATGACTATGAGGTGCGCATTATACAGATGGCATGTCAAGAACCTGAATAAGGGCCAGACTTTCGTCAGACACTCTTGGCAGAAGGAGTGTTGGCATGTCAACCAAACTGCGTGGGGGACGAGTACGCGATGGACTGAAGGCTGGGGGACGCCGTCCCCGGCTGTCTTTAAACTTCCGGGTGTTGTTGCGTGAAGCAATTTTTGGGGTGAATGATGGATTAGTGGCCACGGTAGGGTTAGTATCAGGTGAGGCGCTCTCCCATCAATCGCATGGGTCTATAATTATTGCCGGGCTATCGTCCGTGGGAGCAGCCATGGTGTCGATGAGTGTGGGGTCGTATCTGGCGACGACATCGCAAAATGACTGGGTGCGGCAACAAATTCGCCAGCAACAAGAAGATATCGCACGGCGACCACACCAAGAAGCCGAGGAAGTTGAGGATTTATTGGAAGACATCGGAATTCCCGATCCGGTGATCCCCGATGTGCGTAAAACCATTACCGCAAGTCGACCTCGTTGGCTGAAGTTTATGGTGCGAGAGGCCTTGGGCGTTCATCCGAGTCATGAAGAAACCCCGCTTGTCAACGCGATCACGATGGCTGTGGCTGTTGTGGTCGGATCAAGCCCCCCAATCATTCCTTTTTTGCTACCCATCTCAACCATTTGGGCACGTGATTTGGCGTGGGCTCTCTCGATTATGGCTGCGCTCGTGGTTGGTGCGTTAAAAGGAAAATTTACCGGGAGTGCGCTATGGAAGAGCAGTTTGCAATTTGCGATTTTAGCATCATTGTCGGCAACCGTTGGTGCTGCGATTGGGTGGGCCTTAGGGCTGTTGGGCGCTTAATAGGGAGCGGCGGTTCGGGGGTCACTTGGCACCGTTACAACGCAGCTAAGTGATTCAAAATCATGATAATCGCGATCATGCTCACAGACCCCGCTAACATGCTAGAGACAGCACGCGGCCAGCTCACGCCATATAACTGATGGACAGCCCGAATGCCTAAAATCACTAAAATGGCTCCAGCCAAATACACGAGGCCAGATATAGGAATCCAACTGATGAGCGTTAAGACAATCAGCCAACCGGAATAGACAATGGCTTGAACCCGAATGGTATCTACGGCATAGGAGCGGCGACCAGGTTCGGTGCGGTTCAAGACCCAGACAATGACCCATGTTAGTCCATAATAAAACAAAAATGCGATAAAGAGCGTGTTAATGACAGCACTTAACATGAACATCACGTGAAATCCAATAAAGGCCACCACGCGCAGGGCCGCCAATATGCCCGCGACAATGGCATTGCTCCACAGCATCCGGTCAGTCCACGGTCCTTGGCTTGCGACCTGAAAGGGGTTGCGCAAAAAGTAGTGCCAGTAATCCAAGAAATCGTCCCATTCCCGCGGCTGTCGGCGGGCTTTACGTTGATAGAGCTTCTCCATATGGCGCTTGCGACTATGGTCTTTAAAAGAGATTGGCTTCTTGGACACGGTCGGCTCCTTTCTGGCACGGAACGGGGTATCACTTGGTGATGTAATCATACCAAAATTCTGCGTAAAATTCTAACCACTCTCAAAGAGGCATTGGTCTGGCAGGAAGTGGAATGGCCTAACATGACGTCCCCGACACAAGACAATCCATGATATCATTATCTCAACTTTATTGCGTTGGGAGGATTATCATGCCATTGGCGTATTTTCATCACCGGTTTTTGCCGCTTGAAGAGGCTACCGTGTCCATTGCCACTCATGGACTGAATTATGGCACGGGATGTTTTGAGGGCATTCGTGCCTACCACAATCGCGAACAGGACAAATTGTACATTTTTCGGTTGCGGGAACACTATGAGCGCTTTGCACGGTCATGCCAAATTATGCGTATTGACCCAGGCCATAGTGTGGACGAGATGATGGAGCGCACGGTCCAGCTTCTGGCTCAACAAAACTTTCATGAAGATGTTTATATTAGGCCCTTGGCATTTAAAGCGGATCCCGTCATTAAAGTCACGTTGGAAGGCATTCGCGATGAATTTGGCGTGTTCGCGGTTCCTTTGGGAGACTATCTACCGACTTCAGGCATTCATGTCGCGGTCTCGTCATGGCGCCGGCTAGAAGACAACGCCATTCCGTCGCGGGCTAAAGTTACGGGATCTTACGTCAATACCGCTTTGGCGGTCACCGATGCGCATCTGGCCGGATTTGATGATGCGATCTTTCTTACGGAGGCTGGTCATGTAGCTGAAGGGAGTGCCGCCAACTTTTTTATGGTCCGCGAGGGCATGTTAATTACGCCGGATATTAGTGAAAATATTTTGGAAGGCATTACCCGTCAAACCATTATGCAGCTCGCCCACGACTTGGGCATACCGGCGGCGAGTCGCACAATCGACCGATCGGAACTTTATGTTGCCGATGAGTTATTTTTAGTGGGCACGGGTGTGCAAATTTCTCCCATTACGCGTATTGATCACCGGATGGTTGGAGACGGCACCATAGGCAAAATTACGCAGCAGTTGCAATCCTTGTACAACCAAGTGGTGCGTGGCGAAAGCGACGCCTACCGGTCATGGTTGACCCCTATTGATTAACGCGAGGTTTTGTCATCAAACAGAACGACCTTTACGCCAAGAGGGGAGATGGTGAAAATGACGGATGAAATGATGCGCGAATTATTAGAGCAGAGCCATACCGTAGCCGTAGTCGGATTATCTCCCAAGCCCGACCGCGCCAGCTATCAGGTCGCTCAATATTTGCAAAACCACGGATACCGCATCGTGCCGGTCTATCCGCGTGAAGAGACCATTTTAGGGGAGCGCGTTTATGCCCGGTTAGAAGATATTCCGTTTCCTGTAGATGTGGTCGATGTCTTTCGTAAAGCGGAAGATACGCCGCCTGTTGCCGAGAGTGCGGTGCGCATTGGTGCTAAGGCCTTATGGCTGCAATTGGGCATTGCCAACGAGGTCGCGCGCAGCATCGCGGAAGCCGCGGGCTTAGCGGTCGTGGAAGACCACTGTATAAAAATTGAACACCAAAGACTGTTGGGATAAGAGACCGACTGCGGTCGAGTCTAGCGCCGAGAGGAGGAAGGTCTAATTTCTTGGATGTGTGTCCCGGACGTGAAACCGTGGGCACCAAATCGCGCCATCAAGGCAAATTAGACCGTGGACAATGACGGCAACGAAAAATCGTGAACGCACGATTGATGTGGTCCAAGAGATCTTAATGCGAGCAGAAGCATCGCCGGTAATCGAAGAGACCATCGCATTTCCGGACGGCCAGGAATGGTGGGCAGCGCCTAGGGCATTGTCACGCGATCTTGGCGCGTTCAAGGTAGGTGTGAGTCAACGGGGATCGGTCGAGCGGGTCGGGTACCGACTGGACAAAGGGTTGAGCCCGGAAGCGCGAGCGTACAATGTGCCAACTCGCTTTATCATGTATGAGCCTTGGCCCTTTATGGCGCTAAGTCACGATGGGGAATTCCGTGAAACATTCTTTTCATTGGTCGGTCAATTGCCCGTGCATTTATGGGTATCGGTCACCAATGGCTTAGTGCCTGGCTTTACACCGCTCGTAGGACCCTTTAAACATGCGTTTCATTGGCGTATTCACGAACACGGCCAATTGGAATTGGCCGAACCGGTCTTTGACATGGGGGTAGTGGGAGGCGTCGCGCAATCTACGTCAGTACCAGACGTTTTGCACTATCTCGAGACGCTGCCTGAGTGGCGTTGGTACTGGGTGTCGCTGTTCTTTGGACTGGAAGGCGATGATATTACCCGGCCGAATCTGGAGCGTTTGGTGACGCCCTTTTTGCGGTGGTGGCAATAACGCCACAATCTACCGCTCGAAAGTTCCACGATGCTGGCGTTATACTCTAACCATCATCATTAGTAGAACCAAGGGCAACGTTTAAGGCCTAGAAGGATGTGTTCTCGTCGCTTTCTTACGCCAAAGTTAATCACAAGACAACAATTATTCCGAGCCTACGACCCCAGTGGGGAATTCTTGCCGCCATTGAGGTCGTGGCTTTTTTGGCCCGGTTCATTGGTTTAGGGGCGTATCATGGACTCATTTATGATGAGTATTATTACGTGACGGCCGCTGATGTATTGCTTCACCGCAAGCCTCCCGTACTTGTTCCGCACCTAGTCTATGGCATTGATCCAAATTTGTTGTCGGCTCCACCGTTCGCTAAGGAAGTCATTGCAGCCTCGATTTGGCTCTTTGGCAATCACCCATGGGCTTGGCGGTTGCCTGGTGCCTTCCTAGGGTCGTTGGTGCCGCTTGTTATTTATTTGTTCGCGATGGCGCTTTTTGATAACCGCTGGACCGCTGGCATTGCTGCCGCATTGAGCGCGGTGGATGGCCTTATGGTCAGCACCAGTCGTGTGGCCTTGCTCGATTCCATTGCTTTTCCTTTCGTGGTTTTCAATTTATATTGGTTGTGGACCATTTGGGCACGCATACGCCAAGACGCAAGTGTGTCCCGTGTCACCTTGTGGGGATTTGGGATCAGCTTGGGTTTGGGATTTTCGGCTAAGTGGATTGGAGCGCAAACGATTTTAATGGCATGGATTGTGTTGGCATGGTCATGGCGCCATGTTCAGCGATCCCCACGCCGCTTATTGATCGCCTTGTCGATGACCATTATTCCGTTGGTGACCTATTTTCTTACGTATGCCTACGCCTTTCCTAGTGGTTTTCATCAGACATGGTTGCCGCGTAATGTGTTTGAGGCATGGGGCAAATTGCAGTGGCTGATTCTCAAAAATATGTGGACGTTACGCTTTTACCACCCGTGGACAGCTAATGCGTGGACCTGGATGCTCTTACCTCGACCCACCGCGTATTTGTGGATCACCCAAGCGCACGCCACGATTCGTCTCTTAGCCTTTTCCAATCCTTTGGTTATTTGGTTGGGATTGCTGGGACTGATGATGCTCGTGGTGCAAGATATTCGTCAGCACAGGACGCGGCCGGTGACTATCTTTTTCGTCGTGTGGCTCTTCGTCTTTTATGGCACATGGCTATTAACGCCCCGGTCGAAGTTTAATTATTATTTTTTGTCCATGATGCCTATGCTGATTATGGCCCTGGCGTCGGGGTTGATGGCCCTATGGCAGCTCCGTACACGGTTTGCCCGTGTGGGGTCTCTTCTGATTATTGGAGCCTTAGGGAGCTCTACGGCCTATCTTTTCCCCTTATGGGTGGGACTGGCCATGCCTACGGGATTCTACCATCGTATAATTTGGTCGCCCACATGGAATGCCAAGCCCAAACCCGTGTCCCATGTGCCCGTGCCTACCTCGGTATCATCTTTTGCGGCCTTTGGCCGTTGGTCCACGTCCGTGTCGGTACCCTCGACTTGGACGGCGTTTGAGGCGGGTGCCACGCATGACACGGCGTGGACATGGCCCAAGTCTGAGCCTTTAGCCACGGGGTATGTGTTACATCTGAATGGCGCAGTGGTTGATCAACCGGCTGTCGTGGGGCATGATGCCTACGCAGGATCCAATGGGGGCGCGGTGGTCGCGTGGAATTTGCAAACCGGCAAACGCTTGTGGTCTGATGTTGTCCCCAATATGGTGATGACCACACCGCTTGTGACCAAATCCCGCGTGATTGTGGGGTTAGGGAATAATGCATTTCGAGAATTTTCATCACGGCAAGGATGGATTCGAGGCTCAGGAACAAATGGTGTCATGGCCTTGAGTCGAGCTACAGGGAAAGAACTGTGGTTCACCCCCACGCACGGTGAGGACATGCCGACTCCGGTCATACAAGACGGCGTAGTCTATGAAGTGACGGGCGGGGGACGCCTAATTGCGCTAAATGCCAACAATGGGCACCTAATGTGGTCTCTGTTTTTAGGGGGCTTTGACAGCATGTCCTCGCCCGTTATCGTGGGTCATATTCTTTATGTTGCCACGAATGTTTATATGAAATCCTATCCTGCTACGCGTTCGACCGTGTGGGCCATTAATGTCGCGACACGCCACATTGTGTGGGCCAAAAATATTCCGGTGGCAAGCGGGCTGTCGGATTGCAGTCCGATCGTCGTAAAGGGGATATTGTATATTGCAGGCGTCCCTCGTATAGTGAATGTAACCGGAGGCCGAACATGGCTTGACAATCGATTGTTTGCACTCAATGCGCGTAGTGGGCGGATTTTGTGGTCCACGATTACCGGAGGCGGCTATTTAGGACTAGACCAAGAAGAAGAAGGGATTCCCTTTGTGCATGGGGGACTAGTCTTTATCGGAAACCCTGCGGCAAAGACCCTGCGGGCATACAATGCGGTCACGGGCCGTCTGGTCTGGGCACGGTCTTTGCCCGCGAGTCTGACCGCGAACCCCGTGGCCAGTGGTCCGTACTTATGGATAGGGCTGCATAATGGCGTGGTTATGGAAATGCAGGCCTCATCAGGGACGATTGTCCGTAGCCAACAACTGGGGCTTGGTCCGATTGGCCCGGCGGCGCCGATCATCTTTCCCCGTGGCTTTTTGATGGCGACGTTGTCCGGCAATATTGGTATGGTTCCGTTCGCGTTCGGGCAGTAAATCCAAAAAGGAGATGGCACGATGCTGACGAGGAGATGGACAACATTAGAACGGCAACGGCCGCGGCTAAAATGGGTCAAATGGGGAGAAATCGTGGGGGTCTTGCTAACAGCCGGCGGATTGGTGGGAAGCGGAACGTTATGGTTGGGCATTTTCCTGATCATTGGGTTTGGCTACTACGGCTATCACATACTATCCAAGCCGCATGACTGAGACACGGTTGTAGGCTTCTAAAGGATGAGGAACGGTTATGGCGACCACAGACCATTCGCCATCGCTGATCCCTGCAAAATCCCTTTACGGGTTCGGATTTGCGATGGCGTTGATTGCGGCTGTCTTTTGGGGCCTTTCGGCGGTAGCTGCACAAAAACTCTTTGATTCCGCGCATTTAAGTGCCGGATGGCTCGTGAGTGTGCGCATGGGTATTGCGGGAGTCAGCATTCTCGCAGTCGTATGGCGCCAAAAAGGGTGGCGTTACGTCGTGGCGCCATTACTCGACGCACGGGCTCGCATGCGCCTGTTGATCTTTGCGGTATTTGGCTTATGGCTGGTGCAATATGCCTATATGGCGGCCATCCGTGACGGCAACGCGGCGGCCGCCACGTTATTGCAATATACAGCGCCCGCTTTCATCATCTTGTACGTGGCGCTGGCTTCTAAAACTATGCCCGCCTGGCGGCAAATGGTGGCTGTGGGACTGTCGTTGGGCGGGACCTGGCTGCTCGTATCCAATGGCCAATTTGGCATGTTGCGCCTCTCATTCGGAGGATTGAGTTGGGGCATCACGTCGGCGATAGCGTTAGCCTTCTATACGTTGTATCCTGGCTCTTTATTGCGCGAATGGGGTTCCACGCGTATTGTGGGGTGGGGCATGATCGGCGGTGCCATCTTGTCTGAGGCGGTGGCCCCGGTATGGTCTCCCAACGCTCCTTGGTGGTCGCTTTCTGACATTCTGCTCATCGCTTTTGTGGTACTCCTCGGAACGTTAGCAGCATTTTGGTTGTACTTAGCGAGTCTTCGCAATATTTCTCCGGCCATAGCGAGTGTGGTGGCCAGTGCCGAACCTTTGGTGGCGACGGCGGGGTCGGTTCTATGGCTAGGGGTCACCCTTCGCGGCTTTCAAGATTTAGGCGCGGTGTCGATTATTGCGGCGGTGCTTCTTTTGGCATGGCGGTCGCGGCGTGTCGAAGAATCTCCGCAATAAATATCATCTTATCCTTTTGTGCGCCACATATTGTGGTATTATAATGCAGCTAGTACTACATAAAGGGGTTTTGAAATATGCGTTGTCCGGTGTGTCAGTATCCTGACAGCAAGGTGCTTGATTCACGGCCTGCGAATGAGGGGCGTGAAATACGCCGGAGACGTGAATGTTTGCAGTGCCACCAGCGGTTTACGTCTTACGAGCGGATCGAAGAGGCACCGATATGGGTGGTAAAAAAAGATGGGCAGCGAGAATCGTTCAATCGTGCCAAAATTTTACGAGGGATGCTCACTGCGTGCGAAAAACGTCCGATAACCTTGGAGCAACTAGAACAAGTCGCAGAGGCAGTAGAACGGGAAGTACGCGATCAGCACACAGGGGAAGTGTCTTCCCAACATATTGGGCAATTAGTGATGAATCGGCTGCAAGTGGTCGATCAGGTCGCCTATGTCCGCTTTGCGTCTGTATACCGCCAGTTCACAGATATTGAAGGCTTTCGCCAAGAATTGGAGCGCCTTATCCATCCGCATCATAATCAGGAGGGTTAACATTTGGAATTGTCTCATGGATTTTCGTCCGAATTGAGCTGGAAAATATTTCTAGACCGCTATACCGTAAAGGATCCGACCCGCAGTTTTGTCGTGGGGGACTTGGCCATTGCGCTGGTGGAACCGCATCCGAAGTGGCCCAAGAAAGATATTGGCATTGTGCGCGACATCTTGCCCGATGGGTATTTGTCCATTGAGTTGCTCACGGGACCAGCCAAAGGAGACCTCATTGAACGAAAGATTGCTGACTGCGACCGGCCTTTGGAGCGCAGCATTTATGAAGTCGCTCAACGTATTGCACAAGGCGTGGCGCAAGTCGAGCCAGAAGCGGTCCGGGCGCAAACAGAACAAGCTTTTGCCCAGGAAATCGCCGCTTTGCGCTTTATTCCTGGCGGCCGCATCTGGGCCGGCGCTGGAACCGAACAGCAACTGACATATTTTAACTGCTATGTGATTCCCTGCCCGCGGGATAGTCGCGAAGGCATTGTCGAGACCTTAGGGCAAATGATTGAAATTATGAGCCGGGGCGGTGGCGTCGGTATCAATATCTCATCTTTGCGCCCGTCACGCGCTGCGGTTCGGGGTGTCAATGGGCGTTCCTCTGGGGCGGTATCTTGGATGGATCTCTATTCGCGGGCAACAGGGCTTGTCGAGCAAGGCGGGTCGCGCCGCGGCGCATTGATGCTGCAAATTGAAGATTGGCATCCCGATTTATGGCGCTTTATCGAAGTTAAAAAGACGCCCGGTATGGTGGAAAATGCTAACATTAGTGTCCGCATCTCGGATGCGTTTATGGCTGCAGTTAAAGCCGACGAGGATTGGCAATTGGTATTTCCGGATACGACGGATCCCGATTATGATACGATGTGGGATGGCAATTTAGAAACATGGAAAAAAGCAGGCAAACCGATTGTTTTATACGAGACCGTGAAGGCTCGCAAGATTTGGCGTGAAATCATTCAAGGCGCATGGCAAGCAGCAGAGCCAGGCATTGTCTTTGACGAACGCCACGAAAAGGATTCCAATAGCTGGTACTTTAATCCGTTGATTAGCACCAATCCTTGTGCAGAACAACCGCTACCCGCTTGGGGTGTGTGTACTCTCGGACACGTCAATCTTGCCGCGTTTTATGATCCCAAGGCCCACGATGTCGACTGGACAGGTTTGCGTGAATCTGTTCGGGTGGGCACACGTTTTCTTGACGATATCGTCGATGCCACGCCCTACTTTTTTCAACAAAATTACGACAACCAACAAAAGGAACGACGCATCGGCTTGGGCACAATGGGACTGGGCGAACTCTTGATTCGTTTGGGACTACGCTACGGCAGCCCGGAATCCTTGGAATTCATTGAGAAGTTGTACCGATTTATTGCGGTGGAAGCGTATTCCTACGACGTGGAGTTGGCGCGTGAAAAAGGGGCCTTTCCGGCATTTGATCCCGATTTGTATCTTCAAAGCGGTTTTATCAAGCGCCTGCCTGACGACCTGCGTCACGCTATCCATGAGCACGGCGTGCGCAATGTCACCATTTTAACCCAGGCCCCCACGGGCACTGTGGGTACGATGGTCGGCACTAGTACAGGCATTGAACCCTATTATGCCCTGACGTACTTTAGGCAATCGCGCTTGGGGTTTGATGAGCAATATGTGCCGGTGGCCGCGGAGTGGAAAGCTGCGCATCCGGGCGAAGAGTTGCCGTCTTATTTCGTCGGAGCCATGGACCTAACCCCCGAAGAGCATGTCTACGTCCAAGCGGCGATCCAGAAGTGGACAGACTCCAGTATTTCCAAGACGGCCAACGCGCCGAGTACCTATACGGTTGAAGATACGGAACGGTTGTATGAATTGGCTTATGACCTCGGATGCAAGGGGGTCACGATTTATCGCGATCAAAGCCGTAGTGAGCAAGTGTTGCACTTAGCAGAAGAGAAGACACCCCAGGACTCCGAGTCCGCGACCATATCGTGGGGAACAACTCCTAACGCGGAGGCCGAAGTGTACCCGGTGCCGTCCTTAATTCATGGGAGGACATACCGCAAGGAGACCCCCGCAGGGACAGCGCGCGTCGTGATTAATGAAGTGGATGACAATCCTTTTGAAGTGTTTATGCTTTTGGGACGAGCTGGGTCTGAAGTGCAGTCGTTTATGGAGTCGTTAGGGCGTGTCATTAGTCTGTACTTACGTTCGAGTGGCAACCTAAGCCCAAGACGACGCCTAGAATTGGTGGCCGAGCAACTCAAGGGTATTGGGGGTGCCAACCAAATGGGATTTGGGCCTGGGCGGGTGCTCAGTGTGGTGGACGCCATCGGTCAGCTATTGGAATCTCACCTCCGCAATGAGGCCATAGAAGTGGCGGCGGCGCATACCGGAGAGGGGACTCCTGCTCGGACTGTAGAGCCGGAAGGCCGCCATACCTCCTTGCACCTTGATTTGTGTCCGATGTGTGACGCTCCAACCTTAGTTTACGAGGAAGGCTGTCAGCATTGCCAGTCGTGTGGCTATTCCAAATGTTAGTCTCGAATCTCGCCATTGTGCCATGGTAATTAATCCAAGGCCTCTTTCGCACCGATGGGTGAATAGGTCGAACCCGCTATACGCAGCAACCCTCACAGTTATGAAAGTGAGGGTTGCTGCGGTTTTCTACCAAAATGAGTGCGCTTTTAGGCGAAACATTCTCTCGGGGAAAACTCCCTTGCTCGTCGCGGGGACAGGGCTAGACTATCGTCGATAAACTCGGCTGTCGGGAATTGGTCATTTAACCCAGACTTTTCACCTATCTGTAGAGTGGCTCGTTTCAGGTTGATTAGCACAGTTCTCGAGGTGAAGATTTTAGCACAAGGGGTGGGGCCCGGTCACCTTTTAGGTTACTAACGTCCCTGTTTGTGCGGTGAGGATTGCCTAACCTCCAACTATTGTTGTATCCAAGCGTAGTTGTATCCAAGCGTACACGAGGAATTGCTATAATCGACCTATCGCAAGGAGGCTGAACGATGATTCGAACGTGGAAGGGACCCCCAGGATTTGGGCGTTTCGGGTGGGCTGCGGTTCAGATTGGATTGTCGGGCTGGATGGTTCAAGTCGGACTGTTTGTCATGCTCGTAATGCTCCATTCTGCCGCAGTGATGGCCGCCGTGATTTTGGTGGCTACCCTGCCGTCACTCCTCCTAGCGCCCGTGGTTGGTGCCTGGCTCGATCGGCATGATGTGCCCGGTTTAGCCGCCACCGCTTCGGTTGGTCAAGCACTCCTGCTGCCCTTCATTGGCATACTGCTGACGCACCATATCATTATGATGACGGGCCTTTACGCACTATATAATGTTTTGGGTAGTGCCGGGACGACAGGTCGCCAACAGTTGCGGTACCGCGTGACGCCACCGGCCCAATGGGCCGACGTGAATGCTCGTCTGGGGAGTATCACTGGGATGACCACGATTGTCGGCGCCCTCCTCGGGGGGACCGTGGCTCTTTGGGGGCTCATGACCCTTCTCATCCTGGCAGCCATTCTCCGCCTGCTTTCCGGCGGGCTGCTCGCATCACTTGTTCTGCTGGCCCGGGCTCGTCCGGTCGAGTACCCGCCCGAGCCGCACCAATCTTTCGGCCGCACTGTACACAGCGGCTTTCGGGCACTGCGGGACTTTCCCGCAGCGTCCAGCGTGCTCATCGTCGGAATCGCTTGGGGACTAATTGGGGGCAGCTATGATGTGCTCCTCACCGATTACGGCGTGCGGATATTGCATGGGGGCGGATGGGGTGTCAGTAGCTTATATATCACGGACGGCGCAGGGGTCTTACTTGGAACACTCGTGGCACGATGGATCTGCCCCCGTTGGCGTCCCCATGCCTATGGTTTGGCTTACTTATTACAAGGGCTGTTCTGGACTTTGTTCGCGGTCAGTCACACATGGAACATCGCGCTTCCATGGCTCCTCGTTATGCGGATGGCCAGCGGTCTCATTATCGCATGGGATACGATGCTCCTATTGGAGACCGTACCTCCGCAGCTTCACAGTCGAGTTTACAGTTTACACAATGCTACATACGGCACCGTTGGCAAGCTTTCTTTGGCGCTCACAGCACTGTTCATGGCGTGGGTTGGCCCGGAAGGCATTGCCGTGATCGCTGGTGTGGGTTCCATGCTGGTGGGCACAACATGGTGGGTGGTGGTTGGGCGGAGATGGCCACCCTCCGGAGTCACGACCACGGAAGCCAGCCAGATTCCACCGCAAAATCCATCGGATGCCCACAACTCGTCCTCTCCACACGCGGCTAATCTCTACCCGCCTTCATCACATGCGTCCCAGTCGGCCAGGCTTTGGGTTGATTGTGGCCGGTCCACTGGCAGCAGCGCTGGAGGCGGATTCCGTGTGCGCGGGTTATTAGCCGTCGCGCCCCTCTGATAGAAGCTTCCAGAGGGGTCAGCTCCATGCCCGCATCGCCGGTATCCGGCACGATGCCCTGTACAAGCTCACGCCTGACCTCACGCGGCGGTTTTACACCCTCGTCATCGAGGATTGAACGTGTGCGCGACGCTGAAAAACCACCATCTGGCCCGGTCCATAGCCGATATGAGCAGCATTTGCGAATTTCGGCGGCCACTGGAATACAAGGCCGAGCGGCGCGGTGGCTTGGTGATGGTGGCCGACCGTTGGTTTCCCTCGAGCGAGACGTCCAGAAATCTTCTGGCGTATGGCTTGTCCCGCCTCAATGGCTCTACGGCAAGTTCCGCCGGATGCGAAGTCTGTGGAGAGGACGTCAGCTTTCCAGCGGCTTAGGAAGGTGAGGAGGTCTGATAGAACGGGTTCCCTCTGCATTGCCTAAGACGCCCATATCCTCAACAGCCCCCGTGTGGGGGCGAGTATATGAAATACGAACGCTGATATGTGATAAGCAAGCCGACGGCCGGAGAACAAAGCGGGCACCGACTTGCTTCATTGCGTCATTGCTGGGGCGGATCAAGGGGTTTGGATGCGCCTTGCATTTCGGCCTTGAGTTTGGCGAGTTCATTTTGCACATCACTGCTTGTCTTGGCTTGATCCAGCTGTTGGCGAATGGTATCTCCGTTAGAGGCGCCGGGCAAGGCTTGAAAATCTGGTGATGCGTCCAGTTCGTCAATCGCTGATGCTTTAGCCTGCATCGCAGCAATTTTGTCCTGTGCCCGTTGCAGTGCACCCGAAATGTCCTCGGCGTGTTGGGTAATGCCCGTCACTGTTTCGCCGACTTGCACTTCAGCCTTAGCCGCCGAATATTGGGCCTTCATCACTTCTTTTTGGGTACGGAAGCTCTCAATTTGGCTTTCTAGTTTTTGCTGAGCTTGCGTGAGCTTATCTTGCTCGGCTTGCGTTTGCTGAATATGGGTTTGGAGGTCGGCAATTTGTTGATCCATCGTGCTCTTCATCGATAGGGCTTGCGTCGCTAAATCATCGCGCCCCGCTTGCACGGCGTCACGAGCATCTTGCGCATATTGGTTGGATTTTTGCTGCAAAGTAGCCACTTGCATTTCCAGCTGTTTTTTTGCGGTGGCAACCTGAAGAATATGGCTCCGTGTCTCTTGTAGGGCCTCTTGCATCTTTTGAAACGAGTAATCTAAGGTTTCGGTTGGATCTTCGACGGCGTCGAGCGCTTTGTTAGCCTTGGCGCCTAAGATGGTCTTGACTCGTTCTAGCAAACCTGCCATGCGCTGATTCCCCCTGACTTGTGATTATCCTCAGTATAGTCCTTCTGCCCGGGTTCGGGTGGTTGTTAACTGGCATTGTGCAAATATTGCCGGTCACAGAAGACAATGATGGCCTCCTTATAGGCTTTACGTAGGTCTTGGGCTTTACTATTCTTGGCGTAGGGCGTCGATGGGATTCAAAGACGCGGCGTGGGAGGCAGGAATCGCACCGGCAATGATAGCAACCCCACCGCCAAACGCAAGACCCATGATGATGAGCCATACGGGTAATGCAAAAATCGTGTCGCCAGCCGCGGCATGTGAGACAAATCCGTTGATGAGAAGGCCCACGCCAGATCCGATGGCGAGGCCGGCGACAGCCCCCATCAGACCAATGGCTAAGGCTTCGAGTAAAAATAAGCGGGAAATGTCCCGGCGCCTGGCACCCACGGCGCGCAAGACCCCAATTTCACGGCGTCTCACGCGACCGGCTGAGACTTTGGGTAAAATCCCGTTGACGGACCATAACGGTGTGGGTGGCAAGGGCAGCAGAGCAGTGGTCGTCGCACGATTTCGCCACGTTACTCCGCTCAAAAAGGTCATATTCGCATAGGCTCCGCGGGAACCTGGGAGATGGGCGAAGGTGAGCAATGTCCGAGACGTAATGGGCTGGGAGTGTCCCACAACGGCTTGGGGCCCAAATAGGCCGTTGTCCGTGGTTTGGCTTTGGGGAGAGACGTTAATGGCTGTCAAGGGCCCTAATGATACGACGGAACCGACTACGTGGGATTTCAATCCACTGCCCAATCCCATGAGCAGAATCATGGCCGCCACACCAATGGCGATACCGAGACCCGTCAAAATGCCCCGAGATAATCGGCGGGCGAGAGAATGCCATGCCATCCGCCACAGAGCGGGCCATTTCACATGCCTCAAGGGCGTGTCAAGCGGTGTCACGGCAGTCAGGGCCATTGGGGCGGTTTCCTCCTGTTTAAGGTCGCCATGCAATACCCCGTCGCGAATTCTTAGGACCCTGTCGGCGCGGGCGGCAAATTCCTCGTTATGAGTGACAATGACGACACTGTGGCCATCCTCATGGGCTAACGCAATCAACAACCGAATAATATCTTCGCCACTCGCTGAATCTAGGTTGCCCGTGGGCTCATCCGCGAGGATTAAAGGGGGATTGGCGGCTAAGGCACGGGCTATCGCCACACGTTGAGCTTGGCCGCCCGACAATTGACCGGGGTAATGGTTGGCACGGGTTTCAAGGCCCACGCGCTTCAGGAGTTCCAAAGCCCGCGCACGGCGGGCTGTCGTAGGGACGCCAGCCAGCAACAAGGGCAACTCGACATTTTCCAATGCGGTCATACTGGCAATTAAGTGAAAGGCTTGAAACACGAAGCCTACGGTTTCTCGGCGATATTGGGCTAATTGATCAGAGCTCCACGTACTAATATCTTGGCCAAACACGTCCACATGGCCCTCGGATGGACGGTCCATGCCCCCTAAAATATGCAGCAACGTAGATTTCCCGCCGCCCGATGGCCCTAAAATCACGGTTACGGTGCCCGGGGCGAGTTCAAACGAGACATCAAGAAGTGCCACCACGTCTTCAGTGCCGCGTTGATAATGTTTGCTCACATGGTGCAAGGCCAAGACCGGAAGAGTTGCCATGGGCTCAGATGGCATTGCGATCACGGTCCTTTTTCAGTACGAGGCCGCCAATCGATCCTGCGAGGAGGGTCAAACAACCGTAAATCAGCACCGAGACTATCCAGTCCGTGAGATGCGCCGCGGGGGAATTGGCGAGCGTAACAAATTGGTGCAGGGCTTGAGATGACATCGGATGATTGTGCAGTTCACGTTTCACATCACGCGGCGTGAGCTTGACAAAGAAAGGACTCAGCCCGGTAAAGAATCCGTAGATCGCCCCGGTTGCTGACGCAAACCAACCAGGATGCCCGTGGTGCTCTTTGGCATACTGTCCTGCGATAAAGGCGACCACTAAAATCAAAAAGTCCAGAAGATAACTAAACACCAAATTGTGAAACGGGGCAATTAAGGCAATCAGAAACTGCACGAGCCCCAAAAATAGCGCAGCCAGCAAGTACTGCCAAAACGGCCGATTCGTCATCGTCATCCGTCCTTTCAAAGCGAATGGTTGAGGAGTACGCGGTAGCGGTCAATGTAATGCAACACCGTTGACGCGAGAGCCGCGTGCGACCACGTGAGCGGCGAAACCGAGAGGGGTTCGCCTGTCTGAGGATGCAGTTGTTCGGGCAATGCCCCGCTGGGCAAGGCATGATCCGCCACCCATAACAGCGTTTGACGTGCCGGGGCGAGATCGGAGAGTGCTTGGGCTTTGGCAATCTTCCAATCGGCTACCCACAGGGTGGAGATAAACCAAGGGTTGATATCGGCATTGCTAAAGCGAAAATAGGAATCGTCTTCATAACGCCCGATCCCTCCTACATCGGTGGCTACTGTGAGCGTCTCTTCAACGGCTTGCATGGTGCGGACCACGCGCTCATCATCTGGGGGCAAGACCTCAAATGCCCACAGCGCGAAGACACTACTATCAATCGTTTTGTCTTGGTGCCAGCGGCCATTCTCCTGGATGAGTCCCCGGACAAAAATACCACGTTCGGCATCGTAAAGCTTGGTCATAATTCCGTGGTGAATAGCCGCCGCGGTTTTCCGGTAACGTTCGCTTAAGTAGTCATTGCCATAGAGGTGAAAGAAGTTGGCTGCAGCCATCAACCCGCCATAGACGGCACAACTCGTAAAGGTAAAGATCCCGTAGCGTTCTTCCCACAAATCATAGCTGGGCTTGGGCAAGCTTAATGTGTTGTCAATGTACTGGGCGAGAAAGGCCGCTGCTGGGCGAATTAAGGTGTCGTAGACAGATTGGGGAAACTCAATTTCTTGGTGGTGGGTAAAATCGCGCCATAAGGCCATCAAGGTGAGTCCGGTTTCATCTTCTTGAATGGGCAGGCGCCGTTCATTGCGGACGATATAAGGATGCCAGCTAGAGCCGGGAGTGCCGTCAGGATTGTATTTATGGCGCAAATATCCTTGTTCTGTCAAAGCCTCTGCGCAAAACCGAAAAAACGGCCGCACCATACCGTGATAACCAGCCTCCGACATGGTCATAGCAGCTAAAGCGCCGTCACGCGGCCATACGTAATTGTAATGGTCGCGGTTGTATTGCAAGATGTCGGAATCTAATGCCGCGACAATAGCCCCATTAGCGTCCGCATGCGCCCGAACCATAAGAAGACTCGTGTAGAATAGGTTTTGTACAGATTCTGGCAAATCAGCAAACCAGGTGGCCGATTTGTCGGCCCAGCGCTGCCAGTAGACCGTCACCCGGTCTAATAATAGATTCGGTCCGCTATCTTTCACGTAGTCATCGAGGTCACTCACTTCTTGCAAATTGCTCCCGATGGTCATCCAGTAATTCAACGTCTGGGACTCATGCGGCTTTAGGAACATACGAAAGCTGATGACACTGTCTACCGAGCCTTGGGCAATGGGATTTTCCATTAATTCGCCATCCTCCGCATCCCGCCAGGTCCCCTCGCTATGATTGAAGCGTTTCACTCCGGTCGAATATTGAAAAAGCCGCGAGCCTTCGGTTGAACCGTTAAACAAAAAGTACACATTGCGTTTGTAATGATAGATGACGTGCCGCTCGGGGTCATAGACGGCGGTATCACCCACCTCCGTTTCACTAATCATCAGGTCGTTGTTGAAAAAGATACGCACTTCCCGGGCCACATCTGCGGTATTGGTAATCGTCATCCGTTTAAGATAGATGTTCAACCGCTGATGAACGGCATCCTCCGACGTGATGGACAGTTCCAAATCGGGATGTTCGGCGAGGACCCGGGTGACCAATGATTTTTCATGATAGCCGATGTCGAACGTCCACGCCGGATCGCGGAACCAGGAAAATTGGCCGTCCACCCATAGCCCAATCGCGCAGCGATGACCGCCCACATGATTCAGTTCTCCCACAAAAGGGTAATAGATATCTCTAATTTGTGCTGTGTCATCAAATCCAATGGCAATATGTCCATTGCCAATAACAAGGTGCCGTGGCATCGTCTGTAATCCCGTCCTTTGTAAGGGCAAATCGTTAAGAGGAGGGTCGCGGTGCCCCGGAAGTTGAAAAGTGGTGGCCGCATCCGTCCTTCATCCCTTTATCCCGCAGAATAACGATGTTGGAGAGATTGCGCAAGTTTCCTACGCGAAATGCATGCAACCATGGGTGGCCTGCCTGGTTGATGAACGGCGAAGACAAGGCATGCCGTTCTTGGGCTGTCGGAGGCACAAAAACGCAGGCAACGTCTAAGAGATACCTGGAACTCAAGGGCTGGGGGACTCGCTGGCTCCGTTAGACTTCTTGCGTACCGACCTTGGTCCCCAAAGCTCACGCTTATACTTTTTTAATATGCTGCTCGCTTGGATAGAGCGGTTGGTCAGCTCCCATCATTGTATGATATTCCTAGATAGTCGCGATCGTCTTAGCGAAGAGAAAGTAAAGGGGGTCAAGGGAATTGATAGCAACACGATTGACACACGAATGGACGGTGCGATATCCCCTTGTTTGTGCGCCAATGCTTGGTGTCTCAGGAGGAAAACTCGCGGCCGCTGTGCACCGTGGGGGAGGCCTAGGCTTTATTGCGGTAGGGCCGATTAATGACGGGGATTGGTTAGCGCATGAGGCACAGACGGTGCCTACCGGAACTCCTTTTGGGGTCGGGCTTATTGCCTGGGATTTGTTGCGGCGACCTGAATTGTTAGATCAAGTCATTCGAGTCCAGCCTTCTGTGATCTCCATATCGTTTGGCTCTGTCGCTCCATATGTAAAGAAAATTCATGAACACGGGATTCGCATTGTCACACAGGTGAATACGGTGGACGAGGGTCTAAAAGCTCAAGATGAGGGGGTTGACGCTGTTGTCGTACAAGGCTGTGAAGCAGGCGGACATACCGGCCGAGCGCCCTTGTGGCCTGTACTCCAAGCGTTGGTCGGGCAAATCGAGGTACCGCTTTTAGCGGCGGGAGGCATTGCCACCCCGCAAGGGGTGGCTGCTGCGCTCATGGGGGGCGCTGACGGTGTCTGGGTGGGGACGCGCTTTATGGCCAGTTACGAATCCTTATTACCTGAGTCTGTTATTCACCGCATATGCCAAGCGGGGACAACCACAACGATCTTGACCAGCCTGTTTGACAATGTCCTTAATGTGCCGTGGCCTGCCCGTTATCCGGGCCGTGTGCTGCCCAATATCTTCACGGACCAGTGGCTAAACCGTCCCTTAACAAATCAAGCGCGCACTCAACTGCAAGAAGGCATCACAAACAAAGACCCCGAGCTTATGCCTGTCTATGCAGGCATGGGCGTAGGGTTTGTCACGCACCGCGAACGGGCCGCGGATATCGTGCGGGACTTGATGGAGGGTGCATGCACTTGGTGGAAAACACGTCAGACGCTCTTCACGGTAGGGGAGTAAAAAAACGGGCTCACGCCCGCTCTTTTACTCCCTTTAGGTTACAGTGTCGCGGGGGGTTCTGGCGTTGTCGCGGTTTGACGCTTGGTGAGTTCGGCTTGAATCATGTCGATAGCATCATTTAAGGTGTCTCGCCGGGCCGTGAGACGCCGCATCATCGAACGGAGCGTAAAATCATCCAACTTTGCGAGCGTGTCATGAGAAAAATTGGAGAACGGAACAAAGCGATGCAGCAAGTCCTGAATTCCTGCATCCAAGCGGTCGAAGTCAAAAACTGTGTCGTCGTTGAATGTGAACTTCATCGCTGTGACCCTCCTTTAGTCGCTTGCCTCTCACATCAAATATTGTACCACGCAAGGCATGAGAGAACGGTGAAAAAGTGAGCCGGGCCCGACAAAGCTGTAGACGTTACCACAGATGCGTGAAAAGGTTGCGCGGATCCGCCATATGCACAAGGCGTTCTTGAATGGCTGTCAGCCCACTATCTAGCGGCTCATTGACCTGCCATCCGTGAGAATCTAGGGACCGAAAAAACTGAAATGGCTCGGGCTTGACGGTGCTGATCCAGCCACTGCCGTCGGGTTGATGATACAACAGCGGCGCTGTGAGAGGACTTGGTAAACGACCGACCCCAAAATAGTGCGTGCCGCCTTCTTGTTGACGGGTGCGCTCTTGTGAGGTGTACCATCGCCGGATATCGCTTAAGGCCGAGACGCCGTCCGCATCGATGGGAACAATCCCAAAGTCTTTGAGTATGTGGCGAATGGCTACCACCTTGCGATCGAGGTCAGGTCCTTGCACCATGATGTGCCCTTGATTTTGGGCCATCCACAGACCTTGAGGGCCTAGCGCCATCATGTTGAGAGCGTCGACCAAGGCCATTAGCTGATCAGACGTCATCATGTCCACAGGAAAGCTCAAGTGGACCGGCCGCGTCGCCCAAGGAACCAAGCGCAGAGTGGCATCGACAATCAGGCCCAAACGGCCTAAAGAACCCAAATATAACTTGGGCATATCCAGTCCCGCCACATTCTTCATCACACTCCGTCCGTAGCGCAAGAGGCGTCCTTGGCCGTCAATGACGCTCACGCCTAACACCCAATTTTTCAAAGGGCCATAGCCCATATGCAGCATGTTGGGCCAGCCTTCGCTTAACAGCGCGGCTAAAGAACGGTGTGGCCCTAGTGTCTTGACCGGAAAATCCAAGTCATGGTGGTGAAGAAATGTTTCGATCTCCGACACGTCTAGACCGCCTTGAATGCGAATGGTCATATTGTCCGCGTCAAAGTCTAAGATGCGGTTTAACCCTTCGAGGGACAGATTGGCCGTTCTAGCCGAGTGGGTGCCCATATAAATGGAGTGATGGTTATGGTAGCACGACCGCACAAAGTCGATTAATTCCGGCTCGGACTGCGGCCGATATAAACCGGGAGACGACGGTTCAACCGCTAACGATCCAGGGTCTGAAGCTTGTGGGATGACGGGATATACGGCTTTGCCGGGATTTAAAATCCCATCAGGATCAAAGGCGGAGCGGACCGCGGCCATGACAGCTCGTTCGTCTTCGTTAAACATCAAAGGCAATGACGGCAATTTATCAATACCAACACCATGTTCGCCGGTTATGGAGCCGCCGAGTTCGGCGGCCTTTTTCAAGATGGCGGCATCTGCGCGCTTCATCCGGGCGACTTCATCCGCATCGTCCGGATTAAACGGAATCAGGGGGTGCAGATTGCCATCGCCGGCATGGGCGACCGTATTAATAGGAATCTGTTCTTGGGCGCTAATGGTCAAAACATACGCCATCATTTCGGCCAGGCGTGGGCGTGGAACCGTGACATCTTGCACCCATAAATGGGGACTCAGTCGCGCGGCGGCGCCATAGGCAGCGCGGCGCGCAGCCATTAAAGCGTCAGCCTGAGCAGGGCTTTGGGCTACGGTGACAGGACTGGCCCCCAACAAGCCCAACAGCTCATGCAGACGACTGAGCTGATCGCGAACACCTTCTAAGGTCCCATCTACTTCAATCAGGAGCACCGCTTCACAATCTGGGTATCCTGCATCGATGAACGGGCGCACGGTGTCAAGGGTAGCTTTGTCTAATAGCTCCAACGTGGAAGGGAGCAATTGGGCCTGAATAATGGCAGAGACCGCCGTTACCGCTTCGGGCAGACCATCAAATCCTGCTAATAACGTGCCCACCGCCGGCGGCTTGGGTAAGATGCCCAAGGTCAATTCCGTGAACAAAGCCAAGGTGCCTTCTGACCCCGTGAGAATGCCAGGCCAATCGATCAGAGTAGGCTCAGCGGGACAGGTCGCCATCTGTCCATTGGCTAAAATAACTTTCATGTGGGTGCAGCTATGGGTAAACCTGCCCCGACGCCTGAAAATGACCCCGCCACGGTATCAAAGTATTTCAGCGGACAAGGTTTTGCTCTTAGCATCGAGTGATGGAACCGCGATTATTCGCCTGATTGCCGGCTCGTTAGGCTCCTTTCAAGGCCCTGGCGTGACTTGGACGCCCATTACGGTCGCACATGTCAGTGTGACGGCCAATGCCCAGTTTCGCACGACATGGCCTGCGTCGTATAACGCCATGGCCTACATTTTAGCCGGGCAAGGGCGGGTCGGAGCCGATGACGCACCCGTTGCTGAAGGGGATGGGATTGTCTTTGGACCCGGTGATACGGTGCGCATTCGCGCCAATGCGCAGCAAGATGCTCCAACGCCGCGTCTAGAGCTCTTATTGCTTGGGGGAGAGCCCATTCGTGAACCCATCTTTTCCTACGGGCCGTTTGTCATGAATACCCGATCCGAAATATTACAAGCGATTGAGGACTTTCAATCCGGGCGCATGGGCCACATTCCTGCGTCGCAATTGTTCGGAGACTAAAACCATCGCGGTTGAAAAGCCACCAGGGCGTTTTTTAGGTCTTGCTGCACAACGCTAGGGGGATAGCGAGCAGGTTCCTTGGGACCAACGAAACGCCCATAAAACACGCCGGCGGTTTGTAGAGGTAGATCTATAGGCGTGGGGGCATCTGGGGGCTGCCAGGAGCTCATCCACTGCGCGTAGCCAATACCGGGAAATGTGCAGTGGATGACGGTGCGACCGTCTTTTGCTGGGTACCAACGCCGTTGACTTCGTGCGGTCGCTTCCCATAAAGAAGGCAGGACCCGGCTGACGGTGTTGGCTGTCACCTCTGGATCTTCTTCCCAATGCAGCAAAATCAATAGCAAACTAATCCATGGGCGCTGATCGTCGAGACGGCGCAGGCGACTGGCCACATGCCGAAGCTTGAGGCTTTGGGCCCCCACCGCCGTGACGTGCGAAGTCTTGGCACCGGGGTGGGACGCTAACCAATGGGCCAGCTCTTCATATTGGATGAGACGCATGGGGCGATATGTGCTTCCATGCGGATTTGGCACAGTTCTCACTTCCAGGAGGCCTTGTGTCACAAGTTGGTTGACTAACTGTAAAGAACAGTGCGCCAGGTCCGCCGCGTGCGCGAAGGTCACCCATGTCTCACGGGGCTGCTCCACGACTCATGCCTCCTTACACTGCACTAATAGGAGTACCATGTTGTCGCCATCGTAGCCGCCGCGACAGGGTTAGCATACGACGGGATGCGAGTGTCAATATGCATAAGATAGCGGCCGTCGATCCAGTCGATATGCGTGACGGCTGTGTCCGCTAAAAGAGGAGCAGGGTGGATGAGGTCCACCATGATGAGCCCTGTATAGGGGGGCAGATAATGCGCATGAAGATATCGTACCAAGTCATAAGCGATGTTTTGTTCATAGCGCGGGCTACCTCCCGTAATTTCTAACGTCCAATCCCCTTCATTCCAGATCAACTTGGCATTATTAAACGTATGACCGAACCCATAGGCAGTGGCCATCAGGGCCGCATGCGGAGGGCCCACCACTAAGGTTTCTTTGCCCGTCGCATTAATAATTCCTTGGCGGGCGTTCCATAAAGGGTTGAATTGGCGCAAGGTGGTTTCATCCAAGGCATTAGTGCCGACAACATTGCTTGACAACTCTCTAATCCCAAAGGACCCCACAAAAGGCGTACGGGATAAGACCTGGGAAATCTCTGGGCTATTGACGGGCTCGTTTTCGGTCGTGTCGCGCAGGTGCACGGTCCAATGATTACGTCCGACGACGGTTTGGGCGGTGAGAAATCCCATCCCCATAGTCGGAGCATAAGCGGCTGTAGGGATAATTCGCGGACCGGCCAACGGCAATACCGTATGGCCTTGGATGGCAGCAAGTGCCTGTTGGACAACGGGATTAAAAGGCGACGCAGTTGCCGCATCCAAAGACGTGGGTGATGGTACCGTCGTTGTCACTGTGGCGTGCGAGATCGGTGTTACCGTAGGCTGCGCGGGGCGCGCCGTGGCCGACTCGGGTTGATTCGTCGTTTGCACCGGGTCTAACGAGGGCGCTGCTGATACCTGGCTAACGTGAACAGAATGAGAGACAGGAGGGGACGCAGGCTTCGGGGGTGTTGGACTGACAGCACTGAATTGGCCGCAGCCCCCTAACAAGAGCACGGATAGGACACTGCTAGCCCAAAGGACGAAACGGCGGTTCATGTGTTTTTGCCTCCTCAGTTCTCTGTCAGCCATAACGCTTCTCATCTCTTTTAGGTTACATCCAAGTGTTGTTGCCGTGTCAAGCAGTATTCTCCATGGCGACATGGTCCATGCTTGCAAAATTTTGGACGCGTTGACATGACTAGTCATTACAAAGAGATGGTCCATAGGTAAAATAAAAAGGAATGGAGGCGATGGCGTGTTCGTAACGGCAGGAAATATCACGCTCGCGGTCGATGTGGTAGGAGATGGCCCACGACCCATGGTCTTTCTTCATGGGTGGCTCATGTCTAAGGAGAGTTGGGCGCCATTGCTGCCCCATCTTTCATGGCACGATTACCGCGCATATTTAGTGGATGTACGCGGATTTGGCGCAAGTGCTAAACCCCCGTCAGGTTATGCGATCGAAGACTATGCGCGGGATACGATTCGACTCATTCGGCGATTAAACATTGCCCCCGTGGTTCTTGTGGGCCACTCTTTTGGCGGGGCCGGCTCATTATTTGTCGCGGCCAAACTGCGTCATTACCTGGATGCGCTTATTGTCATGGATACGTTTCCAGGGGGAGCCGCCCCTTCGAGTGCAGGACGGACCCGCCATCATCTCGAACGGGTGCAGCAGCTCTTGAATCGTACCCCGGAATCCAAGCGAATGCAGGTACTGAATCGCATTTGGCTGCAGGCCTTCTATCAAAAGCCTGATGACAGGGCTATGGTGTTGCAAGATCAAGCTTCCCGCGCCATTTTACCCCACGTCCTCGAGCAAACCATTCATACCAACCTCACCACCGATATCGAACGGCTATTGCCGCATATTCAGTGTCCGACGTTAGTTATTCGGGGCAAGTATGACCGCATGTTAGCGCCAGGAGACGATCCGCTCAAAAAAATCCCTCACGCCGAATTTGCCATCATTCCCGATGCCGGACACTACCCCATGATTGAGCAGCCTAAGTTGGTGAGCGCAGCGATGGAGAATTTTTTGCAACGCCACTCCCAGCGAGTCGACAAGCCTTGGCGTTAAGTCTTAGGAGAACCTCACCTTGTTGGACTGTGGTTTGGGATGGCATTGATCGACGGCACATATGGATAAGGCGCCCGAGTGGAGTCCGCGCTTAACCCCTCAATAGATGCAAAATTCCCCAATCTCCGATTCTGCAGAAGCCAAATAGTCTTTGTGGGTTGGCACCCCACGGTCTTTCGAAACCGGCCACCGGCCGGACCCAGTGACATTCCTGACATGTACAAGTCAATGAATCCCATCGAAACTTCGGGCACACGGCTGATCTCTCCATGCTAAGGAGACCAGCCGTTTGGCATGGAAATAATTTTTTACGGCATTTTTACGGTTTTTTTACTAGAAAGCCCTGAGGCGCGGTCTTATATTGGGTAGCGCACGTGGAACAACGTGAAGAGCTTAGTATCCGAATAAACGGTCTGAAAAACGGTGGCAGGAAATGGAGGTTAAACGTGGCAACCCTGGGATTAGGACTGCTTTTTGTGGGGTTATATCTCGGAACCATTGGGCTGATGTATTGGTTTCGGAAATTATGAGGGAGACGGTGTGTGATGGGACATTGGGCGCTGCTGATTCTTTCGATGGTGATTATGGTGTATCTAGTCTACGTGATTATCCATCCGGAAAAATTCTAAGGACGGGAGGAAGACGACCGTGACAGTCAGCACGATGGTAGTATGGGGAGTGGTCATTGGAGGATTGCTTCTGTCCTTAAAACCTTTAGGGACCTATATGTATAAAGTTTTTACGTTTCAACCCACGTTATTCGATCGACCGCTTAAACCGTTGGAAAATGTGATCTTCCGCCTCATCCATGTCAGTCGGGATAGTGAGATGACGGCGTTAGAATACGGGGTCTCGTTTGTGTTGATGAATATGCTTTGGGCATTGATGGCCTACACTTTATTGAGAGTTCAAGGACTGTTGCCCTTCAACCCCCAACACTTTCCCAATCTCAATGCCCCACTCGCCTTCAATACCTCAGCCAGCTTTACCACCAACACAAACTGGCAAGCCTATAGCGGGGAAAATACCCTCTCCTATTTTTCTCAATTTGCCGTGTTGGAATTTTTGCAGTTTGTGACGCCTGCGAGTGGCGGTGCCGTGGGACTGGCTTTTATCCGCGGGATTACCGGCCGCAAATTGGGAAACTTCTTTGTCGACTTGACGCTGCTCTTAACGCGGGTGTTACTGCCGTTGGCTTTGATTTTTGGGGTGGCCTTTGTCGCAGCAGGTGTACCGGATACCTTGGGACCATATCTGCACCTTCACACCTTAACGGGTCAAACCCAAATTGTTCCGCGTGGGCCGATTGCCGGCTGGGAAGCGATCGAGCATTTGGGGCAAAACGGAGGCGGATTTACGAACGCCAATAGTGCCAACCCCCTTGAGAACCCCTCGGCATTGACCAATGTCCTACAAAGCATTGCCATGGGTCTCGTCCCGGTAGCGTTTTTCTACATGTTCGGCTTGTTCGCAGGAAAGAGGCGTCTCGCCTGGACCCTGATTGCTGTCGCTGGTACCCTGTTTTTGGCGATGTTGGCGATGATTTATTTTCCCGAAGCTTCAGGAAATCCCGTAATCAATCTTCTAGGGTTGTCCGGCCATGGCAATTATGTCGGTACCGAATTACAACAAGGCATCGGAGGAACTTCAATCTTTGAGACCGCTTCAAACGCCTTTACGACGGGTTCCGTGTCAGCCGCCAATGACAGTTTTTTGCCTATCCCCAGTTTAGCCTTATTTCTCGGGATGTTTCTCAACATGGTTTTTGGGGGTAAAGGAGTCGGGCTCCTCAACATGCTCATGTTCGTTTTACTCACTATTTTTCTAATGGGGCTGATGGTGGGCCGTACCCCGGAATTCCTAGGCAAGAAAATTGAAGCAAAAGAAATTTCGCTGACGGCCATCGCATTCTTGCTCCATCCCTTGCTGATTTTGGTGGGCTCAGCGATAGCGGTCGCGACGCCATCAGGAATGGCAGGCGTATTCAATCCCGGTCCACAAGGGCTGTCTGAAATTCTTTATGCCTTTACATCGGGGGCGGCAAACAATGGGTCTGCCTTGGGGGGATTGGGCGCATCCCTACCGTTCTACGAAATTGCGATTGGTGTTGTGATGATTCTTGGACGCTATGCATCGGTGGTGTTGATGCTGTTAGTGGCGGAGTCGTTATGGCAGAAGAAAGCGGTTCCGGAAACATCCGGGACTATGCACACCGATACCCCGTTATTTGCAAGCATTCTGTTAGGGGCGATTATTGTTCTCAATGCCCTCACCTTCTTTCCAATAATGGCGCTCGGCCCGCTCGCTGAACATTACCTACTGGTGGCCCACCATGTTTTTTCCTAGCGAACAGGGCCTAATGAGGAGGAGTTTTTGATGGACAATACCATTCGTACGCAACCCGCCGCATCTCGGCCATCACGCTTTGGGGAGCTTGTGCGTGATACCCTTGTGAAGTTAGACCCCCTCCCCAGACCACAGCGAGCCATGACGGATGCTTGTTGAACTTGCCCAGCATATTTTACAGCGTCCACAGGCCTTGGCGTTTTCAGGAGAGTCGGTGCCGTTTTCGGCGAATACCCGAATGAGTGGCGTCGACTTAGCAGATGGACGCCGTGTTCGCAAAGGCGCGGTGGATGCCATCGTTAAAATGGTTGGGCAGGCACCTAAGGCCTTGGAAGAGGCCGCAGAACGCGTGGCCCGTGCTGGCGGTACGCCGCTTGCTGTGGCCGTCGATAATCGGGCGTTAGGCATTATTCGTCTTAAAGACGTGGTCAAACCGGGGCTAAAAGAGCGGTTTGCTAATTTTCGGGCTATGGGTATCCGCACGGTGATGGCAACGGGCGACAATCCCATTACCGCACGGGTCATTGCAGACGAAGCCGGCATTGATGAGGTCTTAGCGGAGGTGACGCCCGAAGGGAAACTGGCATTAATCCAAAAGGAGCAAAGCCAAGGTAAGTTGGTGGCTATGACCGGAGACGGGACGAATGATGCCCCGGCGTTGGCCCAAGCCGACGTAGGATTAGCTATGGGTGTGGGAACAATGGCCGCCAAAGAGGCTGGAAATATGGTTGACCTTGATTCCAATCCGACGAAACTGTTGGACGTCGTAGAAGTCGGGAAGCAACTCTTAATTACCCGAGGAGCACTGACGACCTTTTCGATTTCCAATGATGTTGCCAAATATTTTGCGATTGTCCCCGCGATGTTTGCCGGGGTGCCGCTGTTACATGGCTTGTCGGCTTTGAATATTATGGACCTTAAAACGCCGCAAGGCGCTATTTTGTCAGCATTAATTTTTAATGCGCTCATCATCCCCGCATTGATTCCCTTTGCCGTGCGCGGCGTGAAGTATCGTCCCCAATCCGCCGACCGACTGCTCTTACGCAACATCTTTAACTGGGGCGTCATCGGGGTCATTATTCCCTTTGTGGGGATTTGGGGCATCGACCATGTCTTGGGATTATTTGGGTTGGCCTAAAGGTCAGAAAGAGGAGGGATATTATGGGTCAGACCATGAAGCGTGCAGCCTTATTGACCGTGATATTATGGGTTCTATTAGGATTAGGATTTCCCTTGGTGATGGTCGGCATAGGCCAGTTGTTCTTTCCCTGGCAAGCCAATGGGAGCGTAATTACTGTCCAAGGGCGTCCGGTGGCAGCACGGCATGTCGGCCAATATTTTGGGAACACGCTGCAATATTTTTGGGGTCGGCCATCAGACACCACGTCAATTACCACAGGCAAACTTCAGCCGTATAATGCGTTTAATTCGGGGCCAAGCAATTATGGACCGACGAATGCCGCTTTACTGCCTTTTTACCGCCGCGCGAGTCCTTGAATCGGGGCGTTTTGCAATGGGTCTACCAACACGGTGAGCCTGTTGGGTTTGGTCAACGGCACAAGCCGGAACTCCTCTATCTTCCCTTGAAAACTGAGGACACTATCCATGGGGTGATGTGCCTGGGTGAATATGGGCACGGTCACCAGTTCACAGATGACGAACGTCAGACCATAGAAGCGATTACGGGATTGGCTGCGGTGTCCGTGGCACGCGTTCAATATGAGGAAGCAGCTCGCAAAGCCGATCTCATGGCGGAGTCCGAGCGCTTGCATGCAGCGCTTCTTGACTCAATTTCCCATGAACTCAAGACGCCTTTGACCATGATCATGGGGGCGGTCGATCATTTGGTCAAGGAACGTGGCGGGCTACCAGATGACCAACGCACACTGCTTATGAATGTCCGATCGGGAGTCTGGCGTATGAACCGCGTGATCACAAATTTATTGGGTATGGTGCGTATTGAGAGCGGGATGCTGCGACTCAACTGCCAGCCTTGTGATGCATCGGATTTAATTGGAGTCGTATTGCGCCAATTATCGGAGGTATTAATCACGCATCCCTTATCCGTCACCATTCCTGATGATGTGAGTCCGCTTTGGGTTGATGAGATTTTAATTGAACAAGCCTTGGTGAATGTCCTGAGTAATGCTGCCAAATACTCGGCGGACGGCAGTCCTATTGAAATTGCATGCCAATCGACCGACTCCGCTATTACCATAGCCGTAAAGGACTGGGGCATAGGGATAGTGCCTGGTGAAGAGGAAAAGTTATTTCAAAAATTTTACCGCTCCTCCTCGGTGCAACACATTTCCGGAACGGGTCTTGGGCTTGCCATTTGTGACGGCATTGTCCGAGCACATGGGGGGCGAGTTGTGGCCACCCGTAATCAACCAACAGGAACGATCATGACCATAGAGTTGCCAAGAGTCTCGGAAGGGGAACCATTACAGGAAAGGGGGAGGCAAGACCATGAGCGTGGCCGCTTTGATCATTGATGACGAAGTGGCGATTCGCCAGCTACTGCGCGTTATGCTCCATGATTTCGGCTATATGATTTACGAAGCGGGCACGGGTCAAGAGGGCATCACCATGGCATCGGCGCTGCATCCTGACGTCATCCTTTTAGATATTGGACTGCCCGATATGAAAGGCACGGATGTCCTTCAGCAAATTCGTCAGACATCCGCGGTGCCGATCATTATGTTGACAGTGCACGATGATCAACACCAAAAAGTTCTGGCATTAGATCAAGGAGCTGATGACTATGTCACGAAACCTTTTGGGGAACAAGAATTAATGGCGAGAATACGCGTGGCATTGCGTCACCGTCAGGTCATGTCCGCACCGACCGTGGTCCGCGTCGGCGATCTGGTTCTTGATCTTGTTCAGCATCGTGTGGAACGAAACGGTACGGTCATCCATTTAACGCCGATTGAATATGAACTTTTGCGCGTGTTAGCCATCAACGCAGGTCGGGTGGTGACGCACACCCAATTGCTACGAGAAGCATGGCATGAGGCGACCTATCAAAATGATGGCCACTATCTCCGCATTTATATTGGTCATCTCCGCAAAAAAATTGAAGCAGATCCCACACGCCCTCATTACATTATTACGGAACCCGGTGTTGGATATCGCCTCATGGAGCCTGATACAGAGGGGTAAGGGCACGAGGGCTAAGTGAGCGCATAGCGCAAGCATCCCGCCCGTAAAGGCGGGATGCGAGGTCTTAGACCAGACGCTTTCGAAGGAGACGCATGGCGAGATGTTGCAGGTCGACCCAGAGCACGTGCAGAAAGGATGCCAAAAACAGGCCGAGCACTACGGCATTATAAAATAAATTGTGGCTATGCCGTACCACGTGATCGACCGGGCGTGGAGCAGAGCGTTCGACCATTAACCATCCCAACCTTTCTGTTCTAGAGGATGTGTTTGAAGGAGCCAGATACATCTAATAAACGGTACATCCATTACGCTACCCGATAAACGGGATGAAAAATAGGCCCGGGCACACAAAGTCGCGCCCGTTGCTACAGTTTTGCAACCACGATATCTACCGCACCCTTTGATATCGTCAAATGACCTAAAGCGCCATAATGACAGCTTTGGATTATTTGTTCTATGGTGACCCGTACCGCGGGTACGGCAACGATTCCTTGAATTTCGGGCCATAAGCAATTCCCAGACGGGGCTACAGTGAATTGATTTTCTCCAGGATCTTTTTCCGGCTGGGATTCGTGTACATCAGTGTGGTATGAATGTTACTGTGTCCGGCAATTGCTGCGACTTCATGGACATTTAATCCTTTCTCCAGTGCATTCGAGCAAAAGAAATGTCGTAAATCATGGGGAGAAATCGGTGGGTGAATACCCGTTCCTTCGCTGTACTTGACGAAGAATTTAAAAGCCGTGATCCGTGAGAGTTGTGGACTCCGGTTGCTCAGAAACAGGTAGGGACTGACATGGGCCAAACCGTATTGGCCCCGCTCCTGCTTCATATAATCACGGATTAACCGAACCACTTTATCGGACAAGAAAACGGTGCGGGTTTTGTTTCCTTTGCCGCTGCGAACAACCAATTCCCTCGATTCTAAATGGACATCGTGCAATTCGAGATGCAACGCCTCACTAATTCGCAATCCGGTGTAAGCCAGTAAATTCACGAGCGTATAGTCCCGCTGGTTTTGGCTTTCCAACACGGACTGAATAAAACGCTGCACTTCTTGTTCCGTATGTATTGCAGGAGACGCATACTGTTGTTGGATCTTTTTCTTATCATTCTTGTGAATGACTTGGTCTGATTGAATGCCTTTGGCCACGAGATATTCATTCCAAGCATGAAGACCCGCCATGCGGACATTGAAGGTCGCCGCACTGACGGTTTGCCGATTCAAATCCTCTTTGTATTCCGCCACGTTTTCGGCAAACAACTGGGAGGGGGCTTTACCGTATCGACTGGAAAACCAAACCATGTACTTGGTTACGGATGTGATGTAAGACGTGACCGTGTTCTGGGATTTTCCCTGGACGACCAGGTGCTCGCGGAATTCCTGCAGCACGGGATCGCCGAATAAATTATGTTTCATGGGAACAACGCCGCCTTTATATCAATTATGTTTCTTTACATCGTCCTATTATAGCTCGCGGACTGTTGCAATGAAACATAAATGATATTATGTTTCATTGCGACGATGGCGTCGGTACCCCCCCTTGAACAATCGGCACATCGAATGCAAGCTCTGGTGGACGGCGAGTGGGGTCAATCCGATATTTCCCAAATCGGTTGACGTGGGTCGTCAGGTAGGGACTCAGATCGGAGATCACCTCCTCCTCATACGCATTGCCTTGTAACGTGTAGTCATGAAGAACGCGACTTAAGGCAAACACGTTATAAAAGATGAGGCAGTTAGAAACCAAGTGGTTGTATTTGATGATTTTCCGCTGTTTTTCCCGGTCGTTTTCTCCGATAATGCCGTCCCCGCCGAAAAACACCCATTTGGTAAAGCCGTTGAACGCCTCACTTTTGTTGGTGGCTTCTTGAATCGTCCGCCGCAACGCTTCGTCGGCCAGATACTTTAGTAAAAATCGCGTACGAATGACATTCCCTAACGCCTGGAATGCTTGGTACAAGCGGTTTTTTCGGCTGTAGGTCCCCAGTTTGTTTAAGATGGTTGAAGGCGTAATGCGACCGGCTTTGATCGACATGGCCACTCGCAGCATATCCGGAAGGTGTGTTTCAATCAGTTGCCAATCGATTGGAGAGGAAGAAAACAGTGCATCGATATGCTGATACTGTGATTCCTTACTCGGTCGATAAAAGTCCAGATCGTGCCAATTGCGGATCCGCGGCATCAATTCAATCCCCAGCAAATAAGCGAGGCCAAAAATTGGAGCACTTTGGCCTTGGGTGTCCGCGTGTAAAATATCCGGCTGAATATCGGATTGGTTGTGGATGAGAATGTCCAAGATGTAGACCCCTTCCCAGACACCACACGGAATAAAATGACTGAATAACGCAATGTAGGTGTCCGACACGTGGTAATAACCGATTCCCCCGTATCCCCCGTACCGAATGTGATATTCCGAGAGTAAGTTCTGTTCATAGAGGTCCCACTTAGTTCCGTCGGCCGAGGCGCGTTCGCCGGTTCCCCAATATTTTGGAAGGAGAAATTTGTTGTAGGAGTTGAGAACATAGCGGATGGCCTCCTCCAAATTCTCTTCCGTGACGTGCCTTTGATTGATCCAGGCGATTTGTTTTCGATCCATGGTTCCCAAAGACCGCGCCGTTTGGGTCGGTCCCAGGTTGCATCCGTAACAGAACACCGTGGTGAGATAGCGCTGGTCCGGGTCTTCGAGCTTGGCGTCATGGCCCGAGATGGGACCGAAGAACCGTGTCCAATTCAACCAGTATTCGGTATCCGCCAGCATGTCCAGGATGTTGATCGGTTCCAAATTGTCGGCAATGTATCGTTCCAAGGCCTTTAGCCCTTCCGGAGCCGACTTCGCTTTCAATTTCGTGACCACCGCTTGGCCGTTTTCGATGCGTACCTGTTTGTTTTGTGGGAACGATAAATCGGTGTCATTGGCTACTCGTGCTAGGTCGGATCGAATGCATTCCCCAAAAGACGATCTATTTGAAGGCAAACCAGCCTGGTCACAAAATGCCTCAACGCCTTGCTCGTACTCCTCCCACGAGATCAATTGTTCGCGATAATCCGCATATTTCTCGCTGCCTTCAATACACAGATCCCCGGATTTCAGCTCCCGCATGACGTGAGTAAACACACACACTTCAAAGTGTCGGCGGTTGATTTCTTCCGGCATGGATTTTCTCTTACGTTGAGGGCTAATCCACCGCCACCAAGAATCCGGTACCCACGAGAGATCGACCAGGGGGACTCTTTCTGACTCATCTTTTCCCGATCCCTTCTTGACCATTTGGACGGTCGGAACCCAATCCGCTCGTGAGTGCTGATGGGATTGTAAGAAGGTAATGGCTTGCTCCATCAAGGTATCCTGGCTCGTGGAGCGCAGTCGAATGGAGTGGAGAATTTTAAACAAGGTGGCTCGATGACTCTTGTAGTGTCGCCAAAGAAATGGGTAATAGTTGTTGCCCGCATAACCCAGGTGGGATTCACAGCCTTCTAAAAGAGTCGCTGTTCGGTCACCAATGACATTTTTCAATGCCTCTACGCGTTCTTCGGCACTGCCTTCGGTTTGATAAGCCGTGAGAAAATCCCGGAGCGTCGCCACGAGTTCATCGGTACGCTTTTGCTGCGGGCATAAATGTGACGGGCAGCCTCGGCCAATGTATTGAACGCGGGCAACTCAACATTTTGTTGGATCAGTTTTTCCATCGCGACATTGACCAAGTCGGCCGGCTCATCTTTCACTAACGCCACCTCAGCCATGGCATTGACCATGATTTGTCGGGCTTCCCGATCAAAAAATCGTATACCCAGGTAATCTCGAATCAATGCCCGGTGACGCTTATGCGTACCGGATGCGTGGTACTTGTTCCAACCGTCCGAAGACCGTAAAGGAATTCCCGCACACTGGGCAATATGATCCATGATGACCTCCGGAATCTCGGTAAGGGGCACGAAATACCCAAGCCGTTGGGATATTTTCAGCAGGACTAAGAGACCCAGGTGGGCCACATCGCCTCGAGTGTTCTGTTCCGCCCATATCAGTTCTTCGGGAGTAGGAGTATATATTTCGTTTAACTCTTTTTGTGAGTAGCTGCTTTTCAGTCTCGGATAAGCCGTTTCTCGAACACTGGGCAACTCTTTCACCCCCTTTGCCGACCGAACCCGCCAGTCAAAGCCGCAACTAAACCGGGAGATTCTATGTCGACTCGTGTCCAGAGAAGTAAACTTGTCGACATTCTAAATCCCGCAAAACCGCAATATGACGCCGTTCCCACTCACCCTGTCAGCAACGTTAGTTCCACGGTTCGGAACTAACGTTGCTGACACGACGGTCTATACTTACGGCGCAGGAAGTCCGAAGTCAGCCTATGAATGCATTGGTCTCCAGAGTTCTGCGCTGATACGAGTCGGTTGGAGTCTCTTATTTCCCCGTGCGACGGTTAACCACTTGGCGGCGGTGAATCCCGGAAGGTCCGCTGCCGCGATGAGTGTTCGGCACGTGATATGCTCTAAGAGGATGTTGGCGCTAATACGTCTCCATCCATAGCAGCGCGACGGACTTCTTCGGCCCTCCGCCCCCACAGGGTTCCGGCCACGATAAGCGCACCTCCAATTCCCGCCACTACCGACAAGGCTTCACCCCCGACGACGGCGAACACCGCTGCAAAAGCTGGCTCCAGGCCAAGCAACAAGGCGGCCCGCGCCGCGGAGGTGTGTTGAATACTGACCATTTGGACGACAAATGCCACAACCGTGCCAAAGACGCCTAAGTAGGCCGCGATCACCCAGAACAGTGGAGCATGGAGAACGGTCATGTTGTGGCTAGATGAGGTTGTGAGCACGCTCGCAACGCCACAGATCAGGAACACGGTGGTGAACTGGATCCCGTTCAATGCAATGATATCCATACGGTCGACCGGGACCCACCGCTTCGTCACGGTCATTTGGGTCGCGCGCAGGGCAGCGGCAATCAAGATTAGTCCGTCGCCGAGATTCAACGTGAACGGGCCTCCGTGCACGGACGTTACGAGCACGGTGCCCAAGACCGCCAGCGCCATGGCTCCTATCAAGGGCCAGCGGATGCGATACCGTAGTAAAAGCGCCTCAACCCACGGAACCATCACTACTCCGACTCCATGCGGCCCCGAAAGACGACGACGCTCGGATCCTAAAGAGCGGCCGTCGCAGGATTTCGATGGCATGATTCGGCAGTTTGGGCAAGACACGGCGGATACAAGCTGTCGCGGTCTCGGCTCGATGGTCATGATCGGGCCGTAAACCCAACAGCGCCACGTAGTCGGGGCGATAGGGATGAAATCCGTCTTCCGTATGAAATTCGAGGTAGGCCGATCCCGTATTCTCTTGCGTGTCTTCCTTCCCCTGGACGGGGATCACATCCTGCACGAGCGCCCCGTCTTTTTCGTCCGCATAACATAAAAGTTCTCCCAGCACCGACATGATCGTGAGCAAGACCCCTTCACTGACCCGGGTGCCTTTCTCAGGCGACGGACGGCCATCTTGAGGGGTCGGCGGTAAGGCTGCGTCTATTGGCAGGCCGCGAAACAGCAGTGTGCCGAATTCATTGGAGCGGGCCCGGAAGTCCAAGAGAATGGAGACAAGCCGGGGCGGCAATCGGGACGCGGCTTGTTGTGCCCATGTTAAAATTTCTGGCGTAGGATTAAAGACATCAAACAGGGGGAGTTCCTCGACTACGCCAGCCACAATCTCCCGTTCTTCAGCCGACAAAACGAGCGTCGGCACAAGACCTACGGAGTGTGTAGATGTCATCATGTCACACGGTTCGAATTGTATTGCCATGGTATTCATTCCTCCTATTCGTTGCCCACCGTTCCAATGCGGTATTGACGAGCCAGAGAGCGATAAAAACTTTCAAGGGTGTAGGGTTGGAATTCGTCCGGAAAGGTTGGGATGGCTCCGGCGTGTAAGGAATCCGGCGCACGCCGCGCCAAGCAAAACGCCCCTTGATGGGATACGGACCATCGTACCTCGCCAGTAATCGGACGGTTTAGATTCTGAATGGCCAAATCCAGGCTCTGTTTGAGCGGCGAAAACCAACCGCCGAGACAGACGTGCCGGGTCCATTCGTCGTCCAGCGTGCGTTTGATCCGAAGTTCCTCCCTTGCTAGGATCTGCTCTTCGAGCAACGCGTGGCTTTCAAGAATCAGGTGGGCTGCCGGCGCTTCTCGGAGTTCGGGATTCTTGACGCCAAACACACCGTCTTCTAATCCTACAAAGCGCCCAATACCATAGGGCCCAAGCAATTGATTCAAATGGTCGATCAATTGCGAGAGAGGATAGGGGACACCATCGACAGCGACAGGCTGCCCTTGCTCGAACGCGATCGTAACGACGATCGGTGGCTTCTCCTCCATGCGCGTCCACGCAAACACCGATTCCACCGGAATGTCGATCGCGGGGTCCTCTAACGAATCGTTTTCGATCACCCGGGCCCAGAGGTTTTCATCAATGGAGTACGTCTGATGTAAGGTCCGCGGTGGCGCGATGCCGCGGTCGGCGAGGTATTGCGTCTTGGCTTCCCGTGAAATGTAATCGCCAAAACCGGGACACAGCAGATCCAACCTAGGGGCCAAGGAAAATATGGATAAGTTGACTCGGGCTGCGGTATTTTGATAGGGCGTGGCACTGTGGACGATCAAGGTGTGACCACGCTCCGTAGCCAGCCGTACGGCCTCCTGGGCCATCAGCGGCCGGGTAAAACTCGACGACAGGGGAAAGTTGCCATTGTATCGAGCGTTGGCTCGAATACCCGCTGCCAAAAACTCGTCAGCCAGCCGCTCCCGCCCATCAACCACAATGAGGTCAAGCCCGTACGACTTGACCTCTTCGTGGCTCGGCAAGGCTGATTGTCCCACATTCACCGTGAGCGCGGTCACCGCAATGTCCATATCCCGTAGCCTCTGAGCAGTATAGAGACTGTCGAGGCCGCCCGAGTATAATAAGACAGCGCCTGTCACGGAACGGTCGACGTCCGCAAACGTGGAGAAAACACGCGACATTTTATCACCCCTTTACGGAGTAATATACTAATATATTTGGTAGAGTTTAGGCAACAAATAGGAGGTAGATTGGTGATGCCAATTCCACCACGCATCCCACCGGTCCCGCAACACTCGTCGAAATCGTATGCCATGGAACTGCTTCAGCGTTGGATTATTGACGGCACCTTGGGAGACGGGGAGCGGATATCCGATGCGGTCATCGCCGAAGCGCTGGGCATTAGTCGCACGCCCGTCCGCGAAGCGTTACTCATTCTGGAAACGCAAGGGTTCGTTGAGATGCGGCGTGGGCGCGATACCCGTGTCCGCGCTGTGCAGGCGCGGGATCTTTATCAACTGTATCCGCCCCTAGCCGCCTTACAACGAGCTGCAGTCCGGTTGGCCTTGCCCAGAATGACCTCGCGCATCCTTGACGAGCTCCGAGAAATCAATGGCCGCTTTGCGGAGTCTCTCAAGGAGCATGATGTCTTCAAGGCCATGGAGCATGACGAAGAGTTTCATGACCGCATTGTCGAGACGGCCGAGAACCATTATATAACCGCCTTCGTCGGAACTTTGCAACTTCACATTCGACGCTTGAAGTATCGATTCTTCACCCACGCCTCGCCTGGCGAGGCGTCCGTTCTAGAGCATGAAGAGCTGATTCGTGCTTTCGAAACGAAAGACCTCGATCGCCTAGGAACAGTGATGGAGGCGAACTGGCTACGACCGATGTATGAGTTGGCTCAGGCCCTCGACATAGACGATATAGCATCTAGCGAAACGGCAGGCCCGCTTCTGTAAGGGGCTTGTGGACCCGCAAATAGTCGGCGACCGAAGCCTGTTTGCCGATAGGCCGGGGTTGAAGGCCGCCATGCCTTGGTCGGGGACGGTCACTCAAGCCGGTGAAAGACGTGCTGCTTCGCCTGAATGGATACTGGCGGGCATATTCTGCTGAATAAACTGTTCAAGTTGGCTAAATCCTGGAAATCCTGCGACCGCAGAATTTGGTCCCCATAACGCGGGCCCGCTGATACCTTGACCGTTTTGACCATGGCAGGGAGTGCAGGTATTAGAAAAGATTTGGTGGCCTCGTCCTAGAAGCGTGCTTTCATAGGGCAGGGATTTGGGTGTTGGTGTCGGAGGATTTTCGGTGCCACAACCGGTGAAGAGAAGCATGGTAACCCCAAACCCAACAAATAGGGCGCGATAGTTCATTAGACTCCCTCTTTTCATTGCCAAATTGTGTGGTCTAATGACAGTGTGTCTGTCCACTTCGTGTCCTATTCCTACAAGTCCCCCACCTGTCATGCGATTCGTATGCCGAGGCGTGCCGACCCCAGGCTGATTGTGCAAAGGGCTGTCTGAATGTCTCGACTGGCCTTGTCTTACATGAAGAAGACAAGTGACAATATTTTCTTTATGAAGAGCGTTAGACTAAAGTCGGTAACCAACTCCTGAAATCCTCGAAATGGGGGTGCGTCTGTGGGATTCGATGTATGCAAAGGCTTGCCGCAAATAGAAACGCCCCGGTTAATTCTGCGTCCTTTCAGGCTGTCTGATAGTGAAGATGTCTTCGCGTACGCCTCGGATCTTATGGTGACTCAGTGGACGCTATGGGAAGCCCATGCGGACGGGAATGCGTCGCGGTTAAGGGTACAGTCGGTGGTTGAGCGCTATACGGTGGCCCCATATTTTTGTTGGGCGATAGAAGACAAACGCCAAAGAACAGTGATTGGTAGCTGCGGATTTGATGATCATTGGCATAGGAAAAGTCACAGAGCACGCTATGCGTATGTTTTATCCCGTGACTTTTGGGGACAAGGGATAGAATGGGAGGCAGGGCAGGAGATTTTACGTTTTGGGTTTACAGATTTGGAACTTCACCGGGTAACAGGACGTTGCTTACGCGATGATACCCAAGCGGAGCGCATTTATCAGCGGCTCGGCTTGACCTATGAAGGGATGCTCTGGGATCACGTGTGGTCAAAAGGGCAATTTCGAACGGTAAAATATTATGGATTGCTTGCCCCGGAGTATTTTGCCCGGGTTGACATGATGAGAAAACGCTCCGCCTTTGAGTGACCCCGCAGCTCAGCTATTATCTAGTTTGATCGCCCATAGCCAGCCCGTGCGATCCACGACAGCAAAATGGTCATGGAACGTAAAGTGGTCTTGGATGAAGGACCACATCGTCTCGCTTAAACAATAATAGAGGGCGTCATTTTGACGGGTGTGGGCGTTGAGGTTACGGAAAATACACCCCGATTGATAATACGCCATGACCGCGTTTGCCGTGGAAAACCATAGTCCAGAGGGAAGTGTCTAGCAAAAAGCCCCTCGCCTCCGAAGGGACGTGTCGGCGCCACTATCTAACGTATAAGTGAAACCGTCGGACGTAATGCGTGGGCTCCATCCGCAATGCGCTAGCGCACGTCGATTGATGTTATCGTTCTTCTCTTCCATTTGGGAGTCAAAATGTTGCTTCCTGCAGCTGAGCAGAAGTTCACCACCTCGACAGTCAAGGTGTCCTTGCGTTATACTCCTAGCCGTGACGGCGGATTGAGACAGTCCGTCCTATTTTTTGTGTGGGTTAAAATACACCATGGAGGCTCTGGGCAGTCAACCTCATGATTAGGAGAGAACAGTCGTGGCCTCATTGAACAAGGTGTTGACGTGGCGTCAGGGCGCAGGGTTGACGATCGCGGGGGTTTTGGGTTCTGGCGTTCTCATTTTGCCTGAAGTCACCGCCCAAATGGCAGGTCCTGCTGCGATGGTGGCATGGCTGACGATGGCTTGTCTCGCGATTCCTACGGCGTGGACCTTTGGCCGACTAGGAACCCGCTATCCGGATGCAGGCGGCATTGCCAGCTATGTTCGAGCGGCTTTTGGCGACCGGGCAGGACGAATGGTCGGGATTCTCTATTTAGGCACCGTTCCCGTCGCCGCGCCCGCAGCAGCACTGATTGGCGCTGGCTATATGGGAGCTTTGCTTCATTGGAGTAATGGAGCTATTGTGTTATTGGCCGCAGCATTACTTGTTACGGCCCTGGTGATCAATTTGTTGGGCGTGGAATGGTCAGGAAAAACAGCAACGGGAATTGTGTTGGGGATTAGCGCCCTGCTCGTCGCAGCCGTAGCCAGCGCAGTCACGGCCGTCCATTGGCGAAACTTTGGCCCCTTTTCTCCGCATGGATGGTGGCCTGTTGGTCAATCGATTGCGTTGTTATACTGGGCATTTGTGGGATGGGAAATGGTCGGGCATTTGGCCGAAGAATTTGTTGACCCGGTTCATAACATCCCCAAGTCTTTGGGGCTAGCTGTGGTGGTTATCGACGTGTTATATCTGAGTGTCGTGACGGTAACCATTGGGACAAAATCGTACGATATGGGGCACAGTGGTGCGGGCTTGGCCAAGTTGGTGGGACTTGGTCTGGGACCGTGGGGGGCCATGCTGACCGCGGTCATTGCCTTGCTCATTACTTATGGCACTATGCATACGTATATTGCGGGGTTCTCGCGTTTGGTCTATGCCCAGTCGCGTCTTGGGGATTTGCCGCCTTACTTTTCAAAGCTGCATGACACATGGCACACGCCGTACCGGGTTCTGGCGATGTTAGTCATTCCGTTTGCCATCGTTTTAGGTGCCAAAGCCCTCTTTGATGTATCGCTGGCCACATTAATTGCCTGGCCGTCTGCGGTGTTTATTGCGTTATACCTTTTGGCTATGGCATCCGCGTGGCGTTTGTTGAAAGCTCCCACTGAACGGTTCGCGGCCCTGATTGTTGGGCTCGTGAGTTTTGCTGCATTTATTTTTGTCGGTTGGGCCGCATTATTACCTGCAGTTTTAGGACTAACCGGATGGGCAATGGCGCCGACTCACGAAATACCGCCCCAAACATATTGACCGTTTCTGACGGTTTGCCTCTAACACATGAGATGATGACCGAATACACAAACAGTCGTCAGTGCTCTAAGCGTTTTAAGTGCGTGGAGGTCGCGACATGAGAACAGGAATTTGTGGCCGCCTTGCGGTGTAGGCTATAGCCCGGCTATAATGACTCAAATACCAAGCTGGGCGTAAAAAGTAGTCTCATTGTACTCACGCATCATAAAGGGGCGGATACTCTATGGATATTTATTCGCAAGCGGTTCAGCCCATCCTTGTTCCTTCTCCTGATAACGCGGTATCCCCACCAATTTTTCAAACGGCTGCCTATGCCTTTCGGGATATTAACGAAGTCGACGAAGTGCTGAGCGGACAACGCCCCGGTTATTCCTACACGCGCGGAGGAAATCCTAACACGGAGGCGCTTGGGCAATTTGTCGCCAATTTAGAAGGGGCTGAGGCCGGCCTTGTCACATCGTCGGGGACCGCGGCACTTCTAGCCGGCATTATGACATTGCTGCCCCATCCCGGTTGCATCCTTGTAGCTCGGGAAATTTATGGGGGAACGGTCGGGCTTGTCCGTGATATATTGGGTCCCATGGGATATCGTTTGCAGTGGGTCGATACCCACAACCCAGAAACGGTTCGTGACGCACTGGGGCAAGGCGCGGGGCTCCTAATCATGGAAAGTATTTCGAATCCCTTAGGGCGTGTCTGTGATCTTGAGCACCTTATTACCATAGCTCACGAGCACCATGTGCCTGTCATGATTGACAATACCTTTGCGACGCCGTTTCATGCGACGCCATTACAGTGGGCAGCGGATTTGGTGGTACACTCCCTGACAAAATTCATCGGAGGGCATAGTGATCTCATCTTGGGAGTCGTGGTGGGGGTCCATGACACGATTCAGCGCGCATCGCACATTGTGGATGCGGCGGGCTTTACCCCCGATCCTTTTGCCTCATGGCTTTGCTTACGCGGGGCACGCACGTTGGCTTTGCGTATGCGGCAAGCGAGCACAAATGCGCTTGAGCTGGCGCAGGCATTAGAGCAGGCCCAGGGCGTGCGCCGTGTCTATTACTCGGGCTTGCCATCTCACCCCGATCATGAGGTGGCAACACGCCTTCTGCAGCGGGGCTTTGGAAGCATTGTGTCGATCTCTGTGGACGGTGGATATGAGGGCGTTCAGACGATGATCCGTCACCTCGACCGGGTGCGGTTGGTGCCAAGTCTTGGAGACGTCGCGACGACCATTTCCCATCCTGTGGTGGCATCACACCGCGAGTTAACCTCTGAAGAGAAAGAGATTGTAGGGATTGATGAGAGTATTGTGCGTATTTCTGTAGGTATTGAATCCAGCAGCGATATTATTGACGATTTTGTTCAAGCGCTAAGCCATTCGCTTTGACACGCGTGAGTACCTTCGAATGCTCCAGAACTATAGCATGTTCTTCTCCACGGATAGTGTCGTGACATTAAGGTCGCCGCGAGAAGAGGCAGTCTTGGTGTGATAGGGTAAGGATAAACGCGGTGCGTAAGCACGGGCGTTTATCCCCTGAGCGTTAAGCTTGTAGGCTCTGAATAACTTCGTCTGTCGAACGGATGCGTCCGATGCGGCTTAAGGCCACACGAAAGGCGAACGCGTGATCTTCAGCAGAGCGCGCGGAACAGGCATCTTCAACAAAGACCTGTTGGTAACCACGTTCATAAGCATCGCGAGCGGTGCTTTCGACGCCGTAGTTAGTGGATATGCCCGCTAACACAATGGTGTTAATGCCACGCCGCCTTAGCTGCAAGTCCAAGTCCGTTCCATAAAAGGCACCCCATTGCCGTTTACGAACAATATGATCGCCCGGTTTTGGCCCCATTTCCGGCACAATTTCGTCCCAACCCGGAGGCGGTGTGGGCCAACTGTTTTCTTGATCAGTCAGAGGATTTAGCGCGTCTTTGCGGTCGGGGGACGGTCCCACATGGACTAACACAACGAATACCCCAGCGGCTCGGCATGCGTCTGCCAATTTAGCTGCGTTGGAGACCACGGTACTGGTACTATGTGGTGCAGCAGGCATACCGACAATGCCTTTTTGCAAGTCAATCACGACTAATGCCGTATGTTGAGGGTCAAGCGTTAAAGGTTCAGGCATTTTGGTTCCTCCATTTTCAAAGTCGGTGGCATCGGGACCGGTGTCAACACATATCACTTCGGATATGCTAGAAATATTATACCAATCTTTGCCGCCTTCGTTGAGGGACCCATTCCTGTCTGGTATGCTAAACATGCGAAGACTCACCCATGAAAGGCTTGGAAGGAGAAAAGAACCGATGTATGATGTCGCAATTATCGGGGCTGGGCCGGCAGGGGCCAGCGCCGCGATGTTTTTAGCAAAAGCCGGGCAAAAAACCCTCATGTTTGACAATGGGTTAAGTGTCACGCGACGAGCCTTGATAAAAAACCATTATGGGGCAGGCACTTTGACGGGACCTGAAATGGTCGAGCTTGGAAAATCCCAAGCCAGGGAATTAGGAGCGGAGATCACAGATGAACAGGTCACCAATATTGTTCCGCGCGATGGTGGAGGCTTTGACATCGAGACGGAACACCACGTCTATCAAGCGAAACAAGTAATTCTCGCCACCGGTCTTTATACCGATTTGGCTGAACGTATCGGGGTTGAGACCAAGCCGGGCACGGAACCGCGAATTAAAACGATTGTGGCGACGGATGCCGCGGGCAAAACTTCGGTGGACGGCATATGGGCCGCCGGAACCCTTGCAGGAGTCAGCATGCATACGATTATTACTGCAGGCGATGGAGCCAAAGTGGCGATTAATCTACTAAGCGAGTTATCAGGGAACCGTTATGTGGATCATGATGTTTACAAACCGGACTAAGGTCAAGCAGTGACGTGACGAGGGCCTCGTAATGTGGAGGCCTTCGTTATTTTTTCGTGGGGACGTCGCTTGAAGAGGTCTCGGGGTTGAACAAAAATCTCGGCGAGTAACAGGATTTTACCACTAAGGTCGGCCCACGGCGCAGGGCTTAAAAGACATATCTTGGCCTGCCAGGTGGGTTGAGCCGTACTACGCCGTGCTTCTTCATGCTTCGCGAATCCACTGCGCTGCCACACTGACGCCTGTTGCCCACACGGATGCCCAAAAGAAAAATCCACCCACTGGACTATTGGCAGAAGATACGAAATCAGTATACTGATAATGACAGTTCAAAGAAGGAAGGGTAGCGCAGATGGTCTCGGGGGGAACGATTGCGGCGTCAGCAAAGGCAAGTCGCCCATCATGGAAGACGGGCTATTATACGTTTTCGCACTTTTTGAATGATGCGTATCCGAATTTATATCCAGCGTTGTTACCGGTCCTGATGGTGAGCATGCATTTCTCTGTCGCGTTGGCGGGTTTACTCAGTTCCATCGCCGCCTTAACGACACAAATGTTGCAGCCGCTTATGGGATTGTGGGCCGACCGGGTGGGAACTCGCATGTTTGTGGCCGGCGGCCTTTTTGTGGGCAGCTTGGTGTCAGCTACGGCTTTAGCGTTTTCCCCGTCTTATGCCGTCTTTGTGGCAGCCTTGCTCATCGGCGGGTTAGGAAATGCCGCATTTCATCCTCATGCCTCGGCTCTGGTTGGGGAGCTCTCGGGTTCACGTAAAGGCTTAGGCATGAGTCTATTTATGATAGGGGGCAATTTTGGACGCGCGATCGCCCCGATCGCGGCGACCACGACATTCTTATATTTGGGGCGACACGGCTTATGGGTATTAGCGCTACCCGGAATGGCCATGGCGATTGTCATGTGGTTTGTGATGCGTCCGGCCCCGCGTCCTAAAATCCGCAACCAAAAAATATGGACCCCGGCCTTTCGCCAAGGCTTGAAGCATGCGGGCACCCTGTTAGCCGTGGTCATGTTGCGAAATATGGCGTCCATGGCTACCATGACATTGCTCCCGATTATGTGGCATCACTTACACCGGCCCTTAAGCCAATCGGCGGCATTATTGTCCACCCTGTTTTTGGTGGGGAGCATTGGCAATATGACCGGTGGGGCTATTTCGGATAAATTGGGCCCCAAGCCTGTCTTGATTGGATCCGCCGTATTGTCGAGCCTTTTTCTATGGGCGTTTTTGCACGCAAGCGGCATTGGCATCTGGCTAAGCATCGGATTGCTCGGATTCTCATTGTATTCCACGGGTTCTGTGGTAATGGTGTATGGGCAAGCGCTCTTCCCGGAGAATAAGGGCATGGCCTCAGGATTGACGTTGGGGATTGGCAATACCCTAGGAGCTTTAGCCGTAGGTGGCATCGGTATGATTGCTACGCGCGTGGGCAGTCAAGAAGCCTTAACGATTACTGCCATCTTGGTATTGCTGAGCATTCCATTTTCATTACGCTTAAAAAAGATATAAGAGGCGTGTTGCAAACGAAGAAGGCTCGGGGATGTGTAAAGTCCCCAGGCCCCTAAAGGCAATCGCTTTTCCCCGGCCATTTCTTGCGATGGCCGGGGAATTTTTGTCGACTGGCGACTAGCGACTTTTCCCGGTGTGGCGGTCGTGCTATGATCGTGTCGCGCTCAGCACCAGACGCCCCGGGTGTTGTATGATCGTGTTGTCAAGGTTGCAACGGACCAATGCATGAAACCCCTGGGCGCGCGGGCTAGGACTGATTCGGAACGTGGAAACAGCCCTTGGGCAGTCGCGGAGCAGAGGTTTTATCCAGGGAGGACATTTTGCATAAAGCTATGACCTTAGAAACCTTTCACGCTCAGGTGGCAGCCGCCGCCCAAACGTCATCGATTAATCAGCAAATTGCCGAGTATATTTCTGAACGTTATCGTGAAGTCTCTTTTATGACGGCTAGTGAGCTAGCTCACGTCATTGGCGTAAGCCAAGCCTCCATCACCCGCTTCAGTGTGGCTATGGGTTTTTCCGGCTATACCGATTTTGTCAGGACGTTGCAAGGCTTGGTACGCGAACAATGGAACACGCCAGATCGGGCCGTCTATGTTCAACCTGAATGGTCGGCCCAAGCGGATCTTTTGGTCGCTCAAGAGATTCAGAATCTCGAAGGATTACCGGCGTTAGTTGCGGATAGCCACGTGCAAGAGATGGCCAAGGCCATAGCAGGCGCACGCCGTGTCGTCCTGGCGGGGGCTCGCGCGTCGTCGACCATTGTGCCCTATGCCGCATATTTTCTCAGCAAAGTGAAAGATGGGGTGGAAATCGCAACGCCGAACACGCCATTATGGGAAACGTTTGGACTCAACCCAGATCCTGAGGCATTGGTTGTGGCATGGGTCTTTCCACGCTATCCGCAGCCTTTAATTACATGGCTCGAACGTTTACGGCAAGACAATATTCCCATTGCGGCGTTTACGGACAGGTGGGTGTCCCCCGCGGTGCAACTCGCTGATCCTGTGGTTGTAGTACCTGTCGCGAGCGCTTCCCTCTTCGATTCCTATGCCGCGCCTTTCGTGTTGATTAACTATATTATCCGCCAAGTGGCCGCTTTGCGTCCCGGCTTAAGCCAGCGACTAGAGGCATTGGAAGCTCGCGATCAGGCGAACCATGCATTTTGGACGCGACAGCGGTAGGGATAAGAAGGTCTGCGTTGACAAGTTTTTTTGGCTCAGGCGATTTTGAGAATTAGGGTAGGTTTAGCGTCGTGTGCCTTCGAATCAAAGGAAAAGGCCCGGGAGACTCCCCCGGGCCTTAAGGCTAGCCTCCGTAAAACCAGCCAGTTTCCCGCATAACCAAAGGCACTGCGTCGGGTTGGCGAACCCCTGCACCGGTCACTTCCGCCACAAAAATCGTATGGTCGCCGCGCATAACGGCATCCGTCACGCGAGCTTCAAACCACGCCGGGGTCTCGGTTAATAACGGCAAGCCATATTCAGGGGAAAATTCGAACTCGTGGCCATTGAGTTGACTGCCTTCCACATTTGTCGGACGAAAAAAGTCCGCGGCAATGTCTTTTTGGGCAGAACCCAAGATACTGAGAGCCATATGGCCTGTTTTCTCGACGATTTCATGCAAATGGCTGTCTTTTTTGACGCCCACCATAATCAGGGGCGGTGCAAAAGACGCTTGTGACAGCCAGTTTACGGTACCGGCACTCACATCGTCGCCGTCTTTGGCGGTGAGAATGTATAACCCATATGTAATCATCCGTAAGCTGCGTTTCTTGGCTTCTTGGTCCATAAGATCCCTCCTGAGTGGTCACGACGTTCTCTATCATTCATAGCACATTTCACCGTGCTTGACTATTTTCGGATGCGGAACTTTATTGGCCACGCCGCCTGCATGCTCTGCATGTCTGGAGGGAATGCTTGACAAGGGATGAGGTTTAAGTGTATCTTGTATCCAATAGGACAAAGTCCTAGAACATATTGAGGAGGAATAATGATGGACACCATGCAGAATTATGATATCCAACCGATGCCTCGGCTGAATGAGCCCGCTCCAGAATTCGAAGCGGATACCACCTTTGGCCACATCCGCTTATCGGACTTTCGCGGTAAGTGGGTCGTGATGTATTCCCACCCCGCCGACTTTACGCCGGTGTGCACCACGGAGTTTATGGGATTTTCTGCGCGCAAGAAAGAATTCGATGAAATGAATGTGCAGCTATTGGGATTAAGCATTGACTCGGTGTTTTCCCATTTAGCATGGGTCAATTCGATTCAAAAGGACTTCGGACAACACACGCCATTTCCGATTATTGCCGACTTGGACATGCACGTGTCGAAACTCTACGGGATGATTCATCCGAAGGCCGCCACGACGCAAGCGGTGCGCGCGCTCTTTATCATCGACCCCGAGGGTATTTTGCGCCTCATGATTTATTATCCGATGACCACCGGAAGAAATATTGATGAAGTCATCCGTGTATTGAAGTCTTTGCAGACGGTCGACCAATACAAGGTGAATACAGGCGCCAACTGGCAGCCCGGAGATCCCGTCATCGTCTCTCCGCCTAACACGGTCAAATCGCTTGATGAACGGTCGGCGCAAAAAGATGTCGATTGCAAAGCGTGGTACTTTTGCACCAAGAAGCTTTAACAACTTCTAGATTGTCCCTACGGTCTGCCAAGCGGCAGGCCGTTTTTACATCGTAGGGTTCTCACCAGCTCTGGGGCGGCGGCAAAGACTATGATTCTTAAAATGGGAACTTTAGAAAAGCGGTTCTGAGCGACATTCATTGTGCGGTAGTATTGTATAGAGATATTTTCCTTAAGGAAAGACCGGAAACATGCGGCAACGTCGTCTTGGTCGCATAGGATTAATGACAGCGTATCGTCAATATGGTAAGAGAAGAACCCATGAAAACTCGTCGAAAGGGATAACACAGGTGAATACGATTATACCGGAGCAAAACACGACCACACTACGCCGCCAGGTCGTCACAGAAGCGCGTCAAAAATGGCAAGAAAAACTCTTTGACTTAGGCAGGCGCAACAACCTGTTATATTACCGGGATCTCAAAACGGGATCGCTGCGTTTCGATCCGGTCAATGCGCAATTTATCGACCAGCTCTTTGGAGACGAGGCCTTCGATCTAACGGAATACTTGGCGAACCGAGAAGACGATCTCAAAAAATTGCGCACGATTTCTGATAAGGCGCAGAGCAATTTTGAGGAAAAAGGGATGACCACGGCATACCTGGCAGCGGGATTGGCCACATGGCGAACCAGTGATAGTGGGCGTGATCCCGTGGCTCCAATCTGGCTGGTGCCCATTCAGTTGGAGTCCGATGGCCTTCTCCACATGAAATACCGCATCATGCGTACAGGAGAGATCCGGGTTAATCCGATTCTGCTTCACGTATTACGGAAGGATTTTGGCGTTGTTCTCAACGATGAAGACCTTCCCGCCAATTGGGAAGCATTGAAGCGCCAGGGTCAGGCGATTCAACAACAGGCCCATGAAGTGCCTGGATTTACCGTTCAGGATATCGCGATTTTGGGCAACTTTTCTTTTCAAAAAATGGCCATGGTGGAAGATCTCAACGAGCTAGGCGAGGCATTGATCGAAAATGACCTCGTTGCGGCCCTTGCTGGCGATCCGGACGCCATCACCCGCTTATTTGCCGGCGGATCCCCCGCAGACATCGCCGAGCTTGATCAAATCCCACCGGATGATGAGTTTACGTTACTCGATGCGGACTCTAGTCAACAACAAGTGATTCGAACCGTCATTCAAGGGCGTTCAGGCGTTATTTTGGGCCCGCCAGGAACTGGAAAAAGTCAAACCATTGTCAATATCATTGCCGAATATGCGGCGCGCGGCAAAAGTGTTCTATTTGTGGCCGAAAAGCGTGCGGCTCTTGATGTGGTGCTAGGCCGCTTAAAGGATGTGGGTCTGGATTATCTGGCATTGGATTTGCAGGCGGCTGAACAATCGAAGAAAATGATTGCGAACCAACTCGGATCCAGTTTGAACCGAATTCGGAATGCCGAGCCGGTTGAGTCCAATGGTCTTCATCAGCGATTGGTCGAGCGTCGCAATCGACTCATGGTCTTCATCAGCGATTGGTCGAGCGTCGCAATCGACTCAATCGCTACGTCGAAAAGCTTCATCGCGCACGGGAACCCTTTCAAATGAGTTTATATCGTTTGCAAGGCGAGTTATTGATGAATAGCGGACCCCGGGTGGGGACCCGTTGGACGGCTTCCGCCTTAGAACGCTGGACACCCGAATCGAAAGCCCATGCCGAAGAGCAGTTAAAAGAGTTGGCTGGACTGCAATCCATTACCACATCGTCATGGGCCCAGGCAAGATTCGTCACCGTAGAGGAAGTAGCTACGACCTTGGCCATCGTGCAAAATCTTCGCGACCGGCTGTGGCCAGAATTTCGCAGTCGGGCCATATGGATTGAGAATGGGGAATACGGGCAGGTGAGGACGTTGCAGGATATCGACCGCATGCTGACGCTTTTTCCTCAAATTGCGGAATTGCAAACCCTCTATCGCTCTGAGGTGTATGCGCTGGATTTGCAAGAAATGGCCAGTGCTTTGGAACCCGCTAGACGCGGGGTATTCTCCGCTTTTGTGCACCGCCTTACTGATACGCGCTTTAAAGACGCTCTTAAAACATTGGCACAATACCGGATTGCGGGTGCGGTTCAGCCTGACGATGTCGAGCGTTTGGTCGACCAACAAGCGCAGTGGCTCGAGCGGGGGAGCCAAGGCATCCCTCGAGTCCCTGACGACCACCAAGTCCACCTCGCCCTATGGGCTGAGGTGAGAGATGCTCTGAATCACTTGACACGGCTGGGGTTGCCGATTTGGGATCATGATTGGCATGGATGGGAATCGATGTTACACGCCCTGGCCGATGACCGGGTTACACCGCACCGCATGGTGCGTGCCCACCAGTTGCGCGAAGCCCTGCAAGGGGCGAATATGGGGCCCTTGCTTGACGAGTTGGAGAACCGCCAAATTCCTGCTGAGGAGTGGCGTCAGGCGTTTCGCTATGCGGTCTATTCCTCAGCGGTCGACCACATTTTGTCTGGGGACCCGGAGTTGGGCGCGTTTACGCGAGAAAATCACGAGCGTGTCATTGAAGAGTTTCGATCGGATGACCAAGACCGCCTGCATATTGCACGCTTACGCGTATCACGGCACCACGCATCTGCTGCTATCACCATGCTTAATGCGTTCGGACAAGAAGAGCAATTGGTACGCCAAGAATCGCAGAAAAAGTCGCGACATTTATCGCTTCGAAAGTTTTTGCAACGGGCGCCCCATGCTTTATTGGCGCTCCGTCCTTGCTGGGTAGGGAGTCCGCTGAGTGTTAGTCAATTGCTGCCCGCGCAAACCTTGTTTGATTTGGTCTTGTTCGATGAAGGCAGCCAGGTGCTGCCTGAAGATGCCATTGCCGCTATTGCGCGCGGGAAGCAGACGGTCATCGCAGGGGACAATCATCAGCTGCCACCGACGCCATTTTTTGCTTCGACCCCAGAGGACATCGAGGATGACGAAGCGTTACCTTTTGAGGGATATGAAAGTGTTTTAGATCTGATGTCGGGAATGACGTCTCCCTGGTGGCTACGTTGGCACTACCGTAGCCGCGACGAACGGCTGATTGCTTTTTCCAACCACCATATCTATGGCAACAGCCTCATTACCTTTCCTGGCCGTGGTCACGATCGGCCAGTGCGTCATGTTTTAGTACCCCAAACTGCGGGCACTGACCAAGATGCTCAAAGTGTCGCGGCAGAAGCAGAACGCGTGGTGCAATTGATCCTTTCACATGCCAAGGAGCGCCCCCAGGATTCCCTAGGCGTCATCACCATGGGCATTAAGCATGCGGAACGCATTCAAATGGCTTTAGATGCAGCCCTGCGCTCTCACTCAGACTTAGCCGATTTTTTTTGACGCGCATAAACCCGAACATTTTTTCGTCAAAAACTTGGAACGGGTACAAGGTGACGAGCGTGATGCGGTCATCTTATCTATTGGATACGGCAAGGATCGTAGTGGTACGCTTCCTTACCGTTTTGGCCCACTATTACATAATGGAGGGGAAAGGCGACTTAATGTCGCCATCACCCGGGCCCGAAAAACCCTGACGGTCGTGTCCTCGTTTGATTCTCGCGATATGGACCCTGAACGCAAAATGTCTCGTGGTGTGGAGTTGTTGCGCGCGTTCCTCGAGTATGCAGAATCTCACGGGGACCGTTTAGAACGGGAAGACAACCACGATGACGTGCCTTTGAACCCGTTTGAATTGGCGGTCCGCGATGCGTTGACGGCGAAAGGATTAGCGCTGGTCCCCCAGTGGGGTGTCTCGCGATATCGGCTGGATTTTGCCGTGAAGCATCCTAAGAGGCCGGGAGAATTTGTTTTGGCCATTGAGTGTGACGGCGCGTCCTACCACGCGGCCCCCACCGCTCGCGACCGGGACCGGTTGCGCCAACAGCAACTTGAAGCCTTAGGCTGGCGATTTCATCGGATTTGGTCGACCGAGTGGTTTAGAAACCCCGGGGGAGAAGTCGAACGCGTCCTCAGGGCGTACCAAGCGGCTATCACGGCGGCGGACACAAGTACGTCTCATCTTGGCCCTATCATCGAAAAAAGTGTACAAATGCCGGTGAAGGCGATGACCCCACAGGGGCCACCGCCCAAGGTGACGCCAGGTCTTTCCATTGACCAACGAGGCGATGAGGAATTAGTCCAATTGATCGCCTGGCTCGAATCAGATGGTCGTTTGCGTACAAATGAAGAGCTTGTTAAGGAACTGATGTCGCTTTTAGGTTATAAACGGCGGGGGCCGCGCATTGAAACCCGGCTGCACGGCGCCATTAATCAATGGCGTGACAGAGTATCAATGACCCCGCCATCAGGCGCATAGGGCACAAAGCTGTCAACGGTCCGGCCCTAAGGGGCGGACCCGTTGACTCAGGCAAGTACAAAAGGATGTTAGACCTTTCGCCAAACAAGTCAGCACGTGGGTCCTTAGAGATTATTACTATTGTAGGATGGCAGCCGAATACGCAGTTAACGAATTTAGCGGAATGCGCATGCAAGCTATGGAGTCCTTTCACATTCTTTCGCACCCACGGGTGTCTAGCACAGCGCTTGGAATATCCTACCCGATGAGGAGCTCATCATGGTCTGTTACCATAACGGCGGTGTGACCGGAATAGAACTGGTATCGGGGTAGTTCTGGCCTTCTTGGGCATTTGTAATATTGGGACCGTTGGGGGTTATTGTGGTCATGGCTGCTAAGGCAGCCCATTTGTCTTGCCGTGGCACATCAATCATATATCGCGCTTGAATGCCGGCGTTCATGACACCCCCCGCACTAAACCCATTTTGACTCCAGGCAATCCCTACCCGGAGGTCTCCCGGATGACCAGTAGTTTGCTCGACAATAACCTCCGTCGTAGGGGTAACAATTTGCCACGACGCATGAAGGATCGTGTTAAAAGCCGGAAAGGCTTCCGGAATGTACGTTGGCGGACTCGAATGCAGGGGCATCGCGTTTTCAATTACCGTCGGTGTTTGAATCCATAACAGCGGTAATCCCGTTTCCTGCCACGTGCGTGAAGTTATGGGGACGCCGGTCTGGGCCGACAATGTAGCAAAAGTTTGCCATGTCCATGCCCCTAAAAATACCGTCGGTTGCATCGCGGCAGAGTAAGTCGTAACGCCCGACCCATTCGTCGTCGGGGGCAGTCCTTGATCTACGGTCGGAAGCGGATTTACCCCTGGGGTATAATGGTAATTAACGAGCATGCTATATGGTTTGACGCCGGTGTCGGATGATGGAGCTGGCGTTGTGGTCGTGACAATATGCCATGAACTGGCCGCGGCATATTTTCCGACCACAAGAAGCCCGGCGGCGATCACCCCAATATGGACCCACCGCCATTTCCGCTGTGGCGATATGGTAGGGCGTTGCAATTCTTCAAGAAATTCGAGAGGTTCTGGAGGATGGGCCGAAGCATATGAAGGCAATAACTCTGGGGGGGCTGTGGGGGGAGTGGACGACGTCGGCGACAAGGGCTTTAACAGTTCGGTTGATAACTAACCAAAGCTAACTTATACTATCCAAAATGGAGAGATTAGTTAGCATAAGGGAGGCGGCCAAAGCCTTGGGCGTATCCATGACCACTCTGCGACGCTGGGAGGCGGAAGGCCGGCTCATGGCCGAACATACGCCCGGCGGCCACCGGCGCTATTGGCGAAGCTGCGCCCTGAGTGGTTTCATGGTGCTGATACGGCAAACCGGCGCACCGTTGCCTATGCGCGAGTCTCCAGCCACGACCAGAAGGATGATCTGGAACGGCAAAAGCAGGTTTTGGCATTGTTCTGCGCGCGGCAAGGCTGGACATTTGAGGTTATTGCCGACCTGGGTTCCGGCATGAATTACCCCAAGAAGGGCCTGAAACGGCTTCTGGATGCCATCATCGGGGGTGAGGTCGGACGGTTGGTGATCACCCACAAGGACCGCCTGCTGCGGTTCGGCGCGGAACTGGTTTTCGCCATTTGCGAGGCGAAGCAGGTGGAAGTCGTGATTCTCAACCAAGGGCAGTACGAGGCGTGATGGAAAGCCAACCCCTGGAGCCTACCCAAGCCCTCGCAACAATCGTTGCGCCGCCAGTTGAACGCCCTCAAGCGCGATCAGTTCCCGTGGATGCTGGAAGTCACCAAAAACGCACCACAGATGGCCATCATCCAGCTAGGCGAAGCCTTCAAGAATTTCTGGGCGGGACGGGCGAAGTATCCGAAGTTCCGCAAGAAAGGCGTACACGACCGCTTCACCCTGACCAACGACCAGTTTTCTCTCAACGGCCGCCGCATCCGCATCCCTAATCTGGGCTGGGTACGGATGCGGGAGTCGTTGCGTTTCACTGGCAAGCTCCTGTCCGCCACCATCTCCCGTGTGGCCGACCGTTGGTTTGTCAGTATCGCCGTGGATCCCGAAGAACCACCCCAACGCCGCGCTGAAAACCAAGGCGCGGTTGGGGTGGATTGGGGGGTATCGGCGTTGGCAACGCTCTCCACGGGAGAAAAGGTCATAGGCCCCAAGCCCCATAGGGCGTTGCGCAAGCGGTTGCGGCGGTTGTCCCGCAGTCTGTCGCGTAAGCACCGAGCCGCTAAAGCCCAGCTCGGCTTGGCAGCCAAGGCGCCTATACCAAAGGGCGTAAGGCTGCCGGTGTCGGAGAATGCGAAAAAATCCAGGGCTAAACTGTCCAGGCTCCATGCCCGTGTCGCCAATATCCGGGCCGACGCTTTGCACAAGCTCACGTCCGACCTCACTCGCCGGTTTCATACCATCGGCATCGAGGACCTGAATGTGCGCGGGATGCTGAAGAACCATCGCTTGGCACGCTCCATCGCCGATATGAGTTTCTTCGAGTTCCGGCGGCAACTGGAATACAAGGCCGAACGGCGCGGCGGCATCGTTGTGGTGGCGGACAGATGGTTTGCCAGCAGCAAGATTTGCTCAGTGTGTGCCGTAAAACAGGACAAAATGCCTCTGGCGGTACGCCAGTGGACGTGCCCGGATTGTGGAACCATCCACGACCGGGATGAGAATGCGGCCAGGAATCTTCTGGCGTATGGCTTGGCCGCCCTAAGCGGCTCTACGGCGAGTTCCGCCGGATGTGAAGCCTGTGGAGAGGACGGCTCTGGCTCTAGTCGTAAGACTGGAGTGAAACCGGCCTCAGCGAAGCAGGAAATCAGCTTTGAACCTGTTTGAGCAGGTTCGAGTAGGTCTGATAGAACGGTGTGAGGTCTGCTGGTTTGTAGACGCTAGCCGTATGGGAATGGATGTGTTTGCGGGGCATGGGTATCACCTCGTCATAAGCAGAGTAGACGGATTTTCCACGCCAGAACTGGACGTAGTGTACTGATGACGGTCCCCTCCGCCGAGGCTCCCTAGGTCGGTGGGAAATCCGTCTGCACAGTCATCGTACACTAGCATTTTCCTACGGAAGGGGCGTGGTCCCGGTTAGCACCCACCCCAGAAATTGAGCAGGCCATGGCGGCACGTGTTCCTTTAGGGCGCAGCGGCCAACCTGAAGAATTGGCCAACCTTGCAGCCTTCTTACTTTCAGATTACGCCGCCTTTATCAACGGCGAAGTGGTAACGATTGACGGCGGGGAATGGCTTAAGGGCGCCGGCGAATTTAATATGTTGACTCAGCTCACCCCAGAGGATTGGCAGCGAATTGCTGCATTGATTCCGCGTCGTAATCGTGAGCAAAGCTAGCCAAAGGGCGACATAGGCCAATGGGGTGAGCGTTGGCGAATTTTGTGCACGATACCAGGGCATTCGGTCTCCGTAATTTTTTATAGGCCAAGTATTGCTTGGCCTGCTTCGTCCTGTATAATATCACATATCTTCACGAATATTGTCGAAAATTAGCGAGTTAACGCTTATATCTTCGTAATGTGAACCCCTGAATGCGGTACTTCGTGATTTTAATTGGTTAGGAGGCCTTGTTCGTGGCAAAAATTCGTACACTCGCTCTTACCGCTGCGGGGCTGGGAATGACGTTAGCTGGGTGCGGGACTCAAGCCCCTAGTAGTGCGGCTGTGGCTACTAAAGCCCCCACCACAGTCGTCATGGCTCTGCCAGTGCAAACATCCCCCGATTGGTTCTTTCCGGTGCTGGCATCTACGGCGTTTATTGATGTCAATAGCCAAATGAACTTTCTGATGTACAAACCTTTGGTGTACATCAGCAAAACGGATGGGGTTGACTATCAGAAATCACTCGCCCAATCGATTACGTATAACGCGAGTGGGACGCGGTATGTTATTACGTTAAGCCATAAGTATAAGTGGTCCAACGGACAACCGGTGACGAGCCAAGACGTGGTGTTCACGTGGAACATTATGGATGCAGCCAGTCAAAATAACGCGGTCTGGTCTTATGGGGGCGCGGGAGGGGGCGGTGTCCCGGCCGATTTTCAAAGCGTCACCGCTGACGGCCCAGATAAAGTCATTGTCACGTTGGTTCATCCTGAAAACCAGACATGGTTTATTCACAACGGCTTGGCCCAAATTATCCCGGTCCCCGCGAGTGTGTGGGACAAATATCCCACGAATATGACGGCTGAGCTGAATTACATTAAGAGCATTGCGAATATACCGACAGCAAAGCCCTATAGCGTCGTGGATGGTCCGTTTAAATTTTCGCAAATGGCCCCCAACGATTACTGGACCTTTGTGCCCAATCCGGCGTATGGGGGACATCGCGCCACGATTAAGAAGCTGGAATTTCAGTATGAAACATCTACGTCGAACGAGTTTGCAGGCTTGAAAACTGGAATTGTGGATGTCGGATATCTTCCGCCGTCTCTGTGGAATTCGCGCAGTGCATTGACCGGCGACCGTTTTTGGAGTGCCTATCCTTTTGGCTTTAACATGGCCCGCGTCAACCAAAGTCCCCTGGCTGAAGGCGGATTGGGTCCTGTCTTCAGTCAGCGGTATGTGCGTGCGGCCCTCGAAATGGGGATTAATCAGCAAGGCATTATCGATAGCTTCTACCATGGTCAAGGGGTTGTCGAAGATAGTCCGGTGCCTTCAGAACCCCCAACCGAGTTTTATGACCCCGCTTTGAAGATAACGTGGTCCAATCCTCCGTATCCTAAGGCTATGGCTGCCGTCAATAGCGCAGCCCAAGAAGTTGACCACCAATTAACCTTGACCAATTTGCGCAGTCAGGTGACGCAAGCGCAAGCAGAGCTTGATAAGGCATATCAACAATTGGGTCAGGCGGTGTACCCGTCTTTAAGCCAGGGACAATCCCTTGATCCTCAATTTGTGGGCGTAGCACCCGCAGTGGCTCACATTGACATACTGCGCCAACGTCTTCAATCGGCGCAGCAAGCCTTACGGGATGAAGACCCCGTCTCGCGCACGCCGTGTCCCTCCTGTGGAGCCCTTGTTGACGCAGGAGATAAGTTCTGCGGACAGTGCGGCCACGGTATGAGATAGAAGGGGCAGGTTGGGACTGTGATGCAATTTCAACGGGTGGCGGACGAAATCCGTAGAGCCATTGAACAAGGACGTTGGCATGTAGGCGAGGCATTACCCTCGGAACGCAAAACGGCAGAAGAATTTGGTGTCAGTCGCTCCACCGTCCGCCGGGCATGGGAAGAGCTGCAGTCTTTAGGTTATGTTCACTGGACCGCCGCCTCCGCGCCCATTGTCGTCAATATTCCCTTGCGTCCTGTTCCCATCAACCCGTCATTGATCGGAAAAGACCTGCCGTATCGTCCCAGTTCGACATTTCTCAGTGACCTGATGTCTGCCGCGAGTAGTAGTGCACGCTATAATTTTGAAATTGGTATGCCTGATCCCGATTTATTGCCAATACATGAGTTGCAAGAGATTGTTCGTGATCTCTTAAGTCAGCATGTGCGCGAAGTCTTCTCATATTCTCCAACGCAAGGAATTGCCCGCGTTCGGCAAGCGCTAAGTGAAGAATACTTAAGCCGACGCGGAGTCGCCGCGGATCCTGACAATATTCTCATTACGTCGGGATCCTTGCAAGGCCTTGATTATGTCACCAGTCTATTATCCCGAGCGGGCGATTACATCGTCACCGAATCACCTACGTTTGCAGGGGCTCTGCAAATTTTTGCCTCCCACGGTGCCCAGGTTCTCGCGGTGCCCATGGACGAAGAGGGAATCCGGGTGGAACCGTTGGCCCAAGCCCTTGCCCAGCATCCCGTGCGCATGATTTACGTCCAAACCTTCTTCCACAATCCCACCAGTACGGTGATGAGTCTCGCTAGGCGCCAAGCTGTGCTTGCCCTGTCTCAGAAGTATCAAGTGCCGATTGTTGAAGACGACGCCTATGGCTTTTTAGCCACAGCCAATCCCCAGCCATTGTACGCACTGGCCCCAGGGGATGCTCCCGTCATTTATCTCAACACATTGTCCAAATTGCTCGCGCCCGGTTTGCGTGTGGGCATGGTGGTGGCTCCGCGTGACATTATTCAATACTTAAGCCAACGCAAACAACTCGGGGATTTGCATACCGGCACGGTCACTCAGCTACTAGTCGAAGGGTGGCTGCGCAGTGGCAACGTGACGCAGCACATCGCGCGAGCTCAGACCATCTATGCGAGTCGCATGCGCATAGCATCCGAGTTGATTCGGCGCCGGGGCCTCTTCCTTTTTGGTCATCCCACCGGAGGCTTCTATTTGTTTGTCCAGCTGCCGAAACATATCAATGCATATGCCCTGCATGATTATGCCGCTCAACGTGACGTGTTATTTGCACCCGGCGAGGCTTTTGGCATAGGCGATCGATACCGTGGATGGATCCGGCTGTGCGTCAGTGCCTTAGGAACGACGGCGATTCAAAATGGCATGGCCCGCTTTTTTCGCATGCTGGATACCTTCAGCCCCTAGTGGTTTGCCTGGTTCCTTACGAAGTACCAACGGGCTTGCCTGGTCCTTGTGCCATTAAGGGTTTCTCGTTACACTCCCTTCAAAGACGAGATGAAGGGTAGGCGTGGCGACATGGATATGTTAACGAAATTGATTCATAATGCATCATTAATTGACACCGCAACAGGAGCCAGCAGTACAGCGGTCTACCATGCGTCAACGTTTCATCAGCATCCTAGTGAGACGGGAGCCTGGGTATATAGCCGCGCGGGCAATCCCACGCGCCAAGCACTGGAAGCCACTATTGCGGATTTAGAGCAAGGATCGTATGGCTTTGCTTTTGCTTCAGGCATGGCGGCCATCGCCGCCGTCATGATGCTGTTTGAGCAAGGCGATCACGTGATTCTGCCACGCGATATCTATGGCGGAACCTTTGACCTGATGGCTCAACTGGTTGCTCGCTATGGTCTACAGGCCACGTATGTCGACCTGTCAAATTTGGCGGAGGTCGAAGCGCATATTACGCCCCGTACCCGGGGGATCTATATCGAGACCCCGTCTAACCCTACTCTCAAAATTACCGACTTGCGGGGTGTCGCCGACTTGGCCCATCGGCATGGTCTCATAACCATTGCCGACAATACCTTTATGTCTCCCTACCTGCAGCGCCCGCTTACCATGGGAATTGATATCGTTGTCCATTCCGCTACGAAGTTTTTAGGGGGCCATAGTGACGTGATTGCGGGGCTTGCCGTGGCGACGGATCCGGAGCTTGCGGCACGCATTGGCAAGAATCAAAAAACCTGGGGCGGCATTTTAGGACCCGATGACAGTTGGCTGGTCTTACGGGGTATCAAGACATTGGGCGTGCGGATGGACCGTGCGCAACAAAATGCCTTATATTTAGCGAACTGGTTCGTGGGCCGACAAGGCATCAAGCAGGTCTATTACCCAGGGCTTGCTCATCATCCGGGTCTTCAAACGCATATGGCCCAAGCCATGGGCGCAGGTGCCGTGTTGTCCGTTGTGTTAGAGGATTCTCTGAATTGGCAGGCCTTTGTGGAACATCTGCAGTATGCCATTTTTGCAGTGAGTTTGGGTGGAGTTGAAACTATTGTGAGTCACCCTGCAACGATGTCCCATGCGGCCATGCCAGCCCCAGAACGACAACGCCGAGGGGTTGATGACAACTTATTGCGGATTTCTGTGGGAATTGAAAGCATTAACGACTTGATTCTCGATTTTGAAGCTGCCTTGACCTACGTCACATCTTTGTCCTAAATCGGCTACCTTGTCTCAGCCCCAGGTTCTGATGAGTCTGGGGCTTTTTTAATTGCTGGGCCACCAGTTCCAAGATCCCAATAAGCGCATAATCGACGGTACGAGAATTAAACGGACTACCGTCGCATCGAGAAGAATCGCGATGCCAAGACCAATACCAAGTTCTTGCATAAACTCGAGTCCAATAATGCCAAACGCAATGAAGACCGTGACCATAATCAGCGCAGCTCCTGTGATTATCCGTCCGGTATCCGCTAATCCTTGCGCGACCGCATCAGCATCGGGTACGTGGAGCCGATGATAGTCCATGACCCGAGTCAATAAAAACACTTCATAGTCTGTGGAGAGACCAAAGAGGACCGAAAACAAAATTAACGGCGTGGTCCAATCAATAGCGCCCGCTCCTCCTATACCGGTCCACGGCCGGGTGATACCATCTTGAAAGATAAGGACTAAAAGGCCCGACGCGGCTGAAACAGACAGCAAATTCATGACCACTGCCTTGATGGCTAATGCGACTGAGCGAAACAGGCGAAACAACAAGATAATCGTCGTCACGGCAATCAGGGCCGCCACAATCGGTAGCCAGTGCAAGATTAAAGCAATGACATCGACGGTATAAGCCACACCTCCGCCAATCAGTACGCGGCCGTTAAAGGCGTAATGTAAAGACCGTAAATGCCTGACCAGTTGTTGGGTTGCTTGCGATTCCCCGTGCGATTGGGGAAACACCGTTAGCAAAAATGTATGCCGAGAAGGCGCTAAGGCACCGCGGAATAAGAGGGGTGGCTGCTTGGTAAAGGTGGTTGGGGGCAGTGAGGGAAGAAGGGGAAGGACCGCATGAACATCCGGTTGGTGAAGAATCTGGGTTCGCACCTCTTGCACTTCTCGGTAACTCTGCGCGGTATAAAGAGACGAGGAGCTGCGCAACACCACCCATAACGGGCTGCCCACGCCGGGAAAGGTATGCTTTACCCAAATATCATACGTTTTTCGCGTTTGGGACGACGCGGGTAAGGTATCGACTCCGGGATTCCAAAAATGCATGGACGTCACAGGATAGGCTAGAGCCAGCAATAGAGCACTGGACCCAATAAGTGCCCATACAGGGCGCTGCATAACCCGCCTAGCCCATGCTTGCCACCAACGACTAGGTGTGTTTTTTGAGGCGATGTAGGGCCATTCCAACCAAGGATCGAGCACGACTAAGACCGCAGGTAACAAGGTCAGAGCAGCGATGACCGTCGCTAATACTGCCGCTAAGGAGCCCAGAGCCATCGATCGCATCAGGGGCTGATTGACTAAGAGAACCACTGCAAAAGCGGCCGCGACAATGCTGCCTGAAAATAACACAGCCCGTCCCGCCGTGAGTGCCGCAATATTGGCTGCGTCTTTTGCGGACTGCGTCTGCCGCGCCAACCGGTAGCGGTGCACCATCAACAAAGCATAGTCGATCCCGACGCCAAGTCCGATCATGGCCGCGGCATCCTCGACTTCCGGTGCAATGGCCACAACCCGGGCGATAAGGTCAATGCCGGCAAGCCCCACGGTGATGCCGCCAAACCCAATCGCAAGGGGGCCAATGGGCGCAATTGCGCTGCGGAATATCCACACCAGAGCAATCAAGGTTAAGGGAAAACTCCAAAACTCGGCGGTTTTTAAATCTTTATCGACTTGGTTGGTGAAAGACCGTTCGAGGGGGACAAGGCCGGTTAGCCCACCACGCAAACCCTTTGGTGTTAAAGATAAGAGATGGCGCAAGGGGATAACCGCCTGGGTATCGGCCAGAGAATGGTTTGTCGTCTGCCGGAAAAAGAGCGTGCCGTACATGACATGCTCATCATGCGACAAGGTCATATCCGTGAGTGAAGGAACCTTGGCCACGGCCGGCACCTTTCTCATCTGCTGGAGAATCTTGGCGATAGCGCGGCGATACTGGGGTTGATTGATAGATTGAGAAGACGAAAAGACGACGGTCGCAGTAGAATTAGCAAGGACGCCAAAATTCCGTTGCACGATGTGCTGAACATGTTCGGAAGGACTGCCTGGTACGCCTAAGCCGTCGGTTTTAAATTGATGGGATAAATTGAGCATGAATGGCAAAGCGCCGATGAAAATCACGGTCCATAGGACAATAACGTGCCAAGGATGTTTGACAATCCATTGGGTTAGGTGTTTTCTCGTCATGAAAGACCTCAATCACGATTTATTAAACGGAGCCTCATTACATCGGCATCCATCTGTTTAGTCTACTTCATTTCCAAAGCCTGTCAATTCAGCCGTGGCTAGACCCAGCGCGCTGGGTCTTGCTTGTCGAAGCCCACTTGTCGTATGCCGTGACCGCCTATAAAGACCGGTGATGGTGCTCGGGGTTCACACCACGGAGCTTAGAATGGATTCGCCGCCAGAGAGCTCCCGTGGTATCCTGTAACCAAGGAGGGAGAGTGTGGAACAGGCGACATTTGCAGGCGGATGCTTTTGGTGCATGGTGCATCCCTTCGATCAATGGCCAGGGGTTCTCAAAGTCGTGTCGGGTTACACGGGCGGACATAGCGTGAATCCAACCTATGAAGACGTGTGTGCGGGCCATACCGGGCATTACGAAGCGGTCAATATCACCTTTGATCCCGCCCAGATTACGTATGCGCAACTGTTAGACATCTATTGGCAACAAATAGACCCCACCGACAGCGGAGGTCAGTTTTACGACCGGGGACCATCGTATAAGCCGGCAATTTTTTACCATTCGCCAGAACAAAAGCGATTGGCTGAGCAATCTCGCGACGCATTGGACGCCAGTGGCCGTTTTAACGCACAGCAACATTTTGGCCCACAATCACCTGGGGCAGATCCGAAAAACCCCGAGCTCCGACATACGACAAAATTCTTCAGCAAATCAACTGCAGGACTATCCGATGCATTTCTCTGGATTTCCCAGCACCTTGGAACCCCGCAGTTCTCACTCTTTTGATCTTCGAAAATTTTTAAAAAGGCCATACGACAGAATCTTCCCATAATGGGGAGATTCGTGAAGAGATATACAGGTCATTATTGACTGCGCAATTCGGTGCGTGATAAGGTGAACTCGCAGAAGTCGTGTATACCAAAATGGCGCACGCGAGGTCGTTTGAAACGCTCAGAGGAGGATTTATCCAAAATGGTTACATTAATAGCGCTGTATCGCCATCCCGAAGATATTGAGGCGTTTAACCATCATTACGAAACGGTGCATCTTCCGTTAGCCAAGGCCATGCCGGGCCTTTTGGGAATCCAATTGACCCGTTTTGACCATCAAGCCGACGGAGCGCATTCCCCTTATCTGATGATGGCGGAAATGCAGTTTGCGGATGAAAAACAGCTGCAAACGGCCCTAGAATCAGAGCAGGGACGCGCTGCAGGGCGGGACTTAATGACGTTTGCAAAAGGCATCGTCACATTGCTTGTGGGACACCGCGAGGCGTAACCGACGGGGCTGTTCTTTCTGTCCTCATCGTGGCGGAGAAGGCGGGCTTTGGAGCAGTAGCGCCAGCCGCTCTTTTGTGAGCACAACCTGTACAAAGGTGCCGGAACCAACCATGCCGTGGCTGTTTTCGGCCCAAACTTTCGTGATGATACGGTTACCGTCGCGTTTCTGGAATTGTGCATAAGCTACGAGGGTATCGCCAACTTGCGTGGACCGGGTATGCACAATATCCACCTGGTAGCCGACGGCATCCTCGGTCTCTTCCAAATAGGGTAGAATGAGAGAGCGTCCGGCCCATTCCATCCACTCAATCATTCGCGCTGTGGCCAACACGGGGTGAATCGGTTGCCCTCCTAACGTCGCTGTCATGGCGGGTGTTACCACCGTTTCGACCCGAGCAACTGTCCCTGGCATTAACCCGTCACGCATCGCACGGTCATCCTTTCGAAGGGTCATTGCGAAAATCATATCACACCTACCATAGAACCGTCATGTTGGCAATATTCTTATAGGGGGTGGCGTATGAACCAATATCCGGTCGTTCGCGTCATGGACATCGAAGGCACGTTGCCGTTCAGCAGTTCCCTTGAGACAGCGCTTCACATTTATCAGGATATGATACTATTACGAGCCTTTGACGAAAAGACGTTAACACTCCAGCGTCAAGGCCGAGTGGGAACGTTTGCACCGTCCTTAGGACAAGAAGCAGCGGAAATTGCCTCAGCTTATGCGTTAGACCGTCAAGATTGGATGGTTCCCTCTTACCGCGACCATGGAGCTCTTTACGTCCATGGACTGCCCCTCGATCACGTCATTTTGTTTGCGATGGGACGTTCGGGTAGCTATGCCGCAGGAGTGCGCGCATTGCCCAGTTCGATTCCTATTGCGACTCATTTGCTTCACGCCGTGGGACTCGCCTATGCCTTGAAGCAGCAAGCAGAGCCGGCGATTGCCATGGCGTATTTCGGTGATGGGGCGACATCCGAAGGAGATTTTCATGAAGCATTAAACTTTGCGGGCGTCTGGCAAGTGCCTGTCCTTTTCTTTTGTCAAAATAACGGATGGGCCATATCGACACCAGTCCATCGGCAAACGCATAGTGAAACACTGGCGCAAAAGGCAGAAGCGTATGGTATCGCAGGAGTGCGTGTTGATGGGAATGATGCGTTAGCGGTGTATGAGGTGGTGCGCCAGGCGCGCGAAAAAGCGATCCAAGGCCACGGACCAACCCTGATTGAAGCCGTGACCTACCGTGCAGGACCTCATACCACGGCCGATGACCCGACCCGCTACCGCACATCTAACGAGGTCAATATCCATACGGCGCAAGACCCTATCCGCCGATTAGGGGAGTTCTTAATCCAGCAAGGCCTGTTAACGGAGGGTGCAATGGTCCCTCTTGCTCGCGCGGCAGCAACCCAACTTCAACAACGTTATGGCTGGGATGTAGAGATTGTGGATGTCCGCAGTTTGTCCCCATTAGATGAAGAGACGTTAGGGCAATCGGTACGAAAAACCGGCCGGGCTGTGATTGTCCATGAGGCTCCATTAACAGGAGGTTTTGGGGCGGAAATTCTAGCCACCGTCACGGAGCAAGCCTTTTGGTGGCTCAAGGCGCCTATTGTCCGGGTCACCGGGCCGGACGTACCGTTTCCCCCCTATGCTTGGGAAGATTGGTATGTCCCAAACGTGTCACGGATTGCGCATGCTATAGGCCAGGTCATGGCAGAGGAATAGGAGGGGAGCACTGTGGCGTATGCGTTTAAGCTGCCTGATGTCGGCGAAGGCACCACGGAAGGGGAAATTATCCGGTGGCTTGTGCACGTTGGCGATATCGTCGCTTTGGACCAACCTTTAGTTGAAGTAGAAACCGACAAGGCGGTCGTCGAGCTGCCTGCCCCGGTGGCCGGACGCGTGATGCAGTGCGTCGGGGCGCCGGGGGAACGCGTTCTTGTGGGAACGCCGTTGGTCTGGATTGACGATGGTCAAGACGGGAATGAGGTGCCCCCTGAAGCGTCACAGCAGACGCCCCAAGGAAGGCCCCTTCTTATGGACAACCGTGAAGGCGGTGTGCGCGCAGCCCCCTTTACCCGCCGTTTAGCCAAAGAAGCGGGTGTTGACTTAACCACCCTTAAGGGAACCGGGCCGCGCGGACGTATTGTCCCTGCGGATATTCCTGCGCCGAAGACAATCGAGGAGCCAACGTCCCTACCGCACGCGGATGAAAGACGGCGCCCCCTGGTCATGAGCAGCATGCGCCAACGTATCGCGGCCCACTTGCTCGACTCCGTGCGCAATATCCCGCAGGTTACGGTAGTTGACCGTATCGATGCGACCGAACTCATGGCCATGCGCACCCAACTCAACCGAAGCCTGGAGGGGCAGGGTGAGTCCAAAATCAGCTACCTGGCGATGTGTGCTAAGGCGGTCTGCATCATGGTTCAAGAATTTCCCGAACTTAACGCACGCTGGGAGCAAGAGACCCTGTATCTTTATCCATCCGTGCATTTGGGCGTCGCGGTGGATACCGAAATGGGTCTCATCGTTCCGGTCGTAAAAGAAGCGCAGACCTTGCGGCTAACCGAACTGGCGGAACACATTCACCGTCTGGCCGATGATGCGCGCCATAAACGGTTAAGTGCGGACAAAATGCAGGGATCGACGATTACCGTGACCGGTGGCGGCCAACTAGGCGGGTTGTTTGCGACGCCCATTATTAATGCCCCGGAGGTCGGTATCGTGGGCATGTATCCGATTGTTTATGAACCTCGCAAAACCGACCACGGGTATGAAGACCGCCCCATCATGTACCTGAGTCTCACATTTGATCATCGTGTGATGGACGGGGTGCGTGCTTCAAAAAGTTTGGCATTTTTGAAGACGCTCATGCAGGAACCGTATCAACTTTTACGGTATATGCACTAATGGCACAATAAAGCCGTGCGTGACACGAGCAGTTATTTAAAAGAAATAAGAAGGGACGAGATATATGAATATTTTAGAGAGTCGCGAGGGCGGCATTGCCATATTACAACTAAACCGACCGGACGTGCTCAACGCCCTCAGTTCTGCGCTCATGCAAGATCTCACAGATCGTTTGGCCGCGCTCGCGCATGACGACGCGGTGCGCGTGGTCATTCTTACCGGCAGTCCCAAAGCATTTGCGGCGGGCGCTGACATTGCTGAATTGTCGCATCAATCGGCCGCCGATGTCTTACGTTCTCCTCTCATTAATCGCTTCGATGCCTTGCGCCAATTCCCTAAACCGGTTATCGCAGCCGTTTCCGGATGGGCGTTAGGTGGGGGTTTGGAGCTGGTGATGGCATGCGATATGGTCATTGCCGGGGATAACGCGCACTTCGGCCAACCGGAAATTAAAATTGGGGTGATTCCTGGGGGAGGCGGCACGCAGCGGTTAACGCAACTCGTTGGCAAAATGCGTGCGATGGAAATGATTTTAACAGGAGACCCGATTGATGCCGACGAAGCCTACCGGATGGGTCTTGTGAACCAAGTGGTTCCGGCTGAAGATGTCTTACCCGCGGCTAAAAGTCTGGCAGCCAAAATAGCCAAGATGCCGCCGATTGCCGTGCGGTTAGCAAAAGAAGCCATTTTGTCGGCGCCAGATTTACCCCTAGAGGCAGGCTTGCAGCACGAGCGACGGCTGTTTGCGTTACTTTTTAGTACGGACGACCAACGCGAAGGTATGCAAGCATTTTTGGAAAAGCGTGCACCACATTTTGAGGGGCATTAAGGAAAAAGGGAGAGTCAGGGATGGACAACACTTATAACAGTATTGTAGTCACGACGGACGGTCCGATCCAAGAAATCATGTTGAATCGACCAGAGACCATTAATGCCTTAACCAATGAGATGTTAACCGAACTACATCACGCACTCGGACAAGCCGAGCGCAATTCTGCTGTGCGCGTGGTGATTCTGGCGGGCAGTGGACGAGGATTCTGCTCCGGTCAAAATTTGAAAGAGGTGGCGGGACGCGATGAGAGTGTCGACATTGGCGAGCACGTGGCCCGCTATTATAATCCCCTTATCATGCGGCTATATCACCTCAACAAACCGACTATTTGTCGCATTCAAGGAGCCTGTGCCGGGGCTGGCATGTCTTTGGCACTGGCATGTGATTTCCGCATTGGCTCACCTCAGGCCAAATTTTCGCAGGCCTTTGTGAAAATTGGGTTAGTGCCCGATTCAGGTTCCACCTACTTTTTGCCGCGTCTCGTGGGAATGGCCAAAGCCTTAGAACTAGCGCTATTAGGAGACGTGATTGACGCATCGTCCGCCTTGCAATGGGGCATTTTGTCAAAAATGACGGAAGCGGATCATTTGGAAGCAGATACCAAGGCGCTGGCCGACCGTTTGGCTGCCATGCCGCCAGTCGCAGTCGGGATGATTAAACGAGCCTTGCACCGGGGCACTGATGCTTCGCTCTCTGATCAACTGTTGTTTGAGTTGCATCTGCAACGAGCGGCAGCCGCTACTGAAGACCACCACATTGGGGTGCAAGCCTTCTTAAATAAAGAAACGCCACGATTTGTAGGGCGCTAAGCATTAACGTCCATAACGTGGGACGTGCCGCGTTTTAGCCGCTGCGAGTTTAGCCTCGGGGCGGGTTGGCGTGCGACGACTAAAACGCGTCCGCTCCCTTTCGTTGACGGCTGACGATTTACTGTCGGACAATAATGTCATCAATTTTAGGCATTTCCTCGCCGTCGAACTATGGCATAATAAACAAGAGAACGGTCATAGACCGAATTGACATATGTTCGACGAGACGAGGGGAATGCTTACGTCTTACCGAGGCGATTTTTATAAAATCATTCGGGTCTTGGAACGGCGGCTACTACAATTAGCCTCCCGGAACTTTTCTAGTCATCTTGTAACCATTAAACAACGAGTGTTATGGCGCTGGTATCAGCGCATCGTCGCGGGGCGGATGGTGGTGCCCTCTGTGGAACTCGCATAAGGGCGAGCTTAAGATCGCTATATGGTTGGTAACATCCTGTTTGCGCGGCAATTCATCCATTTGAGCACCGAAATAACAAGCTGCCCCGTTAGGGGGCAGCTTGTCCTAATTAACCCGAAATGGTCCAGTGATTGGGATACATGAAGGTGGTAATGGGGTTATAGGTCGCGACCACTCCATGAATATCGGTGGCATGCTCGTTGAAGGACGGGGTATAGGGTAAAAATAGTACGGGCAGCTGGTGTGCCGTATAGCTAAGATAAGCATCTAAGGCTTGGCGAATTTGTTGCGGGGTACCAGGCGCATAGGACCGTAGAATTAAACGATCCATATTGCGATCATTATACCCACCTTGGTTAGCACCCGCTCCAGTTAGATAAAAGCTGCCTCCGGTTGGATAGTAGTCTGGCTCATATGTCCAGCTACTCGTACCCCAAAACGCCATATTCCACTTTTGCGGATCGGATTGCTGGGCGGTACTCAAAACTTGATCAAAGGGTCCCGATTGGAGAGACACTTGAATGCCTTCTTGGGCCCAATCTTGTTTGACCAATTGCACAATATTGGCTGCGCTGTTGCTGCCCGAGACATATAACAGAGTGAACGCGAGTTTAACGCCATGTTTTTCCATGACGCCGTTGTGCAAATGCCATCCATGTTGTTCCAACAAGGCTTTGCCACGCTGAGGATTAAACGGATAGATTAAATGAGACAGTTGGGCGTCATAAAATACGGTTTTGGGCTGCGAAGGAATCGGATCATTTTCCAATACGCCTTGATTATGGAAAAATGCCTGAATCATGGCGGGTTGGTCGATGCCCATTTCCAAAGCTTGGCGTACATACAGCTTTTGAAAGACGGGGCCTAGCTTTCCTGGAGCTTGGACGTTGTAATTGGGTTGCAAAAACGTAAAGCCAAATTGGTAGGGGGTCGTCATCTTGTCCGCCGTTAATTCATGGCGCGCATTCCACTCCGAGGTCGGCAAATAGCCCACCTGAATCGTGCCCTTGCGCAAACCCAGAAACTCAGTCGCCGCGGAGCTTTCGTATTGAAAGATGACCTTTTGAAGACTTGATTTATGGCCATCATACGACGGATTAGGCGTGAACGACCAAAAATCATTAGGCTTCATTTGATCAAACTGATAGGGACCATCCACGACATGATACACGGGATTGGATGGCGAATTCGCCACGGAGAGGATATACTTTAACTCGTTTAACATATTATGAGGATGTTTGTCCCACACGGAAGCAGGCACGGGCACAATTTGCGCTAAGCCGTTGTGAATAAACCAATTCGGGTTCGACGGCGTATTAAGGGTGACGATGACTGTATCTGGACCGGCGGCCGTCACTGACGTCCACCGCGTGGGCACACCTCCCGAACCGGCCCCCCCGTATCCCCATGGCAAATTGGAGGCCCCGGTGCTTGCTGCTTTTAAAACATTCCAGGTAAAGACAACATCTTGAGCGGTTACTGGATGCCCATTACTCCAATGCCATTTCTTATTCAAGGTAATCACGTAACGGGTGCCTTGAGCATTATAGGTGACTGACTGGGCCAACGACCGTTTATAATCGATGCCGTCTGTGCGTGAAATATGAATCAGCGGCACATACATCATCACATTCATCTGGAAGTTGGAGTCGCCATAATCTGCGCTCGAAATCACAGGAAACCACCAGCTGGGCGAGGTTTGAACGGGTAGCGCAATAACGGCCGTAGTGGGGGCGCTGGATGATGCGGTGCTGGTTGTGCCGCATCCCGTCACAGCAGTCGCTAGTGTTAAGGACGTGGTCCATAGAAGTTTTTTTCGCCAATGACGGAGTCGCATAAGAAACCTCCCGCAGTGAATGATGTCACACAAATAGGCCATGTCCGCGCCAAGATGCTATAGCTCGAGGAGAGAAACTCCTAGACAGTAAGCATAAATATTCATTCGCACTTCACGTGTCGAATTCCTGCTATTCTCTTCGAATTTTGACACAATATTTTATCTGGATGACAACGGCTGGTGGGGCGAGGGATTTTTAACAAGTTTATATCAGAATGGCAAATCAATTCGTCGCCACTACCTACCGATTAATGTGTCATTAAGCGAAGAAGGATACACGCCGATAAAGGGTCCCGTGCTCAACCTCTTCCACGCACCTGCGTGAGAAAAAGGTCAGCTCAACAGCAGTGAATGCCGTCGCCTACAAAAGACGGCCTTATGCAAGCCGTGCCGGACAACGGTATTTGTTGGTACACTAAGAGGAGTCACACGGAATTAGTCTTAGAGGAGGCGCCCAGAATGCTCATGGGAATCTATGCACCCAATACTCCCACATTGATTGGAAACTTGGGGGTGACCCATCAATCCACGGAAGAAGCTTTAAAACAAATCGGTCAAAACATTTTATCCAGCGTGCGTTCCATTGATGCGGTCGTCGCAATTTCTCCGCACTTCATGACACGCGGGGGATTTGGTATTGTATCGCAGACACCATTGCGCCAAATATACGACTTTAGCGGATTTCCCCAGGAATTCTATCAGGTCACCTATCAAGCGCCAGGAGCCATAGATATTGCCGAAGAACTGGCCCGTTTATGCGTCCAAGAACATCTGCCGGCCGCGATCACGACAGAATGGGGACTCGATCACGGGGCGTGGTCCCCGCTATTACACCTATTTCCGCAGGCCAATGTGCCAATCGTTCCGGTTTCTATTGCGCCAGAACTCGGAGAGGCAGCCCATGAACACTTAGGACGCATCCTGCGGCGTTTGAGTGAGCAGCGCACGCTCGTCCTCATCGCCACGGGCTCCCTCATCCACCGTCTGGATTTGTGGGCGCAGCCCACAAATGCCTTGCCCAAGGCGGCGCAACAATATCTTGCACGGGCTCGTATGAGCTTTGCACAAGGTACATGGGATGCTTTATGGAATGCGCCAGAGCCTTGGAAACAAGCTGCGGCGCCAGAAGGAGGCGAGTTGCCGCTGCGCGTAATGGCCGGGGCATTTCCCCAATTTCGCGCTGAGATTGTGGCGGAAGAGGATGAATTTGATGCGGTGTCCTTAACTACTGTGCGTTTTGTCGATGTCTAACAGCTGAGGAGGCGGTGGCCATTTTAGACGTGCTCAATCTTAGCAAAACTTTTCCGACACGAATGGGACTGAGAAGGGCCGTACAAGACGTGACTTTTTCGATTGCACGTGGGGAAGTGTTGGCATTTTTAGGCCCCAATGGGGCGGGAAAAACCACGACGATTAAAATGAGTGCCGGTCTCATCCGTCCGGATGCGGGAAAGGTGCGTATTGGTGGCATCGATTTGTGGCAACACCATGACCCGGCGGTTCAACAAATGGGCGCTGTTTTGGAAGGCAGCCGCAATTTGTACTGGCGAATGACCGTGATGGAAAATCTTTTATACTGGGGAGCGATGCGAGGCATTACCGGCAAAGCAGCCAAAAGCCGAGCTGAAGAATTGTTAGACCGCGTGGGATTAGGCGATCGTGCCCGGAGCCTAGTGCAATCCCTTTCCCGCGGGATGCAGCAAAAAGCCGCCTTATGCCAAGCACTGATGACAAGCCCTCAGGTCTTGTTATTAGATGAGCCAACCTTAGGCCTTGATTATGAGGCGGCGGCATCCATTAAAAGCCTGGTACGGGAGTTAGCCCAACAGGGTACCGCTATTTTATTAACCACGCATCAACTCGATATCGCCCAAGAGCTCAGTGATCGCATCGCGATCATTCGACAGGGACAATTGGTCCTACAAGGAACAACATCGGAGGTATTGCAGCAATATTCCCAGCCTCTTTTCGCGATTGAGGGGGCAGAACCATGGCCGCTGGAAATTCTTGAACGGGTACGCGGTGTGCCAGGTAGCATTCAAATGATCGATCCGCTCACGTTGCTCTTTGTCCCCGAGGCCGCCGATATGGCCGGTATTTATGATTTGATAGCTGCTTTAAGTCCACATCCCATTGCGCGAATCCAGCGCCATCAAGCGGATTTGTCGGAAGTCGTGCAAAAAGTTCTGACTGAAGGGGCCACGGCATGAGAAGCATTGTGCAGGCGGAATGGCGGCGATCATTAATTTTAGCAGCACGCTATCCCATGGAAACGCTTTCGTCCATTCTCACGATGTTCTTAGTGTTCGCGGGTCTTTTTTATGGGGCGTCGTATATCACGGATTCCCCTATCGGTGCGGGCCGCTTGTCGACCATTGTCGTGGGTTATGCAGTCTGGATGACTATGATGAGCGCAACCGGCGACATGGGATGGTCGGTGCAGAATGAAGCCCAAAACGGCACCTTGGAACAGGTGATGATGGTGCCGCGAGGGGCCGTGTGGGTCTTTCTTGTGCGCGCCTTGATGGCCATTGTAGTGTTTTTGATACCGCTTGTCATGGTGGTGTGCGCCATGATTGCCTTGACTGGCGTTGGTTTTGTGTGGCGCCTCGAAGCTCTTGAACCATTTTTGATGACGCTCATCACAGCTTGGGGGTTAGGGCTCTTGGTTGCCGGCATTGCGTTAATCTTTAAGCGGATCGGCCAAGTGCTCAATATTGTACAATTTTTGTTATTGTTCGTGATAATGATCCCGCTCGGCCACGACCCGGGGTGGCTGTGGCATATCCTAGCGGTATTGCTGCCTTTTACTGCCCAAGTGGCATTGCTTCGCCATGTGCTGCAAACGACCGCGCCCGTGCCTCCCTCGTTATGGCTCAGTGCGGGATTTAATATGGTCATATGGATGTTAACCGGTGTTATGGGATTTATTGGCGCGGAGCGCTTCGTCAGGCGCCGCGGCACGCTCGGCCATTATTAAAGCCTCTCATTTTATCGGGGCCTTTGCGATCAGAAACCATGGGACCCCACCGGTGTGATGGTCGGGCGTCCCAAGGAGCATTAAGGTTTACAAGTAGCGATCACGCTTTTCGTGCTGCTCGGTTCACGCGTCCAGAATGTCCCACTCCTAGACGGGGGCGTAAAGACGCGTCCCAGTCGCCGGGGTTCTCTCCATCGGCGCACTGGCTGCGTGATCCGTTCGCGTCCTCCCGGGACCGAAGGAGGTAGCGGCTTCGTGCATAATTCGCCCTATCCAACGCGGCGGCGAAGCGCTAACCTTCGCGAAGAAATAGGGTTTTCTTAGCCTGTACCCGCATTGGAATGGAATTAGCTTATGATTTCGAGGAAGCCTAAAAATTTTCGTGGCGATAACGCCTTACCATGGCATGATACAGTAGCCAATCGACCAACCCCGGCATCATAAGCCCTAATGCCACAAAGAAACGACTGGCCATAACTTCACGCCGTTCGTGGCGAATGGCACGGCTGATCTGCAAGGCAACATGACGGGGGTCAGCTAAGCGTCGGCGGATTGGAGGAAGGGTGACACCCGGTGCATGAAGTGTATGCTGAGCTAAATCCGTAGCGGTTTCGGGAGCCATATAGGTTAAGACATGAATCCCACGCGCTTTCAGTTCTAAACGCATGCCATCGGACACCGCATTAAGAAAACTTTTGGTTCCCGCATAGAAAGACACATAGGGAAAGGCGCGCTTGGCCAGGGGAGAGGAAATATTGACAATCATGCCCCGAGACGTCTCGAGATAGGGTACGGCGGCTTGGCTCGTGTAGAGTGCTCCGTAGATGTTGGTGGCCACCAGCGTGGCCATCGCTTGGGGGGCCATGGTCGATACACTACCAAAGTAAGCTAGACCGGCATTATTCACCAAGATATCCAATCCCCCTAGGGCTTCCACGGTACGGTGCAGACCGTAGGTTACAGCATCTGCGTCCGTCACATCTAGGGAAATAGCTACGGCCTTATAGCCTGAGCGCTGCAACGCCTCCTGCAGCTCTTGAAGTCGCTCTAGTCGCCTTGCGGCCAGGGCCACATGAGCCCCTTGTTCCGCTAAAACCCATGCCAAAGCTTGTCCGAGACCGCCAGAGGCTCCAGTGATAAGGACCCGCTGTCCTTTGAGAGAGCGCATCATTGTCCTTTCTGCTTTTTTCTACGCGCATGGGCACCATGGCCGGATAAGCCATGATGCCCCGCCGTTTTATTGAATTTGATTGAGTACGGTCTGCAAAATTCCGTTGTTATAGTAGTATTCCACGTCGACTGGGGTATCGAGGCGAGCCGTTGTAGTGAACGTCTTCACCGTCCCATCAGGGCTTGTCAGTTGAACCGTCACGGCAGCTCCCGGAGCAAGGTCGTGGGGCAGAGTAATGGTGACCTGTTCGTCTCCCTTAATGCCTAAAGACTGCCATGATTCGCCCGGAGCAAATTGCAACGGCAAGACACCCATGCCGACCAGGTTACTGCGGTGGATACGCTCAAAACTTTGCGCAATAACCGCTTTGACGCCGAGCAGTTTCGTGCCTTTAGCGGCCCAGTCCCGGGAACTGCCTGTTCCATATTCCTTACCGGCAAAGACCACGAGGGGCGTTTGGGCCTCTTGATACCGCATAGCCGCATCATAAATGGGCAAAACGTCGCCGGTCGGAATAAACTGCGTAAAGCCGCCTTCCGTACCCGGAACCATGGCATTGCGAATACGAATGTTGGCAAACGTCCCCCGCATCATCACTTCATGATTGCCACGTCGTGACCCATAGGAATTAAAGTCCTTGGGCTCTACCCCGTGTTCTTGTAAGTAGCGGCCCGCCGGACTGTTAAGGGCAATGTTGCCCGCAGGAGAAATGTGGTCGGTTGTCACGGAATCTCCAAAAAGGGCCAGAATTCGGGCGTTTTCAATCACAGATCCGGGCGATTGCGTGTTCTCAAAGAACGGCGGTTTTTGAATATACGTCGACGCCGCATCCCATTGGTAAATGTCACCTTGCATTTCAGGCAATTGGTTCCACAAGGGGTTGGCTTGGTAAATTTGTGCGTACTGTTGCGCGAATAACTCCGGTTTGAGAGCTTGCGTCAGCGCCTCGTGAATTTCAGTATTAGAAGGCCAAATGTCCTTCAAAAAGACGTCACGACCTTCCCGATCTTGGCCAAGGGGATCCCGGCTCCAGTCGATTCGCATCGTACCCGCGAGGGCGTAGGCCACAACCAGCGGGGGAGAGGCGAGATAGTTGGCCTTGACGAGAGGATGAACCCGACCTTCGAAGTTACGGTTGCCGCTAAGAACAGCCGCCACGGTCATATCGTTAGAGGAAATCGCTTGCGCTACGGGATTAGGCAAGGGCCCACTATTTCCAATACACGTAGTGCAACCATAGCCAACCACTTCAAATCCCAACGATGACAAATAGGACAAGAGCCCAGCTGCCCGTAAGTATTCAGTCACCACGCGTGATCCCGGCGCCAAACTAGTCTTGACGTACCGCGGCACCTTGAGCCCACGCTGGACAGCCTTTTTGGCGAGCAAACCCGCTCCGATCATAACGTGGGGATTGGACGTATTGGTACAACTGGTAATAGCAGCAATCACCACGGCACCTTGGCTAAGTATTTCTTGGGATCCATCTTCCCACTGTACGGAGACTTGTTTTTGCCTGTCGGCTGCGGATAGGCCAAACCCTCGTTGAGCAGTATCAGCGGCTAATGCGTCTTCAAAAGCTTTGGGCATCGCGCTGAGGTTCACGCGGTCTTGAGGCCGTTTCGGTCCGGCTAAGCTGGCGTCGACAGTGCTTAAGTCGAGTTCAATCACTTCAGAGTATTCGGGGTCAGCGCTTTGCGCCGTGCGGAATAATCCTTGTTCTTTCAAATACCACTCGACTAGCCGGACATGCTGGGGATCGCGGCCTGTTTGCTTTAAGTAGAGCAGCGTCTCCTCATCAACCGGGAAATAGCCCATGGTCGCTCCATACTCCGGTGCCATATTGGCCACGGTGGCACGGTCAGCTAGTCCCATTTGGGCAACACCAGGACCAAAAAACTCCACAAATTTCCCCACGACTCCGTGGGCGCGAAGTATATTGGTCACCGTCAGCGCGAGGTCTGTGGCGGTGACGCCCTCTTTCAGAGTTCCCGTCATCTTGAATCCGACCACGGCCGGCGTAACGAAGTAGAGGGGTTGTCCTAGCATGTTGGCTTCCGCTTCAATTCCGCCGACACCCCAACCCAAAACCCCTAATCCATTAATCATCGTGGTGTGGGAATCCGTACCGACCACGGAGTCCGGAAATAGCACACGCCCGTCGGGTCCCTCCACGGAAGCCACCACAGACGCTAAATATTCTAAATTGACTTGGTGCACAATGCCGGTATCAGGTGGGATGGCACGGAAGTTGCGGAAAGCGCCTTGAGCCCATTTCAACAAACGATAACGCTCATTGTTGCGCTCAAACTCCTTGTCAATATTGACGGTCATTGCGGACGGGGTGCCAAAGGCATCCACTTGCACCGAATGGTCAATCACCAAATCAACCGGAATTAGGGGATTAATCTGGCTCGGGTCATGGCCCGCTTGAGCCACGTAATCCCGCATGGTGGCCAAGTCTACCACAGCGGGAACCCCGGTAAAGTCTTGAAGCACCACCCGCGCCGGCTTAAAGGGGATCTCGCCAAGGGATTCTGGATTCTGCGGATTCCAGTTAGCTAACCGGCCCACATCGTCGACCGTGATTTGGTGGCCATCGACCTGCCGCAAAACCGACTCGAGTAAAATTTTGATCGCATAAGGTAAGCGGTCTAGGGGAGACGAACGCAATCCCTGGAGAGCACTCAATCGATAATAGACGACACGTTGTCCTTCGAACGTCGTCACGACACGCGCATTAAATGGATCATATGCTGTATGTTCCAATGTCTGCCACCTCAACTTTGACTGTCTAGACAGAATTGACCACGACTATTGTAAACCACTTTGCGCGTCGTGCGACGTGTAGCTTTTTCTGCACAATGATATAATTTAAGGGGTTAGGCCAATTGAAGGGGCGGATTGCGTGACGAGTCTGGAACAAAAAATTAAACAAGGACGGACGTTTGCCATCATTTCCCATCCCGATGCGGGAAAAACGACGTTAACCGAAAAATTATTGCTGTTTGGAGGAGCCATTCGCGAAGCAGGGGCCGTTAAGGCGCGCCGACAACAAGCCCATGCACGGTCCGACTGGATGGCGATTGAACAGCAACGCGGGATTTCGGTAACATCCACGGTCCTACAATTCTTCTATAATGGCTACCGTGTCAACTTATTGGACACACCTGGCCACCAAGATTTTAGCGAAGATACTTACCGCACCTTATTGGCCGCCGATAGTGCGGTTATGGTTATTGACGCCGCAAAAGGGGTAGAACCTCAAACCATCAAGCTCTTTGAGGTGGCCGCCAAGCGACATATCCCGGTCTTCACGTTTATCAACAAACTAGACCGGGAAGGAAAAGACCCATGGGACCTTCTTCAAGAAATTGAGCGGGTTCTTGGCATTCAGACGTTTCCGATGAACTGGCCGGTCGGAATGGGCTTAGACTTTCGGGGGATTTACGATGTACGCCAAGGATATTTTGAGTACTTTGATCGAGAACACCAAGCGTATGAGCGCATGGATTTCAACGCATTGGGTGACAAGGTACCTGAAGACCAAAGGCAGGAGCTCCGTGACGCCTTGGAATTGATGGCAGAGGCCGGCGAAACCTTTGCGGCCGAACGGGTTAATGAGGGTCAACTAAGTCCGGTGTTTTTTGGTAGCGCCATTGCCAATTTTGGAGTTCAAAACTTTTTGGATACCTTCTTGGAACTGGCGCCGCCGCCCACACCCCGGATGAGCCAACAAGGACCAGTGCCTCCAGAATCTCCTCATTTCAGCGGATTTGTATTCAAAATTCAGGCCAATATGAATCCGCAGCACCGAGATCGGATTGCCTTTGTGCGGATTGCTTCGGGACGCTTTGAACGCGGCATGGCCGTGACGCATGTGCGCACGCAACGCGTGATTCGCCTGAATCAACCGCAGCAATTTCTGGCCCAGGACCGTTTTATTGTCGAGGAAGCCTATGCGGGCGACGTAATTGGTTTGCACGATGCAGGTCTCTTTCATATAGGCGATACGTTGACCGAAGGGTCCGCATTTGAATTCACGGGGTTCCCCCGTTTTAGTCCGGAGCATTTTGCTGAAGTCGAACTGAAATATGCGCTGAAACATAAGCAGTACCAACGTGGTCTGAAAGAATTGACGGAAGAGGGGTTAATTCAGGTTTTTCACCCTACAGATAACGGCCCCCAAGTGTTTTTAGGCGTGGTCGGACCGTTACAGTTTGAAGTCTTGGAGTACCGTATGAAAAATGAATACGGGGTCGACGTAAATATTCGGCCTTTACCTTATACCATGGCGCGGTGGATTGATGGCCCGTGGCCAGAACTTGGACGCTTTGACAGAGCCACAATCTTGTTAGATACGGAAAATCGTCCGGTGCTGTTAGTCGAAGATCCCTATACGTTAGCGCGCCTTCAAGAGAAAGTACCGTCGATGCATTTATACGAATCGTCGGACCACATTCCCGAAGCGATTCACACCCCTTAACTATCCACAACATAGGAGGATTTATCATGAACTATCGTCGTCTAGGCAAAGCAGGAATCAAGGTGTCAGAGATTGCCCTTGGAAGTTGGTTGACCTATGGGACCGTGACCGAACAAAAAACTGCGGAAGCATGCATCCATCACGCTTATGACCTAGGGATTAACCATTTTGATTGCGCCAATGTCTACGGCAGCGCTCCTCATGAAGCCGAAAGGTTTCTTGCCCAAGCCTTAGCACCATATGCGCGGGATTCCTATGTGTTAACCACCAAAGCCTTTTGGCCGGTGGGACCAGGCGTGAATGATCGAGGATTGAGCCGCAAGCACTTAATCGCGCAGCTAGACCAAAGTCTTACGGCATTAGGGACGGATTACGTCGATATCTTTTATTGTCACCGGTATGACCCGGATACCGAAATGGAAGAAATTCTCTCGACCATTGACGATCAAGTCAGGGCTGGCAAAATTCGCTACGGGGGAATCAGCGAGTGGCCCGCTGAGCGTATTGCCGAAGCAGTCAGTGTACAAAATGCGATGGGCCTGCATCCCCTTCGCGCTAGCCAGCCGGTCTACAATATGTTTTCGCGGTATATTGAACAAGCCGTCTTACCGATATGTGAGCAAAACGGCATTGGAGTTGTCGTCTTCTCGCCGTTAGCGCAAGGGTTATTGACCGGGAAATATCGGTTGGGCCAAGCGACACCGGAAGGTTCTCGGGCCGCCACGAAAGAAGTTAGCCATTTTATTACGCGCTACCTGACCGAAGAGCATTTAACCAAGATCGAAGCGTTGATGGGCGTAGCCCAAGAACTAGGGTTGACGTTAAGCCAGTTGGCTCTCGCGTGGGTATTACGACAGCCCGGCATTTCCAGTGCCCTCATTGGGGCTTCGCGCCCCGAACAAATCACGGAAAATGTTAAGGCCGTCGGGGTGCAATTGGCTCCAGAGACTTTGGACCGTATTGAGCAAATTCGTCAGACCTTTGCCCTTATGGCGATTATTTCTCGCGACGGCTTTGGGGTCAATAGCGGTGTTAGTTTTGTCACACTGGTCCAAAAGCAGCCTTGCCGGCTATAGTTATGGCTTTTTGCTATTTACGCTGATCAGTTGGCCCTTTGTTCCGCAGATCGTCAAAACAGCGCGATGGCGAGACGCGACGGTGGCAGAAAGTCTCTTATTATTGGTTGCCAGCATGGCCTTGGGCGCGTTCGCTCAAAAAATATTGGGTTTCAACCCCCAACAACCGGGTCTCAGTCGTATGAATTGGCAGACGGCGGTGCGAATGCTCTGGCAGTTTCCGTTAGTGTTGCCGGTCGAAAATGCTTTATTAATTGGTGCCATGGCCACGGTGTGGAAGTTTCTCCGGCCAACTACCGCATGGCAACGCGGGGGCGTTGCCATGCTGACGGCGGCCTTATTTGGACTGTGGCATGTACCCTTTTGGGGGCCTTGGACGATGTGGACCATAGGCCTTAGTGTTTTGCCTTGGGTCTTGTTTATGATGGCCACAGGAGACGTTGTTGTACCGCTCCTAGCTCATATCCTTATGGATACAATGGCGATGGTGTTGACCTTTGGCCCTTCCCGAAGCTTTGCCGTTCATGACTTTTGGCTAGTCGGAATGACCATGCTCATTGTGCTGGGCTTGACGGCATCGGTGATTCGTGATTGGTGGATGCGGTCTGCGAAAACCTAGCCTCACCGGTCACCGCGGGCTTGTCCTGGCCTTGTGCGGTTGCCGTCAGCTTGACGCGCACCCCTTGGTCCGCTGATTCAATCACTCCAGACAAGATGATGGTCTGAGACGGTTGCAGTACCTGCCGAAACCGTGCTTGTAAGGCCGTGAGCTGGTAACCTTGGGTATAGAGGGGGACGAAAAGTGCATCCCATACGCCCATTGTCAGCATGCCATGGACGATCACACCAGGCAGTCCAAAGGATTGTGCCACTTGCGTGTCGTAATGGATGGCATTGAAGTCTTGCGATGCGGCCGCATACTGCACCAGCTGGGCACGCGTCACGTCCACCTCGATGGGACCAAGCGATTTGGGGAGCGACATTAACCCACCTCCTGGCTAGACACCGTAATAATAAAGAGACTTTCGGCCGTAAAGGCCATCTTGCCTTGTTGGTTAATCCCTTGGGTCCGGATGGTGAGAAACACCATGTTGGCCCGCCGTTTAATGCCTTGAACCATGCTGGTGACGGTAATGTCATCGCCTGCGGTTATAGGTGCGCCATATGCAAACTGTTGCTCGCCATGAATGATACCGTTTGGTGGTAAATCCAATCCTTCAATGGGAGCAGCTGTTAAAGTAAAAGGAAACGTGGGGGGAGCAATGACATCAGAATATCCCATCTGACGGGCCGCTTCGGGGTCAAAGTAAGGTGCATACGTTAGACGTAAGGCGCGTGCAAATTGTTGAATAGTGCACCGATCGATGTGATGGTGTGTTTGTGGTGATTGGCGTCCGATGAGATCATCGGTCCAGGGCATCTTCATCCCTCATTCGCATCATGACTTGGTGTTGCCGGTCCGTTAAAAGCGGCATTAGGCCAGAGGCATTGTATAATACATCCAGAAAGCAGACAAGAGAGGGGATTTTTTATGGATAATGGGCCTAATGCGTCTGCGATGATCTCTCAAATCCTTGGCGTGCAAACAGACGCGCAGGATTTGTGGACACAAGCAGGCATGTCCTTCATTGTGAAAACCTTAACACCCCAGGCCATGAATTGCTATGAACCGGTGTCGCCTTTGCCCAAAGCAACGTGGGAGGGTACGCGATGAGTAGTCAGATTTTGGCGTTGCACCGGAACTTCTTGGAAGGCCGCGATGATCCGGTTTCCTTAGTTGAGCGCATTCAAGAAAAACAGCCGCTTGTCCAAGCCCAAACAAATGCCTTTATCTCGGTAGACTTTGAGCGTGCGCGCAACACAGCCCAGGCTGCGTGGAAAAGGTTTCGCCAAGGCCAGCCATTGGGCCCTCTGGACGGGATCCCCGTTGGACTCAAAGATTTATTTGAAACCCAAGGCGTGTTGACCACAGCCGGATCGCGCATCTTGCGTGATTACCGTCCCCAACGCGATGCGGCCGTGGTCGAGCGCTTACGGGCAGCCGGTGCCAATGTGGATATTGGCAAATTAAATCTCCACGAATTTGCGTTTGGCCCGACCAGTACCAGTTCATATTTTGGCCCCGTACGGCATTTTGCTAAGCCTGATCGCATGGCCGGGGGATCGAGCGGGGGATCTGCTGTTGTTGTAGGGGCTGAATTATTGCCGGCAGCCTTGGGCACGGATACCGGGGGCTCGATTAGGATTCCTGCCGCGTTGTGTGGCATTGCGGGCTTTAAACCCACCTACGACGTCGTCAGCCGGGAAGGGGTGATCCCCTTAGCATGGACACTCGACCATGTCGGTCCTTTAGCCCGGTCTGTTGAGGACATCGTCCTGGTCCTTGAGGCCATAAGTCATCCTCGAACAGGGAATATCGATCAACTGCGGGCGAAATCGCTGATTCCTCCAAGACGCATTTTTTGGCCACAAGGGCCCTTAACAAGAATGGAGCAATACGCGCCCGGCATGGAGGTCGCGATCTTACCTGCGGTGACGATTCCGACCGCGCTTAATGCCGAAGGACTTGCGGTCAATGTCCAAGTGGTCGGCGACTACGGCCAAGACCTTGCCATCTTAGCCCTAGCTCACCGGTGGCAGCGTCTAGTCGAAGAGGGATAGCGGACGCGGCAGCGTATCATGCTACGCTCATGATACCGATACAGTGGCGCACGATCCGCGCAATTCTTGAACAAGGCACTAATTCCCAAGTCTTCAAAACCGGGCTTGCGGCAGGCATGTCGTGGTTTGTGGCTCAAAGCGTTTTTGGCACGCCGCGCCCTTATTTTGCCCCTTTAGCCGCAATCCTGTCCTTACAAGTGACCGTCGCGGAATCCATCGCGCGCGGTGTGCAGCGGGTGGTTGGGGTAGCCGCCGGTATTTTGGTCGCTGTGGGCGCCGGATATTTCTTTCACTTGACGGCATGGTCGGTCGGGCTGGTTGTCTACGGTGCCGTCTTTTTGGCCAGCCGTCTGCACATGGGTGCACAAGGGATTCCGCAAGTCGCTATCACAGCATTATTAGTGATGACCGTTGGACGAATGGCCCCGCAATATGCGTGGATTCGCGCCCTGGATACGGCTGTCGGTGTTATCGTCGCCATTGGGATTAATGCCTTAATTTGGCCCCCGGATGCGACACCGGCCGCTGAGCACGCTCTAACGATCTTAAACCAGGACGTGTGTGATGTGCTGTCGGCGATTCGCCAAGACCTTATTTCGGGGCTAGACTCTACGCATGCCCGCCATCATTTAAGCCACGCTCGTCGGCTGGATCAAGCCCTCGAGGATGTCAAACAAGCGATCCGGCAAGCAGAGAAAAGCTTGAAGTGGAATGTCATGGCCAAACGCCGTAGGCAACGTCTGAAAACCTTGCGTCAGGCGGCAACCGTATTGGAGCACGCGTTGACGCAAGTGCGCGGCATTGCCCGCAGCTTGTTTGTCACCGTAGAGCGTAACGTTGACCATCCTTACGCCTCCTTACCGAAAGCCATCGCGACAGGATTAGGAGACCTCTTAGCACTAATGAGTCAGGCCCTTAAAACCTATTCCCGCATCATAATTAGGCGGGATCCACACGCGGCATGGCAGATGGAGCGGACATTAAAACAGGCGTCGCATCTGCGACACCTGTTGGCACAGAACGTACAATATGCTGAGGTCGACTGGTTAGACCTAGCCGCCGTGTTAGCGGATGTGGAAAAAATGACGCAAGACCTGCTTGTTTCGTCACGCCTATTAATTCCGTTGGTGATTCCCGCTGAGCAAGAACTCGAACGCCCTTAATGTTGGCCTTTGGCAAAACGCTCTTGGCTTTCTTTGAGAATGCGCTCCGCGCTCTCGTGATCCTGCCACCCGCCCACATGCGACTCTTTGCCCTCTAACTCTTTATATGTCGCGAAAAAGTGAGCAATTTCTTTGAGCGTATGTTGAGAAACATCATGAATGGTCTCAATGCCATTCATCCGGGGGTCATCGACGGCGACTGCTAAAATTTTATTGTCTACGCCGTTTTCATCACTCATCTCTAATACCCCGACTAGACGGCTGCGTACAATGCAGCCCGGAAAGGTCGGCTGCGACATGAGTACCATCACATCGATGGGGTCACCATCTTCGCCTAAGGTGTTTTCCACAAAGCCGTACTCGGTCGGATAGTGAAAGGGCGAAAAGAGCACCCGGTCGAGCCTAATCCGTCCCGTTTCATGATCCACTTCATATTTGTTTTGACTTCCACGGGGGATTTCCACTACGACATCAATGACCACTAAAAAATTCCTCCTCATCGCGAATGGCAGACAAATGACGCTCTGACCCTCGCTAATTACCCATCTACTTTGTATTGTGCGAGATGTTCTAACAAAAATCAATGTCCCACGATGGGCCTTAGGCGTATGATAGCGGTAATGACGGCCCAGCCCTTTGCGGAATCTCGGGAGTTGGGTAAGATAGCAGGTGGAGGGAATGCTGTGCAACGACGTTGGGCCAACATGACTTTAGGGATTGCGCTGGTGCTGTTTTTAACAGCGCTAGTTTTCCATCGACACGTGTGGGCCCCTTATCTCGAATCGATGGCGTTAGCGGGACTAGCAGGAGGGGTGGCGGACTGGTATGCGGTAACTGCCTTGTTTCGTCATCCTTTAGGCATTAAATGGCTACCGCACACATCGATTATCTCCGCCAATCGCGACCGCATCATTGATGCCTTGGCAACGTTGGTAGAAACAGAATTGCTGTCGGTTGGCTTCATAGAATCCAACATCGAGAAATTGCAGATCAGCCAGCAATTAGTACACCTCTTACAATCCTCTCCCTCTCCTGAAATTCAGCGGGTTTTAACGGATGCGGCCAATCAACTGCTTGACCTCATTCCCGAAGAAAAAATTGCATCGTCGTTAGAACACTTTACGACGGAACGAGCCCACACCGTCAATCTTTCTGACTACATTGTCAGCCTCGTCAAATGGCTCATCCAGTCGGAGAATGATCGCGCCTTTTTCAAGTTCCTCGCGCATCACGTGGTTCAGGTGCTCAATAGCGTGGAATTTACTGAAGACATGGAAAATCGCTTGAAGGACATGCTGGAAAAATACACGAAAACCACCACCCAAAAGCTTGTCCTAGGGCTCTTGGAATCCTTGGGTACAGTGGATTATAAAGATCTCAGTGTCACGGTCAAAACCCAACTGATTGACTGGTTACAATCGGATAAAGCGTTTGAGCAATTTGAATTGGCTTTAGTGCGCATTATGATGACAGTTCGGGATGATACGGGCTTAAGGGACCGCATTGAGGCAGCAAAAGATGATTTAGTGAGCCATATCCCTTGGGAGCGGGCGGTGGCGCGTGTCATGGTCGAACTGCGTACCCAGCTGAACCGTGAAAGCCTTTGGGGTGGGATAAGCGATGTCATGACAGATATGGCGGACAGCTTGCGCACCCATCCTGAGCAACAAGAGATGCTGGAGGGATTGATTAAGCGGACCACCGTGTCCTTGCTGCGCCGATATCATCCGGTTATCGGTCGGCTTGTCCGTGATAATTTACGCCACATGGACGAACATGAGTGGATTGATAAATTGGAATGGTATGTGGGGCGGGATTTGCAGTGGATTCGGGTGAATGGCGCCTTAGTCGGCGGACTTGTAGGGCTCTTGTTGGCAGTCGTGATTCACTTTTTATGAGGTTTATGCAGATGATGGCCGGTCATCGCGTTAAGTTCTGCCCCTAATAAGATCGCAAGCGCAAAAAAATAGAGATAGAGGAGTAGCAAAATTACCGTACCCAAACTCCCATACATCTTATTGTAGGTATTAAAATGGCTGGTATACAAAGAAAACAACGAGGACATGACCAAAAACACCACGGTGGCCAATATCGTGCCGGGTCTAAGTATCATAAAGCGTAATCCCACGTCCGGCAAAACTGTATAAAGAATGTCCAAACTAAGGACGAGAAGGACCAGAAGGAGGATCCAGTGAATCGCTATGGAAACCTGTTGGTCCACTGGCCAATGCAACAGATGTGCAAGCGCCCAACGAGTCGCCTCGGATCCGCCCGTACCAACGACTAATACCGCAATAAATAGCATCCCTACGATGACTCCTGTGCCTATGGCTACGCTATAGCGATGCCATAGAGATCGATGATAAGGGTAGGGCAGTTCATAGGCATGATTAAACGCATCCATCAAGCCTAAAAACGCGCCTGACATGCCCCACAAAAAGCCCACAATGCCTAGCGACAACACGGTAGGATTTTCGTGATGCACCGCCTCGACAATGCTACGTTGCAACAAATGCAATACCGCCGGGGGAATCACGGCATCGAGCGGACGCACGACTTTTGTCACACCCCCGGCTATGTGCAAAAACCCGAGGAGTGCTGTAAGAAACAGCACTAAAGGAAATAAGGCGAATAAGAATTTGTACGCCAAAGCTGCAGCATAAGCGGGCATATCATCGCGTGCGAGACGGCGTAACAATTCCTTCCCAAACCGGATCCATTGTTTCAACCGCACCGCTCCTATCATGGCCTCCATACATAGTGTAACAGCATCTTACGCATCCTAGTCGTACGCATTACACGATCCTGAGGAGGATTGCCCATGTTCTCTAGTCTTTGGGTCTCAACCGTCCTCGTGGTCGTTTCGGCTACGGGACTTGGCTTTTTGGTCGCAACGGTTGGCGGCGGAACACTAGCGATGTCAGTCCTTGTTATGCGCTATCTCCTTAGGCTGCGCAATGTGGGCCATCTGTTTGCGACATCAGCAGCCGTGACGACAGCTATGGCCTTTACCCTGCTGTTTGTGCGCCGGCAGTCTCTCCGCCCGCTGTGGAGACCTGCCTTGTGGTTTACTATGCCCGGCATTCTTGCCATGGCAGCCGGCCACGCGTTGCAACACGGTTTATCCAGCCACGTCCGTATGGCGTTATTAGGCCTTCTCATGTTACTCAATGTCCTTTTCACAATGATTTTACCAAAAGCCCTTCGCCCCGCCAAAAGGTTAACCCTACGCACGACGGTAGCGGGAAGTATTGTGGGCCTTATTGCCGGGCTATTTGGTGGGGGAGGTGGCTTTTTGACCTTTCCTGCATTGCTCTGGTCAGGGCTGCCAGCGGCCTCGGCCACAGGGAGTAGCTTGTTGTCTGTCACGGTGTTCTCTGGGGTAGCTACAATTCATAACTTGGGTCGTTGTGCTATCGACTGGCACATCATTCCGCTCTATCTCATCAGTGCCCTTGCTGGGATGAGTAGCGGAATATGGTTCGGCAAACGCCAACAGGCTCGCCGTTCCCGGCTGTCCATGCAATGGATTGCAAGCGGCTTAATGCTTCTTGGCGGGCTTTATTTACTGCAGCATAATTGGTCCAGTCTTTACAGACCCTCTCTAGCCCTTTATGATGGGCTAAAAGGAGGTTTTGACTATGAGTTTACAAATTGAAGTCACCCCTCAGGCTATTGCCAAGCTGGCGGAATTAGGCACCGAGAAACAAGCCGACTACGTGCGGGTGAGTGCCGAACAAGCCTGTGGCTGTGGACGCATTGGATACCGTATGTTCTGGGAAAACGAACTTACATCCGAAGATGAGCAAATCAACGCGGCAGGGCTTACGTTAGTCGTTAATGCTGCAAGCCGGCCCTATGTCGAAGGCGGCACTTTAGACTACAAAATTGACCCAATGCAAGAAGGCTTTATTCTCACGAATCCCCATGCACAGTCTGGCTGCAGTTGCGGTAGCCATTAAGATTTTTCCTTTCGCACAGGAGATCGGCTTAAAGCGCGTACACCGCGCTTTAAGCCACCCAATGCGCGGTGGCGTATAGGGCCACAAACAAAATGGATAGCGGCATCGCCAGCACAAAATACCAGACTTTATACAAGGGTTTACGCAATAACAATCCCAGCGTAATAAACGTTGGGAACGCTTCTAAGACCAGCCGTGGTAATGACATTAAGGGATTGCCGGAAGCGGGATAGGAAAACGGTACGAGCAGGGCTAACACCTCGTACATCCACAAATACGGAGGCAGCCGCCTAATCGATAGTACAAGAATCCCTAACAAAAACAAGGCAAATATCCAATTGTAAAAGTTGCTAGCCGTTAATTGAGGCATCCCTGTCGCAAATAAGGTATGGAGATTGAAGGCTTGTCCTGCGACATTCCATGCTTTTACCGTAGCAGCCCATAACGTGCCACCGGCCCACTCAAAATGTCGCCCCCAATTGCTCTGGGCATGCTCAAATACTAATGGATCTCCAAAGCGCGCCAACAGAAACCCCATGTAGAGAGCGAGCCCGGCAGGCGCCCATAAACTGTGGAATAAAGGGCGAATACGGTGCCCTTCTTGCGTCCACGTGAGATAGAGCAGGGGAAGGGCTAGGAGAAGACCATACATGCTTACGAGGGTAGCGGCTAAGGCTAAAGGCCCCGCCACGAAGTACCGCCTCGTGCGGGCAAAATACAAAGAACCAATGGCGACCGCCATAAATAACGATTCGGAGTATAGGGCATTGGCGTAAAACGAGGTAGGAAAAAAGGAGAGTGCCAACACGGCGTTCCACGCGACGTGGTCCCCAAATTCATATTGCGTCAAACGAAAGAGAAACCACAACGTCACCGCAAACGCCACAAGGCTAAAGAGAACGCCGGCTACCACGCCACCTCCCAGTATATGAATGACCCATGGATAGAGAGGAAAGAAGGCTGTGGCTGTAGGGCGATTGGCATAGCCCATATTAGCGATAGAAAGGTACCACAAACCGTCCCAATGCGCCCACAAACCAAATGTCACGTGATAGAGAAGGCGCCCCGATGGAGGCAACGTATTCGGTGGAGACTCGACCCAAGCATGGGGCAAATAGATGTAAGCCAGCCCCCCCAATTCCATAAAGAAAGCCCGGGATATTACAAAGAGCCATAGTAAGGTCTTGACCGTGGGCCATTTGACCTGAGGTGACGGCGCTGTCGTCTGAACAGGAAAGAGAACCGGCGTGTCGGTTGTCAGATCTTTAGCCATGCGACCTCCTTATAGGACGCAGCTGACGAAGAGAGCCCAGTTTCAATGCGTCGCCGCGAATATAGTTCGCTAGGGCAAATACTTGGTACGCGGTTAAATTGGTTGTCGAATTCTTCGTCATCCCTAATAATTCCCCTGCGGCGATGGGCGTGACTTCGGGAAGCATTTGAACGATTTTGCCGAGCAACTGCACTTGTCCTGCCGGATTCGCCGCCCCATCCGGATAGCCTAGGGTCGCCAACATCGCGGTAGGCGTTTCGGTTTGCGGCCACAAATGATTGGTATGATAGTATAACGCATTCATCACCATAAGCAGGTCCTTGGTTGTGAAGTAGAAATAATGGGTGATGGGCACGCCCATGGCCTGCGAGACGGATTTTGTGGCAGCCACCGGTGTCTCACCCGCAATGACTTCATACAGCGGCTGCTCGGTGCCATTGACAGTGGAGACAAGAGTGGTGCCGTTGACAGGAATCACGGTGAGGACTTGACTATTGGGCCGTACGACCGCTAAAAAGCCGATAAAGGCCGGGGCTTGGCTTGTCCCTCGAATGCCTACCAGTACATTAACCGGCTGCTTTTCATTGATAGCAATCGTACTAATGCGGCTATGAATGCGCGCATGGAGCATCACCGAGATCCCAACAAAGATAGCGCCGAGACCGGCGATAAGACCGCTGACCCACCGCTGTCGTGTGGTAAAGCCTATGCCTGGCAGGTCTTGTTTATTATTCATCCGTTCTCTCAATCCTTTGTCAGCCATATCGGCAGGGTGTTCATCGTCTGCTCCGCACATCAAAGACACTATATTGTATCATGTTCCTTCAAAAAATCGGCTGGAAAAACACAACAACCGCGAAGCATCCTCTGTCAGTATACCCATTTACGACCCGTTAACGGTTTTGGTACCAGGCGACATTGTCGTTCCACTGGGCGGCCGCTACGCGAGCGGCAGGCGGGCATTTAGCCCGGTATAAAAAGAGCGCAGGACGCGGCAACAACCTATGCGATAAGGATTCGAGATTGGCAATGCCTTTAATAATAAATCCGTCATATTCCTTAGCCCACATGTCCAACATATCGTCACGCATCGCCCAAAGGGTAAAATGATCGCCTAAATCAAGAATTTTATTGGCGACCTGGCTCAGTCCGACTTGATGTACATCGTCTCGTGTCACATCATTCAAAAAAGCATGGTGCCGCACCAAGACGCTGAGGTGGTAGCCATGATAGCGTAATGAACGCATCAACTCGCGGTCAAAGACCACTTCTCCCGCGTTGTCTGTAATATATAAAAGACGGGCTTTGTTTGGAAGACGAGACCAAAAGATGGGGGAATGGTCGACCCCTAACCCTTGCTCAATAGCACCTTCTAACTGCGTGAATAAATACTCGGGGTTCGCATCCAATCCTGCATCAATAATGTTTGCCGCACACGCATAAACCAAACGCTGCGACAAATTTTCGACAGGCACCACATGGTCTGCCCAAAAATGTTCTGCCAATTCGTTGGCACGCGTCTTTTCTGCCGTATAAGCATCCGTTTGATGAGTCGCGCGATTGGCAACACGATACATTTCATCAATCGCGATAGCGGGCGTCTCGTACCGGTCCCAATTCGTTCCCAGGGCCAACATGACGTCGCGTTGAATCGGAAGATAATCCGTGACACCGCGATGTTCAAGAGTCCTCGTTAATTGAAGATATACACAAGGCGCGCATTCTGGTGCAATCTGCATAGCGTTTGATTCGGTAAGCTTCCGTGTTCTCCCGGACATGGATAGCGTCGAGGTTCTATCCGAGCTCCCGTTCCTCCTCTCAGTAGGTGCTGACCAGGCGAGATGGTGTGACGTCTCGCCGAATTTTGGCATCCTCTAGGCCTTTGTTGAAGATGGTTGACCTGTACGCATTTAACGGACACTATATTTTTAGTGTACCACGGCACAACCTGCCGTGTGATACGCACGAAGGAGGAGTCATTCAATGTGCGGACGTTATTCTCTTGGCTTATCATGGGAACAACTGGTAGAGTCGTGGCATTTGGCGTCATGGCCCGTGGAACCGCATTGGACACCGCGCTGGAATATTGCTCCGGGACAGGACATTCTTGCGTTAGGCCCGTCAAAAGAAGGCGAAACAAAGGCTGCATGGGTAAGGTGGGGATATCCTTTAGGAAATCGCCTCTTGATTAACGCCCGCTGCGAAAGTTTGACCACTAAGCCGCTATTTCATGAGGCTATGAAATCTCAACGTACGGTCATTCCGGCGGACGGATTCTATGAGTGGGCCCCAGATAGGCGCGCATTTCGCTTTACGGCTCAAGTCCCCTTGAGTATTGCTGGTCTTCTGCTTCGCTCGCGCCAAGAGCCGATTTGGCGGGTCGTGTTGATTACGTGCCCCGCCAATCGCTGGGTAGGCGATATCCACGACCGGATGCCTTGGCTCTTAACGCCCGAACAAGTCCCGGTGGTGCCGTTTTCCACCGCAAATTACGCCCGCTTGCGAGTTTAGGGGTAGACTTATGGCTTGGCGCTGCTTGCTGCCCACAACCGGCCAACATGCCTGCGGCCACGAGGAAGAGGGCGGGAATCGTCAGTGTGTGGCGCAATGTCATCGCAATAATCACTCCGTTGTCACATTTTTTCGCGCCTCATTGTACCATGAATCGTTACCCGTTCACAAAGAACGCCCAATGATGGGCTGGCGCACTAGACTCACGATGTGAACGATGGCCGCTGCCACAGTCATACCCAGACCCGCTACTGTGACGCCGGTCCAGCCAGCGATGCCCCATGCCCAACTAGCCACCCCCGACCCCAAGGAGCCCCCCAGGAAGTAAGTCACCATATAGACCGTGTTGACACGAGCACGGGCATTAGGACGTAACGCATAAATTCTGGACTGATTGGAAATTTGCCCCGATTGTACTCCGAGGTCTAAAACAATAATGCCCACAATTAAGGCCCACAAATGACCGGACAGTGGTCCCATCCATAAATAGGCTAATGCGACCAGACCAATGGAGGCGGTGACCGTAATTCTGGGGTCGCGTTTGTCGGCCAAACGTCCAGCCACAGGTGCTGCGCTGGCCCCTGCAATGCCCAAGAGACCAAAGAGACCAATGATGGATGCTGAGTAATGGTATGGCGCCAGCCCGAGCCGAAAGGTCAACGTTGTCCAAAAGGCGCTAAAGGCGCCAAATAAGGCAGCTCCCGTTAAAGACGCTCGAACTAATTCGGGTTCTTGACGAATGAGAGGACCTAAAGAGCGGAGAAGTCCCGCGTATCGTAACCCATGATGGTGCGGTTCAGATCGCGGAAAAATCCGTGCAGTGGCTCCCGCGAAAATCAGCATAAGAAGACCCGCCAATTCATAAACGCGAGGCCATCCTAACCAATCACCCACGAAGCCGCTTACCGTTCGCGCTCCCAAAATACCAATTAATAACCCGCTCATGACTACCCCCACCACTCTTCCACGCGAAGAATCTGGTGCGAGATCAGCGGCTACAGGAACAATAACTTGTGGCACGACCGTCGCCAAACCGAGTGCAAAATTCATGGCGAGAAAGGGAATAAAAGCGGGAATGACCGCCACCAGTTCCAATGCCATTGCCGTTAAGAGAAACAAACCGATGATCAACCGCTTGCGTTCCCAGAGATCGGCCAATGGGACAAAGAGCAAAAGTCCTGCGGCGTACCCGATTTGGGTTAACATGGTCACCGCCCCCACGGCGGCGGACCCCACATGAAACGAATGCGCCATTAATGTCAGTAGCGGTTGATTGTAGTACAAGTTAGCTACGCTGGCACCCGTTGCAATAGCCATAAAGATAACGAGCCACGAAAAGGTCATGAGTCCCTCCTAAGAATTTGCTGAGGCCCTAGTGTAAAGATTTCGCTTCGCTCTAGGATACTTGCCTTGCCTACGAAGAAGTTTACAATAGTTTCAGTGTCCGACTTCGCCCTAAGTTGCGACTGATTAGGAGGGTTTGCATGGAGCAATTTTGGATTTCGTCGGTCAACAGTATTTGACAGCTAATATGGCCAGTCTCAAGACAACAGGAACCATCGTCGTGATCGGAACGCTCAGCGGTACAGATGCCAGTATCCACTTAGGTCAACTTTTGGGCCGGCGACTGACAGTTCGCGGCACCGCTTTGCGTTCGCGGCCGAAATACGAAAAAATGCGTTTAATTCAAACCTTCCAAGAGCGCACCCACGCGTTTTTTGCGTCGGGACGGCTGGGAGCCATCATTGACCGGACGTTTCCTTTAGCCCAAGCAGCTGAAGCGCATCGCTATCTAGTGACAAACCAGACCATTGGCAAAGTCATTTTAACCGTCGACTAGTGCGACAGCACATAGTCACCTATTTGTTCCAATACAGCACGCGCGTCGGCCGGTGTATATGGCCCTGGCTTCTCGAGTCGTCCACCCGCTGCACGCGCGTGTCCACCTCCGTGAAATCTGTCTTCCATAAGTGCAGCGACATCCACGCGTGGGTCGCTTCGAGCCGATAGGCGTCCATCTGGTTTAATAAATACCACCAAAGCAGCCCCTGATTCCAACAAACGGTGCGCTATTTCGTTGACGGGCCCCTCATCACTTAACGGGATGGCGACCATGGGTAAAGGGGTGTTGGTCCGCACCGCTATTTGGAGCTGAGCGTGAATAAACGTGGTTTCTTGGGCAATTAACTCGGCAAGCCGATCTTGATCAGCTCTATTATACGGTGTCCATCCGTCATGGAAATGCTCATAAAACCATGCATAACCGCCATCATGAAATAACCGGTTAAGATTCTGCCCTGCTCCATGACATGGCTGCCACAAATCATAGCGTTCCACTGCGCGAATCAGACGGCTCCATTGCGGGGAGGGCGCGAGCATTCCATGCCCGACCATGTAGTCGTACAGCAAATGCGATCCGGATTTACTAAGGTCAATTGTTACCCCAGGCCAAGTCTTTAATGGCAACGCCGTTTGGTGATGGTCCAGTAACCAGTGAATGCGAGCGCCTAAGACCTCATATTGTTCAGGCTTTAGCGACACATCAGCCAAATACAGGGGTTTATCATCCGTAATGAGGGCAAAAGCCGAAGCCACTTGATCGGGTTCCACAAAAACCGGGGTCAGCCCGCATTTTTGGCCCACGACCGCGGCAGCGGCTCCATCCAAACAATTTTTATGGGTAATGAGCCATCCCGTTGTTTCCATACGTTCCTCCTCTTCATGGGTACATGCCTCGAAGCATAGCATGACGCCGCAAGATAGGAAATATGTCCTTAGGGATTACACGATGTCAATGTAGCTTGCGCGAATCGTCCGCCCTTTGAGTGTGCCGGCCAATCGCACCGTGGTTCCCGCTTTTAATGGGCCCACATTTTTTAGGGTTGTGGTGTCCAGAACTTCCACCGTATATAGACTGGGTTGACTTTGGGCATTATAGACGAGAAATCGCTGAAAAGGACGGGATTTCCCTTGAACCAGAGCGTGCGCGGAAGTCAATAGCGTGGCCGTCAGCATGAAAAGCACGAGGGGTCGTGAATTGGTTTTAGCAGGCATTAAAGAGACACTCCTTCCGCCCATATTCCCATGGGAACAATAATTCGCGATGCATGCGCAAATCCCTTCCTGGAAACCTGAAGATTGGTTGAATGTGGTCCGAACACAAAACACCATAGGAGGCAGGGGATGTCTTTAAAGTTTTGTATAATTGATCCGTATCTGTACAAGATTCTCACCGTGCTCGAGAAGGGAGCCGAAAATGTCAGTGTCGGATCACATTTTACCCAACGTCCTGTATGCGGTAGGGCATACACCGCTTATTGCGTTGCAGCGTATTAGACCAGACAATGGTGTAGACATTGCTATCAAATTAGAAAGCGTAAATCCCGGAGGAAGTATTAAAGACCGCATTGCAACAGCATTGATTGAAAGCGCTGAACAAGACGGACGTTTGCAAGCAGGAGGGACCATTGTTGAAGCGACCGCAGGTAATACCGGCATTGCTTTAGCGATGGCAGCGGCGGTTAAGGGCTACCATGCTCTTTTTGTGGTACCTGATAAGATGAGCCCCGACAAGATTGCCATTTTGAAAGCTTTCATGAGAAATCCTCTAATCCTTTATGGGCCTTTTTAAAATAGCCACACGTCGAGGGGAAGAGCAACGCCGTATCGGTTTTTACGCGTGTCGGCAGCTATCACGACAGATTATAGGCCAATCCTCACGGCCCCAATGGCTCCATCTTTCTCATGGCAGCGGTCCGTGTTAAAATTTTAGTAGGCATAAAGATGGAACACGCAAGAATGTGGGTGGAGGATAGCGATGCTTGAGTGGTTGATAGGAAAGCGGCGTACCAACACAACAACGGAACAGAAGGTCCCGGTTCATATAACGCCTTCCGAAGTCTTGGAATTACTGGCCCAGGGTGAAAAGATCGTCATTTTGGACGTGCGGATGCAACATGAATATCGCCAGGGACATATCAAGGGGGCGCAACTGATTCCGCTCTCTGAGCTCCCTAAGCGCACTCATGAATTGCGTAATAACGCCACGATTGTTACCGTGTGCCATACCGGCCGGCGGAGCGCTCAGGCAGCGAGGCTCTTAAGAGCCCAAGGCTTTGTAGCACGCAATATGGTAGGCGGCATGACGAAGTGGACCGGACGGGTTGTTAAGTAATGAGATTCGTTGCGCCTTTCGTCGGAGAACGGAAGGAGAGATCTGAGTATGTTTGTCGATAAGATTCTTGTTCGTGGCGCTGCGATTGCCGCACTGATTGGTGGGGCGATTTTTGGCTTCTATGGCATTTCCGCGGTGATGTATTATTTGATCGCCGCGGGGCTTATCTTGTTAATCTTCTCAATAGGGTGGACGCAGCGGTACCAGCGGGTTTATGAGCAGGCGCCTCCAGGGTATGCCCCCACAGGAGAGGTGTATGCCAACCCTGGAGGCCCCCCCGTAGAAGTATGGCATCGAGGGATTCGGCGCATCTACGTCCAACATCAGAAGGTCCGATAAAATGCGTTTTAAATACATCTTGTTGTTAGTCCTAGCGAATATGCTTTGGGCCGGGAATTTTTTGGCGGGACGCATTCTTCGTGTAAGCATGGGGCCTTTTACCCTCAACGGCATTCGCTGGGTCGTGTCGGCGGCGATTTTACTCGTGATAGTCCACCAACGTCGTGAGCGCATTCCCTTTCGTTACGAATGGAAGGCATTTTTGCTCTTAGGCTTTATGGGCATGTTCCTTTTTTCCAGTTTGACATACTGGGGCTTGACCATGGTGCCCGCGGGTGAGGCGGGCTTGCTATCCGGATTTACGCCCTTAGCCGTTTTGGTGGCAGGATTTTTCATTGCAGGGGATAAGGTGCGCATAGGGCAATGGGCCATGGTCGCGCTATCCATCGTGGGCGAGATTTTGTTGCTTGGCGGTGGTGCCTCGGCATCCGGCAGTCTTTGGGGGGCTAGCTTACTCATTGTCGCGGCCTTGGCCTGGGGCATTTATACGGCCTTGGGACGGCGTTATCGCCATCGTTTCTCTCCTTTAGTTTTGACTGCCGGGGCCGCAGTGGGCGGAGCGATTCCCTCAGTTCTTTTGGGACTGTGGAACCTCACGACGCATCCAATTCATCTAACGGTGGAAAGTGGATTAGCCCTCGCCTATGTCAGTACCCTGGCCTCTGTGGTGGCGTTTATGATGTGGAGTACTGGGGTAAACCGGTTAGGAAGCGGAACAGCGGCCCCGTTTTTGAACTTGCTGCCGGTGTTTACCGCGGTTCTCGCGATGCTTCTGCTGCACGAGTCATTGTCCACAATTCAAATCGAGGGGGGCTTGATTGTGATTGCCGGGGCAGCGGGCTCTGGATTTATGCGCTCTCCCGCTACGCTTAGTGATCAGGCCCCGGTTGAGTCGATGCTTGAATAAGATAGGCGGCAAAATATTCAGGCGCGGGCATTCCTGTTAATTTATAAGGACCAGGTCGACACCAAATGGTAGGAACACCCATGACTTGGTGCGTCTGGCTGATATCGGGAAATTGTTCGGCTTGAATGATGTTAACCGCAATCATTGGCTGTATGCGTGCAAAGTGAATCCCTTGATCTACGACCTGAGGACAACGGGTACACGTCGTGGAAACAAAAATATCGGCCGTCACAGGATTCGCAATCTGTTGAAGCCACTCTGCCCACGGGGGTTGTTGGTGGGGCAATGGATTTCCGTAAGTCATCAAGGCCTGAATAAACGTTGTGTATTCCGTTCCACTGGGCGTGCCGATAAAACGGACGCCAAATGCTCCGTGAGAACTCACGATGAGGGTCGTAGGATCAAGCATATCCGCACCTAGGGGCACCGCCTCTCGATTTAGCTTTTGCGGAGCCAGGCTCACCGTATAATCAACAAGGTCAAGAGTCGCCTTGGTTAAGGTCGAGTCTGGTTGGTTGGAATGGACTCTTAAGGTTAGCGCATCGGTCAAGCCTTGAAGCGCCTGACCGATGCGCCGTTCGTCGGCGTCATTGAGTATCATGAGGCGTCTCCTTTTCTATGTTCTCGGCATTTGTTATCGTCTTCCAGCACCACCGCTCCGTGTAATCATCCAACGGATAGTAATGGATAATCATCAGGTCCGGTCGATTGGGGATTGGGACTTGATTGGACCGAAATCGTAATTTGCGAATGCCATGGTCAGCGCTCACCGATAAAATTTCTGATGTTGAAGGAATGGGCAATTCATCCCACGGAATTCCAATGCGTTCGCTCAGCGCGCTCTTTAAGGAAGACACCCATGGTTCTGTCACATAGGGTTGCCATTCGACTAACAGCCGGTTCAACATGTGCGCAAGCAATTCAGGAGACCACCACCCCGCTAAAGGAGAGTCGGGCGCGTATAACAAGACCGCCAAATTTTGATTGAGACCTTTAAGGGAACCAAAGGGAATTTGAAAAAGGCGCTCGATCGTCTGATTCCAAAACCGTAAATACCATCCGATGTCCAATAAAATGGCGGGAAAGGGATTGAACCGCACAATCCACTGAACGTATTCGTCCGGCAGTTCCAATTGAGGCGCCACATACGGACGGTATCCACATTTATAGAGCCATTGGTTAACCTCGCCGCTTAACACCGGGACTCTGAGCGCTTGGGCAATCGTAATCAGCAGGTCTCGAGATATCTCCAAAACCTGAGACTGTTCTATGCGCGACAATTGTTTCTGTGATAAAGCGACTTTGCGCGCCAGTTGAGCTTGCGACCAATGTTGAGACAAGCGATGGGAGCGAATCGCCAGCCCAATCGATTCATCAATAATCATAGCGTTAGGGGGGCCGCCTTTTTTCAGGATACCATGAGTGTACCATCGCTAAGCCAGGTCATGCCACTTCGATGCATAGAGCGTGTTCAAAAAGACATGCTAAATTCAAACAATCCGCAAGGAGGTCACTATGAAGATTAAAGATTTCCGGTTTGTCGGCAAATTTCCCAACTATGAAGTGCATACCATTTTGGACGATGGGCAAGAGAAAACCCACGAGATTGATATTGGCAACTTAGAATATGTCGGCACTCTTGATGAAAAACAATTGAAGTCACTGATCAAGGAAACGGTCAAGGCCCACCAAGAGCCGAAGCGTACGGAAGCCATGAATCAATTGATAGGCAAATCGTTGTAATTAGCATTGTGCAAGATACCTGGGCAAATCATGGTACAATCGACCCACCAAAAAAGATAAGGGCGGTGGTAACAAAATGCCCAGCAGCACAAGGCCTTTAGTCGTTTCTTACGCACAACAGCCGCTGATGCGACAAATCGCCGCGACATTTCCCGCATTGGACGTGCGCTTCGTCGATGACATTGCCGCACCAACACGGATCAGTATCTTTAATCAGGCACGCGCTATGATTGTTGCAGGCAATGCCGTTAATGCTCATACTCTTGAGCCGTGGACCACTCTGGAATTTGTTCAAACTTTGGGATCGGGCTATAACAATGTCGACCTGTCAGCTCTGGAGGACCGTCACATTGTCGCGGCCCACAACCCCGGTCAAAACGCGTACGCCGTCGCGGAACACGCCCTAATGTCAGCCATCTATCTTATGCGGCACATGGGTGCGGCTCATACCATGGTCTTAAATGGGCAATTTATGAAGCGGCAACAATTGGCGGGAATGATCAGAGATCTGCGTGGGCTGACCTTGGCCCTCTACGGAATGGGACAAATTGGGCAACACTTAGCCCAGCTCGCCACGCCCTTTGGCATGAACCTGATTTATTACCAGCGACACCGTCACCCCCAGGTGGAGCAAGAATACGCTGTTCGTTATGTGGCACCTGACGACCTCTGGAAGCTCGCAGATATTGTGGTATTAACCGTACCTCTCACGGATGCAACGTTTCACTTGGTGGGAAAAGACCAATTGGCATGCATGAAACCTGGTAGCGTATTGATTAATGTTGGCCGAGGACCCGTCGTGGATGAACAAGCTTTAGCCCAAGCTCTTATCGAAGAACGGCTATACGGTGCAGCTCTTGACGTCTTTGAGACCGAGCCACTGTCTGAGAGTAGTCCCTTACGGAGCTTGCCGCCGTCCGTCCAAGAACGCACGTTATTTTCTCCACATATTTCCGGGGTCACACAGCAAGCCCTAACGGCCATGGCAACCCATGCCTTAGAAAACGTGCAATGTTTTTTCGCCCAGCATTCAGCGCATCATGTTCTAGTCCCACGGCCGGGCGTCAATCTTTGGCAATGGCAAAACGACGGACGCCAAAAATCATTTGCCACCCATCCGAATGAGGGATGAAAGGACAGCCATTCACCAGTAAGCTGGCGAGGCCCCAAATCAAAGGGCCCTCTAACCAAAGGCACGTGCACCGCATCAGCATCACGGACAGCAACGCGAGAACGGATAACAGACCGTCCACGGCGAGGCCTGCCGCGGCAACCCAGCGATAAGCCATTCGGGATAAGCCTGTCATATCGATAACTGTGGTTAACCGCCCCTTATGCCACCGCATGCCGTGCCACCGTGCCCCGTAATGGCGGGCGACTACGATATGGGCAGCTTCGTGCCCAATCGTTCCGACTAAGGCAGCCAGACTGACGGATGCCCAGAGCACAGCGTTCACGGAATGACCTCCAGTCAGATGCAAAATTTTGACGGACTGCTGGTGCTACATGCACTACTCTTGGTATTATTCCCATAGTTCGTTCAGACAGAGTCGGAAGTCATAGACTGTGTCTTTCGCACAGCATAAGGAGCGACATACGACACCAACAGTACCGGAGGAGACCAATATGCCCCATGCAACTCTGCACCCCATCGGAGACATCGCACAACAACTAGACCTGACGAAATCCGATATTATTCCGTTTAGCAATGACAAAGCCAAGATTCCTTTAGATATCATTTACCAACGGCCGAGGCGGGCCAAACTTGTCTTGATGACCTCGATCAATCCCACGCCCCCAGGAGAAGGCAAAACGACCATGTCGATTGGTCTATCCCAAGCGATGCGTCGGCTGGGGATCGCGGCTACGGCCGTCTTGCGAGAACCGTCCATGGGGCCCACATTTGGCATGAAAGGAGGCGCAACCGGAGGAGGCGCTTCACAAGCTGAACCCTCGACCGCGATTAATCTTCACTTCACCGGAGATTTTCACGCCATCACGGCAGCTCACAACTTGCTGGCCGCGCTAATTGATAATGAACTGTTCCACGGCAGTCGTCTGGACGTCGATCCCCAGCGTGTGTTGTGGAAGCGAGTCTTAGATGTCAACGACCGAGCCCTGCGCCATGTTGTCATAGGCCTTGGAGGACCCTCTCAAGGTATCCCTCGCGAAACCGGATTTGATATCACGGCGGCATCGGAAGTGATGGCGGTTCTCACGCTATCTCAGGACATGAACGATTTAAAACAGCGTTTGGCGCGCATGGTTATCGCAAGTCAGGGTAACCAAATGGTTACCGCAGGAGACATTGGCGCAGAAGAAGCGATGGCGGCTATTCTACGCGACGCCATGATGCCTAACTTAGTGCAAACTTCAGAGCATACGCCCGTGATTATGCATGGCGGCCCGTTTGCCAATATTGCTCATGGCTGTAACAGCATTGTGGCCACAGAAGCAGGACTGCGTATGTCCGATGTGGTTGTAACAGAAGCGGGCTTTGGCGCCGATTTGGGAGCAGAAAAATTCCTAGATATCAAAGCACCAATAGCGCATTTACAGCCTTCTCTAGCCGTTGTGGTGGTCACTTTGCGGGCCCTTCGCTACCACGGCGGACAACCTTTAAGTGAGATGGCACAACCGAATTTGGTGGCGTTGCAACGCGGCATGGCCAATCTTCTGAAACATATTGAAAATCTCCAGTCTTATGGATTACCAGTCGTGGTTGCGATTAACCAGTTCGGTACCGATACCCAAGAGGAACTTCAGTGGCTTATTTCTGCGCTAGCCCACCGTGGCATTGCCGCAGCCTCCGCGGATGTCTTTGGCCAAGGCGGGGCTGGTGGCGAAGAATTAGCCGCATTAGTGGCCAAAGAGCTAGAAACATCAAGGGGAGCCTTTCAGCCCTTATATGATGAGAGCGTGCCACTACAGGTGACGTGATAGCCTTTGAGGATTCCTCGCCCGGTCTTCTAGCAGCACGTCAAGCCCAAATTCCAACCGTGATCACCATGAATGAGTGGACATATGATCACGATTTTACGGGCGCTTTGGCTGTTCTAGACAATTTGGGGGAGCCTGGAGCACCCGCACGCGTGCTTATTCCAAAAGGACAAGACAATGTGGTCGTAGACTGCAATGTGCTACAGCAATGGTTAGAAGCGGAACGATGACGTTCCGCTTTTATTTTTCTTATAAATGATAATGGCTCTCATTATCATTTATAATCCTTGTAAAGACGCGCATGCAGGAGGGGTATTGTGAGGAAACCACAGGTGATAGTGGCAGTCGGGGCAGGGATTTTCATAGGGACCTACGACATGGGAGCGCTGTCGGTGGTTCTGCCAGACATCGTCAAACAATGGCACATTGCCACCGCGGCCATCACCATGTTAGGGACCTCAACCTTTATCGGCATGATTATCGGCAGCCTTATCTCGGGACTCCTCGCAGACAAATGGGGGCGGCGCATTATCCTTCTTTTGGACTTTGTAGCGTACGGGATAGCGGCAATGATGAGCGCATTCAGCCCCAACTTTTTATGGTTAGCAGCAATGCGCGTGGTGGTGGGGATAGGGGTCGGAGCGGATTTTGCGGTGGCATTTCCTTACTTGGTGGAATACGCAGGACAGCTGAGGGGGCGTGTCATGGCCTGGGCGATGTGGGCCGCAAACTTTGGCATGCTGGTCGCGTATGGAGTAGGTGCTCTGGCGTTGCGCTATCCAGGCGGGTGGCGTGTCCCGCTTTTTGTCGGTGCGTTGTTGGTTGTTCCTGTGCTATGGGTCAGGCATAAGATTCCCGAATCGGCAGCGTGGAGAGCCCATCATGCCGCCTCCTGGTGGGATATCAAAAACATCGTGCACCATACGCAGTATCGTAAAAGCGTGTTGCTCTCTTCCGTTACGTGGCTCAGCTATCAAGTGAGCGACCAAGGCCTTACGTTATTTCTTCCCTTAATGCTCGTCACAGTTTTTGGCACAACCGCTTCGGGTGCCGCGTGGCACAGCGTCTTGGTCAAGGCTATTACCATTCCCGCCGCGCTTGTGACAGTGGCCTTGATTGATCGCTGGGGACGGCGTCCATTACAAATTTGGGGTTTTTTAGGGCGCGCATTGGGGTTAATAGGGTTAGGAACTTTGCTGATATGTGAGCCTGGACCACTTAGGCAATACCCTTTGTGGCAATACAGCGCATGGCTGCTCTTAGTTATCACCTATGGCTTTGGCGCTTTGGGTCCGGATAAAACGACGGTCATTACCGCACCTAATTGATGCGTATGCGCTACAGGCACTTTCCGTGAGACCCGAGAGACATACCATACCACAGGAACTAGCACGATCAACCATATGACGCCGGAAAGGCTTAAGGGATACGCAATGGGCCAAACCGACTCATATAAGACCCACCAAAATAAGACAATGGCTAAAATCGGGAGGATGATGTGTTGCACAAAATGCGACCGCTTATGCTCCTCACGGAAGAGTTTCATCAACGAGATATTCATTAGCGTGTGGGCTGATACCAACCCAAAGAGGACAGCGGTGGTCATGACGTTAAAAGCCTGAGCAGGTCCTAATAGGGAGCCAATTAAAACGCCAACAATGACCGCTAATCCTGCGAGCACGCTGACACTTCGCGCAGGGGCGCGTCGCCCATTGACCTGGGCAAATCCAGTATTAATGAGTTCGTCGCGGCCAATCGCATAGAGCACGCGTGATGAGCTAGTCAGCAAGGCAATGCTGTCAGCCATGGCGCTGTTTAACGCTAAAATGACTAAAGCCGCTGCACCCACAGGGCCTAAGTAGCGTAAAAATACGGTAACGCCTGGTGCATTAGCCCCCGAGAACGTGCCCATACGAAACATACCCCAGCCGACGGTAAGCGCATACGCTGACAGGGTTAAGGCCGCGCCCGTTAAAGTCAAAGACACTAACGCCGCTTTCCCGATTAAGCGTCCACGTTGCGTTTGTACGCCGCCTTTTGCTTCTTCTCCCAACGAAGCATGACTGCCAATGCCGATGAAACTCGTGATAGCAAAGACCATGCCTAAAGAAACGCCTTTAATGCCCACACGGCCCACTTCGAAGGGTATCAAAGGATGCCCGGGGTGGACTTTTATCATGATGATGATCGAGGCCACAATTAAAAATGAAATCTCAATTAAACTCGTGGTAGCCAGCACTTTAATGCTCGGACGAATTCCCATGACGGATAGTAGCCACGGCACGCCAATAAAGAAAAGCACAGCAAAAATCCAAAATAGCGGAGGTAAGGTCATATGTAGACGCGCGGCTAATCCTGGCAAAAACACACCGCCAATGTATACAGGAATAGCTGCGACGCTGAGAGTTTGGTAAAAAATTACCATAAATCCCGTGATTAGCGATGCCTTTGTCCCAAGGCCTGCCGAGACATAACTGTAATATCCGCCCGCCGACGCGCGATCTTTCGATAAATGGTAAAGCGTATTCACTTCAATAAACATCAAGCCAAAAGCCAACAAATAAGACAACGGCAACGCAACAAGCGCAAACGCGGCGCCCGCTGTCATGAAGGCGACAACATCACAGCTTGGCGCCATTCCCGCTAAACTCTGACTGACAAGGCCCCAAAAACCTACGACATTGGTGTGCAGTCCACTGTCTTCTTGAGCCACGATAAATCCTCCTAACCGAATGCAACAAACTTGCTAATGCTATCTTACAACATATCTTCGCAAGAAACAGAGTTGTCGTCCCATTTAGGCTGTGGTTTTACGGCGCTAGTTATCCATCGTGAGACCAATACCACAGGATGTAGATTTTGAAATAGCTAGGTCGTGCGCGCAGCAAGCGAGTGAAGACGCGTATGGAGCATCAAAGCAGATCGTCTCCTTAGCTTACATGCATTACGCCGCTAGAAGAACGCGAAGTGTCTTGCCTATTAGGTGAACGTTTCTGAAAAGACTGGGCTCAACGGTTAATTGGGGTCAGGCATGAGCGTCTCGCGACCGTGAACGAGACACGGTAACATCCTCAATGCAAATCCAAAAGAACACACTTGACAGATCATATAACGGTTCGTGATTTCGACTGCATAGCACACGACAACGCCAATGGCTATGGCGTCACAGCATGAAAATCCCAATCCACGGGGATCACGTGGCCGTTAGCCGTAACCAAAGCCGGAGATCCGACCAACCGAGTCAAAATGTGCTGATCGGCTGCGGAACGCGGCCACCGCAGGATGAGAGGAATATTACCATTAGGACCAGAAGGACGCGGCGTAAAGTACAAAATATCATCGCTGGGAGAGAAACGAATGGGCGGCCGCCCAGACTGCACCCACAGACGTTGGTCTTCCGGTGATGCATACCGCATAATAAACTGTTCACGGGCCACTAAGGAGGCAAGTGAAACCTTGGAACGCGGTTGCTGATCTGAGTGAGGAACGGGCCATAGCCACCATACCGCGCCGATAACCACAAACGGGACCCACCATAATCGCCGCATGCTATTGGCCCTCCGAAGCAAGAGCGGATGAGGACAATTGGATCGAATTGAGAATATACGAAAGCTCAGATCCATTGGGGCCAACCGTCCATACCGTCACCGCCCCGCTAACCGCGGGGTTGGTGTCCACAAAACCTTGAAAGCCTGAACACGTAAAGGGATACACAGCACCTTCGTTTGCGCTAATGGAGCACCCTGACTGAGGTAAGGCCAAGGCCGGATCAAATGCGTTACCGCCGTTCAGGACATTATGATTAGAGCCATATGCGGAAGAAACCTGCACATTAAGCGAATTAGCCCCGGACGGCGAAGACCAAACGAGCGTCGCGCCGGACCCTCCGCCATCGATCACTCGCGGTGTTGCGTTCCATGAGGAGGGCAACGAGGCCGACCCGAACGCAGTGCCATCCAGCATTAACGGGACATTCACCCACTGGACGCCCGAAGCGGTCACAGACGGCGATGGAGAAGGCACAGACGACGAAACAGAAGGAGCAACTACTCACCGTATCACTGTGTGGTTTGTGGAGCCGAATGTCACGGGATCGGGATGCCGGGGGAGTTGTGCTGGGATTGCTATTTCGAAGCCGTGTTTATCGCTCGCGTATTCGTGGCCGGGATGCAACAAGCCGTGATGCATAAGCCCGTGGATCTCGTGTCAGGGGGGAACCAATATGATCATCACACGACACCGCCGACGCTGGACACCGATCGAGGACCAGCTAGCCGCCGAGTGGTACGAACGCGGCCACACCGCTCACGAAATCGGAAAGAACTTGCGTAGGACCGCGGTCGCGGTTCAGTGCCGCTTAACGCGACTGGGCGTTCGACGGCATCGGGCATGGACCACGAAAGAACTCTTGATTTTGCGTCATTGGACGCCGCACACACTAACAACGGGACAGACCGAGATGTTATTCGGTCGGTCGATCGCAGCGGTTTATGCAAAGCGTCGAGAAGTAACCATTCGAGAGGAGGACGGACAGTGAACCAAGCACGCATAACAGTCAACAACATGTCGATTGAGGGAGAAATTGGGCAACAGGCGACCGTGACAATAGAAATTGTCGACCCCTACTATACGCGGGTAGCCTACCAACAGTTCGTAATACCGTTCAATACACTTGTCCGGTCAGTCATTGACGCAAGTCAGGCCCAGCTAAACAAAGCACTAAACTTGGACGGAGAAGAACGATGAAACAAATGTGGAAGGTGAAAATCGGAGCGCAAGGCTGGCATCTATTGGACGGGTTCAGGATCGATGATACGTGGACCGGGACACTGGTCCGCGCGCACCATGATCCACTTGTCGTTTTTGCGCGGGGAGACGTGGCCGAAGACCTGCTGAGAGGCGTAGGCGACGTGCGTGTCGTCAATGTGCGACTGGTCGAGCACTCCCTGGGTCTGTACGGACTGGAAGTAACACGCGTCGAAAGGGAAAGAGGGTGTGTCCGTGCTCGCGCATATATGAAACACGAACCCACCGAAGGGCGACACGTGCGTCGCACGTGGAACCCCAAAACGAACCAATGGGACTACGAAATATTAGGCGATTCGCAAACCTTCGGACCCGTTAAAGGAATAGCCGCACGCCAACGGGTAGTCACACTGGACGGTGAAATCACGACGCAAAAGTACCGGAACAATGCTCTAGACCGCAAGGACATAGGCCGAACGCATGGCCGTCCCCAGTCCGAGGAACAACGATGGCGCAATGTGATTGTGTCCGAGACCAAAGCCAAGTTCCGCAGATACTGGGCACAGTCGCCGGTAGAATATGCGTGGGAGTGGCTTTTGGTAGGCGTGCTATCGGCGATTGCCGCGCCGGTCGCCGGCTGGGAGAAAGGACGCTACGTGACGCAGACCGAACACGGGACCGCGGACCATTTCGACTTGAATTGCGAACCGTGCCGTCTGCGGTTGAAACCGCCCGAAAAGGAGGCCAAATGACCAAAACCTTAGCCAAATGCCGCGTGTGTGAGTGGAAAGCGCGTGGCGGTTTCGTGGAGGCGTATCTGAAGGGCTGGTCTCATGAAGTGCTCACCGAACTGTTAGACGGGTCTCTTCACTATGTCGAACTCGAAAATGTAGAAAGTGAGGACATGAATGGAGAAGAAAAAAATTGATGCCGCTACGACAGTGATAACCGATGAGCAATTCACTCAGAAACCGTATGTTTCTCATGCCCGTATGCTACTTCTTCGCCCGTGGTGGTTGACCAAAGTAGGGTGGAAGTCCTTTTGGCAAGCTCTGAAGATATCCTATGCGGGAGGAAAAGACGGCAAGTCTAAGGAATCGGTCTTACAGGAAATCCAGTTAAATGCGTATAAAGTGGCTAGGTTAGAAGTCCCCGACCTCACATGGGAAGAGTTTCAAGAAATCGCTAACTGGGCGACAAGAAAAAATAGACGGAAGGAGAAACCGCAGTGCCAAATGTAGCGTGCCCACAATGTGGACGTACTCACTACCAGAAGCCAACCGCCCTGGTCGCGGTGTGCTACGGATGCGGCTACAGATGGACCGCAACCGGCGAAGGCACGCAAGGAAAAAAATACCCGCTAGATAAGTTTCCGGGACGTGCCCAGAACCTAACGCCCGGACGCACACGAAAAAAGGTAGCGGAGAAACCCGAAACAAACGCCGAAACCGCGCCGGAGCACAAAAAAAAGATCTGGGAGTGGGAGTTTTAAGGGGGGAAAAGCATGAGTATCACGCCGTCACCGGCTTATTACACCGCGGCCAAAGCGATTTTGAATGGGCTCAATGCCACGCCCACGGCCACGAACATCAACCTGCTCGTAGCATGGATGGGACTCGAAAATGGATGGAACGCAACCTTTCAATGCCACAACCCGATGAACACGACGTGGAAGATGCCGGGAAGCAAAGCAATCAACAACGTCGGGGTCCAGTGCTATCCGGACTGGGCAACCGGAGCGCAAGCAACCATAAATACGCTGACCCAAACATCCCCAAGCTATGGAACCCTGGTCGCCGCCCTGCGGAACGGCGATGCCGGGCAGTTCTTTTCGCAAGAAGGGCGACAAGAACTCTCAGTGTGGTCGGGCGGTTCGCCGTCCTACGCGTCCACCATAGAGCAGATTTATCACGAACTCGCCCCGGTTCCGGCATCCGAGTTGCAGGCGTCTGCCGCGTCTGGTCTCTCGCTCTCGAACGGCCTCTCAGAACTCGCGAACCTCTTTGACTTGAAAGACTTTGCGCCGGGCAAAATCACCACCACCAAACAGGCCGTGGGCTTAGCTGTCATGGGGGGTATCATCTTAGCACTCTTGTGGGAGGGTGGCGATAACATTGGATTCTGAGATGCCGGTGTTGGAAGTGGAGGCCGGAACGCCCGTGCTGATGGAGGAAACCGAGCCGGTTGCCGCGACGGGAACGGTTCCCAGCGCGGGCGGCTGGACCCCGGAGGTGATGGAGGTTCTTCTGAAAGGGCTGTATGGCATGATGGCCAGCCTCAAAGGTCCCCATTGGGCATGGAACGAGACAGAGGGCGGACCACTGGTGGGACCCACGGCGGACGTGTTCAACATGACGCCGGTGTTGAAAGACGTGGCGCCCCAGCATGTGGCGATTGTGACCGTGGTGCTGGGACATGGCGCTATGATCAGCAAGCGGCTGGCATGGGATAAACAACTTGCGGAAGCGCGGAAAGCCCACATTGAGAAACCGGCCGAGGTTGCAGAGAACAAAAGGGACCCGAAACAGTCCGGAGACTGGATATACGGAGAAAACAAACTAGGGGGATAAAAAAGATGAAAAACAACACGCTCAAGGAAAAATTCGACCGACTGGAAAAAGAACTCGAAGGTGAATCCATGCATCCCATGGTGGATGCCGTCCTCAAAAACGTGGTGATACCGCAGTTAAAAAGCGTGCCGGATGCCGAGGCCCATAAAGTGAAAGCCGTCGTGCGTCGGATTGTGAAAACATTGCAGGACGTGTTTGAAGTATGAGGCCCAAAATTTCACCGTATGAAAAAGTGACAATCATCGGTGAGAACGGGAGCGGGAAAAGTACCTTGGCGCTGGGCTATGTGAAGAACATGCCCAGCGCAATCATTCATGACCCGAAACACGAAGTCCAGCTGCCGAACTTCCACATCACAGAAAATCCGCGGGATTTACTCCGATTCGCCCGCGTAATCTGGCGGTCGCCGGGCGACATGGACCCAGTAGATGCGGGAAACATTCTGGGCGAAGCGTGGGCTTTGTCCGGGGATATGACGAGTTCAGCAGTCAGACGTGGCCGAAATTTACGTGGCTGTTCTATCGTAAGGGCGAAGGCACGGCACAAATATTGAAACTGGGCCGGGCAGAACGTCCAAAACGAAGGAGAGACAGCAGATGAAATTCACGGTAGGCGACATGGTAAAGGTCGGCTTGATTGCGTTCGTATTTATCTGGCTGATGAAGTGGATTTTCAAGATGATCAATATTCCCGGCATTTCGAGCGCGGTGGAGGGGGTCTAACCATGCGGCAAGTCATGCGGCAGGTCCAGTCCTTTTCCTATGCGGAAGGACAGACGAACGTGCTCATTCCACGCACCGGCTATCTTTCACGAATCTGGATCAGGTTTTATGGGACGCTCACGAACTCCGGGACAACCGCCGGGACCCAAGGATGGCGCGCGCCCTGGTCGCTCATTCGGAATGCCCGGTTAAATGTGAATGGGAACCTGTTTCCGCTCTCAGAAGACGGCTATTCGGCAGAACTCATGGGCCGGATTATGCGTCCGGGCTATGCGGATAACAGCCAGATGGGGATGGGAGCGAGGGCACCGCAGGAGCCAACACGGTCGATCGATCATCGAAACCTTATCACCACTAAGCTAAGGGGGGAAGCAGGATGAATCTCGAAGCGCTGTATGGCGCAGAAGCCGCACAAACGTTATCCCTAGCCGGAGGGAAAAACGTCACGCTGGCCAGCCTGCTTTCCCTGCCGCCCGCCGTCTCACCATTGGATAGCGAAAAGAGCGTGAAAAAGGCGGCTCAGGCCAAAAGCACGAATGCCTTTGACAGCCCACTCGTGGGTCTCGTGCTATTGGTCGTCGCCGTCTGGGTGGTGATGAAACTGTGAACTATCTCGGGCAGGTGTTGGCGGTGGTGAAGGCAGACGCGGCAGAATTTTGGACGTTACTAGGCTTGATTGCGCTTGATTTTGTGGTAGGAACGGGGAAAGCGTTGCTGACGAAGCGCTTTTCCAGCGCGGCATTTCGCCGGACCCTCTCGAAGACATTGGATGAAATCGGGTTACCCGTGCTCGTGGCATTGCTCAGCATTGTGGAGCCGTCTTTGCGCGTGGTCGTGCCCATTGCCCTCTGGCTAGGCATCATCACGGAGGCGACGAGCGTACTGGAGCATGTCCGCGGGAAGACGGGGAGCACGACGGAAACACTCGTGGAGCTAATTAAGGACTATCTGCCCACGCTGGCCAATCTGGAACGCGTTCTCCACATCCCGAACGCGTCGACCACACCGACAGACACCACGAGCGACACGAAAGAAGGGGAGACCCATGGATGATCTCATTGTGGTGCTCATTGCGGCGGTCGTTCTCTTTTTTCTCTGGCGCGGACTGTCGTCCTCAGCGAGCACGACCGCGCCCTATACGTCCTCACTTATCACGGATGTAGGGACCGCGCTGAAAAACGTCGAAGGGCAGATCGCGTCACTGGCCGATTCCACGAGCAAGCAAATCGGGAAGCTATCCGTCACCGTCGCCAAAAATGCGGCTCAAGGAGCCTACGACGTGTCGCGGTCTCACAGTACGACGAAAATTAGCGGAAAAGACTTAGCCAATGCCAATGCCAACGACCTGACGGCAGGAATTAAAGGCGGCGTTACCATCCCGACGACGTGGGAAGGCATCCTAGGAGCCGCCGCGGGAAGTGCCCCGGAAGACTTGGCCGGGAGTGCGTTGCAAGGCATTGCGACCGGCACGGAAGCCGTCTTGAAATTGCCGGTGACCCACGATATTGAAGATGCCGGGAAATGGGTGGGCAAAAAAGTTTCAGGACTCGCCAAATGGCTCGGCTTATAGGGAGGGTTTGACGTGGCAAAGAATCAAAACAACCTCATCGGAGGGATTATTCTCATTGCGGCGGCAATCCTTCTGTATGAGCTCTGGAAGAACGGCAGCTTGACCAAGTGGATCGGCGACATTACGGGGACCCCAGCGACAACGAACACCGCCAGCGCCACGAACTACACCGGGACCGCAAACAATGCGCCCGCAACAACCACCGCAACAACCAAAACGAAAACGTATAGTGGCGGCAGTACGTACACCGTGCAAAGCGGGGATACCCTATCCGGGATTGCGGCGGCCACGGGCGTCTCACTAGCCGCACTCGAAGCGGCCAACCCGCAAATTAGCAATCCCAATCTGATTGACGTGGGCCAGCAGATCACCATTCCCAGCGGCCACAGTGTGACCACCAGCGCCCCGAAAACCAGCAATAACGGAGACTACGCGACGAATCCGTCGACGGGACAGTACTACCGGAAAGCCGGGACAAAAAGTAGTAGCAGTAGCGCAAAGTACCGCGTGCAGGAAGGCAATAACCTGTACGATATTGCCCTCAGTCACGGTCTGACCTTGGCGCAAATCGAAAAACTCAACCCACAACTGCGGAATCCGAATCTCATCTATCCCGGGGAGGAGGTGAACGTCTAGTGGGTCCCTTTATTCAGGAATTAGTGCTCAAAGGGCACGCGCGGATTTATGAGACTGATGCGTTTGTGCCTATTTCAAGCAACTATCCGACCGCGAACACGCAGACCGTCGAACTGGAAGCGCCCGCGAACTACGTCTGGATTGTGTATGAAGTGGATATGGAACCTGCGGACGTGAACAACTCGATTCAGATCTACGGTCCCAACATCGGGAGCGGCGTCACATTACGGGCGCAAAATGGACCCATTGCGGGCGCTTTTTTGGCCACGGACACCGCGGCATTTCGGGCGGTGATCAACAACAACACGAGTTCCAGTCTTGCGGTCGCGTTTCGGTATATCGAACTGACGACCGAATGGTATACGTTGCTGGTGAACCCGAACTATCAGGGCGAATCGAAGGCATGGAAAAAGGCGGTCGCGGCGGCAAATTCGTATCCGGCCAATCCGAATGAAGGGGTGACAACCTAATGGCAGGTATCCTTGAACCCGCGATGATGTGGCGCGGGTACAATACCATGGACCCGAACAACTCCTATTTCACGACCACCGCAGGAGAGGCCACCACGCTAACATTTACCGCGCCGGTGAACCGCATAGTGATCTATAACGAAGGGACCGTCCCGATGAACGTCAAATTTGGCGGTCAAGACGCAAGTGCCACCAACTACGATATTGTATTGCCGCCGCATACCGGCATGACAGCCGGATTGAACTTCATGCAGGTCAGTGTGTATAGCGCCGACGCGGTGAATTGTTACATCGGCGGGATTCGCGAAGATAACACGGCCATATAGGAGGAGAGTATGAGCGACATAACGTTGTTCCCAGTTGGGTCCCAAGCGGTGGCATCGCCGCCGAAACAAATTGGGAGTGCGTCGTATACCGACCTCACGGCGTCCTCAACCTATCAACTGGTCATGGTAGGAGTATTAAACAGGTCGGCACGTGCCAGAAGCTTTATTGTGGAAAACTCCACCAATGAGGCTTTTGAGAGCGTGACGTTTATCCCGTTTGACAGCACGTATGACGCTCTCAACAACACAGCAGGCGGCCAAAGTTACGAAGACAGCGGCGGTATAGCGGCCAGCGGCTACGGACAATACACATCGGAGATGACAGACGCCCAGGTATTAGCCGCCCATTTTGATTCGCTAATTGTGGAAGTGGCAATAGGGGCTACTGCGCCCACGTCGGGAGATCTGACGGTGGCAGTCGTGGAATTGTTCTCATAAGGGGGCAACAAAATGGCCGAAACCAGCGCATTTAAGCGGCTAGCTATGAAGATAGCTGCCGAGTACCGGGCGAAGGGCTACAGCGCGAGCGAAGCCCTCAAAATAGGCCGGGAAACCGCGGCCAAAGTCGGAGATCGCAAATACGGCGTCCGCGGCATGGAACGGAAGGCAGAACGCGCCCGCAAGCGGAAAAGGGGAAAAAAGCGATGACAACCATAGGATGGATTCTGATCGCCCTTGTGCTTTTCCTCATTTGGCGAAGCATGGCCGCGAAGGGAGCAACGAATGCCGTCCCAACCTTTCTGTCCAGTGTGAACAGCACGGCCAGCGAAACCAGCACGCCCGATACCACGGGAGCACTGGCGGCCAATAGCACCGTCGCCACGTCCACGCAAACGGGAAGTACGTCCCAACTCACGTCCAAGCCGCAAGACCCATACCAGAAAATCGTCACGTCCAGCCAGTATGCCTATCCCAAAAAAGTTTCAAATGGCGTGGCGACGTATCAGGCCAGCAACGGGGCCACAGTGCGCATAGATACCGTGGCCGCCGATGGAACGCCGGTCACGAAGGTTCCCCAGTTCATGGTCGACCAGTTCGCGGCAATTGATGCACAGGAGAAGAACACAACCGGCAGTTATACCGGGAATGGAACCACGAGCACCACGATGCCGTCCATGGGGAACGGGAGCGATCACTTACTCGAAGAAGTCGAAACCGGTATTCGGAATCAAGCGTCCAGCATTCCGTCAAATTACACCGCGTAGTAAAGATAGCGCCGGTTAGCCCGTTGCCTTGAAAGTTCCATTCATCGGCAGCAGGATGACTGGTCACCGCCGTGCCGGTCGGAAGAGATAGGGATGGGTCAAATGGGTCGCTTTGGAGGGTCGCATTATGATTCGCGCCATACGGTTCGAAGTAGCGAAACGTAAAGGCATCAGATCCGGAACTCCAAAAATAGCCCACGCTACCGTCTGGGCTGGTGGAGACATTGGGTGTCGGATTCCATGAAGCAGGCAGAGAAACAGTACCAAATGTGCCCATATCGACGGTCTCCATCGGCGTGGAGGCAGACACCGAGGACGCTACAGGAACGGCACTAGAAGGCGAAGAACCCGACGAAACCGAAGAAGTTCCAGAGGCGCTAGGCGATGGAGACGGCGACGCCGAAGACGGACTGGAAGACGACGGAAAGGATGGCAACGACGGCATGGAAGAGGACGGACGCCGAGCCGGAGTAGGACGGGAATAAGCCGACGACACTGGTCGGGATGCCGGACGTAAACTCGATAGCGTCCACGCGCCGACGACAATGACACCCACGCCGCCAAGAATCAGCCCCACTGTGCGGGTCATACAATCAACCTCCTAACAAATTTCAAAATTATGGTACACAGTCCGAAGATCGAAGGCAAATAACTAAAAGGAATATTAAGCATTCTAAACGGTTATGAATGGAATGCCGTCCAATATTCGCCATGGTTCGGAGAAAAACTGTATAATATTAGGCAAGGGCTGTGTCCGATAAGAGATATTATGTTAACTAGTTACAATAGAAGCTGTTGATGTCCGCCGAAATCACATTTCTACAGGACGCTTTCCGGGTTGAGGCATGTCCCTTATTCTCCATAAAATAGCAAATTCCTGCCGTCCAGCAAAAGTACGGAAGAGCCATTTTCTATTTGGCCATATACACCCGCTGCGGACGCGGCGGAATATAGCCGGCCTTCAACGCGCCAATCCGGAGCAACCCGGCAATTCTCCGCGAGTCCTGCACGTCGGTCTTCCGCCCGGGCATGCCCTCAATGTGCTGGGGATTGACGACCATCACGGCCTCAAAGGGATACGCCTCCAACAAGTTGAGCACGGGCTTCTCCTTGGATGCCCCGAAGTCGGGGAATAGGCGTCTCCTTTAGAAGATCTTACCAAAAAGACGGTTTTTGTTGATCCGGCAACGTTTTGTCGACGCGATTGACCTCGTTAATTTGTGCCTTTTGGGACAGCCCCGGCTCAGTTCCGATGCCGTGGAATGTGGCGTGGCACTCATGCAACACGCGATAGAACAGGCTCCTTCCCTAACCTTCCCTAAAAAGCAAACAGGTGACACCGCACGTACTCAGGCATACGGCCGCAATGACGCTCCTCAAGGCTGCCGTAGCGTCAAAATGAATAGAGCTCCCGGACGAAGAAGGTGCCGCAAAGCATTAAATCCAGAAATAATATCGGTGACGTCCATATGCTCGACCGCTGAAATACAATATGCAGCATCTAAGGGCTCACAGATCCAACGTGCAAGGTCAGCAAAGTTGGCCACTATAAGGGGATAATTGTAGGTTGAGTACTAAGCAACGGGACTATACGTTCATCCAGGTCTACTGCATAAACCTTTGTACTTTTTGTTCCCAGAAAATACACGGATGGAATGTACCCACCCCAATTTCCGATACCGTTAAATTCGGCTTTATAAACTCCGCTGCGGGACAGAAGTGAAAAGTCTATCATCTTTTCTGATATAACGACTATCTAGCAACAATCCCTTAGCTTCGGCGGTAGAATTACCATCGGAGCCAATATCGATAATCATGGACGCCCCCCTTCACAAAACTCCTGCGTGACGAGCCGTTTAACGGTTCTTGAAGGCCAACTTCGATTCCACAAGGCTCGGCTGTCAAACGCACCTGACCCGCAACGTCCTGGACGCCGCGCCGAAGGCGGTGCAGAGCGAACTCCATAGACGTCTCCGTACGCTCTTCGAAGCCCCCGACCGGGCCACCGTCGACACCTTGGGGACCAAACTCCTCCAGGACTTTGCCGAGCGCGCGCCCCGCGCGGTGGCGATTGGGGAGGACGGACTCGAGGAGGCGCTGGCGGTCTTGCAACTCCCCGAGGCGCTGCGCCAGCGGTTACGCACCACGAATGGCGTCGAGCGGCTCAACGCCGAGATCCGGCGCCGCGAACGGGTGATTCGGATTTTTCCACACCGGGAGTCGGCGATCCGCCTCTTAGGCGCGCTGTTGCTCGAGCAGCATGAAGCATGGACCACGGGCCCGCGGTACCTGAACCTCGAACCGTATTGGCACGCAAACCAGTCGCAAGCGGCGGCAGAGGTGCCACCCGCGGGAGATACGTCCGTCGCATAACGACTCCCAAACCAAGGGAACGTTTTTACACACAAATTAGGACTTGACCGATATTTCCCCGTCTACACCTTAATAACTCTACTAGTCACACGTTGTAACAGAACTTTTGTTGCTACTTAGGATAATAAACGCAGCCTTTACCTACGACGCTAATTCTTTCTCCAAGGCTTGAAAAAAACTAAATGGAGGCTATCGTCCGCGGATGATAGATACCGCAGACCTATAAGATGCGTATTATAGTGTTGTAAGACTTATAGATTTAGGAGCCCAAGCCCGAAACACTAGAGGGTTGCTGTTATTTCTTCGCACGCACCAGAACCGCCATGAAGGTATGCAGCTTTGGATGTCGGTAGGCCCAGTGATTGGTGGTCAAATAATACGGCCTATGGCGTTGAAACGCAGTTGAGTTTGTCGCATAACACCAAAGGAGCACGATAACCGTGACAAACTTTATACGCTTTTCACTACTTGGGCTTGGTTCGGTGGACTAGTAGCAGCATGCGTGCCTGGATCCTCGTCAAGTGTTATTGCGACACGGGTGAACCAGCAAGACATGGATGGTGAAAATCATTAAAACGGCACTACAGTCGGCTTTTAGTGCCTCGTGATGCCTGCTCAAGCACCAACCCGGGATTATCGTTCTCCGACATAACGAGAGCCATTTGATTTTTACCTATGACCAGATCATCATACGCTGCTTGGAATTATGGGGCTTCGGATCACAAAGGAGGTCGCCCACGAAGCATTCGAGCTTTAGGCGTAGCATGTGAGCGATAGGTAGTTTTATGTCAATCCAAATACCAATCGACCATCATATTGGCCTCTTAGAAAAGAGTATCTCAATTCGCTGGGATCTTAATTGAGATTAACATTCTTTTCTTCATCAGTCGACCCTCGATCTATCTCCCATGGTTTGAAGGAAGTCACGGAGAATGGGTGCCTGACTGTGGTCCACATCGCGGCTCGCCGTGACAAGGACAATGGGGTTCGTCTGCCACAGCGTCAGTAATGTCTCCCAGCCGGGAGATCCTATGAGTTCTGTCAGTTCTTTCCAATACTGTTCCCGAAAAGCCGCATAGCGCGCAGGATTGTGCCCGTACCCTTGTCGCAGGCGAGTACTCGGCGCAAGATCCTTGAGCCAGGTTTCCCAAAGGACATCGGTTTTGCGGATCCCCCGCGGCCACAACCGGTCTACTAAGATGCGGTGACCCTTACCGGCCTCGACTGTTCCAATCCTTGCCACACCTATCGAATTCACACACGCCCCTCCCTTATCCTCGTACCAGAAAGTTTACTAGCGTCGGGCCTCCTGAGCGAGAAAGACCTCCAAACCACAGCGTCCGACGGATGCGAATAACTGCCACGACCGGGACCAGGGAATCCGACTGAGACTGCTTCCCCTTCCTTTTCCCCTTATTGCGGACGTCGATGAGGGCCTGCTACCGCAAGGACACCAGCAACGATCCACCCGATCCAAGCCAGTGCCTCGGCCCATGAGCCCCAGTTAATCACGCGGCTTACTCCGAGCAAAGCGCCCAACACCACTCCGCCTACACCCAATGTCGCCATAATCCCCAGCGGATAAGCCCACCACGGTCGCCAAATATCATCGAGTCGAGGCATTTTGCCGCGATTGTGAACATGGGCGTAGCGATGGAGCCAGACGAGAAACGGGATGAGTTTCTGACTAAACATGATAAAGTTCAGGCCCACCCAGCCTAGACTGTATGCTAGTAATGCCCCAATCCACCAAAAGTTGTTGCCCGTTATCACCGCCACTGTTCCCATACCTTCAAAAATCACGAGAAAGGCCATAGCCGGAACTGCCGTGAATAGGACGGGTTGCTTCACCAGTTTCCGATCAAAAAGCCCAGCACGCACGACATCAGCAATGTATCCGCCGACCGCACCGATCTGCACCACCCATCCGATTCCCACCAGAACACGGTTGTTCACGAGATGCCCAAGAATCAAGCCAAAGATGGCAATATTACCACTAAGCCATGTTACCAGCCAATAGCGTGGTTCGCGATGTCTTGGGCCAAACATCGCCCACAACCGAAGACTCGCCCCGGCAACAATAAAACCAAACCATCCCCCCAAGGCCAAGGTCAGGTGCACAGGGATCTGGGCATCCATATCCGGTCCCCCCACATACCCCCACACCAAAAGCGCCCCCCAAATAACCACCAGAGCTAAATAGACCTCTCCACTCGTCACATAGAGGGTGGTAATGTTCCATGTCGTCCGCCGGCGAAATCGTCCCGCCATGTTCGCCAGAAAAGCTCCAATACCGACGACCAATCCGACACCGCCTGCAACAATCCAGATAAAGTGATTACCGGCCATGCCCGTCACAAAACACGCAACCCCGGCCACATAGAAAGCCCATTGGACCCAAGCGCGCCAAGCGGGTACCGGGTCACAGTTCAACAACACCGACGTCAATTGGTACAGCGCCCCCATCATTACCATCGTAAAGCCAGCAAGCGTAAAGAGATGTACGACGGCAATAACCGAACCAGTCCCTACCTGACCGTGAACAAGACGTCTGCTCTCTCGAGCCAAACGCCACAGGCCTACGAGAATTCCCAAGACTCCGGTTCCCCAGAACAGTAAAGGAACCCCTAAGGCGGTTGTCCTATCGGTATAGACACGGCCCACTGTCAGTCGTGCATGGTGAGTAAACATCATCGAGCCCGCCTTTAGTGGGTCTTTAAAATACGCACAATGGCCGAGCCATCGTCTAGAGCCTGGGTTTCATATGGGTACCCTTGATCATCCAGCTCCGACAGCAAAAACACAGGAACACGATCGTTGTGGATCACCAGCACCGATCCGTCGGGCAACTCTTCTAGTTTTGCCAGTGTCCGCTGCATTGGCTCGGGCGGCACCAACTCCCGGTTATCAAGAAATGTCTCAGCACCTTGAATAACCACAGGCTCGGATGAGGACCGACCTTCTTGGGATGGGTTCTGACCAACGTCTTGCCCGGCCGTAAATGTGGTCACTAGCATCCTTCCGATCTTCTCCTGAGTGACTGTATAGCCTCGTCGCCGCATCTGTGAAATAAGAGGACGGGGCTGAAAAGTTGATTTGACAATGAGCGTCTGTCCTGGTTTGAGTGCATTCACCGTCTGCATCATATGACTAAACAAGGATAAACCCTGTTTGAGGATGCTTTTCACTTCCACCACCACAGGTTCCATCATGGACCTCCTTGCTTATTATGACTTTCGCACTGCCATTAAGACTAGTTTAGAGTTTTCCCTGCCTGTTATCGTGATATTGATCACAGAGGGGATAACACTAAGGGCCCTCATTCACTGAAATACACGAATATCTCCGGATAAGGTGATGACTGCGCAAAGCTCACTGCGCACGACGAGACCACATCCTGGCCCAACTCGCGGTAATCGATCTCAAATCTGTTGTAAGGGTTGCTTTTGACAACCCCTTGATTTCCCACCACCTTTACGCCTTCACATCTTGACATTTTTCGGGAATCACGATTGCATTTGTCCAGCAATGTATGGTGAGTCGATGCGCATTCCAGCTTAACGGCTTGTCATGCCGAGTGTGATAAGGCTCACATTGTGACGCACTGGTTCGTAGTACAATAACATTGTTAATCGGAGGGAGCCGAGGGCCGGGAATGGAGCCTCCCACCCACTGGCGTACATTATCACATTACCAACCTTTGAGGCGGGCGTTACTACGAAAAAAGAAAAGACTGGATTTGAGTGTGGGGGGCCTAACTGGTGGCATTAAAAGATTGGACTGTCGAGGAATTCCTCCAGCGAACCGCATTTCCTAGCCCTGCATGGGCTGGTGGCAGTGCCGGAGCCGTGGCTGCTGCCGTGGCCACAGCTTTAACGAGCAAAATAGCGGCAATTTCACAGCTCGACTATCCCGATACACTGGATGACCCTGAACAATTCCTGATTCTTGCTGAACGGGACATGCAAGGCTACCGCCAGTTGCAAAATGACCGTGCCAACCCGCAAGCCTTGCCAAAAAGTCTTAAGGCGTCCTTAGCGGTATCATCGGCCATTCTTACGCTGTGCATTGAAGGAGCTTATGTGGTCGGTGATTTATTACCACGTGTGAAGCCTGTGATGCGGCCCGACTTATTGGTTGCGGCTCAACTCTATTACTCTGGGGCATTTAGCGCATGGATCAATATGCAATCTAATTTAGGTGCCGTGGGATCGGCTATCCCCGATATTGTAGCCCAACAAGAAAATCAGCTAGAGCGGCTGCGTTGCTCTATTGATACATGGGTCCAACAATGCACCCTCCGTGAATCTATTTAGTTGCCGTGCTCGCGCGCTGAATAACCACCGGTCTGGCCCATTCCATTGCCGAGAGAAGCTTTCTCAAGTTTTGACGGCATCAGGAATATAAGGCGAGAACGGCGCGGTGGATGGCAGTCGTAACCGATCGATAGCGTCCGTCGAGCAAGACGTATGCGGTTTGTCGATCCATCCAGGAAAAACTACCATCTCACCCCGAATACCCCTTTTGACCAGAGAATTTAGTTGCTCAGCGAATATCTAATTCCTTCCTAATCTTCTAGTGGACCGAATTCAATTTCTTCGAGTTCTTCTTCAGTACCGGTGTCATCCCATTTAACGACCACGGCCCGCATGAGACAGGCCGGATTTCGACGAATGCGGATCACACGCCCATTGCGACGCCCGGTAGGTTGCCGAGGATCAGTGACGTGGTCTCCTACTTGGATTGCCACGGTGTCTACTCCTTTCCCATTGGTCTCTAGATGAACTTAACATATCGCTACGAATCCTGTTCGCAGACTCGGGACGTCGCCATGAAGTGCCTGATGTTTATGACGGTGTGTTGAGTAGGGTGTCTTTAGTCTTCGGCCACTCTTTTTAAAGGACACAATACCACAGTCCATGTCAATCTATTATACTTTCATGGTTTGGACCATTGATGCTTGGACGTATTTACGCCGTTGCAATGCTCGTTTAGTGTGGGAAGGTCCATAAGCACCAAACTTTCCGCATTATTACGAGGATTGTCGATCGATACGTCGACGAAAACTCGTGCCGCCTGCTTTTGCACCTTTTGTCAGGAGTGCACTATTGGGCAAAATGGGTGGTTCCCCTTCACCGCACGCTACCTATGACCGTTCGGCGGTGACCTGAACGACGAATTCCATAATGTGTTTATGGTAAAAACCTTTACTCGGTCCTAACGGGCCTGGTCGTGGACCGTACTGTAAAAAAATATACGTCAACCACATCAGGCACCACCATAACCACAGATAGGCAAAAACCAAGGGAACCTTCTCAGTCCATCGCGGCAGCCATTAACGTCTCATTACTCTTGATACCACCAATTAATCATGATGACAGGGGCAAAGGCCAAAGGTCTTCAAGTTGTCGGCGTAAAGTCGATGGCCCAATTACCATCACTTATCTCCCTAGCTTGCCCCTCGTAACCCCTATGGGCGAGTACATTTAACAACGGGTTCGGTCGAAAAGTCGCCCAAAGCCGAAAGCCTTCGCCCGCCCGCAATTCTGCCACAAACGCCATAATGTCATCAAAAGGGTCAACACCGGCGTTCAGCATCGGCCGTACATCCAATTCTTTCATCTCACCCTCCTACAGTGTGAATAGTCAACGTCGTAACAAGCCACCCATTGTCCGAATTAAAAATGGTTGGACACGTTGCCACTACATTCCATTAAGGATGCCCCTTCAATTACGCGACAAGCCTGTATCGCCTCTGCAGGCCCTCCCTCACAAATCCGAGAAGCGCGCGGAGACAAAGAACCGCGTCGCATATGCCCATCTAGCAGTGATCTGGCCACGGTTGCAAGGGCTATTTGTACTCGACCATGCTAAATGTGAAATACGTACGAGATTGGTCACAATGATACACGCCCTCATGAATGGCAAATCTCAAGTCCCAACCGCCATGAATGGAGGATACGCGTCGATTGATAAGTCGATCGACCATAATCGACCAGGCTAGCCTCAAATATTTTACTTTCGAGTTAAGAGAATCGAGAACCGTATTGGCCCTGATTCCTGATAATCCGCTTCGAAAGCTCCTGGTTGCTCCGCTTCCAACTGATAAAGCAGTGGCTTGGGATCGTGGTCATTAATCAACAACGCGGAAAATCCTTGCGGCAGGGCATCGAACGCTGCGAGAATTGTTTGATGTCTAACGGGCGGCGGCAAAAGTGGTGCATTAATAATGATGACGGGTTCAAGCATTATATTCCCTCCTATATAATGTTAATCTTGTATCATCAAACATTTTATTAGCCTTTGTGACGACTTGATGTGATAACGGTCACAGTCCGAGCCATTTTTCTAGACCAAGGTAACTTATCGATGAAACCCTGCTAGTAGATCTCTGCAGCCACAGCTTAATTTTCGAGGAATGCACCAATGAGCACCCTTTTCCCAAACCTAAAGGGTGCTCATTGGTGCAAATTGTTGCATGACCATCGCGTCTCGCCAATGCGATGAGTGAGCCCACACGGCGCGTCGGTGGGTTACACCTGTAAATCGCTGTAACGGTCAATCATATCGACGTCGCCAAAGATAGGCTCGGGCTACCAAATTCGAAGCTAGGTCTGCATCTTGCTTGTGTAAAAGTTGGTGACCCTTCGCCTCGTGGGCCGCGTGCTTACGCCCTGGTCTGACAACCAACGCCCCGCGATCGTCCAATCATCCCTATCTGCTTCATGGACCCGCGCATCTCCTTGTGACTCGTTGAGCTCTGTGATAATAAGCTCACTTATTTGATTTACTCGGCAGTCGCACCACGTAAGCCATCCATTGCCCTCCTATGTCCCGATTATCATCTCGACCGCAGAATTTATAGTCATCGCCGTTGTGGTATCGGACTTTGAGCGTCGTTTCCAGTTTCCATCTTGGGGTGGGCGGCATGATATAAGGCGCGAGCGATATCAAGAGATGCAAGACAAGTTATGGCGGCGACCACTCTAAACCCATTAAACCATCCAACTGCCAACCACACACTGCCCAATAATACCGCCATAAAGTAAATGACATATCCATAGCGGTCACGCCGTTCATTAACTAAGTCCTGTACTCGAGGGACCCGTCCTTTCCCCATGTGGGTTCCGTAATGATTGAGCCATGTTAGAAAAGGAATAATTTTATACAGTTGCGTGAGTGCTAGGCCCCCCAACCATCCATAAAGAGCCAAATACGTCAGCGCGATGTCAATACGCCTTAACGAGCCGCTGACCTGCACAACAGTAGCTGCAATGATTACGACACCTAAATAGGTCAACGCGATCGTTACATAACGACTATTGAGTTCCAACTGGCGCCGCTTACGTTGTTGATACAGCACGCGCATATCCCAAAGATAAAATGAGAGTCCCATCAACATGACAATCCAAGCAACAGTAGGCCATTGATTGGCACCCATCCAGCGTCCCCACCATACCCCTAAAATGCCTAATGCTGTTGCGATATACCCGATCCAACCCGCCGCACCGCGGTGCTCGTTGGAAAGAGTGAACATGGATAGGAGTTTATAGGATACGCCCATTGCTGTAAGCGTAAGCCAACCTCCGACGCCGCCGATGACATGGGCCGCAAGGCCGCGTCCTCCCATAACCACTAGCCATGAAGCGGGAAATAATTTCGGATCCGCAAATGACACCGCAAACGTTAACCCCGCTAACACCGTAAGCAGAAGATACCCCAAGCCCGTTGCCACGAGCCATGCTGGCAGTGTCCACGGCCACGCCCGCTTTAGGGTGAGGCCTAAGTTCAAAAGAGCGACGATGACACCTAATACCACCAATGTGCCGCCACTCGGCAAGAGCCATGGAAGGTTCGGCAATACCCCTCCCGGTACTTGACCGGGTATCGCGAGAAATCCTGCCACCATCCCTACCAGTCCTAGTGTGAGAAACGCCAGTGTAATCCCAGACCACGTCTGGCTCACTAGTTCGGTTTCCGTCAACACCGGCACAAATTGATGCAACGCGCCTATCATCAGAATGGTTAAAAATCCGATTGTCGTAAGGTGCACACTCACCAACACCCAAGCCGACCCGATATTTTGAAGAGGTTGGGCATCACCCGAAGCCCATACCCCTTGCGCCAAGATCAAACAGATCACAGCCACGGTAAAGTAAGTCATACTCCAACGAGATAATCGTACGCCACGCACTGCCTTTCTCCTTTCCAATCACTCTACGCTAAAGGGATACACGCTTCTCAAGTCCTCTGAGGCCTTATTTTGGCGTCCAAGTTAAGTAAAATTGCCGATTCGCCTCGATATCCTCTCGATACTCGTCTGGCATATCATCGAGATAAAATATTGCTTCCGCCGGTCATACGTCAGACGCATGCCCCGTAGTCAATACACACCCGCGATCAATATAAAGCTGAGGTGCGGCGTCGTAGGCTTCTCGGCCATCCAACTCGGAACTCGGATCAATGCAATCCACCGGATACACTTCAACGCAACTTTGGTCTTTTACCGCAACACATCGGCGGGTAATGACACATGAGCCATGATCATCTCTCCTTAGAATGCTCCCCTTCATGCGGTTATCCGTGCCTAGACGTTTGCTAAGCTGTGATACCGTGGATGCGGAATCAAAACGGGTGGGACTAGCGACTCTTCCAATGCGGTTATAGCATGATGTTCATTCGGTGGGAGCTTCACCATCTGACCACGCATCAATATTTGTTGGTTTGCCGCGTTTAGGTGAATACGTCCTCTCAATACTTCGATGATGGCAATACTGGTTGTGACATGGCCCTTTAGCATTTGGCCCTGCGTAAATCCAAACCATACAATAGCTGCGTGGTCTTCATCATAGATATGCTTCACGACCACATGGCCCCTATCATATAGGTCGCGATCGTCAATGCTCCTGATCATCAGTACACCTCCCCGACGGAAATGGCTACCACCCTGCCCGAATCCATCCAAACCCTATCACGTTCATGTCTAGCGTAGCTGATAGACCCACAGTCCAGTGTGACCATCATCACAGTTGGTTTCTATCGTGCAACTCCTTCTGTAACGCATTCCTAAAATGCCAACACGCGGTTAAGCGTGATCTAGATCACACTGAATCCGGTTGGGCTAAGAGATAATAAACGTGGGCAAGGTTAAAAGAACAACACCGGAAGGAGTCTTTCGATTATGCCAGAGTTAACGGAAGAAATGGTTACAGACGCTCTGAGAGATGTTATCGACCCTGAACTGGGGTACAATATTGTTGATTTAGGACTTATCTACGGCATTACTATTCAAAATGGCCAAGTTGACGTGGTCATGACTATGACGACTCCGGGATGCCCGGCCAGCAATTACATTCAGGAAGGCACACAGCACCGATTACTCGACATCGATGGAGTGAAGGATGCCCACGTAACGGTGGTTTGGTCTCCCGCATGGGATCCGGCTATGATGTCCGATGACGCCAAGCGGTACTTCGGCTTGGCTTAGCATAAGGAGAAGAAATGACCGCCGTCACCCCAACAGGAATGCTGAGCTCATTAAACATCCTCCGGTGGAACAGCGGTTTATCCCACCAACACGGCCCGAAAGGCTTGTGCCACAGTGGTTGTCGTGCCCACAAAACGTCCCATCCGTAATGCTTTCCGAAAGCGTATATTCCGCTGGTGATATCAGCATCTCACCTACGGAAAAAATGCTAAAAGCCGCACCAACCTCGACCACGATGTGCGCCATCTTGACCTCCAGCAAGGACAAAAAATATAGTAATTAACCAAATGGCAAAGAGACGCTGAAAGGCGCTAATGTGAATTGGCCACCCGCTGGTGTCCTCCATTACTCGGACAGAGGGAGCCATAGGCCACTACGGTGACCGCTTACATCGGTTACAAGGGAATTTATTACGATAACGCCATCATTGAATCTTGGCACATCATAGAGCCATCAGCTCTTCCTGTATGCAGTGCTATACGAAAGCGACACTGTCTGAAGCGATGAAATCATGAGAACACGAACTCCACTGGCTAGCCCATAATCCGCATCAACGTTCTCGTTCATGTCGCTCAATAACATTCTTCATGACCTTAGCGCACGCCTTACGGATGCGGTCATGTCATGGAATCCCTGATTAATCGACCACCTCAATATGGACAATCTGATCTTGCAAATCCTTAGTGCATAGGTCTTCAAATCTGGACTTTCTTCCAAATAGGTCCACTTGAGCGCAACTTGCATACGGTGTAGAGGAAAACATTGGTAAAAAAGGAAGGAGTCGGATGTTCACATGGCGCTTTCATCCCACCAAATTATTCTCTATGCCGCAGATGATAATGATTTTTCCATTGCCCTAGCGGCTGCCGCGGTGTCAGGTATTCCTGCGTGTCAAGTCACAGGAAATTTTTTTGACGCATGGATCTATACGTCAAGTGGAGAATACCTCGTAATTGCCGTGGGAGGGCCAGCCAATAACGCTCTCTATTATAATCCTTGCGGCTGGCCTAACCCTGATCAAGAACCCCAAGGCACTACGCCTTTTGACATTGCCCCAGCGCCACGCGACACGTTACCAGGTGCAAATTGGTACGTCAATGCCAGTGGTAACCAAGCGTATCAAACCTTGGAATTGGCGACTTGCTTCACCTATTTCGCCGTGCATGCCAGCCTACCTTCAGGAATTACCCCGCCCCCCGCGATTAGTCCGATGTATATCTGCGGTGGATCCTCGAATATTTCTTGCGTCTGCTCCCTCATGACGCCGCTGCCGCCTACCGGACTTTATTATGGTGCCGACCTCGGGACCAATCAATTTCCCCCGATTAACGCGTGCGGCATGACGTTTTACATTGGGCAAATGGGGGGCGGACTGAACGCTGGAACATCAACAACGTGTGGGTACACCGTTTTCGGCAATTTCTCGACTCTAGCAGCTCAAGCAGCGTTGAACAATAAAGGCGCGGTGTATGGAGAGTGGTTTTTGTTGGGGCCGGCATTCTACAACGGCTGTGTAGGCGCCAGTTCGCAAGAGGAAGCCTACCAATGGGGCATGCAGCAAGCCAATGCTGCCGTGTCTGCGCTAGCGCAGTTTCCAGAAATTAATCGTCGCACCATCTTTACCGATGTAGAACCCGGCAGTTGGTCCACTAATACTAGCTTAAACCAAGCCGTGATTCTCGGTTTCTTAGCGCAAATTAAGCAACGTGGCCACGAGCCCGGAGTTTATTCTTCTCCGTGTTTTTGGCAAGAGATTACCGCATCAATGATGCTTCCATGTGGCACGGTGACCTGGACCGCCGAATTTTCCTACGCCGCGGCCCCCGCTTGTCCCTCGCACTTCATTCCGCAACCCTATGCGCCATGTCCCAGCCCCTATGTTGGTCCACAAGCATTTGGCGGAATTCTCCCCAATATATGGCAATATTATGAGTCTGATACGGTTGATTGGGATGTAGCCAACGCTCTACCAGACTAAGATCGGAGGGAATATCAATCGAGCAGGAGGGGGCGTCTCGCCCCCGACCTCTCACACGCGATCCGCGGTAAACGTTTGATTCAACACGTTCTCATGCACCGGCCACGGATGCCGCGAATATTAATGACGTGGCTGCGTGAATATTGTCGGAATTAAGCAGCGCTGTCCATGTCGACAGATATCCTATGAATATTCTGGATTAACCGACTGTGTTGGTGCCCGTGGGGCTTCGGCTGCTAGACAATACACAGTCCGACCCGAGTTGTAATCCCACGTCTAGCGAGGATCTACCTGACCATAGGCATAGACGAAAGTCTGGCAGCCTCACCTGCTGTAAGTTCGACATACCGGGTTGTAATACCTTTTTTGGAACCGAATTTTTGGTAAATAGCGGTAGATGTGCGGTAGGAACGGTACTTAGCGTCCGGTTGTTAAGGTTTATTTGTTCCCGAATAGGTTGCTTTAAGAAATTTGCCCGGACCAATCTCGACCGCGAACTCTTTAGACAGATTTTTCCCTCGAACCGTATATATTCTTGTGCCTGACGGTAAGCGGTTGGATGTCTCTGGAGCTGCGTGATTGGTTATGTTGAGCACGCGGTATTCTCGACCAATATCTTTGGCCGGAACCGTTACATTTTCCACAATGAAATACGTTGTAGGGTGTCCTGCACCACTCTAAATCCCGATCCACGTGGGCTTAGACCCACCGCCTGAGAGTATCGCGACGATCATTATTCCCACAATCCCGATCTTTTTCATATGCACTGCTCCCTAACGAACAGTTATCCTTTAACTACGACGGTTCCCGTTTCAGATCCCGTGAATCCTGTCACCAAAGAGGGTGTCCGAGGGCTCATAGGCAACGTGTGGGAGCTGACACGGAGTCGGTTTCTTGATGGCGAAGATGTCGTACCAATGTATCGTCATCTAGACTCTAACAGTATTATATGGGACTGGACGGCGTGGATCGCCATGAAAGGTGGGGCATGGACGAGTGTGGGTGAACTCCTGCATCCTCGGTTCACTGGACGGCGCTTTCTGTTGCATCGCTCGCTAGACGTTGGATTCCGCTGCGTCGTGGAGTCTGAATAAGTTTCGAGCTTATTAACCAGTCCTGGCTAAGGAGAAGACATCGTGAATGCCTATCGGCGGCTGATCGCCAATCGCGTCTTCGTTATCTATTGGGGTGGGTCGACCCTTGTGCAGTTGGCCTTACAGTTCGTCACCATTGCACTCGCCTGGTTTGTGCTCAAGACTACCGGGTCCTCCATTCGCGTCGCTTTCGTATTGGCGGTCATTTCCGTTGCGCGCATGGCTACCAGCCCGTTTATCGGTTACCTCATCGATCGCCTCCCACGCCGGGCATTAATGATCCTCGACAACACGGGGCAAATGATTCTCTATGCGTCCGTGCCCGTGATGACGTGGATGCATGTCCTAACCTTTCCGATGTTGCTCGCCGTGGTGGGGGCCGCCGCGGCGTTGTCACCGCTATCCATGATAGGACGTGGCGTCCTCTTACCGAACATTGTTCCCGATGAAGATTTAGAGCCTGCCAACGGACTATCTCAATTACGCAGCAGCATGGTGTACTTACTTGGGCCCGCACTGGGCGGGATATTGGTGGCGTTCCTCGGGGCACCAGGGACGTTGATGATCACTGCTGGTTGCTATGTAGCGTATGTCGGATCCTTGCTGGCGATTCCAGCGGGGAAATACCATGCGGTGCAGGATGACCGGTTTTCAGCTGATAGGTCTCCACGGATAAATCCCTGGCAGTTTCTTCGGAACAGCCAGGTGCTCTTGATCATTGGCGTGGTCACGCTGTTCTTTAACATCACCTACGGTCCCTTAGAGCCAGCACTACCGGTGATGGTATTGCGGGTCTTTCATGCAGGAGCCTCTACGTTAGGGCTAATCTGGAGTAGCTTCGCGGTCGGGTCGTTGCTGGGGACGTTGGTGTGGGAGCGGCTTCGGCCACAGTGGAATCTGCGTTTTGTCATCACGGGGGTAATCGTCGGCTGGGGCCTTTTCAGCGGCCTGGTGGGTCTGACAAATCATCCTTGGCAGGCGATGGCCATGATGTTTTGCGGGGGGATCACGTACGCGCCCTACAACATTGTGGCTGCGACGTGGCAACAGCGATTGATTCCCGATCATATGCGCGGTACGGTCTTTGGCACGATACAGTCGGTGACCAGCGCGGGACTTCCGGTCGGACAACTCATTGGCGGACTGGTTGTCAGCGCGGCCGGTGCCGGAGCGACGATTGCAATGGGGGGAGCCGCCACGGTGCTCCTTGGACTGGTCGTGGTGTCGCTCCGTGCGCCATGGGCCCGTTTACCGACTGCAAACATGTCTCGGTAGTTACAGTGTCGATGGCCAGATCAACTGGCCGACGATTATCGTTTGCTCCCATATGCGACCAGCATCCAAGTTCCGGCAATGACTCGCTCAACACAAAACGCTTCCATATTGCCGGACAGGGATGGGCCGCGGACCAATCAAGGAATCCGGATACCCAAATAAATAAAAACAAATCTGTCACTCCGTGGGGGCATTCCATGCGGTTAGAAACGGCCTTAGCGGATAATGGGGACCAGTATCCCGTTGTTGTGGATGCGGACATGCGCATTATCCCGGAAATTTTCATATTCGCCAACTTTCTCTGTGGCACCAAACAAGCCTCCCCCAATACCGTAGTGATGTATCTGCGGGATCCCCCGCTTCATGGTGTTCGCGGATCACCAAGGGTGGGGCCCCAAAGCCCCGGCGACGCTCAACCGCATATTGGCCACGCTATCCGCCTTTTACCGGTTTGTGGAAGTCAGGCACTCTCGTAATCGTTCCGAACCCTGGTTTTTCCCTTATACAGAAAGGCTTCTGAACGGTTGGGAATGACTTGGTATCCATATCGGTATCGTAATGGGAATTCCTGCCTTGCCATAAGACTTACTACAACGGCGATAGGGATTGCTACATTAATTACGTGACATCTCCCCTCGCACAAATGCCTTATGCCAAGATTAGGATAAACGCACTTAATATTCTCGCATCCCGCGATCCGCGGTATATTGGATCTGCCAGATTACTAGTTGAATCGGTTCTTCGGTCCATGGGGCTATCCGTTATGGGATTCCGTTACAATGGCTGGCATTGGTTGCTCCATGTAAGTAGTCCTCACGCATCGGATTTAGAGAACGCGATCGTCCGATTTGCTAAAAACCTGGACACTATCGAAGTTTCTTTATTACCCGATCAAATTGGGCGGGCGTTATCCCTTGATGACCTCATTAAAGAGGCGAGCATCCAGACGCTCACTCCGACATCAAAAGCCATAAAACCTAAACTCAAGTGGGTTGGAGCCACGGTATTAATCGACCGGGTCACCCCAACACTGCAAGTTCGTCAATTTTTAGATGTATGGCATCCGCGCAAAGATACTAATCTAAAGTTCAATCCACAAAAAAGGTTAGGATAGGACCAGGATCAAGGTTTATTCATGCGGCGGTCGTTGGTAATGAGGTCGCGATAGACACGTTATCGATGATCGGTCTGCGCGAGTTAGCTTTTGCCGCTAGTGCTCCATTTTCTTCTCTAGTTGCAATGATGCGTAGCCGTGGTATTTCTTATGGTCTAACCCAGAACATGGGGGACCTGGGAGACACACGATTTTTATGTGGGGGTGTGTCACCGCTGCGCCTCCAATTTTTCTGAAGCAAATAATTGGGGAATGGCTACACGAGTTAGACCACTACGAACAGGAGACAACCACGTGGTTTACCCAGCACTGGGTTCCCTTTGACCTGTCAGCACACACCTCGGTGACTCAATTATTACGTGACACAGACCGCGCGGCATTTTACCATATGTCGCCCGACGACCGCGCCGTAGACCTTCAGCAAGCTCTTCGCATTGTTCGAGAAGGCCCCCTAATACCAATCGCTTTGGTCCCGTAAAGGAGTTAACCGAATGATAAAATTGGAACGATATACGCTCAACGGCGGAGTCTTCTTACACCGTTGGGTTCCCCCCCACCCCCTCTTCGGCCTGGTACTCTAGCGAGAGCGCTAGCGTCAGATGTGGGATGGAGCGCATTCTAAGGAGGCCCAACCCCGATGACTAAGAATGTGGTCCTATATGTTTTCACAGACACTTTGGCCTATGGGTCAGACGTGGTCAGTTCCATGGCCACTGCGCTGCTTGCCGTCGATCTCGGCCGCAGTAGCGTCCAGTCGGGACTCATCCTCTTTTCGGCGTCGATTCCCTACCTGCTCTTTGGCCTAGTGGGGGGCGTGGTTGCAGACCGTGTTGATAAACGCCGCCTGATGATGGGGTGCGACCTGGCCCGGGCCACGGTGCTGGCCTTCATTCCCTTATTGGCGGCCTTCCATTGCTTGACGGTTCCCGTCCTCATAGGACTCTTGGTCGTATCGACGACCGCCCGCGCCTTTTATTTCCCCGCCCGTAAGGGAATCACGCCGGATTTGGTTGCGGACGATGTGTCATTGAGTCAGCTGAATCTTTCGCTCAATGGCCTCGAAAGCGTGGGGAGTATCATCCTGCCCGCGTTGGGGAGTGTCATGCTGCTGTGGACTCATGCTGTGCCCGATCTCTTCTGGATCCCCGTCACTACGTTATTGGGATCGGCACTGGCGGTCTATCTCCTCCGTGTGCCCGAGTCGCGGCCAACCCTTGGCGCTACACCGTTAAACGATTTACAGCAGGGGCTTGGCGTGGTCTTCTCGCACGGGTCTGCCCTGCCGTACCTTGTCGCCGCCTTTGCCACGGCCATTATGGCAGAGGCTGGGGTGATAAAAATCGCGTTGCCGAAGATATTGAGCGCCATGCAGCTGAACCACAACGTCTCTTACGGGTTTGCGATAGGGTTGATGGCCGCCGCAGAAGTGGGGATGTCCTTTTTATGGGGCACGCGGCCGGGGAGTCGAGTACCCCCATGGATCTTCGGCGGCTATGCCGTTCGCGCGGGAGGCTTGGCCTTGTTGGCCCTCGCTTTAGACCTCGAGAGTCTGCCTTTGCTCATCGGCGCGCTGATCGTGCAGGGCATCGGGATGCCGATGAGCGGGCCTCCTCTGACCACGGCGCTGCAAATGGCGACGCCCCCTCCGTTGATGGGCAAAGTGATGGCCATTCGCTCCACCATCGGCAACTTATCCGATGGGGTATCTTATTTACTTATAGGGGGCTTCCTCGAAGTCTTGTCGCTCGACCGGGTATTGTGGTTGTGCGCGACGTTAGCCGGCCTGTCGGCCCTCACCTTTTGGATGTTATGGTCTAGACATGCTGTAATCCACTCACCGAAAAGGGGGCACGTAGAATGAAAGTGTTGCTGTTGTCGGGCAGTGCGCGGTTCCCATCCCATACCCGCTCCCTTCTCGACGCGGTGGCTGCCGAATTGGGGCGGTTGGGAGGGAACACCGTGACGTGGGACTTGGCAAGCGACCCGTTACCGGAGGCTTTGGCGGATTTTCATCGGGCTCCGGATGCCATCACTCATCCGCAAACACAACGATTTGTGCGGGAAGCTATGCAAGCCCACGCGTTCGTTTGGGGATCGCCCAATTATCATAATTCGTATTCCGCACGCCTGAAAAATGCTCTCGACACCTTGAATTATGACTATTTTGAGCAAAAGCCAATCGGCCTTGTGACACATAGCGGAGGTATTATGAGCACGCAAGCCGCCGACCTTTTAAGCCCCTTAAGAAGACGAGACAATCGCGATCTCTCCTGGTAGGATCATGATCAGTTCAGAGGAGAGAGTGTGCACGATGAGTCAAACCTATTCACCGGAATTCAAGCAACAGATTGTTCAAGAAGCTCAAGACACGCAAAATGCGACATTAGTCGCTCGTCGTCATCAGCTGAGTCCATCCATGGTGCGTCGCTGGGTGCGTGAGGCGGTGAAGGCGGCCCACCATCCCCACGATCTCATGAGTCTAGTAGACGAAAATGAACGGTTAAAAAAATTACTTGGGGAAAAAGATCTGCAGATTGCTATGCTTCAAGATCTGCTGCAAAAAAGGGGGATCCGTCCGTGACAGAATTGTGTGAACACGTGATGGATTGGCATCACCGCGCTCCTCAGGTGCCCCTTCGCCGATGGTGTGCGACGGTTCGCCTTTCACGGGCTACCTTTTATGCGTGGCGTCATCGCCAACGCCATCGGGAACCGGATCGGCGCCATCAGGCGCCGGGTCGACCTCCGCGAGGATACAGCGTCACACAAAATGGCCAGAAAATCGCCGATGGCCAGATTATGGACTGGATTACCGATATTCTGACGACGGAAAATGCGGCCTATGGGTATCATAAAATCACATGGGTCTTGCGACGACGCTATCATCTACAGATTAGTTTCAAAAAGGTGTATCGCCTCCTTCGACAGTGGCGCTTATTATGGCCTCAGCGAAAACGCCGCATCCGGCATCCGCGCCGGCTGGCGCGGAACCGCATCATTACGGCTCCCAATCAGCTCTGGCAAACGGACATTACCTATGTGTATATTGCGGGTGAGGATCGGTTTTTATATCTCCAAGCCATTATCGATGTGTGTGACCGCATGATTATTGCCTACCACATGGGACTCCATTGTCAGGCGACGGATGTTGTGCGAACCCTAAAACACGCGGTGATCCAGCGTCAATCGGAATGGCAGACGCCTCCCGTTCTGCGGACCGACAATGGCCCCCAGTTTATCGCCGAGGCATTCGAAACGGCTTGTGCCACCTATGGTCTGGAACATGAACGCATTCCGGTGGCCACGCCGAATAAAAACGCCTTTATTGAGTCGTGGCATGCTCAGTTGGAGCGCGAGTGTCTCACTCAAGAATTTGCCACATATGGCGAGGCCTATGCGGCGATAACACGATGGATTGCCTTTTATAACCAAGATCGGCTGCATGGGAGCCTAGAATTTTGGTCCCCGGCGACGATGCGACAACGAGTCGCGGGAGGGCAAGCGACCTGGATGCCCGTCAAAGTGTAGAAAAGCTAGCGACTTTTGCACTGGGGGACAGGGGCGAGGTGACGCCCTGGCCCCTGTCCCCCAGTCCCAGCCCGTAGGGCTGATAGGATGTCCCAATGCGTATCCGCGTGAAAGAGATCGCAAATGTCCAAATTTGGGGGGCGGAATCGATCGGGCTAAGGCTTCCGCGCTGAGGTGCCAGCCCCAGTCCTCTATCCGATCTGTCAGATCCATGGATCGCCGGCCGTAGGCCGGCACCCAGGGATCCAACCGTTCGCAAAAAATCTCGCAGTCGCAGGACGGATTGCGACAGCAAAAGCGGCGGACCTTGAGTTCCACACGCACGGGGAATCCGCGCCACGGTCGATCGCTGACGGTGCGCCGATAGTGGCTCTGGATCTGATCGGCAGCCTGTCCGCACCCAGGGCAGAGACCGGTCGGTGTCGTCCGGGTAAAATGCAGTATGATTGTCGGCCCCTCGTCGGTAATCTCGGTACACCGTGCACCCGGAATTTTTGGTAAAATATGCATGGGACATGTTCTCTCCTTGTCAAGGGGGTTGGAAGCATGTCCTCTTCTTCGACCATCAACCGCCAAATTCCTCCTGATCAGCAAAAGTGCCGGAGAGCCATTTCTATTTGGCCATATACAAACGCGGCGTCCTAGCGCATCACCCCCTCCTCCGTCGGAGCACATGGCGGAGGGCGGGTAGGGCCTGGCCTTTTGTACGGTCCCCGTCGGGCCCGCCGCCGAATACGGCGGCATCGGGGTGACAACAAACAAACACCATCACGCAGTAGGTACCGCGTGACAAAGTACACCATGGTTCGACCAACGCTGTAAGAGCCGTTTTTATTTGGCCATATACATCCACAACAGCGGATGTCGCTTTCCGCGGGGACTAACAGGCATGGCAACGCTTTCGAGCACGGCAAGGGCACCGTGAGTAGTGTCCTCATCGGGTCCGCGTTTGATCGGGTTCTTAATATTGTGCACCCCATCGCGATCTAGCGCTCTCCCTCTCAGCGCTGATTCGAGCCTGGTATCCGCTGGATTTGTCCCTGTAAAAACTGCTGCTAGCGTTTGATATGTCGGGTCAAGGTCCCGGTCACCGGGCCGGAGGGGATGTCTTGACGCGGCATCATTGCATACCGTATATTGAAATTAGCTAATTACGTATATAACATACATCACGGGAGGGATAGAAATGGTCATCGATCGGCGGAGCGACACCTTAACCCACCCCACCCGGGATATGCGTCACGCCATGTGGAATGCTGAGGTGGGAGACGACTGCTACGGCGAAGATCGGACCGTGACATTACTGAAACGCCGATGTGCAAACCTGTTTGCGCAAGACGAAGCGGTCTTCATGCCTTCCGGCACGATGAGTAATCAAATCGCTTTGAGAGCATCCACACAACCGGGGGATGAAGTCATCCTTCATCCGAATTACCCCATCGCTTTTTTCGAAAGTGCACAAACGGCAGATCTGGCCAAGGTCGTCTTGAACCCGCATTATACTACTAACGGCCTGTTGACAGTGGTTGATATTCAAGAGGCACTCGAGGCCAAACCGCGTGGCTCCTCTTATGCTAAGCCTACGCTTATCGCAATGGAAAACACCATCAACGCTTACTCCGGCATGATCTTCCCCTACGCAAACTTAAAAACCATTCGGGCTTTTTCTCACGAGCATCATCTCCGCGTACACGTAGATGGTGCCAGATTATTTAATGCCATGATCGCGACGTATCTATCATCACAGGCCTATGGATCGGTTGCGGATTCTCTTACCGTGTGCTTCTCAAAAGGGTTGGGCGCTCCAACCGGTTCGATACTCATGGGAGATCGCGTCTTTGCGGAACGCGCTAAGACATTCCGGAAATGGTACGGGGGTGCCCTACACCAATCGGGAATCTTCGCGGCTGCCGCGCTGTATGCCTTAGATCATCATGTTGACCGGTTAGCGGAAGATCACGATCAGGCAAAAATCCTCGCCACAAAGATCCAGAATATTCCCGGACTTGACTTGCCCTACGGGCTACCCGCCACGAACATTGTGATGTTTGATACGCAGAAACTCGGGCTCCCTGCCACGGCCTTCGTCGAGGAATCCAAAAAACAAGGGATCTTATTGTTTCCGTGGTCGAAGTCGGTGGTGCGCGCGGTCACCCATCTCGGTATTGGGCGGCAGGATGTGGATGTAGCGGCCGACGTGCTCTCCCGGGTCGGCCGTCAATTTGGAACCAGGCAGGTGTTAGCCACGTGAGAGCACCGTCGGTTCCACCGCGGGGGTTTATCGGTATTCGCAGCATGAGCAGTGTTGCCTATTATATGGTGTTCCCGTATTTGGGTCTTTTTTTCAGCGAACAGTTCACGACCACGAATGCCTGGAAGATTGGGATTATTGTCGGGGTAGCCGTGTTCTTTACGCGGTCCGGAGCAATTGTGATGCTCGCACCCATCCAGCGGTGGGGGGGAAAAGGGGTCCTCATGGCCGCTTATATCGTAGGCGCCATGTGTTTGTTGGCGATTGATTGGTTTCTGTTTCCATTTTTTATTGAATGGCTTATCGCTGCGGCCATACTCGGCATCGCGTTTGCCGCGGGCACGCTGTCCATGAAGACATGGCTGGCGAACGCGGTGGTCGACGCACTACTGCCTCGGGCCTACGCGGCGCTAAATTGGGCGGCCAACTTCGGGGCCTTCTTTGGGCCGCTGGTCGGCGGATGGTTAATTATTGGGCGTTCCCGTCTGTTAATCATGTGCGCCGCCGGAAGTCTGCTTATCACCGTCGCCCTCGCGGCATTCATGCCCCATTCGAGCGACGGGCCCCACGTCGCCGATTCGCAGCGACCGTCCCCGTCCATGACGGGTTTCCCGCGCCGCCTTCCTGTGCGGTTCGTCTTATTTCTCCTCGCAGGGTCTCTCACGTGGTTTGCGTATGCCCAACTATTTATCGTATTCCCCACCTATATCCACGGTCATCTTTCCGAGCGTTTCGTCGGCCTCTTGTTTGCTGTCAATGCTCTGGGAGTGATCGGATTGCAACGAGTCGTGGCACATTATGTGCAGGGGCGCGGCAGTCTCACCGCAGGCCCGCCGTGGGGACTGCTCATAGCCTCCCAATGTCTTCTAGGCGCCGGACTCATGAGTTTGAACCTGACCCCGATATGGGGCGCGTACGGGGCCATTACGGGTATTGTGCTGTTCACCGGGGCGGAGATGATTTGGAGTCCCTATTACGATGTGCTGGTGGTGACGCTGCGGGAATCCCTTACCACCTCCGGAGCCTTTGCGTACTCGGGACTTTTTTGGGGCCTTGCCGAGTCCCTCGGCGCGGGGACGGGCTTGGCGGTGATGTCCGTCCCGCAGGGTCCGTCGCCTATGATCCTGGGAGGACTCGGCGCTTTAGGCGCGGCAGGAGTGCTGGGGATCCTAGGCCGCCGCAGTATGGCGCATCCCTTTGTTCCGCCACACAACAACGAGGAGGCTTAATGAATGTGAAACACTTAGCCGTAATTGAAACGAATGCGACCGGTCATGGCGTCTACGCGCTAAAGGTCGCCCACTCCTTGGGATATCATCCCCTCTTTCTGACACGCGACCCGTCGTTTTATGGCGAGGCATGGGATGACATCGCCCGCTACGCCGCCGACATCATCCGCATCGACACGTACGATGTCGCCGCTATGGACCATTGTTTGCGGCAGCGAGAGCCGGTGCAGGGCATTATCGCCTTTGACGACTACCATCTTCTGCAGGCGGCGGAATTGGCGGCTCAACGCGGCCTGCCGCATGTCAATCGCGCGGGATTAGAGCGGTGTCGCAATAAATATCTGACGCGGAAACGGTTGCAGGAGGCAGGACACCACCAGCCCCACTATGTGGTATTGACCTCGACGCAGCCGATGCCCCACGAGTCTCCCTTCGGCTATCCTTGCGTGGTCAAACCGGTCGACGACAGCGGCAGTGTCGGCGTCACGCTGTGCCGGACTTCCGTCGAATTTCGCCAGGCCCTCGAACGACTGCGCCAGCGAGCCGTGAATGTCCGGGGATATCACCTGGCGGCTCAGTGGCTTGTGGAAGAGTATATTGAGGGGCCCGAGTACAGTGCAGAATTTATCTGGGACCAAGGCGCATGGCATCTTCTGGGCCTTACCCAGAAACGCGTATCGCGTCCGCCCTATTTCGTGGAATTGGGACATGGATTCCCGTACGTCTTCGCGGATGCGCTGCATACGCGCGTGGTGCAGCAATTAGACGCGTGGCTTGCGGGGATCGGCTTGCGCGGAGGTGCGGCCCATGTGGAATTCCGCATGAGGGGCGAGGAACCGATGTTGATGGAGATTAATCCCCGGTTAGGTGGCGATCTCATCCCGGACCTTATTCACCGTGTGATCGGTATCGACCTGGTGCAACAACAACTGCGTTGGGCCATGGGAGAGGAGACGCCTCGGTGTGGGGATCCCGTCGTCTATCACGGTGCCTGCGCGATCCGCTTTATTGTCCCCCCGCGCCCCGGAGTCATCCGAGCTATCCACAACACGGCGCGGACCCCGCACAACCCGACAGACGTGGTCATCCGAGCGCTCCCCCTGACTGTGGGACTCGCGACCAACAGCTATGAACGTCTCGGTTACGTCATCACCTGCGGGGAGAGCCTTTATGACGCGGAACTGAGCGCGGAAAACCAGATGGCGGCACTGCACTTTGAATGGGAGGCATAGGGATGCAATGGATCGCCTTAATTGGAGCCAGTGAGCAAGGAATTCGGGCCATCCGCACCTTGGGGTATGCGTGTGGCCTAGTCACGTTGCCGGGGAACACCCTGTCGGCAGAGCTGGTGGAGAATACCCAGATCATCGCGCCGTCTGTGGATCATACCGTGGAATCCATCCACGCGGCAGTGAAAGCATTGATAGACGTGCTGGGCTCCCCCCGGGCGATTGTCAGTTTTACGGAATTAGGATTGTGGCCCGCCGCCGCAATTTCTTTCGCCCGGCATCTCCCCACCAATACGCCAGCTGTCATTGCGGCAACCCGGAATAAAGCCCAGATGCGCGAACAATTGCGGCGCAATAAGCGGTTGGCGCTGCCTTACCTGGCCGGGACCCGCCGCGCCATTGTGGCCCAGTACGGCCAGAGGGCCTGGATAGGCTCTAGCCTTATCAAACCCCTCGAAGGATTTGGCAGCCAGCAGATTCATCCGATTACGTCGTCAGACCAATTTGATCAGTGGTCTCAGGAAGCGCCTCCGGATACCGCGTGGATCGTCGAACCCTTGCTCGATGGTCCGGAGTATAGTGTAGAGGCCGTGACCCATCAGGGTTCTCACTACATCTTAGGAGTGACGGCGAAACAGGTGAATAGCCATTTCGTTGAAGTCGGTCATGCGTTCCCTGCGCCCATCACCCCCTCCCAGCAAGCGGCTATCGAAGGGGTGGTGCGCGAAGCCTTGTCGGAGCTCCACGTCACCATGGGGGCTAGCCATACCGAAGTGATTTGGGACCGCCAACGCGGTCCCGTGGTGGTGGAAACGCATACCCGCCCCGGCGGCGATCACATTCCCGAGTTGGTGCAATTAGCGAGCGGATACGATCAATATGCCCTGGCCATTGCCAGCTGTTTAGCGGAATGGCCGCCGTGGCACCCACCGCATTACCGGCAGGCCGCGGTCATTACGTACTTCACGCTGCCCCCCGGATATTTGCACGGGCTCTTGAGCCATCCGTCCGCGGGGGAAAAGCCCGTGCGCGTGCAAATAGATGTTATGATAGGGGAGCGCATCCGGCCTTTGCAGGATTCATTTTCCCGCGTTGGCTATGTCTTGTGCACCGGAACCACGGTTGCCCAAGCCCAACACGTGTCGCAGACCCTCACAGATTCGCTGCATTTTGATGTAAAGGAGCTGCCCTTATGGCCGTAATCACCCAACCCACGGAAAGTCCTCAGATCACCATCACCACCTCGACCGTGTTTGAGGTTATGGCGAGCGCGCGGAGTGTCTACCTGGGGACAAGCGCGGAACAACCGCCGTACCTTCAGGATTCCACACTCCATGAGCACTTGGACTTTTTTTATTCCCACTTCGATTATGGTGCACAGCTCGCCGAATTGGCTATCGATTACCCCACCCATGATTCTTTTGAGGGATTTCTTGAGTATATTCACAACCTGCCCCCCACCAAGTTTCTGTATTACCTTCTCGGACGCTATCTTTCGGTGGACGAAGTCGAATCCCTTCACACCCAGCTCGGTGCATATGATATTGAACAGCTCCGCCGCCGTCTTGAGCAACAGGGGGGCCATCTCACGGAGGAATTGCAGCAAATCACGGCCGACCCCCTTCGGTACCGCGAACAATTGGTGCAGTTATGGCGCGCACATTGGGAGTGGATCGGCCCTCATTTAACCACCGCGGCCAGTCTGTGGGAACGTGCCATGGCCCAGGTGCAAAAGGATCTGGAAACCACTGACTGGGAGATCGTCGTGGAGCATTTATTGAAAGGGCGTCGGTTGCCTCCTCAATTCCCGCCAGGGACAATTCTTCGACGTCTCACCTTAATTCCTTCCGTCCATATGTCCTTGAAATATTTTATTATCTGGGGACTCGGCGCGGCGACCGTCGTCTTTGATGCCCAACCCCAACTCTTGGACTCTGACGGCCCTCTCGTGATGGCGACGCCTTCTCTTACCGGGATATTAAAAAGAACCAGTGCGCTGAGCGAACACACGCGATTAGCGATTCTCGCGCTGATTCATCAGGACCCTAACTTGCGCGCGGTCGACCTGGCCCACACCCTCAATGTAACCCAAGCTACGGTCTCCCGCCATCTTGCCATCTTGAAGGACGCGGGATTGATCCGCGAACAGCGGCGCGATCTCGGTGTGACGTTTGCGCTTGCCGAAGAGGGAGTGCAAAGCCTATCATCGGACCTGCTGCGTTGGATTCATAGCACGGGACGAGGCGCGTCCTGGTAAACAGGAAAACCGTCGTCGGGGGCACTTCGGGTCGTAGACCTCACGGCCACAACGCTGATTCCCCTCGTGTGGAGTATAGGGAGGGCAACTGGTAAGCCCTTGATCTCTCCATACCGCTCACAACGACTCGGCGTTGGCCATCGACATCCGCGGCAGCGGACCTAAAAATCCGTAGAAAAATCGTCCGGACAATTGGGTTCTTTATACTAAACCCACAACGAACTTTTTCTGGATTTTTTCTCCACTATAGTTGAAGAATTTGATGGGATTACATAGAGCCAGAGAGGCAAGGGCGCGAAGATATGAACGGTCCGGAATAGGCCACGTGGGATCGCCCTATGACCATGACGGGATTCCAAACGCTAGACCGGTCATGGGGAAAGCTTGGGTTGTGCTCGTCTGATCGCTATTGACGCAACCGTGTACGATCTGTGACCGGTTGGGGCATCATTTTCTCCGAACCGTGGAGGATTACGGCGCATAGAAAATCCTCACAAGCCATCACCAAAGCGAAAATGGCGGTGGCTCCACATTGTGGGGATCGCCGCCGACTTTCTCGTTCCCGGGAAATACGCGGCCGCGAGTTCATGGCATATCGTCACGACTACCACGCTGGCTCCCTCGTCGGACGTCGGCATCAAGCCTATAGCGTTCTCCCGCATTCCCAGTATGTTCCTGGGCTCAATCCGCTCCCCACGGCGGATCAAGGTTGGACCTATGTCAATAAAATGGACACCCAAAATGGAGACATTATCCCGATCACGCTGGATATGCCGCCTCAGCCTCGGGTGGAGTCTGATAATCTAGGGCGCTATGGACGCGCTGCCGATTATAGAAAATCTCGATAGCGGCAAAGATTGCTCGTTCGGCTTCCTCTCGGCTTCGAAATTTCGTCAGGTCAATGAGCTCCTTTTTCAGGAGGCTATGCCAGGATTCCATCAGGGCATTATCATAGCAATTCCCTTCCCGCCGGGCCCGGGCTTGCGCCCGGGGACTGGGTGGACGATGGCACCAGGCCTAAGACCCGCTTCGCGAGATGTCGAGAATCGGGCACATCTTCTGATCGAGACGGGGAAGCGGTGTTCATGAATGACCGGAACGATGACTTCCGATCGTGGGTGACGAGGCGCATCGCTGTTTTTCAGATCGCATTCTCCTCTTCGAGATCCCGAATGCGTCGTGGCCAATCGCGCAGGGCTTGGTCTTCCGCTTTCCGAGGCCCCCTCCCGACAAAGGGTTCCACCGGATCGCCCTTATACGCGGCAACCCAACCATATAAGGTCTTAGGGGGAATGCCCAGTTCACGCGCCACTTTTTTGTTGGGTCAACACGCGTGGAACCGCTTGTTCTTTAAACGCGCGATCCTATGGATTGGCCATCGGATTCACCTCAATGGAGAATGATTGTATCATCATGTCTCCATGCGAGGTGTCCACAATTTAGACTAACATCCAAGAATTTCCTGCTCAATATTAGTCGGTTGACGACTAAGCTCAGGAGTGGCGGTTCATACCGATACAGCTCGCGCTCTATCGGTGTGTGCCTCTGGAAAGTGCTTCCGGGCTCCGTCGCAACAGAGGCAGGAGAAAAGGAGACAGAGTCTGTCAGGACAACGTGCCCTGCCGTACGACGATCTGTCTCACACTTGCCCTTCAGCTGAGGAATTAATGCCCCCGAGAGTGATCGACTCATCGAAGCATTTGGAATGCGCCGGGGATCGGATCGCGCATTTCCAGAGCCTTTACACAGTGCCATGCGGCTTCCCGTTCGAGGATGCTGGGCGGCAGATCTTGCCCCTCCCTACTACAGCGAGTTAGGGCACACTTAAGGTTCTCGTAAGTCCAGCTCAATCCCATTCTTTATGGCGGCTGCCAAACCTTTCGGATTCTCCCACGCCATGGAATGACCCGCCTTGGGCACGACTTCAATGTGAATGCCGTGGTCCTTTAACACCTCCATGTCTGGGTCTGGCAACGAGTCTTCACCAAAAATAAATGTTTTAGGACAGTCTAACGCATAGAGAATGTCTCGCCACGAGGGACTCTGGCCCGCAATCACGGACTGAGCGGCGCGATAAAGTGCCAAGGGAAACGTTACTACACAACTGGCGGCCCACGTTTCGTTCCCGGTCTGTCGATTTTGCGCAAGAATCTCCTGAAAACCGCGATCGAGAAAGTCTTTCTCCGCATAGGCCGCAATCGCTTTGCTCGTGGAGCCGCCACCGCTGTCTAAATTGGCTTCGCTTAAAATGATCCTCGCAATGCGATCCCGATAGTGATCGGCAAACGACAGCGCCACGGCTCCCCCAAGGCTGTGACCAAAGAGAACGAATCGATCCACATCAAGAGACGAGACAAAGTCCACCAGATATTCTGCGTGGTCAGAGATGGTGTAGCCGAAATCATTCGGTTTATCACTGAAACCCGAACCCAGTAGATCGACGAGGATACGTCGGTGGTGTGCGAGCTGTGATTGACTGGCAACCTCGGGGTAGTCAAACGACCCAGCACAGCCTAACCCGTGAATGAATAGGATAGGAATGTCCTCTCCTGGCAAATCATGATACCGGATTCTTGAGTTTGACCCCTTCAATAGAAAGTCTCGCAAGGCGACCCCTCCCAAAAACTGAATGTATTACTCGACATAAAACCCGCGAGTCTCGAAGACTCACTCTTAGTGTCAAGATGAGCGACTCGACAGTGGGAAGCTAAACGTTACGAGACACTCAGCCCCGTTCGCGGATTAACCGACGATGATTGGGGTAGGATGGGGATGGCCTCGGCATCATCCCTGTGCAGTTTTTTTCAATGCCCGGTAGAGCGTGGTCCGCGACACATGAAAAGCCTGGGCCACCTCTGCCATCGTCAGGTCGGGATCTTGCAACTGCCGCTGCGCCATCCGAATCTGGTCGGCGGACAATCGCGGGGGCCGGCCCCCTATCCGTCCGCGGGCCCGTGCGGCCGATAACCTCGCCTGCGTGCGCTCCCGAATCAGCGCGCGCTCAAACTCAGCTAGGGCCCCGAAAATGTGAAAAATGAGCTGGCCGCCGGACGTCGTGGTGTCCATGTTTTCTTGGAGACTCCGGAATCCGATGCCCTCCGTGTGCAGTTGCTGAACGACTTCAATCAGATGCGCCAAGGACCGCCCCAGCCGATCGAGTTTCCAGACGATCAGAACATCCCCCGATCGCGCATAGCCCAGGGCCTCGGAGAGACCGGGGCGCTCAGTGGTGCTGCCGGACATCACATCCCTAAAGATTTTTTCACAGCCCACCTTTTGTGCGGATCTTAAGAAAGGCGCAGTTATGAGGAAACGCAGGTGGACTTAGCCGGTAATCACCGACGTGCTACAAACGACCGTTTTTGCACTGTCTCGTCCCCGCGATCTCCAAGCCTCGAAAATCGCATAGATGGTGTTGCAAAACTCTGTTGCAAAATAGCGTGTTTCAGAATAGACAGGAGACCTGAGTTCTGCAACACTAGAAGGGAGGGATTTGATGTTCATCGGATACGCCCGCGTGTCGACGGCCGAGCAAACGCTGGCCTTGCAAGAAGATGCGCTGCAACTGAGCATCATCTGCACGACCCCGTTTCAGAACGTAATCTCTTGCATGCTCTTTTTCACCGCCCGACTCCTGGATTTGTTGTCTTATGGCCCCGAAATTCGAAAAATCATGGCCGCCTTCCCTGGGCAAGATTAATAAAGCCCGACTTAGCACACGCCCATGCCGGGCGCACCAAACAAGGAGCCGTCACGATCTGACGGCTCCTTGTTTTTAAAGCCGCTATGCCCCCTTTGCCATGGGCCGAGACAACCGCCCCTGCGCAGACGACCGTGAATAAATATAACCGAGGAAAATCAATACTAGCCCCACAATATTCATCACCGGCAGAATGCTGAGACCCACACCCTGTGAAGCCATCGTACCGCCCGTACTCGCAATGAGGGCTCCTGCTGCGATTAAAAGATTGTAATAGCGCCGGGTTTTCCACCACGACCATAGGGCACCAAGGACGACAATGGTCCCACCAAGCGATGCCATCAACACATAGAACAGTTGCGTTAAGCCAATGATGCCACCTTTCCCGCCATTCAAAGCGAGCCACGAGCCATGAATAGCGGGAGGGGTGGCAATTGTTGCGATGATTAAGGCGATGCCCAACAACGACACAAACCACGCATAGGCCTTCGCCAGCCCTTTCTTAAAGGCCAGAAACGCCGTGCCAACCGACATCGATCCCACAAGGCCCGCAGACGCCACGATGTAGATATCATAAATAGGAAGATTCCAGTGACTATTCACCGTCAGCGCTTCGGCTAGATAGGCCAGCGTGTATAGGCCAAAAGAAATCGTCCACCACAGGTAAAATGGGGCGTGGTGCGTCTGGTAACGCTTTACTAACGCGCCAGCAAATATCAATGCTAAAAGGGCCGCAAGAACAAATAATCCGGCTGTCATCGTCATCCCTCTTTCCGCTTACGCAATACATGCCTTTGGTCAACAACAATCTAATATTGTTGTATCACACGTTATGAAGATTTCACTATTCTTTCCTTATTTAGCGGTCCGGTTCCTACTCGCGGCAACCGTGATGGTTATGATGGCGTTGGCCCGGCCCGGTGGCCGGAACAAACTCGTCAGTTTCCACGTATTGAAGGTGGGTTTTGCACTCGGCGTACTTTTATTTTTGAGCTATGCCCTGCAAACTTTGGGCCTTCAAAGCATCGAGCCCGCCATATCGGCCTTTTTGACAGGCCTAAACGTCGTGTTGGTTCCCTTGTTGGCCATTCCGCTCCTTGGCCTTTCCGCATCCAGACGGACATGGTTCGCCGTATTCACGGCCCTGTTGGGTTTAGCCCTCTTAGATGGTGTAGCATTTCTCAGTCATTGGTCTCTGGGGTCCCTCTATACCGTAGGATGCGCAGTGTTCATCGCTTTACAAATTATCTATGTCGACAAATGGGCTCCAGGTATTGATCCTCTTGCGCTCGCCACCGTGGAAATCATCACAGTGGCCCTTTTGAGCCTAATAACCACACTGTTTTTACACACGCAAGCTTGGAGCCCCATATCAAGTTGGCTGCATCCCATGGTCATATTCGCCGTGGTTCTAAATGGACTTTTCGGCACCGCTTTTGCTTATTGGGCTCAAGCGCACTATCAGCAAAAGACCTCCGCATCCTATGTGGCATTAATCTTTACGTTAGAACCTGTGTTCGCTGCTATTATAGCGGTCCTTTTTTTGGATATACATCCGCCGCGTAGAGGCGGTCGCTAATCGTTCTTGTGAGTGGGCTGCCGTGGGTTTATTGCTTACCTCTTTGTACTCATTCACTGCGCATATTGGATTTCCACCTTGCATGAGAACTAGACACCAACATAGTCACCATCATGCTAGATGCCTGACATTCTTGCTGATCTTATTGCTCGTTCTGGGGACGATCGGCGCGGCGCTGGTGCCTCTTCCTAGCCGGGACGGTCTTGCCGATCACGCTGGCGGTGGCCTATGCCATTGCGCGCCAGAGTCCCCTCAACGTCCTCTTAACGGATGCCTGTATATGGTCAAATAAAAATGGCTCTCCCGCACTTTTGCTGAAAGATAGGCAGAATGGGAGCATGGTCCTTGCCGTGTGGTTCGAATGGTGCCGAATAGGTCGACGAGGATCTCGTCAGCCCCTCTCGGTGCGGCCCATGACGGTGGAAGTTCACGCGCTGCCGCCGTCTATCCCAGGGCAACGCCGAGTCCCCATGGATTGTTTAGCGTTGTCCTACGATTGGTTGTGTAAAATGCGCGCCCGTAACAGATCGAAATCGGCCCGACCAAACATGACGCGCTTGAGATACTTGATCTGGGTATTAAATCCCTCAGTCATTCCTTGGCTCCATGATTCTGTCAGACCCGCGTGCACCGCCGCCCAATCGGCCTCGAGCCCCTTGGCAAACCGCACGATCTCCGGAATGGCACTCGCCTTGGCTCCCCGAATCCAGGCCGCCAAGGCTTGTCCATGCCGATGGGTCACCATCGTGTGAAATTGATGGACTAAGGTCCAGACCTGGCGATAGACGGGCGAGGCAGCCATCAGGTGACTCAAGAGAGTGGTCGCACTGCGCGGCCACGCCGGGAAGGGCACCATAAACCAGGCGACCCACGTCCGCCGGGTTATCCGACGACGAGGCGGCGAAGCTGCCGTCTTATCTTGGGTGCGCCGCTGGCGCAGCCAGCGGGTCACGGTCGACGGGCTCACCGGATGACCGGCGTCATGTAAAGCGGCGGCCACCGCTTTCGCGGTTCGCGTGCCGTCAGCCCAAAGCCGTTCCAGGAGTGGAGTACACGTATCCAGCATATGAGGGGACGAAGCGCGGTCGGAGGTCACCGGGGCATCCTGTGCGTCGAGATATTTGCGGATCGTTTTGCGATCATAGCCGGTACAGCGTGCGATTTCGGCGACCCGGTAACCCGCGCTCGCGAGTGCGTGAATCTCGGCGTAGCGTTCCTGTTGGTGCATCACCCCCCGAGGGAGAGAGGTGGACGAGTCGCTGAGAGGGTTCGGCGCGGTGGGAGCCCGAATCGGCGGAGGAACGCGCGTGACGACGTCCTGGATCGCGTCGCTCAGATTCTCCAACAGGTGCCACCGATCCGCAATCTGCCGGGCGCCCGGCGCCCCGTCACGAATCGCTTTCCCATAGCCTTTCGCCCGGTCGCGGCTCACCACCGTGATGCCGGGATGGGCAATGAGCCATTGCGCGCTCAACTGGCGGCGGTGCAGGCGGGCCGCTGCTTTTGGTGTGGCCAGCCATGGACCGCGACGACGGTGTCGGTGGAACATGTCGTGCCCTATGCCTCGGCGCTGTGGGCGCACGCCCCTCGGTTGGAACAACTGCTGAGCCTGCGATTGAGCCATCAGGCGTGCAATCACGCCTATAACGCCTGGCGGCTGACCCAAGCGGCGCCGCGGCTCGCGGCGCTGGACACCCGATTACTCCGCCAAGTGCGTCAGGGCATTGCCCAGAGTCCCACCTTGCAATTGGCGGCCTATCATCATTATCGCGCGGTATAAGGAGGTCATGCTGATGTCCCAGCCCCCCGTTACTGCCCCGTGGTCCACGGCGGCGCTCCAACAGGCCCACTGGGCGGCCACGCTGGCCGATCCCCCCAAGTTTAATCCCCACGAAATTCGCCTCTCGGAAGCCGGACAATGTGCCCGGCGGCAGACGCTGCGGGCCTTAGGCGTCGTGCCAACGCCCCCCACGCCCCGGGAACTCGCGATCTTTGAGACCGGCCATTGGGCGGAAGACCGCATTGCGGCGCTGTGGGAGCCGCAGTTTCCAGGCCAGATTCAACGCGAAGTGGAGGTCGTGACCGACTTTGGCGTCGGGCATATTGACCTCTGGATCGATCCGATTGCGCATCTGGTCGAATGCAAAACCACGACCGAAAAGCGGATCCCGGATTTACCGTTGCCGGCGCATGTGGCCCAGGTCACGTTATATCTTCACTTTTATGGCAACGCGCGCGGCGCGACCGCGGAAATTAGTTACTGGATCAAAGAGACGGGCGAAATCCGGTCGTATCCGGTCGTGTATGACCCTGATTTGGCGCGGACCTTGGTCGTGGGATTGATGGAAGTCCAATTGGCCATTACGGTGCTGAAAACGCCGCTGCCCATTCCTGACGACTATCAAGCCACCCATTACCCGTGTGCGTGGCACACCCCGCAGGGCTTGCGACGCTGCGGCTTTTGGGACGCGTGCTGGGGATCGCAAATCACGACGACGCACGACGCCGCGGCCTGTGTCGCGGTCGCGCCCCCGCTCGCGGCGGATGTGGCCGAATATGCCACCTTACGGACCGAACAGCAGGCGCTCGAAGCACATCTCGAGGTGCTGAAAACGCGGCGGCAATCGCTGGAGGCCACGTTTCGCGAGGTGCTGGCCGCGCATCAGGCCGCGGCGCTGCAAGCCGACGATGTCCGCCTCAAACGGACCGTCATCCCTGGCCGCACGACCACGGATTGGAAAGCCGTGGTGGCCGATGGCGTGGTGTCCGAGGCGGCGCTCCAGCCGTATCAAAAAACCGGGGCCGCGTATGACCGGTGGACCGTGCAACACCCGATTCCCACCAAATCCCGTAGGAGGCGATCCTCATGACCAATCCCTTTACCCCGGCCGTCAAACACCGCCATTTTTTGCGGATGGCGTTAGTCGGCCCGGCCGGGACGGGCAAAACGTATACCGCCTTGCGGCTCGCGCAGGGCTTGGGTGCGCGCATTGCGGTGGTCGACACCGAACATGATTCGGCGTCGCTGTATGCGCCCTTGTTCGCCTTTGATGTGCTGCCCTTAGGCAGCTTTGCCCCACAGGCGTATTTGGACGCGATTGCCGCGGCCCGCACGTACGGCTATGACGTGCTGATTCTCGACTCGCTCTCCCATGCCTGGGCGGGCAAGGACGGCATCCTCGAGCGGCAAGCGAAGGCCGCGGGCCCGGACCAATGGGGCAACGACCGGCTGGCCTGGCGCGCGGTGACCGCCGAACACAACGCGTTGATCGAGGCCATTATGCAGGCGCCGTTGCATGTCCTCGTGACATTGCGGTCCCGCGTGGACTATGTAGTCGAGACCGACGCGCAGGGCAAAGTCACCGTGCGGAAAGTCGGGTTGCGCCCCATTCAGCAAGACGGGCTGGAGTTTGACCTCGATGTGGTCGGCACGCTCGATGAGGACCATACCTTGACGATCACCAAAACCCGATGCGCCGCGCTTTCGCGGGGGGTCTTTCCGGAACCGGGCGCCGAGGTGGCAACCCTCTTGCGGACGTGGCTCCAGGACGGCGCGGATCCGTTGGTGGACGACGCCGCGATGCAGACGTTAGGCGCCTGGGTGAAGGCGCATCCGGTCAGTGTTCCGGAGTTGATGCGCCGGATTAACGGGATTTTGCACACGACCTATCAGAATCCCCGGGAGTTAACCCAACCCGAGTTTGCCCGGGTGATGGCGGCATTGACCCAAGACACGCCGGCCGATCCCGCGGCGTCGGCCTAAGCCCCCCGCCTGCCGGCGGGGGCGTCGACAGGCAGCTTCGCCTTATCACAATCGAAAGGAGTGGATGCGCATGAAACAATTTCGTCCGGCGACCAAACAATTCAGCTATCTCCGCTTAGCCTTGATCGGCCCCGCGGGGTCCGGCAAGACCTATAGCAGCCTGCGGATTGCCACCGCCTTGGGGGCCCGGGTGGCCGTGATTGACTCGGAACGTGGCTCGGCTTCCAAATATGCCGATGAGTTTGCCTTTGATGTCCTCGAACTCGAGACGTTTGCGCCGCATGAATATATTGAGGCGATTCGGGCGGCCGTGGCGGGCGGCTATGACGTGCTGATTATTGATTCGCTGTCGCATGCCTGGGCGGGCAAAGGTGGTGTCCTGGACATGCATGATGCGGCCACCGCCCAAGAACGCGGCGGCAATAGCTATACGGCCTGGCGGACCGTCTCGCCCGAGCATAACAAGTTAATTGAGGAAATTCTGCACGCCCCGGTGCATATCATTGCGACGCTGCGGTCGAAAATTGCCTATGTGCAAGAAAAAGACGACCGGGGCAAAACGGTGGTGCGCAAGGTCGGCATGCAACCGATTCAGCGCGAGGGGCTGGACTTTGAATTTGATGTGGTGGGCGATCTCGATCAGACGAATCGGCTGGTGATTACCAAGACGCGCTGCCGGGCGCTGGCGCAAGCGGTGATTCGCCAACCTGGGGATGAGGTGGCGCGGACCTTAAAAGCCTGGTTGAGTGATGGCCCGCCCGCGCCGGCCCGGTTGACTGACGATCAGGTCAAAGCCTTGTGGCAGGCGGCCCGACACCGGGGTCTCAATGCCGACGGGTTGCGGGCCTTCTGTAACACCCTCCTCGGCACGCAGTATGCGACGCCGCGGGAGGTGCTCTCAACGGATCTTCCGCGGGTGTTAGCAGCGTTGGCAGATGACACAGCCCCCGCCCGGTCCTCCTAATGACGCAAAAAAGGGCACCACCCGGGATAAAAACTCGGATATAGCCAAGGCTGCCGCAATTCCGCCCAAACTTCCTACTCACCACATTGCAACAATGACCCACCACCCAAGCCTATTAAGCTACTCCTTCGGGGTACGTGTAGCTGTGGCCGAGAACCCCTCTAAAACCACAGACATCCTGCGGACGCTGGCCACCCCGAGGATATAGTAAAACTAGCATTGCTCCAACGAAATGACCTACCGCTCAAGGTGTTGGGCGTCTTGGCTCGAAGTAATAGAGAGGAAGTCAAGCAGGCCATGAGAGACCCACACATTACCGAACAAATGCAGGTGCTTGTAGGACTGTTAGCTTAGTATTGTGACTAACACCTGGATTCCCTCGGCAAGTTCATGAAATTAGGGGTGATGCAACACAATATTAGGAATATTGCATGCAGGATGGAGTCTCATAGAAGTTCTAGGTCTTGTTTTAAATCTGCAACGCGAGAACTATCTTTCGCCTGAATCCAATATTCCTCACACTTCGACAAGATAACCAATGCCTCTCGGCGATGTCCAAGCTGCCCACGGATGATCCCCACGTTTTGCATAGCCAACCAATACTCTGCAGATGGCTTGTGGTAAGTAGCGACCGCTAAGTCAGCATTCGTGTACGCCTTCTGCCATGCGTTGGTTCTTCCATAAACAGCTGATAACCCATGGTGTATGAACGCCGCCACGGGTTGCGTCTTAATCTTGAAATTAGCAGGAATGCACTCCAAAACGTCAATATATTGCTGTTCGGCTTGGTAAAAATCTCCTTGGCGTAACAAAGCAGAAGCAGTTCCAATGCCGGCGCGAACACGAATGTCTAGCGGGGGAGCGAGTGCCATGAGGGTTTTGCCCCAACTCACTGCCGATTGCCATTGTCCACGTTCAAACAAGATCCGTTGAAGCTGATATCCGAGATGGAGTGCCCATTCATTTTTGCCTTGACCAAGAAGCCACATAATCGAAGACGTTAGCCATGACACATCTACCTGTGTCATACCAGTGTTAATGAGGCGAAGCACACGGTGGTAAATCTCGTAGGCAAGGGCAGTATCGTGGCCCGAGATGGCGTCCCACCACAACTGTTCCAGTTGTTGAAGAGCAACGTTTACTTGCCCATGCCCAACCAAATCGTCTGTGAAAAGCAGTTGCGAGCGATTGCGAACTGGTTCATCCGCAGTTTCCAACAGTTTACTCACAGAGATTTTTACTCGTTTTGCTAATTCAACAACGAGTTCTACAGGAGGCGATACTTTGTCTCGTTCAAAGAGGCTAACGTATGACCGATCACAAAGATTTTCGCTGACTTCCTGTTGGGTAAGTCCGAGAGCCAACCTAGCAGCCCGAAATTTTGCCCCTATTTTCACGTGAATTTTCTCCTTCGATTGTGGTAAATATTCACCTCGTGAATGTCTATTGTTTGATAACATATCAAAAAATCATAAATATCACAATTAGTTAATCGGGAGGAATATTTATGAAATTGGCTTTACGGAATGCATTATTGGTTTTAGCTCTTGGCTGGATGTTTTCGTCGATTAACTATGGTGTCATGGGTAACCCAAGTCAGTCACAAGTTGCCGTTGCATCCAGCACACCACTACATCAAGGCTTGACTGATCCCGGCTCCCCGTAACGCGAGACTTCTAAACGTCATGGAGATACAAGACACAAGTGGTAAGGGGACAACACGGAACTGTTCCTGGCAGCGAGTCCCCAACCAACGTGAACGAGACACATAACCATGCCAGAATTTCTATCGGCGAAAAACAATGAGCGTTGGATCAGCCTCGTTCAACAGGGAAATCTTGCTGGACTCAGAAGCATTCGAAGGATTTTAGCCAAATATACTGCCAATCAAAACATGGTTCGTATGGATGAATTAATCGCACTGTGTGAAGAAGATATATCAGCACGGTTGCTGTTGTCGTCTTCATACTTTTCCCGGTGGATAAGCATGATGGCCACGGGGTTAATGAAAAGAGACTTATCACGCGTTGTAAATTTGGTCTCATATGCTCACTGGTTCTACGCTTTAGTGGTCGAAGGGGGTAAGATTAGTACCATTCCCACCCTTACAATTGCGACACGCCTTCATGAAGACGCGGGATTAAAGAGGGAGGATGTGCTTGAGGCCCAAAGGGAAACTCGACTCTTAAAGACCTTTTCTTTGGGCGCGCGGCAGAATCCATGGCTGGAAGACTATGTTAGTGAACTAAACCAAAGAGACCCGATACCTCCCTACCCGAAAGACATTATTGGCCTCATTCCCTATGACGATGAAACAGTGCAAGCGCTCAATAGGGCTCTTGTAGTGATCAAAAATTCCTCCGATACATTCTACGACGACTGTCTAACGTTTTTAAAGGAGATAGTCGTGGTAGATTGCAAATACACCGCCAATTTTACCGATAAGGCGTTTTTCGGAGTAATTTTCTTGTCCGCAAATTTCGCCGCTCTTGATGGCGCCAATTTGACAGCGGAACGCATTATTCATGAAGTTGGCCACATTAAGCTTAACGCCATAATGGTGAGCGAACGTCTACACTTTGCACCAGCCGACATAAAACTAAAATCACCATTGCGACGGGACCCACGCCCCGTCGACGGCGTCCTCCACGCCGCTTATACCTTTGCCAGGATAAGCAGATTTTGGGCGAGTCTTACTCCACACCATGATCAACGTTATGAGGCTGTATGCAATATTGTCAATCAGTGCATTGATCAGTTAAGCACTGTCGATCACTACCTTACGGATGCCGGGCGAAGGCTATTGGATGAGATACATGGCTGCTCCGCGACACCTAGGACGGAGGGATTATAAGTTGACTGAAATTAGACTTAAGCCAAGTACGGCGGTCTTCCCAATAGGGGAATGGATATTTATCGCACATCAACGCGGAAAATGCAAAGTCCCAATCGATATGAAGGATGAGGTGCGCGACATTTGCCGCGGCATAAGTACAGAAAAATTAACACATGGTCACCGAATCTTGGTGAGGATATTGAAGGAAAGGGGGTTGTTGGACGAACACATAACACCGCCACGAGAAATCAGTCCCAGATTCGAGCGGCTTATCTCATACTTGGCAAGGTTTGAACCAGAGCAGGATAGGATGTCCTCGTTCGGCAAACTCCAAAGCACGCGGGTATGCGTCGTTGGGCTTGGCGGACTAGGCACGTGGATGGTTCAATCGTTGGTTATGTTGGGAATAAGACGACTCATATTAATTGACGGTGACGCAATAGAAATATCTAACTTTAATCGTCAACTGTTCTGGCGCGAAGAAGATATTGGTCGGGCTAAAGTAGAGGTCGCCGTTGAAAGATTGCACCAATGGGATCCTAGCCTAGAGATTGAGTCTCATTTCCAATACATCACCTCGTCTGAGGTGGTACGGCAAATTTTATTGGAAACCGGACTTAACAGTATCGTGTGCAGATCAGCCATTGTGGTACATTCGTCGTTGGATCAACGAGGCGTGCATATCACTAAATATTCCGTTTGTAGTAGTGGCGGGTTCGAAGGTTGGGCCGCTGGTTGTGCCGGGTCAAACCGCATGCATAGAGTGTCAATGGACGCAAGTAAAAAGAGATTACCCTCAGTACGAGAGGGATTTAAATGCCTGTCTATCAATACCGCAGCCGGTCCGAGGTTCACTTGTATCGGAGCCAATGTCGACTGTGGGAGCTGCGTCCTGGGATATATTCAGATTTGTGACCGGAGTAGAGTTTCCGCGTTCCATGGGTGCCGAGCTTGTGCTTTCTAATGCTTCGTCAGAACTACACCCTATCACAAAAGACCCTCGTTGTAGTGTGTGCGGAAACCTACGTATGAAAGGAGGTGATTAGGCACATGGATTCACGCATGGAAAACGAACTGACCGAAGCCGACAACCGAGATCTCTTCGTACTGACAGAAGACGATCAGGCAGCGCTCCAAGACTTCGGAGCTCAACTCCTGTGGGAGTACAACTACGTCGAGTAATAAGAATGCCCGGGGGACGCGCCAGCGTTTCCCGGGTACCTTAGAAAAGGAGACAGTGCGCCTTGATAAGGTCCAACAGGACGTACTTTTATCTGCTATTAACGGGATTGTGGCTGACAACAATAGGGAATGGAATTTTTAGCATTGGTGCCATTTGGTCTCTCAGTGGTCGGAGTCCAACCGACGTCGTCTTGTTTGGCATTATTGGAGCGCTGCCCATGGCAGTGGTTAGTTTATTCGCGGGGACAATCGTGGATCGCACTCCGAAACTGAAAGTACTAATTATCAGCGACGTGACTTGCATGTTCCTTACGCTTATAGCAAGTCCTTTTGCGGCAACTCAGTATACCAGTATGGCTTTAATTGGGTTGAATGCGATGCTGACAGTCTTTAGCTTGACATATTATCCAGCGCTGAATGCGTCTATCCCGCTCATGTCCGATGAGAAGCAAAGGATTTCGTTTAACTCACATTTGTATTTTGCCATCGGGTCAGGCAGATTCGTCGCCCCTTTATTAGGCGGGTGGATCGTTGCCTATTTAAGAACACCATATATCTTGATTATTGATTCAATTTCATTCGCGGCTTCTGCCATCGCTGCTTTCATCGCTTTTCGCGGCATGAATATTCGCGAAACGCCCCCGGGCAAAAAAGCTCCACAGAAAAAGAGCGTCTTGATTTCAAGCATAGAGGGCTTGTCATACCTGCGAAGTGATAGGCCATTGTTGTTATTTGTGTTGGCTTTTCCATTTATTGAGGCAGTCGAAGCAGTTTTCCCGTTGGGCGTACCTCTAGCGCTTCGACAGTATCACTTGAGCTCACATATCTACGGTGTAATAATGTCTTGTTTGGCTTTTTCGTTGATTCTGGGTACCATCCTCTCGAGAGTGAAAGCCCTAGCGGTCTCATATCGCAAATACTTGTCCGTAAATTTTTTGATTCAATCTTTGGGGATGCTTGTCATAGCTTCTGGTTGGCTGCTCTCTTTGCTTTTGGTATAAAGATTCTTGGATTTGGAGATCAAGTTCGAGACGGAACCAAGGCCAAATTGGTACAGCCAACATATTGGCAGCCGCTCCTAGTCCAGACTTTCTGGCGCTTGTTTATGTAAAGGACCATGTGCCATTTGTCAGACTGGTAGACCACGTCAACACTACGGGTACGGACACGCCGCTTTCACTCTCGATAATCAATGATCTATGTTGGTATAGCGAGACCGTTCTAGCCATCACGGGAATTTACGAAGTTAATAGCAGTATAGTGTTTATAGACGTCATAACCAAAAGGGCAACAGAGGTTGCATACAATGGTACAATTTCGGCATTGGCCGTGTCGGAGTCTCGACTGTACGGAATTGCTTCGTCGGCCATTTCCCCTCCTGTACTCACAGAACTCTATCCGCAAGCCAACGTTGTTTCGACGAAAACCATCCGAACGCACTACTACACCGACAACCCCAGCATTGTAATACCCGGTTCAAATCAAAACTTGGTTATTTTCCTTCATGGTGGACCGATCGGCTGTTGGCACAACACATACAACCCCATCGCAGAGGCTTTATCAAGTCAAGGTTTTCATGTTATCCTTTTCAATTCCTCGGGTAGCAATGTCGGTGGTAAAAGTCGGTTCCTTGCTGCGGACTATGGGAGGGTAGATTTGCACGAGTTGTTCCAAGCTTTTTGTGAAATGACCGAGGATTATCCAACCAGTGCGATTCACATCGTTGGGGATAGTTACGGAGGGTATCTGGCATGGTTGTTTGCAATCCAGATGCAAAAACTCCCACGCAGAATTCGTTCACTTGTGATACTGAATGGATTTATGTCACCGGATGATCTCCAATCGGACAACCCAGCTGTTCGTGTGTTGAAGAAATGCCTTCCGAATCCGGCATTTCGGAGACCGGATGTAGACAAGATTCTATTTGTGACCTCAAGGAATGATAGGCTCATATGTTCTGTCGGCATTGAATTAAATTGCTCAACCATGGGCATCCCTTGCAAAGTCATGAATTCCGGTCATCAGATTTCGGATACGTAATTAGTTATGGAGTTGGCCGAAACTGTGGTCGACACCCTACATAACAACTGAAGAAGGAGTGTTCAAAGTGTCGGAAAACTTCGATGTGGTAATTATCGGAGGCGGCCCCAGCGGTGCGTCATCAGCATTATTACTGGATCAATTTGGGTATAAGGTGTGTCTTGTCGAAAAAGATGAATTTCCTCGATTTCACATTGGAGAGTCGTTATTATCCATGTCCGCGGTTGGGGGTTACCGGGCTGTTATCAGGCACTGGAAACGATTCGCCTTCAGGTGCTTTATGCGTGGATTCAAGTGTTGCGGCGACGAAGCCAGCGCACCCGCCTCATGGTGGCAAGATAATCGGGGAGCCGGATGTGATGCGGTAATCCCGCACGTCCGGTTCTGAAGGGGTTCGCGGCCCAAGAGAAACTCGCTAAGAACAGCCAAGCCTCGAGGCCGCATTCTACCTACCTAATCCCTATGCGGGCTACGAAAAGGGGAGCGTTGAGAATAAGGTGGGTTATTATCGCCGGAATCTCCTCGTCCCCGTGCCGGTGGTTCCCGACTTGGTCGCCTTCAATCACCAGTTACGAGCGCGCAGCGAAGACGATTGGGACCGGTCCCACTATAAGAAGGGGAACGCGATTCGCACGCTCTTTGCGGCGGACCGCGAGGCGTTGCGGGCTCTCCCCCCGCAGGCCTTCGCGCCGTATCGCTATACTCCAGTGCGCACCGACCGACAAGGCCGTTTTTGTTTGGAAGGCCAACACTGGTATTCTTCCGCACCGGAGTATGCCCAACAAGCCTTGATTGTGCGCGTCGGGGCCCATTCGGTCGAACCCTTGGCGGCCGATGGCCGCCTGTTGACGCGTCACGATCGCGTCTATGGTCCCCACCGATCCGACTCTCAGGACTACCGTACCACGATTTATCGCGTGGCGCAAAGGCCGGGCGCCTGGCGCAATAGCCCGCTCCGGTCGGGCTTACCGGAAGCGGTGCGCACCGCCTTGGACAGCGCCGGGCGCACGGATCTCCAAGCCGCCCTGGAAGGATTAGCGCATTGTACGGAGCGATGGGGGTTTGAGCACGCCGTCCGTGCGCTAGAAGAGACGGTGGCAGCCGGTCGCATCCAAACAGCCGATATTGTGGCCATGGCCCGGCGGATCGCGCTCGCGCCGGACTCTACCCCGTCTCCCGTCGTCGATTTGCACCCGTACGATGCCTTGCTCGAAAGGCGGTCCGCGCCATGATGCTCTCGAAAGCGCGCCGCACGCGCCGCGAGGTCATTGCCAGCTACTGCAAGCGGCTGTCGTGGAGTCAAACCGCCGTCACCCTCTGTGAACAGGCGACGCCGTTGCAGGAAGTCTTCCTGGAGCAGGTCATGGCCGCGGAGTTGGCCAACCGGGAAGTGGGGCGCCGCGCCCGCCTGTTGTCGCGCGCGGGATTTCCCGCGCACAAGACGTTGGCGGAGTTTGATCGTCAGGGGGTTCGCTTACCGAGCGTGTTGAGCTGGGCGGATCTCGAACACGGGACGTTTATCGCGGATCACCGCAATCTCGTGTTTTTTGGAGGCGTGGGCTTGGGGAAATCGCATCTGGCCATCGCCTTAGGGATGGCGGCCTGTGACCGGGGCCAGATCGTGCGCTTTTTTACGGTGACGGGTTTAGTCGTGCGCCTCACCGAGGCGCTGAAGGCCGGAACCTTAGAACGCGTCTTCATGGAGTTGCAGCGCACAGACCTCCTCATCCTGGACGAATGGGGGTATTTACCCATCGACCGGGAAGGGGCCCAATTGCTGTTTCGGGTCGTCGCGGACAGTTATGAAACCCGCAGTCTCATTCTCACCACAAACTTGGAATTTTCCAAGTGGGGAGCGGTGTTCACGGATGACCAAATGACGGCCGCCATGATCGATCGTCTCGCCCATCACGGACACTTGCTCCTCTTCGAAGGGGAAAGCTATCGCATGCAGCACGCGTTAATGAGGGAGTCGTAATCACGATCACAGCGTTACGGCCATACCATCTTCTACCATAATTGCCAAATAAAAATCCCCATAGCCATGGGGATTTTTATTGGCAAGAATGAGGATTTTTTCGGCTCTCCCGCACTTTTGCTGAAAGATAGGCAGAATGGGAGCATGGTCCTTGCCGTGTGGTTCGAATGGTGCCGAATAGGTCGACGAGGATCTCGTCAGCCCCTCTCGGTGCGGCCCATGACGGTGGAAGTTCACGCGCTGCCGCCGTCTATCCCAGGGCAACGCCGAGTCCCCATGGATTGTTTAGCGTTGTCCTACGATTGGTTGTGTAAAATGCGCGCCCGTAACAGATCGAAATCGGCCCGACCAAACATGACGCGCTTGAGATACTTGATCTGGGTATTAAATCCCTCAGTCATTCCTTGGCTCCATGATTCTGTCAGACCCGCGTGCACCGCCGCCCAATCGGCCTCGAGCCCCTTGGCAAACCGCACGATCTCCGGAATGGCACTCGCCTTGGCTCCCCGAATCCAGGCCGCCAAGGCTTGTCCATGCCGATGGGTCACCATCGTGTGAAATTGATGGACTAAGGTCCAGACCTGGCGATAGACGGGCGAGGCAGCCATCAGGTGACTCAAGAGAGTGGTCGCACTGCGCGGCCACGCCGGGAAGGGCACCATAAACCAGGCGACCCACGTCCGCCGGGTTATCCGACGACGAGGCGGCGAAGCTGCCGTCTTATCTTGGGTGCGCCGCTGGCGCAGCCAGCGGGTCACGGTCGACGGGCTCACCGGATGACCGGCGTCATGTAAAGCGGCGGCCACCGCTTTCGCGGTTCGCGTGCCGTCAGCCCAAAGCCGTTCCAGGAGTGGAGTACACGTATCCAGCATATGAGGGGACGAAGCGCGGTCGGAGGTCACCGGGGCATCCTGTGCGTCGAGATATTTGCGGATCGTTTTGCGATCATAGCCGGTACAGCGTGCGATTTCGGCGACCCGGTAACCCGCGCTCGCGAGTGCGTGAATCTCGGCGTAGCGTTCCTGTTGGTGCATCACCCCCCGAGGGAGAGAGGTGGACGAGTCGCTGAGAGGGTTCGGCGCGGTGGGAGCCCGAATCGGCGGAGGAACGCGCGTGACGACGTCCTGGATCGCGTCGCTCAGATTCTCCAACAGGTGCCACCGATCCGCAATCTGCCGGGCGCCCGGCGCCCCGTCACGAATCGCTTTCCCATAGCCTTTCGCCCGGTCGCGGCTCACCACCGTGATGCCGGGATGGGCAATGAGCCATTGGGCTACAGTTTCTGGCTGGCGGTCGGGCAGCACATCGACGATATGATGCCGTTCGAGATCGACAATCACGGTGGCATACGTGTGCCCTTTCCTCAGCGCCCAGTCGTCAATGCCGACCACGCGGGGGGCCTCCCATACTGGATCCGGGGCGGTCCGTAAAACCCGAAGAATCGTGGTAGCGCTGACCTTGACACCGTCTTTCAACACTAATCGGGCTAAGGCTTCCGCGCTGAGGTGCCAGCCCCAGTCCTCTATCCGATCTGTCAGATCCATGGATCGCCGGCCGTAGGCCGGCACCCAGGGATCCAACCGTTCGCAAAAAATCTCGCAGTCGCAGGACGGATTGCGACAGCAAAAGCGGCGGACCTTGAGTTCCACACGCACGGGGAATCCGCGCCACAGTCGATCGCTGACGGTGCGCCGATAGTGGCTCTGGATCTGATCGGCAGCCTGTCCGCACCCAGGGCAGAGACCGGTCGGTGTCGTCCGGGTAAAATGCAGTATGATTGTCGGCCCCTCGTCGGTAATCTCGGTACACCGTGCACCCGGAATTTTTGGTAAAATATGCATGGGACATGTTCTCTCCTTGTCAAGGGGGTTGGAAGCATGTCCTCTTCTTCGACCATCAACCGCCAAATTCCTCCTGATCAGCAAAAGTGCCGGAGAGCCATTTTTTCTTGACAATACACAGATGCCATCAGCATGAGTGGCCTTGGCGTCATCGTGGACTATGCCGTGTTTATTATCAGCCGCTATCCCCAGGAGCAGATGCGGGATGAGACGCCCGTGGCTATCCAACGCGCCTTGACGACGTTGGGGCGGGCGGTATTTTTTTTCTGGTCTGGTGCCGTCAATCTAGGCCTTTGAGCATAGGGTTTCATATGGTTGGACTCTGAGGAAAAAGCGACAGAAATCCACCGTTTTACTTGGTGATTTCGTTCACAGGAATAATAATCGAGGGCCATATGACCCTTTTTACGCGGGCCAGAAGTTCCTAGTAGTGGGGTTGCGACTAGAAAATAATAAATTGAGATTCGGTCCACTGTGACAGGTGTTGTTCTGTCATGCTTCGCGAATCCATCTCCCATCTTGGTCCTGACACATGAGCCGTACGATTAAGGAGGCCTATGATGAAAAAAGTTGCGATTATTTCGAGTGCTGGTGATATTGAGGGTGCATACAAGACGCTGAACGTCGCCAATGCGGCGGCGGCGATGGATGCTGAAGTTAGTGTATTTTGCACCTTTGGGGGCCTACAAATGCTTATGAAAGATCCCCAATATCCGCTGAGTCCCGGTATGGAACCCTTTAAAGAACGCGCTGCCACCTTGCCTTCGATTAAAGAATTACGCGAAATGGCTATGGATATGGGCGTGAAATTCATTGCTTGCCAGATGACCATGGACTTGATGGGCATTGGTCCCGAGCAACTGATGGATGATATTGTGACGGCGGGTGCCGCAACCTTTATGGAAGACGCTCTCGACGCGGATAGCACGGTGACCTTTTAATCAGTATTCGTAGGGCAAGGGAGAAAGGAGGCAGGTACGGTGGTCGTAGCGACGCGGGAACAGCAAACCCTCCACGAAAATTGGACTAGCGATTTGCTGGAATCAGTGACCGACCGGATGGACAACCCCGAAGTGCTTGATGGCGTGGGGAAAATGCTGGAAATGCTGGGCATTATGAACGAAAGTGGCATCTTAGATATTGTCGTGACCATGATGCAATTTGCGGGATTGATGCCGGATGCCGATCCCGCTGACGTGGTGGATAAGCTGTGGAGCTATTATGAGACCCATGCGGATTGGGTTCAAGAATTACAGTCAGTGCAAGTAGACAACTTGCTGAGCTTGACCAAGTCCCTGAGCAATCAAGCGATTACGGAACCCACAAATGCGTTGCTGAAGGCCTTTGTACAAGCCGGGGCACTGCAACAGTTGGTCGATACAATGGGTCAACCCGAAGTGTTGGAGGCCTTGCCCAAGATGTTGGACATGGTAGGTCGGCTCCAAGAACATGGGCTGCTCGACACCGTCCTATTAGGATTAGAGTATTTAGATGCGTTGCCTGAAGCGGCTGATGGAATGCAGGCGGCGGACCGATTGGGGCAGTGGCTTGAGCGTTCTCAAATTGTTGATACGGCTGCCGCGACCAATTGGGCCAATCTGATCACGGTGACACAAATAGCCAGTGGAGATGCGATGGTGCAGGTGCTGCGTTTGGCGGTGCAACTCCTAGAAGAGGTACCGCAAGACACGTTCTCCCGCTTGATTGGCATTACCGGACAACTCTTGACCATGCTAAGCGACATGCATGCCTGGGATTTAGTGCAGGACCTCTTAAACATGGTGCAGAAGGTCAAAGACGCCGTTGATTGGTCCGCGTTATTCCCGGGCCTGATGGGAACGGATGGTCATCTCAACTGGCCCGGTATGGTGAAAGTGATTCAAAATGTGGCTGAAGAGAACAAGCGAAAAACATCAACCTTTGGAGGTATGAAGGGGATGATGGCGCTGATGCGCGACCCCGATGTGCAAAAAGGGATGCACTTTGCTATGAGTCTCGCTGGCCAACTCTCCCATTTCGCTTTGTCCGGGGGCTAACCAAAAAGCTCACATGGATTGGTGTTGCAAGCAGAAAGAGGGCCCATGCAATTAACGGGCCCTCTTTGGGTTGTTAAGACGGATCGCTGTCTAGGGGATGGGCAAAACCTTGAGGGCTTGTAGGGCCACGCGGCGTCGGTGAATGAGCCGGAAGTGCGGTGGTAAACTGGGCTGTGGTCATAGGGAGCACCGCCGTGGGGCCGATTGTCGTCACTTGCGTATTAAGCACTGTGTCCGGTCCTACGCCGACGTCGAGGGTGGCTCCCCCATTAGCCGTGTGTGTTGATGAGAGGGACCAGGCATGAATTTGATAATAACCTGCGTCCGGGAACGTGAGCGTTAAAGACGCTTTTCCGTGGACGAGCATGACATGGTCTTGCCACCCTAGCGGCAGTTGCGTCCCTTGCGGCGCGACTAACTGCAATGCGATGGGCTCGTTAAACGTCGGATCGGTTTGTAGCGCAACGGTTTTGGCCTCTATCGTCAGCGTCATACGTTGTCCAGGTTGAGCCGCTTGCGATTCACTAGGTTTATTGGTGATTTCTAAGGTATCGACGGGCACGTTAGGTAGACTGACCTTTGAAATCGGATGCGTCGACTGAAAAACTGAGAAGAGGTCATTCGCTTGCGCATCGCGGGCCGTGAGCGGTGGCAACTGCCAAAGGTGTTCCATAAAAGCTAAAATGGACACATTGGATGTCAATGCATCGTCTAATCCGGGTTTGACCCAAGGCGAAATGATTACCATGGGCGTGCGCGTTCCATATCCATAGCGATAGTTTTGGGGAGGACTGACATGATCATAATACCCGCCGCCTTCATCATAGGTGATGAAAATGGCGGTCGATTTCCACTCAAGACTCTGCATCAAGGCCGTGACAAGTTGTCCCATCCAGGCATCACCTAACGAGATTTCGGTAGGCGGATGTTCACTATAGAGCCACGTGGGGACGACAAATGAGAAAGACGGGAGATGGTTCGATACCACGTCGTTCATAAAGGTGTTGAGGTTATGCACGTGGGCGTTCCACTCGGCCGAATTCTGATAAATCGGGGTGTACCATAACGTATTCCAATGGCGGACAAACCCTAAGCCATTTTGCGCGTCATTGCGAGATACGTAGTCGCCTTGAAAAATGCCCCAAGATTTCCCATGACTCGCGAGATCTTGGTATATGGTGGGAAAGGAAAATGTAAAATTCGGCGGGCTGTCCGAAATCCATCCACCTGCCGTACCGGCAATGGCGTATTCTCGATTGGGCTGGGTGGGTCCTGTAGCGGGTTGGAAGTTGTCTTCCGCCAAGACAAAGTGTTGGGCTAATTGCCATTCGTTAGGGATATTGGCGCGGCCAAATTCGGTAATGGCAGCTAGTCCGTTATCAGGATACACGGTGTAATAATTCATTTCGCCGTTGTGCATCATCATGATTTCCGGGGCCCGGTTATGGTTAATGTCCACGGTGTCGCCGACATTGCCCGGTGCGTTCATAGGGGAAACGCCTGGCGCTTCGTAGTTTGTGTCGGGATTAGGCAGGGTAAGATTAGAGGGCAATCCGTTGGCATTGGGAAAGTGGCCAAAGAGGTTATCAAACGTGTGATTCTCCAACATAATTTCCACCACGTGGTGGATAGGAGGAGCGCTTGAAGACGGCGCGTTAACAGACGCCGCATATTGGGGTGGGGAGCTCCAAAAACTAATCAGCAACCCTGCTATACCAGTGGCCGCGGTTAAAGCCCAAACGCGGCGACGAACACGTTGCATGGACGGATCATCCTTTCCTATGGAAATACGTAGGGTAGATGAGGGGAATCCTTTGAGAGCATACGAAAAGTCTGTGATCTTGCCATGGAGGATTCATGAAAATTTCATGAATAATTGGTAATAAGTGGAACGGATATAAAAAGCAGGCGCGGAAATAGAACGCCTGCTCTTGTGCTTCAGCCTTTCAAGGTCTCGGTTGTTCGCCGTTACGCGGTGAGACCATGAGTTTTGAGGAGATTGATCGCCGTATTTCTGTCGATCACCCCAACATGCACAACTTGATTGTTGATAATGGTACTTGGAACACTGCGAATATATAGTTTCACCGCCAACTCGCGGCCTTCCAACGTCCCGACATCCACCTCCCGTACCGTGAATTTATACTCATCGGCGAGTTGTTTCCATTGCCGAATCGTAGCGGGACATGTACGGCACCACTGGGAGGTCGCGACAATGACTTCGGGCATAGGACTCGCCTCCTTAGCTGCACCGCATACATTGAATTTTGTCGCGAACAATCTTTTCCCGGTACAGACGCAAAGCCTCATCGCCCGTAACCAGATGATGCAAGTCTTGCTGCGGATCATACGATAACTTTGCAATCCATGCTGCACCGTAGGGATCAATGTTCAACAGTGCAGGTTCTTGCAATAATGTGGCATTGGTCTCCACAATCGTACCGGAAACTGGGCAGACCAACGGGCCTGCCCACTTGCCACTTTCCAGCGATGCTAAAGACTTCCCTTGCTCAATCACTGCACCAACCCGTTTGGGACGAACAAAGAGAATACGAGAAGGAGTTCCTCGGGGCGGTGGCCAAAGGCGATGCCAATCAACTGGGTATAATACATGACAGGGAGTTTGGCAGTATCCCCTACCATGCCGACTGCACGAAACTGCAGTGCGTCAAGTCCGCCAGCGCATTTGGGGCACATGAGAGCCAAAACGTCTGCACCACTGGTCTTGGCGGTCGATAAGATGCGACCCGTGAGTTTTCCAGAAATTCTTTCATCGGACAGAAGATTTTTCCCGCCGCAGCAGGTGGTCTCGGCCCGGTGTTCGACCACGGTGGCGCCAAGGGCGGCCATTAAGTCATGCATAAAGTGGGGATGTTCTGTGTCTTCGCCAGCAATCTGCACAGAGCTAACCATTTTGGCAGGCCTTTGATACAAGCAGCCATAGTAGGGAGCGACGCGTAACCCAGTCAACGGCACCTTAACATGTTTGGCAATCGTGTCGAGCCCTACCACGTTGACCAGGTACTCCAGTGTGTTGCGCACCGTGGGCTGCTCTTTAATGAGAGGCTCGTCAGCATCCTTCAGCATGGCCTGAATGTCTTCCAGATTCTTGCCGCCCTTTTGGACGGCGTACGCGGTCCGAGATAATTCGTGGTAGCAGACATTACACGAGACCATGACCTCGGTTTCCCCTTGATTAATGAGGTGTGCCAGATTGCGCGCGGGTAAAAAGTGACTTTTGATGCCTTCCCCTTTGAGTTCTCCTGCGCCGCAACACGAGTAATCCTCCACGTCCACCAAGGTCATGCCCAAGTCTTCCGCGATGACGCGTGTGCTGACATCATATGCCCGGTCGATGGTTTTCAACGAACATCCGGGAAAGTACGCAGTTTTCATCTCATATGCCTCCTTAGTGTCTGACGGAATTCTTGGCCTATGCCCTGGCCGAATCGGTCAAGACAAAACGGCTACGGTTCCAGTGGCGTGGCCGCCCAATCAACAAGGTTTTAATGGCGCGTCCGTCCTTCAGCATTTTGACCGCTGCTTGGCGCAGGTCCGGACCAAACAATTCTTTTTGACGACCGAGTTTGCTTAAGAATTCGGCCTGCAAGCGCGGCAAGCTAAGGCGTCCATACGTTTCCAGTTGATGACGGTAAGCCTCGTGGTTAGCGCGGTAGGCAGGATCCATCTTTTCGGGAACTTGCGTGCGCAACCACTGGCCAATGGACTCAATGACTTCGGCCGTATTGACTTCCTTTGGACAGTGATTGGTGCAGATATAGCAGCCAACACACCTCCAGATCACGTCAGCATTTTTGATGAGGTCGTCTTTGCGCCCGACACGGACCCAGTAGATGAACTGACGTGGATTAAACGCCGGAATCTCTTGCGCTACAGTGCATCCCGCGGTACACATCCCGCATTGAATGCAGTTGTCGATGCTTTCTCCGATGGCACTGGCGCGCACTTCGTCCCAAGAATCTAAATCTCGTTGAGAATGTACGCGTGTTTTGAGCATGGTGTTCCAGCGCCCGGAGATGTCAATGCCGTCCATGACCAGATTTTCTTCCTCCATGATTTGGTCATCTTCGAGCAACGAACGTTCAATAATACCAGAGCCTTTGGCCACTTTAGGGTCACCTCCTTAAAGTCGTTATGACTGCATCCACGAATCCGGAGCTTCCACTTCTTGCCCCGTGGGAACGGCCTCCGGCGGGATCGGCAGACCCAGAAGATAGCTGACGACGCCGAGGACAGTCGGAATGGTCGAGAAAATAGACTTAGACGTGGTGAAATACATCTTGTAAAGATAGTCTGCGTAAATGTACGCCAGAACTAAATCGACTGAGTACACGCCCCAGCGGTGCAATCCTTGGTCTTGCAGCACGCTGTCTAAGCCTTTAATCCGGGCAAACAATTCGGCGTAATTCGCACCATACGCATGAAATCGGTCATGCCCGTTAAGCCCCGGCTCATTCGTGAATTCGAGAAGATAGGGCAGAGCCCCGGTTGCGGTCTTCCACGAATAGACCCACTGCGGCCCCAATGGATATCGCCGCGGCGCGTAGAAATGAAGAAATTCAATGGCGAGGTCATGAGCCTGTTCTTTAGCCACCATGGGCAAACTCATCCCCAAGGCACGGATTTGGTCATCGACATCGTCATCCATTTCCAACAAGGTCACCAAGTAGAGCTTCACCTGACTGAGAGGCATTTGAGACTGGATGGTGGGCAATGCGCGCCGCCAGCTGCGAAGGCGCCGTAAGGCGCTTTCCCATTCGGCATCCGTTGTCATCGCAACGGACAGAGGATTGGCAATATGGTGCAAGAGCCGAGACGTCTGATTTAGTTCTTGGAGAGTCTCTTCCAACGGGATATGATCCAAGTTCTCTTGCACGCCGCGCCACGTCTCTTGCATTCTCGGGCTCTGGAGGCGCTCCATAAAGTCTTCAAACTCGCTCATACGACCACCTTCGTTTTCAGATACTGCATGACGGCAAGACTCGCCACGTCCCCTTCGGCTATGGCATCCTCAATCGCTTTCGGACCACTCGCACTGCCCGCCACGAACACCCCCGGTCGACTCGTGAGACTCGCATTTTTCATGGGTTCAGCTTGTTGCACAAAGCCGTGCGGCTCGAGGTCGATATGAAACTTTTGCGACAAGGTCCGAGTTCCCTGACTAGGTTCCATACCTGCGGCTAACACGACTAAGTCAAACGGCCATTCAAAGGGACCACGCACTAAGGTGTCTTCACCTTTCAAAACCGGCTGCCCATTTTTTTGGGTGACTTCCGCAATACGGCCTTTCACGTAGACGACCCCACTTTCTTCCTGAGACCGCCAATACAGAGTGTCTTCCCAAAGCCCATAGGTCCTAACGTCCATGTAAAACATGCTGATGCGTGCTTTCGGCAATTGTTCGCGAATTTCGATCGATTGCTTGGCAGAAACCGCACAGCAAACGCGGGAACAGTACGTATTGCCGACTTGCCGGTCTCGGGATCCGACGCAATAGATAAAGGCGACGGACTGCGGGACTTCGCCATTAGAAGGACGACGAATGGGTCCTTTGGCAAACATCTCTTCGAGTTCTGCCCCCGTAATCACATCCGGGAACAAACCATAACCGTATTTGCCATCACGGGTCGGATCGAAGTGATCAAATCCGGTCGCTAAGACGACCGCCTGTGCAACCATTTGTTGCGGTTTGGGGCCTTCGAGTTGGACTTGATAACCGTCACTCACTTCTTCTACCGTACCGACAGTCGTGTTGGTCAGGATTTTCACGTGCGCATTATTTTTAACCGACCCAACGAGCCGCTCGACTAATGCGGGACCGCTACTAAAGTCCGGCATCAAGACTTGGTATTGATGCTTTGCCACGGCGCCGCCGAGATAGTCATGCTGTTCGACCAAGGTCACATCAAATCCGAAATTTCCTAGGGTTGCCGCCGCTTGAAGTCCCGCCGGGCCCCCTCCGATGACGATCACTGAATGAGACATCTCGCAACCTCCTTGTTTTGGGGCTATACCGGCTGTTCGACCGGGGGAATATAAAGTTGTTCCGGTTCCTTGCCGGCGCGTAATTCTTCTAGGTATGCTTCATAGGCGGCTTTTGAAGACTGCCAGTCAATGCCCATCTTATCCAGGAGTTTTTGCCATCCAGAGGTGTGCCATTGAATTTGCACCACCTTATAGGGATCGGCGCCTGCGGCTAAGGCCGCAAATTGGACATCGGCCATGACCGGCAGATCATAGTTGTAGCCATGGGCTTTGCCAATCCATTGGTTCTTGTCAAGCGTGGTCGTGCATCCCGTATCTTGCGTAATCGCGACATCGGAATGCGCTTCTTCGACCATGACCTTGATTTTGCGTTCGAGCGAGAATGAGCGGGAAAATTCGCGTTCGGTCAAGATGTGGCGGAAGCCAAATCCGCAGCAATCATACCAAGTGGAATAGTCAGCGACTTGAGCCCCCAAAGCGAGTAAAATAGCGGTCGTGGGCGCTGGGCGTTCGCCACCATAGATGTTGGGGTCATAGATGACGTCTTCAGGAATCAACTTCCACACGTGGCACGCGGGATGTACCGTGGTCACGATGTTTGACACGTCGTGAATGCGCATGGCTGCGACACGGTCGCGTAAAACGTGCAGCCATTCGCTGTAATGTACGATTTCTTCAGGAATCACCAGTTCCCGGCCGACTTTATGCATAATCCGCCGCACTTCATCGCGCAAGTCTTTGTGCTCAATTAAGAGATTGCGCATCTCTTTGTAATTACCGAAGGACGTGCCACAGTGAATCAGTGGGAAATAGCCGGTTTCATAGGCGCGGTGCCAGTTCCGGACCGCTACACTCGCTAAGGCGACCAAGTTGGACGTGCCCGAACCATGGTAGTTCCATGCGGTACAACTTGTTTGGTGCGTTTCGTCCAGATACTCTAACCCCATTTTGTTCATGAACCACATGATGCTCGTCGGGTATCCGGGGATATTGCCGCATTGCCCACACGATTTGTGATGCCATAGTTTGTTTGTGGGGATGCGTTTCGTGCGTCGCCATCTTTTTTCCTCCGTTTCTGGGATTAGCGGCTAGATTCCACCATATCCCGGAGATCCTCAACCATATCCGCCACGACTTCATAGAGATTGGGGTCGATTTCTTCAATCAGACGAAACACGCCAGTTTCTTCGTAAATGGAATACAGCTCATACGATGTCTCCGGTGAAACCCGCCATGCTGACGTCGTGACCTGCAGGGTGTAAACAGGAATCGCTTTACGCTTAATGGCCAAATCGGTCGAACTCCAAGGAATTTTTGGACCCCAGTCGGGGAAGAAGTCCGGCTGAATCATATCCGGCGTCAACTGGTTCCCGATGGACAGCACTTTGAGCAATACACGCCCATAGGGCTTCAATAGACGGTGGACGGCCTCCATGCCGCGCCATACAGCGACTTCCCGCATAATCATCACTAAGCCGCCTGGGGAATTGTGGAACGGGCAACGCATAGCACAGGTATAACACTGAGCGCACGCCCAAATGTATTCATCCATCATGGCTTTGACGGCTTCCGCGTCACCCGATAACACGGTCTGCACGACGATGCGTGGAGAATAGTCAAAGAACCGGTGGGATGGACACGACCCACTACACACACCACAGTTGAGACAGCCATGAATCACTTCCTCGTAACGCAAGTCGCTTTGAATCGCCTCTAGCAAACTTTGCGCGTCTTGCTGCCCCACATCATCGGGATCAAGCCGGAGATGGGTGACGGTGTCGTTGTCATGACTCATCAATAGTCACCTCCTCTAAGCGAACAGATGCCGCTTTGTCTAGCTGAGATACACAAGCCGATCAGCCGATAACAGCAATTCATGAAAATCGGCGGCTCCGATCCACTCCATCGGCCACATGACCGCCTCGGGATCCAGATGAACCAAAGGTAAGCTCAACCGACATCCATAGAATGTGACCGACTGCTCTTGCGCGGTGTGGATGAAATCCATCAGCCGCTTGCCACTGCCATCCAGTGCTAAGGTGTTTTCGGCAAACCCTGGCTCAAAGATTGACAGCCCGCTTTGAGTGAAAATAATGGCCGCTTCATGGTCGAGGGCCCGCGCCACGGTAGCCATGAAAAAGACCGTAAAACAGCGCTCTGGCTGTTCCCGACCACGTGTTTGGACATACACAAATCGCGCCATTTGATCTTCTCTCCTTTGCTTTTCGCATCAATCGGGCTGGTTCTTTAGAGCCAACGGCTGATTGGTGTCATCCTAGCACCGATTGAATTGCGATTAAATAATCCGTGCGCATGAATTGCGTATGCATTTTACTCCGATCATTACAAAGTACAGCGACCAAGCGTCTTTACTACTGCTTGGTCAAATCCAACACCGCTTATCCCAAGTACGACAAAAACGCCACCGGCTCGCCGCTTTTGTTTGGTGAAATGCCTCACAATGTAGGGGAGATAGGGCCATGTGGTCCATATTGTGAGGGCCATTCGGTCCTACTGCGTTATGGCTTTAGAGCCAACAATGACTGTAGCGCCTCGTAGTGCCTGAACCCGTGGTCTAACGGTCAGGCGGTGCGCGGAAGGGAGAATAATCGTGGCTGAATCCGAATGTATTATTCCTGAAGATCGGTATTACTGGATTGAGAAACATGTGTGGGCGCGGCCCCTCGGAGATTTAGTGGAAGTGGGCATAACGGACCCCGCACAAGGGTTGGCAGGTAAAATGTTGGTGTGTCGCATTAAGCGCGCTGGCCGAGAGCTCAAACGGGGCGCGAGCGCTGCGACGCTGGAGAGCGGCAAGTGGGTGGGCGGCGTTTCGACCCCGTTGTCCGGTGTTATTAAAGAGGTCAACGATGTGCCTGAAAAAGATCCCGAGGCGTTGAACCGCGATCCCTACGGAGCCTGGCTCTTTCGAATGGCTCCTAGTAACTGGGCGGAAGATGCCAAGGAACTGGTAACAGGGTCTCAAGGAGTGCAGGAATATCGCGAGAAGATCGCGCAAGACGGGATTCGCTGTGGTCATTAATCGGATGTGGTGAAAGGGGAGGACAGGGATGGAACAGGTGGTGGATGTGCGGGGACTCTCGTGCCCTATGCCCATTATTAAAACCAAGAAGGCGATGGATCAAATTCAGCCGGGGGATGCGTTGGTAGTGTTGGCCACAGATCCTGGCGCCGTTGCAGATTTTCAGGCGTATGCGCGGCGCACGGGTCATAAGTTGTTGCAGGCGGAGCAAGTGGAAAAAGAATTTCATTTCAAGTTGGAAAAGGTCTAATAGAACGGCCATCCTAGGAGGCGGTATAGATGGAGACGAAAAAGATTCTGTACATTCAGACGTCTGGTCCGGATACGCCGGCGCGTATGGCGTCGCCTTTTTTTCTCGCCACGGCGGGGTGTTTGTTAGACCATGACGTGACGATGCTTTTTACGATGCACGGAACGCAACTTATGAAAAAAGGTGTGGCGGAACAGGTGTTTGTCAAAGAAGGGGGCCAAACCCTGCAATATTTTATCGACCAAGCGCTAGAGGCGGGTGTCAAGTTCTTAGTGTGCACGCCTAGCTTGGATTTGAATGACATGACGAAAGACGACTTAATTGATGCGGTCACTGACGTGGTGGGAGGAACTTTTGTCAATGAAGAAGCGTTAGAGGCGGATCTGGTCATTTCCTTTTAGGGTCACCACCTAGGCGCAGGAAAAAAGGGGGTCGCGTTATGCGCGTGGTCAATTTAGGGACGGTGTCCGTGCCCAGGTCTTTAGCCGTTTTTCATGCAGTGGCGCAAGAAGCAGCGCCTTCGGATGAAATGACGTTAGTGTTTGCGCGGCCTGCAGAAGCGTTTGTCTCGGTGGGATATCATCAGTTGGCCAGCCGGGAATTGAACGTGCCCTATTGTCGCTCTCATAACATTCCCATTGCGCGGCGGTTAGTCGGTGGAGGGGCGGTGCTTCTCGACCATAATCAGGTGTTTTGGCACCTGATTATGCCGGGGGCGCATGCATCGGTCAAAGATTTGTATCAGGCGTTGCTGCCCGCTCCTGTCGCTGCATACCAGCGCATGGGGATTAATGCGGCGATCCGGCCGCTGAATGACATTGTTGTGGGGTCGCGCAAAATTGGCGGCACGGGTGCCGCGACGATTGCGCACAGTCTGATTTTTGTGGGAAGTTTGATGTATGATTTTGATCGGGAGCTAATGGCGCATGTCCTCAATGTGCCTTCCGAAAAATTCCGTGATAAGACGGTGCAGGCGATGCGAGATTACATGACGACAATGACAGAGCAGTTGCCACAAGGGGTTCCGTCAGCGGAGGAAGCGATTGACATTTTAAGTCAAGAGTTTGCTAACATGCTCGATACACCTGCGCATTATGAGGACTTGCGCGAGAATGAGGAAGAAGCGGCCAAGCAGTTCGCCGTTCAGTTGTTTGATCCCGATTTTGTCTTTCAAAACGAAGGCTGGACGGTGCCTGGCACGAAAATTACCGGGGACGTTTACTTGTATGAAGGTCTTTACAAGGCGCCAACCGGATTGGTGCGAGCCATTTGGCGGGAGCGGGAAGGCCTTATTGAAAGTGCGTGGCTTGGGGGAGATTTTTTGATTGAGCCTGCCCAGGCGCTGCAAGCACTGCAAGATGCTATTAACCAGGCGTCCTTGTCTGTGCAAGACCTGCCCGATTTTGTGGAGCGCTTGTTTCGTGAAGGCAAGGTGAAAGGTATTGCCGCTGATGATATCGTTCAAGCCTTTCTACATCGGGCGAACTTAGAGGAAGCGGCAATGGCTGAAGGGGGAACCCAAAGGGGGGCCTGAATATGCCGTCGGGGTTGCGTGAAAAAATTGTGCTCTATTTGACAGACCATCCCGTGGTGACCACTGAAGAATTGCGGCAGGAAATGGGGGTTTCCAGACGGCATGTGCAACGAACCCTGCACCAACTGGTGAGCGAAGGGGTGGTGCGCATGTCTTTGTTACCGGGATCGCGCCATACGGGAGAATATCGCTTGGTTCCGAAAGAGAGTACGGCCATGCAACCGGTGAATCGGTTGCTCAGTGCGATTCAAGAAGCCGGAGGGCCGGCTTTGCGGGATCGTATTTTAGAAATTTTTATTGATGATTATTACCGCGGGCGCATGGACCACACACCTGACGATGTGTCGCGTGATGAGTCCTTAATGATGAGCTGGAATAAGACCCCGAATGGCTGGTGGATTACTATGCAGCGATGCCCCTTTCCTTATTGGCGTGGAACGCAGTCCGTCTGCGATGCGGAAGCACGGGCGTTTGCGCATCATCTCGATGCGCCGGTGATTCATTTGGCCGATGGAGAGCGAGGTGTCTGCCAGTTCTTTGTCCCTCTGCGTACGGATATGGCGACGACTGAGAAGGGGGAACGGCACGATGACTGAGGCTAAATGTGAAGAGATTCTCGTTATTGGGGATTTTCCTGATCATCATCCGGAACAAGGGTTGCGAGATCTTGCGGCGATTCGTCCCGGAGCTGACTGGGAATACATCTCGCTAGGAACACAAGGTCCAGATTTTTACCGCGATTTGTTTTTTGGAGGCTATTTGGCCACGATGCAACGGGCTCGGCAATACATTGCGCAGAAATTGGCGGACAGTCCACCAGGTCGGCGCTTTGCTATTATTGGACGGGGTCTGGGCGGGTTGGTAGGCCTTTGGGCGGCGGCAGATAACCGGACCGCGCCGATCCAATGTGTCGTGTCCATTTCCAGCACGCCCAATTTAGATTACTTGAAAGATAAACATCCCCATTATGGATGGCCCGCAGATGAGGTGAAAAAGGCACTCCTCGATTGGGATGTGAGTTATAAGGTGCCGCGCATTGGATCGCGGGCGGTGCTCTTGATCCATAGCGACAATGATAGCGAGATACGGGCCAATTGGGCTGAAGAATTTTTCTTATTGGCGACGGGCGTCAGCAAGTGGCCAGAGCGGTGGGACTATCACCGTATTCCAGGATTGCCACATGTGTGGCCCGGCTCCCTTGGGGAACCTTGCCGAGAAGCTCTGAGTTATACCAAGCAGTGGGTCGACCAGTATTTGGATGACACGGCGGTTGTTCCGAGTCGCTAACAAGACAGGTTTTTGCCTCCGGTTCGGGCGCGGAGGCTTTTTTTGATCCACGTTGTCTTAAACTTCGACGTGGTAGAAGTCTGAGGAATAAGGAATCATCCGTCCGCATATTCTTAATTGACCAAAAAATTATCAGAAGGTATAATTTTCCTTAAGATTTTCTTCCGAGCGTAAGATAGGCTCAATGGCCTTGAGACCTAGGACAGGCACATGATTTGATGCATCTTAACGATGAAACGGAATAGATAAAGGCACCCCGAGTGAAAACTCGGTTCGCAAAGCCACAGGGTCTACCGTCCCGTTGAAAGGGGGCCATGACAGCCGTGCTGCCGCATATGCATCCAGGAGGATCTTCTTCGTCAGTGGAGTTTCCGCCCGGGGATTTCTATTGGATTTTTTCACGGGGCTTAGCATTACGCGGGATTGTGTCCATCTTTTTGTGGTGGAATATCATGGCGTTTCCCGGAAAGAGCCTTCCCCATGCGTGGCTGTCTGCTTTTGTTGTCTCGGCTGCCGACATTTTGGCATGGTTGTTGCATCGGCACCACGCGAGTTCCGTTATTTTATTGGCGGTTATTACAACAGTTTTTGATTTGGTCTTAGGTCTCGTGGTCCTTACGGAATTTTCGATTACGCTGGCATCGAATGCTCCCGCCCTCTTGCCTCTCATTGGCATTGAACTCATCGCCTACTACAATGGTGTAGGCTACTGGATTGCGGTAACCTACTGCAGTATTGCGGTTTTGACGTTATGGCCTTTTCCGTCCCGTCCTTTGACGAGTCTAGCCGTTAGTCATATGGCCTTTTGGTTGATTGTCAATTTTCTTGTTCTGTCCGCTGCGGCAACGCTTCGGCATCGCGCGTCTGTCGTGGAAGTTCACGATGCCTTGGGGAGTCTGACAAGTCGAGAACGTGAAGTCTATGGTCTTTTGCAGTCGGGGTTGAGTCAGCGAGAGATCGGGGACCAGTTGCATATTGAGAGAAGTACAGTGAAAACCCACGTGCAACATATCCGCCAGAAACTGGGGTTGGACGATTCCAAAGAAAGCTAGTCCGCGGGGGATGTTGGCATATTCTTTAATCCCCCGGGGGGCTATGACAAAATCACCTCGATCTCCCCCTTCCTCATCACCCCACGCCTCAGTTATACCAGTTGTGAAGGAGGCGATGCATGTGAATTCTACAAGCCAATTGGTTTCCCTAGGCAGCATTACGCTGGCGACAAGTGGCATTATGAAACTGTTGCTCATCCATTATCCTTGTCTATCGATTCCGCGGGCCGTTTTCATCATTGCCGAAACCTTAATTTGTTTAGCTGCTGTGTTTGCGCAGCAGTTTCGCTGGAGTGGACTTCCTGACCTCTTGTTTAACGGCTTTATTAGCGCCGCGTGTTCGGTCGAGATGCTCGAATCCAAGACGCGCCCTCCCAAGGTGTCTCCCCCGCATCCTGCACCGAAGCCGTAAGGCTGTGTGTTTTATGCTAAGGGGTACTTTCTCGGTGACATTGTCCTCCTGTTTGATACAATAGGACAGAATGTCTAGCAGAAGGGAACGATGGATGGATGAAATTTCGGTGGCCGCACCGGAATCATGCGAAGGCGATTGCGGAACGCCAGGCCTATCTCCGCGCGTTGCCGCAGATGGAGCAGAGCGGTCAAGAGATCTTTTCGTGGTCTTTGGGTCCTGAGCGATTAGCTTCTTTTCAAGAGTGTCTCACGGGGGAAATGGTCTTGCCTGTAGGGGTCATCGGTCCCCTCGTAATTGATATGGGGATTTATGAACGTGATGAAGCCCATCAATTGCAGGAAATAGGGCGCCACGCCGATCGTGTTTTTGTACCGGTTGCGCATACGGAAGGCGGACTGTCTGAATCGATGCTGCGCGGCATGCGGGTTATCGATTTGGCGGGTGGTGTAAAAACATGGCTTTTACAAGATGAAATGACTCGAGACTGCGCTTTTGTTTTTTCAACCGCTGCGGAAGCTGTCCGATTGGCGCGGTGGTGTGCCCAAGAGGAATCTCACTTGAAAGCATGGATTAACAATCCTGATCATCAGGATAAAGGTGCGGTGCGGGCGGCCATTTCGCGCCATGCGCAATTGTTGCGGATTCGCACCCGGGTTGTGGGCCCTGTCTGTCATGTTCTTTATGGGTTTGACACGCAAGAAGCGTGTGGGCCGAATATGATGACGCGTAACGCCTATGCCTTAAATGAGTATATTGTCAATGCGCTTAGTTCCGAGGGGCTTGTCCCGCACCAGATCTTTTTAGAGGCCAATTTAGGCGGAGACAAAAAACCGAGTTATGAATACTTTGCGGGCGGACACGGCAAAACCGTGGTGGCGGAAGTGGTGCTTCCGGATGACGTGGTAGCGCGTCACTTGCATACCACGCCTCAAGGGCTGCAGATGCTCGAATGGGTGGGCTTGCACGGGGCGCATGCGTCCGGGATGCAGTCATTTGGATTTACGCCCGCCTCCGCTATCGCTGCAATTTTTGCTGCGACAGGTCAAGATTTGGGGATGGTGGGAACTAGTAGCATGGCTCAGGCCACCGTGTCACGGACCCCTGAAGGAACTGCTTTTAGCATTACCTTAGGGGGGATAGAGGTCGGCACGGTCGGCGGCGGCACACAGTTGCCCCATGCACAACAATACTTGCAAATGATGCAATGCCAAGGACCGGGTTCTTCTAAGCGCTTGGCCCAGATTATTGGGGCGTCCGCCTTAGCGCTCGAGATTTCCGCTGCCGCCTCCATGGCGAGTCGGGGCAGTGAAAATTTTTTTCGCACGCACTGGCAGCGCGGTGGGCTCCGGTAGGGGCCCTCGTGCTTTAAACACATTGTGCGCGTTGAAATAACGGGGTTTGGCACAAGAGCGCCAGAAAGCAGGTTGAACAGCGTGACGATTTGAGCCCACGAAACGAGAGTGGGGTGGGATTGGCAGACGGCTCGGGAGAGGACGTACTGAAGCGGACTGACGCGGGGCCACGTCCGCTGGGGGGGAGTGCATCGTAAAGCCCAATACGGCGCGCTTTGGTTTCAATATCAGTGCGCAGACGGTCTAGAAATCCCCGACCATCCATGCCGACTTCTTCGGCATCAGCGTATAGCCGTTGATACATCGATTCCATAATTCCGAGCAGCTCGTCTTTCATGCCCATAAGGGCTTGCACGCGTTCTCCAGAGACCTGCGGGATCGAACGCTTGAGATAATATTCGGCAAACGCTTGATGGCGTGATTCATCGCGCAAGATGCGCCCCGATAGTTTGCCAAAAAGAGCTTCAGGCTGTGCTTTGGCATACAGGGTATAAAAGTTTTTGGCGAAAATGTCACTAATGAGGATGCCCCACACCCAATCTAGACGATCCCCTTTGCGCAATCGGTTATGATAGCGCAGCATTTGGCATATTCATCCATGAGAAAACTGCTGAGATAGAGCTGGGCGCTGGTTTCGCCCGCGTTGGCCATTTGCGGCAGAACGACGCTGGCGCCAATCATTGCGGACTGCTCGCCTAGATACACAGGGGTGAGCATGCGGGCTAACGCTAGTGATTGGGATGGAGAAAACTGAATGGGATCATTCCAGTCAACGTCGGCCGTTGACCACTGGGCTTTCACTCCTTTGTGGAAGAGGCGCACCAAAAGATCCTCGTCAAAACGTGGGAAAACTTTTATCACCAGCGACCATCCTTTCGAGAATCATGCCAGGCTTCTTGCTTCGTGACATGTGGAAGGGGAAACTTTTGCGCTGAAGCAGCGCCTTCCAAAACGTTACCAAAAGTTCTAGGCCATTGCAAACGAATGGCTTGTGCCCAGCGATTTTGCACGGATACAACAAGCCCACGGATCGTCACGCCGAACAATCCGTGGGTCTCACATGAGGCAATTTAAGAGTCTTTGGCCCACTCTTTTTGGCGCAGTTCGATGCGGCGGATCTTCCCTGAGACGGTTTTAGGAAGATCTGTCACAAATTCGATCGCGCGTGGGTACTTATAGGGGGCCGTTTGGGTTTTTACGTGTTCCTGGAGCGTGTGGGCTAGCTCTGGTGAGGGAGCAATGCCCGGCCTTAACACAACAAAGGCTTTCACGATCTCGCCGCGCACGGGGTCGGGAGAGGACACGACGGCTGCTTCCAATACCTCCGGCCGTTCAACTAACAACGATTCCACCTCAAAGGGGCCAATACGGTATCCGGAACTGATAATGACGTCATCAGAACGGCCGACAAACCAATAATAGCCGTCCTGATCAATGACGGCACGATCCCCTGTAATGTAGTAGTCTCCAACGAATCGCCTGGCCGTCCCTTCTTCGTCATTGACGTATCCCTGGAAGAGGCCGGGTGGACGTGTGGGTCGAACGCGGATGGCGATATCGCCTTCTTGACCGCGGGGCAACGGTTGTCCTGCGCTATCAATGACTGTCATCTCAAATTCTGGGGCGGGTTTGCCCATGGAGCCTGGGCGAACGGGAAGGCCAGGGGTATTGGCAATGAGCAGGACAGTCTCTGTTTGGCCATAGCCATCACGGATTTCTAGGTTGGTGGCGCGGCGGAATAATTCGATGACTTCGGGATTTAGCGGCTCACCAGCGCTGACAGCGGAACGTAAAGTCGGAAAGTGCCACTGTGTGAGGTCTTCTTTCACCACCAGACGATAGACGGTTGGCGGCGCACAGACTGAGGTGATGGGATGCGCTGACAAAATTTTTAAGAAGTCTGTCGGGTTGAATTTGCCTTCCATGTTATCCACCGCAATGGCAGCGCCCACCATCCAGGGGCCAAACAACGAACTCCAAGCCGCTTTTGCCCACCCTGTGTCAGAGACGTTCCAGTGTAAATCAGATTCGCTTAATCCAAGCCAATAACGGGCCGTGATGGTGTGCGCACGTGGATAGTCTTGATTATGCAGAACCATTTTCGGGTAACCCGTGGTCCCGGAGGTAAAATAAATGAGGGTGGGATCGGAGCGAAGCGTGGGATTTCCTGAGAAGCGCTCATGGGATAAAGAATACGGATCCAATGTCGCCCATCCTGGACGAGTGGCGCCGACAATAATTCGGATATCTACGGGGGCTTGCTGCTCATCGATTTTTTCGGCGGCATCAGGCGATACGATGGCGCACCGTGCCTGCGACGTTTCAAGGCGGTACTGTAAATCTTTAGCGGTTAGTTGCGTGGTGCCGGGCATCGCAACGGCTCCTAGTTTATTGAGGGCGACCATCACGGGCCAAAACGCCAGATCTTTGCCGAGAACAATAAGCACGCGGTCTTGGGGCGACACCCCTTGGTCGCGCAACCAGGCTGCGGTCTGATCGGAGATGCGAGATATATCGGAAAAGGTATAGGAGCGACTATCTTCAAAATTCAGAAAATAAAGCGCGGTATCATTGGGATGTGTGGACGCCAAATGGTCGATGACATCGCGTCCAAAGTTCCAGTAATCGGGTTGAGCCGACATCGCTGTCTCTGCCTCCTTGCATAACGAAACGCCTAAGATAGAAAATGATGGTGAGAACAAAACAACTCCAGTGCTCCTATCATATTAACGTTTTGTCGTGCACAGTGCTATGAGTTCTCGGAGAAACTGTCAGTGACTGGAAAGGACTGCAAAAGCACAAAGAAATAACCCGTTTCGCACTCAGTAGAGAGAGGTTGGGCCCATGAACATAGCGTATGTTGTGGATTTTCTTCAGGTTTCGTCTAGGGGATTGGAGTGTTCGCCGGTGGCAGATGCCTTAGCGGGCTTGCGGGCGCATGAAGCGCGGTATTTTAAAAATAAGTACAACCATGATTTTACAGTCATCCCGGCTCAGAACAGTCAGGATACCATATGCTATGTGCGCCGCATTCTAAAAGAAGAACGTAACATTGAATTGGCAGCCACTCCCTTGGAGACATCGCGGTTTAAGCTGGGCAATATTTGGTGGACCTATGTCTTCTATCAAGATGGGCTTGAGGTGAACGTCATGTATTCCGTAGATAATCCTAAGAAGCGTGCGGTGGGATTTAAACTGGCCGAAACGATGCCTGTTCCCGCAGAGTTAGAGGGGACATTTCGGTTTGCTCGGCAAAAATCCAAACTTGCGGGGACGATTCGGGGTTCGTTTTTTGTCATTAAAGGCCAATACGAATGGTGACTAACCGCTGACCTCTTTGATGGCCACGAAACACATCTTATCATTGCACACGTCCTGCTAGCATAGGAAAACAAGGCCTGTCACGCTTTGATTGACATATGTCATGACAGATGATATATCCTAATCGGAGGTGTCGCAATGGCGGAGGATATTGTAGAGGCTCGTGGCATTGAGTGGGTTCCCGCTTCAGAGCGCCATGGTCGTCCATCGCAATTATTTACGTTATGGTTTTCGGCTAATTTAGGGATGCCGGCATTGCTTGTCGGCGTGTTAGGCCCGGTACTTGGCCTGAGTATCGGCCAGACTCTCTGGGCGGTCTTATTGGGCAATCTCCTGGCGTCGACCCTGCTCGCGTTGGTGGCACAAGCAGGAACGGGACAAGGCTTAGCGCAGCTTCCGCTTGTGCGGAGCGTTTTTGGGCGTCTGGGAAACTATGTGCCTTCGTTTCTGAACACCTTATCGGCGACGGGATGGTACACCATTAATACCGCTATCGGTGGTGAAGCGGTATCTCGGCTTCTGCAGTGGCCTTTAGGATGGAGTCTGGCCTTGTTGGCCGCAGCTCAGGTGGCGTTGGGATACTTGGGCTACGGCGTCATTGTGCGGTTTGAGCGCATTATGGCCGCTGTTCAAGCGGTCTTGTTTTTGCTGATGACGGTTATCGGATGGCACTTGGTGGCGCACCTTCCGGCGGCGCGCCCGGCCTCTTACGGACCTTTCTTATTAGAAGTGGCGGCGGTGGCCTCCTATTCTTTCAGCTGGGCCCCTTATGCATCCGATTATGGTCGTTATCTGCCCGAAACCACGCCGCCCCGTCATGTTTTTTGGGCAACATTTACCGGATCATTTGCGGCCACGTTATGGGTGGAACTTTTAGGTGCAGTGGCAGGCGCGATGGGATGGGGGGCTTTAAGCCCTGTTGCCATGGTCAGTCGGTGGATGGGAGCGTTAACCGTGTGGGCGCTTTTGGCGATAGCCTTTGGGACGATGACGGCGAATGCGGTCAATGTCTACACGGCGACCTTGTCCTTTTTGACCCTCGATATTCGTGTGCGCCGTACCCATGCCGCGGCAGCGTTGGGAGTTGCGGGATGGATATTGGCGTGGAGCGCGAATGCCCATTTATTAAGTGATTATGAGAACTTTTTGCTCCTTTTAAGCTACTGGGTTGCCCCGTGGATTGGCATTGTGTTGGTTGCTAAGGCTCGGGGCTATATCAGCAAAGACCAAGCTTTGGGAGCTCCTCGCTGGAGATGGCCAGCACTGTGGGCGTTTGTGGCAGGGTTGATTGCGGTTGTTCCGTTTATGTCTACGACGTTGTTTGAAGGGCCCATCGCACGGATCTTGGATAATGGGGATACCGGGTATTATGCAGGATTTCTGGTCGCGGCCGTAGTTTACGGATGGTTGAGTCGCCCGGAGTCCCGTATGGCTGCATCCCGTTCGGCTCAGGGATAACAGACGTTTTTATCGCCTCAGCCCAGGTCCTAGCCACACAGGATCTGGGCTGAGGCGCGTGTGGCTGGTCTGCGCTGAGAGCCGTCGAGGAGGTTTAAGCTGCTTGCTGTCAATCTATGATGATCTCTGATAATATGTTATAATATAATAAGGTGATGGTATTATGGATGAGCAGTTTGTCAGTATCGGCAAGGCGGCCAAGATGCTCGGCATGAGCATCGACGGACTCCGGAAGTGGGAACGCGAAGGGCGCCTGATTCCGGTGCGTACCGTGACGAATCATCGGCGCTATCGGGTCGCGGACTTACGCGCCCTAATGCACGAGGATGCGCCTGATGGTGCTAAGGATACTCGTTGTCTCCTCTATGCCCGCGTCTCGACCACAAAACAACAAGACGCGGGGAACTTGGATCGTCAACTCGGGCGGTTAACCGCGTTCGCTGCGGAGCAGCGATGGACTGTGGTGGCGGCTCTTACCGATGTCGCGAGCGGCTTGAATGAAAAACGGCGGGGTCTCCATCGGTTGCTGGAGCTTGCTCAGCAACACCAAGCGGGCATCGTGGCTGTGGAATCCCAGGATCGATTGGCGCGCTTCGGGTTTACTTATCTGGAAAGTTACCTGCACGCCTTTGGCGTGCGTGTTGTCGTCATGGAACACACGGTGAAAGACGATCAGCAGGAACTCGTGGAGGACTTGATTGCCATTACCACGTCGTTCTCGGCCCGCATTTATGGCAAACGCGGAGGGAAAAAGATGGGTGCGACCGTGCGTCAAGCGATGGCGACCTTAGCTCAGGAAGGAGTCCCCGAATGAAGACGACCATTTTGGGTGTCTTGCTCGATGTCACGCCCGATCAGGACACGGCGTTACGCCGTTTGATGCGCAAATATGGGTTCATGCTACGGTTTGCCTTTCAACGCTTGGTTGGAGGACTACAAAACATCGGTGGTTTGGAACGTCACTGTGCCAGTGAAACGGAGTTGCCGCTGCGTTACGCCAAAGATGCGGTGCAAGAAGCGCAAGACCTCATGCGGGCCCGCCATCAAGCCATGAAAGACGGGGCGACTTTATGGACGCAACGCGTGAAAAAAACCCGAGAACGGTTGACCGCACTCCGGGCCTCCCCGCATCCGAATGCCCGCCGCATTGCGGGACAAGAACGTAAGCTCACGCATCAAGAAGCCCAGCAAGCGTTTTATCAACAGCATGTCGAGGCAGGCACCTTTCCTCCCGTGGTGTTTGGCACAAAAAAACGGTGGTTGGATCGGTTCAAGACTCTCGATGACCCCCTCGCCGAACAGGAACGCCAGCAGGCGTGGCGGGAAGAATGGGACGAGAGCCGGAATGGTCGGCTGTCAGCGCGTGGGGATCGAACCAAAAGGGGCAATCCCCTCCTGCGCGTCCGCGCAGGAACCGACCATTGGATCGTAGAAATCTCTCTCGATTGCCTCAAACCGGGCAACCCCGACGCCAAAGTCCCTCGGTATGAGAAACTGGAGATCCCTCTCTATATTGCGCGGAAGGTGTCCAAGAAAACTGGCCAAGTCCATGGCCGGGATTATGAGGGGCTGCTGCGTCGGGTGCTCGCCGCCGGCGACCCCTATCAAGTCGAAATGCTCCGACGTCAAGGACGGTATCAGGTCCGCGTGACCGTCGAAGAAGTCCCCGCGCCCATCCAGACCGATCCTCGTCATGGCTGGGTGGGAGTGGATACCAACAGCACCTTTTTGGCGCTCTGTCACGTGTTGCCGAACGGCAACGCCTGCGCCTTCGCGACGATCGGGGACCCCCGTCTCTTCGATGTCCGATCGACCCAACGCGACGCGTTGGTGGGAGGTCTCGCGGTCGAGACCGTTCAGTGGGCTAAGGCTCGTGGAGCGGGACTGGTCGTGGAAGACTTGCAGTTCATCCATGATCGGGATGTGAGCGCCAAGTTTAACCGCGTGACGCACCAGTTTAATTACCGGGCCTTGCTGACAGCGGTCGAACGACAGGCCGCGCGGGAAGGCGTCGCCTTGCGGAAAGTCAAACCAGCTTATACCTCGATTATCGGGCGGTTCAAGTATCAGCCGCAATACGGGATGAGCGTGCATCACGCCGCGGCCCTCGTGATCGGACGACGAGGCGGACTGAAAGTCCGCCGAGAAAACGTCCCGAAAGCCTTGCGGCTCTGGATGCAAGACCGCGATCAATGGAACGACCCCACTTATCGGAAAAATGATTGGAGTGCATGGGCTCGGATTAAACGGATCATGACGAAGACGTTGGCATCGCACCATCAGTATTTGAGTGCCTGGTTAGGGTATCGCAAGACGTTATTCTCCGAATGACCCACATCTCATTCCCCTGTCGCCACCACGTGGCGAAAGGAGCGACGGGGCATCTTGATGAGGGCCCAGTAACACTGGGGCTCAGGGCACCACCGACGGGACACCGATGGGAGTTTCCTGCCATCCTTCTCCTGCCGGGATCTTGAGCGGTGCGTGGGGGAAAAACATCCCCACGCGATGGAGCGGAAGCCACCCCCGAGCAGACGAATCCTGTGAGGACTGCGGGTCCCGTTAGGGGCCGAGAAAAGCCGAAAGAGATTATCGTAGGTTTTTTTAACCAGGCTACCGGAGGAGTGTTTTTAGGCGCGCTGATCGATAACCTGATGATGCCATCTGAACCGCGCTCTCAGACATGCTTAGGCTTGTCTTACGCCCTATACGCAAGGGCCCGTGGCCGGGTGGCCGCGGGACCCTTGCGTATAGGGCGTCGCCTGGTATGAACCCCCTGCGGCTCACAGCGAGGTGATGAGTGGTTGGCTCCTCGTCATTCCCATTAGACTTTGGGGTTGGCCGACGAGGTTTCTTGCGAAAGCACCATGACGGAAAGCGCTACGAGACCTTGGGATTCGCTATGTGCTTGGGGCATAACCCAAACACGAACCGTGGCGCCTGGGGTCAGTTTGGACCAGTCGCCTTGGGGCACGTAAATAGCGGTATGGCTCGTCAGCGCAATATTGGCCGCTTGCGGTTGGTTAGGGATTGATACGGTAATCACAGACGGACTAATTTGTCTAATTGTGCCCGTGATAGGGGGGAAGGAGACGTGGACCAATTGGGCGATAACCTGGTTGTCGGCGGTGCCTTGGCCGCGTACATAGACGCGGTACCCGGGTTTTAGATATTTCATGCCTTTGGGACCCGTTATCGGCGGTTCGCCTGGTGTGACGTATTGAGTTTTGTCTGTAAGCTGCACGTTACGGGATAAGGTGGTGAGGTTGCCGTGAGGATCTTCTAATGCTAACGACACGGAATGGTCGCTGTAACTAGTGATTTCTCCGCGCATGGCGACTTGAATCGCCGGCTGCCCTGTCACCGCTCGCGATAGCGCCGCGGTTGATCCGCTTGAGGCATAATGCACCACAACAAACGCGACAAGAAGCGCCATCAGCCAGCCAGCGGTTCTGCGGGACATCGAAAATTTTTGCTTCATGTCCATCCCTCCTGTGTTACGAGATATTCGTAAGCAGGAGTTTTTAGTCCGAGTTGCGAACAACCTCAGTAAGAAAACTTTAGGAGTATGCCAATGCCGACGCGAATTGATCATCGAGTATTAGGGTGGATGTTGGTCTTATTAGCCGCGAGTATGATTTGGGCACATGATATGCATACGGGGCTCAGTGGGGACGTGTATTGGCAGTGGGAGGCCGGACGTTATATGTTGGCACACCACATGGTTTTGCATCGGGATGTGTTTTCCTATACGCTTTTTCATAAGCCGTGGGTGACCGAAGAATGGGGTTATGAAGTGTTGTTGGCCGCCGTGGTCAAGGGTTTTGGCCCTGTTGGCTTTTGGTTACTATCGGCGGGCGTGGGCACGGCAACGGTGGTTCTTTTATCATGGTTATTACATCTTCGGGGCACGCATGGGATTAAGAATGGCTTGTTGGTGTTGATGGCAACCCCCGGACTTTTAGTATTTGTCAAAGACCGCCCGCAAACGCTGAGTTATGCGCTCTTTGTCCTCATGCTTATTATTTTAACGAAATCCCGTAAGAACCCTCATATCTTATGGGCCGCGGTTCCTTTGCTATGGTTTTGGACCAATGTGCATGGCAGTTTTCTCTTAGGGTTCTTGTCGCTAGGGTTGGAGGGGCTGTGGGGACGCTTACCTGTTAATACCCAGCGCGTGATGACCCCGCCGACGCAAGTGGGTGGCAAACAGTGGGCCACGGTGTTCGTTGTGGCGTTGTTGTTGTCGTTTCTCAATCCCAATGGTCCTGGCCTTTGGGCCTACTCATGGCACGTCACGTTTTCCCACCGTATTTCAGATATCATTGCGGAATGGCAATCGCCGGATTTTCACGATGTGTCCATGGTGCTTCTGATCTTAGTTCCTATGTTTGTGCTGGTGCTATGGTCATTATTTGGAGACACGCCTATGCCCTGGCCCGATTTCTTTTTGGCAGCGGGGCTCTTTTATGCCACTATGAAGTCGGTACGATTTCTTCCCTACTGGGATCTACAGTGGCCTGTGTTATTGGGAGTGATGGTGGCCCCCTGGGAATTTCGGCGCGCTTCAGGGTGGATTGGAGCGCCTTTTGTGGCCGCATTAAGTGTTGTCATCGTGTTGGCCCACCCGATTGTTTCTGCTGGAGTGGAAAGCGGGGAACCTGTGCTTGCCGCGAACTATCTGCAACACCACTCCGGACATGTCTTTAATATGTATCATTGGGGAGGATACCTCATTTATCGACACATTCCGGTCTTTATTGATGGCCGCACAGATTTTTATCTCCAAGGGCCGGAAATTACCCAATACATGGATGTGAAAAACCTGACAACTAATCCCACTAACCTGTGGACACGCTATAATATTCGCTATGTGCTGTGGGCTCCAGGCACGGCGCTGGCGACCTATTTACTGAGCCAGCCCGCCCATTGGAGGGTGGTAATCCGGACGAAAACTGCTATCTTATTCCAGCACCGGGGATTATGGCACGCATAGGGGGAAAGACTGTGTCGGCTGAGCAGCCATTGATTGCGGCGCTGCAGCGTTACAAAGATGAGAGGAAAGCGCGGTGGCACACGCCGGGTCACAAAGGGCAAGCGCCCATGGGGCTCGTCGACGGGGCATCAGATGTGACTGAGGTTGGGGAGTTGACCCCTAAATCCCACCGCCGCGATCCGTTGCATACCTCAGAGGATTTGATGGCCAAAACTTTTGGGACGCTGCGCACATGGTACTCGGTTCAAGGAGCGACGTTGCCTGTTATGGCCTCCATCTTGGCGGCGTGTCGGCCAGGCGATACCGTGTTAGTTGACTATAGCGTAACAGTCGTACGCGAACCTGGGGGGACGATGCTCGGCGAAACACTTCGGGGCATGCTCTTGCATACCGTACAGATACATAGCCCACATGCCGAGTTTTTGCTCTTTGCTGCCGCGCGAGCCGAACTGGTGGCCACGGTTATTGCTCCGGCGATGGCAGAAGGCCATATTGTCATTGTGGACCGGTTTGCAGATTCCTCCGTCGCATATCAAGGTTTTGGACGCGGCTTAGATGTAAAATGGATTACAATGGTCAATCAGCAAGTGATGCAAGGGATTGAACCCGATGTGACATTTTGGTTGCGAGGCCCGTCGTTTGCTCGCGGGGAAGACAACATGGAGCGTCAAGACGAACAATTTTTTGCTCGGGTTGAGCAGGGCTATTTAGCGTTGGCACAGGCAAACCCTACGCGGTGGCAGATTATTGATAGCCAGCGCCCGGTGGAGGTTGTCGGTCAAGACATTCAAAGCATACTCCACCATATGTGGAGCGAACATTGAGAGGAGGCTGGATGGAGTGAAATTGGTGATTGCCATTTTACAAGATAAGGACGCGTCCCAAGCGGTGACCGAATTGAACCGACGGGGATTTCGCGCCACGAAGCTAGCCAGTACGGGAGGATTCTTGCGGGAAGGCAACACCACCATATTAGTGGGGATTGAGGAAAAGGATGTCGAAGCGGTCATTCACATTCTGAAGCGCACGTCGGCCGCACGACAGGAAACGCTGACGCCACAGACGCCGAGCCACAGCGGTGAACCGTATATTCCTTTTCCAGTGGAAGTGACGGTGGGGGGCGCCACCATTTTTGTTGTCGACATTGACCGTTATGAAAAGTTTTAACAGCCTTTATGTAGCGTCATGGCCTGCTGTGGCCCAAGCCTGGCAGCACAAGGTGTTAGGACAGACGTTGCTTCTGATGGGAACGGACGATGACGTGCGTCGTCTAGCCGAGGCCATAGCCCGCCAGCTCCTATGTGAAGCAACGGGCGAGGTCGGGTGCACGTGTCGTTCCTGCCTTCGAAAATTGGAAGAGCACCCCGATCTCGTCCATGTGCAACCCGAAAAGATGCGCATTCGTCGCGAGCGCTTGGTGCCCGTGTTGCACAGTCTATTTCGCTTGCCGTTATGGGCCCCACGCCAAGTGGTGTGGATTGAGCAAGCTGACAGCATGACCGAAGCGTCCCAGAATTACCTTTTAAAGAGCTTAGAAGAGCCACCGCCCTATGTGACATTTATTCTAGCCACTAACCAGCCTGCGGGATTACTGGAAACAGTCCGCAGTCGCTGTCAGATCGTGCGTGCGCCCAGGACCCCCGAACAAAACGCTTTGGACCAAAACTTCTCACCTGACAAGCTGCTAGAACAAAATCCTTTAACCCCGACAGGTGTGATTGATCTGGCCTACTGGGCTAAAGCACGATTTCGAGAGACTGGAAACCCAGGGTATTTATCACTGTGGGATGCCGCGTTTCAAGCGTTTCACCATATGGAATCGAACGGCAATGCCGAGATTGCGCGCGAAATTTTAGCGAGTGTCTATAGCCATGTGCGATAAGCAAGAGGCAAGCTGGTGGGTTTATATATTGCTTTGTGAAGATGGTTCTTTTTATACGGGCATTGCGCGCAATGTCGCGAAACGATTTGCTGCGCATCAGAAAGGACGAGGCGCCCGCTATACAAGGGCGCATCGACCTGTTAAAGTTTGGTGTCAATTTGGGCCCTATTCTCACACTCTCGCCTTACAAGAAGAACGACGGCTAAAAAAATTATCCCATCATGCCAAGGAGGCCTTGCAAGCGATTGGCTAACGCAGAAGAACGCAGGTGGGTGGAGCCAGGCCATGTCTATTTGGTGGGCACTCCCATTGGTAATTTAGAAGATTTTTCTCCCCGAGGACAAGCCGTATTGCGGCAGGTGGACCGTATTTTATGTGAGGACACCCGCGAAACAGAGATTTTGTGCCGCCAATTTGGCATCACTCGACCGCTCGTGTCATTTCACGCGCATAATGCACAAAAACGCTTGCCGTTGATTGCCCAATGGTTAACAGAGGGCCAAAGTTTGGCGATGGTCTCCGATCGAGGCATGCCTGCTGTCTCCGATCCGGGACAAGAATTGGTCGCGTTTTTGTACCAACACGCATGGCCTTTTACGGTAGTGCCTGGACCGTCGGCCCAAGTGGTGGCCTATGCGGCGTCCGGCTATCCCCATCCCTATGTCTTTTGGGGGTTTTTGCCCAGCGCTGGTAAAGCGCGTGCCGAGCGCGTGGCGGAGATTGCGGCCTCGGCATTTACGGGTGTGCTGTACATTGCACCGCACCATATGGAGAAGACCTTAGAAACCTTGGCCAAAGCCCTAGGCTCTCATCGACAAGTGACCGTTGGTAGAGAATTGACGAAGCGCTTTGAGGAATTTTGGCAAGGAACTCTGGGAGATTTGTTAGCACAAGAGCGCATGTGGCGCGGGGAGCTTGTCCTTGTGCTGGCGCCGCCTAGGGAAGTGGTGCAAGAAACCGATTGGGAAGCGTGTATGCGCGCGGTAGAAGAGCGGGTTGAGGCCGGAGAAAAAACAAAAGAGGCGATAGAATATATCGCCTCAACCCATCACGTCTCACGCCGAGAGCTATATAATCGCATTCAAAGTATGCGGCGAAACAATTAGACCGCTTCGATGTGAAGGCTCGTGAGACAGTCATGGCAAATGTTCTTGCCGCGGAAGGTTTCAATGTTGTCAGCGTTGCCGCAGAAAATGCAAGCGGGCTCGTACTTCCGGAGTACAATCATTTCCCCGTCGACATAGATTTCAAGTGAATCTTTGTCCTCAATGCGTAAGGTGCGCCGCAATTCGATGGGCAATACAACCCGCCGGGAATCGCATTATAGAGGAGAGCTCCGATGAATAGAGGGGTCCAATGAATGCGCAAGGGTTCTAACCAAAACGCGAGCAGAATCAAAGCCAGTCCCCCCACGGCGGTTTGCCATGCCGTGACGGCGATGATGTCCGTTTGTGGCGGGGCGGCGCGTTTTTGCCAGACCGCTGAGGCGGCCCAAAAGACCCCTGAGAGCAGGGCTAAGAGAGTGCCTAAGGTATGGGGCTGTGTATGCCATGGCTTGAGAATGAAGACCAATCCGACTAGTGCCAAAGTTAAGGCGGGCCATTGGAGTCCGTGCACGCGTTCGCCGAGAAGCGGCCAGGCCAAAATAATCAGCCAAAGTGGCATCATGTAGACGAGCATGGCCGTCTGCCCGGCTCCACCGAATTGGAGAGCCCATAAGGCAAACCCAACAAATCCTGTCGTTTGCAGCAAGCCTAAAGGAATGACATAACGCCACGTGGGGGCTTTTAGGGGGCGCTTGGTGGCAATGCCAACCCCGAACAAGACGATGACGCCGCCCAAGACTCTGAACGCCGCAAAATAGAGCGGCGGCGCATCAACAAGAGCCGATTTCATGATGACCCAGTTATATCCCCAAATAAGGGTCAAAAGTGCCAGAGCAAGGAGGGGGCGAGTTGTTGAGCGCATCGGATTCACAAGAGAAAGCTCCTATCTATTCCATATGATGAGTCGGAACCAACAATGGCATTATTTTAGCATAGCGCTGGGTCGTCTGTTCTCACGGCAACACCCGCCGTATTTGACGGTATGGGTCCTTTTCAGTATAATTCGGTTACTTGCAACGACAGGGAGCGCTTATTGTTGTATCCGCTTAAGCGAGCCGGAGAGGGTGTGAGTTCGGCCGGATTTCAATAAGTTATGGCCCTTGAGCAGGGACGTGAAGTCAGTAGCGTTCCCGGTGTCGCCGTTATCCGACAAAAAGGCCCCAGGGTAAACAAGGGTGGTACCGCGGCATGATGTCCGCCCCTTGATGGTGGGTCATTTTTTTTGGGGTGACGGAGATTTCAGATCGACGAATGGAGGCTTTTGATGACGAATAAGAATACCTGGTATATCACGACGCCCATTTACTATCCGAGCGATAATCTGCATATTGGGCATGCCTACACAACCGTGGCAGCCGATGCGTTGGCACGGTTTCACCGTCTTAAAGGGGAACCTGTGTGGTTTGTAACGGGCACAGATGAGCACGGGCAAAAGATTGCGCAAAAGGCTCAAGAGGCCCAGGTGAGTCCGAAGCAATTTGTTGACAAGATTGTTCATTTCATTCAAGACCCCTTATGGCGTTCTTTGGGTATTTCTTACAATCGTTTTATTCGGACCACTGACCCCGACCATTATCAGGTCGTGCAGCAAATTTTCTTGACGCTGCAAGAGCGGGGGGACATTTATAAGGGCGAATATGAGGGCTGGTATTGCTTGCCCGATGAAACATTTTGGACAGAATCCAAGTTGGTGGATGGAAAGTGCCCCGACTGTGGACGGCCTGTGGAGCGCGTCAAACAATCCAGTTACTTCTTCCGGATGAGTCGATACCAAGATCGCATGATTCAGCACATATTGGACCATCCCGACTTTATCCAGCCTGCTAGCCGACGTAACGAAATGTTGAGTTTTTTGGAGGCGGGATTGGAAGATTTGTCGATATCGCGCACGGGTCTCGCGTGGGGAATTCCGGTGCCCAACGACCCGGATCATGTGATTTACGTGTGGTTTGATGCGCTGTCTAACTATTTGACGGCTGCCGGCTACCTCACCGATCCGGAACGGTTTAGCCAGATTTGGCCGCCAGATGTGCAAATTGTGGGAAAGGAAATTGTTCGCTTCCACACCATTATTTGGCCCATCATGCTAATGGCGTTAAATCTTCCCCTCCCGCAGCGGGTGTTTGGCCATGGCTGGCTTTTGATTGGTGATACCAAGATGTCAAAGTCTCGTGGCAATGCGGTCGATCCCATTGTGTTGAGCCAGACCTACGGCGTGGATGCCGTGCGCTATTTTCTTCTCCGGGAAGTCCCGTTTGGGGCCGACGGTAGCTATACCGAAGATGCTTTACGGCTGCGGTTTAATGTCGACTTGGCCAATGACCTAGGCAATCTTTTAAGCCGTACCACGGCAATGATTGAACGATTTTCCAATGGGGTAATTCCCCAGCCCCATGCCTTTGGCCCTGAGGACAAACGGCTTGGTCAAATCGCCGCGGAAATTTATGAGCAGGTCGACAAGGCAATGCATCAGCTCTTGATTTCGGACGCTTTAAGTCAGATTTACCGTTTGGTGCACGCCGCTAATAAGTATATTGAGGAACGGGCGCCGTGGAGTTTGGCGAAAGATCCGGCACGAAAAGAGGAGCTGGAGAATGTTTTATATAATTTGGCCGAGTCGTTGCGTGTGGTGTCAGTCCTGTTGACCCCATTCCTGATTGAGACGCCTCAGAAAATCCGTGCGCAGCTAGGGGTAGACCAGCCCGTGGAATCCTACCGGGAAGCGATTTATGGCGGATTTCAAGGGGGCGAGCGCATTCGCCGAGGGGATCCGCTGTTTCCCCGCTTGGATTTGCGCGAAGAGACCGCAGCAGAGGTTAAGCTGCCGGCTGAGGTTCCGGCGTCTGAGGAGTTCATTACGTTGGAAGACTTCCAGAAGATCCAGCTGCGCGTAGGCACTGTTCGTCAGGCAGAACCCGTAAAAGGCGCCGATCGCTTGCTGAAGTTGACCGTGTTTGATGGCGAGCGCGAACGGACCATTGTATCGGGCATTAAAGCCTATTATGAGCCCGAAGCGTTAATTGGGCAGCAAGTGGTCTTGGTGGCGAATCTAAAGCCGGTGAAATTGCGTGGGATTTTAAGTGAAGGCATGCTGTTAGCGGGATCTCAGGGTCAGCAGTTAAGCATTGTCAGTCCCGCCAGGCCGTTGCCGGAAGGAGCGCGCGTAAAGTGACGTTGACTTGTTTTGATTCGCATTGCCATTTGCAAGATGAAGCGTTTCAGGAGGACCGAGAAGAGGCGTATCACCGCGCCCGGGCACAAAACATCGGGATGATTGTCCCAGGCTATACGATTGAGTCCTCCATTCAAGCTGTGCAATTTGCCCAAACCCACGAAGGGGTTTGGGCTTTGGTGGGCGTGCATCCGCACGATGCCGCAACGTTTACAGCTCACGACTTAAAGGAATTAGAGCGGCTCGCCTCTGAACCGAAAGTGGTGGGGATTGGGGAAATCGGTCTAGATTATCATTATATGAATAGTCCTAAAGAGACGCAGAAAGAGGTGTTTTTGGCACAAGTCGAGTTGGCGAAGCGAACAGCGCTCCCTGTTTCGGTGCATTCGCGAGAGGCAGAATCAGACACGGTGGAGATTTTGCGCCAAGTGCCAGGAATTCAAGGAGTCCTGCATTGTTTTACAGGAGATGAATCCTTTGCCGCCAATCTTTTGGCGTTAGGCTTCTACATTTCTTTTGCGGGGCCCATTTCGTTCAAAAGTGCGCATGCTCTGCGTCAAGTCGTCACACAGGTGCCGTCCGACCGACTCCTTATTGAAACCGACTCCCCGTATTTGTCGCCTGCGCCGTGGCGTGGCCAACGCAATGAGCCCTTGCGGGTGATTCGTGTGGCGGAAGTGGTAGCCGCTCAAAAAAATTTTTCGACACAGCAGGTATTTGCGCAGACCACGGCGAATATATTAAATGCTTTTCCTCTTATCGGAGGATAGTTCCAATTATTGGATATTATGGAGGTGAATGGTAGCGGAGGAACGCTGACGAAAGTTGGCTGATTCACCGAAGAGAAAAGAAGGATGATAAAGGAGGACAGCTTTTGGCTACATGGAGTTTTAAGGCGATGCGTCCTTGGTTATTTGGGGCCCTCGCGGCGACAGCCATTGGCACGGGGCTGGTGACTACGCAATATAGGCCGGTGGAGATTCAAGTCTACAGTCCGGCGGGTGCGAGGACCCTTAAACTTTGGACTTTCCGCTCGAAGGTCCGGAATATTCTGGCTCAGGCTAAAATTGCCGCGAGTGCACGCGATGTGGTGCGTGTAAAGACCTCATCGGCGGGAACTAAAACCATTGCGATTCGCGAAGCCATACCGGTTTGGGTGCGTACAGCCCATCACCATTTCAAATATTGGACCACAGATTATCACGTTGGCAGTGTTCTGTCGGCGCTTGGCATCAAACTCGGTCCATTAGACAAAGTCCGGCCCCCGTTGACCGCATCGCTTGTGGCTGGAGCGCATGTGGATGTTATCCGGCAATGGCTGGAAAATAAGACGATCACGTCAAGTTTGCCTTTTAGCGTTACATATCGTCCTGATCCCAATCTTATCAAGGGGCATCGCCAAATCTTACAGAACGGCCGCAAAGGTTTGGTGGCGACGACGGTACAATATCTTGTCCAAGATGGTACGCCGCTGCATAACAAAGTGGTGGCTAAAAAACTTATTCAGCCCCCGTCGCCTGAGGTGGTTGCGTATGGCACGGCTCAGCCCATCACCATTAACGGGCAGACCATGATGATCACAAAGCAGATGTACATGGTCAGCACGGGTTATTGGCCTAATCCCTCATGGTCTACTGGTCTCACAGCGAGTGGCACACCGGCCCATTATGGAGTGGCGGCGGTCGATCCGAGTGTCATCCCGTTAGGAACGCAGCTTTATATTCCGGGTTATGGCTATGCTGTGGCTTTGGACACGGGGTCTGCGATTATCGGCAACCGCATTGATTTATGTTTCAATGATCAAGGGCAAGCTATGGATTGGGGAGTACAGCCTTTAATGGTGGATATTCTCGGAAATTAGATGAAGAAGGTGGGCGTTGACGGCGAAGTTTATAGACCCACGCTCTCCACAAGGCCTGTATGAGGTGCTAGCGCATGTTGGGTTGCGGCCGAATAAACAACTGGGTCAGCATTTTTTGACTGACCCGACAGTGTTTGAGAAAATGGCGGCTCAAGTGGCTAGCACCCATCCTCAATGGGTGCTAGAAATTGGTCCAGGGCCCGGCGGGCTCACGGTTTCTTTATTGGAAAAAGGTTTGAACGTGGTTGCCGTGGAGTTAGATGGGGCATGGGCTAGGTGGCTGCAGGACTCCTTAGCGAAAGAATTTCCGGAACAGCTGAGCGTAATTCATGCTGATGCGGTGACTACGTCATGGCAAGGCTTAGCGCTTGCACGTCAAGGCCGATTTAATATTTGTGGGAATTTGCCGTATTATGTGTCCTCGGCGCTCATGGCTAAGCTTTTCGAGGATGTGACGACATGGGATACGGCCATCGTCATGTTGCAAAAAGAAGTGGCGTTAAGGCTCGTGGCTGAGCCTGGCCAGCGTCAAACCTCTGCGCTCAGTGTCTTGCTGCGCTATGTGGCCCATGTTGAGGCATTAATGCCTGTCGCGCGTGCAGCCTTTTCACCCCCTCCAGATGTTGACTCATTTGTGATACAATTAACGCGAAGACCGTCGCCTATGGTGCCGTTGACCGCTTTGCAATGGGTGGTGCATTCGGCCTTTTCACATCGCCGCAAAATGATACGGCAGTCGTTAGCCATGGCGCCCGGATCGGCGTGGAATGCTCAAGGCTGGACCGAAGTGCTGCAGCATGCGGGTCTGGACGCAGCGAAACGTCCAGAAGCCCTTAGCTGGCAGGAGTGGATTGCGTTAGCCAAACTGGTTGCAACCAAGTGAGGTGGTCCTTGTGGTGTTCGAGAGTCCCTCCAAGGGACGGTTGACGCTCGAGAGTATGTACGGCGAAATTTTGAGTTATATCGCTGAGGCCCCCAATGCGCGCTACAAACTGATTATTGGTTCCGATTCCCACACCCGCCATGAGACCGTTTTTGTGACGGCTGTCGTCATACACCGCATGGGCAAAGGGGGTCGGTACTTTTTTAATAAATCCCACCGTCGCGCCATTAAAAGCTTGCGTCAAAAAATCATGTACGAGACCTCTTTAAGCCTGAATGTGGCAGCTCAACTGACAGGGCTTTTGGAAAAGTCTGGTCTTCCCGATCTCGATGTGGAAATCCATATTGACGTGGGTCAGCAAGGCGACACCAAGGAATTGATTCGCGAGATTGTAGGAATGGTAACGGGCAGTGGCTACCATGCGGCCATTAAGCCCTATTCCTTTGGTGCCTCTAAAGTCGCTGACAAGTATACGAAATAGCGAAGGCGACAAAAAGTTTATGGCATAGCCAAATTTTCTCTTGACCATGGCTAGATAGAGTTGGTAGAATAGTTATCTTTACTTGACACGCGAAGAAATAAATGTTAGGATATCTTTGTTGCCCTTCATCAGTTGAGGAAGGAAGTGAGCGCGTGGCGGCAAAAAGCGTCCTCGAAGATATAAAAAAGGAACTCGACTCTCATGTGGGAGAAAAGATTCGTGTAAAGGCCAATAAAGGCCGCAAGAAGGTTGACGAAAAGGAAGGGATTTTAGAAAAAACCTACCCCCATATCTTTATCGTCAAGATCGAAGAGGAACACCTTTCCGAACGAGGTGAACGGCGCGTGTCGTATTCGTATACGGACGTGTTAACCGAAACGGTAGAGCTTATACTTCCTGAATCTCTGTCCAATTAATCAAGTTTTGGGGTCTCCGTGACGAGACCAAATTTTCGCATAGAAATTTGTTGGGCTGAACACAATAGAGAACGCCTTGAGGCGTTCTCTTTTTACGTTTTGCGATGGGGGGAGACCTTTATTGGTCCGTTACTAATTATCGGCGGAAAAGAAGACAAGAGAACGACACCAGACGTTCTCTTGACCCTGACAGATTTGGTACGAGAAGTTGAGCGACCGAAGCGCATTGGTGTCGTGACAACGGCATCCACAATGGGGGAAGACGCCTATGCGACGTACCAACACGCCTTTAGTGCATTAGGGGTCCACGATGTGGTGCCATTTCTTATCAGTTCCCGCCTTCAAGCCCAGAGTCATGAGTGGTCCACGCGCCTTGAAAGGTGTGCCGCGGTTTTCTTTGTGGGAGGCGATCAGCTGCGGATTACAAGCCTTTTAGGGGGAACGGCCTTTCACCAAGCGTTACGGGGTCAGTGGGACAAGGGCTTAATTATTGCAGGCACATCAGCGGGTGCTTCCATGATGTCATCGACCATGATTGTGGAAGGATTCGCCCAAGCCCCGCCGTCCCGTGCTGTGGTGCGTATGGCAGCGGGAATGGGGCTGTGGGATAACGTGGTGATTGATCAGCATTTTACCCAGCGCGGGCGTATCGGCCGTCTGCTTGCGGCGGTAGCTCAAAATCCTGCTGTGTTGGGCGTAGGCATTGATGAGGATACCGCTTTGTTGGTCGATCTGAATACCCAAAACATGACGGTCTACGGCTCGCAAAATGTCACGATTCTTGACGGGCGGTTTGTGGAAGAGACCAATGTGCAAGAATCAGGGCCCACGCAAGCCCTGACTCTGACCCATGTGAGGCTGCATGTGTTGGCGCAAGGGTATGGCCTTCACCTTAGTTCCCGGCAGCCATTTGCGCACCGGGCCGGACATCTGCAGGAGGAGGAACGCGGTGAAGATTGAACAACTGAGATTTTATGACGGGCCCAATCGCCATACGCTGCATAGTGCCATAGAGGCGATTGTGCAACTCGGCGGGTACGGAGAGTATCCGACGAACCATCGTCCGGATTTTACCCAACGATTGCTGCGTCTAGCACCCGGATTGCAAGACCATGTCTGTTCGAAAGGATACCCAGGCGGGTTTGTGGACCGGCTTCATGAAGGCACTTATCTGGGCCATGTGGTGGAGCATTTAGCCTTAGAGTTGCTGTTTCTTGCGGGAGAGGATGGGCATTACGGAAAGACGCGGCAAATTACTGGAACGGACCTTGTTCGTATTGTCTTTGAAAGTGGAACCCAGCCAGGCGGAGCTGAGGCTTTGAGCGCTGCGGTCCACATCATACGCGCTTTATGGGACGACAGGACTGGGGATGATGAACTGGCCATGCAAGTGACCAGTGTGGTCGAGGCCATTCGTGGCTTTCAGTTTGGACCGTCGACGCAAGCCATTATTGAGGCAGCGCGAGCGCGAGACATTCCGGTGAAGCGTCTTAATGATGCGAACTATCTGCGGTTAGGGCTCGGCGCCGCTCAACGGCGGGTGATGGCCGCGATGACGGACCAGACCTCCGTGATCGCGGCAGATGTGTGTCAAGATAAAGGGTTAACGAAGCAGTTGCTCGGTCGCCAAGGCATTCCGGTACCCGTTGGCTATGTGGTGAACTCTTGGCAACAGGCTAGGGAGGCAGCGGCCCATTTAGGGTATCCCTTGGTGGTTAAACCCAATGCTGGACAACAGGGCCGGGGCGTGACAACGGGCGTGCGTTCGGAGGAGGAACTGCATAAGGCGTTTGATTGGGCTCAGCAAGAACAGAGCCAGGTGTTGATTGAAGAACAGATATTTGGGGCTCCCTACCGCGTATTGGTGGTGCACGACCGCGTGGTGGCAGCAAGTTTGCGTCGCCCGCCCACGGTCGAAGGCGACGGCATCCATACGATTTCTTTTCTGCTAGAAGAGGCCAATCGCGATCCGCGGCGGCGCGCTGAGCACTTAGGACCCTTGAGCTTTATTGGGGAAGATGAGGGGTTATGGACGGCATTGGCGCATCAAGATCTCACATTGCAATCCATTCCTGCGGCGGGACAAGTCGTATTGCTACGTGAAACGGCGAATTTGTCTAGCGGAGGGGACGCCTGTGATGTGACAGACGAGTTAGGCGCGGAGTTCCAGGAGGATATCGTGCGAGCTGTACGGGCGATAGGGCTGGATGTGGCTGGAGTGGACGTCATAGCAGACGATATTCAAAAACCTTTAACGGCTACGGGCGGACGGGTCATTGAAATTAATGCGGCACCCGGATTAAGAATGCATCTCTATCCCTCTCAAGGGGCGTCTAGGGCCGTGGGCGAGGCGATTGTCGATGCCCTATTTAAGGGCCATGATGGACGTATTCCCGTGTGCGCTGTTACCGGCACCAACGGGAAAACCACAGTGACGCGTATGCTGGCTCATATTTGGCGGCAGACCGGAAAAATTGTGGGTGCTACGACGACGGACGGGATTATGATTGGCGATCGCCAGATTCAGTCGGGCGATTTAACTGGTCCTTGGTCAGCCGATGTGGTGTTGGGCGACAAGACGACGGAAGTGGCGATATTGGAAACGGCCCGCGGGGGCATGGCTCGGTATGGACTGGGCTTTCATGATTGCGACGTCGCCGTTGTGACGAACATTGGGGCGGACCATCTCGGTCAGGATGACATTGACACGCTAGACGATCTCACCCACTTAAAAGCTTTGATAGTGGACGTGACCAGACCCACAGGCGCTTGCGTGCTGAATGCGGATGACCTTCGGGTGGCGTCGATGGCGCATAGGACGAAGGCACGTATCGTCTGGTTTTCTTTGCGCGAGGATAATCCGATTGTACTGGACCATTTGGCATCGGGAGGGGAAGCAGTGGTGTTGAGCCGGGGGTTTTTGGTCTACCGCCACGGGACCCAGGCGCGGCGCATTATTGGCGGACGCGCGTTGCCAGCGAGTTGGCGAGGACGTGTGACTTTCAACGTGCAAAATGCCATGGCCGCTGCCGCTGCCGCTTTAGCCATGGGACTGGAGCCGGCATTTATTGGGCGGAGCCTCGCTTCTTTCGATGTGGGCCAGGAGCGGCAAAATCCGGGACGTTTGGAGTTGATGCAGGGGGAGATGGTAGATGTCCTATTGGATTATGCCCACAATCAACCGGCATTGGCGGCACTGGGCGATGTCGTACGTGCTTTAGGATACCCTCATGTGACGACAGTTTTGGGGCTACCAGGAGACCGACGCAACCAAGACCTCATGCACGCGGTCCAAGAAGCGCAAAATTTCTCCGATTATCTGGTCATCCGAGAAGATGAAGATTTGAGGGGGCGTAGGCCGGGAGAGATGGCGCAATTAATGGTCGAAACGTTACAGAACGACCATATCTCCGCCAATCAATGGACGGTGGTGTTGAATGAAGCGGAGGCGGTCAAGCAAGCAGTGACCATGGCTCCGTCAGGCAGCCTGGTGGTCGCCTTGTTTGAGCATTATGAAGGGGCCCGGCAAGCGGCTCTCGAGGCGTTAGGCACGAGAGCCCAGGAATCGGTCAAATCATTGGCGTGACAATCCTTGGCGCGGTCATCTTTAGCTCGCGGGCACTTTGGTGTAAGATACTCCCAGTACGCGTGAGGGAGGGGACGGCCACGCCGCGAAGTAGTTGGCGGCTTCGAGCCAATGCCAAGATTAATTTAGGACTATGGGTGGGGCCCCGTGACGCACGGGGCTATCATCCTGTGCGCACGCTGATGCAGACCATTGGACTTGCGGATACCATAGACATTGAAGTGGCTGACCACTATCAGCTTCAAGCGCCCAAGATTACCGGCGATCCTGAGGGTAATTTAATCACGAAAGCCTACCGGATGGGCCAACAGTATGCTCCCGGCCAGGTTCCTTCTGTGGCCGTCGTGTGCTGCAAGCATATTCCAACAGGAGCGGGGCTTGGGGGTGGGAGTGCCGATGCGGCTGCGATGCTGCGCTGGATTCACGAGGTCGCACCACAAACCCATTTGGCTGGAGAAGCCGCTCAGTTAGGTATGGATGTGCCGTTTCTTCTCGAGGGAGGTACAGCCATCGCGGAGGGATATGGCGAGCAGGTGCGGTTTTTGCCGGCGTTGCCGACCTGGGGCGTGTTGCTCGCATTCCCGAATGTCAGTATCTCAACGGCCCGCGCTTACCAAGCATTCGACGAATTGCCGGCAGCAAACGATGGAAGCGACAACGATCCGGAGATGTGGGTTCGGGCCCTGCGCCAAGATGCGCCAGTACCGGCATTTTACAATGCCTTAGAGCGCGCGGCATGGGCTATCGAGCCAGCAGTGCATGCGTTCAAAGAACGATTGCAGCAACTGACGGGCTTAATCTGGACGTTGTCGGGCAGTGGGTCGGCGTATTTCACCTTGCATCGGGATTTAGAGTTGTTGCAGCGTGCACATCGCACTTTGCGCAAGCATGGCATACCATGGACACAAGTGACGCAGTTTGCGCCGGCTGTGCCGGTAAAGGAGTGGACATCATGAATCAGCGTCCGGCAATTGTGCTAGCAGGACAACGCAACGATGGTCGCCTGGCCAGCTTATCTGCCTTTCAATGGGAGGCAGAAATCAGGGTGGGTGGTCGCGCTCTGGTGGAATACGTCGTGGACGCTTTGCGACAATCGGGCCGCATTGCGCCGATTGTTGTGGTAGGACCCTCGTCGTTGCCACTGCACGATGTAATCTGGGCGCCTGTCCATGATGAAATGTTTGCTAATGTCATTAGCGGTTTGGATTGTGTGGGGGACGGACCGGTTTTAATCGCGACGGCAGACGTGCCGTTTTTAACGCCTGAGGCGGTCAGCGCTTTTGTCGACGCGGCGGACGACCACTACGACGTGGTCTATCCTATCATCGAAAAATCCTTAGTAGAGGCGCGGTTTCCGCAAACGCAAAGGACCTATGTGCGACTAGTGGATGGCACCTTTACAGGGGGGAATATCTTCATGGTCCGTAAAGAAGCGGTATTGCGGAGCCGTACGGCTGTAACCGAATTGCTGGAACATCGCAAATCCCCCAGGCGTTTAGCTGGAGATATCGGTCTAGGAATTTTGGTGAAGTGGTTAATCGGCCGCTTAGGCATCGAAGACGCACAAAAGCGGGTGGCGCAGTTGTTAGGGATTAAGGGGCAAGCATTAATCTTTGACTATCCTGAAGTGGGCGTCGATGTTGACAAACCCCAGGACTGGGAAATGGCAGACCGCCTGTTGGGCAATGGGCAGAGCGCTCCGGCCTCAGTGCAACAGCCATAAGAGCCAAGGAGAGATTATGCGAGAGGGAGACACAACGACGGATATTAAGGCATCAGGGCGGATACAGGTCCGGTACAAACGGCTTTTAGCCCTGACGAGCTATTTGTTCACACATCCTCATACACAGTGGAGTCTTACGGAACTGAGTGCGGCTTTGCACGTAGCAAAGTCAACGCTGTCCGAGGACTTATTATTTATTAAAGGCATTTTAGAAGAGACGGGGCAAGGAACTGTTGTGACTCATGTGGGAGCGCAAGGGGGCGTCATGTTTGTGCCGGCCCTCGACCGAGTGCGGGCATCAGAAACCTTAGCGGCATGGACGGCGCGGTTAACAGAGCCAGACCGATTGACCGCCGATGGATTTCTCTATATGACCGATTTGCTTTTCGAACCCCGGATGATAGAGCCCATGGGAGAGCTGTTGGCCTTTCCATTCCGCCAGCAAAAAGTGGATGTGGTGGCGACAGTGGAAACCAAGGGCATTCCGTTGGCGATGGCGTGTGCCAAAGCCCTAGGCACGGACGTGGTGTTGATTCGGCGTGATAGCCGCTTGTCGGAGGGGTCGGCGGTCTCTATCAACTACCTGTCCGGGTCTTCGCGGCGTATTCAATCGATGTCACTGGCCAGGCGGGCTCTCGGGCGAGAGAGTCGGGTGCTGTTTGTGGACGATTTTATGAAAGCCGGGGGAACGGCACGCGCGGCAGCAGACCTCTTAGGGGAATTTGGGGCGCAGGTCGTGGGGGCGGGAGTTTTAGTCGCCACGAGGGAACCGACGCATAAACTGATTGGAAAGTTTTGGAGCCTTTTAGAATGGGATGAGACTCTGTCCACGGTCGTTCCCAGCGTATGGGCAAAGGACTTATGCGCAGAAAGAAAGGGAGACACTGATGACCGACATTGATAGTATTACCCTCGAAAGCGTCCGCCAAGCGGCCCAAGCCTTACAAGGCGTGACGGTCGTGACCCCTTTGCAGGAGTCGGTGTACATTAATGATTTGCTTGGGGCCCGGGTATTTTTCAAACTCGAAAACTTACAGCGAACGGGGTCGTTCAAGCTCCGGGGGGCGTATAACCGGTTGCGCCAATTAACCCCAGAAGAACTCAAAAGAGGCGTGATAGCCGCATCGGCCGGCAATCATGCCCAGGGTGTGGCATTGGCAGCGGGGCTGGTGGGAACGACATCGAGAATCTATATGCCCGAAGGCGCATCTCTCACCAAAATTGAGGCCACGCGAAATTATGGCGCGGAGATTTGTCTGTTTGGGGAAACCTTTGATGATGCCTATCAAGAAGCTTTGCGGGTGTCTGAGACGACGGGGCGCATTATGGTTCCCGCCTTTAACGATCCCATGATTATTGCCGGGCAAGGCACTGTTGCGCTGGAAATGCTCGATGAACGGCCCAACTTGGACGTCTTGGTGGTGCCGGTCGGTGGTGGGGGGTTAATTGGCGGTATCGCGATGGCGGCCAAGGCTCAAAACTGCCGTGTCAAAGTCATTGGCGTGCAAACAGAATCTGTGCCCGCAATGGCCCAATCGCGCAAGGCGGGGCGGCTTGTTCCTGCCAGCAATGGTCGATTCTCATTTTTTTGGAACGCAGTAAACTTGTCGTGGAAGGGGCTGGAGCCGTCGGCTTGGCCGCCATGCTAGCGGGCAAGATCCCCCTAGGGATGGGAACCGTGGGTGTGGTGGTGAGTGGCGGCAACATTGATGTGACGCTGCTCAACCGGATCATTGAGAAAGGCCTCGTGGAAGAAGGGCGTCAAGTCCACTTGAAAACTACCGTAGGAGATCGTCCGGGACAATTGGCGAAGGTACTACGGCGGGTGGCTGAATTGCATGCCAATGTCATTCGGGTTGAGCATGAAAGGTGGAGTCCCACGCTATCTCCCGCGGAAGTGGCCATTCAAATGGTGCTGGAGACAAGAAACCGTGAACATGTTCAGGAAATTGTCGAGAATTTGCGGATAGATGGATATAATGTGTCGATTCAGAGCTGACGGAGTGAATATATATACTAAATTTTTGAAAATATGAAGGAATTCTCTGTGTCTATGGCGAATACAGTACTTCCGGAGGGTGAGCCGTATTGTCGAAGACCGAGAGGCTTCCAGTGATCCAGCCTTATATCAAATTACGGAAGTCAATACCGGCATCGGGGTATGGTCCGTCGCGGGTTTGTCCAAAATTTTGCAGGGACTGCCTTGGCATCAAGATGAACGGTATTTGACAGACGCGGTGGAAGCTCTTGTGGCTCAAGGGAAGCGGGTGGATGTTTATACGGCTCCTGATGCGGCGCGCGTGATGGGTGTCAATACGCGTCGTGATTTATCCCAAGCGGAAGCCTATCTTCGGGAACTGACGTTGAATCGCCTGTTTGACGAGGGTGTCACCATTGTTGATCCCAATTCCACGTATGTGGACATTGATGTGGAAGTAGGACAAGATACCGTTATTTATCCCATGACATTCTTACGCGGCCACACGAAAATCGGTCGGGAATGCCATATTGGGCCGATGACCTCAATTGTATCGAGCCGTTTAGGGGACGGGGTGCGCGTCGACCGCTCGGTCGTGGAGCTGAGTCAGCTTGCGAGTCGTTCCTCAGTAGGACCGTTTAGTCATTTGCGTCCAGGGACCTCTTTAGATCATAATGTGAAAATCGGGAACTTTGTCGAATTGAAAAATACCCGAGTCGGCACAGGGACCAAAGCGGGGCATCATTCCTACCTCGGCGATGCGACGATAGGTGGCGGGGTGAACATTGGGGCAGGCACCGTCATTGTGAATTATGATGGCAAGGCGAAACATCCGACCTTTATTGGCGATGGGGCGTTCGTGGGGTGCAATGCCAATTTAGTTGCGCCCGTTGAAATTGGGTCCGGGGCTTACGTCGCGGCAGGATCGACTATCACACAGAATGTGCCACCCGATAGTTTGGGAATTGCCCGTGCGCGGCAAGAAAACAAGGCGCAGTGGGCGAGCTCGCGCCGAAAATCATAAACGCGGCGAGAAGTTAATGCAGCAGGAAGGGGATCATTGTTCCAATGAGCTTTGAACGGGAAGGGGAACTGAAGATATTTACCGGCACGGCCAACCGGGTGCTGGCGGAAAAGATTGTCTCGCACCTGGGCATTTCCCTTGGCCAGGCAGACGTCGGGAGGTTTTCCAATGGGGAGATTCGCGTACGGCTCCTCGAAAATGTCCGCGGCACCGATGTGTTTATTGTGCAGCCGACATCGCAGCCCGTAAACGAAAACTTGATGGAATTGCTGCTGCTCATCGATGCGGCCCGCCGGGCATCGGCTCGACGGGTCACGGCGGTTGTGCCATTTTATGGTTACGCACGCCAAGACCGCAAGGAACAGGGACGCGAGCCGATATCCGCCAAACTCGTCGCCAACTTGATTACCGTGGCTGGCGCTAGGCGTGTGTTGACGATGGATTTGCACGCGCCACAAATTCAAGGTTTTTTTGATATCCCTGTGGACAAGCGATTATGGATTTAGGGGCGAGAGCCGTCTATGCCGCGTGTACGCACCCCGTTTTCTCGGGACGGGCTGCGCAAATTCTTCGGGATTCGGTGATTGAGGACTTTTTTGTGACGGACACGATTTCGTTGCAAGAACCGATGGCGCGTACGACGGTGATTAGCGTGGCCACATTATTGGCGGAGGCCATCATGCGGGTCCATGAGGATCTGTCGGTGTCCAAATTGTTCGAATGAACAAGGAGGGCATTCGCGTCATCGTGGGGTTAGGCAATCCGGGACTGGAGTATGCCAAGACGCGGCATAATGTGGGATTTATGACATTAGACCGCTTGGCTGAAAAGCACAATGCGGTATTTATGCGCAATCGCTTTGGGCTCATAGCGAAGTGGGGCAACATTTTTTTGCTCAAACCTCTAACATTTATGAACTTAAGTGGTGACGCAGTCGGGGCGCTCGCACGGTTTTATAAAATTACGGCCGCTGAGATTTTGGTGATTTCTGACGATCTTGACCTGCCGTTGGGAACGATTAGAGTGCGTGCCCGCGGTTCTAGCGGCGGCCATAACGGTCTGAAATCCATTATTCACGCGTTAGGGACGGAGAATTTTCCACGCGTCAAGATTGGGATTGGGCGCCCGACGCAAGGGATGACGGTGATAGATTGGGTACTCAGCCGATTTACAGCGGCGGACTGGACGGTGCTCCAACCTGCTTTGGAAAAGGCTAGCGACGCCGCGGAATGGGTTGTGGTGAAAGGGCCCGTGGATGCGATGAATCACTTTAACAGCCACTGATTTGGGGTGGAAAGAGACGACGACGGGAACACTAACGGTATCTTCGCAAACGAGGAGGATACGCGGTGGTTGTATACCGTTGTCGGCGCTGTGGACGCCGTATTGGCGAATATCCGGGGGCATGGGACGATCCGTTATTGGGACTCGTGCAATTGTCTGCGGAAGATCAAAGGGCCTTTGTTGCGCCCGTGAGTGCGGATGTGACGGAAGTCCGGATCTTGTGTGAGCATTGCCTGCCCGTTCCCTATGATGAGGGCTTATGGTATAACTAGGAACAAAGCTGACATCCCGGCGATTTTTCTAGCATTGTTAGGCATGAAAGGAATTGTCATGGCCGATTTGAGTTCGCTGCGCACGCTGTGGTCCGGGTATGCGCCAGTGCAAGAGTTAACGGATGCCTTACGTTCCGGAAAAACAGCCCACGTCTTCGGATTGTCGGGCTCTTTGCCGTCCTTTCTTGCCGCCCACGTAGTGGACGGTATATCCCGTCCCGTCTTGGTAGTGACCGTGGGGTTTGCGGAAGCGCAGACGTTCGAAGCGGAATTGGTACAGTTTTTGCCCGGTCGTCCCATTCACCTGTTGCCGCCCAGACCGCATGTGGTGGGCGAGGTTCAGGCCCAAAGCCATGAATGGACATTGCGCCGGCTTGAAGCGCTTGACCAGGCGGCAAATGATCCCCGGACCATCTTGGTGGCGCCAGTGGAAGCTGTGCGCCAATTAGTGATGCCGGTGTTGCAAAAGGCCTTGCATCTCCACGTCGGCGACGTGGTGGACCCTGAGGTGGTGATGGGTAGGTTGGTCCAGCTCGGGTATCGCCGCGAAGTGGAAGTGGGCGAAGAGGCGACGTATGCGGTGCGAGGCGGCATCATCGATGTCTATGTGCCCGGAGGCCCTGCTTACCGCATCGAATGGTTTGGAGATGAAATCGATTCCATCCGCGTTTTTGACGTGGTTTCACAGAAAACCGTGGAAATGCGGCAGCAGGCGCAAATTGGGTTGGCACGAGAAGTCTTGTTGACACCGGCCGAACGGGACCGTGGTATTGAGCGCATAGCCCATGAGGCATCCACACTTTATCACAATCTAGAATCCATGGGGCAATTGGATCTCGCCCACAAGACGAAAGAGCGCTTTGGGCATTGGTTAGCCGATCTTGCAGAAGGGCGAGTTTTCCCCGGCCTTGAGCGGTACGGTGCGGCCTTTTATCCGCTTAAGGCCGTGACCGAAATTTTTACCACGCCACCATTGGTGATATATCATGATGTGCCGCGCATTACCGAAGCCCTAAGGGGACGGGATTTGGACGAGGCGCAAGAGCGCGTAAGGCGACTGGAGCGGGGAGATTTTTTGCCAGTGGAAGCGGAGTCGACCTTAACGCAGGACCAATTCTTTGCGCGGTTAAAGGGATTGGGCGAGCTCACTTTGTCATTGATGCCACATCCCCGCAAGGAAAATGGGATTCATTTAAATTTGACGGGGCGGCCGGCGCCCCGGATTCATGGGCAGATCGATTTGCTCAAAGCCGAAGTGACCCGTTTACGCAAGTCTAGACTGAAAGTCGCCTTAATTTTGCGTGACGAGGCGGCCATTAAGGTTATGCAGCGGCAGCTGATGGACTTCGGGATTCCCGCCCACGAGGGGATGGGAGCGGTAGGCGAAGTAGGTTTGTTGACGGGCCAATTGGCTCATGGCTTCATCTTGTCGGAACTCGGGATTGCCGTATTAGCCGAGACCGAACTGTCAGGACGGGAACAGCCGCGTTTACGCCGCGCCCAAGAACCGAAGCAGACGGTCCGCTTGGCCGATTTGAAGCCGGGGGACTATGTCGTGCATATTACGCATGGCATTGGACGCTACCTGGGTATGGTCACGCTGGAAATTCAAAATCAGCATAAAGATTACCTGCATGTGCAGTACGCAGGGCAGGATACGCTCTATGTGCCAACGGACCAATTGGGATTAATTCAAAAATACATTGGCGTCGAAGGGCAAGATCCTAAACTGTCCAAAATGGGCGGGCAGGAATGGTCGCGGGTTAAAGACAAAGTCCGCGCCTCTGTACGGGAAATGGCCAAAGAATTAATCCGGCTGTATGCCGTAAGGGAGTCGCGGCCTGGCATCAGCTTTGCGGAAGATACGCCATGGCAGAAAGATTTCGAATCGGCCTTTGGCTATGAGGAAACTGATGACCAACTCCGGTCTATCGAAGAAATAAAGCGGGACATGGAAAAAATGCGGCCCATGGATCGGCTGCTTTGTGGAGACGTCGGCTACGGGAAAACCGAGGTAGCATTGCGTGCTGCGTTTAAGGCCATCATGTCCGGTAAGCAAGTGGCATTTTTGGTGCCGACGACGTTGTTGGCGGACCAACATTTTTCCACGGCAAAAGCCCGATTTGCGGGATTCCCGGTAACGGTCGACGTGCTAAGCCGATTTCGTACGCCGAAGCAACAGAAGCAGACCCTCGCGCAGTTGGCACAAGGTCAAGTTGACCTGATTATTGGCACCCATCGTCTCTTAGGCAAGGACGTGAAATTTCGGGATTTGGGTTTGCTCATTATTGATGAAGAACATCGATTTGGTGTCGCGCACAAAGAACGCATTAAAGCTTTGCGCGAGAACATTGATGTCTTGACGTTGTCTGCCACGCCAATTCCCCGCACGTTGCACATGGCAATGGTGGGTGTGCGTGATATGAGCCTCATTGAGACCCCACCGTTGGACCGCCTGCCTGTAGAGACGGTCGTAGCAGAATTTGATGAGGCGTTGATTCAAGAAGCCATTCGCCGCGAATTGGACCGCGGGGGTCAAGTCTTTTATGTACAGAACCGCATCTTGGCGATTGACCAGACGGTGTCACGTCTGATGAAAATGTTTCCGGAAGCGGCCATTGGGGTGATTCATGGCCGGATGGACGAAACACGCATTGAAGACGTGATGGCGCGGTTTATTGAGCAAGAATACGATATTTTAGTGGCGACAAGTATTATTGAATCGGGATTAGATATTCCCAATGCGAATACCTTGATTGTTGAAGATGCCGACCGCATGGGACTGGCTCAGTTGTATCAAATTCGAGGGCGGGTGGGACGTTCGGCGCGCTTGGCCTATGCCTATTTTACCTATCGTCGGGATAAGACGTTGACGCCCCAAGCGGAAAAACGGCTGGAAGCGATTCGCGAATTTACAGAACTCGGAGCAGGGTACCAAATTGCTTTACGCGATTTAGAGATTCGGGGAGCAGGAAATCTATTAGGTTCGGAACAGCACGGATTTATTGCATCGGTTGGATTTGATTTGTATACACAGTTACTCGCCGAAGCGGTTCGCGAATTAAAGGGCGAAGAAACGCCTCAAGACGTTGACCCAGCGATCGACATAGCCGTCGATGCCTATTTACCGGATACCTATGTGAATGCGGCAAGCCTTAAAGTGTCTTTGTATAAACGGTTGGTATCTGCGCAAAGCTTAGAGGAAATCGAAGCGTTAGCGGATGAATTTGTCGATCGGTTTGGTCCAGTGCCAGCACCAGTGGCCCGCTTGCTTCAATTGGGACGAGTGCGGGTGATGGCCAAAGACATGAAAATCGTCCAAGTCAGTCACAAAAAGGACAGAATTTATCTCAAGAGCTTGCCTGATGCTCCCATCGACAATGAGGCGCTGCATCGTTTGGCGCGCGCCTACCCTGGACGTCTTGTCCCAGGGGCCGCTAAAGCTCCGGAACTCAGTGTCAGACTCCCTTTACGCCACAGTGTCGATCAAGCACTGGATGTTGCGGAAGACGTGTTGCTGACCATCCGAGGAGCAGGTGCCAATGGGAAACAAGAAAGCGGCTAAAGTCATATGGGGGCTGGCCTTGGGGGTAGCCTTAGCAGGATGTGGATCATCGCCTTCGCAGACGCTCGCGATTGTCAACGGGGAAAAAATTACGCAGGCGCAGTGGGACACGATTCTGCGAAGCAATGCGCTGATGACGGGCCAAACACCCAATTTCGATCCCAGGTGGCAAAAACCACAGCTGAGTACCTATGCTAACCAGTTGGCAATTATTCAATATAGTCAACATCACCACTGGCTGACACCGCAAGCGGCGACCACTCAAGCGTCGGCCACGATTGCACAAGCCGTCCGGGCTCATTTTGGGAACCGGGCGGCTTTATTTGCCGTGCTGCACCGGTATCAGATAGGTCCAGGGGATTTAATGAGCTATGTCAAAAGCCAAATGTGGCTCATGGCAGCCTTCCATCACGTGACCCAAAAGGTGCCAGCCCCTTCGGCAACCGCCGTGCAAGCGTTTTACGCGCATCATTTGTCTGAATTCCAAACGCCCAAGGAGGTCTTGGCGCGTGAGATTGTTTTGCCCTCGAGTAGTCAGGCGGCGTCGGTCATGTATCAGTGGACCCATGGGGCGCATTTTGCGGCGTTAGCCCAAAAATATTCCATTGACCGCGCGAACCGCATGGCGGGCGGGACAATGGGATGGGTTTGGGTCAAGGGCGATGTCACATCGCCAAGCCAAGTCTTTTTAGCGGAACATTCGCCTGGACACAGTGGTATAGTTCACACGCGTTTAGGCTACGCTATCATCGAAGTTCAAGCGGTTCAGGGCGGGACGCCGCTTCCCTTGAGTACAGCATTTAACGGGGCCAAGGAGCAGTTATGGCAAGCCTCGCGGTCCAATGTGTTTGACCAGTGGTCAGCGCCTATTATCCGTCGAGCCCACGTGACATTGCTTTGATCGGGAAGTTACTACCATCCGGCAGTTTTGGAAAAAATGCATAAACGTCTAGGCCGATCGATATACTACCCCTGAGAGGCCGCAGGCGAAAGGAGGGCCATTAGTGAAAGCTACCGGCATTGTACGCCGAATAGATGACTTGGGTCGTGTGGTGATTCCCAAGGAGATCCGCCGAACCCTAAGAATCCGAGAGGGAGACCCATTGGAAATTTTCGTCGATCGCGATGGCGAAGTCATTCTCAAAAAGTACTCCCCCATTGGAGAACTCGGCGATTTTGCAAAAGAATATGCGGATTCTCTGTATGAGGCTGTGGGACATATTGCGCTGATTGCCGACCGTGATGCGATTATTGCGGTATCGGGAGCACCGAAAAAGGAGTTTTTAAATAAGCCATTAGGGGCTTTGGTTGAGAAGGCGATGGAAGAGCGTAAAACCGCATTCTATAACAAAGGTGACCACAAGCCTAAAGGCAGCCTGGTCGGGGATGAGGACGAAGATAAATTTCTAGTCGAAGTGATCGCGCCGATTATTTCCGAAGGCGACCCGATAGGCGCTGTAATTATCTGTACGCGCGAGCCCGATGTAAAAATGGGTGAGATGGAGGTCAAACTGGCGGAAACGGCGGCGGGCTTCCTGGCGAAGCAGATGGAACAATAGCCTTCATTTCCACACGTCCTGATCTTTTTCGGTAGGAAGCCCGCAGTGATCTTCGGATCATTGCGGTTTTCTTATAGTTAAATGCCATGAGGGGGGGCGGGCGCCGGATTGAGGTGCCATGTATCATAGCCTAAAGAATCTGGCCGTCCTGGCAAATCAATGGGATCAAAGTTAAAGGATACGCCGTAGACGCGCCACTGCCCTTGGGTATTTTCCAACCAAAAGGTGGCGATTTCTTGACTGGTTTGACGACCGCGTGGGTAAAATTGGCGCGTCACCGTGATGCGGTAATCGACAACCGCGCGCGTCGACGACAGCGCATCGATTTGTTGGCTCTGCATCGCGATGTGGGTAAAGACTGGCTTAAGCCCGCTTAAAGTATCGCCTCGGGCGGTTTGTTGCCATAACCACGTCGTAAGGAATTGAGCTTGACTTCCGGGAACGAGGAAACGCGTTAACTGCGTTAATTGCTGCGGTTCACGAGGATTCATGCCAACTTCGGCGTTTAACACGGCACGCGAGGTTTGGAGGACGGCTGCTTGGGGTGTAGCCACCAGGTCGCTATGAACGAATACGCCTAACGCCACGATGGCACAACTCCCTAAGATGAGACTAATGAGGCGAATACGATCCACGGTAAATCTGTCCCTTCGGTAGTCTTTTTCTATAGTAACCAGCCTAGCTTGTCGACACAACCAGGCCTTTAGGTGAATTCCCTTTCTGGAAATTTTGAGGCATGATAAAAAGCGTTTGATGACATTGTCCTGGAACAGGACGCCAGAAAGGCAGGCTACCAAACTTATGCAAGACACTTCACGCAGCGCCACATGGTTTGAGCGCGCAAGACACGTCATACCGGGAGGAGTGAATTCACCAGCACGGTCGTTTCGCGCGGTCGGTGGAGACCCTCCTATCGTGATGGCGCGTGGGGAAGGTGCGTATTTTTTTGACGTCGATGGACATCGGTATATTGATTATTTGGCCGGGTTTGGCCCTTTAGTGTTGGGGCATGCCCATCCTCGGGTGCTGGATGCGATTCGTCAGGCCGCGGCAGATGGGGCGATGTGGGGAACGCCCGCGCCCTTTGAGATTTTGTTGGCAGAACGGCTGGTCCATGATGTGGAAGGTCTCGATCAGGTACGCCTGACCACAACAGGCACTGAGGCGGTCATGTCGGCAATCCGTTTGGCGAGAGCCTTTACGGGCCGATCCGTAGTGGTCAAGTTTGAAGGCGCCTATCATGGGCATAGTGACGGGATGTTGGTCAAAGCCGGATCCGGCGCTTCCACCGTAGGCACGCAAGACAGCTTAGGCGTACCCGCTGGCGTGGTTCAGGACGTGATCAGCTTACCCTATAATGACGTGGAGATCTTGACCCGAACGATGGATCAGATAGGAGACCAGGTGGCGTGCATTTTAGCGGAGCCTATCGTGGGCAATATGGGCATCGTCCCGCCGCGCGAGGGGTATTTGCAAGCGATGCGAGACGCTGCCCACAAGGTGGGTGCCTTATTAATCTTCGATGAAGTGATTACCGCGTTCCGCTTTGGCTATGGCGCGGTGGGACCGGCATTGGGCGTGGTGCCTGACCTCTATGCCATGGGCAAAATAATTGGGGGGGGATTGCCAGCCGGAGCTTATGGCGGGCGTTTTGATGTGATGCAATATGTATCGCCTCTGGGAGGAATGTTTCAAGCCGGCACTTTTGCGGGGAACCCCCTATCGTCATCCGCAGGGCTAGCGACGCTCGACGTATTGCGCGAGGACCAGCCGTATGCACGGATGGAGCAATTGGCCGAAACTCTTGAACAGGGGATCCTCCAAGCCGCCCACGACTATGGGCAGACGATAACCATTAACCGTGCAGGCTCTGCCCTGACCGTATTTTTTGGGCCGCAAGCGGTTTATGATTATGACACCGCCAAACAAGCGGACGGGGGCCAATTTGCCCGTTTTCATCAGTTGATGTTAGCCCAAGGTATTTATCTGGCCCCTAGTCGCTTTGAAGCATTGTTTGTCTCTGCAGCTCATCAGCCAAGCGATATTGATGAGACCATCGAGGCCTGCCGCAAGAGTTTTGCCCAAATGGCTTAAAGTTCTTGGACCAAGCTCGGAAACGATCTTACCGGGCTTGGTCTTTTTCATTTGATCCTCCGAATATCCTGCTGTAAGGACGTCACGACGGATTAAGGTGGATGAAATGAAAAAAAACGTACTATGGCAAGGAGCCTTTTGGCTGTCCATTGGGGCTCTGGTCTCTAAAATGATTGGGGCGTTGTACCGAATTTTTTTGCCTCGGGTCTTGGGTGATTACGGGGTCGGTCTCTTTCAAATGGCGTATCCCTTATATGCCTTGATTCTCGCTGTATCAGTCAATGGTATTCCGACCGCATTGTCCAAGCAAACCGCCGAAAACCTCTCACGCAACGACTACATGGCCGCCGAAGTGTTGGCGTCATGGGCACAATTATTTTTAGGTCTTATGGGGATCTTGATGGCTTTAGCCGTAGAGCTTGCGGCGCCGTGGATCGCACGACAAGTTTTTGATGAGCCAGCGGCCACGTTATCGATTCGCGCGCTGGCGCCAGCCTTAGCCTTTGTCGCGGTGGAAGCGGGCTTTCGGGGATACTTCCAGGGGTATCAAGAAATGGCCCCGACGGCCCTGTCGCAAGTGTTTGAACAAATATCGCGCGTGGCCGTGATGTTTCCCTTGGCGCTGTTATGGCTGCCTAAAGGGACCGCTTGGGCGGCTGCCGGTGCGACGCTTGGGGCTCCTGCTGGAGCGATGGTGGGCATGGTGTTTTTAATGGTGATGCGGTGGCGGCGCCGCTCTTACGCGCTGCGCTGGCCTGTGCCATGGCAAGCCTTATGGCGCTTGGTTAAAGTGGCTTTACCCATGTCTCTCTCGGGGCTTTTGTTTCCACTGATGTTTTTGGCCGATTCCTTGTTTGTCCCGCGCCAACTCATGCAAGCCGGTTTGTCGTTAAGGCAGGCCACAGCCCAATTTGGACAATTAAGTGGCGAGGCCATGCCGTTGATTAATTTAACGATGGTGGTAGGGGCCGCTTTGGCGGTCTCGTTGGTGCCCGCCATTGCAGAAGCGATGGCACGCAATGATACCGAGGCAGCTGCGGGAAGGGTTCATGTGGCGATTCGCTTAATCTGGCTTTTGGGCTTACCGATGGCGGGAGGACTCATTGTGTTGGCGCATCCCTTGACGCGGCTTCTCTATGGACATACCGGTGCGACCCGTTCGTTGCAATTGTTGGCGATAGGGAGCGCTGTGTTAGCCATTCAACAGGTGCTAGGGTCTTCCCTCCAAGCCAGTGGCCATGGGTGGATTCCTGTCAAAAACCTTTTAATCGCGGCGGTCATCAAGTTTGTGCTGACATGGCGTCTGACCGGCATACCGGTGTTAGGCATTCAAGGGGCGGCTTTTGGCACAGTGGCGGCGAGTTTTGGTGCGGCTTGGCTGAATTGGCGCGATTGGCGTCGACTCGTTGGGGCCCGCCAAAACCCGTGGATGGGGGCTTTGTGGCCATTAGTGGGGACTGTGGTGATGGCGATGGGGGTGCAAACGTGGATGCGGATGGGTTGGACGACAGGGCTCATATGGCCGGTGGCGACGGCTGTGGGCATCGGCGTTGTCATTTATTTTTTACTCATGGCCATGGTCGGAGAGTTAAATGTGCTAAAAAGCTTGCGGGAATAGCCCAAAACCCTATATTCTTTGGTATGTCAGGGATAACCTGGTATACTGAGTTATCGCTCAGGGAGAGGAGCCTGGAACTTGTCTGAATGGGCACTACGCACATCAGATAGTGTGTCTGACGGGTTTTTCATTGAAGGCCCATTCTCTGGTCCAGATATCCAGGTGTTGTTTGGTGACCGTTTTCCCGGCGATTCCTCAGCGATAGTTTTTCCCCACCAGGGCGATCCGTATCCTATTACCTGGCATGACGTACAGCACATAACCCTTCATTTGCATGACCGACTTAAATTGCCGGGCAATCCCACATCGTGTGGCCCCTTGGAACATGTGATGCAGCGGCTGCTTGATCCTCAGGGGGGATGTCTGTGGGACCAGTCACAAACCTCCCTATCCCTACTCCGCTACTTGCTCGACGAGAGTTATGAAGCTGCTGAAGCTTTGGTGGCGGGAGACCGTCAGGCGTTTTACGACGAGTTGGGCGATGTGTTATTTCAAGTGGTCTTTCATAGTGCCCTCGCTTCGCCTGAGGTGTTTGACCATGTGGTGCAAACGCAAGTGGCTAAGCTGGTGAGGCGGCATCCACATGTGTTTGCCAAGGATCCGGCGAAAAGCGTCGAGGCCATTAACGACCGGTGGGAACGTTTAAAGGCCTTAGAGCCTTCCAGACCGCATGACGCGGAGTGGACATTTCCTGGTTTGGTCTGGGCAAAGCGTCTATCCAAGCGAGGACTTAAGCCGCAAACGCGCGTATTTCAAGCGGTTTCAGAGCTTTTGAAGGTATATATTTCCAATCAAGAGGGGACACTAGAAGAAATTCTGGCCGATGCCGCATGGGCTGTGGCAGATGTGGCTCGTCAGCATCAGCAGGATGCTGAGTGGGCATTGTGGAAACGTCTGGCCTTCGCCAGTCAGGAAAGAGACAGTCACCCGGTGACGGATCAGGAAAAGCCGTGATGATTTTATGAATTTGCAGGAGGGATTAGAGTGAACAAGGCAGATTTGGTTACAGATGTAGCAGAGCGCGCAGGGATGAGTAAAAAGGACGCGGAGCGTGCCGTAAACGCCATGGTGGAATCTATTGAAGATGCGCTAACCAAGGGAGAAAAAGTGTCGTTGGTGGGATTTGGCACGTTTGAAGTGCGGGAGCGCGCAGCCCGTGTGGGACGGAATCCTCGGACAGGAGATACCTTGGAAATTGCCGGAGGTAAAGTGCCCGCATTCAAGGCAGGGAAAGCCTTAAAAGACTCGGTTGCTAAATAATTGTCTTGGTGTGCTAGCCCTGCTACGGCAGGGCTTTTTTCTTCGGGAAGGAGCAACGTGGACGTATGCGCATTGATAAATATTTAAAGGTCAGCCGGTTGGTCAAGCGCCGGACGTTGGCGAAAGAAGTCTGTGAACACGGGCATGTGATCGTCAATGGAAAAGTGGTGAAACCGGGCCATGAGGTGAATGTCGGCGACGAGTTGGAATTGCAACTTCCCTCAGGCGTGCGCCGGGTTGTCATTGAAAAAATTGCCGAGAACGTGCCTGCAAAAGCTGCTGCGGAATTATACCGGGAGGTCTAAAGTGCCTTGTGGGGGCATAACGTCAAAATGACACCGACTATGGAAAGCGGGGGCCCCCTATGGCTGAAGACAGGCATGAGAAGAACCGTGCGCATCTGGTTCAATTGGTCAATCGTGCGCAACTGACGATTGAAGGTGTGCAGCACGTGGAAAACTTTGATGACGATGCCATTATTCTTTCTACGGATATGGGCATGATGACGGTAAAGGGCCGAGGCTTGCGCATCTTACAGTTGGATCTCGAATCGGGCCACTTCGTTGCAGAAGGAGAAGTCGATGCGTTGAGTTATTCCCGTAAACGCCCAGGGAAATCCGAAAACACATGGACCCGCCTGTGGCGTTAAAGGGGGGTGTACCACGGTGAATCCAGCAGCAGTGATGGCATCTTGGCTCTTAACCGGCATGGCCCTAGGCTTGTTATCAACCGTCTATGGCGCTTTTCGCATCCAATGGCACTGGTGGAAAATCTTTGGGCACATTATGGACTGGCTGTGGTTTGTCTTGGCGGCGGTTATCATTTTAGCCGTCTATTTGTGGACGGACTGGGGTGTATTCCATGTGTGGAGCTTGCTCCTTATTGCCATAGGTTATGGCTTATGGGCATGGCTTGCTGCCCCTTGGGTCCTCAAGATCGTGTCGCCGGTGATTTTTTTTCAGGCCCGCGTGGTCTTTTATCTTACGGTGCCCGTCCGGTTTATAGGACAGCGGCTGACAGCATTAGGGCGACATTGGCGTGTTAGACGGTCAAAAAAATTACCTCCCGCTAATCCACCCCAAATGTAGTGCATGGATGGCCAAGCTCCCTTATAATAGACCTGTCATTGTTTTGTAATAAATCTGTACACAGTTTGTGCACAATCTGTGGATAACTTGGGGATTTACTATGCAAATAGAAATTCGCGGTATGGAGAAGTTGTCTTTTCGTGAACGCCAAGTCGTGGCCTTGAAAGAAACGGGGGTCTCAAGCGAAGCTATCGCCAAACGGCTGGGGTTGGCGCCAGCGACGGTTGCGACTTTGTATAACCGCGCCAAAACCAAAGGCTATCAAGTGGTGCTGATTATTGCCGGCGACCCGCTCGGGGTGATGGGCGGTGATGAGGAGATGGAGGAGGATGAATTGTAATGGCCGTGGTCCCACATAAGCGGATAAGGTTTCGTTGGAAAAAATTTGTGACGATTTTTGTTTTAAGTTATTTGATGTTTTGGTCGATCAAATCGGTCCTGCATATTTGGGTGTTGAATCACGATGAACAGGTATTGCGACAGCAAATCGCTCAAACCCAAGCGAAAAACAATGTCTTGCGTGCAGACATTAGCCAAATTAAAAATCCCTCCGTCCTAAAAGGCATGATTACAGGCACAGTGCCGATTCCGAATCCGGAAATAGGCCAACAATAAAGGATTTACCAGCTCTTCATGCGTTGACACCAGAAGCTCCACACCGTATAATGAACCCATTGATCGGTGAGTTGAGAGTTATAGGAGGATAATATACGACGTATGCCGTCTGAACTTGAAGTTGGGCAGATTGTTGAAGGAACGGTCAGTGGAATTGCACCGTTTGGAGCGTTCATTGTTTTACCCACGGGAAAGACAGGGTTAGTCCACATCTCGGAAGTTGCTGATGCATACGTCAAGGATATTAAGGACTATCTGAAAGAAAATGACAAGGTTAAAGTCAAAGTTCTTTCAATGGATCCTAATGGCAAGATTGCGCTATCTATTCGCCAAGCGCAGCCTAAACCCGCTCACCGTGAATCGTCTCGCGAAAGTGGCGGGCACAGGGACCGTGAACGGCGTGCGGCTCCTCAAGTCACTTTTGAAGACAAGATGCAGCGATTTATGAAAGACAGTGAAGATCGTCTGCAGGATTTGCGCCGAAATACAGAATCTAAACGAGGTGGCCGCGGCGCAAGCCACTAGGCACCTGCCGGGATGGCGGAATAGGCAGACGCAGAGGACTTAAAATCCTCCGGCCAGGGATGGTCGTACCGGTTCAAGTCCGGTTCCCGGCACCATATTTTTAAAAGTTTAACCCGCGGAGTTTGAGCGGGTTTTTTTGTTAGCCGCTTAATCTGTGCGGGAAATCACAGGGACGGTGCGACACTCGCATGGTCTTCATAGACGGCTAGCTGGCTGACCCACGCAAAGCGAGGCGATTTATGACAAAGACAATGATGATGCGGACCCTCACGCTAAATGACCTCTATTTATTGAAGCCGGTGAAAGAAGTTGCATTATCACCGGATGGGCGCTTGGTGGCCTATATCCAGCAGCAGGTTCTTAAAGATGAAAACGATTATACAAACAATTTGTGGGTGACAGCCACGAATGGACAGGAAAGGCCCCATCAATTGAGTCGTCATCATGTGACTGACCGGATGCCCAGATGGTCTCCCGATGGCCGATATCTCGCGATTTTGTCAAAACGTTCGCCGGATCTGACTTATAAGAGGGGGTCTAGTGGGGAGGAGCAGACCAAGGACGCCGTCGACCAAATCTGGGTGTACGACATGCAGTGGGGCGGCGAGCCACGGCAATTGACCAACCGGGACCAAGGAGTGGCCTCGTTTGATTGGGCTCCCGACAGCCGCCGCATCGTATTTGCGAGCCGAGATCCCTCTGAGGAGGAGGCGGCTTATCTTAAAAGTCTCAAAGACAAGAAAGGACCCGGGCCTTGGGTGCTAGATCGTGTGCAACATAAGTACGATGGGGAAGGATACCTTGATGGGGTGCAGACCCACCTGTTTCTTCTCGAGTGCGAGACTGGCGCGGTGCGCCAGCTAACCTTTGGCCAGGCGAGTGAACTGGAGCCGCGGTGGTCGCCCGACGGGCAATGGATTCTTTTTCAATCTAATCGAACGGGTGACGCGGATAACAATCGACGCACCGATTTATGGCTGATGAATCTCCACGAGGACCAAACTTACCGACTGACGTGGGGTGATGTCGACGCCCAGCAAGGCATCTTTAGTCCCGACGGGCAGGAGGTTTGGTTCATCTCGTCCGCCGAACCGGAAAACAACTATGTGCTGCCGCGGCTATGGCGCATTTCTCTAGAGAAGGCAGAACGGGTGGAGGATTTGTCACAGTATATTGGACAAGGATGGCGGACGATTGGCGGAATTGTCCCCGATGTTTGGAACGGAGATCCTGTCGCCAATGCGCGTGTCTATCCCGTGCCCGTGAAACATAGTGCCATGATACAGATATCGCCGTCTTTTGATGGCACCGTGGATGGACCGCTGCGTTGGCACCGCGACGGACGGCTGTTGACGGTGGCGTCGATGGCTGGTCAAGCAAAATTGGTGGCGTTCTCCATGGATGGCACCTGGGACGTGTTGTATCCTACAGAACGTATGGGTACAGTCTATAGCTTTGATGTGTGCTCCGAAACGGTGGTGCTGCTTATGGGCTTGCCCCACACGGGGCCGGAGATTTTTGTCTGGGGGCCAGACGGTCTAGGGCCGCAATTAAGTCAAGGATCCAGCCAGTGGCTGTCGCAGCGCAAATTGGGAACCTTTCAATGGATTCGCTATCCGGATCACGATGGAGCGATGATTGAGGCCTTAGTGCTGTTCCCACCAGATTTTGACCGTCGCGAAGGCCCCGCTCCTCTATTAGTATCCATTCACGGGGGCCCGATGTCTTATGATGCGCCGGAGTTTGAGTTTGACAGCCAATATTGGGCGGGGCGCGGTTTTGTGGTCCTTCAGGTCAATTACCGGGGCTCTACGTCGTATGGAGAAGCCTTTTGCCAGGCAATCCAAGGCGTATGGGGACCCAAAGAGCATGATGATGTGATGTGTGGTGTCGACTATGTGGTGGAACAAGGATGGGTTGATCCGAACCGTCTCTACTGCACCGGATTTTCCATGGGAGGCATTATGACGACATGGGCCGTTGGCCACACGAACCGATTTCGTGCGGCTGTTACCGAACATGGCTTGTTTGACTATCGCTCGGCCTTTGGTACCGACGACTGCCATTTGTGGTGGCAAGATGACATGGGCGTTCCCTGGCAAAATCCGCAACAATACTATGACTCCTCCCCGGCTAGTGCCTTGACAGCAATCAAGACACCTCTGCTGATTACCGCAGGAGAGTGGGATTGGCGTTGTCCGTTGAGCCAGGCCGAACAGCTTTATGTGGCGTTAAAGAAGCGAGGCGTACCCACGGAGCTGGTGATTTATCCTAAAGAGCATCATGAAGCTGATTCGCAGCCTGCTCGGGCCATAGACCGTTTAGCACGCATTGATCGATGGTTTGCCAGGTGGGGAGCAGGTATTGAGCAGGATCAGTGATGCGGAGGCCGACTTGGTGGGTTTTGAGCCAGCGGGCCTAAACACGGGAATCCAGGGCTGCGCTTACGGTGCCGAAGGGTTTCACAGCGCGGAATAAGGAGACCTACGGCGTAAGGTCGAAAGTACACGCCCTCAGAAACACTCTGAGGGCGCGCATACTGCAACGAACGTCAATGCGAAATCCACCAATGACTGGGAAAGATCACGCCCCCAATCGGGTTGTAGTCTGTCAATGTTCCGTGTAAATTCTTGGCATGCACCACCAACGCGGGAAACTCTGGCAAGTAAATCACTGCGGGTAACTGCTTAGCCGCATAATCTTCATAGGCATACATCCGCTGAATAGCTTGTTTGGTTGTTCCGGGAGCATAGGTGGCGTCAATCAGATGATTCATGGTTCGGCTGGAATAGCTACCGGAGTTTTCGGCCGCTCCTGTCTTAAACAGCACACCCCCAGAAGGATAGCCGGAAGCGTATCCCCATCCGCCATTCCAGTTCAAGACTTGCCATTGAGAGGCGTTGCTAGGACTATAGCTGACCACCGTATTGAACTGCTGATATTCGATATGGCACACGATGCCTTCCTGAGCCCAGCCTTGCTGTAGGATTTGGTCGATATGGTCGTAGCTGGTGCTGCCGGACGCGGCAAACATCGTGAACTCCAACTTGATACCATGTTTAGTCATCACGCCGTTGACTTCGTGCCACCCCGCTGCTTCTAGAATCTTTCTGCCGCGCGCTGGATTGTAGGCATACGGGTCATGCGCTAATGCCGGATCGACAAACATGTTCTGGGGCTTGGGCGCCAAGGTCGTGTCATCAATCACACCGTAGCCGTGATAGACGGCGTCAATGATCCCCGGCTGATTGACACCTAATTGCAGCGCCTGGCGGACAGGCAGTTCATCAAAAGCCTTTCCAACGCCGTCTGGGGCTTTGGGACTCATATTGAGTTGGATGTAGTTAAATCCTAGCGAATATAAAGGAGTCAGTACGTCATTGGTCAATTCATTGCGTACACCCAACAAAGCGGCAGGAAGATAGCCGTAGTTGACGGTGCCTTCTTTGAGTGCAGTAAATTCCGCCGATGAGGACGTTTCGTATTGAAAGATGACCTTTTTGACATAGGACTTATGGCCATCGTAATGGGGATTGGGAACATAAGCCCAATAACTATTGGTCGCCGAGGAGTGAAATTGGTAGGGACCATCCACGACTTGGTAAACGGCGTTATTGGGGGCATTCGACACGTTTTGGATGAACTGCATTTCCTTGCTCATATTATTTGGATACTTATCCCACACTGACTCAGGCACTGGGTAGATTTGACCAATTCCGTTGCGAACAAACCATTGTTGGCTGCTGGGATGCTGCAGGGTGAATTGTATGGTGTAAGGACCTGTGGCTACGACGCTTTTCCATAGGGTAGGTACACCGCCCGATCCTGACCCGGCAAAAGACCAAGCGTAATTGACATTGCTTTGGCTGCCGGCATTCATGACCTGCCATGTGAAGACCACATCTTTGGCGGTCACCGGACGCCCGTTGGACCAATGCCACTTCTTGTTCAATTTCACCGTATACACAGTGCCCTGGCGATTCCAGGTGACAGAGGATGCCAGGCAGTGACGGGGATCAAACTGGTCTTTGCTGTTAAAGTACAGCAAAGGCTCGTAGCTCATATCATCAATTTCCGAGTTAACCGTTGTGTCCGCGGTCAAGGACAATTCAGGAAAAAACCAGTTAGGTGACGTTTGCGCGGCCAGCGCAATGACGACGGTGCCGCCTGATTGCGGAGATGCGGTGGTAGGGGTCGAGTCCGACCCGGATCCGCAACCAGCGGCAACCAATGATAGAATGCTGAGAGCTCCCAGCATAGTCCATTTGCGCATAGATCCTCCTCCTTTCCTTCGGGAGCTCTTGTGAGAACTCTCTGTGGATTGTCGGTAATTCGCTAAAGCACTAAAGAATTCCTGCTAAACGGGAATTTTTGTTGCATTTTTCCGGAAATTGTCTGCTGCGTACGGAGCAACCGTCGTACTAGTGCAACGGATAACAGTGATTACGGGCTATTAATGCCGGGTTAAGCTCGGCGGTGAGTTTCTCCTGCCTCGGTTGCTGTCTGGGCAAAGACTTCTTACTTTGGGCCTGTTGTGGTTTATGGCATTGAGGAATTTCTCATATTGGTTTTGTATAAGGTTATCAACGTTGAGAAATGGGATTGGTGGTAATTTTTTATGGGCCAACAAGAATGAAGACAAACCGTTTACAATAAGTAGAGAAGACAACAAGGGGGACACCACGCATGGTCAACCGTCAGACCCGTAACCGCAGTATCGTCTTGATGGCGTTGGTTACGGCCGCATTTGGAGTGGTCGGAACGCGGTTTTGGTATCTGCAAGTCAAAGAGGGCGCCCATTATCAGACGTTGGCGCAAGCTGATACGTTACGCAAGCTACCTATTCCAGCGCCTCGAGGTAATATTGTGACTGCGGACGGCAAGGTAGTCGCCACGTCTCGGCCGTCCTGGACACTGTACTACCTCGCCAACGGACAACCAATGCCGTCTGCGGAACTCAACTTGCTGAGCCAAGAGTTGGGGCAATCCCCGGCTTCTCTCAAAAAGGTCATTGCCCAACAGCTAGCTCAGTTGCCAGCTTATGATCCTCTGGTCATTACCTCTGGACTGACGGCGGCGGAAATGACCAAGATCGAAGAGAATATCAATAACTTGCCGAACTTACGCATCCAGCCGATTGCGGTTCGTTATTATCCCTACGGCAATCTCATGGGGAATATTATTGGCTATACGTCACGTATCAATGCGGCGGAGTATCAGCAGTTAAAAAATAAAGGGTTTTCGATGACGTCCATTGTGGGCGCGGCCGGGCTTGAACAAGAATACAATCAATATTTGCATGGGCATGCGGGAGGCGAGTATGCCGAGGTTAACCGTCAAGGTCAACTGCAGAAGCTGTTAAGCAAATCGGGACCGGTTCCTGGGGATACCCTGCATTTGACTATTAACTGGCGACTTGAGGAGACAGCGCAAAACTCCTTAGCGTTTGTCATGAAGGCGATGCAAAATTCACGCGTGCCATTTTCCCATAGTACGGGCGCAGTGCAAGGCGCGGTGATTGCCATGAACCCCAATAACGGGGACATTTTGGCGATGGCGAGTTTGCCCACGTATAACCCGAATAAGCTGATTCCGACTGATCCCAAGGAATACAGCAGCTATTATGCTAAGTTAATGTCCAGTCCGCTCGTGAAAGAAGGCATTAGCCCTTTTATCAATGAGGCCATTTCGGGATGGTTTGCTCCGGGTTCCGTCTTCAAACCGATTATGGCGATTGCAGCCTTAGGATCAGGCGTGGTGACCCCGACGACGGAAATTTTTGATCCCGGCTATTTCCCGAAAGACCATGCCTTTGGCAACTGGTATGCGCCAGGCTTTGGATGGTTAAATATCGAGCAAGCGCTAGGACTGTCAGACGACGTATTTTTCTACTACATGGGCTATGATATGGGCATTCAGACTATGGACCACTGGATGCGGACATTTTTGCTGAATAAGCCCACAGGGATTGACTTGCCGGATGAAATAACGAGCCAGATTCCGACACCGAAGCGGTTGGCGGCATCAGGACAGGGACCTTGGACGTGGGGATGGAACTTAAACACCGTCATCGGCCAGGGGATTGCCCGCTACACGCTGATTGCTTTGGCCCGAGCCGACTCGGCCATTGCCAATGGGGGGACATTGTATTGGCCGCATTTGGTCAGTGAAATTACGACTCCTACCGGGAAAGTCGTTAAGACCTTTAAACCCGTTGTGCAGGGCAAGGTGAATGTTCCCTATTCAGACTTTCATACGGTTCATGTTGGCATGGAGATGTCAGCCCAAGATCCCAACATCGCTAAGGGAGTGTCCGGAACCGGGTATGGGGCGCTTGCGGGTCTTCCCGTGCCCGTCGCTTCCAAAACCGGAACGGCGCAGGTGGTGGGCCAGTCCAACAACTATAACGCCTTTTTCCTCACGTATGGTCCCATGCCTCACCCAACCATTTTGATTTTAGTGTATATCCGGGAAGGCAACTGGGGAGCCGATTCGGGGTTTGTTGCACGCGCCATTTATGATCAGTACTTCAAGATTCAAGATCCCAAAGCCCAGCCGCTCTTCCAGAGTGTCTATGGGTTAAATTGGAAGTGGCCGTTTGGGTATCAAAAGCCCGCGGCGCCTAAATATTAATGTAGGGTATCCCGCCGATGAATATGAACGCGTCTGATTTCAGCCTGATCGTTCATCACGTTGCCTCATTTTTCGTTGCGTGCGGGGTATTGATTGAAGGAGGTGACCACCGGCACTGGGCTCCCAAGAACGGGATAGGCCTTCAGGATTGTCGCCGTACCGTCGGTCCCCAACCATACGCGATCCACTGATGTTGGATCAAAGGTCGTGTGCTTGAACGACACCCATGTATCGCCGATTTTGTAGCTTACGGGATCGTTCCAGTTCCAAAAATACTGGGAACTCGACTCCCCCCTGAATATGCCGTGAATTCGGGTGGGCTGTCCATGAGGATTATAATCTGCGATTCCAGTCAAGGCCGCCCAGGCGACGAGACCGATCAGCGCGACCTTTGATACCATGGAGGTCACTCTTTTGCTCGTGGTCTGAGACCGAGTTCTCCAGTACCGCGAACGCAACCCCTGTCGCGTCGGCAACAGCAGTGCTACGATCATAATTGCCGCGGCCCCGTAAACGATAAACGCGTAGCGGTAAGGCATCACAATCATATCCTGCCCCCATTTCGATTACGATAGAACGCTTAGTAATGACGAGTCCGCTCAATCCTAGAATCCGTGATCCTTCCTACATCAACTATAAGGTCCAGTTCCTGCCGCAGTTGCCGTTATATGATTGACAAGGATTTTCCTAGGCGGTGTTATTCATTACCTGGGAAGGTATCTTGCCGGATACCTTCCTAAGGTAATGAATCATGAACTCTCGTCAATCTGCGATGTCTTGGAAACACCCTAAAATGATATCGTCGCGCGGCGTGTGGGGCGTTGGGATTTACGCAGCACGGGCTTCCTCCCAAGGTTATTCACATGTTTTGGACGGTATCGAGGATTGGCCTGTCCTTCTCGCCTCATGATTCGGGCAATAAGGGGGTTATCTTAGTACGGAAGGAATCTGGCCACGAGTGGCTTTTTTGGGTGAGAGCATCCACAAGAACGACCGTGCTATCTTGATTAGCAATGAGCGTGCCCGATTCGCTATCCACCACGAGGTGATATAGACCAAGCGAGGACCGTCCAATGGCACTGACTCCCGTATAGATGCGCAAGGTTTGACGATAAAAGGCAGGGGCTAAGTACGTAATGGATTGGTGGGCGAGAACCATCGAGAACTGCGACGACCACCAATCAAACCCTTCGTCCATCAGCGCATCAAAAAATTCTGTGCGGGCTTGTTCAAAGTATATGGCATAAGAGACTTGACTGACGTGGCGGTTCGCATCTGTTTCACAAAACCGCACGCGTATTATCGTTTCATGCACAAAACGTTTGCCGCCAATCACCAGATCATTCATCGCATGTACGGGGAAGAGTGACCCCTTCTTCCCGCTCCTCCCTTTTTAATTTGAATTATTGGCATGAATCCCACTCCATGATTCTAGCAAATTGGGAAGGGCTTGGAGCGAGGAGATGGTGAAATCCGGGCGGAGTACGGATGGCGAAAGGGGTTCCCATCCTCCGAGATCGCCTGACCGACGGCTTAGGTGAATACTCGTAATATGGGCACGCCGTGCGCCCAGAACATCCTGCGCCACTTTATCGCCGATATGGCAATCAATGGTAGGAGCCTGGGCAAAAATTCGGGGATCCGGTTTAACCCATCCTGATTCCGCTCCAATAATGCGGGAGAAGAGAACGTCCCAACCCAGCGTCGCAATATATGGCTGTTGATGTGAAAAAATATGCAAAGTCATGCGATGTCAGGCTCTAACTTTGTTATTATAGACGAAAAGTTTGTAAAGGGTGACGAATGACATGCTTATTGTGCAAAAATACGGTGGCAGCTCCTTGCGCAGCGCTGAACATTTGCTCAACGTGGCGCGCAAAGTGAAACAGGCGGTGGACCAAGGGTATCAAGTGGTGGTGGTGGTATCCGCGATGGGGGACAGCACAGACGCTTTAGTCAGTTTGGCAGAACAAATGAGTGCGGTACCTTCTGCCCGTGAAATGGACCAATTGCTCTCGACAGGAGAAACGCAGTCGAGTGCGCTGATGGCGATGGCGCTCGAACACATGGGGATTCCGGCTAAGTCGTTTTCTGGACGGCTAGCAGGCATCGTGACCACATATGACTACGGCAAAGCTCGCATTGAACACGTTGACCCCAAAGAGTTACGCAATGCCTTAGCGGTAGGCCTAACACCAGTGGTCGCGGGCTTTCAAGGGATTACGGAGGCGGGAGACATTTCTACGCTTGGGCGCGGGGGCTCAGATTTGACCGCCATTGCGGTGGCCAATGCGCTAGGCGCCGACCGGTGTGAAATTTATTCCGATGTAGCGGGAGTCTACACGGCCGATCCACGTATCGTACCATCCGCAACGCCCCTGGGAACGTTAAGCTATGATGAAATGTTGGAGCTCGCCAGTCAAGGCGCGCAAGTATTGCAAACGCAAGCCGTGGAATTTGCCAAGGGCCAGCAGGTGCCCATTTATGCGCGGTCGACGTTCAGTGATGACCCCGGCACTGTGATAGCGGAAGCGGACAACATGGAGAAACCGGCTGTCACCGCGGTGGCGTTAAACCGCCATATTGCGAAAATCGGTTTAATCGGCGTGCCGGATGCACCCGGCGTGGCGGCCTTGCTCTTTGGGCAATTGGCTGAGCATGGGGTGAATGTAGAACTCATCATTCAAGCTGTCTCCCATAATCAGCTCAATGACATTGCCTTTACGATTGAAGAGCAAGATGTTAGGCGTGCTGAGCCCATTGTAGAGGACTGCCTCCGTCAACTAGGAGGTCAGTCGCTTGTCATTGACACCGATGTGGCCAAGGTCTCCGCCATTGGCTCAGGAATGCTAGGACGGCCTGGAGTTGCCGCGCGTATCTTCCAAGCCCTGGCTAGCCAAGGAATTAATATTCAAATGATCGGAACATCTGAAATTAAGATTTCATGCATCATTGCCCGTGAACATGCCGAACAAGCGCTTGAGGCTATTCATACCGCTTTTGGATTAGGGGCTTCCAGTGAAATGGTAGAAGAATAAAGAGGAGCCTAGGCTGCCCCGTAAGGGGCGCCTGGGCTCATTTTATTTGTGTTCGTGTTTTTGCTGCGGAAGTGCTCGGTGTCGGAAGAGAGGCGCGAGCTTGCCCGCCATAACCCCCATCATCCGCAATCCTGTTTGCACTTCTTTGTCTTGCATCACGCGCATTAACCCCAAAAAGCCGCCCAAATGCTCGCTCTCCTGGGCCGATTGGCGCGCAGCGTCCTTAATGGAAGCTTTTAAGACTTCCGCAAAGGATGTTTCTTGGGCCATATCCAATAGCGAAACGAAGAATTGGTTGAGGTTGTCTTGCGTCAACATCGTGGTCGCAAGGCCAAGCAGCGTGCCAATTTGGGTGATAATGCCTTGCTCGTGTAGACTCGCTAAAACCTCCATCGTTTCACGTAGGGCGGGCAGAGCCCCATCTGGCAGGAAGGTTGCTCCTTGGGCGAGATATTCCGTCGCTACGGCGCCGGCAGGTCCTGCTAAAAGCTTGTTGACGACGGTGACAAGATCTCCGAGCTGTGCCAAACCCTGCCATTGGTCCTGGGTTAGGTTGGGGATGTCTTTGGCCTGTAAGGTGGCTGTATCACTCATCATATCACCCCTTCGTCAGCATTTCGGTCAAAAAGTCGGCCACCGGAATCCCCCAGTCGGGCACTTTACCCTTGGTCCGGAAAAACATTTCTTTATACTGCAGTTTCAGCAAAAAAGGTACGTGGCCCATACGGAAGACTTCCCGGTCTCCACCGTACCAGGTGTTGGAACTGATATAAAACGCTTGATTGTGGCCCATATCGCCTATACAGTCCACGATTGGACGCATTGGTTCGTCAGCTTTACGGGCATTCATCATGCCCAGGTCCTTGGCAATTTGATGCGCGACAACGTCCGCTCCCATATGAGCGAGGATCCCCAGTTTCGGTACAGTGACCGCAGCAGCGTCGCCACAGGCAAAGACATTATGATATTTGGGGTTGCGCATGGTCATATCCGTTAAAACAAAGCCAACGTCATCGGAAATGGGCAAGTCTTTCAAAAAGGCATGGGGCACCCAGTCAGGAAAAACAATTTTTAGCTCCGCTTCGATACTGGGACCATGGGCAAACTCAATGCCGTCTTGGGTAATACGGCTAATATCGTGGGTATTGTTGACATAGTGAAAGCCCATGGTCCCGGCTTTGGACAACAGGGCATGGACAATGCCTTGGCCGGCGTCCTCCGCAATCCATTCGGCCGGAGTAAAGACGGTCACTTTATCAGGCCCACCGAGATTATGAGATTCAAGCCAAGCCCCCATACTGAGCATCACTTCGACGGGCGGACCCTCACAAGCGGCTTCGGCGGTGGGAATCAAATCACGAGTTTTGGTGCCCTGGTGAAAGCGGGCGGATCCGACGGCGATGGGGCCTCCTTGATAATCATGATAGAGATAATGGCGCAGACGGTTGCCGTAGTATGTATCACTGACGGTATGACCATATTCGGCAAACCCCTCGATTTTGTCATAGGCCAGACGGGCACCGACGGCGATAACTAAGTAGTCATAGTGGATTTTTGCCACCGTAGCGCCTAGGCGCTCCACCGGGAGATATTCTACCCATTGACCATCCACGTCCACATTTTGGACATCACCTAGAATAAAGTCCAAATGATCTTCCTTCATCGCAGGAATTAATGGCATATGCATGGAATACATCGGGTTACGATCTTCTAAGACTTCGATCCCGATATTCGGTACAAATAACAAGTAGGATTTGCGATCAATGACCGTAATATCAACGGAATCGCGGGCAAACTCCCGGATTTTTTGGGCTGCGCCGAGTCCGGCAAAATTCGAACCCAGCACAACAACGTGCGGTTTTCCCACAGATAAGCCACCTCCTATCAATACGCTACTAACCCTAATCTGTCCAAAACCGAGGGGATCGAATCCTAGCAATTCATGGACTAGACAAAGCCTGCATTATTCTTTCAGAGACTGTATTTAATGGCGTATGATGAAAGAGGTCATAAGCATGCGTATTGAGAAAGAAGGAATAGATACGGCAACAGTTTATACGATCGTTTTAGTAGCCCACGTCACCTGTGCCATCACCGGGTTTTTGGGCGCTACAGGCCTTGTCGTCGCGGCATATCGTCAGCGTAAAACGGGGGAATTGCCGGCGAAGTTTTGGCAATATCAGGCGTACGTACAAATCATTACGGTGCTTTTAGGGCTCTTTGGGATGACCTTGTTTTTAATGGGGGGCCGTCCGAAAGTGATCTTTCATATTCTCTATGGCCTCATGGCATTGTTAACGGTCCTCGTGGAGCGAGGTTTGGGTCCAGGCAGGCAATTGCGCGAAGTGCTGGCGCATGATTATGGCCACGGCAAATTTAATGAAGCGTGGTGGTTTTTTGGCTTAAACTTGTTTCTCTGGGCCATGTATGGCCGGGGCCTCACCACCGGGTTTTGGGGTTTCTAAGGAGCGAGCCGCCACGGACACCCAGGGCGGCTCGATTTTCGGACAGCTATTTTGGCATGGACAAGCCCCATTTTTTGAACACGGGAGTGTGCACAAACGTGTAAGCCAAGGCGGCTTTCGCTAGCGGCCATTGTCGGCCGATTTTAAATTCTTGATGTTCTTGTGACCACAACGAACGCCGCACAAATAAACCTTCACCCGTACCAAGATCTAGCACACAACTCATTTCATGGTCATAAAGCTTATGGGGTTTACCAGTTTCTAGCAAATCTTGGGTGAGGTTGTACACCGCCGTCTCGGCTTGCAGCATCGCGGTGTGGCCTTGTTTGGGCCCTTCAAAGGCCACAGCGCTACCCGCGACATAAATATCAGGATAACGCACGCTTTGCATATCCTTACCGGTTTCTAGCCAATCGCGGGGGTTATCTCCGGCCAAGGATTTTTGGGCATCCTCTCCGCGAAAGGGAGGCGTAATAATCGTTAAAACGGAAGGCAGTTCTTCCCCATTACTTAAGATCACCCGGTCGGCTTTGACTTCTTTGATTTGAACGGGACCATGCCGCGTGATGTGACGTTCAGCAAAAACTTTGGTTAAAAATTCTGTGGCTTCTGGTCCTGCAGGGGCCCAGAGTTTGGGTAAAGGGTCAACAAAATCGATGGACCCCGCCACTTTGTGGTCTTTCATCCATTCTTCGAGCTCTAAGGCCACCTCAAAGGCGGGTCCGCCGGTTTGCACGTTTTGGGCCCATCCCACCACAGTCGGTCCGCCGTGATAGCGGGTGAGAGCGTCTTTAAGGGCCAAAGCACCGTCCGGTGTGCACACGTTATAGCCGTATTCGCGCAAGCCCGGTACTTCGTCATAGGCGAGTTTTTCCCCTAAGGCCACGATGAGTTTATCGTATTTGATAGGCCCTTGATCCGTCATAAGGGTTTGCGCTTCGGGGTTGATGGAGGTGATGGCGGCTTCGACAAAATGAATACGAGTCCGTTTATAAATTGTACGCAAATCAAAAGTAATATCTTTTAGCGACTTTTTACCAAAGGCTAATAAGACTAAAGATGGGCGATAGACAAAGGTGGCATCACGGGCTACCACTGTGATACGGTGCCCGCTGTGTCGCAGCAACCGTTTGAGCTTAATGGCAGCGGTGAGTCCGGCAAAGCCACTCCCTGCAATGACAACATCAGCCATGGGAACATCCTCCTTTTTGCAACCTGCTTGCAATTGCATTGATTATACTCCGTTTGTCGACCCGTACTACATAGTCCAGACGAGTGCATTTGGGCCTAGTGCTTTGGAACCAGGCAGACCGGGCACGATGCATGCCGTGAACGGTCTCATTGGACCTTCGATGACAGGCACAGTGGCCGTATTGCGTTAGTGTTGCACGGACTATGCTAAATATATACGAATGCAAGGGAGTGTTCGAGGATGGCGGAAGCATTTTCCTCATATAATCCGTCTACCACCCATATCTGGCCTGGTCTTGCCATGGTGGGTCTTTTAATTGTCGGGATGATTGCGTTGGCATGGCTGACCGTCAATGTGGAACGGTTGTGGACGGCGTGGGAGCAGTGGAGGGGACGCATGGTGCTTCATGCATTGTACTCCTCACAGGGTAAAGTGTGTATATTGAAGTTTTCAAGGATTCGGCCCATGTTGCGTCGGTATTGGCGCCATCAACAATCCCATACCGCCAAGGCCCACGCCAAAGGACCTGAGAAGGTTATATCTCGTCCCATGCGCCGGACCCATCCGCTTCGGTGATGGTCACGACAACTCGTAGGGTGGGCGAAATGTCTTCTGCTCGCTACCAACGGGCCATGTACCTAAGCCTCGTCTTTGGCGAGATGAAGTTTTTCGCTGGGAAATCGTGAGGGATAGGGGATACAAAGTAAGCCATGAAGAATTTTGCCCCATCACATGACGGGGGATACGGGTTATGGCAGCTAGAGGTTCGGATATAAGCTACACCTGGTCGTCGCTTCGACGTACGACGTGGCCATGGTGCAAGAAGTGACGAAAGCGTCCGTGTTCGATGTGACCCGGGCGCTTTCGTTGTTGAACTACAAGAAATCATGCAATGCATGGGGCCATCCGCGGTCAGATGGGTGGTTGAGAGGGGGGATGTGGGCGGTAGGTAGAGGCGAAAGACGGCGATCCATTCTTCGTCCTTTTCTTCTTGTTCTTTTACATCGGGTCTGAGGGAAAGCCGTTATGAATATGGAGGACTCTGCTCTGGATTGAGGGAAGAGAAGATGCGCGTGTATTAGGGTTTCCATGTGCGTTGCAAAATGATGGAGTTACACGAATAGAGATTAGCCGTCGCGAACCTCTGATATAAGCTTTTGGAGTGGTGGATGAATCTGGGGGATGTCCGTGGTGGCTGTCGTCCATACCATATCGATGTCGACCTCGTCGTACCCATGTATGAGCAGATTGCGCATGCTTTTCATGACATTCCATGGCAGATTAGGATAAGCACGTAGAAATTCCACCGTTAGTCGCCCCGTTGCTTCCCCGATAATTTCAAGCTGACGTATGACCGCGCTTTGCCGGATTTCGTCATCCAAAAATTCTTCGTGCGAGATTCTTTCCGTCCAGCGCTTGATCCGTTGGACCGCTTCCTCGATATGGGTCAACGTCCTGACGTTGTCACGTTTCGGCATAAATCACCCGCCGTGTCGCAAGAATTTCGTCGCGCAACACGGGATAGAGGCGTTGCTTGTTGGCCACATCGACACGCCGCCCCAATAGCTCTTCTAGGTCTAACGCCAAACGCCCGACGTCAAACAGAGATCGGATGGGTGATGTGGGTTCCACGTCATAGAGCACGTCGATGTCACTCTGAGACGTAAAATCATCCCGTAATACCGAACCAAAAAGCGCCAATTCCCGAATCCCATAGCGATGGCAAAGAGTTGTCAACCTGTCCGGATCGATTGAGATCGGCAAGCGTTCAGGAATATTCACGCGCTGCGGCATATGACATCCCCCTTACTGCTATCACATGGCGTGTGATCGGTAAATCAAGCTGTACCTGTGTGTTCTCAGATTATTTACTGAAATCGCTTACTGGCCCATTCACAATCTGCGAGTGGCATTCCATGTTCTTTACAATACAGCGGATGATTCCGTTTTTTGCATCATGTGTTATCTTTCCGATCTTGTCAACCATCGAATACGGTTATTGTATGCGGAAGGATGGGAACGTATACCAACAATTACAAAAACGTAGCAGGCTTAGTCGGAATCGCCCCGACATGGGCGGTTGGTGTTACGCCTCAAGTGATCCAAGATGACAGAAAGAAGGCAGAATTCAACAAAAATATTCACTGACTGATCGGCGTTTGTACAGGGTTCGCGAAGGGGTAGGCACACCAGAACACGTGGTGATGAATGCCAGGATGCCCCGTGCCCAACAAAAAACCGATGGAAACTGAGAACGGTAAGGGCAACGCTTGAAGCAATCTTGATTATACACCTCTAGATCTTACGCAAGATGAAGATTTGCTCGCCATTCATGGTCGCCACTTTTTGCCCGGCAGTATTCGTCGGGCTATTTTCTTTGGGCATGCGTTTCAGAGGAATTGACCGGGTAACGTTGACGATGGGTTTTAGACCGTACCGCTCTGATAGTTCGATAATGATGTGGTCGGTGAGCAGTTGAACGTTTTTGACGATACGGTTGCCGACCACCCAGCATTGATAGCCTCCCGGACGCAGTACGCGGGCGATTTCACCAAGAGCTTGGTCGAGATCTTGATAAAAGGCCAACACTTCGCGGGCGCGGCGTGGATCACGGGCCGCAATTTGGCCTAAGGCTTTTTGGAGGACTGGTGAGGGTAAGGTGTTGGCAAGCGCATCGGTCGGTTGCCCGCCCAATAAGGATCGATCCAACTGGTGGGGAGCCGGACGCTCCTCGTTTGCGTCAAGGCCTAGCCACTGCAGTGAAAGACGAGAAAATTGGCCATAGGCCACCGTTGTTCGGCTGTCTCCGTAAGGGGGAGACGTCACCACTAAGTCGAATGATGCATCAGCAAACGCAGACAGGTTCATGGCGTTGGCCGCATGCAGTCTGACAGGCGGCAATGGCTTTTGTGATGCGAGTTGACGATTGCCGATTTCATTGCGGTTAAGGACTTTGCGAAAGACCGCGAAAACATCGGGATTCCAAGCCTCTAGGCGTTTGGCATCGAGACGGTAGAGCTTGAATTCGGCATTGCGGCTGTTAGATGTCCACCGCACCGTATCCGAAAAGGCGACCCAGAAAAACGGCTGAAGACCGGCGGGGACTACGTCGTCAATAGCGCGGCGAAGCCTCATAAGCGCCGCGATGACGGGTTCTTTGAACCAAAACGTCAGATGGGCGAACTTTGGCCAATCGGCTTCTGATACGGACAAGCTTGCAGCATACGCTAACACGTCAGGGATCGTCTGTGCCAACCAGCCGGGATCATACACGGTGGTTTTCGCTTGGCTGATAAGGCGCGCTAACGGATTTAAATCGGAACCGGTCACGGCTAAGTGTTGCAATATCCCCTCGACAAGGCTTGTGCCGCTGCCCATAAAGGGATCAAAGAGCGTCCGGATCTGGGGTTGATGCGTGCGAATTAGCTGAATCAAATGCCTGGCCACTTGGGGAATCATCATGGCCGGATAGCTGTGATATCCGTGGGTCCATTCTTTCGTGTTGGCAGCCGGAAAGTCCCAGTATCCTGCGGGCCGTTGCAAAAGCGCGCGGCGAATGGCGTCATCAGGCGCTGCTGATAAAGAAATAGGCACGAACATCCTCCTTTACGCTAGCTAGTGTACCATGACCCCCTTTTTTGGACCAGGTGGGTTGGGGGAAAACGATACAGGCTGAAATGGCCGTAAGGGGTCGTCTTGCGGGACATGGTAAAATTAGAGCGATGCGGGAAAAGAGGTGGGCTCTTCATGGCAACTATTGTGGTGGTACTTGCCATTGCGGGGTTATTCGCCTCGCTGACGACAGCCACTTTGGGCGTGGGCGGCGGACTTTTAGTGATGCCCATGCTGGCCTTATTTTTCCCTGCCCGGTTAATCATTGCGGCGACATTGCCCATGTTTTTAGCCAACGCCATCGTGACCTTTTGGATTTACCGCCGTACCTTTCGGACTCGCCGGGTCTTGTGGGTGCTGCCTGGGATTATCATCGGCATTATGGGCGGGACCGGGATTGTGGCGCATTTGTCTGAGGAACTCTTGCGGATGGTAATAGGTGGCGTTGCGGTCTTTTTTTTGTTGTTTACCGTGCTTGGGGGCGTACTGTTGAAGAAACAGGCGGCATTTCCCGTGTGGGTTGGGGTGCCCTTGAGTTTGGTGGCGGGCGTCGTGAGTACGTTGTCCAACATTGGCGGCACGTTGCTTTCGCCTTATGTTTTGTCTGAGAATGCCCCTCCCGTGTATTTTGTGGGAGGCATGAGTTTTTTGTACCTCGTGATGACGGCTCTTAAGATGGTGACTTTTAGTCTCACAGGGCTGCTGCACTGGTCAGAGATTGGCATGGCCGTTCCGTCGATTCTCACTATCATTTTAGGCGCACGCACCGGTCAATATCTTCACAAAAAGATTAATGTCCGCTACTTTCGCTGGGTTGTCTTAGGGGTCGTCGCGGTTTCGAGCGTTTTGCTCTTAGTCAGTCCCTAAGATATTAGGGCATAATGGGCATCCATCCCGAAAATAGTTTGTAACTATAGTCAAATAGTGATTTGGCTAGGGCGGAGGAAACGCCGGGATGGGCCCATTCATGCCCTTTACCATAAAGCCAATTGCTCAGGGTAAGCAGCCCTTGGCCCCGTCCCATCCACACGACATGCAAAACGTAGGGATTAAACGGCTTAGGGGTGCCATGATGGCGCAGGGCGTAAAAGTGATGAACCGCTGTGCGGGCTTGCATCATCGCAATATGTCCGAGTTTGGGCAATGCTGTGCGGCTGATATCGCCCACGCCGTAAATATTGGGCCACTTTTCATGGACACAAAAAGGGTCGGCGGGAAACCAGCCGTAGCCATCGTCTAACTGGCTAACGCGCAAGAGTTCTGACCCATGATAGGGAGGAATCCAGATCATGAGGTCGGCTTGGACTGCAAGATGACCAACCAAATGAATCGCGTCATGTTCCACGTGATGATATTGGGCCTGGGTGATGAGGTCGATGTGGCGCTGGGCTAAGAAGCGCGCTAACAATGCCTGGCTTTTAGGCCCAAAGGCTTCCCCGGGGACGGAGGCAGGGGTAATAATGGTCAGCTTCACATTCTGACGTCGATTTTGTTGCCGCAACCAAGCGTCAGTAAGGAAGCTGATTTCAAACGCGGGTGCATCTAAAGACCCTGCCAGCCTCGGCGTATCGTCCGGGGCCTGGGCTAAAGGACCCACGGCTAAGACGATGGAACGCGCGGCACGGTGCAAGCGGTCACCCGACTGCCGCGCCAAATAATCTTCGCACACTCCACCGCGCTCAGCGCCTAAGCCCGGGATGGTTTTCCATCCCGGATCGGTGCCCGTGGCAATAAATAGGGTGTCGTAAGACAATGGGGCACGGCTTGCCAGATGGACTTGTTGCTGGTGCGGGTCAATACGCATAATCGTGTCGCGGACAAAGTGTTGGCCGGCTTTCTCACACCGCTGCTTCATGGCAATGTGCCACTGATCAGCCAACGCAGGATGCCCCGCTGCGGCTGTGACAAGCGCGGGACGATAGGTCATGGTGGTCCATTGGTCGACGACCGTGACCTCGAGTTCGCGGGCGGGAAATAACTTGTGTAGCCAATAGGCGGTGGCCGATCCGCCAAAACGAGCGCCCAACACCACCACTTTATGCATGGCGGTGTACGCTCCGTGGGGACGTGAGTAAAGCAAATTGTTCGGTCAGACTGGTCAAAAGGCGTTGATATTCCGTGGCCAGCGAGGATACTTGTTGGGAAAGGCCGGATTCGCCAGGTACGTGTTGACTGGTGGGGAGTTCCAAAAGAGTTTGGGCTTCTAGGGTGCGCGCAATCAAGGCTTGGCGGCTTAAATCGTGGACATCGCCCAGCCCTAGCGCCTGTAAAATGACTTGGAGCTCTTGCGCAGTGGCTTCAAACCAGTGTGTGCCATGCAATACCGCTTGGCCGATATCAAGGCGGGGGTGGCGATGCTTCGGCGAATCCGCAAAAACCAACGCGCTGGGGCCTTGAAAAAAGGTCGGCACCAACCGTTCCACTTGACCGTGACTCATGGCAAATAAAACGGCGGACCCGACATCGACCGCGTCAGCGCCAAGGGCCAACAGTTTGGCGATATCCGCAGCCCCTTTGGCGCCGCCAGAGGCGATGAGACTTACCCCCTCGATGTGTCGGCTGATGAGCCAATCCCTGGCCCGTTTGACAGCGGAAGCCGTGGGAATGCCAAAATGATCAGAAATCACGGCAGGACTACCTGCGCTGCCTGCTTCAGACCCATCTATGGTAATGAAGTCTAAGGAGAGGGCGGTGAGGATAGCCAGATCCGCTTCCAAATGTTGACTGGCTGGAATTTTTACGCCAATGGGCACATCTGGGTTAATCCGGCGTAAGTAGGGGACCAACCGAAAAAAATCGCGGGGAATCCCGGAATGAAAAACGATTTGATGTTGGCCGGCCATCCGTTTGAGACGTCGGGGAAGATGATGGGTTTTGTGGACCGCAATTTCGGCTTCTGCGCCTTGCCCTAAATGAATCTCAATCGCATCGGCTAATTTAATCACCGCTCGGCTATGGTTCCACGGCCCTTTAGACCATTGCAAAATCCAGCGTTGCGCATAGGCGCGTTCTTCTGGGAGAAAGGGGCCTTCACCTGATGAGGCTGCCGTCCCAATGACAGAAGAAATTTGGGCTAAAGCAAGTTTTGTGTCGGCGGCCAGACCAATGCCGTAGCCCATAGGCGCGATTAACACGGGCAACCGAAGCGTCAGAGGACGCTTGGCGCGGGGACCTATCTGGGTGGTGAGTGAAATATTGTGGGTATGCGGATGGGCGTTCGGGTGAAATGTAGCAGGGTCAAACGCCAATTGGTCTAGGAGCGAGGGACTTAAGACAAACGAGTCCATGGGGTGTTCGGCGACTTTGCCCGACTGCGCCCGCCGCATGGTCAAGATAATCTCTCGCCAGGACCAAGCCTGGAGGCTATAAAAGAGTTCCAATATACTAGTGCGTGGCGAGGATCCTAAGAGGTGTTCAACACGGCGAGCCAGCAGGCGTGTGCCGACGAGCGCCGCGGCGATGGCTATAAGAGTGGCCAAAATGACGCACAGTCCTACGATTAATACGACTCTCACCCGCATACTCCTCTCGCTTTTGTCGCTAGGGTGTGCGCCCATGGTTCGTTTTATGCCGGCTTTGACAAAACTGGAGCGCCTATGGCAACGACCACATGCCCAAAGGACTGGCCGCGCTATCGATATCCATGCAAGGAATATCGCAGACCGAAACCTGATGAACATACTGCCAGAGATGAGCAAAGGACAAAAATTCTTGGGGACAAGGCGGCGGTGTATGCGGCGCCTTAATTCGGCCCCCTGTTACCCAATACAATACGGCTGCGTTGACTCCGACCAATTCATGAATGCGTTTGAGCTGCGACGTCGATGAATAGACGCCTGGCACATAGCCGCTGTCGGCAACGGTTTGGATCCATGTGTCGACATAAGTGAGCCAGGTTTCAAGGGGCGTGATTTGTTGGGGTTCAAGATTAAGATAAATGGCGGTATGTCGGGGCTGTGAGACCTGTTGGGCTAAGGCGGCCGCTTCTTGGCCGTCATGACGTCCTTGTTCTACGGACTGGATGCCACATGAAAAACGGCGCACCGCATTGGCGCCAACGTAAATGCTGACCAACCATAAGCCAGCTTCAGATAGAGCCTGTGCCTCTCTTAGAGAAAGCGCTGTGAACTGGTAGCATGGCCCTCCTAAATAGCGTCCCACAAAGGAATAGCCATGCTGTTTTAAACAAGGGCCTACGGCACTTAAATCCACGTTATTGTCGACCCCATTAAGACAAGATGGATGAGGACGTCGACACAAAATCTGGGGGCCGTGTCCCCGCCATAATTTCTGGCGATCTGTTGGAGCTAAGGCGATGCGTTGCGTCATTGGGATTCCTCCTTGACTAATGGATTTCCAGACATCAACGACGGAGGGAAAGAAAAAAGCCAGAGGGGTGATGCCCTCTGGTTTTGGTACTGACCCGGAAGCCTATCGGCAATGTCTTTTAGGAATCGGCGCTCCCCCCTGCACGCAAGTCCTCAAGACACTCCTCTAGTCGTGTTACGCATGCATCATATGACTAGAAGAAGAGCAGCTCCTACGGTGCGAGTGGCAAGGCCGTTGCTGGGACAGCAAGAGCCACCATATCAAAAAACTGGGTTCGCGCCGGCAGTGGCGGCGGCTGTGATGCGAGTGACTGTAGGAATGTCGCGACGAGTCGCTCATTGGGGAACACCTCCTTTCCGGGAAAAATCTGGTACACTCGCATGATATTCACGGGCGGCAACAGTGTGACGATTGAATAGGACCGTTTTATTGCGACAGGAGGATGCAGAAGCCCCTATTCCTCTCCTAAGTTTAGTGTTCGGAAAAGGACGAGCACCGCCGATTGTTGCGCTCCGTTGGCTTACGCTGATGTCGGGTAGCACGCACAGGAGAGTTCTTGATGGCTCCGGATCTAACCAAGGAGGGGTGAGCGTGATGGATCTCGAGGGTGTCGTCCCACAAGGAGCGGGATTGGACGTGCATAAGAAGATTGTTGTCGTCACCGTATTGACCCCGATGGTAACCTACGACCCGGGCGTTTGGGACTCTCACGACGGCTCTCTTGGCCTTAACCGATTGACTTCAATGGATGTTAGTCTAAATTGTGGACACCTCGAATTGAGACAACACCAAGGGGCGGTGACGAGTCGACTACTGACTCGGTGATGAAATCCGGTTACGCCAAGATGCGACCCCCGAACTGCGCATGGGAAGGATGAGGACAACGAACCGACTGCAGAACCTCTGTGGGTGGGTTGAGCCCATGCTGTGGCTTGTGCATTGGGCAACGTGGGACCAGGACCTAATCATCCCAGACCGCACGCACCGCTTTCGCACCATCGATCACCACGAGCAACCCGTCCGCGACCGTCAGGCCGCGTGTGGTGAAATCCTGCAATAACGCCGTGACCACGGTGTGATTTTCGCCCTTCCACGAATCCCCAGACGCGTTTGTGACCATCCGCATCCATCCCTAAGGCCCCACGACCAGATAGTCGGCCACACGTCACCCATCGATCATCACCACGACCCATGGTCGACCGTCCAATAGGCGTTGCCAGAAGCGGTCCAACGCTTGCTGAGTCACCTGGATAAAACAGAAGGGATGACCAAGAGGGTCAGCCGGTGCACCTTTTGCCAAAGGCTCACATATTTTACAGCATCACCACAAATCAGCGCTTCCCCTTGGGCGCACTATCCAGTTTAGTTCTGAAATAAGGAGGCACTTCCGTGAGTTATAATTCCAGCATGCCATTCGAAGATATCTTGCCGCTGCTCCTGTTGAACAACCAACGCGACCTGTTGCCCCTATTGCTACTACTAGGGGAACGCGGGGAATCTTCCCGGTCCGAAAGCTGTTCATCGGACGATTATCCTGTGCCCTCGAGTTTTAATGCGTACTTGGCTTCATTAGTGGGGGATGTTGTGCGTGTCAGTGTGTCTAACGCTGTGGACAATGCCTTGACGCTAGTCGGTAACCTCGCTGAAGTGGGGACCGACTTCATCGTGTTGCGCGATGCGACAGCTGCGGGGGTTCCATTGGGGCTCAAAGACCGGGTGATTATCCCCATTTCGAATGTGGTCGGGATTGATCGGGTTCCGTTTCTTGAGGGTATTTTGCCCCTATTGCTGCGCTTTCGGTCGTAAAGCCTGTGGTCAGACCCGAGGTTGCGGAGACGGTGCCTCAATCCGTCATGCGGATGGGGCATCATCCGCAACCTCGGCCTCCTGGTACGTTATCTGATGGGTTTAACGCAGAAGATATTGACGCAGAACACTGTGTAAATCGGGTCGTGCATTGGGACGGGTCAAGATGTCCGCAAAAGCTGTCGTAGGACGGGGCTCAGAGGCCTCACTAGAGGAGGCGGGCGCTTGTGCGCCAATGTCTTGATGCAGCAAGGTGTCAATCGTTTCGAACGCGGAGGCGAGCGCATCCAGGGTCCGAATCAAATGGCGGAGGTCCTCCACCAACGGCACCGCAGGATTGGGAATGGTGGGCGGCGTCTGTATCTCGTCCGTAGGCATTTCCGGCTCAGGGTCAGCAGACTCCGGTTCCGGTGGCGCTACTGGTTCTGACGGGCTGCCTTGACGGCTTTCTTCCACGGGGACAGAGGGTTCTGGCACCGTGCGCTCGCTCCAACGTCCCCGGAGCGGGGCATGGTCGGTGGAAAGATTCCCCTCTTTGGGAAACGCCATGGTGTGGGGCTTTGTGGCTTCATCCGGTCCATTGTTTGGCATCAGCACCATTCCTTTCTCGTCCTTATAGGTATGCGGACTCCTGACACTCTATGACACCCCGGCTTGGAAAAGGAGACCTACAATATGATCGCAGTATGGCGCAATGTTCCGGTGGTTGAGGCGGTAGGATACGTGGGGAGTGGAGGACATGGCGGATCCCGCCCGGTTCTATTGCGGACCCACAGTGGGGAGATTGTGCACGTCAAGCTGCAATTAAATCCGCAATCCAACCGGAGTTTAGCCGGCGACTGGATTGGTACCTTACTCGGGCAAGCCTTAGACGCGCCTTTTTTGGCGGTTCGGTTGGTGCGGATTGAGCACGATCAACTGGGGCATTTACCCTTTTTGGTGCGCTCTCGATGGCATCCGGGCTTGCAATTTGGGACCCAGTTTTTAAAGGATGCGGAACCAGTCAGGCCTAGTACCGTGGGGACTTTGCATAATCTCGACAAATTGCCCTTAGTGGCCTTGCTGGAGTCATGGTTGTTCAATTTAGACTTGAAATACTCGCATATTTTGGCGCACCATCAACGCCTCGTTGTCACCGATCACGGCTTTATCTTTCCTTATGGCCCCAAATGGCTTCCCTCCGATTTGCATCGCTTTCGTCGTCAGTTTCCCGCCGTCAAGCCTTTAACGGTGCTGGCCATGGCAGCGCCTGAGCGCTTTGATTCTCATCGACTTGGTCGATTCGGTGCCGCATGATTGGGGCCTGTCATCTCACCGCAAGGATGCGATTGTGTCGTTTCTCCTCTTTCGGCAAAGTCGTCTCGTCCGTGTGGTGGAGTATTTGGAACCCTTGTGGAATCAAGACAAGGGGCAAGAAGCTCGTGTCGTTGAGAACATCGATTTACCAGACGAAAACACCGAACCCTATGAGAATGACAGCCTAGAAGCAGTGGTGGCAAGAGAGGACGAGGGCGATGGCGATCAAGATCGTATCCACGGGGCATGACAGGTACGTGCTGACGGAAGTCCCTATTAACCGCAGCGTAGTTGAGAAGTTGCAAACCTACCGCGAAGAAGATTGGCCCCATGTTGTGCTGTTGGCGCTGATGACTGGAATGGCTCTGGTAGGGCGCCAGGGCTCTGGTCGGTCATCAGAACGTGAACCGGGGCGCAATGTGGTACCGCCACAAGACATGCGCCGCTATCTTGAAGAAGGGTTCCACCAGTTGCTCTCAGGATGGGAGGAGCGGATTGTCCGCGATTTTGAGGCGCTTTTGAGTGATTTAGGAGAGCGGCGGTAAAATCTGCTGCTCCTCCACATTCGCATGCCAGATGCTTAGGCGGGCGGCGATTTCGGGTGATGTCGTCGCCAGCTAGTGACGATGAGTGTCAAAAGGATGGACAAGCTAATAACGACGAAGCTGTAGCCGAGATCGATAGGGTCAAAGAAATCGACCACTAAATGGGTGGATTGTGTCGGGGTATGGATAAAGCAGGACCCCACCATCATGATGATGGCGATAATAAGAGTGGTGGGCATCGTGCTCTTGTAAGATCCCGTTATGAGACGGGAGAAATTGATGCCCATGCAAAAGAGGTTGCTGGCGAGGTAAAAGACCATACTGCCGGTCCATAGCAGCAAAATGATGAGTCCTGGCCGGCTTAAGTAAAAGGTCGAGACATTCAAGTTGCTGAGTACGTAGACGAGTGGCCACCGTAACAAGATGACCGCTTGAGGGCCTAAGGTGCCGACGGTAATGAGATAGACTAAGATCACCACCAATGTTTGAAAGGCAATGGCCCCTAAGGTAACACGGCGAATCATGACGATATTCTGGGGGCGGATAAAATGCGATAACGTGGCAGTGACTTCATTTTGTTTCCATAAAAACCACGTGGCTACAATCCCTTGGCCTACAGGACCGGTATCTTTGAGAGCATGGGGCAAAAAAGCCCACCACGCCTCTACGTGGCCTAGACCCATCCCGGCTAAAATAAAAAACGTGAAGGCAAAGACGGGAAACCAAAACTGCACATTGCGAGAAAAATTTGAAAGGGAACGCGAAGCGAACCAAGCGGCTTCGGCAATAATCAATCCCTTCATCATCCATAAAGGTGTGGCGGGATAAAATGACGCGGCCAGCATTTGGGTGAATAAGGTCAAGACGGCCGTATCCAATACGAGGCATAACACGGCATGGATCAGCAGTAAAATCCACCGCAAGGGTCCCCATGCGTATCCTAGGCGGTCGACCAAAATGCCGGGAGGTGTGAGCTGAATCCAGATTAACCCCAGTCCTGTCATGCCCAATGCCAAACAGATGCTGCCTACGACCGCCCAATCCGATTGTGATTGGGAGGCGGTCATGAGGGCTTGCGGCCAAATGTACACCGCGCCGGTGACAATGGACGACGCCACCAAGAAGAAATATTCGAGCGCTCCTATCGGTTCAACCGTAGACTCGACAAAACGGCTCATCGCATTAATCCCTCCCCATAGAGGGTGACAACGACCGTTAACGTGGCATGAATGGGGAGAAACCCTGCGTGGGGATGAAACCACGCTTCGCTGCGGTCGTATCCAAAGGGATCCGTATGGGTTTTATTTGCATAGGCAATAGTGGACAGACATAAGTGCAAAAGGGTTTGTTCGGCACGGTGCGAGATGGAGCGTTCGTCTTGCAACGTCACCCGATTTTGACCGGAAATATCATCAATGAAGCCTTTGACGTGCAAGGTCTCACGCACGTTGATAGCGCTTGCCGTCTGAAACGTATGAAGGGACCTTGTATCGCTGATCCGGCTGATGCTCACGGTTTGTCCATGCCACGGAACGGACAACGTTAGACGTTGCACCTTGCCAGTTAGGTAGCCGAATCCTTGGGTCTGTAGGGGTGAATACATTACCGGTGGTCCGCCACTGGGAGGATAGACGTCGATTTGGCGCACGGTTAAGCTCTGCTGTTTCAACTCCACAATGGGTACATAAGGACTAATGCCTTGCGAAACCGCACTGGACCAGAATTTCCACCCGCGCATGCCAAGTTGTATGGGGGAGCACCGAATGCAGTTAAAATACGCGGCGAGCGCAATGCGGGGCGCAACGATTTGAGGAGACACATAGTTCATATATTCGGCTAAGGGGCGACCGTCCGCGCCCATCACCCAAAAAGTTTTAGGAATGGTGCCCGCGGCATTGATGGCGTTAATTTGCGGCCACAGCTGGCGAAAAGTGAGCCGATTATTCCAGATGATTCCCTGAAGCTGTCCCAAATAAAGGGCGCGGGCTGATTTTTCTTGGGCGTGCATGACGGCATCCGCGAAATTAGGAGCCATCACAGCAATATCGTAATATTCCTCATCGGGTTTTATCGTACTCAAAGCACCAGGAGTTAAGGTGACGTTGGGGAACACGAATCGCCAATGGTATTGCCCAGGTGTTTTGGACGCGCGAATACTCAGCATCAACACAATCCCTTGGTGGTCAATGGGCTTAGAATCCCAGCAACCCGTCAATAGAAAGAGCAGTGGCGTCACTAAAATGGCGATGCGCCATTTTCTTATCAACCGGATCACGGCCGTTCCTTTTGGGTTTGACGTAAGTGGGGAATTTCTTGGACGCTGCCGTGACGGCTTAACACCGTGTTGAGCGGGCGAGCTGAGCTGGGGCGTTGCCGCAACATGTCATAGGGAGCGCGCACGAGATAGTCTTTAAAGTCTTTTATGCGAAATGGGGCATAGGGCACAAAATAGGGCGTGCCAAATGACGTCATCTGGATCAAGGAGCCAATGAGCGTCATCGTTAGCAGCACGATCCCAAAGATGCCAAAGATGTCGGCAGTGACTAAAAGCGCCATATTGATTAACCGCCAGGATCCGGTCAAATCGTAGACAGGCCCCGTGTAAAAGCTCAGAGCGGTCAACGTGATGATGACGATGATTTGGGGACTGACAAAACCGGCCTTCACCACAGCAGTGCCGACGACAATCGCTCCAATGATGCCGATGGTGGTGCCCATGGGTTTCGGGAGACGCAAAGAGGCTTCCCGTAGGATTTCTATAATTATGACCATTAGCACGGCTTCTGCAAAGGGCGAAAAAGGCAGCGCCGCATGGCTTCCAAGTGTTATGGCCAGCAAGGGTGCGGGTACCAAATTGGTGTTCACTTGAGTCAGGGCAATGTACAGCGCGGGGAAGTAGACCCCCAAAATCCACCCTAGCAGACGAATAATGCGCACGAACGAGCTATCGTACCATACTTCTGCGTAGTCCATGGACGTACGGTAAAAATCGGCTAGGGGAGCGGGAGCAATCAGCACAAAAGGATCGCCATCGACCAAGATCAGAATTTTTCCCTCCAAAAGGCGCCAACATGCCACATCGACACGTTCTGTTGAACGCATGGTGGGGAATATGGACCGGGGATGATCGCGAATGAGACCCGAAATCATGGTAGCATTAGCCCTTCCTGAAATTTTGACTTGTTCCAACCGTGCGATCCCCGTTTCGACGAGAGCCGGATTGGTTAGGCCGTCGAGATAGGCTATAGCCACCGGGGTATGCTGGCGTTCGCCCAAAACCATTTGATGAAAACGCAACGATGGATCTAGGATGCGTTGACGTAGTTGGTTCATTTGGGTTAAAAGGACTTCGTTGAACGCATCTTCCGGCCCTCTAACACCAATTTCCGTCTGCGGACGCGAGATCGCCCGTTGTTTATAGGTGACGGTGTCCACGATCCAAACTTTTGGAAAACCTGGGGCAAAGATCAGCGTGTTGCCCGCGGCTAAGGCTCGGATGATGGTATCCCAAGAATCCTCAGCGTGAATATGGCCAGGAGTTAAGGTGTTTTCGCCCCACGACGCCGGATCCTCATGGGTTGTTAACAGAGGAGCCACAATATCCTGATCGACCATTTGCGTATCGGATAACCCGTCGATGCTGGCTATTAAGACTTTTTCAGGGGCACATGCGGGCACTTGCAGCCACCGCAAGAGGACATCCGGGCTGGTGCCAAACCCTGATTTGATTCGGTTGTAAGCGGCGTGGACGTTTGGGGTGTAATGCGTTAATGCTAGGGGGCCTTCACTTTGCAGAGCAAGCCACGCGTCTAGGGTTTGCAATAAATGCTTGGCAAGGGCTTGAATATCGCGCAGAACCGCTTGATCATCATAAGCCAACGTGATATCACCTCGGGGATATGTTGGCTAAAACGCTATGGTTTCATGCGCAGCCTCAGAGCGGATTAGATAATACCCAGTAACGCCCGTGACACCGCGGCAATCCGTCCGGTTAGTAGGGATAAGTCATCGGAGAGTTCTAACAGTGCTGAGGTAAAGGGTAATTGCGATTCGTCGACTTGGGTGAGGATGCGCAGGCGAATCTTTCCCTCTTGTCGCAAGATCTCGGGATTTTCTTGCACTAATTGAAGTGCCTGGGCATCGTCATCATGGGCAATAGCTTGCGTTAAGCGGTCGAACTGGGTGTGCAAACGGTCAAGCAGCCTGGCGGTATCTTCCCATAAAGAGGGAGGCCAGACAAAATTGCGACGCACCAGTTTATCGCGGGTATTAATGACTTTGATGGCGGTGTCGGATAAGTGCTCAAGATGGTTGGCCAAATAGAGGAAGCGAACTTGAGCTGAGAGGTCACTTTCGGTCAAATAGGTCCCTTGGGCCAGCTGGAAAAGATAGTGGGTAATGGCGTGGTGCAGCAGGTCCACATCAGACTCGGCTTGACGCATCGTGCGCGCGATGGTCTCTTGAGGATTCTCTAAGTAATCAGCTAGCAATGCGATGATGTGTTCATGAATGATCTGGGCCATGCGAAGAATTTCTTGAGACGCCCGGGCTAACGCTTCCGCGGGATCATCTAGCGCATCGTCTTCGAGCAGGACACTGATAGGCTCGGGTTTGAGGTCGGGCCACAAACGTTCCATAAGATGTGACAATGGCCCCAAAAAGGGTAGAAAGATGAAGGCGAGTGCCACATTGAAGAGAGAATGTGCATCAGCCAATTGACGTCCAGGGCTGTGGTCGATAAACCGCACAGCGGTTTCCAACCATGGCAGTGCCAAGACAGCCGCTAAAGAGGCTGTCAACTTCATCAGAAAATATGCACCCGCCGTGCGTTTAGCGCTGCGGGAACCGCCAAGCCAGGCGCTATAGAGTGCGGCGGCTGTGGAGCCGACATTGGCGGCTAACACGATGATGAGCCCCGTGGGCAAGCTGATAAGGCCATGAATGCGAAACGTAATGGCGAGCGCAATGACGGTGGCGGAGTTTTGGATCAAGGCGGTGAAGATCATCGCGAGCAGGTATGCCAATAGTCCATTATGATCAAGCCGGGCCAGGGCGAAGCGCACAGTGGGAACGGTGGAAAGCGTATGCACAGCGGAAATCATCACCATCATGCCGTAGAAAATGAGCCCGAACCCTAATGTTAGCGAACCTAACGAGGCGTTGTCCCGTCCGCGTTGAATGATGCCAATGACCACGCCCGCAAAAACGAGAATGGGCGCATAGCGAATAAAGTTGAACGATATAAGCTGAACGGTTAACGTCGTGCCGATCGCAGCGCCGAGAATAACTTCCAGGGCTTGGCGTAGTTCCAAGAGTCCGGCGCTGACAAAACTGACCACCATGACAGTAATAGCGCTCGAAGAGCCTGCTAGCATCGTGGCGCCGAGCCCAAGAACCATCGACCCCAGAGGGTTTTTAGTCATGACTAAGAGCAGAGAACGCAGCCAACTCGAGGTTAGCCGTTTCAGGCTGTCACTAGTTTGAGAGAGACCAAAAGTAAAAAGCGCCATACCGCCGACAAGAGAAATCCAACTGGCTGTCATCGGTTAGTCCTTCGGGTATTCGGGATTATGGTGTGGCAGCAGGCGAAAAGGACGACGATCGCCCGTTTCCACAAACACGGCCATTTCCGCGATGTTCACAGCATGGTCAGCAATACGTTCAAGGTAGCGAGCCACTAATGATAAATTACTGGCTTGTTCGATAGCATCGGGATTTTGGCGCATAACCTGCAACATTTCGTCGTGCAACGCGCGGTACAAGTCATCCACTTGATCGTCCCGCCAAAAAACGTCCCGGGCCATGTCTTGGTCACGCAGGCGCACGGCTTCTTGCGCACGGTTGACCATGACAAGCGCTTTATGCCCCATGCGGGCCAGGTCATCCAGTTTTTTGAAATAGGGTTGTCGCGCTAATCGGTGAGTCACTTCCGCAATATCACAACTATAATCGGCAATGCGCTCCAAGTCGCGGACATTGCGTAGTCCTGCGGCAAGAATTCGGAGGTCTTTTTGGCGGGGCTGCTGCAAGGAAATAAGCTGCAAAGAATCTTCCTCGATTTGATTGGTTTCATCGTCAATGCTGTCGTCATGGTTTAAAACCCATGTCGCCAGCTCTTGGTCCTGATGATAGAGGGACGCGAGTGCTTGTTCCAGCATGCGGGAAACCTCTTGTCCCAAAAGATTTACCCGGTCTTTAATCGACTGCAATGACCGGTCATAGCTGTTTAAAAACACCCCGTGCCCCCCTTCCGCTAGACAGTATCTCTTATTATATACTGTTAGCCGCCATCGTCCATGCTCTTGACGCGGATTATTGCGATGACCGAAAATGGCGGAGACAAGGGCTGAGCCATGAGGGAGAATATGTTACATTTAGTTAAGGAGCATAAGGATTGCGCAGACCGTCTATAACCGATTGCGGTAAGACGGCAGGCCAAACAGCATTAATGGCGGTGGCGCACTAAGGAGTCGCACACACTATGGCACGTTGGTTAATTATTTTGGCAGGGGGACGGGGCGAGCGATTTTGGCCGCTGTCTCGGATGATGCATCCTAAACAATTTTTGACATTGATGGGCAATCACAGCATGATTCGTAGCACTCGGGACCGCGTGCGTTCACTCATCGGACCAGAAAACACCTTGGTGGTCACGGGCCGGGATTACGTGGAAAAAGTCCAGACGAATTTGCCCGATGTTCCATCCTCTTTCATTTTAGGAGAACCGGTTGGGCGCAATACGGCGCCATCCATTGCATGGGCGGTTCGCGAAATTTATGGAAAAGATGCGGACGCGGTTGTTTTAGTGTTGCCGTCCGATCACATGATTAAATATCAGAAACGGTTTCAAAAACTAGCCGAGATGGCGCTTAATGCCGCCGAAGTTCACGGCGGCTTTTACACGTTTGGCATCGTGCCCACCCACGCTGAAACCGGATATGGTTATATAGAACAAGGGGCAGAAGTCTCTCACGGCATATTCCGTGTCAAGCGGTTTATCGAAAAGCCACCCGTGGAGGCGGCCCAAGAGATGGTGCAATCGGGACACTTTATGTGGAATTCGGGAATGTTCGTCTTTCGGGCCAATGACTTTTTGGTTGCCGTGGAAGAGCATATTCCCGAATTGAGTCAGGGAATTGAAGAATTATGGGCGCACCCGGAGCGCTTAGATACGGTATTTCCGGCCCTGCCTCAGATTTCCGTGGACCACGGGATTATGGAGCAAGCGCAAAATGTATTTGTATTGCCCGCCGATATCGGCTGGGACGATGAGCGGTAGCGTCGGGGATTGACGACTTGTTGGTCGTCATTGGGCGCGATAAAGGGAGTATTGAGGACCATTTCGACAGAACCCCCGAGTTAGAGCAGTATTTAAAGAGCCGTGGGAAACAGGACTTGTTGGACGTTGTCATGAATGTCTCCAAGCTCGCGGATTTGCATTTTATTCGACAGAAAGAGCCGTTGGGTCTAGGACACGCCGTCTTATCGGCGAAACGCCACGTGGGATTAGAGCCGTTTGCGGTTCTGTTGGGGGATGATGTGATGCAAGGTCAGCCTCCTGTGCTCAAGCAATTAATCGACCACTGGGAGCCCGGTTTGTCGGTCCTAGCGGTCCAGCCTGTCACGCGGGAAGAGGCGAGCCGTTACGGTATCGTTTACGGGAATTGGGCGGCAGATGGGCGGTCCTTCCGCGTTTCTCACCTCGTCGAAAAACCGTCTTACGAGGCTGCGCCAGAACATCCTTTAGCCATTATGGGTCGTTATATTCTCGACTTGGGTTTTACATTGGCCGTCAGGGGTTCAGGTCCTGGCGGCGGGCTCGGGATCCTTGTAGTGGGAGGATTTCTTGCGGGAATCTTAGCATCTCGACAATGGCGATTGGCGCCTGTGGGCTTGATTGCGGGCATTGTGCTTGACCGCGTGGGAAAGGGGGCCGAGATGGTTAAGGTGGCGGCAGCCCCCACATTTCTATGCCGAAATCGCCGCGTGGAAATCATTCGTTCTCACGCGGTACCTGTTGGTATTTTGCAAGAAGTCCACGTGGAGCCTGTTTATCATACGCTGGATCCCGGCGACCTTATCGTCATGGTGACCGATGGGGTGCTGGAAGGTGCCGATGCGCATGCGGAGGAAACGTTGTCCAAATTGTTGCAAGAAATGCCTACAGCCAATCCGCAAGTCATGGCGGAAACTATTTTGAGCTATATGCTGGGCCACGATCAAGACGGGCGCGACGATGCCGCTGTGATGGTCGTCCAGATAAAGGGCCATCGCCAAGCGAGCCGGATCCCAAGCATCTCAGAACCTAGGGAATGGCAACATATCCCTCCTGTTCCTTTAAAAGCTTCACGCCGCTAGGGGTGCATTTGCACCAAATGCGGTCGACTTTTATACTACAAGTCGATGAAGGCCGCTTGCGTGAGAGGACTGCGAATGATGGGTGTGTTGTCAATCGAACAAAGATTTTTGGACACCGCGCGTCGGTTATGGGCGCCAGGGGCTACGATTATCGTCGGCGTCAGCGGCGGCGCAGATTCTTTAGCGCTGCTTTTTCTCCTGGCGCGAATTAATCCGCAGTGGCCGGTGACGTTGCAACCCGTCCATGTCGATCACAATCTGCGGCCGAATTCCGCAGACGATGCCGCGTGGGTGCAACAGGTGGTGCGCGACCGTTTGGGCATGGACGTGGTAGTAGAGGCGATTCACATTGTGCGCGAACGTGGTGAATCATGGGAGATGGCTGCAAGGCGGGAACGCTACCGGATTTTGCGTTCGTACCGCCAACAGGCAGGACCGGATGCTTGGATTGCTGTGGCACATCACCAGCGCGACCAAGCCGAAACCGTGCTGATGCGTCTGATTACAGGGACAGGAATTCAAGGATTACAGGGGATGCGAGAAAAAACCCAAGATATTGTGCGTCCTCTCCTCACATTTAGCCCAGGGAGTTTGCGCGATTATTTGCAAGCGCACGATGTGTCATGGCGGGAGGATCCGACCAACCAAGACCCATATTGGCTTCGAAACCGCATTCGCTGGCAATTACTGCCGCTTTTACAGACTCGGTTCAATCCGCAAATTGAGACGACCTTAGCGCAGCTGGCTGAGCGGGCGCAGGAAGAATATCAGGTGATTGCCCAAAGCTCCGAGCAGTTTCTGCTATCTTGGAATATCGATGTGCGTGCCGAACCGCTGCTCTTACCCAAAGCCTTTGGCCTGTTGCTGCCTGCTGTCCAGGCCGATGTCATGCGGCGGATTGGTCAAGTTCGGGGGCTAAGACTGAGTCGAAAACATATAAGACAGGCGCGTGATGGCATGGCCCAGTGGCCTAAGCGCTTTCGCGTCTGGCAAAATGCCCAGGGTGATTGGCTAATTGCCGGGGATAGTGCGGCTATCCACACGTTATGGCCATCTCATGAGCTGCCGCTGCAGGGAAGTCTCATGTTGCCTGGAGGACGCTTAGTCGTCTCACAAACCTTCTATAAGGAACCCCAGGCATCGGCCACTTTCATTAATGCGGACCGATGGAGCGCATTAAAGGTGAGGGCGTGGCGACCAGGTGACCGTATCGAGCCCTTGGGGATGGCCGGTCATCATAAGAAACTGCAAGACATTTTTGTGGATGCCAAACTTCCCTGGTCCCAACGACGGTTGTGGCCCGTCATTGTGGCGGCAGAGGATGACCGTCAGGTGTTAGCGGTAGCGGGATTGGTAACGGCGGAAGCAGCGCGATGCAAAATTGGTGGCCGGTGTCATCAGATTGAGTATTTTCAAGGGGATTTCCCGGTTAAAGAAGGAATATAATATTGTGGTATAATAACGCAACTTGGCCCATGCACGCCGCTTGCGGCGCAATCGTGCGAGAGGAGGCCGTTTCTTGACAAATCGATGGCTTAGAGGAGGACTGACCATTGTATTGGCGGTGCTCTTCATTGTTACGTTGTGGGAATTAATGAGTGGACAATCGTCTACAACGCCCCAGGAATCATACAGCCGTCTTCTGTCCATGGCACATAGCGGACAGGTCAGCAGCGTGCGTGTGGATCCTCAAACCCATGTGGTTTATGCGACCACCACGACCGGCAAACAGTTTCAAACGACATACGCGACGGGTGGGACCGCGTCGTTGTCCAACACGCTGACAAATGACCATGTCACCGTGAACATTATGAAGCCTGCGACGACGTCCTTTTGGTTGAGCCTTGTAGGCAACATTTTGCCACTGCTCTTGATTGTCTTTATGTTGTACTTTTTCTTCAGTCAAACTCAAGGTGGGGGCAATCGGGTCATGCAGTTTGGGAAATCCCGAGCGAAATTGCACACCGATGACCATAACCGGGTGACCTTTGCTGATGTGGCGGGGGTAGAGGAAGAAAAGCAAGAGCTGCAGGAAGTCGTGGATTTTCTGCGGTATCCTAAAAAGTACTTGGAATTGGGAGCCCGTATTCCGAAAGGCATCTTGTTATCGGGACCTCCAGGTACCGGCAAGACGTTATTAGCCAAAGCGGTGGCAGGAGAAGCCGGGCACGGGGCCGGGAGCGCACAATTCACATGAGTGACTTTGAGGAAGCAGCGGAGCGCATTATGGCAGGGCCTCAAAAAAAGAGCCGGATCGTCACCGAAAAGGAAAAAAAGGCCGTGGCTTTTCACGAATCGGGTCACACCTTGGTAGGAATGTTGGTGCCCCACGGGGATCCGGTGCACAAAGTGACGATTATTCCGCGAGGCATGGCGATGGGCTACACGCTACCCTTACCCGATGAGGACCGGTATTTGGTCACGAAGTCGCAGATTCTCGATCAGGTCGCGATGGCATTGGGAGGACGAGCGGCGGAAGAGCTTGTCTTTGGGGAGATTTCCACAGGAGCGCAAAACGACCTCGAGAAGTCCACATCCATGGTTCGGCAGATGATTACCGAATATGGAATGTCGGATGAGTTGGGCCCCATGACCTATGGGGAGAAGCAAGATCAAGTGTTTTTGGGACGAGATATTGGACGCGATCGCGACTATGGAGAAGATGTAGCGTCGGCGATTGACCGCGAAGTGCAGCAAATTGTCACGGAACAGTATCAACGCGCGAAGCACATCTTAATGACGCACCGGGTGACCTTAAATCGTCTGGCCTTAACCTTGATGGAAAAGGAAACCTTATTGGCCGATGAACTCGAGTCCATTGTGAAAGGTCGCGAAGTGGCCATTTAAGTGGGTAGCCTGAAAAACTCGTGATATTTCACGGGGTTTCAGGCTATTCTTATGGTAAGACGGAAAGGAGTGGATGGATTGTCCACAGCGGAAGCAACAGCGTTTATCGGCACGATGGAGCAGGGCACGGGCTGGTTTTGTTTTCCAACCAAGCGGTTCAAAACAATTACCTTGCATGCCTTTTGGATTAATCAATTAAGCCGTCAGGAGGCCGCTTTAGGAGCGTTGTTGCCCCATGTGATGCAGCGGGGCACGACAAGCTGGCCGACCTTCCAACGCATGGAGCAAACTTTGGAATCGTTATATGGGGCATCGTTTCGAGCGGACGTGGGCAAGATGGGCGACAAACAGTTGTTGTCCTTTCATTTGGAAATTGTCAACGGCAAGTATTTGCCCGGTCATCCCGATACGCTAACACAAGGATTGGAATTTTTGTACGAGGTGCTCGAACAGCCGCTAACGGAGGGGGAGAGCTTTGTTCCGGCTATCGTGGATCAAGAAAAAGACTTATTGCGCCGGCAGATTCAATCGTTGATTAATGATAAAGGACAATATGCCTTAACCCGTCTGATTGAACAAATGGCGGACGGACGGGCTTTTGGTCTGCGGAAGTTAGGGACGATCGACGAGCTCGACCGCATCACGCCGCAAAGTCTCTTCCGCCATTATGAAGCCGTCAAGGGGCACAAACCCTTTGTCTTGTTTGCCGTAGGGGATGTGGACCCTAAAACCATTGAGCGGTTTATGGCCCGCTATCAAACGCGTCAAGCAGATATGTTGGAACCTATCGCTCCTTACACGCAACGATTTCATGACCGGACGTTGATTGAGCGTCAAAACGTTCAACAGGGCAAGGTCAATATGGGATACCATACCGGAATTACGTTAACGGATCTGCGGTATCCGGCTTTGATGATGTACGCGGGCATTTTGGGGGGATTTCCTCATTCCAAGCTGTTCTTGAATGTACGGGAAAAGGCGTCGTTGGCATACTATGCATATGCCCGCGTTGATGCTGCTTTAGGGGCGATGCTGATTGGAGCGGGGATCGAGTTTGAGGATTTTGACCCTGCGATTCAAATTATTGGTGAACAGCTCGATGCTATGGCGCAAGGCGAGATTAGCGAACAAGAATGGGAGTTTACGTTGCGTGCTTTTGAAAACGATATTTTGTCTGAAGAAGACAATCCCAGTCAGATCATTGCACGCCAACTAGAACAAATTCTCATGGGCGGTGGTCAATCGGGCACGGCGCTCATTCAAGCCTTACATAATGTAACACGGGAACAAGTCCAAGAGGTGGCAAAGGCCGTGAGCCTCGACACGATTTTCTTTTTAACCCAAGCCGAAGACGTACAGAGACAGGAGGAGGCCCAATGAGTGTTATGAATCAGACGCTCGAAAATGCGGCGATTGGCGAGAAGCGCATCCAGACCGTCTTATCGTCGGGGCTCACCGTCGTTGTGATTCCCCGCCCGGGCTTTCACAAAACCTTTGCGACTTTTGCGACCCGGTATGGGTCGATAGACAACGCATTTCATGATCCCAAGACGCACGATATTATTACAGTCCCGGACGGCATCGCCCACTTTTTGGAGCATAAAATGTTTGAGAAAGAGGGCGGGGGTGATGCGTTTGATGATTTTGCGCGGCTTGGCGCCTCCTCTAATGCCTATACGGACTACACATCTACGACCTTTCTTTTTCAAACGACGAGCCACGTGAAAGAGAACCTTACGGTTTTGTTAGATTTTGTTCAAAGTCCTTATTTTACAGAAGCCAACGTCAATAAAGAGAAGGGCATCATCGAGCAGGAGATTCGCATGTACCTGGATATGCCAGGGGATCGACTGCATTCGAATTTGATGAAGGCGCTTTATGTGAATCATCCCGTGCGTATTGACATCGCGGGCAGTGTGGAATCGATTCGCACGATTACGCCAGAGGATTTATATACGTGTTACCAGACTTTTTATCACCCCAGTAATATGATTCTTCTTGTGATTGGCGATGTCGATGCATCTGAGATTATCGACTGGGTGCGGAGCAACCAAGAGCCAAAAGGATATGCCTTTCAAGGTCCCGTGGTGGCGGTGTATCCGGAAGAACCATCCACCGTCCATCAGAAGCATGTGGAAAAAACGATGGTGGTCTCGATGCCTTTGTTTGTGATGGGATATAAGGATGCTGAGGTCGGGCTAACTGGTAAGGCTCTCTTGCACCGGGAAATCACCTATGGCTTGATGTGGCAAATGCTCTGTGGCAAAAGTTCCGGGTTGTTTCAAGAATTGTATCGTGAGGGTCTGATTAATGACCGCTTTTATGCGCGTTATGGTGGATCTACGACCTTTGGGTTTAGCGCCTTGGGTGGAGAAACGCCGGATCCCGAAAAACTCGAAGCCAGGTTGGTTGAGGGGCTAGTGAAGGCTCCCTTAACCCAAGAGGATTTAGATCGCGCCAAACGGCGGGAAATGGGAGAGTTTATCGGATTGTTTCAAAACCCCGAAGAACTTGCCTATGCGTATAATAGTCTCTTTTTCCGTGGGATTGATATCTATGATTATATGGATACCGTCCAACACGTTACCCTGGAAGATATTCAACAAGCGCGGAGCACGCATCTACAAGAACCGCAGCGTGCCGTCTCGGTGATTCGTCCGCAAAATCCATAAATCGAGAAGAGAGGACTAAAGCCATGCCCCATGTCACGTTATCGGGGGAGGGCTTAACGATAGCCCAAACCTATGCTATTGCAAAACATTACGATCCTGTGGAGTTAGACCCGGAGGCCGCCATGAACATGGCGGCCTCCCGTCATATGGTAGTACGTTACCTGGATGAAGAGCGTACGGTCTATGGCGTCACGACCGGTTTTGGCCGATTTAGCGAGGTGGTTATTCCTGCAGATAAAAGGCAGACCCTTCAAGTGAACTTGTTACGCAGTCATAGTGCGGGGGTGGGCACGCCGTTTTCTGAAACGGTCGTTCGGGGCATGATGGCGCTGCGCGCTAATGCTTTAGCCAAGGGATATTCGGGCGTGCGCCCCGTGGTCGTAGAGCAACTGGTGAACCTGTTGAATAAGAACGTCGTTCCCGTGATTCCATCCCAAGGGTCGGTTGGGGCCAGTGGGGATTTAGCGCCATTGGCCCACCTTGCTTTAGTGCTCATTGGCGAAGGCATGGCCACCTACCAAGGACAGGTGCTCCCGGGTGCAAAAGCTTTGGAACGTGCTGGTCTGACACCTTTAGTGTTAGAAGCCAAAGAAGGGTTGGCCTTGATTAATGGCACCCAGGCGATGGGAGCGATGGGGGTGTTAGCTGTCCACGAAGCCACAGGATTGGCCGATTGGGCGGATGCGGCAGCGGCTTTGAGTATCGATGTGCTTAGAGGGATTCCCTTGGCATTTCATCCCGCCGTTGCCCGTGTACGTCCTCATCCTGGCCAGGCTTTGGTGCAGCAGCATCTGCGGGATTTGCTGCACGGTAGCCAATTGACGACGAGCCCTGGACAATTGCGGGTGCAAGATGCCTATTCCCTGCGAACCACACCACAAGTGCATGGGGCCGCACGCGAGGGTTTAGCCCATATTGCTGACGTAGTGACCGCGGAGTTGAATAGCGCGACAGACAATCCCCTTCTTTTTGCCGACGAGGATATGGTCATTTCGGCGGGCAATTTCCATGGGGAACCGCTGGCATTGGTCTTGGACTATTTAGGGATCGTGGCCGCAGAATGGGCCAGCATTAGTGAACGCCGCATTGAGCGCATGGTCAATCCCACGTTGTCCGGACTCCCAGCATTTCTTACCACCCATGGGGGATTGCATTCCGGACTGATGTTAGCTCAATACACAGCGGCGAGTCTGGTCTCAGAGAATAAGGTGTGGGCTCATCCGTCGAGTGTGGATTCCATCCCAACGTCAGCAAACCAAGAGGATCATGTCTCCATGGGGACGACCTCAGCGCGCAAATCGTTAACGATTGTGGGGAACTTGCGCTATGTGCTGGCGATTGAGCTGTTGGCGGGTGCGCAGGCAGCGGATTTAATTGGACCGACCTTGCTGGCGCCTGCGACCCGCAAGGTCTATGAATGGGTGCGCACGATGGTGCCGACGCTTGAGGATGACCGTTCTCCAGCGCCCGATATCGAAGTTGTTGCCGCTGCGATGCTGAGTGAATCAGGACAGCAAGTGTTGAATGAACTAGGCTTGGGGCGTGGCATCATTGTCTCATGATGCTGGCCCGCTTCCCGCCCCTAGGTGGGAAGCGGGCGCAGCAAGTGCTTTCGCCATGCCCACGAGAGAGCGGCGGAGACGGGATCAGAGCAAGGGACAGGGGTAATGTAGTCTGCCACCTGATGGCAGGCTTCGAGCCCTTCGCCGACCGCGACACTTACGCCGGCCCATTGCAGCATAGGAAGGTCGTTCATGCCGTCGCCAATGGCGAGCACTTCATGTGGCTTGATGTGGTATAGGTGCGCTAAATGTTGGAGGCCTTCGGCCTTGGTCACACGCGGCGCACAGATATTGACCTCTTGGTAACCGATATGGCTAAAGACTGTCAATTCATAATCGGGGCCTTGATAGCCAAAATCATCAATAAATTGTGTGACCTTGCGGTTACCTAGCATTAAAATTTCCAAAGGCTCAGTTTCTATGGCGGTGTCCTCCGTGATTACTTGGTCTTCGGGTTTTTGCCATACGTCATAGTCGGGAGGAAATTGCGTGAATAGGACAGGGTTGGCATATCCCAAATAGCAGCGCAGGTGCGCGTGGTGTCGAAATCCCCAACGCATCATTTCTTGCGTTCTCGTGATCGGGACGCCGTGCCGGTAGAGATCAGGCTGGGGCAGCGCGGGGTTGAAGACATACGCTCCATTATGCGCGACAATGGGACCTGAGATACCAAGCTCGCGCTGAACACGTACCGCGGTGCGCCAGCTTCGGCCTGTCGCGACGACGACGTGCAGCCCTTGGAGCCAGAGTTGATGCAGTTCGTGCGCGGCTTGCGGGCGCACGTGTGCTGCCTCATCGAGCAAGGTGCCATCCAAGTCACATGCAATCATCCGAATCATGAACATGCGCCTCTTTTCTATCCCGACATTGCGCAGGGATTCTGTCTCATACCGCGTATATATAAAGAAAGCTTGACACCTTAGGAGGGGGAAGCCCGTGGTAAGACTTGTCCTAGGCTCTGCGTCCGATTTACTGGAACGGTTGACCAACCAAGCCCGCCAACAGACGCAGCCGTGGGGTCTTGTCGTGCCCAATCAGACACTCGCGGTGTTCTTGTCTGACCAACTGCGCCAACCTGAAGAGAGTCACCTCCCTGAAATCATCAGTTTGTGGGACTTGGCGCGATCGTTATTGCCTCAGGGTGTCCATGTTGCACCGATCGGGATGGAAAAAGCGCTCGCCTTTTTGTTAGCGCGTGATTTTGCCCAGAGTTTGCCCCTTGATGTCCCGGGTATCTATCTTAGCATTGTCCGTCATGCTTTAGAACTACGCCGTCGCCATATTTCTCTGCCCGCCTCAGGTGGGATTGACTGGCCCCGAATTACACAGTGGTTAGAAGGGGTTATACCCACCCGGGTTTACGATGAACTGAGGGTATATCAATATGCGCAGACCGTGAAAAGTGTTCGCCCTTGGCAATCTTTAGTCCTGTACGGCTATGTGGAAGCTCATGCTGCGCAATGGCAATTTATCAAGGCCCTAGCTGCACGCTATCCGCTTACGGTCTATACACCATGGCTGCAGCATTATAGCAATCAACTTGCCGAGCCATGGGTCAATGCGTGGCGAGAGGAAGGCGCGGTGATTGAGGAAATCCCCGCGCACAGGTCTTCTGCACGGGAATTGGGGGTACGGGTGAGAAAGGGGACGCCGTTGTTGGAGAAGGTGGCCGGCCATTTGCAAGCCCAAGGCGCAGAGGATCATCTGCTCATTGTGACAGGCCAAGAGCCTGAACCTTTGTTGCAATTTGCCAAGCGCCGCGGGGTGGTTGTAGCGGAGGACGCTGGGCCGTATCGGCTTGCTCGTAATGTCTGGCAGGCGTTTTGGCGCATTGTCCGCCATACCCACGATGATGCGGACCACAGGAATTGGCTGGAAGTGATGGCAGTGCACGGAACCGGGGCCCAAGAAGCCGGGCAGTTTGCACAACGGTGGTCGGAGGACATTCACCGAGCCTCTTCGTGGACAGAGGTGGTCGCGTTGGTGCAACAAGCCGCCGCATTTCATGGACTCGAGGCTCTGACACGGTCGCTTAAAGGAGCAGATGATTGGGCTTTGTTCGATCACTGGCCATGGCGGCCCAATGCGGATTTACTGGATGAGATGTGGGCTTTGTTGCCCTTTCAGCCAGCCTTTCAACGCGCGCAGGAGGGGCTCAGGTGGGCATACGGCTTAAATGCCCGGCTCTTGACGGCGTCTGTGATAACGGTGGTGGCCGCCGAGGAGGGGACATTTCCCCGCGCACCTAGCCCCGATCCCTTATGGCCGGCGCATTTGGCCCAAGACTTTGGGTTGCCGGCATCTACCCATGGTCGTGATCAAGACCTGCATCTCATGCATTTGCTCCAAGAATCAGGGGCTCGTGAACTGTGGTGGTTTGGCTATGAGGACGGCAATGCCCTATGGCCTATAGGCATTAATCCAGAACCCGTCTCGATCAACCCCAAAGACCTAAAGTCAGTTAGGCCAGAAGACGATGGGCGGTCGGCTTTATGGTACCGCAGCCACTATGACAGCAAGGCATTTGACGACTATACAGGGCGGATCGGCACAGACGTTGCGCAAGAATTGGTGTCTTTGAAAGCCTCTCCCTCGGCTCTCGAGGCATTTGGTACCTGTCCCTTGGCATTTTTTTATGGACGTGTTTTACAAATTCCTGCAGATTCCCCCGAAGATGGTTTGGCGGTGCCTGCGGCCTTACGCGGCCAATGGGTCCATGCGGTTTTAGAGAAAATGGTGACCTACGGACAAGAGCTGACGCTGGATGTGTTGTACGCGTGGGTCAATGAGGTGTCTGCCATGGATATGGGGTCGGGATCTCCGGTAGGGCCCGTGCTAGAGAATGCGCGAGACGACATTGTCCGCGAATTGTGGCAAGTATGGCCCTTGGTACGGCCATCTAAACCGTTTCTGACAGAGTATCCAGTTGAGTTTACGGTGCAGGCCAGAGATGTGTTATGGCAATTGTCTGGGCGTATTGACCGCATTGATGGGTGGAAAACGCAAGAACTTCTCATTACAGATTATAAAACGGGAACCTTATCTGATCCCAATCATGTGCGTCCAGACAACTTGCAGATGCCCTTGTACCGCCAAGCCTTGGCGCAGAGTGTGCCGGGGGCTACGGTGAGCGCGCGTCTATTCGGCGTGTCTTTGCACAATCAATTCCAAGAAAAAGTCTTAGACGTGGCGAAAATGCCGCGCGGGCGGGTCGAAAATATTTTGGCAGCCATGGCGCAGCGCATGGTGGCGGGCGACTTTTTGCCCCTGCCGCAATTAACGGCGGATCCGTGCCGGTTATGTCCGTACACGGGATTGTGCCCAGGCGACATTAAGGCAGAGGCGCGCCGCAAACATGAGACAGAGGGCGCATATTGGACATTATGGGAGGATCAACAAGGGTGAGCCAAGCACAGCGTCCGCGCGTCGTGGATCAAGAAACCCGCGACCGCATTATCACGGATTTCCGCCATAATATTGTGGTTGAAGCGGGAGCGGGAACGGGCAAGACAACGCTCATGGTGGCGCGCACCGTTTACGCCGTGGTTCACCAACGGATGTCTTTGGACCGAATCGCCTTGATCACTTTTATGGAAAAAGCTGCTGATGAAATTCGCTCCCGGTTGGCGATGCGCCTTGAGGACGTCATCCGCGAGGGGGATCCTCTCGAGGCGGCATTAGCCCAAAGGGCCTTGGAGCAATTGCCTGGGGCCGCGATTACCACGATTCATGGATTTGCGATGCGGACTTTGCAGCGCATGGGGCCTCGTGCCGCGGTGCCGCTCAATTTTCGGGTCATGGATCCGTATGAGCAAGATGAGTTGTTTGATCAGGCTTTTCGCGCCTGGTTAGCGTCGGATGGGACAGCAGCGGAATGCACGCGTACGATCTTAGGCTTGGGCTTGCCCTTTGAACGGTTTCATACCATGGCGAAAATGCTTAGCCAAGAGCCGGACATTCCTAGCTATTCAGCCACCAAGCCCGGATTGGATTGGGTCGATGAGCTATTGGCAACGGGCGAAAAATGGATGCAGCGGGCTCAGGATCTGGCGGCGGAGGATGATCAAGGACGTCTGCAAATCTATGACATTGTGCGGTTTATGCGTTCGCTGAAAACCCTGGACCGTGCCGCATGGTATAAGGCCTTGGCCAGTTGGCAAGTGGGGGCACCGAAGGGAAACCGCAAGAAGTGGGCCGAGGCCTCAGCGCTGGCGGAACAAAAGGAGTGGGTGGCAGACCTGAAAGAGTCCCTGGCAGCGTTTCGGCAGCACCTCGCTGACTACCTCCTCGCCGAATTTTTATCGCTTATGACGCAAGGGTTCTTGCCATTTTGGAAAGATTTTCGCTGGCAGCGAGGGCAACTCACGTTTGATGATTTGTTGTGGGAAGCTCGCCACGTTTTGCGGAGGGGGCGTGGCGAAGAGCGGGACTACGACATGATTATGGTGGATGAGTTTCAGGATACGGATGCGGTGCAGGCAGAAATTATCATCCGGACCTTGAATCCATCATGGCAAGGCGATTGGACAAAGGCACCGGTGCCTGCAGGTTCTTTGTTTGTGGTGGGGGATCCCAAGCAGTCCATTTACCGGTTCCGTGGTGCCAGCGTGGAAACCTATCAAATGGTACGTGCTCAGTTGCAGCAGCAAGGGGCCTTGCTGCTTGATATTGTGCAAAATTTTCGGTCGCGTCCTGAAATCATTGAACCGGTCAATACCCTCTTTACGGAAAATTGGCCACAGCAACTAGACCCCGCCCGTCCCTATGTCGCTCCATATACACCCCTTGTCCCGTACATGCCAGCTGATGAAGCCCCGCGGTTTATCGTTCAAGGGGGACCTACCGACGGTTCAGCCTATGACGAACGACTTTTTCAAGCCCGCCTCATTGCTGAATGGCTAAAGCAGTGGGTGGTCAGCGAAAAGCTGGCGATTTTAGATCCGCAAAATGGGGCCACGCGCATGGCTACTTTAGGCGATGTGGCGCTGTTGATTCCCAACCGGACGGGCATGAGCATTTATCAAGACGTCTTGACACAAGCGGGGTTAGCGGTGGCACCCGAAGGCGGCATTCGGTTTTTTGAACGGGATGAAGTGCGCGGATTTCAGCAGTTTCTCTCGGCATTGCGCAAGCCGCAGGCTGTCTTGCCCATTGTCGCATGGCTGAGTTCTCCATGGGTGGGCATTTCGCATAGAGAGTTGGCCCAGCATCGCCGTTTAGGCGGAACATTTGCTTATCTGGAGGCCAATGCCCAAGGCCATCCGGCGGTTCTTCGGGCCTTAGCGCAATTGCGGAATTGGCACCAACAGTGGTGGGCATGGCGGGCTGAAGATTTTTTTTGGGCCCTTTATGATTGGAGTGGACTACCTGCGGCCCTCAGCGCGCGTCAAGACGCGGGGGCTTTGGCTAATCTTGAAAAACTTGCGGATTTGAGCCGTGACTTAGGGGATCTTTGGGGTATTGATAAGTTGTGCCAATGGTTGGAACGTAAGGTTCAGCTACGCGATAAAGAAGAGGAAGGGCCGTTGCCCACAGAGAATGATGCGGTTCATATTTTCACGGTGCACCGAGCGAAAGGCTTGGAGTGGCCGATTGTCATCGTGGCCAATTGGCACTCACGTCCTCGGGCAACGCATCCGGGTTTGCGTTTGTCCCAAGGGCGGATTGCCTTAGCCAGTAAGGATCTTCTCAGCCGCGATTGGGAAGCATTAGAGCAAGAAGAACGCGTGCGCCAAGACGCGGAACGCGAACGCTTGTATTATGTAGCATTGACCCGGGCGCGCGATTATTTAGTGGTGATTGATACCTATGCGCCTGATAAATCCAATGCGTGGAATCTCTATCCCCGCTGGGGCGCTTCCAAGCATTAGCCATTCTCGACCCGGTCCTTGCCCAGTCGTTTGGCTTGATATAGAGCCGCATCGGCGCGGTGAATGGCCGTTTCCGGGGTATCTTCACGCTCTAGTGCGGTGAGGCCCAAGCTAATGGTGACGGCGGTACCAATATGAAAGTCGTGCTGGCGTGTTGCGGTGCGAAGACGTTCGGCTAACTGATAGGCTGCGTCCAAAGACGTGTCGGGAATAATAATGGTAAATTCCTCTCCACCATAGCGCGCAAAGATGTCACTGCTGCGTAAATTGCTGCGGATGATCCGGACAACTTCGCGAAGCACGCGGTCGCCCGTATGATGGCCGAGAGCATCATTGAGTTGTTTGAAGTTGTCTAAGTCAAACATGATCAGCACGGGACGTCTGCGGCCTAAGGCGTGCTCGTGTAAGATGGCTTGCAAGGCCCGGTCAAACATCCGGCGGTTGTAAATCCCGGTGAGGCTATCCACTTCCGATAAGGTACGATAGCGTTCTTTTTCCTGCCACAGTTGATGTTCTTGCAGAACAGTTTCTGTCACATCGGAAGCGACCGCTAAGATGACCCACTGGTGGTTGTGCCACAAAGTGCGAGACGCTATCCGGGCCCAGATGGGTCGCTCGGTTCGCCCTTTGATTTGAATGGGGGGATATTCTTCGGTAAACGATTCGCCCGCTAGCCGTCTTTGAATGTTGATCTGCATGCGGTGACGCAGATCATCGCTTACGGCGAGAACATCCCATAAGTGCATGTGTGTGAACTCTTCGGGCGTATATCCACACCACGTCACCGTAGCGGGATTCACATAAAGAAATTTTTCGCGAGCAATGACGACGGGAGTAGGGATGGCATCTAGCACTTGATAAAAGGTGGCCGCTTCCTGGTCCATTTGCTCTTTTAAGGCCATAGTTTCGGTAATATCGATATAGTTGGCGAGGCGTACCATGCGTCCTTGATAAAACACCGAAGTGGCATAGGCTTGCAGCCAAATAGGCTGTTGATCTTTGCGCACGGCTTTAATGAGGGTGGCTGTGACATGGTTGGGATCTTGCAGTCCTAGGGCAATGGACGCCTGAATCTGGGATTTATAGGGTTCTTGCAAGACGTCCCAAACATAGAGCGACTGCAATTCTTGGGCCGAATAGCCCAACATTTTTTGCAAAGCCGCATTGGCATAAAGAAATCGGTCCGTATGCAAGTCCACGCCCACAAGCATCCGGTCGGTTAGCAGATTGAAGAACTCGTCCCACTGGTGCGCTTGGGCGGGTAGGTCCCCGGGTCGCGCTGGATGTCTTCGGTAACGCGTTTGTTCTTCTCCTCTTTCCAGCAACAAACAGCCAAAGCGTCTCAAAGTACCGCGGTGAGCTTTGGCCTTTCTCCTAGTGTAACGATGTTGCAGCAAAAAAACAAAGGATTTTGGGTGATGTCTTTTTTGCCACGAGGACATGTCTTTTGGGATGCACGCATAACGTGAAGGAGGAGGGGAGGCGGGTGGCAAACAGGCGGCGACAGGCAGCAATTGCGGTGGCGGTGTTGGGCCTGGCTATGGGAGTCGTAGCAAAAGGGATGCACCGGGTGCAGTTTTGGAAAATGAATGATCAGGCGCGGATCGTGTGGCAGGCGCCCTTTGGAGCCGGCCCAACCCATGTGGGCGTAGCACGAGGCCTTGACGGTCAGCAATATGGTCCTCTGGCCTTTGCCTATGCGCACAAGGATTTTTGGATTGCTGATTCTTACCGCAATCGGATTATCGAATCCACTAATCCTTGGAAAACTGTGAGCGTGCCCGGGACTATCATTGACGATTTGGTTTTTGTCCGCCGCGCGTTATATTTTGTGGATAACCAGCAGCTGGCCGTCTACCGGCTCGCTGACCAGCATATCACCAAAGTGATTCAACTGCAGGCTCCTTTGGGGCAGACTGAAGCAATTTGGCACTTGGCAGCCGATGGAGGCGACTTGCTGCTATGATGATGGACAGATTGTCGCCGTCGGCACAGACGTATGGGTGCCAGAGCATGCCCAAGTCATTGATGCGCATGGACAATACGTATTGCCGGGATTTATTGATTCACATACCCATCTTGGCGTCTTCAATGACGGTGAGGGACGCGAGGGAGCCGATGGCAATGAAATGACGCATCCCGTGACTCCGGGGATTCGGGCTATTGATGGCTTTAACCCAGCGGATGTTGCGTTGCGCGATGCGATTCAAGGGGGCATCACGGCAGCGTGGGTAACGCCTGGCAGTGGCAATGTCGTTGGGGGACAAGGTGCGACGCTTAGGCTTGTCGGACACAATGTTATGGATATGATTTTGAAAGCACCTTCGGGCATGAAAAGTGCGATGGGGGAGAACCCCAAACGCGTCTACGGCACCGACAAGAAGTTTCCAATGACGCGCATGGGCGTGGCTAAAGCTCTGCGTGAGGCATTTATCGCTGCCGACAATTACCGCAAACGCTTGGAAAATGATCCTCACACGGAGCGTAACCTGGATCAAGAAGCCATGGTTCAAGTGTTGGAGAGGCACATTCCACTGCGGACCCATGCGCACCGAGCAGACGACATCTTAACCGCGTTGCGCATCGCCCAAGAATTTGGGGTACAGCAAATCATTGAACATGGTACAGAAGCCTTCAAAGTGATGGATGCATTGCTCGCGTATAACGTCCCTGTGTCGTTGGGCCCGGGTCTTGTCGCGCGCGTCAAACCCGAAGTGCGCGAACGGGGCTTTGCGCAAGCGGGCATCTTAGCCCGCGCTGGGGTCAAAATTTCGTTAATCACAGACCACCCTGTGGTGCCGGTGCAATACTTGGTGGTCTCTGCGGCGCTAGCGGTGCGGGAGGGGCTAGAAGAAGTCGAGGCGCTGCGGGCCATCACCCAAAATGCCGCCGATTTTTGTCTCGTCGGTGACCGCCTAGGCTCTTTGGATCCGGGTAAAGATGGGGATGTGGTGATCTGGAGTGGCCATCCTTTTGAGTACCGCAGTGTCGTGGACAAGACCATTGTGGCGGGGCGCGTCGTGTATGATCGGCAACGAGCCCAGGAGGTGCGCCGTGGAGAGTAACCCGCGCATTTTTCGCTGTGGAACCCGTCCCTTACATCTCGGTTCAAGGACTTATGTGATGGGGATTGTCAATGTGACGCCGGACTCCTTCTCGGATGGGGGACGCTACGACGATCCGGTCCGAGCTGTGGATCAGACAGCTCAACTCATTGCCGACGGCGCCGACATCATTGATGTCGGCGCAGAATCGACTCGCCCAGGATATCAGCCCGTCGATGTCGAAACGGAATGGCGCCGATTGGAAGAGCCCTTGCGCCAAATCCGGGCCCGTTGGCCTGCCGTGCGACTCTCCGTCGATACCCAAAAGGCTGAAGTCGCGCGCCGGGCGATTGCCTTGGGAGTGGATATTATCAATGACATTCAAGGCTTTCAAGGGGATCCGGAGATGATTCGGGTGCTGGCGGATAGCAACGCCGGCTATATTATGATGTTTAACCGACCCGTTCCGTGGCCCGATGGCGTGGTGGATCTTGGCGAGATGGAGGAATTTTTTGTTCAAGGCTTGCAACGCGCTCGGGCTTATCACATCGCCGACGACCGGATTTTGCTTGACCCTGGTCTAGGATTTGCGTATAGCGGTGCGGCCAGTTGGACAGTCTTGCGCCATTTACCCGCGTTGTCTGGGATGGGAGCGGGATTGTTGCTAGGTCCGAGTCGCAAGCGCTTCTTGGGCACACTCACGGGGAAGCCTCCCGTAGAGCGGGATGTGGCCACAGCCACCGTGTGTGCCATTGCAGCGATGCACCACGTCGATGTCATGCGTGTACATAATGTTGCGCTCACGCGCGATGCGGTCGCGGTGGCCGATCGGTGGCAATATCATGAGTGACTGGATTCGGTTGAAGGATTTGCAATATCAAGCGAAACACGGCGCGTTACCCCACGAGAAAAATATTCCGCAACCCTTCCAAGTCGATGTCGACATAGGGCTCGATACGCGCAGTGCGGCGTTACAGGACAAGCTATCCGAAACCATTAACTATGCTATGGTGGTCAGCCGCATCAATCACGTGATGGCAGCTCCTCCGGTCAATTTATTGGAGACCCTGGCGCAACGCATTGCTGACGAGGTACTGGCATTGCCGCGTGTGATAGCAGTGCGGGTGCGCGTTCGCAAAATGGCGCCGCCTGTTGATGGCGTGTTGGGGCACGTAGAAGTGGAGATTTGGCGTGATGCCTAAGGTGTATATCGGCTTCGGGGGCAATTTGGGCAATCCGTTAGGATGTTTTGCCCTAGGATTGGAATGGCTGCAGGGCGCGGGGCGGGTGACGGGGTGTTCGGGGATTTACCGGACAGCTCCGCAAGGTGGACCGTCCCAACCCGATTATTTGAATGCTGTTCTGTGTCTGGATACCTTGTGGGATTGGCAGCGTTTGCTGGGCCAAATGCAGGCGGCTGAAGCGGCTTGCGGGCGCGAGCGCGGTGAGCGGTTTGGGCCCAGAACGTTAGACCTTGACATCTTGTTGTGGGGGGAAGAGCGTATTGACGAACCGCAATTACAAGTGCCGCATCCCCGTCTCGCTCAACGGCGGTTTGTGCTAGAGCCTTTGGCGGAAATCGATCCGCAGCTCACGATTCCGGGCGTGGGTCACATCCAGGGGTTGCTTGCTGCGGTGGCTAATCAACCGGTCACCCGGCTCATGAATTGGATTTGTGGGGGGAGCATCCGATGAAAAGTAAGGAGCCAAGGTGGCTTGGAGCGGATTTGACCCAGCTGGCTCGTGTGGGGTCAACAAACCAGGTCTTGCGCGAGCGGATGCGCCGCGAACACGTTCCGGAAGGGGCAGTCGTGTTAGCGCGAGAACAAACGGCTGGGCGCGGGCGTCTGGGCCGGCGGCTCACGACAATCGCCCATGATTGGCTGGAATACGTGGTGAGAAATCCTTGATGTTCTGACACGGCAGTATGAGACCTCGCTTTTCGTATAATGATGGGAGACTGGAACCGTCAGTCCATCCAATGTCCCATTTTGACTTTTTTGGTTTCGAGATAAAAGGCATTTTCTTCGCGAGGTGGGGATTGAATAGGAACCCGCTCAACAATGCGTAAGCCATAGCCACCTAGCGCGTGATACTTTTTCGGGTTGTTGGTCAGAAGGCGCATGTTCCGTACGCCCAAATCAGCTAATATCTGCGAGCCCACGCCATAGTCCCGGGAATCGGCGGGAAATCCTAAAGCTTGGTTGGCGGAGACGGTGTCGTAACCGGCTTCTTGCAAGGCATAGGCTTTGATCTTATTGGCCAGGCCGATGCCTCGGCCTTCTTGGCGCATGTACAATAAGACGCCGCGCCCTTCTTGGGCGATCATGCGCAAAGCCATATCCAACTGGTCTCCGCAGTCACACCGTTTGGATCCAAACACGTCACCTGTGAGGCATTCCGAGTGGACCCGGACTAATACCGGTTCGCCATTGGCGACGTCACCCATTACGAGCGCCAAATGCGTATCTTTCGTTTCCTTTTCCGTATACGCAATGGCGGTAAAGGTTCCGTAAAGGGTGGGGAGTTGGGCTCGACCTTCGCGGATAAAGAGGGTTTCTTGATGGCGTCGGTAGCGAATCAGGTCGGCGATGGTAATCAGCTTGAGCCCGTGTTCGCGCCGAAATTCTTGGAGGCGTGGCAAGCGGGCCATGGTACCATTGTCGTCCATGATTTCACAGATAACAGCGGCCGGAGTCAACCCGGCAAGACGCGCTAAATCCACACTGGCTTCGGTATGGCCGGGGCGTCTTAATACACCGCCATCTTTCGCACGGAGCGGAAACAAGTGGCCGGGGCGCACAAAATCCTCGGGTTTGCTCGAAGGATCAATAAGGGCCCGAACGGTGGCTGCCCGGTCATGGGCCGAGATGCCGGTTGTGGTTGTGTTCTTGGCATCGACGGAGATAGTAAACGCGGTGTCCATGGATTCATCGGGTGCCCCTACCATCGAGGGGATTTGTAATTCTTCGAGCCGTTCTTTGGTCATGGGAACACAAATGAGTCCGCGCCCCCATTGTGCCATGAAATTGATGGCCTCAGGCGTCACAAAGTCGGCGGCCATGACCAAATCGCCTTCGTTTTCACGATCTTCATCGTCGACAACCACGATCATCTTGCCTTGCCGAAGATCTTCTATGGCTTCAGGAATGGTATTAAATTCCCTGTGCTGTTCTTCTGTCATTGGATGCTTGACCTCTTTAACGTCATGGGCATTGCTAGGCCCAAGAAGGATAGGCGAGGGAATCGGTTAAAAGGATGGGTGTATATGATGAACCGTGTTGTTGTCGCAATTAATGGATCCCCGGCTTGCATGCAAGCTTTGGATGTAGCAGCGAAGATGATTGCCCCGTCAGGGACGGTGTTGTGTGTTGATGTTGAGGATATTATGGCCTTTTACCGGGAGTACGCGGTCGATTCTTATGAGGGTGAAATGGCAGAAGACGCCGAGTTCTTTCGCAATGAGTGGAATAAAGAAGCGCGAAAGATAAAGGAAGACGTGTTGCACAAAGCGTCTGACTTGCACCTTGCTGCCGAATGGCACATTTTGAAATTGAAACCTGGGCAAGGCGGGCCAGCCGAAGCGTTGTATAAATTTGCCCAACGCGAGAAGGCGGAGGCGATTTTAGTGGGACAACACCGCGGATCGCATCTTATTGAAGGATTATTGGGAAGTTTTCCTCGCTGGTTAGTCACGCATAGTGCTCTGCCCGTCGTCGTTGTGCCCCCTCCACAGTCAAAAGAGGCAAGGGCCGCGGCGGGCCAAAACGCGTGATGGGAGTAAGAAAGAGGGACGAAATATGGATCATCCATCGCAGCACCATAAGGATATGTGGGATCCTATAGAGTCGGAGACCGTGCCGCCTGCCAATGACAAGCTGCCGGAAGGAGCGCACCGCACGCCTCCCAAAGGATATCCTGTTGAGCGCAGCGCCTATGCGATTCCGCAGTGGTATGCGCTGCCCATCGACACCCCTGAGCATGCTCGCAACGCTGCTAGTCGATTTCCGCAAATGGATGTGTACCAGGTGTTGTCCGAGGAGGACCGCCGGATAATCTGGCAACGCATTGTGCAGGCGGAGCGCCGTTTTGGTATTGAGCCCGGCCCAGACGTTCTCAGAAGGGCGGGCTATGAGGGATAGAGCCAATGAGCCGCAAGAGCACATCTTGCGGCATTTTTTAATGAAAATCTTTGCGAACAAGAGCCTTTGAGGTTATGCACACGGCCCTTTGGAATAAGAAAAGAAAGGCGGATAGTAACCGTCTATACTGTTAAAATTATCCAGGCGTCCGCCAAAGTTGTACGATTAATAGCGCAAAGTGGTGCTCTTCACTAGGGGCGGTCCGTCGATAAGGGGGAGCGGGAATGGATACCACAAAATTCGATGTTGTCACCATTGGCGCGGGACCAGGAGCCACTCCTGCCGCCCTTTACTTGGCACGTCACAGCAAGCGGGTCGCGGTGATAGAGCAAGGCCACGCGTTGGGAGGCACGTGTCTATTTGAAGGATGTATCCCTTCGAAAATTTATTTAGAAACCGCCAAACGAATAAGAGATATACAGGAGGCGGCACGTTTTGGACTGGCTAACGCTCAATTTCAGGAATTGGCCCTGTCTGTTTTGACGGAACGGAAGCAGAAAATTTTGCGGCAACGGTCTTTAGAGATGCAACAACGTTTGACTCAGTTAGGGGTCACCGTCGTTTATGGCCGTGCTGATTTTTTAGATGCGCATCACGTCGTCGTGCAAACTGGCGATGCCCGGAAAATCCTATCGGCAGACTATATTATCGCGAGCCCCGGCTCGCGGCCTAAGCCTCTACGGGTTCCTGAAGCGGATGATGCTTCGTTGTGGACTAACGCCCAAGCGTTAAAGCTAGACACCATTCCATCATCCTTATGCATCGTCGGGGGAGGATATATCGGGGCAGAATTGGCCACGTTGTATCAGGCACTGGGTACCCACGTGCATGTGTTGGAGGCAGCATCTCGCATATTGGCCTCGGAAGATCCCGCCATTGGGGCGTATTTGACGAAAAACTGGTCGAGTGCCATCAATCCCATCGAGGTCGAAACCGATGTCCGGGTTACGCGTATTGAGACGCGTCCTGATGGTCGATGGACAGTCGGATATAATCATCCATTAAGAGGCTTTCGTCGGAAAACGGTGGACCGCGTATTGGTTGCCATTGGGCGAGAACCGAATACGGGGCAGATGGCATGGGACAAAGTGGGGATTACGCTTGGGCCGCGGGGGGAAGTGCCGGTGAATCGTTATTTTCAAACGACAGCGCCTCATATTTACGCGCCGGGCGACGTGAATGGACAAATCATGCTAGCCCATGCGGCAGCGCGGCAATCCTCTATTGTGGCCCAGCATATTTTGAAAAAGCCAACCGCGGCTGCTCATGACATTGTGCCCCATGTCATCATGTCTTCACCAGAAATTGCGGCGGTCGGTGCTGATACACGGTCATTGGTGATGCACCCCACCTGGCGGGTCACGCAGTGGCAATACCAGCACAGCGTTCGTCCCTTGGTGGCCGGAGATGAGAGGGGCTTTGCCCAATTGATTTGGGACCGGGCAACGCATAAGATTATGGGATGTCAGATTATTGGTTTAGGGGCTTCAGAGCTGATTAGCGAGATGACGCAGGTCATGACCCACCAAGGAACGCTCGAATCTTTCGTCGAGACGGTTCATCCTCATCCGACGCTGCATGAGGTGGTCACGGACCTAGCGATGAAGGCGCTTATAGAGGCCCAGAGCGAAACAGCGCAAGAGGGCGGGGCAATCAGGACAGACTAAACCCGTTCGCGCAAAGTTGCGGGTGTGTAAATTGAGTGGGGAGGAAAGGCAGCGTTGAACCTTGATGCTGCTGAGGCGTATGAAGTCTAAAAGCATTGGTCCAGCAGGGCTGTTGACAATTGCGTCGCTGGATCAATTGGCGATTACGATGTCGCAACAAGGCTTATCCATACTTAGTGTCGCGTTTAAAGAATATGCTCGCCTGGGCGTCACGCAAATGGGCATTTTGTTTTCCACTGTGGCGTTAGGAGCCGTTATTGGCATGATTCCCGCTGGCATCGCCCTGGACCGCTTCGGATCACGCCGCGTGGCATGGATGGCAGGAAGTGCCATCCTCGTCGTGATGGGGCTTTTGGCAATGTTGTTACCACGTAATTTTTGGGCTTTGGAAGCGCTATTAAGTCTGGTCGGTTTTTTTCTTCCGGCGTTGTCCTTGACGGGAACGACCGCTATTACGCACGTCTTTGATGGATCGTCGCGGGAGGGCGTGGCCATTGGGATCCGCCAGGCCGCAACTCCCTTAGGGGGGATTTTAGCTGCCAGTTTATTTCCATTTCTCGTCAAAACTTGGTCGCTGGCCACGGTGCTTTGGGTCATTGCTGTAAATGCCGGCGGGTGGACGCTGGTATTTGCCTGGGCGCTTGCGCCCACGAATCACTCGCCGCGAGCGGCCATGCCTGCGACGCAAGGGCTCAAAAGTCTGGTAGAGGTATTGCGGCCCTTGAAGTATCCGTTGTTGACCAGTTTGCTATTGTCGCCGGGTCAATATGCCCTGCTGACGTATGCGCTGTTAGATTTGCACGACCGTTGGCATGTGCACATGGGTATTGCGGGGCCTATTATAGCGCTGGCGTTGTTGGGAGGATTTCTGGCCCGGATTTATATGGGTAAGATGATGGACAAGGGGGCGCACAGTGTTCCGTGGCTGATTGCGTTAACCAGCAGTGTGGGCGTTTTGTCATTGGTGTTATGGGCTATTATTCCGCACGGCATACCACTCGTGGTGATTATTCTTATCTTTTTTGCGCTCGGCGCCGGCCTTGATGGCTGGAATGCTTTGTTGACGGCGTGGGTAGCCCAAAAAAGCTCAACATCGCAACGCGGCATTGCGTTGGGGCTGACAGGCATGGCCGGTTTTATAGGCATTGTACTCTTCTTACCGATTTTTGGCCTGATTATCCGTTGGTCTGACTCCTATCGTCCTGCCTGGGGCCTTTTGGCATTGATCTATCTCGTGGGCATAGGACTGCTAGCCTATGCAAAACGCGTCTCGCACAAGACGATCTGATAGCCTACGTGGTAGGATGAATGCCAAGTGGGATCGTGAGGAAGGAGGTTGTCAAGGATATCGGACATGTAGTAGCGCTGGTGTTGAATTTTTTGTGGGTGGGATTGTTGGGATTTGGCGGGGGCTTTGGCATGATTCCTTTGATGAAAAGTGCCATTAGTGTTAATAGGGGTCTACACAAAAATCGGCCTTTTAGGCTTCGGTGGGGGGTATGCGGTGCTGTCGTTTATCCGTAGCGAAGTGGTGGATGGTCACGCATGGATCGATGCCGAGCAATTTGATAATGTTGTCGAAATGAGTGCTTTTGCACCAGGACCAACCACGTCTAATGTTTTGGCCGCCATCGCCTACCGCCTGCAAGGGTGGAAAGGCTTGGTGATGGGCACCATTGCCGCCTTGTGGCCGTCTTTTTTGTTAATTATGTTGTTGGCCGTCGCGACGCGTATCTTGCATAATCCCTGGTTAACGGGTGCGTTGCATGGCATCGAAGTGGCTGTCGTGGGCCTGTTAATTGACGTGGTTTGGACATTATGGAAAGATGTTCCGAAAGCCGTCGTCACCGCAATATTAGCGCTTTTGTCATTGGCCCTGACTGTTTTGGGACTCAACCCCGTTATCACGATTGGGATAGCAGCAGCCATTGGGTTATTCGATTTTTTGATAAGGCGCCAACCACTTTCTCGGGGCAGCAAACCTACGTCTGAGATTCACCACGAATAAATTTAGAGCTGAAATGTCTAAGACCAGGTCGAGATATTGTCAAACGGCTACGCGCCCGCACCAAGCCGGGGGATGGGCTGAGTTCCGCCTGTTTGTCAAACCGACAGGATCATGGCTCAGTTTTGCGCCGCTTTCGCTTCCCACGCCCGTCTCCGATTTTAAAATCCCGAGCGTAAGAGCATGACTGTCATGATCTCACCGGCTTTGTAAGGCCCGGTATCAGGGGGGACGATCATGAGGGCGTCAGCCCCAATCCATGAGGACTGCACCGCGGAATCTTGTTGCGCATAGGGGTGGACCCACAACTGGCCGTGTTCTGTCACCAAGCGACTGCGCACATAATGCCAGCGGTCTTGAATCTCTGTGAATGGTTCAAAGAGGGGCAATGCCAATGTAAGACGGCGCCAGTTGGCGTCTGCTAACCAGGTGCGAATCATGGGGCGCACAAACAATTCAAAGGTCACAAGGGCTGAGACGGGATTACCGGGCAGCCCAAAGAACGGGCGGCCGTGGAGCATGCCAAAGGCTAAGGGTTTACCGGGTTTCATATTGACGCGCCATAATTCGAGCTGACCTTCTTCTTCCAGTACTTGTTTGACCCAGTCAAAATCGCCGACGGATACGCCGCCCGAACTTAAAATGATATCTGACGTTTGGGCTTCAGCCAAGCGGGAAGCAATCGCTTCTTTGGTATCACGCGCGGGAGGCAAAAGCCAAGGTTTCCCACCCGCCGCAGTTATAGCCGCGGCGAGCGCGTAGCTATTGGAATTGCGAATTTGACCGGGTCCCAGAGGCTGACCTGGCGGGACCAACTCATCGCCTGTTGACACGATAGCTACGTGGGGCTTGGGCATGACGGGAACGTGGTCCATCCCTAATGACGCGAGGATACCGATTAAGGGCGGACTCAAGACGGTGCCAGGCTCTAAAATCTTTTGGCCGGCGCGCATGTCTTGCCCGGCTTGGCGGACATTTTGCCCGGGAGATACGGGGGCCCATGCCGACATGCGGCCTGGGGCAGGCGTTGTTGTCCATTCCACTTGAATCACGGCGTCAGCCCCTGGGGGTAAGGGGGCTCCTGTCATGATCTTATAGGCTTCACCAGATTGGAGCGGCCGGGAAAGGGGGTGCCCCGCGGCAATGACGCCACGTACCTCCAAAGAGATGGGATTTTCCCGCGAAGCATTGGCCAGGTCGGCCGCGTGCACAGCATATCCGTCCATTGAGCTGTTGGCAAATCCGGGAATATCCTCGTGACAGGCTATGGGGGCGGCCACGATGCGCCCCAATGCGTCCATTAAGGAGATGAGTTCGGGAGTCTTACGCGGGGGAACATGAGCCAAGATGCGAGATTGCGCCTCTTCCACAGACATCAGCATGCCAATTCCTGCCTTTCATCACGACCGTTCGCATTCAGATGGTTTTTATTTTAGCAAATAGCGGCAAGCTTGGGGCAAGACTTGCTCAAGAGTCTTGACCATGGGATGATGAAAAGCATCGGAGCGAATAAAGAAAGGGGAGACATCGGTGGATTCCCCGCTGCGGTTTGTCGACTATTTATTGGCAATTGATATTGGGAATACCCATATTAAAGTGGGGCTGTTTCATGATGGCGTATGGCAAGAAGAATGGCGGCTATCGACGGATGTTAGACGAACGGCCGATGAGTACCGCGTGCCTTTGCGCGGCTTTTTGCGAGAAGTGCTTGTAGAGCAAGTGGATCAGGTTGTGATGGCGTCGGTGGTGCCGCTTCTCGCACCTGTTTTTCACCGCGTTGCCAGCGCTTTATCCGATGCTCCGCCACTGGAAATTACGCCGCCCGGCTATGGGTTGAAAGTTGTCGCCAAGGCTGTAGAAACATGCCAAGACAGCCAACTGACGGTGTTGCCGATTCGTGAGGCGGTTGGCCGATATATGGACCGGGTGCCGATACAAGACTTCGGAGCCGATCCGATTCCATGGCGCGCAACGGCCCATGTCAATACCTGGAAGTGGCATCAAAGACGGGAGCAGTTTGTCATGCCTGCTTTAGCTCCTATACCCAAGGTGTCCGTAGACCAATGGATTAGAGATTTAGATAGTTGTTGCCGAGGCGATGGGAAAGAGGCGCCATGGCATGTCGAGCGGGTAGCGCATTTAGGAACCCAAAGCTGGGTGAGACTTTTTCCCAAGCCTACCGTGTATGGCGGTGCGCAGAGTTATGGTCCATTGCTTCTCAGCCGTCTTCTATGCTGGTGGGCAGATAGGGCTACGGCGGACCCATTGACGTGGCTCTTAAGTGATCCGCCAGCTCTTGAGGCCGGTCTCTACGGGTTGGCAGGTATCGTGGGATCCGACACAACATTGCCTGTCGTGTCTTTAGCAGCCCAACATTACCGCGTCCTGTGCGACGTCTTAGCGGTGGCCGACGCGTGGTTATGGTTGGAAGGAGCCGATCCGGATCAAGTGGCTACGTGGCTTGGACAATGGTTTAAACCGGCCGACGCGTGGCGCTGGGCGCTTAGTTTGTCTAGCGATGTGAGCCGCAAGGTCGCCGCTGCTGAGCTGGATGAGGAACATGGCGGGCAGGTGGCCTCTTCGGGATGGGAGTGGGACGGATGGGACGACGGGCCGATAAGGTGGGTCGCGCCTTAAACAAAAGCATAGAGGCCTGATTGGCGAAATAAAGGAGGGGGGCGAATGTCGCCTCAACAATTATTGGACAAGCTTACAGGTTATGTCGTCGGAAAACGCCAGCCTGCGCTCTGGACCGTCTCTGCTTTGGTCGCTGGCGGCCATATTCTGATTGAGGATGTGCCTGGCGTCGCCAAGACCCGATTGGCACGTACGCTGGCACGCTTGTTAGATTTATCCTATGCACGGATTCAAGCGACACCTGATGTATTGCCCTCAGACATTACGGGCGCTATGATTTATGATCCCAGTAACCAGACGATGACGTTTCGTCAGGGACCCATTTTTCACCAAGTCGTCTTGGTAGATGAAATCAACCGAGCTACGCCGCGGGCTCAATCGGCCTTGCTCGAAGCGATGGAAGATAGGGAAGTTAGCGCGGAATCGGAAACCTACTCTTTGCCGCGGCCCTTTTTCGTTATGGCCACGGCGAACCCCGTCGAGATGGCGGGGACCTTTCCCCTGCCTGAAGCCCAAAAAGATCGGTTCTGGTTGTCGTTTGGATTAGGCTATCCGACGGCGGATGAAGAATTTGAGATTCTCACCCGATTTTCCAGAAACGACACGAGCGATGTGCCTAGCCCTTTGGCTTCTGCTGCCGACCTCTTACGCTGGCAAGACGCGTCGCAGCAAGTGCATATATCGGATGACATCGTGCGCTACGTAGTGGATATTGTGCAGGCGACGCGTGCGCATCCCCGCATTTCTTTGGGGGCTTCACCCCGGGCCGCTGTTCAATGGATACGAATTTTACGGGCGTACGCATGGGTGCAAGGAAGAAATTATGTGATCCCCGATGATGTGCAGGTGTCGCTGCCGGTGGTATTAGGGCATCGCTTAATCGTGGCAGGAGGCATACGTGGGGGGACTTGGGGCGAACGCCAACAGGCCGTGCGTGACGTGTTGAACGAGATTGTGGCTCAGATTGCGGTGCCGGTGGAATGATGCGAGGGACTGAACAGCCGGTTTGGTTGTTGGAAGCCCTTGCGGCCTTGCTGGTGCTGGCCGGAATCATTGCGGGACGCGCGCTGTGGATAATCATAGGCTTCTTCGTGGCCGCTGCCATCCTCTTATCGCAGAAGTGGGCACGCCGTACGTACGCGGCTCTGATCATTGACAGCGTACCGCAGCAAATCACCTTGGAAATTGGCCAAGAATGGCTCTACAGCGTGTCTATCAGCAATCCTTTAGCCATAGCGGCTGGATGGATTCGCGTGCGACAAGAGATTCCCCAGGGTTTGGTGCAAGATAACGGCAGCCATCACGTGGGCGCCGAATTTGTGTTAGGGGAATATCAAAAAGCGCGTGTGGTCTGGCCCCTAAAAGGCGTGGCGCGAGGTCGCTGGATATTGGGGGACACGACACTGGTGCAAAGCGATTTGTGGGGGTGGCGGGAAACGGTTCAAAGGCACTTTCTCCCGACCGTGGTTACAGTGTGGCCACGGCGCTTTGACATCGATCTGCCATTGTGGCAGGCGGTGCGAGAGTTGGGAGAAACCAAGGGATGGCTCTGGGACGAACCAGATCCATCATACTACCGGGGGATTCGGCCTTACCGGTATGGGGAACCCTTGCGTGATGTGCATCCGTTTGCTTCGGCGCGAGCCGGCACCCTGATGGTGAAGGACGTCGAGCGGGTTCGTGCTCTATCGGTCGATATCATTTGCCATCCCTATACCGCCGACGTGCCTTGGCATGGGATTGACATGCAAGCGGTTGAAACGTGTTTGAGCTTGGCGGCCAGTGCCGTGCAGATCGCGTTCGATCAAGGCCTAGCGTGCGGATTGACCATATCCTGTGCGCTCCCAGGATTAGGTCATGGCGTCTCTTTAGAGCCTACCACGGCAATGGCCGCGCGCGCAGAATATTTCACGAATTTAGCATGGGCAGTTGCGACCCCTGCGGTATCTACCAATGTTCAGGGATTATTAGAGAACTTGTTGCGGCAAGAACGGCCTGCGGGTCTTTTGTTGGTGGTATCGCCCAAGTGGGACGAGGCCGTCGATCTCTTATTGCAACGATTGTCAAGCCAAGGACATGTGATCGGCTGGCTGAGTGCGGGGTCTAGTGTGCAGATACCCACCGTGGTTGACGTGCACTGGGCGTGGACTGAAGGAGGCGTGGTGCATGAGACGCGTACTAGCAGCGGGCGTGCTCTTAGCATGGCGACTGCGATTGAAAATCCAGCCGGTATCTTCCGTTTCTAAGACATCAGATATGGTGGTGATAGAGTCATTACCCAAACGTCCACCAATACCTAGACCGGCGCGGTTAACGCCCGTGCGGCATGTGGTATCCCGAGGATTGCGACAAGCAGCACAGCACCACCAAGGCAAACGCCAGGGAGAAACCCTGCGTCAATGGTTGACCGCGCAGGGGTTTGGAGAATGGGGACGAGCAATAGCGGAAATTTATGAACAGGTGCGCTATGGCATGGAGGATGATACGAAAACGCGCGCCAATGAGGTGCAGCGGCTTTGGCGGAAAGTCACGAAGCCTAGGTAATCCTAACTGGTTATTGAGAAACTCAAAAATGTCTAGAGCGCAACGCATTAAGTAGACAATACAACCGAGATATCTAGCCCGGGAGAAGCATATAAAAATCCAATAGGGTTGCAAATAATTTGACATGGTTCCGATAAAATAAAAAACTATTTTGAACTAATAGTCTGCGTATTCATATATCGTGGTAAAATAAAAATCGCAATCCAAGCACTTACCCTACTTTGGGAGGCACTGTGATGGCCGAGGAAACAATAAATCTTATGGTTCTTTCTGGTGAGTACAGCCGGTTGCACGCGGCTGCCATGCTTAGTGTGGTGGCAAGCAGTTATGGGAAGCCCGTCAACGTGTTTGTCTCGATGGAGGCATTGCCCGCTTTTCATAAAGATCCCAATATCGCTGGGTCCGCGCTGGTTAAAGGGCCAGTTGCCCAAAAAATTGCAGCATCTGGTGGACAAGACTTTATAGAATTATTTCAACAAGCAAAAGACTTTGGCGAGGTTAAGCTATATGCCTGTGGACTGGTGATGGATTTATATCATTGGACGCTCGGTGAGATGCATCCCGTTTTTGATGAGGTGATGGGGGTGGCGGGCTTTTTGGCTAAAGCCGAAGGGCAGCCGACATTGACGTTTTAACGATGTGGCCTATGTAGGGGGATACTCGCCGTTTTAATGGTTGATCCCGATAGATCTCTTTAGAGAAAGGCAGGTTGAGCAGATCGTGGATGATATTAAAGTGATTGATGCGCGCGGATCGTTCTGCCCAGGGCCGCTTATGGAATTGATTAAGGGCATTCGTCAGGAAGCTGTTGGTACCGTGTTTGAGATCTGGTCGTCGGATGCAGGCAGCGCGAAAGATATTCCCGAATGGGTGGCGCGTGCAGGTCATGAAGTTGTGCAAAATCGCGAAGAAGACGGCATTTATAAGGTGCAAGTCAAAAAAGTCCGATAAAAGGCTTCATATTATCTATTGCAAAAGGGAGGACGTCGGAAGATGCAGCGAATCGTGATTCTTGGAGGCGGAGTCGGCGGCACCATTGTCGCCAATCAAGTCGCACGGCAAATGGGCACCGAGCTTCGTACAGGAGCATTAGACATTACGGTTATTTCAGAATCCGCACAGCATGTTTACCAACCGATGTTTTTATACATTGCCTTTGACCAAGTGGTGCCCGCCGAAGCTCAAAAACCCGAACGTGACATCTTAGATCGGCATGTGCATTTGAAAGTGGGCAATGCGGAACGAATAGACCGTGAAGCCCAAGCTGTGATTATGCAAGATGGCGAGAAAATCTCCTACGATTACCTTGTGATTGCAACAGGCAGCCGGCCGGCCCCGGAAACGATTCCCGGATTGACCGAAGGAGGGCATATTTTTTACACGGAAGAGGGGGCCCTTAAATTACGCGAAGCGTTGCACAATTTTCAAGGGGGCCGCATTGTGGTGACTGTTGGTGTACCACACAAATGCCCGGTAGCCCCGCTTGAATTCACATTTATGGTGCAGGAATGGATGAAAGCGCGTGGTTTAGGTGACAAAACGGAATTGGTTTATACGTATCCCATTGGCCGCATCCATTCCCTTGAACCCGTTGCAAACTGGGCCACACCCGTGTTTGCGGAGCGGGGCATCGAATCTCATATCTATTTCAATCCGGAAAATGTGGATCCCGCCAAGCGCACAATCACCAGCTTAGAAGGAGAAACGCTGAATTATGACCTTCTTGTTGCGATCCCACCGCATCGCGGTCAGGACATTATTGGCCGCTCGGAATTGGGCGATGCGGGCAATTGGATTCCAACCGACCGCTACTCATTGCGGATGGAAGGTGCGGACAATATCTTCGTGTTGGGAGATGCCACTAATCTTCCCATTAGTAAAGCAGGTTCCACGGCGCATTTTGAGGCAGACGTCGTGGCGGCCAATCTCGTCAATTTGCTACGGGGTGGCTTAGGTTCCGTTCGCTATGACGGCAAAGTCTTTTGTTTTATTGAAACTGGCTTGAAGAATGCGACCTACATTCAGTTTGATTATGCGCATCCGCCCAAACCCCAAGAACCGACCGAGATGATTCATATGTTCAAGCTCGCCTATAACCGCATGTATTGGCTCACCCCAGCAGGTGTTCTATAAGGTGCCGGGCAGAGAATACAGAAAGGACGTAAGCGTATGGCTGCCATTGAAGTTTCGGAAGAAACCCTAGGAGAATGGAAAGCGCTGCTCACGGCGTTTCGTGACAGTGCGACGCCGCAGATGGCGGAGCGGATTGGAACGATGTTGAGTACGGTTGGAGAATTGGCGGCCAAGGCGCAAGATCCGGCTGCGGGCCGCACGGTGGATACAATCTTAGAGCATGAAGCCGTCATTCAGTCGACATTGGTGCAGTTGGCGCGCTGGCATCAAGATGGCACGTGGAACGCGTTGGTGGAGCTTGCTTCGCTAGCCGCGGCTTTTAAAGCGTCGGCGACGCCGCCTATGGCGGAGCGGGTTGGCTCCTTATTGTCCAATATGGGAGAACTCACGGCACTGGCTGCGAGTGACGAGGCGAAAAAGGCGGCCCAGGAGCTGATCGAGCGGGCGCCGTCGCTTACGCAAGCGGCTGCGCAGCTAGATGTGTGGCAGCATGACGGCACATGGGATGCAATTAAGGAGTTTACGGCATTGCTGACGGCTGTGAAAAGTTCTGCCAGTCCTGCAATGGCTGAGCGCGTTGCCTCGTTATTGTCGTCGCTGGGCTCTTTGGCCGCCAGGGCATCAGAACCTGAAACCGTCTCAGCGCTCAATTTTGTGCTGGATAATCAAAATGCCATGATGAGTTTGTTTCAACAGATGGTGTCATGGCAACATGATGGCACATGGGCCGCTATTGTGGACTTTTCCTCTTTAATCAGTGCTGTGCGTGACTCGGCCACAACGCAAATGGTGGAGCGTGTGTCCGGCATCGTCGTGGAAGCGTCGCGAGCGCTTGACGGAGCTATCCGTTCAGGATTGTTAGACTTAGGACTCAAAATTATGGATGCTGCCGCCAGTGCCGTAGAGGAAGCCAAGGCGGATCCGCAGAAAATGACGGCAATGGGACTGTTGCGTGCACTTAAAGACCCTGATGTGCAAGTGGGCGTGAAGATGATTATTAACGTACTGAAAAAAGTGCCGCACATCATGGAAGGGGTCAGCTAACCGCATACCTTTTTAAAGAAGTGGGGAGCGGCCAAACGTGCCCTTCCGGACGCCTGTTTTGTAAGTGAGTTCCTCGTCAGTCTGCTACGAATGGTTTTTGCCCACTCGTGGCGCTGATTGGAGAGGGACTCATTTTGTCATGGCCGATTATTGTCTGGCGCGTTTCTTTCATTAGAGCAGTTTTGATATTCGCGAACCGATTCGCTGAGCTTTTGGAGGTAATAGGCGAGGCGCGCACGCTCACCTTCGGGCCAGTCGTCCAAGATGTCCTTATAGACTTCCAGACGGGCGCTTTTCATCAATTTAAATTGATCTCGACCATATTGCGTGGCCTGAACGCGGTGTACCCGGGAATTATGAGGTTCTGGGACGCGTTCTAAGAGGCCTTTGGCCTCCATGGCGGAGACTTGGCGACTCATGGTCGACAAATCGACTTTGAGTTCGCCCGCCAAATCTTGCACAGCAGGCGGATCAGGGTGACTTAGTACTTCGTGCAAAATTAAGTAAGCGGAACGGTCCAATGCTGCGATGCGCGGGTCACGGGGATGCGCTGCGGTCACAAGCCGGACCAAAGCGGCTACGGCATATTCCACCTGCTCTACGCTATCGTCATGAATACGGCATTGCCCCTTTACGGATCTTAACGACATCCATCCTACCATGAACGTTAACTTGTATGATGCAACAACGATATTGTATCATACAAGTTACCGCATAAGGAGGAATTTCAATGAAACATTATCCGTCTGCCGTGTGGGCGACGGCGTTTGCGACATTTGTGGCGTTTATGGGCATTGGGGTGGTCGATCCGATTTTGCCGTTGATTGGACGGGCTATGGGAGCAACCCCGTCTCAGGTGGAATGGCTGTTTACGAGCTACATTGCGGTCATGGCGTTGACCATGCTGATTTCTGGCGTGTTAGGTACCCGCTTGGGGGGTAAACGGACGATGATGCTGGGATTGGGAATGGTTGTTGTCTTTGCCACCTGTTCAGGGTTGTCCCCGTCTATCCCGATTTTAGCGATATTTCGCGGGGGGTGGGGCCTTGGCAATGCCTTCTTCACATCCACAGCCTTGTCCATTATTGTGGGCTTGTCGACGGGCGGCATGGGGCCGGCAATTACCTTATATGAAGCCGCCTTAGGACTGGGAATTGCGTCGGGTCCCTTACTGGGTGGAGCGCTCGGCAGCCTCAATTGGCGGGATCCCTTTTTCGGGACGGCGTCGTTGATGGCTATTGCCTTTTTGGCGACGTGGACTTTGGTTAAAGAGCCGCCAGCAAAAGAGGTGCCAAGGACTGCGCGGGATATTTTTCGGGCGTTGGGTGACCGCGCGATTTTAACGAATGCATTGATTGGGTTGAGCTATAGCTATGCCTTCTTTACCATTTTAGCCTATTCACCGCTCACGTTAGGCCGGCTAAAAGCGATTACCTTGGGGTATACCTACTTTTTCTGGGGAATATTGGTGGCATTTTCATCCGTGGTGGTGGTGAACTGGCTACTACGCCGCATGAAGCCGGTGACGATATTATCCTTAAATTTACCGTTTATTGTGATTCTCTTTGTATTAGCAGGAATTCTGCCTGGTTATGCACTGTTGTACATTGTGGTGATTACAGGGTTTTTTTGCGGCATCGCCAACGCGTTGTTTACGACGCTGGCCATGGAGATATCCCCTTACTCAAGGTCCATTTCTTCGGGAGCCTATAATTTTCTGCGGTGGGCTGGAGCGGCAGTGGCTCCGATCTTGTCCGGATTAATCGGACAGCATTTCGGGATGACAGTACCGTTTTTTGTATCGGCTGGCATTTTATGCATCGGAATCATTGCCTTATTAAGTCAGGGCCACGTCCTGACTACAGCGCTTGAGCGCCATAGCACAATGGGGGAAGTGGCGAGTCAAGGATAGGGTTGGTGGGTTAAAAGCGGTGTGCTTTTTTCTTAATAGGGGATTGCTTATTCATGAGCAATCCCCTAGTGTTCGTTAAAAGAGAGAAAATGCTTGCACCAAGCAGAGAAAAAAGGTTGAAATCTAGGGTAAGTGTTTTATGGGTCTCGGGCGTGCGGCGTTGACCTTTGGTTTCTCCATGCCATATCTTTGGAGCGAGCTGGGAATGCTACAGGAAAATAGGAGGCGATATGATGGACAAGACGTTGGGCGCCGCGGTAATGAGTCCCGTCGTGATGGCAGGACTTCTGATAGGTGTGCCCCCAGCCCATGCCCAATGGGTCGCGGACAACAGCCGTGGCGTTGTTACGGTTCCTAATTACCCCGGCAGTGTCAAAACGTCAGCACATTTAGGGAATTCTCCCTTTGGATTTCCTACTGCCGGCGGTGTCCAGGAATTTATGTCCACGGCCTACCGAGTGCCGACGTCTGCCGCAACGGCGGAAAGATGGTTTACCCGCGCTTTGGAGCAACGCGGCTACCGGGTGTTAAGCCAGGCGGAAAGTAGCGATGGAAACGTATCGGATACCATTCAAGGGATAGAGTTTGGCCAGGGTATCCAAAACAATCAGGAAATTGCCTTGAACTTTCGCCCAGTAGGGCCTCATGCGTGTTTCATGGCCTATGAAACCCTATCCTATACGCCGCCAACTCGCCCGGCATCCACCAAAATTCTTAACCCGCAAGAGATTGCGGACATTCGGGTCGTCTATCATCCGTGGCGCTACGGCGCTTCCGCGCAGGATTTTGTTCTGCGTCAACGGAAAAAAATTAACCAAATCGTTCGCATTTTGAATGCATTGCCTCCAAGCAGTCCTTTTATGGAAGGGTGTGCGGATGATTTTGGACAAGGAGCCACGCTGACAGTTGATTTTATTCACCAGCCAGCGTGGGTGATTCAAGACAATGCGGCCTGTGAGACGGTTTCGTTTCCTGGTGCGCCTCCGCTAACCGATACAGCGGGGCGGCTTTATCATGCCCTAGGCGTCGATGCTGCCGAAGTGTTCCACAAAACGTGATGCGCGGATCTTACGGAGACGCGGGACTTTTGACCTCGTATTGGGCCATGATGGTCGGAAATAAAATGACGTAACCGAGCTGCAGCCCAGCCGCAATTATGAAGGGCCAGACTAAGGATCCCATGTTGATGAACCAGCCTCCCACGGCTGGACCCACAGCGGCGGGAAGGCTCCAGGAGACAGCGTTTAAACTGCTGGCAAAGCCACGACGCTTATCGCGGACAAGCGAAAGGCTAAAGGCTTGCCGAGCGCCGACCGAGCCGCGATTGACAATTGAACGGACCACATAGAGTACGGCCGCTATCGTAAAACTTGGCATAAAAGGAATCCCAATCAGGAGTACTACCCCAAGCAGGCGCGGAATCACGATAGAACGAATAAGACCGATCGATTCGGATACCCGGCCGATGATGAGGGATGAGATGCCCGTAAGAAAAAATGTCAGTCCATAGACGGGCCCAATTTCGGCGGGGCCTACCCCGAATTTGACATTAAACCAGTATGGTAACAAAGGGGCGACGAGTCCGATGCCGAGGGCGTTGATCGTATTGACAATGGCAAGCAGTGTGAGCGCCCTGTTTTCGCGGCGATGGATGGCGTGTTCCTCGGGAACCCCGTCGGTCTTTGATGCGGACTCGGAAGGATGAGCATTATGCCGTGGGGATTCATGAATGCTGTAAATTTGGGCTAAGTTGATAAGGGCCATCAGCAAGTTCAGCAAGAATAGCGGCAAATAGGCCTGTGCGCCCCGTGCTCCCGGAATCATATGCGGCAATACTGCAGCCAACAGGGATCCAATTCCCATGCCCCAAAACTGTAGACCCGCATTAAAGCTGAACACAGAACCTCGGCGCGGTCCGGGAATGGATTGGGCGAGCCATGCCTGTTCTGCCGGAGCGAAAGGACCGGATGATCCGTTGGCGCCGCGCCCAAACCCAAAAATTGCTGCGGTCACGACAATAATCCAGGCTGCGGGGTGGATAATGATGGCGGCCATGCCGACGGTCAGACCGATTTCATAGATGAGTAAGAAAAGACGGCGGCCGATGCGGTCGCTGACAATGCCCACCAAGAGGCTCAGAACCGCGCCAGATAGGCCGCCCGCCATCAAGAGCAATCCCACGTCGACCGCACTCCAACCTCTTGCTTTGAGATAGAGGGTAAAGTCGACAGCGAGGGCACCTTGGGCGATACTCCGAAGAAAACGGGCCGCAATGAGGCGTTGGGCAACCGTGCCTAGAGAGTGCCAGCCTTTGCGTGTATAAGGAGAGGGAGCGCTGCTCACGATAGGGTCATCTTCTTTCCATAGGACATAGTCGGATCGGTAATCTTTTTGAGTAGAGTGAGAAGGTTTTCTTGCTCCTCCGGGCTTAAAGGTTTGAGCAAGCTTTGGACTCTCGTCAAGAAAGCCGCCTCTGCGATGTGCAGCACCTGCCGCCCGGTTTCGGTGAGGGTGACACAGACCGTTCGTTGGTCGCCTACAGGACTGTGACGTGCGACAATGCCTTCAGCTTGAAGTTTGTCAATCATTTGCGTTACACCTGGCGACGAGATGTTGAGACGCTCGGCTAATTCGGAAATCGTGAGAGAGGAGTGCGTCAACTTTAATAGCAACCGCAACTTAGGGCGAGATAAAGTGCCGTATTGTCCGCCCAAAGCATCTTGCAGAGCGATGAGTGCCATGAGCATTTGGCGAGATTGTGGGTCCATTGCACAAACCTCCTGAATATGGGGCGAGCACACTCATTTTAGTAACTTACTTAATTATAACAAGAAATCCACGGTCCTATGCAACAAAGACCCGCTGGCAGAATTTCTGGAAAAAATTCCCGAGGACGTTGTGAGAGAGGAGTTTCCCGCCTAAAATAATTGAGGAGAGAAATGGCTCCACAAGTGTTATGGGAGACTATAGGCAAGAGGCTCTGTAGCGATGCTAGCTTGCGGCCCGGAATAAGGGTCAAATGATTATGGTATAATAGCGTGGCAAATTTTAAGAAGGTGATCGTTGTTGTTCATCACCAAACGGGAAGGAGGCTACGGTTTTCCGCGATGAAAATTGGACCCATGACGATTGATCCACCTGTGATGCTTGCTCCGATGGCCGGCGTGTCTAACCGGGCGTTTCGTGCGATTGCCCGAAAACAGGGTGCAACGTTATGCATTACAGAGATGGTGAATGCGAACGCCTTATTGCATAAGAGTGCTAAGAGTTACTGGTTGATGGAAATTGATCCGCAAGAAACCCCTGTGGGGATTCAAATAGCAGGGTCAGACCCTGAGATGATGGCAGAAGCCGCACGCGAGGCGGCCGCACAAGGGTGTGACCTTATTGACATCAATATGGGCTGTCCCGTGCCCAAGGTTGTCAAGAACGGTGATGGGTCTGCGTTGCTAAACGATATTCCGGGAGCCGTAGCCGTGGTGCAAGCGGTGGTGAATGCGGTCGATATTCCTGTTACCGTGAAGATGCGTGCCGGATGGGATCATCATTCGATTACCGCCCCGCAACTGGCTGAGGCTTTTGAGCGCGTGGGAGCGGCGGCACTAACCATTCATGCGCGTACCCGAGATGACCAATACGTACGGCCAGCGAACTGGGACTTTATTCGTCAAGTGAAAGAACGCGTGTCTATACCCGTTATTGGCAATGGAGATATCAAAACGCCCGAAGATGCTGTGCGGATGATGGAACAGACCCATGCGGATGGGGTCATGGTGGGACGCGCCTCATTTGGTGATCCGTGGATCTTTCGCCGGATTACGGAGTTTGTTCGTACAGGTCAGCATCTCTCCCCCCCATCAGCTGAAGAACGCGCAGCAATGGCGCGTTTACACACGCAAAGGATGGTTGAAGTGAAGGGTGAGGTGGTGGGGATTCGCGAGATGCGCAAGCAATTAGCATGGTATTTGCGGGGCACAACGGGATCCGCGGCTTTTCGCAGTCGGTCGACGTCGATCGAGACGTTGGAAGATGCCGAGCGACTCATTGCGGAGTGGTTGAATCATGCACGCAATGAGGATTTGACGTGGATTTAATCCGCATCGGAGACAAAGTGGTTAGTTTGTCCCGCATTACCGATATGGCCGAGCAAATTCTTTTGGCCCGCTCTCAAGGTCTGTCTCAACAAGATGTGGCCCGAAAGTTTCACGTGGATCGATCTTTTGTCTCGCGTCTAGAGACGGTTGGTGAGCTTCGTAAAGGACGCTCGATAGCCGTGATTGGCTTTCCTGTGCAGAATACGGAGGAAATTCGTAAGACGTGCCAGGATCTTGGCGTAGAACTGTGTTGGGTGATGACTAACCAAGAGCGTTGGGAGTACGCGCAGTCAAAAAATGGCATAGAATTGATTAATGAGATCATGGACCTTGCCAGCCGATTTCGTCAGTTTGATGCCATTATCTTATTAGCCTCCAACGCGCGGGTGCGCCTAATGGCGGCATTGCTAGACAGCCGTGCTGTAATCCCGGTAGTGTTAGGGGAAACGCCTCTCAGCGCTGATGTGGTGGTGGATATTGACTCGTTGCGAAAAACTATTCTGGCTGTGTCTGAAGGCGGGCTATCTTTGAACGATTCGCCAAAATAGTGATACGGATTATTGCATGGCGGCGCCAAATGTATATAATGGGTCCACATAGCATACGAGAGCAAATTTTTCCGTAACATTCATCAGTCAGCGTTAACTAAAGAAAGCGGGGTATCATTTTGAGCGACAAGGAGTTGCTAGTGTCCGAAGAGGGCCTCAAAAAGCTCGAAACAGAACTGGAAAATCTTAAGACGGTCAAACGCCATGAGGTTTCAGAACGTATTAAGACGGCTAGGGAATTTGGGGATATATCCGAGAACTCCGAGTATGAGGACGCGAAAAATGAGCAGGCTTTTGTAGAAGGCCGAATTCAGACCCTTGAAAAAATGCTCCGTCAAGCTAAGGTTGTAGACAATCACAATGTCGACCCCAATGCCGTTCACATTGGGTCGGTGGTGACTGTCAAAGATTTGGAAGAAGATTTTGAAGAAGAGTACACACTAGTGGGAGCTGCTGAGGCCGATCCCAACAAAAATCATATTTCAAACGAATCTCCCGTTGGTAAAGCGTTGATGGGAGCGAGAGTCGGACAAATTGTGGAAGTGTCTGCGCCGGTTGGCAAAATTCGGATGCAGATTGTGAAGATTTCATAACTTTTGGAGGGCTGATTTTGGCAGAGGAAAGTTTTGATCCCCGCGCGGTGCGGCTTGGAAAATTGCAGGCGTTGCGAGCGCGGGGCGTCAATCCGTATCAGCCGACCCGCTTCGATGTGACAGCGCATAGCGCTGATTTACATGCAAACTACGAGGAGTGGGAAGGTCGGACCGTGCGGGTCGCAGGTCGTGTGATGGCGATTCGTACCCATGGTCGGGCCATGTTTTTGGATTTGGCGGATGAAGAAGGCAAAATTCAGTGCCACATTCGGGAAGACATTGTGGGCCCCGAGTTGTTCGGGCTCACCGAGTATCTAGATCTCGGTGACATCCTAGGAGTAGAGGGCACTGTCTTTAAGACGCGCCGTGGAGAAATTTCCATTGAGGTGCAAACGTTTGAATATCTGAGCAAAAGTTTGCTAGATTTACCCGATAAGCGGCATGGGCTGACGAATATCGATTTACGCTATCGGCAACGCTATCTCGACTTGTTAGTCAATCCGGAAGTGCGGAGGGTTTTTGATATCCGCAGTCGAACCATTACGTTTATCCGCCAATTTCTCGCTGAACGCCATTTTACCGAAGTTGAAACTCCGGTCCTCCTGCCCTTGGCAGGAGGTACTGAAGCTCGGCCCTTCGCGACCCACCATAATGCGCTCGACATGACGCTTTATCTGCGCATTGCGCTTGAGCTGCATCTTAAGCGCTTGATTGTAGGGGGCTTTGACAAGATTGTTGGGTCAGTTGTGGAGCCGGATTTGGTACAACCCACCTTTCTGTGGCATCATCCCGTGGATATTTCGCCCTTAGCGAAACGCGATCCGCACCATCCACACCTCACGGAGCGCTTTGAATTGTTTGTGGCAGGGCGTGAATTGGCCAATGCCTTTTCTGAACTCAATGACCCATTAGACCAGCGCGAACGGTTTTTAGCCCAGCAAGAACAGCGGCGTCAGGGTAACGATGAAGTGCCTCCCCTTGATGAAGACTTTCTTAACGCCCTAGAGCATGGAATGCCACCGACGGGGGGGTTGGGAATTGGTATTGACCGCCTGATAATGTTGTTGACTGATAGTCCGTCTATCAAGGATGTCATTCTTTTCCCGACGATGCGACCCTTAGGAAGTGTAGACGAGCTCTAGGAATAAGAAGAAAAAGGCGATACACTAGCTGTGTGCAATATTGTGCACAGCTTTTTTCTATGGGAGGCTTTGAGAAATTTAATGAAACACGTGGTCAGTGTCAGCCTTGGTAGTGCGCGCCGTGATCATCAGACGACCGCAGTCATATTAGACCAGGCTGTGGAGATTGTGCGGCGGGGTACAGATGGCGATATGGAACGTGCACGGCAATGGATTGCATCGTTGGACGGGAAGGTCGATGTGATCGGTTTAGGTGGCATTGACCGGTATCTTGTTGTTAAAAGTCAGCGATATGAAATTCGAGATGCTCAAAAGCTTGCCCAAGCCGCGCGCCATACGCCGGTTGTGGATGGTAGTGGGCTCAAAGCGGTGTGGGAACCCCATGTGATTCAGCAATTGGTGGAAATGGGTCTTATCAACCCGCATCAAAAAGTTCTTTTAGTCTCCGCAATGGATCGATTTGGAATGGCTGAGGCCTTCTATACCATGGGCTTTCCAACAATCGCGGGCGATTTCGAAGAGTTTGCCCGAAAGCTTTTGCCAGATCTCATCAAAATGCCTTTCTCGATGTTGTATCCTACGGGTTCTGAACAAGACCATACCGTGTCCAACAATGCTTATGGAAAATATTTTAATGAAGCCGACATTATCGCTGGAGATTTTCACTTCATTCGCCGCTACTTGCCCGATCAGTTACAGGGTAAGGTAATCGTGACGAATACCACGACGAAAGACGATCGCTTGTTGTTGGAGGAACGCCATTTACAGACCTTGGTGACCACGACGCCGTTCTTAGACGGGCGTAGTTTTGGTACGAACGTGATGGAAGCGGCGCTGGTGGCGATATCGGGCGTGCGACCGGAAGACAACGGCTGGGCGGATGTTGTGATGAATGCGGGACTGCAGTGGCATGTGAGCCGATTTGAAGGTGCAAAGGGAAATGCGTCCCACTAGAGAATAACGTGAAGAAAGAGGCTAACAGATATGCTCAAGACCCTAGAACATTTTGCTGCGCAATGCAATGCTAATTCCCGTCTGCGTCAGATGAATCGCGACTGGACTCGGCGGATTGCCATTGTAGCGACGGACCGCGCGCAATCTTTTTGGCTGACCAGTCAAGAGGGCGTGATTACGGCAGGCGAGGGACCTGCTGTAGAACCTGATTTGCAGATTCAAGCCCCTTATGACATCATCCAAGCTATTTTTTCAGGTGCAATGAGTCCGACGGAGCCTTATAATGCGGGGGACCTTTTGGTGAAAGGGAGCCAAGATGATTTGATGCGGCTGGATATTATTACGCTGTTGATTTGGGGGGAATAAGATGGCCTCGAGGCATGTGTTGCCGCTTCGCACGGCCGTTTCAACGAGTGCTGGTTTAGCTTCTGCCGCTATCAATTTTTTGGCCTGTGTAGAAGTGGCCGAATACGCTGGTGGGGCTTCGGCATGGATTGCCTTGCTCGTGGCAGGAGGCCTCATTATTTTTTCTGCCAGCAATTTTGCAGAACTCAGCGGTCTTTATCCATCGGCGGCCGCTATTCGGGTCTGGACACGCAAGGGCCTAAACGACAGGCTATCGTTAATTATCTCTTTGGTCTATGCCGCCACGGTGGTTTTTGTGATTGCGGCGGATGCTTTTGTATTGGCTCAAGCATTTCATGCCGCCGTGCCGATAATACCAGGTTGGCTATGGATTGTTTTGTTGTTAGGGGCGATTGCAGGAGCCAATCTGCGTGGTATTAGGGTATCAGGTAAAATCCAAGATATTAACGGTGCCGTGCTCTTGATGACTCTGGTTGTGATTTCGCTGATTATTTTAGGAAAGACTCCTTGGCCTCATGGCCAACCGCTATTTCATGTCGGTCCTGGAATTTTTCAAGCGGTGGCGTTAGGGGTATTTATTTACGTAGGCTTCGAATGGGTGACGCCATTGGCAGAAGAATTTGATGATGCCAGAGCGATTTCGCGCGGCATGTACATGGCGTTGGGGTTGATTGCAGTGGCTTTTGGCCTTTTTACCGTAGCGATTAGCGTGATTTTTCCGGATATCCGCGCTTTGCATGCTACACTCATCCCGCAATTGATTGTCGGAGAGAAAGCCTTGGGGCGCTGGGGATTTTGGTGGATGGTGATCATTACCATGACGACCGCCATGACGACCTTCAATGGGGGACTCTTTACCGCCTCGCGATTTGTTTACGCGTTGGCGCGCGAGAAGACCCTGCCACGGGGTTTGTCTCATCTGAATAAATATTGGGTGCCGTCTTATGCGCTCTTGCTTCTAGCTGGGTTATCCTTAGCGCTGGCTTTAGGAGTCATGGCGACGGGATGGTATACCGTTTTGATCAACGCCGGAGCGGGCGTCGAAGGATTGGTGTACGCCTTATCGGCGTGGCTGGTATTTTCCCTCCGTAGGCGGGAAGCGCAGCGACCGCGGCCTTTTCGGGCGCTGGGTTATCCGTGGGCCGCGCTTATTGTCGGCGCCGTATTTTTGCTGTTAGGAGTGGGAGCGTTGCTCACCACGACCGGGGGCATACCCACGGCGCTCTTATTCGTTATGGGGTTGACAGCCATCGTGACCGGCTATGTTTGGTATTATGTTCCACGTCTTAAAAAGGCTCCTCGGCGGAACCCGGTGATGAGTTCGGAGCCCGAAGAAACCACAAGGTAAAAGCAGCTCCGTGGGCCGTAGAGTGTACAGTAATTGAGCCTCGTTGGGATTTCATTAGCGCCTCTGCAATACTCAACCCGAGTCCAGTTCCGGGCTTGCCATGCCCATTAGTCCCGCGAAAAAAGCGCGTAAAAATATGGGGAATATCTTCTGGTGGGATTCCTGGCCCATGGTCTTGGATGGTGATTCCTAAGAATGGTCCTTGGGGAATGATGTCGATATCAATGGCCCCCCCAGGCGGACTATACTTGACGGCATTTTCGAGTACGGCCCATAACGCCCGCCGTACGAACGGTTCGTGGCCCAAGATGCGGTGGGTATGAACGGCGTGAAGGGTAATGTGCAGGTCTGGGTTAAGAGCTCGCGCATCTTCCACCGCATCTTCTAACAGAGGCCGCAGAGAGTAGGGGGCCAGCTCGACCGGTCCGTCATTGCGCACGTGTTCCAACGTGAGAAGATCTCCCACTAGCGTAATCATTTCCGAGACGGCCCGGTCAATAGCGGCAATCGTTTCTTCTTCCGTAGCGCGATCGATCGTATCCCAATCGCGGAGGATGTCTAAATTGCCACGAATGACTTCAAGAGGAGTACGCAATTGATGGGCTGCGTCAGCCAGCAATGTTCGGTCCCTTTGCCACCTGGATTCCAGCGTTTGCACTAATTGAGAGAGGAGTCCAGCCAGTCGGCTGAATTCATCATCGGTGCGCGACGGGTTTTCCACCGGCAAAAATTGATTCGTAGCCAACATGCGTTCGACGGAATGCGTCATACGCTTAACCGGCTCAAGGACTCGGTGTGTCGTCCAACGACCAAGCAGGACGCCGCCCGCTGCTGCTGCTACCCCTGTTATGCCCATGACTAAGACTAAATCGCCTAACAGATCAATGTCTGGGCGCAGGGGCCAGTCTACAACGTACTGCAGGCCTTCCCGCTCGTGGACTAAGCGCGAGGAGAGCGGATGGGGGACGATGGCATTGGTTAGGGGGCCAAAGGGATATGGGGTCGTATTAGGTGAGCGAAATAAGACGCGATGGTCTTTCAATATCCAAACATGCGGATCGACTTTGCGGGTATATTCATGCAAAAGGACCTGCAGTGTAGTGCCATGCGCTTCAGAAATGCCCGAATAAACGCTCGAGGCGTCACTGACAGCAGCATCATACAAATGAATACTCACGGCAAAAAGGGTAATCAGAGCAAAGGCAACGACTAAACTAACAATAGCCCCACCCGTTTGAATGGTGAAACGTGTGCGCAAACTTTTAGGATAGGTAACCAGGTGCTTTCGAGAAACCTGGGTGCGCCCGGCTCCACCGCCTTTTGGCGGAACAAAGTTGTTGTCCATAATGCCACCTGTCATTGTTCAAGAAGTGATAAGACGCGCACCTAGATTACGGGGCCGCATCGCTTTGATGGCCCGCTTGCCCTTCATCTCCGCTGGTTGTGGAGTCTACGCTGGAGACGCTTCGAATTTTAACACATAACCGACGCCGCGAATTGTGACGAGGTTGAGTTCTTCGGTGGGAAGACCTACTTTTTGCCGCAGATATCCGACATAGACATCGACAATATTTGAAGCCCCCGAGTAACCCCATCCCCATACGCGGTCGAGAATCATATCGCGCGTTAGGGTAATCCCGACATTTTGCATAAAGTATTGCAACAAATCGAATTCGCGACGGGTCAGATCAATCGTGCTGTTCATTAAGCGAACTTCATGGCGCATGGGATAGAGCTCTAGTGGCCCTACTTTAATCATATCATCTTGATGAAATACGTTGGCAGGACGCCGTGTTAAGGCTCGCATTCGTGCAAGCAGCTCAGCCGTTGCAAAAGGCTTGACTAGATAATCATCGGCCCCAGCATCAAGCCCGCGCACGCGGTCAATAACGGCATCGCGTGCCGTCAAAATGAGAATGGGCGTATCTGAGACTTGGCGTAGCGATTGGCACACTTTCAACCCGTCGATGTCAGGCAGCATCAAGTCCAATATCACGACATCGTAGCTACCGCCAACGGCTTCTGACAATCCATCACGACCTTTGGCGCACCATTGCACATCCCAACCGGCATGTCGGAGTTCTAATGTTATCAATCGAGCAACACGATCATCATCTTCGATGAGTAAGGTATGCACGCGCTCCCCATCCTTTCACGACTATTATACTGAAAAGCCCGTCTAAATAGGCAGTGGCCCGCATAGAATGCATTGAGATGAAGGAGGGGCGTGAATGTGGTCGCCAATATCAGGCCGAAGGCATCCAAGGACCGTCATTATGGGAATTATCGCCTTGATTGCCGTGATTGGAGCCTTGCTCTATCTTCAAAATGTTCCTGTCGTGGCCAGTTGGGACCGGGCCCTTTTGCGCCCGGCGGAGGTTTCCGTGTCCTTGCGTCATCGTGCTAATGCCAAAGCGCGTCAGGCGTCGCCGACTGATGGATTGCCCCCAGGAATGGTGTTGGGATATTTTTATGACCCGGGCAATCAAGGTAATGCGGCAGCCATGCTTCAACATTATTTGCCTTTTTTAAGCGGGATTATTCCTTTTTGGTACACGATTGAAGCCAACGGGACGATTACGGGGCAAACGAATCCAGCGGTATTGAAAATTGCCCGCGAACATAACCTATGGACGTTTGCTCTCGTCGAAAATATGGCAGGCCAATCGGTTTTCGGACCGTTATTAAATAGCGCGCAGGCGAGCAATCGTGCTATAGAAAATATGTTAACCCTAGTAGAAGATAACGGTTTTGATGGGGTGAATCTTGACTGGGAAGGCATTGCCCCTGGAGAACAAAATGCTTTTACGTCTTTTGTTCAACGGTTAGCGCAGGTCTTTCATCAACACGGATATTATGTCACCTTGTCTTTGCCAGCAGAGACAAGCTATCAACCGCAGAATTCATGGACAGGTGCGTATAATTACGCGGCGTTAGCGAAAAGTGCAGACTTATTGATGATTATGGCTTACGACGAGCATTATGCAGGTGGCGCTCCCGGTCCGATCGCCTCACCCTCTTGGGTTCAATCAGTTTTGAATTACACTATTTCTGTTGTGCCGCCTCGCAAAGTGATTCTTGGGATCCCGGGTTACGGCTATGATTGGGGTGGTTCTGGCGCTGTTGCGTTAAGTTATGGTCAGGCACAAGGCCTAGAGGAGCAGTATACCCATCAATCAGGGCAAAACCACTTTGTTTATGTTCAAGATGGGCAAACCCATTCGGTATGGTTTGAAGACACTCAAAGTCTCTTATCGAAGATAAATTTGGTATCAGGATATGAGTTGCGGGGCATTGCGTTGTGGCGACTAGGCATTGAGGACCCAAAAATTTGGGATTTCTTGCAGTAAACCTTCCGTTCCAACGGTTTTTAAAAAGGTTTAAAAAAGGGCTTGCATTGGCGCGAGTCCGGTGTTATTATATCAAAGCTGTCCGCGAGGACAGTGAGCCCCCCCGCTTCAGCGGGCGGCGTCGGTCCTTGAAAACTATATCGTCATGAATGCGTCAAGGGAAACAGAAACAGTCAGCAAGACAATGAGTCATGGAGAGTTTGATCCTGGCTCAGGACGAACGCTGGCGGCGTGCGTAATACATGCAAGTCGAGCGGACCTTCGGGTCAGCGGCGGACGGGTGAGGAACACGTGAGTGATCTATCGATGAGTGGGGGATATCGGGCCGAAAGGCGCGGCAATCCCGCATACGTTCCTACGGGAAGAAAGCTGGGCAACTGGCGCTCATCGCGGAGCTCGCGGCCCATTAGCTAGTTGGGGGGGTAACGGCCTCCCAAGGCGACGATGGGTAGCCGGCCTGAGAGGGTGAACGGCCACACTGGGACTGAGACACGGCCCAGACTCCTACGGGAGGCAGCAGTAGGGAATCTTCCACAATGGGCGCAAGCCTGATGGAGCAACGCCGCGTGAGTGAAGACGGCCTTCGGGTTGTAAAGCTCTGTCTGTCGGGACGAAGACCGGGACGGGAGTCCCGGGGAGCCGGTACCGACGAAGGAAGCCCCTGCAAACTACGTGCCAGCAGCCGCGGTAAGACGTAGGGGGCAAGCGTTGTCCGGAATTACTGGGCGTAAAGGGCGTGTAGGCGGTGCGATACGTAGCGGTTTTAAGCCTCCGGCTCACCCGGAGGAGGGCGGCTAAACGGTCGCACTGGAGGGCAGGAGAGGTGCGTGGAATTCCTGGTGGAGCGGTGAAATGCGTAGAGATCAGGAAGAACACCAGTGGCGAAGGCGGCGCACTGGCCTGACCCTGACGCTGAGGCGCGACAGCGTGGGGAGCAAACGGGATTAGATACCCCGGTAGTCCACGCCGTAAACGATGGATACTAGGTGTCGTGGGGGTCCACCCTGCGGTGCCGGAGCTAACGCACTAAGTATCCCGCCTGGGGAGTACGGCCGCAAGGTTGAAACTCAAAGGAATTGACGGGGGCCCGCACAAGCAGTGGAGCATGTGGTTTAATTCGACGCAACGCGCAGAACCTTACCAGGACTGGACAGGCACGTGAGCGCCGCGAAAGCGGCGGGCCCTTCGGGGAGCGTGCTCAGGTGCTGCATGGTTGTCGTCAGCTCGTGTCGTGAGATGTTGGGTTAAGTCCCGCAACGAGCGCAACCCTTGTCGTGTGTTGCCAGCGGTCCGGCCGGGCACTCACACGAGACTGCCGGTGACAAACCGGAGGAAGGTGGGGATGACGTCAAATCCGCATGGCCTTGATGTCCTGGGCTACACACGTGCTACAATGGTCCCGACAACGGGCCGCGACCGCGCGAGCGGGAGCGAATCCTTCAAACGGGATCTCAGTTCGGATTGCAGGCTGCAACTCGCCTGCATGAAGCCGGAATTGCTAGTAATCGCCCATCAGCATGGGGCGGTGAATTCGTTCCCGGGCCTTGTACACACCGCCCGTCACACCACGAGAGTTGGCCACACCCGAAGCCGGTCGGCCGAACCCGTGAGGGACGGTCCCGTCGACGGTGGGGCGGATGATTGGGGTGAAGTCGTAACAAGGTAGCCGTATCGGAAGGTGCGGCTGGATCACCTCCTTTCTAGGGAATGCTCCCGACGCGGCATGACGATATGGTTTTTGGGGACTGGGAGAACTCGTTGATGAGTTCATCAGTTCTATGAAGGGCCGATAGCGCAGTGGTTAGCGCACCCGCCTGATAAGCGGGAGGTCGGTGGTTCAAGTCCACCTCGGCCCACCATTTTGGACCTTGACAACTTTACAGGAGAAAGACAACACCAGCACACGGGGGATGCCTCGGGTGCGGATGGGGCGAAGAAGGTCGTGGCACGCCACGAAAGGCCTCGGGGAGCGGCGTCGCACGCATCGATCCGAGGGTCACCGAATGGGGAAACCCCTAGACCGGCAGGTCTAGACGGCGGGCCACTAGGGCCCGACCGAGTCCAAAGCGGGGAACTGAAACATCTCAGTACCTGTGTCGAGAAAGCGAAAGCGAATCCCTTAGTAGCGGCGAGCGAACGGGGACCAGTCCAAACGACGGCTCCGAGACGGCCTACCTCCGCGGAGTCGTCGGGTTGTGGACAGCGGATGCGGGCCAGTAGGGGGCCCGCGCCGGCGCGGTCGCGGGAGCATGAAGCTGTTGGAATGCAGCGCCCGAGCGGGTGAGAGCCCCGTCGTGCTGCCGCGGCCGGACCGGCCGCTGATCCCGAGTACCACGGTTCTCGTGAAAGACCGTGGGAAGCTGGGCGGCCCACCGCCCAAGACTACCGACCATCCGTCACCGATAGCGCAGAGTACCGTGAGGGAACGGTGAAAAGCCCCCCGGGAGGGGAGTGAAAGAGACCCTGAAACCGTGTGCTGTCAAGCCGTCAGAGTCTCGGCAACGGGATGATGGCGTGCCTATTGAAGAATGAACCGGCGAGTGACCGGCCGCCGCGAGGTTAACGTCCGCAAGGACGGGAGCCGGAGCGCAAGCGAGTCTGAAGAGGGCGACAAGTGGCGGTCGATCGACCCGAAACCGTGTGATCTAGCCGGCGCCAGGCTGCAATCCCCTTAAGCCGGGATGAAGGGCCGCACCCGTGTCCGTTGAAAAGGGCTGGGATGAGCGGCGGCTAGGGGTGAAATGCCAATCGAACACGGAGATAGCTGGTTCTCCCCGAAATCGCTTGAGGGCGAGCCTCCCCGAACAATACCGACGGGGTAGCGCTCTGTGAATGGAAGGGGTCCGTGAAGGATTACTGCCTGTTCGCAAACGACAAAGTCGTCGGTAGGCGGGAGAGAGTCAGACGTTGGGGGATAAGCTCCAAGGTCAAAAGGGCAAGAGCCCAGATCGTCCGCTAAGGTCCCTAAATGTGCGCTGAGTGGCAAAGGTCGTCGCGTGATCGAGACAGCCAGGAGGTTGGCTTAGAAGCAGCTATCCTTGAAAGAGTGCGTAATAGCTCACTGGTCGCAGTCGCGCGGCGCCGAGAATGTCCGGGGCTAAGCGGACTACCGAAGCGGCGAATTGGCCCCCGCACGGGGGCCAGTGGTAGGGGAGCGTCCGCCGGGGGGCGAAGCGGTCGTGGAAACGGCCGTGGACCGCGGCGGAGTGCGAATGCCGGTATGAGTAGCGAAAAGGCCCGTGAGAATCGGGCCCGCCGAAAGCCGCAGGGTTCCGGAGGCAGGATCGTCCGCTCCGGGTTAGTCGGGCCTAAGGCGAGGCCGTTAAGGCGTAGTCGATGGAGACACGGTGGAGATTCCGTGACCAGTCGGACATGGCGAACGAATCAGGACGTCGCGGACGGGGGTCAGCGCCCCGTTGGTCGAGGGCGTCCCGCCAGGGGGACGGAAACGCTAGTACGGAAGTGAGCGCCGTCCGCGACCAAGAAAAGTGATTCGGGAGTGTCCGAGTGTCCGTACCCGAAACCGACACAGGTAGGTGAGGCGAGGAGCCTCAGGCGCGCGAGTGACCTCTCGTTAAGGAACTCGGCAAATTACCCCCGTAACTTCGGGAGAAGGGGGCCCGGCGGCGTCCGCCGCCGGGGGCACTACAGCGGCCCAAGCGACTGTTTACCAAAAACACAGGTCCCTGCGAAGTCGCAAGACGCCGTATAGGGGCTGACGCCTGCCCGGTGCTGGAAGGTTAAGGCGAGGTGTGCAAGCACCGACCCGAAGCCCCAGTCAACGGCGGCCGTAACTATAACGGTCCTAAGGTAGCGAAATTCCTTGTCGGGTAAGTTCCGACCCGCACGAAAGGCGTAACGACTTGGGCACTGTCTCAACGAGAGACTCGGTGAAATTGCAATCCCTGTGAAGATGCAGGGTTCTTACGACTGGACAGAAAGACCCCGTGGAGCTTTACTGTAGCCTGCCATGGGTCGAGCGCGACGTGTGTACAGGATAGGTGGGAGGCGGAGAAGCCGCCGCGTCAGCGGCGGGGGAGCCATCCTTGGGATACCACCCTCACGGCGTGCACGATCTAACCGCCGTCGTCACCCGACGCGGGACAGTGGCAGGGGGGCAGTTTGACTGGGGCGGTCGCCTCCTAAAGTGTAACGGAGGCGCCCCATGGTTCCCTCAGCACGGTTGGACAGCGTGCAGGGCGTGCAAAGGCACAAGGGAGCTTGACTGCGAGCGCGACAGTGCGAGCAGGGCCGAAAGGCGGGCTTAGTGATCCGGTGGCACCGTGTGGCAGGGCCATCGCGCAACGGATAAAAGCTACCCCGGGGATAACAGGCTGATCTTCCCCAAGAGTCCATATCGACGGGAAGGTTTGGCACCTCGATGTCGGCTCATCGCATCCTGGGGCTGAAGTCGGTCCCAAGGGTTTGGCTGTTCGCCAATTAAAGCGGTACGTGAGCTGGGTTCAGAACGTCGTGAGACAGTTCGGTCCCTCTCCGTCGTAAGCGGAGGATATTTGCGGGGCGCGACTCCTAGTACGAGAGGACCGGAGTGGACGAACCGCTGGTGTGCCCAGTTGTGTTGCCAAACGCAGCGCTGGGAAGCTATGTTCGGATCGGAGAAGCGCTGACCGCATCTAAGCGCGAAACCGGCCCCAAGATGAGATATCCAGGGGGCTCGTCAGAGCCCCGAGAGACCCCCACCAGAACAGTGGGTTGATAGGTGGTCCGTGGACACCCGGCAACGGGCGGAGCGAGGCCATACTAATCGGTCAAGTCCTTTCTCCTGTGAAGTTGTTAGGGCCCGAGATGGTCCGACGTCTTTGTCGGTGCCTCAGAGGAAGTGTGTTGACCCGTTCCCATGCCGCACACGGTCGTCCCCCACTGCCTCGCTGGTGGTACTGGATCCGCAGGGATCTGGGAGGCCCAGTCGTGCCGACAATTTTTTTCACCCCTCGTCTGAAATAGACGGGGGGTTTTTAGTGCTTTCTGAGGATCGATCGGGTTCTGGACCCCAGTCTCATTTCGCGTCAGCCGCGAATGGGTTGGAGGCCGAACATTCACCCGTGATCACACCAGGTTTCCTGCTGCCGATACCGCGAACCCGCCAAGACCAGAAATATCCGGATGGTGTCAACAAGGCCGGAATTATAAGGATGACTATCGTCCTCAAACTGGCCGCCTCCTTCACCAAGGCAGAGCGGACAGTGCATGGCAACGGCCACATGAAGCTTGGGACGCCAACAAGCGCGTACCCCAGCTCTCGCAGCACTCCTTGCGCCGTCCGATCCACGCCAACGTCCACCCAGCCCCAGGATCGGTTTTCTCTCGGTGGCCCCCCATCTCCGGCTGGGTCGTTGCGTTTCACGCGGTGTGTTGTAGAGCCCGATCAGTGGTTTGTCAGTATCACCGCGATTTCCTCTCGTCCTGCCAAAAGCAAGGTGCGACCGGGCAGATTAAGGGGGCAAATGCCGTGTTGCCGAACACCAAGAACGTGACGTTACACCCAGAGGGGAACGCAAGGAGTAATCGGAGTCGTACGCAGGCTATTAATAGGTTTGGGGCCGGCACCTGCGGCAAACCTGAATAAAGCCTTTAACCATGCTACAATAGGAGAAGCTTGGGCTCACGGCAACTTTAGTACAAAGTGTCTAGGAGCCGCCCTGAATTTTCGCCTCATGGCACTGGGTCATTGTCATGTCTGCAACAATGGCCGAAGGGGAGTTCACTGATCAGCCAGTACAAGGCTGTAGTAAGAAAGGCAGGTATAATTTGTGCCCATAAAAATTCCCGATCATCTTCCGGCCAAAGAGATTTTGCACCGTGAGAATATTTTTGTCATGGGCGACCAAAAAGCAGGACATCAGGATATTCGACCCTTGCGAATCATTATCTTGAATCTTATGCCTCTTAAGGAGACGACCGAGACGCAGTTGTTGCGATTGTTGGGCAATACGCCATTACAAGTTGATGTGACTTTGCTCCGGATTAAGAATCATAATTCGAAAAACACGTCTCAAGAGCATTTGATGGCTTTTTACAATACCTTTGACGAAATTGCGGACCAGTATTTTGATGGCATGATTGTTACGGGAGCTCCTATAGAGCATCTCGCTTTTGAAGAGGTGGACTACTGGCCGGAAATGCAGCGGATATTGGACTGGAAGTTAGAGCATGTGACATCCACTTTTCATATCTGTTGGGGGGCACAGGCTGCTCTTTACCATCACTATGGCATTCCTAAATATGACTTGCCGCAAAAAATGTTTGGAGTTTTTGAGCACCGCCTACGTGAACAAACACCTCTTGTCCGAGGCTTCGATGAACAATTTTTCGTGCCGCACTCGCGCCACACAGAAATTCGAGAGGAGGATGTTGTTAAAATTCCGGCTTTGAAGATTTTGGCGGATTCAGCGGATGCAGGATTATATCTTTTGGCCACTAAGGATGGGCGGCAGGTTTTTGCCACCGGTCATGCCGAATATGATAGTGACAGCTTGAGCAAGGAGTACGAACGCGACAAGGGCCGCGGATTAGACATTGCAATGCCGCGCGACTACTTTCCAGCGAACAACCCAGCCAAAACTCCGGTGCATAAATGGAGAGCTCATGCGCACCTACTGTTTAGCAACTGGTTGAACTACTATGTTTACCAGGAAACGCCCTATGAGTTGGGCAGGCCGCGCGTTTAAAGGAGAAGGAGGTTATTGCAGCTGGGTCAATGCGTGCCTTTGGGCGTCGAATTGATCTTGTGTGATCCGTCCGTTATTGCGTAGCGCACGTAGGTTTTCCAATTGGTCATGAAATACCGTATTGTAGCGGTCATCAAATTGGTCATCGGTCATCGAAAAAATTCGGATAGCCTCAATGAATGAGGCAATCATGGGAATAAATGTCCAAGAAAAGAGAACATAGAGCACGCCTTGTGCGTGTTTCCTGAGATAAAATTTCTGTAGGCCAAATGCGCCCAAAAATAGGGCTAAAAGCCCGGCGTTGACCTTGTCCCTCATAATGTGCCCTCCTTCGCAGTGGTGGATGCGCTATTTCTTAAAAAGATCTAAGTAACGGCCATATCCGGCTTCTTCGAGCTTTGTGATGGGAATAAAGCGCAGCGCTGCGGAATTAATGCAATAGCGTAGTCCGCCCTTATCCCGTGGGCCATCATCAAAAACATGTCCTAAATGGGAATCTGCTTCTGTACTGCGCACTTCAATCCGGCGCATTCCGTGACTGGTGTCCAGAGTCTCATGGATCACGTCCGGGCTTAATGGTTTTGTAAAACTTGGCCATCCACAATGCGAATCGAACTTGTCCCGAGAAGAGAATAATGGGATCCCGGAGACGACATCAACGTACAGCCCTTCTTCATGGTTATCCCAATATTCATTTTGATACGGAGGTTCTGTTCCGTTTTGTTGGGTTACGAAGAATTGGAGGGGCGTAAGCTTCGGTAAAGCGTCGTCTTTTTTTGACAGTGGAATCACCTCATTGTTGCTTTTGTTTGGGATGTGCCATCTATTAATATTAACGTTGGTACTCTCACCATACACCCATTAGTTGGAGAAGAGCAATGCGGTGGGAGTAAAGTTCAGCCAACCAAAAAACTTTAAAAAAGCTATAGACAAATCCTGTGCCATGGTGTTATTATATCAAAGCTGTCCGCGAGGACAGTGAGCCCCCCGCTTCAGCGGGCGGCGTCGGTCCTTGAAAACTATATCGTCATGAATGCGTCAAGGGAAACAGAAACAGTCAGCAAGACAATGAGTCATGGAGAGTTTGATCCTGGCTCAGGACGAACGCTGGCGGCGTGCGTAATACATGCAAGTCGAGCGGACCTTCGGGTCAGCGGCGGACGGGTGAGGAACACGTGAGTGATCTATCGATGAGTGGGGGATATCGGGCCGAAAGGCGCGGCAATCCCGCATACGTTCCTACGGGAAGAAAGCTGGGCAACTGGCGCTCATCGCGGAGCTCGCGGCCCATTAGCTAGTTGGGGGGGTAACGGCCTCCCAAGGCGACGATGGGTAGCCGGCCTGAGAGGGTGAACGGCCACACTGGGACTGAGACACGGCCCAGACTCCTACGGGAGGCAGCAGTAGGGAATCTTCCACAATGGGCGCAAGCCTGATGGAGCAACGCCGCGTGAGTGAAGACGGCCTTCGGGTTGTAAAGCTCTGTCTGTCGGGACGAAGACCGGGACGGGAGTCCCGGGGAGCCGGTACCGACGAAGGAAGCCCCTGCAAACTACGTGCCAGCAGCCGCGGTAAGACGTAGGGGGCAAGCGTTGTCCGGAATTACTGGGCGTAAAGGGCGTGTAGGCGGTGCGATACGTAGCGGTTTTAAGCCTCCGGCTCACCCGGAGGAGGGCGGCTAAACGGTCGCACTGGAGGGCAGGAGAGGTGCGTGGAATTCCTGGTGGAGCGGTGAAATGCGTAGAGATCAGGAAGAACACCAGTGGCGAAGGCGGCGCACTGGCCTGACCCTGACGCTGAGGCGCGACAGCGTGGGGAGCAAACGGGATTAGATACCCCGTAGTCCACGCCGTAAACGATGGATACTAGGTGTCGTGGGGGTCCACCCTGCGGTGCCGGAGCTAACGCACTAAGTATCCCGCCTGGGGAGTACGGCCGCAAGGTTGAAACTCAAAGGAATTGACGGGGGCCCGCACAAGCAGTGGAGCATGTGGTTTAATTCGACGCAACGCGCAGAACCTTACCAGGACTGGACAGGCACGTGAGCGCCGCGAAAGCGGCGGGCCCTTCGGGGAGCGTGCTCAGGTGCTGCATGGTTGTCGTCAGCTCGTGTCGTGAGATGTTGGGTTAAGTCCCGCAACGAGCGCAACCCTTGTCGTGTGTTGCCAGCGGTCCGGCCGGGCACTCACACGAGACTGCCGGTGACAAACCGGAGGAAGGTGGGGATGACGTCAAATCCGCATGGCCTTGATGTCCTGGGCTACACACGTGCTACAATGGTCCCGACAACGGGCCGCGACCGCGCGAGCGGGAGCGAATCCTTCAAACGGGATCTCAGTTCGGATTGCAGGCTGCAACTCGCCTGCATGAAGCCGGAATTGCTAGTAATCGCCCATCAGCATGGGGCGGTGAATTCGTTCCCGGGCCTTGTACACACCGCCCGTCACACCACGAGAGTTGGCCACACCCGAAGCCGGTCGGCCGAACCCGTGAGGGACGGTCCCGTCGACGGTGGGGCGGATGATTGGGGTGAAGTCGTAACAAGGTAGCCGTATCGGAAGGTGCGGCTGGATCACCTCCTTTCTAGGGAATGCTCCCGACGCACATGACGATATGGTTTCCAAGGACCGACTCGGACCTTGACAACTTTACAGGAGAAAGACAACACCAGCACACGGGGGATGCCTCGGGTGCGGATGGGGCGAAGAAGGTCGTGGCACGCCACGAAAGGCCTCGGGGAGCGGCGTCGCACGCATCGATCCGAGGGTCACCGAATGGGGAAACCCCTAGACCGGCAGGTCTAGACGGCGGGCCACTAGGGCCCGACCGAGTCCAAAGCGGGGAACTGAAACATCTCAGTACCTGTGTCGAGAAAGCGAAAGCGAATCCCTTAGTAGCGGCGAGCGAACGGGGACCAGTCCAAACGACGGCTCCGAGACGGCCTACCTCCGCGGAGTCGTCGGGTTGTGGACAGCGGATGCGGGCCAGTAGGGGGCCCGCCCCGGCGCGGTCGCGGGAGCATGAAGCTGTTGGAATGCAGCGCCCGAGCGGGTGAGAGCCCCGTCGTGCTGCCGCGGCCGGACCGGCCGCTGATCCCGAGTACCACGGTTCTCGTGAAAGACCGTGGGAAGCTGGGCGGCCCACCGCCCAAGACTACCGACCATCCGTCACCGATAGCGCAAAGTACCGTGAGGGAACGGTGAAAAGCCCCCCGGGAGGGGAGTGAAAGAGACCCTGAAACCGTGTGCTGTCAAGCCGTCAGAGTCTCGGCAACGGGATGATGGCGTGCCTATTGAAGAATGAACCGGCGAGTGACCGGCCGCCGCGAGGTTAACGTCCGCAAGGACGGGAGCCGGAGCGCAAGCGAGTCTGAAGAGGGCGACAAGTGGCGGTCGATCGACCCGAAACCGTGTGATCTAGCCGGCGCCAGGCTGCAATCCCCTTAAGCCGGGATGAAGGGCCGCACCCGTGTCCGTTGAAAAGGGCTGGGATGAGCGGCGGCTAGGGGTGAAATGCCAATCGAACACGGAGATAGCTGGTTCTCCCCGAAATCGCTTGAGGGCGAGCCTCCCCGAACAATACCGACGGGGTAGCGCTCTGTGAATGGAAGGGGTCCGTGAAGGATTACTGCCTGTTCGCAAACGACAAAGTCGTCGGTAGGCGGGAGAGAGTCAGACGTTGGGGGATAAGCTCCAAGGTCAAAAGGGCAAGAGCCCAGATCGTCCGCTAAGGTCCCTAAATGTGCGCTGAGTGGCAAAGGTCGTCGCGTGATCGAGACAGCCAGGAGGTTGGCTTAGAAGCAGCTATCCTTGAAAGAGTGCGTAATAGCTCACTGGTCGCAGTCGCGCGGCGCCGAGAATGTCCGGGGCTAAGCGGACTACCGAAGCGGCGAATTGGCCCCCGCACGGGGGCCAGTGGTAGGGGAGCGTCCGCCGGGGGGCGAAGCGGTCGTGGAAACGGCCGTGGACCGCGGCGGAGTGCGAATGCCGGTATGAGTAGCGAAAAGGCCCGTGAGAATCGGGCCCGCCGAAAGCCGCAGGGTTCCGGAGGCAGGATCGTCCGCTCCGGGTTAGTCGGGCCTAAGGCGAGGCCGTTAAGGCGTAGTCGATGGAGACACGGTGGAGATTCCGTGACCAGTCGGACATGGCGAACGAATCAGGACGTCGCGGACGGGGGTCAGCGCCCCGTTGGTCGAGGGCGTCCCGCCAGGGGGACGGAAACGCTAGTACGGAAGTGAGCGCCGTCCGCGACCAAGAAAAGTGATTCGGGAGTGTCCGAGTGTCCGTACCCGAAACCGACACAGGTAGGTGAGGCGAGGAGCCTCAGGCGCGCGAGTGACCTCTCGTTAAGGAACTCGGCAAATTACCCCCGTAACTTCGGGAGAAGGGGGCCCGGCGGCGTCCGCCGCCGGGGGCACTACAGCGGCCCAAGCGACTGTTTACCAAAAACACAGGTCCCTGCGAAGTCGCAAGACGCCGTATAGGGGCTGACGCCTGCCCGGTGCTGGAAGGTTAAGGCGAGGTGTGCAAGCGCCGACCCGAAGCCCCAGTCAACGGCGGCCGTAACTATAACGGTCCTAAGGTAGCGAAATTCCTTGTCGGGTAAGTTCCGACCCGCACGAAAGGCGTAACGACTTGGGCACTGTCTCAACGAGAGACTCGGTGAAATTGCAATCCCTGTGAAGATGCAGGGTTCTTACGACTGGACAGAAAGACCCCGTGGAGCTTTACTGTAGCCTGCCATGGGTCGAGCGCGACGTGTGTACAGGATAGGTGGGAGGCGGAGAAGCCGCCGCGTCAGCGGCGGGGGAGCCATCCTTGGGATACCACCCTCACGGCGTGCACGATCTAACCGCCGTCGTCACCCGACGCGGGACAGTGGCAGGGGGGCAGTTTGACTGGGGCGGTCGCCTCCTAAAGTGTAACGGAGGCGCCCCATGGTTCCCTCAGCACGGTTGGACAGCGTGCAGGGCGTGCAAAGGCACAAGGGAGCTTGACTGCGAGCGCGACAGTGCGAGCAGGGCCGAAAGGCGGGCTTAGTGATCCGGTGGCACCGTGTGGCAGGGCCATCGCGTAACGGATAAAAGCTACCCCGGGGATAACAGGCTGATCTTCCCCAAGAGTCCATATCGACGGGAAGGTTTGGCACCTCGATGTCGGCTCATCGCATCCTGGGGCTGAAGTCGGTCCCAAGGGTTTGGCTGTTCGCCAATTAAAGCGGTACGTGAGCTGGGTTCAGAACGTCGTGAGACAGTTCGGTCCCTCTCCGTCGTAAGCGGAGGATATTTGCGGGGCGCGACTCCTAGTACGAGAGGACCGGAGTGGACGAACCGCTGGTGTGCCCAGTTGTGTTGCCAAACGCAGCGCTGGGAAGCTATGTTCGGATCGGAGAAGCGCTGACCGCATCTAAGCGCGAAACCGGCCCCAAGATGAGATATCCAGGGGGCTCGTCAGAGCCCCGAGAGACCCCCACCAGAACAGTGGGTCGATAGGTGGTCCGTGGACACCCGGCAACGGGCGGAGCGAGGCCATACTAATCGGTCAAGTCCTTTCTCCTGTGAAGTTGTTAGGGCCCGAGATGGTCCGACGCCTTTGTCGGTGCCTCAGAGGAAGTGTGTTGACCCGTTCCCATGCCGCACACGGTCGTCCCCCACTGCCTCGCTGGTGGTACTGGATCCGCAGGGATCTGGGAGGCCCAGTCGTGCCGACAATATTTTTAAGAGGTCCCTTTCTATAATATGAAAGGGACCTCTTTATTTATCATTTCGATCGTGGAGGGATATTGCTATAGAGGACAAAAACTCATTCGAGGAGTTTGTCCCTTAGGGATTTTTTAGGAGAAACGGCATACAATACCAGAAAACTTTACCCTAGATCACAGATGACGCGGGCGCTTGTCTGCCACTTCGGATGATCATACACTGATATTCAGGGCCAATTCTATTCATGATAGATTCATGATACATGGGGACAATCATTGTAGGTAGGAAAACGGGGGAATCATTCTAATGGACCAACAGCTGCGCATAACCGAATTCGGTTGGGTAATTGGCCCTGCGGTCAGGGGGATTCGTATGGATTCCCGCATGGTGGAGCCAGGCGATATTTTTGTTGCCGTCCCGGGGGCTTCCCAGGACGGCCATCAGTTCATTGCGCAAGCCGTGGCCCGTGGAGCTGTCGCGGTCGTAGGGGAAAAACATCTGGTGGACGTAACAGTTCCCTATATTCAGGTGAAATCAAGCCGCCAGGCGGCCGCTGATCTAGCGACGCAGTTTTATGGGCATCCTTCACAGCACCTTAAAGCCGTGGCCGTGACAGGGACCAATGGAAAGACCTCCGTCGTTTACTGGCTTAGCGCTTTGCTCAATGCTGCGGGCATTCGTACCGGGCTCATTTCTAGTGTCATTAATGATGTCGTTTGCAGTCAGGAGCCAGCCGCGTTAACGACGCCCGAAAGTCCAGATCTTCAGGCATATCTTGCTAAGATTGTCGAGTGTGGTGGAGATGCGGCAGTGGTTGAAGTCTCTTCCCATGGGATTGTGCAGCAGCGGGTACGCGGCACGCAATTTCAGATTGCCATCTTAACCAATATTACTCGGGAGCATTTAGATTTTCATGGCACCATGGAACGTTATGTAGATGCTAAAGCCACGCTTTTTCGGATGCTGCCTGAAGATAGCTTGGGAGCGGTCTTGAACGCCGATGATGAGCATTTTTCAACCATTGCTGCACAAAGCAAAGCTGCCGTCACGAGCTACGGTATTGCACGTGGAGCCCTACGTGCTCGAATTGTGGAAGAGTCGCCGTGGTACACCGAAATCGAATTGCAGGGATTAGGTGTAGCATTTCAGACACGCCTGAATCATTGGCATTATCTACGATTTGGGGTGGCCTTCGCCTTGATGAAGCAATATGACCGAGCGTATGCAGCCGTGAAACCCGCATTGTCCCTTAAAAGGTTTTGGTATACAATGCCTGCGGCAACTCGGTATTTGGTGCCTTTTTTGTGGACAAGATATCGACGCAGGCGTCCGTCTTAGCGCTTTGGATGACTTTTTAGCGAGATTTAAAAAAGGGCTTGCATTGGCGCGAGTCCGGTGTTATTATATCAAAGCTGTCCGCGAGGACAGTGAGCCCCCCGCTTCAGCGGGCGGCGTCGGTCCTTGAAAACTATATCGTCATGAATGCGTCAAGGGAAACAGAAACAGTCAGCAAGACAATGAGTCATGGAGAGTTTGATCCTGGCTCAGGACGAACGCTGGCGGCGTGCGTAATACATGCAAGTCGAGCGGACCTTCGGGTCAGCGGCGGACGGGTGAGGAACACGTGAGTGATCTATCGATGAGTGGGGGATATCGGGCCGAAAGGCGCGGCAATCCCGCATACGTTCCTACGGGAAGAAAGCTGGGCAACTGGCGCTCATTGCGGAGCTCGCGGCCCATTAGCTAGTTGGGGGGGTAACGGCCTCCCAAGGCGACGATGGGTAGTCGGCCTGAGAGGGTGAACGGCCACACTGGGACTGAGACACGGCCCAGACTCCTACGGGAGGCAGCAGTAGGGAATCTTCCACAATGGGCGCAAGCCTGATGGAGCAACGCCGCGTGAGTGAAGACGGCCTTCGGGTTGTAAAGCTCTGTCTGTCGGGACGAAGACCGGGACGGGAGTCCCGGGGAGCCGGTACCGACGAAGGAAGCCCCTGCAAACTACGTGCCAGCAGCCGCGGTAAGACGTAGGGGGCAAGCGTTGTCCGGAATTACTGGGCGTAAAGGGCGTGTAGGCGGTGCGATACGTAGCGGTTTTAAGCCTCCGGCTCACCCGGAGGAGGGCGGCTAAACGGTCGCACTGGAGGGCAGGAGAGGTGCGTGGAATTCCTGGTGGAGCGGTGAAATGCGTAGAGATCAGGAAGAACACCAGTGGCGAAGGCGGCGCACTGGCCTGACCCTGACGCTGAGGCGCGACAGCGTGGGGAGCAAACGGGATTAGATACCCCGGTAGTCCACGCCGTAAACGATGGATACTAGGTGTCGTGGGGGTCCACCCTGCGGTGCCGGAGCTAACGCACTAAGTATCCCGCCTGGGGAGTACGGCCGCAAGGTTGAAACTCAAAGGAATTGACGGGGGCCGCACAAGCAGTGGAGCATGTGGTTTAATTCGACGCAACGCGCAGAACCTTACCAGGACTGGACAGGCACGTGAGCGCCGCGAAAGCGGCGGGCCCTTCGGGGAGCGTGCTCAGGTGCTGCATGGTTGTCGTCAGCTCGTGTCGTGAGATGTTGGGTTAAGTCCCGCAACGAGCGCAACCCTTGTCGTGTGTTGCCAGCGGTCCGGCCGGGCACTCACACGAGACTGCCGGTGACAAACCGGAGGAAGGTGGGGATGACGTCAAATCCGCATGGCCTTGATGTCCTGGGCTACACACGTGCTACAATGGTCCCGACAACGGGCCGCGACCGCGCGAGCGGGAGCGAATCCTTCAAACGGGATCTCAGTTCGGATTGCAGGCTGCAACTCGCCTGCATGAAGCCGGAATTGCTAGTAATCGCCCATCAGCATGGGGCGGTGAATTCGTTCCCGGGCCTTGTACACACCGCCCGTCACACCACGAGAGTTGGCCACACCCGAAGCCGGTCGGCCGAACCCGTCAGGGACGGTCCCGTCGACGGTGGGGCGGATGATTGGGGTGAAGTCGTAACAAGGTAGCCGTATCGGAAGGTGCGGCTGGATCACCTCCTTTCTAGGGAATGCTCCCGACGCACATGACGATATGGTTTCCAAGGACCGACTCGGACCTTGACAACTTTACAGGAGAAAGACAACACCAGCACACGGGGGATGCCTCGGGTGCGGATGGGGCGAAGAAGGTCGTGGCACGCCACGAAAGGCCTCGGGGAGCGGCGTCGCACGCATCGATCCGAGGGTCACCGAATGGGGAAACCCCTAGACCGGCAGGTCTAGACGGCGGGCCACTAGGGCCCGACCGAGTCCAAAGCGGGGAACTGAAACATCTCAGTACCTGTGTCGAGAAAGCGAAAGCGAATCCCTTAGTAGCGGCGAGCGAACGGGGACCAGTCCAAACGACGGCTCCGAGACGGCCTACCTCCGCGGAGTCGTCGGGTTGTGGACAGCGGATGCGGGCCAGTAGGGGGCCCGCGCCGGCGCGGTCGCGGGAGCATGAAGCTGTTGGAATGCAGCGCCCGAGCGGGTGAGAGCCCCGTCGTGCTGCCGCGGCCGGACCGGCCGCTGATCCCGAGTACCACGGTTCTCGTGAAAGACCGTGGGAAGCTGGGCGGCCCACCGCCCAAGACTACCGACCATCCGTCACCGATAGCGCAGAGTACCGTGAGGGAACGGTGAAAAGCCCCCCGGGAGGGGAGTGAAAGAGACCCTGAAACCGTGTGCTGTCAAGCCGTCAGAGTCTCGGCAACGGGATGATGGCGTGCCTATTGAAGAATGAACCGGCGAGTGACCGGCCGCCGCGAGGTTAACGTCCGCAAGGACGGGAGCCGGAGCGCAAGCGAGTCTGAAGAGGGCGACAAGTGGCGGTCGATCGACCCGAAACCGTGTGATCTAGCCGGCGCCAGGCTGCAATCCCCTTAAGCCGGGATGAAGGGCCGCACCCGTGTCCGTTGAAAAGGGCTGGGATGAGCGGCGGCTAGGGGTGAAATGCCAATCGAACACGGAGATAGCTGGTTCTCCCCGAAATCGCTTGAGGGCGAGCCTCCCCGAACAATACCGACGGGGTAGCGCTCTGTGAATGGAAGGGGTCCGTGAAGGATTACTGCCTGTTCGCAAACGACAAAGTCGTCGGTAGGCGGGAGAGAGTCAGACGTTGGGGGATAAGCTCCAAGGTCAAAAGGGCAAGAGCCCAGATCGTCCGCTAAGGTCCCTAAATGTGCGCTGAGTGGCAAAGGTCGTCGCGTGATCGAGACAGCCAGGAGGTTGGCTTAGAAGCAGCTATCCTTGAAAGAGTGCGTAATAGCTCACTGGTCGCAGTCGCGCGGCGCCGAGAATGTCCGGGGCTAAGCGGACTACCGAAGCGGCGAATTGGCCCCCGCACGGGGGCCAGTGGTAGGGGAGCGTCCGCCGGGGGGCGAAGCGGTCGTGGAAACGGCCGTGGACCGCGGCGGAGTGCGAATGCCGGTATGAGTAGCGAAAAGGCCCGTGAGAATCGGGCCCGCCGAAAGCGCAGGGTTCCGGAGGCAGGATCGTCCGCTCCGGGTTAGTCGGGCCTAAGGCGAGGCCGTTAAGGCGTAGTCGATGGAGACACGGTGGAGATTCCGTGACCAGTCGGACATGGCGAACGAATCAGGACGTCGCGGACGGGGGTCAGCGCCCCCGTTGGTCGAGGGCGTCCCGCCAGGGGGACGGAAACGAGTACGGAAGTGAGCGCCGTCCGCGACCAAGAAAAGTGATTCGGGAGTGTCCGAGTGTCCGTACCCGAAACCGACACAGGTAGGTGAGGCGAGGAGCCTCAGGCGCGCGAGTGACCTCTCGTTAAGGAACTCGGCAAATTACCCCCGTAACTTCGGGAGAAGGGGGCCCGGCGGCGTCCGCCGCCGGGGGCACTACAGCGGCCCAAGCGACTGTTTACCAAAAACACAGGTCCCTGCGAAGTCGCAAGACGCCGTATAGGGGCTGACGCCTGCCCGGTGCTGGAAGGTTAAGGCGAGGTGTGCAAGCACCGACCCGAAGCCCCAGTCAACGGCGGCCGTAACTATAACGGTCCTAAGGTAGCGAAATTCCTTGTCGGGTAAGTTCCGACCCGCACGAAAGGCGTAACGACTTGGGCACTGTCTCAACGAGAGACTCGGTGAAATTGCAATCCCTGTGAAGATGCAGGGTTCTTACGACTGGACAGAAAGACCCCGTGGAGCTTTACTGTAGCCTGCCATGGGTCGAGCGCGACGTGTGTACAGGATAGGTGGGAGGCGGAGAAGCCGCCGCGTCAGCGGCGGGGGAGCCATCCTTGGGATACCACCCTCACGGCGTGCACGATCTAACCGCCGTCGTCACCCGACGCGGGACAGTGGCAGGGGGGCAGTTTGACTGGGGCGGTCGCCTCCTAAAGTGTAACGGAGGCGCCCCATGGTTCCCTCAGCACGGTTGGACAGCGTGCAGGGCGTGCAAAGGCACAAGGGAGCTTGACTGCGAGCGCGACAGTGCGAGCAGGGCCGAAAGGCGGGCTTAGTGATCCGGTGGCACCGTGTGGCAGGGCCATCGCGCAACGGATAAAAGCTACCCCGGGGATAACAGGCTGATCTTCCCCAAGAGTCCATATCGACGGGAAGGTTTGGCACCTCGATGTCGGCTCATCGCATCCTGGGGCTGAAGTCGGTCCCAAGGGTTTGGCTGTTCGCCAATTAAAGCGGTACGTGAGCTGGGTTCAGAACGTCGTGAGACAGTTCGGTCCCTCTCCGTCGTAAGCGGAGGATATTTGCGGGGCGCGACTCCTAGTACGAGAGGACCGGAGTGGACGAACCGCTGGTGTGCCCAGTTGTGTTGCCAAACGCAGCGCTGGGAAGCTATGTTCGGATCGGAGAAGCGCTGACCGCATCTAAGCGCGAAACCGGCCCCAAGATGAGATATCCAGGGGGCTCGTCAGAGCCCCGAGAGACCCCCACCAGAACAGTGGGTCGATAGGTGGTCCGTGGACACCCGGCAACGGGCGGAGCGAGGCCATACTAATCGGTCAAGTCCTTTCTCCTGTGAAGTTGTTAGGGCCCGAGATGGTCCGACGTCTTTGTCGGTGCCTCAGAGGAAGTGTGTTGACCCGTTCCCATGCCGCACACGGTCGTCCCCCACTGCCTCGCTGGTGGTACTGGATCCGCAGGGATCTGGGAGGCCCAGTCGTGCCGACAATTTTTTTTACTAAATCCCTCTTTTCTTTGAAAAAGAGGGATTTTTCTTTGGGCCGACTCCGTTGGCTGTAGACGGAGGCTTTGCTCATCCCTATGTTACAATGCTATCGACAGGGAAGGGGAAGGCAACATGGCCAAAGTGAGCTTTTGGGGTGGTGTGGGAACAACAGGGTCGAGTAAAGTGATGGTCGAAGAAGACGGGTGGCGGGTTCTTTGTGATTTAGGCTGGGATCGTCCACGCTCTGATTTGTATCATCACCCTGTCGATCCCAGACCAGGCCGTGAATTAGCTGACCGTTTGAGGGCGGGCGATGCGCCGTGGATTCCGCATTTATTTCGTGAGGAGGCGGTTCAGGGAACGGGACTGGCCGGCGGCAGTGATGGGCGCACGGTTCTCTTTATTACGCATGCTCACGTCGATCACATTGGCCTGATAGGCTGGGTGGATCCCGTCGTTCCGATTTATGCGGCCAAGGAAACGATTGCGATTCGCGACGCGTTAAATGCCGTTGGGCGCGCCGCGCAAGCGGATCCGACATTTGAATTAATCTTTGCGGAAAAAGTGATGTTGGAAGGCGAACGGCCTTACATGCTTCCCATGGAAGCGGGACGGCCACTGTCTTTTGGCCCTTTCACGGTGACGCGTTACCCCGTTGATCATGATGTCCCAGGGGCTTCAGGATACATCGTAGAAAGCCGTGGAAGGCGGGTGGCCTTTACAGGGGATATTCGCTTGCATGGTCGTCATACCGAGTGGGTTAAAGAATTCTGTCACCAAGCCCGTGGCGCCGAGGTCTTGGCCATTGAAGGGACCACACTGGGAGCGAAATCAGCCGAAACAGAAGACCCTGTGACAGAGGCACACGTCGACCACGTCTTTGGCCAGATTTTGCACAACACGCGCGGATTGGCGTTAATGACTCTTAGACCCCGAAATATCGAGAGAATTGAAGCATTTGACCGCATTGCACGGTCTTATGATCGCACCATCTTATGGTCCAAGGAATTTGCGGTGTTTCTTAAGGCCTATGGCATCGATGCCCACATGGTGACTTATTCGGCTGGCCAATTGGAAAACATCAAGGCGTCACCCAATCGGTACATTCTTCAAATGTGGCCCAAAGATATTCCTTGGATGATGGATTTGTCATTAGGGCCAGACAGTGTCTTTATTCATGCCGACGGGGAGCCCCGCCTTTCGTCTCCTGCCGGCCGCTCGTTACAGCGTTGGTTGGCCCAGTACCATGTCCCTTTACGGACGATTGGTTCACGTGGACATGGCAGTCCTAAAGCCATCCATCAGATTGTGGAATGGATCAAGCCCCAGGTGGTCTATCCGATTCACACTCATGCTCCGGAGTTGTTGGAGCCTAGCCCCCCGACGATTCGGATCGTGCCCGAATATGGTCGACGCTATGACGTGTAAACAGCCCGGCAGCGGTAGGTGGCTGCCGGGCTGTTATTGAGAGATACTTAATGCGTGATCTCGAAGGCATTGATGACGACGACGACCACCATGAAGAGGACATAAACCCGAAGTCCCCAAATGATAACCTTCAGAGTGGGGGACAACGGCAGGCGGCCCAGTTTCTCCACTTTCTCACGCGCGGATTCGTGATCCGCGAGCAATTCTTCGAGCGATAGGTCAGGCACTTGTTGGGTGTCAAGCGTAAGGGAATTCATCGATAAGACCTCCTTAATTTGGTATTGGCAGGCGGGCGTTGGATAGTCCAGAGTGTTCAAAACAGACGGGGAAAGATAACGGAGATGGCATAAATGATGCCAGCTGTCGTGACAAAGATGCCAACGGTGAGTCCCATGGCATTGAGCCACCATGTGCTCCGGTGGGGGCCCATGATTTCGCGGTCATTGGCGAGAATGAGAAGAAAACCAATGGCCGGCGGCATCGTTAGCACAGCAATGACATTGACCATGATAACGACCATTTCCAAGGGGAAGCCAGGCAACAAAACTAAAGCGCCGGCGACGGCTGCGATGCCAATGAGGATGAGATAAAACCCTTTGGCCTCGCGAAAGGACCGGTTAAGGCTGTGAGCCGTGCGAGTCACTTCGCCAAAGGCATAGGCGGAAGATGTGGAAATTACCGTAGCGGCTACCAGTCCTGCTTCCAACACGCCGAGGGCAAATAATGCTCCTCCAATGCGGCCAACATAGGGGACAAGCGCTTGGGCAAATTGTGCAGTGCCAAACTGGCTTGCATTCATGTGATGTACATAGAGGGGCGCTGTGGCTATGATGCAGCCCAGCGCCGCAATAGCCGCAAGGGCAGCTCCTAAGGTGGTATCGATGCGGCCGTGGCGTATGTCCCGTACGGTGAGGCCTTTGTCGCTGACGGCGCCGGGCGGTCTCTACCTGGCGCCGGTCGGCAGCACGGTGCAAGTGCTCTTGCGTTAATGGGGTCTTTGGGGGAGTCTGGGGGGTCATGCGTGCATCACCTCAAGTTTCTTAGTAGTAGTTTTCTTTGTTAGCCTCAGGCAATAACACACTATGGTGGGACAAAAGCAGAGGTGAAAGTGATTCCTGATTTTCTTGATCTGTGCAGTGTTGGCAAAAATTTGGGGTATGGTATTATGTGGGTGCATCCTCCATGGCTTGACAGAAGTGGTATACTACAAATGAAAAACAACAAAAGTCAAAGTCAGCAAAGAGGGGAGCGTCATGGCGAGTCTTAGCGATGAAATAGAAGAATACTTAAGACGCTTGCTATCGCAATCTGAAGCGGGTGTGATTGAGATTCAGCGTGCCGATATCGCCGAACGTTTCGACTGCGTTCCGTCCCAGATTACCTACGTGCTGATGACGCGTTTTACACCAGAGCGTGGATATTTGGTGGAAGGACGCCGTGGAGGCGGGGGCGGCATCAAGGTGTTGCAGCTCATTGAAGGTTTTGAAGATGTGATGCTTGCAGTCCAAGGCTTAGAAAGCATTGATCAAAATCGTGCGGTGAGTGTGGTGGAAAGGCTTTACGAAAGCGGGCATATTACCGAACGGGAACGCGCTATGTTGCTTGCGGTGGTGCGTCGCGACGTCTTGGGAGTAGGATTGCCAGAACGTGATCGCTTACGGGCTAGGTTATTGCAGGCAATGCTGACAACTCTCTTGCGGCCTAAAGGGGCGACTTAACGATGGAAAATACTCATGAAGCGCGTGGTGATCGCGCGCAGCTGTGTCAGCGCTGTGAAACACGGCCAGCCTCTGTGCATATGACGACGGTGGTTAATGGCGAAAAGTTTGACCGGTATTTGTGCGAAGAGTGCGCGCGACAAGAAGGGGCCTATCATTTTATGCTAGCACCCCAATTTACGATTCAACATGTATTAGGGGGATTAATTGGCCTAAATCCCTCGGGACAGCGGGCTGCACCTATTCCCGACAAACAATGTCCCACGTGTGGCTATTCCTATCAACAATTTGCGGAGACCGGACGGCTAGGATGTGACCGCTGCTATCAAGCTTTTGGGAACGAGTTAGAGCCGTTGGTCAAACGGTTGCATGGAAGTGTGGAGCATCACGGCAAAGTGCCGCGCCGAAGTGGGCAAGATATTTTGCATCAACGCACGCTTGAGGATTTACGCGCGAAAATGCGAGAAGCCATTGCGCAAGAAGCATTTGAGGATGCAGCACGGTTTCGTGATCAAATTCGCACGCTTGAAGAACAGCATGTCGAGTCACAAGGGAGCCAAGACCATGGAACCGTTTAGTGCGTGGATGCAGGCCCAAGGACCCGATGCGGACATTGTCTTATCCAGTCGCATTCGGTTGGCGCGGAATCTGAAGGATACGCGCTTCCCCAATCATATGACCGCTGATGGTGCGCAGACAATGTTGGCCCGGGTGGAACAAGCTATTTTAGGCGTGCAAGGGGGATGGGCGCTACATTTTCAAAAACTTGCAGACTTATCACCGGTCAACCGCCAGGTCTTGATGGAAAAGCACCTCATGAGCCCGGCCATGATGGAAGATCCCATTGCGTTTCGAGCCGTTGCCATCGACGAGCGAGAAAGCATTAGTATTATGGTGAATGAGGAAGACCATCTTCGCTTGCAAGTGCTGTTGTCCGGCTTGCAGCTCTCAGAGGCATGGTCAGTGGCTGACCGGTTGGACGATACGCTGGAAGCTACGCTAGACTATGCGTTTGACGCCCGTCTGGGATATTTAACGGCTTGTCCAACCAATATTGGGACGGCCATGAGGGCTTCTGTTATGGTGCATCTGCCCGCCTTAGTTTTGACACGCCAGGCGTCTCAAGTCTTTACCACCTTAGCTCAAATTGGGATGGTTGTTAGGGGACTATATGGTGAGGGCTCGGATGCGGTCGGCAATATTTTTCAGATTTCCAACCAAGTGTCCCTCGGGCTGAGTGAGGAAGAATTCATTCATAATCTCGCAACGGTGACCCAGCAAATTGTCGGGCGCGAGCGCCATGCCAGGGAATATCTACAACATAACGCGGAGTTGATGCTTGCCGATCGTGTGGAGAGGGCATGGGGTCTTATGAGTCACGCCCGCATTATGACGTCAGAAGAGGCATTACGTCTGCTTTCGGAAGTGAAACTGGGCCAAGATTTGAAGTTATTACCGGCAACGAAAAGTACGTTCGCGCAACTCACACTCGTCACGCGTCCGGGATTTTTGCAATCGCAGAGCGGCCGGGAATTAAGTGCAAGCGAACGGGATCAAATGCGGGCAACCCTGTTACGCAAACGGCTGCAAGATGAGGCCCAGTCAGCCTAAAGGAATAGGTGTCAGGGGATGCTTTAGAAGGGAAGGGGAATAGCGATGTTCGGACAATTTACCGAAAAGGCGCGGCGTGTGGTGATTCATGCCCAAGATGAAGCGCGCCGTATGGGACATAATTTTGTAGGCACGGAGCATCTGCTGTTGGGATTGATTCGCGAAACGAACTCATTGCCCGCGAAAGTACTCCAGTCAATCGGGTTGGACCTGGAAACAGTAAGAGCCGAAGTGTTGAAGGCAACCGGGCGAGGACCTGCTATTGGCCCCAATGAGGAGGTCACATTTACACCCCGGGCGAAAAAAGTCGTTTTGGAATTGGCTGGACAGGAAGCAAGAGCTCTCAACCAAAATTACATTGGGCCTGAACACTTGCTCCTCGGATTGATTCGTGAAGGTGAGGGTGTCGCGGCACAAGTATTGTTGGCAGCGGGCGCCGATTTAAACAAAGTCCGTCACCAGCTCTTGCACAATGCGGCGGGAGGACAACAAGCGGCTAGCAATGCGTCGGAGCAGGCGCCATCGGTGAATACGCCGACCTTGGACCTCTATGGACGGGACTTAACTCAGATGGCACGAGAGAACAAGTTGGATCCGGTCATTGGCCGAGACACGGAGGCTGAGCGCGTCATTCAAATTTTGAGTCGGCGCACGAAGAATAATCCGGTATTAATTGGAGAGCCGGGTGTAGGCAAGACGGCTGTGGTTGAAGGCCTAGCAGAGCGCATTGTGGAAAACAAGGTGCCAGAAATTCTCAAGGACCGCCGTGTGGTGGCGTTGGACTTAGGGGCCATGCTGGCCGGCTCTAAATACCGGGGAGAGTTTGAAGATCGTCTAAAACGCGCCATGAACGAAATTCGTGAAGCGAAAAATGTCATTTTATTCATTGACGAGATGCACACGATTGTGGGCGCTGGCGCTGCGGAAGGAGCTATTGATGCGGCCAACATTTTAAAACCAGCCTTGGCGCGGGGTGAGTTGCAAGCCATTGGAGCGACTACCTTGGACGAATATCGCAAATATGTTGAGCGGGATCCGGCCTTGGAACGACGGTTTCAGCCGATTATGGTGGAGGAGCCTTCCGCAGAAGAAACGCTTCAGATTTTAAAGGGCTTGCGTGATCGCTACGAGGCCCACCACCGGGTCAACATTATTGACGAAGCCCTGGAGGCGGCGGTGCGCCTCTCTGACCGTTATGTTTCGGACCGGTTTCTTCCCGACAAAGCGATCGACTTGATTGATGAAGCCGCGTCGCGGGTGCGTTTGAAGAGCTATGTCGCCCCGCCTGACTTAAAGGACTTGGCCGAAAAATTGGAAGACATTCGCAAGGAAAAAGAAGCGGCCGTCCAAGCGCAAGAATTTGAGAAAGCGGCGCAAATGCGGGACGAAGAGCAGAAGCTGCGTGAGGAGCTAGAACGTGAGACTCAGGAATGGCACGCCCGCCAAGGGAAGGAAGCCATCAATGTCACGCCCGAAGATATTGCGCACATTGTCTCGTCGTGGACAGGAATTCCCGTCGAAAAACTTAAAGGCGAGGAATCGGAACGTCTCTTGAAGCTGGAGGATGAACTACATGCCCGGGTGGTGGGGCAGCAAGAGGCCGTTGAAGCCGTAAGCCGTGCCATACGCCGGGCCCGGGCCGGGTTGAAAAATCCGCGCCGGCCGATTGGATCATTTCTCTTCTTGGGGCCCACAGGAGTTGGGAAATCTGAGCTGGCCAAGGCCTTGGCGGCGTCACTGTTTGGCGATGAAGAGGCCATGGTGACGATTGATATGTCCGAGTATATGGAACGCCATGCCGTGTCACGACTCATGGGCGCTCCGCCCGGATATGTGGGATATGAAGAAGGCGGTCAATTGACAGAAGCGGTGAGACGCCATCCGTATTCTGTGGTTTTGCTTGATGAAATTGAAAAGGCGCATCCTGAGGTTTTTAATATTCTTCTGCAAGTGTTGGAAGAAGGACGGCTGACAGAAGCTAAAGGGCGCACGGTGGACTTTCGCAATACCGTCATCATTATGACCTCAAATGTGGGAGCTGACCTGATTAAACGTCAAAACACCATTGGGTTTCGTCGGGAGTCGGATGAAGGGCATTACCGCGAGATGAAAGATCGGCTGATGGATGAAGTGAAGCACACATTTCGTCCCGAGTTTATCAATCGTGTGGATGAGATTATTGTGTTCCATGAGCTGTCTGGCGATCAACTGGCACAAATTGTGGGGATTATGCTGAAAGAGGTTGAAGACCGCCTGCAACAAAACGGCTATACGTTGGCGATTACTGATGCGGCGAAGCTCGTTATTGCTAAAGATGGCTATGATCCCGTGTTTGGTGCTCGTCCCTTGCGCCGTGCAATTCAGCGGCTGGTGGAAGACCCCTTGGCAGAGGCGATTCTGGCGGCGAAGTTCCCGGAAGGGGCGCATATTTTGGTGGATGCGGAAGATGGGAAACTAACGTTTACCGAAATGACGACCAGTGACACTGTGCTTAATGACCAGCGGGGGTGAGGACAATCCGAGAACAGACGCGGTATGTGTGCCAGGTTTGTGCCACCACCAGTGTTCGCTGGATGGGCCGCTGTCCGGGGTGTGGTGGGTATAATACCATGGAGCAGGAAATCGTCCGGAAGGAGCCGACTCCGGCTCCTTCCGCTTCCGGTTCGGGAGCCACGCCGGTGCCGATTACCACGATTGAAGCGGAAAGTACTGTGCGGATATCGACCGGGATTGCCGAGGTTGACAGGGTTTTGGGTGGGGGAATGGTGCCTAACGGATATTTTCTGTTGGGAGGCGATCCTGGGATAGGCAAGTCGACGCTATTGCTGCAGATCGCGGCGTTTGTTAGCAGGCAAGGACCGGTGCTCTATATTACCGCTGAAGAGTCTGCCGCCCAAACCCGAATTCGTGCACAGCGACTTGGTGCTTTGCCTGACCAACTTTATGTTATGGCGGAAGGTAACATTCGCATCATTGAATCGGTTATCACCTCCCGATCATGGCAACTCGTGGTAGTCGATTCGTTGCAGACCGTCTATGACGCGGAGATCGAGAGTGCACCGGGGAGTGTGGGTCAGGTTCGCGGCATTGCCGCTCGTTTGATGAAAGTGGCTAAAACGATGTGTCCAATCTTTTTGGTTGGGCATGTGAACAAAGAAGGGTCAATGCGGCCCGCAGCTTAGGGTAACTTAGGCTGAGGCACTGGGCTATATGCATGAAACACTGGGAGTGGCGCGCGAGAGCCCGCCGCAGCGGTCAACGTGCAGGAAACGGAGACAACTTTGGATCCTCAGAGACAATATGCCCAGCTCCTAGCGTTATGGGCTCAAGGTAATAAGGTTTTGCGTCGGCAATTCAATGGACAGGCACACACCCGTTCCTTAGAGGCTTGGCAGCTTGGACAAAGCATCGCGAGTCATGGCATAGGTGTATTGCCCATGCAATTGAATCCCGTGATCTTCTTTATCGCAGATGACCCAGATGACGTGAATGCGTGGTGTGTTCTCGTGGACGAGACGCTCAATAGCCAACGTGAGTGGTTTCGGCGACCAATCTGGCTCTCTTGGGATAATCGCTGGCAGTACAACGGGACATGGACCCTGCCTGCGGCGTTCATGGCGCGTTTGGGAAAACGTCAATGGCAAACCCTACGCCGGTATGTGGAAGGCCATGCAGATTCTGTTGCCTGGCACTCCCATGGGGACGTGCAAGACGTCTTGGCGGGACTTCGACACGAACCTCGCCGGATTGGACAAGCGCCCGCCGCCTTATGGCTTCCGCTGGCTCAATTATGGCGTCACCGTGGGTCATGGAGGCAGGTTGCGTTAGATCCGACGGACCATCTGCCGTGGCTGGAGTATGATGCGAACACCGACAAATTCCTATGGCCCCGAACGAAGGATGAAGACAGTGTCCAATAAGCGCTAGCAGGGCCCCGGGTGGTAGAGCATTTAGTCGACGTCGTGCTCATGTTTGAGGGGGACCGACAAAATATCTTCCGCGTTCTGCGGGGCGTTAAAAATCGTTTTGGTTCGACCAGTGAGTTAGGACTTTTTGCGATGGAAGGGGAGGGATTGGTTGGGGTTGAGGACCCGTCCCGTATGCTTTTAGAAGAGCGACCTGTCGATCGGCCGGGATCAGTCGTTGTCGCAGCGTTTGAAGGCACACGTCCCTTAATGGTGGAGGTGCAGGCGTTGTTGGTGCGGAGCTTTGGGACCCCTAGGCGCGTGGTCTCAGGCATGGATCCACACCGCGTGGCATTAGTCTTGGCGGTCATTGAACGGCATTTACGCTTGAGGATTTCCGAAATGGATGCGTATTTCAAAGTCACCGGCGGCGTATCCATTGATGATCCCGCGATGGATTTAGGCATTTTAGCGGCCGCAGTATCCTCGTTGACCGGCCAAGCGATCGGGCCTGAGTGGGCGGTCTGTGGGGAAGTCGGGTTAACAGGTGAAATTCGACGCGTTCCCCGCTTAGAAGAACGTGTCAAAGAAGCGGGGGGGCTTGGGTTTACCCGTTTAGTGGTGCCCGGCACGGTGTCATCGGTTCAGCCCGGGATATTAACATTTGCCGCGACGCGCATAGGCGACGTGATTGCGCGGCTCGGATTAGAAAGTCCGGAGGACTGAGAACGTGAATGAGGATCCACTTTTAGAAATATTGGCTGGCGTGGCGCCGGGGACACCTTTGCGGGATGCGTTGGACAATATTTTGCGCGCCCGTACGGGGGCCTTGATTATCATTGGAGGGGAACCCGCCATCGATGAGGACTGCGATGGCGGGTTCCCCCTGGATGTGCCCTTTCAGCACCAGTTAGTGTATGAACTTGCTAAAATGGACGGCGCTATTTTGTTAGATCGTCACCTCGAGCGCATTAGGCGGGCGAATGTCGAAATGATTCCCAAAAAATATGCCCCGTCTCATGAGACGGGGATGCGCCACCGGACGGCAGAGCGGATTGCCCAAACCCGAGATGCCACGGTTATCGCTGTTTCGCAAAGGCGACAAGTGGTGACCTTGTACCGCGGCCAGATGCGCTATATGTTGCATGACCTCAGCTACATTTTAACCAAGGCTACGAATGCCTTGGCGTCCTTAGGACGTTATGACCGCTTGTTTCGTAGTGCTACACGTCGCCTGGGGGAGGCTGAACAAGAAGGCTTGGCCACGCTGGGCGAAGTTGCCGAAGTGATGCGCAGAGGCTATATTGCTTTAAAAATTCGGCGAGAAATCAAACGCTACGTAGTTGAATTGGGCCGCGATGGCCATTTGATTGATTTGCAACTGGAGGAATATCCTGATATTTACTGGGAGTGGTTATGGCTGTGGAGAGATTATCAGCGAGAGGCTAATGCGCCACCTCCTCCCTGGGAAGAAGCGGAATCTTGGAACACCACGGCGTGGGGAATCGCTCTGGGATTTGATAGTCTGGGCCAGCCCCTATCTCCACGCGGATATAGGTGGCTATACCACCTACAACTTCTGCCAGGGCCTGTCATTGACCGACTCGGTAGCCACTTTGCAAGCCGGCAGGCATTAGCTGAAGCGACGGCTGAGGAATTATCCCTGGTTGGGGGCATAGACCACGATACGGGGTATCAGCTCTGGACGGCTTTGCATAGCGGCCTTGGCAAAACCGACGCCTAGCTGTGGGGGTCGGGTGTGTTTTTGCCAAATTCTTTGCTTTTTCTCATGTGTTCGGTGCTATCATAGAGAGCACGGGGGTTTTAAATTCTGTTTATTGGACTTGTAAATTAAGGTATTTATTCCACACCTCCGGGAGACACTAGAAATTGGGATGGCAAGAATTTGCTGGGTCATCTGAACAGGACAGGAGGAGGTGGCAGATATGGGAAAGACCATGCGCCAAATTATTATGCTTCTTGGGGCCGTTCTCGGGATTGGCGGCGTATTTCAAAATCTTCACATGCTCAAGGCTCTGCCATATCTGAAGGGGTTCGGGCCGGATCGCGGTGTCATTTTTCTCGCTATAGGATTGGTAGGCGGTGGGATTTTAGCCTATGTGTTGGGACCGTGGCTGTGGGGCGGAGCATCAAAGGCCATGGAGTGGGGGGAAAGTCGGCTGCAGAAAACGCCGACACAAGACTTGTTGTCTGGTGCCGTGGGCTTAATTGTTGGGCTGTTGATTGCCTTCCTTCTCACCTCGGAATTGACGGGATTTGGCTTGTTGGGCATTCTCGTGCGAATCGCTATTACCGTTGGTCTTGGCTATGTGGGTTTGCGCGTGTCGATTCGAAAAAAAGACGAACTTATGCGGCCGCAGAGCTGGTTGCCTCGGGTTAAACACCGAGCTGCCGCCGATAGTGTCAAGCCGAAGATTCTCGACACGTCGGTGATTATCGACGGTCGTATCGCAGACATTTGCCAGACGGGATTTTTGGAAGGCCCTTTGGTGATTCCGGGGTTTGTTCTCGAAGAGCTTCGCCACATTGCCGACTCAGCCGATGTGCTCAAACGCAATCGTGGACGCCGGGGCTTGGACATCTTGAACCATATCCAAAAAGAGCTCAAAACCCAAGTGCAAATTTACGAGCGTGATGTGGATCCCAATTTGGAAGTGGACTCGAAATTACTGAAGCTGGCTAAGATCTTAGACGGCAAAGTCATTACAAACGATTTCAATTTGAACAAAGTGGCTGCCTTGCAAGGCGTACCGGTGCTGAACATTAACGAGTTGGCGAATGCCGTGAAGCCGGTTGTATTGCCCGGGGAAGAGATGGTTGTCCATGTGATTAAAGATGGGAAAGAGTCTGGGCAAGGCATTGGCTATTTGGATGATGGAACCATGATTGTAGTGGATGGCGGTCGCAAATTTATTGGACAGACTGTTGCCGTCGTGGTGACGTCCGTGTTGCAAACAGCGGCGGGCCGTATGATTTTTGCTAAACTGAAAGCGGCCTTAAATAGTGTAGAATTGAGTGAAGCCTAAGCGCAATACGGTGATATCAGAACCCGGCGGAGGCCGGGTTCTTGTGATCTCGACACAATGACAACGGAGGATGATGGGTGAGAAGTTTTGGGTTGTTATTGGCAGCAGGTCAAAGCCTACGCATGGGCCCTTATGGGGCCAAGCTCTGGATCATGTTGCAAGGGCGACCAGCCTTCGCATGGAGCTTGGAACATTTTGCGGTGCACGGCCGTTTTGATGGCGGAGTGGTGGTGGTCCGCCCCGAACAAGAGGCGGATGTGTTGCGGTGGTTAGACATTTTGCAGTTGACACACTGGAAGACGGTTACGGGCGGACGTGACCGTTATTTATCGGTGCAAAAGGGGCTCGAAGCTCTACGTCCTCAGATGGATCCACTCGACGTTGTGCTGATTCATGATGCAGCGCGTATTTTAGTGCCAGAGGCCGTCATTGACCGTGTGCGACAAGCCGCGGCCGAATGGGGAGCGGCGTTGCCGGGAGTGGCCGTCACCGATACCGTCAAACGGGTAGACGAAACACAAGACGGGTGGGACGTCGCCCAAACCATCGCGCGCACATCCTTGCGTTTAGCGCAGACCCCGCAGGGATTTCATCAGCATGTCATATGGGAGGCGCATCGGCGTTGGACGCATGGGATCCCGACGGACGATGCGGAAGTCGTGGAGGCGATGGGGCACCGCGTGGTGATGGTGGACGGCGATCCCAATAACCGGAAGTTGACGACGCCTGAGGACATCTTGTGGTTTGAATGGAGGCTAAGCCATGGGTAATTCCACCCGTATTGGCCAGGGCATTGACGTTCACCCTTTGGTCGAAGGACGCCCGTTGATTGTGGGCGGGGTGGGTATTCCTTATGACCGGGGTCTTGAGGGCGACACGGATGGCGACGTATTAACTCATGCACTTATGGATGCAATTTTAGGCGCCTTGGCCTTAGGAGACTTAGGCACCTACTTTAAAAGCGACGATCCGAGGGTGCAAGGCGCCTCATCATTGACGCTCTTGCAACAAGTGGTCGTGATGATGAAACACCATGGATATCAACTTGTCTCAGCGGATATGACGATTGTGGCCCAAAAACCTAAGATGGCGCCTTATATTCTGGCCATGCGCGAAAATCTCAGCAGAGTCTGTGAGTGTGATCTTTTAACTCAGGTGTTGTGAGGAGGGCGTACGGTGTTAGATCCGTCAAAAATCCGCGATGTGCAACAAATCAGCGAATCGTCCGGACGGTTGCTGGCTGAGCTTGCCGCATGGAAGGAATTAACCCCCGATACCATTTCTGGCGATTTGCCGGCCATTGAGCAATATCTGAAATCCGAGTTAAATAAGAGCCCTGATGCGATTGTGCGCGTTGTGGAATGCGGATCCCAACAACGGGTTTTGATGGTGTACATCGATGGGCTGGTCGATACCGAGATGGTCGACCAAGATATCATTGCTCCCTTGCTTAAGACCACCGCACCTCCCGACCACTGGGACCAGAGCACTTTGCATGTGGGGCACATCAGTCAAGAAACCCACTGGAATAAAATTTGGCCCAAACTGTTGGCGGGGAACACGGTTTTAGTGCCCGAAGGGTCCACGTATGCGTGGTTGGTCGATACGGTTCAGTATCGTCAACGAGCGATCGAACGGCCTCAGACGGAATTGGCCATCCGCGGGCCCCAAGAAGCGTTCAACGAGATTGGGCTGACCCAAATGAACCAGATTCGCCGTCGGCTTAGAGACAAACGTCTTGTGTTTCAGCAGATGCAATTAGGCACATTGGACCATCATCCTATTGTGGTGGCGGGGCTGCATGGCGTGGTAAACCCAGGCCTTTGGGAAACGGTGCTTTACCGGTTGCACCGCATCCGTTTGGATGCGGTCCCCAATGCCACGCAAATCGGGAGTATGATTCGCGATCATCCCTATAGCATCTTTCCCACGGTGCGCTATACCGAGCACGTAGACTTTGTAGTATGGGCTCTCGAACAAGGCAAAGTCGCGGTGCTTGTCGATGGGGACCCTTTTGTTATTTTGTTACCTGCCACTCTTTGGGACTTCTATCAAACGGGAATGGATTACAACTCGCCGTGGTATGATGCCTCGTTTGCACGGTTTATTCGCATGGCCGGTTTTTTCATTACGCTGTATTTTCCGGGACTCTACATTGTGTTTACCACGACGAATCAGAATCTGGTGCCCTATCAATTGTTGACCACCATCATCGGCAGCCATATTGGTTTACCGTTTCCTCCCATTCTTGAGGCCATTATTATGATTTTTGTGATTGAAATTATCCGTGAGGCCGCACTGCGTCTGCGGCCCAATTTTGGGGGCTTGGGATGACATGCTGGTGCCAAGCCAGACGGCCGTCATTCCCGTCACCACGGTGATGCATAAGACGATTGAGGTGAATCGGTGCGCATGGCTGACACCATCGCGGGTGATTGTGTGCTCTCCTGCACAAACGGTTCATTGGGCCATGGTTATGGGGCTTTATAAGAATGGCGCGTTGCAAGTTCTGGATAACAAACGCTCCGCTTATGCCGAGGACGTGCGCATCTCGACGCGGCGCCGAGTCGACATTCGTGGAAGGCGTGCGGTGGCTTACTGGAAAATTTCTGTGGCAGGTCATTGGCAGTCCGTCCAGAGAAATGCGGCCAATCGGGCCCTCAATTTGGCAGCGGAACGAGAGATTTTGCATAATGTGTTGGCACTTTACCGGTGGGCGGGTCAAGAACAGGCCGACCCCTTTGGGGTCAGGAACCAATTGGTATGGCTCTCAGCTCCTCATTCATCAATGCCACCCTTGGAGGTGAGTGTCCAGTGCCACATCACATCTACCGCGCGAACCGTGTAACCTTTTCCCAATCCATGGAGCGCATGGGTTTATTTGAATTTCTCATGGTCATCCTTGCCGCCTATGCGAGTGGAGGCATTTATGTTTGGCCTCGGAGTTTATGCCAAATGGCGGGGCAAAATGGGACTATTGCGTTGCTGCTATCGGGCCTATGGGCTGTCTTGGTCTTTGGGGGAGTGGCGTATTGGGCGCTTAAAGCGCCTGGTCAAAACGCATATCAAAAACTCGAGTCAACGGTCGGCAACGTGCTTGCGGCCAGCATTGCGATAGCTACGGGGCTTATGACGGCGGCGTATCTGGCATTAATTAGTGCTTTGTATATTTCCGTGTTAACGACGGTAGTCATTCCAGGACACCGAGCATGGAGTTTAGGGGTAGTATTGGTGATTTATGTGTTTTGGTTAAGTACCAGACCACCCATTTCGGTGGTGCGAATGTTTACGATTACGATTCCAGGCCTTACAGTTTTAACGTTGATAACCGCCGTGCTAGGATTTCACAACATGCAATTTCCCAATGCGTTACGCCCTCACTTCCCTATTGCTTTAAAACCGGTGGCTATGGCGAGCGTCTCTGGCACCTTCTTCTGGATTCCCATCATGCCGACGGCGACGGCGATCGGCATGATGCGTAAAGCCGTGAGGGCTCGGGCGGTAGGGGTGACGTTGTGGGGTACGGGACTACAAATAGCGTTGCTTGTCGTCCTTTATGTGCTCGCGGTTTCGACGCTTGGACCGCAAGGAGTGGCTCATTCCACATGGCCCATTGTGTTTGTGTTTGAAAACATTGACCTCTCGAATTTCTTTATTAGTGAGATTGGTTTTGGAGTGGCAATCATTTGGACGGTCAGTTTTATGGGGTTTATCGGTTGGCATATCTGGCATCAAGGCTTGCTATTGGATCATTTGCACCATGGGAAGCCCAGTCAAAGCAAAGTTGCGGTGGCCGTCGCGATTGTCATGGTGGGGGCCATGGTCTTGGAAGTGAGCTTTAATCCGGCCATTTTAGAGCATTTGCTCTTGGTAATTTTAGCTCCCATCAACTTTGTGGGGACCTCGTTATGGGTGAGTACCTTGGTGCTTATCACATGGAGGAAAGGACGGCGCCAAAGCTCCCAAGCGAGAAGTCTTCCCCGCTAGAGGGTGCCGTAGCCGGGGCGGATTAGGGCGTTTTCGGTGTGGCCGAGATGGTAATGCGCTTGGCGATTAGACGTGCTTGACCGATATCGGTGCCGTAGCCAATGACTAATTGTCCCTCGGGGCCTGCAACAATGTGGGGGATTGGAGGCCAATTAGCGGTTACGCCGACTGCATGGTGGGAGAAGGATGCAGCGCTGGCGGGATAGGATAAGGATGGCCATGGCCATTGTTGCAGAGGCTGGCCTGGAATCCAAAGACTTAGATGACGCAGGCCGGCGATCCATAGCCCATGCTGAGTCGCCGATTGTGCGGCTAGAGGACTTAGGTGCAGGTGTGCAATCCACTGCAACGTCGTGTGGTGGAGAACTTCACCAATATTGCCATTCGCATCGAGCAGCCATAGGGGACTTGGCCCCGTTTGATGACCCATCGCGACAAAAAAATCGCCGGGCGCGGCGCTGACAACAGGTGTCCATAAATTTTGGGCGATATCAAGAGACCATAAGGCGTCAGCGGTTAACAACCACAAATAACCGGGGCGTCTAGCAAATGCAATGGCCACCGGATCCTCGGGACTGGGAAGCGTAAACGACTGCATGTGTCGTGTGGTGGTATTCATAATACGCACGAGCTGGCTGCCTTGAAATGATGTATACACGGAGGCGGTTTCATTCTGCGCATGAACGGTTGGACCGGGAATACCGTAATCGCCCGGGACAAATGCTCCGGTGCGGGTCCATCCGCCGACATAGCCCCAGTGCCGGTACCAAACGGTGTCACTGCCGCTCACAACGAGATCAACCGCGCCCCAATAGGCCGACTGTGCAAGGCTTAGAGTGTGAGGATTGAGGCCCGATCCCGAGGGAAAAGCGGTCGTTGGAGGGACAGTGGTCCAGACATTGCGGTGGGTGGCGAAGTTGTACCATCCAATCGTGGTGCTATCCCCTAGCGGGTTACTGGTCCCGTAATAAATTCGTTCGTCGGGTCCCCATAATACGGACGAAATCGCCGTGCCTTCATTGAGAAGCACTTCAGGGCCGATGGAGACCGATTGCCACGAAACATTGGCCGTTATGAGGGTTTTGGTGTGTTTGGGTGCGTTTTGAATGGGGCCTTGGGCGGGCATCGGGGAAGAAGAACCGCAACCGGTAAGAGCCGTTGCAGCTATGGCCAAGACTCCTAAAAAACGGCGAATAGGCACATCGTTCCCTCACTTTCCTAGTCTTAGTGTATCGCCTGCATAAAGGGAGGGCAAGCTATAACACGATTTGGCGGCCAGAGTTCCGCAAGGGATGGTGAAGCGATGAACACTTGGGCTCACGGTATAGCCATAGGGCTGCAAGTCATTGCGTTAGGTTCCGGACTCACGCCGGGCCAACGTCAGCAGATGGTTGCCTACCTCGCCACAAGTCACGGCCCACCTGTGATTACCACGGTGTTTTTACATCCCGGAGAGGGGCGGTTTATGGGGTGTGCCTCCCTAGAAACGAGTGAGAGAGACGGCGGACTATCGGTTCACGTCTACCATATTACCCAGGTGCGGGCGCCGATGTACCGAGCCGTACTGGAAACAGCAGGCATGAATAAAGGTTCTGTTGTGATTGCTGCTCCTTACGGGATTCCTGGTATCCATGTGTTGCCAGCCCTGTGGGCGGCGGCACGTTTAGCCCATGAGCCGGTGAATCCCCATGTACAACATGACGCTCAAGAGGAGCTTGCGGTGATGAGCCAGTTGACGCACCATGGGCATGATGCGGCGGGCGTGGTGCGTCTGGTTACCGTCCTGACACAACTCGCAAAGCGCACCCCGAATTTGTCCGCTCCCCAAAGAGCGGCTGAGGTTGAGCGCCTAGCACGGCAATGTCAGGTTTCGGCAACCGCAGTTCAACGTCAGCAATTGGCCGACGCTATTTGGCAGACCCTACGAGACCAACAGGCGTAGGCACGCCTCCCGTGACCTTGGATTGACGTCGGGTCCAACTTTTCCTAAAATGCAGGGAACAGTCAGGGGCTCCCATGCATCGGGGCCGGGTCAGAAAGGCGGGGTCCGATGATCTATATCTACGATACGTTAACGCGGCAGAAGCGGCCGTTCATCCCTTTGAAGCCGCCCGAAGTTTCGATTTATGTATGCGGTGTGACACCCTATGCGGAGGCGCATGTGGGCCATGCCCGTCCGGCCGTGATGTGGGACGTGATCAAACGGCACTTGACGCGGCGTGGGTATTTCGTACGGCATGTCCAGAATTTCACAGATATTGATGACAAAATTGTGCGCCAAGCATTAGCAGAACATGAGGATCCTAAAGTGTTAGCCGAACGATATATGGCGCAATATACGGATGTTATGCAACGTCTGCGGGTGATTCCGCCCGATTACGCGCCGCGTGTGACCGAAAATATCCCACAAATTATCGCGTTTATCACCGAGCTGATTAACAAACAGATGGCATATGTCTCCGGGCATGATGTGTATTTTACGGTGACAGATGATGGCACTTATGGTCAATTATCCGGCCGCAAAATTGAGGATTTGTATGCGGGGGTGCGAATGGAAGTGCACGAAGGTAAGCGTGCGCCCCAGGATTTTGCGCTATGGAAAAGTGCTGACGATACGGAACCCGGGTGGGTTAGCCCATGGGGCTATGGACGACCTGGATGGCATATCGAGTGCTCAACCATGGCTGCGCAATATTTAGGACGGCAATTCGACCTGCATGGGGGCGGCCTTGACTTAGTGTTCCCGCATCATGAAAATGAAAGGGCCCAATCCATGGGGTATTTCGGATGTGAACCCGCTAGCTATTGGGTCCACAATGGACTGATCACCCAAGATAACGTCAAGATGTCGAAATCCCTCGGCAATGGGCTGGGGCTTCGGGAGATTTTGGAGCAGATTGACCCTGTCGTTTTACGTACCTACCTCTTGAGCGTTCACTACCGATCGCCCTTAGACTTTCAGCTAGCCTCTGCTGAGGAGTGGGGGCGAGGCTTGCAACGGATATGGCGCCTATGGGACGAAGCAAAAAATCAGCCAGCCCCTAGTGAATGGGTGGATGAACCGTGGGCACGGCGTTTGGAAAGTTTTGAACAGCGGCTGGCCGAGTGCTTAGACGATGACTTTAATACGGCCAAAGCCTTTGCGGAAGTTTTTGAAATGGCGCATGATGTGCGATATGGCATGGCCCAAGGCCATGGGGCATTGGCACTCGCATGGGCGCGTAGGAACTTGCAGGCGGCGGACCAGATCTTGGGTCTCTTGCCGGAAACGTCCCAAGTCCTATCGTTATCGACGATGGCTGAACGGCTGCTGAGCATTCGCGAGCAGGCACGAGCGCGACGAGATTTTCAGGAGGCCGATGCTATCCGCAATTTACTGGCAAAGGCGGGATATACCATTGAAGACACACCAGAGGGACCGCGGATCTTATCTCAGCCGTCCGCGTGAGAGACAGGCGGAACTCCATCAAGAGGGCGAGGATAATATTTTAGTCGGACGTCGGCCGGTGTTGGAGGCTTTGCGTGCTGGGCGGGGGATCCAACGCCTATGGGTTCTTGACCGCGAACATGAAGGTAGTATGCGCGAGATTATTGGTCTGGGGCGTGAACGCGGCATTACAATCCAGATGGTGCCACGGGCTAAATTGGATGCGTTGGCGGGGCCTCTTAATCATCAAGGGGTTGTTGCGGCGGTCAGTGCAGTTCCCTTAAAAACATTGGATGATGTGAAAGAGATTGTGGCTGCTCAAGGTCAAAATGCTTTGGTGATTCTCTTAGATCAAATTCAAGACCCGCAAAATCTCGGGGCGATTATTCGCGTTGCTAATGCGGCGGGGGCGTGTGCCGTGATAGTTCCTCAGCATGGTAGCGCACCGCTTAGTGCTGCCGTGAGTAAAGCGGCGGCAGGGGCGACCGAATACGTGCCGGTGGCGGAAGTCCCTAATTTGGCACAAGCCGTGGAAACATTAAAAACTTGGGGTCTTTTTGTGTATGCCGCTGATCCGGAAGCCCCAATCGTGTACACGCAAGCCCAGTTTCGAGGGCCTGTGGCACTGGTTATTGGAGCCGAAGGCCCAGGGCTGCGGCCGTTGGTGAAGAAGCGCTGTGATCAGATGGTGAAATTGCCTATGCAAGGCCAGGTCGCGTCGTTAAATGCAGCCACGGCGTGCGCGGTCTTGGCGTTTGAAGTAGTGCGCCAACGTAGTGCGGAGCGCGAGACAACGGATAGAAAATAGTTACGACGCTTGACGCTAGGTCGGGGCTGATGACGGATAGACTAATTTAGCAGACGCAACAAAAAAGCAAATTATTGCATGATTCGCCGCCAGAACGCTTGACGGCGAATTTCCTGCCTGATTATAATGAGCGCAGACATTTATGTAAAGCGAATAGGCACCACGTGTATCGAATTTTCTGATAATAACAGAACGAGCGGTGGAGGCGATGATAACGTGTTGGTGCCCTCTTGTGATACGACCCACAATTATGAAGACATGACCGATGAAGATATCGTAGCTGAAGCTCGGGATGGTAGTAGTGATGCCCTGGACTATATTATCCAGAAGTACCGGAATTTTGTTCGGGCTAAAGCGCGGTCCTACTTTTTAATTGGTGCGGATCGGGAAGATATTGTGCAAGAAGGAATGATCGGCCTTTACAAGGCTATTCGTGATTTTCGAAGCGATAAATTATCCTCGTTTCGAGCGTTTGCGGAGTTATGTATTACTCGGCAAATCATCACGGCCATTAAGACCGCTACGAGACAAAAGCATGTGCCGTTAAATTCCTACGTTTCCTTGAATAAGCCATTATTTGAAGAGGATTCGGACCGCACGTTATATGATGTGGTTTCGACGGCAAAAGTGTCGGACCCTGAAGAAATGGTAATTCACCGGGAAGAATTTGGTGATATCGAAGAAAAAATGGGAGAAATTCTTAGCGACTTAGAATGGAAAGTGCTCATGGCGTATCTCGACGGTCGGTCTTATCATGAGATTGCTATTGAGTTGCGGCGTCATGTGAAGTCGATTGACAATGCCCTGCAGCGTGTCAAGCGCAAACTGGAACGCTATCTCGATGGACGCGATGCCATGTTTTTACCCTCTCTACGCCGTCTATAACAATTGAGTTGGTCTTCCTATTATCTTGACGGGATAATGTTGCCGTAAGGCAACATTGTTTTCTTGCTCTTTAAATCCTTCGTTTCCTATAGCGGCTTAATGGCAATACGAAAGGTCCTTCTTTTTCCTACGCTCCCTCTTACGGACGTCAGCTTTCCTTTTAATTTCCGGTGTATGCTTATTGTGGCATTAGGATACTTGCGACGTCGCTTTTTTAAAATGGCGGACAAAGCGCAGTTGGCGCCATAAGGCCCAAGCTTTTTCACGCTCCCGTGGATCCCAGCCGGTGGCGCTAAACAGCCCGTGTTCGAGAAGCTGGGCCAATTCGTGGGCTTCTGTTGCATTCGGGTGCGAATCCCAGTAGCGAGCCCATTCTCGCGGCGTAAGGGTACGGGATGAAAGCCTCAATCGCCAACGACTCCATCGTCTTACGCGGTGCCAAAGGCGAGCGGCGCTAAGAGACGCGGGTTCAAAACGATGCCGCCTCCGTTGTCCCGCCCAAGCTCCGACCCATGCTAAAATGCCGAGGCCTCCGAGAAGAAGGGGCCATAGCCATTGACGCGGGTGTTTCGGGGACAAGGGGTGGGGACGGGAAGATGTTTGACCGGCGTTTGTCAGATGGTGGCTGCTGGCTGCCGGTATTTGCGTGTAGTGAACTTTGGGGAGCGAAACCACGGGATTTTGCGCCGTTGGCTGTGCCTGGGGTGTGGTAGGGGGGCTTTTAACAATACCCGGCATATAAAACCCCGGGGTAGGATCAATGGCCACCCATCCGTAGGGTGCGATGTACACCTGAGCCCATGAATGCGCATCGATAGCGCGTACGACGTACCCATGTTTTTTGGTATTGTAGGTGCCGGGAGCATAGCCAACGACCCAGCGTGCGGGGATTCCGAGTGTGCGGGCCATCATTATAAAAGCGCTGGAAAATTGATCACAATAGCCCTCTTTGTCGTGAAACAAGAAATGATTGACAACATTAGTGCGGCTTGGTGTGACGACAAAGGAATAGCGGTAATGGCTATCGAGGTAGGCTTTCAGTTCAGAGACTGCTTGCCAAGGTCCTAGAGCGTCGCGGGTCACTTGGTGGGCTAATTTGGCGACATTGGGTGAGAGATTGCGGGGCACCTGCAAATCCTCTTTCAGGGCTGCTTGGGAATATTCTCCGAAGAAAACACTGCCTAGCTCTTGGGTCGTAAATTGGGGAATAACACTGGTTACATGATAGGTGGCAATATTCGATGCCGTGAACTGTTCTTTGCCAGGATAGAGCAAAAGAGAGGCGGGGGATTGGAACGTTAAGGGTACCCCGGGGTAAAAGAGTGTGTGGAATTTATAGCCGTTCAAGCCAATTCGAGCTGGCGTCCGGGTTTGCCGGGCGTACGAACTCCATCCCAATAACGAGAAAATAATGGCGATGATTGCGAACAGCAAGGGCGTGGCGATATGGGCTGAAATCTGATCCCAATGGGCAAACGATAAAGCATGGAGCACACGCACGGACCGGGTGAATGTTCCGATGATGTGACGAAATCCAGGCCATGACGACCATTCGAGGACGAGTTCCGCGGTTAAGGCAATGGCCCAAGTCAGGCTTTTGAGAAGCCAACGGGACCACAAATCGCCCAAGGCGAGCCAAAACGGGGTAAGTGCGAGCACCGCGGCATCATGAAAGCCTCCACTGTGGGTATAAGGCCAAAAGAGTGCACTCATCCAAAGTCCGCGCCATAGCAGCTGTCGTGTGTTCACCCAACTCCTCCTTCGGGTCAAATTGGCTTGGGGTCCGATCGAATCGCTTGTACGTCATTCAGGGGTCTCTCAAGGTAAAATGGCAATTCTTCAAGGCGGGACACGCCGTTTGGGCCGATGAATAATACGGGGGCATCTGGGGTCATCGCCGGATGTGTTCCTGAGCCTGTAATCCAAAGAGGAATGGCGTCAAGGGGAATGTAGGCCATGGAGGTCTCTTGCACCGTGGCGTCCATGGCGGGCAACGAGGCCAAATAGTTTTGCATTAACAGATAATGCGACTGTCCGGTGTTGACCGCGAATTGTTGGTCACCCTCTCCCATCCACAATAGCCCCGCGGCTTGGGAATAACGTGCCGATAAATGAAGGAGCGATGCAGCAACTTGAATGGCAAGTTCCCATTGCTCCGCATTGTCAAAGGATGACAATGTATCTAAAATGATGCGGATGCGAGGATGGGTCATCGGCTCAAATTGCTTGACTTTGAATGCGCCTGTGCGTGCCGAGGTGCGCCAATGAATTTGGGCAAGACGGTCACCTGCTACATAGTCCCGAATCCCAAATAACAGACTGGATTCTTCGGCAAAACGGCGTGGGGCTTCAGATGTTCCTTCCCACTGAGACAGTATGGCGCCAAAGCTGCGTAAGACAATCGTCTTCGGCCAAACGACGAGCGTAGCGGGCGGGAGATCAAGAATTCGGGATTTCGTCCATAATCCAAAGATATCCCCAGTAACGGCTACGGGTTGTCCTAATCGATAGACGCCGCGGCGGACGTTGGCTAATTGATACATTACGGTTGTGCGGCGATGCGGCCATAATGCCAGAACAAAATGCGGCGTAGCATTGGCTTTGAGGCTAAGAGGAAGAGGATCAGAGACACAGACCCATCCCCACGGCCACCAGGCATCGAGCGACACCACCAGAGAAACGCTTACCGTGTCACCCTCCATAACCTCAGAGGGCTCGAGGTGGCGGACCACATGAAGATGACGCAGTGGGAAAAGCAATTGGATGACGATGAGCACGGCTAAAATTCGTAAAGTATCCCATATGTGGTAAGCAAGGTAACCGCCTTGAAAGTAGGCAAAGCTCCAAGTGCTCACGGCTATGCCTATTGTGACTAGACTACGCCAGACAAGAGGTTTCATCGCTCACGCCGCTCGGGTTCAGGGATGGGCGTTTGCTTTAAGACATCACGCAAAACGTCTTGCGCCGCGGCAATTTGCTGATGGCGGTGGCCCCCTTTCAGGATAATGCGGTGTGCGGCGACGTCGAGGAGGAGGCTTTGAATGTCATCTGGGATAACAAAGTCGCGTCAAGTTGGCTTTCGGGTAATGGAAAGGTTCCCTCATATTCTATCGGGTTTTGTGTAGCAAGGACCATGAATGGGGGCGCGAGCCGGTGGGCGACGCCGTCTACGGTGACTTGGTTTTCCTCCATCACTTCAAGCAGGGCGCTTTGCGTTCGGGGAGAGGTTCGGTTAATTTCATCCGCGAGAAGGAGGTTCGAAAATACGGGGCCTGGTTGAAACACAAAGGCATTCTGAGCCGGATTATAAATATTGACCCCCGTGACATCCGTTGGCAGCAAGTCGGGAGTAAATTGAATGCGAGCATATTGTAAGTCCAATGTGGCTGCTAGGGCCTTAGCTAACGTGGTTTTGCCCACGCCGGGCACGTCATCGAGCAATACGTGGCCTTGTGCCAGCACAGCACATACTAATTTTACGATAACGGTGCGTTTTCCGACGATTACGTGTTCCATATTATCAATTACACGAAAAAGTTCGGGATGTAACGGTTCGTCTGCCGGATTATTTGTGCGTTTAGGGGCTTCTCTCACCAGAACAGCTCCTTCCTCTTACCATGGTGACCACGAATAATCGCTCATATGTTAATGATACCGCAGTTGATGGAGCTACGCTTGGCATAACGTCACGAACCCGCCTTGGGTCACGCAAATTCTTGGACCCAGGGCGGGTAAGGTAAGAAGGGAAGGACGAAGTTGAATGAAAAATTTATGTGTACGGTCATGAAACCCTCAAAGTTGTGGTATAATAGCAGAGCAATTTGTGCTGGCGTAGCTCAATTGGCAGAGCAACTGATTTGTAATCAGTAGGTTGAAGGTTCAAGTCCTTTCGCCAGCTCCACAAACCACTCCGCGATGGCCGGAGTTTTTTTATTGGCTCCTACCAATTATGCCGAAGAAGACGTGGATTTTCTAAAATATTGTTTTAGGACGGATTCCGCCGGTTTGTCACGCGGCGTGTATCCATTATTATGTGGCCCGCCTTGCCAATCGGGATTCGAGGGATTAGCCCACCAAAACCACATTATTCCTTTAAGCCACGGCCTACGCCAAATGCTTTCAAAAGTGGCTTCGTACAGCTGTTGCTGTAGACGTAAATTTACAGCCTTATCCGGAAACCAGGAGCCCGGAGTAGCTGCTGCGCCATTTTCGGAAGGATAGCCGAGTTCTGTGATGAGAAAGGGTTTATTGGCGAGCCCAGAGGACAGCCGCCAATTTTCAATTTGATTGGCTATACGGTTCCAACTAGCCGCTAAAGCGGACGTCGTGGGATGGGGATCTTGGCTGAGAGGGAAGTAAGCGTCCACACCGACATCTGTTAAGGCCGACCAAAATGTGACGCTTTGATAATTGGGATAATCCGCTCCATAGGTGATGGGGCCGTGATAATCATGGCGCACAATCTGAATCGCATGGAGCCAATAAGGACGATACGCGGGTACCGTATCGAGCGAATCAAATTCGTCCCCAATCGCAAACAGGTCAGCATGGTCCGCATTAGCTAGCTGAGCATAGTGAGCAATATAGACGTCAAAACTTTTAAACCACTGTGCCACATTGCGCGGATGGAACAGCGCTTGCCATCCACTGCCTTGGAGAGAATTGACGAAGGGATTTAAAAAGACACGCATGCCGTCATGATGGGCTAAGCGAATAAGTTGGGACACGCTGGCATCTGTCGGCGTTTTTTTAGCACTGGGAAAAATCGTCGTAGAGCTATTGGTATTTTGATACCAAGCGGTTTGAATGGCCAGCCACGTTACTCCGTCGTGATGAAGATGGTTCACGGCATTGCGAACAGCAGCCGAGTTAAAAACCAACGGCGTGTAACCGGCCTCTGTCATGCCTTTCATACGACTTGTCAAAGAAGGCAAGGGAGGTGGTTGGGATATGATGTCCCCGCATCCTGTATTTATAAATAGGAGCAAAGTGGCTATAGCTATTCGGATAAGACGCATCGCAATGAGCACGCCTCCACTTAATAGAGTTGGAGGTCAGTGTGCCCATCTTAAATACAATTTATTGCGCGTTGGTGCGAAAACGAGGGCAAGCCCAAAAGCCTTACTTCCAGTCTGGTAATGAGAGCAGTTCCAGGAGATCTTTGACCGCCCGCCCCTGCTGCGCTGGATGGCGCATGGGCAGCTCGGGATGTATTTCATAGCGATTGTTGCGGCCATCGCGAAAACGGCTAATATAACCGGCCGATTCCAGGTCTTCCAGAATTCTTTGGACCGCCCGTTCGGTAATTCCAACGATTTCAGCAATTTCGCGGGCCGTCAAGCGTTCTTTTGTGCCATTGCGGGCAATGCACAGTAAAACTTGGCTGTGATTGTTAAGAAATGTCCACTCAGACATTTCAAAGCGCCCTCCTTGCCCGAACAGTTTTCTTTATGATAAACCAATTGGAGCCGCTACGCTACCGGTAGCGTGAAGGGCTTTTGCGTATCTCTTGCTAGGGTCAAAAGATCACAAGGTCTGAGATCAGGCGAAAGAAATTCCCAGGCTAGGGTTCTTCAAAATAGGGTTGTATTTTTGACTCACTGCCGTTATAATAACTAAGCGGTCCGGTACTACACAGCGTTTCCTCGGAGATGTTGGTGCAAGTGACCATGGATGTGTTTACGGATGGGTGCCCGAGTGGCTAAAGGGGGCGGTCTGTAAAATCGCTGGCTAACGCCTACGTTGGTTCGAATCCAACCCCATCCACCACCGCGGGGTAGAGCAGTCTGGTAGCTCGTCGGGCTCATAACCCGGAGGTCGCAGGTTCAAATCCTGTCCCCGCAACCATTGCTCACGTAGCTCAGTAGGTAGAGCACGTCCTTGGTAAGGACGAGGTCACCGGTTCAAATCCGGTCGTGAGCTCCATTTATTGTCCAGTTCCTAGCAAATACACAAATACTGCGATTCCCACTGCTACGAGAATAAATCCCGTCAATAGAGAAAATTTCATGTCGGTAAGGGTTTCACCGCGCTGAATACGAATGTAGTTGCGGTGATATTGCCATGTAGCAACAGCCATGATAATGACACCGCCTGCGACTAAACCCATACCCAATGCTCCATTTTGCACAGGACGGTGAGCGGTAATTTGCAAAAAAAGATCAAACTTCGATACGACAAAGCCAAACGCCATCAACGATATGCCTGTACGCAACCACGACAAAAAGGTGCGTTCATTCGCCAAAATCTCTCGCGGATCCGGTTTGTGCGCGATGATATATTCTCCTCCCTTGATGAGCCGATCCCGCATCTGATTATGCAAGCGCCTTTTTTCCAGCAAATCGCCTTGTTGGATCGTTTAGGGTTTTCTGGCATGATGCAACTCGTGTACACGGACCCTCCGTTTTATTCCGGAAAGGTGCAGAAGGCGGATGCAGGGGCCTTTGTGGATCGGTGGCCCACCCTCACGGCTTATTTAGAATTTATCCGGACTTATATGGTCTCTATTCTACCCCTTTTAGCGCCTACGGGGTTTTTTGTCTTACATTGTGACTATCATGCGAGTCATTACATTAAAGTAATCGGCGACGAAGTCTTTGGGTATGAGAATTTTCGCAATGAAATTGTTTGGCATTATACCGGCCGCCGGACTCCGGCGGGCCTACGGGTGAACAGTAAACATGATGTGTTGTTGATTTGGGCCCGCAGTGGGGCGGCACGGATGCAGCCGTTGTCTGATCCGTGGGGCCGCGAACACTACATACGCATGAAAAAGCAGCAAGTGCACGTCGATGAAAATGGTCGCGAGTGGATCTGGGGTCATAAGGGGCGAGGGCAATCTCACGCGTATCGGATTTACATTGACGAGGCCGTTCGGCAAGGACGCTACATCGACAGTGTCTGGGATATGCCCATCATTGCCATTTCCTCCAAAGAACGGACTGGTTATCCCACACAGAAACCGGTGCAATTGTTAGACCGGGTTGTGGAGTTATTGACGACGCCAGGCCAATGGGTTGGGGATTTTATGGCGGGCTCGGGAACCACCGGCGTAGCCGCTGTAAGTCGCGGGCGTCCGGTTGTATTGGGGGATAGCAATCCTGATGCGGTCGCCATTATTCGCCGCCGAATGGCTCAGATTACCCGTTGAGCGGTGAGGCGGTGGCTTGAAAGGTCGGCCGTATTTGAGGCTCCCGCGCGTAAGCGCGGGGGTTTTTTTATGTCTTTTTACCGACGACTGCATAGAAGATGGCAGAAAAACACATACCACCACCGGACGGGTTACCCCAGGTCAGTTAGAACAGATTACCAGTGATAACAACGAAAAAGGCAGGAGATGTTATGAGAGGGAAATGGTTGTGGGGGCGCGGGGCTTTGGCCGCATTAGGGTTCGCGGTCGCGGCCGCAGGACTGGGGCCCGGATACGTGCAGGCTGCTCATGGATGGTCTGTGCCTGAATCCAAAGTGATTATTCGGGCGGACAGCGCCGCTATGAATGCCGTCGGTGGTGGACGGGTGGTGGCCTTAAATGGCGCTGTGCAGGCGGGGACTCCGGTTCTGGTGGTACGCGTCGTGCGGGGCCAGCACGTCTATCGAGTGAGCGTGAATCCTCAAACCGACCAGACGATGAGCGTTGTGAAAATTCGGTAGCCATAGGTGCGAGATTACAAGACAAAGGAAGGGATGACGATGAGTCAGCCGCATGAACCAACAGGCATTATGGAACAGACCTGGAGCCGCAGGCAGCTGCTCTGGGGCGGAGCTGGATTGGCGGCCACAGCAGCCGCAGCCATCTTTGGCAAACAAGCGATTGTCAATGTGGCGCGGGATGTCTTTGGGTCCCCGGTCATGTCCGGCAAGATCAATCTCTATCAGTTTGACTATTATTTTGTACCGAATTATATGACGTGGCGGGTGGGCGACAAGCTCGAAGTGACCTTGCAAAATCAAAGCCATACTCATTGGCATGAATGGACGATCGGGCGCCATTTAAATATGGACTACTTTCAAGCCTTTGGTGAGATGGATGCGGATGCGTGGGCGATTGATTTTTGGCAAGACGTCGATGTGACATTGAGTGACCCTTATAAGATCGATAACTTTGTGCCGAATACGGCACATGTAACGTATGTCGGACCCAAAGGACCCTATCAAATTCAGTCCGGGGGAGATTTTAGCCCGACCATTCAACCCAACGGGAGTCTTAAGCTGACGTTTACTGTGCCTAATAAGCCGGGGATTTGGTATTACGGATGCTTTGTCCAAGAATTTATCCATTATCGGGATGGTATGCAAGGGATTATCAACATTCTCCCGGCCTAAGAACCGTCATTTGCTGAGTGGCGAGAAGGGAAGGTTTATATGGGAAACATCGTGGTCTTTGGCATACTCTGGGCCGGGCTTACAGCGGTTGGAGAGTGGGTGTTCCGGACACACCGGGCACATTCGTTTTATTACACCATCTCTAACCAGGGAAGTTTGGCCCTCAGTGCATTCAACTTTTTGTCCTCGTGGTTGATGCCGATTTTTATCTTCATTGCGCTGGTCACGATATTTGCGCTGGTACGCTTTAGGGCTCCCAATAATGAGCCCAAGCCCAGTGAGGTCCAGGCGATGCGTAATCGCGCGTTCATTTTTACGTGGGTGGGACTGAGCTTTGCGCTCAATATTATGTTTTGGCTCCACCCCACATCAGTGGACCTTGAAGCGATGTTTACGAACTGGCGTAAAGAAAAGGCGCAACATCCTCTGATTGTGAATGTGACAGCGCGGCAGTGGGAATGGATGTTCAATTATCCCCAATACCATGTGACCCAAGCGGTTAATGCGCAAGGGCTTGATGAAATGGAGTTGCCCGTCAACCGACCGGTCGAGTTTTTCTTACGGTCGTATGACCCCTTTCACACTTATGACGTGTATGCGGGTGTCATTCATAGCTTTTGGATTCCCGCGTTTGGCATTAAGGAAGATGTGATTCCAGGCGAAACGCGCACCGAATTTCTGATTCCTGAACACGTAGCCAATTACCACACCAGTCCATTAGTCCGGGTGCAATGCGCAGAAGTCTGTGGACCGGGGCATCCCTATATGGAATCGCCGGTCTCGGTGGTTACGGCGGCGCAATTTGCCAAATGGATTAAATACGAACAAAAGTTACAGGCGGCTGCGGGCGGATCATAAATGGTGGTTGTGACAGTAATGCCTTAGGAGGTTGATTGATGGAACAGCAAATAACGCAGGCGGAGGCGCGTAATAATCCGCAGCCTAAAGTTATGCATATGGCTCCAGTCCTTCGGGGTCTGGTATGGGCCACGATAGGATTTGCGATTTTCGACTTGATGACGGTGGCCGTCGACCCGTTTAGAGGCCACCCTTTGGTAACAGAGCCGTCTGTCGTGGTGGGATGGGTGGGCGCTCTTATCGGGTGGCTCATGGGCGTGGGAGGCTATGAAGGGGTAATCTTGCCGTTGTTCGGGTCTCCGAGTACGTGGGTGGAACCGAAGAATTGGCGCAAGTATTTTGGTCTTAGCACCAATCACAAAGTGATTGGTCTCCAATATCTTGTGACTTCGAGCTCCATCTTTTTTATAGCGGGGATGGATGCGATGGCGATTCGTTACGAGTTGATGCAGCCGTCGATGCACTTCTTCACCTATACGGGACAGTATTTGACGGCGGTCGGTGTTCACGGGTCGCTCATGATGTTTGGAGTGGGCACGGTGGTCTTGATTTCAGGGCTGGGCAACTACTTTGTGCCATTAATGATTGGCGCCAAAGAGACTGTATTCTCAAGGCTGTCTGGGATCGGCCATTGGCTTTTGCCGGCGGGAGCGTTGACACTTATCGCCAGTCCTCTCTTAGGATATTGGGATACCGGTTGGCGAGGCTACGAACCCTTGGCGAGTCAAGATCCCGGAGGCATGGTGTTTTATTACTTGGGAATCTTTGCTATGACCCTGTCGACCATTATTGCTTCGCTGAACTTGGCGGCGACGATTATCTTTCACCGCGCGCGAGGAATGACGTGGGCTCGTTTACCGCTTTTTGTATGGGGAATCTTGACCGTCTCTTTGTTGAATCTGATTTGGCAGCCGGAAATCGAAATGACCTTTGTCATGGCGCTCTTGGACAAACTGATTCCCTTTCATTTTTTTGATGCTTTAGGCAGTCCGTTGACCTATCTCAGCATGTTTTGGCTCTTCGGCCATCCTGAGGTCTATATTATCGTGTTGCCAGCCTTCGCATTGTGGAATGAAATCATTCCGGTTATGGCACAGAAAAACCTCTTTGCCCGCGACTGGGCCATTATTGGTTTGATTTTTGTCATGATGCTGAGTGGCTTGGTATGGGCACATCACATTTTCACCAACATGCGCAACAGTGAGATGTTTCCCTTCTCGTTTTTCAGTGAGATGATTTCCATCCCCACCGGCTTTTCGTTTATGGCGGCTATTGGGACCTTATGGCGGGCGCGCCTTCGCTTTACCACGCCAACGCTATTGGTGTTGATGGCGATTTTCAACTTTGTCATTGGCGGGTTGACCGGCGTGTATTTGGCGGACCCTCCGGTAAATCTTCAGGTCCACGACACGTTCTTTGTTATTGCCCATTTTCACTATACGATTATTGGGGGCGCGATTTTCACGTGGGTCGCGGCGATGTATTACTGGCTGCCCAAGCTATCGGGTCGAATGTTTAATGACACCCTAGGAAAGTGGCTCGCCCTGTGGATCTTTATTGGATTCAACGGGACCTTTAGTCAGATGTTTTTGCTAGGGCTCGATGGCATGAACCGTTGGGTGCCCGCTTATCCACCCTATTTAAAACCCCTGAATTACTCTGTATCGCTGTTTGCCTTCTTTTTAGGAGCAGGCTTCATCGCCAACGCTATACACATTTGGTGGGCTTGGGTAAAAGGCCCCAAATCACCTGAAAATCCATGGCATGCGCGAACTCTTGAATGGTTGACCACCTCTCCTCCTCCTGATGACAACTTCGATGGAGAAGTCGAAGTCGTGCGCGGATTTTACCGCTATGACCATGATGAACCCTCGGCATACTTGGTGAAAAATCCGGAACCTGCCGAGTAGCCCAACACAAAAAGGAGCAGACTAATGGCTGTAACCTATGCAAAAGACCGAGAAATCGCCGCTTATCGGTGGGGGTTTCGTATCTTCCTCGTAAGCCAATCGGTGCCTTTCATTCTCATATTTGCCGATTGGTATATGTTTGATGGGTACTATGTGAGCCCGGTAGCTAGCAAGTGGCTCGGATCAATCGAAGCATTTTTCGGGTTGCTGTCCGGACTCATTGCGTGGCGGGCTTTGCAGGCCATTCGCGCAGGCCACTTGATGGCCATGATCCAAGGATTTCGGCGGGCCGCCGTAATAGGCGGCGCGCAGTTGGTGTTGCTGGCGTACCAATGGGGAACTCGCTTTATCCCGCCCGGGACACGCTATGGCGAAGTGTACTACACCTTAAGCGGCGTGTCAGGATTTTATGAGCTCATAGGGATTTTTGTCCTTGTGGCCATTAGTTTCCGTGCCGCACGTGTGCAGTTTACCGCCCATTATCACTGGGATGCGGAAGCCGCTGAGTACTTCTGGATTTTTCAAATGGTTGCAGGATTTTTGTCGTACTTGTTCCTGTACTGGATTTAAGCTACGGGATTTTGTAATAGCCTAAAGGAGGGACATAAACAATGGGTTTTTTCCCCCAATTACCCGTGCGCATTCCGTATAGTCCCGGGATGGCGCACTGGTGGGATCCATTTTGGTGGATGTTTCAAATCATCATTATGACAGTTCTCTTGTTAGCATTTCGCAAAGTCGCATTGCGTGTCGATGAAGAGTATGATGACCCGAAGCCGAAGCCGCCTAAAGATCCGTCATCGATCCGGAGAACCTGATGGAGGTGGAACGGCCTGTAGTGAAAAGGCCTGCCTCGTCCTATGAGGCGGGCCTTATTCAGTCTTCATGGATACGCATAGCGGTTTTCACCATGACCAGTGGCTGTGCTCTTATCGCAGCCAATCATGCGTGGCCAGATGGGGGAACCTTGGCTGCGGCAAGCAGTGGATGGGGATTGTCGTTGTGGAGCATGGCCCTTGTGGCGTCCATGACGCGAGGACCTATCATCGCTATGGCGTTGCGTATGGTATGGGCCATGGGGATTCAAAGTATTTCGTATGTCTGGCTGAGTCATATGAGCTATCATACCGCCCATTTCAGTCTCTTGGCCTTTGATGCCATTGGGTTATGGCGGGTGGTAGAAGCACGGGCAGGTTATCTGTCGTTGAGGGCCTTTACTTGGGTGGCAGGGATCGGGAGTCTGGCGGTCGGGATGAGTTTGAGTCCTCATGGGTTTGATGTGAAGGATGCTGCGATCATGGGGATCTTTGTTATGGGTTGGGTCTGGGCGGATATCCGTGGGGACCAATGGTTGTCCTATGTTTACGAGTCTCGACGGCAGCAGGCGACGTATCCCTCGCGCGAGGAGCGGTTAAAAACGCAAACGCTGATAGGGGGGGAAGTTACGGCGCTTTTGGCTTTAGTTCCTTTTTACGTGGACCGGTTGCCAACTCTTTATTTGCTGTGGGTTTTTCTCTTGGGGCTGATGTATGTATTAGGTATCGGCTCAAGTGTTGCCTTTTCGCATCGGATGATCAGACCGTGGCAGCGTATGTTGTCGTGGATCTATTTGGGGTCGGTTTTCATTTGTTTGGCCTTATATTACGTACATTAAAAAAGAAAAAGGCTAGGCCAGAATCCTAGCCTTTTTTGCTTTGCATTATTTGCCTTTGGCAATGTGCCAAACGTACTGGGAGACATTAATAGCATCTTTCGCGCTCAAAGTTCCTGGATGATTGGCAGGCATATGAAGCGCAATGAAGGTTTTAAGACGAGCCTCATTATCAAATGTAGATACGACGCCACTCGGCGCGGCAAGCCGCGGAGCGCCTGTGGTGCCAATGCCTTGGTTGCCGTGACATGACGCGCAATCCCGAGCAAAAACAACCGAGCCTGCTTGAATTGCGGCTTGAGATGGGGGAATTTTGCTGTCGGCTACGACCTTTTTGAGTCGTGTGCGGTTGGCTTTATGATCTAAGGCGGGGTTTTGCGTGTTGTTAATATCGCTGACCCCATAAGGTTGTTGACCTTTGGCACCGCGAGGCACATTGTTATTGGGGCCCGCTCCTCCGTACAAACCGCAGCCGCCAGCGAGAATAGTCATAGCGAGTGCTGCGGTACCCCAAAGTTTATACTTTTCCACCCTGTTATAGCCTCCTTAGAAAAACTCATTGCTGTTGCTTGTGAAAACGAAAACTGCGATTAGAGTCCTCTCATGCCTATCGTGTCCCTAAAAATTTTGCCTATACCACCTACGGTGGCGGCATAAAGACAAGGCTGTCGACTCACACTAGAGCAGAGATCATTGGAGTGGAGGAGGCTTACGATGAACTGGAAAGGTGCCATTTCGCGTTTTGTGATCACCTTGTTGCTGCTCGAAATCTTTCGCTATACCTTAAGTTTGTTTCCCGCCATTACCCTAGGGGAGGCATTGATGATTGCCGCGTTAGTTGGTGGGATTGGCTACTTGGCGGACGAGGTTTTTGGGGGATATTTGTCGCCTCCAGGGCGTTCTTTTGTGGGATTTATTGTCACGACAACCATCGTGAGCATTTATTTTACGCATTTTGTCTACCCCATCGTTCATACTTTTGCGTATGTATTCGACTCCATTGCTATTGGGTTGATTGTGGGGGCTGCTGACGCCATTTTAGGGTGGGCCTATCAAAAAGCACATTAATACTTACCAGCCATGCACCATGGCCCCGCCCAAGGTGGCGGTGGCTAGGAGAAGGACAGAGGCGAAAAGCCAGATCGTGAGGGAGACCCAGGTGTCCTTGGCAAAGGTGAAATAAAGGTAACAGGCCAAGATCCACCAGGTTAGAGCTAAGATCATGTGTAGCCGCAAGAGGTTGGGCAACGTAGCCCATGTCAAAGGGCCAGCAGCTAAGAGTCCAGTTATAAGGGCTAAAAATCCCGCGGCGATGCTGAACAACAGCAGCAATTGAATGAGTGGTGCGGGGACTTTTTTGCTGAAAATCCGAGCGGAAGCCGCTAAAAGAAACAACACAATTGGGAAATGGATGATGGCAGGATGTAAATGCCTGAGAATATGCATTAAACCCGCCTCCTTAGCTGATGGACAACATTGCTTTACCTTATGCAATGAACTATAGACCGTAGAACAACGTGCGGCAGTCAGCCAAAGAAAGTGGGGATTGACGGGATTGTAACAGTAATTGACCGTCGACACTCTTGACAGAGACAGCCAATTGACCGATAATTAGTGAGAAAATTCACAAGGTTGCTGTGTATGCTTCAGCAACTGAGAAAAAGGAGGCTGCGATGAAACGGGCGTTAATTGCTCCATCGATTTTATCGGCAAATTTTTCTCGCCTAGGCGCTGAGGTTCAAGAAGTCCTAGCGGGAGGGGCTGACTGGATTCATATTGATGTCATGGATGGGCAGTTTGTGCCTAATATCACTATGGGCCCCATCATCGTAGAATCCTTGCGTCCTGAAACATCGGCACATCTTGATGTGCACTTAATGATTGTGCGTCCTGAACAATATATTCCCGACTTTTTAAAGGCGGGCGCAGACAGCATTTCTCTTCATTATGAGGCCACACCGCATGTGCAAAGGGCTCTGGACATGATTCGTTCGGCAGGGAAAAAGGCTGGGTTAGCTCTTACGCCCTCAACGCCCACTAATGCGGTGGATTATGTATTAAAAGATCTTGACTATGTATTAGTGATGACTGTTAATCCCGGATTTGGGGGGCAGCGTTATATTCCGGCCATGACGGCCAAGGTGGAAGCGCTCCGCAAAAAGCTAGATGATGCGGGATACCCCGAAATTGCGATTGAAGTCGATGGTGGAATCAATGCCGAAACGGCACGGGAGGTCACTCGCGCGGGTGCTGAGATCTTGGTGGTGGGCAGCGCGATTTTTGGCCAATCCGACCGGCGGGCAGCTATTCAACAAATTCAAGAACATGCGCAAGACGGATTAAACACGACGCGATAGAACAGGGAGGAGGGAGCGTGGATCTTGGGCAACTGGGCCCAAACACGCGCAATGACGATGGATTTAGTGCCGCAGAGTACCGAAGTCGAAGCGTCAATGGATTTCGACACCGTCTTAGGTGAGACAAAAGTCCTTGACATTTTAGCGCAATTGGACAAGGAATTAGTTGGCCTCGTTCCCGTGAAGACCAGGATTCGTGAAATTGCTGCGCTTCTTCTCGTCGATAAGATGCGTCGCCAATTGGAATTATCATCGCAAACGCCTTCTTTACACATGTCTTTTACAGGCAACCCGGGAACAGGGAAAACCACCGTGGCCATGCGCATGGCGGAAATCCTACACCGCTTGGGATATGTGCGCAAAGGTCACATGGTCGCGGTGACCCGCGATGACCTCGTTGGACAGTATATTGGACATACTGCGCCGAAAACAAAAGAAGTCCTGAAACGGGCTATGGGCGGCGTGCTTTTTATTGACGAAGCCTATTATCTTTATCGCGAAGAGAATGAACGAGATTACGGGCAAGAAACCATTGAGATTCTTCTACAAGTGATGGAGAATCAACGAGATGATCTCGTCGTTATTCTGGCGGGATATAAAGATCGGATGGACCGATTTTTTAAATCCAATCCTGGCATGCGGTCACGGATTGCTCACCATATCGATTTTCCAGATTACTCTGCGGATGAATTGTTGCTCATAGCCGAACTGATGCTGGCTGAGCAGCATTATCGTCTCAGCCCAGATGCGCGCACCGCCTTTCGTTCGTACTTAGAAAAGCGCATGCAGATGCCGAACTTTGCGAACGCCCGCAGTATCCGCAATGCATTAGATCGAGCACGACTACGGCAGGCCAATCGGCTATTCGCAAAAGGGGGCCGCGTGCAAAAAGACGATTTGATAACCATTGAGGCAGAAGACATCCTTGCAAGTCGCGTCTTTAGCCAAGGCGTTCCTGACCAAGGATAAAGGTAATGAGCCGGTCGGGATCTCTTAGGAGATTCTCGACCGGGTTTTTATCGACTAACCCACCATAATGTGGCCATAGCCAATACATCCAAACTCAACACCGCAAGAATCCCTGGGAGCTGGCCAAACATCCCGCCAATCGCCAGCAGTGGGATTGAAAATGCCATTGTGGCGAAGACCACAGCCACCAAGGCCCAAGGATGCGGGCGTTGTGCGATGCGGCGCGCTTGGCGGAGCCATCGGCGCTGTTGGGCAGGGGATAGTTGGGCAAATGTGGACAGACCGGCATCGATGTCGGCGCGTTGCATAGCTGTGCGGACCTGCTCAATCCATTCCTCATCATATTCTGGACCTAGGGCACGAGCGGAGTGTAAAAAGGTGCGAAGGTCGTCGGTGCTAAGCGGCATAGGACATCCTTCCTTAATGGGTATGATTTTCCTATTATTGTATGCCAACCTCTTTGGAGGTGTCATCAACATCTGTCGGTTGAAGGAACGTAGCCTGGGAATAGGCTAACGGCTCGCGGCCACTTCTTCTGTCATTGACACCTTAACCACGGTATGATAAAATCCTTGCGCATGAGTGGGAGGTAAGCGACATGCGTACAATTATTACCTTGGCGTGCTCGGATTGCAAACGACGCAATTACACGACGACCAAGAACAAGAAAAATGACCCTAATCGGCTGGAGCGCCGCAAATACTGTCGGTGGTGCCGGACCCATACTGTTCATCGTGAAACGCGATAGGTTTCCGGATTCACAGAAATGGGGAAAATGATGGAAGCAAAGGGCAAAACAACTGTATCGACAACTGATAGGTCTCGCCGCTATCTTCGGGAAGTGCGGTCAGAATTGAAAAAAGTGGTGTGGCCAACGCCTCGCCAGACTTTGTCGTATACAGGGTTTGTAGTGTCTTTTTCTTTACTTGTCGCGCTGATTATTATGGGGCTTGATGCCCTGTTTAATTTGGGGCTGGACCATTTCGTTCGCTAGTACAAGCGCCTTGGAGGCCTTACCCTGACGCCGGCTTGGCGCATTTTTTTGTGAGGGAAGGCGGCTGGTACAGTGGAGAAAAATTGGTATGTGATACACACCTATTCTGGTTACGAGAACAAAGTGAAAGCTAACCTAGAAAAGCGTGTGGAGTCCATGAACATGGGAGACAAGATCTTTCGGATCATGGTTCCCATGGAAGAAGAGCTTGAAGTGAAAGATGGCAAAAAAAAGCTCGTGAAAAAGAAAGTGTTTCCGGGCTATGTCATGGTGGAAATGATCATGACGGACGATTCATGGTACGTCGTGCGCAATACGCCGGGTGTAACCGGATTTGTGGGGTCGGGCACGCGTCCCATTCCCTTACTTGAACACGAAGTGCATATGATCCTGGGCAGCGACCTGTCAGGAGTTCCCGAATTGCCCAAAGTGAATTTGACAGTGGGCCAGGAGATTACAGTAATTGAAGGGCCCTTTGAAGGTTTTTCTGGGCGTATCGAAGAGGTTTTCCTTAGGGCAACACGGCGTGAATATCATGGCCTTCGTCAAGGATTACAACGAACGTACGCAAGGCCAAGTTGGTCTGATTATTCCCGTAGAAATTACGGTTTATGAAGATCGCTCCTTTACATTTGTGACCAAAACTCCGCCCGCGGCCGTCTTAATTAAAAAGGCGCTCGGTCTGGAAAGTGGTTCAGCAACCCCTAATACCAAAAAGGTGGGGACTTTGACCCGAGAACAGGTCAAACAAATCGCAGAGACGAAGATGCCCGACTTGAATGCGACGACGATCGAAGCGGCCATGCGGATGATTGAAGGTACAGCACGCAGTATGGGCGTGGAGATTGCTGATTAAAGCTTCGTGGGAGGCTATGCAGCCGCTGGACCACAAGGAGGGTTTAGAATGAGTGTAGGCAAACGATACGTAGAGGCCGCTGCCCGTGTGGAAAAGGGCCGTTTATATGACGTCAGTACCGCTATTCAATTGGCGAAAGAAACGGCTCACGCTAAATTTGATGAAACGGTGGAAGTCGCGATCCGCCTCGGCGTTGATCCCCGTCACTCCGATCAGGTTGTTCGGGGTGCGGTAGTACTTCCCCAAGGCATCGGCAAAACACAACGGGTAGCAGTGTTTGCAAAAGGGGACAAAGCTAAAGAGGCCGAAGAAGCCGGCGCGGATGTCGTGGGGGCCGAGGACTTAGCGGAGCGTGTCCAAGCAGGCTGGACAGACTTTGATGTGGCTGTCGCGACGCCTGATATGATGGCGTTGGTTGGGCGTCTTGGAAAAATCTTGGGCCCCAAGGGCTTGATGCCTAATCCTAAGACCGGAACCGTGACATTTGACGTGGCCAATGCGGTCAAAGAAATTAAAGCCGGAAAAATCGAGTTTCGTACGGAAAAAGCTGGGATTGTCCATGCCCCTATTGGTAAGGTCAGCTTTGCTCCTGAGCAGCTGGAAGAAAATCTTGTGGTGTTGGTGGATGCCTTGAATAAAGCGCGCCCGGCTGCAGCTAAAGGGGTTTATTTGAAGTCGATTACGATTTCCACCACGATGGGACCTGGAATTCGTGTAAATCCTCAGTCGGCACAACGCGCCGTCTAACCAAGACTGTTGTGTGTATCGCAATCAAAAGGCGTCGGCGCTGTCGGCGCCTTTTGTATTGGGTGAATCGTCGCCCGCTTCAAGACCTTGCCCTTCGGGAGCAGAACAACTTTTTTCACCGCTACTTTGTTCGTCAACTTTCGTCATAATCCTTATGCTATATTGTTTTACAATAGGGTGGCTTTCTCCCTAACTGTTTTGTTGTCGCTGGCGATCCGGTCCGTTGGGGATCGGACTTTGTCTCTCCAGTCATTGCGTCATAATCTCAGGCGCGTTTTAGAAATGATGGCCCGACAATCACAACAGAAAGGTGGAGAAGAGATCGTGCGCGACCTCATCAAATTAGCCGTATCTCTAGCGGCTATCTTAGCCATTGTGGCCGGAGGCCGAATAGAACATTTCCACCATATCGGTCGAGGCCTGTTGATGGTATCGTTTGGTATTATTCTTCTAAGCGTGGTGACTGGGGCCACGACAATGCCGCAAGGGCCCGATCTTGGTAATTGAGATTGCATGGTGAAAATGTGGTTGCTTTTTTGTGCCATTCGTGTTAGGGTAAACTCCGAACCCAAGACAGTGGGTGCCTTAATCAGGCTTAATACCCCACTTAGGTAGGAATTTGGATATGTTTTGTCTACAGATCCTCTGCCGTTCTTGGGTGGAGGCATTTTTTTGTTTAAGGGGGTGAATGTGTGCCAACACCACAAAAAGCGCAGGTCATTGAAGAGACGCGCGAGGAATTGCAAGCCTCATCGGGGGCGGTCCTTGCGAATTACCGAGGCTTGACTGTGCAGCAGTTAGGGCAGTTGCGCGAAAGTCTTCGCAAAGGTGGGGTCTCGTTCAAGGTTATCAAAAACACCTTGATTAAGAGAGCTGCGGATGAAGTCGGTATTGAAGGACTAGAGCCGTACTTGGAAGGTCCTACAGCCGTGGCCTTTGCGCATGACGACCCTGTCGTTGCCGCGAAGCTTATGACGCAGGCGGCGCGGGAATTCCGCAAGATCGAAATTAAGGCCGGGATTTTGGGCAAACGCGCCTTGTCGGCCCAAAGTGTTCGGGAACTGGCCGATCTGCCGACGCGTGAAGTGCTCCTTGGCAAGTTGGTTGGAACTCTTAACGCGCCCATTCAACAGCTGGTTTGGGTCTTAAATGCGCCCGTCACCAATTTAGTCCGAGCTCTTGACCAAGTTCGTCAACAAAAAGAACAAGCGTGACCCGTTCACGCGACTTAAGGAGGAAAATTAATGGCCAAGGTTGAAGAGATTATTGAATCCGTGAAAGAGATGAATGTGCTAGAATTATCCCAGTTAGTGAAGGCGCTGGAAGAAGAGTTTGGCGTGACGGCTGCCGCCCCGGTTGCGGTCGCCGCGGCTCCCGCGGCTGGTGGAGCAGCAGCTCCTGCGGCCGAGGAAGCTGAGCAAACCGAGTTTGACGTCATCTTGACCTCAGCGGGTGACAAGAAGGTCCAGGTTATCAAGGCTGTGCGTGAATTGACAGGCTTGTCCCTAACCGAAGCGAAGGCATTAGTGGACGGAGCGCCGAAGCCGGTGAAGGAAAAGATTTCAAAGGCGGATGCCGATGCAGCAAAGGCGAAGTTGGAAGAAGCCGGAGCAACTGCTCAGGTTAAATAGTTTGTTGAAAGTCTAGTGTAGGAGCCCTCCCTTGGGTCGGAAAAAACTTTTCCTTGACCTAGGGGTGGGCTTGTGATATTATTTTTAATTGCCATATTTTATAAGCCAATTCATACCAACCGTGTTGGCGCGTGTCTGTAGCACTCGTGCAACCTTTGGGACCTAAATCAGAACAAGGAGCTGACTGTGAATGGCTTATCCTCTCCAAGCCGAGCACCCGCAGCGGGTGTCTTTTGCGCGCATCAACGAAGTTCTTGACATGCCCAACCTCATCGAAATTCAGCAAAACTCCTATCAATGGTTTTTGCGCGAGGGCTTGCGTGAGATGTTTCGCGACATCTCCCCGATCCAGGATTTTACCGGCAACCTGATTTTAGAATTTGTGGATTACAATTTGAAGACCCAGGTGCGTTCTCGTCATGAAATTTTGGAAGAGACACCAGAGCGGGTCGACTACATGGACGTCTCGCCTAAACAGGTGGTCTCGATTGCAACAGCCTTGATTCCCTTTCTTGAACATGACGATGCCAACCGTGCCTTGATGGGAGCGAACATGCAGCGCCAAGCGGTGCCGTTGTTGGTGCCGGATTCTCCAGTCGTGGGCACGGGGATGGAAGCGAAAGCCGCTAGGGACTCAGGGGTTGTCAGTATTAGTGAGAAAGACGGTGTCGTCGACCGAATTCAAGCTGACCAAATTACGGTGAGAAATGATGACCACACCGTTTCCACGTATAAGCTTTTGAAGTTTACGCGGTCTAACCAGGGCACTTGTATCAATCAAAAGCCCATTGTGCGCAAAGGGCAGCGCGTGTCGGCAGGGGAGATCATTGCAGATGGTCCTTCGACGGATAAAGGCGAGTTGGCTTTGGGACGTAACGTGGTGGTGGCCTTTATGCCATGGGAAGGATACAACTACGAAGACGCGATTCTGCTAAGCGAAAAGCTGGTAAAGAATGATGTGTTTACATCCATTCATATTGAAGAATATGAATGCGATGCCCGCGATACGAAATTGGGGCCTGAGGAGATTACGCGGGATATTCCCAACGTGGGAGAAGAGGTTCTCAAGGACTTGGACGACCGCGGGATTATTCGAATTGGGGCGGAAGTTCGGCCCGGCGACGTCTTAGTTGGCAAGGTGACGCCGAAAGGGGAAACGGAACTCACCGCTGAAGAACGCCTGCTACGGGCAATTTTCGGGGAAAAGGCACGCGAAGTGCGCGATACATCGTTACGCGTGCCGCATGGAGAATCGGGCATCGTGGTGGATGTCAAGGTATTTACTCGTGACCAAGGGGACGAACTCTCACCCGGCGTTAATCAGTTGGTGCAAGTCTACATCGCCCAAAAACGCAAAATATCGGAAGGCGACAAAATGGCTGGGCGGCATGGGAACAAAGGGGTCATTTCCCGGATTTTGCCCGAAGAAGACATGCCGTTCTTGCCCGATGGAACTCCTGTGGAAATTGTCTTGAACCCCCTAGGGGTGCCTAGCCGTATGAACATTGGGCAGGTTTTGGAAACTCACTTGGGATGGGCCGCGCGGGCTCTAGGAATGAAAGTGGCGACGCCGGTCTTTGATGGAGCGCGCGAAGAAGACTTGCAGCGTATGTTCGCAGACGCTCATTTGCCAGCCTCAGGCAAGACGCCGTTGTATGATGGCCGCACGGGTGAACGCTTTGATAACGAGGTCACCGTGGGTGTGGTTTATATGCTGAAGTTGGCCCACTTAGTCGACGACAAAATCCACGCGCGGTCTACGGGCCCTTACTCGCTGGTGACGCAGCAGCCTCTGGGCGGAAAGGCGCAATTCGGTGGACAGCGCTTTGGAGAAATGGAAGTGTGGGCCTTAGAAGCGTATGGCGCGGCCTACACACTCCAGGAGCTTCTGACAGTGAAGTCTGACGATGTCGTGGGGCGTGTCAAAACCTACGAAGCCATTGTCAAAGGCGAGAACGTGCCAGAACCTGGCGTGCCGGAATCCTTCAAAGTGCTGATTAAAGAACTGCAAAGTCTAGGATTGGACGTCAAGATTCTCAACGAGAACGACGAAGAAATCGAAATGCGAGAGTTGGATGACGAGCCTGGGGATCAGCGCACCTTTGACCTTCTGCCTGAAGCCATAGATGATGTCGAAGGGCAAGAGCTGCACCGTCTGATGGAAGATGCAGAAGGTGGGCGGCCTGAAGAGTTTGCGCCAGGGCGCGGCATGAACTTTGATGAGCAAGCCGAAAATGCCTACGCCATCTTGCGCAAAGGATCAGAGGATTCCGAGTTCGATGAGGGTCTCGACGAGGATGGCGTAGACCCGGATGATGAGGGCGATACAGACGGCGAGGATTACTAGACCGGGAGGGATCCAACTCGATGTTAGATGTAAACCACTTTGATTCGATGCGCATTGCCTTGGCATCTCCTGAGCAAATCCGGGAATGGTCTAAAGGCGAAGTGAAAAAGCCCGAAACGATTAACTACCGGACGTTGAAACCGGAACGTGAAGGGCTGTTCTGTGAGAAAATCTTTGGACCCACCAAGGACTGGGAGTGTCACTGCGGAAAATACAAGCGCGTCCGTTACAAAGGCGTGGTGTGTGACCGTTGCGGTGTAGAAGTGACACGTTCCAAGGTGCGGCGGGAACGTATGGGGCACATTGAGTTAGCGGCCCCTGTGTCCCACATTTGGTACTTTAAGGGGATTCCCTCTCGGATGGGCTTGATTCTCGACATGTCGCCGCGTGCGTTGGAGAAGGTCTTATACTTCGCGGCCTACGTGGTAATCGAGCCAGGCACAACGCCGCTGATGAAAAAGCAATTGCTGGTCGAGTCAGAGTACCGGGAGTACCGGGAGAAATATGGTGCCCATTTCCGTGCGGGCATGGGAGCGGAAGCGGTCAAGGAATTGTTGGCGGAACTGGACCTCGAGGACCTGTCCCAGGAGCTGCGCGGCGAGTTGAACAGCTCATCGGGACAACGCCGTATTCGGGCGATTCGCCGTCTCGAAGTGGTGGAAGCATTCCGGCAATCCGGCAATCGGCCAGACTGGATGATTTTGGACGTCATTCCGGTCATCCCGCCAGATTTGCGCCCCATGGTGCAGCTTGATGGAGGACGGTTTGCCACCTCTGACTTGAACGACCTCTATCGCCGGGTGATCAATCGCAACAACCGGTTAAAGAGGCTGTTAGATCTCGGAGCACCGGATATTATTGTGCGCAATGAAAAGCGCATGCTCCAAGAGGCGGTCGATGCACTGATTGACAACGGCCGCCGTGGACGTCCGGTTACGGGCCCGGGTAATCGGCCCCTAAAATCTCTGTCGGATATGCTTAAAGGAAAGCAAGGACGATTTCGCCAGAATTTGCTCGGAAAACGCGTTGACTATTCAGGCCGCTCGGTTATTGTGGTAGGGCCCAAACTCAAAATGCACCAATGTGGGCTTCCCAAGGAAATGGCGTTAGAACTCTTCAAGCCGTTTGTGATGAAAAAGCTGGTGAACGAAGGCTACGCCCATAACATCAAGTCGGCGAAACGCATGGTGGAGCGTGTGCGGCCGGAAGTGTGGGATGTGCTCGAAGATGTTATTCGTGAGCATCCGGTGCTCCTAAACCGCGCCCCAACCTTGCACCGCCTTGGGATTCAAGCCTTTGAACCCGTCTTAGTTGAAGGGCGCGCCATTCAAATTCATCCCTTGGTCTGTACCGCGTATAATGCGGACTTTGATGGTGACCAGATGGCTGTGCATGTCCCCTTGTCCGCCGAGGCTCAGTCTGAAGCGCGGGTGCTCATGTTATCGACCCAAAATATTCTCAACCCGAAAGATGGGCAACCCGTGGTGACGCCGACCCAAGACATGGTGCTCGGATCGTACTACCTGACGATGGATAAGGAGAATGCTAAGGGCGAAGGCATGATCTTGGCAGACCTTTCTGAAGGGGAAATGGCCTATTCGCAAGGGCTCCTAGACTTACATGCCCGAATCACCATGCGGTATGATGGCGAAAAACGGACGTCAACCTTAGGGCGGTTCCTCTTCAACAACGCGTTACCGGAGGGGTTGCGGTTTATCGACCAAACCGTAGGCCGTAAAGCGCTAGCGACCATCGTGGCCAATTTGTTTCGTACCTATGGAAACGACGTGACGGCGGAAACCTTGGACCGGATTAAGGCACTGGGCTTTAATTTCGCGACCCGCGCGGGCGTGACCATTGCGGTCTCGGACATCGTGATACCGGATGCAAAGAAGGAAATATTGAAGGAAGCCGAAGACGAAGTCGTTCAAGTCACGCGCCAGTATCGGCGGGGACTCATTACTGCCGACGAGCGTTATGAGCGCGTCATTGGGATCTGGACCCGAGCCAAAGAGCGTGTCACCCAGGCCCTGATGGAGACTCTTGACAAGAATAACTCCGTGTATATGATGGCCACTTCTGGAGCCCGTGGTAATGTGCAACAGATTTCGCAGCTCGCCGGAATGCGGGGTCTAATGGCTGACCCTTCCGGGCGGATCATTGAGCTCCCAATCCGGGCTAATTTCCGTGAAGGCTTGACGGTGCTCGAATATTTCACGTCGACGCACGGAGCTCGAAAAGGGCTTGCGGATACGGCGTTGCGGACAGCAGACTCGGGTTACTTAACACGGCGTCTAGTCGACGTGGCCCAAGATGTGATTGTTCGGGAGATGGATTGTGGCACCACTCAGGGGACCTTGGTCTCTGAGATCAAAGATGGCGGCCAAACCATCGAGGGTCTCTACGACCGACTTGTTGGGCGGGTCGTGCCCGAAGATGTGTATCATCCCGAAACCGGTGAACTGTTGATCAAAGCCAACGAAATTATTATGGAAGACGTTGCGCAAGCGTACAAAGGCCGGCGCGAGATTACGGTCGTCAACGATGACCAAAATGACGCCCAAACGTATGTGGTGCCCTTTGGATCACGCATCCGCGTGCATGATGGAGACCGTATTGAGGCGGGTGACGAGCTGACCGAGGGCTCGGTCAATCCCCATGATTTGCTCCGGGTCCTAGGGCTTCGGGGTGTGCAAAACTACTTGCTCCAAGAGGTGCAGAGGGTTTACCGGCTGCAAGGGGTGGATATCAATGACAAGCATATTGAGGTCATGGTCCGCCAGATGATGCGCAAGGTGAAGATCGAAGAAGCCGGCGACACCGATTTGTTGCCAGGCGCTTTGGTTGACCGGTTTGATTTTGAGGACCAAAATGCGGAAGTGTTGATGCGTGGGGGAACTCCTGCGGTCGCAAAACCCGTGGTGCTGGGAATTACGAAGGCGTCCTTAGCGACCGACTCGTTCCTATCGGCCGCGTCCTTCCAAGAAACAACACGCGTGTTAACGGAAGCGTCGATTAAAGCCAAACGCGATCCGCTATTGGGTCTTAAAGAGAACGTGATTATCGGCAAGCTTATTCCAGCAGGGACAGGAATGTCTCGGTACCGCAATGTGGTGATTGAGGGCCCCGAAGGTACCGAAACCGAGCACCTCGAGAATGAGCTCATCAAGTAGCATCACCAGCCAAAAAGAGGCGTGTCAATTGACACGCCTCTTTTCCAGTGATAAAATACCCTAGTGTGTCTAAGCCTGTAACCGCCGGGAGGCCAGACCAATGGATATCGACGCGCTGCGAGACAATCGGCGCCGGGTTGTCGGTATGCGGGAGACTTTGAAGAAAATTACCCATGGAACAGCGCTTCACGTCTACATAGCTAAAGACGCTGAAGCCCGGGTCATTGAGGACATCGCGACTCAAAGCCAAAACCGCAGCATTCCGATTGACTACGTGGATTCTATGGATGAACTCGGCCGATTGTGCGGAATTGAAGTAGGTGCTGCTTGTGCGGCACTAATACCGGAGCGAGCCTGATAGCTGCCCCGGTGAAAGGGGGGTCAAGGTAGTGCCGACAATTAACCAATTGATTCGACATGGACGCAAGAAAACCACAAAGAAATCAACGGCACCCGCGTTGCGTGGGAATCCACAGAAGCGGGGCGTATGCATCAGCGTCAAGACCGTGACGCCTAAAAAACCTAACTCGGCATTGCGTAAGGTGGCACGTGTTCGTTTAACCAATGGAGAAGAAGTCACGGCTTATATCCCCGGCATTGGTCACAACCTGCAAGAACACTCGGTTGTCCTTGTGCGGGGCGGTCGTGTGCGTGACCTACCAGGGGTGCGCTACCACGTCGTGCGGGGAACGCTTGATGCTGGTGGTGTGCAAAAGCGCGCGCAGGGGCGGTCGAAATACGGCGCCAAGAAAAATCAACCTGCAGGTAAAAAGTAGGGTATCTGTGAAGTAAGAAGGAGGTAACGCATTGCCAAGGCGTGGAGCAGCGGGAGTACGGCAAATCACTCCCGACGCGGTCTATAATAGTCCGCTCGTTGCAGCACTGACGAACAAGGTCATGCTCGATGGAAAGAAGAACCTTGCAGAACGCATTGTCTACCGAGCCCTTGATATTGTGGCCGAAAAGAGCGGAAAAGATGCCATGGAAGTTTTTGACGCGGCTGTGAAAAACACGACGCCGCTTCTGGAAGTTCGGCCCCGCCGGGTCGGTGGCGCAACCTATCAGGTTCCCATCGAAGTGCGGCCGCAACGACGGCTCTCTTTATCGATTCGGTGGCTTGTACAGTATGCGCGTAACCGGCAAGAACGCACTATGGAAGAGCGTCTCGCCAATGAAATTCTTGATGCCGCGAATAACGCGGGGGGCGCTGTGAAAAGGCGCGACGAAATGCACCGTATGGCGGATGCCAACAAGGCCTTCGCGCACTACCGTTGGTAAATTGCTTCCGGGGACTGGAAAGCAGGAAGGTAAGAAGGGAGTTTCGCAGTCATGGCTCGATCGTTTCCCTTGGAACGTACCCGAAACATCGGGATTATGGCCCATATTGACGCCGGTAAGACGACAACCACCGAGCGTATTTTATTCTACACGGGCCGTACTCACAAAATTGGGGAAGTTCACGAAGGCACGGCAACAATGGACTGGATGGTCCAAGAGCAAGAGCGGGGCATCACCATCACGTCGGCCGCGACAACGGCTGCCTGGCGTAATCACCGTATCAACATTATCGACACGCCCGGCCACGTGGACTTTACAGTTGAAGTGGAGCGCTCCTTACGCGTTCTAGATGGCGCAATCGCCGTTTTTGACGCGAAGGGCGGGGTTGAACCGCAATCGGAGACGGTATGGCGGCAAGCCGATAAGTATCAAGTGCCCCGTATTGCTTATGTCAACAAAATGGACATCATTGGGGCCGATTTTCAGAATACCATTAATCAAATTCGGACCCGTTTAGGAGCCAACCCGGTAGCCATTCAATGGCCATGGGGCGCCGAAGACCAGTTTCGTGGGATTGTCGACCTTCTGAAAATGAAAGCCTACCTCTACGAAGACGAACTCGGGACCACCGGCGAATACATGGACATCCCGGAAGAATTAGAAGCGGTTTGCTTGGAGCATCGCCAAATTTTGCTCGAAGCCGCGGCCGACATGGACGATGCTTTGATGGAAAAGTATTTGGAAGGCGAAGAGTTGACCGAAGACGAGATTCGCGCAGCCTTGCGGAAGGGCACCTTAAGCAATCAATTGGTTCCGGTGCTTTGCGGATCGTCCTACCGCAACAAAGGCGTTCAGCCATTGTTGGACGCGGTTGTGGATTACCTTCCGTCGCCGCTTGACGTGGGTTCCGTAAGAGGCCATGATCCGGCGACAGGCGAAGAGATTTATCGCGAAGTGTCCGATTCGGCGCCTTTCTCGGCATTAGCGTTTAAAATCATGACCGACCCCTTTGTAGGAAAGCTTGCCTTCTTCCGGGTATACTCGGGGACATTGTCCTCCGGTATGGCGTTTAAGATTGCTGGATCCATGGGATTTAAGGCCGCCGCACAAAAAGCCAATCCCGTATTGCTAGAACCCATCATGGCTGTTGAGGTTGTTGTGCCCGATGAGTATATGGGTGATGTCATAGGAGATCTCAACTCCCGGCGTGGTCGTATTGAAGGCATGGACCCCCGTCCCGGCGGCGCCCAAGCCATTCGCGGCATGGTGCCTCTAGCCGAAATGTTTGGTTACGCGACGGATATTCGGTCGCGTACGCAAGGGCGCGGCACATTTACCATGCAGTTCTCGCACTACGATGAGGCACCCCGCCATGTGACCGAACAGGTCATTAAGGCAAAACACTAGTCTTTGCCAACCCTAAACACACTGTCAATGAGGAGGATTTATCAATGGCCAAGAAGAAATATGAACGCACCAAGCCCCACGTTAATGTCGGAACGATTGGACACGTTGACCACGGTAAGACGACCCTCACCGCGGCCATCACACGGGTGTTGTCCACCAAGGGCCAAGCGCAGTACACGGCCTATGATCAGATTGACGGAGCTCCCGAAGAGCGCGAACGTGGAATCACCATTGCCACCGCGCACGTTGAGTATGAAACCGACAACCGCCACTATGCGCACGTCGATTGCCCTGGACACGCCGACTACGTTAAAAACATGATTACCGGTGCTGCGCAGATGGACGGTGCGATTTTGGTGGTGTCTGCTGCTGACGGTCCGATGCCGCAAACCCGTGAACACATTTTGCTTGCTCGTCAGGTGGGCGTGCCCAGCATTGTCGTCTTCTTGAACAAGGCCGACATGGTGGACGACCCTGAACTGATGGAGCTAGTCGAGATCGAAGTTCGTGAATTGCTCAGCAGCTACGAATTTCCTGGAGACGACATTCCGGTCGTGGCGGGCTCTGCCCTTAAGGCCTTGGAGTGCGGTTGTGGAAAGCGGGACTGCGAGTGGTGCGGTAAGATTTGGGACTTGATGGATGCGGTTGACGACTACATCCCGACCCCCGAGCGTGATGTTAACAGGCCGTTCTTGATGCCCGTTGAGGACACCATGTCCATTACCGGACGTGGTACCGTCGTGACCGGTCGTGTCGAGCGCGGCACGGTCAAAGTGGGAGAAGAAGTCGAGATTGTGGGTCTTGTTCCAACCGCCAAGAAGACGGTAGTCACAGGGGTTGAAATGTTCCGCAAGGTGTTGGACCAGGCGGTGGCCGGAGACAACATCGGTTGCTTGCTCCGTGGTGTTGACAAAGAAGAAGTCGAGCGGGGTCAGGTTCTCGCCAAGCCCGGGAGCATTCACCCCCACACCAAATACAAAGCTGAGGTCTATGTCCTTTCGAAGGAAGAAGGTGGTCGGCACACCCCGTTCTTTAACGGCTACCGCCCCCAGTTTTACTTCCGCACGACAGACGTAACAGGTGTGGTCCAACTTCCAGAAGGTGTGGAAATGGTCATGCCCGGTGACAACATTCAGATGGAAGTCGAGCTTATTGCACCAATCGCTATGGAAGACGGTCTGCGCTTTGCAATTCGTGAAGGCGGCCGCACAGTGGGCGCTGGTGTTGTAACCCAGATTTTATTATAAGCAAGGGGGACGGACAGTGGCCCAGCTGATTCGAGATTCAGTGCGAAACCAGAAAGGGGCGGTGTAAGGCATGCCGACCGTTAATGTCTATGATTTAAACGGGCAGGTTGTAGGTCAGCGTGAACTGGCTGAGGCGGTCTTCGCAGTCCCTGTGAACCATTCGTTATTGCACCAAGCCATTGTGGCCTTGCAGGCCAATCGGCGGGCGGGTTCGGCCGACACCAAGCGGCGTTCGGATGTTCGCGGGGGCGGTAAGAAGCCTTGGCGTCAAAAAGGAACAGGACGGGCCCGTGCAGGGACCACGCGCTCGCCGTTATGGCGGCACGGTGGCGTAACATTTGGACCGCACCCCCGGGATTACTCGTTAAAGTTCCCCCGAAAAATGCGGCGCGCGGCCATTCGCCAAGCCCTGAGCGCAAAGTTGGATGCTGCGGAGCTAAAGGTTGTCAACAAACTGACATTGCCGGAACGCCGGACTAAGCAAGTGGCGGAATTGCTGCGTGCGCTAGAATTAGGCACCAACGTCTTGTTTGTGACCGCAAGGCCGGATGAAAACTTTAAGGCATCAGCGCGGAACTTTAAAAACGTGCACACCGTCACGACGGACAGCCTAGATGCCTACAGTTTGTTGCGGTACCACCGCATTGTGTTGGATGAAGACGCCATTGCGCGCGTAGAGGAGGTGTTCACCAAGTGAAGACAGCCTACGATATTGTATTGCGGCCTCTCGTGACTGAGGCGGCTACGGACCGGATGGCCCAAAACAAGTACACGTTTGAGGTGGCACCATCCGCCAACAAGGTGGAAATTCGTTATGCGATTGAGGAAATTTTCAAAGTGCACGTCACGAAAGTGAACACCTTATGGCGTCCTAGCAAGGAAAAACGCCGAGGCAACGTGGTTGGGCACACGACGCGCCGTAAAAAGGCCATCGTCACGCTCGCGCCAGGTGACACGATCGACATTTTCGAGGGTGTGTAACATTAAGGAGGCAGGACCTTGGCAGTACGCAAGATGAAACCGACCTCTCCGGGCGTGCGGCACATGACGGTGGCGTCTTTTGACGAAATCACGAAAACGCGTCCTGAGAAGTCGTTAACCGAAGGTCGTCCCCGCAAGGCGGGTCGCAACAATTATGGGCGTATTACGACCCGGCACCGCGGCGGCGGTCACAAACGAGTGTATCGGAAGATTGACTTTAAGCGGACCAAAGAAAATATGCCTGCGGAAGTCATGTCGATTGAATACGATCCGTTTCGTACGGCTCGCATCGCCTTATTGAAGTACGAAGATGGAAGTCTTGCCTATATTTTGGCGCCTGTGGGTTTGAAGGTCGGAGATACCGTAGTGGCCGGTCCCCACGCGGACATCAAGCCTGGCAATGCTTTGCAGCTGCAGGACATTCCTGTTGGTACGATTGTGCACAATGTGGAATTGATTCCCGGCAAAGGAGCCCAGTTAGCGCGTTCCGCCGGTGTTTCAGCCCAACTGGCTGCAAAAGAAGGCAAATACGCTTTGCTGCGGTTGCCATCAGGGGAGTTGCGGCGTGTTCCGGTAAGCTGCCGGGCCACCATTGGACAGGTCGGCAATGTCGAGCACGAGAACATCCGAATCGGGAAGGCGGGCCGGAACCGCTGGAAGGGCTGGCGCCCAACGGTTCGTGGTAGTGTTATGAACCCGGTCGACCATCCGCACGGTGGTGGTGAGGGTAAAGCACCGATCGGACACAAGCACCCGATGACTCCGTGGGGCAAAGTGGCAATGGGTAAGAAAACCCGGAAGCGTCATAAGGCATCAGACCGGCTCATTGTACGCCGGCGGAATCTAGGGAGGTAGAGTATGAGTCGTTCGACAAAGAAGGGCCCGTACGTCGATGCCAAACTGCTAAAAAAAATCGAAGCCATGAACGAAAAGAATGAGAAGCGAGTCCTGAAGACGTGGGCGCGCGCCAGTACCATTATTCCCGACATGGTGGGACACACGATTGGCATTCACGATGGGCGTAGACACGTACCGATTTACATTACAGAAGAGATGGTTGGCCACAAGCTTGGTGAATTTGCTCCGACCCGCACCTTTAAGGGACATGGAGACAAAGCCGAGCGGTCTACAGCTCTGAAATAGGGGGATGGCAATGATGGCAGACGTAGCGGAAGCTCGGGCTCATGTGCGCCATGTCCGCATCTCACCCCGCAAAGTGCGCATTGTTGTGGACTTGATACGAGGGAAAAACGTGGGCGATGCCGAAGCAATTCTGCGGCACACACCCAAGCGGGCATCGTCGGTGATTGCGAAGCTACTTAAGAGCGCAGTGGCTAACGCCCAGCACAACTTCGACATGGCCCCGGACGATCTTTACGTGCACGCAGTATGGGTAGATGGGGGACCAACGCTGAAGCGGATACACCCCAGGAGTCGGGGGCAGGCATTTTCAATCCTGAAGCGCACGAGTCATATATCGGTTGTGCTGAGACCCAGGCATAACAGCTAGGAGGAGATTATGGGGCAAAAAGTACACCCGAAAGGCTTGCGTCTCGGCATTGTTAAGGACTGGGATTCACGCTGGTTCGGGTCTAAAAAGGATACACCCCAGCTACTTGGGGAAGATTTGGCCATCCGGCGCTATGTTAAAAAGCGCCACCACGCGGCAGGCATTTCCCGCGTAGAAATTGAGCGCGGGGCAGCGAACAAGCTGAAGGTCACGGTGCACACCGGCAAGCCAGGTATGGTGATTGGTAAGGGCGGTGTGGGCGTGGAATCATTGCGCAAAGAGTTAGAGCAGCTAAGTGGCAAGAGCGTCAATCTCAATATTTTAGAGGTCAAGGCGCCCGACGCCGACGCACAATTGGTTGCGGAAAATGTGGCCAGTCAATTGGAGCGCCGTATTGCGTTCAAAAGGGCTATGAAGCAGTCGTTGACGCGCTCTATGCGTCAAAATGGTGTTAAGGGAATCAAAATTATGGTCAGCGGACGTCTCGGCGGTGCCGAAATCGCTCGGCGGGAATGGACGTGGGAAGGCTCGATTCCTCTTCACACCCTGCGTGCAGATATTGACTATGGTTTCGCTGAAGCCCATACCACCTACGGAATCATTGGGGTTAAAGTATGGATTTTCAAGGGGCAAGTCTTGCCAGCTGCCAAAAAGCGCGTCGCGGCAGTCTCAGAGGGGGTGCACTAATTGCTGCAGCCAAAACGGACCAAGTATCGCAAGATGCACCGTGGCCGCATGAAAGGGGAAGCGCATCGCGGTAACAAGGTGGTGTTCGGCGAGTATGGGCTGCAGGCTCTTGAGCCTGCATGGATTACGGACCGGCAAATTGAGGCCGCGCGTGTCGCCTTGACGCGGTATATCCGACGTGGCGGTCAGGTATGGATCACCATTTTTCCTGACAAGCCCGTGACCAAGAAGCCCGCCGAGACCCGTCAGGGTAGTGGAAAAGGAAACGTAGAGTTCTGGGTAGCGGTCGTTAAGCCCCAACGCATTATGTTCGAACTGGCCGGGGTACCGGAGGATGTGGCGCGTGAGGCCATGCGTCTTGCCGCTCACAAGTTGCCCATTAGAACGCGGTTCGTAAAACGCGAGGAGTCAGGGGAGAGTGCGCATGAAGCCTAAAGAAATTCGGGAGCTAAGCCAAGATGAATTGGCTGGGAAACTGCGGGCCCTCAAGGAAGAGCTGTTCCGGCTGCGGTTCCAACTGGCCACGGCCCAGCTTGAGAACCCGATGCGGGTGCGCCAAGTGCGCAAGGACATCGCGCGAGTTCACACGATTATGCACGAGCGTCAGGTTTCGCGCGACGCGGATTAGGAGGAGACTTGCAGATGGATGAGGGGATAGGCAAAAGGAAGGTGCGCGAGGGGACCGTGGTCAGCGACAAGATGAACAAGACCGTTGTCGTCACGGTGGAATCATTGGTGCGGCATCCCCTTTATGGCCGGACCATGCGGCGCACAAAGCGTTACAAGGCACATGATGAGGAAAACCAGTGCCGCACGGGGGACAAGGTTCGCATTGTGGAAACGCGGCCGTTATCCAAAGAAAAGCGGTGGCGGGTTGTGGAAATTCTCCAGCGGGCCGAGGACCTTGACTAGGGGCCTTAAAGCTTGCAGGGAGAGGAGGATAGAGGATGATACAGCCGCAAACCCGATTGGGCGTGGCAGATAACACGGGTGCGAAGGAGATTATGTGCATCCGGGTACTTGGGGGTTCGTTTCGCCGGTACGGCAACATTGGAGATATTATCGTGGCCTCTGTCAAGGAAGCGGCACCTGGGGGCGTGGTTAAGAAGGGCGACGTCGTCAAGGCCGTGATCGTGCGGACAAAGACAGGGAAGCGGCGCGCGGACGGGTCTTACATTAAGTTTGACGAGAACGCGGCAGTTATCCTGCGGGGGGACGAAAAAGAGCCCCGTGGAACCCGTATTTTCGGACCGGTCGCTCGTGAACTTCGTGAGCACGACTTTATGAAAATTATTTCCCTAGCACCTGAGGTGCTTTAAGGCACGCATTCAATTCAGGAAGGAGGGACTAGGGTGCACGTCAAAAAGGGTGACTTAGTAAAGATTTTGACCGGGAAAGACAAGGGAAAGCAAGGCAAAATCATTCGCGCCATTCCGAAAGAAGAGCGGGTGGTGGTCGAAAAGATCAACATGATGAAAAAGCACCAAAAACCGACGCAGCAGTATCCACAGGGCGGCATTATAGCCATGGAGGCGCCAATTCACGTATCCAACGTGATGATTATTTGTCCGTCGTGCAAGAAGCCAACCCGTACCGGGCACAAGTTTTTGGATAACGGGAAAAAGGTGCGCGAGTGCAAACACTGCGGCGCGGTGATTGAGTAGTAGATACGGAACAGGGGGTTGACCATGGCGGTGGAGTCAGAGCTCAAGGAGCGATACGAGAAGGAAGTCGTACCGCGCCTAATGGAGCGATTTAAGTACAACAATCCTATGAATGTGCCGAAGGTGGTCAAAGTGGTCGTCAATATGGGGGTCGGCGATTCTATTGCCAATCCAAAGTTGATGGATGCTGCTGTCCACGACCTCGCGGCGATTACTGGGCAAAAACCTCTTATTACGAAGGCTAAGAAGTCTATTGCGTCCTTTAAAGTGCGCGAAGGAATGCCGATAGGGTGCAAGGTGACGTTGCGTGGCCAACGGATGTACGATTTCATGGAGAAGCTGTTCTTCATGGCATTGCCGCGGGTGCGTGACTTCCGGGGGGTGTCGACGAAGGGGTTTGACGGCCGCGGCAGTTATACGCTGGGCGTGCGCGAGCAAATTATATTTCCTGAAGTCGAATATGACAAAACGGAAAAAGTCCGCGGGATGGACGTAACGTTGGTCACCAGTGCTAATAGCGACGAAGAGGCCAGAGAGCTTTTGGCATTATTGGGAATGCCGTTTACACCACAACGTTAGGAGGGAAGACATGGCGAAGAAATCATTAATTGCCAAGGCCAAGCGTACTCCAAAGTACAAGGTGCGGGAATACCACCGTTGCCAAGTGTGCGGTCGGCCCCACGGTTACATTGGGGATTTTGGATTGTGCCGGTTATGTTTCCGGAAAATGGCCCATCAAGGCGAAATACCTGGCGTGCGTAAGGCTAGCTGGTAAGGGAAAGGAGGATCGATGTGACTGATCCGATTGCAGATATGTTAACCCGGATACGCAACGCGAACGTCGTATACCGCGAGCACGTCGACGTACCGGATTCCAAAATGAAGAGGGCCCTTGCCCACATCTTGAAACAAGAGGGCTTTATTCGCGACTATGAACTGGTGGAAGATGGTAAGCATGGGGTTATCCGTCTCCATTTGAAATATGGTCCAAACCGCGAGCGAGTGATTACCGGTCTTAAGCGTATCAGTCGCCCGGGACTGCGGGTGTATGCGGGCCATGATCAGCTTCCTCGCGTATTAGGTGGGCTTGGGATTGCGGTCTTGTCAACGTCGCGCGGCGTGATGACCGAAAAACAGGCCCGTGAGGTGCACGTAGGCGGCGAAGTACTCTGTTTCGTATGGTAAACAGGGGATTTGAAGGGGAGGGTACCGAATGTCACGCATAGGCAAAAAGGTTATTACGGTGCCCGCGGGTGTCACCGTTGAGATTGACGGGATGACAGTCAAAGTGAGTGGCCCCAAGGGTCAGCTCGAGCGAACCCTGCGGGATGAGGTACAGGTTGAAATGACGGGAAGTGAGATTCGGGTAACGCCCCGCGATGACAGTCCGACAGCTCACGCGCAATGGGGTTTGTCCCGGACTCTTATAGCCAATATGGTTGAGGGGGTATCCCAAGGGTTTCAACGCCATCTAGAGATGGCAGGAGTGGGGTACCGTGCCTCCAAGCAGGGGCAAAATCTCGTATTGGCGGTAGGATTTTCGCATCCGGTGAATATTGAGCCGCCTGCGGGAATCGAATTTGAGGTCCCCAACCCGACGAACATTTACGTCAAGGGCTACGACAAAGAAGCCGTAGGAGCTACAGCTGCCCGGATCCGCGGAGTACGGCCACCCGAACCGTATAAGGGCAAGGGCATTCATTACCAAGGCGAAAAGATTATTCGTAAGGTCGGGAAGACCGGAAAGAAATGAGGGAATAGGCGTGTACAAACGATTCGACAGGAACGCGGCCCGCAAAAAGCGCCACTTCCGTATTCGAGGCAAGGTAGTGGGTACACCGGAGCGGCCGCGCCTTAATGTCTATCGGTCCAATCTCAACATCTATGCTCAGGTGATTGACGACACGACCGGCCATACAATCGCGGCGGCTTCCACATTGGAAAAGGTATTTGACAACATGGAGGGACGCTTAACGGTTGCCAAGGCGCGTGAGGTGGGACGGTTGGTCGGCGAGCGGGCCCGCGCAAAAGGCGTGTCAAAGGTCGTGTTTGACCGTGGGGGCTACCGGTATCATGGTCGGGTCCAAGCGTTAGCAGATGGGGCCCGTGAGGCCGGTCTAGAATTCTAAGGAAGAGGGGGGACATTATGGCACGGCCAGGAGCCCAGAATCAGGAGTCTAAGGCAGTCAGTGAGTTTAAAGAAAAAGTGGTGGCGATCAACCGTGTGGCGAAAGTGGTGAAAGGTGGACGGAAATTCCTGAAGCCATCCGCAAAGGCGTTGAAGACGCGAAAAAGTCTATGATTACGATTCCTCGCTTGGGAACCACCGTTCCCCATCAGGTCACCGGTATCTTTGGGGCGGGGCGTGTGTTAATCAAGCCCGCAGCGCCGGGTACCGGTGTGATTGCAGGGGGCCCCGTGCGTGCTGTTCTCGAGGCCGCCGGCGTGCGGGACGTGTTGACGAAATCGTTAGGCACGTCGAATCCCAACAACGTGGTCGCAGCAACTATGCAGGGCCTAGCGCAGTTGAAAAAGGCTGCGCGGGTGGCTAAGTTGCGCGGGCGGACAGTGCAAGAGGTGTTAGGGGGGGCGCACCGTGGCTAAACTGCGCATTACATTGGTCAAGAGCGCGATTGGATATGCGCAAGAACAAAAAGACACGGCCAGCCGTCTTGGGCTACGAAAAATGTGGCGAACCGTGGAATTCGACGACAACCCGTCGATTCGGGGGATGGTTCACAAAATTCGTCACTTGGTCAAGGTTGAGGAGATTCCCGGAGGAGAGGAGGACACGAAATGAGGTTGCATGAACTCACGCCCAACCCTGGTCATCGGCAAAAGAAGACGCGGCGTGGCCGAGGTTTAGGATCCGGACTGGGTAAGACAGCGGGACGGGGGAGTAAAGGACAAAAAGCCCGTTCCGGAGGAAGCATTCGCCCTGGTTTTGAGGGAGGGCAGATGCCCTTGCAGCGGCGCTTACCTAAGCGGGGTTTTGTGAATCCTTTCCGCGTTGAGTATGAAGTGGTCAACGTGGGGGACCTCAGCCAATTCGACCCGAATACGGTCGTTACCGTTGAATTGCTTAAAAAGCACCGACTCGTGCGGCGGAATTTACCGGTCAAAATTCTTGGAGAAGGAGAGTTGGACCGCGCGTTGACCGTACAAGTCAATGCCTTTTCGAAGTCAGCAAAGGAGAAGATTGAGGCGGTTTCTGGACGGGCCGAGGTGATTTGACGTGGCCCAAAACATGGTGAACGCGTTTCGGTCGTCCCAATTGAACAAGCGCATTTTGTTCACACTTCTGATGCTGGTCGTGTTTCGAGTGGGCGCCCATATTCCAATTCCGGGCGTCCACGCCTCGGTGATTCAGAGTCTCTTTACGCATGGGGCAACGATTTTCGCGTTGTTGAACCTGTTCTCCGGCGGGGCGACCGCGACTTTGTCCATTTTTGCTTTAAGTATCATTCCCTATATTAACGCCAGCATTATCATGCAGTTGATGACGGTCGTTATCCCAACGGTGGAAGAATGGTCCAAAGAGGGCGAAGAAGGCCAAAAGAAGATGACCAAGGTAACCCGTTGGCTTGCGTTGGGATTGGGAAGTTTGCAGTCTTTGGGCATCGCGTATTATCTCTACGGGTATGCCGCCAACGGCGAATTTGCTTATATCCACCACGACATCGGATCCTTGTTGCTTACGGCCATGTTATTGCTTACGGGATCAACCATCTTGATGTGGGTTGGGGAAGAGATTACGGACAAAGGCGTAGGTAATGGGATTTCGCTGCTGGTGTTTTTTGGGATTATCTCGCGACTCCCGTACGGCGTGGAACAATTGTATAAATATATTCAGGCGGGCATCGTGAGTTGGCCTAAGATTATCATTTTCTTAATTATTGCGGTCGCTATTATCGCGGCTGTAGTGTATGTCAACGAAGGCCAACGCAAAATACCCGTGCAGTATCCAAAGCGAGTGGTAGGGCGCCGGATGTATCAAGGTCAGACGACTCATTTACCTATTCGGGTCAATCAAGCCGGGGTTATCCCTGTGATATTCGCCATTTCGCTTTTAATTTTGCCCTATACCATCGGCCAGTTCTTCAAGGGCGGCTGGGTTACGGCGCTAGAGCGGAATTTTGGGTTCACCTCGCCTATTTACATTGTCGCCGAATTTCTGCTGGTGGTGATCTTTACCTTCTTTTATACCCAGGTTGTCTTTAAGGTGGACGATGTAGCCGATAACTTAAAGAAGGGCGGGGGTTACATTCCCGGGATACGTCCAGGGCGTCCGACCGCTGAGTATTTGGCAAAGGTGAGCAGCCGCTTGACCTTAATCGGCGCGTTGTTTTTGGGGGTTATTGCGGTGCTGCCAAGCTTTGTGACGATGGGTATGGGTGTGAATGGGATGTACTTTGGTGGCACCTCGCTCCTGATTATTGTCGGGGTGGCCCTTGATACCTTGAAACAAATGCAAGCGCAGATGTTGATGAAGCAATATCAAGGGTTCATGAAATGAGGTGCGTGTCGTGAAAAATCTTGTCATGCTCGGGTCGCCAGGCGCGGGCAAAGGTACGCAAGCCGCGATTCTCAGTGATTATTATCATATTCCCCATATATCCACGGGAGATATCTTTCGCCAGAATCTTGCGGACAATACGGCTCTAGGACAACGGGCCCGGGATTTTATGAACCAGGGAGTGCTGGTGCCCGACGATGTTACCGAAGCCATGGTGGCCGATCGACTATCTCAGCCAGATACCGCCAATGGGTTTATTTTGGACGGCTTTCCGCGGAATATTGCACAAGGCCATGCCTTGGCTGCCATGTTGGCGGAGCGTCACGTACCATTGCATGGGGTGATATACATTGCTGTGGCCCATGATCTGTTGGTCAAACGCCTCGTAGGCCGGCGGGTATGTGCGGAGTGTGGGGCGGGCTATCATGTCGAGTTTGATCCCCCAAAAGTGGTGGATGTCTGTGATCGGTGCGGTGGGAAACTCATTCAACGCGCCGATGATCTCCCCGAGACGGTGGAGACGCGGCTCAAGGTCTACCAAGAGCAAACAGCGCCCCTCATCGGATTTTACCGAGAACAAGGTGTGCTCGTCGAAGTCGATGGGGCACAAAGCGTTGATGCGGTGACGCGTAGCATCGTGCACAAGCTGGAGGCGCTCCATGATTGAATTAAAGAGTCAGCGGGATAAGGAAAAGATGCGTTTGGCCGGTCAAGTCGTGGCGGAGGTGTTGCAGATCCTCAAAACCGCCGCAGTGGCTGGGGTCACCACAAGAGACTTAGATGCCATTGCGGACGAAGAGATCCGAAAGCGTGGCGCACTCCCGATTTTTAAGGGATACCATGGCTATCCGGCGAGCGTGTGTATTTCCGTCAATCACGAAGTGGTTCATGGTATTCCCGGCAGTCGCCGTCTTAAGCCGCATGACTTGGTCAGCTTGGACCTCGGAGCGATTTTAGATTCTTTTGTGGGGGATGCGGCATTGTCGACTTTTGTCGGGGAAGCGCCGGATGAGACGGCTGCCCTCCTTCTCAAGGTGACAGAAGAAGCGCTTTATGAGGGCATTAAGGCGGCTCAGCCTGGAGCGCACTTAGGTGACATCTCGCATGCCGTGCAGTCGCACGTTGAGAAGCACGGGTTCTCCGTGGTCAGAGATTATGTCGGGCATGGCATTGGTCACCAAATGCATGAGGACCCTCAAGTTCCCAACTACGGACCCGCAGGGCGTGGCATTCTCCTTAAGCCAGGACTTGCGTTGGCGATTGAACCGATGGTCAACGTGGGGAGCTATGACGTCGATGTGTTAGATGATGGTTGGACGGTTGTGACCCGTGATGGGTCGTTGTCAGCGCACTTTGAACACACGATTTTCATTAATCCTGATGGACCAGAAATTTTAACTCGAATTGACGGCAAAATTCCGGTATAATAGATCGGATGCTGTATTCATGTTTGTTTTTGGGTCGGTTGGGAAATATAGGAGAACGGGAATGTTGCGCCATCAGCGGTGAAGGGGGGAACGTGGGTGTCAAAAGAAGACGCGATTGAGGTCGAGGGAACTGTCATTGAACCGTTGCCTAACGCGATGTTTCGCGTAGAGCTTTCAAACGGGCATAAGGTGCTGGCCCATATTTCTGGGAAGATTCGGATGCACTTTATCAAGATTTTGCCTGGCGATAAGGTGACGGTGCAATTGTCGCCCTATGACCTGACGCGCGGACGAATCACGTATCGCTACAAGTGAGCCATTACGGAAGGAGTGTTCCAGATGAAGGTCAGAGCATCTGTTAAGCCTATCTGCGAAAAATGTAAGGTTATTAAGCGGCATGGCCGGGTGTTGGTCATCTGCGAAAATCCGAAACACAAGCAAGCGCAGGGATAAGTTGTAAATCCGTCAGAAGGAGGAGTATCAGGGTGGCACGAATCGCAGGCATTGATTTGCCCCGCGACAAGCGGGTAGAAGCAGCGTTGCCGTACATTTACGGAATTGGTTTGTCCGCGGCGCGCAAGATCCTGACGAGGACTCAGGTTGATGGGGACACGCGGGTCAAGGATTTGACAGAAGATGAAGTTGCGCGTATTCGGCAAATTGTCGACACGGAGTATCGTGTTGAAGGAGACTTGCGTCGTGAGGTGCAGATGAACATTAAACGCCTTATTGACATCGGCACGTATCGGGGCTTGCGCCACCGGCGAGGTTTGCCAGTACGTGGCCAGCGTACGAAAACCAACGCACGGACCCGGAAGGGACCCCGGCGTACGGTGGGCGCAAAGCGCAAGAAATAAGTGGGAAACATTATGGTAGGAGGGACACCAAGGAAATATGCCTAGCCGACGCACTCAGAAAACACGGCGCCGTGATCGGCGCCACGTTGACCGCGGTACCGCTCATATCCGCTCAACTTTTAACAACACGATCGTAACGATTACTGATACGCAGGGCAATGCACTGTCTTGGGCATCTTCCGGACAGGCCGGATTCAAGGGCTCACGCAAGAGCACGCCTTTTGCAGCACAGATGGCTGCGGAAACAGCGGCGAAAGCGGCCATGGAGTATGGGCTAAAGGAAGTCGAGGTCCTGGTAAAAGGGCCAGGTTCGGGGCGAGAAGCGGCCATTCGGTCCCTTCAAGCGGCGGGACTTGAAGTCAGCATGATCAAGGATGTTACACCGATTCCTCATAACGGATGCCGTCCACCTAAGCGGCGGCGAGTCTAACAAAGAGAAAGGAAGGAGGCGCACAAATGGCACGTTATACAGGACCTGCATGTCGGTTGTGCCGGCGTGAAGGCGTGAAATTGTATTTAAAGGGAGACAAGTGCTTTACTGATAAATGCCCCGTGACGCGGCGGGCTTATCCCCCGGGGCAGCACGGACAAGGGCGCCGTAAACTTTCTGAGTACGGGGTACAGTTGCGAGAAAAGCAAAAGGCTCGCAGGACCTATGGCATTATGGAGGGTCAGTTCTCACGCTACTTCGAGAAAGCTTCGGCGAAGACAGGGGTCACCGGTGAGCTTTTGCTTCAGCTATTAGAGCGTCGCCTGGACAATGTGGTGTACCGTATGGGATTCGCGTCTTCGCGTGCGGAGGCACGGCAGCTTGTACGGCATAACCACTTCGCGGTGAATGGTCGCCGAGTGAATATTCCTTCGTTTTCTGTGAAACCCGGTGACGTCGTCGAAGTGCGAGAAGGTAGCCGGCAGAAGCCACGCTTTAAGGCATTGCTAGAGAGTCCCGTGCGAACCATTCCGGCATGGCTTGAAGTCCAGCGTGAAGAATTAAAGGGTACGGTTGTGCGTATGCCGAACCGTGACGAAATCGATACGCCGGTTCAAGAACAGCTGATTATTGAGTACTACTCGCGTTAAGTATTAGGGATCTGGAAGGGGGGGCGCCTGCAGTTGCAGGCAGATCGTATATGACCGAGGTTGAAAAGCCTGAAATTCGGCGGGTAGACGATGGCGCCGACGCAAATTATGGTGAATTTGCGGTTGAACCGTTAAACCGTGGCTATGGCATTACGCTCGGAAACTCCTTACGCAGGATTTTGCTGTCCTCTTTACCCGGTACGGCAGTCACTTCTGTGCGTATCGAGGGAGTATTGCATGAGTTTTCGGTCGTGCCCGGAGTTCTTGAGGATACGGCGGATATTATCCTCAATCTCAAGCGGTTGGCTATCCGGCTGTGGTCTGACGAACCTCACACGTTGCACATTGACAAAGAGGGGCCGTGCGAAGTCGTGGCCGGAGATATCATCGGGGACGCGGACGTCGACATCTTAGAGCCAGACCAACACATTGCCTTTGTCGACGAAGGCCATAGCCTACGCATGGAGCTCACCATCGAACGGGGTCGCGGGTATGTGTCCGCCGACAAAAACAAGCGTCCTGACCAAGCGATTGGGGTCATTCCCGTGGACTCGATTTTTAGTCCGGTAACGAAAGTTAACTGGCGCGTCGAGGATACGCGCGTCGGCCACATTACGGACTATGATCGCCTGTTGCTCGAGGTCTGGACAGATGGTTCCCTGACTCCCGAAGAAGCTGTCTCACGCGGGGCCAAAATCCTTTCAGATCACCTTAAGCTCTTTATGGAGTTGACCGATACCGGCGCGGGAGTCGAAATTGGAGTTCAGCGGGACGAAGATTCTCGCGATAGGCTCTTGGAAATGCCTATCGAGGAACTCGATTTGTCGGTGCGTTCATTCAATTGTCTTAAACGAGCAGGCATCAACACCGTAGGCGAACTGACGAACAAAACGGATGACGATATGATGAAGGTCAGAAACCTCGGGAAGAAGTCGCTAGAAGAAGTGAAGGAAAAACTGGTGGCTTTAGGGTTAGGCTTGAAGGCCACGGAAGAGTAGCTATTGGAGGGAACGAATTATGCCAGGCATGCACCGGAAACTGGGGCGCATTGGGGGACATCGACGGGCCATGCTACGCAATTTAGTCACGTCCACCCTGCGCGAAGAGCGCATTGAAACAACTGTGACCCGGGCCAAAGAAGTGAACCGGGTTGTTGAACACATGATTACGCTGGCCAAACGTGGTGACTTAGCAGCTCGTCGTCAGGCGTTGGCGTATGTGTTGGATGAAGATGTGGTCACCAAGCTGTTTACGAGCATTGGGCCGCGCTATAGCACGCGCTCCGGCGGCTACACACGTATTATGCGGACAGGATTTCGGCGTGGGGATGCTGCGCCGATGGCCATTCTCGAATTGGTGTAATGGTCACAATAAAGATTGAACATGCGGTCGTCCAGTATGGACGCACAAACCGCCCTGCACTTGGCCCTCTGGATCTCACGATCCAGGGGGGCGAGTGTATTTTTATATCCGGCCCTAATGGAGGCGGAAAGACGACCTTCGCACGATTGCTCGCAGGCATTGTCAAGCCTTCGAGCGGTCACGTAAGTTTTGATACCCCAGACGCAGGTAACGAGTGGACGCCTACGGCGGTGGGCTGGGTGCAGCAGGAGCCTGAGCATCAAGTCGTGGCGGAACGCGTCGAGGATGACGTGGGTATAACGCCACAGTGGTACGCGCCCTCTTATCCTGAATATGTAAAGCGCGTGGAGGACGCATTGCGCTTTATGCAATTGGAGCGATTGCGCGGTCGTGCGGTAACTACCCTGTCAGGCGGCGAGCTTCATCGCACGGCGCTGGCGGCCATTATGGCTCAACAGCCTCAAGTGTGGATTATGGACGAGCCCGAGGCGATGTTAGATGGATTTGGCCGAGCCACGTTGGAGCGCTTGATAACTCATATTCGGGGTGAGGCCAAGACGGTGTTGCTGATAAGCCATGATCCGAGGTGGCTGGACATCGCTGATCGGTGTCTGTGGTTTGCCGAAGGCCAAGCGCAATGGATGGCCCACGAGACCATGGCGAGCCAAATTGGCGGATCGTGGTACCAGTTTGCGGAGCAGGTGCGGAGGCAGGCCCCCCCTCTCAGCCCACTGTTAGAGAATGCGTTAGAGCTTGGGAGGGTACTATGGCCATAATCGTCAAGGACGTGACTTTACCGTTTTCGGGCCTGCACATTGGGCAGTGGATAGCTCCTCCTCGGGGCGCCTATGCCGTTATGGGTCCCAACGGGTCGGGTAAAAGCCAGTGGCTGGCATTGTTGGCCGGTCAGTTACGAGTCCGGTCAGGCACGGTTGACCTAGGGGGACACCGGGTGGGATGGGTGATGCAGCAACCAGAACATCAGCTCTCCGAGGAATCGGTGAGTCGTGAGATTCTATGGCCGTTTTCCTCCGTAAAGCAGAACGAACCGGCCTTTCGGCAATCTCTCGACGCTGTGAAGGAGCGTTGGGGCCTCGAAGACCTGTGGGAACACTCGGTCTGGAGTTTAAGCACAGGACAAAAAAGACGTTTGGTCTGCGCTGTGTATGATTTCCTAGATCCCGAGGTGTTTTTGCTTGATGAACCGACCGAGGGGTTAGATGTGACATGGAAAAGTCGAATACGAGACTGGATTATCGCGCGCAGTGAGAACCATTTAATGCTCATCGTTAGCCATGACTGGCCGTGGGTATTATCCTTCGTGTCCCAGGGCTACTGGTGTGAGGGGGTCCTTGACAATATTCCGCAAGATCTCGGCGAAATGTGGTATGCTCATTCCCTCCCTCCCTCAAGTCCCCTAGAATCCTTGTGGCGCACCCTATGCGAGCGTGGCGCCCCAGTTGGGTTGCGGGATTGGGTGGATCCCCATACAGCGGCACAACAGGTGGTGAGTCTATGGAAAACCCAGTCCAACGTACGCTAAACCCCTTAGTCCCTCTTCAAGGTCTTTTTGTCGGTATTGTTATCTTGTATGCGGCGGACCACGTGTGGGCTGTCGTCGGTGCTTTTACTCTATTAGCGTTGACACAATGGCGCCTGGGCGTGCGCCTGGGGAGCAAGCAAGCCGTGGCCGTTTTTGCTGGGGCTGCAATATGGGCACTCTTAACCTATATTAATACGCCTGCGCCTTCGGCGGCGGCGAAAGACCACCTAGCGCTTTGGACCTTTCTGCGGTTTGCGTTGATCTTGTGGTTCAGTTTGCTCATCCTCCGTGTTATGCCATTATGGGCCATGCTTAGCCACGTGGAATGGTTAGCGAAGCGGGTGAGCGGAAAAAGAACGATGGCTGGCGAAATTTCACTCATCGGGTTGGTGGCCGTGCGCTTTTTGCCCAATCTCGTGCAATCTGCGCGCCGCTTGCGCTGGGATGCGCAGGCCCGGCGTAAACTGGCTAGGACCACACCCCATTGGCGTGATGCGCTTCGCTTCCTGTCGCCACTCATTATGACAAGCATCTTGCGGAGCGAGAATGTCTCGGAAGCCCTGTGGAGCCGTGGCTGGCGTCCACAAGTGCTGCCGTGGCCAAGACCTTGGCGGCGTCTAGATTGGATCGTGACGGCGGCGCTATGGATAGCGCTGATTATCGCTTGGAAAGAGAAGATTTAACATGCTAATGAAAATGATCGTGAGCTATGATGGGACAAATTTCGCTGGGTTTCAACAACAACCTGGGCGAAGAACCGTGCAAGGCGTCCTCCAAGAGGTCTTGCAGGACTTATTGGGGCCAGGCCTGGTCATGGGCGCCAGTCGGACCGACGCGGGAGTCCATGCTCGGGGACAAGTGATCACCTGGCAGGGAAGAGTCCCCATTCCCCTGGAGCGCCTTGCCACTGTCATCAATCGCCGCTTGCCTTCCGACGTACAAGTGGGGCAATGCGAGTGGGTGCCGAATGAATTTCATCCCATCCGGTCGGCTCATGCGAAATATTACAGCTATACGATTGCCCGCGGCTCCGCGCCCTTATGGCCGGGTTTGACGCGTTACGCTTACCCTGTTGCCCAGCCGCTTTCCTGGTCGCATTTAAACGAGGCGGCCCGTTTATTGCTAGGGCACCATGATTTTTGGGCGTTCCGGTCGGAGGGATCTTCGGCGCGGACGACGATCCGGCATATTTTCCTTAGTCGTTGGTCTATGCTGGACCACGGCACTATCTGGCGCTATGATGTGGGTGCCAACGGTTTTTTGTATCACATGGTGCGCATTTTGGTTGCAGCCATGTTGTACGCGGCGGAGGTCCAAGACGTGGGACCGTTGCGAGAGGCATTAGTGCATCCCCGAGCACGAAAATGGGGGGGCTTGGTGCCGGCCCAAGGTCTGGTTTTGGAACGCATCGTTTATAACGGAAAGGACAGGGCGCATGTTTAAACAAATTATCTTAGGCGTCGGCAACAACCCCCTCGTATCGAAAACCATTGGGCAATATGGCATGCAATTAGGCGCCTCGCGGTTTGTGGCGGGGGCGACCTTGGATGAGGCTATCCGTGTCGTGAAGGACCTTAACAGGCGCCATATGGCCGCAACGCTGGATCATCTGGGCGAATCCGTGACCCGACTCGACGAAGCCGCGGCTGCCCGCGATAGTTATTTACAGATGTTGGACATGATTGCTGAGACCCATGTCCAATCGCATGTCTCAGTTAAACTGACGATGATGGGGATGGCGATTTCCGAAGAGGCCGCCGCCAACAATTTGGAGGCGATTGTCGCACGAGCCCATGAGGTACAGTCGTTTGTGCGTATCGACATGGAAGATTCTCATTTTACCACACAGACATTACGCTTGTTTCAAGACGTTTGGGCGCGTTATCCAGACAATGTCGGAGTCGTGCTGCAAGCCTATCTTTATCGCACCATGGAAGATCTTAAGGCGTTGTCCGACCCGCCCAAAAATTTCCGCATTGTCAAAGGCGCCTACCAAGAACCTCCGAGTTTAGCATATCCGTCGAAGCCCGATGTCGATGACAACTATGTGGCGTTGGTCGAGGCTTCCTTACATAACGGCAACTATACCGCCGTCGCGACTCATGATGAGCAAATGATTGGCAAGGTTTTGCGATACGTCGCATCCCATAATATCCCAAATGACCAATTCGAATTTCAAATGCTATACGGGGTAAAACTATCCGTGTTAGAAGATTTGGCTCAACGCGGCTATACGACGCGTGTTTATGTGCCATGGGGGCGCGATTGGTACGCTTATTATCTGCGGCGAATTGCCGAACGGCCGGCTAATTTGCTGTTTTTTGCCCGGTCACTGACAAAGCGCTAATATACGAGCAATATCAGGCCGCCGATAGGCGGCTTTTTTTCTGCACGAACCCTTGACATATAATATTGTTAGTACTAAGATTACGTCTTGTTGATAGTTAATACCACGAATAATCAAGAAGGTGAAGTGTTGTGGCCGACCGAGACCAGTATATCGAGAATCTCGACCGGATTTTTTCTCGAATCGGCCGTCGTTTGCGCCATGCGGTCGCAGAAGACACCTTGACGCTGGGGCAGTATTCCTTGTTGAAAGTGCTGTTTGACCATCAGCCGATGACGGTTGGAGACATTGCGGAAGAGCTAGGGGTGTCATTGGCCGGCGCTAGTGCCATGATTGACCGGCTGGTTCATGCGAATTTAGTGAGTCGCACCCGTTCTGAATCTGATCGCCGTGTGGTGACTGTCAGTTTAACCGAGGCGGGACAGCAACAAATCGCAAGCCATTATGCCCAGCGTAAAGATTTTCTTCGCCATTTGTTTATGCATATGTCCGAAGAGGATCTCAAGACCCTTCTATCGTTAATTGAACGCATGGAAGAGGGGGCAAACAGCGGAGACGGTCGAGAGCTTCGTTGAATCGGCGACAAAGACGAAGCAAATTATTGTACGGCAAGGAGACGACTTATGGGATTACTGATTTCAGGAATCGTCGAATCGTTGGTCGCCTTAATCCTAGGAATCTTTTTATTGGTGGGAGAACCGTCGCTTAATCCCTTGTGGGGTTATGGATTAATCGTGGTCGGCGTGATTACAGGCTTGTTGACATTGGCCTTTGGTCGGCAAGGCCACCATACCGTAGAACAACAAGTAACCCCAGAAGAGACGACCGACGCTGACGCCACAACGCCTGCGGTTGAAAAACCGCAAAGGTCCCTTCCGGCTTACCGTACGGACGAGAACACGGGACTAGTGCCTGTCACGCGTCACTTACCTCAACGAATTGATGTCCTGCGGGAGGAAGTCTCGCGTGCGCGGTGGCGCTATAAGGCGAAAGAAATTCAATCACGCGCCGCGGAGATGGCCGAACTGGTGCTCCAAGGTAGCGATGGAACTGAGAGCGTCGATGAGCGACCGCGACAACTCCGCCGATTGCTTGAGCTCTTTATTCTATCGCAAGGATATGAGGCGTGGGCGAATGGCACTGAACCAGAATTTCACGTAGACCGCTACCGGCGCGTCCTGTCCGCTGCGGACATTCGCGAGCGGCTTGAGGATTTGCGAGCTGAAGCGGATATGTTATGGCAAGAAATTAGCCGGGGAGTTCCCCCTAAAGCACCGGAAGAGGATGCTTACCGGCAGACGATTGATATTCGTATTCGGTTAGAACGCATAACGGCGGCAGAAGAACGTCTCGAAGAAATCGAGATTCTCCGTCTAGGGTATCAAAGCCTCTTGGAATCGGAAAAAGAAGAAGGTGAGTAAAATGCCGCGATGGGTCATCGGGTTGGTGGCGATAATGGGTGTCCTCATTTTAGGAGGCATAGCCGGGTATGATGCCTATTACCAAGCGAATTACGTGAACACAAACTATGCGTACGTCACGGCCCCTTATACCTGGGTGAGTGTGACAAGCTTTGGCACCGTGAAGGGCCTGCAGGTAAAAGACGGGGAGCATGTGTCGCAAGGGGCGTCCCTATTACAATTGCAAACCGTCAATGGACAAACGACAACCATCGATGCGCCAATTGGAGGAACGGTTGGCTCGATTGGGATTGCACCGGGTGCCAGTGTCCAACCCCGTGAAGATCTCATGGCCATTGTTCAGCAAGGACGCTCCACGGTGGTCGCCGACTTTCCCGAGTCGGAGGCGCATCGATTGGCCGTAGGCCAGACGGCGAATGTCACGTTAAGCGCATATCCGGGTACCACATTTACCGGGACGGTATCAAAAATTGGGTCAACCACGCTAAGTGAGTTATCCCCGTTGTTGCAGGTGGGAACGTTTTCCAAAGAACGGCAGTGGGTACCCGTCACAATCCAGGTGGATACCGGATCGAACACCTTTATTCCCGGTGAAAATGCTGCCGTACGTGTTGATGTGTAGCGGGCAATAGTAAGGAGGAGCAAGATGGCAGCACAAGAACCAGCAAATTCCCGTCACTGGGGCGTCGCCTTAGCGGTTCTTATCTTAGGCGGTTTTATGGCGATTTTGGATACTTCAATTGTCAATATCGCCATTCCCAAATTGGAAAGCGTCTTTTCCGTGGATACCGCGGAAGTGCAGTGGGTCGTAACCATTTACATGCTCACGTTGGGCGTTGTGGTGCCGCTCGCGGGCTATTTGGGTGAACGCTTTGGGTACCGGACGATTTACGTGATCTCGTTAATTGTTTTTACGATCGGGTCTGCCTTATCAGGATTGTCGTGGAGTCTTGGAGTACTGACCGTCTTCCGTGTTTTGCAGGCCTTAGGAGGCGGGCTCATTATGCCGATTACCATGGCGATGGTCTATCGCATTGTTCCGCGTGACCGGATCGGAACAGCCATGGGATTTTGGGGACTGGGAATTATCGTCGCGCCAGCTATTGGGCCTACATTAGGAGGATGGCTGGTGGAGTATATCAACTGGCGGTTAATTTTCTACATCAACGTTCCCATTGGGATTATCGGTGTGCTTTTGGCCTTGGCCTACGTGCCAAAGTTTCCTAGCCGTCATATGGGCACATTTGACTTGATGGGCTTCATTTTATCGGCTTCAGGATTATTCGGCTTGCTTCTCGCTTTGTCCGAAGGACAGACGTGGGGATGGGGCTCAGAGCCCATTATCCTTCTCTTAGTGGGATCGGTGTTCCTTCTGATTCTCTTCAGTCTGTGGGAGCTCAGTGTGGAGCATCCGCTCTTGGATCTCCGCGTATTTAGCCGAGGCTCGTTTACGATGGCCAATCTGTTGGTTGTGGTCATTACCGTGTCCATGTATTCGGGGCTCTTCTATGTCCCGTTGTTTTTGCAGACCGTAGTGGGCTATGGGGCCTTGGAGACGGGCCTGATGATGATGCCGGCCGCTTTAGCCTCAGCTATCATGATGCCGATTTCAGGACGATTGTGTGGCGCTGATCTTGATTGGCGGAGTTGTGGCCTACTACTGGACCCAAAGCTATGACTATGTGTCGACCCAAGATGCGTCGATTTCAGCCCCTACGATTCCCGTCGCTGCACAAGCCAACGGCACGATTCAGGATTTATCGGTGGCCGTGGGGCAACGCGTTTCGCAAGGTCAAACGATAGCGGAAGAGACGGTGACCACCGCGCCTGCGGCGACTGCTAAAGGAAGCAAGACGACTGCGGCGACCAGTGGTACCTCGATTGTGAACATTGTGGCCCCGGTTTCGGGTTACGTGGCGACGGTTTCCGTGGCCAATGGCCAGACAGTTGCCGCGGGAACCCCATTGGTGACGCTTGTGCAGCTATCGAAAGTGACGGTGATTGCGAATATCCCTGAAACCAAAATTCGCAATGTGTCTGTGGGTCAAAGTGCTACAATTTACGTAGACGCGCATCCCGGTGTGTCGTTTACCGGCACCGTAGAAGCGATTCAGCCGACGACCCAGTCATTCTTTTCATTAATACCGACCGCTGCGACGTCGGGAACCTATACCAAGGTGACGCAACGCGTGCCGGTGGAGTTGTCCATTGATGCTGCAGGGTATTCGTTACTGCCGGGGGAAGATGCTGAAGTGCGGATTACGATTCACTAAGAGACAGGGGTCGGAACGATGCAAGTGCTAGTAACCGGCGGGACAGGATATCTTGGGCAGGCGGTAAGCGAGGCGCTAATCCGGCGCCGCCATACGGTCACGGTGGTGGCGCGGCACTGCCCCCCAAAGGATAGCAGGGTACAGTGCCGCGCAATCGATATGCGAACGGCTTCATTCACTGAGCTTTTTCGCGGGACCGACGTGATTGTCCATTTAGTGGGGATTATTCAAGAACATCCAGCGGCGGGTATTACGTTCCAGGTGATGCACGAACAGGTGACCCAGCACGTGGTGGATGCGGCCCTGTCTGCGGGAGTACCTCGGTTGGTGCATATGTCGGCCCTAGGCACCCGAGAAGGGGCTATCAGCCAATATCATCAAACGAAGTGGAACGCCGAGCAATATGTTCGTAATGCGCCTTTGGCATGGACCATTTTGCGACCTTCCCTCTTATTTGGGGGAGGGTCGCCATTTTTTGCGACACTGGCCGCTCAAGCACGCCTGCCGTTGGTACCTGTTCCTGGATCAGGGCAGACACTATTTCAACCCATAGCGAGGACAGACGTCGCAGAAGTCATTGTACAGATGGTGGAAAAAGATGTGGCGGTCCACGAGACATGGGAGATGGGGGGACCTGACCGTTATACAATGGATGGGCTTTATCGCCACGTGGCACATGTTAACGGACGTAAGAACCCTCCCCTTGTCCACATCCCATTACCCCTTCTCATGCTGATGGCAGAGGTGGGTCAACGCATACCGAAGTTTCCAGTCAGTACCGATCAATTGCGTATGTTGAACGAGGCGAACATAACCCAAGACGAACGTTGGCGACAACTGGTGCCGATCGCACAAACCTTGGGCAATGATCTCTAAGCATTAGGACTTTTCTCGAGCATGGGCCCGGCGGCTGACCCAATGCCAGACAAAGGCGGCAATCGCAGCCAGAAGGGCCACGTAAATAATCGTGCCAAGATGCCAAAAGAAGAAGCCAATGACCCATAAGGCTAATAAGGCGAGACCAATCCAGAAGAGCATCATGATCGATCCTTTCTCTAGGAACTTGAACATAGTATGCCTAATAGCCTATCTTGTTATGCGGCGGCGCTGGAGCCGGTGGAAGTCTCCAGCGCCTGGGGGGTCAGTTTAGCCTGTCCTTTGATGATCTAAGAGATGGTCTAATTTAAGGTGTCCGTAATAATCAAGCCAAGACCTAAAGGGTTGTTGGCATGAGGGGCACGTGCGAAACACCCGCATGGGAAAGAGTTTATGGGCCATGCGCTCCTCTTGGGGGGTGACAAGGGCTCCGTTTACTCCAATCCTCAGTAAGGCTAGGGCTTGCTGATAGAGCAATGCGCGGTGGGATGCACTGTCGCTGATTTCGAGTTCCCAATAAATGGTGTTGTTGGCTGATATTTGATAAGTAGGATAGTCGCCAGGGATGGAGGTCGGGACCCATTCGACCAAGAGGTGTTGATGCACCATTTCGGCAAGGCTGGGACTGGTCAACGACGCATCCACGAGAGTATTGACGAGCCTTCTTAAGGCATCAGTGGCCAGGAGTTTTTTCACCGTGTATCACGCCTCCCTTCGGGCAGCGGAAGAACACATCAAGACAATGCGGCGTGCCGCTCCTTTAATATATGAAAAGATAATGCCCCGCAGACACTTGAGGCGTATCCTCTTCGTGCCTGCGGGGATATTGGGGCCTCATTTCAGGTTTTTGGCATAGCTCCGCTTTTTAACAGATGCAATCAGCCCACGCCTTCACTTTCTGTTGATCATGATGGCGTTCCATTGCTACTACGCATTTCTATCGGCCTCAACAACACATGAACGAGATAGGTAGTGTATTACATATTAGATAAAAATGGTTGGTTAGATCCAGACGTTTGGGTATTACCCGAACATCAAGCAAACAGCGCCAAAGACGGCCCCTTTGCTGAAATCCAAGAAAAAGACATAAATCGACAAAGAGACGCGGATGTGAATCCGTTATGGGAACAAGGTGTTGTCTTGTCGATAGAGGGTATCGCGGTCACTGCGGCGACTCAACCACGCGTCAATGCCTAATCTCGCCATGGTCAATTCCCCCATTATTCGTATTGAATTGTCCTAGAAAATTTTACTATCCGATGAGGCCAGTCCTTCAGGGTCTAGACGCTTTTCGACGGGAAATGCCAATATTCGTGGAAAATCGATAAAAAATATGTCTTATTGATACAACGATGGAATGTGTCTATGGTATGGTCAATTTGAGGGAAATGATGGCAAATGCATAAAGTCGCCATTAAGACCTCATAAAAGGGAATGTGCGAAGACTATGGAGAATGTCGTAGACAGTCTTACTTGGGGCATGTTGGAAGCGGGATTGCTTGTCGGAATCTGGGAATTCGGCGACTTGGTCTTTCGTCCTAGATGGCGTTACGGGGCACCATTGGCGACGGCGTTCTTGACACCTCTTGCATTAGGCTGGCTCTTCATCCAGCGATTAGTACCTGTACCATGGGCGGTCTTTGCAATGGGGGTGGTCGCTGCATGGATGTGGCTTTCAAATGGATGGGCTTGGCTTGCGACTCTTACGACCATCGCCGTGTGGACCGCTATTGTAGGTGGGATAGACCACCACGCCGTTAAGGCGTTTGTTGGCGCCGTCAGTTTAAGTGGGTTGGCTCTCATGGCTCCTGTGGTGCGTCGGCACCGGCCGCGGACGTGGTGGTTGTGGGTTTCTCTGTATGGGATCACAATTTTAGTGATTCTCGCTGTGAGTGGGTTAAATGGGGATAGCGAGGCTGATGCATGGATTACGGCTGTGGTGGCATTGTTTTCGGGAGTCTATGCGTTTGGTCAAGTGGCCCGCACGCAAGCGTGGGCGCAAACTCAGCGTCATGCCGAAGAAGACCGCTTGACCGGCGTGTTCAACCGCTATGGGGGTGAGCTTTGGCTTGGTCGGCTCGAGCCCGGTACGGTAGGGATGGTCATCGCCTGTGATCTGGATGATTTTAAATGGTTTAACGATACGTGGGGCCATACCGCCGGTGATGCGGTGTTGGTGGAAGCGGTGCGCCGTATGCAGCGCGCTTTACGCGCCGGGGATGCCATCATGCGTCCGGGGGGCGATGAATTTACTGTATGGCTGCCCCATGTTCCAGAAGACCAGGCCGATTCTCTAGCCCAACGATTGCACCGTGCTGTGACGGAGCAACCGATTAATGTCGACGGGCATCAGGTGGCTTTAGGCTGTTCTATGGGTTGGACGGTTGGGGTATTGAACGACTCTACGGCCATGGAAGCCGATAAGATCTTGTTGGCGGCCAAACGATTGGGTAAAAATCGGGCCGTAGGCCCTCACCCAGATGCCGTTTCCCATGAACCACCGTCAGGGGTCGTGTCTGCACGCCATTTAACCACCATTGTGGAGAGCTTGTGGGCACGCTGGGAGGAGGCAGCGGTATTGACGGACCGCGATGGCCGTATCCTTACCTGCAACCGCGCGTTTGAGGTCTTAACCGGCCGTTCTGCCCAAGAGCTTAGGGGCTACAGGCCTGGGATTAATTCCGCGGGGGAGACGCCGGAAGCCGTCTACCGGGCCATGTGGCAACGTCTCGATATGGCCGAGCCATGGCGGGGAGTATTGTTGAATCAACGTGGAAGTGGTCAACAGTGGTGGGCGTACGACGAAATCTGGCCGGTGGAGATGGGGACCCATGTTGTGGCCTACTGGACCCGCGTGCGGTCGGTGGACCCTTCAGGACTTGAACCGCTAGGGCGAGAACTCGCTTGGAATGGATTGCAAATGACGGCGGTGTTCCAACCCTTGATTTTTGCTCAAACCGGAGCCCATTGGGGTTATGAAGCGTTGGTTCGTCCGCGTATGGCCGAACATGCTATAGCACCAGATAAGCTCTTTGCGATGGCTCAAGCGACGAATACTGTCGCCGAGGTCGACCGTATGGCACTCATCGCCATCGCGCAGGCTATCTCACAGAGCGATGCATTAGGCCAGGACCAATGGCTTTCCCTTAATGTGCGGGCAGCCACTCTTCAGAACAAACATTGGCTAAACGACTACCTAGACCATCTTGGTGTCCCGCGGAGCCATATCATTCTTGAAATTTCGGAGCATGATAGCTTGCCCGTAGGGTATTCGTCGTGGAGGGAAATTCGCCAAGCGTACCCCGAAGTGGCATTTGCGCTTGACGATTGGGGAACCGGAACTCACGATATTCTCCGGCTCTTAGACCTTGCGCCTGAATGGATTAAGGTCGATCGTTCATGGCTCGTGGCGGCACGGCGCAACCGATTAGCACAAGAATTGCTTGTTTCCCTGAATACGTGGGCACACAGGGCGCAAGGCGCCTTAATTGTAGAGGGCGTTGAAACGGCTGAAGAGGCTGGGCTTTTGAAGGATCTGAAGGTAGTCGCTGCGCAAGGATATTACTGGGGCCGCCCAGCGCCGTTTACTCACAGATAATTTTACAAAGAAAGAGGCGCACCAATGATTGACTGGAGGCAATATGTTGAATTCTTAGGTTGGAACCCGGACGATGCGCCTAGGCTGAAGCGCATCGCATGGGACCAAGTTGCCGATATGGTTACGCCGGCGTTTTATAACACCATTCGTACCATTCCGGAACTTGATACCTTAATTCAAAGCTATAGTACGTACGAACGCTCGAAACAAGCATTGGACGGCGTTGCTAGCGCGGGACAAGCGCTCACGATGCAAACGCAAGCTATCGGCCAAGCGACAACTTTGATCCGCGGTATTGCGCGGCAAACGAATCTGTTGGCGCTCAATGCTGCCATTGAGGCGGCTCGGGCAGGAGAGGCGGGACGAGGATTTGCGGTGGTCGCGGATGAGGTGAAAAAACTTTCGGAGGAGTCGCAAAAAGCGACTACAACCATTGATGAAACGATTAAGGGAATTACTGCGCATCTCGAGACCCTCCAAAATGCGCTGAGCCAAGCAGTGGCGGCGCAACAGGCCAGCGAGGAGCAAAGTCAAAATGCGGCGCAGGCCTTTTCGGCCATTCATGCTGGGGTGACAAAAACTGTCCAGGAATTTGAAATGGTGGACCGCAGTTTGCAAGCTGCCACGAAGACGTTGGCTCAACTGCGGGAGACAGCTGCTCTAACCAGTCGACAAGCGGCAGACGTGGCTCAACTTGCACAAGGGTTACAAGCCCCTTGAGGATGCCAGCGACCATGCGAAAGAAAGGTTTGGGACACGTGCGATAGGAGGAGAATGCGTTATGAATGATGAGATACGGGAGGCTTTAGCATGGAACACGCAACTCAGCGACTCGGTGCAGGCGTATGAAACGTTAATTGATGCGAGGTGGGATCTTGAAGCTGGGGTGCACGAATTAGACAGTGCTGCCGCCGGCATTGAGCAATTGACAGCGTCGGTCGAACAGGTTGCTGAAGAAGCGCGGATATTGGAGCGTGATTTAGGGGTCGCACATGATGGCCTGTCACGATGGGCGCAAGTGGATACGGAGCTCGCACAAGATAGCGCGCAATGGTCGGTCACCATGCAGACGATGGTGGAGACGGTTACGACGCTGACGGAGAAGGTCAAAGCGGTTGGTGGCATGGTACAGGTTGTGACGGACGTTGCTGATGCCACCAATTTATTAGCCTTAAATGCAGCGATTGAAGCGGCCCGTGCGGGTGATGCGGGGAGAGGATTTGCGGTGGTCGCCGATGAGGTGCGGGCATTGGCCCAGCGAACGAAAGCTGCGACAGGCGATGCTATGGCCGTACTCGAGCAAGTGACAGCGTCCACGAATCAAACGCATAAGGCGTTAGGTCAAGCACGCGACGGCACCGCAGATACGACGCAGCGAGAGAACCAGGCGTTTCGCGATCTGCAAACGCTGGCGAGCACTCTCTCGGAATTGTTGCCTGCTGTACAGGCCAGCATGATTGCCGTAGGAGAGCAGCACGGAGCATTAGATGCCTTAACGGTAAATCTCGCGACATTGCAAACGGCGTTTCACTCGACAATCGATGCGTTTACAGATGCCGGTCATTATCTAGCGCATGCGGTGGAGTCGGCTAGGGCCCAGCGTCAACAACGGCTGTCTGAGTCGACACTGTCCATACCCGTCAGGCTCTACATTAGCCGCCAAAAAGTGGACGAAAGCGCAAAAGATTGGAACGCAACTTGTGGCAGATATTCATCATCTTGCTGCTTTAGGGACTGATCCGAAAGGCGTGACGGCATTCGCAAAAGCATGGAAGAATTACGATGCTTATGCGATGATGACCCACCAAGCGGGACTAAACCACCGCATTGCCCAAGCGGTGTATGAACAGACGGTGGCGAATTCGCCGGCGACGCAGGCAGCGACCCAAGCCTTAAACGCCTTAAGCCTCAGTGCAAGTCAGCGGGTGCACACGCAATCCATGGATGTCGAGGGGAACTTGGCAGCCATGACGGACATGGTGTTGACGGCGTGGGCGATCACCGTGTTGATTGCGTTAGGAGCTCTGTGGATGCAGTGGCGCGGCATTGCGAAACCTCTTCAACAATTAGCGCGGGTGGCGGATGGCCTTTCCCAAGGAGATATCAGCCAGACCATTCCGCAAGCGCCGCAGGACGAAACTGGCGCTTTAGCTGCCTCTTTTCGGCGCCTTGTCGCCTATTTTCAAGATCTGAGTCATGCTGCAGAAGCCATGGGACAAGGCGATTTGACCAGCGCGCCGCCAACCGCAGGCCCGCGTGATACCTTGGGCCAGGCCTTGGTGACCATGCATCAGCGCCTTCGAGAGCTCTTACAGGCCGCCCAAAACTCTGGTCATCATGTGCGCCAACAAGCCCAAGCCGTTCGCACATTAGCCGATCAGGCAGCCGGTGCCACCGAACAAATTGCGGCCGCTGTGCACCAAGCAGCTCAAGCGTCAGGAGAGTCTGCGGATGGGTTACAACATATTGCTGCGGCCATGCAGCAGTTGAAAGCCGCAGGGGAGCAAGTGGCGGACGGTACCGACAGGCAGGCACAGGCAGTGGCGGCGGGACAGCGGACATTGTCAGCCATGCAAGACGATCAGCATCAGATGGCGGGCGCGGTCGACCATATGGGCACGTTGACCACCGAATCTCAAGTGGCCGTTCAGAAAAGTCGTGAGGAGATGGTCCAGACGTTGGAATCCATGGACCGCATTGCTGATGTCACGCAAACGGCGGCGACGGCCATTTTACGATTAGGAGACCGTTCCAAAGAGATCGGCACAATCGTTCGTGCCATTTCTGACATTGCTGACCAAACCAACTTGTTAGCGCTCAACGCAGCGATTGAAGCCGCTCGCGCTGGTGATGCAGGTCGTGGTTTTGCTGTGGTGGCTGATGAGGTGCGGCGTCTTGCGGAGCAATCCGCTCAAGAAACACAAAATATTCGAGAGTTAATCCAATCGATTCAAGAGGATGTTGGCCTATCTGTCGATGCCATTAACCGGGGCCGCGAAGCCGTGCAGGAAGGCCAAAGCGTGGCAACCCGCACGCGCGAAGCGCTTAATGCCATGGAACATGCGGTGGGTGGTGTTGCGGACGATATCCAAGGGGTGATTGCTACGGTACAGCAGGTCGAGAGTGGCAGTCTTACCGTGGGGCAACGGATGCAAGAAATTGCGCAGGCGGCTCAAAATAATGCGGCGGCGGCAACCGAAATGGCTGCCTCGACGGCCGATGCCGCAGAAACTGTACAAGGACTGGCGGCCATCGCTGGAGAAACAGCGCAAGGTATGGAAAGCATGGCTCAGACGTCACAAGACGTGCAAGCGTCGGCAACCCAGCTTCAACGTAGTGCGCAAGACCTGGCAGAGATTGCGGAACAGTTAGGAGCGTTAGTCGACAGCTATCACTTATAAAAGTCGGCCCTTTTAATTGGGATGTTCATGACGCTAATAGAGGAGGGAAGAGCGTGGCAAATTACTCGGTAATACCGCCAGGTCTTCATGTGTCGATTGTTGCGGGCCCGCATCATTGGGAAGGCGTGATTCGGGCGCGGTTGCCCGATCATCTCTATGTCGAAATGATCTCAGACGAGCGATTGCCGAGCGATCTCAATGAAGCCGTACTCCAGTGGCACAAACCGCCCTTGGTATGGACTCTCCCCGTTCGCCTTCACTCTCTTCCCTCTGAAGAGCGTCTTGTTTCCGCAGAGATAGCAGGTGCCCCCAAACCCATAGAAAATCGGCAGACGCGGCGCTTTGCATGGCAATGGCCAGTGGATGTGCAATGGAGCAAATGGCCCGTGCGCCATCTTCGGGGGATCACTGAAGACGTTTCATTGGGCGGGTGTCGTTGCCGATTGCCATCGCCATTAGACGAGAATCGCGAGTACACGCTGGTGCTGTCGGGGCCGCAGAAAGTTTGGCGATGCCGAGTGGCAATTTTTCGTCAACGTTACGATGAGCACGAACTATGGGGAGTGACGGTGTTTTTGTGGAAACCCGGTGATGACACAGAAGAATGGCTAAAATGGCTGGCGACACAAGGATAACGGTAAGTGATATCCGCGGCACACGGGGGGAATGATGAGTGCGGGTCAAAAAACTTTATGTTGCGCAAAAGTACCTATCATGGAAAGACTTTGTAGTACCAGCGGTAGCGGGGCGTTGGGACGGATCCGGCACGTTAAACGAGCCATGGATTTTGGAACCGGGTGATGATGTATGGGGCTGGTTAGATGTTTTTACCGAACAGCCTTTTGGTCTATGGGCGGTATCTCTTGAGTTTTGCTATACCTTGCATAACCATCATATCCAAACCGAGATAACTGTTAGAGCTGAACCTTATAGGGACCGAGTTTTGCGGTCTTCTTAACACTCACGAATCTGTTTGATGGGCGGATATTTGGCTCATGACTTCTTGAATGCGAACCAGGCTTTGTTTCCAGTTGGTTTCGATGGCGTTTTTGGCCGCCTCGACATTGCGGGAGCGCAGAGCTTCCAGTATGGCGTCATGTTCGGACAAGGATTCTTTTGATGACCACATTTCTTTGTAATAGGCTATTTCAACACGGGTCAGAGGCATTTTCAACTCGGATAAGACGGCGGTAAGTTCGGGATTGTGCGCTTGGTCAATGAAAACGCGGTGAAACTGATCGTCGGCCTGAGCTGCGGCGGCGGCGTCGTGGGCGTGAATGGCTTGGATAAGTTGTTGGTTGTACCGCTCCATTTGTGCGAAATCATCGGCAGTCCATTCGTCTAAACGCGTGGCGGATACCGCATACGTTTCTAATGTCCAGATCAAAGGATAGCGGCGGATGACACCCGCAATATCCAAAGGGGCCACTTGGGTCCATCGATTGGCTTTGGTGACGACCAGTCCTTCTGCTTCCAACCGCAATAGCGATTCGCGCACAGGTGTGCGGCTCACGCCAAAGTCGCGAGCCAGCTCTTGATCTCGTAAAAAGGTGCCAGGGGCTAAGCGTCCTTCAATAATCCACTGGCGTAGGCGTTGATATACCGAGTCATTCACGAAGCGGCGGCCGATGGGTTGTTCCTGGTCGGTACTCAAAGGGAACACCTCCTACAATAATACTATACGGTATATTACATATCTTGAATGGTCAAGAAGGCCCAGGCCGATCCGGTTCACGTCGAGAACTTCTCGTCACCGGGGGCAATGAGTAAGCCTCATAGAAACGTCGTTATGGGTCATGTGGCCTGGCAGGGCCTGTCGATGGATTCCTCGCCTTCCTATGCTTACAATGTTATGCTCAATTTGCCTGCACACGTAAAGTCGCGCAGGCGGCACTTTTGTGTATAGGACATGTTGGTTCAAGGCAGCGTCAATCGCTCGGTTTAGCGCATCGAACACCATCTAGACATGGAAGCTAATCTAGGGAGGCTCATCTCGTTCGTATGCCGTTAGTATCTGGGTCTTTAGGGCAGATCTTCTGCAATTTCCCCATAAGTGTCCGGGCGTCGATCACGGTAAAATTGCCAATGCATGCGGGCTTGACGAATTTGGGACAGGTCTAGGTCCGCGGTGACCAACGCGTCTTGATTGCGAGGCCCTTGGCTAAGAATTCGGCCTTCAGGGTCGACAAAGTAGCTTTCCCCAAAAAACTCTCCAATGTTCCATGGAGCCTCGATACCAACCCGGTTCAACGCGCCTACAAAATAGCCGTTGGCAATGGCATGAGCGGGCTGCTCAATATGCCAGAGATGGTCGGAATGTCCTGCCGTTGTCGCTGAAGGGTTAAAGACGATTTCGGCTCCGTGCAATCCCAACAGGCGTGCTCCCTCTGGAAAGTGACGGTCATAGCAAATATACACGCCAACTTTGCCGTATTGGGTCTGAAAAACCGGATAACCGAGATTGCCAGGCCGGAAATAAAATTTTTCCCAAAATCCGTAGGCACCAGGTTGGCTCCCATGAACTTGAGGGATATGGACCTTGCGAAACTTACCGAGATACGATCCATCGGCATCAATAACCGCAGCGGTATTGTAATAAACTCCAGGCATGGCTTCTTCATAAAGGGGCACGATAAGCACCATGCTGTATTGCTTGGCCAGTTGGCGCATCAATGTCACAGTAGGGCCGTCAGGTACGGGCTCTGCTGCCGCATACCACCTTTTGTCCTGTTCAGCGGCAAAATAGGGAGCAGAAAAGAGCTCTTGAAGACACAAGATGTTAACGGCTTTAGCATGAGCTTGTCCAATCCATTCCACGTGTTTTTGAATCGCGGCGGCCTTGTGGGCGGCCACGTCGTATTCTCCGGAGAGTTCATGGTGCAACTGCAAGAGCCCGGCGCGTATGGTCATTCCCGTCATCCTTCCACTTTCTTGATTTTGTTTAGTATGTAGTATATTATATGAACCCGTCAATGATTATTCAAGTAACCCCAAAGGAGTTAGGCCTATGCCTATGACCGTGGAATGGATACGCAATGTGCATGAGAGGCGCCAAGATGTACCGCTATTGTCTGATTTGACGATGCACGTGGCAGAGCAAACGGTATCCTATCATCGCGGCTGGCCGGAATATCACAAGACGCCGACACGGTTATTGCCGCAGTTGGCGTCCTATGCAGGAGTGGAGGCCATTGCTGTGAAGGACGAATCGACCCGTTTCGGGGTCCAATCGTTCAAGATACTGGGAAGCACGTGGGCCATTGCCCAGGCGTTAGCCGAGCGGTGGCAGCTAAATCCGCAGGACCTGCATGTCGATGTTCTGAAGGACAGGGCAAAGACGAAGCCCGCTATGGTATTGGCCGCAACCAGTGATGGCAATCATGGATTGGGCGTGGCATGGACGGCCAAAGCGTTGGGACAACAGGCCGTTATTTATCTTCCTAAAGGGACGCACGAAAGCCGGGTCCGGCGGATTGCAGAAGTTGGCGCACAGGTCTACGTCACTGAAAGGAATTATGACGATACCGTTCGTGACGTTGCGCAAAAGGCTAAAACGAATGGATGGCTATTGGTGCAAGACACCGCGTGGCCGGGATATGAAGATATTCCTAAGTGGGTAATCCAGGGATATCTGACCATGGCGCATGAAGCGGCTGAACAGTGGGATGGCCACGGATTACAGCCGCCGACGCACATTATTTTGCAAGCGGGGGTCGGGTCATTAGCCGCAGCCGTAACGGGCTATTATGCGAATCGATATGGCCGTGCACAGTGTCCGACCATTGTCATTGCAGAGCCTCTCTCTGCGCCAGCGTTATTCAATTCAGCAGCGCACCCCAATGCCCAGGCTGCCAAAGTGGAGGGGTTAATGGAAACGGTCATGGCGGGCTTGGCGTGCGGAGAGCCTAACCCTCTAGCATGGCCATTGCTACGTTCGTGGACATCATTTTTTGTGCGCTGCTCGGATAGCGTTGCGGCACGGGGCACGCGTATTTTATCTAACCCGCTTGGAACTGATCCGCGTATTATGGCCGGAGAGTCGGGCAGTATGCCCCTAGGTCTGGCCGTAACACTTTTGGATCAGTTGCCATTTCAAGAGGCTCGCAAGGCCCTAGGCTTAGGACCTCAGTCGCGCATCTTGGTTTTTAATACGGAAGGGGTTCCGGATTTTCAAGGATTCTTGGACATTGTCTGGGATGGCGCCTACCCCAGCTTGCCGAAAAGTTAACGGCGTCACCCGCTTGGGGCCCTGTCTTCGTCAATTCTCCCGTCGTGATTGACAGCACCGTGATTGTCTGCTTGACACAAGACTACTAAGCCCGTAAAATACTAATGTTCGGTTGTCGGCAGTGTCGCCGGCACACAGAGGTAGGAGGTAAACTCATGTCCACTTATATGGCCCGGTCCCAGGATGTCGATCGCAAATGGTACGTGATTGATGCCGCCGGATTGCCGCTGGGTCGTGTTGCCACTGCTGCGGCAACGATTCTGCGCGGAAAACACAAACCCACATATACACCGCACGTTGACACCGGAGACTACGTCATTATTGTCAATGCGGCTGATGTTTTATTGACAGGTCGGAAACTGGATCAAAAAATTTATTTTCACCATTCCGGGTATCTTGGCGGACTCAAACGGACCGTCTACCGCCAGTTAATGCAAAAGAAACCCGCTTTCGCTATGGAAAAGGCTGTGCGTGGAATGTTACCGCATAATCGTCTCGGACGCGCGATGTACAGAAAGTTGAAAGTATATCCGCATGCGGAACATCCCCATAGTGCACAGCAGCCACAAGTATGGGAGGTAAAAATTTAATGGCCGTTGCGCAATTCTGGGGAACAGGGCGCCGTAAGAATGCCGTAGCTCGCGTCCGCTTGGTGCCGGGTACGGGCAGGATTTTCATTAACGGGCGGTCTATGGAAGACTATTTTCCATTGTTAACGCTGCAAAAGGCCATTATGGCTCCGCTCAATTCGGTGGATCTATCGGGTCGTTTTGATGTATTAGTACGTGTAGAAGGTGGCGGAGTTTCCGGACAGGCCGGTGCGGTGCGTCATGGTATCGCGCGTGCTTTGCTTCGGGTGGACACCAACTTGCGTGTGCCCCTAAAGCAACGGGGATTTCTTACACGGGATGCACGAATGAAAGAGCGCCGGAAATATGGATTAAAGAAGGCGCGTAAAGCCCCGCAATTCTCCAAACGCTAAAAGCCCTTTTGGGCTTTTTTTGTTGGCATTACGCGTTGTAAAGTCATGGTCAGCTTCCCATTTCACACAAAACTGTTGCAAATAAAAAACAAGGCCCACCTGGTTGAACAGAAGGGCCTTGTTTATTAGCTAATGCCGACGCCGGCCATCTCGGGAGCTGAAATGACGGGAAGGCGTGGAGTAAATTTGCGCGGTTCGGTCGTTTCGTCGTTAGCCTCACTCAAATGCTCCCACAGTCGAGACAAAGCGCCTGGATCTCCCAAACGGGATTGGACAATGTAGTACTCGCATTCGAGGTCCCGGTGACGTTCGTTAGGAGCCATGGCGAGAGCGCGGCTAAGATAGTCTTTGGCCAGCGCATAATCTTCGGCAGCCACGGCACGCCGTGCTAAGACGCGAAGGGCATAAATTTTGGTATCTTGCCATGGCCAGCCATCAGGCGCATGCAGAATGCGGGTCGTATAGCGTTCGACCAAGGGCTCCGAATCGGTTGTGCGAAGAAGCGCCTCTAATATGACCGCTTGCCCTTCTTGAAAGTGAACGCGGTCAAAAACGGTCAAGGAGGATTCTAGCAATTCCCGGGCTTTGTCTAGCCGCCCTAAGTCCGTTAAGACTTGCGCAATGTCCGCTTGCAGGGCAGCGCGTTCTTCATTGCCGCGGATGTCGGGCAACAAGCCTAAGGCTTCATCGATAGCGCTGGTGGCTTCCGCCTGATGGCCCAAGCGCCATTCAGCGGCCGCTATACGGGTTAATAGTTCTGCCCGCCGCGGAGCGCTAATTAACTTTTGGGGTTCGTCAAGCGCCATACGGTACAGCTCTAAAGACGAAACCCATTGCCTTTGACTATAGCAAAAATCTCCGTAATGCTGCGCCGCTTCGGCCCGAATGTTAGGACCTTCTCGGCTGGTAAGGCGTCCTGCATACTCCAGAGCCTGCTGAAATGAATTCATGGCTTTATGAAACGAACCGTGACGCGCAGCTGCCATTCCTAAAGTGTTGGCAATTTCAATTGCTTGGACAGGGTGGTCGTCGGGATGAATGAGCAACAAACTTTCTTCCAAGTGCGCTAGCGCGGCGTCCAAATTGCCTTGAGACATTTCTAATTTGCCCATCGTAGCCTTAATGCGCGCGAGAATGTCTTCGCGTCCCGTTCGCTCGGCCAGCGTTAAGGCTTCTTGCAGGCCTAACATGCCATCTTCTAGGCGTCCGCTGTTCCACAGCGCTTGGGCTGCTTTCAACAGCACTTCAATGGTGCGCATATCATCGCCGTTCTCCAAAAAGAATCCCAACGGCTTGCCTAGGCGACCGGCCATGATATCCAAGGCTTTGTGGGATGGATGGATACGGCCTAACTCGACTTGGCTTACATAACTCTTGGTCAGCTCGTCGCCTGCGAGCTGTTCTTGGGTTAATCCCAGCTTCTTTCTCAGGTCGCGAATCTTAGTACCCACCATAATTCATCCCTCCTAGCTGATAATGTACCACAAGTAAAAGAAATAAACATCGTGAGGACGCTACAAATCTTTAAAAAAATTCGCTTAGGTCAAATAAGAAAATGTATAGGGTAATTTTTTATATCGCGGTTATTTAACTAAACTGCCGCGAAGAAGAGTTAATGAATATAGCCTAAGAGAACTAGGAAATAAATACATGACAAATTATGTCGTGTATATTATGACCGCGTTCATACTCTGAGGCCATCTCGCTCACACTATGGGTACGACCGTGATGACAATCGCTAGGGTAAGTGGGCATATGGACCATCTTATGAACAATTGAACAAAGGGGCGACGATGTGAAGATAAATGGCACAATACAGCAATTACTGAAGCGCTGGTTGGGTGCGGGGATTGTGGTGGGAGCGTGTTTGTTGTTATCAGGAGCGGGCACGGCTCCGAGTGGTGGAATTGCGGGGGCACTTTTGCGGGGGCGTACGATTATTATAGACCCAGGGCATGGGGGATTTGACCCAGGGGCCAAAGGGCGTGTAGCGCAAGAGGATCAAGTGAACTTGGCGATGTCTTTAGCGTTAAAGCAATGGTTTGAGGAGGCGGGGGCTCGGGTGTTGCTGACGTGGGATCATCCGGGCGCCATTCCTAGCCACCGCAAATATCGAGTGCAGCAGCGTACGATGTGGATTAATCAAACGGGGGGCAATGTACTCATCGACATTCACTGCAACTCCGCGGATCCCGGTTCACATGGGCCGCAAACCTTTTACTGGGACGGGAAAGGCTCCTATCATCTAGCCCATGATGTGCAAGAAGAGTTGCAATATTTTACGAAAACGCGACGCAAGGTCACGCGCATTGACCAGTATGTGCTACGGCAAGCGCAAATGCCGGCCATTAATGTGGAAGTCGGCTTTATCACCAATCGAAAAGAGGAACAGCTGTTAATCAACCCGGCCTATCAACGGAAATTGACATGGTACATTTTTCTAGGAACCGAGCGGTGGTTCCTCAAAGGGCGTTGGCCGGAAAAACTTTTGCAAGCACCGCCTCCGACGCATTTACTCATCCGGGATTGAGGTTGCCTCAGGTATAATGGGAGAAGATGCACGGTAAGGGAGGATTTCTGGTGGGACCAAAAACCGTACGGATTATTGGTGTGCCTTTGGATTACGGTGCGGACAGGCGTGGGGTCGATATGGGCCCCAGTGCCATCCGCTACGCAGGACTGCATGAAAAACTGCGTCAAGCCGGGCATCAAGTCGTGGATTTAGGCAATTTACCGGTGCCGGTTCCCGAAAGCCGAGAAGTGGCGCAGACCAATCTTAAATATCTGGACGAAATTGTGAAAGTCAGCCGGGTGTTGGCCCGTGCCGTCGAGAAGGCGGTGGAAGAGGATGCCTATCCTTTAGTGCTCGGCGGAGATCACAGTATTGCCATTGGGACCATTGGCGGCTTAGTGCGTCATTTCCAAAATCTTGGCGTGCTGTGGTTTGATGCGCACGGGGACTACAATACAGATCAGACGTCCCCTTCGGGAAATATTCACGGCATGCCGGTAGCAACGGCCGTTGGGTTGGGGCATCCGGCGCTGCAGGCCTCCTTTCATGGTCGCTTCGTGAATCCCGCCAAAATTGTCTATGTGGGCGTCAGAACTCTAGACCCCGCAGAAGCTCAAGCGTTGCGTCAATCGGGCACGACAGTATTTTCCATGCATGAAATTGACCGTTACGGCATGCGCGACGTAATGGCCAAGGCTATGGATATTGTGACAGACGGCACCGATGGCGTGCATTTAAGCTTCGATATTGACGCGGTAGACCCCTTATACGCCCCGGGCTCAGGGACGCCCTTTTCTGGGGGTCTCACCGAACGAGAGGCTCATTTGGCACTCGAACTGCTGGCGGAAAGTGACATTCTCTCCTCTATGGAAATGGTCGAGGTCAATCCCATTTTGGACGAACATAACCGAACAGGCCAATTAGCAGCCAATCTTATTGCGTCAGCGCTTGGCCACCGCATTATTTAATAAGGGGAGGAGAATCAGCCATGGCATGGAATACCGATATTATAACATACCGTCGCGATTTGCATAAAATTCCGGAGCTTGGGTTTCAAGAACGGCAAACGCAGGCGTATTTGGTACAAGCCCTAAAACACATGGGACTCACGCCGGTTGAAGTAGCCGAGACCGGAGTCATGGCGGATATTCTAGGCAGCCAACCGGGCAAGACGATTGCTGTGCGCGCGGATATTGATGGGTTACCTTTGCGGGAAGAAACGGGTCTTGATTTTAGTTCCGAACACCCGGGGGTGATGCATGCGTGTGGACATGATGGGCATATGGCCATCGTCTTAGGGCTGGCAGAGCGCTTAACGGCGGACCGAAATTTTCCAGGGACTGTGCGTGTATTTTTCCAACCCTCCGAAGAGAAGCCCCCGGGGGGAGCGCCAGCCATGATTGCGGGCGGCTGTTTGGAGGGCGTGGATGAGGTGCTGGGACTGCATTTGTGGTCCAATGATCCCGTAGGCACTGTTGGAATCCGTAGCGGCCCTTTAATGGCGAATGCTGATGAATTTACCATTCGTGTCAAGGGCAAAGGCGGGCACGGTTCCGAGCCGGCTCATACGAAAGATGCCGTGCTGATTGCATCGCAAATTGTCGTGAATTTGCAAACCATTGTGTCCAGGCGCCTTAACGCTTTTGATATTGCCGTGGTATCTTGCGGGATGATTCAATCGGGGGTCACGTTCAATATTATTGCGGAGACGGCTGAAATTAAAGGAACGGTGCGGACGTTGTCGCACACCGTGCAGAATACCGTGATGCATGAAATTGAGCATATTGCCAAGACTACGGCGGCGTTGTATGACGCGGATGCCGAACTGTCGTATGTATTTGGCTACCCCGCTGTTATTAATCACGAATCTAGTGTGAAGCGATTGGAAGAGGCATGGAAGGGAATGGTCGACATCATCCATCCCGACCCCGCTATGGGTGGGGAAGATTTTGCTTACTACCTGCAAGAAAAACCTGGCGCCTTTTTCTTTGTGGGATGTCGCCCCGAGGACGATAATCAAGTGTATCCGCATCATTCTCCTCATTTTATGGTAAATGAGAAAGCGTTGCCTCTTGGGGTCGAGTTGCTTTACCGCGGCGTCATGAGCTTTCTTAACCCGTAAATAGTCATTGTCATTGATTTGAGCGGAACCTTTTGGGGTTCCGCTCTTTTTTATGGACATGCGCAAAGAATTTCCCAAAGGGTTGAATAAATATCCTAATCATTGTATAGTAATGCGGTAGGGGGCGGTAAAATTGGTAGAGCGGGTATCGGCCAAAGAAATGCGTGTGCAAGGACGTTCGGTGATTTCTCTCAAAGAATGGACACCAGCGGAAATCAAGCAAGTACTGATGACGGCGCAATGGATGAAAGCCAATCCAAAGGTCGCAGAAATTCAATATGCCTTAAGGGGCAAGTCGGTCGCGATGATCTTTGAGTTGCCATCCACGCGAACGCGGGTATCATTTCAGGTTGCCATCCAGTCGCTTGGGGCGGCTCCCGTGATTTTGGACTGGGAGAACAGCCAGTTGGGACGCGGGGAGCCCATTGAAGACACGGCGCGCGTCTTGTCCCGGTATGTTGATGCCTTGGTTGTTCGGGCGAAGAGTCATGAGATGGTGCAACAATTGCAAAAATGGGCGACTGTTCCGGTGTTTAATGCCTTAACGGATGCGGCGCATCCTTTTCAGGTGTTAGCCGATGCATTGACCATTTGGGAGAACACGGGCTACTTGGCAGGCGCGAAGCTGACCTATGTAGGGGACGGCAATAACATGGCCAATTCGTATCTAGTGATTGGGGCGAAGTTGGGGATGCACGTAAGTGTGGCCTGTCCTGCTGGTTGGATGCCCAAAGAGGACGTGGTCGCCTATGCCCAGCAGGAAGCGGAGGTTACGGGGGGGACGATTCACATTACGTCGGATCCTGAGCAAGCCGTTTTTGGAGCCGATGCTGTGGCCACGGATGTCTTTGTATCCATGGGAGATGAGGACAGCGAGCAAAAGCGAGAGGCTTTAAAACCCTACCAGGTCAATGCCCGGCTGATGGCCATGGCCAAATCAAATGCAATCTTTTTGCACTGCTTACCAGCACATCGAGGGGAAGAAGTGACGGCTGATGTGTTGGAAGGTCCCCAGTCAGTCGTTTTTGATGAAGCCGAAAATCGTTTGCACGTTCAAAAGAGTGTTTTGTATCATACCTTGGCGGAGTTTTAGGGCAAGGACCTAAAGCCTTTTCAAACACCAAAGCCATGGGTCTCTAACACAGAGGTCCATGGCTTCTTTTATGGGATGGGTTAAAGAAGTCATGCCGTATATCGAACAGACGATTTGACTCTTTCGCGTGAACAAGCGCAACATGGTCCGGCCAAAAGGGGGCGAGCTCGAGAAAACGGTCGTAGTCCGTTTTCAAGCAATAACGGGGTATGACGGTACTGATGTCTTGTAAAGGCGCCTCTCTATTCCGTATATCGCCTCAAAGGTTCGTACAAATCAACACGGTTATGATCAGGGCAATGGGAATAGATTGCAAAAATTCCTCAACCCTAAAGAAGGACTTTCTGGTTCGGACGTCTAAAATACTGGGTTTATGGAGAGACAACGGAACCATTGCGTCCCGAAGGCGTGATGTCGTGCTTTTGAGCCTACGAAGGATATCGTGGGCCGCGACAAGGGGCGCATCTTTCTCATGTGGGGATACCCTAAGCTATAGGGAACGTTAGACCGCCAGCGACTGTCTTCTATCGTGATGTCTCGGCTAAGGATGCGACAGGCCTATGAATAAGTGCTATTTGCTAATCACGACGGGCTCACAGCCGAGGCGGTCGTGCTATAGGGAAATCCGATTAGAACATGTAGGAGAGATTAAAATGTCGAGTATTGTCTGGTGGGACGACGACGACAATGCGATTCTAGCAACCATTGACTGGGACGAGATCGCCGCCCTTATCGCTCAGACACTTGCTGATAACGGAGTCGGTAGTGAGCAGGTGCAATGGATCGTCAACCAGGTCCCACAATTTCGCTACCCGCCGGGGAGCCCGGAGGATCAACACCGCATGCGCCAAGCGGTGCAGCTATTCATTGAGCGCCATCAGTCCGTAGAGCTTTATATTGAGGCCTATCCCCGGTTAGCCCAGGTCCTTCAGCGTCATCTCCCAGTTTCCGTCGGGCCTGTCGCCCTTAACCGCCTGATAGCTGACCTCGTACTGTTGGCGGAAGCTTATCTTCCCCGGATTGAGTATGAGCGCTCGCGGATGATCCAAGCCTAGTATGAACGCGCTCGTTCGCGTGGGCGGAATGCGGTTGGCCTGGGTGGGGATGGCAGATGCCCGTTCGGGTTTTGTGCGAGTGGTTGCGCAGGCCGGTGATATTCGCTATCTCGAGGAACTCCGTCGACCCGAGCAGGACGATTTGCTCGATCTTCCCCTGGACCGCCTGGGGGTGCCAGCACTAGAAGCCTTGCACCAAGGCCAGCCACAGTTTATCAACCGTTTGGGCCCCGACTTGCCGCGAATTATCCGCCGACGCTTGCAGCAATATCATTTAGGTTCTGGAGCGGCTCTGCCGATTCGGGTGCGGGGGCGTGTGGAAGCCGTTTTCGCGGTCTACCATCAAGAGCAGGACTATTTTGATGCGCCCATGCGTGGCCTCTTAAAAGAACTCATTGTGTCCGCCGAAGAAGGCTTGGACCGATTGTGGGCCCAGCAAGCGGAACTCGCCGCGCACAGGGAACAAGCACAACTGGCACAGCATCTCCGGGATGTGAGCGCGTTAAATAGCGTGTTGGCGGAAACTAACCAAATCCTCCCGACGCTAGACAGTTCGTTTCAAGTCTATGAGACGGTCTGCCGCATCCTCGTCGAGCGCGGCAAGATGGCTTTGGCATGGGTTGGTGTCCCTAGTCGGGACGGTTTTGTCCGGGTGGTGGCGGCCGTCGGTGAAACGCACTATTTATCGGCAATGCGGCGGCCGGGTCACCCCAAGCAGGTGGCGATTTCCTGGCAGCCGGGGCGACCAGAAAGTTTAGGGCCAACCGGACACGCATTAATGACCGGTCAGCCCCAGTTTGTTGACGTGGTTGATTATCCGCCCAAGGGCATCGACATGAGGCCCTGGCGGGATTGGCTAAATCGGTTTAGCTTACGTTCCAGCGCCGCCTTGGCGATTCGTCACGGATCCCATGTGGCGGCCGTTCTCACCGTTTATCATCGTCAGATGGTAGGATTTAACCCGGAACTACAAACCCTCTTAAAAGAACTTGTTGTCGATATCGAAGAGGGGATTCGGCGTATTGGATTGCAACGCTCCGAACGTGTGGCCCGACAACGACTGTCTCGTACGGTCACGACCCTTTTGGAACTGCAAAACCTCTACCGGTCGTTGTTGCGGCAAGGCGATACGATCTTACAAGCCAAGACGGCGGACGAGATTTTGACTTCCAGTTGCGAACGATTGGTTGAAGGCGGTTTGTTTCTCGTCGCTTGGGTGGGGCAACCGGTAGAGAATGCGCCGTCTTTGCGTTGGCGTTTCTTAGCAATAGCGGGACCTGGTCAAGACGCCAATCAAAAATTTACTCCCTTTTTTGATCACAGTCCCGTCCCCCCGCCGGAGGCTGCGTGGCAGAGCCAGCAACCCGTGTCCCATCCGGATTTGGCGAGTGACCCCGTGATGCCAGATACGCTTCGTCAATTCTTTGAGGAGATTGGGGGCCGTGCCGCAGCATCCATTCCCTTGCGCCGCGGTGGGCAACGCTATGCGGTTCTTACCGTGATCAGCGCCAAGCCGCACGCGATGACCGACAAAATCATGGAGCTGTTGTCGCATATCGGCGATTTGATGAGTCACGGACTAGATGCCTTAGATGCGAGGAACAGGCTCGAACAATCACAACAACAAGCATGGGATTTGGCACACCATGACCCCTTAACGGGCTTACCGAACCGGCTCTGGTTAGCAGACTATTTGCCCCAAGCGCTAAAGCGGGCCGAAGCTGAAGGACGCCAACTGGCAGTCGGTATGATCGATTTGGATGATTTTAAGACGGTCAACGATACGTGGGGCCACGACCACGGCGATCGCGTGTTGCAAATCGTCGCCCAAAGCCTTTCCCGGCGTTTAGCCGGGCACGGGCATTTGGTGCGCCTCGGTGGGGATGAATGGCTCATGGTGTTGGAGCCGCGCTCATGCAAATCGCGGATTTCATGCGGCTCAAGCTCGTCATCGAGGGCGTCGAGACGGTTCCGGTGCGTGATGCGATTCGGTTGATGGCACGACAACAAGTTCCGGCGGTGCAAGGCTACGTCTTTTCACGGCCGGTTCCTCCTGATGAGATTGTCGCCGTGGGCCACTTAGGTTACCAGATTCCGCCGGTCCCAACGATAGGCCCTGACCAGTGGTTTTTGGCTTATGCTCGCCGTGTTGTCTTCCAAGAGGCCTTTAGCGGGATGGTTTATTATGCCCCGGGGTTATTGGATATCGACAAAGTGAGCGATCTACACGCCTGTCATCTCAATCCTTCGTTTATCCACGATCCCAGGCTCACTCCCGTGTACGAGGAACTGCATCGCGAGATGGCTCGCTGGGCCTCCCACGCAGGGAACGTCGCCGTGATGCAACACGTCTCACAATTGGAAGTGGAGCTTTTATCGCGGCTGGAATCGCTCATCTTAACGCGTGGTGCGACCCTTGACGGGCTCCCAACCGCTTAAGCCATAGAGGCTGGAAGCAGCTTTGCAATGATTCGTCATAAGTTGTGAATCTTTCTGTTAAGACGCGAAGACGAAATGGCGATTGCCATGATAGACTATTCTCAAGGGATTGAGAACGGAGGGGTGCGCGTGGTACGACTATCATCCGTATACCGGAAGCTGGAAGAGGGGTCGAAGCGGCTGACGCCTCAACGCGAACTGGTCATCCGCATCTTCTCTGAGCACCCGGGGGAGCATCTCTCGGCGGAAGAAGTGCATCAGCTCGTTAAAAAGAAATTTCAGGACATCGGTTTGGCGACGGTCTACCGGTCTTTGGAATTATTAACCCACCTCGAAATTTTGACGCGGATTAATTTTGATGATGGGCGGGCGCGGTATGAATTTAACCAAGAAGAAACTCACCGCCATCACCACCTCGTTTGTGTGCGCTGTGGACGTGTCGAGGAATATGGGGAAGATTTGCTGGATACGCTGGAAACGCGGATATTTAAAGAACGTGGCTTTACCGTGCTTGATCATGAACTAAAATTCTATGGCATTTGCCATGCTTGCGCGGCCAAACGCGGAACTGATAAGGGGGAGAAGATATGACGACGCAGCTCTATTGTTATAGACGGTGAAGCACCTGTGCTAAAGCGCGAGCGTGGCTTGGCGCACACCGTATTGCCTTTTCCGAACGGGACTTGATTGAAAAGCCTCTGAACGTTGAAGAACTGAGGGAGTTGGCTCAGAGGGTGGGGGGCATTGCAGCCATTGTATCCAAAAGGAGCCCTGCGTATAAAGGGTACGTCCAGCAGATTCAAGATGAGGCCGATTGGCTGGAAGCCATGGCTAAAGAGCCGCGGTTGATTCGTCGCCCTATTTGGTTCGTGAATGGTCACCACCGGATTGGATTTGATGTGGATGCTTGGGAGAGCGCCATAGAGGGACATCAAAATCCGTGATAGGATCCCCAATAGGCATTTTGCGGATACCCACGCTGTTCCCAATAGCCTAACTGGTCGTGGGGAGAAAACGCGATCCGCACCAGCCACTTTAAGGACTTGTACCCATACATGCCGGGGACGAGCAAGCGCAGCGGATATCCTTGCGAGGCCGCCAACGGCTGACCATCCATGGCGTAGACCAATAGGGGTTGATATTGGTGAATTTGTTCCGCGCTTAAAGACTCTGTGTAGACGCCGTCGCCGGAAAAGAATAGAACCCACGGCGTGTGCTCGGGTTGCCATCCTACAGATTCGAGGAAATGCAAGAGGTCAATGCCCTCCACCTGCACACCATTCACGGCCCACCCGGTCACACATTCGAAGTTGAGACGCCTTGAGGTGGGAGGCATGTGCTGCAATTCATCTAGACGATACGTGCGCTTCACGGGGCTATCGACCCAAAGCCGCCACGTCTGTGGTGTGAATTGAGGGTAGCCATCAATGACGGTGTAAGGCACAAAGCCGGGTAAGGCTCCTTGCGTGCGCCCTTGCTGAAAGATCCGCCCGCTCAACATCATGAGTAAATTGGGTAAGGCGATGACAAAAGGGGCGGTGGCAACTGTGGCTAAGATCCAGTGCAGAGCGCGCCGTCTTGATGAGGGGGTAGCGCGTGACAAGGGTGTCGGCCGATGGGTCAGCAGGTGCGTAAGCACCCAGATGACCAATCCCGCGGCGCTCGCTCCATGCACCACCGTGGCGATTGACCGTGTCCACGAGGGTCCTATAAACAGGGCCACGCCACTGACGCAGAGCAGCACTAAGAAAAAGAGGGCCCAGCGGGTAAAGGCCGGTTGTGTTCTGCCCACCGGGGCTGGCCAGGGATAGAAGCGCGCGGACCATCCCAACAAGGCGAGGGCATAAATAATGCCTCCCCACTCGTGAATCGTTTGGACCGCCGGAAACCAAGGTCCGAGCGCGCGCCGCCAACTCGACAGAAAGAGACCAAATCCTGTGGCGACAAATAGTCCGACCCAAAGCGCGTGACGCCAATGGCGCTGGGAAAAGGATGTAGGGGGCCTTTTCGGTATCATGGCAGGTAATGCCCGAGAAAATGGTCAAACAGCAGCCGGGTGAGGCGTGGTAACAGGCGCATGGCTTCATTGTCGACATGAAAGCGCAAGTCTTCACACTCTGCGCTAAAGAGCGCGACGGTATAGTCCCCCCATTTGGACGTGACGATGCCCACATCATTGCGAATGCCTTCGAGGGATCCGCTTTTGCTGCCGATTTGCACCAAGGCCGGCGTGTCGCCCTCCTCGTTTAGCAGATGATAAGGCAAGTCGCGTGTCATGATCGTATTGTATTGCTGGCGTGTGAGAATGTCCCACATGATACCGGAGGCCCAGGGGCTAATGAGTGTGCGGTGATAGAGGCTTTTGAGCAGCCCGCCGATTTCGTCGGCGGGGGCTATGCCAATAGGTCCAGGTTGTGCGAAATCAATGCGCTTATATAAATGGATATGAGGCGTTCCTAAGCGGTGCATCACCGCATTGACCGTCTCCAATCCGATCTGCCGTAGCACCATGTTGGTGGCGACATTGTCACTGACTGTAATCATCAAGGTCAGGGCGTCGTGGAGTGACAGGGCGAATCCCGGGGTGAGATTTTGCACTACCCCGGAACCTTCGACATAATCGTCACGAGTGTACACCAGTGGGGTGGCTAAATCGAGATGACCGGCTTCCACTTGGTCCATCGCAGCAATCATAATAGGCAGTTTAATGACCGATGCGGTCTCCATTAGGCGGGTTGGCTCATGGGCGACGACTTCATGGGTCTGCAAATGTTCTGCATAAAGTGTGAACCTGCCAGAAAAGTGCTGGGACCATTGTGCAATGGCCTGATGTATATTCGAGATAGACATGATGGCTTTGTTTCCCTCCTGGCCAAGTTTTTAAATAATTCCAGAACAATCCATGGTCTAAGAATTCGGATCCGACGCTACATTTTCGCGAGCTATCCACGTCAAATGCAAGGAGCCTAGTCCTGGAATTTTTTTGCCTTCTAACACGGTGCCGGCAGGAACTGGAGGACTACCATGCGGGATGACGACCAAGACATCCGCCGCTTCATAAGTGGTAATCCGGTCGGATTGCTGGGGGAGGTTGGTATCAAAATACCAACCGTCTGGTTGCCTTATAAGTCTCGCGCGTAGAAAGCGGGTTTCCCGTGTTTTTTTAGGGAAATCTTGCAGTAATCGTCCGGACATTCGTTCTATTGGCAGTTGCGCATGCAACAGCGCGACCAAAAAGGGTAGAGCAATATTGTACCAAGACATTAACGCGGCGCCTGGATTGCCTGACAAAGCGAGGATCGTCGTTCCCTGATATCGCGCTGCAGCAATAGATTTGCCAGGGTGCATGTCAGTACGCCAAAAAAGCAATTGGGCGCGTTGTTGTAAGAAATGAATAATGTGATCTTTGTCCCCCACCGACACCCCGCCGGTTGTGAGTACTAGATCATAAGCTGCGAGATCGGGGCGATTAAAGAACTCATGGACCGCGTCTAGGGTGTCGGGAAGGTGCTGGACTGTCACATCGGCGCCTAACTCGTGCAGTAAGCTATAGAATAATGAGGCGTTCACATTATAAATTTGTCCAGGTCCCAGGGCATTGCCTGGATCTATGAGTTCGTCACCTGAGGTGACGAGTAGTACGCGAAGTCGGCGGTAGACTGCGATGTGGGCATAGCCTCCGAGGGCTAAGACTCCGATCTGCAAAGAGCCTAATCGCTGTCCGGGCCGCATTAAGACTGTGCCTTGAGGGAATTCCGATCCTTGCAGCGTGACATTGCGTCCAGGCTGAACTCGTTGTGCGACATGTACTACCCCTGCTTGCAGCTCGACGGCCTCTTGTTCGATGACCGCATCGAGTCCTTCGGGTAGTGGGGCCCCGGTCATAATGCGTACAGCATCGCCTGCTTGCAGGGGCTTCCTCAAAACCTCCCCGGCCGACACGTAACCAGCGATGCGGAAAGTGCCCGGGGTATCTAGCGCTTTGAGGGCATAGCCGTCCATGGCTGAGCGTGCAAACGGGGGCGCGGCGCTTTGGGCCGTGATGGTCATGGCCAGGGTACGCCCGCTCGACTGGGTGAGTGGCACCCACTCGGTCTCTTGTAGGGGCGGGGTGTGGTGAATGAGGAGGGCTATAGCCTCCTCGACGGAGATATATCTCATAGCGGTTCCTTTCCTAGTGGGCGCTCGCTAGACCTGGGTGGCAGAACAGGAATGTTATCCACCGAAAAACTGAGCGCCATGTGATGTTCAATGATCCAAGCCGCGGCTTGTGAGGCTAGGGCCAGTGTTAAAGGCAAGGGGGCTTTAAACCAGAGATCGACCTCTGACGGTGGGGTGGGTCCGATAACGGCGCGCACGTTGTCAAGTTCTTGTACTAAGAGCTCTGACCCGACAACAATTTTCGGCGTCGCGACCGATTTTGCTCCTTCCCAAAGAATCCATGGATACCACCGGTCTACTTGCCTCCAATCGATGGGAAGTGGAAAAGGACTCCGCCAGGTGGCTTGATAGGGCTGCATGAGCACGGTGTGGGCACCTGCATGGGCGAATCGGTCGGTGTCTGAGCCTACGCGGTCAGGGCGAGGTCGGTGATGAGAAAATTTCACAACCAGAACAGGCCCAGGGAGTTGCTGGCAGAGAGCTTCAATGAGGCGGGTTTTACCCGTATTGGAATATCCCGCGATCTGCATCACAGCCATTTAGGGCACGCTCCCTTCGGGGAGACTAGTCGACTGCCAATGTGCCCAGTCTTCGGGAGTGTTGATATTGACGATCCAGGTTGGCTCGGGCACAAGAACCCAAAGAATGCGCTGCGATGCCAAAAACTCTTGAACTTTATGGCCACCGTGCGATAGAAACTGCTGGAGGGCGGGCAGTAGATGAACGGACCAATATCCGGCCAGCGGTTGCCGGTCCTGACGCCAGTACGGAAAGATGCCGTCGGCCTCCCCCAAGTGCGAGAAGAGATGAGCAAATAATCGGGGGCTGGCAAAAGGCAAATCGGTGGCGAGGACGGCGAGAAAATCTGCAGATGATACCGTGAGGGCTTGCGCGATACCGCCTAAGGGACCAGGATGCGGCGTATTATCAACCACATCGTAAAAAGTCCGGGGTTGATAGCCGAACGGACGCGAGATCCAAATGGTTTGAGCGCCGGATTGTTGTAGGGTATGGCGGGCATATTCGGCCCACGTGACACCGCTGGGGTGCAACAACTCCGCTTTATCGCGGCCCATTCGTTGAGATTGTCCCCCGGCTAGCACTAAGCCGTCTACGCAGATGGTCATGGCGCCAAGCCCCTTTGCCTTTTACGGATATTATATCGGTATTTGTGGGGAACTAAAATGCTAGAGCTTTTACCGCTAAGGCCGCATGCGTTCGGTGCTTAACGCGATAGCAATGCCGCATGTAATCAGGAGAATACTGAGCCACATGGCAAAGGTGGGCAGCTGGTGTAACACGAGCCACGCTAAGAGAGCAGCCCCGGGGATTTCCCCGACCATCGCTAATGAGACATGGGAGGCGGGCACAAACCGGAGCATCCAATTAAATAGCGTATGGCCGCCCAAAGTAGGAATCACCGCCATCAGCCCATAGAGCAGCAGAAGATGCCAAGACATAGGGCCGAAATTGCCTTGGCGGCCCCAGAGCCCAAGTGCGAGTATGAAAGAGGCTGCAGTGTAAGTGCCCCACGAATAAGTCGTCGCCGAGAGGGTACGACGGGCATAAGCGCCCGTTAGGATGTAGGCGCCTGCAAATAAGGACCCCGCCAACGCATCGGCAATCCCTAGCCAGGACACATGAGGGCCTGCCCCCAGCGCCAATGTGGCGAGCCCGGCAGCTAAGAGCCCCAGGCCCCATTGGGTACCACGAGGCAAGGGATGATGTCCTTGAAGGCGGCGAAACAAGGCAACCAGGAGAGGATGGGTGGAAACCAGGGCGGTGGAGAGAGCTACCGGAAGCAAGGACAATGAGTGAATCCAGAAAATGAAATGAGCGGCTAAAAAAATGCCAGACAGGGCCATCATAGGCCACGCTTGGCGCGTAACAGAGAGCGCAGGGCGTTTGAGCACCGGAAGCAAAAGGAGGCTGGTTAAGAAAAGGCGCCAAAATGCAATGGCGGATGCAGGAGCATGGGCTAAACGAATCAGAACAGCCGCGCTCGACACAGATAACACCCCAACGGCCAATGCCCCGTAGAGCTGAATGGCAGCTGGGGTGTTAGAAGACGGCGAACCGTCAGACTTTGGCATAGGACTGGGTCAGCATGTCGCGGAATGCACTGAGCGAGTCTGCCCGATCGGGATCTTGCGTGCTGTAGATCTGAATGAGGTTGGTGAGCATGCGGACCAACATGAACCTGGTCGGCGTCGGACTCAAATAGGCTGGATGGAATCCAAATCCATTGGTCATGAGAAACTGCACACATTCTCCGCGATTGAGCAGCTGTCCTTTCTCGAAGGCATCAATGAACAGACTGTCATTATATTGCAACAGAAAATGCCCTGGCATGCTGATGCCCACCACAGGAATGCGCAAGCGGCGCGCAATGAGAAGGTAGACAAGAGACAGACTGATAGGAATGCCCAACCGACGATCTAACACCTGATTGAGGTAGCTATTATCCGCGTCGTAATAATTGTCGCGGTTGCCGGTAAATCCTAGTTCTTCAAAGAAATAGTGATTTAACGCCTCAATTAGTTCGCGCCCTTTGAGCCCTTGCTCCTCCATCCGCTCCTTAAAGGTTTGAGCCATACTATCGAGCATGTCCCGGTAGTGTTGGCGATTGATGGTGGGGTATCCGGATTCCGCAATGAGAAACGCGCCTTCTTCTAAATCGATCCAAGCGGAGGGCATGGCCGCGAAATGACGAAAACGTTCCCCTAATTCGTCGAGGCGCAGGCGTTCCAGAATACTGTATACGCGTGTGCGCACATGAGGATCGAGGGACGTACGAGCATCTTCGAGAAATGGCTGAGCCTCCTGGCGAGATTCAATCAGTCTCTGCCGTGCGATTTGAGCCGTTTTGATATCGTCATCTCCCAGGAGATGAATCAATGCTTTGATTTCTCTCTCTGTCAATGTTTTCATGGCCGCCGCTCCTTTCTTCTCTACTTCAATGCGGCCGAGATACCGTGGGTTGCTCCAGTTTATGGAACACATACCGGTGACGAGTGTCCGGTATGTTCAGCCGTTATCATAGTATTCGCGGTGTCGGCCAATTTTCCTGCCTATTCTGAAATACTTTGATCGAAGTCGGCTTCACTCTTATTATACAGGGCCTGACAAGAGTCGGAACCGGGTTAATTCCAAATACCCGCATGGTTTCTCCATGTTTCCATTAGTAAAGGTTAGCACGCCAGGATAATCTTCCCACTTAGTATACCCAGCTTTGGCGGTCAAAGGAGCTCGTGGGCAAAAACCTGTTATGACATAACGGGCTGTGCTATGCTACTAAGGAAAGTAATTCCACTGAGTGACGGAACCATTTACGGGGCATGTTTTTAATAGCGTGTTAGCCGAAAAAGGAGGCAAAGCGGGTGGTAGCCGATCAACAAAAGATTTTGACCTATATTGGCCGGATAGCCTATAACAGCCCGGTCATTCAAACGGTCGTCGGGTACTTGATGGCCGATCCCGCACGTGTGGTATTTGTGAGGCAATGGCCCGAAGATCAAACGCTAGCGATGACGATGTCGATTCATCGCCGCATTGAACTGGCGGGTCCGTTATGGCAAGGGTATGTCCGCGGTGTGCCCGTTCCAGATCCGTTGACGTGGATTCAGGCAGCAACTCCGTTTCGGTCCGCGGCGATTGCATTGCGGCTGTCAACGGATGACGTGTGGTTGATGGAAGCGGTTCAGCCTTTAATTCAGTCGGAAGAGGCGGCCGAATACCGCGCGCAGTTAGAGGAGCGGATGCAAACCGTGCGGCAAGAGTTGGATCGGGCGTTGGACTTGTATAATGAATTGCGCCATATTATGGAAGTCGACCGGGAGCGTCAACCCCAGCTGGAAAAGTTTTTAACGCTGGCGCAAACTCAAATGCAAACCATGGGACAAGAACTCAAGGTGCTTAAGGAGAACTTGGATAAGGCCTAGCGATTCTCAAGAGGAGATGGTCGATACGAACAACGACGAACAAATTCGGCTCCTCAATGCAGATATTCGGGGAGAACATGATGCCATTGTCCACTATTTGACGCATGCTTGGACGGTTGCTGAAGTCTATGGGCCGCGTATCGAATCCATCGCTCGCGATGAAATGCGCCACTTAAAATGGCTCGCGCATACGGTCGTGTCTCTGCAAGGCGTCCCGGATTTGACGCCGCGCCATGCGGAGCCCGTCACGGTGCTCAAAGAGGCGTTAGTGATAGACATTGCGGCCGAAAACGAGGCCATTGCGCAATACGCGGATCATCGCGAACGTATTGATGATCCGCGTATTCAGGCCCTGTTGGCCCGCATAATTGTGGACGAAAAGGACCACCGGCGCCAATTTCAGGAGATGGCGGAGCAAACCGAGGGGACTGCACCTGATTTTGAAGCGGGGCCAAACGTCGCAGTCGCCGAGGTGGCGCAGCATCTGCAAACGCTGTTGGGCTTTGAATACCAACAAATTTTGAACTACCTTTTCCAGTATTTTGTCGCAGTGCATGGCCCATCTCTTGGCATGAACGATGAAGACCGGGCTGTGGAGGAAATGAAACATTTGGGATGGATCGCCGAAGCCTTAACGCCTATGGGCCAATATCCTGACTGGCGTAAAGCTTCAGGGCATCGTGTATCCCCCGACTCACCGCAGAAACCGGTCTATCAACATGTTTTAGCGTGGGTAGAACAAGAAAGCCCAGACTTCGCGCCCTTAATGCGGCGCATTTTGGCACATCAGGAATATCAATGGCAAAACGCTGATGCTAGTGGGTGGACCGTAGGCCCCTTAAAAGACGCCGGAAAGAAGGCATAATCATGGAGTTGTCTTGGCAGCGGGAGCAGAAAATATGGACTTGGCGATCGGCATCGATGCGGTCGTTGGGTATGTGGAATCCACGTCGATGAATCACCGGTTGCGTGTGCTGGAAACCTTGACGCTGCGCATCAAACGCCCTGCGGCGATTTGCCACATTGCGCCCGCTAATGCCTAAAGAGGAGATTTTCAGAAGCTTGCCGTGGGGTGGCTTCCATGGGAAGATGTAATGAGAGGCGGTAGAGTCTATCGGCATAATCCTAAGGCCGGGAAATGATTAGGGTGAGAACAGATGGCAAAAGACTCTGAGACAAATGACTTTGTACAGTGGCGACATGCTCCAGCATCTCAGTGGAAGTTTTGTCCGCTCTGCGGGCAGCCACTCTCTGCTCATGAATGGGACGGTAAAGAACGCCGTTATTGCCAACATTGTGGATTCGTATATTGGGAACGGGCATTGCCCGCAGCAGCGGTATTGGTGTACGAGCCACGCCAACAGCAGATTGTCCTCGTGACGCGCCGCTACCCGCCGGCTGTGGGCGGGCTGACGTTACCGGGGGGCGGGGTAGAATTCGGCGAAAGCGTAGCACAGGCGGCCATCCGCGAAGTCAAAGAGGAAACAGGACTTGATGTTGTGCTCGATCGCCAGTTTGGGACGTGGTCGACTCCAACCAATGAAACGATTATCAGCTTCTTCTTGGGGCATCCTGTAGGAGGAAGCTTGCGTGCGGGCACTGATGCCGCCGATGCTCAATATTTCTCATTGGATCAAGCCCCCTCATTGGTCTTTAGTCTTCATGACCGAGTCCTACAACTCTTCCGTACCGAAATGCGCATGGCGTTCCATTTGCCGACGGATGGGCAAGGGTCCTGAAACGACAGGCAGTTGAACCGCCAAGACCTCTAAAATTTCATGCATTAAAACGAGATGCTGGTAGATGCGAGAAGGACTGGCATGATGGTGATAGTCGTCGGCCATGCAGCCGATAGCGTCTTGCAAACGCTGCATCAGGCTATCGACGTGCCAGGGATCGGGGCCGTTATTCATGAACACCGCTCCTCTCCATGATGATGGGGTGGTGAAACTCTTGACTGTACACCAATATGGAGAGGGGAATAAGAATGTGAGCCAGTGGACAGGCGACTGGCTCACAGGCTATTCATCAGGCACAAATTCCGTCGTTGTTAGGAGGCATGGGAGGAAGACTGGGAACGTTTGCGGTCTTTCCATAGGGAGTAGCCCAAGGCGAGACCAGATACCCACCAAGGACGTGATTTCTTCGGACGCGTTAGCTCTTTGGCGCCGCGCCGCGACTGAAGAAATCCGGCAATGCCTGCGGCTAAGAGTCCAACCCGGTACGCTGAGGAACGCACTTCTTGGACCGTTTGACCAATCCGTGTGGTCGATTCTTTAGCAACATGGAGAATGTCAGCCAGCTGGTCCTTGATGCCGGCGATTTCTTGCCCAATGCTTTTTTCCAAACGAATCACACGCAATGCGATAACCAGGAGCGCGATGCCGGACCCCACAACCAAAAGCGTCAGAACGGCAAAACAAATTGCAATAACCGTCAGCGCGCCAGCAATGCTCATGCACCTTGGTCCTCGTGAGAGTCGGTGTCCGCAAGATCTGCATCATCCAGCGGAATTTCTGTTACGGCTTTCTTAAAAAGGGTTTGGCTTTTTTGCGTTAATGAATCACGAATGTCTCGCACACTGTTTTGAAGTTGCCCTAAAGAATCTTGAGTCTTTTGCTTAATGGTGCCGCGTGTATCTTCTCCGGCGCTTGGAGCTAGCAATATCCCTGCCACCACTCCAATTGCTGCGCCGATAATCAACCCACTTAGCCGATCCCATGATCGATCATTCATCGTATCGCCCCCTGGTTTTTCTTTATATTGTGACACATTTTGGGACGAGGCGAAAGAGCTGGCGATTGATGAGTTTGCCAAAGGAAACGACAGGATCATACGGCTATGGTATACTATGTGGGTTTCAAAGTCACAGTGCGGTTTAACTTGGACAATATGGTGGGATTTGGCGTGCGAATCAAGCACTTGGGGACGGCAGCCGAATGAAAATTGCAATCGTGACCGAAACTTGGTGGCCATCAACAGATGGTGTGGTAACACGTGTGACCGCGACGGTGCGCGAACTTCGGCGGATGGGTCATGAGATTTTAATCGTGGCACCGGAAGGCGGAGAAGCCGAATTTGAAGGCATTCCGGTAAAGCCTGTGCCGACCTTTTCGGTTGGGTTTGTCTATGGTGGCAAGCCATGGGGATGGCCTACGCCTCGGGTTACACGCTATTTGCGGGAATTTAGTCCGGATATTGTCCATGTTGTCAATCCCTTCGTCCTGGGCATTGCAGGCGTATGGGCGGCTCGCCAATTAAAGTGTCCGCTTGTTGCGTCGTATCATACCAATATTGCTCAATACGCTGATTTTTATCATTTGGGATTCACCAAACCCGCTGTGTGGGGATTATTGCGGCTGCTACACAATCAAGCCGTTTATAATTTAGCGACATCGGCGGCCATTCAGAATGAGATCACGTCGCATGGCATTGAACGTGTCCGGGTATGGCGGCGCGGCGTTGATTTGAATGTTTTTCATCCCCGGCAACGGGACAAGTCGATGCGGGCGCGCTTAAGCTCGGGAAACCCCGATCAAATTATTGCGTTATATGTGGGCCGGATTGCCAAGGAAAAAGGGTTGGCACGCCTCTTATCGCTTTTTCAGCGCAATCCGTCGGTTCATCTGGCTTTAGTGGGGGATGGACCGGCCGTCGAGTATTTCCAGGAACGGTTCGAGAAGACGCCAACGACCTTTGTGGGTAAGTTGCTTGGGCAAGAATTAGCAGCAGCTTATGCATCCGCCGATTTTTTTGTCTTTCCCAGCACCACCGAGACGCTAGGTCTCGTCTTATTGGAGGCGATGGCATCGGGTCTGCCCATCGTGGCGGCGGAATCCGCGCCTTCTCATGAATTGATCGACCATTCAGGCGCTGGCCGATTATTTCCCAGCGATCAGCCTTATTTACTAGGCGAAATGGTGCATGGACTCATTCATGACCAGCCGGGATTAGCGGTGTTGTCCACTAAAGCGCGGCAAGAAGCGGAGAAATGGGGATGGCAGGAACCGACGAAAGAACTCGTGCAGCTGTACGAACAAGCGATCAGAGAGTTTCGGGCCGGCAGATGACGCGGCTCTACCAATTTATCCAATTCGTTTCCGTGGGATTTGGCAATGCGGTCATTGATTTGTTATTTTTTAATGGCCTCTACTGGCTATTTCCGACGCGAAACGTGGATCAGCTGGTGGTGTATAACACCATTGCTGTCATTGCCGCGATTCTTAATAGTTATATTTGGAATAGCCGTTGGACCTTCCGCCATCAAGTGCGGTCCAAGGGCAAAGATGCGGTGCGTCAGCGCGTTTTGTTTGTGATTCAGTCGGTCATCAATATTGTGGTGAACGACTTAATTTTATGGGTAATCGCGCCGTTAGTGCTCGAAGTGCACATCATTCCTCATGTCATGGCCAATAATATTGCCAAATTGGCGGCGATGTTCTTAGCATCTTTGACCAGTTTCATCATGATGAAACTGTTTGTTTTTGTCTAATCGCCCGACAGCATTAAGATTTTCTTCCAATTTCTTTTCCGTGATTTTGCCAACACCTCAATTTTTTTGCCCTTTTTCTCCCGTTTTCATGCGCATTCATCATAGGGTTTCTATTCCTGAGTCCAAATGATGGAATCATATTGGAATCGTGGGAAGCTTGTCCCTTTACGTCCTATGGCTGGCGCAGCCTGGTGTCATCTCCTCTCAGCAGCAAAGAGTGTATCTGACAGGCTTGTTAATGTTCATTACACTGGCGCTAGCCAAATTGTTGGAAACAACAACCGGGGGACCCAATTGTGGGGGTGAATCCAGCATTGGACTGGAAGGGCCACTCTCCGCGCCCTAACCCGTCAGCTAACTCCGGAGGCAATATTTCTAAGGGGAGAATGACTGCATGCGATTTGCATTATGGCAAGGAATGACCGTTGCGGGCGTCACATTGGCAGCTGGGATGATGGCTTCACAAGGTGCCATGGCGGCCTCCGTATCGGCGACCACCGCGGCGTTGGCCCAAGAGCATCCGGCAATGAACCAAGTGTTGCAACAAGGAGATGTTTCTCATTGGGTGGCCACGCTGCAAGCCGATCTGTACCTTTTAGGGTACCACAGTGTGGGTTCTGATGACGGAATTTTTGGCCCCAAGACGCTTGCCGCGTTGAAGGCTTTTCAGACGGCGAATGGATTTCAACCGACCGGTGTGACCAGTGCGCCCGTATGGCAAGACATTTTAGCGGGATTCCAATTGGTGCCCCGTTATCAAGGCCCCACAACCTTGACGGTAACGCCTCCAGCCATTTCCGAACAAGCTCATCCGGCAATGTATCAACGGCTGAGCATGGGAAGTCAAGGGCATTGGGTGGCCACCTTGCAAGCCGATTTGAAGTTGCTTGGCTATTCCCAAGTGGGGCCGACTGACGGAATATTTGGTCCTAAGACACAACAGGCACTCGAAGATTTCCAGACCAGCCAGAACCTGGCGCCTTCAGGCGTCACCACCTTTCAGACCTGGCGGCAGATTCTTACCGGATTGGGTATCTTTGGGCCAAACACTATCATAAAGCAAACCTCACAGACTCCAAGCAGCGCCAACACGACGACTGCACCTAGCAGCGCTTCGCAAACCTCTTCAGTTGACGCGGGGTATGCGCGGACGGGTCCGGTGTCGCCCAATGCCCAGTCGATTGATGGGCGCCCCATTATTGCAGTGTATCAGGTACGGGCAACGGCTTATGGCCCGAGTCTGCAAGACAATTATCCCTATGGGCCGGTTGACGCGTTTGGACAGCCGCTCGAACCCGGGATGATTGCCGTGGATCCCTCGCTGATTCCTCTCAAGTCATATCTCTATGTGACGGGGTATACAGACCCCAATTTGCCCCAAGGGGGATTTTTAGGACGGGCGATGGACACAGGTGGTGCCATTGTGGGACACCACATCGATATTTACATGGATGCTAACGCCCAGACGGTTTCTAATTTTGGCATTGAGCCTGTGACCGTTTATGTGTTAGGTCAATAAGCGTATTAAGCGGAGAATCTCCCCAGGGCGCCATGCGCTCTGGGGCTTTTTTTCTTTGGGACAGGGTTTTGCGTCCCTAGTAGGAAGGATTTTCCGTGCGTCCTCGCGAATTACTATAGAGAGGTGAAGCAGAGATGAGAATTCACTCATTTAACGAGTTCTGGCCATTTTATTTGCAAGAACACCAAAAGCCAGCCACCCGCTTATTCCATTTTATTGGGACCGGGGGAGCTATTGTGTTGCTGCTGCTTGCGCTGTTGACGTTAAATGCTTGGTACCTTGTTCTTAGCGTGGGGGTGGGGTATGCTTTGGCTTGGTACAGCCATTTCTTTATTGAGAAAAATCGCCCCGCGACCTGGCGTTATCCGGTGTATTCTCTTCAAGCGGATGTGTTGCTGTTTTGGCTCATGCTGACAAGGGGATTTGCTTTTGAAGATGTCTCGTTGCCGCGAAACCCGTTAAAGGGCCGGCGGCAGGTCTAGGTCGCTTCTGGCATACCCCGATCCTCTTTTCTATATAGATGGGAAAAGAGGAGGCGAGCCCTGTGAGACGACGTATGGTCCGTCGTACCCTGATGTTTGTTGGGTTTTTGAGTCTAGGGTCTGTGTTGGCTGGCTGTGGAAGTCCCACCAGCATGGGGAATATGCCAGGCCCTGTGCGGCGTGTGATTAACACCCCAACGCTGTCGGGTAGTAATATTGCTGTCAATATGCTTAAGGTGACAGGCAATCAATCCTATATCGGTACGGGGAGAATTCCGGGTTACTATAGCTACGGCCCGGCGTATGATGATGGTTCTAACACCTACTATGTGACGTTTGAAGTCCCCGTCAACATGCAAGGCATTGAGAAACAATTAAGTTATTTGCCTCGTCCGATTGCTTCGACCACCATTGTTGATGATGTGTACATCAATATTCCGCAATTGCCGGGGCTTGCGTATGATCGTCTGTATTATGATCCAAGTACGCGATTAGCCCCCTTTTCTTTTAAGCTATTGCCGTCCGGAGCCGTGCTCGATGAATCGTGGGATGCCGTCTTAGTCAATAGTTGAGACCCATAGGCCACCGATAATTTGTCGCTCAAAAATGGACAACTTCCGTAAGTACCAGATTCCAATCATCACCGTTTTCGATTTTACTGCGTACTACGAAGAATTTTGTTGGCCGGGTGCTAGGGATCCGATGAGGCGATGAGGTCGGCTAGACGACTGACACCTGCGTCCAAATCGGCCTCGGATGAGGCCAAAGAGACGCGGACGTAAGAGGCTGTTTGCGACCCAAAAGCTTGGCCAGGGGCTACCGCAATGTGTTCGTTTTGCAGGAGATCCAAGGCGAATGACCGGGAATCCTGCCCAAGACGTGCGATATCGACCAGAAGATAGAAGGCGCCTTGCGGAATGGTGACAGGAATATGTCGGCTTTGCAATATGTCGAGACAATAGTCACGGCGGGCACGGTACCGGGCTAAGCGCTCTACAATTCCTGCTTGGTCATATCGCAAGGCTGCAAGACCTGCGTATTGCAAAGGTTCGGAGACTGATGACCAAAGTCCCATGGCAATGCGGCCTAACGATTCTGTAGCGGATTTAGGGGCTGCCAGGTATCCCAGTCGCCATCCCGTCATGGCGTATGTTTTGGAAAATGAGTAGATGGAGATGGTACGGTCTGGGGCTAACGTGGCGGGAGACAACGCGGAGCCTTCATACACAATTTGATCGTAGACTTCGTCTGAAATAATCCACAAGTCGTGCTGCTCGGCAAAAGCCACTAATGTCTTGAGATGGGTCGCATCCGGCAGGCTTCCGGCGGGATTGCCGGGAAAATTTAGGACGATGGCTCGGGTCTTGGGGGTGACGCATCGCGTCAAGGTGTCGAGATCCGGCCAAAAGTCCGGAGCACGCAGGGGATAGGGATGCGCGTTGAGATGAAGGGCTTGCACACCGCCCAGGTAATCGGGCCATCCCGGATTGGGCACCAAAAGCTCGTCGCCGGGCTGTAAAATGCCCATGAATGCAACAAATAGGGCGGGACTGCCGCCTGGGGTGACCAGAATTTCGTCGGGGGTGCGTGCGACGTGATTGATGCGCCAGATTTTTTCTGCCAGCGCCTCGCGCAAAGGTAAGATGCCTTGCGAGGCGGTGTAGCGATTATAGCCATCGCGGGCGGCCTGGCAATATGCGTCGATGACACAAGGCGCCGGAGGGAAGTTGGGTTCTCCGGTTTCCAATCGAATGACGTCAGGCATTCGAAGGGCGAGGTCGAGAATTTCTCGGATGCCAGACGTTGGCAAGTTTACGCTTTGAGCCCAGTGCACAGCAAAATGATCTCCTTTCGCGAATGGCTTTGCCATTGCTTCTCTAGTGTAAGGGTTTCTGATCTGCCAACCAAGAGCATTGTGCACAAAGGCGGATGCAAAGAAATTCGGATTGTGTCAGAATGCGGACAGGAATGTGGATGAATGATGGCGAATCTTATGGTATGGATGATAAAGGAATTGCGCCAGAACTTTACCATAAGATGATGCAGAGCTTGCATGAGGTGTTCCATCTCAACGAATTTCGGCCCAAGCAACAAGAAATCATTACGCGCGTGCTTTTGAAGCAACATCAATTGGCGATTATGCCGACGGGAGCAGGAAAGTCCTTATGCTATCAGCTTCCGGCCACGATTTTGCCAGCGGTCACCGTGGTGATTTCGCCCCTGCTGGCTTTGATGAAAGATCAAGTGGACCGTTTACAGTCGCTTGGTATCGCGGCCTATCAGTTAAGTCATTGGGATGCGGTGGCGGAACAACGGCGCGTGTTGCAACGCTGGGAACAACGCGAGCTGAAAATCGTATTTATGGCTCCCGAACGCTTACAGCATCCAGAGATTGCTGCGAGACTGCCTGTGCTGTCTTGTGATTTGCTGGTGGTCGATGAAGCACACTCGATTTCGGAGTGGGGGCATGACTTCCGACCTGACTACCGGCGCATTCGCCAGTTTCATGAACGTATGGGCCAGCCGCCAATTTTAGCTCTCACAGCGACCGCCACGTCCGCCGTGGAGGATGACATTTTGCGGCAACTGGGACTTGACCGCGCGTCATGCCATGTGACGCGCCTGCCTATTGACCGGCCCAATATCCATCTGAGCGTGCAGGTTGTGTCGAATCGCAACGAGCAGCGTGACCAAGTGCTCGCGCGTATTCAGAAAGAACCTGGGGCCATCATTATTTACGCGGACACGAGGCGTCAAGCGGAGGAGTGGGCGGTATGGCTCGAGTCCATGCTGTCAGAACCTGTTGCCGTCTATCATGCGGGGCTGCCACACACCGTGCGTTTGACCGTGCAAGAGGCGTTTTCAGCTCGGCGCTTGCGTCTTGTGGTAGCGACGACCGCATTTGGGATGGGTATTGATCGATCGGATGTTAAAGGCGTGATTAATGTCGGTATGCCCGAGTCGGTCGATGCCTATAGCCAGCAATGGGGCCGCGCCGGCCGCGATGAAAACGCGGCATGGTCCTTTATGGTGGTGACTCCCTCTGCTATGCACCGTAGGCGCCATATGATTGAACGGGACAGGCCAAGGCGTGAGGATGTGGTGCAGTTGGTGCAGCGATTACAGCAACTGCCGACCCAGCGGCCCTTTTGGTGGAGCCTGAACACAGAGTTCGAGCCGGAATGGGTTGAAAATCATTTGGCCGCGCTCGAAGAAATGGGACAGATTCAGGTGTTATCGAAACGGGCGACGGACGTGCAATTACGGGTCCATGGGCCGTTGCCCGATTGGACCATTGCCGCGTTATTCGACCGTATGCAAAGACAATATCGGCACCGCATGGAGCGCTTTGAATCCATGCGCGCCTACGTCCAGACGAAGACATGCCGCCGGCAGATGCTTGGGGCCTATTTCGAGCAAGACCTGGTCACACGCCCTGAATCCTGTTGCGATTGCTGTGATGTGCAAAAGGTGCCAGACGCCTCTGGTGAGGTGGCAGATTCTGGTCTCGAAGATCGCCTGAGGCAATGGCGTAGGGAGCGGGCCCGTCAAGATCAAGTGGCGCCTTATATTATTTTTAGCGATAAGGTGCTTCACCAGTTGTGTGTAAGGCGCCCGCGCGATTTAGCTTCCTTGGCGCAGTGCCCAGGTATGGGAGCTGTACGCGTCGGCCGGTACGGAGAGGAATTGTTGTCCCTTTTAAGCACGGGGGAAGCCGATGCGGTGAGCCCGCCAGGGATGAAATCAGCAAAGGAAGAAGCGTGGATTTTATTTGGGGAAGGGATGCCGCTGGCGGACATTGCCCGCCGCGTGCATCGCCAACCCTCGACCGTTACCGGCTATTTGGAGGAGTGGATTGCCGCGTCTCAAAGTTCCTCATGGCAATGGTATTGCGGCAGTATCTTGCCCCAGTCCGCCCAACGTGCGATTGTTAGGGCTTGCGAGGAGATGCCAGGCGCCACCTTACGCCAGCTTTATGAGGCCTTTCATGGCGACTATTCGTTTGATGCTTTGCGCATCGGGCGCGCCATTTATCAGAAATTAAGGGGCGCGGCCTACGCGAGCCGCTAGCCAGATACCAATACTGATACTGCCGCCGGTGGCCAGCAGCTGACAAGCCGGCTTATTTAAATGGCGCCTAACCTTGCGATCTGATAGGTAGAAGCCTAAAAGGCCTCGCGCCACATAGCGGTGGAATGCGGCATCGGGAAGGGATTGGGCTTGCTGCATCACACGGTGGTAAATCCTTTGAATCCGGGCCGTCGCTTGTTCTGTGGAGGCGTAATACGTCACAAAATTCAAGTCGCCTCCTTGCAAATCTTCTTCCTGATCGATGAGATAGTCTAAGAGAATATGGAGGGCGCCGACCCACGGGAAATACAAGTTGAAGACGCGGTGGACTGCGTCGGCATCCGGGTGGGGATCAAGGGCCACGTTGAGCAGTGCAAACAATCCTAAAGTCGAACCGGTGGCGGCGGCAAATTCCCACCAAAATAAACCATCTTGGGGATTGGCTTCCTGGTGATACCACGCGGTGAGATTTTGCACGCGGGTCGGTTGGGGGCCGTGCTTATAGACTTGGAGGTCGATATAGAGTTCGACCAGTCGGCGCATGGGTCTGGCAATGGCATCATAGCCAGGAAAATGCTGCAGAGTGTTCTGTGCACTTTGAACCAGTGATGCCATATACCCCCCATCTTCGCCTTGCGGATGTTCCCGGTAATAATCCTGGACAGGGGCTAAAGGGGTTACGGCATCCAGCAAGGCTTGGTGCAGCCAGCGCAAGTTCTCGGGATCCTGGGATGGTCCGCGGTCCGTTACCGTATCGAGATAGTCGCAAAGCGTTTGATACGGCACGAGGAATTGCAATAAATACCCGCCAGGATCCCGAGAAGGTCCGCCAAACACGCCCCCGCCTTCGCAATGAAACTGCTTTTCTTGCAGCGAGCTCAGCGCTTGCTGACGCAGGGTCGGGTCAGGAATATGCGCGGCCGTTTCTTTTAACTGTGTTATGGCTTGGACCACGCGGGGACGAACGGACCGGAAGTACTCTTGGCCCCAGCGCCACGATCTGACAAAATCAACGGACTTAACGCTCATGATCTTCTGGTCCTTTCTCGAGGGCGATTGTGCCCGGTATCGCCCGAACTGACAAGCTGGCACTCTTCTATGCCTATGCCACATCATGCCGGGCCTATACCTTTTTTGGAACATAAGAAAGCCCCCTGAGGGGCTCCTCCAGAAGAGGTCACGCGTTCTGGAGGAAGTTTCCTCATTGTACCATGTCTTGGATAAGAACTCAGGACTTACGCTTGCCGTTTGGGCAATGGCGGAGGAGCTAGAACAGGTTTTCTCGAGAAATCTGGCATGTGTGGCGGATTTTGAGCCAATAAATCAAGCGCCTCTTGGACGGCCCGGTGCAATTGCGCATCATGGTGCTGGGCATAGTCCCACGGCGTATTTTCAATGGGGATCGTCGGCTCTGTTCCGTAATTTTCTACCCCCCATCCCACGTCACGGAACCAAAAGGAAAACTCGGGCTGGGTGGTTATGCTCCCATCAACCAGACGGTGCCGGGCCCATATGCCAATCACTCCGCCCCAGGTGCGTTGACCCACCAAAGGCCCTATCCCCATCAACTTGAAGGCATGCGAGAAAATATCACCATCCGAGCCGGCATACTCATTGGTCAGCGCAACAATGGGCCCCATAATACTGTCGCCAGGATAGGGCTCAGGCTGTCCGTGACGGGGCACGTCATAGCCAAGGCGTTGGCGCCGCAAATTTTCCAAAATGAGCTGGGACACGTGGCCGCCGCCATTAAAGCGCACGTCTACAATGAGCCCGTCTCGCTCCGATTCGGCTAAATAGGCGCGATAAAATTCCGAGAAGCCGCGGGGGCCCATGTCAGGAATGTGCACATACCCAAGGCGCCCTTGGGACAGCTGGCGCACCGTATCGCGGTTGCGATTGACCCATTCCCGGTACCGCGCCGGCATTTCTTGGGACAAAGGCACCACGGTTGCGGAAAACTTTTCTTGGGTCGATCCTTTGATGAGTTCGAGAGCCACTTCTTGACCCGCTTGATTGACCAAATGGGCTAATGGCGGTCGTGGCCAACGTTTCTTCTTTGAGATCCTTCAGCGAAAACTGCTGCAAGGTGGCACGCGCGCCTTCCTCATCGAAAAATGAGGACTGCAAACTCCCGTGGGGGACACTCATGGTCCAATACACGGCATTCGCATCGCAGGCTAATTGGTGGTAAATCCCTTCACGGACCGGAAATGGCACGACCCGGCTGGCGATGTCCTCAAAGTCAATGACGGTTGTTGGCGTCTCCTTGTCGGAGGAATCGGCTGCAGACGCCCCGTTCTCTTGCAAGGGATGCGGATCCAGTTGGAAAGGGGAGCGCCTGTCTTTTTGAAGAGGGATCGCGTAAGGCATCATGCCGCTAGGAAACCCTAAGTCGAACCGTAAGTTGTCATAGACCGGATTGAAGACCCGGTGAGAGAGAAAGTACAAATAGCGGCCGCTGGGGTCAAAGACAGGATTTTGATCAACCAGGACAGGCTGTGTGACCGTGTGCGTTTCATGACTGGGGATGTGATGAATTTTAATCGCACTGGTTTTGGAAGTGCTATGTAAGGCGTAAGCTAACCACTGACTGTCTTTAGAGAAGTCTATGCCGCGGACAGGGCCATAGGCCGAGGCATCGATTTGCAGGACGCTGAATGTGCCGAGGTCGACCAACCAAAGTTCATGGCGTTCATTGCTGAATGCCGCGAATGCCCCGTTTGCTGATACGGTGAGCGCGGCGATTTCGCCATGGTGGCCGGGCAGACGCGTGGTGGCACCTGTCTTTACGTCAATCAGCTCGAGGCCTTCTTCGCCGCCATCGTCTGACACGGTAAGAATACGGTCTTGTCCCGGGATAAATCGGCTCAGGCGATAGCGGACTCCTTGCGTCACCCCAAGCGGTGTGCAAGGACCTTCCCAATTTCCCATGTAATAGAGTTTGCCACGGGTGGTGATGAGCACGTGGTCGCCTTGCTCAGAAAGTTGATACTCGGTCCAATAGTCGGCCGCGGGGACATAATGGGTTTCGGCTTGGGTGCGCTGACTGTAATAGGCAATGGGAACCATGGACTCTTGGTTTTGGGCCGGGTCCAGGACATAGAGATCGGCCCCCGCGTGATAGACAATAACGCGACCATCTGTTGAGGCATTGCGCACATAGTACGTCTCATGATCCGTATGCCGACGCAAATCGCCTCCGTCAGCGGTTGTGGAGTAAATGTTGGCATAGCCTTCGTGGTCAGAAATGAAGTAGAGCCGCGATCCAATCCACATAGGACTGGCGAGGTTGCCGTTAATGCCGTCTAGGCGCTCGAAATGTGCCGTATCAGGTCGTCCAATCCAAATTTGCCCGCGCGTGCCCCCGCGGTAGCGTTTCCAGCGAGCGGGGTCGGCGGTATTACGCCCTAGGGCGACCAGCTGATTCGGGCCAAAGGCAATGTTGTTGGCGGGACCTAAATTCAAGGGCTTGGGTTCACCGCCGGATAAGGGCACGCGGTATAACATAAATAGTGACCGAAAAGGTTGTCCCGCATTCGATGAGATAATCACATCCCCTTCGCTAGAGAAAGCGACGGGCTGGGTATTGGCGGCTAAATAGGTCAGACGGGTAATGGGACCGCCTTGAGCCGGCATTATGTAAATTTCATTGTCACCTTCTTCGCGGCCCACAAACGCGACGGTGCTCCCGTCGGGGGACAACAACGGACGGCTGGCAGTGCCCCATCCGGCTGTTAAACGGCGAGCTGTGCCGCCGGTGAGAGGAACCCGCCATAAATCGTCTTCAGATACGAAAATGATGTGCCCTTGGGCAGTAGTGGGATAGCGGTAATATCCAGGCTGCTCTATCACGGTGACCCTCCTGTCATTAAATGTGCTTGCAAAGTCTTAGATCGGCAATAGTATGGAGAAAACACGGCGACTCCATGTTTTGTCATGCGGGTGACATCAGCCACTGCCATAAGGTGCGCAGTACGATATCTAAGACCGCCGTCTGGTCTTCTAAGCTCATAGAAGGGGTTTTAGGATGCCTTAAGGCCTGCGACGGCAATAAGGGCAAGTGAAGAAATCCGGCCGGGAGGGCTTGGGCGGTATGACGCGCCCAATACAGCGCTTGATTGCACATAAACGTGCCGGCCGAGAGTGACAGTTCTAAAGGATATCCTTGAGCGTGCACTGCCTCTTGCAACTGTCGGAGCGGAAGCGTGCTGAAATAGGCATCGGGGCCGTCTGCGACAATGCGATGGTCATGGTAGACTTCCTGACGGTTATCAGCAATGCGGCTATCCAGCAAATTGATGGCCACGCGTTCTAACGTTGGGACGGCGCGTCCTTGTGCTTGCCCCAGACACAAGATAGCATGGGGACTGGTTTCTTGAATGAAAGCGGGCAATTGGCGTTCGACATCTTGCTTGCTGGTGGCTAATTCACGGCGGATGACATAATCGCGAGAGGGCAAATGTAACGCGACTTCACGCGACACATTGACCGGATCATCGCCGAACGGATCGAAATAAGTTAACAAAATCATGAAAGCTTCGCCACCTCTTCATGCAATTAGGGAGGGTGCCGCTATGCACAAAAACACGGCAGGTCGACCAGATGCCCTGCCGTGTTGGTATAATCGCGCAGACTTCATCGTCCCAAACCCTTTTCTAGTATATGGAAGTCTTGGAATTCGAGCAACTCATGCACTGTGAGGCACCTGCAGCGGTTGGTCGGCAGCAATTAAATCTAAAGGAATCCATGGCTCGAGATCTTCAACATACGAACAAATCGGGTAATTGTCGCAAATCTTATAAATATCGCCAGAAACCGGGTTCGTCAGGGTGCGCACCGGGTGGCGACGGCACTTGGGACAAATCATAATGGTCAACATGGATCATGCCTCCTTTACCTTCTGCAATGGCGTAATCGTTTAGCCTTATTAAACGCAGCAGATGTTTCCAATGTGTTACAGGAAGCTTAAGATCCGCTGCTTTTTATTGCCAGCCAAGGACAACTGTCTACTGCGAGAAGGTGGGGCGCTCGGTTTGGACAAGTGCGGACATCACATACCATGATGGGTATGGACGGTATATAATATGGCATGAAGCCATAGTGAGCATTAGATTAAGATACCAAGGACATCCTACGGGAAGTAAGGGCGGTGACCGCAATATGGATTCTACGAAGCGCCCTGTTATCGGAAAATACTGGGATCGAGATGACTTAATTCGGCGCATGCGCCGAATTGAGGGTCAAGCCCGGGGCGTTCAGGCGATGCTGGACCGTGATGAGGATTGCAAAGCAATTTTGACGCAGCTGGCGGCTATCTCGGGGGCGCTGAGCCAAGTGGCTCGAGTCGTCAGCGCCTGTGGTGTGGTGGATGGTATTGAGCAGGCCGCAGGTCCCCTCGATCCAGAACAAATTCGTGCAATTTTGTCCGAACTCAATGCTAAAGGACGCCTATAAATGATGGTGTGACAGGGAGGACGCGTGGCAGGGCGAACACGGCTGGCAAAGGCCGCCTTGGTGGTATTGTTGGCATGGGCGGGAATGCAGTGGAATACGGGGACAACGCTTGTCACGGTATCTGGTCCGGCGAATGGCGTGTTGCCGGTGCCATTTACCCCGTTTGGACCCTATTCGACACGGGCCAATCATGGGTATGAGGGTGCCAATGTGATGAGCCCCGTGGTTCCGTCTTCATATACCGCCTACTTCTCACCCCAGACCATCGGCATTCAATTTATTGGGGATGCACCTAACCATTTATCTGCAGACCATTTAAGCTTGTTGGTGACATCGCCGCATGGATCTATCAAAACCGGTCCCCTATTTTATCAAAGCACGGGATTTGTCGGCGTGCACCTTTTGGCGGCATTAAAACCCGGGCATTACCGGGTGGTCTTTAAAAGTCCCGGTTTTCAAACGGCCCAAAGTGTCTGGGGATTGACCCTTCACCCGTTGCCAAAGGCCCAGCTAGCACAGGAACGTCAGGCTCTAGTGGCAGCGCAAGTGCCCCAATATCTAGCCGCGCTTAATGCGGTGCGTACGTCCTTAGGGGAATCGCCGGTGGCGTGGAATAACGCATTAGCATGGGCCGCAGCGTCTCACGCATTGTATGTCAAAGACAATGGTTATGATGCGCCTTCCTTCCACTTAGAAACGACTGGACACGAAAATTTTACGGGGATTAATCCGTGGGATCGCGATATGGCTTTTGGGTGGCAAAGCCCATTAGATGGCGAGGTGGGCATTGAATGGACGACGTCTTTGCCGCCTGTGGCGGTCATACAAAATCTCGTAGATACGGTCTATCATCGTCTATCTTTACTCTCTCCGAATGTGGTGGCAGTAGGTGCCGGACAGACCACGGGCAGTACAGGCGCTGTGGTGATGGATTTAGGGTATGGCTACCGGGCCCATTTGCCCTTAGCGATTGTTTATCCGGCGTCGGGACAAAGCGGGGTGCCTACCGGGTGGACGGATATGGAAAGTCCTAATCCGGTACCCAATGGCTTTAGCCAAGAATTTGGATATCCTATTACGGTGGATTTTCCGACCGTTCAACAGCTCCGCCAGATCCGTGCGCAACTGATTGCGAACGGGAAAACGGTCCCTATCTATCTGGACGCGCCGGGCGTTGATGATATGGCGGACAATCAATTAGGTATGGTGCCCCGCACACGCCTTGAGCCAGGGACGACTTATACGGTAAAGATTTCGGGACAAGCGTTATTTAATAACGAGGTACGCATACCCGTGGCGCTGCATTGGCAATTTACGACGGGGGGGACGGATGCGTCCGTGGCGGTGGATCCCGTCCATGCCGGAGATCTCTTAGTGTCGGTAGCGCAGGCGGGCAGCGGGCGTCCCGTGCCCAACGATCCCGTCCGCATTTATCAAGTAGAGGCGGGCAATCGTCTGACATTAGCCGCCCAAGCTGTCACCCATAGAAATGGCATTGCTGTGTGTCATTTAGCAAAACCCGCGACCCGCCACCTGTTTGAAGCGGTCTCTGGTGGGGAGACAAGTATGCAATTTTGGTGGTGAGAGTCCATGTTGTATGATCCCCAAAAGAAAACAGCGATGGTGACGGTGCGGGGTCGACCGGTTCGTTTAGCTTGGTCGGAGTGGCCGGGGACTGGCCAATCCCAAAGCTGGATTTTTTTGCATGGCATGGGGTCATCGCGCTGGGCCTATGCTGATTTGCTGCAGCAAGCGCCTGTGGCTGGTCACTATTACGCGCTCGATCTGCCGGGATTTGGCGATTCAAGTTTACCGCCATTTCGGCAGACGCTGAACGATTTTCAAGAGGCGTTGGGACGGTTTATTGCCCATCTGGGAGAACCTAAGCCTATACTTGTCGGACACTCATTTGGGGGGATGGTGGCCGGAGTCTTTGCCGCTGCCCATCCGCGCCGGGTGAAGGGGGTGATTTTAGTGTCTAGCGCGGGTTATTTTCCTCCTCTTAACGCTTTAAGTCCGACGCGCTGGCGCTGGATTAACCAAATCGGCTTGTGGGTGACGAGCATGGACTTTTTTGGAAACCGGATGCTGCGCGCGTTAGGCCTCGATCCGCATCAGGTGTCTCCCATTTCGCGCCGGCGCATGCGTTACGGATGGCGCCGTGCGCGGGAAATGGCGCGCATGGGTCAGTTTTATGACGCTCCCGATTTTGTCGCACGCCTTGTGGCTGCGGATATACCGATAGCGGCCATTCATGGCGACCGCGACATTTTATTTCCGCTGAGCGATGTCGAGCGACTTGTGCAGGGCTCTTTTCCCATTTTCGTGGCCCAGGGAGCGGGGCACTTGCCTTATGACTATGATTTAATGACCTTTGTCCGCCTGCTCAAGCAAGCGGGGGACGTGGTGAGCATACAAAAGCCGTGAGGTACTGCCCCACGGCTTTTGTATGCTGTTTACTTTACGTATTGTTCGAGCCAGTCGGTAAAGCTATTGAGACGAAACACCCGGTGCCAAGGTTTGCCGTTGCGACTCATGCCATGAAATTCACCGGGGTAGCGGATGAATTTCGTTGGGGCTTTATTCAAGTATTTCACGGCGCTATATAAGATTTCCCCTTGCTCGATGGGGCAGCGCAAGTCTCCTTCTTGATGTTCGATGAGTAAGGGAGTTGTAATGTTTTCGACATAGGTAATGGGGCTTTGTTCGCGGTACCAGGCATCATCAGGCTGCCATGGTGCGACGTTGTCGGCTCGCCGCATCCAGTGCCATCCGCCATCTCCGGTTCCCACCATGGCACGCCAGTCGACGACAGAACGCATGGTAATGGCGGCTTTAAAGCGCTGGGTATGGCCTACAATCCAGTTGGTCATATAACCCCCATAAGAGCCCCCCGCGACGCCTAGACGTTCGGGGTCGATCCATGGATTAGCGGCCAAAGCCGTATCAAGCCCCGCCATGATGTCATCATAATCTTTGTGACCCCATTCTTTTTGGATGGCCAGACAAAAATCGCGGCCATACCCTTGAGATCCTCGGGGATTGGTATAAATGACACCGTAGCCATGAGCAGCGAGCCACTGAAACTCAAGGAAGAAGCTATCGGCATACATCATCATCGGTCCCCCATGAATCTCTAACACGGCGGGATAGGTGTGATTTTCTTCGGCGCCGATGGGCTTCATCACCCAGCCGTCAATTTCCGGCCCGCCTGCGGCATGATAATGGAAGCGGGCGGGAGCAGATAGCTGCACGGTTTGCAACAATTCGCGGTTTGGGTCGGCGACGGGGGTCAGCTCATCGTTTTCAATGTCTAGCCATTCGAGTTGGCTGGGGTTGGTCGGGACACTTTTGGCGAGGAGCACGGATGAGCCATCGGCCGAGAGGTCATAGCTGTAATAGACATGAGGTCCTTGGGTCAATAAATCGACGGTATCGTTTTCTAGGTCAATTTCGGCCAGTTGTACCGTGCCGTGATTACTTGTTAGGCTCAGCAGGGAACGGCCATTATGACGAAAATGCAGAGGATTGCTCCCGGTGCCGATCATATCGGATAAGGATTCGTCCGCAAATGGGCGATCCCATGAAGGGGCGACGCGCTGTACGTGCTCGGGGGCGTCGAAGGTTGTGACATATAACGACGGGTTGTCGTAACCTAAGTCCTCTGTGCGGTCGGCCACAAAGAAGACGCGGTGGCCATCGGGATGGACGACGGCTTGACGGGCCGACAAACCGGCAGGGCTGATGCGAATAGGCGCCTTTGGGCTATGCAATGGGTTGGCCAAGGCATAGACATGTTCTTCAAATGACTCCCGGTCATAGTCGTCACCGTAGCGCGACGTGAATACCAGCCATTGTCCATCAGGCGAGATGGCGAGTGCATCATGCCGGTACGGTCCGTGGGTCAGTTGTACCGCGTCTTTGGCGTCTAATGTCATGCGCACAATATGAGGACGCCGGGGGCCATAATAGCCGATGCCGTCCATTTTATGGGCGAGTTCCGTGATGACCTTGACGTCCTGATTGAATTTATGGTATTCATCGTCGCTTGGTGCCTGCGACTCGTCTTGAATGCCGTCTTCGTCCAGTTGCGCAATGGCATACAAGGTGCGAGAATCCGGGCCCCAAATAAAAGAATCAATTCCTCCGGCAATCCGGCTTTGTTGGCGCGCCTCTCCTCCTTGCGTGGACATCACCCAAATTTGTTTGTGGCCACTGCGTTTGGATAGGAATGCCAGCCATTGGCCGTCGGGGGAAAAACGGGGATGGGTGTCTTCGGGCCCTTGGGTAAAGGGTTCGGGGCTTTCGCCCGGCCACACTTTCATAATGCGGGTATGATAGGTGTTGTCTTTGCGGTTGGCCTGACTTTCCACGTATACGGCTAAGTTTTTGCCAGGACATAGGCGCACATCTCCTGCCAATTTAAAGGCAAATAGGTCATCAGCATTGAGCCTACGCATCGCATGAGCCTCCTTTGTGGTTTCGTACCCAGTCTATGTACCAATCTGAGGACAAAGGTGGCAAAGAACCAAAGAAATGGTCAGCGCCTTGCTATAATGTCCTGGAACCGTTATTCGCGAAAACAGGCGAAAAGTCCTGCACGGTGCGTTGAGGAAAGGGCGGTTATCGAAAGGTCATGTCCCAAGCACTTTGGAAACCTGCCGCTGTTTGTGTGTGCTTGGTGTGGGAGCACGAATGGCAGGTGTTGGTGATAAGGCGGGCTGATGCCTTGAGCGAACATCCCGGACAATGTGGTTTGCCCGGGGGCCGTCCGGTTCCCCAAGACCGGTCATTGTGGGAGACCGCACGCCGAGAAACCTTCGAAGAAGTGGGCGTATGGTTAACCGATGCCCAATGTCAGGGCGCTTTGGAGCCTGTTGTGGTACGGGGCAGTGGGTATGAGATTGTGCCATGGATTGCCCTATGCGAGTCGCGCCCCAAGTGCGTGTTAAACGCGGCCGAAGTGGCCAGTGCACACTGGATTTCGCAAACTCATCTGGCGGCAAGCCGGCGTCAAACGGAGAGCGGGTGGGTGTATAAATGCCCAGATGGAACGATTTGGGGGGCGACGGCTCGCATCCTGCATCAATTGGAATTATGGGAAGGCTGGATACGTTCATGAAAGATCGAGAGTCCCCGGAGATCCGCGTCCTTCATACCTTGCATGAATTTGCAGCCGTCAAACGCATTGAAGACGCTGTTTGGCAAGAGGGTGAAGGGACTCCAGCGGCTTTGCTCAAAGTCTTTGCGGATCATGGCGGCCTCATTTTAGGGGCATTTGTCAAAGAAGAGATGGTGGGCATGGCCGTCGCGATGCCAGCGCGCATGGGAGATCATTGGTATTTGCATTCCCACATGATGGCCATTATGCCGGGATACCGCAGTTTGGGCTTGGGATCGCATTTGAAGCAGGAACAAGTCCGGTGGGCTAAAACCTATGGCTATGAATTCGTAGGATGGACATTTGATCCTCTCCAGGTCCGCAATGCGATCTTTAATTTACGCGTGCTTAAGGCCCACGTGTTGGACTTTGCTCCGAATTATTACGGCACGATGGGCGATACCCTCAACGGGAATTTTCCCAGTCACCGGTTTTTTGCGGTGTCTGAAGACCTTGAGGGCATTTCGCAGAAGCCCCAAGGATTGTTGCCGATACCTCACGACATCACGGCGCTTAGACGCGAACATCCCACCCAAGCCCAAAAATGGGCTGACCGCTATGCACGGTTTTTTGCCAGCCCAACACGTCGGCGCATTGTGGGCTTGGTGCGTTCGCCCTTAGGACAGTGGTGTTATGCGTGGACAGAGGCAAGGCCGTTAGACCAATCGTGAAAAACGACTCAGGGAGGGATAGGCAATGCGTCTTGAACAAGTGGTTTTGCAATTTGTGTCGCTGCCATTGAAATCACCATTTGAGACTTCATTTGGTCTTGAACGCGACAAACGCACGTGGCTCGTGACCGTCCGCGGGGAAGGCATTGAAGGCTACGCGGAATCGGTCGCCTCAGATGCACCGCTTTACAGCGAAGAAACTAGTGCCAGCGTCTATTATGCTATTCGCGACCACATTGTGCCCAGACTGACCGGAGATATTCCACACCCGGAGGCGGTGTGGGAAAAGCTTTCTGGGCTAAGAGGCAACCGCATGGCCAAAGCGGCCGTTGAAATGGCTATTTGGGATTGGTTTGCCCGGGCTCAAGGCGTGCCGCTGTTTCAGCTTTTGGGGGGACAAGAGGCGGTCCACCGCATTCCGGTGGGGGTGTCCATTGGGATTCAACCGTCGACCAACGAGCTAGTCAAAGTGGCTCGGGATTATTGGTCCCAAGGATATCGGCGCTTGAAAATTAAAATTCGTCCGGGTTGGGACTTAGAACCGCTTACCGCGGTCCGTGATGCGTTAGGACCAGAGGTACCAATGATGGCAGATGCCAATTCCGCATACACGTTGGACGATATTTCGACCTTGCAAGCTCTAGATCCGCTCCATTTGATGATGATCGAACAACCCTTAGGGTATGATGATTATGTGGACCATGCCGTACTAGCTCGCCACATCGCTACCCCTATTTGTTTAGATGAAGCGGTGCATTCCCCCGCTGATGCGCGCAAGGCCTTTGAGATGGGCTCGTGTCAAATTATCAATCTTAAAGTCGGACGGGTAGGAGGATACCAGCAAGCTTTGGGCATCAACCGCTTTGCTCTTGATCATCAGCTTCCGCTGTGGTGCGGAGGGATGTTGGAAACGGGAGTGGGACGCGCGCATAACCTGCACTTAACCACGTTAGCTGGGTTTACGCTGCCAGGAGACACTTCCGCGAGCGATCGCTACTTTGACGAAGACATTATTGCCACCCCGTTTGTGTTAAACCCAGAGGAGAAGAATGCCGAGGCCATTATCGATGATGGGCTCTTGATTTCAGAAGGACGCATTGTGGCAGGATACTCTGCCAAACGGGAAGCGACCATGGTCGCCGCTGTTAAACGGGCGATTTTGGCCGATCCCGAGCATGCCCGGCTCATCAAAGAGGCGATTGCCCGGTTGCATTTGTCATCGCTTTTGATCTTAGGGACGTCAGCGCACATGATTCAGCGGATTTTGAAGGCGTTGGACATGGAAGGCGTTCCGGTGCATTGGATTTTGATCGAATCGGTGACGACGTCTGAGGAACGAGCTTTAGCCCAACGAATTCGCCGCGAAGAGGGCAAGCATGTCATCCCGGCGCCAACGATGGAAGTGCGCAAGTCGTTTTCGGGATATCTCATTGATCCCTTGCGCTTTATTTTCCGCCGCAAAGGTCGGGCCGTGATGGTCGAGAAATCCATCGTGCGACCAACGTATTCCGGTCTGGGCCGCTTTTACATTTCGGATACCGTGGTTACCGCCTTGGTGATGCATGTGGCGCGGCAGTGCCCAGGCCTTTACCGCGTTCACCGGGTGAGTGTGCAAACCGTTCCCGCGGGTCTTAGTATCGCCTTGGATGTAAGCCTTTCGATGTCTGGCAATTTATTCGCCATCTTAAAAGACGTGCAACTGCATGTGAAGCAGGAAATTGAGATGATGACCGCGCTGAACGTTCTCGTGCTCGACGTCGTCGCGCGGCGCGTTGTGCCGACAACAATCGTCCAGTCCCCGAAGCAGCTGGCATAAGGTGCATGGGGTGACGCAAATATCTGGAGAAAGGCAGGACACTATGCCGCAGCGAGTGCTGGTGGTCGATGATGAATCCGCGATTGTGGAGCTCGTGGCCTACAATTTGGGCCGTGAGGGCTTTGACGTGTTGACAGAGAGTGACGGTGAACGCGGGCTAAAACGCGCTTTGGCGGAGAAGCCGGATTTGATTGTGTTGGATGTCATGTTGCCGGGATTGTCCGGGATGGACGTGTGTCGGTCCATTCGCAAGGAAACGGATATTCCGGTGATTATGCTCACCGCCCGCAAAGATGAATTAGACCGAGTTTTGGGATTAGAACTCGGGGCAGATGACTACGTCACAAAACCTTTTTCGCCGCGCGAGCTTGTTGCCCGAGTCAAAGCCATCTTGCGCCGTGCGAAGAGGCCGCGTGATAAGGAAACCGAAGAGAGCGGCGACATCGAGCGTAACGGCTTGCGCTTGGAGTTGGATAAGAGGGAGGCCCTTTTGGACAACAAGCCGCTTCATCTGACCTTTACCGAATTTGAATTGTTGGCTATCTTAGCGCGCAATCCGGGGCGGGCCTTTACCCGCGATGATCTCCTGGTGCGGGTCTGGGGCCAAGATTTTTTTGGTGATGCGCGGACGGTGGATGTGCACATTCGCCACTTGCGCGAAAAATTGCAAGAAGATCCGCAAGCCCCCCGCTTTATTGAGACGGTGCGCGGCGTTGGCTACCGGTTTAAGGAATTGTCTAATGCCCCGAGTTAAGGGAGGGTAAGGCGGCAGTGGAGCGACAAGACCTGAGAGGCACGGGGCTTTGGCGAAGTGTCCGGGTGAGGGAATGAAGAAGTGTAAACGCTGTTTTTTATTGCCGCTGGGGATTTTAGGGCTGGCGACGCTAGCGGGGATTGTAATGCCGACGGCACATGGCCCCGTGGAAGCCCTGATCTTATATATTGCTGCGTGGCTATGGGCCTTGCGCTTTGCAGATTGGTTGCGCCAGCGAGACCGGTTGTTGGATGAGACGGTGGTGCAGTTAACGGAGACGGTGGACCGGTGGGCATCAGGCGATCTACAAGCGCGTGTGTATTTAGATCAAGCCGACCCGCTAGACTCTTTGGCCCACGGAATGAACCGCGTCGCTGAGGTGCTAGCGGAGCGGACCGAGGATTTGCAGCAAGACAAGGAGCGGCTCGAAGCCATCCTGAGTAGTATGGCCAATGGCATTATCATTTTAGGGCACGGGCTCACAATTACCTTGATTAATCAAGCGGCGTATGAACTCTTTGGAATTCCCCCGGGCAACGTGATTGGTCGCCATCTCTTGGAAGTGGTCCGGGATATGGCGCTCGATGACGCCGTCGCCAAGGTCACTCAAGAAGGCGGGACGGAAACGGTGTTATGGAGCCCACCGGATAATGACAGTCTTGTGGTGGAAGTGACAGCCGGGGCGCTCAACCAACCGATTGGCGGGTTGGGGGCGGTATTGGTCGCACGCAATGTGTCCGCCCAAAAGCAAGTGGAGCGTATGCGCCAGGATTTCGTGGCGAACGTCAGTCATGAGCTGCAAACGCCTCTGACCGTAATTCGCGGTTTTACAGAGACGCTTTTGGATAATCCGGATGACCCGTCTGCCAGACGGTTTTTGGAACTCATTCATGAAGAAGCAGGACGCATGAGCCGCCTGGTCGATGACTTGCTGACGCTGTCACGGATGGAGCATCATTCGATGCCGATGACCAGACAGCCTGTCGATATTCCTGTCTTAGTGGAGTCCATGGCGGTCAAGTTGGCGCCCCGCATTGAAGCGGCCGAGTTGACACTGGATAACCGCGTGCCGCAGCACATGCCACTAGTGTCAGGCGATCCCGATTTGCTGGCCGAAGTCTTAATGAATTTGGTGGCCAATGCCGTGCAGTATACACCTGCGGGAGGACTCATCACAGTCAGTATGGCGCTGGACGTGGGGAGTCATATGGTGGGGATCTGTGGGCGCAAGGGATTTTTCAAGCGGCGTTTGGCCTGTTTATCGCCGTCTGGACTGTATTTCTTGCGGTGATTGCGGTAGGCGCCTGGCATTTTGTCGTCATTAATGGCTGGATTACGCCCCTCTTGTCGACCCATTGGAGTCCCTTGGCAGGGCATTACGGTATGCTGGCCTTTATTTTAGGGAGCATCACGGTCACCGCATTGGCGCTGATTTTGGCCGCTCCGTGGGTGTTGGCACTGGCCGTCGCGGGTGGGCGCATCTTGCGCGGAACAATGCAGCAAACCTTTATTCAGCTTTTGACGGTCTTTGTGGCGGTGCCGTCTGTGATTTATGGGTGGTGGGGACTCACGATCATCGTGCCCCTAGTGCGGCGCCTGAGCGGGACTTCGGGCTTTGGGCCCCTCAGCGCAGGGGTGGTATTGGCGCTTATGATTGTGCCGACTTTCAGCATTATGGCGCTGCATGCGGTGCGTCAAGTCCCATCCGCGCTGGTGGAGGGATCTTTGGCGTTAGGTGCGACCGATGATCAGACGCTGTGGCATATGGTCTTGCCAAGTGCTTGGCCAGCGCTGGCGCAGGCTTTTTTGGTGGCAGTGGGACGAGCCTTGGGGGAGACGATTGCCGTGCAGATGGTCATTGGCGGCCAAAGCCGTTTGACGTCGTTGCTAAAGCCTAGTGCAACGTTGACGTCGCAGCTTTTGACCGATTTAGCGCTGATGCCACCGAAAACGCCCGGCCATGATGCTTTGGACTTTATGGCCATTTGGTTGGTGCTACTCATGGCCGTTTTAGTGGGACTGCAGTACCGGATGAGGAGGGGACTTAGGGGATGAATGAGCAACCATTAAATCTCAAGCGCCTTCATCCGACGCGTCACGGTCGCACGGCGCATGGACTACTTGCCGCTTTGGCCATAGTGGCATTGCTGCTGTTATTGTCGGTCCTGTTGCCTTTGGTTTGGCAGGCGCTGCCGGCGCTTACGGCGCCGTTTTTGTGGGGCAAAGGACAGGGGGCTATAGGGCCTGAAGTCCTCAACACCCTGAGTTTGGTGGGGGGCAGCGAACTGCTTTCTTTTCCCCTAGCCCTGTTGGTGGGGTTGTACCGGGTGGAGTGGGTCAAGTCCCAAGGTCCATTGCTGCGTGTTTTTGATCAATTTGCGACAACAATGCTGAGCGTGCCGAGTATTGTGATAGGCCTTGTCGTGGTGGATGTGGCGATCGCCCGGTGGCATTGGCCGGTATCAACGATGACCGGCATTGTCGCGTTGGCGTTAATGAACTGGCCCTTGTCGGTAGCCTATGTGGTGGAAGCGCTGCAGCAAATTCCCGGACGTTATCGCGAAGGATCTTGGGCTTTAGGGGCTTCGCGCTGGCAAACGGTGCGCTATTTAATCTTGCCCTTGGCCTGGCCGCAGATGGTCGAACAAGCGGGCCTAGCCACGGCCCGTCTCATGGGTGAGACGGCTGTGCTGATTTATACAGCAGGGGTCAATGCCGCTGTCCATTGGTCTTTGTGGGGGCCGGGAGAATCGTTAGCTGTGCATTTGTGGCTTTTGCGTACAGAAGGGGTGGGGCAAAATGCCCAAGCTCAAGCTGCTGCAACGGGTGTGGTGTTGCTGGCTTTCGTCGTATTGGTGCTGTGGGGGAGCAAGCGTATGGCACAATGGTTGAAAAACGCCTAACGAAAAGGGAGGGAGTCAGCACGATCCCGGATATTCGCGTGCAAGAATTAGAGGTGTGGTATGGGCCGGCTAAGGCGCTGGAAAATGTCAGCTTGCACCTTGAACAAGGAGCGGTGTTAGCGCTCATTGGCCCGTCAGGCTGCGGCAAGTCGACCTTTTTGCGGGTTTTAAACAGGATGATTGATCAGGTTCCAACGGTGCGGGTGAAAGGTTCGGTACACATTGGAGCATTTAATGTGTTGGACGATGACATTGACGTCACCGCGCTCAGGCGCACCGTCGGCATGGTGTTTCAACAACCGAATCCCTTTCCCATGACGATATTTGATAACGTGGCCTATGGCCCGCGTTTGGCGGGCGTGCGGTCTGCGACCAAGCTCCGCCAAATTGTGGAGGACAGTCTCAAAAAATCGGCATTGTGGGATGAAGTGCGCGGCAAACTGCGGCGTAGCGCGATGACGCTGTCCGGGGGACAGCAGCAGCGGCTGTGTATGGCCCGGGCGTTGGCGGTGCATCCGCATGTGCTGTTATTGGACGAGCCCACCGCGAGTCTCGACCCGGTTTCGACGGCGAAAATTGAGGAATTGATTGTGCAATTTAAAGGACGGTATACCATGGTCATCGTGACGCACAATTTGCAGCAAGCGGCGCGCGTCTCGGATCTCGTGGCATTTTTTGAACAGGGCCACCTCGTGGAAATGGGGCCCACGCACGATATTTTTACCGCCCCGCAAGAACGCCGGACGGAAGAGTTTTTGACAGGGCGTTTTGAATAAGCTTGGGGGTATGGGAGGCAGGGTATGATTCGACAGTCATTCCATCAAGAATTAATGCAATTGGAACAAGAATTGATTCGTATGGGCGCCTTAGTGGAAGATCAGTTGCGCCGGGCGGTGCGGTCTTTAACGGAGCGCAATTTAGTGTTGGCCAGACAAGTCATTGCGACTGACCGTTCACCCCTGTCAGTCCACAAAATTGGCAAAACTCTATTCATTTCGCGTCCGAATAGGTGCAGTTCGCGGCTCTTTTCGTTACAATATTCACGAGCGTCGCTTTATCACAATACTTGGGAGGGTATACCATGATAAGAGTGGGCATCAATGGATTTGGGAGCATTGGTCGGAGGTTTTTCCGAATTGCGCAAAAACAGGATGTATTTGAGATTGTTGCGATAAATGACTTAACCGATGCGGCAACGATTGCCCATCTGCTGAAATATGATTCCAACTATGGCATTTTTAATGCGGATGTGCGGGCTGAAGGATCAGATCTGGTGGTCAACGGCCGCGCCATTAAAGTCTTTGCGCAACGCGATCCGGCGTCGATTCCTTGGCGTGATGAGGGAGTTGATATTGTCATTGAATCGACCGGGTTGTTCACCGATGCCAACAAAGCTCGGGCCCACATCGAGGGTGGCGGCGCCAAGAAGGTCATTATTTCCGCACCGGCGTCCCATGAAGATGCGACCATTGTGTTGGGCGTCAACGAGAAGACGTATGACCCCGCCCGTCATCAAATTATCTCCAATGCTTCGTGCACGACCAACTGCCTAGCACCCGTCGCCAAAGTGCTGGATGAAACGTTTGGCATTGAGAACGGGCTCATGACTACCGTGCATTCTTATACGAACGACCAGCGGCTTCTCGATTTGCCCCACAGCGATTTAAGACGGGCACGAGCAGCCGCTATGAATATTATTCCCAGCAGCACGGGAGCGGCGAGAGCTTTGCATTTGGTCTTACCGCAGTTGAAAGGTAAACTCAACGGCATGTCCTTGCGGGTCCCAACGCCTGTAGTGTCCATTGTCGACTTGACGGTCAACACCACCAAACCTCTATCCAAAGAGGCGGTCAATGAGGCGTTTAAGGAAGCGGCGGCGAGCGAGTTGCGCGGCATTTTGGAGTATTGCGACGCGCCTTTGGTCTCCTCCGACTTCAAGGGCAATCCGCACTCCAGTATTTTCGACAGTCGGGAAACCATGACAATGGGCGATCACATGGTCAAGGTTTTGGCGTGGTACGACAATGAATGGGGTTACGCGAACCGGCTTGCAGACTTGTGCCAAATGGTTGCAGAAAAGGGCGTGTCCGCATGACGACGCCTTTTCGCCGAATTACCGATATTGGACCCGTTTATGGAAAGCGTGTGTTAGTGCGCGTCGACTTTAATGTGCCCATTGATGCGGCAACCGGCGAAATTACGGACGACAGCCGGATTCAAGGATCGCTTCCCACGTTGGATGCGTTAGTGGAACAAGGGGCTCGGGTGATTGCCGTAAGCCATAGAGGCCGACCCAAAGGTCCCTCCGCCAAAGACAGTTTGGCGCCTGTCGTAGCCTATTTGCAAAAACTGCGGACGTATCCCGTGAAGCTTACGGGTGAGGCGCGAAGTGATGAAGCCGTCCAAGCCGTAGAAGCCCTGCAGCCGGGAGAATTACTCGTGCTCGAGAACTTGCGGTTTGACCCAGGCGAAACAGCCAATGATCCGGAACTGGCAAGGCGCTTGGCCTCCTTTGCCGACCTTTATGTCAACGATGCTTTTGGTACGTCGCATCGGCAGCATGCCTCCATTGTAGGGGTGCCGAAATATCTTCCCGCATATGCGGGGGAGTTGATGGCCGAGGAACTCGATCATCTGGACCGCGTGTTGGCCCATCCCACGCGTCCTTATTGGGCGATTATTGGCGGGGCCAAAGTGTCAGACAAAGTCAAATTGCTGAGCCGTCTCTTGGAGCTGGTGGACGGCATTATTATCGGCGGCGGAATGGCGAACACGTTTTTGGCGGCACAAGGATACTCCATGGGGGCGTCATTGGTGGAAGAGGGCGTCATTCCCGAAGCGACACGGCTGTTGGAACAAGCTCAGGCTAAGGGCGTGACGGTGGTGCTGCCCAAAGACGTCTTGGTTGCCAAGGAGTTCCGTGCGGATACGCCCTACCGAGCCGCGCTGGTGACGGATATTCACGCGGATGAGATGGCGCTAGACATTGGACCAAGAACCGTCGAAACCATTATCGCGGCGCTTCAGCCAGCTCAAACCGTGTTGTGGAATGGGCCTATGGGGGTTTTTGAATTTGAAGCCTTTGCACAGGGCACGATTCAGGTGGCCCAGGCCTTAGCTGCCCTAAATGTCTCCGTAGTTGTCGGAGGCGGTGATTCCGTGGCGGCTGTTAGCAAGGCGGGCGTCAAGGACAAGATGACTCACATTTCGACAGGCGGAGGCGCAACTTTGCGCTACTTAGAAGGGGAGGAACTGCCTGGCATTCAGGCCCTGCGCCAGCCTGCAGAGGCATGAGAGAAAGGGGGGGACATCTACGCGGGAACAGTTTCTCATCGCGAACTGGAAAATGCATAAAACCGTCGAAGAAGGACGGGCGTTTGGCCGCCACTTGATTCGGCGTCTCTCTGAAGCGGGGGACCAACCTCCGACTTTGGTGGTCTGCCCGACGTTGCCGGGACTTTGGCCGTTGGCCCGCGAGTTTGCGGGTACACCGGTAGGGGTCGGGGCCCAGAACTTGGACTTAGGACGCGAAGGCGCTTTGACGGGGGCTGTGTCAGGCTATCTTCTGCGCGAAGCGGGCGCCCAGTTTGTCATCATCGGCCATTCCGAACGGCGGCAAGTGTTCCACGAAACGGATGATGTGATTGGCCAGAAGGTGGCGCAAGCATATCAATCGCGTCTACGGCCCATTCTCTGTGTTGGAGAGTCCGCTCAAGAATATCGTCAAGGCAGTACGTTGTCTGTGGTGGAGCGGCAATTGCAGGCTCTAGCGCCGTACGTGGATGACAAGATGATGCAAACCTTGATCGTGGCCTATGAACCCGTTTGGGCGATTGGGACGGGCGAAGTTCCCGAGCCCGGGCAAGCTAACCATGTGGCCGCCGCTATTCGTGAGGTGTTGGACCGTATGGCGCCAGGGTCAGGGGAAAACGTGCCCGTATTGTATGGGGGCAGTGTCAACGCAAAAAATATTCGACCGTTTATGGGCGAGAAGGATATTGACGGAGCTCTAGTCGGCGGGGCATCATTGCAAGTGGAAGAGTTTCTGGCAATGGCCCGGAACAGCTGCTGACGCGAGAAAGAAGGGTCGATTTTGTGGGGCGTTTTCACAAACGACTGGGTAATCGACAAGAACGGGCGGCGACAATGGGCCGCCCGTTCCCTTTTTGTCTTCTAAGAGCGGAGTCTTGTGATGTATTGGGGGACGTCCAGAAACTTTTCTTCAACGAACCGGCCCGTATTTTTTGTTGAAAGGTGCTAATCGTGATATGGTTGAACGGACGAATCGACACGGACCGTGTTGCGAAGAGTAGCTCCGTCCAGCTTTCGGGAGTGGTGTTGAGGGCAGGTGGGCATTCTAACGTGTTGAGAGGCGGGCAGCCGCTGCATTGCCAAGACGTGGCTGCACTGTTGATGGTCGTGAAAATGCAGGCAAAGGGGTCGGAGTCACGATGATGGATGATGCCATCCGTAGTATTCATGCAATGGAAATTTTGGATTCGCGCGGCAATCCTACGCTGGCGGTCCAGCTGGAGTTAGCGGACGGATCGGCCGTGGTGTCGCGGGTCCCATCAGGAGCGTCGACGGGCGCGCACGAAGCGGTTGAGCTACGGGACCATGACAAGGCGCGTTATGGTGGCAAGGGCGTATTAAAGGCCATTGACCATGTGAATACCATTATTGCTCCCGCGTTGAAAGGGATGTCGGCCACTGACCAAGTCGCGATCGACCAGCGCATGATTGAAATGGACGGCGATCCGCAAAAGGCGCGTTTAGGGGCCAATGCGATTCTTTCTGTGTCCTTAGCGGTGGCCGCGGCGGGAGCCCACAGTCGGCGCCAGCCCTTGTATCGCTACCTTGGTGGACTCAATGCGGCATTATTGCCGGTGCCGCTGCTCAATGTGTTGAATGGTGGCGCTCATGCCGATAACAATGTGGATATTCAGGAGTTTATGTTGGTTCCGGTTGGTGCCTCGACATTCCGCGAAGCGATGCAAATGGCCCAAGAAACCTATCAAGCTTTGAAGTCTTTGCTCCAAGCCAAGGGATTGCGGACGGCGGTTGGGGATGAAGGGGGATTTGCACCCGACTTGGAATCCAACCGGGAGGCGCTTGATCTCCTCGTGGAAGCCATGGAGAAAGCCCATGTGAAACCAGGCGAGGATATGGTGTTGGCCTTAGATGTTGCGGCCACGGAATTGAAAAAAGATGATGGCTATCAATTTGAAGGCCAATTGCTCACGGGGATGCAGCTCATTGATTACTATCAGCTTTTGGTGCGGGATTACCCGATTATTTCCATAGAAGATGGATTGTCGGAGGACGATTGGGACCACTGGCAGCTCCTGACGGACCGTTTAGGCGACCGGATCCAATTGGTGGGGGACGATTTATTTGTGACCAATCCCGAGCGCATTGCCCGCGGCATTGATGAGGCGAGTGCCAATGCCGTCTTAATTAAGCCCAATCAGATTGGCACGGTGACCGAAACGCTCGAGGCTATTCGTCTTGCACGCAGTGCCGGGTGGAATGCGGTGGTGTCGCACCGATCAGGAGAGACCGAAGATACGATGATTGCGGATTTGGCGGTTGGCGTGAATGGTGGACAAATCAAAACCGGGGCGCCGGCACGGGGTGAACGCATTGCCAAATACAATCGTTTGTTGACGATTGAGCAGTCCGATTCAGCGTTGACCTATGCGGGATGGGAGGCCTTTCGGCGATGAATCTCGAGCTGGCTCAAGTTGGTGACGGTGTGTTCGCGACCAATCGTGCCGCCATGCAGGCGGAAGTCGCGGATGTCATCGTGTTTGACATGGATGGGGTGTTGATTAACGTCCATGGCAGTTACCCCGTCGTGATTTGTCAAACCGTCACCGCCTATTTGCACGAGCAAGGCTTTGTGGGCGATGAGCTGGCCGTCACGCCTGATGAAACTGCCTATTTTAAAGCAGCAGGCGGCTTTAACAGCGATTGGGCACTGTCTCAAGGTCTGGTGCTCGTGTTCTTGGTCAAGGCGGTTATGGCTGGGAGCCGGGAAATCGCAGGGTTGCGTCACGTGGATCCGAGCTTTTTAAGTCTGTCCCGGGCCGTGGCACAACAAGGCGGGGGGCTTGAGGGATTGAGCCGCGCCTTGCAAGGGCTGGTCGATGAAAAGGACTTTGAGGACATCTTGCAGCGTTGGGACCGCAAGCGGATTTCGCAATTGGCGATGGAGTATTATGCCGGGGATGAAATGCTTGAGGTCTTTGGCGTACCGAACGAAACGGTGAAGGGCCAAGGGCTTATGCACCAAGAGCATGCCCTGATTTCTCGCGAGGAATTGTTGAGGGCGCCTTTTAGATACGGACTTTATACGGGGCGGAATTTTGGCGAGGCCCAGATGGCGATGCGCGCGTCCGGACTTGAAGGCATTTGGACACCAGAGGCCATGATGACGGAGGATAGGGGAGTTCACAAACCCGATCCGCAAGGCTTGGTCAATATTGCGCGTGCGCTGTCGCCGCGGTTGATGATTTATGTGGGGGACAATCTAGATGACTGGCAGGCGGCTTCGCGCTACGAGGCGGAGCGTTCTTTAGATGATCCGCCGTGCTTATTTTGCGGCATGCTGAATGGATCTCCCGGTCCCATGGCGTACGGACTTTTTCAAGAGCGTGGCGTGGATTTGATGGCACATAGCGTGAGCCAATTGTTGACATGGCTGACACGGCGCCGCCAGCGCACGGCTTAACAAGAAAATTCCTGCCCCGGGCTATGGCCCGGGATTTTTTGCTTTCGCTGCCAAAATGCCCCTGGAACATTCCTTTCGGCGGTTTTGTATCATGCAGTATCGCCGAAGGAGGGCTAAAAATTATGCAGGCAGAAGAGCACTTAGATAATTTGAAGATGACGCGGTTTCACTACCGCCTCATCACGGTGGCGGGTTTGGGCACATTATTTGATTCCATGGATGTCGGCATCATTTCGTTTGTATTGGCCGCATTGATTGGTGCATGGCGGCTTAACAGTCTGATGATCGGCGTGGTGGGGTCGATAAGTTTGGTGGGCATGGCGATTGGGGCGGCGTTGGCCGGAACAGTGGCGGACCGTCTGGGTCGACGCAAGATTTTTATGTTGACCCTAGCGATCTACAGTTTGGCGACGGGCTTGTCGGCTGCGTCGGTCGCGTTATGGATGCTGATTGTGTTTCGTTTCATTGTCGGATTGGGCTTAGGCGGGGAGTTGCCGGTCACTAGCACTATGGTAACGGAGTTTTTGCCTAGAAAGGACCGAGGCCGCGGCATTGTGCTGCTCGAAAGCTTCTGGGCTGTGGGCTGGTTGGTGGCGGCACTGGTGGCGTATTTGTTGATTCCGCAATACGGATGGCGCAGCGGGTTCTTGGTGGGCATGTTGCCCGCTTTGTATATTTTGTATTTGCGCCGCAATATCCCGGAAAGTCCCCGGTATTTGCTGCGTACGGGCCATGTGAAAGAGGCTGCGGAAGTGATGAGTGTGGCAGCAGGGCATGAAGTGGCGGCGACCACGTTGAGAGCGCCTAGCCGTGTCACCAAAACGCGGGTATCCGACTTGTTTCGAGGCGGGCAAAGCCCGAAAACGATCATGCTTTGGATCTTGTGGACGGCCATGAACTTTGCGTATTACGGGATGTTTTTGTGGTTGCCCTCGGTGTTGGTGACACACGGATATTCCCTCGTCAATTCGTTGAAATACACGTTGATTGTGACCATCGTGCAATTGCCCGGATATTTTTCAGCCGGTCTTTTAGTGGACCGTATTGGCCGCAAGCCCGTTTTGGTGGTATATATTCTGCTTTCGGCCGTTTCCGCCTATCTCTTTGGGCATGGCCACGGCACGGCGCAAATCTTGTTATTTGGATCCATGCTCTCGTTCTTCAATCTCGGGGCGTGGGGTGTCACGTATGCTTATACCGTGGAGCAATACCCAACGATGATACGGGGAACGGGGTCCGGATGGGCTATGGGAATTGGCCGTATTGGCGGTATCGTCGGCTTTGATCCGCCGCCTTGTAGTAGTCGCGCTTGACTGTTGCAGGGAAAAAGAACAAGGCGGCGGGAGTACGAAAGATGCCAGGCAAAGAGTCGGCATATCATGACCGATTAAAAAGGTTGCCAGAACGAATTTTTGCGTTGTTGGCCGACCGGCCGCCCTTGCCTGAGGATCAGTTGTTAAAAAAATTGAATATTGCAAGGAGTCCTGGTAAAGGTCTTTTCAAGTTATATGGGCAATATCGCCGCGAGGGGTGGTTAGTGCGTGACGATGAGGGCCGTATGACCATTCGCACGCGCCACGGCCACTTGCGTATCAATCCGCGCGGCTTTGGTTTTGTTATGAATACCGAATTTCCGGGCGACGATGTGTTTGTTCCCGAACGCTGGTTTTTTGGTGCCCGCCATGATGATGACGTGTTGATTTGGTACCATGACACGCCCAATGGGTTAGAAGGCCGTGTCATGAACGTGTTGTCGCGAGCCACTCACGAAGTGACGGGACGGCTTGAGCGCAATCGCCTAGGATGGCGGGTGATCCCGGATGATGCCCGCAAGCCCGTGGTGGACGTCACGCTACCGAGCGGCCATAAGGCGCGGCCGGGCGATATGGTGCAGGCGACGATTACCGAGTGGCCTTTAGATCCCAGACGACCGGTCAGGGGCGAGGTTACGCGCACACTGGGCAGTCCATTGCAGCCCGGGGTGGATGTGTCGGTGGTGGCATTAGAGCATCATTTACCGCTCGAATTTCCCCGTCCGGTGCTAGAGGAGGCTAATCGTCTGCCAGATAGCGTGCAAGAATCGGATTGGGTAGGACGGCTAGACCTGACCGATGAGCTGATTGTCACGATAGACGGGGCGGACTCTAAAGATTTGGATGACGCGATTTCAGTGCGGGCTTTAGACGACGGGGGTTTTGAAGTGGGGGTCCATATCGCCGACGTCAGTTATTACGTAAAAGAAGGATCCCCGCTGGATTTGGAAGCCATGCAGCGGGGAACCAGTGTTTATTTGGTGGACCGGGTCATTCCGATGTTGCCCGAACGCCTGTCCAACGGCATCGCCAGTCTTAATCCTGGGGTGCTGCGCTTGTGCGTCTCTGCAATTATTCGCCTAGACCGGATGGGGCGGCGGGTGCATGCGGAATTTCACCGCTCCGTTATTCGCTCGCGCCACCGGTTAACGTATGAAGGCGTCAACGCGATTTTGGCAGGAAAGCAAGACGATGTCGAACATCTGCGTCCCTTTTTAGAGACAGCCGTCCATGTGCGCCATCTGTTGCGGGAATTGCGGCAAGCGCGGGGCGCTGTTGATTTTGATTTGCCAGAATCCAAAGTGGTGCTCGATGTGAATGGATTTCCTGTGGATATCGTGCCTAGGGAGCGAGGGCTGGCTGAGACATTGATCGAGGAATTTATGCTGTTGGCCAATGAGACGGTCGCGCATACGCTCTTGGAGCACAAATTGCCGGGTCTATTTCGAATTCATGAAGAGCCAGGGGACCGCATGGAGCAATTTCGGGAAATGATCGGCGCTTTAGGCTACCGCTTACCAGAAAAAGTGACGCCCAAGCATTTGCAAGACCTTATCGCGCGCGTCAAAGGCAAGCCAGAGGAGCGGGTGGTCAATAGTGCTTTGTTGAGAACGATGAAGCAAGCTCGCTATCAACCCGAAAACACGGGCCACTTCGGCTTGGCCACCGACGAATACACGCACTTCACCTCGCCGATTCGCCGCTATCCCGACTTATGGGTTCACCGCATTCTCACAGGATGGATGGAGAAGAGAGCGACGGGAGACACCTTGGCGCGTTGGAAGGCGAAAGTGGCGGAAATTGGGGAAATCGCATCCCAGCGAGAACGGGCCGCGATGGAGGCGGAACGCGATTCGGTCGCCTTAAAAGAGGCCCAATATATGGCGGACAAGCTCGGAGAACGGTATGATGCGGTGATTTCGGGCGTGACTAATTTTGGCGTGTTTGTGGAACTGCCCAATTTGATTGAGGGACTAGTGCGGATGGAAGATCTTCCGCCGGACTACTGGGTACATGACCCGGTCCACTATCGCCTGAAAGGCCAGCGAACAGGGCGTGAATATCAACTTGGGCAGCCGGTGACCGCCGAAGTGGTGCGGGTGGATATTCCCATGAAGCGGATTGACTTTCGTTTGGTTCAAGAAGGTGAAGCACGGATGCCAGCAAAACGTCGCCAAAAAGTTTAGCCCTTTGGGTTTAGGTATTGAAGACCGGCGGAAGACGAGAAGGCTTTGGACGACCGCTGTGAAAAATGGCGCAGTTTTCTCATAAAAAATTCATGCGTTTCTTATCATCCATGAAACCTTTTGCCCTGTCCGGCGTTATTGCTGGTAGAGGTGAAAAATATGCGGCTATGGCGAAACTGGTACATCGGCAATCCGAAACGCGCTATGACTCCGTTTCAAGCCCATATTGCGCTGGCGTTTAACAAGACCCGTATTGTGTGGAGCACGTTCGGTTCGGCCCCGTTATGGATTGAGGGACGGCTGTTCTGGCAGCAAGAAGAGGTGACATGGACTCGTTTGCAAGAGGGCTCGCATATTTGGTGGTGTGGCCAAAATGGGCAAACGGTGGTGATTGTGGGAACAGCATTTTTAGCCTGTGCGGTGTATTGTATGGGGGCGAACTAGATTCGACGGGGATGAACGGGATGTTGGAACGCGAGCCGAGGGCCTGAGCCTCGTTAAAAAGCAGGAAACCATTAAGTGCCAAGAACAACGAAGAAAACTACGCTTTAGCTGCCTAAATCCCAGCTAACGCCAAAGCCTCTGGTTCCTGCCCGGCGACTTTTGGCGTAAAAAATGCAGGATACCTGGTATAGTGTCCGATATGCCATGGGAAACTAGGACTGGTTTGGCAACGACCGCGCTGTGGCGATCTTGTCAAATGAGATCAATTCCACGGCTACGCTCGTAGGGGTCTAACATGACGTATCTTCGGACGGGACGGGCAGTACGTCCCCGCCTCCACCAAGTTTTCTCCCGCCTTCCTGGGTGGGAGTTTTTTTTCGAAAGGAGATGGTGGCCATTCAGCGCCGCGATGGACGCAGTAATGATGCGATTCGGCCGGTCGAATTGCAAATGGGTTTTAATGAGTGGGCAGAAGGTTCGTGTTTAATTACGGCCGGACACACGCGCGTCCTGGTGACGGCGACGGTGGAGGACCGTGTACCCCCCTTTGTTCGGGGCACGGGCCAAGGCTGGATTTCCGCGGAATATGGGATGTTGCCGCGGGCGACCAATGATCGCACCTTTCGGGAAGCCACACGCGGCAAACAACAAGGGCGGACGGTGGAAATTCAGCGATTAATTGGGCGCTCATTGCGGGCCGCGGTGAATCTCAAGGCGATGGGAGAAAAGAGTATTCTTCTCGATTGTGATGTGATTCAAGCTGATGGGGGCACGCGGACTGCGGCTATTACCGCGGGTTTTATGGCGCTGACCCAGGCGCTATTGAAAATACATAAGGCGACGCCATTTACCGGGAAGCCGCTGAAAGATTGGATCGCGGCGATTAGCGTGGGACTATCGATGGGCGAAGTCTATTTAGATCTGGACTATCACGAAGATGTACAGATTGGCGTGGATATGAATGTGGTGATGACTAGTCAGCACCAGCTGATTGAAATTCAAGGCACCGCCGAGCACGGGTTATTCAGTCGCCAACAATTGGACTTGCTGTTGGATTTTGTGGAGCCCGGTATTGATGAACTGGTGGCGCTGGAACGGCAAGCGTTGCCAGAAGGAGCGTTGTTGATTGGCTAATTTTCATGAACACCCCATTATTTTGGCCAGCCACAATCGTGGCAAACTCGAAGAGTTCCGCCGCCTCTTTGCTAGTGTCGATCTCCCTTTGGTGCTGGATGACTATGGCGAAAAGGAAATCATTGAAGAAACCGGGGATAGTTACCGGGCCAATGCGCAATTAAAAGCCCAGGCGGTCGCGTCTCGTACAGGACGCTGGGCGCTGGCCGACGATTCCGGGGTCGAAGTCGACGCGTTAGGGGGATTGCCAGGCATTCATTCGGCGCGTTTTGTCAGTACCAACAGCTGGGAAAACAACCGAGAGATTCTCCTGCGTTTGTTGGAGGTGCCGTGGGCGTTACGCACGGCACGCATGCGTGCCGTCTTGTGTTTAGCATCACCCGATGGTCTCGTGTTTTTCTCAGAAGGCGTGGTCGAAGGGCGGATTCTCACCTGGCCGCGGGGTCAACAGGGTTTTGGCATGGATCCCATTTTCAGCATTGATGGCGAAACATCGTTTGCACAGTGGCCCCAGGAATATAAAGACCGGGTTTCGCACCGCGCTATGGCAGTGCAAGGTATTATTCCGGTGATTCAGCAGGTCATGGCGTTATAATGCGCTATGTGGTCATCAGCGATACGCATGGCCGGATAGCGAAATGGGCTAACCAACTTGTGAATTTATCTGACGTGGATGGCCTGATCTGTGCCGGCGATTTTTACCGCGATGGCTTATGGTTGGCACAGAAAATGGGGGTGCCCTATTACGGGGCTCAAGGCAACAATGACCATGACGTCCACGCTCCATGGGCAACGTTTTGGCAATCCCATGGCGTGCGTTTCGGGGTCATTCATGGCCACCAATGGCCTGCTTCGCAGCGATTGGCGGCTTTACAGCGCTTGGCTCACCAGTTTACTCTACAGGTTTTAGTCTTTGGCCACAGCCACAAACGGGAGTCCTATCACACATCAGAGACGTGGATTGTGAATCCGGGTGCAGGATTTCGGCCGGTGCAGTCCCCGCCGAGTTTCGGTTGGTTGACGTATGATGCTGAAGGTTCCCTGAATTTTTCGTGGGACGTGCTTTCCTAGACGCTGAACGACGATAGAATGAAGGCAACATCGTGCGAAGACCCGAAGAATGGAGGGAGCTTGTGAATCTTTATGTCTTGCTAGCGGCATTTTTAGCATCATCTGTGGAATTCGTAGAGGCGCTCTCCATTGTGTTAGCGGCTGCGGTGTTTGGGGTGCGCCCTGCCATGCGTGGGGTGTTTTATGCGGTCCTCACCTTGGCGCTCTTGGTGCTGATCTTAGGTGAGGGCATCTTGCGCGTGGTTCCCTTGCATGTACTGCAAGGGGTTGTCGGTATTTTACTCTTGTTATTCGGTCTGAAGTGGATTCGCAAAGCGATCTTGCGTTATGCTGGCCTTAAGGCACTGCATAACGAAGCAGAAGCCTATGCCCGGCAAGTAAAAAAATTAGAGGCCAGTGGCAATGCCGCGTTCGAAGCACAAGCCACGGCCTTTAATGGCGTGTTGCTCGAGGGCTTGGAAGTGGTCGTCATTATTTTGACCATGGGATCGGGAGCTCATGCATTTGGCAGCGCGATTTTAGGATCGGCTATTGGGCTGGTGGCGGTATTAGCGCTTGGCCTTGCACTGCGTGCGCCCTTGTCTCGGGTTCCCGAAAACACGCTGAAATTTGTCGTCGGTGTGATGTTGACCAGTTTTGGAACGTTTTGGGCCGGGGCTGCCTTAGGCGTGCATTGGCCGTTGTCGGAAGCGACGTTGTTAGTCTTGATTTCGGGATATTTAGCCATGAGTGGCTGGTATGTGAAAATGCTTAAGGCAAGGGGGCAGGCATCCGCATGAAGTGGGTGAAAAAAGTCTATGGACTCTTTGTGGAAGACCCCCTGCTGGCCGTTTTAGGATTGGGCTCGTTGCTCATTGCCTTTATCTTGTCGCATGTGGGTTTAGCCCAGTTGTCTGGCTTGGTGTTGTTTATATTTATTGCGGCGTCTATTTTTATAAGCTTACGCCGGTCTTAACGGCGTCATTGACGGCCCTTTATCCCTATGGTATATTATTAAATGCTTTATGTCGGGGCGTAGCGCAGCTTGGTAGCGCACTTGCTTTGGGAGCAAGGGGTCGCAGGTTCGAATCCTGTCGCCCCGACCATTTTTATTGTCAAGGAGTACGCCACCACCCAGAGCGTCCCCGTAGCTCAGTGGATAGAGCGCGGGACTTCTAATCCCGGCGTCGCAGGTTCGAATCCTGCCGGGGACACCATCCTAAATCCATTTCACCGCAAGCGATTGCGGGCTTTTTGTTGTGTTTGTGTTTTGCCCGGCCGTTCACCGCGGCGCCCAGAGCCGATGGATGCGGTTCAACCCAAGAGACGTACTAGACGATCCATCAGGGGAGAACGGTGATGGCGCCAGACCCCAGACTATCGTAGCGACGTAATGGACGCGTGAACGCGGAATTTTCGGTCCCCGGTGCGCCAACATGGAGCACTCTGCCGCATGAAACCCGTGGGCCAATTCCTTCGATCCTTAAGATTCTGCATCATCCACATTCGGGCCGGATAGCGGCCTAGCAGGATTTTCGGTAAATGAGGTGTCCATGCGACAGTATTCCGTGATGGCCGGACCCGCCTCCTTTGCGAAAGATTCGGGATATTTAAATCCCTAAAACTCCTCGGGCTGACATGCGGAGTCTAAGATAGATTGATGCGGGAAAGAGTACGGGCTGGCAACGGGGTATATTTTTCCGTGCAAATCGCTTATCATAATGGTAGGGAAAGTAGGGATGGTTTCTTGTTGGGCAGAAAGGTGGCGAAGACATGGCAGTGCCCATCATTGATAATGCTAAAGTGATGGCCAAGGGACAGATCACACTCCCGAAAGATATTCGATCCCAGTTACGGTTGTCGACAGGCGACCGGGTAACGCTCATCTGTGAGGATGATCGCGTCATTCTGATGAATTCGGCCGTTTATGCGATGAAAATGCTGCAACAGGACATGGTTGGAGAGGCTGAGAAAGTCGGCTTAGGTTCGGACGACGCGGTCATGGATCTGGTAAAAGTGGTGCGAAAGGAAACCGATTGACTGTGAAGGTGTTGATTGATACCAACATTCTTCTTTCAGCCTCGCTAATTCCGTCCGGGGTTCCGTATCAAGCCTACGTAAAAGCGGTTACTCATCCCAATTATGGATTCATAACTGACCAAAACATTGACGAACTGCGGCGGGTGTTTAATCGTAAGTTTCCGCACAAGATTCCGGCCTTGGAACGTTTTTTGGCGTTGGTCTTGACGGTTGTGGAGGTCGTTCAGACACCCGTTGGCGGAATTGCCGACGAAGTCCTCGTGCGCGACGCTTCGGATCGTCCTATTCTTCGCGCTGCCGTTGCCGCGCATGTGGACATACTCATTACCGGAGACAAGGATTTTCTGGAAGCAGGCATTACGACGCCGCACATCATGACGGCGCGCGAATTTGTTCAAATGGACGTGGGGTAGCGATCCCATGACCTACCAGATGGACGGAAGGCGTGGGAGCTGATGCTTAAGTCTTGCCCTGACCCGGTGGTGCCGGACTGGAAGGTATTTAACCGGTTGGGGCGCGTCATCAGGAAGAGATGGAATGGATGGGTGTTTGGGAGCGGCACCGTGGACACTCAGCCACCCCAAATCCTTTGATGCTCAAGGATTCCAGCGCATCGGAATGACATGGTAGACACCTGAGCGTGATTCTTCTAATCTCGTATCGCAGGTTCGAATCCTGCCGGGGACACCACAAAAATTTGAGACACCGCAAGCGATTGCAGGTTTTTTGTGTTTGTGTTCCGCCAGGCCGTTCACCGCAGCGTCACCCAGAGCCGATGGGAGACGATCCGTTGGGGGAGAGCGGTGATGGCGCCAGCCCCAGACTATCGTAGTGACGAAATGGACGCGTGAACGCGGGATTTTCGGTCCCCGATGTGCCAACATGGAGCAATTCTGCCGAATGAAACCCGTAGGCCCAATTCCTTCGATCCTTAATGTTCTGCATCATGCACATTCGGGTCGGATAGCGGCCTATCAGGATTTTCGGTAAAATGGATGCGTATGGTAGTTGCAAATGGACAGCAGGAATATATTTTGGAGAATGATGGATGATGAGCACTAATTCAACGACATTCATATAAAAGCCGAACATGTTTCAGCAGATAGTCGTGAAGCGGCGGAAATCCAAGGATTGAACCTCGTGGGCACCACCCTCAGTCACATCTCCACTAGCAGCGTATGGGTCCGCATGTTGATTTCCGCCGGAATCAAGCCTTGGCCCACCAACAAAGCCGTCACGCGCAGTATGTGGCCTATTTATGCTTTGTATCGGGAAGGGGGATCGACAGTGAACCCCTTTTACCAGTTTCTGTGCTTTTACAAAGTTATGGAAGGAATGCGCAAATTGCGAAGCGGCCTTCACAAGGACGTTGCTCTGGAAACGGGAACCTCCTTGTTTTGTCCAAAAGAAACTCGTGAAGAGCAATTACCCACATGGAAAGCCCTCATTAAGTAACGGGCATTCGAGAAGCGATACCTCCTCATATATGGTCGTCGCGCTGACGTGGAGAATTCAACTTAGGCGGCCATTCGTCAACATTCGATGAGCGGTTCATGGCGTGGGATTCCTTGAGTCCGACTCTACAACTTAGCGACGCCGTGACTGCTCAAGTGGATAAATACGGCTACCACGCAGTCATGATTCAACCAACAATCAAAATCGGCTCTAGAATGGCGGTCGCTTATGCCAGTTAAGGACAAGCAAAAAGCTGTTGCCAACACGCACGATATCGCGACAAAGAAACTTAGCCCTAGCGAGCACGACGGTGGCCATATTGGGATGAGTGGGCTAATAGGGACAAGGAGGCATTCTTCGAGCCCGATGAGGAATAGCCCTGAAGAGGAATTTGACGGGGCGTCCGGTGGCCATCGTATCTATGGATATAAAACGTCCTCCACCAGTCAAGAGAGAGTGAACTCTTACTTCGCCCGCCTCAAGTGTTGGTACTAATTCATTTTGGCAGGGGTTGGCCAATGGCTGCCATCGTAGGCCCGGTCATTGGTTAAGGCGGTTGGCATGACTTCGCGGCAAAATGCCCACACGGCCCGTCGCAAGCGGAGTGTGTGGGCATGACGCGGTGATAATGAGATTAGCGACGGGGCAGGGAAGCCCCTAACCGGAATTGTCGCGGATACCGTTTTGACTGTCGACCTTCACGAACGTGATTTGTGACCAGAACGATCAGAATGCCATCTGTTTTACTTCACGATGGAACCTCCGTACCTCATCCCACGACCAGCGTGCAAAGGCTCGAAGCCTATTTTGGGCGCATCACGGGAACGTGGGGGCGAACTATGAAGAGCTGGGTGCAGCCACAGGCACCGTCGACGGGGACCATACGGTGTCGCCGCCGGTTCCCGCTGAGGCTGCCGAGCAGGCGGTTGTCGTCGAGCCCAATTGCATGCGCACGTACCTTGCTACCGGTTCACCATCGCGGCAGTGTGCGAGGACGGCGTCAGCCGCCCCCTTAGGGCGACGACGGACATCAACAATCCTCCCCTTCTGAAGCATGACACCGCTTCCACTTGTTTGACATTGCTACGAATTTCGCGTGTCCGTGGGCTTTGACACAAGGCCATCTTCCTAACGGGTAACGTCCCGGAGGACGACCGGGGGCGAGAGTCTCGCGGGGTGCCACTGAAGATGTCGGACGGTTGTGTTTAGCCGTCCCAGCGCCGGGATGCTATACTACGATCCGCCCCGTGGGAAACGGTGTTTGAGGGCCTATGCAGAGGTTGTTTGTCCCAGCCGGCGTTAATCCGCAAGGTACTATCTCTTCCGTTTGAGATCCCCGGCCTGCTACCACACCTCGGCCTCGTACGCCTCCACGCCGGACAGTCTCATGATCCGTTCATAACCGTCGTCGGTCGTGGCTACTAAGGAAAAGTCGAAATCGATCTCGCGGAAGACACACCAGGCGTGGTCTTCAGGCCACCAGAGGAAGGGTGTCACTGAATAAATACCGCGTGCAACATCATACACGGCCTCGATGGGGCCAGAGGCTAACCAATAGGTGCGGCCACTGGGGGCCCAGCCCGGCGGTGCCCACCGTGGTAACCGGGCAATCTCCTGGCAAAATTGCTGGCGTAATCGCCGCCGCTCGTCAATGTCGGGGCGTGTACGGTCGTCATGGACCTCCGCCCACCCGCACTGATTCGCGTTCCATTCCCCGGTGGTGTCGCAAAATCCCATCCAGATATGCTCTGGGGTCGTGGTCAAGCGGCGCAGCACAGGAATGAGCTTTTCCAGGACCACGGGCGACAAGTGCCAGTGTGGTTCCTCGTCGAAGGGCGGATCCTGGGGTCTCGCTTTTGGGGGCAATAGGTCTTCGAATCTCAAGGCCTCGTCAAGGTCCTGATTCGACCACTGGGCGACGGTGGCCCATGATACGGGGATCAGCCGTCGTTCGTGCTGATCCCACGTGAGCCGCTCCACGCTCGGACCGGGATTCTTCCATGCTGGATGATTCAATCGCACATAGCGAGCATAGCCGCGCGGGATAAGTTTTCCGATGAAACGATGGTCTCCGCCTGACCATAGGCTAGGATCATTCAGCCACGTGGTGGCCGATAAGTCCGCATAGAGCTGTAGGTCAGGTGGCCACCCAAAGCGGCCGATGTCGAAGATATCCGTATCCGTGCGCATGGGACCCTCCGCTGTTGTTTTTAGTTTAAATTGTGCTGATCTTACTATAGCTGATAGGAATCCACTGTGGCGATAACGGGGGCGAAATTACCGTAAGGGCGCCAGATGAGGCGAATATTTGGAATGTGACCCAATAGTGTTTGTTTGGAGGCGTTCTACGGCCATGTGGATCAGAAGTTCTAGGGTTTGACGGTTCCACCGTTGGAGTTGACTGGGATGTATCTGGTGTTCAGCCGCAATCTGAACGACCGGCTTCTCTTCCTTTAGCTAGCATCTCCGGCAACGCTTGGGCTTTGAACGTCGCTGCATGATGTTTTTGCTTTGGCACACGTGTTCAGTGGATGTATGTCGGACACCAGACACTGAGACTCTAACCGGATCGGGTATTCAGACTCGGATGCGGTCTGATAATGTAGAACTCGAGGGATCCGCGGCCGACAATAGATAACGTAAAATTCAATCCTAGGATATAAGGATGCCTGCTAGCCTTGTGCGGTACTCCTAAGGGACCATGACAGATATATCGTCGAGTTGTTCATAGAAAACAGCTGGTAGGTGCAGGCCAGGGCGAATAACTGTAATAAGTAAGGTGTTCGCATCATTTTTCTTGACGATGGTCCACTTTCCTAACACATTCGAATTTGGGGTGTGCATGTACCGTCTCTATATACGCTCGACGCGGAGACTCGACATAGAAGTCAAACGTTAACTGCGCATCTCGTATCATTATCCTGTGTTTTGAAAAATATTTTATCGGCAACGTCGACAGGTAGGCCTTGACATCTTCGGGAAATGTCTTTGGGCGGCGTTGTGTCTTGACTAGCTCAAGGTCTGCGAGTCTAATCGCAGTATTAATCAACCCAGCAAGTGCCGCAGGCCGGTGGAGTTTTTCAATAAATAGCTCGCCGTATTCGAAATGAACCTCCGGGTCGATAAGGGATTTCTGAACCCAAGCTTTGTTTGCCTCCAGTGAAATCCCCAGGGCTACGAACCGATGTACCGTTTCCCCCAAATCAGACAGTCTGCCTGACTCAGGGTCGAAAAAGAACGTTAAAACATCTCCGTCGGGTAATAGAAACGGAGTTTCCATGACATATTTATTTATAGGTTCCTCGTAGTGGCAAGTGAACAACCATGGCATTGAACTTACCACTTGATCGATCACACTGCATGTCACTTCAGACCCACCTGCCTTGCACTGTCAAGTTACCCAATTGTTTAGATTCATAGTCAATGTGACATTCATGAAGAAAATTCCCCAGCGACTTCTGCACGTCCGATGGGTCTTCAATATCTCCTGGTTCATAGGCCCATTGATCTTGGTATGCATCTGTCCATTTGTGCTTGTGTAGTTTATCGATTTTTGTTCGGGAATTTGCGCCTGGATTCCTGTGTGGTTTATTAAAGTCCAGCCGTCGAATATTTTCACTCTTTCCGTACCTCAATATAAATGTAAACGTTTTTGCCTTATCGTTGTATGGTAACACAAGGTCCAAGGGTCGAACATCACCCGATTCCGTGAGAAGCACTCGTGCATCTGCTCTGTAGAGGAACGGCGCCTCGGATCTCTGTTTCCATTTGACTTTGTCGTGTAACGCCTTGGGCTGGATGAGGAACACTTCCGATTCAGCTTCTGTTAACGCCATAAGGCCTCGCTTATTATTAGTTGTTATTAAATAATTACTTATACAATAATTAGTCTTGAACAAGAAAAATCGTTTTCGTCAAGATGGAATGGCTCTTCCGAGTCATGTCAGAACAAACCGGGCCAAAATGCCATGAGATAGAAAATGAATACATCAAATATTTCCAAGGACAAACGCGTTTTTGTCTACCCCACTCACTCAAAACCTCATTATCACCAATGGAGGACCACAGTTATGTGACTCTGCGGATTGCGGAGGTTTCGGTGGAATGGGTGAATTGATGGGACCGAAACGGGGAATGACAACGCCACCTGTGTTCACATTTGCTGTATGCGGTTTCCGGCATTTGTCCATCGAGTATCCTTCGAACCCGTTCACCGCAAGTTTTTTTATTGCTTTGGTTTCCATTTTTTTAATGGTCTTTTATCCTCGCGGGCGAGAAACACTGTGCATCGCGGGCGATGCGGTCTAGTTTGTGCCTCAGAATAATCCGCTGTATTGTTCACAATATGGTCGAATTACTGCTGAGCGTTTAAGGGCCCTTAATGCGCATTAGTGACGTTTCGTCGTTTATTCGTTTAGCCAAGTAATCCCCTCATGATGAGAATGTCAGATAAAAGGGCAGATAAGGTCTTCTGCAGAGACTCCATTTGGGATGGATGACATTAGTCAACACAAGGATTACCGAAGATATTGTGCCTCGGTTCCCCAAAAGCCTTTTGCGGTTATTTCGTTTAATTCGTATAATGTGATTGAGAACGAGTAGACTAATTCGCGGAGAGGAGGGATCCTTTTGGCTGATCAAATATTAATTGGGCCAGACGAGCAAGATCTCGAAATCATTAAGCGAGTGGCTGGCGACTTAGTTGCACATCCGAATACGAACTATGTCTTGGTGGATGATCAGCATGTTGAGGTAAAGCTTCCTACTCCGCTGGTGCGCGTTTTAATGGAGGCAGCGAGACAACTAGCTAAGGGCAATTCTGTGTCCATTCTGCATTACGAACAGGAGCTGACGACACAGCAGGCTGCGGATTTGCTGCAAGTCTCCCGTCCGTATTTGATTCGTTTGTTGGAAGAGGGGAAGATACGCTATCACCTCGTGGGATCTCACCGCCGGGTACGGTTGGGTGATCTTTTGGACTTCAAGAGCACACGGGACAGTCTACGTAAAGCCAATGTCAATGAAATGGTGCGGGTGTCGGAGTCTTTAGGGTTATACGAGTCGGATGATTTCGACGAACGGGAGCCATAAATATGGCTTTCGTTGCGTTTCTCGACGCATGCGTCCTATTTCCTACGAATCTCCGCGATGTCATTTTGACCATTGCGGAAGTCGGCATCTGTCAAATCCGGTGGAGCCCGGATGTTTTGGATGAGTTGCAACGGACCTATATCAAAAAAGCGAAGGGAGATACTGCCAAAGTAGAGGCTGGTGTGAAATATTTGCTCGATATCATGACCGATGCGTTCCCCGATGCCATGGTAGATCGCAGTTATTATGTACATGCGATTCCCGCGATGCCGAATGATAAGAAAGACCGACATGTGCTAGCTGCAGCTATTGCTAGCAGGGCTGATGTATTGGTTACCGCTAACCTTAAAGATTTCCGTGTGCCCGCCGGATTCTGTGACACGGACGTGCAGCATCCGGACGATTTTTTGTGCTATCAATTGGAGCTTGCCCCACAGGAGTTTTTTTACGCTCTTAAGGACCTCGCATCAAACAGACATAGTCCAATGAATTCAGTTTCCGGAATCCTAACATCACTTCAAAAAACGGTTCCCAATTTTGCTTTACAAGCCCAAACCATGTTATCCGATTATTTACTATAAAGGCCGAGGTGTTCTGAGTATCCGGACTTCCCTCAATTATGGGGCGCAACGTTGTGCCATTCGGACGATCATCGGAACCATAGCTACTGAAAAGGGAAACAAAGGAATCGTCGGCCAGAATTTTGGATGCATCGGGCGATCAGACGACCTTAGGATTCGTCATAGCGTCGAGTACCTCGGTAAGCTACTGTGGGGGTGCTGGTGAATATCGGTGAATTCCAACCGTAAGATTTTATACGAAGTTTTGTAAATAGGATACCCCTTTGCGGCGCGTAAGGGGTTATGAAAGTGCGATCACGTCCCGTCAAGTGACGTAAAAGCTCGGCTTCCTACCGACTTGCAAAGTGAGTTGCCTTTGGGTATCCTGCAACTCTTCCGGCTGAGTGGCATTCCGGAACTCGTCAGCTTTGCCAAAGGCGTCAGTGACGATGAGGTGGCCGTACTCGCCGGCGTTCGTAGCTTTTGAAGCCAAGGGATGGTGGAAGGATTTAACAACAAAATTAAGCGATTGAAACGGATCTTGTATGGGGGGCCGGGGGATTTCCTCCTACGCCAACGCACGCTCCACACCCATGCCGGCTAAGAGCCTCCGCATGCGTCAGGCCACATGGTTGGTTCAGCCTAGCCTTTTTTACGGTCGCTCTAGGACCCGTCGCCGAATGCGGCGGCAGCGAGATGACCACAGACGAGCACCATTACGTGACGGGCGCTGCGTGACAAAATTCGCCATGGTTGGATAAACGGAAAGGCTTACACCAAAAGTGTGGAAGAGCCATTTCTATTTGGCCATATACAGTTTGCGTGTGAGGCGGATACACAACGCGGCCTAGATCACTGGATGGCCACCACGCCGCACCCATGGCATCTTGTCCCCACATCCACTATACCCCGGCCGAACTGGTGCGATTTGGCCAGTCTGCGGGTCACGCGTGACGTGACAGGCACCCGTACCGTGACCACTCCGAAAATTTCCACGCGACCCTTCGGGATCCTGGATGCGCTCCACATCCCCCTCAGCGTCTTTACGGAAACAGCCATTACGCGAACCGTCACCATGAAACCCCTTAACTGGAAAATTATGGGGAGGAATAGATGATCCGGTATCTCCTGTGGATGTTTATATGTGGTTTTATCTGTCGAATCATCGAGCAGAACAAAATTTCGTGCGAACGGGAGGTGTTTTAGTGGAGCCCTGCTTCGACGTGAGTTGGATTGTCAAGCTATACAGCGTTAAGTAAGTGCATGGGCAGAGCGCGCTGTTATCCCGGAAGTGCTGGAATGAAGAGTAGTGAGTGGAACACAGGAACCACTGGTATAATTTTTGCGAAGATGGTGGACTCATTGCAACCCGCCAAAAAAGCTTGCATGATATTCGATTAAAATATCATTGTTGTCTCAATGCAGCAGGAATTGACCAACGCATCCCCGAATATATGACAAAGGTTGGGAATTTGAAATCTATGGTAACGTTTTATCATGAAACGCTGCAAGATATTTCCGGGTAAGTGCAGGAGTGTAAAATAACGTGTATCGACGTATATGAGGGGAAGCATCTATCGACGTATATGAGGGGCCACCATTACAAAGGGCGACAAACTATCGATAGCGGCGGCCTGTTTCGATATGCAAATGTATAACGGCTGTATTCTTGCCGACAGCGTGGGGTTGGGTAAAACATTTACCGCCCTCGCCGTCATCAAGTATTATGAATTGCGCAATCGTACCGTGCTGGTCCTCTGTCCGAAAAAGCTGGGAGACAACTGGCGCACGTTCAAAGAAAACTATCGCAATAACCCCATTGCCTCCGACCGCATGCGGTATGATGTGCTGTATCATACCGATCTCTCGCGCGAGCACGGGTCCTCCGGCGGAGTCGATCTGTCCAAGCTGAACTGGAGCAATTACGATCTGGTCGTGATCGATGAAAGCCACAATTTTCGTAACGGTGGGGACTATTCCGGGCGCGGCGACGACAAGCGGGAAAACCGGTACCTGCAGTTAATGAACAAGGTGATTCGACAAGGCGTCAAGACCAAAGTGTTGATGCTTTCCGCTACCCCTGTGAATAACGGGTTCTCCGATCTACGCCACCAGCTAGAACTGGCCTACGAAGGCACTCCAGCACTGATTAACGACAAACTTGACACGACCAAACCTATTGATGTGATTTTCCGCAATGCCCAAACCGCTTTTAATCGGTGGAGCAAACTGGATCCCCAAGAGCGCACGACCGAAAGCCTCCTACGTGCCTTGGATTTTGACTTCTTTACCGTGTTGGATAGTGTGACCATCGCACGGTCTCGGAAGCACATTGAAAAATACTATAATACCGAGGAAATCGGACAATTTCCCGAGCGAAGGCCTCCCATCTCTCTGCGTCCGAAGCTGACGGATCTTTCATCCGCAATCGACTACGATGAGATTTACGAGCAGCTAATGCTCTTAAATCTCGCCGTGTATGTGCCAACCGACTTTTTGTTGGAGAGCCGACGTGCCAAATACATCGACCCTAGTGTGAATATCGACCGTGCGGGACGCGAAAATGGGATACGGCGTTTAATGTGCATTAACCTGTTGAAACGACTCGAAAGCTCTATCGCATCATTCAATATTACGCTGCAACGCGTGAAAAGCCTGATTGATGGTACAATTGCGGCCATCGATGCCTTTCAAACAGGTATGAACCGGACGATTCATACGCGCGAGTATGACCCCGGCGACTTTGATGACGATGATCTCAATACCAGCGTATTTCCAACCGAGGGAAAGAAGCTGGACATCGACCTCAATGATATGGACTACGTATCGTGGCGCGAGAAGCTGGTCGCGGATTCCGAAATCCTGGAGTTGCTGGCCCTGATGGTCAAAGACATCACACCGGCACACGATACGAAGTTGCAAACGCTCCTGCAGCTGATTGCAGACAAGGTGCAGCAGCCGTTTAATCGGGGCAACAAAAAGATATTGCTCTTCACAGCGTTTTCGGATACGGCCGAGTACCTGTATCACCATGTTGCACCGTTCGCCAAAGAACGGTTTGAGCTGGATTCCGCGATCGTCACCGGGACCACCGATGGCAAGACGACGGTTAAGCTGAAGCACGTCGATATGAACACCATTCTGACGTTGTTTTCTCCGCTATCGAAGGATAAGGGCGTGCTCATGCCCTACACCCCGGATCACATCGATATTTTGATTGCGACGGACTGCATCTCGGAAGGGCAGAATCTGCAAGATGCGGACTTCTGTATCAATTATGACATTCACTGGAATCCGGTCCGTATTATTCAACGATTCGGGCGGATTGACCGGATTGGCAGCCGCAATGAAACAATCCAACTGGTAAATTTTTGGCCAAACATTGCCTTGGATAAGTATTTGGAACTCAAAGGACGCGTGGAAACCCGAATGAAGGCCTCGGTCATGACGGCGACGGGCGACGATAACCCCATCGATCCGGAGGAGCGGGGTGACTTGGAATATCGTATGGCGCAGCTTGAAAAGCTCCAAAATGACGTGGTCGACATCGAGGATATGCAGTCCGGGATTTCGATTATGGATTTGGGATTGAACGAATTTCGGCTGGACTTGCTCGAGTACGTCAAGCATCACGGCAATTTAGACAAAGTTCCCTTCGGGCTTCATGCGGTGGTGAAGGGCCACGCCGACGCACCCCCAGGGACAATTTTTATCTTGAAAAACCGCAATGCGCACATCAACGCGAAGAACAAGAATCAGTTGCACCCCTTTTATATGGTCTATGTTGGCGATGGATCCACCGTATATATCGACCACTTGCAGCCGAAAAAACTGCTTGATGTGTTCCGTCAGCTATGTCGAGGTCAGCCTGAGCCCGATCGTGCACTGTGTGACGAGTTTAACGCGGAAACGCAAGATGGACGCGATATGCGGCGCTATTCCGACTTGCTCTACGTGGGGGTGAAGTCCATCGTGGATTTGAATGAGGAGGATACCCTGGACAGCTTCCTCTCGGGTCAGCCGATATCGTTGGCGGCCCATACGATCGAGGGATTGGATGATTTCGAGTTGGTATGTTTTGTGACGGTGAGGTGAGATCGCAAGATGTTAGGCTTACCCAGCACGACGGCGATTAACAAACCGCTGGCGAAAAAGGCGTTGTTTGAGAAGTTCAAGCCACCGGCCGCTGACCGCAAACGGTTTGATGAGCAGATTAGTCGCCTAGCAATTGTCGCGGAAATCTCGCCGCAGACGGTCAATCTTGCGGCAAGCAAGGAGGTGTCGGCGGTCTATGTGGTTGCCGTGACGCTAAAAACCCCCGATTGCGACACGAAGAACATTGCGCTCCTCGCGCAATTCATTGCCCAGCGATTGGTCTTTGTCCTGCAATATAGGGATCATGCACGACTGGCCGTGTACCGCACGGCAAAGGTTCTGGTGTCGGACGACAAGCCGATAGACGCATGGCAACTAAAGTTGAGTGGCCTTGACCTAGGAGAGGCATGGGACCACGTTGTTGCCCAAATCGCGCAGATTGACCTGGCGAGCGGACAAGACCTTGATGCGATCCTCGCGGAGAATGACCGCCGCGAAAAACTATCCAACCAAATTGCTGCGCTCGAAAGAAAAGCGCGGGCGGAACAACAATCCCGCCGGAAGTGGGAATATGCCGAAGAAATAAAGCGGTTGAAAAGAGAATTAGGAGGACAGACCCATGAATAAACCCGACCGACTCCCCATGCACACGCCGTCCATCACGGACGAAAATTTCGCGAAGCTGGCACAACTGTTCCCCAACGCCGTGACGGAGACGATTGATGAAAACGGGGCGGTGGTCCGAGCCGTCGATGCCGACGTGCTGGCCCAGGAGATCAATGTGCACGTCGTATCCGGCAAGGAAGAGCGCTATCAGTTTACATGGCCGGACAAGCGTAAGAGCATACTGCTGGCCAATCAGCCCATTGCCGCCACGTTGCGGCCCTGTCGTGAAGAGAGCGTGGACTTTGACACCACCGAAAACCTCTACATAGAGGGGGACAATCTCGACGTGCTGAAACTGCTCCGCGAAACCTACCTTAACCGCGTGAAAATGATATATATCGATCCGCCGTACAACACAGGAAATGACTTCATTTACGAGGATAATTTTTCGGAGGAGTCGGGCGACTTTCTACGTCGTGATGGGCAGTACGACGAGCAGGGTAATCGCCTCACGCCAAACCTCGATAGCAATGGACGTTTCCATAGCGACTGGTTGAATATGATGTATCCGCGCTTGCGTGTGGCAAGGGACTTACTAAGCGGTGATGGAGTAATTTTTATCAGTATTGACGATAGTGAAGGGTATAACTTACGTAAACTCTGCGATGAAGTTTTTGGCGAAAATAATTTTGTAGGAACCATCCTCTGGAAAAAGAAAACCAATGGAAATAATATGGGGATGATTCCACCCGTCCATGATTACATTATCGCCTATGCTAAACACGTTGATGATATCGGTGAAATTGGATACGAGATTACCGAAGAGTTCATTGCTAAGACTTATTCAAACCCCGATAATGACCCGCGCGGAGCATGGACAACAATGGATTTATCGGCTAATCACAAAGGTCCGCATTTCCCGATTACTAATCCTTCAACGGGGCAGACTTTCAATCCTCCGGAAGGGCGATATTGGGTATTCAATGAAGTTGAGGTGCAACGCCGAATTGCGGATGGCCGTATTATTTTTGGAAAAACAGGAACAACCCGCCCGGTTCAAAAAATTTTCGCCGCCGAAAGGCTTAATGGAAAAATTCGTGCTGAATCATGGTGGGATAGCCACGGCATGAATGCGGATGCCACAGAGGAAATCCGTGCCCTGTTCGGCCAAGGAAAACTCTTCACGCATCCGAAACCTTCAAAGTTGATATATAATCTCTTGAAAATCGCTACCGGTAAAGACGATTTAGTCCTCGACTTCTTCTCCGGTTCTGCCACAACGGCTCACGCGGTCTTGCAACTCAACGCCGAAGACGGCGGCAAGCGCAAGTTTATCATGGTACAAATTCCCGAAGCTTGCAATGACAAGAGCGAGGCGTTCAGGGCGGGATATAAAAACATCTGCGAAATCGGCAAAGAACGCATTCGTCGGGCAGGTCGCAAGATCAAGGAGGAGGCGGGACCGACCGCGCTAAACCTTGATATTGGTTTTCGCGTGCTGAAGCTCGACAGTTCCAATATGAAAGACGTGTACTACAGGCCAGAGGAAATCATGCAGATTAAAGTTAACCCTGATGGCCTGATCGACAACATCAAGCCGGACCGCACCGATGAGGACTTGCTGCTTCAGGCAATGCTGGACCTCGGTATTCCGTTGTCCGCAAAAATCACCCAGGACGGCCCGTTGTTTTATGTCAATGACACCTATCTGATTGCCTGCTTTGGCCGGGTGGATACCGCCCTTATTACGGACATTGCGAAGAAACATCCCTATTACGCCGTGTTCCGTGACGCCACTTTCGTCAGCGACAGTGCCATGGTGAACATCGAGCAGGTGTTCGCTACCTACAGTCCGTCGACCATCAGGAGGGTGCTGTAAATGCCGTTTCAATTCAAGATACAGCCCTTCCAGACCGAAGCTGCTGAGAGCGTGGTGAAGGTGTTTGCTGGGCAGTCAAATCATGGCCTGTCCAAGTTTCGCCGCGATGTTGGCCAGCTAAAAGGCACGCTGGACGAATTCGATCCGGACTTTGAAACCGCCTACCGCAATGCCGACGTGGAGTTGTCCAGAGAACAGCTGCTAAAAAATATCCATGCCGTGCAGACGGCAAACCATATCCAAAGGTCGCCAGAGCTTGTCGCTGGCTTGGGCACAGTGTCTTTGGATATCGAGATGGAGACAGGCACCGGCAAAACGTACGTCTACATCAAGACAATGTTCGAACTCTACAAAACCTATGGGTGGAGCAAGTTCATCGTGGTCGTGCCCAGTATCGCGATTCGTGAGGGAGTCAAGCAGGCGTTTGAGATGACGCAGGACCACTTCATGGAGCTTTATGGCCTCAAGGCCCGGTTCTTTGTGTACAATTCCGCGAATCTGCACCAGTTGGACGAGTTTTCTCAGAACAGCGGCATCAACGTCATGATTATTAACACCCAGGCGTTCAACGCCACGATGAACGAAGACAAAAATATCGAAGGCCGACGCGGCAACGACGCAGCCCGCATTATCTACAGTAAACGCGACGAGTTTGGGTCACGTCGTCCCATTGACGTGATTAAGGCGAATCGTCCCATTATCATTCTCGACGAGCCGCAGAAAATGGGAGGTGTGGCGACGCAAAATGCGCTGAAAAAGAACTTTGCGCCATTGTTTTCCTTGAATTATTCGGCAACGCACAAAACCTCCCATAACCTGATTTATGTCCTTGATGCACTAGACGCTTTCCATAAAAAGCTGGTCAAAAAAATCGAGGTCAAGGGGTTTGAACTGAAGAATTTGAGTGGAACGAACGGCTATCTCTATCTGTCGGAAATTGTGCTGGATAAGCGAAAACCGCCACGCGCCCGGCTGGAATTTGAGGTCCGTCGCAAGAGCGGCGTGCCGCAGCGTCAAACGCGATTACTGGATGTAGGCGACAGCCTGTACACCGCATCACAGGGTTTGGAAGAATATAAGGGTGTCTCGATCGCCGAAATTGATCCGATTCGGGCCCGGGTGACCTTGACCAACGGAGAAAGCCTGCGCACGGGAGAAGCCACGGGCGACGTCAACGAGAACGATATACGTCGGATACAAATTCGGGAAACTATCGCGTCTCATTTGGATAAGGAGGAAACGCTGTTTGCGCAGGGCATTAAGTGCCTGTCGCTCTTTTTCATCGACGAAGTGGCCAAGTACCGGCAATACGGGGACGATGGGGAGGAAATCCTTGGGGAATACGGACGTCTGTTCGAAGAGGAATATACAGCCGCGCTAAACGAACGGATGGCACTTTTCCCAGCAGCATATCAAGCCTACTTGCGTGGCATAGCAACCTCCGCGACCCATCGCGGGTACTTTTCTATCGACAAAAAGGGACGGGTCACGGATAGCCCCGTCAAGCGCGGCAGCGAGTTTTCGGATGATATTTCCGCCTACGATCTTATTCTTAAAAATAAGGAGCGGCTCTTGTCCTTTGAGGAGCCGACCCGGTTCATCTTTTCACACTCTGCACTTCGCGAAGGGTGGGACAACCCGAATGTATTTCAGATCTGCGCGCTGAAGCATTCGGATAACGCAACAGCCAAGCGGCAGGAGGTCGGACGCGGGTTGCGTCTTTGCGTGAACAGTAAGGGTGAACGACAGGACATGGAGGTCTGCGGCGAAAGTTTAGTGCACGCCGTGAATCTGCTGACGGTTGTTGCTAGCGAGAGCTACGCCGAATTTGTGGCGGATTTGCAAAAGGAAATTCAGTCCGACCTTTATGAGCGCCCCACAAGGGCTAGTATTGAATACTTCACGGATAAAATGGTGCAGGTTGGGGATGAAATTCACGTCGTTACAGCTGCTGAAGCTCGGGCTATTTACCATTACCTGGTCCGCAACGACTATGTAGATGACAATGGTGAAATCACGGATACATATCGCAATGCTGTTGATCTCAGCACCCCGACCCCTTTGAGTGCCGATCTGGCACCACTTACTAACGGTATTCATCAGCTCATACAGGCTATCTTTGATCCGAGTGCGCTGAAGGATATGGTGGACAACGGACACGAGACCAAGATTAAAGAAAATCCATTGAACGAGAACTGGAAGAACTTCCACGAGCTGTGGCAGCGTATCAACAAAAAATATGCCTATACCGTCGAATTTGACAGCAACGAACTCATTGCAAAGTCCATCGCTGCTGTCAATAACGAACTGCATGTCGGCACCCTGTCTTATACCAGTACAAGAGGTCGACAAGAAGGCGCAGAGTTCACTGTCGAGGGTACCGAAACGAAACAGCTCGACCGTGCAGCAGGAAGTTCTGTCGAATATGACCTTGTTGGTAAGATCGCCGAAGGAACGACACTTACCCGGCGAACGGTTGTGGCAATCCTTAAAGGCCTAAACCCCCAAAAGTTATGGCAATTCCGCGATAACCCGGAAGAATTTATTGCGAGAGTCTGCGCTGTCATTAACCGTCAGAAAGCTTCAGTGGTTGTGGAACATATTACGTATTCCCCAAGTGCGGAAGATCCCTATTCGCCGGAGATATTCACAATGAGTCGCGCTTCAAACGAATACGCAAGGGCATTTAAGGCAAGGCACGCGATTCAAGATTACGTATTCACGGACGGGACGGCAGCGGAAAGTGTTGAGCGGCGTTTTGTTAAGGATTTGGATGTAGCCGAAGAGGTGGTGGTCTACGCCAAGTTGCCGAAGGGGCCGCGGGGTTTTTACATTCCCACACCCGTGGGCAATTACTCCCCGGACTGGGCGATTACGTTTAAAAAGGGCTCGGTGAAGCATATTTTCTTTATTGCCGAGACCAAAGGCACGATAGACAGCCTTGAACTACGGCCGATTGAGCAGGCAAAGATTGCCTGTGCCAAGAAACTGTTCAACGAAATTTCTACCACTGGAGTCAAGTATCATGAGGTCGACAGCTACCAAAGTCTTCTTACAATCATGGAGACCATCTAGATATTACCCATGTTCCACACAGCTGCCACGCGTAAATATGGTAAACAGGGGTAATTGGGCAAGGACCGCATTCGACAAAGTAAGTCCATAGACGACGCTAAAGAGTCGTTCAAAACAATACGCAGAAAAGGAGTTGAACACTATGGAACACACGTGGAATGCCACCCATTACGATGATAAGCTCGGTTACGTAGCGGAGTTCGGCAAAGGCGTAGTGGCGTTATTGCAGCCTCAACCAGGCGAACATATCCTCGATTTAGGATGTGGGACTGGGGAGTTGACTCAGGAAATAGCCACGGCGGGAGCATTTGTGATCGGAATGGATCTTTCGGAATCCATGATTCAACGGGCCCGCCAAAAGTACCCAGCGTTGACCTTTAGGGTGGGCAATGCCGAAGCCTTTCAAGTGGAACGGCCTATGAATGCGGTGTTTTCAAATGCCGCCCTGCACTGGATGAGGCAGCCTACCAAGGTTATCAAATGCGTGTGGGATGCACTAGACACAGGTGGGCGATTTGTTGCGGAATTCGGGGGAAAAGGAAACGTGATGACGGTCATTGATGCGTTAGACCGGGCCATAGGGGATCTGGGCATTAATGCCCAAGACAGAAATCCCTGGTACTTTCCGAGCATTGGCGAATACACCACATTATTAGAACACCAAGGCTTTAAAACAACCTATGCAGTTCATTTCGCGCGTCCTACTCCGATGCCCGATGGTGACAAGGGCATTGAGCATTGGCTAATTGGATTTGCCGAAAGTTTTTTGTCTGGTCTTGACCATCTAACACGAGACAAGGTAGTTCAGCAGGTAATTGAACAGTGTCGCCCAGTATTATATCGTGGTGGCCAATGGTATATCGATTATCAGCGTCTTCGCGTCGTTGCCGAGAAAAAATGACTCGGAAAGAGGGGCGTGGGTTCATAGGAATCCCGCGTCTTAGTGGTCTAGCCACAGGTCTAGATTAGTACTCGCTTCTGCATTTCCTTATCTGAAAAGAGATTTGTTTTTACCGTTTCGTACCTTGCAGTAGGGTGGGGGGCCAACAGAAAATCGGTTGAATGCTTGCGAATACATAGAACGCGCGGAGGGATGGGGATGGCTTCTATGGCCGTATATCGCGTAATCCTCTTTGATTTGGACGGCACCTTAACAGACCCCAAGATCGGAATCACCAAGTCGCTACAGTATGCTCTCCAAAAACTTGGAATCGATTCCCCAAGTCCGGACGCCTTAACCGCATTTATCGGACCGCCCTTACATGTGACATTTTCCCAGCAGTATCATCTAGATTCGCATGCCGTGTCGCAAGCCGTCTCATATTACCGGGAGTATTTTTCGAGCTATGGACTCTATGAAAATCACGTATATGAAGGCATTCCGTCTCTACTTGAAGCGCTGCGCGTTACGTCGCGACATTTGGTGGTTGCGACATCTAAGCCGAGTATCTTTGCTGAACGAATTCTGGACTATTTTGGGTTGCGGGCATTCTTTGATACGGTCATTGGGAGCAATCTTGACGGGAGTCGATCGGGGAAGACCGAAATTATCGCCCAGGCTCTGCAATGCTATCCCGGCATGTCTGATGCCGTGATGATAGGCGACCGGGCTCATGACATTGTGGGCGCTCACAATAATGGTATTGATTCGGTTGCGGTGACCTATGGATATGGCTCGCTTAGCGAGTTGCGGGAGGCCAATCCCACGTTCCTCGCGCATACTGTCAAGGAGACCGAACGTCTCCTGGCGCAGTAACTCCAAGGTTTTTAACAGACTTGGGATCGCCAGATGGGCCGATTCGTGAGCATTAGACGGTCGAAGCATCACTGTGGTGATGAAGCTCGAACCGTAGAAATGATGAGGGCGTTCAGTTGAAGGTACGAACTGGTAGAGGAATATGGAGAATGACATGAGCGAATTAATCATGATTCCGCGTTGGAAACAGCTGACGCAATTCATACAGGCACTGCGAACGGATCCCTCAAATGGAGGACGTGCCTTGTTTGCCCGACTGACGGATCTCTGCTTAGAGGAGGTAGATGATCTCTAAGGCAACGGGCTCTTAACGATCGAGGCTTCGGTGGATGACTGGGAGAGAACGCTTGCCAACATGGCCCGGATTGGGATTGAATCTCGGGTGCGCGACACCCTTCTTAATCTTCAGAGACGGTTTCCTTTGGATCATACGTTAAGTGTCGAAGTCTTTCCAATGGATCTTGCTGACACATTTGGCCGCGGTAAATTGGGCGGAGTTTCTGGATGGACCAATTGGGAGGGGACTAAGATTTCGTTGGTGGTCTATCCTGCCCCTGAAACATTGTCAACGCTCATGGCAACGACCGTTCACGAGTACCATCACCATTATCGCATCATGGCCATGAAAAATGGCCATGCACACATCTCGCTCTTGGAAACAATCATCCATGGGCTCACGATTCCATGATAGGGGATAGTCAAATAATCCTGCTCAGCCAAACAGCTCTCTTTGGACAAAGTCTTAAACTCAGATGTGGGAGACGTAAATGACCGAACATCTTCAGATCGTTCGGAGACTACTATATGGTCGGCAATGCATAGAGCAATATGATTGCCGACCATATATCATGGGACAGTTACTCATACCTAAGGGAAGGGAACCTATGACGACTTCATGGGCTATGATATTTCGGGCAAAGAAGCCATAGCTCCTGGCTTATTTCGGCATGAGATGGTCTTAAGACCGCGTACCCCACAAAACCATATCAATACGGCGTGGGGTCCAAAAATCTGTCCGAAACATGGCGTTTAGTTCGTCGGCCTTTTGGCGAAATACCTTGACCATCCATACGGCTTGGTCTTTTGTGATATTTATGGTGCCATTAGGCTTTATTGTTGGCAATTGATTAACATAGGCAGGCACTTGAAGGAGATTTTCGGCAACGAACACGTCGACAGTTCCGAAGTGTTCTGGAAATAGAACCGCTAACAATCCTGACGCCCCGGCCGTTCCCAGACCCCCGATTCGGGTGACATTGTCTAATGCTTGGCTGGGTTGCGCGTACGTATCGATGGTAAAGATTTGGTGCTGGATTTCTTCCAGTTCCTTAAGTCCCGCGGCATCTTGATGGCGTTTGGCCAGTGCACGCCGTGTGGTGGCTAAGCGGTTTTTCTGCGTGTATTTCCACACAAAGTATTTGTTATAGAGCCAGTCATAGAAGTCGGCAGCAGTGAGAGACTGCACCACGGCGCGGTCTAAGTGATCCATGTCTTGTTCTAGCGCATAATTGGCGGGCTGGACAAAGCTCCAATAGCGGTTGAGGGCTTGTTTCCACTCCTGTTCAGAATCAGACGTCCATAATGTGAGAAAATCCATCATGCTTACCTCCTAGGGAATAAATGGTGTAAAAACCAGAAAGACAAGGGTGTTTTCTGCTGTGTTTCTAAAATGGGTCTAACTTGCGTTACGAAATTTCTTGTGCTTGCACCGGTAGAACGAAGAGTTTTCCAACTATAAATAACGCTTCATCTGTTTTTCCGCCTCTTCGGACGTGACGGAGAATATTGCGACAAAAGCTAAAACGTACGTGGCGATAATCGATAAAACAATGAGGATACGCCAAACGATTCGGAAAATAAGACGGATGAGTTGCCATACGAGAACGACAATGAACCAGGCGCCGTGCGCTAACTTCTTCAGAAAACTCGTGGGCTTGGCAGGGTTCCTTTCGTTGTCCACCGACCACACGCTGTCATGATCTTTCTCTCGCTTTTTTCGCATGATGCCCTCCTATTTTCGGTGCTAGGAGTCATCTGTCAAGATGGCAGATGCTTCTGCAGCAGTTTTGCCACGGCGTTTTTATTTCCTGATGCCTTGTTTGGCTTAAGGCTTTCCGTCAGAACTCTTGTGCTAGCCATCAAATTTTAGATTAGGCGCTGTTCTTGGTCGTTAATGGTTCCGTTTCAAGGGATCAATAATGACTTACATACGTATAATATGATCATGTAAAGATTCGGTCAACTGGTAAACATCGTTTCAACATAATATTTTTTGTCCGTGGTGAGCTGGGCTGTGTATGAGGCATGTACGAGAGGGGCTGTGTGGTGGGGTGGTCTGCGCGCGGCATGTCTCGGTCTTATGCGACACGCTCTTCTTGCAAGGGTGACTACTGCATCAGAATAAGATAGTGACTTCAAAGACAATAGGACCCAAAGCGGTACAGCAATCGAGTGTGTGGTGTGCCAATAGTGTTGCGCCTGCAACTGGGAAGGATGTTCTTTGGCGCTCATGGGGTCCCTCCAATGATGAGCAGGCTTACTCCAGGGTCTAGGATACATGCTTTAGCAATTGGTCTCTGGTGCCATTCGTGTCGTAGCAAGGGGAAAGTAAACGGACATTGCGAAAGTCCGCAGTTTTCAAGCGCCGATTGTCACCGCGCTGAGGAATTGTCCTGAGGGATGATAGGATCTAGAAGGGCGGCTTTTCGGGCCCAGGGTTTGCCGCTAGTGTTCTGAGACTAGCTTGCCATTGCGTGTGTTGTTCTTCTGGGGATAAATCACTCCAACCATTTTGTCGCCAATAGTCGCGACCGGGAAGTCCGGTACGCTGACTGACAACTAACCCTGTGAGGTCTGGCATTTTGTGTTCATGACACCACGCTTGAATGACATCCAGCACTTGAGGTACGTCATGGAGAGGATGTAGACCGCCTAAGGCATGGCCTAAGTCTCCGTAGGTCATTGTCAACTGATTGCGGCTCCGTTCACGAAGAAGAGGCCATGCAGCCCGGGCCTTCGCAACGTAGTCTATACCTGTGGCGGGCGTGTGGGGCCGCCACATGATGCCAGAGACCGAAGATGCGGGAATCCAAACCCAGATAGATTCTTTTGGAGAGGCTGCGAGGGTGCGATTAAATTCGTCATCCCATCCAATCACGCGTCTTAAGGTTTTGATAACATCGGACCGCGGACTGAGCTTGGGTTCATCGGCACGGGGGATGCGAATCTGCCATCCCCCCTCTAATGGCTCGACCTCTACAGTCATTGGGCGTTCGGCGTGATCCAGCCAAAGATGGGCCGGCCCAGCGGGCCGCCCCTGAAGGTGTTTTCGTAGTGCTTCATTCAAAACCGTGGAGAGACTCTCTGTGCCGGCTTCACGTTCGGCTTGCTGCCATAACGGTTCGTCATTGGGTCGTACGTAAATGGTTTTCCTGCCCGTGAAACTCGCCCCTTGTTGCCCATTTATCCATCATCATATCATATTGCGAGACATAAGCAGTCCCATAGACATAAGGCGTTAACGCCTCCGGCCTAAAGGGCAGCACTCCTGCCAGAGTCTTTGCCGTGGGATTCGTAGGTGGTGAATTGGTTAGGGTGCAGCTGTGGCGAGCAACCAGGGCTCAGTGTGATATTAAAATAAAAATATTTATCAAGAGCAGAGGAGGCATTGGGTATGCCCAAATTCGTAACGTCTGAAGGTGCCATTTGCTACACGGCCCATGGCTCCGGTCCCGCGGTGGTTTTTCTGCATTCCGCATTGACCGACCACCGGCAGTGGAATATCCAAGTGAACCGGTTGTCCAATGATTATTGTTGCATCACCTATGATTTGTGGGCAGATGGGCTAACTGATCAGAGCTCTCAACGCCATGACCCCGCGGACACGCTGGTTGCTCTTTTGAACTATTTGGAAGTGGAGACAGCCACTTTGGTGGGATCTTCGTTAGGAGGCGCTGTCGCCATTCATGCGGGCAAACGGTACCCGGCTCGTGTATCGTCACTGGTTTTGTTGGGAACGGGTCTCTTTGGATTTCAACCCAAAATCGATGGCCCCGATTCCGCTATCTATGCGGAGTATGAGGCGGCATTGGCAGCGCATGACGTGACAAGACTCGTAAATGCCGCTGAGATCATCTGGCTTATTGGCATCAACGGCAAAGAAGAGAGTATAAGCAAAGAAAGTCGCGCGGCCTTTCGACTTATGTACCGAGAGATGCTAGAACGCCGAAGAACGCTTCCCCGCTACGAGCAGATCAACGACACGGATGCACTGCAAGCCCTTGATATTCCCACAATGCTTGTCGAGTGCCTATCCACTATCGATTCATGTGGACCAAATACAATGCCATCCGGAACGGTATCCCATTTTGCCATTCTCAGATCAGTCCTTGGATAATATAGTAAAACAAATTAAATTTATCACTATCACCAATTGATAACAATGTTGCAACATTTTCCAATACGTATTCGTTACTGTAGCGAATTGAAGTGGTGGGGCACCTCCTCCTTTACCCTGTCCGTGCTCCCTTTTGTGGTGTTGTGGGTATACCGACAACCAGGTCCGCCGAGGGGCCGTTAAGAGAGTCCTCAAAACTGAATTGAAATCAAGCTACGTCCGCGAATTGGAATTGCATCGACTAGATAATGCGAACTAAACGTAATAATGGGTGGTCTAGATGTTTCGAGAAAATCCACGAGGATCGACTCGGCCATAGCCACCAAGGAACGCGCCGCAAAAAACATGTCTCAGATTGTGTAATCGCGGCCCCTATTCTTTGCATCCAGGGGAAATCCCTGCGTCCGGGAGGACCCGCAATCGTCGAGTTGAGGCTGAAGTTTCTGATGATGTCGAATGTTCGAGCGTGTCCACATACTGAAGGTATATAATCTTTTGCTCCCTCGACAAGATTGTGATGAATTAACCGTAATCAAGGACATCTTCTAGACAGTGCTAATGCTTAGATGTTTTTTATAAATTCTGCGGTTAGTTTTTTAACTACTGTTCTTCTTCCTATAAGCAAAGGGATCGACAAGTGTTTTGATGCCTAACGATTGAAGGGCTTCCATTTGCCGGATATCTAAAGGGTCGACAAGAATAATCCATGATAGCGCACTAAGCGAACATAGTGGGATAAGGGAGTTTTTTCCGATGACCTGACTTGGAACAGCTAGAATGGTTTGGCTGGCGTTTTGCATTAACAGAGACTTGAACTGCGCTTGATAGTCGTCAGATTCTGTGGGGCCGTCTTGAAGGGTGAAACCATCACATGTCAGGAACGCTTTCTCTATACGGAAAGATTTAATGGCTTGTAGCGTTAAGGTGCCTTCTAGACTCTGTGAAGTGCTTCGGTAAATGCCGCCTGTTACGACGAGACGACAGTTTGAAGCATTAATTAATTCGTTCGCCACATCCAGACTCGCTGTTAATACGGTCGCCTTTATACCGGTTTGTCGGATTTGACGGGCTAGTGCTCGAGAGAAGGAGGAAGAGTCAAGAGCAATAACGTCATGGTCATTGATTAAAGTAATGGCCGACGCGCTAAGTGACAAGTCGTTGCCCTTTAATTGATGATGGAGAGGGGAGGGATCAATTGCCATGGCCCCTCCTTTCGTTCGAATTACTAGATTTTGTTGTTCCAGGTAGCGCAATTCACGGCGAATGGTTTGAACACTTAGGCCTAGGGTGAGGCTTAGGTCATTGACGGTAACTTTGCTACGAGAGTTTATAAAAGCAAGCATGTCACGGTGGCGTTTAGATTCTTTTATAGCTAAATTTTCCGAGCGTTTCATACACATAGTCCTCCTCTCTGGTCACAACAGTAAATAAATAATTCAATAAAATGATTGTAACGCTCAAAAAGGGAAAATACTAATATCACTTATAAAATGGCATCGTTAAAAATCTTGAATACTAATCACAAGTAAAAGACAATTGCAATATCAACAATGATTGGAGGCGAGACCATGAATAGCAAGGCGAAAGCAAAAATAGCGGTTGCCATGGCTGCGGCGACAATGTCGATTGCTGGATGTGGGGTCACAACGGCGTCTTCGACAACCGCGGCCTCTTCGGCAACGCATAAACAATATTCTATTGCCTTCGTGCCGAAGTTGGTGGGGATACCATACTTTTCGGCGATGGATCAGGGGGGGCAGGCAGCGGCTAAAAGGTTTGGTGCTCGGTGGATATATGAAGGTCCTACGACTGCCTCGGTTTCGGGCCAAGCGGAGTATGTACGCAGTCTAATTCAACAACACGTTTCCGCGGTGGGGGTTTCTGCTAATAGTCCTACGGCATTGGACCCGTTAATTAAGCAAGCGGTAGATAACCATATTATGTTTTACGCTGCTGACTCAAATGTATCGAGTCCTTACAATCAGTTGTGGGTAGAACAAGCACGTAGTCAAGCTCTGGGCTATGACGTGGTGGATATAGCTGCCAAGGAAATGAATTACTCTGGACAGCTGGCGATTATATCTGCCGGCCCGACCGCAACGAACCTCAATACGTGGATCATGTATATGAAACAGCGTCTCAAGAAATACCCGAATATTCAGTTGCTTCCAATCCAATATGCTGGCGAAAGTATTACAGGAGCTGAACAAATTGCGACTCGCATGATAGCGGCATATCCTCACATTAAAGGCTTTATTGGCGTTGCCACGACTATCCCTCCGGGTGAAGCGCAAGCTGTCGAAAATGCGGGCATGCAAGGAAAGATTATCGTAACGGGTATTAGTGATCCGAATTCAGTTCGAGCGTACTTGAACAATGGTGTTATTAAAAAGGTTGTTCTATGGAATCCGATCAATTTGGGATATTTAACGGTTTGGGGTGTCTTGCAACATTTGGAGCACCATCCGTTTCATAAGTGGAATAACGTTCCTGGCTTGGGGAAAGTTGAATACTTCCCGTCACGTAAGATGTTGTTGCTTGGCCCGCCATTAATTATTGACAAGGCAAACGACAACTTGAATTTCTAACATGAGGAGGGAGCCGCAGAAATGCAGACGGTCAGTGTGCGCGGGCTTTCAAAAACCTATGGAGGCACTAAGGCGTTAAACAATGTGTCTTTGAAGTTTCCCGCGCACGCGGTAACCGCAATCGTGGGAGAGAATGGAGCAGGAAAATCTACTCTGATAAAGATTCTAATGGGGGTAGTGGCTCCGGATTCAGGCGATATTGCCATTGATGGCAAAAGCGTCCATATTGGCAGCCCGGCGCATGCGCGCAACTTAGGGTTTGCGGCAGTATATCAAGAGCCGATGGTTTTTCCGCAACTATCGGTACTAGAAAATATCTTCATGAGCCAATTGCCCGCGACACGGTGGGGCAACATTAGCCGAGCCCAGATGCTCGCCAAGGTTACTCCTGTTTTTGAGCAATTAAATATACCGGAGGCCTTGTTAAATGAGTCCATGATGCATCTTTCCCTTGGATTTCAGCAGCTTGTGTTGATTGCTCAAGCACTAGTCTTTAAATCGAGGCTCATTATTTTTGATGAACCCACAGCGATATTGTCGGGAAGCGAAACCGAGCGACTCTTTTCTATTATTAAGCAGCTTAAAAATGATGGGCAAATTATTTTGTACGTGTCCCATAGGCTGGATGAACTGTCAATTGTGGCAGATCGAGCTGTAGTGCTGACGGATGGTAACGTGGTTATGGAGCACGAGAATAAAGAATGGGATCCGCAGCAGTTAGTGTCAGAGATGTCAGGAAATCGTATTTATAAGCCCAGTCGACCGGCGACTGGCAAAGAGACGGTGAGTCGAGACGGGTCTACAGTTTTAGAGGTCAGAGGTCTTACCAGACCAAGCGATTACAAAGATGTCTCCTTTTACGTTCGACAAGGGGAAATTGTTGGATTTTACGGGCAGGTAGGGGCTGGTCGCTCTGAGGTGATGCAAACCATTTTTGGCGCTCGAACGGCTCGCAAAGGTCAAATCTTTCTTAAAGGACGCCCCTTAGCTATTAAGTCTCCGGCACAAGCAATTCGTGCCGGAATCGCTTATCTTCCAGAGGATCGTAAGGACCAAGGACTTTTTATGCCCAGACCAATTACGCAGAATATGATGGTTAGCGTTATTGAAAAATTTAAGCATGTGGGTGGCTTATTGAGAGTCGCTTCATTAAAGCATCACGCTGGCGAGCTGAGCGACGAACTCAAGATAAAGTTGTCAAGTGTGAATGGCCCGGTTTCCAGTTTGTCAGGGGGCGGTCAACAAAAAGTTTTGTTTGCTCGATGGCTCGCCCGGGATGACTTGAGCGTCATGATTTTAGATGAGCCTACGCGAGGCATTGATGTGGCAACAAAAAGCGAGATTCATGACCTAATACGTCAACTCGCCAACCAAGGGATGGCGGTGATTGTTGTATCATCAGATCTTCCTGAGATTATGGATCTCTGTTCTCGGATCTATGTAATGCGCCAAGGCACCATGATGGGGGAAATTGACGCAAAGACAAGTAGACATGAGGATATTTTGGCACTGTCGATTGGTCTATCGGATTCTCCCACACTTGAAGGAGGCGCTAAAGCATGACGGCTCAGATCCCTCCGTCGACATCTACTGAACAAGCTGCCCCGCCCATTTTACGTTCATCACGATATGAATATGCGTTGCTCGGGATGATTATTGTAGTAGTTGTTGCTACGACAATTGGTTCGGGTGGGAATTTTTGGAGTGCTGCCAATTTGAATAGCATTTTGGTGGATGCAGCGTTGACGGCAATTCCGGCTATTGGGATGACTTTTGTCATCATCACAGGGGGCATTGATGTTTCTGTCGGTGCGATCCTTGGACTATCGGCGGCTTTAACTGGGATTGCTTATAATCATGGACTATCGCCGTGGACGGCTGCGCTTGTTGGAATAATAGCTGGCACTGTGATGGGAATCATTAATGGGTTTTTTATTGCGTTTATCCAAATTCCTCCCATTATAACAACGTTAGGTTTTCTAAGTATTTGGAGTGCGGCGCTGTATCTTGTTTTGGGTGGGAATTGGATTACCAATATACCCGCATCCTATACCTCCGTGGCCGTAACAGATAAGGTTTTGGGAATTCCTTTGTCGATGTGGGTAGCATTGGCCTTAGTGATTGCCTTTAGTTGGATTCTTAGCCATAGACCGTGGGGGCGTTATTTATATGCAATTGGTAATAACGCCGAGGGTTCCCGGATATTTGGGCTTCCCGTCAATAAAACCATTGTTCTTTCGTACACGTTGCTAGGTATGTTTTCAGCTATCGCAGCCATTGTGCATTTAGGCTTAAGTCCTTTAGTGCAAGCGTCAACAGGATCGTCTGGCTTGCCATCATTATGATAGCAGTAATCGTCTTATCGGTCTTTATTGCGCCTTCTGCATTGAGCCTTCAGGGCATTAGTGCCATGAGTGTCTATGGCGTTGAAATTGGCCTCGTTGCCTTTGGAGAAATGATGGTGATCTTGTCGGGAAATGGGGGGATTGACCTTTCCGTCGGCGCGATGTTTGCCCTTTCTGAAGTGATTCTTGGAGTGCTGGTGTTGCATGGGTTAAATGTTTGGATAGCCGTGTTTGTGGTATTCTTCGGGGGTATTATCTTAGGTTTAATAAATGGAATTCTTGTTACGGTGATGAACATTCCCGCCATTATTGCCACGTTGGGGACGATGTATGCATACGGTGGCATAGCATTGGTATTGACCCACGGGATAGACATATCTCCTTTTCCTGCCTCCTTTGATATCATTGGCCAAGGGCTAATTGCAGGATGGCCACTACAACTTCTCTTAATTTATCTTCCTGTTGCTGTGATTTTGGCATTGTTACTATCACGATCGGCATTTGGTTGGAGATTGTATTTGGTTGGCACCAATGCAACGGCGGCTATGCTCAATGGAATTTCGATAATGAAAACGCGTCTAGTCACTTACGCGATTACGGGCCTATTGTGTTCTTTGGCCGCCGTTATTGACGCTTCGCGTCTAGTCACGGCCCGTCCAGATGCTGGCAGTACTATGAATTTGGCCGCGATTACCATTGCCGTGCTTGGGGGAACCAAATTGCAGGGAGGTGAAGGGCGTCTTAGTGGAACGATTCTTGCCACACTAGCTATCACGTGGCTAAGTTACAGTTTTGGACTGGCTAATATCAATTCGGTCTATGAGGGCGGAACAGTTGGTATTGTGTTGCTCTTAGCGATAGCCGCACAACAAGGACATCGCGTTGCTAGCGCTATTCAGCACTTGGTTCACAGAGGTCAGCAGCATGTTTAATCCCCGTGTCGAACGAGTCGACGGTCTTAGTGGCTACCATGCGATGATTGTTATCGGGGACCTCTATGTTCAAGAACGTTGGGAAATACGAAAGGTTTCACCAGGGGAAAAGGAAATTATTGGTCGTAGAGATTTCGACATGGTGAGCGGTGTGGGTGCGATCGTAGCCACGATGTATAGCCAACTTAGTCATCAATCGACGCGACTGATTACGGTTATGGGACGAGATGTTGGAGCTCAACGAATTCGTGAGTGGAATGCAACGCAAAGATTCGATTTAGTGCCAACTGTGGTGGTCGAAAGAACCGGTCGTCGTGTCAAGGTAATCAACCCTGACGGGACCGTGAAATGCCAAGTCACTGATTCAAGTAACAATTTGCTTCTATCTCAATCCATGGTGAGTGCGAACCTTGAAAATTGGGGTGAGGCTGTTTGTCTCAGTTTAAATATGGGTACTAACACATTGCAAACTGTTATAGAGAGCGCCGAAAAATTTTCTGCCCTTTATATATCAGGAAGTTTTATGCCCATTTCCAATTATCATTTACTTAAGAAAGCGAGTATTGTGTTTTTGACCGTGTCGCAAGTAGAGATTTTGTGGGGAAAAGAAGTGGTGTCACGCGATGATTTATCCGTTGCATTGACTCAGATTGCTAAGCTGGGTATGAAGACAATCTGCACCTTAGTATCGACAGCTGACGTTGCATTATATAGTGGGACCACAGTTTCGTGGTATGGAGATGGCAGTCTGTCGATGGAAAAAGATCTCGATGATTTTGTGTTTGGTTTGTATATAGGATGGTTAATTACTGCGGTCGAGTCAGGAATGACATTATCCAATGCCGTAGAAACATTGATACACGAGGGAGGATTCTATCAGGATAGACCTATTAATGGTTTAGAGTATTCTCGGATAATGGTGTTACCAGACTAGATAGTGGGGGGATTACGATGGCTCAGCATCCTATTTACATTGGGGTGGATATCGGAACACAAGGGTTACGATGTATTGGATGGCAAAACGGTAGTATTATCGCGAGAAACTCTATATCATTGACAACACTAAATCCCAGAAGTGGATGGGCTGTTCAAGATGCATCTGAAATTTGGGATGCGTTTGTGAAAGTCGTTAAACTAACCGTAGAACAGTGTCAGCCGTATGGTGAATTGAGAGGAATTGGTTTAGATGCGACATCTAGCATTATGATGGTCGGCAGAGATGGTACACCTAAAAGTGAAGTGATGTTGTGGATGGATGTGCGGGCTGGGAAATATGCTCAAACCATTGGCGGTCTCGTAGGCCGTTCGGAATCAGCTGAATTACCATGGTCAAAGGCCCTGTGGCTCTATGACACTTACCCTCATCTTTTCAATGAATCCAATTATCTTATCGAGGTGGCCGATTGGATTAACTGGAACTTAACGGGTGAATGGACACGTTCACGTGCTAGTGCCTTACTCAAGTGGCATGCGACAACAAAATCGGACCTTCCCGAGTGGGCTAATTTGTTCCCGGAAATTGTTAAGTGCCTACCGAAAACAACTGTCGGAGTCGCAGAACTCTTAGGTGTAGTTTCTTCACGTGCTGCACAGCAGATTGGGGTCAAAGAGTCCAATGTTATTGTTGCGGGACCCATTATTGATGCTTATGCGGGGGCCATTGGTTCGGGAGCGATTCAGCCTGGTTCGATGGCACTCATATTAGGGTCGTCTACCTGTGAGTTGTTTCATGACTATTCCTTTAAGCCTACAGCGGGGTTATGGGGACCGTTTGATGATGTGTATCATGTGGGATTAGATGTACTTGAAGCAGGGCAACCATCGACAGGGTCTGTCGTTCGATGGGTTGAACGGAATATGGGAGCGTCACGTTCTTTGGATGAGTTAGACAAACTGGCATGTGAAATTGAACCAGGATGCGGTGGACTTCGAGTTTTTCCAGCCTTCCAAGGAGTACGCAGTCCATGGCCCAATGATCGTGCTCGGGGGGCGATTCACGGATTGTCGCTTGGCCATAGTGTTGCCCACGTTATCCGCGCTGTCTATGAGGGAACCAGTTCAGACATACGGCGCATAATGGACACGTTAAAAATGGGGGCAACTCGTCGAATCGTGGCGTCGGGTGGGGGGACAAATAGTCGGCTATGGTTACAAATTATTGCCGACATTTGCGGCCTACCTCTCGAGATTGCGGATAATGACTCAGTTACACGGGGGGCTGCGATGTTAGCGGCTAAGGCAGATGGTTATATTTCGCAACTTAACGATTTAAGTGTCGCATGGCCTATTATCCAGCCGTCTGAACAAATGGGCGTATATCAAGAGGTTTACCAGAAATACTTAGAGGAGTTCCCCACATTTATGCCTGCGGACCGGGTTAATATATCGGGATAAACATTTTCTCTTACCGGAGGAATTCCATTTCTCGACCAAATAAAGGCGCTATGGTGAGCTTTTAGATTATGTCCTGCGAATACTGCAAGAACTTCGATTTTCTAGCGGCGTTAGCGTAAGCATCTTCTTACATGTGGTGATTAAAAGCAATGACTACTTTCGAAGGTATCACTGGATGAATCTTTACTATGATATCAAGGGGTAGAGTTTAAAGACTCGCGAGCATGAGGCAGCCTCCAGTGAAACTTCATGGACAATAGGCGCAGGCCGAAAATAGCGATAATCAAAGTATAGATGTGCCAATCTCTTTGGGTTTGGATCCATTGAAATCCAATGATGGCGCCCGCTAATAAAGCCCACATCGCGTAGATATCGGCACGCAAAACAAGCGGCTTGCGCTGTGCTAAAATGTCGCGAATGACCCCTCCGCCGGTGCCGGTCATGACGGCGGCAACCATCACTGTGCTCAAGGGGGCATGAATACGGGCGGCGTACAATGCGCCTTCCACGGCGAAGGTCGACAACCCAAGCGCGTCAAAGATGAGCATGGTTTTGAGCCCGTATTTTACCACAGCCGAGGGCGATAGAATGGCCAGTAATATGGCAATGAGCGCAGCGATGAAAGCGCCATTTTGGTGCCAAACCATGGCTATGGGAAGACCAACAATCAGATTTCTAATCATGCCTCCTGCGAAAGCAGTCATAAAGCCCAGCACCATGATGCCGAAAATGTCATAGTCTTCTTCAATGGCTACCAGTGCGCCGCTCATCGCAAATGCGGCACTGCCGATAATGCTTAAAATCGTTAATACCAAATGTAAACCCACCTTAAGTCGTTTGCTGTGCCATCTTCCCACCATACCAAATGCGCGGTTCCGCCTTCAGCAGCCTATTCAAAATATCCGCCGCCTTATAGTGAAGGTGTATCTCGTGCATCAGTATAGCGGTTTGTTTCGGCGACAGGAATCCCTTCTCCTGGATATCCAAGTGCCGCATGGCGTGACGTCTGCCAACAGTCAAAAACGTTTTTGAAGCCGAGTGGGAGATGAGGAAATTTCTTATCGAGAGAGAAAAAATCTCTTGCAAAAATGCCGTATATAAGCCAATAATGGGTTGTTATTTAATAGTCGCATGCGACTGAATTAACAGATAACGAGGTCATCATGCGATTTCCCGAAAACGTTTTTGGAGTAATTTCTTCGCCAAGACATTCGGGTGGAGAAATATCTAAATATAGTGTCAATTAACGATGTGGGTTTGCTGCATGCAGGGTGACAGTGGAACCCAAGGGTCATCCCGAGGAGGAAAAATATGAAGCGCATCGGTAAAACAACATTAGCTGCAGGCTCCGCTGTGTTGATGATGGGAGCGCTCGCTGGGTGTGGATCCAGCTCGAACGCCAGCACAACGTCCGCGGCTTCTAGCACGGCGCAGCCTTTAATCATGGCTCCCGCTCCCTATGGGTCATATACTGACAATTTTAACCCGTTCTCGACATCCAATAACCCCGGGACGGATGGATTTATTTATGAACCGTTATTTTACTTTAGCACCGTTAGCAGTAATCAATACGGGCTGTTGGGGCAGTCGTATCAATGGAGCGACGGCGGCAAGACGCTTACCGTCGACTTGCGCACCAATGTCAAGTGGACCAATGGGACGCCTTTTACCTCAAAAGATGTCGTGTTCACGTTCAATTTGCTGAAGCAAAACCCGGCGTTAGACACGTCCGGTGTGTGGACGAAACTCCAGTCGGTCACTGCGCCCAATGCGCATACCGTCGTTTTTCAGTTCAACCAAACTGATGTGCCTTTCGGTGTCTATGTGTTAGAAACGTATATTGTGCCCGAAAGCATTTGGTCGAAAATTTCTGATCCAGCCAAATACATGAATAGCCAGCCGGTAGGTACAGGGCCTTATCTCTTAAGTTCTTTCAATGCCGAAGACTACAAATTCACGGCGAATCCCCATTACTATTTAGGCAAGCCCAAAGTGCCGGTGATTGAGGTGCCCGCGTATGATAGCAACAACTCGCTTAATGAGGCACTGGCTGCGGGACAAGTAGGATGGAGTGGACAGTTTATCCCGGATATCAAGGGCGTATATACCTCCAAGAGCCCTAATAACCATTACTGGTTTGCCCCTTATGAAGTGGTAGGCCTGTTTCCCAATTTGAAAAACCCCTTGTTAAGCCAATTGGCGGTTCGCCAAGCAATTAATCTCGCCATCAATCGACCGGAATTGGGCCAAAAAGGCGAATATGGCTACGAGAAAGCCGCCAGCCCCACGGCATTGGTGCTACCGTTTCAAAAAAGCTATTTAAACCCGAGTCTGCCTGTATCGGAAACGTACAACCCCACAAAAGCGGAACAGATCTTAGAGAAAGCCGGATTTAAGAAAAATGCGTCGGGAGTGTTTGTATCACCATCGGGCCAGCCGCTCTCCTTGACCATTCAGGTGCCAGCAGGATGGTCTGACTGGGATGCAGACTGTGCCATCATGGCCCAAGAATTAAGTGCCATTGGCATTCAAACTACGGTCACGCAAGATGCCTACGGAGAGTACGTGGCTAATTTGCAAGGCGGCAAATATGATTTGGCCATGTCTTGGACCAATCCCGGGCCAACACCGTACTACGCGTTGTATAACTCTTTAGGTTCGACCGGTGACTGGAATATTGAAGGCTGGAACAATGCCGCCACGAACAACGCCTTAAACGCTTATGCCTCAAGTACGAATCCGGCGGTGCAGAAACAAGCGATTGAGACGTTAGAAGGGATTATGGTCAATGACCTGCCATTTATTCCGGTACTGGACGGTGCGCTATGGGATGAATACAGCACAGCCAATTACACGGGGTGGCCTACGCAATCTGATCCTTATGTGACGAATGCGCCGTATAGCTGGCCCGCGCCGGAAATTGTCGTAGAGCACCTAACGCCCAAATCCTAACGAAAAGATGTCTGTCGCGGGGTCCAAGGCGTGACGCCTTGGACCGCCTTGGACACAGCGGGGATGTGGTGAGGAAAGGCGGGACAGAGAATGCGGTACGTGACTCAAAAGGTCCTCTTTTTTGTCGTGTGTTTATGGGCTGCCATGACCCTGAATTTCATTCTGCCGCGAATGATTCCAGGCAATCCAGCATTAGCCATGTTTGCGAAGTTTCAGGGCCAGTTAAATCCTCAGGCGTTGCATGCTTTGGAGCTGCAATTTGGGTTTTCGCATCAGCCCATTTTGTTGCAATATGTCAATTATCTTAAGAGCTTTTTGACCTTGCATTGGGGATTGTCGTATACGTACTATCCCACGCCGGTTGCCACCGTGATTGCACACAGTTTGCCTTGGACCATTGGTTTGGTGGGAACTGCCACGTTTATTGCGGTGGTCGTGGGAACGGTTTTAGGTATTTATATTTCGTGGCGGCGCGGAGGGCTATTAGACAATACGTTGCCAGTAGCGACAATGTTTTTGCAAGCGATGCCTTACTTCTGGACAGGAACCATCCTGTTATTTGTCTTTGCCTTTGAACTCCATTGGTTTCCTTTAGGCCATGCGTACTCTAACACGGTTACGCCGGGATTTAATGGCCCATTTATTGCGAGTGTACTGCGCCATGGGCTGTTGCCAGGGCTGACTGTCTTCTTGGGATCGTTAAGCGGGTGGGTGATTGGCATGCGCAATAACATGGTCAATACCTTAGGAGAGGATTACGTGATTTTTGCTGAAGCAAAAGGTGTCTCCACTTGGCGCGTCATGTCAAGCTATGCGGCGCGCAACGCCATATTGCCGCAAGTAACCAGTTTTGCCTTGGCTATGGGATTGATTGTCAGCGGCTCGATATTAACAGAGGTCGTTTTCTCCTATCCGGGCATTGGGTTTCAACTTACCAACGCCGTTTTGTCACAAGACTTGCCGTTGATTCAGGCGTCGTTCCTCATCATTGCCGTCTCCGTGCTGGTGGTTAATCTGATTGTCGATTTGCTGTATGCCCGGCTTGATCCACGAGTGCGCCAAGGAGGGGAGACACACTAAATGGCTCAAAATTCAGCAGTGCAGCGGCCCGGTGTGCCGCCCAGCCATTCACCTGCGACCCGCCCGCGGAAGGTCGGGGCGATGCGCCGCGTGGTGCAAATCATGTTTTCTAATCGCAAATCGGCGGTAGGGTTTTGCCTGTTCCTGTTCTTTGTGGCACTCGCCGTGTTGGCTCCGTGGATTGCTCCGTATAGTCCCACGTCGACCCAATTTGCGCCCTCGCTGCATCCGAGTGCCCAGCACTGGTTTGGCACTACCGCGCAGGGCCAGGATATTTTTTCTCAGTTTTTGTACGGAGCTCGCTCGACGCTCGTGGTAGGAATCGGGGCTGGCATGCTGGCCACCGCTTTAAGCTTGTTAATTGGGGTGACGGCTGGTTACCGCGGCGGGATGACGGATACGATTCTCAACTTTCTGAGCAATATTTTTCTGGTGCTGCCAGGGTTAGCGTTATTGATCTTAATCGAGTCCTATGTGCACAACAGCACGCCCGTGTTCAATGGATTGATTATTGGCTTGACGGGATGGGCCTGGGGTGCTCGCGTCTTCCGGTCCCAAACCATGTCATTGGCGCACCGGGATTTTGTGACCGCGGCCAAATTGACGGGGGCGTCAGATCTGCGCGTGATGGTGATGGAAATCATGCCTAATATGACGTCGATTATTGCGTCGAACATCATGTATGCGTGCTTGGCGGCGATTTTAGCCGAATCCGGGCTGGCCTTCTTAGGACTAGAAAACGTGTCATCAATTTCCTGGGGGACAATGCTGTATTGGTCTTCCCAAGGTGATGCCATTCTGACAGGCGGTTGGTGGTGGTTCATTCCGCCGGGCTTGGGAATCGCCTTGGTGGGACTCAGTTTGGTGTTGATGAATTACGCGATTGACCAACTGACTAATCCGCGCTTACGGGAACTGCCCAAGGCCAAAAAGAAGGTGATATGGTGAGCGAGCAACCCGTTTTGGTTCTGCGCGATGTGTCGATTGCCTATGATTCGCCAGCAGGTCCGGTGCAAGCGGTTTCACATGTGAACCTAGAACTGATGCCCAATACGATCGTGGGATTAATCGGAGAATCGGGCAGCGGCAAATCCACTTTGGCCACCGGAATTATGCGCCTTTTGCGAGGAGGTGCCCACCTTACCCACGGAGAAATTCTGATCAAAGGGCAAAACGTCTATGACATGGACGCCAAAACCTTGCGGAAGTTTCGCTGGGAGGCCATGTCGATGGTATTTCAAAGCGCCATGACAGTGTTGAACCCGGTCATGACCGTGGAGCAGCAAATGGTAGACGTATTCTTGGCGCATCGGCCCGGGATGTCGAAAGCGGAGGCCTTGCAAAAATCCTACGCATTGCTGGATCTGGTGCGTATTGCCCGGAAACACGGGAAAAGCTACCCGCATGAACTGTCTGGGGGTATGAAACAACGCATTGTCATTGCCATTGCCTTGGCATTGGATCCGGCATTGGTGATTATGGACGAACCGACCACCGCCTTAGATGTAGTCGTTCAGCGATCGATTTTGGAACAAATTCAAGATTTGCAGCAAGAACGGCATTTTGCGGTCCTCTTTATCAGCCATGACTTCAGCCTGGTCGCCGAATTGGCATCACGCGTCGCCATTATGTATGCCGGGCGATTTGTCGAGGTCACGGAAAGTGGCGGTTTAACCGTCTCGGATCAAGACCATCACCCTTATACCCAAGGACTGATGCGGGCTATTCCGCGCCTTACGCATGAAGATGTCGTGATCGAAGGTATCCCGGGTCATCCGCCGGATTTGGTCACGCTGCCCACGGGGTGTGCGTACCATCCCCGGTGTCCCTATGCCGTGCCGCTGTGTACGGTAGAACGCCCAGAACCGCGCGATTGGCAAGGACGTTTGATTGCATGCCACCGTTTTGATCCCCAGAAGGCAGGTGAGTTCTCTCATGTCTCTTGAGCCATTAGCGGCTGCTCCCTTAGTGACGGTCGATCATTTGGTTGTGCGCTTTCCTCTGCGAGGGGGACGCCAATTTATCCGTCCCGTGGACGATGTCTCCTTTACCATAGGGTCAGGCGAAGTTCTGGCGTTAGTGGGGGAATCCGGGAGTGGCAAGACTACAATTGGGCGGGCGCTTTTACGGATTTTAGAACCTTCTTTCGGCCGTATTAGCGTAGCTGGCACCGATGTTAGTCATATCAAAGGCCGGGAGCTCACTGCGTATCGGCGTCAAGCGCAGATGATTTTCCAAGACCCGTTTGCCTCGCTTAATCCTGTCAAAACCGTGGAGAATCACTTAGTCTTTCCGATTCGCAAACACCAAGGGGGCAATAAAGAGAGCGTCGACCAGCTGATTGATGACCTCTTGGAGCGCGTGGGCCTTACCCCGGTGAATGAGACGCGAAAGAAATTTCCGCATGAACTTTCGGGCGGTCAGCGCCAACGTCTGGCCATAGCCCGAGCCTTAGCGGTTCAGCCGCAGTTCTTAGTGGCGGATGAGCCGATTTCAATGCTGGATGTCTCCATTCGCGCGGGCATCTTGCAATTGCTGGGCCAGCTCAAGCGTGATTTTCACCTCTCATTTTTATATGTGACCCACGACTTGGCCTCAGCACGCTATTTTGGGGACCGCATTATGGTCTTGTATGCGGGAAAGATTATGGAATCCGCTCCGTCTCGGGACCTGATTCGCAATCCTTTGCATCCCTATACCAAACTGTTGTTGGCCGCGACACCGGGCAGTTCCACACGCCACCGGTTGCCGGAAAAGGACAATCAACCACCAGACCTGAGTGAAGCGCGGGTAGGGTGTCCGTTTGCCCCCCGATGTTTGTCAGCGACGACCGAATGCACAAACAGCATGCCGCCTATGACGGTTGTGGCTCCGGAGCGTTCGGTGGCATGCTATCATCCCGACGCTCTTATCAGTGTAAAGCCGCTTCCGTAAAACCCGAGATAGGAAATTCTCTAATGAGGTGACATTGTGACCGACAAATACGATTTGACTTTCCCTGCAGACTTTATTTTTGGGGTGGCAACCTCCTCGTATCAAATTGAAGGAGCTGTGGCCGAAGATGGGCGGACGCCATCGCACTGGGATACCTTTTCCCATACGCCAGGTAAGGTGTTGGGACAGGAAACCGGAGATATCGCCTGTGATCATTATCATCGCTATCGCCAAGACGTTGACCTGATCGCCGACTTAGGGGTGTCCTCTTACCGGTTTTCATTGGCATGGCCGCGCATTGTGACCGAAGACAATCGCTTGAATACCCGCGGTATAGATTTTTACCACCGACTGCTTGATGCCTTGGCGGAAAGAAATGTGACACCAGCCGCCACCATTTACCATTGGGACTTGCCGCAATGGCTTGCAGACCGTGGAGGATGGGCCAATCGCGATACCGTGCGCTATTTTACCGATTATGCGCAAATGGTCTTTCAGGCGTTTGGAGACCGCATTCCCCAGTGGATTACGCATAACGAACCGTGGTGTGCGTCGTTTCTTAGCTACGGACTGGGGGAGCATGCGCCTGGGCACCGTGACTGGCGTGAAGCCGTGTTGGCAAGCCACCATATTCTCCTCTCTCACGGAGAAACGGTTAAGCTGTACCGTGCTATGGGACTTAAAGGACAAATTGGCATTACCCTCAATCTCAACGTGACAGATCCAAAGACTGACACCGATGCGGACCGGGCGGCAGCCCGCCGGGGCGATGGCTTTTCCAACCGCTGGTTTTTAGACCCCTTATTTCGTGGGGCCTATCCGGAGGATATGCTGGATATCTTCAGGCCCTATGTGCAAAATTTTCGGTTTATCCGCCCAGGGGATTTAGAAACCATTTCTACACCCATGAACTTTCTGGGGGTGAATTACTACACACGCTCCGTGGTCTTTGACGAGCCGGGGACGTCCTTGTTGCAGCTAGGCCATGTGGTACCGCCTAAGGACCGGGTCACGGAAATGGGATGGGAAGTGCATCCAGACTCCTTGTACCGACTGCTCAAACGCTTAGCGGGTGAATATACAGCCTTACCTTTATATATTACCGAAAATGGCGCAGCGTATCCGGATGCGGTAGATGCTGATGGCCAGGTGCATGATCCTCTGCGCACCGCGTACGTACAAAGCCATTTACAAGCGGCACAGCGTTTTGTAGAGGAAGGTGGGGCATTGAAAGGCTATTATTTGTGGTCCTTAATGGATAACTTTGAATGGGCCTACGGGTACTCCAAACGCTTTGGGATCGTCTATGTCGACTTTGCTTCGCAAGAGCGCATCTTAAAGGACAGCGCCAAGTGGTACAAAGAGCTGATTGCCCGACATCGCCGGGGCCACGGGCAGGGGTAAAGGGGGGAGGAGACAGTATGGACGGATTTTCATTAGGTGCGAATTATTGGAGCCGGCAAGGTGGGCCGTTGATGTGGACGCAGTTTAATCCACAAGTGGTAAGGGAAGAGCTCAAGGCGGCAAAAAGTATGGGCCTGACCACCTTGCGATGGTTTCTCTACTGGCCAGATTTTGAACCGAGCCCGGGCGTGGATAACGAGGCGTGTTGGGCCCATGTTGATGAATTTCTATCGTTGGTGCAAGAGGCGGGTCTTAAGACCTTTCCCACATTGCTGGTTGGCCATATGTCAGGTCAAAATTGGGATCCGCTGTGGCGCGAAGGCCGGGATTTGTGGACAGACCCTTGGATGTTAGACCACGAAGAAAGCTTTATCCGCCGTGCTGTGACAAGGCTAAGTTCCTATGATAGCGTAGCTGGCTGGGTGTTGACGAACGAGTGGCCGCTTTACGCGGGGAAGACGACGCCCGAGGTCTTTGACGGTTGGATTCGGCGCATGGTCCAAGCGGTGCGCGATCATGACATGCAAAACCGCCCGATTACCATGGGGGATGGTTTATGGAATGCCATGGGCGTTGATAACGGGATTGCTGTGGAGTTATTGTCCCGGGCCGTGGATATTGTGGGGCCGCATGTGTATCCTGAAAACGAGGACGCGTTAGCCGTGGCCATGGCCTCTTATGTCCATTGTGCGCTTGCGCAGGGAGAAAACCCGGTGTTGCTCGAAGAGTTTGGCACCACAGACGCATTTGGCTCGGCAGATGGGCAAGCAGCTTTTTATCGTTCCCAGTTAACCGGCGCTTTGATGGCGGGCGCGGTTGGAGCATGGGCATGGTGCTTGACGGACTTTGATTTACCCCAACAATTGCCGTATGCCCACCATCCCTTTGAGTTAACGTTTGGGCTTATGACCACCACAGGCCAGCGTAAGGCCACAGGAGATGTAATGCACCAGTTTGCAGAAGTCAGTCAAGGCTTTGGCGCCGTACAGCATGACGCCACCGGGATTTTAGTGCCTGCCTTGCAAACCGCGATGGTACCTTTTGCGCGCGGCCCAGAAGGCGTATTGCAAACCCGCGTTGCGCAGGCCATGCTCATGACCTTAGCGCAGCTGGGATTCAATCCCCGCGTATTGCGCGAACCTATGCCCTCTCAAACGGCGATAATAGAGACTATCCCCACCTTACCCGAACTAGACGACTGCAGCGTCATCTTTTTAGTAGCTCCGCGCATTGGCGAGCCTCTTCGCCAGCGCTTATGGGACTGGGTCGAGCGTGGAGGACACCTTTATGTGGCGTACTCCCACACCTTTTGGTTTCCGCAAATGAAAGAACAGTTGGGCGTACGTTATGAAGGACGGTACAACGTCATCGAGACACTGTCTGGACCAAAACGCCTAACATGCCATTTCGGCGATACGATTGATTTTACGCTGCCCCCGGGAATGTCGGTTCCTTTTGTGACGCTAGGTGCACAAGGGGCAGAAGTATGGGCTCACCTAGAAGACGAGCGCCCCGTGCTCTTTCGCTATCAAGTAGGCCGTGGGTCCATCGTAACAAACGCCGTGGGTTGGGAGGCATCTCCCGTTCGTCTGGAAAGCTTATTGGCGTTATACCAGAGCCTTTTGGCGGCACTGAACATTTATCCCGACATTCAAATTGTGGGTACGAGCACTCAGTTAGCACGGTCTACAACCGGACGGATCATCGCGATGAATCACGGGGAGCGGCCATCTGGTCTGCGAAGCCGCGCCGGATCGCTACGGGACCAAGACGGGACGCCGTGTCCGCAAGGCGTGACCTTAGCCCCGCATACGTGGTGGAGTGGATATTTGTCCTAAAGGACAGCGCTCGACGTATTTTGCCAGATTCGGTATATTTTGAGAAATGGCTTGACGGGTATAGGCTGGTGAAGAGAAATTGGGCGGACAGGAAAGAGGGAGCGACGAACCATGGCCACGATCAAAGATATTGCCAAGCGCGCGGGGGTTTCTGTATCGTGTGTCTCCCGCGCCATAAACGGCTATCCCGATATCAGCGCGGAAACCCGTCAAAAGGTACTCAAGATCGTGGAGGAATTACATTACTATCCTAAAGCGTCGGCCCGCCATTTGGTAACCAATCAGACGCACATGATTGGCCTTATTTTTGAAACCCATGATCAATCTGGGCTGATGCATCCCTATATTGCCAAGGTGTTAACGGCATTTTCGCAGGCGATTGGATCACAAGGCTATGACTTGCTCATGTTTAGCAACAGCCGTAAACCTTTCGACCATTGGGGCTTTGTCGAACGGGTTAAACACCGTGCGGTGGATGGGCTTTTTCTGATTGGGAAGCCGCCGGATCTCGATGCCCTCATGGAAACCGCCGTCCCCATGGTCGGGCTGGACTTCACTCTGACCGGGCCATCGGCGGCCAGTGTCATGTCGGATAACCGGCAGGGTGTGCAGCAGTTAGTTCATCTTCTCTATCAGCAAGGATATCGCCGCTTTGGCTTTGCCCATGGCCCGCTTACCATGCTGCCGGCGATGGAGCGTCTGCAAGGTTTTTATAGTGGACTGCGGGACGTGGGATTGGTACCCCGGCCCGACTGGATATGGAATGACAATTTCACATACGCCGGCGGGCGAGCGGCTGCTGAGACGATTCTGCGCATGACAGAGCGGCCAGAAGTGGTGTTATTTTCGGCCGATTTAGCCGCGATTGGAGCCATGCAAACGTTTCAAGAGCACGGCTTGCGCATCCCTGAAGACATTAGTGTTACGGGATTCGACGATGTGGATGCGGCCACCATTGTGTACCCGGCACTCACCACGGTTAAACAGCCAATGGTAGAACTAGGACAGGCTGCCGCCCAATTGCTGTTAGAGATGCTGCGTAACGGCCAACACTCTCTTCCGCAGCATTTAACCATTCCGACCGAGATTGTATGGCGCAATAGTACAATGACTCAGTCGCTTCTTGCTCCTGATATGCCCAAGGAAGCGTGACAAGGGCAGTGGCCTTAAGGGTTGGAGAGAAGAGTCACATCGTCATCATATTCTACCCACCGCGCTGATTGCAGTTGGTTAAGAGTTTCTTGGGGAATACCAAAGTGCGTAGAGAGCTCTTGTAGGCTAACTGGCTCGGGCATGTGGCGGCGGTGTAACAGGCCATAGCGCGTGCGGTTGTAATGTCCCCACAAGCCCATGACTATACCTGCCACGATGGCAACAACGCATGTGACGACGAGAACATGCCACGTTAAAGCGGGCTCGGCAGTCACCCAAAGATACCGTTTGACATAGGTAATGCCGAGACCCCACAAAAGTAATGAGAGTAAAAATTGCGTGGCCAGGGACAACATCAAAATCCATCCGCTTACGGTTGTGAGGTATTCCAAAAGGCGCTTGCCTCGTGATTGGCGACCGTTGATAATCATCGGGACATTCCTTCTGTTATTCCGCGGTCGGGACTGGTCCACACCGCATATTTGGGGGACGATTAATGGTGGACTAGGGATCGCAGCAAAGCAAAAACGATAACGACCGCATTGATAAACCAATATAGGCTCGGATACCATACGCTCCACCAGTAGTATTTAATCACACCGTGCTCATAATGATGGTCTATCGTTAGGGCAACAGCGGCTTGAATTAAGGATAATACGGCCAAGTACGTTCCCATCCAAAAAATGGGTACATAGAAACCATGGGTAACGATCATCCTTCCCATTAAAATAAGGGTAAACACGACCCACACGACCGCCCAAACGATGCTTGTGTATTGCTCAATAATGACTGGCCATAACCGCCGTTGTTTCCAGATGAACAAGGCATGCCAATGTCGAGACAGCACTTCTAAGCCTCCTTGCGCCCACCTGACGCGTTGTTTCCACAAACCCCGCAAGGTCTCCGGGACCAGCATCCAACAAATCGCACGTGGTTCGTACCGGATATCCCAGAAACGTTGTTCCAATTTCCAGGTGACAGCAATGTCTTCGGTGATGATGTCCGAATCCCAAAGGCCGCAGTCGAGGAGTGCACGCTTACGAAATGCCACAATGACACCGGAAACGGTCATGACTTTTCCTAAAATACGCTGGGAACGTTTAATGAGGCCGATAATACTGGCGTATTCCACTAATTGGATCTTGGACAACAACGAATTGCGGTTACGCACCCGTGGATTGCCCGTGACAGCGCCGACGCGTTCGCCTGACTGGGAGGGATCAAAGTGCGCAACAAGAAAGGTTAGCGCATCAGGATCCAATATTGCATCCGAATCGACCGTAACAAGAATTTCTCCTTGTGCTGCCAGTAGTCCTACGGTTAAGGCGTGTGCCTTACCACGGTTAGCCGGGGTACGAATAACGCGCAAGTTGCTGACATGGTCGATGAGGCGACGCAATAACTGAGGAGTGTTGTCTTGACTACCATCGTCAATAACCACAATCTCGTAGTTGGGATAGTGTAAGTTCTGCATTTTTTCAACGGTCTCTACAATAGTGTCTTGTTCATTGAAGGTCGGTATCAGAAGGGAAACCCGAGGGGTATGGGCAATAGAAGGCAATGACGAGGATCGTTCTCGCCTCCAATAAAATATCAGTGAACCGACTATCCAAATGACACTCATGACCAAAGGATAATAAAAAATGGGTATGCGGATTTTGTGATGGATCACCTACTTTCCATCTTGAGCAAAACTCGGACGGCGCGTGTTGATCGGAGCCATTTCTTCAAGAAGGGTAACTGGTCAAAAATCGGTTGATCAGGGCCACTACCAATCATGGGTTTTCCCATCCATGGATCGCTATTATAACCGGATCGGATCCGTAATTAATTACCGACGCAGCATAGCCGATCCCAAGCTTCTGAGCCAAAGGACCATAGCGGACATTTGTGAGGCGGGTCCTGGGGATTGTAACATGCTCGCATCATCTTCAGACATCGCTACCCACTAAAGATAACTGCTCGTCCCATGTTTTCATGGCTGGGGAATGGTATTTAAAGGATATCAATGCCGCACTCAAGAATGTGGTCGCAACACCTAAAAAGACCCACTGAAGCCCAACTCGTTGTGCTAACCACCCTGCGAGCAATGTCGTACCTGCCGAGATTCCACTCGTGATGGCCAACCTATAGGACGTAATTTTCCCGACCAATTGGTCCGGTGGTACGCTCATCCATACTAACCGTAGTGGCAGTTGGAAGACTTCGATGGCTATCCCCTCAATTATTAGCACGGGAAAGAGAAAATAATTACTAGCTGTTAGTGTGTAAATTGCAGTAGTTGCTGTAAGAATCAAATAGAGCCATTTAATCCGCCGCAATTGCGGCGCTCTGCCCCACCGATGCAAAACCATGGTGTTGCCGCCTAAACCGCCGACACTTTGCGCCAAATAGGTTCCCCCAATAATCAAGCTATTGGCATGGTAGCGCACTACCAACAGAGGCGTCCATAGCGCGTTAACTATGCCGAACCCTACGGCAGAAAGGATTGCAATGACCAAGGACAGCCGCAAAACGGGGTTACGCGACAACCACTCCCGGGCACTGTGTCGGTCCCTATCGTTCGGTGTCTTAAATCCTATGTCGGCACCGTCGGAAGAGCGTAGAGGGAACCGCCTAAGCAGGTATACTGCCAGAGCCGCAGCGGCAAAGGAAAGAAACGCCTCAAGTCTGAAAGTGTTATGAGGACCTATACTGTAAAATAGAATACCGCCGAGAGTTGGCCCCACGAAAAGCTTCGCGTTCGATACCATACCGAGCACTCCGTCAGCACGAGCAAACTGCTCCGGATCCAATGTACGCCGCGTTAGTACAGGCCACACCGCTCCGATGATTGAATACCCAAAACCACTCAACATCATCCCGATGACTAGTGCCGGCCATAGCCAAGCATTGTAGGCATCGATGAATGAAGGAATGAGGCTTCCTACAGCAAACATCATATACGCTACAAAGACAAGAGCGAAAGGCCTTGAGCGATCTATGAACCGAGCAATGACATGACCCCACACCATCGGCGAAGAACTGATAACTAGTAACGCAAATGAAACAAACAAGGGCGACCGCGTGAGGTGAAATAACCACAACGAGTAGACCACCATATCCATCCCGGTACCAAGAGCAATCAAGGCCTCGGCTCCAACGAAGGAAAGGAAGGGAGTGCTGAGACCCAACAGGTTGCCTTTTCTCATAGGCCGACACTTGTATACCAATCGTCATCGGCGTATCCTGCTTCGGGCAGCCAATGATACTCTAAGGAAAAAGGGGTGAACCTAAACAATTTCTTTGCAAACTTCGTAAACAGCGAACGGCCATGTTCCTGTACGATTTGTTCCAATGACATTCGTCCTCGTGATCTCCTTATCTCCTCAATAAGCCTTATTTCTTCCTGTTTTTTGATGCTCATTATGTGGAGACTCACCGGCTTATCATCGAAATAAGAAGGTGAGATAAATGCAAGATATTGGAGGTCGCCACCTTCCACCTTAGTTGATTGCCCAATGAACGATAGAACCGTTGACTTCATCACAGTAACCGGACCGAATAACGGGTTAAAACGGGGAAAAATGTGCTGAGGACTCTCATCAAGATAGAACGTCAAATGGTCGAGGTAAATTTGGAACGCCTTTTCCCATGTGGCGTCCTTGAATGACGGAACGTTCGATTGGTGGACCATTTGCAGCTCTTGTATTGCCTCAAGCAATGCCATTTCGCACACAAACTGCGAAGCCGAAAACCACATTTGTATAAATGATAGACAGTGCTGAATCATCGAAACACCGGAAAACTCCACATTACTATGCACCAGGTCGTTCACTAAAGCTACGGCAAAATCGTCATAGGCGGCGGTGTCGCCGAGTAATGCCTCCATTGTCCTAGGAAAGTACATATTGAGTGGTGTAACGATCCATGTAGGCGGGACACGGCGTACGATATCCTCAAGTGACTGGGACCATGCTTTTTCGCTACCAAAGTCTCGAAATATTCGTTTGATTCCAGTGACCCATTGTTGGACGTTGCGGGTCGCAGGTATACCAAAGTACTCCGTGTCTCGGACGTTCCGTCGAATTAACGCGCTAGCCAACCTTCCGGTCGCATAAAACGAGGATTCCACGAGCGTACGACCAACCCAGGCTTCTTCCTGGGTATTAGTGAGGTTGAGAGTTGTCCCAGGGTCTATGCATGCAATCGAACAGCCGCTGGGTATAGTGGATACGAAAGATCGCAACTCCAATAATGAGTTGTCGAACGGAAACATCGGAAAGTCCGTTGAAACATATCGGACGGGTGCCGTGTTCAAACCTGTGGGAATGAAAAAGCGCGGACGTAAAAGGTCCAAAACCTGCGCCGCCACGCTTGGGGACATTTGATTGCGAACATTTAAAAAGTTAAAGCTGCAACCAACAGGTAGTGCTGCAACATCTACCGCTGAGAAATTTTCATTTATCTGGCGCAATATATTCTTGTCCTCTAGGGTGTCTACTGCATCATAAAAAACGTTACCGTGATCTTCGCAGAATACCGCGACAGAAATTTGAGGCGTGCCTTCTACGGACGCCTTTGCCGGAATACCTATCACATGCAACGTGCCGATAGCCACTGGCTCCCAAGTCTTGAGTCGGTAGATATGTTGAAACCCCATCACAACAAGTTCCTCAGCTATGGGGAGAGGGGTTTCCCAATCCACATCGGGCACGAATATCGGAACGCTACGGTCGACACTAAGGAGCGATGGTATGTGATAGTGGTCACTGTGGGCATGGCTAAGGACTATTGCGTCGGCATTGACAAAATAGCCCGCAGGGTCCGGATACGTGGTTTCGCGGGTCAACCAAAACTCAAACTCGAAGTCTATAGCCGGATCAATCAATATGTTGTGAGCTCCTTCGCTTATATTAAAGAAGGAGTGAAAGAGTCGGGTCAATTTCATTGGCGAGCCTCCATCCAAAACTTTAAGGTATGGCTTTTACTGCTGATCCTCAATGTGATAAAATCTGTAGGCTTGATCAATCGGGCTAACTGTGATACGCATTGAACCGCTACTTCCCCTAGGCACTGGATCCGAACTGTAATCCCGGGTTTTGAAACCAGATATCGACATGTTCCCTCAAAGTCAGCATATTGCTTTACCTCCGCAGTAAATAGAGGAGATAAAACGATATATCGCGCGAAGGCAACTTCTATGGGCAGGCCCGATCCATCAAATTCACCAGTTGCCAATACGCGTAGAAAGTCCAAGACGGCCTTAGAGATTCCAGGAATTCGGGCTACGGTGTTAGGGAGAGTTTGCTTTATCCGAGGAATATCCCGGCACACTGTACGACGTTTTCCCTCTGCCATGATTGCCTGCACCACATTTGGAGGATGGAACCCGCAAACACACGCCTGATTTCCGCTTTCATGGTACGACAACAGATTATCCACACAGGCCATTCGGTCTTTTTGTTGCAACAGTGAATGACTAGCCATAGGTTTTTCCCTCCTAATCTACCCAATCGGATGAAAGCGTGCGTTTTTAATCGGCTCTCCAAAGATACGCTCGGCCAGTTGAAAGAAACCGTTTGGAGGATCTCCAAAATACAGCGGAACAAGTTGATCAGATTCGGCGCGAACTACGTGATATAGGCTGCTCGGACTCTTAAACGATAAGTCAGTGAATGTTGCGACGCTGACTAGTCGTTCGAGCGACGTCCATCTTGGGGAAATCGATCGTGGTTGCCTTTGCGAGCGAGTCAGAAACTCAGTCTCAGATTTATCTACAATTAATTCATACAGGGCTTGGACAGAAGCATCATATTCTGACAGAGCTGCTGCAGAGGCGGTCAGAATGCCTCCATGACTGGGAGAAAAAACTACTGCCAAAACACACGGAATGTCAAACTTGGGATCTCGGATATCCAATAAGCGAATTAGTCCATGGTCTCGAGCGGCTAATGTATAAGTTACATTCGTCACTTCATTTTTCGGAAATTTTATCGGTCGGACTTCGACCATCGTATGCCACGCGCGAAGAACACAATGGCGCTCGTACAGTTCTAAAATTGCATGGGCCGCTGCAGCATCATATGTCGCATGAGCCGCTATTCCATTGCTGTTTCCAAAGGTGTCATCTTCCACCAAAACTATCCTCTCAGCCAATTCCGCATGCGCCTTTGTCCGGGCCAACGCGAAATCGCGATTGACCGCAAACCCTATAGTCCTCCGACCCCTCTTGTCGCGCTCGCCGTGCGCTTCAAAATAGTGAATCGTTGTCGCCCCGAATCGAGCAAATCGCGACTGCTCACCGACGATCCACTGACGCGATCGTCGAAAAGGGAAAGCCCCTATAGCATAGATGACGATGTGAGACGCTGGTAATTTTAGGCGCCGGCGCATCACGTCATCACGAAAGCCGCCGAACGGACGACAATCGATGTTGTTTACGTTTAGGATCTGCACGAGCGTCTGTGCCACATGCCCGGCCTCAAGCAACGCATAACGGTATCCTCGGGACCCATATTTAAACGTGACATCAGACAAATTGGCGCATACCCAAAACCGGGTAGATGCTCGCAACAAGTTTTCGTCAAAACTTCCATCGTTCTCTAGGTCTGGCCCCAGGTACTCCGTCGAGCCATTTTCTTGTGTTTGGCGTGAATGCCATGTTCCATCTTTAGACTGTTGTTCCGCAACCACATATACAGGATACAACCCCCCGGCTGACGGAAACTTGTGGTTTGCACCATCATAAAGACTTGAAAGTATGGCATCAACCAACGAATCAGATACTGCCTCGTAATAAGACTGGACGGGAATAAAGCCAGAAGCTCGTAAAATCCCGGTCGAGGTCAACGGCGTCGAGCACTGTGGCTGTGGAACCCATGTCTTTGCGGCTGCACGCTCCTGGAGACTTTTTATCGTATCAGGGAAATAGGCACGAAACTCGTTGAGTGGAATTGTGGCATGGTAATGCATGGACAACGCAAGCGTCTCGGCCGGATTCGTACCTTCCACCAAGAATCCGTGCGATATAAGAGTCCCGACCACGCTGTCATTTGCTGGGAAATGGTTTCGCGGCAACGGTTCACGAAAAATCTTTAAGGCGATTCCAACTGCTCTAGGATTGGATCGAAACGATATTTTGATATCTGGTCTAGTCCACGTCATCGTACTTCCTTGTTCTTCGATCTGTACACCCGCGACGCCCATCAACCAAACATCGGCCCCAACGTGACCCATCACGCAAACGTTCGTCCATTTTGCACCTCCTGCGCGGCGTGTGTCCCATTAGGCTAATTCTTCCGCACTAGTTAATTATATCAACATTAGTAAAAATCCTTCCCATGGCAGGGAAATTTCGGGAAAATTTTCTCGACATTGTTCTACATTATTCGACCGGTTGTTATAACCATTCATACGGGAATCGTCAAAACGACTCGATAGTCACTCTCCTGTCTGCCACGTGCCATATAAGGTTCACGCCGAGTTCCGTAAGAAAACGGGGATGATGAGAGACGACCAGCATGGTTCCTGGAAACTGTCGCAGCCCGTGCGATATTGTGTCGAGACTCAACATATCAAGGTGATGTTCCGGTTCATCCAACGCCAAAACCCCGACTCCTGCAGCACTCCATGCAGCAATTTGGAGCTTAACCAACTCACCATCACTAAGAGTTGCGAGGGAAGAGAACAGTTGACGTTCCTTAAATCCATATGACTGGAGCCACGCCCGCCCCATACCGTGCGGTAAAGAAGAATGGTCCTGGAAAAATTCCCAAGAAGTCTGGCATCTTGGACGATGGAAGACTTGACCAATATATCCGTACTCCTTAACAGGTCTTACATAACCAGATATCGTGCCCGGAAAGCGGCCTAAAATGGCGTTTAGTAGGGTGGATTTTCCGGACCCATTGTCGCCGGTAATCCCAATTCGTTCCCCAGCACGGACTTCGAGCGAGATGTTCTCTAAACAGGGAGAAGACCAGTCTAAAGAGACGCTTTCTAATTTCGCGATGACGCCCGATGACGCCGCGACATGATCCCACGTGTACCGCAAGGAATGGTCCTCCTTTAGGGGTTCTAGTTGTTCACCAGACTTTGCATAATGGTTGAGTCTCGACTCACGAGCGCGAGCTTTTTGCGCAACTTTTTTTGCTTTCTTTCTAGATCCGGCGCTGTGCGTTTCTGATTCCGTACGCTGTGCTTGCCTCTTAGTCTCTGCAATGTCCTCTTTCAACGCTCGTATCCGCCGTTGTTGCTGACTGTACTGCCGTTTATAGGAATCGCGCTCTAATTGCAACGTCTCAAGATAATCGGAGGGTGGACCATCGCTAGTCCTTAACTTTCCGCCGTCGAGGTGCCAAGTGCGGTTGGCTACGGCATCCAAAAAATCAAGGTCGTGACTAACCAACACCATGGTGTAACCCGTTTGGTTGAGCCATCGAGATAATTGACGGCGTCGAGAAAGATCGAGATGACGCGTTGGTTCATCTAACACGAGAAACGATGGCTTTTCAATCAGGAGGTCCGAGATTTGCTTCCATGTCGCCTGCCCCCATGATACATCCTCCTCTTGAGGACTAAAAAAAGCCGCATGAGGCACGAATTCATTCTTGACATAACCGGATATCGGAGTGAGGTGACTAAGAAGTAGACGTAGTAACGTCGACTTTCCGCTTCCGTTCCTACCGATGAGCGCAACCCGGTCTCCTTGCTTTATTGATGCCGTAACTCCGTCCAGAACGATATCTTCGTCAGAGTACCAAAACGATACAGATGACAGATAAATATCTACGATAATCTCCCCTTCCTAAAATGCTCGCCTATACCGATCCCTCTGGCTGTTGCCGGCGTTTTGACTACCACGCTTCAGCAATTCTTTCTGTGGTCACAACCGAAATGCAAACGACAAGGAGAATAATGGAGTCATCTCACAACTAAGGGTTCATCCGTTTAAAGACTAGAACTTGTAGAACCGGTCCTACTCCCCGTTCTTGATTTACCCCGGCTGACAAGTGGAGATGGTTGACACAGATCTATTGCTCTCAGCTGCCAGTCTTTGCAAATCCTTTGCTACCTCATCGTACACCCTCGCTATTTCCATAATGGCCTCATGATCGAGATTTTTCACGGATTTAGCCACGAATTCTTGGACGCGGCGACGTTCTCGTTCCCACGCTGATCCCGGACTGCGCCGTCTTCGGCTGAACTCAGTAAGATTGTAATCAAGCTCTGTGATCCAATCGTCGATCGCCGCATTTAATGCCGCGACCGACGGGTGTTGTTGGGCTATCAGCCGTAGCGACTTATCGACCAATCCCGGATAGCGTTCGTCCCCCGTGTCCGTGATTAAGCGATTGAGCGGTTTGAGAATCTTCTTGCCGTTAATGGTGCCATCATCAATCCCCACACGTAATGGCACGTTACGATACAAGCGCAACAAACCATACACACAGCCTTTATCGAGCGATAACTCGTGGATACACGTCATGTAGGGACGACCGTCACAACGTGGTAAGCCCCATGGGGTCTGTCCTTGAACGACAGTAGGTCGGCCGTAAGGCCGACGTAAGTCCACAGGGGGTAACGGAATGGGTAAGAAGCGAACGCCACCCCGTAACGGGATGGATAGGAGCCCCGCCGGACTCGGCACGTACTCCGACGCGAAAGCGTGCTGACTTGCCCGAGGTCACTCAGCGAGAAACGATTAGCAGAACCACGTTAGGAGGGCCTGTGATGAACCCATTAACCGCGATAAGCGAGCCCACAGCGTCCCTCGGTCAGGCTCCTACGATACCCCGAAACGCGCCGAAGTTCCGAACGGAAGCCGATGTCGCCTCGGGTCAGTCCTTCGCTACGGGCATTGACTGGGAAGCCATTGAGGCCCACGTGGCCCGGTTACAGCGCCAACTCGCCCACGCAGTCGAACAGCACCATCGCCCAGCAATTCGCCATTACAAGTGGCTCTTGCGCCACAGCTACCACGCCAAACTTCTCGCCATTCGCATGGTCACCCAAGAGAACGCGGGGCGCAAAACGCCCGGTGTGGACGGTCGTACGTATACCACACCGGACGAACGAGACCTCCTGTTGCAGGAAGTGGACCTACAGCGTCGACCTCTGCCCGTCCGTCGTGTGTTCATCCCGAAGAAAAACGGAAAACTCCGACCTCTCGGCATCCCGTCGATCTCGGATCGCGTCGCGCAGGCCCTACACAAATTCGCCATGGAACCGGAATGGGACGTGCAGTTCGAACCCAATTCCTACGGGTTCCGTCCGAATCGGTCCGCATGGGACGCCATCGAGCAATTGTTCAAGCTACTGGCACCCCGACGCGCTCCCCAATGGGTCATTGAAGGAGATATCAAAGGATTCTTCGATAACGTACAGCATCATCTACTACTGGCGCGCTTGGCGCCAGAGGACCGTACGTACATCCGACGCATTCTTGAGGCTCCCATCATGGACCCCCGTCGTGGAAAGCCATGTCAAGGTGCAAGGGCGACGGTCACCCTACCGGCCGACAGACGCCGCCTACTTTGAGCGCCGGCGTCACCAGCTCCTGGCGAAACGCTGGACCGTCTTTCAGCAGCGAGTCGCGGCCAAAACCCAAGGACGCTGTGCTCTGTGTACCCGACCCATTGCGGAACCTGCGAACCCCGGGCAGTCCAACCGGGAGAGCGGAATTCGGTTCCACTTAATGATTCCCGCCACGTTGGGGGGACAGGCAACGCTGGCCAACATGTTCGTCACACACCGATGGTGCCAGCAGCAATATCACCGACGCTACGGACACCATCATATGCCGGGCGACCCGGCGCGCTTCTTGACGTCGGGCGAGACCATCTTAGATGGCCACGTCGTCCGTGCCGAATCCTCGCCGACCCACCATTGAGGCGTGGATGCTGCCGAGTGGCTTGAGCCGGATGACGGGAAACTGTCACGTCCGGTTCTTAGGGGGGAAGGGAGCCGCAAGGCTCCCGACCTACCCGACTCTAGACGCATTTGTGTCGTTTCACTATCACTGCCGTTCAGCAAGAGTCTCCACCACCCAATCTTTCAACGTCTGATAGTCAATGGCAACCACAGAGCGTGGATTATATTCCATGATGGCCTTTCCTTGCTCCACAGCTCGATCCACATCCACCCCAATGCGAATCGGGGGCGATACCAGATCTCCACCCGCGTGCTTTAATACATCCAACAGTTCGATTGAACGATTGTTCCGTAAATCATATCGTACCGGTACGATACCAATGACGCGTGACCGATCGAATTCTGACATAAGCTCTGCGACTCCCTCGATGGAATACAACGAAAAGTCTACAGGCACAAGAACCGCATCAGCGCACGCTAATAGTGCATGGACCCATCGTGATTCCGACGGCGCTGTATCGACGATAATCCAATCATACTCAGGTAAGGCGTATGCGTCAAATACTCCACACCTCGAATGCCCCTCCAATTTCTGCGGTCCTTAGGATAAATCGAAAACGAGGAGGAATTCCCTATGGGACTAACCACCCTGCGACAAGAATGGGCGGGTATGCGGAGTTTGTGATGGGACGGTTGAGATCTAAGTTCAAGAAGCGTTAGCACCATTCGTGTTGATCCGAACCCGTTTGCGCACGAATAACGATCGATCATAAGTGGTTGATTGGGGGAGTAGACTCGGGGCTCCTGCAGCACCCGACCGGAAGTGAAACTAGAACCCTTGATTGCGACTGCTACCCGCCGCTGGGATAGACATCGTTAAGCAGCACATCACTGAGCTTGTTCATCGCTTGGACGACGAAATCGGACAAACTCCATGAGGCGAAGAGTTGCTCTTGCGCGCAGAGGTAAAATCGTCGGAGGTCGGTTGGCCAGAAGGGGGGAAACTAGCTTGGCCGTCCATCCAGAATCATTGACCGGGTCTTGCGAAGCAAGACAGATTTCTCCCGATCGGGCCCGTTTGGGGAGGGGTCGTGCCTTCCCCAAACCAAGGGACCTAAGGCACAGGTCCAAGCCTAATATTTGGGCGGGTTTCCCATTGACAGCTCAGCGACAACCTTTTTGGAACAGCCCCGTGCTGTGACTACTCCGGCAGATGTACCCTCGTTGGCCTTAAGTGGCTTAACTCTGGGTGGTTGGTCTGCATTTGCACCAAAGCGGCCTTAACCGCTTCTAGAGCTTGGAATATTTCCGGACGGGTAACAGTCATCGGTGGGGCAATGCGAATCGTGTTTGCAAGGAGCCCGCCCATCCCCACAAGGAGCCCGTGATCTCTAGTACCCTCGAGAAATTCCGATGCTAAATCAGGAGCTGGTTCTTTCTCATCTTTCACGAACTCGATCCCCTGCATCAATCCCTTGCCGCGTACATCTCCCATCATCGGGAAACGGTCAGATAGTTCCTCGAGCCCTTGGCGAAGTACTGCTCCCAAATCAGCAGAGCGGGTGGTCAGGTCTTCTTCATCGATAACATCTAGTGTTGCCAATGCAGCCCGCATCGCTGGAGGGTCGCCGCCAAATGTGGAGAATGTAGGACCACCATAGGCTTCTGCCACCTTATTGCGTGTTATCGTCGCTCCAATGGGAAATCCATTGGCCAATCCTTTTGCGAACGTCATAATATCCGGAGTCACTCCTGCATGCTCAATACCGAACCGCTTACCCGTGCGCCCGAATCCCGTTTGTACTTCATCATCAATGAAAAGAGCACCATAACGTCGGGCTGTTCTCACCGTCTCATAAAGAAACGCGTTGGGCGGTGTGATGAATCCCCCAACGCCCTGAATCGGTTCGGCAATGTAGGCAGCGGGGCAACCAGTCGTTGAGGTCTTAAAGAACTCCTCGAAATCCTTGGCGCATTCGAGACCGCAGGTACGAGGCTCCTTGCCGAATGGACAACGGTAGCAATAGGCATTGTGGGCATGTCTAACCGAAACCCCAAGCCCTCCAATTCCCATCTTCCATGGAGCCTGCCCCGTTAGCCCCATCGCCAAATGCGAACGACCGGAGTAGCTGTAGCGCAAGGCTACCACTTCCTGTCGTTGTGTCGCGACTTGAGCCATGGCAATTGCCGTCTCGTTAGCTTCAGTACCACTATTGGTAAAAAAGACGCGGTTGAGCCCATCCGGCGTTATTGTTCCAAGACGTTCTGCCAGCTCAACCATTGAGGGACTGATGTAATATGTTGACGTGTGCACAATGTCTTGAATCTGTTCAATGACCGCCTTGGTAATGATAGGATGAGCGTGGCCAACCGAGACGGTTAGAACCCTGCCGAAAAAATCCAGATAAATGTGCCCTTGATCATCCTCGACCTGACGACCGTTACCGCGTGTCAATACCAGCGGTTGCTTGTAATACGGCTTCACACCTGGTACTAATGAGGCCGTATGTCGTTCCGTCCATTGATTCATTTGAGCTCCCCCTTTTTCTACGCTGACGTTCATCGGCTTTCAGAATCACAATAACGGATGAAGCATAGCGAAGCAGTATACAGGGTGAATAAAAACGTCTCCGATTCGACTCCACACTGAAATGTATTGCAGTCAGTCGGGGGGACAGTGACACCGTTCGTATCACGAAGTATCGAAGTTCGAACAGCCGTCTTCTTGCCTAAGACTACGACTCCAACCGTAACCACCGCAGCGGCTGCAGTAACGGCGGTAATCCGCTCATGCAACAACAGGGCCGAAAACACAATAGTAAGAAACGGCTGTAGGAACTGCATCTGACTGATGTGGGCCACGCCACCCAACGACATACCCGTATACCACGCTACGAAGGCCAGAAACTGACTCCCGATACCCAGGTATAAGAGGGCCACCCAAGGCTTGACAGGAATACTCTCTATATGCGCGGGAATAGCCATGATGGCCAGAACCAGCAAAAACGGTCCCGCAAGGACAAGAGCCCAGGCAATCACCTGCCACCCTCCCAACTGGGTAGACAATCGCCCACCTTCCGCATAAGCGACCGCTAAAATGAGGTCGGCGAGAATCAACGCTAAATCCGGGGGTTGTGGCCGACCAAAGCCCGTGAAGATGGCATAACCAAGAACCGTAGCAGCCCCCGCCACACTGGCGATCCAAAAGGCTACCGAGGGACGCTCGCCATTCCGAACAGCCGACGCACCGGCGGTAAACGATGGAAGCAAGGCCAAAATAACCGCCCCGTGAGACGCGGGAAGTCGGTCCATAGCCCATGCGGACAACAGCGGGAAACACACAATCGCCCCCGCAGCGACAACCACGAGACTTAGTAATTGTCTACGTTTAGGCAATGGTTCCCGCCGAGCCAGCAAAACGCCCGCTGCTAAGATGGCAGCGATTACCGCACGCCCAAATGCAACAATGATAGCCCCAAAGTAGGGAACGGCTTCCCGGGATGCTGGCAATGTTAAGCTAAACCCGACAACTCCTAAAATACCAAACCCAATTCCCTGGGCTTCACGACTTAGATGAGGCACCACACGTTCCCCGCTTTCTTATATAAACAGCATGTTTCTCTGATGATCGGTACCTACGGAAAAATCCGACCGTAGTTCTAGCCAATTCGGCTCTGCGCAGCCTGACGGAGGTCACTCTGACGATCAACCTGTTCCCAAGGCAAATCCACGTCCTGACGGCCGAAATGGCCGAAGACGGCTGTCTTCTCGTAAATTGGGCGGTTCAAATTGTTGGTCGAGATTTTTCAGCTGGCGTACACCGCACAAAATCAACGCGATTGTATGGTCTGCCACTCCTTCTGTACCGTAATCCGCCACATTACACACGGGGATTCCATGTTCAGCTGCGTACCGAATGTCGATATTATCGAACCCGACGGCGGCACGGACAATCCCTGCACAATGCTTCAGCTTGGACAGAGTCTGTGCGGTCAATGGCACGGTATGCCAAGAAATTACGACATCCGCTTCATCGATCTGCCCTTCCAATTCTCCGGGATCATCAACACGCACAAGAGAGACGTTTACGTCTGGGCCTAGAACTCCCTCTTCGATGTGCGTTTCTTCCACGTAATGCTTTTGCCAACCGTCGACAATCATTACATTCTGAGATGTTATTACAATGACCTCCTAACCTTTGGCGTTTCCCAATAATAGAATTTTGGTTCGGCTTGGGATCCAACCAATTGGATTAAAATTTTCCCAGGCAATTGTGCTAAGATATGAGGCAAGGAGGCCTCTTCCTTGTGGCAAATCGACACATCCGACGATGAACCAATGTACCGTCAGATTCGGCGGCATTTCGAACGTCTCATCCTTAGCGGGGGCCTTATTCCCGGGCAAAAATTACCCACCGAGCGCGAGTTGGCAAGGAAGCTTGGGGTGAATCGGAGCACGATAACAGCAGCCTATGATGGATTACGTGCAGTGGGGTTGATTCGCTCGACTCAAGGGTCCGGCACACACGTCAGTGAAGACGCATGGGGACTCAATCCCGGGCTTCCGGACTGGAACAAGTATAATTCCCAAGGATTGTTTCGACCTACGTTATCAATTCTCAAGCTAATCTGGGAGGCGAATAGTAATCCAGACATTGTCAACCTGGCGCGTGGTGAAATCTCTCCCGATCTTTGGCCCCATGAGAGCATTCGGGATCTGCTGACGTCTACCGACGTTCCGATTCCCATGGGTTATAGTGACCCACGGGGCTTGATCAAATTGCGCTCGACGCTAGGGCGACATCTACTTCATCGATTAGGCTTACACGTGTCCGCAGACGAAATCCTCATTACGGTCGGGGCTCAGGAAGGTCTTTTGCTAATATCGCAGTTTCTGTTAAAACCTGGGGATGCCGTGGCCATTGAGAAGCCATCTTACGCCTATTCGTTATCGCTCTTCGCGTCGGCGGGGTTACGATTGTTCCCAATCCCCGTAGATAACGAAGGGCTACAACCCGAAGCCGTTAAGTCATTACACAGACACCACAAGATCCAAATGATCTTCGTAAGTCCCACCTTTCAAAACCCGACTGGCACAACATTGACGAAGTCCCGACGACAGCGTTTGCTGGCCATCTGTACAGACAGTCGAATACCGATTGTGGAAGACGATGCTTACGGAGGTCTTGAACTCGAAAGGGCACCTGCCACCCCCCCGCCGCTGGCCACACTTCCTGAGGCCCAAGGGCAGATCATCCACGTCGGTACTCTTTCCAAGACTTTTGCGCCCGGACTGAGAATTGGCTGGATTACCGGTCCCCATAACGTAATCGAACGTCTAGCCGGAGCGAAATAACAAATGGACCTCGGTGTGAGTTCTCTTAGCCAGGTCATCGCTGAGAGATTGATTGCCATGGGTAGCTGGGAGGAGCAACGGCAACGCCTGCAGCACGTATTGACTCGGCGTCGGAATACCATGGCCAACGAAATTACAAGGATCATGGGCCCGGATGTGACGGCCTCCTGGTAGGGACGCCACATGTCCATCGTCACCAGTTGCACGCGCTGTCGATGCGGCAATCGCATGAGGTACGCCGTCACGGTTTCCTTATTGCGGTTCACTAGCAAATCGACCAGCGTACATTCTTGGACGTTGGTCACCACGCCCCGAGGACGGATGAGATGAATTTCATCGAGGCCCAGCCATTGCGGAGTCTCGACGTGCCGATGGGCTTCTAACGCGGTCACATGATCGTGAAAAATATCGCGTACGGTCCGCTCCGAGACCCCAACCTCCTGCGCCACGTGGGCAAAGGGCCGTCGGATGGCCGTCGGTCCGACCCATGCGACTAACCGTTCTGTCATAAACCGCTGGGCATCCACGCCGGGCAAATCCTCGTAAAAGGTCCTCCCACACGTTTTGCAGCGAAAGCGGCGCGTTTGAAAATAGAGACCCACGCGCTTCCCATGCATGGGCAGATCCCGAATCCATTGCTCACGACGGCCATAACCCACGATGGCCGCACCATCACAATGGGAACACATCGTCGGGGCTACCAGAGTCTCGGCGGCAATATGATAGGCGTCATCGGTTTCATCCACCGCGATGACGCGGTAGTCGGGCAAGTTGAGCAGGTTCGGCACGGGTGCCGCCATACGATCATCCATTATGCCTCCAACTAATTACGCCATCTATTCGATCCATCATAAAATCCGTTTTTACTTTAACACAACAACAGCGAGAGATCCATCACAAACTCCGTTTATGGATCCGCTTGTGATCCCGGGAAAACTAGCCGAGATCCATCACAAAATCCGCATACCCTAAAAAATGAATTGAGCCCATATTGACATGTTATTTTCCTCCTAAAACCATTGTTCGCCATAAAGTGACGGGCCCTAGCCAAAAGTCCCATGTGGGCAGATAGGCATACCGTATCACCAGAAAACTTTTTGGGCTCTTGGGGATAATTTATGATAAGGGGCTCAATTGCCTAGTGTCAATTAGGGGTTTTTAGTGCATATGAAGAGGAATCATACGGAGTGTGCTGAATGAATTTACTCGAGAGAAATTATGGTGATCGTGTCAGGAGGGCTCACACCTCCACTATGGGGAAAACCTCCTGACGCGCTTTGTAATCTCTCTATTGGGTTCGCAAAGCCGCTTTATTGATTTTTCCTGCACTTGTGACGGGCATCTGGTGGATAAACTGAAAAACGTCCGGAACCGCGAATTTGGCCAATTGGCCCTGCTTTACCGCTTGCCTAAGAAATTCTTGCAGTATGCTCTCGGTCACTGACGGGGAGGCTTCTACAATGGCTTTGGGTCGTTCGCCCCATTGGGCGTCAGGAACCGCGATAACAGCCACCGATTTGACACCGGGGACTTCCGATAAGATCGATTCAATGGTACTTGAGGCAATCCATTCTCCGCCACTTTTAATCGCATCGCGCATTCGGTCCACGACGCTGATGCTGCCATCGGGATAGCGTATAGCTAAATCCCCTGACCGGAACCAACGTGAAATTGCGCGGCCCTGCGCGCCAGACCCATTGCCAAGGGACTTCCTCCCGTGAGGATTTTGAGGGGAAGGTCTTGCACACCAGCGCTCTGGGCCGCTTCAAGAAGCATGAACAATTGAGTGGGCACCATATTAATCCATGTCACGCCGTGGCGCTGGATTAGGCTAATTTGTTCAAGCGCATTACTGCGTTCGGGGAGGATTAAGGGGGTGCCGAGGTAGGGGGCGACAAATGGAGTGCCCCAGCCATGAATGTGGAAGAAGGGAATCAAGGGCATCATGACGTCCTGTGCGCTTAGGGTGGCACCGGTATCATGGAGTGCTAGGTGGTGCGCAATTTGTAAGGACCCCATCAGCATCTGTTGATGGCTATATCGTAGACCCTTGGGTTGGCCTGTGGTCCCTGTCGTATAAAAGATGGAGTAGATGTCTTCGGGTCGCACATGGGATGCGGCGCGCGGCATTTGGAATTTACCCTCGTCAATCAGTGACTCATATTCAAGACCACCCTCATGCACCGTGATATCAGACATCCATTGGCACGGGTTTCATTGGCACCTAAGTCGCTGCCGCCTTGCGATTCTGTCATCCACGTGGCTCCCCATGCTGCACCCGATAGCAAGTGGGATATGATGGCGTCTTTGCCGGGAATGCTGTCGTCGCCATATTTGTGCAGCGCATAAGCGGTTTGACCGGTGATCGTCAAAATGCAGCCTATGCCGGGGTCTCCAAGCAAATAGAGAAGGGCGTAGTGAAAAGGCCAGCCTTGGTGCTGGTAAGGGGGGGAGGTAATCCATGCACTTTGCGATAAAACGCTGCGTTCACTAGGACTAAGACGCACACGGTCAATGCGGCGGCCATCGAGATCATGGGCGACTAATACTGGCGGTGCATCATGGTCAATATGGTAGCACGCTTCATAGACGTCACGGCCCGCCCATGCTCCGAACTCCTGCAGGCGTGGCCATTGTTCTTGAGAAGCTGGCCAAAAGTGACGAAGGACGGCCTGCAATTCGCGGTCGTTGTCGAAATGATTGGTGCCATAAGCATAGGAAATGCTTTCCATATTACTCTCCTCCTTTTGTGATGTGATCGAGGCGGTTTTTCATCACGGACCGGAGTTCTTTAATTTCCGTGATGATGGCTTGTAGTGCTTCCACTTGTGTCTGCAGTTCAAGAAGTTTTGCATCTCCGCGACGGATGACGTCTTTTAATTGTGTGACTTCTGTGGGATCTGCATCGTACAGATCCAGCATGTCTTGGATGTCTTTCAGTCCAAAACCCAAACGGCGTCCGCGCAAGATCAGCTGAAGGCGTACACGGTCGCGCTCATGGTATAGGCGCTTGGCCCCCTGGCGTTCGGGATTTAATAAACCCATATCTTCGTAGTGACGTAAGGTGCGTGGGGTAACGTCGCAGAGCGTGCTGAGTTCATTAATGGAATAGACCCGAGGTCTTGCAGATTTTGACCGTGGCATACAGAGCCCTCCTATTAACAAAATATACAGCAAATTTACGTGAACGTAAACACAGTTATTTTGTCCAAATTTAGACCGCGGGGTGTGTATAATGAAGGCGCAAAGGAGAGTGGAGATATGCGGTGGGGGACCGTGGTGTTGCCTAGCGGAGCGATAACGGCCGCGTTTTTGCGAGAAGACGGCGTAGTCACTGTCGAACAGATCAATAAACAATATCATACTCATTATCCATCCGATTTGGAGTCGATCATTACACAGCGGCTAAGCCTTGACGTCGTTGCATTGGGAAAAGATGTTGCGGCCTTGCCGTTGGAAACAGTTCGGGTGGCGGCCCCTTTAGCGCATCCAGAGCGTATTGTCGGCATTGGGCTCAATTACCGCGACCATGCGCAGGACTTGGGTGAAAACGTGCCGGAAGAACCGGCGACGTTTATCAAACCGAACAATACCATTATTGGACCCGAAGAGGCTATTCGTATTCCGCCCGTATCCACACGCACGACGGCTGAAGCAGAAATCGCCTTGGTATTTGGGCAGATGTGCCGAGACGTACCTCTCGGATCTTGGCGAGATGTCATTTTCGGGGTGGTTCCGGTGTTGGATATGACAACCGAAGACATCTTGCGCAAGAATCCGCGATTTCTGACGCGTTCTAAGGGCTATGATGCCTTTTTCGCCTTCGGACCATGGATCGTCACGATCGATGAGCTAGGAGACTGGACATCTATCGTCATCGAGACGGTGGTGAACGGTGTCGTTAAGGCGCGAAGCGATTTGGCCCATATGACCTATGGATTGGACCGATTAGTGGCGTTCATTACGACGGCCGCGACCGTGGGGGCGACGGCAGTGCTGAGCACGGGAACGCCTGGGGCGGCGGTGATTCATGCGGGTGATGTAGTGGAAGCGCGCGTAACGTCCATTGGAACGCTGGTCAATCCGGTGATAGGGTCTTAGATTAAATATCATATTGAAACAAAAATATGTTATATTGTGATAGGCTGACACGGTCAGCCTATCATTTTTATGCCAGCAACAAGGAGGCGGGGTATGACAGATTTTGATCCGAAGCATTCCCAACACATTGACGAGATGATTCGGGACATCTGGCAAGATGGGGTATAACGAAAATGGATAACAAAAACTATCATTTTTAAAAGAGCTATTGGGATATAGCCAAGGCGACAAGCTAATTAGGGGGGAACCGCGTTGAACCCTCAGGAACGGCGGGAACAACTGTTAACATGGATTGCGCGCCACGGCACCGCGTCGATTCAGCAGTTGGCGCAGGTCTTGCATGTGTCAGAAATGACCGTGCGCCGAGACTTACGTATTTTACAACAAGCCCATCTGCTACAGAGTATTCCAGGCGGTGCCGAAGTCAAGAAAAGTGCCACGGAGCTGGCTTTTGACGTAAAACGGCGTCTGCATCGAGACGAGAAAGAAGCGATTGCGGCTAAAGCCTTAGAACTGATTGACTCCGACATGACGATTGCGTTTTCGGCGGGCACCACTACATGGGCTGTGGCCCACCGTATACGCGGCTTTCAACAGCTGACCTTTGTGACGAATTCCACGAATATTGCCTTGGAATTACAGCAAAATGGTTGGACACAGATTGTCTTGACCGGGGGTAATTTTCGAACGCCGTCCGATGCTTTGGTGGGACCATTTGCCGAATACACAGCGCGGCACTTGCATACCGATGTGCTCTTTTTAGGCGTTCATGGGCTGGACGTAGAGGCGGGCATGACGACACCTAATATTCAGGAGGCGGCCATTGACCGTGTTCTGATCGAGCAGGCCCAAAAAGTTGTCGTCGTCATGGATCATAGCAAATGGGGCATTAAAGCGCTGGCGCGGATCGCGCCGATCGAAATGGTTGATGCCATTATTACCACGCGCACACCCCATGTACAAGCACATATTGCGGCGTGCGAGCGCTTGGGCATTGAGGTCTTTACAGCGACTTTGCCTGATCAGGGTTCAAAGGAGGAGCCCGTATGACCATCTATCGCACCCAGGAACCCCTGTCTGATGGTCGCCACCTTATTCAGTACCAGTTGCCTCACCCACTGGAGGTAGCCAAAGAGTCTGTGACGGTGGTGACCGGGAGCAATATGCTGGCGACAGAGACCGCGCGGGTTTTAACAGAGCAGGGAGAGCGCGTAATCCTAATACAAACAGCCATGAACCCGGCGCCCTCCCAAGACAGGGTGTATTTCGGAACGGTGGGGTCGAGTGATGTATGGAATGCTATTGCTCATCAATATACCATTGCCCATGTGATGCATTTGGCCGCGTTCGACGAGATCGATCCCCATAATCCTTACGCATGTTTTACGCAGATTGTGGCTGAGGGAATGGCCATGCTCCAGTGGCTGAAGACGCTGCCGCCCAAATCTTTCGTCTATGCGGCGGTTGAACCGCGGGTGTCTGACCATCTCCAAGGTTCGCAGCAAGAAACAGCGTATGCGGCCAGTGTCCATCAATTTGCACGGCAGCTGATGCTGACTTCGGACGGCCTTGGAATCCCGTTCGTGATCTTACGACTGCCTCCGGTGGTCGTGGCTCAAGGTCAGCGCTACACGGATTTATGGGGGACTGTGGTGGGCATTGTCCAAAAACGGACTGAGCGTGACCAAATCGCCTTGGGGAACGCAGTTGACGGTATTATCCGAGCTCATGCATATCTTCAGACAGGAGGCGCGTCACACGTTATGGACATTACCTTGCAGCACCGCAACTCGTGGCCCGACGACGGCGCCATCCCTGCGGAAAGTGGTGTGGTCACACCTCCGGAGGGTGACGCATGATCGAATTGCGGCAAGATCCGCTATCTGGGGATTGGGTGAGTTTAAATGCCAACCGCCAATCCCGTCCGCTCACCCAATTGCACGATGCGTGTCCGTTTTGTCCCGGGCCTCATGCAGAGGTGGGGGACCAACTGTTTGATGTGGCGGTTTTTGACAATCGCTACCCGTCGTTTCACAATCCTGGAAATGCCGAAGTGGTAGTGTACTCTCCGCGCCATCACGATGATTTAGCGTACCTGCCCAAAGACCGCGTGCAACTAGTGTGGAATGTCTGGGCTGAGCGTATTAAAGCCTTAGAAGAAGAGCCAGGCACCGCGTCTGTGTTTGTTTTTGAGAATCGCGGCCAGAAAGTGGGTGCGACCATTGCCCATCCGCACGGCCAAATTTATGCCTATCCGTATATTCCTCCGCGCCTCGTCAAAGAGCTGCCTCACTTTGTGGATGCGTGTCCACTTTGCGACGTCCGTGCTGAGAACCCGTTGCTCTTTAATGGTCAATATTGGCGACTCGAAGTGCCCTATGCCATGCGCATGCCATATGAGGTGCGCTTGGTGCCCCAAAGACACCTGGCAAGTTTTGTTGACCTCAGCGAACAGGAGCGACAAGAAGGGGCTAGACTGATGCAAAGTCTGATTCGCGCCTATGACCGATTTTTTGGATTTCGCACGGCCTTGGTGATGGCTTTGTATCAAAGGCCGACGCCACCTGTGCCTTATCATTTTCGTTGGGAATTTTTGCCGATAGACCGAGGCGGGGGCAAGATCAAGTACTTAGCGGGATCGGAGTTGGCGATGGAAGCTTTTGTGGTGGATATGGTGCCCGAACAGGTGCAAGAGCGGCTTCAGCCATTTCTTGACCGTGAAATAGCCAAGGGGGAGACGAATGGATAACATGCAGATCACGCCCAACAGCATGGCAGAACAATTTGTTCGATTATATGGTCGAGAACCCGAATATATCTGGCGGGCGCCTGGCCGGGTGAACTTAATTGGCGATCATACGGACTATCAAGGCGGATTAGCGTTGCCCATCGCGTTGCCTTATGCCACATGGGTGGCGAGTCGGACTCGGTCGGATCAAGACATTCATGTGGCGACCGACTACCATCAAGAGCAGCTGGTTCTGCCTTATGCGAAGCGCCGCGCTTTGGTGGCGAGCGCGACCACGCTATCGGGATTGACCGGCTTTTTAAGCGCGACATGGGAGATCACAAAGTGCGCAATGGGCGCGGATTTGTGGATTGCGACAGATGTGCCGGTGGCCAGTGGGTTGTCTTCGTCGGCGGCTTTGTCACTGGCCTTGTTAGCTACGGCGTATAGCTTAAACCACCAGGATTTTGAGCCCATGGCCATTATTCGCCAAGCCCAGGAGGTTGAAAATGTCTATTTGGGCGTGTCTTCAGGACCCAGCATTATCCGCGCGGCGGAGCAGTATCAGCCTATGACGCACGCGGAGCAACAGGCGTTGATGGCGACAGCAGACCGCTATGCGTCGCCATTTGGGGAATTCTCACACCCCTAAAGAATACGGATTGTCAAGGAGGGCAGAGCTGTGGAGCAGGCTTGGGAAAAATACCAGAGGGTCAAAGATATGCTTGCACGTTTAGACCAGGTGGCCATCGCCTTTTCTGGGGGAGTGGATAGCAGTTTGCTTCTTTATGCTGCCGTGCAAGCCTTAGGACCCGAGCGGGTTTTGGCGGTGACCTCCGCGTCTGAGACGTACCCTGAACGGGAACGCTTGGCTGCCGAACAGGTCGCACGAGAAATCGGTGCGCCCCAGTTGGTGATTCATACTGAGGAATTGGCTATTCCTGGTTATGCGGAGAATCCCATTAATCGGTGTTATTTTTGTAAACAAGAGTTATTTACGCAATTGGTGGCGGTTGCGCAAGAACGCGGGATTAGGCATGTGGCGTTTGGTGCGATTGCTGATGACGAAGGCGAGTTTCGCCCTGGACTGATGGCCGCTAGGGAAAAGAATGTGTTGGCGCCATTGCAGCAAGCCCAATTGATCAAGCGCGAAGTGCGGTTTTTAGCGCATGCATTGGGGCTGTCCAACTGGGATAAACCGTCTCTCGCCTGTTTATCATCGCGTATTCCTTACGGACACCGGATTACACGGGAAATTTTGTCTCAAGTGGACCAAGCGGAGCTGTTCTTGTTGCAGCTCGGATTTCGTCAGGTGCGTGTGCGTCATCATGGCGATGTCGCTCGCATTGAAGTACCTCCTGAAGACCGCGTGGGCATTTTAGATTTAACCGCGCTTATCACCGAAAAGTTTTTGGCGCTGGGCTACCATCATATTGCGCTGGATCTCAACGGCTACCGTAGTGGCAGTATGAATGCAGGACTGCCGCTCGTGGTAACGGGCGCGAATGGGCAGCTATAAGCAAAGACAAACAGCGTTTGCCAAGTGGAGGGGACACCAACGAATCACAAAGAATTGTTGCAAGCCGTGCAACAGGGCCAGTTGAGTGTCGAGGAAGGCTTGGACGCTCTCAAGCGGCTTAATGCGGATGACTTAGGATTTGCGCAGATTGACCATCACCGGGCTTGGCGGCAAGGATTGCCTGAAGTCGTGTATTGCGCAGGCAAAACCGTCGAACAATCGGTTGCCATTTTATTGCGGCAAGCTCAGGTCGGATCGGGACCATTGATGGGGACACGTGCACCCCGAGCGGTCTATGACCACCTCGAAGGCCGTGGCTATGATTTTGAATATGATGACGAGGCGCATTTGGTGGTTCTGCGCCGAGGTGTTCCTGAGCCTCAAGGGCAAGTGCTTGCGGTATCGGCAGGAACGGCAGATGGACCCATCTTGCGGGAAGCCGAAGTCACAGCAGAGTTAATGGGCGCGAAGGTCGACCGGTTAATCGATGTGGGCGTTGCGGGACTGCATCGCCTGTTAGGCCATCTAGATACCCTCTATGCCGCGCGGGTGATTATTGTTGCGGCGGGAATGGACGGAGCTTTGCCAAGTGTCATCGGAGGGCTTGTGGATGTTCCGGTCATTGCGATACCGACGAGTGTGGGATATGGTGCTAATTTCGCGGGAGTGGCACCGCTCTTAACGATGTTGAACAGTTGTGCCGCTGGGATTGGGGTCGTGAATATTGACAATGGATTTGGGGCCGGCTATCTGGCTGGACTGATTAACCGTGGGGGTTGCCCATGAATGAGCTCTTGGCATATTTGGAGTGCCCAGCAGGTGTCAGTGGCAACATGTTCTTGGGTGCATGGTTGGATGCTGGCGTCGCAGAAGACCGGTGGCGGGAGATGTTGGCGTCTTTGATGCTGAAAGGCGTTAGCGTCAATCGTACGACCGTTTACCCCAAAGGGATTCAAGCTACCTTCGTGGATGTCGTGGTCGACGAGGAGGCCCCATGGTATGAAACTCATCCGGCGCCCGAGTCCACGTTGCATCCCCACCGACATTGGGCAGAGATTGATGCCTTGCTGACACAAGCGGGGGGACTTCCGGAGATCGTAAAAACTCTGAGTCGGCGGGCATTTCGGCTGCTAGCCGAAGCTGAAGGGGCGGTGCACGGAGTACCTGCTGAAGAAGTCCACTTTCATGAAGTGGGAGCCTACGATGCGATTATCGACGTTGTGGGCGCGTTTTGTGGGTGGTATTTGGCCGGCATGCCCCGTTGCTATGTGTCTCCTATCGAAGTCGGGGGAGGGACGGTCTCTTGCGCCCACGGACGGTTGCCGGTACCGGCCCCGGCGGTAGCCCGTTTGCTGCAAGGCTTCGTAACCTACTCCTCCGGAAATTGGGGGGAGACGGTCACACCGACTGGCGCGGCGATTTTGCGTGCCCTGGTCGAACACTCGGGGACCTTGGGAAAGCCTGTGCCTCCCATGCGGGATCAAAGAGGAGGATATGGTGCGGGTTCCCGGGAATTTCCTGTCGCCAACGTTTTTCGTATTCGTATGGGACAAGCGGTGCGCTCTCGGGATGATGCCAGCGTAGTGGAACTAAGTGCCAATATCGACGATATGTCGCCCGAGTGGATGGGGGATATCATTGACGTATTGCTTAAACAAGGGGCTCTTGATGCGTGGGTCACGCCGGTGGTGATGAAAAAAGGACGGCCGGGCTGGATTGTATCAGCACTGACGGATCTTGCCCACGAAGAATTTTTCACCGAGGTTATGCTGCGTCAGACCACCACACTCGGGGTGCGGCGGATGGAGCGCCAGCGCACGGTGCTGGAGCGCTCGTGGGAGGTGGTCTCGACTCCCTATGGAGCGGTCCGGATGAAAATAGCCGGCCGCCATGGTCAAATTTGGAACGCCGCACCTGAATATGAAGACTGTAGAAGGCAGGCTCATGAAGCTGGGGTGCCACTGAAGGATGTCTATCAAGCGGCTTGGGCGGCCTTCCAACAGCCGAAGATGGAAGACGATTTTGACGGCGGCATAGAATGAGATAGGGGGAGGCGGAGTCTGATGCAATATCGGCCCTTGGGTACGACGGGACTTGAGGTCAGTGCGTTAAGTTTTGGGACATGGGCCATTGGAGGCTCATGGGGAAGCGTCGAAGATGAGCAAGCCCGAGAAGGGATTGCGCGAGCTATAGAACTTGGGGTCAATTTCTTTGACACGGCGGATGTTTACGGGAATGGGCGATCGGAACAATTATTAGGTGACATGACGCATCACATGGCGGATCGCATCGCGATTGCCACCAAATTTGGACGCTCTGGAGATTGGCAAGATCCTGCCAACTATCAAGAACCGGCGATTCGAGCCTTTTGTGAAGCGAGTTTACGGCGTTTGCAGCGGGACACGATTGATTTATATCAAATTCATTGTCCGCCGACATGGGTGATTGAGCGTGGGGACGTTTTTGCTATTTTGGACCAGCTTCAGCAAGAAGGCAAAATTCGCGCATACGGTGTAAGCGTCGAGACTGTAGACGAGGGACTCCTGGCGCTGCAGTACCCGGGAGTCAAAGCGTTGCAGGTGATATTCAACCTGTTTCGGCAAAAGCCGTTGGATCAATTGTTTCCCCAGGCTCAGGCGCAAAACGTTGGAATCTTAGCCCGCGTCCCATTGGCTAGTGGTCTATTGACGGGCAAGTTTCGTGTGGACCATCAATTCGCCGCGGATGATCACCGAGCCTTTAATAAAAATGGCGAGTATTTTAATGTCGGAGAAACGTTTGCAGGAATTCCCTTTGAGACCGGGGTGGCGCTTGCGCATCAGTTGCAGTGGATTGCGCAAGGGCGCGAAACGATGGCCCGAGCAGCCTTGCGCTGGGTTATTGATAGCCCAGGGGTGACTTGCGCCATTCCGGGCTTTAAATCGGCTAAACAAGTTGAAGACAATCTAGCCGCGTTAACGGTTCCCTCGTTTACTGAAGAGGAACGGGCACAATTGCAGCAATTTTATCAAGAGGCCGTCGCGCCTACCATTCGCGGACGGTATTAGGTCCTAGAGATAGCAAACCCTATATTGGATACGGGTTGCTGCTGGGAGAAATGTGCTGCTTGGCCCTTTTCTTAATATCATCTTTCAATGTCCGGAGATATGGTTTACGCCATATTTCCGGACGTTTTCGTTCTGACGGGCCAAGGCGGATATTTCAGAGCCGGATGTCTTGGAGGGAATTCCTTGCCTATTGGCTGATGGTCGAACCCTTAGATAATGCAGGGAGTTTCGCAGTACATCCGTACTGGCCGTAGGCTGTAGTTGTGCCAATATCCGAAGTCCATGCCTGTGTGCCGATATCCAGGGTTCTCAGTCTCTTTGCCATTCGCTTTTATATAAGCCGGTCTGGTTAGGCATAGTCGGTGGGGTTTGGCCATATTGTCAATATCAAGCACATCACGATGATATGGATTCTAAACAGGCTATGGGGGCGTCTAGGGAGGATATGAGAGATGGGACACGGGACGAAGGTTGTGAAGCGACTACAGCAGAATAGCTTAACGACCGCCGATATTACCGCGGTATCTATGGCTAATACGGCACCTGCCATGAGCTTTTTCTTTTCCTTCGCCACGATTGCCGCGGCGGCTGGTATTGCGAGCCCTTTAGCGATTGTTGTGGCCGCTATTGTGATTCTTTTAAAAATCAATAGTTTGGTGGAGTTTACCCGGGTTACGCCGAGTACCGGATCATATATCTCCTATATTGGCAAAACATTTGGTCCCGTTGCGGGGGTAATGGCAGCATGGGCCTTGAGCTTTGGGTTCATTGTCGCGGTGGGCTTTGTCATTGCCGTTCTTGGCGGGTGGACATCTCTGATTTTGCAGCAGTTTCTTCACGTGACTGTAGCATGGCAGTTCTTCTCGATTCTTTTTGTTTTAGTCGTGGGGTATTTAGTTTATCGCGGGGTCAAAATCTCCACAAAATGGGCGGCAGCCATGTTTGCATTTGAGTTGCTCCACAATTCCCGTGGCGCTGGTTTATTTGGTGTTGAATCTGGCGGTTCCCGTCTATTATTTGCGGGAGTGCCGTTCTCAGTTCTCATGGCTTCGTCACCTTGTTATCCCCATTGCAGGCACCCTAGCCTTAATTCTTCCTTTATGGGGTTTGATTGAGCCAGGGCAGCCCGCTCCATTTAACGCCTTTCCGTGGATTGTCTTGGGATTGTTGATGGTGGCCTGGGCCTATGCGCTGTGGCGCTTGCGCCACATTCCCGATTTGGCTGATCGGGTCGGGAGTATTATTGCCGATGAGTAAGAGCCTCTATTGACTAATCGTCAGACCTGACAGAGAAAAGTTTTGGTGTCCAGAGGTCCAAAGCGCAATAGCGAGATTCTCATGGTGGCGCACGTCGATCGTTAAGGTGTCATGGGGCATGCCCGACATGATGTCAGCGGTATAACGCCCGGCTATAATCTTGCCCAAAACGACCGACTCCGTAGGTCTAGGGCTATGGACAGTGACGGCAATATGGTACAGTCCTGGAGTAAATGCGACGGCGATGGGGGCGAAAATCATGCCGCGTGTCCTTTGAGAAACCTGCAGGCTTTGCGTGTTCCAATTTAAATGGCCGAGTAGAATCTTCTGAGTCCAAATAGGAATGTCCCATGACCGTGTCCGTGGCTGCCATCCAGCGGCGAACGGTGCCTGTGGCGGGATGCGGAAATGGCGCATTCCAGAGACAATAAACAAGGGTCCTTGATGGAACGACACGTGGTAGCCTGAGTGCAGGGCGTGAGCTAAAACGTCCGCTAAATAAGGCGTGGTGGGCTGGGCGGCAACAATATCTGTGGTGACATGGTTGGAACCGGCTTCATGCCAAAGCTCGGGTAAGGTGCCTGTGGCTAGACCTAATGCGACTTGCCGGTCAACACCTAGCAAATCATAGCGATACAGCCAAGGACCGAGTCGGTTTTGAGTCCATATCACACTGTTTCGTGACAGGTGGCGGTTGGCTTGCTGGGTGGCGGTCCATGTGCGCGGATGCGTGACCGACAGAAGGGGCAGGATGTTGACGCTTAAGAAGCTGGTTTCTAAGATCATGGTGGTGAGACTTATGCCAAAAAGGAGACGGGATCGACGGTTTTTGAATCGCGCCAGAGCTTCGATTAAGGCCAGAAAAAGCCAGCCCGCAAGTATCACTTGATATTGAGACGTGAGGTACCGTTGATTAGGGAATAACGAGAGCGCATTGAGAAAAAGCAAGGAGAGCATGGCTGGTGTGGAGGCTGCCCCCAAGAGTGACAAGCCCAGTACAGGGCCTAAAATCCAAATAAAGTAGGACCCTTCATGAGATAAATGGTGCGCAACAAGGGAAAAGTGAGTGACAATGCCAGCCAACATGCCTATGTATCCATGGCCGAGATAGGCGTATAGGTGTTTATTATGTTGCGTCATGCCGCCGTCAAAATACTGAGGAATAATCCAATCCATTTCGGCGAAGAAGAATAGAAGGCTGCCGCCTAAAGTGATCAGGCCGTCGCGAATACGGTGTTGCCAAAGTATCAAGCCAAAACCGAACGCACCAATAGAGATGATGGCCACATTCTTGGATAGCGCTGCACATAGAAAAAGGATGTAGGAAAGAATTTTCGATTCGGCCTGATAGGCGACATAAGCCCAAATTAAAAACGGTAGCGCAATGAAATCGGGATGAAAGTCAAACTGACTGCCGCCAATAATGGCTGGATATAAAAGAAAAGCCATCGAGACAACTGCTGCCTGCCATTCCGACAAACCATGGAGCCGTGCTGCTCGGTAAATTCCCCAAGCACTGATTGCGGTTGCCGTACTTTGTAAAGTAAACAAAAAGACGGCCCCCCCCAAAAAACGGAAGCCATAGGCGATGGGATAAATCCATAGAAATCCATCGATCGATACCGCGGGCGCTTGAAAGACACTCGAAAAAGCCCACCAATTGCCATGCGAGATATTCCACATTTCTTGCTCAAAGGCACCTAAATCCATGGTCGTGGCTTCCATATTATAAAATTTATGAACCGACACGATGAGTTGAAAAGACACAAACAAACACGTGACCACGATGGTCGTAACCTGCGGCCATGACCAACGTGGTTGTGTTTGGGTGCTGGGTGAAGTGTTGAATGCAGGTATCACAAAGGGCCTCCTATAGATTTTCAAATTGTATTAAGTCGGGTCATATATGCTCATGTTGCTTTCGTCAAAAGATCGTTAAATTCCTGCCTAATTTTGGCGTTTTTAGGAAATTGATGGGGATTTGGGGATGATGTTCCAATCCGGTAGCTTCCCCTATGGGCAAAGATGTTGACAATTTGGCTTTACGAAAACGCTGCAAAGAAGGTGGGATGACGTTCGTTTCCCTTCTCATACAGGTCCGGTGTGCACGGATACCGATTCATGACGATGGGCATGGACTCATCGAATCGGCGAGTGATTTAGCAAGTTCCACGAAAGGATGAACCGGAACGCCAAGAGGCTGTTATGTCTTCTCCTCAAATGCGGTCGATTTGAGAAGTTTTTGTGAAAAGGCACAGATATGAGAGAGATTGAAGGGTCTGTCAGATGGTACTCTAGAGGGGTAAGGAAGAGTTTTCCTCTGTTTTTGTCTTCGTTTTTTGATTACATGTCTTGAGGGTTTCTGCGTTACTGGGAAGGGCTATCATGGTGTTTCCTAACGGTATTTCGAAGCGGTTCTTCGGTAATGGGGTAGCCAAAGGGGACAACACATCAGAGTTAGGGGGTCGACAACGTGGCTAAACCACAACCAAGAGATCAACGGGAAGATTATGCGTTACGTTTTGTTCCAGCGAGTTTTCGGATCTGGCACTGGTCGAGCATTTTCAGTGTCTTGATTGGTGTTTCCACCGCGATGTTCTTTTTGTCATGGGGAAGTGAATTGACCTTAGAGTACGGGACTGGGCCAACAATTTGGGGTATGGTGTTTGGCGTACTGTTTATTGGATCCGTTGGTTTCTTCTTTAGTTGGGTCGGGGCCAAAACGGGGCTCGATAGTGATCTGATTACACGGGGCAGCGGGTATGGGTTTATGGGTTCCGCCATTGCTTCGATTTTGTATAGCTTCAATTATATTATGTTCTTTGCGTTTGAAGGCTCCATTTTAGTAGGAGCTTTGCAGACGAGTATGCCTCGCGTTCCTGCTTTGCTGTGGGAAACGTTGATTGGGCTGCTCTTTATCGTATTGGCCACGAAGGGCATGCGGTTTTTAAGTTGGTTGATGTGGGTGACTCTTCCTATCTACGCAGTGGCCGTGGCGTTCGTGTGGTACCATGTGGCCCATGTTCTCCATCCCGTACCATGGCTGGCTTATCGGCCTGCTAAGGCTCCATCGCTTACGGCGGGACCGATTTTGCTGCAATTAGCTGCCACGGTGTTTGCCTTGATTAGCATGGGGACGCAAGGGGCAGATTTAGGACGCTTTGTGCGTGCCAAAGATACCGCCATCGGTGCCTTCTTCAACGGGTATGTCGTGATGATTGTCACGTTCTTAGGGGTGGTGTTACTTGGCTCGTATTTTGGACTAGAGCTGCATCAGACCAATCCTGGGGATTATTTTACGGCTATTTTAGGGCCGGTCGGGCTACTCATTGTGCTGATCACCCAAGTGCGCATTAATACGGTCAATGTGTACAGTGGTTCTCTTGCCTATTCGAACTTCTTTTCGCGTGTCTTTCATTTCACGCCCGGCCGCCAATGGTGGGGAGTTCTTACGGCAGTCTTGGGGACCGTGTTAATGATGGGAAATATTTTTGCCCACATGCTCCAAATTCTTACTTTTGAGGGCGTCTTTATCATCGCGTGGGCGATGACGGTGGTATCTGACACCCTTTTTAACAAATGGCTATTCAAACTAAGCCCCGCAGGTTATGAATATAAACGGGCCTTTTTGCCGCAATTCAACGTAGTAGGCGTGGGCGCGCTGGTGATTGCCCTGCTGGTCTCGGGTCCCTTAGCCTTTGGTGCGGCAGGTCCTCTTGGTGAAACTTGGGCCCCTTTTGTTTCGGCGGGATTAGGATTATTGCTCCCGCCAATAATTGCCGGCGTGACTAAAGGACGCACCTACCATGTGCGCTCAACGGCGTCACTGGAATCTGGGCAGGACCAGGTGATAAATTGTATCCAATGTCATCACGCGTTCGAGGCATTAGATATGGTGGGTTGTCCCTTTCATCAAGGGCCGTTGTGCTCGGTGTGCTGTGGATCAGAATCAGCGTGTGGCGATCAATGTAAAAGTGCCGAATTGCTCACACAAACGGTATCGCAAGGCACCTCTTGGTAAAATGAGTTAAAGAGGACAGCTCAAGCAAAGCAACGATGAGGTGAGACATTTTGGCGACTTGGAGGATTCGCCCGGTAGGCGAATATGCGGTCCTCATCGAGTTCGGTTCTGCCATAGATGAGCAGATTAATAGGCAGGTGCACCACATCGCTCACTGGATTCGCGCACAGATGCCGTTGGTTCGTGATGTGATCCCCGCCTATACGACGGTTCTTGTACTCTATTCCCCGGAAATGGGAGGGCTAGATTGGAACGGTTTGGTGGCAGAGGCTTTGGCCACAATGCCTGCGCAAGACACAAGGGGCCGGCGTGTGACGTTGCCTGTGGCTTATGGGGAAGAGTTTGGGCCTGATTTGAATGACGTGGCTCAGATGCATCAGATGCAGCGGGATGCGGTAATCGCTGCACATGCCGGGAAGGATTACCGTGTGTATTGTCTAGGATTTTCTCCAGGCTTTCCCTTTTTAGGCCCTGTTCTCGAAGCCATACGGGCTCCCCGCCGACCCACTCCGCGGTCGACAGTCCCAGCTGGTTCTGTTGGCATTGCCGAGCAGCAGACGGGGATTTATGCCACTGCAACGCCAGGAGGGTGGCAAATCATCGGACGGACGCCGATTCGGCTATTTCGACCCGAATTGGATGCTCCCATTCCTTATGAACCTGGAGACGTGGTGAGGTTTTGGCCCATTGACGCCAAAATGTATCAGGTTTTGGCGAATGATCCTGCCATTCAAAACGGCCCGTGGCCCGATCAATTATGGGAGGGGGGGTGGTGAGGCAATGATCGTGGTCCGAAAGCCAGGGGTCCAAGCAACCATTCAAGATTTGGGCCGCTACGGATATCAGGCGCTAGGTTTTGCTTCGGGCGGTGCTGTTGATGCCCTGGCATATCGTTGGGCTAATGCACTAGTCGGCAACGCGCCAGAGGCCGCCGCTATTGAAATAGTTTTGCAAGGAGGAGAGTGGTCTTTTGAAGAAAGTACATGGGTTGCCGTAACCGGCGCTGTTTGTGAAGTGGTAGTGAATGACAAGGAAAGATTGCCGGCATGGAGTGCTTTTTGGGTGCAAGCGGGCAGTACGGTTCGATTGGGAAAATTCACAGGCGTGTACGCGTACTTGGCGGTACGCGGGGGATGTGCAGTCCCCACCGTGATGGGCAGCCGCAGTACGGATTTAGTCGCAGGGATCGGGGGATATGCCGGTCGTGCGTTACAGGCGGGGGACAAAATTCCGGTCGGTTCCACGGCGTTGGATGACTGGGCTTACCGGAGAATGCTTCGGCGAGCCCCGATGCTGTGTCAAGAGATCTTAGCTCCTGTTCGGCTGTTGGCAGGTCCTCATGATGAGGTCATGGGCGAAAATTTGTGGACGAAGTTCTTTTCTCAAGAGTTTGTAGTCGGAGCGGCCAGTAACCGCATGGGTATCCGGCTTCAGGGCACCTTTCGCCCTGACCCTCTTGCCCCCATGATATCAGAAGGCATGGCGCCAGGAGCCGTGCAGATTACGCCTGACGGCACGGCACTCGTTTTGCTGCCGGCTCGAGGGACTTTGGGCGGATATCCCGTTGTGGCCATGGTTGCCACCGTCGATTTGGGGCGATTGGCCCAAATCAAGCCCGGTCGCAAGGTTCGCTTTGAGCGGGTGAGCCGCGAGACATCGCGTCAGTTGTGGGAGCAAGCTGTTTTGGCTATCCACGACCGCAATGTTCGCGAAGAAGCTCGCGAGGGCTAGTCGTTATGACGAAAGAGTTCTCGGAGAAAGACGTCTGGAGACTTCAGGAAGGACAGCGTTAATTGGTAGGGCGTAGAGTCCTCGTAGCGTATAGACGTGATAGGGGCAGCGTCAAAAGAGTAGATGGTTGCACCGGGAAACGCTAGGAGGATGGGTGAGTGGGTAGCGATGATGACTTGGGTCTGGCCGGTCCCGGACCATTGCTTTAACAGACGAAGAAAAGCCAATTGACCGGTAATGGAGAGGGCGGATTCCGGTTCGTCAAAAAGGTAGAGGGCAGAAGAACGGGGCTTTAACAGTTCGGTTGATAACTAACCAAAGCTAACTTATACTATACAAAATGGAGAGATTAGTTAGCATAAGGGAGGCGGCCAAAGCCTTGGGCGTATCCATTACCACTCTGCGACGCTGGGAGGCGGAAGGCCGGCTCATGGCCGAACATACGCCCGGCGGCCACCGGCGCTATGACTTGGCGAAGCTGCGCCCTGAGTGGTTTCATGGTGCTGATACGGCAAACCGGCGCACCGTTGCCTATGCGCGAGTCTCCAGCCACGACCAGAAGGATGATCTGGAACGGCAAAAGCAGGTTTTGGCATTGTTCTGCGCGCGGCAAGGCTGGACATTTGAGGTTATTGCCGACCTGGGTTCCGGCATGAATTACCACAAGAAGGGCCTGAAACGGCTTCTGGATGCCATCATCGGGGGTGAGGTCGGACGGTTGGTGATCACCCACAAGGACCGCCTGCTGCGGTTCGGCGCGGAACTGGTTTTCGCCATTTGCGAGGCGAAGCAGGTGGAAGTCGTGATTCTCAACCAAGGCGAGGACACGACCTTTGAGGAAGATTGGGCCCAGGACGTGCGCGAAATCATCACGGTGTTGAGTGCTCGGTTGTACGGCTCGCGCAGCCGCAAAAACCCAAAGCTACTGGATGGCGTGAAACGTGTTGTGGAGGAATCGCAGGCATGATTGTGGCCCATAAAATCGCGCTGGATCCGAACAACCAGCAGGCAACCTACTTTGCCAAGGCCGCGGGAACCGCCCGGTTCGCCTACAACTGGGCGCTGGCCGAGTGGCAGCGGCAGTACGAGGCATGGAAAGCCAACCCCAGCCTACCCCAGCCCGCGCAACAATCGTTGCGCCGCCAGTTGAACGCCATCAAGCGCGACCAGTTCCCGTGGATGCTGGAAGTCACCAAAAACGCACCACAGATGGCCATCATCCAGCTAGGCGAAGCCTTCAAGAATTTCTGGGCGGGACGGGCGAAGTATCCGAAGTTCCGCAAGAAAGGCGTACACGACCGCTTCACCCTGACCAACGACCAGTTTTCTCTCAACGGCCGCCGCATCCGCATCCCTAATCTGGGCTGGGTACGGATGCGGGAGTCGTTGCGTTTCACTGGCAAGCTCCTGTCCGCCACCATCTCCCGTGTGGCCGACCGTTGGTTTGTCAGTATCGCCGTGGATCCCGAAGAACCACCCCAACGCCGCGCTGAAAACCAAGGCGCGGTTGGGGTGGATTGGGGGGTATCGGCGTTGGCAACGCTCTCCACGGGAGAAAAGGTCATAGGCCCCAAGCCCCATAGGGCGTTGCGCAAGCGGTTGCGGCGGTTGTCCCGCAGTCTGTCGCGTAAGCACCGAGCCGCTAAAGCCAAGCTCGGCTTGGCAGCCAATGCGCCTATACCAAAGGGCGTAAGGCTGCCGGTGTCGGAGAATGCGAAAAAATCCAGGGCTAAACTGTCCAGGCTCCATGCCCGTGTCGCCAATATCCGGGCCGACGCTTTGCACAAGCTCACGTCCGACCTCACTCGCCGGTTTCATACCATCGGCATCGAGGACCTGAATGTGCGCGGGATGCTGAAGAACCATCGCTTGGCACGCTCCATCGCCGATATGAGTTTCTTCGAGTTCCGGCGGCAACTGGAATACAAGGCCGAACGGCGCGGCGGCATCGTTGTGGTGGCGGACAGATGGTTTGCCAGCAGCAAGATTTGCTCAGTGTGTGCCGTAAAACAGGACAAAATGCCTCTGGCGGTACGCCAGTGGACGTGCCCGGATTGTGGAACCATCCACGACCGGGATGAGAATGCGGCCAGGAATCTTCTGGCGTATGGCTTGGCCGCCCTAAGCGGCTCTACGGCGAGTTCCGCCGGATGTGAAGCCTGTGGAGAGGAAGGCTCTGGCTCTAGTCGTAAGACTGGAGTGAAACCGGCCTCAGCGAAGCAGGAAATCAGCTTTGAACCTGTTTGAGCAGGTTCGAGTAGGTCTGATAGAACGGTTGCAATCGGTTGCGAAATAAGGATAAAAAGGATTCCCCGTGCGACTGCTGATGGAAAGATTTGCCGCCATATGACGCAAAGACGCTGTCGTCCTCTAATTCTTCCAGATAGCTGGCGTAGCTGAAAAAACTTTCTGCCCGAAAGAAGAAGCCGTGTAACGCCTTATGGTTCCATGTTAGACGCATAGCTTGGGACAGTTGCCCATCGGTATGGGCGGCGTGATACGCGGCATGGCGGCTGCCGCCTTCGGGGTTAAACCCGGAAGCTATGGCAAGAGACTCGAGGATTGTAGATTTGCCGCTTCCATTATCCCCAATGAAGAAGGTGACCGCTGTCGGAAAGGATAGGACGTTTAAGTGTTTGAGGACGGTCAGATTCCATGGATACGTTGATGGGCGTGGTGTAGGCCATGTCAACCGGACTTCTCGCAGGGGAAGAATGGGGATCGCCTCCTATGCAAAGGGGTAGGACGTGCTTACTCTCAGCATACCATAAGGCCTAGGATTGCCGGTGACCGGATAGTTATTCAAAGAGATAATAAAGAGGGGGCTATATGATGCGGGATACTATTGATATCAACTGTGATATGGGCGAAAGCTTTGGCGTCTACCATTTGGGAGATGATGCCGGCATTATGCCTTTTATCACGTCGGCGAATGTGGCATGTGGATTTCACGCCGGAGATCCGCAGGTCATGCAGCGTACAGTAGCCTTAGCCAAAACCCACGGCGTCGCGGTGGGTGCGCATCCTAGTTTTCCGGATTTGGTAGGGTTTGGACGTCGAAACATGACCTTGACGTATGAGGAAGCCTATGCCGACGTGCTGTATCAAATAGGCAGCCTCTATGGCGTAGCGAAGAGCCAGGGGCTATCTCTTCAGCATGTCAAGCCACATGGCCAACTGAACAATATGGCGGTGACAGACGCTCAATTAGCGCAAGCGATTGTGGATGCCATCTGGGCATTTGACCCCTCTCTCATCGTTATCGCTTATGGGGGAGAGCTTATGCGTGCGGCGGAAGCAAGGGGTTTGCGGGTCGCGCACGAAGTATACGCGGACCGTGAATATCTGGATAACGGACAGCTAGTGCCGCGCTCTTATTCCCATGCCGTTATCCATGATGTGGAGCGAATCGTGGCGCGTGCTGTGCAGATGGTGCAAGATCAAGCTATCCCAACCGTCTCCGGTCAACATCTGCCCGTACAGGTGGACACAATTTGTGTGCACGGCGACACACCTGGGGCACGGTCCATAGCCCAGGCATTGCGGGAGGGGTTGGAAGATGCCAAGATTATGGTGCGCACATTAGCCACTACAGCCGCACTGTAAGTCCAATCAAATACCGAGTGGTACCGAGCAGGAAAACCTGCGGGGTGCCACGAATAGAGTGGTAATCGGCGGTTAGGAGGATTTGCGGTGGCGACGTATAACAAGTTGGTTCGGGATAAAATCCCTGACATCATTCAAGCAGCGGGAAAAACATGCCGCATTCGGACACTCAACGATGAAGAAATGCGACTCATGCTGCAACGCAAGTTGCACGAAGAAGTGCAAGAATATTCGAGCGCAACGACCGATGTGGAAGCGTTAGAAGAACTGGCGGATATGCTAGAAGTCATGTGGGCCCTGGCAAAACAGCACGGAGCCACCCCTGAACAGTTGCTTACGATTCAAAACCAGAAACATCACATGCGCGGGGGGTTTGAAGACCGCATCTTTTTAATCGATGTCGATGACTGATGTAACGCTTTTAACCCGAAATTTAGTGAAGGTTATCCGTTCCCAGTTGAAAGAAGCCCAAGCGGTTTATTGGCTGGTTGCATTTGCCATGCAGTCTGGGGTGGAGCTACTGTTGCGCGATTTGAAAGCCGCAGAAGCGGCCGGAACCGATATCAAAATTTTAGTGGGCGACTATCTTTATGTCACGGAGCCCGAGGCTTTGGCCCAGCTGCTTGACGCACTGCCGAACGCGGAACTGCGTCTATGGAAGAGCCAAGGCCAATCTTTTCATGCTAAAGCTTATCTCTTTGAACATGCGAACGCGGCGGATACGATGATCGTGGGGTCGTCGAATCTGTCGCAATCGGCAATGACGAGTGGGATCGAATGGAATCTTTTAGCCTACGACCGGTCAACGCAAGCTGTGGAACATTTTATGCGGTTATTCTACGCGGATCGCACCGTGCCTCTTAATGCGATAACTCTGGCACACTATGTGAAGGATTGGCATCAATTTCGTCAGCAGCATCCAGATCATCTGGCGACGTGGACTGAGCGCGAGGCATTGACCTTGATGTTCGATCCGGAAGATATGGCTCAGAGTCCTTCACCTGATGCGCAGGTAACGCCGACGCTCTTGCCAACGCCAGTGCAAGCGGAAGCACTTGCCGCATTGTCAGACACGCGGCAAGAAGGCTATTCTAAAGCCTTGGTGGTATTGCCTACGGGACTCGGCAAAACGTATCTGGCAGCATTTTTTGCCCAACAGTTTCGCCGTATTTTGTTTGTGGCCCACCGTGATGAAATTCTTCGCCAGGCATTGGCGACGTTTCAGTCCGTGATGCACCAGCGGTCATTTGCTGTCTATACAGGAAAGCACGATGATGGACGTGAGAGTATTTTTGCTTCGGTGTTTACGTTGGCAAGCGAAAAGCATCGCCGGCAATTTTCACCCACGGCCTTTGATCTCATGGTTGTTGATGAATTTCATCATGCGGCAGCCGCATCGTATCAACGGCTGCTAACGTATTTTCGCCCCCAATTTTTATTAGGGCTTACGGCGACACCTGACCGGACAGATGGACGCGATATCTTTTCGCTATGCGATGGGAATGTGGCGTTTCAGGTATCATTGCCCGATGCTATCACACGTCAATGGTTGTCGCCTTTTTGGTATGTGGGGGTTTATGATCCGATCGATTACAGCGCACTGCGGTGGCGCCGCACCCATTATGATCCGAACGATCTTCTGCGTGCCCAGTTATCGGAATCCCATGTTGCTGCGGTCTATCAAGCATGGCAGGCCTATCATCAAACACGTACACTTGGGTTCTGTAGTTCTATCCGCCATGCCGAATTCTTGGCCGAACAGTTTGCCAAACGGGGAGTGCGCAGCACGTGGGTTTATGCTGGTTCGGGATTGGGGCAACGCCATCAAGTGATTCAGGAACATCAGGAATTTGGCACGTATATTGGGCTGAAATACTTGTTAGGTGTCTTAACGCCAGACGAAGTTCAGGTCTGGGATAAATATCAGAAATGGTTGCTCGAAGTTGAATCCACGCTGATGGTGAAAAGCTATAAGATGGTTTTGCTTAAGGCTATGTTGGCGCGTGGCCCGCTGCAGTGGGCCGCACCCGTGACCGCGCGAGATGTGGCGGCTTATTTTCACCAATATCTGACGGCCGAGCCCCACCGCATGCGCATAGACTTTTCCGACAAAACGACGATGCCCCTTAGAACCTATCACCCGGAACGCATGGCGAATTTGATTCAGCGTATGCCAATGAAACAATGGAGTCAGAGCAGTGCGGGATGGGTGCAGCTCACCGGCGATACGCTGCAAATTCGTGTGGGGGCGGCGGATGCTCGGACACTCACGATATTAGCGAATTGGACCGAGCAAATTGCCGATTATCGTCTGCATGCTTATTTTGAACGCAAGAGTCAGGCGCTGACGTAATCATCGCTTGTGACCATGTCTTGTCCATGGTAGGATGGCATCAGCAGATAGTTAGGACTGTTTACGAAGGAGGCATGCATGACACGCCCAACCCGAGCAGACCTTAACACGTTGCGCCATCATAATCGTCAGGTCATTGTCGATATCATGAGACGCTACGGATCATTGTCGCGAGCGGAATTGGCACGCTTGACACGTTTAAGCAAGGTGACTGTATCAGAAGTCGTCGACGATTTAGTGGCCGAAGGTTATTTGCGTGCCGTGGGTTTAGGGACCGCAGAAATGGGCCGAAAACCCATGCTCATGGCGTTTAAGGAGTCAGCAGGGTTTGTGCTGGGAATAGAAGTGGCACCACGTATCGTGCGGTTGATCGTGACCGACTTGATGGGAGATGTCGTGGCAACCTTTGAGGAGTCTGGCGTAGCAGCGGCGGGGGACGACCTGATTAGGGCCCTATGTGCCCTCATTAGTAAAGCGCGAACCCATCTACCTCAGAGCCGTTATGGATTGATGGCGGTAGGCATTGCCATCAGTGGTTGGGTCGACTTCGCGCAAGGCGTGGTCGTGGCTGCACCCAATATGACATGGGCACCGCTCGCTTTGCAAGAACGTCTCGCCAGCTGTGTTCACGTGCCAATTATTGTCGATAATGAGGCGAATGCGGCCTTAGCCTATGAACATGGACACGGCATCTTGCGCGATGTGGATCATGCTGTCTATTTGAGTGTGGGTTATGGCTTAGGCAGCGGGATGTTGATGAATGGTGCCGTGTATCGGGGACACAAAGGAATGGCCGGAGAAATGGGGCATATGGTCTTAGACCCTGCGGGGCCTTTGTGTACGTGTGGCAACCATGGCTGCTGGGAAATGTATAGTTCCGAAAAAGCTTTGCAGAGAATGATGAGTGGCTGCACGCCTGCACTCACCGTCAACGAAGGGGACCTGACGCACTGGGCAATACAACAGGCGCGGCAGGGGGCGCCGTGCGCGCGTCAGGCTTTACGCGCGGTAGGCCGTTCTCTTGGCCAAGGGATCATCAATATTGCAAACCTATTGAACCCCCAGACTCTGGTGGTCGGAAATGGGATGGTCGAAGCTTGGGAGTTCTTAGAACCCGAAATGATGGCAGTGCTTAGTCAGGCAGGACTTTCTGCCACAACCCAAGACCTTATCGTCACGCCGTCGCCCCATTATCAAGATGCCGCAGTCCGCGGGGCGGCGGCTCTTGCGTGTGACGCCGTTATTGCCCGGATTTAAGACTCAGGTTATGCATGGAGTGTACAAAGATCGATAGAGCACGAAGCGGCATGGTCAGACGCGAAGGGAGGAAGAAGTATGGACGCATATATTGGGCTCGATGTCGGAACGCAAGGGATGAAAGGGGTGGTGGTGGATGACGCGGGGAGCGTTTTAGACACGGCGTATGCTCCCTATCCGACGCAAAGTCCCGCGCCTGGCTGGCAGGAGCAAAATCCGCAAGATTGGTTGATGGCCTATGATGAGGTGTTGCAACGCCTTATGGCAAAACATCTGCCGGTCGTATACCGGGGCATTGGGTTCACAGGGCAAATGCATACGACGGTGGCATGTAACGCCAATGGAGTCCCAGTGCGCCCTGCCATATTATGGTCTGATACGCGGGCAGCTGGGTACGGGGAAGCGCTGGAGCAGCGATATGGCCTAGATACCCTTGTGCGCCAAACAGCGAATAAACCGCTGGCCAATTTTTCTGTGTTGCGTTTGCTTTGGATGAAAGATCATGAACCCCAACACTACCGAACCATTCAACGGGTGGCCGTGGCTAAGGACTGGGTACGGGATCAAGTCACGGGAACTTTCATGGCGGACGTCACGGATGGGTCAGGGACGTATTTGTTTGATGTGGGACGAAGGCAATGGAACTGGGAATGGATGCAAACGTTATCGATTCCACGCGAATGGTGGGCGGATGCGGTGGAGTCTCCTACCGTGGTTGGAGACTTAAGGCGCGGTCCAGAAGCACTGCAGTCTATTCCCGTGGTCGCCGGAGCAGGGGATCAAGAGGCGAGTGCTGTTGGCACGGGGCTAACCAACGAAGGCGATTTAGGGGTCTCTATCGGTACCTCGGGCGTTATTTTTTGGCCACGGGCGGGCTTTTCTCTGCCTCCTCACCCGTCGATTCATGCTTTTTGCCATGCGGTCCCGGGGATGTGGCACTGGATGGCGGTTACGCAATCAGCCGCCTTATCTTTGCGCTGGTACCGTGACGCCTTTGCGCCCACATTATCCTACCGTGACTTAGACGAACTCGCAGCGTCAAGCCCTGCCGGTAGCCGTGGGCTCTTGTTTTTTCCCTATTTGCAAGGGGAACGGGCTCCTTTAATGAATGCCCAAGCGCAAGGCACGTTGATGGGATTAAGACCGGAGCACCAGGCCGCAGACATTGTGCGAGCGATATTGGAAGGTGTGGTGTTTAGTCTCTTTCATGCATGGCTAATGATGAAGCCAGCGCAGAAAAAGTCATTAGAGCGCATGGTGGCGACCGGGGGCGGCGCCCAAAGCACATTATGGATGCAAATTTTGGCGGATGTCTTTCAAATACCGGTAACCGTCGTGGACGATCCGGGAGCCGCTGTCGGCGCCGCATGGCTAGCCCGGCGCGCTGTCGGCGGGGACGTTAAGGAGCTGTCGCGGCGTGTGCGAAAAGTCGTTGAGCCCAGTCAAAATCAAGGGATCTATGCCGAGCGCTTTCACGCATATCGCAGCATGGCCATGAATCTTAACGGCCTTTGGGGGAAGGAAAGGGTTTAGGGTTGACCGGCAATGATGTGAAAGCAACATGTCAAGCGTTGTTCATAATCGTCAAGGACTAGGTTATCCGTCTGAAAAGGCGGGGTCGGCAGCCCTAGCTTTTGAGCCAACAAAATCATTGATGCCGTATCCTGAGTGTCTTTGGGGTCTGGAACTAAGGCGTATTGTTGGGCATAGGCAGCTGCTTCTGGCAAGTGACCCGCCAAGATGTGCGTGAGACAGAGCTCGGCAATGGTCGATCCCCGCTGTCGGGTTTGGGTGTCGCCGTACAAGGCCAAAGCCTTCTCTAATTGCTCAATGGCCAAGGCGAATTCCCCGCATTGTCGGTGCAAGACACCCATATTGTGGTAGATACGTGCAGTTTGTAACGGCGTGGCCTTATCGATAAGGGTTTCGAATTGTTGGATAAGGCCTTTGTCTTTTCCGTGAAGGGCCCAATAACAAATCAGTTCACCGAGATGCGTTTCGACATTAATGACAGGATCGGCGAAGGGATGACGTTTGACTTGGCAATAGAGGGTTAGGGCGTCCTTATAGTTTTTATTTGCTAATAGAATATTGGCCTTCGTGTAGTCAACCAGGTTGGCTTCACGAGGCCGGTGAAGGGCTAAAAAAATTTCCTTCGCTTGGGCCAACAATGGTTGGCATTGACGGCCGTTATGATGTTCCGCAAGAGAGAGTGCTAACGCATGATTATACAACGCAACGCCTTTGCGATAACTAATGGCTACATGATTCAGTGCATTGACCATTAACTGACTCCATTGCAACATTTGTTTGAAGTCTTGTTTTTTTAAAGAAATCTTTTCCATGAGATAATAGACCTTGCTATTATAGCGGCCATTGTAGGAGCCTTGGCTAAACGCTAGAGCGTGTAAGGCAATGGCTTCCGCTAGTTTTATGTTGTCGGCTTCTAGCATCAATTCCGCAAGGCGACAAAGAGTGGGAGGTCTTCTTTCAACCTGCAAATATTCCAAATACCAATCATCATCGGGCCACGTCAACACAATGGCGAGCTGTCGCATCACGCTGGGGGAGGGAATACGTGTACCCGCCTCGATGGCTAAAAGATATGACTTTGAAATTCCCGTTTTCCTGGCCGCCTCGGTTGAAGTCAGCCCCATTTTCTGCCGACGGCGTTTGACGATGGTATTTAAACTCATTGTCTACCCTCTGGTAAGTTTCATTGTACTCGAGTACTAGTATCATTATACGTGAGGTGAGAACAATGAATAAAATTTTACGGGCCATAATTGTCATGGCCGGATTGGCTGCATTTGTGGGGGTTGTGCCCATCCACACAGGTCATGGAGCTACAAGCACGCAAGCTGCTGTGAGCCCTTTGGGGAGTACGGGCCCTGCTCCGATTATGTTAGGAACCAGACAGGCTTAATTATAGCCGCAGGGCCGGCTATGTCCATGCAGTTTGCCAAAGGGAGGCGTCATCAGGTAATACTTGGTCGCCTCCCTCATCTTATAAACCTGCTAATGTCGGTGAACCGCAATGTGTGACTTCTGCGTAATGCGAGGGCTATGAACACCTTTATAAATGTCCATTCCAAACATGGCTGCCGATGATGCATTTACATTCCAATGGCGGCAAGGAGGTTTTACGATGGCATTGACTAAAGGCATCACCATGCATTTTCTGCTCGAAAATGTCTCAGGTTTAGGCAGAACGCGAAAAGTCCATACCACTTGTTTTATGTGTGCCTGCCGGTGCGGGATTGAAGTGACCGTCGAACAGGAACAGATTCGCTTTATTGCCGGGATCAAAGACTCGCCCGTGAATAAGGGGGTGTGGTGCGCGAAAGGCGGCGCGGGCATCATGACCCAATATTCGCCGGCGCGGCTGATGACGCCCTTGATGCGGGCGCCGGGCAGCCAACGCGGGAGCGGGGACTTAGTGCCCGTCGACTGGGAAACAGCGCTCCGCACGGTGGCCGGGTGGTTGCAGCAAATTCGGGACACGGATCCGGCGCAGTTGGCGTACTTTACGGGCCGGGATCAAATGCAGGCCTTCAATGGCTATTGGGCGCGGCAGTTTGGGACGCCGAACTGGGCAGCGCATGGCGGGTTTTGCTCGGTCAACATGGCGGCCGGGGGGATGTATTCGGTCGGGGGCAGCTTTTGGGAGTTTGGGTGGCCGGATTTGGACGCGGCCCGGTGGTTCATGTTGCTGGGGGTGGCGGAAGATCATCCCTCCAATCCGTTGAAGCTGGCGATTGGCCGGCTGAAAGACCGCGGGGGCCGGTTTGTGGTCGTGAATCCGGTGCGGAGCGGCTATGGCGCGTTGGCGGACGAATGGGTGCCTATTCGTCCCGGGACCGATGGGGCGTTGCTCATGGCCATGATGCATGTGCTGGAACGCGAGGGGCTCTATGACCGGGAATTCTTGACGCGGTACACGAATGCCGCGGGATTGGTGACCGTGGCACCGGGCCAGCCGGAGGATGGTCTGCTGTGGAAGGATGCCCACGGGGAGGTGCTGGTGGCCACCGGGGCGCAGACCTTTACCCCCTTTCGGCAAGCGGGTGGCCACGGCCGCTTAGAGGGGGTCTACACCCACGCCGGTCGGACCTATCGGCCGGCCTTTGCGGTGTTCCAAGAGCGGTTGACCACCTGTACGCCCGCCTGGGCAGAAGCGATTACGGGCATCCCCCGCCGGACGATCGTCCGGCTGGCCTTGGAAATGGGGACGACGGCCTTGCAGCATCCGGTGGTGGTGCCGCAGCCTTGGACCGACTTTTATGGAGTGACGCATCCGCAGACCGTGGGCCGCCCCGTGGCGTTTCATGCGATGCGGGGCTTGGCGGCGCATACCAACGGCTTTCAGACCGTGCGCGCGCTGTTTGATTTAATGATGATGTTGGGGACGATTGACCGGCCGGGCGGCTTTCGGTATAAGAGCCCCTATCCCAAAGCAGCGCCGCCTCCGTGGACCCCTCCCGCTAACCGCCGTGATTATCAGCCGGGCCAGCCGGCGCCGGGGCCGTTACTTGGGTATCCCCAGACTCCCGACGATTTATTGGTCGACGGCGATACGCCGTTGCGGATTGACGAGGCGTATTCGTGGAAATATCCGCTGGCGGCCCACGGCGTGATTCAAAACGTGATTCGCAATGCCTATGACCGGAGGCCCTATGGGATTGACACGCTGATGATCTACATGTCGAATCTGGCGTGGAATTCGAGCTGGAATACGTTGGAGACGCGGGCGATGCTGCAGGCCCAGGATGATGACGGCAACTATGTCATTCCCCATGTGGTCGTGTTCGACGCGTATGATTCGGAAACCGTGGCCTTTGCGGATATTGTTTTTCCCGATACGACGTACCTCGAACGGTGGGATGCGGCCTCGTTACAGGATCGGCCCATCTCGGAACCGGATGGCCCAGCGGACTCGATCCGCCAGCCCGTCGTCGCGCCGCCGCCGGGCGTGCGGCCGGCGGCCGACACGCTGATTGAATTAGCCAACCGGCTGCAGTTGCCGGGATTTGTGGAAAACGGGCAGCGCCGCTACCAGACCTACGCCGACTTTTTGCAAGGATGGGAAACATCCCCCGGCTCGGGCGTGGGGCTCTTAGCGGGCTTTCGGGGGCCGCAAGGTACCGACCAGTATGTCGGCGCCCCCAATCCCCAGCAGTTGCAGGCGTATGCGACCCATCACGCCTTTTGGTATGACGAGATTCCCGCGGAGCGCAAATATTACCGGATGGCCAACCAAGCGTATCTGGACTGGGCCCAGAGTGTGCGGTTTGTGCCGACAGCCGATCCGATTGTGCTGCAATTTTATTCCGAGCCCTTACAGACCTTTCGGCTGGCCGGGCAAGGCCTGTGGCCCGGGAAGCAGCCGACCCATCCCGCTCTTCGCGCGCGTTTGGCCACCTACTGTGATCCCTTGCCGTTTTGGTATCCGCCCTTAGAAGAGCAGGAGACGACGGCGGCGGCGTATCCGTTGATATTAATTACGCAGCGGCCCATGACCCACTATCATTCGTGGGGCTCGCAAAATGCGTGGCTGCGGCAACTCTTGATGGAGAATCCGCTCTTTATCAATCCGCAAGCGGCCCACGCGTTAGGACTGACGGACGGGCAATGGGTGTGGATAGAATCGCGCCAGGGGCGGATGACGGCGAAGCTGCGCTTCTCGGATGCGGTGGAACCGGGGACCGTGTGGACGTGGAATGCGATTGCCAAGGCGCCGGGGGCCTGGGGGCTGCATCCCGACGCCCCGGAAAGCCAGCAGGCCATTTTAGTCAATCATATTGTGCCCGACACCTTGACGTCGCGTGATGGCACGGTGACGTTTAACAATGATCCGATTACCGGGCAAGCGGGATGGTATGACACGAAGGTCCGCGTGTACCCCTCGGAGCTGCACGAGGTATGGCCGAAAGTGGCCCCGCTGAAACCCCGGCGGGCGGACATGGTGAACTTGCCGCACTTACGGTATACGACCCGCAAAGGGGGAGGACGTTAATGCAACTGACGATTATCACGGACTTGAACAAATGTGTGGGCTGCAAGAGTTGCCAAGTCTCCTGTAAAGAGCACAATACCTCCGGCGACTTTGGGCCCGTGCCCGATCACGACCCGTACCGGGAGGCCGAAGGCATGTGGTGGAACCGGGTCATCGGCATGGAGGCGGGGGAATACCCACACGTCGGGGTCATGTACTTGCCCAAGGCCTGCATGCATTGTTATGACGCGCCCTGCGTCCCGGTCTGTCCGACCGGCGCCTCGTACAAGCGCGACGATAACGGGGTGGTGCTGGTCGATTACGAGGCCTGTATTGGGTGTCAGTTGTGCATGTGGGCGTGTCCCTATGGCGTGCGGGAATTTGATGAGCATGAGGGCGTGGTCAAGAAATGCACGCTGTGCATAGACCGGATCGAAGATGAGAGCCTGCCGCCCGAAGACCGGCAGCCCGCGTGCGTGCAAAGTTGTCCCACGCACGCCCGCACCTTTGGCGATTTAGAGGACCCGGATTCGGCCGTCGCGCATTTGGTGGCCGAGCGGCAAGGGTTTGTCTTGTTGCCCGAGTTGGGCGCGCGCCCGGCCATCCATTATCTGCCCCGGCGGCATGCGCCGGGGATCGTGGATCCCGAGACGATTGATCGGGTCCTTGGGGAGGGATCGTAATGCGTCCGACGTGGCCATTATTGGCATTAACGTTATTGCAAGGCGTGTCGTGGGGCGTGATGGCGGTCGTGGCCGCGGCGCTGGTGGGCGGGTGGCCGGTGTCGACGGGCACGGTGCAGGCATGGGAGTGGCTCGCGTGGGGCACGGGCGCCCTCGGGGGCAGCGCGTCGGTGTTTCACATGCACCGGTTGGCGGCGGCCCGCTATGTCTTACGCCGGTTACGCAGTTCCTGGCTGAGTCGCGAGGCCTTGAGCACGGGAGGATACATGGCCGTGTTGTCGGTCGCGGTCGCCCTGCGTGTGCTGTGGCCGCAGGCGCGCGGCCTGTGGGAAGCCGCGACGCTGCTCGCGGCGGGGCTCGGCGCGGTGGCGGTGTATATCACCGCCATGCTATATGCGACGATTCCGGCGATGCGGAGTTGGCATTCGCCGCTCACGGTGGTGGTGTTCTTTGCGGCCGCGCTGCTGAGTGGCGGGGCCGGAGCTGGGGCGGTGGCCGTGATCATCGGGGGACCGGGTTGGGGCGGCTGGCCGGGGCTGGACGCGGCATTCGCGCTGGTCTTTGGCGCGCTCGTGAGTTTGCAAATTCGGGCGTTTCGCGTGGCGGCCGCCGGGGTGCTGGCGGCGACGGGGACGGGGCTCGCGGGGCGGCCCTACCGGTTGCAAGACGCGGGCGGGAGTCGGCCGCCGTACCGCACGCAGACACAAATCTGGCCGGTCCTGCCGGCCGCGGTTCGCACCAGTGGCTATGCCGCTGTCTTGGTCTTGGCCGTGGTGGGGCCGTGTCTGGCGGCCGCGCAGGGGACCACAGGCCTGGTGTGGGGCGCAGGGAGCGCGTGGCTGGGGGTAGCGCTCAGCCGCTGGATGTTCTTTGCGGATGCGACACATAGCTCGCGGGTGTGGTTTGCCGATCAACCCAAAACCCCGTCGCCCGTCCGCCGTGAGCCGGGGCGGCCCTATAGACGGGGTTCTTCGATAAAGTTGTGATTAGTAGAGCAATAAATTGCGATGAGGTGTTTTCGCTTAAAAGCTAAGCTTGGTCGGTGCTCGATTCATGGCAAGGCAAGCACCCACCAAGCCTAGTTTTAAAGAGGGCCAGGCATGGGCTATAACATCGACATTGCTGCTGCATACGACGTGGGGATTCAAGCGCGAAGAATACTTTGTGGACGGTTCATCATCATGATGCGGGTATTGTCTTTCTGTCTGCGAAGCCCGTTTAGATAGGCTTCGCTTCAAGACGGGTCCATACGGCCGAACGCGAAAAAAGAGCGCCACTGTCGTCTAAAGATCATCAAACGTGGCGTCCTTTGTTTGAGCAATAAATGGGAAAAAAGTTGCCCCCTTGTAGGAAAAATCCGCAATGGGTCTCATCTAACCCATAAGCGGTTTCCTCTCTACTGGAGCTAGACCGGGGTAAGAGAAACCGCCATCGCGCTTTTTAATAGCGGATGGCGGTTAGTGTGTTCATCATGAGATACCGCGGGTGTGATCCCCTTGGTTTTTCCGCGTGCGATGTGTTCGGTAGTAGTCTTTCCACACCAATTTGTAGAGTCCGAGATAACGGGGCACTTGATTCCATCCTGGGATCCACGGGGTAAAGGCGAGCGCTAGCCAGAACAAGAAGCCGATGCTTAATGCAATGGCATCAGACGCCGACGAATTTGCCACAAACGGCCATTGGTAGATCCATGTGGGAATTGTCATCCACCACGCAGCGGGATAGCCTGGGATGGCTGAATGGATGATACCCCATTGAGTGCCGCCGAGTTGCAATGGCGCAGCAGCCGTTTGCAGGGGCTGCCCCTGTAGGAAAAGGAGATAGTTTTGGTTGTCAAAGCGGTTCACAACATTGGGATTGCGAATTAAAGCGCCAGACATTAATCCGCTCTTCCCCAAACGAAGCGTGGCATTCATGAGGGATGCGACGGGGCCGTAAACGCCTTTGGGCACGACAACTTGCCCATTGACGACTCGGGCGTGGTCTAAAGCTTTTGTATAATTTTGTTCCCAAAGGGTTTGAAGAGCCGGAGATGCGCTTTCAAATTGGGTGAGCGCTGGTTTAATGGAGGGATTAAGCGTTGCGGCCATCGTCAGTGGTTTGAGGATGAAGTCTTGTGCGGCGTTGACCGGATGGATTATCCCTGTCCATTTTTGCAAGATAGACTCCACGTTGCCCGTACCATTGTTATAGGGAGGGCCGTAATTGGCGATGGCGCCTTGACCATCGAGGGCCCGCAGAGAAACTTGCTCGAAGGTCACAGGATTTTGTGTGGCGTATTTCTGAATGGTTAACGGAGGCTTTTCTGGGACCCCAAAGAGCGCGGATAAAACGAGTACCAGAATCGTTACAATCCCTAAGGTGCCCATCAGGTGCTTCATGAAGTCTTCCGGGACATAACGGTAATCCGTTACAACGTCTTGCGTTGGTCTAGCGGCCATATCTGTCAGCTCCTTTCAGCCGTGTGAGGAGGTTGTTTGAGAGGATAGGGGGGGACGACACCCTTAATGCGTACCCGAACAATATGGCCAAATATAATGGCGCTTAACGTAAGCGGGAGTACGACCAGATGCATACCCATCATTTGGCCTGCATTGGGGAGGTTAATCCATGCGAGGCCTAGGGCGTTGAGCCCATCTTTGGCTTGTACGGCGTTCCACTGTGAATAGAAATCGCCATTGATTAAGAATCCGGTAAACGCCGTGGGAATGGCAATAAGTAGAGCGAGGGCACCCAACACCCAAGTTTCACGCCGTCCTCCACGCCACGCTCCCGTAAAGAACACGCGCCACAAATGCAACATCATGAAGAAGAAAAAGGCTTGCACCGACCAAAAATGTACAGCTGCGGCGAAGCGGTCGGCCCCATTATATGACCAGCTAGCAGGGCCGTTGGCGGCGAGAATAACCCCTGAGATAATCAGTGCCACAAAGCTTGACGCCGTTAAGGAGCCAAGCATGTACATGAAGCCTTGGGCATATTCGGGCATTGTTTCGGGGAGCCACGTATCAATCGACATGACCTCGGTTAACGCCTGACGAGACAGCTTGGTCCAATTGGCCATGGTAGATCCCTCCTAATTAAGTAGTGAATGAACAGATGTTAATGGTGTCGACTGGGCCACAACAGCCCAGCTAAAAACGTCAACAGAAAAATGCCCTCAACAATCCAATTTCCTGTTTGTGTCGTCATGGGAACCATCTCCTCTTCAATGAGTTCTAGGAAAGTCTTGACGAGGGTCTCTAACCTTAAGGGAATTTAAACGAAAACAAGTAAGTCAATAATAAAAGATCTGATAAGTACAACAAGAAAAAGATATTGGCAGCGCCCTCGTGGCGAATGGGCTGAATGAGAGCGCTGATTCATTCCTGCCGCGCGAGTGAGGACATTATGATGCGCGGTGACTCCCACCGGGAAAGTGCTGCGGGTGGTGCTGGTGGTGTGCGAATGAAATGGGAGGTGCAGCGGGCCGCCGTGTTGTCAAGGTGTGGGGATGCCTAGCCCAATAGCCCCATGTGATGAGAAGGGTCAATGTCCAAACAAGATATCCTAATACCAGAGTCAAAAGAACCGCTATCAAAGGGCTATGCGAAACGTGACTGTTAAAACGAAAGACTAAGCCCGTCAAACCCAAACCGACTAGCAGCGAACCGATGCTTTTTTGTAACAGTTTCATCCCAACCGCCTCCTTAAGGATATTGTCGCCTTTTTTCAGAAACATGAAATCGTTCAAATGGCCTAGTTCAGGGGGTTCTAATGGACCCGATTGTTGGCCGTGAAGTGGTTTTTATGCGACATCAATGAGGATGTTTTAGTCTCCAAACGGGACATTGCTATAAGGTGTCCTCTTAGTACGTGGGCCAAAGGCTCACGCAGAGCGGGTGAGGTGGTTATTGTGAGCTAAACGAAAGGGACCTGTCTGACCTGACAAAAATTTATGAAGCTGAGTGAGGTGGGGTGGGGCGAAGAAATTATCGGGGTGTGCAGCTGCCAGGGCAAGCTACACGGGTCTTACTCAGGAGTTTTAAGAGACTTTAACCTTGAGCCTAGGCTCAAGGTGCTATGGGATTCAGAACAGATGGGAGTTGTGAGAAGCGCTTTTCGCAAGAAAGCATGGAGTGGTGGACTTAGGCGATAACGGGCGTGTTAGTGCGGCAAAATGTGTGTGGTATTTAGGCTGGCGCTGGTTGTAAGAAAACCGCCAGACCTTGCAATATTGTAGTGGGTTGCTTGCTCGGCAAAGGCGGGGGACGTCGTGGCTGCGCAATCGCTAAGCAAAATCGTATCGTAGCCTAGGGCAGACGCATCAAGCAATGTGGCAAAGACGCATTGGTCGACATTCACCCCGGCAAAAAAGAGCGTGGTGATCTGGTGGCTACGAAGAATTTGATCTAATACTGTCCCTTGAAAGCCGCTCAATCGATATTTGTCAATGCGCCAGTCCAAAGCGTCAGGGATCAATCCTGGAACCAACTGCACTGACCAACTATCCTTCACGAGGGCAGGGCCGAGATCTTGTGGGAGCGATCCGCCAATGCCGCCCCATTCGCTATTGCGCTGAAACGCATACAAAACACTAGGAGGAAGGTTGGCAAGATCGAGGCGGTTTCCCCAGTTGACCCACCCAATATGCATACCGATAGAGCGCGCAGCGGCTACACCTTGTTGAATGGCTGGGATAAGGCCAGATGTTGGTGCTCTCTTAAGCTCGGTTGCGCAGAAGTAGTTTTGCATGTCAATAATTAACAAGGCCGAATGAGATGGTGAAAAGATGAGAGAGCCCTCGCTATGAAGTATTTGATGACGGGGAGGGGCCGCCCGGCTGATATCAATCGTGTCACCCGAGACCTCCCACCAGTTATTGGGATGGCCAATGCGCATAAGGCACCGCCCTTCTTAAGAGATGTGGGATTATGGTACCACAAAGCCATGGGGCAAGGGGCTACAGATTTGGGCACAACGCCCAAATTCTTAAGAGGGGTTTGATGTGGCCAAGTCTAGGGTACCGTGTCGGCTTGCTAGGAGCAGATCCTAGACAGGCCAACGGCTAATTGAGCATACTTTGGCCAACGAATTGGGCGTTTCGCGCACACCAGTGCGGGAGGCGTTAAAGCATTTAGCAGCTGAAGGCCTTGTGACGGTCGATGGTCGAAGAGGCTTGGTGGTATCTCGTCTTTCTCTAGAAGTGATTGAAGAAGCGTATATGGTTAGAGAAGTCCTGGAAGGTCTCGCGGCACGTTTGGCTAGCGAGCATCCATACGACCCTGCTGATCTCCAGAAACTCCAGCGGGCTTTGGATGCCATGGAGCAAGGAGGGCTATCACCGAAAGCCTTTGATGCCGTGCATGGGGAGTTTCACGATACGGTGCGGAATATGGCGCATAACGCATATTTAGACCGCTATTTAGGCGAACTCGCGGCGTTTCGGACACGCATGGTGTCCCTAGACTGGATTCCGAAGACACGCGTGACGCGATCGTTGGAAGAGCATCGATCGATTTATGAGGCCATTCGCGATGGACGATCTGACGATGCTGAGCGTTTAGCTCGGCAGCATGTTGCGAGTACACGAAAAGCCCTATTGCAACGGTTGCAAGACCACGCGGATGCGTAAGTTTCATCATTCTGAGCAAACAGTGGGAGGGAAGCGCATGAACAAGAAACAAGGATTAGGTATGGCAGCAGTATTGCTAACAGGCAGCATGCTGGCTGGTTGCGGAACATCTTCCGCGCAAAGTACGGTATCTAGCCACTCTGGAGCCCCTGTTGAGGCTTCACCCGTGCGGGGCGGAACGTTAAATGTGGGGATTGATTCCGATTTCGTGACGTTGAATCCTGCTATGTCATCGGCTTTGATTGACCGTCAAGCCTTCATCAATATTTTTGATCCCTTGCTAAAATTGTCCCCCACCATGCAAGTGGAACCCAATCTGGTAACACACTGGACCGTGACCAATGGGGGCACGACATACACCTTGTTCTTGCGCCACGGTGTCAAGTTTCAAGATGGCACCCCCTTTAATGCGCAGGCTGTCATTTACAACTGGGATTGGGAAATGAATCCAGCTAACGCATCGCCGCGACTGAGCGACTTGTCACTCGTGACACATTTGGCGGCGCCCAATCCTTATGAAATCGTCGTGACGCTTAAGGCCCCCTATTCGGCGTTTCTCTCTGTGCTGACAGGACGAACAGGAATGATTTCATCGCCAACGGCCATGAAAAAATGGGGGAGTGCGTATGGGCTTCATCCCGTCGGCACCGGGCCATTTAAGTTTGTGCAATGGATTAAGAACGATCACATGATTTTGGAACGCAATCCGCTGTATTGGAAAAAGAACCAACCCTATCTAAACAAAATTGTCTACACACCTATCACCAATCCCGTTCAGGAATATAATGCATTGGTGACGGGGCAGGTCAACGTGATTGATAGTGTGCCGTATCAAGATGTGAACAGCCTCGCGTCGAACACGTCGTTGCGGTATGCGGAAAATCCAGGGTTGGGATATGCCGATATGGAACTTAATACGCAGGCATCGCCACTAAACAATGTTCACAACCGAGAAGCCATTGACTATGCCATTAATCGTCAAGCGCTAAACCAATTACTGTACTTTGGGCACGCGGTACCTGCCTATACCCAGTTTTCTCCTGCATCGTGGGCATATGATCCCCACATTAAGGTGCCATATTCAGATGCTTTAGCGCGGCAACAATTGGCGAAAGCTGGCAATCCCAAAGGATTTTCCTTTACCTTGCTGGGAGAAAATGATCCCGCCACTGTGCAAGAGATGGAAGCGATTCAAAGCGAGTTGGCAAAAGTTGGTATTACGATGCACATAGAGCCCGTTGACTTCACGACACTGCTGACAGATGCCATCAATGGCAATTATCAAGCTGATTTGCTCGGGTGGAGCGGAAGGCCCGATCCGGACCAAAATAGCTATGCATTTGACACGACCGGCGGTAGCTTTAACGATCCGCGTTACTCCAACTCGCAAGTGGATAGCTTACTTTTGAAGGCGCGGGAAGCTGCCTCGGAAAGTGTGCGCAAGCAGTACTACGACGAGGCGGCGACTATTGTGTTACATCAAGCTCCCTATATCTTCCTTGAATACACTCCAGTGATTCAGGCGTGGTCCCCAAGCGTTCACGGATTTCAGGTTTACCCCGATGGATTGATGCGTTTTTCGAAGACATGGATTAAGTAGGCGAAGCGAATGGTAACCTTTATTGTGCGTCGTATTCTTTCGCTGGTCCCCGTCGCGTTTATTGTGCTGGTGGTGACATTTAGTTTGATTCACCTGACGCCGGGCAATCCCGCATACACAATATTGGGAGACCAGGCCAGTCCTCAGGCAGTGCATTTGTTGGACGTGAAGATGGGGCTGACGCGCCCATTGCCGCAACAGTTTGCGGCGTATATCGGGCAGGTCGCACGTGGCAATTTAGGCGTGTCGCTTCTCGATGGACAATCCGTATTATCTCTGATTATTACCCGTCTTCCCGTGACCTTGGAGCTTGCCGTCCTTGCCGTTATTGTGTCGCTCTTGATTGCTATTCCTACGGGAATCTTCGCCGCCTATCGGCCCAATACCTGGGTGGATAACCTATCGCGACTTTTGGCGTTGGTCGGGGCGGCGATCCCCAATTTTTGGTTGGCGTTGTTGCTAGTGTATATCTTTGCCGTAGGACTGCATTGGCTTCCCTCTTTAGGGTGGGTACCGCTAACTCAAAGCGTGCCGGGCAATTTGGTGCATTTGGTATTGCCGGTAGTTGTCCTAGCCTTACCCTTGGCAGCGGTGACATCGCGGGTATTACGCGGCGAATTAATCGAAGTGATGCATTTGCTTTATATTCAGGTGGCTCGCGCGAAAGGCATTAGCGAATGGGCCGTTGTCATGCGTCATGGGGTACGCAATGCGCTGGTGCCCGTGGTAACGGTCGTGGGGTTGCAAGTGGGGGCCTTGCTAGGAGGCGTTGTCATTACCGAGACGATTTTCTCCTTGCCCGGGATGGGACAATTGGTCGTCAATGCGATTTTTGACCGGGATTACCCGGTCCTAGATGGATCGGTCTTGTTCATGGCGTTTGTGGTATTGTTGGCTAATTTATGTGTTGATCTTGTTTATGCATGGCTGGACCCGCGTATTCGTTACAACTGATCACAAGCCACTGCGAAGGGGGGATACATGTGATCGAACAACCGATGTCATCAGAGGTCGTCGTAGTCGCAGATGCTCAAGGTTACAGTCGTGCGTTGCGCCGATTTTGGAAAAATAAACTGGGTATCATGGGACTGATTATTGTGGTGGGATTTGTGTTGATGGCGCTGTTTGCGCCAGCCCTTGCCCCCTTTCCTCCATTGGCGACCCATTTTAGCCAGGCCTTCCAGCCGCCATCTGCTCGCCATTGGCTAGGAACAGATGAACTGGGGCGAGACGTTCTGTCACGGATCATTTATGGAGCCCGCAGTTCCTTGGTTTCTGGTATTTTAATTGTGGCCATTGGCGTAGGCATTGGGGTACCGGTTGGGCTGGTCTCAGGCTATTACGGCGGGTGGATAGACGATGTGATTATGCGCATCGTGGACGCGGCTCTGGCGTTTCCTGCATTGGTTCTCGCGTTGGCTATTGCTTGGATTTTAGGACCGTCTCTTATTCATGCGGTATGGGCCATAGCGGCTGTTACCATTCCTCAGTTTGCTCGAATTACCCGGGGGCAGGTGCTGAGTGCGCGGACACGAGAGTATGTTGAAGCGGCGCGTTGTTTAGGGGCATCGCCATGGCGCATCATGCTGTACCATGTTCTGCGCAATGCGGCGACCCCCATTCTTGTGGTGGCCACGTTGAACATTGGCAGTGCAATTCTGGCAGTGGCCAGCCTCTCGTTTCTAGCCCCTAATTGGGGCCTGCTCCAAGCGCACCCATGCCCCTAATTGGGGGATTACGGGATGTGCGAGCGATGGGTCTTGCCTGACCATGCCAAGACATTACAAGAGATTGCCAATACGCATGCCGAGTCTTTTTACCGCGGCCGACTCGCCCAAGAAATGGTAAGCTTCTCGCACGCCACGGGCGGCATTTTGTCATTAAAGGATTTCGGAGCATATGCTCCCGAGTGGGTTGACCCGTTGTCTGTCGCATTTCGCGACTATGAGGTATGGGAGCTGCCGCCCAATGGCCAAGGGCTTGTGGCGTTAATGGCGCTAAAAATTCTCGAAGGGCTGGATGCTCATTCAGAGGAAGAGCGGATCCACCAACAAATTGAAGCGCTAAAATTGGCTTTTGCCGATGCGCAGCGCTACTTGGCTGACCCGCAGTATATGGCGAGTCCCCCCGCCGCATTTTTGGACGCGGCCTATCTGCAAGAACGACGGGGCTTGATTGGCCCCAAGGCCGCTTTGCCGCACGCAGGATTGCCGAGACCCGGAGGTACCGTATATTTGGCCACAGCGGATAATCAAGGCAATATGGTGTCCTATATTCAAAGCAATTTTGCTGGCTTTGGATCCGGACTGGTTGTGCCAGGAACGGGAATTGCGCTTCAGAATCGCGGGCAATTGTTTTCTCTAGAAGAGGGTCATCCCAATATATTGGAACCCGGTAAAAGGCCATATCATACCATTATTCCCGGATTTTTAACACAGAAGGGAAAGCCGATTGGCCCATTTGGCGTAATGGGTGGGTTTATGCAGCCGCAAGGACACGTTCAAGTCTTAAGTCGTGTTCTGGAGGGGGGAATGAACCCGCAAGCCGCTTTAGATGCCCCACGATTTTATTGGGAACAAGGCATGCATGTGGTCGTGGAGCACACCATGGCTCCGGAAATTGTGGCGGCTTTGCGCGAGCGCGGCCATGATGTGCAAGTTACGACGGAAGTGGCGCCGTTCGGACGGGGTCAAATCGTGTGGCAAGACGGGAGTGGCGTGCTCATTGGAGCCACGGAACCGCGTGCGGATGGCATGGTAGCCGCCTGGTAACGGTGCAGACCCACTTTGACAGTAAGAACGCACATGAACACGTCAATCTAAACGCCCCCCACAGAGGTTTTGTGAGGGGCGATTGACTGTGCGTGGGGTCTTTTAAGCAGGTAATTCTTGCCCCTTACGTTCGGGAACCCATCGCCAAACGAAGAGCGCAGCAACCGGATAGACGATAAATAGCAAGGTTAGAGCTGATGTGATGCTCATTTGGGTTGCGAGCAGACCGATGAGGAGCGGGCCTAATCCGCCGCCGACACCACGTCCCGTTCCGAAAATGAAGTTTTCCGCCGTAGAACGCGACTCGGTCGGGTAGTGTTCGGACAGCAATGCACCGTATCCCCCCATCCCGCCATTGACGAAAGCGCCTAAGATAAATCCGCCCCAGAGCACAATAACCGGACTCGTAATCGAAAAGTACAAGGGAATCATGAGTGCGGTGCCAAGGAACAAGATAATGTAAGAGGGTTTGCGGCCAATTGTATCGCACAGCCACCCAAAAAAGATAATGCCAACAATCATTCCCGTGGTGGTGATTAAAGTCCACTCGGTGGTATGGCCTAACGTGTAGTGATGCACTTTTTCGAGCGTTGAGGGCATCCAGAGCATAATGGCGTAGTATCCAAAATTCTGCACGGTGGTCATAAATAGCAGAGCCAGGGTGACTTTTGTTATTTTTCCCGAGGCAAACAAATCGGTCAGCGGAAAAGCGCGGCGGTGAGTACGCGCCGTTTGAAAATCAGCAGGTTCTTTTAGACGAAATCGTGCCCAAGCAGCTAAGATGGCGGGCAAAACACCCACCACCATGACGCCGCGCCAACCCCAATGGGGGAGGATGAGGAGTGTCACAAATGATGCTAATAATACGCCGAGACTGAATCCAATGGCGACATAGGAACCAGCCTGCGCCCGGATTTTGGCAGGCCATGACTCGGTGACCAGGGTCATGCCAATACCAAACTCCCCGCCAATACCCAAGCCCACAAGAAAACGCCAGAACAGCAACATGTGGTAATTGGGCGATAACGCGGATAAGCCTGTCGATGCCGCATACAGCAAAATGGTCCAGCTCAGAGTGCGTACGCGGCCTACATAGTCAGCAAGCAATCCAAACGCGTATGAACCAACCCATGTCCCCACCATGGTGGCAGTGGCAATGGCACCAGCTTGAACGGAATTAAGGGCAAAACTGGCGATCACGGCCGTGAGGGTAAAAGAAATAATCATTTGATCGAGTCCATCGGTCAAATAGCCCAAACTTGCAGCGCCAAGATTTTGCCACTGCGTGCGCTTGGTCGAGGGATAGCTTAAGGATTGGGACGTTTGCTCTGCCATTGTCAACCTCCTTAAAAATGCTGAGTTACAGGATTGCGGGATGTGTTCACAGAAGAGTTTGTCAATCTATGCAATACGATGGCATAATGAAAGAGAATTCGTCAAGATATCTCAAAACTTTTTGTTTTAATTATACAAAAAAGTATTTAGACTATTGACTAGACTAAAAGTGAGACAGTAGTATCAAAAATGAGACAAGGAGATGATGGTGTGGATCGGCTGGACCGGATTGTCCGTGTTATGGAACTCGTATCCCAACAAGGCCGTGAAGGAGCGAGTTTGACGCAGATTGGGTATGTATTGGAATTGCCGAAGGCCAGCTTATATCGTCTTGTCGCTGACATGGAACAGGCGGGACTGTTAACCCACAATGCGCGTGTTAACCGGTATTTCCTTAGTTGGAGAGTTTTTGAATGGGCTACGGCTTATTATGCGCAGACCTCATATGTTGAAGTACTGCAAGAAGCCGTGACGACGTTAACGCAAGACGTGCAGTTGTTCAGTTATGCGGCCGTTTTGCAAGGCGGTCGCTTATTCAGTGTAGCGGTGGCCACTCCGCGAAGCTTCTATCCGGTATATGTCAAATTGGGAGCGCGGGTGCCGCTGCGTGGGTCGGCCCCCGGGAAGGTATTATTAGCGCAATTTCCGCCAGAGCGGGTGACGGCCTGGTTTGAACAAGAGGAGCGGGAGCTCGGTTTTTGGACACCGACTCCCTACACGCAGTCCGTGACCACGTTGCAGCAAGAAATGCCGCAGATTCACCAGCAAGGCTGGGCACTCTGTCGTGATGAGCTGGAGTTAGGCAATAGCGCGATTGCGATACCGGTGGGCACTCCGCCGTGGTGGGTCAGTTTAACTATTGTCGCCCCGACTTTGGTTGTTGCCGAGCGGACGCAAGAGTTATTAGCGGCGCTGCGCGCCGTCGGACAGCGCATCTCCAGCCCTTTGGATATGGCGCGTGTGGTGGACAATGAGGGGATAGAGCCGTGAGTTGGGTGCGTGAAATGGCTACGGTATCTTCGTGCGTTCATTTGGATGATACAGTGGCCCGCTTGGAAATAGACAGTCCCGAGGTCGCGCGTGCGATGAAGCCAGGGCAATTCGTGATGGTACGTCCCGAACAGTCATCTTTGTTGCCGCGTGCGATGGCGCCTAGTGAGTGGGATCCCGAAAAGGGCCGCGTCATCTTGTATATCCGTATTGTAGGGCCGGGAACTCAGGCGTTGTCTGCGTTACAGCCAGGAGATCGGTTAATGGTGATTGGACCGTTGGGCACACCGGTATGGCCCGAAGAAGGAGCTTGGGCTTTATTGGGGCGCGGTGTGGGAATTACCCCGCTGTTGCCCATGGCTAAAGAACTGGGCCGACGAGGACACGATGTGAGGATTTACTTATCAGCCCGGGCACAACACTTGCTGTTGGAAGCCGATGCATTTGCCGCCATAGGGCCTGTTACCTGCCATGTGGATGGTCAAGGCGCATCGTCTGTATCGTTGGCATTTATCAAGGATTTACAGGAAGGATACCGTCCTCGGCGTGTGTTGGTGTGCGGATCGCGCCGCCTGACGGCGCAAGTGGCGGCATGGCAAGGAGTTTATGGCTATGAAGCGCAGGTCTTTTTGGAAGAGAAGATGGCGTGTGGAATTGGGTGGTGCAAGGGGTGTGCAACCGGGCCGGAATGGCACTTGTTATGCGTGGATGGTCCCACCCGACCGATTGAGGAGGGATTGCTGTGAGCCAGACGTCTGTGTCATTACGCACACAGATTGGCCAGGTTCAGCTAAAAAACCCTGTGATGCCGGCATCGGGGACGTTTGACTGCCACAATGCGCCAGCATTGCCCTTTGATGCAGCAACTCTTGGGGCGATTGTGGTGAAAAGTGTCACCCTTCACCCCCAAAAAGGTAATCCTCCGGCGCGATTGGCCGAAACTCCTTCCGGTTTGATTAACTCTATTGGTATTCCGAGTCCTGGCATTGACGTGTTTATTCAGCAGATCTTACCGACTTATACCGCTTTAGGGTCACCGGTGATTGTGAGTGTAGCGGGGTACTCTGCCAACGAATATGCGCAACTCGTCGCCGCCCTCGACGGCCAGCCAAGCGTCGCGGCGATAGAACTGAATTTATCGTGTCCTAATATTCGGTATCACCGGATGCCCGCACAGGATAAGGACTTGCTGCAAGAGTGTGTTGCGATGGCTCGAGGTGCGACGGCCAAACCGCTATGGGCGAAATTGTCTCCTGATGTTCCTTCCGTGGGTGAAATGGCCCAGGCCGCGGAAGTGGCAGGGGCCGATGCTTGTACCGTAATTAATACGACGTCTGCGATGATGGTCAATATCCATACCCTGAGGCCGATGATTGGGGCAACGCGGGGAGGATTGTCAGGGCCCGCTTTGTTACCGATAGCGCTGGCCGCCGTGTGGGATGCGACACACCATGCCAACATTCCGGTGATTGGGGTGGGGGGCATCAGCACGGTTGAAGACGTCATCGCCGTATTTGCAGCGGGCGCGAGTGCGGTTCAAATTGGGACGGCATCATTTTATGACCCCATGGCGATGCCACGACTCATTGGAGAACTTGACCACTATTTAAAAGATAAGGGAATAGCCAGTATTGAAGAACTCAAGGCCAAGGTTCGTCAAATGCGAACCCACAGCGCAGAGGAGGTATAACCCGTGCAACCGTCACAGTTTTGGACGTGGGCAAAGACGCTGAGCGGATTTGGACAAAACGCCGATGGGTCTTTATCCCGTCTCGCTTTTACAGCCAGTGATGTCGCGTCTAGACGTTGGCTGCAGGAATTGTGGGTGTCTATGCACGCGGACGTGCACATCGACGGAATTGGTAACGTCATTGGTACGGTGGGCGATCCTCCCTATATTCTTTTGTCTTCGCACACCGACAGTGTGCCGCACGGCGGACATTATGACGGCGTGTTGGGAGTTTTAGCCGCCACCTTTGTCCTGTCACAATGGGATGTCCATTGGGGTGGCCTCATGGTCGTGGATTGGTCTAGTGAAGAATCCAGTCGCTTCGGTATGAGCACACTGGGGAGTCGGTCGGCCTGTGGGGAAGCGGATACTCTAGACTGGCACCAAACCGACAAAGATGGGATATCTTTGCAAGACGCCGCCCAAAAGGCCTTTGGTTATGGCAGTGTGCCTATTTGGGCTTTGCCAGTTTCGGCGATTCGCGCCGCGCTAGAACTGCATATTGAGCAAGGCACGGCATTGGCCAATGCTCATCAACCCTTAGCTGTGGTGACCGCGATTGCGGCGCCTCAAAGGTGGGTGATTGCTTTGCGCGGTCAAGCGAATCATAGCGGGAGCACTTTGATGGCCGATCGTCATGACGCATTGGCCGCTGCGGCATGGCTCATTACCCGGATTGAGGCGGCTTCTGCCAGGTGGGAGTCAGCCGGACTGCATGCGACGGTCACGGCGGTTGAGGTAGATCCAGGGGCCAGTAATGTGATCGCGGGGGCAGTACGTCTCCTTCTGGATATCCGGGCGCAGTCTGCCGATGTGCTCAGCACCTTCAGCCAAGCGTTTGATAAAGAGTGTCAAGAAGTCCAAACGCTTCGTGGGGTACATATTGATCGGCGTATTCTTAGCCAGGAGCAGCCAGGGCATCTTTCCCCGGAAATTATCCAAGTGCTTGCCGGTCAGCTTCGTGCCCGCGGTATGTCCCCTTATATGACGACGAGTTGGCCCAGTCATGATAGTTTAACCCTCTGCCGTCATGTGCCGACGGGAATGCTTTTTGTTCGCAATATATCCGGCGTATCCCACCAAGCTGGTGAGGCCATTGATCCCCAGGACATCGAGTTGGGCTTGGGACTGTACTATCAAAGCGTGAAAGCTTTGGCTTTGGGACACAATCAGTCCGGACGGGTGCTTTCGTCCTGAAAGCGTAGAGGACGACAAGGCTCACGAAATTTCGTGGGCTTTTTTTGTTGTAAGATTTCAGTAGAGTTAGAGACGTGATTTCCATTGGGGGATGAACGTCAGCTAAAGGTGACCGGAGCCATGCGATGCCCGAAGGTGCCATCGCAAGCTTACAGGACCCGATTTAGACGAATTCTTAGTACTCTGAAGTTTTTTGTAGAAGGTTACTGTCATAATACCAAGAGGTGTCACGATGTCTTATGAAGGCGATGAGATGAGGCAGCAGGGAAATCGGCCTTGGCACATTGAAGTCAACGGCATTAATCAGGTCAGCCGTGCGGAGCAAACGGGCCACGTGAGCGACTTGTTTTGGATATGGTTAGCGGCGAATCTTGGGATTTTAGCCGTGATTTATGGAGGTGTCATTCTCTCTTTTGGAATGAATTTCTGGCAGGCGCTCATCGTTGTCGTCCTCGGCGCTGCCTCGTTTGTGTTGGTTGGCGTCTTATCCGTGGCGGGCCGTGACGGAGGGGCTCCCATGATGACCTTGTCACGGGCCATATTCGGGATTCATGGCAATGTGGTGCCAAATTTTGTGAGCTGGTTGTCGTTTATCGGATGGGAAACGATTAGCGTGATAACAGGGACATTGGCGTTGATGGCCTTGTTAGGCATGTTTTTGCCGATTCCCCACGTGATCTTAGCAGTGCTTGCCATGGTCATCATGGTCGGCTTGACGATTATCTTAGGTTTGTTAGGGCACGCCACGTTGGTTGTGGTGCAGCGGTGGGCCAGCTATTTTTTTGGGTTGCTGACTTTATTAGTCATCGGGTTGTTGATTCCTAAGACGCATTGGCACTTGCTATGGTCACGGCCTCCGGGCCCGTGGCTTTCGGGGTTTGTTCCCGCGCTGTCTATCATCGTGGCAGGAACTGGCTTGAGTTGGGTGAATGCCGCAGCGGATTATAGCCGATATCTTCCGCGGTCTGTCAAGTCATCCGCGATCATTTGGTCGACGGTGAGTGGAGCGGCTTTGCCGCTCATTGTGCTGATGATAACCGGCTTATTGCTGACAACTCAGGAACCGACGCTGGCGTCGGCCGCAAATCCCATTCAATTGATTCAACAGGCTTTGCCGCCATGGGCTGCGGTTCCGTATTTGCTGACCGCAGCGGGAGGGTTAATATGTGAAGCCGATTTAAGCTTATATTCGTCCGGGCTCAATCTGTTAAATATGTTTGTTCCTTTACCACGCTATAAAACGGTCCTAATTGATGCGGTGGTCATGGCAGGGGGGACGGTCTATGTCGTTTTGATTGCGAAAAACTTTCTTGAACCCTTTGAATCGTTTATTTTGCTGTTGGGCACCGGTTTGGCGGCATGGGCGGGAATTTTTATTGCGGACCAGCTGGGACGGAGAAAGGGCGTGTACGACAAAGACCTGTTATATGGCGCAGCGCCCCCGTACCAAGTGCGCGTAGACGCGCTTATTATGTGGGCGGTGGGTACTGGCGCAGGGTTGTTATGTACCTCCTCACCGTTTTTTGTGGGTCCTTTAGCGCGAGGGATTTTCTATGGATCGAGTCTCGAATTAATGGTGGCGTTTACGGTGACCCTGGTGGGCTACCTACTCCTTGGTCTTAGAACTGGGAACCTCCACACGGTGATAGAAGGTGCAAAGGGAGAATGCGAATGAGATGGGAACAGCCCTAACGACTTGTGGTCGTCAGTAGCATTATCATGGACATTATGATGTATGTCGATGGGTGGCCTCCCCGCGGCGGTGATGTCATTGCGCGTGCAGGCCGTATTACGCCAGGGGGAGCATTCAACGTCATTGAGGCGGCCGTGCGTTTAGGATTGCCCGTAACCTATGGAGGTCTTTTGGGGGTGGGGGTTTTTGGGCAGTGGATTCGCCAGACCCTGCGGGAAAAGGGTGTGGCTATTGCGCATGAGGACGTAGACCCGCAAGACCAGGATACAGGGTTTGACGTCGCCCTCGTGGAGACAGGTGGAGAGCGGACGTTTGTTACCGCGTTAGGAGCTGAAAGTGAGTGGTCTTTGGAACATTTAGAGCACATTAATCTGGAACCGGGGGATGCCATTTACTTGTCGGGGTATGAATTCCTTTCAACCACTAAGGCCCCGGATCTGGCAAAATGGGCGCAACATGTGGCAACAAGTCATTTAGTGCTTTGGGACCCCGGACCGCTCGTTATGCAAATAGCGCCGGAGATACGTCAGGACCTATTGAATCGTAGCAATATCTGCAGTGCCAATCGACGGGAAGCGGAATTGCTGACAGGCGCGTCTGATGCGTTTGACTCCGTCAGACGACTAAAACGGCTGATGAGTGAAGGGTCTTGGGCCATTGTCCGAGATGGACCCCAGGGCGCCTATTTATGTGGAGCAGATGATAAGGTGGTGCATATCCCGACCCGCCAAACCAAGGCGATCGATACTACCGGCGCGGGAGATGTCCATCAAGCTGCCCTCATCGCGGCATTGGCGCAGGGGCAAAGTTTGCCAGACGCCATATGGCAAGCCAACGTCGCGGCATCCTTATCAGTCGAACGGGAGGGGCCCGGCCAAGGACCCGACTACGTTCAACTCCGCCGGACGCTCAAGGAGTTCTAGCGTCATTTCTGGCTGCGCATGATTGCGGTCGTTAAGGCTTTCCACGTCGAGCCGGGAGAGCTGTTGTAATACTGAACGTGGTTGTGGGCACTGAGGAGAAAATAAATATCAGGATATGCGGCACTGTCAAAGGCTGCCGTCAAGCGCCTTCCTGCTGTGCCCCAAATCCAAAGCGGGCGAGGTGCAATGCCCGCCATAAAAGGTGTCATGGCAGGGCCCTTCTGACCCATGTCGTGGTAGGCTTCGAGCTCGATGACTTGGATATGATGTTGAGCAAGCCATGTCCAGTGTTGGTTGATAAACTGTGTGCCGTAGTGGCAGCTGGCACACCATGTGGTCACAAACCATAGCAACGTGGGTTTGCCGGCCTCAGCGGTGGTCAGTAGTTCTTGTTTTCCCGTTTGTGCGTTAACAAAATTGCCATTGAGCGGTGGTAACGATGACGCTGCACTGGAAGCAGAAGATGGCGATGCCGGAGGCAATGCCGGGACGGCTCTGCGGTGCAATGCCACAAAGAGTATGCCTATTAGGAGGATCCCCACCACGGGCCACAAGAGCGCACGGTATTTCAACATGTTGAACACCCGTCTTGCAAAGCGCAGGCCCCGTGAAGCATACGGCGGGTGGCCCAATAGGCCATCAGCACGGCAAATAATAGGCTAGCCCCTTCAATGGCGGTCGCATGTATCGCAAAAAACCCTTGAATGGGGCCGCTGATACGCCAAAGGCTGGTCAAAGGAATGCCAGCAAATGCTAACAAGGAGGGGAGGATGGGAGTGCAGCACAGCAGATTGGGTAAGGCACTGACTACGACGGCTAGCATGCTGCTGGCCTGCGAATGAAAGGCGATGGTCTGCTTCATGGCCCACCATTGCACGACAACCACCCAGCTGATGACCATTCCAAAGCCTACACTGTACAGGCCCATCATGGGCGTTAAATAATGCCAATTTTGCCAACGGAGCTGTTGCGTCGAGGCTTCCGGCAAAAATAGTGAATAAAAGCCCGTAATGATGATAAATGTGATAAATCCTAAACGGCGGCTATCGCCAGCGCGCCATAAAGCCAAAACAAGAGCCTTGACAGACGACCCAGAGGCCGGCAATGAGACTGTAAAAGTTCTAGCCAAAGCAAAGCTCCTTTCCCAAAATTCTAAAGTGAATCTTCACCGGGCGGTAGAAAAAAGCCACGGTTGGGTTCATGGGCGGGGCCTACGACGACGCAAGCGGCGACGCCTTCGGCATGGTCTTGCATCATGGCCAGGCCGAGATCCAGGAGGTCATTGACCCGGGAATCGGCGATTTGGTAGTACATGAAACGACCTCGGGGCGTCGCCACGACAAAGCCACAGCTTTTCAAGCAGCTGAGATGATTAGAGAGGTGGCCTTGTCCGATACCTAAGGCAGTGACCATGTCTCCAACATTTAAAGACCCATGCTCTCGCAAAAGCGCGAGAATCCGCAGTCGAATGGGATGGCTCAGGCCCTGCCAAAAGGCGGCCATTAATTCATGTTGGCGATCATTCTGCTTGAGCAATCCTGACCTTCCTTCCTTCTCTCTACATCGGTCGATACGGCTAAGCGCAGGTTATCTTTATTTCGATCGTATCATGCTTATGGACCAGTGCCAAGCATTGACCTTTAACATATTGTAATATTGAATTTATGTGATATGTTAGAGGGGAACCAGACATTTCTTGGGAACATTATTCGCATGAACTATTCGGACGTCGTGCATCGTAAAGACGACAGAGCATAAAGGAGAGATGCAAGGGTGGATGAGAATAACACGAACCGCTTCGAGATGGCGATTGAAGGCATGACGTGCACGGATTGTGAGCGCCACGTGGCGCATGCTTTGGAGGCTGTCGGTGCCACCAATGTGGAAGTCAGCTTCCGCCGGGGTCGTGCGCTATTTTGGGCCTCTGTCGAATTTTCTCCAGACAAAGCGCAAGAGGCCGTAACGCAAGCGGGATACGTGCCGCACACACCGCACCTCGTTGAGCCCCAGAGCATAGAACGCACGATCAAGGACACTTATGATTATGATTGGGTCGTCATTGGCTCTGGCAGCGCGGCATTTGCGTCGGCCATTGAAGCCCGCTCCGCGGGGGCTAAGGTGGCGATGATTGAAAGAGGGACCTTGGGGGGAACGTGTGTCAATGTGGGCTGCGTACCGTCTAAAACGCTTCTACGTGCGAGTGAACTCCATCATCAAGCCGCGTCCAATCCATTTGGTGGGCTCAATACCAGTGCAGGGCCTGTCGATCTGTCCCAGTTGGTGGCGGAAAAGGATCAACTGGTTCAAAGCATGAGGCAGAAGAAATATGCTGATTTACTGCCACTCTACGAGATTGATTTTATTGAAGGGGAAGCCCAATTTATCGATGCTCATCGCATTGCGGTAGGAGACCGGATTATTACCGGGGCGCATTATTTGATTGCGACGGGGGCTAGGCCTCGAATTCCAGAAATCTCAGGATTGGAATCGGTCGACTACCTGACCAGCACTACGGCCTTGAATATCACGCAGCGTCCGGAACACCTTATCGTCATTGGATCCGGATACATTGCCCTTGAACTAGGACAGATGTTTCGCCGCTGGGGATCAAAAGTGACGCTGGTTCAACGCCGAACAGAGCTAATGCCGGATTATGATACAGAAGTGCGCACGGTCATCGCGGACGTTCTTAAGGCGTCGGGGATTGATGTGATTACCGGCGCCACCTATCACGATGTCGTGCAACGCGGTGCCGAAAAGGTCCTCACCGTGACGGTGAATCATGAAACTCGACACATTCGGGGCGATGCGGTGCTTGTTGCGGCGGGACGTGTGCCCAATACAGAGGCGTTAAATCTTGGCGCGGCAGGTGTGAGGTTAGGCAGGTTGGGGGAGCCTGTTATTGACGACACGCTTAAGACAGACAATCCACGAATCTATGCGGCTGGTGATGTGACGATGGGGCCGCAGTTTGTTTATGTCGCTGCGTATGAGGGTAAACTAGCAGCCCAAAACGCCATGGGTATTCAGGTGTCTAAACATATAGACCTTGGTGCCGTTCCTGCGGTAACCTTTACGCAACCAGCTATTGCTTCGGTGGGCATTACGGAAGAGATGGCAAATAAGCAGGGGTTAGCGGTCAAGACTTCGGTATTGCCGCTCGACGCCGTGCCAAGGGCGTTGGCTAACCGGGAAACGCTTGGAATTTTCAAAGTGGTGGCGGAATCACAAAGTGGGAAGATTCGTGGTGTGCAGGTCGTGGCCGACAATGCGGGTGATGTCATTTATGCGGCGACCCTGGCCGTGAAATATGGTTTGACGATTGATGATGTGACCGAATCTCTAGCACCTTATTTGACGATGGCGGAAGGATTAAAACTGGCGGCCCTCACCTTCGGGAAAGACGTCGACACCTTATCATGCTGTGCTGGATAGACTGACATAACATTTTGTGTTGCCATTCGCTATGCCGCGTGCAGATTCTGCAGGCGGCATAGGTGCTTTTGGCGAGGGGATTTTATTGCGCGGGAAACTTGATAAAACTATATAATGTAGCTAACAATGCGACAGGGTAGACCGTGTCGATAGAAAGAATGCCTCGCATTGATGCACGGTTAGGAAGAAGGGGAGTTTGGTGCAAGACCTGGAGGATATTGTTTGTCCCATTCAACGAGCCGCGACGTTGGTGGCCGATGTGACGGTGATTATTATTTTACGGGAATTGCAGGCAGGCCCGAGACGTTTTGGGGAACTACAGGCGGTGGGAGTCAATCCGCGTTCGTTGTCGGAAAGACTGCGGCGATTGACAGCCCAAGGCATTATTGTGCGCACCCGCTACGCCGAAGCACCGCCCAGGGTTGAGTATGAACTTACCGAAAAAGGGCGTGCATTGTGGCCCGTCTTAACAGCTTTGCAGCATTTTGGGGAAACGTGGCTTCCAGCTACGCCCCGTGAAACGGGAAAAGCCAGTCAATCCAAGTAAATGCAGCTCACCGGAGGATCTTGGTGAGCTGCGGATCCAAATTTAGAGGAAATTCTGTGTCAGCCAAGCCAAAGGATAGCTCCAAATGCCCAGTCCTACAATCAGCAGCGCGAAAAGTTGGCTGGTGTTGATCCCCGGGCTTACTGTGGAGTCGTCGGTTTTAGGACTTTGGGCGAAAAACGGGTAAATCCAGCGGAAGTAATATAAAAACGTAAATCCAGTAACCAGCAAGGCCGTCAGCCATAAAACAGGAGAATCATGCATCACCGCTTCGATACTATATAATTTTGCCGCCATGCCCAGGGTAAAGGGAAATCCTGCAAATCCTGCCAGCGCGACAATAAGCGTGGCGGCGAACCATCGTCCGCCGGTGTCTAAGACACCTACCAGATCTAAGCGTGTGGGGTTGGCTGATCCGCTAAGGGCGCTTGCGGCACCAAATACGGCGATACTAGTCAGCGCATACGATAAGAGATAGACGCTAGCGGCGCCCATATGGCGCGATGACAAGGGCAGAAGGATATATCCAACTTGTGCGATTGCGGCATAGGCTAACATGCGTTTGAGGCGGCGTTGGCGCCAAGCACCTAAAGATCCGACGATCATAGTGCCCACTGCGATAGTTTCCAAGCCTTGTGTCAAGTGAGGAAGGGCATTGAAAACACCGCTGGTAGTGAGGCGGATGAGCACGCTGCCGGCAACAATTTTGGGCAACGTGGCAATCACGGTCGTTGCGGGCCATGCGGTTCCTTCATATGTGTCTGGTGCCCACAAATGAAAAGGAAAACTACCCATTTTGAACAACAGGGCCGAGAACATCAGGGTCAGTCCCGCAATGAGCACCGAATGTCCCGTCGTGGAAGGTCCAATAGTAAGGTTTCCTTGGATGCCTCCAATCAGACCTATTCCCGCAACTTCTGCCGCAGTAAAGAGGCTGCCAAGAATAAAGTATTTGATGAGCGCCTCATCGCCGATTCGTGTCCAGCTCCAATGGCCAGCCAGACCATAGAGGCCGACGTTGACGGTTTCGATGCCCAGAAATAGCATAAGCCAATTATTGGTCGAAACAGCAGCGACGCCGCCAGCGGTTGCCATCATGAGAAGTGTGGACGCCAAGCGATCTTGGTGGGGAGCGAGGACTCCTGTTAGACCCAAGGCAGTTCCTAACACCAATTCTTGATAAATGACAATCGCTTGGTGTGGGGCCAGCAAATGTTCATACATAGGCAGCACAGCGTGTGGTTGTGAGAAGAGAACCATGAGAATCGCAAGGCCTGCAGCCAGTGTTCCCAAGCTCAAGGCTTTGGGAACTTCCAACAATTCGAAAACCATTAGGACGATGGGCACCATGCCTAGGACAATCCATGCGGTCATTTTAGTCCTCCCCAGTTCCAAATATGTGTCCACCATATGGGTGCGATGCCGATCAGAATAAGGGGAATTCCCAACCACGCGGCGGACCATACGCTGCCTGTCCTTGAAGAGACATTTGAGGTAGACCGCGTAAGATGGCCAAAATGCACACGAGCTAAGACTCGTAGCCAAGTGGCGGCCATGAAAAGCATGGCTGGGATAATAAGATAGAGAATTACGGGGTCGCGTTGTAGGGCGACCATGACCACGCCGAATTCACCAGGAAACAATGCTAATCCGGGAATGCCCATATAGGCGAAAGCTCCCACGGTAAGCCAGCTAACTAACGCCGGAGATTTTTGATAAAGTCCCGTCATGTCTTGGATTTGGCGGCTGCCGATGAGGTCATAAATGCGGCTGGTCACTAAAAACAGGAGGGGAGAGGCGAGACCATGTCCTATCATAATTAATATAGCAGCTTGATTGCCCAAAGAAGTGCCAAACGAGAGGGCTATTAAAACGTATCCCATAGAGGCTATCGAACTTTGGGCGACTGTTTGTTTGAGGTCGGTCTGGCCTAAGGCGAGTAAACTGCCAAGGAGTACGGTGAGCGCCCCCCACAGGGCTAAGAGGCTTGATGCGTGATGGATTGCTGGTGCAAGCATACTCGAAAACGACAACAATCCAAAGGGAGCTACTTTGAGCGCCACACCTGACAAATACATGGATACCGGCGTCGAGGCTTCGCCATGCGTTCGAGGCAACCAAAGGTGAAAGGGCCATAATGGTGTTTTGATTGCCCACATGACGAGCAAGAGGCCATAGACGCTGAATTGGAGGGCGCGGGGCACTACGTGACTATCAAACGTTGTGATATGATGCACCACGAGCGTTAAGGTGGCTGCGAGTAAAAACATGCCGGCAATTGCCGAAAAAGCTAAAAAGTATAAGGCTGCAGCCCGTCTATCGGTGCCGCCTTCTTTGCGTACGAGCAAATAAAAGGGTAATACCGCTATCTCGAATCCGAGAAAATAGAGGAGCAGATTGCGGCTTAAAAACGCCAGCGACACGCCGGAATACGCCAGCGATAGCCAAAATACCGAGTCCCGTGAAGGACTTTGATTGATACAGGCTATACTTAATAAGACGATGCCATTTAGCCACAGCAACGGTTGGCTAAACGGAGTAACGGCGAGCGCGATATTCAAACCCAAAGACGGCCACCAAGAACCGTGAAACGACTGTCCGAGGGAAAGGCCGAATATGGCCTGCAAGGTATCGCTCAAGGCCATGGCTATAAAAAGAGGTCTAGTCTTGGCTTGTGGCAGCCACGGCACCAAGATGAGAAACATCCATGGGATCAGGAAATAAAGCAGCATAAGAGTCCTCCGTTCGCTTTGGGATTAGACATGAATATTCCAAATAACGATGGCTAACAAGGCAATGCCCGACAGCAGAGCATACCGTTGGGCGCGCCCTGATCCCCCCCACCGCACCAATCGATTAGCCCATAAAATAACGGTAACAATGGTCAACGTTCCTTGAACAAGGGTGTGGTCCACCCAGACCGTCCATTGAGCAAGTTGGTTGATGCGACGCCACAGGGCGGGATAAAGCACGCCAGTCAATAAGGGAAAAGGGATGGTCCAAAAAGCACCGACTGTGGCACCTAGGCCGATGGATAACAGACTAGGCCACGTCTGCTCTATGAAAATGGGCCTGACGGACACCCATGGATGCCAAAAAAAGTTGATGAGGACCAATCCACTGATGATGTAGGAGGGAATCAACATTCCGTACGATGTGCGGTGAACTGGCGGAGCTTTTACAGGGATTAACGCCTTAACAAGTTTAGCCGTATAGGCACCGCCCAGAAAGGACAACAGAAGATCAAGCATTAGCGTATCTAATCCGTGTGAGGCGGTTTGATACAGAGCTTCTTTGGCGAGAAACCCCCCTGTTGGAGGCAACCCACTCACCCCCAAAGCTCCCATCATAAAAAGAGCGCTAAATTCAAATCGGTGAAGGCTGCCGGCCATGCGAGACAACAAGCCGGATTGGGCACGGTAGCTGGCAATGCCGCTAACAAAGAAGAGGAGTGCTTTGTAGAAGGCATGCGCGACAAGGAGGTTCCAAGCGGTGCGAGGTGATCCCATACCAATGGCGAGAATCATCATGCCCAATTGGCTGACGGTAGAGAATGCGAGCAGTTTTTTTATTTCTTGACTGCCCACGGCTCCCATGGCGGCTAGTACGGCGGTACTGCCACCAAGAATCATGAGGGTTACCAGTCCTCCGGGTGTATGGTGCAGGAGCAATGTATAGCGAATCAGCAAATAAGGACCAGCAGCAACCATCGTGGCAGCATGAATGAGAGCGCTAGCAGGTGTTGGGCCCGCCATAGCATCAACCAGCCATGAGGCATATGGTCCTTGAGCGGATTTGGCGGCAACGGCGCCAATGAGGGCCCATGCGATGAAGGCTGTGCCATGAAGATTGATGGCGGTTATGGTATTGTCATGATGAATAACGGCAAGAGCCACCGCGATTAGAAAACACACATCGCCAATGCGCGTCACCAGCATGGCTTTAGAGGCGGCATACCGGGCGGATGTTTCACATCGAAAATAACCAATTAATAGATAGGAGCCAACGCCCATCAATTCCCATCCGACGAACTGGGTGAACAGATTATCGCCGAACACGGTACACAGCATTGCACCCGTAAAAGCGAGCAGTACAGATTGAAAGTACCCTCGGCGTGCATCGTGTGAAAAATATCCCGCCGAATACACCTGCGCTAGCAAATTGATAAGCGTGGTCAGACATGCCATCCAATTGGCGATAGGGACACTTTGCCAGTGAAGTGAGATAGGGTATCCACCCAAGGTGAGAAAATTCCACCGGGAGTCTTGGTGGCTAGGGTATATCACGCTCTGTAAGCAGAACGCGAAGAGGGCCGCCGATATTGAGAATATGACACCGGACATTTTCTTAAAGCGAACCCATATGCCTAAAGTGCCCACGATGAGAGGAGTAAGGATCAGAAATCCGAGCAACGGTTATTCCTCCTTGTCATTTAATGCCTCAAAGGCTCTGACGTCCGTGGTGCGGTGACGATGGGCAAAACGCAATACCAAAGAGAGGCCCATGGTCGCCTCCGCTGCGGCTAGGGCAATGCTAAACACCACGACGATGGCCGTATGGGGGCCTGAAGGGTTTGTGGTCATGGCTAACAAAGCCATCCAATTGGCGGCTGTAATCAAAAGTTCCACTCCCATAAACAACAAAACAGCTTGGCGGTGACGCAGAATGATAAGAAAGCCCACCACAGCTAAGACCATTGCAGGTGCGTAGGTCATGGCAAATTGTCCTCCTGACGCCTCATGGCAATTGTTAGGGAACCGGCTAAAGCCGCCAAGAGTAAAATAGCGAGCAATTCTAATGACAAGCCTTGGTGTAAGAGGAGCTGACGCCCCAATTGGCGGCCTAAAATAGCACGGGATGTGCTGGGGTAAGAAATGGCTGCCAGAATGCCGGAGACGGGACTTAATAACCATGTGACAGCCCATAGCCGAGACTTGGGTTGAGCGCGGTTCCCATAGGGGGTTACCATGATCACGAACATCATCATAATGAGTACCCCGCCGCCGTATACTAAAATTTGGATGCCAGCCAGCATTGGACTGTGTAATTCACCGAAGATTGCGCCCGATCCGACCATCGCGCCGGTTAAGAAATACCCGGAAAGGAGCGGACGATCGGACAGTAAGACACCTAGTCCGCACGCAATGGTGAGTGCGCTGGTGGCGCCATAAAAGATCGCGAGCCAGTTCATACCATCTCCTCCTTAGGTTGAGATAGAAGACTGCGTCGAAGAGAATGGCGGTTTTCAGCGGCTATTTCAAATTCGGGGCCCATCACCAAACAGTGAGGGGGGCAGGCTTCTACACAGAGGTCACAAAACATGCATAAGCTATAGTCGATGTCAAACTGCTCGAGAATAAAGCGCCGATTATCTCCTCGTACGCCGCTGATAGTGAGGCAATTGACTGGACATACTCTCTCGCAGGCACGGCATACGACACAGTCTTCTACAATGAGGCGATGAATGCCACGAAATCTGGGGGGAGTGTAGGCTCGTTGTTCTGGATAGGGGTGTGTTACGGGTCGACGGAACAGATGGATGCCCGTAACCTGTAGTCCTTTGAGGAATCCGCGACTGATCTGCTTGATGCGCATGCGGGTATGCCTCCTGTCTAGTAGGTGTTTGCGGGGGTTACAAGTTCCACGCTACAAGCCAAAGAATATTTAATGAGGTCAATGGAATGAGAACCTTCCATCCCAATGCCATCAGTTGATCGGCTCGGATACGAGGAAGTGTGGCGCGCAACCAAATTACTACCGATACGGTCCCTAAAATCTTGAGACAAAGACTCCAAATGGGGCCGCCGCCGAGATAGACGACAGCCATGAGCCAAGCGAGGAATAATAGTTGAGCGTATTCGGAAACAACAAACAGGGCAAAGCGCACTCCGCTATATTCCACATGGTATCCGGCGACTAATTCGGACTCTGCTTCGGTCAAATCAAAAGGTGGACGATGGGCTTCGGCCATACCCGCAATAAAAAGGCTCAAGGCACCAAGCGGCTGCGTCAAAATATAAGGAAGAGGGTGCTGGTGCGATACAATCGTGGCGAGATTTAAAGAGCCTGCCGCCATCGCGGGCCCCAATAGCGCCAGCGTGAGTGGTACTTCGTAGCTCACCATTTGAGCGGTAGCCCTCAGTCCGCCTAATAATGCATACTTGCTGTGCGATCCAATGCCTGCAGCTAGAATTGCTAGCACTTCTAAGCTGAGAATGGCGCTGAGATAGAGAATGCCGATGTTCATATGGGGATCGAGTTCCGGCAAGGAGGCGAACGCCATGAAAACGGGCAGGAAGGCCATTACAGGCGCTAGTCTAAAGAGCCAGGGATGAGCGGTATGGGGCATGGTGTCCGCTTTTGACAACAATTTGATAATGTCCGCTAAAGATTGCCACAACCCCTGCGGCCCTACACGATTGGGGCCATGGCGCACTTGCAGGCGAGCTAATAGACGCCGTTCGTACCATAATAAGAAGGCCGCGACGGCTGGAATGGCCATGCCGACAACAAGGGCTACCAGCAAGGCTTTCATCGGTCAACCTCCCCTAAAACAATATCGATGCTGCCCAAAATCGCGACTGCATCAGAAACCATATGGCCGATTAGCAACTGGGAAAGAACCTGCAAGTTAAAGAGACTGGGCGGACGGATCTTCATGCGTTGGGCGTAAGCCGTACCGTTGCCCACGAGGTACACGCCTAGTTCCCCTCGCGGACCCTCTACCGCAAAATAGGTTTCTTGCTTCGGAAACTTTACCACTTTGGGGACGGATGCCATGATAGGTCCAGATTCCACCAAATCTAAAAAGATTTCCAAAAGGTCGAGGCTTACGGCCATTTCTTCGACCCGCACCTTATAGCGTGCGTACGTATCTCCGGCCAGATCAGTAATGATGCGTGGGGGTATTTCTGCATAAATGCCGTATGGTCGCTTCCACCGCAGGTCCCACGGAACGCCGCTGGCACGAAGCATGGGCCCGCTCAATCCATAATGCAGAGCATGGGTCCCATCGATGATGCCAATGTGTTCGACCCTGCGCCGGAAAATTTCATTATCATCAATCAGCGTTCGATACTCGGACAAGCGTTGTCGGAAATAGGGGATACCTGCTCTTACTTTTTTGAGCCACACATCTTCGGCATCATGATGAACGCCGCCAAATCGCATGTAGGCATAGGTGAGTCGGGCACCTGTAAGCTCCATCAGCAAATCAAGAACCATCTCGCGTTCCCGAAAGGTGTATAAAAAGGGGGACAGTGCGCCGACATCAAGAAGAAACGTTCCGAGCCATAAAAGATGGCTGGCGAAGCGATTTAACTCCATGACGATCTCGCGAAGAACTTGTGCCCGTCTGGGAGCTTCAATGCCTAAAAGAGCTTCGCCAGCCCCGATGTAAGCCATTTCATCAAACATGGCGGCTAGGTAATCCCAACGGTCGGGGTAGGGCTGGTACTGAATAGCGGTACGCCGTTCGGCGAGTTTTTCAAATCCACGATGTAAATATCCCATATACGGAGTAACGCCCACAATGGTTTCGCCTTGTAAATCGAGTACCATTCGGAACACCCCGTGGGTACTCGGGTGCTGAGGGCCGAGGTTTAACATTAGTTCTTCTTGTACAATCTCTTCTCGGTTGGGGGTCATGACGTCACCTCTCCTTCGGCGAGGGTATAGTGTTTGCGCAAAGGATGCCCGCGAAACTTATCTGGCAACAAAAGGCGGGTCAAGTGTGGGTGATGGTCATAACTGACACCAAACAGATCGTAGACCTCGCGTTCTTGAAAAATGAGGCCGGGAATCCAAGGGGTGAGTGATGGTACCGATGGCGCATTTGCATCGAGAATGACGGACAAGATGCGGTCGTCACCTTGTTCTAGATTGCGGAGAATGTAGATGAGCTCAAGATGCGTTTCATAATCGACGGCTGTATGCAGCACCGGATAGACGAAGCCTTCTTTAAGGCAATGGCGAGCTGTTTCTATGAGTTTGTCGACGGAAACAGACTGTTTAATCATACAGATCCCTCCGGCCAAAATGGATAGGAGCGTAGAGGCGCGGGGGTGCGATGTGAAGGGATAGCAGTTTTGCCGGTGATCTTCTCCTGCAGTTGGAAAATGCCCCACATTAAGGCCTCGGGACGCGGAGGGCACCCGGGAACGTAGATGTCAACGGGAACAATCTGATCAACGCCTTTAACGACGCTGTACACGTCGAAAAAGGGTCCGCCTGAGGTGGCGCATGCACCCATACTGATCACATAGCGCGGCATCGGCATCTGTTCGTAAAGACGTTTTAGAACGGGGGCCATCTTCTGGGTCACCGTACCTGAAACAATCATGACATCGGATTGTCTGGGGCTGGCGCGAAACACCATGCCGAAGCGATCGATATCGTAGTCGGAAGAACCCGTCGTCATCATTTCGATAGCACAACAGGCGAGCCCAAAAGTCATGGGCCACAATGAAGATTTTCTGGCCCATGATATCAATTCCTGAAGGACAGCAAATTGGACACCGTGTGCATTTGTTGAGCCTATATTGTCATGGTCTACTCCCACTTTAACGCCCCCTTTTTCCACGCGTATACCAAGCCAAACAGTAAGAGAGCAACAAAAATCATGGCTTGAAGGCCAAGGAGAGGAGGAATTTGGTGAAATGCGTCCGCCCATGGAAAAAGAATGGCGGTTTCGGCATCAAAGAGAACAAACACCATAGCAAACAGGTAGTAGCGCAAATATTGTGGCTGCCACGTGTCGCCTTCTGCGGCAATACCGGATTCATAGGGTGTATCCAGCGCACTGTCTGGATCGGTCTTTGGCCGTAATATTCGACCGGGAATCTTTTTCCCCCGCGATTTGGATACCCACGACGTTGTTTTACGTGATTATGGCCGTCAAAGACATCGTACAAAACTGGAATAGCCGATGGGAATTTGCAGGCCCCAAGGCGCGGAACCCATTAGCCGACACTATCGGCGTCCAAAAAGCGGATAGCCAACGCGAGTTTTTCCGCTCGGTGACCGGCAAGCGCTATGATTTAACTCAGCGACCGTTTTTTCGGTGGCTCTTCCACCGGCGGTGGTACCAATTTGCGGCTCAGCTCCCCAATGTGATTATCTTCAATATCGTGATTATTGCTGGTTTGATTGGAGTGGTGAACCCTAACCGGAACTTTGCTACCGTCATCACATGGTACGTGTGGTTTGGCGTATTGTTTGTTTTGATGATTGGGGTAGGGCGAGCATGGTGTTTGATTTGTCCGTTTAGTGCACAAGCCGAGTGGGTGCAGCGATTAGGGTTGTTTGGCAAGGGCAAGAAATTGTTGACATTGGGTTTGAAATGGCCGCAAAAATATTCGACGTTGCTCATTTCGGTCTTCTTCTTTTTGGGCTTGACATGGGCGGAAGAGTTTTACAATATTGCGGGACCTGGCAAGCCGGCGTTTACCTCCATGTTGGTGGCCGGCATTATTATTTGGGACCTCTTTTACGCGCTGACCTTTGAACGCCGCTCATTTTGCCATTATGGCTGTCCTCTTAATGGGGTTATTGGCGTAGTGTCGGCGGTGGCGCCGTTCGAAGGCTTTCGTGCCAAGGACCGCAGCTTGTGCAAGACTTGCACGACGAAAGAATGCATGAAAGGCAGCGAGCGCAGTTATGGCTGTGGTTGGTACGAATATCCAGGTAGTATGTCGTCCAATTTTTATTGCGGGCTCACAGGTGAATGTTTTAAAGGATGCCCATACGAAAATATTGGGCTTGCGGTTCATGCTCCCTTAAAAGAGGCTTATCAACCGCGTAAGAAACGTTTTGATGTCGCCATCGCTGTCACGCTGATGATGGGGGCGCTCTTCTTTGAGGTGATCAATGCGACCCCGCAATATGCCGCATTTGATACGTGGTTGAGTCAAACCACACGCTGGGACGTGGTCGCCAAATTGCTTGATGGCCAAGTATCAGCCTATCCCAATCCGCTTGATTATATGGGGATTATTCTTCTTTGGCCATTATTTGGCTGGGGAGTAGCGCGCTTAGGGAGCTTGCTAAGCCGCGGTCATATAGCTGCGCGTGAACTCCTTACGCGGTACGCGTATGGATGGATTCCCCTATTTGGATTAGGAATCTTAGCACGCCAATTGCCTAAGGTGTTGACCAACGGGCCGACGATTGCGCAGGTGATTTCCGATCCCTTTGGATTTGGTTGGAATATGCTCGGCACGGAAGTGTTAGGTGAAATGGGGAAAAAACCTTTGGCGGCGTATATTCGCATCAGTGCAGGAACTTCTTGTGGATGTGGCAAGACCGGGTTCAAAATGCAGTGGGATGATCATAAACGATTTGGCGATACTATCATTAAAACGGCGGGGGCTCCCTTACTAGTCGATCGTCAGACGAAAGGGTATCTTCAAGGGGGAACCATAGACTATTCTCATGACATGGTGTCAAAAGGCTTTCGGATTACTACGGCGGCTTCGACAGGAACCTCTTGCGGATGTGGGCATTCGCATTCGTAAATATCGAGATGGAGATTATTTAGAGTCTTACGAGACCCGTTAAATAAGGAAGAATAAGTACACAAAGCGACGACGATCGTTACGAAAAACTATCGATATGCTTGCGATACGGTGAGTGGCTGACGTAGGCGCCAATACCATTGCAGGCATATCGATAAATGGGCGTTGCGCAAGATGACAAGATCTTGATGGCTTTGGTGATATGGTGCGCAAGACGACGACTGATTTAGTGGAGTCGCTTTTTATAGGTCAAAATGGCTTCTTGCAATTTTGTGAGAGGCATGATATTCTATACATCGTCACTACGGGGCTTGCGAATCTCACTCCCACGATTTTTGTGATCATCGATAAGCGCGGTAGTGGATATGGTGGATGTAGCTCAGTTGGTTAGAGCACCAGGTTGTGGCCCTGGGGGTCGGGGGTTCAAGTCCCCTCATTCACCCCAATAAATATTTTTATTCCCCGGTATGCCGGGATTTTTTGCGCCCGTAGCTCAGCTGGATAGAGTGTCGGACTTCGAATCCGCAGGTCGTAGGTTCAAATCCTACCGGGCGCACCAGGCGAGGGTGATGGAATGGCAGACATGCGAGACTTAGGATCTCGTGCCGCAAGGCGTAAGGGTTCAAGTCCCTTCCCTCGCACCATTGCATGCGGAAGTAGCTCAGCGGTAGAGCATCGCCTTGCCAAGGCGAGGGTCGCGGGTTCAAATCCCGTCTTCCGCTCCATTTGTCGAGGCGTTTAACGCCTCGTTTTTTTTGATGACTTGGACACTATCCCGTCACATGTTATAATCAACATATTTGTATCGGGCATTTGAGGAGGAATTAAGAAACAATGCAAGTGGCACTACAGCGGTTGCCGAAGTCGGTGGCGAAAGTTTCGGTTACGATTGACCCCAGTGATTTAAATAGTGCGATGGACAAGGCATTTCGTTCAGTTGTGGGCAAATATAATATTCCCGGGTTTCGTCGAGGGAAAGTTCCGCGTCCAATTTTTGAACGATTTGTGGGGCGGGAAGTGATTTTGCAAGAAGCGGCGCAGCAATTGGTCGAGAATCGCTATTCGCAAGCGTTGTCTGAGGCGGCTGTTGAGCCTGTTGCCGAACCGCGGATTAACATTACGAAGTTGGGTGATGGGGAACCTTTCGAATTCGATATTGAAGTGGAAAGCAAACCCGTTATAGAACTTCCTGACTACACCGATTTGCTGCATGAACCGTTAACGATTGCCGAAGTGACCGAAGAGTTGATTGCTGAGGAATTAGCGCAAGTTGCTAAAGGTCAAGCGCAAATGGTGCCGGCTGATGACCAGCCTGTCGCGAAAGGCGACCGTATTACCGTCACTCTCAAAGGCTTTTTAGAAGAAGAGGGGGAGAACGCGGAACCTTTCGTGGACGATGATTCCTACGTCATTGAAGTCGGCGCAGGGACCGTGGTGGAGGGCTTGGAGGATCAATTGATAGGGGTAATGGTCAATGAACCCAAAATCATCTCGTTGACCTATCCGGCCGAGCATCCTGAGGTGTCTTTAGCGGGGAAAGCGGTGCGTTTCGAGGTGACCGTGCTGGAAAACAAACGTCCAGAAGTACCACCGGTCGATGACGATTTGGCTAAGGCGGTTGGTCTGGAATCCATGCAGGAATTACGTGAACAAGTCGCGAATAACTTAAAGACCCGATTGGAGCAGGAAGCTAAGAATCAACGTCTCCAAACAATCATGGGTAAACTAAAAGAGCGTGTCGCGGTGGAAGTGCCTGACACCATGGTTGACCGGGCCATTCATAACCAGCTACACGAATTAGAGAATACGCTGGCGCGGATTGGGGCAACAACCGAAGAATACCTGGAAAGTCGGCAAATGACACCCGAAGCGTTGCACGAGGAATTCAGGCCTACAGCAACCGAGCGTGTCAAAGAAGAGGTTTTGCTCGAAGCGGTAGCGCGGTCTCAAAATCTCGTTGTGACGGATGAAGAAGTCATACAATCCATCAAGCCGATTGCGGATATGTATCGTCAATCGCTTGATGATATGGTGCGATGGTTCCGTAGCACCGGAGAATTTGAGGCAGTCCGTTCCAACTTGCTGTTATCGAAGGCAGGAGATTACCTTGCATCTACTGTCCTCGGTGCGCCTGAAAAAGGAGAGTGAACGATGAGTTTCGACTACCTGATTCCTATGGTGGTGGAGCAAACCAACCGTGGTGAGCGATCCTATGACATTTACTCACGGCTGCTGAAAGAGCGGATTATTTTTCTCGGCAATGCCATTGATGACGACGTGGCGAATTTAGTGGTCGCGCAACTGCTCTTTTTGGAAAGTGATGACCCGGACCGTGATATTCACCTTTACGTGAATTCACCGGGGGGCTCCGTCAGCGCAGGGCTTGGTATTTATGATACCATGCAATATATTAAGCCGGATGTGTCTACGATTTGCGTGGGGATGGCGGCTAGCATGGGTGCACTGTTGCTGGCAGGTGGAGCGCCGGGCAAAAGGTTTGCACTACCTAATTCTCGCGTGATGATTCATGAACCTTGGATTAACAATCTTGGTGGGAAGACTACCGATGTGGAGATTCAAATGAAAGAATTGCTCCGCAGCCGTGAAGCCTTGGCCAAAATTTTAGCCAAACACACGGATCATTCGGTGGAACAGATTCTGGAGGAGACGCAGCGCGATTACTGGATGACAGCAACCGAAGCTCGCGACTACCGATTAATCGACGAAGTGGTGGAACCACGTGGTAAAATGGTCCCTGAAACGCCGGCCGAGGAATAACTTATGGTCAGCTTGGTGATTGTAGGGGTGTCAAAGAGGGGGGCTTCTAATGTTCAAGTTCACCGATGAAAAAGGTCAGTTAAAATGCTCGTTTTGCGGCAAATACCAGGATCAAGTCAAACGTCTTATCGCTGGACCTGGTGGAGTCTATATCTGTGACGAGTGCGTTGAGCTTTGTTCGGAGATCATCGAAGAGGAACTCAGCGACGATGTCGAATTTGAATTAAAGGACATCCCCAAGCCGCAGGAAATTCGAGCTATTCTTGACCAGTACGTGGTGGGTCAGGACCGCGCTAAGAAGACCCTGTCGGTGGCGGTATACAACCACTATAAGCGCATAAACCTTGGCAGCAAAGTCGATGACGTTGAACTCCAAAAGTCCAACATTTTGATGTTAGGCCCCACGGGATCCGGGAAAACGTTACTTGCACAGACCTTGGCCAAAATTCTCAATGTGCCGTTTGCTATTGCCGATGCGACATCATTGACTGAAGCGGGGTATGTTGGGGAGGACGTTGAAAACATTCTTCTCAAACTGATTCAAGCGGCAGACTATGACGTCGAGAAAGCGGAAAAAGGGATTGTTTATATTGATGAGGTTGACAAGATTGCGCGGAAGTCTGAGAATCCATCGATCACGCGGGATGTCTCTGGCGAAGGGGTCCAGCAGGCGTTATTGAAGATTCTCGAGGGCACCGTGGCTTCTGTCCCGCCTCAAGGTGGCCGCAAGCATCCGCACCAAGAGTTTATTCAGATTGATACGACGAACATCCTCTTTATCGTGGGAGGAGCCTTTGATGGGGTCGACAAACTGATCAAACGTCGTATTGGACGCAAGGGTCTTGGATTTAATGCGGAAATTCAGATGCCGGAGCAGAACATTGGCGATGTTTTGGCGAAGATTATGCCAGAGGACTTGCTCAAGTTCGGGTTGATTCCGGAGTTTGTCGGTCGTCTGCCGATTCTGGTAACCTTGGACGCGCTCGATGAAGCGGCGCTCGTTCAAATTTTGACCGAACCCCGCAATGCGTTAGTCAAGCAATATCAGAAAATGCTCAGCCTCGATAACGTCGAGCTGGAATTTAAGGAGGAAGCGGTGCGTGCGGTGGCGCGTGAAGCCATGCGCCGTAATACCGGAGCTCGTGCATTGCGCGCGATCATTGAGGATATTATGCTCAATGTGATGTATGATATTCCGAGTCGCACCGATATTGCCAAGTGCATCATCACCCAAGATGTCGTCGAAAAGCGCGATGAACCACTTTTGGTGACGCAGGATCGGGCGAAGCGCGCGAAAAAGCAGAAAGAAGAAACGGCATAACGAGTGTCGTCAGATAGCACAAAGTCTCCCACTTCGGTGTGGAGACTTTGTGTTTTTGCGGCTAAAACCTCTCCTCCTTGGGCATAATTACCATAGACAACGCGACCAGAGACCCCAGCAATTGGCGTTCTGATAAACCCACATTCGGGTCACACTAAGCGAGCGGATACAAAAATTCATCGCGGCGACGCGGGGAGGAGGGGTACGGTGAACCTCGCTAATATCGTGACGTTCATTCAGTTCTTCTTTGCGATTGTGATCGGATTATATTTCTGGAACTTGTTGAAATCGCAACAAGGTAACAAGGTGGCCGTAGAGAAAGAGTCCAAAAAGGAGATTGAGAAACTGCGGCGATTACGCTCCATTCATCTAAGTGAACCGCTATCAGAGCGCACGAGGCCCTCGCGGTTTGATGAGATTATCGGGCAAGAGGAAGGCATTAGGGCATTGAAGGCGGCCCTTTGTGGACCGAATCCTCAGCATATTCTGGTCTACGGCCCGCCAGGGGTGGGAAAAACGGCGGCAGCGCGGTTGGTCCTCGATGAAGCGAAAAAAACCTCGTGGACGCCCTTCCAACCCGATGCTAAATTCATTGAGCTTGATGCGACCACGGCGCGTTTTGACGAGCGCGGCATTGCCGACCCACTCATCGGCTCGGTGCATGATCCGATTTACCAAGGGGCGGGGCCTTTAGGAATGGCGGGGATCCCGCAACCTAAGGCGGGTGCGGTCACCAAGGCGCATGGTGGAATTTTATTCATCGACGAGATTGGTGAGTTGCATCCTATCCAGATGAATAAATTGCTTAAAGTGTTAGAGGACCGACGGGTCATGTTGGAATCGGCCTATTATAATTCCGAAGACAGCAACGTGCCGTCACATATACAAGACATCTTTGAGAACGGCCTGCCGGCAGATTTTCGTCTCATCGGCGCCACGACCCGGCAGCCCCATGAAATTCCGCCGGCGATTCGGTCACGGTGTGTGGAGGTCTACTTCCGTTCCCTATTGCCGGATGAAATTCAGACCATCGCCACCAACGCGATTAACAAACTGGGAATGGAACATGAGCGCGGGGCGATTGAGGTTGTCAAACACTACGCGACCAACGGCCGTGAAGCGGTGAATCTGGTTCAAATCGCAGCGGGTTTGGCTATGACAGAGGGACGCCGCGCCCTCACCCAAGCTGACGTGGAATGGGTGGTAACGTCAGGGCAATACAATCCACGCCCCGACAAAAAAGTGGGAAGCGAGCCCCAAATTGGGGTGGTCAATGGATTGGCTGTATATGGACCCAATTTGGGCACCGTGTTAGATATTGAGGCCGTGGCGCAACCGGTCGAACCCGGCCAGGGACGGCTATATGTGACCGGGATTGTGGATGAAGAAGAAGTAGGCACCGCGGGACGAACTATTCGGCGGAAATCGATGGCCAAGAGTTCGGTAGAAAATGTGCTCACCGTGCTCCATAACCAACTGCAACTCGAATCGCGGGACTTTGATCTTCATGTCAATTTTCCCGGGGGAGTCCCCTTAGACGGGCCCTCGGCCGGAATCGCCATTGCTACGGCGTTGTACTCCGCTATGACAGGCAAACCGTGCGACAGCCGTTTGGCCATGACCGGCGAATTGTCTATTCGAGGCTTGGTCAAGCCGATTGGAGGCGTTGTGGCCAAAGTCGAAGCGGCCCGGTTAGCAGGATGCAAGAGAGTGCTCATTCCGCGTGACAACTGGCAAGAAGTCTTTCAAAATGCTGGCATTGAGGTGATTCCAATTGATTCCCTCAAGCAAGCCTTAGACTTGGCAACAGTGGCAGAGGAAACGGAAAAACACGCCGCTGCCGTCCCGCAGACGGATCTCTTAACAGCCAGTCCGTCTCCTTCTGTCGGTTCGTAACGAATGTTAAGACCTTGGAGGCGGTCCGCTTATAAGGACCGCCTTTTTTGACGACAGTGAGAAGGATTGTGCATAATGACGAAGACAGGACGTCTGTTGAACCTGGGAAAACCGCGGTATAAATACGACATAAAGGGTGTGTAATGGCCAGGTTTTGCGTATCATGTTTAGAAGGATAGGGAGGTGTAGACGATGGAGACACAATTACCGCTTTCGAAGAAGTGAAAAAGGTCAAAGACCGGATTTTGGAATACTTAGCGGTGCGTCAGCTATCGCGAAGCCTGAAAGGGCCGATTCTGTGCCTCGTAGGGCCGCCTGGTGTCGGAAAAACATCACTCGCTCGCTCGATTGCTCGCGCTACGGGTCGCAATTTTGTGCGCATTTCTTTGGGGGGAGTTCGTGATGAAGCAGAAATCAGAGGACATCGCCGGACCTATGTTGGCGCCATGCCCGGCCGTATCATTCAAGGGATGAAGCAAGCAGGATCCAATAATCCTCTCTTTTTGCTCGATGAAGTCGACAAGATGGCGATGGATTTTCGTGGGGATCCTTCCGCGGCTTTGTTGGAAGTTTTAGACCCCGAACAAAACAACCGATTTTCTGATCATTATATTGAGTTGCCGTTCGACTTGTCGCATGTCATGTTTATCACGACCGCGAATGTCTTGCACACGATTCCGCGACCCTTGCTTGATCGGATGGAAACGATTGTTATTCAAGGATATACGGAAGAAGAAAAGCTACACATTGCGGCGCAGTATTTGTGGCCCAAGCAGATGGAAAATCACGGACTCACGCCAGAGATGGTCGAAATGAGCCGGCAAGCGACGGCAGCAGTCATACGGCATTATACGCGGGAAGCAGGAGTCCGACAACTTGAGCGGCAACTAGGAACAATTTCGCGCAAAGTGGCACGCGAAATCGTTCAAGGGCACCGAGGAACGGTTCATATTACCGTGAGCAATCTTGCGAAGTACCTAGGCCCGCATACGGTGCATCACCGGGAGGCGGAACAGGCGGACGAAGTGGGGATTGTTACAGGTCTGGCTGTAACCGAGGCGGGAGGCGATGTGATGCCGATCGAAGTGACTACGATGCCGGGCAAAGGACGGTTGAACTTAACCGGACAGCTTGGGGACGTGATGCAAGAAAGCGCGCAAGCGGCGTATAGTTATATTCGATCCAAAGCGAGCGATTTAGGGATCGACCCGCATTTTCATGAAACGCTTGACGTGCATGTGCATGTTCCTGAAGGGGCGATTCCCAAAGATGGACCATCGGCAGGGATTGCCATGGCGACCGCGATGATCTCGGCCCTGAGTCATGTGCCTGTGAAGGCGCACATTGCGATGACCGGAGAGATTACGTTGCGAGGTCATGTACTGCCCGTTGGGGGTATTAAGGAAAAGACCTTGGCTGCCCACCGTGTAGGAATTCGAGAAATTATTCTACCCAAGGATAATGCGCCGGATCTCGAGGATTTGCCAGCGAATATTCGCCGTGGTATTGATTTGATGTTGTTGATGCAGCAAGGTAATCAACAAGGAAATAAACCCTGCATGGGACACGAGCGCCATATGGGGATAATCATGCTGGTAGCGACGGAGGTGAACAATGGCTTCCGTCGCCCGTTGGCGCGATCGATCTTTTCCCTCGGGCCCTTGGTTGCGGAACCAATTGACGCGCAAGTAACTCCACCATACTTCGGCGGGCCACAAGCTTTTCAAGAAAAGGCTTGATGGTTCTGGCAGTTGAATGGGGATCTCTCGGAAAATCGGGTCCACAATAATAGGCGCTGTACGGCCGAAGATTTTAGCAGTCGCATGAGCCCGTGGGAGATCAGAGCACACCACTGCGTCCGGGATGGGGTACCGTTCATATAACTGTGCTAAACGAGCACTCTCTTCTGCACTGAGTGCTGCTAGGTCGTAAGATTCGAGGAACCGGTTAAACAAGTCTCGGTTCATAAAAAACGGGTTGCGGGGCAAGTCTGGTCGACCGTGCCGCATAACCCAAAACGTCTTCGCTGCGAGGGTGTCCATACTTAGAAGCTACCGAATTGGTCACCGGTCGTCAAGGGTTTGCGGCATAATCGGGCCAATTGAAGGATCCAAGCCGGTAGGGAATCGTCACATTCCGGAGGCGGGTCCGTATGATAGGAATAGAGGGTTACGGACGGAATTTCCATCCCTGCCAGAAGAAACTTGTCGTGAAATACGCCACGGGCACAGGAGACGAGCTCCCGTCTGTCGAATAGAGTATGGAGATCGAGACGAGGTGAGCAGATTTTATGGTCCTGACGCCAGGCGAAGAATATCAGTTTATACGACAGTTAACACCAAGCGATTTAGAACAACTCCAACAATGGGATCACGATCCTGAAATTACGGCGTTAAATGGAAAGAAATTTCAAAAAGACCATGATAGTGAACAATTGTGGTGGGAGGATTTGCTGACAAGCCGTGTCCGTATAGGATTTGCAATTATTGCGGATTGGCGTCTGATTGGGGACGTTGAACTAGAACACATTAGTTGGCGTTCACACCATGCGGAATTAAGAATTTCGATTGGCGACAAATCCTATTGGAATAGAGGCATTGGGACTTTAGCGGTGGGGGAAGTCTTAGATATTGCCTACTACCAACTCGGGCTGCGTCGTATTTATTTGCGTGTGAACACCGACAATCACCGTGCCATCAGAGCTTATGAAAAAGCCGGTTTCAAAAAAGTCGCGAAACTTGTCGCCAATGGGCGTCTGAAAGGCAACACAGATTTGTTACTAATGGAGTGTTTGTTTGATCAATATGTGGCTTTAAAGGCTTGATCGCTGGCCGCAGTGTCGACGCCAGAATAATAGGGTGGCCATGGTATGGACCCTTCTAACCCATAGAGGGCTCGCCCACGGTTATATTCTTGAGCAGAAATGCGTGTGGTTGCCGGCCACAGATGGTGCTGCACGCCTTGCTTAATCAGCGTGTTCCATAACGCCGGGCTCGATGGGCGGAGGACTTTCACGAGCGTTGGCGCTGGTGTCGTGTGAATATACCATAATGCAATGTTTAGAGCTGCTAAGAACTGGCTAAGATGAGCGCTTCGACCCGAAATGGTGACATCTGGGATGGGACCTGTTGAAGCCCCTAACCAGTTTAACGTTACGGTATGGGGATTGATCTTTGTCAGCGTTTGGAGCTGGGCAAGCGTGACCAAAACCCATGGCAAATGTCGTTGTGCCCATAAGTGTTCGATTTCCGGCCAAGGTAAGGGATGGAGGTCGGGACGGGTTTGGTTCAAGGTCATGACGGCATTAATGAGGGCCAGGTTTGTCGTCAGGGTGTTGGCATAATCGACAGGTAAGTGGCTCAGTTGACGCAAACGAAAATGCGGATCAGCCTGTGGCGCTGCTAAAAAAATATCCGGGGCGCTGGCAATACTGCCGGCCATGGGCCATCGTCCTGGGACCCAATCGACGTGGATCATGGCAGACGATGAATGAGTCCAGCGAACTTGGATATGCTGATCGCGGTAGAGATTCAAATTTTGTGCGATGGTCAGCGGCAAGCGCAGTGTGCGGGAAGGCACATTAAGGCTCACTGTGACGGTGGGCCACGCGGGCTGGGGCGGCACGGAGGTTTCCCCGCAGCCAGCCAAAGTCAAGAGGCCAAGCCCCAGGGCGGCCGAAAAGAGGCGCCGTGCGAGTTGAATCATTGGGATCCTCCCTGTTGTCCATGTTACCACCAGCGTATGCAGGACAACCTACAGTTAGACTACCGTGACCGAGAAAGGCCGTGGGGCGTTCATTGACACCCATGCTCGGTTAGATATAATGTTAGATGCCACACTTTTTGTGGAACATCAGATACAATACCGCATCAACCAAGGGGGATATTTCCAATGCAGGTCAAGCCGTTAGGAGACCGTGTTCTGGTAAAATTGGTCGAGGAACAGGAACGGACTCAGAGTGGTATATACATACCCGATACTGCCAAAGACAAGCCCCAAACCGGTTTGATCGTGCTCTTGTTTGCCAAATTTGCAGGAACTGAGATTAAGATTGGAAATGAGGATCACCTTATTTTGGCGACCGATGATATTCTGGCTGTGGTGGAAAACTAACAATTTCATCAGATGCTAGCTGCTGATGACGGGAAGAAGCAGGCCATTGGCGTTACAGAGAGCGAAAGGGTTTGGTGCAACGTTCGCACGTGCAGGCTTGTTAGTCGCCCCGGAGGTATCCTAGGAAGTTGCGCGCTGCAGCATTCCGGGACGGTTGTTGCCCGTTAACGCAAACGGAGGCTCTGTCATAGGCAGGGTGAATTAAGGTGGTACCGCGAAAGAGACTCTTTTCGCCCTTAGCGAAAAGGGTCTCTTTCTGTTGACACGACTTATGATGACATAATCTTCCACAACAAGGAGAGCGGCATGATGGAACTTAGTTCTCAATATTCAGCACGTGACGTCGAGCACAAATGGTATACATTTTGGCGGGAACGAGGGTATTTTAAGCCGTCCATGGATCCCAACGCCCCGACCTTCAGTATTGTCATGCCGCCCCCCAATGTTACGGGTGTTTTGCATGTGGGGCATGCTTTGAACAATACCTGGCAAGATATTTTGATTCGATTTCACCGAATGTTAGGAGACAATACGTTGTGGTTGCCAGGCACAGATCATGCAGGGATTCACACGCAAATGAAAGTCGACGAGCTTTTGCGCTCCCAAGGCATCGATCGCCGGGAAATCGGACGAGAAGCCTTTATCGACGAGGTGTGGCGGTGGAAAGAAAAGTACGGGGGGGAAATTCTTCGTCAGGTTGAGAAACTGGGCGCTTCCGTAGATTGGAGCCGGCTTGTTTGTACGGCTATACGAGGAAGGCTTGATTTACCGGGGTTATTATATTACGAACTGGTGTGTTTCGTGCCGGACCGCCTTGTCTGATATTGAGGTCGAGCATGAAGATGAGCCAGGAACGCTGACCTATCTACGCTATCCTTTGGATCAAGAGGAAGGCTTTGTTGTGGTAGCGACCACGCGGCCGGAAACCATGCTCGGTGACACGGCCGTGGCGGTGCATCCGGATGACCCACGCTGGAAACATCTCATTGGACATCACGTACGCGTGCCATTAATAGACCGTGTGATCCCCATTATTGCCGATGCCTATGTGGATCCAGAGTATGGAACGGGCGCGGTCAAAGTGACGCCGGCCCATGACCCGAACGATTTTCAAATGGGGCAGCGGCACCATTTGCCGCAAATTCAAGTCATTGGCGAAGATGGCCGCATGACCGAGGAAGCTGGTGCCTATCAAGGTCTTGATCGCCAGCAGGCACGAGCCCAAATTCTGCAAGATCTGGAGGCCTTAGGCGTCATCGAAAAGGCCGAAGCCTTGGTACATTCCGTGGGTCATTGTGAAAAATGCGGGACGGTCATTGAACCGCTGGTTTCGTTGCAATGGTTTGTGCGAACGGCGCCTTTGGCGGAGCCTGCATTGGCGGCAGTGCGTTCTGGGGATATTCAGTTTGTGCCGCAGCGTTTTGAAAAGATTTACACGAACTGGATGGAAAATATTCGTGACTGGTGTATTTCCCGACAAATTTGGTGGGGTCACCGTATTCCAGCGTACTACTGCGATCACTGCCACGAAGTCACCGTAGCGCGAACGGCTCCAGATAGTTGTCCGGTGTGTCATGGACCCGTTCACCAAGATGAAGATGTCTTGGATACATGGTTTTCGTCAGCGTTGTGGCCGTTTTCCACCATGGGATGGCCTGAGGAAACGACCGATTTGGCCATGTTTTATCCCACGTCGGTATTATCAACGGCATACGATATTATTTTCTTTTGGGTCGCACGCATGGTCATGCAAGGTTTGCATTTTACCGGCGAACGCCCATTTGCCACGGTGTTACTGCATGGCTTGGTGCGGGACAGCCAAGGAAGGAAAATGAGTAAGTCCTTAGGCAATGGCGTGGATCCGATGGACGTCATAGAAAAATATGGAGCGGATGCGCTTAGGTTAGCCTTGGTCCTCAGTTCAGCGCCAGGGAATGATCAGCGCTATTCGGACGAGCGTGTTGAGGCAGCGAGCCGGTTTGCGAACAAAGTTTATAATGCGATTCGGTACGTGCGGATGAATCTTCCTGAAGGATTTACGCCCCAAGCTGTGACGATGGACAACGTCGAGGATGTATGGATTGTCCAAAAACTAAACCAAACCACTCAGCACATGACGGAATGGCTCAAGGACTTTGAGTTTGGCCAAGCGGCACGGGCTATCTATGATTTTCTTTGGGATGATTACTGCGACTGGTATATTGAGTTGACCAAGATTCACATGCGAGAAAATCCCGAGACCTCCTCTAACACTTTGAGTATGCTGGTATTTGTGGCCGAACAAGCTTTAAAACTGCTTCATCCTTTTATGCCATTTGTGACCGAAGAATTGTGGCAATCCTTGCCGCACCAAGGAGACAGCATCATGGTTGCCCCGTGGCCTTCGCCACAAAATCTTCCGGCGAACCGAGCCCAAGACGTCATGGATCGCGTACAAAGCCTTATCCGGACCGCACGCAATCTCCGTGCCGAAGTGAATCTTCCTCCGGGACAACGGGTTCATTTCCAAATGGTTGCGGATGATGCAGAAACTTTAGCGGACTGGCAGATGGAGGCGGCTGCGATACGAGAAATGGTCCGGGCTCAAGATATTAGCTGGCATGTCAAAGCCGAAGGGGCACCCAAACCACATCACGCGTTGACCGGGGTGTGTCAAGGGGGCAGTGTCTATCTGCCCTTAGAAGGTATCGTTGATCTTGCGGTTGAACAAGCCCGCGTGCAGAAGACCATGGAACAAACCCAGCGCGAGCTCGAACGCGTGGAAAAGCAGCTAGCCGATCAAAAGTTTCGCGAACGGGCACCGCAGCCTGTAGTGGCCAAAGCCCAGGAACAGCGGTTAGAACTGTTGGCGCGCATGGAGCGACTGAAGGAACGGTGGGAGGACTTGCAGTGAAGGAGAATTGGTGGGCAGACCTGGAACGGAATAAAATTCGTCCCGGTTTGGAACGCATCGGATCTTTGTTAGAGAAATTGGGCCATCCAGAGCGTGGGTATCCTATAGTCCACGTGGCGGGCACTAATGGCAAAGGATCAACCGCGGCTTTAATTGCCGACGCGCTTACCTCCCAAGGCTACCGAGTCGGCCTCACAGTGTCGCCAGATCTTGGACACATCAATGAACGTGTCATGCTTAATCGGCAACCCATGGATCCGGCGTTGTGGGATCAATTAGGCCAAGTGATTGAGGACGCCGGGCGGAACATGCCCGACGTTCCAACATTTTTCGAAGCGGTAACAGCCATGGCCTTCTTGGCGTTTCACTATTGGCAGGTGGATATTGCGGTGGTGGAAGTGGGATTGGGAGGCCGTTTAGATGCGACCAATATCATTGACCCCCCCTGCTTGTCAGTCATTACTCCCGTCGCCTTTGATCACATGGACCGCTTGGGATACACCATTGAGGCGATTGCTGGGGAAAAGGCGGGGATTATCAAAGCGGGATCAGTCGTCGTGTTAGGTCCCCAGCCTTATCCTGCTGCCCGCGCCGTCATAATGGAAAAGGCGAGGAGGCTTCAGGTGCCCATTGTGGAGCCGCATTGGTTTCCTGTTGTAGGGCCAGACGGTATTGACGGAATCAGTCCCCATGGGCCTATCCATGTCCCCTTATTAGGGGCGTATCAAGTGCAAAATGTTGCCACAGCGTATGCGGCCATGGAAACGTTAGCGGCAAAAGGATGGGTGAAGGATTGGTCTCGCATTTTAACGCAGTGGTCTCACTTTTCATGGCCGGGGCGCTTTCAGGTCATGCAGCGAGAGCCTTTATGGGTGATTGATGGGGCGCATAATCCCCATGGGATTGGAGCACTTGTGGAGACATTAAAGTTGGCCCCCTACCGGGACATGCGCTGGACCATTGTGTTCGGGGCGTTAGCCGATAAACCGGCTGGTGAAATGTTGCAAATGCTAAAGCCATTGGCGCATCATGTTATCGTCACTCGAATTCCCTCAGAACGCGCGGGGGATCCATTACAATGGCGGGAGATGGTGCCCAGCGCTACGTTTATTGACGATCCATGGGAGGCGGTTCAAGCGGCCCTTGCCGAGGCTAAGGCGCAAGAGGCTGTGCTAGCGACAGGATCACTAGCATTATTGGGGTATTTGGTCACGCGCTTTCAACACGAAAGTGCAACAACGAGAGGATGTTAGGTGAAATTGTCCATCGCAGGAAGTTTTTCGATGATTGCCGTGACGTCGTTGCGAATGGTATGCTGAACAAGGTCGCAGTTTGTGTCGATGAAGAAGATGGGTCCCTGTGGTGGCAGACCCCGCCAAAGGAGTTTGGTTTGTCATGAAAGGGCGAAATTCAGTAGGCGTGGCCATTTTATACGTGGTCATTGGAGGAATTGTCGGCTCGCTTTTAGGCCATTTTCTGTCGGTTCTGTGGTCTCCTCTAGGCCACGATTACTTTGATCTGGGATCGCCGACGGGCCCATGGACATTGAATCTGGGTGTGTTTGGGGTATCGTTCGGCATCTGGCTTCAACTGAATCTCGGGGGAATCATTGGCATCATTGGCGGCCTATGGTGGTACCAAAGGCGGGGATCTTAGCACATGACGGACCAATATGTTTTAGCGTCGTCATCACCCCGGCGTCGAGAGCTTATGCAGCAGATCGGCTTGTCTTTTATTGTCGACCCAGCGGATATTGACGAATCGCGTCGACGTGGCGAGTCTCCTCAGGCATTGGTACGGCGGCTGGCTGTCTCAAAAGCGTTGACCGTCGCCAAACGTTATCCTACGAGGACGGTCATTGGTGCCGATACCATTGTGGTTCAGGGGGATGCTGTCCTAGGCAAGCCAGGAACCGAGCAACGAGCTGCAGCGATGTTAGCTCAGTTGTCCGGCAATTCTCATGACGTCTACACGGCCCTAGCCGTATGGGATGGGGCTAAAGAGCGTGGCTTGGTGCGGGTGGCTGCGGCGCGGGTGACGTTTCGGACGCTAACTCAGGACGAGATTCTCACGTACGTTCACACAGGCGAGCCTTTAGACAAGGCGGGGGCCTATGCCATTCAAGGTCGTGCTGGCGAGTGGGTCACCAGGCTGGTGGGGGACAAAGAAACCGTTATTGGATTGCCAACGGCTGCGTTGCAGACGTTGCTTCAGCATATTGCGAGGTCTGAAGGCCGATGACACGTGTGCGGGATTTACCTGTTGAAGAACGGCCGCGCGAGCGATTATTGCGGCACGGCGCGGGTGTCTTGGGGGACCGGGAATTACTAGCGGTTTTGCTGGGAACGGGCTCGTTGGGTCAAAGTGTGCTGGAGCTCAGTCAGAACTTGCTCAAAGAGGGTTGGACAGGCTTAAGCCGTCGCCGCGCTTCTGAACTGCTGCAGATTAAAGGGTTAGGGGAGGCCAAGGTGGCTCTTTTGTTAGCAGCATTGGAAGTGGGGAGTAGGCTGAGAAAAGCGGATTTGCAACACCGGATTGAGGGGCCTGACGATGTTGTGCTACTGGTAGAAGATATGATGCGACTTAGTCAAGAAGAATTTCGCGTCCTTCTCCTGACGACCAAAAACCAAGTGTTGGCGGTCGAAACCGTATTTCAAGGGGGCCTCGACAGCGTGGAGGTGTTTCCCCGTGAAGTGTTTCGACGGGCGGTGGGCCGATCGGCTGCGTCCGTGATTGTTGTGCACAACCATCCCAGCGGGGACCCTACCCCATCCCGGGCCGACTTAGGCTTGACTCGTCGGTTAGAGGAGGCGGGCGATCTGATGGGGATACCAGTCTTAGATCATATTATTGTTGGCAAAGGGCGTCATGCCAGTGTGCATCAAGGAAAAACCACGGAGCTGAACTAAGGGGGATATTTTCACCCATGAGAAGTTTTTTTGGGTCATTTTCTAAAGATATGGGCATTGATTTGGGAACGGCGAATACGGTGGTTTATGTGAAGGGTAAGGGCATTGTGCTTCAAGAACCGTCCGTCGTGGCGATTGATACGTTAACGGCCGAAATTATCGCCGTTGGCCAAGAAGCCAAACAGATGGTGGGTCGTACGCCGGGAAACATTCGCGCGGTTCGGCCCCTGAAAGATGGCGTTATTGCGGATTTTGATACCACGCAGGCTATGCTTAAGTATTTTATCAAGAAAGCGTCCAATAATTCACGGATGACGCATCCGACCGTGGTTATTGGCGTACCCTCTGGCGTAACCGGGGTTGAAGAGCGAGCGGTGAAAGATGCGGCGGTACAAGCTGGTGCCCGTGAGGCGTTAGTGGTTGAAGAACCGATGGCGGCAGCTATTGGTGCAGGGTTGCCCGTCGCAGAGCCCACCGGAAATATGATTGTGGACATTGGCGGGGGAACCTGTGAAGTAGCGATTATCTCATTAGATGGGATTGTGGCGTCGCAATCGATTCGTGTTGCTGGAGATGAGATGGACGACGCGATTGTCAATCACATCAAGCGGACCTACAACATGATGATCGGTGAACGGACAGCTGAGGAAGTGAAGATTACCATTGGCTCTGCTTATCCTCCTGACCATGAAGAAAGCATGGATGTGCGTGGGCGAGATTTAGTAACAGGATTGCCTAAAACCCTTAAGATCAACTCAACGGAAATTCAGCGCGCGCTTAGTGAAACAGTCAATACGATTGTGGATGCGATTAAAGCCACGTTAGAAAAATCACCCCCGGAATTGGCGGCGGATATCATGGACCGCGGGATTGTCATGACGGGTGGAGGATCATTGCTGAGAGATTTTGATAAGCTGGTCAGTTCGGAAACGGGCATGCCTGTTCATCAGGCGGACGAGCCGCTCTTGACGGTTGTGCGGGGAACTGGAATGGTCTTGGAAGACGCCCATCACCTTGAAGCTTTGCGTCGCCGCAATCGCCGTTAATTGGAAAGAGGAGGGACGTAAGCGTGGGCGGATTCTTGTACCGGTGGCGGCGTCTTCTGATTACCGTCTTGGTGATCATGGTTGTCACGGTCAGTTTGAGTTTGACCGCCCGTATTCGCGGTACTGTCATTGGTCTTAGCAACATCATTAATACGGTGGTATCCCCTGCGGAATCCAGTATGGCGTTCTTAGGCAAGGAAACGGGAACAGCCATCAGCAGTGTCGGCGATCTCTTTACCTTGCAGCAGCAGAACCAAGAACTCAAGCGCAAGCTGCTGGAGTACAATTCGATGAAACTGGAACTGGCAGAGGTTTTGGCCGAAAATGGTCAGTTGCGCGGTATGGTAGGGCTCAAAAAGAATCTAGGATCGTGGCATTTACAGCCAGCGATTATTATCGCCCGCAACCCCGATAGCTGGTTTAACACCGCCGTGATTGATCAAGGAAGCCGCAGTGGGGTGCAAACGGGCATGGCGGTTATTGTGCCTCAAGGGGTTGTAGGCCGTGTGGTCGCTGTTACACCGAATACGGCCACCGTGATGTTGATTCTCGATCCGAAAAGTGGTGTGGGAGCCGTAGACGTTCGGTCTCAATCGACGGGCGTTGTTCTTGGACAGGATCCCGTAACAGGTCTTTTGGAATTTCAACTGTTCTCCCATAAACCGGATGTGTTGCCAGGCGATGTTGTGGCGACGTCAGGGCTTAGTGAGTATTACCCCAAGGGCTTGTTGGTCGGTCAAGTCTTATCAGTGTCCAAAAATCAATTCGGGTTGACGGAGACGGCGATTATCAAACCCTCTGTCGATTTCAACCGCTTACAAACCGTGATGGTTGTGGAGTCCCATCCTTCAGGAACGAGCATTCCGCCGATTTTCGGGGGAGGCCAAAGCTGATGGCGCGATTCCGGGTGGGCACGTGGATCGTCTTGTATTTGTTAGCATTATTAATGCAGGTTGCGCTGTTGCCCCAAATCTTTCCGAATGGCTATGCGCCTAATGCTGTGCTGTCGGTGACCGTATTGATTGCCCTTTACGAAACTCCGCGCCGGGGCATGTGGGCGGGATTGGTTGGAGGGCTTATGCAAGATTTGTGGGCCGGGCGCCTTATTGGGCTCAATGCGCTGACCTTTGCACTGCTAGGGTATACGATTGCCCTCGTGCAACAGCGAATCGTCAGGGACCCGATTTTTGTCCCTGGTCTCTTAGCGGCGCTAAGCCAGGTGGTAGTAACACCGTTTCAGTGGCTTTTGTTATATGTGTTTGGATACCATTTTCCGTGGTTGGTATTTTCTCGTCCGCTCCCGGTCTGGATTTTATTTTCCATGTTGTTTACTCCGGCTTTAGGGGGCATATTAGGGTTTCGTACCCGTATCCACAGGCGAACTCGTTATCGATCTGTGTCGCCACCTTGGTAATCTCGACGCAATGTTTCAAAGACCGACGATCTGTTCGCAAACAGGCCGTCGGTCTTTGTCTGTATTCCTAGCAGTTTGACTGAATAACAGGATAAAAACTTTGAGACAAGGGGGGAAGAATGGCAGGATATTGGCAGCGGATAGAGAATCTGTAAAGTGCTGAGTCAAATCGAGGAGGGACACCATTGGCGCGCCGTTTACCCAAACACGTATCAGCGGAAGTCCAGGAGCCCATCCCAAGTGCTCACGCATCTGGGGACCTGATACGCGAACATCCCGTACAGGCCGCTGAAACTCCTGTCCGGGACAAGGCAGAAGAAGTCAGTGCACTGCGTGCCGGGCCGGATGTCGTCAAGATTTTTGCCGACCCGCAATTTGAACGGCGCAGTATCCGCGACTGGGAGGATGAGGCTAGGCGCCACCCGACGCTTTTGATCCGCAAGACATTACGTTCTGGCCAGAATGTGCGGTATTACGGCAATGTCGTGATTCTCGGTGATGTGAATCCTGGGGCGGAAATAAGGGCGGGCGGCGATATTATTGTCATGGGTTGGCTACGTGGCATGGCACATGCTGGCGCGGATGGCAATGATCAGGCGATGGTGGCCGCTTTCCGCTTGAATCCGACGCAAATTCGCATTGCACATTTTATTGGCCGGTCGCCCGATGCGGAAGATGCCACGCTGCCGGCATTTCCAGAGTTTGCGGAAGTCCGTGATGGCCAGCTCATCATTGAACAGTGGCAGCACAGCATGCTGGGAAACATTAGGTAAGGGGGATCCGTAGGTTATGGGGGAAGCTATCGTCATTACATCGGGGAAAGGGGGCGTTGGTAAAACGACCACAACCGCCAATTTGGGGGCGGGGTTAGCAAAGGCGGGTCAGAAAGTCGCGCTCATCGATGCAGATATTGGTTTGAGAAATCTTGACGTGGTTATGGGGCTGGAAAACCGCATTGTTTACGATTTGGTCGATGTCGTAGAAGGATTTGCGAAATTGAAACACGCATTGATTAAGGACAAGCGGTTTGAAAATCTCTATTTATTGCCAGCGGCCCAGACACGGGACAAAACAGCGGTATCCCCCGAGCAGATGCACGAACTGGTAAGTCACATGAAAGAGGAATTTGATTATGTGCTCATCGACTCGCCAGCCGGCATTGAACAAGGATTCAAAAATGCGGTGGCAGGTGCGGATAAAGCGATAGTCGTTGCGACACCAGAAGTTTCCTCAGTTCGCGATGCGGACCGCATTATTGGTTTACTGGAAGCCCAAGAAAAGCATAAACCCTTCTTGATTATTAATCGCATCCGTGCCAGCATGGTAAAAAAAGGCGACATGATGGATATCGATGATATGATCGAGATTTTAGCGATTGAATTGCTTGGGGTTGTGCCCGATGACGAATTTATTGTGGTGTCGACCAACCGTGGGGAACCTGCCGTACTTAACCCCCAGTCGAAAGCAGGGGAAGCGTACCGCAATATTACCCGGCGTTTGCAAGGAGAAAATGTACCCATGATGAAATTGGATGATGACTCAGGGTTTTTGAACCGGCTGCGCAAGCTCATGGGGTTTAAGTCATGAGCAAGGGGGGACGCTCAATGTTTGATTTGTTCGCGCGCGTTTTCGGCAGGGAAGATGCAAGCAAGGACGTCGCCAAAGAACGCCTCAGACTGGTCTTGGTCCATGACCGTGCGAGTTTGTCGCCGCAAGCCTTGGAGAACTTGAAAAACGATTTGCTGAAAGTCATATCAGAGTACATGGATATTGATGATGAGGGATTTCGGGTGGATTTCTCTCGCCATGATGATGCCATGGCGTTGGTGGCCAATATCCCAATTCGTAACGTCAAGCGACACTCTGTCTAATCGGATACAGCAAATTGCATGTCCTCGACCTCTGCCGTCAGGTCTTATATACTAAAAGGACTATGATGGAAAGAGGTCGAGCTGTATGCGTTCCGGATCCGTTTGGAAGAATATTGACTATCTGGTCATCGCAATCGTCTTGTTGATTTCGGGCTTAAGCCTCTTTGTTATTGGCAGTGCGACTAAGCCTCTGTTGCCTGCGTCCGCCCAACTCTATTATGTCCATCGCCAAATGATATGGATTGGGTTGGGATTGGTGACGATGACCATCGTAGCATGGTATCCCTATGAGCGATTTCGGCAACTGAGTCCCTACCTATACTGGATTGCCGTGGCATTGTTGGCATTTGTACTGATTAAAGGCCACTCTGCTTTGGGAGCCCAACGCTGGATTCAAATTGGTCCCTTTCAATTACAGCCTTCCGAATTTGCCAAAGTCGCTGTAGTGGTAGCGTTTGCTACACACTTAGACAAGAAGCCGCAGTTAAAGCGGTGGCGCGATTTAGTGTCCCCTGGCTTGCTTTTGTTGTTGCCGATGTTGCTGATTCTTAAACAGCCAGACTTAGGCACAGCCTTGGTCTTTGTGGCGATTGCGGCGGGAATGCTGCTGATGGCAGGCGCATCATGGTGGAAACTGCTAATTATCTTCCCAGGCGGACTGCTCGCGGTGATTTTGTGGATTTATATCCATTACCGTTTTCATGTGTGGATCCCGATGCACCAATATCAGTTAGACCGACTGATTATCTTTCTTAATCCTAACAAAGATCCTTTAGGAGCGGGTTTCAATGTGATTCAGTCGCGGATTGCTGTAGGAAGTGGTGGACTCTTGGGCACGGGGATATTTACCGCGCATTCGAATCAACTAAGCTTTCTACCGGAATCTTATACGGACTTTATCTTTGCGGTGATTGCTGAAGAAGTTGGATTTGTTGGCTCTATGGCGCTGCTCGCCGTGTATTTGTTGTTGTTAGCCCGGGGATTGTTTATTGCGGTGCATGCCAAGGACCGTTATGGAATGCTTTTGGCGTCCGGAGTCGTATCCATGTTTGCTTTTCACGTGATTGAAAGCGCGGGAATGGTATCGGGGATTATGCCGGTCGCGGGGGTGCCTTTACCGTTTATGAGTTATGGAGGCTCTGCGCTGCTTGCGGACTCGGTAGGGGTTGGCATCTTGCTTAATGTCTATCTTCGCCGCAGGCCGTTGTCCTATGCCAATACAGCCAATGCCAGCACCCGCGTGGTGATGGGGAAAAGTTCTTAGAGCCGGGGTGAAGAGGCCCTTTATTTGAGGGGAGAGAAAAATACCGCGATGACGGCCACGACATGGGTTGTTGTGTTGCTCGCCGTTGACGGAGCCGTGTTATTGGCCGTATTTGCGTTGTTATCACGGATTGAACAGCGGCTGACGCAACTCGAGAACAAATTCAAACGCCCCACTGGGCGTAAACGGAAAGAGGCTTCTCCGCACAAAGAAAAATAACGCGGGAAGCCTCTCGTGTATAATCTTGCGCGGTATTCTAATCCTTACAGGCCGTTTCCCAATCGGCCTGTTTTCCTCCTAAAAATCCAATCGCGGTTCCATAAATTGGGGCCATCCACCAATATCCCGTGACCGACGGAAATCCTAAAATGATGATTGTCACGATCATTAGGGAGTACCGGACCCAGCTTTTAGCTAGATAACGGGGCATCTGCCAAACCACAAAGGCTTTCTTCTGGAGGTAGGAACCGACAAATACGAAGGCTAAAGCCAGCGCTAATGCTTCCCACGGTGCCACTTTCATTAGTCTATAGCGGTGCGGAAAGCGCCGCTTCCTCCTTTCTGTGCGAAGAGATGCCGCCCATGGCCATAGCTGCTTCGACCCGTGCTTCCTCGTCAACCTAGCTTTATATTCCCATGCTCCGCCCTTTCGGGCTGGGGAAAGTTGACTGGCATCGTCTTCTGTGACCCCTTGATCATAGCACCCGTGTGAGAACTTGATCAAATCCGTTTAGGCGCGGTCTGAACGGGACTAGCCTGCCATAAGATGGATAGGGGAGTGTGCGAAAAGGAGAGATCGCCATGGAAGAGAGAGCCTTGATGGTGAAACGGCGTTCGACCTGGTGGGGCCGCTGGGTGATCGCGGGTCTTTTAGTTTCAGGCGTTTATGCGACTCACGTGCTGCCTCAAAGGGTCCGGGACCATGTGCTTACAGTGGAACGACAATGGGTTACGTCGACGTGGCATATACCGAAAAACGTGGGATTGCGGTTGCCAATTCCCAGCACACGACATACCGTGAGACCTTTGACGCACCAGGTCTGGGCTCATCCGGTGTCCCACGCGCATCTGGTTGAGTCTTTTGGATGGCATCACCAACAGTTTGACGCTCAAGTGACATTGCAAACTACTCCAGGACAAGTTGTGCAGGGATTTGCACGAGCCACCGTGATTCACACGGCCCCTTCTTTGGAGCTCAGCGTGGGCAAGATACTTGTGGTGTTGCAAGGTGTCCAGCACATGGCGGTACATCGAGGACAAAAGGTGAGCTTGGGAACCGTATTAGGGCGGGTAGGCAGACATTTAGCCATTGCTGTTCAGATTGATGGATTGCCGGTCAATCCCTTGCTACCACAATACTTTGGAACCACGTGGGCTCGCCCCTAAGGAGGTGGGCCCCGATGTGGCGAAAAATCTCCATTAATCCCTGGTTTATCGGTCTGGTTGTTCTCTACCTGATTGGAGGCCAAGGCATTCGCATGGCCTTGGCATTTTTTGTTATTACGCTGCATGAACTAACTCACGCCATTGTTGCGGAGAGCTATGGGTGTACGGTGGAACGTATTGAACTTTGGCCATTTGGTGGTATTGCGCGCATTTCCGGCATCGCGCAGCAAGAACCGTACGTAGAAGCGATGATCGCTGTCGTAGGACCCTTGCAGAATTTTTTTCTGGCATCAGCGGCATGGGGGCTCGCACGGTGGCTTCCGGTTAGCCCATCGTGGCTGCATCTGTTTATCGAAATGAATTTAGGCTTGGGGTTTCTCAATTTACTTCCCGCCGCACCCCTCGACGGAGGCCATTTAGCCAGGTTGTATTTGGCCAGGCGAATGGGTTATGAACAGGCCGAACGGATCGTGGTCGAAGCGGGATTATGGCTTGCGCGCTTTTTGTTTGTGGTGACAATTTTCTCGTTTCTTACGCCCAAACCGCTTTTGAGTTTAGGGATCTTCGCGGTGTTTATCTATTGGGGAGCCCAGCATTCTCCTCGTCCGGCGGCTTATTTAATTGTGCGGGATTTAGCGATTAGGCCGTCTTGGCTCAAAAAAAGGCCGGTGTGGGCCTTGGATGATTTTGCTGTACACTGTGAGACTTCACTGGGAGAGGTACTCCGGGTGATGCGGCCCATGAAGTATCATCGCGTCGTCGTGTTGTCACCAGATCTCAAGAAAATGGGCATCCTATATGAGGAAGATCTCTTAAAGGGTCTTGAAGAATGGGGGCCGTCCATTGCCTTACAGGAATTACTGACGATGCGTTGATCGTGATTCCTGTCGTGGTATGATAGAAGAGAGGCGATACTATCCAGGACAGTCAAAATTTTGCCCAAAAGTTTGAGCGTATTTTTCACTGTTTCAGAAAGGGGTCCATTCATGACACGGCGCAAGCGTCGCCGTTGGGGGATTCTTCCTGCAGAATCTGCTGGAGCGGCTAATACGGAACCTGGCGCCGAATCCCCAGGGGCCGCCTCCATAGAACATGAGAGCGCCCCTCTGGTGCCGGAACCAAAATTGTTTAAGGAATTACTGGTGAATTATGAGCCACATGAAAGTCGACTGGCAATTTTAGAGGCGGGGCAACTCGTCGAATTTTATATCGAGCGGGATGATGAAGAACAGTCAGCGGGGAATATTTACAAAGGTCGCGTCGAAAATGTGCTGCCGGGTATGCGGGCGGCTTTTGTCAACCTCGGCCTTGAAAAAAACGGATTTTTGTATGTGGATGATGCCCATGCGGAAGAACGTGATCACCGCAAATCGCGTCCTATCCAAGAAGTGCTGAAGGTCGGTCAAGAAGTCGTTGTGCAAGTCGTTAAAGAATCTATAGGAAATAAAGGGGCGCGCGTAACAACTAACATTAGTTTACCGGGACGTTATTTAGTCTTTACGCCCTATTCAGAGACTGTAGGGGTTTCGCGGCGCATCGACTCTGAACGCGAACGGGAACGCCTGCGGGCGATTGCCGAAAAGATCCGACCCAAAGGCATGGGACTGATTGTGCGGACGGTGGCTGAAGGGGCTTCTCAGAAGGCGTTGATTCGCGATTTAGCGTATTTGCGGCGCATGTGGGCTCGGATACGGCACAAAGCCCGCACGACCAAAGCGCCTGCTTTATTACACCGGGAGGCAAGCCTTATTGCTCGTACCATCCGGGACCATCTCGATGAGTCGGTGGATCGGTTTGTCATTGATGATGAACAAGCCTATTACCGTGCTCGGGAAATAGCAGAAACCATCTCGCCGGGCTTGAAAAACCGGATTGAACTCGATAATGGAGGGGTTCCACTATTTGAATTGCGCGGGGTGGAAGCGGAACTTGACCGGGCTGTCAAGAGGCGGGTATGGTTGAAATGTGGCGGATATTTAGTCATTGATGAAACGGAAGCATTGACAGTCATTGATGTCAATACGGGAAAGAACGTTGGTTCGACTGACTTATCCGACACCGTGCTGGCGACAAACCGGGAAGCCGCTGTGGAAATTGCCCGGCAATTGCGTCTGCGCGATATCAGTGGAATTATTGTTATTGATTTCATTGATATGGAAAATGAAGAAGACCAAGTCGAAGTGCTGAAAACCTTTCAGCGAGCTTTACGCCATGACCGCACCCGCGTCACGGTCTTAGGGCTTACGCGCCTTGGGTTGTTGGAAATGACGCGCAAGAAAGTGCGCGAGTCGTTGTTAAACCAACTGACACGCGTTTGTCCCCAATGTGACGGCCGAGGACAAGTGTTGTCGGAAGAAGTGATTGCTCGGCGCTTGCGACAGCGTATTGTGGAGCGGTTAAAGGAAGTTTCCAAAGATTGGGACGCGACAGGAAGTGGAGAGTGCGGCGTTGCCGGTTCACGAAGGTCAGCGTCTCGAACTGGTGGTGCAAGAGCGCCATGCCAGCAATGCACGCGATGGAATTTCCCGTCTCGATGGGTATGTTGTGGATATTGAGGCTGCGGGAACGCGGGTAGGAGAAACGGTTTCGGTCGAAATCCTGCGTGCGCTGCGAACATTTGCCACTGCTAAGATTCTTGATGATGAAGACAACACATTGCCGGCGGTAAAAGAACCTGCCTTACCAATGCCTCGAGCGGAGGTTTGACGGTCATTGCGATTCGTGGTAACATACATTGGATTAATGCCACGGTGATTCATGGAATAGGGGGATTTTTGTGTACGCGGTCATTGAGACAGGAGGCAAGCAGTACCGAGTGTCGCCTGGACAGGAATTGCTGATAGAGAAACTGCCGGTGGATGAGGGCAATGAATACACATTCGATCGGTTATTAATGGTTGTTGACGACAATGGCCAACCGATTGTGGGTGAGCCTTACGTTAATGGAGCAACGGCGGTGGGGACAGTAGTGCGTCAAGAGCGTGGGGAAAAGATTCTTGTCTTTAAATATAAAGCCAAGAGCAATTATCGCCGACGCCAGGGCCATCGTCAGTATTTGACGCGTGTGCGGATTGATCGTATTGACGCCACCGTTTAATCGGCTCGATGATAAAAATTGTCGTAGAGCGTGACTCCCAAGGTTCAGTGCATCGTCTGCGGGTCACAGGGCATGCGGGCCAAGCCCCATACGGCAAGGATATTGTCTGTGCCGCAGCCTCTGCGCTCTCTGAGACGCTTATCATGGGGTTGACGCGCGTTGAGCGTACCCCCATAGAATATCGTTTGGATGATGGAGTTCTCGACCTTCACATTACTGACAAGCTTTCAGAGAGTTCGCGGTCCATATTGGAAACCTTTTGTCTGGGATTTAAGGATTTAGCCGATACCGCGCCGGATTTCGTACGGTATCGCGAAATGACCTAATTGGATTCTGAAGAGGAGGGAATAACATGCGTTTACAACTCTTTGCACACAAAAAAGGGGGCGGAAGTTCCCGTAACGGGCGGGATTCCAAGCCGAAAATGCTTGGTGTCAAGCGCCATCAAGGACAATTAGTCACGGCCGGTAGCATTATCGTTCGCCAACGGGGAACCAAATTTCGTCCGGGGCTCAATGTTGGAATGGGCCGAGATTACACCTTATTCGCCAAGATTGATGGCACTGTAGCATTCGTGAACCGCGGGCACGATCGGCGTGAAATCCGGGTTCTGCCCGTTAATGAAGCGTAATGCGCTAACCAAGCGTGCCAGTCGGCTCTCTGCGGTGGTGTTGCGGTTGGCCATATTTATCGCGCTAGGAGTGGGAAGCTATTTAAGCCCTCACTTTTGGCGCGTTGTCTTTTTGCTGCTCTTTGCAGCTTACACAGCCAGCACAGTCCGGGTGGCCGACCAAGCACAAGCCGTGGAAATGATTCGCCGCTACCGGCACCGCTATGCGAATCATTTGCAAATCATCAGTGGTTGGCTCGAACTGGAAAAAGTGTCTCGGGCCGAACGCTATCTGGCGGATCATGCGATGTCTAGCGTCCAACCGGGCGTGTTTCAAGGGTTGCCCTTACGGTGGGTATACAAGATGATGGCTCTGGAAGCGTTAGCAGAAGCGTCGGGGGCTGAAATTCGGTGGGTCCAGGCGCACAAAAGCGGGGGATCCTACTGGATGTTATGGAAGTTGAGCGCCGTATTGCGCTCGATTATCCCCTATGCACAAGGCGTCATCACCGTGACGTTCTTTCGCCGAGGGTTTCATGTGATCTCAATCGGACCCGTGTGTTGGTCCATTTGGTGGACGTAAGCCCCCAAATGGATAGGAACGCAGCTAATGATTACCGCATCATCGCGCATGAATTGCAAGCCTTTTCCCCGGAACTTGCCGCCCGCCCTGTCATTATCGCTGCTAATAAAATGGATATGGAGGGCAGTGAAGAGGGCCTGCGGGCATTACAAGAGGCGGTCTCGCCCCATGTGGTTTGGCCTATTTCGGCACTTTCCGGAGCAGGGATCGACGCGTTGATGTGGGAGGTACGGCGCGTCTTAGATATAACCCCCAAGCCGGAAGTGCAAACAGTGGAACCGGCTTTGAAGCCGGTTGTACATGGCTTTTCATTGGAGTTTGACGACAAAGAGGGCGTTCGCGTGGTGGGAGACATAGAGGAACGCGCGAGTATGACCCTGTGGGGCAACCCTCACGCGGAGGAGTACTTTTTAGAATACCTGCGCCGCAGGGGACTCGAGGGGATGCTACGACGCGCTCATGTCGCAGATAACACGCCTGTGCGAATCGGCGAGGGCACATTTTACTGGCGAGAAGGGGAACTTGTTTTAGAATGAGAGGATTCCTTGGAGGAAATTTTCCGACATCCTTAAAATATGGCAGGAAAAAATTAAGTGATCGCGAATTAACTATAAATGGGTAAAGAGACGGGAGCCATTGGGCTCATGGGAGGAACATTCAACCCGATCCATTACGGACACCTGGTGACCGCCGAAGCGGCTCGGGATGCTTTTCATTTGGATCGGGTGATTTTTATCCCCTCTGGCCAACCTCCGCATAAGCCGCCAGAGGTGCTAGCCAGTGCGGAGCACCGATACTTGATGACCTTTCTCGCGATCGCGCCTAATATGCACTTCGAGCTCTCCCGGGTCGAAATCGATCGCCAGGGGCCGTCGTATACGAGCGACACTCTTGCCTATTTCCACCGGATGGACTCGACCGTCGATTGGTACTTCATCAGCGGAGCCGATGCGATATTAGAAATCGCATCGTGGCATTATCCGGAGGATATTTTTCGTTATGCGCATCTCATTGCTGCTAGTCGGCCAGGGTATTCTCTCTCCCGGATCCATGCAGTGGCGGCAGAGCTGGGGGCTGAGAAAGTCGATCGCATTCACCAATTGGAGGTGCCCGCTTTAGCCATCTCGTCGAGCCAAGTGCGTGAGCGTTTGCGATTGGGGCTTTCGATTAAGTATCTGGTTCCTGAAGCAGTGGAGCACTATATTGAAAAAAATCAGTTGTATCAACATGCTCCATAGCCATGGACGCTCGCATGTTTTCGTGCCCAAGCGTTCATAATAGCTCGTGATTTGTGGCGTCCCGGGCGTTGACTACGGGCTTACAAGCGTAATAGATCGGCTCTGCATGGTCTCGGGAGCACGTTTGTGGAATGACAGGGAGGATGCAAATAATGGCGAGAACGCTGTACATCGGCAATTTGCCGTGGTCGACGACCGAAGAAGAACTGGCTCAGGCTTTTGCTGCTCATGCTCATGTCATTAGTGCCCGCATCATTATGGACCGGGAAACGGGACGGTCGCGGGGCTTTGGCTTCGTCGAAGTGGCGGATGAAGATGTCGATCGGGCGGTTGAGGCAATGAATGGAACACAACTCAGCGGCCGTGATATTATTGTTAACGAGGCGCGTCCCCGTCAAAATCGTTATTAAAAAAGGAGACAAAGCTGGAGGGGAACCTTCAGCTTTGCTTTTGCGAAGATACATCGTGAGCAGGTGACCTATGTCGACGTATCACGACCGTTTTGCCCAACTGACTCGGCACCGCCAAGAGCATAGCTTGCGGGTGGCGGCGCTCATGGAAGATTTGGCAAGCACCGGAGGATTTCCTCGAGACCAAGCTTTTTTGGCCGGTTATGCTCATGATTTAGCCCGTGAGCTGTCCCGTGCGGCATTGCTTGAGGAAGCATTGCGATTGGGCGTGACTATTGGGCCAGCTGAGCAGCAAGAGCCTGTGCTGCTCCACGGCCCCATTGCCGCCGCGTGGCTGCAAGCCGAAGGCATTGGAACGCCCTCGGTGTGGGAGGCGATACGCTATCATACTACTGCAGCCCCTGGGCAAGATCTTTTAGGGCAGGCGTTGTTTGTCGCGGATGGTGTGGAGCCCGGGCGTCATTATCCAGCTCGTGCATCCATTGAAGAGACGGTGCGGCGATCCATTCCGCTGGGATATCAAGCGATGTTAGAGGAAACGCTGGGCTACCTAAAAGCACGGGGTCTCACACCGCACCCTTTGATGGTCCAGGCCGTGAAGAGTTTCTCGGATTCGCATGATTAGCCGGGAGAAGTTCCATATTGTAAGGGAGGAATGCGTTATCCCCGAATCATCACGGGAGTGGGCGGCATTGGCCGCTCACGTAGCAGAGGAAAAGAAGGGCGAACACGTCGTCGTTCTGGATATGCGTGAAGTGACCCTCGTGGCCGATTATTTTGTGATTGTATCTGGTCACACCACAATTCAAGTGGCGGCCTTAGCGGAACATATTGAAGACGCCATGAAAGCGGCAGGCGTTTCACTGCTGCACAAAGTGGGAGGGGACAAGTCCCACTGGATTCTCTTAGATTATGGTGCAGTGGTGGTTCATATCTTTACAGAAGAAGAGCGGCGTTACTACGATTTAGAACGGCTGTGGGGCGATGCCGACATCGTGACTTTTTCCTAACACCCATGGATAAGGGGCACACGGAGCGGGAATACCTGACATGATGAACGTCAGGGGGTTTTAGGGTGCTTGTTGTCAACTATTATCAAACGCTCATCGATGTTGCGCTGTTTCTATTTTTTGTCATTGGAGCCAAGGTTATTGCGTTGTTTACCATTCGCGTGAAGAAACCCGCGGTGCCGTATGTCCGCCATCTGTTGTGGCAAGGGTATGCGGTGTGGTGGCTGGTATCGGGCATCGTGCAGATTCCGCCCTGGGTCGTGACCCATTCCCCAGCACATCTGGGGCAGGTGCTCTACCGCCACGATCCGCCACGTGTGGTCGCCTTTTATCATTTTTTTCTGGCATGGTGGACTGCTAAACCGATTACGTGGAATATCTTGGTCATCTTAGTGCAGATATTGGTGGGCTTGATGTTAATCACCGAAGAAGAGGATTTGGCCGGGCGCATCACGCTAGTGGTGGCCGGCATTTGGTCTTTTTTAGTCTGGCTTATCCCCGAAGCCTTAGGCCATCTGTTAGGTGTGCCTTTCAGTGCCGTACCAGGGGCACCAGGCGCTGGATTGATCGCCGCGGGCATTGCAGCCATCCTTCTCGTGCCTCCCAGACACTGGCATGTGGAGAAGACGCCTCGCGGGATACGACAGATCATCGCGGTCTACTGCGCTCTTGCTGCTCTGGTGCAAATGAACCCGTGGTCGGGTTTGTGGGGACCCGATATCCGAAAAATATTTGCGTATTCCCCTGTGTCCGGGGTGCAAAAAGTCATTGGCATGGCTGCTCAGATCGCGCATAATAGCCCGGAAGTCTATAATTTAGGGCTGTCTATATATTTTTTGATACTTGCCGTTGCGCTATGGCGCAATGGCAATCGCTGGCTGTTTATTGGGTTGGCTTCCGTCTTATGGCTGTGGATTTGGCTCACAGGGCAGGGGTTGGGCCTTGTTCCCGAAATCGGAGACAATCTTAATACAGCGCCGCTCGTCTTGTGGTTAATTGCTATTACAGTGGGGCGGCCTATGGGTATGACCAAGAACCGGGGGCGTTTAGGATAGATCGTGAAATATTGAACAAAGTTGATCGCTGTGGTGTGTGGGTGGTGACGGCGTGAAATTAGCGCGTAAAGTGTTTGGCCGTCCTTTAAAAGACCGTGAAGAGGAAGCCATTCGGGTAGGGGTTATTGCGGGCCTCGCCGTGATGGCGCCCGATGCCCTCTCTTCGGTAGCGTATGGCACTCAAGAAATATTAATCGAACTCGATAGGGCCGGTCTTAAGGCATTATGGTACGTATTGCCTATCTCGGGCGTAATTGCTCTATTGCTAACGTTTTTAGTGATTAGCTATCGTCAAATCATTCGAGCCTATCCGGAGGGCGGCGGTGCCTACGTCATTGGGCGTGATACCTTGGGGCCCACCGCCAGTCTTTTAGCGGGAGCGGCGTTGCTTATCGATTACACCTTGACAGTGGCAGTGAGTGTGACCGCTGGCGTGGCGGCGGTCGTGGCGGCCTTTCCATCGTTGGCGCCGTGGACGGTGACGCTATCAGTCCTCATTGTGGCCGTATTGGGGCTCGTGAATTTGCGCGGATTACGCGAATCCGCCCAGTTGTTTGCCCTGCCGACATATCTCTTCATTGTGATGGTTCTAGTGATGGCGGCTGTGGGCTTGGTAGAGCCCGTAGCGCATGCTCCGACGTGGCATAGTTACGTGACGCCTCCTTTAGGGACCGTGAGCTTATTTGTCATTCTCCGAGCCTTTAGCTCCGGCTCTTCTGCGCTAACTGGGGTTGAGGCCATTTCCAATGGAGTTCCGGTGTTCCGCAATCCATCGCCCGGTCGCGCACGAACGACGTTGTTATTGCTGGGCCTTTTCTTAGGGAGCATGTTCTTAGGTACCTCCATTATCGCCTATCGGTATCATATTGTACCGGCAGCCAATAATACGGTATTGCAGCAATTAGCCGCCGATATTTTTGGACGCGGTGTATATTTCTATGGCCTTTCGTTTGTCACGATGGCGATTTTGGCGATTGCGGCCAATACTAGTTTTGCGGGTTTTCCGTTGCTTTCTAGCATTATGGCGCGGGATCAGTGGATGCCTCGTATGTTCTTAAGCCGAGGAGACCGGTTAGTCTATCAAAACGGCATTATTATCTTAGGCTTGACAGCCATTTTTCTCATTGTCATCTTTCAAGGCAATACCACCAACCTGATTCCGCTTTATGCCATTGGCGTCTATATGAGCTTCACGATTGCTATGCTGAGTTTAGCTGTGAAGACCTGGCGCAACCGGAAGCAAATCTCCCCTGTTAAAAGTTGGTTAATCATCGCCATGGGCAGTGTTGGGGCCACCTTAACCGCTATTGTTGTACTCGTTTCCCTCGTGACCAAATTTACTGAAGGGGCTTGGATTGTGGCGGTCGTGCTGCCTTTGTTGATCGTCGGCATGCGCCGCATTCGGCGGCATTACCGTGCGGTCGCGGATGAGCTGCGCGTCACCGATTTGTCGATCAAACCGGTTCCGATGCGTGTCGTCGCCGTAGTTCCCATTAACAGCATCAATCGGCTATCGATTGACACGCTGTCGTATGCGTTGAGTTTAGCCGATGAGGTCATTGCGCTTCATGTGGTGCGCAGCATTGAGCCGGGTCAGCAATTTGCTGAGCGTTGGCAAAAGTGGGATCCGGATCCGCGCATTAAGCTTGCTGTCGTACCGACACAGTATCGATCCGTGGTGCGTCCGATTGTGCGCTATGTGGATCTCGTCGCGCATCAGAATACGAGTGAGAGAACCTTGATCATCCTACCGGAACTCGTAGTGAGCCACGTTTGGGAGCATTTTTTGCACAATCAACTGGCATTGACCCTTGAAACCTCTTTTATTTTCCGCAAGGACATTTCGGTGTTGATTATGCCCTATCGCTTGAAAAGCTAGGCGCCGCCTTTAAAAGCGGTGCCTGGTCCATCGTGAAAGAGGCAGACATGGTTAGGCCCTTGTTGTTTGGCTTGGTAAACGGCCTCATCGGCTTCTTTAAATAGCTTGCGCGGCTCTTTGTGGCCCTCGGAGTCAATGGCGATCCCAAGACTAATGCCGACAGACAACGATATATTGTTCCAATTCACCGGCTCTTGGATGTGGTGCACGATGCAATCCGTGAGCCGGTCGATAGTGGGCGGCGTCAGCGCTGCTTCAATCAAAATGACAAACTCGTCCCCACCGTAGCGGTAGACTCTATCTTCACCACGCAAGCAGTTTTTCAGCCTTTGTGCAATGACTTGCAAGACATAGTCTCCAGCACTATAATATTGGGCTCTTGATGATGCACGGTCAAAACCGCGTACGGTGTCTTGCTGCGGTAGATGACAAAGTCCGCTTTGGAGGATCTGGCGCTATTATCGGCGCTGGCAGTCTCGTGGTATTCGTTATCGACTTGATAGTGTCCACTGTCCCATGCTAACTGCGCCGATGCCGTAGGATGGGCCGGCAATCGGCCGCTATGGTATGGAAACGTGAGGTGTCCATGCGGGTCTTGGATGCCTATGCTGACGCCGACGAAGACGCCATTCTCAGTGAGTAGTGTGCAAATTTGTTGCAAAATGGTGGCATCGTCAAGCGTGCGCAAGGCCATTTCCCCAATGGCGCCTAGGACGTGATGCAGTGTCAAAACCAGGGTGTTTTTTCGTTGTATGTCATGCTCCAGGGCGCGCAGGTCAAAACGCTCCAAGGCATCTTGCAAGGCTCGTCCAATTTGGTTGGCCAATGGCAAGATATGGCGGTCAAACGCATGGGGTCTGTCGCTAATCAGGCTCAGCACACCCCACACCCCGTGGTGACGCTCGATGGGAATGGAAATGCCAGAGGCCCAGTGATAGGTTTCGATGAAAGAGGCATAGCCGAGATGGGTCAAGGCGGTAGCCAAGTCATTCTCATAGACAGCCTCTCGGGTGCGTACCGCACGTACGGCCAAAGACTGGAAGGCAGCCTCGTTGGTGTTGGTTGGAAACGGTAAGGTGTGCAAGGTCTTGGAACCCGGGCCTTGTGTTACCAGGACGCGTATATGGTCGGGGTCGACGACGCCAATCCAGGCGGCATGAAATCCTTGAGTGCAAAGCGCTGAAACGAGAGACTGCAAACAGTCAGGTTCGGTAGTAGCGGTACTCGTGATGCGATTGACCTCAGAGAGCACGGTATAGAGTTGAAGGGTAAACACATAGCGTTCTCGAGCGTGGTTTAGGCGACTGATAATAGACAAAATGGCCGAATCTGAGATGACAACAAGCCCGGCAAATGCGATAAGGCCGATGAGCATAGTGTGGAGCCAGTCGGCAAAAACCGCCTTTAAGGGGATGCCTTCCACCACATATAAAGGGTAATTGGCCAGTTTGGCGGCGGCCCACAAATCACGGGGAGATCCGGGAACTTTGGCGAGAGGGCCTTCGCCCATAGCGGCTGTAAGGGCGGGGGTCTGATGCAGTTTCCGGATTAACCACGGTTGCCAAGCCGAGCCTTGGTTCGGTGAAAGCGATGATTGAGCTTGGATCAGGCCGTTGTGGCGCACGAGTTGCACCATCAATTCAGCATATGGGGAAGCCGTTAAGTTCTTTATGAGCACAGGCAGAAAGGCAGACCGGGCGATAATGAGGTATTGACGAGTCCCGGGAATGCTCATGCCGGCCAACACCCAAGGCTGATGGTCTTGACGTAAATTGGGGAAAGGCCGAGATAAAAAGAAAGACCCCGTAGAAAAAGCCGATTGCCGGATGGCCCAAGAGCCTAGATGAGCACTGTTCCCAAGCGGCCACTGGACTGGTACGCCCGATTGTAGAAGGGGAACCCCGTTGGCATTCACAATCGCTGCTGTTGCCGCATTTTCTGCACCGAGTTCATTTACCAAAAGGGTCAGAACTTGCCGCTTAGCTGAAGATGAGGGGTCTGTGGTCAATGCTTGGCGTGCGCGCCGCAAAAATTCCTCGTCAGCAGATAGCTTGCTGTCAAGGAGCACGGCTGATCCCGATGCTTGAGCTTCGAGATTGCGCTCAGTCGTCGCAACGTTTGTATTCCAATAGACATGGGACAAGTACACGAACAGAACAACAGCCAGACTGTTGAGTACGAGTAATATCCAAACATAGCTTCGTGATAAACGGACCTTATAAGAGGGGGTCCTATGAAAGTGGTGAATGCCCATGGGGGCTCCTCTCGGGTCGAGTGCAAGAACAGACCGACAGCGGCGGCTATGTAGCCAGGCGAAGGGACCACTCACCTGAGCATCCGCACGAGGAGGACAGCAGCAAGACCCATAGTGTCGTATATATCGGTACTATAGCAAAATAGACAGGCGTAGGCCTTCTTTCAAGGACGAATTATGTCAGAAATGATGAGCCAACGAGGAAGGAAAGGAACTAATCCCGTGGTCTCAAATCTGTCCTGTTCACCAGCCGACACAGGCGGTGGGTCAATGTTGGGACCCATGACACAGAGACGCGGTTGGTCGGAACCGCGTCTGGTGCTAGATACGGTGCAGTCATAAATTAAGGAATTGAGAGGACTAGCTCTAGAAATCTCTTGACGCCGGGGTTATGGCGAGCTACGCGTTCAATCACCTATCAGGACCTGTCATGCGACATCAACAAGGATTGGCAATTCACCTTGCAAGATCGCTTAGTCCCGATGCTGTAACACAAAACGAAAGACGGTTTTATTGTTGCCAGTCAATCCTGATATTCGAATCATTTGCTTGAGGATATGATGAGGCTTGATATCCCATAACTTGCCAAAGCATTCATCCGCAAAGGCGCTTGTCATCACATCAATTCCCCGAAAATCTAGGTGAATGGTTTGCTGCTGCTCTACAGAGTCCACCAATAACTGTCGAAGCTTTCTTCCTTGCTCACGGCTTCCTAATAAGTCAGTGGACATCCATTCTTTAACATTAAGAGAAAATACTTGACCACCCGAGGCTATGGCTACAGCCATTCGTTCACCTCCCATGCGTAACAGCGCTGCTAGCCATGAATCCGAATGACGTAGACCTTGAACTAGAACATCTTCTGTCAATTGAGCCGGAAGATTAATCATAGTACACCTCAATCCATCAGGCGCCCCAAAGACGCCTTGTTCTTCTGCTACCGGCGCAAACATGGCAATAAGACTACGCCCACGTGTTGTCCACGCCTCATCATCTAAGATAGCGCCGAGCCGCAAGAAGGCTTTGGCCATCAGGGCGTTTTCATTCACCGGCTGCTGACGGTGTTGCAAACGCCCAGGAGCTGAGGGAGTGTCAGCCTGATCGTAATACGTGTTGGCATCCGATTTGAGCACGGTATCAGCGTACGCAATCAATGTGCGAGCCCGGTCAAGATATACGGTATCTCCTGTGAACTCATACCCATCGATACAGGCATTAAGAAAATGGGCAACATCGGTGAGAAGACCAGGCAGTTCCGCGCTAGCATTTTCGTAGTGGTGAAGTCCTGTCTCATCGTCCCACATTCTATCCCATAGCGCTTCTAACGCCGTCAGCGCAATGGGGGAGTAAACTGTGGGATTGATAAGGGCTGCCGCCAAAAGCTGCGCGGAAATCATTTGCGCATTCCAGTTCGTATGGACGACGGGATCGACAAAGGGCGCCTTGCGCTTGTCGCGTTCTTCTTGGGGCAGGCGATAGTACTCTTCGTCAGCATCTTGGGAGCCGCCCCAAAGGCCATTCATATTCAACAAAAATTTGTTGGCCCAACTGAGCACTTGGTCTGCAATTTGACGATAGGTCTCGTCCCCAAGCACTTGATACGCATGCATGTAAAGACGTGCTAGTTGCGCATTTTCTTCGAGCATTTTTTCGAAGTGAGGAATGGTCCATTCACGTGTTGTCGAGTAGCGGAAGAATCCGCCAGCGACGGCATCAAACAATGCTGAACCCGCCATGGCATCGAGGGTTCGCACCGCCATGCCTGCGGCCCACCCATCACCTGTCGCAGTAAAGAAGAGAAGGGCGAGATCCCAGACGTCTACTTGGGGGAATTTGGGTGCGACACCTAATCCACCATATGCCCGATCAAATTGCTGACGGATAGCGTCCATTATTTTGGTCACAGATTCCGGGTTCGGTGCCGTCGCTTGCACATTCAAATTAATCCCCGCAGGGGCTGCCAACTGATCGCGAATTTCGTTTTTATGTTCTTGCCAGTATTGCATCACTTGGTCCAAAAGGGGACCCATTTGTTCGGGGGCCACAAATGTGCCTCCTGTAATCACTTCCCCCGAGGGTGTGAGAAACGCGGTGGTGGGCCATCCGCCCATGTTATAGCGCTGATTAATGTCCGGCCTTTGATCATTATCAATGCGAACTGGTATAAAATCAGAATTAATGCGGGCGATAATCTGCGCATCCGAATAGGTCGTCTCGTCCATCGTGTGACACCAGTGGCACCACACGGCAGAAATTGACAGCAAAACCGGCTTGTCTTCGGATCGAGCTTTTTCAAACGTGGCAGGGGTCCATTCCTGCCAATGGATTTCGTGAGCCCGGTTGGGCCGTGGACTAAAACGGAAAGTGGGTTCGGCCATGATTTCCATCCTTTCTCGACATCAACAACTCATTGGGTATCATACCAATCTTTGCCCCGGATTGGCGAGACTATGCCTCTTAGGGAGGAGACGAGTTTGAATAATCAACCCGTGCTCGTGGTAACAGGACTGACGAGCAGCATTGGTCGTGAACTAGGAACCATGTTGGTCAATGATTGGCGAATTTTCGGGATTAGCCGCAATCCGCCGCAAGTTCCGGATCCCTATGAGTGGATTGTGGCAGATTTATCGGTGGCTGGCCAAGGTGCAGACCAACTGGTGCGAAGACTGGCGCGAGAAAACATGGCCCAAGTCCAAGGATTTGTGCATCTGGCCGGCGTGGTCTTTAGCGATGCGGCGGTGGCGACAACCGGGTATGAATGGGATTACACCTGCGCCGTTAACCTGCGGTCGGCTTTTGAGCTGGCCGTCGTCTTGAAACCGTTTCTGACAACTACGGCCAGCGTGGTTTTTGTATCGAGCGTGGATGCGGCCTTGTCGAGTGCGGCAGGGCCGGCTGCGGCCTATGGCGCTTCTAAAGCCGGCCTAAACGGGCTTGTACGGCATTTGGCTGCTGAATGGGGGCCGGACGGTATTCGCGTCAACAGTGTGATGTTGGGGGCCCTGCAAGAAGGTATGAGTGCTCAGAACCCCCAAGTGGCGTCCGAGCTGGCCCGGCGAATTGCTTTAGGGCGTCTCGGCACTGCGCGTGATGCTGCGCAAGCTATTCGTTTTTTGTTGGATTCAGAGGCGTCTTCGTATATTACCGGCACAGCCCTACAGGTGGATGGCGGTCTTAATATTCGGTACTAAAGAGGTGGCTTTAGTTGGTTCGGGTGGACAATGTTCGGGGACATCTTTTTGTGCCTCAGTGGGAACCGTGGATCGTCAGTGGTCTGGCGATGGTGACAGGGGTAGTCGGCGGGGTTGGCGCGATTATCTTTCGGTGGATGATCCACGTGGTGCATACGTTGCTGATAGGCGATACCCTGTCTGCTGGCCACCTCGGTTTGGTTGTGCTAGGCCCGGCCGTGGGTCTTGTGTTGGTGAGTTTAATTACTCACTACGGTGCGCCCGAAGTGAAGGGGCATGGCGTGCCACAGATTCTTGAAGCATTGGCGCTTCACGGCGGAAAAATCCGACCTCGCGTGGGACTGTTTGGTATTATTGCGCCGGCCGTGACGATTGGCAGTGGGGGTTCGGTAGGCCGTGAAGGGCCGATTGCGTTGATTGGAGCGGCGTTCGGATCCACGATGGCGCAGCTGTTAAAGTTATCGGAAAAGTACACGACCCTGCTATTGGCGGCGGGATCGGCCGCTGGTATTGGCGCGACATTTAATGCGCCGATTGCTGGGGGCTTCTTTGGCTTGGAAATCATTCTCGGCAGCTATCAAATGGGTGCGGTGGTGCCCATTTTTCTGGCATCCGTTACGGGTACCACAATATTCGACGCGATTATGGGTAGTCGGGCGGTACTTCAGACGCCTCCTTATCACGTGATTAATCATTTTGCTCTGTTGTTTATGATAGGATTGGGCTTGATTATGGCCTTGGTCGCCGTTCTCTATACGAAGGGGCTAACTTTTTCTGAAGATTTTTTTAACCACCTCCACATACCCTTTTGGTTAAAAGCAGTGGCTGGAGGATTAGCGGTCGGCATCATTGGGCTCTTTGTGCCCCAAATTTTAGGGGTAGGCTATCCGACAATGCACATGGCGCTGACGAATCAAATATTGTGGGGTGGCTTAATTGTATTGTTTGTGACGAAATTTGTGGCAACCCTCCTCACTATTGGAGCAGGCGGCTCCGGCGGCGTCTTTGCTCCGTCACTATTTTTGGGAGGCATGGTCGGAGGAGCGTTTGGCCACCTGCTATATGCGATCTCGCCGCAATTGGCGCCTCACCCCTCTATTTATGCGATTGCGGGCATGGCGGCATTGTTTGCCGCTGCCGCGCAAGCCCCTTTTGTGGCGATTACCATCTTGCTGGAAATTACTGGAGATTATCATTTGACGGCGCCGGTGATGGCTTGCGCAGTCATCAGTTTTTTGACTTACACGTACTTCACGCGAGATTCGATGTATACCGTCAAATTGCATCGGCGGGGCATTAAAATTCTTCGTGGGGATGATGTGAGGCCTATGGCGGTCATCTCGGTGCAAACGGCAATGGAACCGTTGGGCGACGTTGTGATTCGCCCTAGTGCCGAAATATCCGAAGCGTGGCAAAAAATGACGCGCCTTAACCGAGGGTTTCTTCCCGTTGTGACGCGACAAAGCGGGCTAGAAGGGATTGTGACCATGCGCGATATTGTGGCGGCTATCCAGAAACAACAACCTCATCTGACGGTTCAAGATATTGTGCAGCGCCTACCCAAGCCTATAGCCAGCAATGCTTCGCTCGATGAGGCCATTCGCTACTTGTCGCTATATAACGTGGCCGTCCTACCTGTCCAAGACAGCACGACGCACAAAATTTTAGGAACGATTACCCAAGCGAGCGTACTAAAGGCCTACAATGCTTCGGCTGTGCTAGGGGCCAAAATCGCTGACGGTGGCCACAAGCAGTTGAACGAGGTCGTCACGGGTATCTAAGGTGTTCATGGCAGCCAAGCCGCGGGCCATGATCTCTTGGCGACGTGCGTGAGCTTCGCTGGCTAGAGTGCTTAAGGAGCGTTCAATCAGCGCCGTCGCTAAAGAGCTTAAAGCCTGCAGGCGTCTAATGCGGCCGGGCGTGAATCCTCCGATTTGGCTGTGATAGACTTTCAAAATGCCGAGGAGTTCTCCTTGCGACATCAAAGGAAATCCTGCTGCGGATTTAATCCCACTATCGAGCATTTCATTCAGCCAAGGGTTAAGCATGGGCTCACTGGCAATGTTGGGGATAATGAGGGCTTGTTGATTGCGAACTATCAATCCCACAGGTCCTTGGCCATCTTGCGTGCTGGGATCCCACAGATCGGCAGCGGGCAGATCGAAGCGTTGGCCATCGGCGGTGACACAATGCAGCTGTTGTGCTTGTAAAATACCAATCCAACCTTCATGGCCGCCCGTAACGGCGAGGGCCGCAGCGACCGCCTTAGCGAGCAAGTGATCTAAATTGGCGGTGTCGGCCAAGGCAGAAATAGCTTCAAATAGCGGTTCTCCGAGTAAACTTTGATCCTCTAAGGATTCTTCACGTTCGGCATAACCAAGAGCCAAGGCGAACAGCGACGCTACTCCTTCCGCTAGTTGGATCACATCGGGACGAATTTGATCGGGCTCATAATATCCCAGGTGTAAAAGGCCCCAGCATCCGAGGTTGTCGCAAACAGGCACGGCGATCTGTGATTCCAAGGGGGAGTGTTGGGGGGAGGGTCCGAGTGCATGGCTTGCTGCACGCTGGAAGATCACGGGTTTACGTTTATGCAAAGCCGCCAATAGGCTAGGAGACTCCGAATTGATGAGGCGATTGTAATTCGTGACCTCTTGGGGTCGAGCTTTAAAGGCTGCCGGCTGGCAAAATGGTGGGCCTCCAAGGCTGTTCAGCCGAGGCGATAAGTGCTGAAACCTCGATTGGCTCGCCTCCGTCACTTTGGGGACGACTGAGTCCTTCAAATGCTAGGACTGCGCCAGTACGCAGAGAGACGATGGGCTGAAAGACCACCTTTATCTGGCGCCTTTGTGACCACTGGTCCCAAACCGTGTGATAGGGCGGCTCCATCTTCTGATTCAAATGTTCATCCCTCCAGACAACCTCCAAGCGCTCATTGTCCATAAGTTTCGTGCCGTCGCCTGAAACTCCTGCTTTAAATGGCCAATAATTCCCTCTAGGGTTGTATGAGGGTTTGCGTTCGCAATCCATTCGCGGTAATATTGCTCTGAGAGAATATTGCGTACGCTCTATGAGAGAAGATCCCGGAAAGGTAGACAGGGTTCCAGAGAATCGGTGGTTGGTGTGAGCCGATCCCTCCTATTTTTCTTCTCGCTTCTGGAGAGCTCGGATTCAGCCCGTTACCGCTGGTCAAAGAGAGCACAATCGTTGTGCTAAGTTGGGTGGTACCGCGGGTTAACGCTCGTCCCTTACGTGAAATAAGGGGCGTTTTTTAATTGGAGGAGACACGAGATGATGAAGACCGACGAAACTCCGGCCGAAACCGTTTACAATCCCGATCGATACAGTGTCAGGTTGGTGGAAAGCAAATGGCAGAAGGCTTGGGAAGAGGCTCGTTTGTATGAAACGCAATTTTCGGACCGGCCGAAGTTCTATTGCTTAGAGCAATTTCCATATCCATCAGGCCATTTGCACATGGGGCACGTGCGGGTTTATACATTGGGAGATGTGATTGCACGTTTTCGGCGTATGGCGGGATATAACGTTTTACACCCCATGGGATGGGATGCATTTGGGATGCCAGCTGAAAATGCAGCGATTAAGAATGGCGTACCTCCTAGGGTTTCGACCTTGGCCAATATAGCCTATATGAAACAGCAGATGCAGCAAATGGGCTTGTCTTTCGATTGGTCGCGTGAAGTGACAACGTCGGAACCGGAATATTATCGGTTTACCCAAGAACTGTTTCTGTTGTTTTTTGAACGCCACCTCGCGTATCAAAAAGCGGGTGCGGTTAATTGGTGCCCGACTTGTGAAACCGTGTTAGCGAATGAACAGGTGGAAGATGGGCTCTGTTGGCGATGCGATTCGGTTGTCGTCAAACGGGATTTAACGCAGTGGTATTTTCGCATTACCGACTACGCGGAACGTTTGTTAGCCGATTTGGAAGGGCTGGACTGGCCGCAAGAAATTAAAGTCCAGCAATTTAACTGGATTGGCAAGAGCATTGGAGCGGAAGTGGTCTTTGACGTGGCGCAGTCATCTCACACCATTGCGGTGTTCACGACACGGCCAGACACGCTATTTGGGGCGACCTACATTGTGATTGCCCCAGAACATCCGCTTGTCGAAGCATTGATCGCGGACTATGCAGAAAAAGAACAGGTGCGGACGTTCATTGCGGAAGAGCGGATTCACAGCGATATTGAGCGCACGGCGGAGAACACCGAGAAACGGGGAATTTTTACTGGAGCTTATGCTATTCATCCCTTGACAGGGGAGCAAGTGCCCATTTGGATTGCCAACTATGTCTTGGGGGATTATGGCACGGGCGCTGTCATGGGAGTGCCAGCACATGACCAGCGGGACTTCTTGTTTGCGAAAAAATACGGATTGCCGATTAAAACCGTAATCACATCGGCCGGTAGAGACACTATGGCCGAAGAAGCGTATACAGGACCGGGGACCTTAGTAGATTCCGGGCCATTTACGGGGCTTGATAACCAGCAGGCTAAAGAACGCATTGCGGAGGAGCTCAACGCCCGGGGCAAAGGGGGCGTGCGGGTAAGTTACCGCATGCGCGACTGGTTAATCTCGCGCCAGCGCTATTGGGGGGCTCCTATTCCAATTATCCATTGCCCGACGTGCGGAGCAGTTCCTGTGCCCAAAGAAGACTTGCCGGTCTTGCTGCCCGAAAACGTGACGTTTACCGGAAAAGGTGCCTCGCCTCTGGCAGGTGCTGAAGACTGGGTCAACACGGTCTGTCCCATCTGCCACCAGCCTGCGCGGCGAGAAACGGATACGATGGATACCTTTGTGGACTCGTCATGGTATTACTACCGGTTTACCTCGCCGCAAGCCCAGGAGCCCTTTAGACCAGAAGATGCGGCGTACTGGATGCCGGTCGATGAGTACGTTGGTGGCAAAGAGCATGCCGTCTTGCATTTGTTGTACTCGCGGTTCTTCACCAAAGTCCTCTATGACGCAGGGCTAGTTCCCGTGTCGGAGCCGTTTTCCCGCCTTTTAGCCCAAGGCATGGTCGTCTATGACGGCGCCAAAATGTCGAAATCCAAGGGCAATACCCTGAGCCCCGAGAACATCATGCAAGAGTGGGGAACCGATGCCACGCGTGTGTTTATGCTCTTTGCGGCTCCGCCAGATAAGGACTTTGAATGGTCGCATCAAGGGGTGGAGGGTGCTTACCGCTTTTTGCAGCGGGTCTATCGCTTGGTGGTGCGCTCCAGGGTCCAACAACCCGTATCGCCGGATGTGGTGCAGCAGTCGGAGGAAAAGATTAATAAGGCCGTACACCGAGCCGTTAAGAAGATTACGGAGGATGTCCGCGACCGCCGTGCATTTAATACTGCCATTAGCACGCTGATGGAATTGACCAATACCCTATATCAGGATTTAGAGATGGTGCCGACTCAGGCCCAGATCGAGGCGCTCGATGTGCTTGTGCGGTTGTTGGCACCCTTCGCTCCTCATTTGGCCGAAGAGTTGTGGGAGTCCTTAGGGCATGAATCAAGCGTGCATTGGGCAGCGTGGCCGACGTATGAGGAGCGTTGGCTAAAGGATGATGTGGTCACGATTGCGTTGCAAATCAATGGCAAAGTCCGGAGTCGGATGACGGTGCCCACCGCAGCGGATGCCGATACGCTTTCACACCTGGCGCTGGAAGACGAAAAAATTCAAGAGCTCGTGGCGGGTCACAGCCTGGTGAAGGTCATTGCCATACCGGGGAGGCTTGTCAACGTGGTGATCCGGTGAGAACGGCCCTAGCGCTCATTATCGCCGCCACTTCGGCCATCGTCGGCGCGATAGTGGTGCGTGCCAGACGACCAACAGGGCCGGTACCGATGGGGTGGGTCATGATCGTGGCCGCTTTAGGGGCTCTTGTGGCGGAAGTATCCACGATATTGTGGGTAGGGCCACCACGCGGCGTATGGCAGCCAGCTATCGGTGGGGTGCTCATTGGAGTGATGGCCGGAATTTTTTCGGCACGGAATAAAAAGCCCCCGAAAGAATAGAAGGCCCACAGGGCCTTCTATTTTGTTGGTTGTGGATTAGTGAGCGTTAATGCTGATCCGTTTACGCCGTCCCGTGGCCTTATACACAGTGACCCGCAAGAGGCCATAGGTATAATCAGCTTGGGCGGTTTCGGGATCGACTTCTGTAGGAAATCCAATGACTGCGTGAAACTCTTCGCCTGCACGCTTGTCATTCTCGAGCGGCGAGGCGGGGAATGTCCCCTTAACGCTGATGGATTGGTCATCCACCTCAATATTGACATTATCGGGGTTTACACCGGGCAACTCAAACTCGGCCATGTAGCCATTTTCAATTTGATGCAAATGGGTTCGCGGCCGCGTGTTGTCCAAGTTCCAGTCGTCTCGCACTTGACTCCACATCCGTGACATATTTTCACGGAAATGATCCACATCAGTGGGATCCCAACGCATAAGCATAAGCGTCACCTCCGCGCATAGTATGTCCTCTGGCGTAAAATATCTTGCAGGCTTACCGTTTACATGAAATGGCAGAATTTTTATGGCTTGATATCGCGCGATCCTAACAGAATTCGTCAAAATCTTGCCCAAACGGGCAGGAGATTTGCCAAGAACTGTCGTATAACACCAATACCATAGAGATGCCTTTTGCATCGTGATTGCTTGACGACGGGAGATGCCTCAGCGTGCCGCATACTTTTCATATTTTGCCTCATATTCATCTGACCAATGATTTTATGGTGCGCAAGGAGGTTTTGGAAAATCTACCTGTGCCCTTGATTTTTGTCTCGACCACCAAAGAAATTATTTGGAAAAATCGCTTGGCGGACTGGCTAGATCTCAGTCAAGACACACGCAAGGGATTGTTAGCGCTAATTGGAAGAAGTCGTACAGCGAAGGCGTTTGCGTCGGTAAAACTCTTCTCGGGTGTGGAAGTGCTTTTGCAGAGTCAACCCGTTCACTCCCTGACAGGGTCGATCGAGGGCTATTTAGTGTGGGCCTCTGACAATTTATCCGGGTTGGCTGGAGATTTTTTAGAGACAGGCCTTGCTGTGGCCGAAAATGGTCATTTTATCTTAGTCAATGCGGTGGCTCGGAATGTTTTAGGTCTAGAGACGGCCAATGCCTATTGGAATGCCGTTGACTGGCTACCACCATGGCACGTGGCGATGCGGCGGGGACACCGGACGCTCTTCGCATTGGCGCGGGAGGGATTTGAGATTCGGGTCCATGCCCATTACCCTTGGGTCATGTTGGAAGCGATTCCCGTCCCCATCATTGATAACGATCGCATTTCGGTGCAATTTGCTTCTGCGATGATGCATGAGGTGCGTAATCCCTTGTCAGCGCTTAGCGGCTACATCGAGCTGGCTCAAATGCAGCTGCCACCGGGGCCAGTTCGCGACTATCTCGACCGCGCCATGGCGGAAGTGGACCGTTTGTCGCGGATGACGGCCGATTTTATGTCCTTGTCGCGCAGTACGGAGCTGCATAAGCAGTGGTGTCATGTCGCTTCGTTAGTCGAAAAGGCATGGACGATAGCCCAAGCGGGCGAGAAACGTGAACATACCGTGGAACTGCACGTGGATCTTAATGCACAAGACCGGGTGTTTGGGGACCCGGACCGTCTTGAGCAGATTTTGATTAACGCCCTGAAAAATGCGGTCGAGGCGTTTTCTGGGCCTGGGATCATTACCGTCTCCATGCACCGCGATGTGGACGGACAGCATCTGGTCATTGCCGATAATGGACCAGGGATGCCCGATGAGGTGATGGAGACCTTGTTTGTCAAGAGGCGTACGACGAAGGCGCATGGACACGGTTTGGGGCTTTTGATTATTAAGCAGTTGGCTGAAGGCCATGGTGGGGTGGTGCAGGTCACGACGGAAAAAGGGCAGGGAACGGCGATTACCGTAACCCTCCCTTATCCTAATGACGAAGCTATTTTAGACCCGGGGTAGTCGGATCTTCGCTGCTCACGCGCAGTTGATGCACGCGCTTTTTGCGAAAAAAAGCGACTGTGAGCACAAGCAACGGCGTCAGGGTGAGATAGAGCAGGCCGCCAGGGATTAAAAAGGTCTGCGTCATGTAATCACTCACCGCCGCATTGGGGACCAAAATGGCTAAAACCCAGATGACAAGGGCGCTAGGTAGCAATAAGTAGGGGTAAGCGCTGGTTGCATGGACAAAAAACAATGTGGCCAGGTCGTGGGCAGTACACCATAGCCGCACGGCCATAAATCCAAGCACGGCCACCGTCCAAAGCACAATTACCAGACTGCCCCACTTGTTAATAAAGAATCCCGAGATTTCAACCGTGCGCATGAGTGTGACGATGGGCCAGCGCAGCAGTGGAATATAGGCAGGCCCATACGTGGCCATGCACACCTCATACATAGCTGTGAGAATCAACATCATGACCACCAGCCCACCATACGCATACCGCTCCCCAGCTTGTCGCTCCTCTTGGCGCATGAAAGGGTAGAGCGTAATACTGACTTCAAAGCCAATGAAAATAAAATATTGGCGGTAGCTTCCTTGCAATAACGGCAATAATTGAATATTGCCGGGGGGGAGCAACAAGATGGGATGCCGGATTAATGTCCCGGCTAGGCCAATCGTGGCCATAGACAAAACGACCATGGGAATGTAGCCCGTTTGCAATACGCGTCCAAGGGCTGCGGCACCGAACCACGCCATATACACACTGGCAATCATTAAAGAAGATTTAATTGCCCAGGTGGGAATGCCCGGCAAAAAATCATTGTCCATTAACCAAGTAAATTGAACAACCATAACAATGGCCAATAACATGTGGTAGGCAATGGTAAAAAGTCCAACCAGAAAGCCTACGGGCTTCGATAAGATTTGTGATGAAAATTGGCCGAAGGTTTCATTGGGGACGAGGCGACTCATTTTGAAGCTCAGGGCCATGAGAATGAACGTGACCAGTCCATCTAACCATAATCCCCAAATGCCGTCGCGACCGGCCGAGGTTACAAGTTCACGCGGGAAATAAAAGACGCCCATGGCCATGTAACCTGCTGTCACCATGGTACCAAATTGCAATCCTGAAATCCGAGGCAACCGATTATTGGCGTTATGCATAAAGGCCTTCTTTCTCCTACTTGATATTGCCCAGCTTATACACATGCATGTTGACTTTGACGCTGACGGCCACCTTGGGGTACTCTTGGTTGACATAGGGCAAATGGGGATCGATTCCCGGGGTGGCAGCGTCTGCGCCGAACTGCCACAATTTGACGCCTAAATTAATAGTTTGGCAATGCGCACAGTTGAACAGCGACGAGTAAAACAAGGTGGGAAATTGGGCCTGATCGGTTTCTGCTTGCATTACCTCCTTAAGAGGATCGGGCGACACGAAAATGTATGGCGTGAGGTCCATTTCACCGACTCGCGTGAGTTCCAACAGCGTTTCATGGAATATGGCGGGATTCAATTTCTGGGCTACTTCGACGAGTTGAATTTGTCCCAAATACAAATCGTGAGAGACTTGGCCTTGCCCTTGATTAAAGCATTGAGGGAGCGTTTGTCCCTCGCCAATGATGTCTGAAACCGGATGTTCTTTGGCGGAAATGCCTTTGTGAGCGGCATAGTCTAGCAACGCGGCCGGTGTGGGGAATTCGAAGATCATTTTCAGCGGGGCTTTGGGTGGACCGTTTTCCAAGCCCAGGGTGGAAACAAGGTCGCGTTCATCCACAGGCCGATTGGTCCAACAACCTGACAAACTTACTAACAATCCGAGAATGGCCATAACCCGTACGGTTACGCGCAAGATCTTATTCATCGTCTAACCTTTCTTGTTGCGTACTATAAAGTTGGGGACTTTTCATCGGATGGGGAATATGCTTGCGCCATTTGCGCAAATCGAGCGTACGCAAATACGTAGGCCGTTTAGCAAGCATTGATGGAGGAAATTTGATCCATGTGTCTTTCAGGTCGCGAATTCGAATTGGACCAAAGGGAGATAGATAGGGCACGCCGAAATTCTCGAGGCTGACGAGATGGGTAATAATAATAAGAAGGATGAGAACGATGCCATAAAGGCCGAATATATAGGATGCAAAGACCAAAACCCAAAACAAAATGCGCCAAGGGGTCGCCATTTCATAAACGGGGGAGGTAAAAAGCCCTAGTGCGGTCAGGGTGATAATAACAATCATTAAATTGTCGACGATTCCGGCGTTAACAATTGCCGTCCCTACGACAATGGCCCCGACCGTGCCCAAGGTGGTTGACATCCCTTTGGGCAGGCGGATGGCAGCCTCGCGCAGCACTTCAATAATGACCCACATGATGAGGACTTCCAATAATGGCGGAAAAGGAATATCTTCACGCGAACCGGCAATGGTCATAATCAGTTTCAGCGGCAGCAAGTTGGGGTCTACCGACACAAATGCGACATAGAGTGGGGGGAGAAGAAGGCCGACGAACAATCCGAACAACCGTACAAGCCGTTCCATGCTAGCGGTCCAAAAACTGACGGTGTAATCGTCGGTGGTTTGATAAAAATCCATAAAAGTTGATGGCACGGCTAAAGCAAATGGCGTATTGTCCACCAAAATCGAGACTTTGCCTTGCAGCAGGTCACGGACAATGATATCCACTCGTTCCGTCGAGCGGACTTGCGGGAAGAGCGACATTGGGTGGGTGGATAGAAATGACCCTAACGTGCTCGAATATTGCAAGGAATCGACTTTAGCTGCGCGCAGACGCCGTTTTACGGCCATGACCAGTTCTGGATTTGTGAGGCCTTCAATATGGGCAATAATCACCATGGTGTGCGTCAGTCTGCCAATCGTAAGCTTGTCAAAATGCAGTTTGGGACTCTTAATACGACGACGAATGAGATTCATTTGAGTCAAGACAACCTCATTAAACGATTCTTGGGGACCCTTTACGGCGCGCTCGGTTTCGGGTCGCTCAATGCCGCGCGCAGGATACTTAACGGTATCCAGCACCAGGACGGATGCGGCGCCTTGAATAAAGACTAAGGTATTGCCGCCCATCACTTTCGGCAGCAGCTTAGACCATTTGTTTTCAGCTGTCGCATGGCCGACCGCAACAATGGAGTCATGGACGAACTGATGAATCGCCGACCCGGACATGTTGAGCGATTCCGCATCTTCATACCGCTGCATTAAGGCAATGGTATCTTGATCGATCATCTGATTATCCGCCAACCCATCATTAAAGACCAACACGGCCGGAATCTGCTGGGTGCGTCCGAGTACAAAACGCCGAATATTGATGTCCGGGGACTGGCCAACGGTATTTTTTAAGTAGTTATAGGCATCTTCTACGCTGCCATTATAAATATCCACCGATTGCGTCGCTCCATGGCTTTGCCTGACGGTGTGAACCAAGGTCTCCAGCTGCTTGCTAAAGGTTTTGGTCTCCGTAATGAGATCCTGGACCAAGCCGATATCGACTCCGGAGATTCCTTCTAGGCTCTCTTGGGCGGTCTTCATGGTCTCCATCAGCGTTTCGGCAGGAAACGGCTTACGGGGGGCTCCCCCTAGATGGTTTTTCACCACAGGTTTCTGGTTGGGGGATGTCTTAGGACCTGGGCGGGAATGGCGAGTCGAAAAGGGCCACATGGCAGAGATCCTCCTAAAGAAATTTCCTGGTGTTTTCCTGTGCTGCGCTTCTCTGGTACAATGTGGCCACTATTGAGAGCCTTTATGCAAGGAAGAAGGTCAAGACGGTGGACATCCTTGAAGGACTGGCCCTCGTTGAACATGGGAGCATGGGCCAAAGCTATTATCTGACAGGAGACTTAGAATTTTGGGCAAAGCGGTGGCTCGATAAGGCGCGCCAGTGGTTTTTGGGTGAGGCTTATGCGGAGGGCTATGTGGTGCTGGAGGGGGTGACCCAATGGACAGAAGTGGATTTGGCCCTTCGCACGAACGGGTTTTTCAGTACGCGCCGCATGGTCGTCGTCAGGGACGGGACTTGGGCGAAGCGCGATGCCCAACTGGAAGCGTATCGGCGTTCGGCCGATCCGGATGTGTTGCTAGTGATCTGGGATAAGAAGCCATCGGTGCAGACAGCGAAGATATTTGGCCCGCAAGCAACGATTGAATTGAAACCCTTGGCTCCGGCAGTTTTTCGTCGCTTTGTCGCGCAAGAAGCCAAGAAGCGCCATCTACGTGTGACTTCGGATGCTATGGATTTGCTAGCAGAGATGCTAACACGCGGTGCTCAACAGGTGATCTATGAACTCGATAAGATGGCGCTCTATGATCCATCGCGAACATGGGACGAAGGGGCTATTACCGCATTTGTCCCACCGTTGCCCCATGACACCCAATTATGGCGTCTGACGGACCCGCTGGTACAGCGTCAAACCGGGTTGATTATCAAGCAGGCTCAGGAGTTGTTGAAAGAGGGCAAGGCGCCTTTGTTGCTCTTTATTGTGGCAGTGCGCCAATTGATTCAACTCAACCACGTGCTGAGCGCCAAGCAAAAGGGGCAGGGGGTCGGGGAATTTGCTCGCCAAGAAGGGCTTAAGGAATTTCCGGCCAAAAAATTGTGGCAATATAGCCAGTACTGGACGCGCCAAGAGATTGAAAAGTTTTTAGAACGGGCCGCGTTTATTGACCGCGCGTTGAAATCGGGTTATGGTGACGCGGAATCGTGGCTATTAAGCTATCTGGCTTTGCTGGCACGGTGAAAAACAAGACCTTCTGGCGAGGGAAGAAAAAAACCCCGAACCGACGGGGTTTTTCCCATATTAGGCGGATGCCTGACGAACCTTATTCAATCGATGTGCCAGCCGTGATTTCTTGCGTGCGGCTGTGTTGCGATGAATCGCACCCTTTTGGGCCGCTCGGTCCAATCGGCCATAGCAGAAACGCAATGCCAACTGGGCCGCTTCTAAATCATTGCGATTTAAAGCATCCTCAAATCGACGCACCGCCGTTCGAACCATCGTCTTTCGGATCTTGTTGCGGAGCGTGCGCACCTGGGTTTGCTTAATGCGCTTTTTCGCAGACTTAATATTAGCCACGCCTATACCTCCTGACGTTTGATTATAGCATGGCCTTGACATGGGGTAAAGCGAGCATGGCAGGTCGAGCGCGAAAACTTTTTCACGCGGATTTCCCAGCAATTTTTCCCAAAGCTGGTCTATTTCTCCATGATTTACCATACATATCATCATCGCAAAGGAGGGAAAGTATGCCGCGGCCATCTCGCCGGCGACGTCCGGCCATTATCTGGTTCAAATGGTCCAAACCTTCGAGAAAGCCTGGGAGAGCCGCTCGCTGGAAAAGGCGTCTGCCTTTGGCTGGCGCGCCCCCTCAAGAGAACTTTCGTCCCTTTCTTCCTAAACAGTTTCCTTGGACGAGCTTGTCTCTTTACGGGATGGTGTTGGTGATGGCGGCGTTGATTTTTATCAAAGTCCCAGCCCGCACGGGCGCGGCGGTTCCGGTCACGGGTCCTATTGGAACACCGCGCCAAACGTCATGGTTGGACCGGACGCTGCATGCATGGCAGGGCAGTTCTTCCTCATTTCTCACATGGATTGAGGACGGAATACCTTTGTCGCGCTTGTCGCAGGCTTCGCCCCGTTCCACCGTGTGGCACGTGCGTTCGGTGATTATGACGGCATTGGCAGATATTTCGGGGGTGCGCCTCACGAGTTTGACGGGCATTTTACGAATGGAAATTCCCGCGTTGGCCACCGTATCTCTTCCAAACTTACCGTCGCGGACTGCGACTGGCGTTCCCCGGCTCAAAGAGCAAGATGCTGTTGAACCCGGATTGCCGGGTGATCACCAAAGGGTGTGGGCAGAATTGGGAAAACAGCCCATCGTGGGCATTTATCAAACGCACAGTCACGAATCGTTCTGGCCGTCCTTGCCAAAAAATGCGCCCACGGCTTATTCCACTGACTGGTCTAAAACCGTGGTGCAAGTCGGTTGGTGGCTGGCACAGGATTTGCATAGTCAAGGGGTCGCGGTGGTACAGTCTCGGGTAGACAACATGTCTCAAGGGTTACTGCCAAGCTATAATGAGTCATATCACACAGCGAAGCGGTTGCTTCGCTGGTATCCTACGGTTCACATTCTTGTCGATATTCATCGTAGTGAAAAACCCTTGGCAGAAACAACGGCGAAGATCCATGGGGTGTCAACAGCACGCATTTTATTGATTGTCGGGAGCAATAAATTATTGCCGAATCCCTATTGGCATCAAAATCTTGAATTGGCCATCCATGTTGCCCATCATTTGGCGGCGATAGCGCCGGGAATTTTAGAGGGGGATGGCATCGATATGGTACCTTACCGCTACAATCAGCAGTTGGCACCTGGAGATTTACTGATTGAAGTGGGTGGGCAATACAATACCTTGGCGCAAGAACGATATGCGGTTAATGATTTGGCACGCGCGCTGGCGCTGGTGGTCCGGGACAAACAATATCCGTGATCACGAAGACAGGATTCGGCAAGGGCTAAGTGGGGGATGGTACAATAAGGGTATCTTAAGGATGGGGAAGGACGGAATTTATGCAGAAGATGCCAGTGGTATTGGACGTCGATACGGGGATTGACGACGCATTAGCGTTGTTATACGCGCTGGCCTCAGACCGCTTGGATGTTCGGGGGATTACTACGTGCTTTGGTAATGGCGATGTTGAGACCACAACGCGAAATACTTTGGCGGTTGTGAGCCTAGCCGAACGGGGAGCGCCGGTGTATCAAGGAGCTGCCCACCCCTTAGTCGGTCAGTGGGAGCCGTCGGCGGAAGCGTTTCATGGTACGGATGGGCTCGGAGGCTATGCCTTCACACCACAAGGCATCGCAGTGCAAGCCCAGAGCGCAGTCCAGTATCTCGGTGAGGTCACCCAAGAACTTAGCGGAGAGATTGTTCTCATCGCTACGGCGCGACTGACGAACATTGCGGCCGCTTTAACGGCGCATCCCGAGATGGTCAGGCGTGTGAAACGGTTGGTGATTATGGGCGGAGCGGCTTTTGTAGGGGGGAATGTCACCCCGGTGGCGGAAGCGAACATTTGGGGAGATCCGGAAGCCGCTTGGATTGTCTTTCACTCTGGCATGCCTATCACGATGGTGGGCTTGGACGTGACGATGCAAGTGCGGATTAGTGACGCGATGCTAGAGACGCTCGACCCGCGTCGTCCGTATGCTGCCATGCTGAAAGGGGCTGTCGACTTTTATTTGGGCGCCTATAATCCTGGCCGTCTTATAGGAGACCGGACAGCGCCACTGCACGACCCGTTAGCGGTGGCACTCGCAGAAGAGCCCGACTTGTGCGACACTATTCCTTACGCGGTGGATATTGAGCGGTATGGAACGTTGACACGGGGAATGACAGTTGTAGACCGACGAGAATGGTTGCCATTGCGCCCGAACATTGACGTGGCCGTTGGGGTCGATCGCGTTCGCTTCATGACAACCTTCGCGCGACGCTTGGGATTTGACGACACGATTATCGAAGGTTAGGAGTGAGGGCTTTCTTAAAAAAGTGATCGGCGGTACGCTTCACGGGATAACGGGCAACCGACCGCATAGGTTTGTGATGCGGGTTTGTACTATTTAGCGCGTAGGCCCTCAACTAAAATGGGAGAATGCGCTCCGGATGACTATAAACGCTGAGTTCGTGGTTTCTAGCAAAGCCGACCGCCGTAATCCCCAGCGTTTCCGCTAGTTCAATGCCGAGATTGGTTGGCGCGGCATTGGAAATGATTAAGGGAATGCCCATGCGTCCTGCTTTAAGAATAACTTCGGACGACAGGCGGCCTGAAAACACGATAGCCTTGTCCGAAAGGTGAATTTGTTGGCGTAGACAATACCCATAGAGTTTATCCAGGGCATTATGACGTCCAGCATCGGTGCGAATCGTCAACAGTGTTGCGCCGTAGGCCAATCCGGCGGCGTGCAATCCTCCTGAATGCTGTTGGTGTGTCCACTGGCTAAATTCTTCAAATAATGTGGTCATCGCCTCGGCAGTAAGCGGATGCGACAAGGGCTCGACCACTAAGGGACTGATATTAGCATCCTCAATGAAATAAAACCCTGGACGTCCTCGCCCACAGCAACTGCTGAGATAGCGCGTTCCGGTTTGCGTGATACGGGTGGGGTCGAGACCCGGGACTCTCACCCAAATTTGTTGGGTACCCGGATGATGTTGGAAGACCGTGATGGCGTCAGCCCGGGAAATAAAATTTTCTGAGGCAAGAAAACCCGTCACAAGCTCTTCTAAATCGGTAGGTGTCACTACCATTGTGACAAACTCATGTCCATTGACAAAGAGAGTTAAAGCCTCTTCCCTGACGACTTCAACCTCTTCGGCCCACCATTGGCCCCCTTGGTAATGGTGGCGGCGAACGTGGGTGATGGATTGGCGCAATGATTGTGGTATTGGCATGATGATGAGACCCCTCCTCTTCGTATTGTACCCTAGCGTGAAAGGTTCTCGTATGGCAAATCCCTGCGGAGGAGGTTGTGCGGTCGATAAAAAAGAGACCGGATTATACTCCGGTCTCAATGCCCAAGCGTTTAACCCACCTTTCAGTATCGAGAGATAAATCATGTAAAAAGTCTTCAGGTTTCCAATCCAGTACCATCATCGAATCGTACAGTCGATGGCCAATGGCCTCCATGGTTCGGAAGAGATCATCGCGCAGGGCAATGAGCTGTGCCTTATGTTCGGAGTCCATGGTTGGCAGAACTTTTTCCAGATACCGCTCGGAAAATGCTTGGTGGCGAGCCTCATCTTTAAGGGTTCGGCGCGATAGCCGTCCGACCACGGTATCAGGGTAACGCTGAAATAGGCCGCCATAAAAGTGTTTGGCAAATAGATCGCTAATTAATATGCCCCAGATCCACTCTGTGGAATCTTTATGACTCAGAAGCCGGGCATGATATCGAAACATCTCGGGAATGCGGTGGCGGCTTGCCGGCTCTTCCTGAAAGATGTGGTAGAGTTTGTGTAAGTTGCGAAAATGACGTCCCTCATCTAAGCCCATACTGCTGAGGTATAAGGCTTCCTCATGATGTCCATGGCTTAGCATATCCGGCAGTACCGCACTGACCCCGTACATCGCCGTTTGCTCTCCCAAATAGACAGGCGTCAGCACCTGGGCGATAGCGTGGCGCAGGTCAGGCGTAATGCGATCTAAATCCCCCCACTCAATAGCGTCGGGGGTCCATTGGCCCAGTGTCCCTTTATCAAATAATCGTAGCAATTGATCGTCGGTCAGTTCGGGATTAACTCGTATCACCTGCGTCAGCTCCTTTTCCACACCATTATGGCTAAAATTATCATTTTTGTCGCGGGTCAAATACGCCAGTCCCGGTAGTCTCTTGGGACAGGATCTCGCTGCGGTCCGCGCTGAGCGCGACCTGCTTCAGCAGGAGGTGGAGGAGCACCGCGATCAGGCGCGTCGCCAGCATGGCTGGACCCCCGAAGAAATCGCCACTCTACACCGGTTAGAGCAGCAGCATATGCCCCTGGGCAGCGCGCTCACGCAGGCCTTGCAGGCGTTAGCCGTCGATCCCCTCGTGCTGTCTCTGGCGCAGGTTCCGGACTCCGCTGCGGCTTTTGCCGCCCAATGGCGCGATGCGGACGGGGCGCCGCTTACGGCCCTCGCCGCCCAGGTGGATCGCGCGCGCGATTATGATGGCGTCGTGCAGCATTGGGAGCAACAAGTGACGCAAGCGCAAAAAGATCTGGCGCAGGTCAATACGTTCTTCGGACGGATTTTTCATGCGGATCGGCTGCGCGCGGCCCGCCAGCAGGTGGCCGACAAGGAAAAACACTTAGCGAGTTTCCGACAAGACGCAGAGGCCTATCATGCGCGCATCCAGCGCTATCAGCGGGCTTCTCAGACTGAGGACACCGCCTGGCAGGCTCTGCAACCGCACGTGGAACAGACGCGGACAGCGCTAGCCGAAGCGTGCACGATCGGCACCCTTGCGACCCTTGTCAGTCTCAATGCGGCCAATCGCCAGCACGCCGCCTGGGCCCAGACGACTTTTCGTCGTCAGCTGGTCGCGGAGGCCCGAACGTTGAGCTCCCGCATTCTTACGCAGCGTGTTGCCGATTGGCGCACACCAGATGTCTTCACGCGGTTTATGGAGCAGCTCAATCCGACTCTCCAAGACTTCCAGGCCGAACGCCGAGCGACTGCCCAACGCGACGCCACAATGCGTGCACGGCGAGCGCAAGACCGCAAGCCCTCGCATCCCCCTAAGAGCCAGGAGGACGAGCTCGAACTCTAGCCCGAGCCCAGACCTTTTTGGGGTCCGGCCAACAAAACGCAGATCTGGATCACGAAGGTCTCTTTACATGGTGAAGTTATGCGCCTTAGATTATCATACGAACCTTGTTGCCCTTTTCTGCTCCATTTGCTACACAGACCCCATAACCTGCTTTTTATTAATATAGATCGTCTTCAGTGTAGCAAAGCGGCGTCGCAAAAGACGCGACGATCCGCCCTTATGCGCCACACCGGTCGAAATGGTGCCAACTCCTGCAAGATCCGAATGAGCCCACTGCGACACACACATCCTTTCGGAATGCTTTGGGGGCAATTCACCGCAGATTCCGGGGAGGGGGGCCCATGATACCCAAAACCTCTTTAGCGGTACACCTCGCGGCGGTGGCCAATGGCCACCACCACCACGACATGGCGGTCATTCTCTAAGAGACAGATGATCCGGTACGTCCCCACCCGGTAGCGCCACAGTCCGGTTTTTTCCCCCTTGAGGGGTTTGCCTAAGGCCCGGGGCGAGTCGAGCCCGGCAACACGGGTGCGCAAGAATTGCACGAGGCGCCGCTGAATCGTGGGATCCAATGCCCGGAGATCGCGATGCGCTGCGGCATCAAACTCAACGGTCCAGGTGGAGTTCACGTTCTATGGCTTCCAATCCGATGCGTGGGTGATGTTCTTCAAGGCGGGCCATAGCCAGAAGATAGTCTTCCTCAGCTTCGAGGAAGTCGGCAATGGCTTTCTTGGCATAATAGCTTTTGGTCCGACCGGTTTTTCTGGCCAGTTCCTCCAATCGCGTTTCGATATCCGGGGGCAAACGGACGGCAAACATCGCACAGCACCTCCTTATCTTATGTCATACTAGTATAACGATAAATCGCGTCCGTGCACAGAGTCTCCTGACTTCTCTTAACGGATCCAAGAGGCGCACGGGGTCCGGGAAGGGGGCGTTATGTCAAGAAGACGGGACAGGGTTTGGCGCCTAGCGGTAACTTGTCCCCTCGGCCCGGCGTTATCTTCAGTATATGACAAAAAATGGCACACCCGCCGCAAGGCGGGGTCGCAAAGTCACGGGTCCTCTCCCTGCGGGAGGATAGCCGGACTCCCTGATCGGCGCCAGACTGCGCTTGCGGATGTCTTCCGTCGAACGTTTCCGGATTGAAGGAGGACGCGAGATGTCCGAAAACCCTTCCCTCATTGTCATTACGCCCGCGATTGCGATTGATCGCGACCAACAGATCGTGCTCCGCTATCATCGGACCGTGTTTCTACCAGCGCGCACCTGGCATCTGCTGGCCTACCTGGTAGACCATCCCCAGCGCCTGATTCCGGATGCGACCCTCCTCAGGGTGGGGTGGCCTCAAGAAGATTGGCATGCGCCTTCAGACCTTTATCGGCATATGCATCGAATTCGTGGGGCCATCGAACCCGATCCGCGTCACCCCCAGGTACTCCTGACCCGGCGGGATGTCGGATATGTCTTGTTATTACCCTCTGGCGTAGACGCGCAGCGACCCTCCTCTCATTGATCGGATTGTCTGTTCTATTCAGATAACAGCACCCAATGACAGATAAGGTGCAGATAAGGTGCAGGTTATTGCCAGGTTCGTGTCAGATTCGCGGTGTACGCTCAATCTATCGACATCCGAGAGGAATGTGGACACGCATGAAAGGCGTTGCGGAAATCATCGTGTTTCTGGGCGGTCTGTTCAGTGGAACCCTGATGTTGAGGCCAGGAGGATCCTCATGATGACCGTCGAAGAGCGGCAAGTGCGAGCGTGGATTCAGACGGTGTTGCGACGTGCGGCGGTGCGTTGGTTTATAGACCAACGCCACCAGCATGCTTCGGAGGTGGCATTGGAACCAAGAGAAAAGGAGGAAGTCTTATGGGAGCACGCGGATCCACATTCCACCGATTCCGACATCGCGGTGTCGATGTGGATGGCTCACTGTTTGCGGCAATTAACGCCGCGCGATCAAGCCATTCTTCAGGCGATCAATCACGGTTGGACGCAAAAGGAAACGGCTCAGGCTCTGCATTGCACCGATCGGACGGTGCGTCGGGCGATCCGGCGTATCCGGAGTCAGTGCCCCTATTCGTAGCCCTCTGTCAGGTTTGCGCGGGGAATGCGGACGCCTTCGAAGCGCTGCTGCCACAATTGACCCCTCAAATGAGCCGCTATCAATCGTGGACGAGAATGGCTGCGGACTCTGCCGATTTACACCAAGAACTCCGCGTGACCTTATGGTTCGCGCTGCAGACGCATCCCCCTCAGATTCTTCAACAAATTTGCGGTTTAGGAGGCGAGACCCATGATTTCTGAACAAGACCTTCGGCACGCGTGTCGGCAGGAACATAGAGCCATCCTCGTGTGTTGTGCGCAGTGGGATACCACCGGCGGGTGTTCATCAGCATTGGAGGAAGAACTTCAGCATCACCACATCGTTTTATCGGTGCTCCGCGATTATCTTATGCAGCAATATCATGAGGATCTGCATCAATGAAAAAATTTATTGCGCCCACCCTGTCCGCTTTTTCCGCAGATTTGTCTCTTACCTTAGTAGACCGGTAAGGTCAAATACTACAACAGGAAAGGGTGTTTTATAATGTCCACTGTGTTTGCATGTGCGTACACCGAATACGATCAGGCCGATACGTTAGCTAGCTACTATGCTCAAGGGCCAGCATGGCAATTAATGGCGGATTATCTTGTCGGAGCAGCAGCGGTTTTAAATGTTCGGTCACCGATTCCTCTTGCAATAGGCAATCTTGAAGATGGAGGTCCGGGGAATAATTGGTTGCAGATGGAACCAACCTCAATCTCGGAGTTTCAGACAAAATTCTGGGCCCAGAATAATGCTACAGGCCAACCGACTCCTTCAAGTACACAAATCCAAGCCATCGACCCTATCAACGCTGCGGCAGGTGTTTGGTGGTATCAACAAGGTGACGATTGTAATGTTACCGATTGGCAGGGACTTTTAAGCCGAAGTTCCTGGTATAATGGCAACTGCATAAACGAGCAATCGGCCTGTGCGTGTCCCACGGCAACAGCCTACGGTTGGACTAGTCTCTTTCTAGCGTACGGCAATGCCTACGATACGATCGATTCGATGAATTATCAAGGAGCCTATTATGTGACGGGCCCGACAGGTCTTCAGTACCGTTATTTGAGTGCGTCGTGTGGGTCTGGCACCAATATAACCGTGCCAACGTTTGCGACGACTCGCATTCTTCGGTCGACTCCCTATGGGCTCAATAGCACCGGTCGGCAAATCGTTCTCTTGGCTTATGATACCATTGACACGATTAGTTCGCTTCAAATCGATATCAACCAGTATGATGCTGGATACTACCAGCCTCTTGTGACGTCCGATGCGGATTTCGCTGCCCGCTCCACACAAGATTCGAGTATTTGCGTGATTGCTGTGGGTGGCCCGCGTAACGGCCATCAACAATGCATGTAGTAGTTTAGGCCTTTCGTGCGAATCGTTCAGCAGCTTTTCGGAATGGGATTCAACGCCTGCTTACGGCTACATTAACGCAGACGGTGCAACAGCTGCAGATAGTTACTCTCTTGGGAATACGGCCGCAGATCAAGCCAGTGCTGCTGGCTGGTAAACGCACATCACCAGAAAGGCCGCTCGATATAACTAGGCGGCCTTTCTGTGTGTCTTGGGATGTCATCGCATTACAAAAACTGTTCATCCCTGCCAAGACACTGCCATGTGCGCTGTATCGATAGGATTAGCCAGCGATGGGATGCTATCCGACAAGTGCACTGTGATTTCGGGTCCCTTTGGGGACCAGTCCATTCGGGTCAGTGGTTTTTGGTGCAAGTTAATAACCACTCCGACGCCTGGACCGGGCGGCAGCAGAGCTTGGTGGAAATAGGATACGAGGCGTTCGGCAATCATTTGATCGGCTGATTCACTACCTTGGCCCACCTCCCAGATCCATTGTCCCTCATGCCATACGATCAAATGCCGGACCGTGTTTGATTCCCCGTTGATTACACCCGAATGGAATTCGCCGTACGCGTAATAGTTTCCAATGATACCGTGCCCCAGATTGACAGCGGTTTCCGATCCGTGCGGAGCAGACCAGAATCCATTCACGCCTTCAAGAGATGTCAGGGGATGTGACTGTGAGGATCCACCTGCGTCGATTGTCCATCCTGCAATCGCGGCCGATGCAGTTTTATCTTGATTTAAGGACGGACTGTTGACGACGGCCAAGGCAGTAGTCGTATTCCACAGTCCTACGGAATATTGGCGACCAACAGTGCTGGTCGCCATCGGTGATAAGACGCCCGATGGAATCCATCGGGGGCCCTCCAGTGGTAAGCTTATATCCCCGATGCCGACGTCATGATGCGAAATCCACGTGAGCGCCGTTCGGACAACCGGCGGCCATTGACTCGCGTCACGCGGCAACGCAATCGTTGTCGACACGGGACTCGACTCTGGCTCACTGGGAGATATTGAGACGTTCGTGGAGGGTTGGACGATGGCCGATGAGCTAGGAGGATTTGAAGACGTATTTGATGCCGGTGGCGGGTTCGACGATGGGCTTGAAGAGGTGGGTACACCACTAGTATGGACGGTACCGGATACATTGTAATTTCCGTTGCCGGTCGGCGTAGCGGAAAGATGCCCGCTGACACCACAGCCTGCGAGCAGTGTGCCGCCCAAGAGGACGAGTGATCCTAACGCGAGATGTTTTATCATGATGGGTTTCCTCCAGTTGCTCTCACAATCTTGTCATAAACATAACGCACGTGCATTGATGCACGTTACAGAACACGGGCGTCCAAGATTTGGGCGGCGATCCCCACAATCCATCGATATTAACGTCGCCACGGCCACCACGGTCCTCTTGGCGACAATGATGATAGAACCGCCTCCGCCATGGCGACGGTGGTCTCCCGGTAGAGAGGAAAATGGCAGCGATCCCGCGGGATCTGATCGACGCGGTGCCCACCGCTGAACCGCACACAAGCGCCTTGTGTGCGGTTCAGAATGCCGTCCTATCAACACTTTTAGCCACGACACCTGATTTTCGTATTGTGAACCGCACAAAACATGATTAAGAGGACTACGGTGTAGCATTGACGAAGGGTGGACCCATCAGGGAAATGAAACACATTCATGCGTGCGGTAGCCAGAATAGATGAATTAAATACCATATTAACCCAATTCTACCGGGGGAAATCCGCGTTTTGTTGGCGGGACCCCTGCACTAAAAAAGTCACCGGCGTGATCTGAAAAATTCTCAAATCGCCGGGAACACACCGCAAGGCACTCCGATTCATTTCCGTCACGAATCTTCGCAGGGTGCCGTATGTTCGTCTCCCGATCGGCCTAATTTGGCTCGGTGATTGGGTATTATCATGCTGATCGTCGCTTATTGCCCTTTTCTGCTCCCATACTACACAGACCCCAAACTCTTCACATCCGTACTAACGAGTTCTACCGATCGTCTGAGTCAATTGTGCAGGGCCCCTGTTCGGACTAGATTGAACGAGGGCCCTCTGCTGGCACGACGGTGCTCACTACACAATCTTTATGGCGTTATAGATTGGGCTTGCGAAACAAAACCACCGCGGAGTTTCCGAATGCTTCGGTATTGCTGGATTCGGTGTCGACCATGTCAAATCCGTGGCTACAGATTTCATCGATGAGAACCTCGGGTGCTTGATCCAAATGCGGAAGAACTTCTAAGGGAATGTCGACCTCCTGACCATCGACCCGAACGCGGCGAGGAATGACCTGACCCGGAATCAAGTCCTTGGCTACCGCATCATAATCCGGAATGGAATAGAACCCTTTCCCCCAGTCGGATTTGCAGTGATCAACCAAAAAATATCCACCGGGTTTAAGGATTTCAAACACCCGTTGAATATGGCGCGATCGCTGCTTAGTGTCCGTTAACATGTGAAGGCATCCCATATTAAGGGCCACGTCATAACTAGAATCCGCAATGGGGCGCAGGTAGATGACGTCGCTTTCGATAAACCGCACCGTCTGTAATCTGAGTTGGTGTGCCAACTCACGCGCACGTCCCAAAGCTACGCTCGATATGTCGACGCCTGTAACCTCCAGTCCCTGTTGCGCAAGGTAAAGGCTATCTCGTCCTTCGCCGCATCCTAGGTCCACGATACGCCCTTTGGCCAGCTCAAAATGCTTTTGCAGCATGTTTACTAGCGATGCATTGGGTTGATCGGATTCCCACAACTGCGCGCCAGCGTCATAAACCCGTCGGTACCGCTGATCATAGCCAAAATAATAGTCATCCAGGCTGTCGGCTGCCTCTTGGAACGCCTTTTGCTCGATTTGTTCACCGGGTTGCCACGACATATAAATGACGACGTCAGCGTCACCCTTCGCGGCACGTATCAAGAGGCGAATGCCCGCCTTTTTGTAGTACGGTTCCCCAGCTCCTAAGAGAAAAGGCTCCATCATTTCAGAGCGCGTAGTGTCGACTTCGCCCAAATCGATTTTATTGGTCTCCACACACAAGATAGCCTCGATCTGGTGTGGCAGCACAATAATCCCAGATTTTTTGGTTAAACGCCATCGAGCGGTCTTAAAACTGACCGTATTGATGGCAAGCCTCTGACTCGTATCACTTTCTGCCAGTTGTTTGAATAGATCGCTCAACGTGTTTACATTATCCATTTTCTCTCACTCCTAGACGCATCTGGGATAACAGCTGATTACGCAATGGGGTTTCATATTTCAAGCTTCGACCGAGATCGATTAGGGAGTCGAGCGTCGGAGGACCGTTGGGCAATCGCGTGATGGCTACGGCGACGGTCAATTCCAAGATGTCTCGCTGGGCGTTACTCCCACCAAATGGCGTCCCTTGCATGGCGTGCCATAAATCCTCCAAACCCCACTGACATTCCCCTGCCTCAAAAAATGCGAATCCGCGTAAGGCATGGCGCAGTGTTTCCTGGGATCCGGGCTCACTTCGCGTAATGGAATGTTGTGCGAGAGCGGCGGCCTTGTCTCCATACCCATTAGCGAGCAGGACGATCAGGGCATGCAGGTCATTGAACCAATAAAATTCCTCGAGCCCGTAGTGCTTCCACGACTGGTACAATTCCATCCAGCGTGACGAGTCGTCGTACCCCAAGAGATGCAAACGCCACAACAATGACGCCGCATCGAGATCCTCGAGGGAATTGGGATCGCTTTTGCGACGGAGTTCCTGGTCATAGATCTCGTACACCTGGGCAATGTCCATCAGATAGAGTCGGAAAATGGCGTAGTGCCACCAAATGTGAATCCGCATAGAGGAGTTGTCGCACCATTCACTCCGATGTGCCTCCATCCATCGACTGCCCTCATAAAATTGCCCAGTTTCGTAGTAATAGTGGCAGACGACATGAATGGCATAAACATTGCGGGCATTGAGGGTCAACGCGAGATTTGCGGATGTCAAAGCCTGCTCGAAGTTTCCATTCTCCTCGAGCGAGAAGGCATCAATTGCTTTAAAGTACGTCAGTAATGGCGTTTGTGCATTCCATGCATCACGGACCAACTGCATCGTTGTAAGCATCTGCGAAATCCAGCCCATGTAGAACTCGAGCATATGACAGGCCCATACGGCTAAAATGTCTTGTGGATAGCGATTCAGCACTTGTCGTAAGTTACGATGCGACTCTTCAAAGCGTCGATTCGTCCAGTGTTCCAAGGCCCTCAGCAGCAACTGATCGCGCTCCGACTGCTCCGCAAATTCCTTCATAGACCGAAGCCATTCCCGTGCGCGTAGAATTTTGGCTTGCTCCATGGTCGTGACCAAATCGACGCACAAAATCTCAAGACTGGCTAATGACGGACGCTCTGAATTCAACACATCTTCCGGAACGTACTCCATTCCTAACAACCCGACCAGTGCCTGTTCCAATACTGGCAAGTCGTTCCGGTCCCAAACGGTTTGCGGCACTCACTCCTCGCACATCATCAACAATCATAGCTATTCATTCCTCCATTGACGGCTGCATACGCACACCGCCGTTCACCGAAATACTGCCCAAAAGCGACAAGGCCATCAGAAGCGCTAAAATAAACGGCGGCATCCACGTATCGGCGATATGTATGCGTGCTAATGCCAATGTGCCAATGAGAATGGGCAACGCGAGACTGTTAGCCCGTGAGACCATCACCCCCACATTTGCAGTGCCATATCGATGTGCCAGAATCGCTCGTGCAAGGATGCGCAAACCGCCAAAGCCAAATCCCAGCAATAACAGACCGAAGAGGCGCTCATCAATTTGTGCCGTGATGTACCACAAGAGGAAACTCAAGACGATGGAGACACCAATGAAGGCTATCGCGAGAAAACTAATCGCTCTGGACCAAAGCGAAAAGACAAATCCCGATAGCGCCATGCCGATACTCAGAGCAGCATCCAACAGCGCCACATCGAGCATCGACCCCTGATGCAATCGCACCTGCACAGGCAACATGAAATTGAAACTACCCAACGTAGGCCAAATTAGGGCCAAGGCCAGAAAGAGAAATCCGCCGCCTCGGGATGCCGGTGCTTTCAGTGGGGTCCCTGGCGATTCCGCTATGGGTCGGCCGATGACGACCAGTGTGAGAGCACTGAAGCCGGCAGCGACAACAAGGTAAAAGCTGCGGTATCCTAGGGCGTGGATAATAAAGGGAGCACAAATAGGGCCTACCATTAAGGCAACCTGATTGATGGTTACCGAGTAGGAACTGAACTTCGGGATGAGATCATTGGCATAGCCTTTGGCAATCCCAGCGAACCACATCTCCCAGCTGGTTTCCAATATGAAGAAGAATGTCCAAATGATGAAGTTAACCGCTACAACGAGGGTCTCGTCGGAGTGGACCCAGAACAGCGCCACGCAACTGGCCACCACGCCGACCAAACCCACGGCCGAGATACGGGAACCATCGTATTTTTTAAGAACATTGCGGGTCATCATGGGTACAAAAATTGCAGGGACAAAGGACAGGACGCTGGCAAGTGCTAAGGCTCGATAGTGGTCGCTTGCACTACTAGACAGTCCCCAGTTAACGGACAAGAGCACCGCTCCGGATAGGAAGCGGTAAATTCCAGAGAGTGCTAGGTAAAGATACATCTCACAAACTCTTCGTGACAAAAATCTCTTGAGACAACGCCTCCGTTAACCGTGTCGGCTCATCCGGTTTAGATGTGAAAAGGTGCGGCCATGTGTATTCCACGACCCCTTCTCGGGCACGCCAGGCGATGGGTGGTTCAGAGACTTTGCCCACGCTGGCTTGTATCGCCAAGGACCTCACGCAGTCATGCAGTTTCGTTGGCAGACGTATGTCGGTGATGATGCCTGGAGGTGCTTTGAGAAAGGCAATGGCGGCGGTCCGTTGCGGAGTGATGTTCCGAACTATATCAAAAGGAGACTCCCCTAGGTAGGCTTTGACATGAGCGGCATATGGATTGAAATCATAGGCCCGCTCAATCTGGTCCATAATGCCATCGCCGCCAGGACGAGCACCGACCTCAATCACCCACCCTTGCCCATCCAAGATTTTGATCTCGGCATGGGCCATGCCCAACGAAAGCTTGAGTGCCTTACACGCGTGAATGGCCATGTCCAACAGCGGGCGATCATGTATGCGATGACTCGGTACCAAGTGGGCCATTTCAGCAAACCACGGTTCCGGCGACAAATACTTCTCGGTTACTGTAATGACTTGATATTGACCATCAAAACACAAGACCTCAACCGACACTTCATCACGCGACGCAATGAACTTTTCGACTAAGAATTTGTTGCCGGCAATGCCGAACTGCTGACGGTATTCGTCCATCATCTCCATGGAATCCCGGAGTCGCGCCCGCGCCTCCTCCACGGTTTTGGCCAAATACACCCCCCCGCTGCCGCCAAAGTCATACGGTTTGATGACGACTGGCAACCCCACCGTTTCGATGGCCTCCATAAGGTCAGCCTCGGTTTCGATGAGAACGAAAGGAGCGGTTGGTACCCCATATTTTGCAAAGACTTCTTTCATGAGATATTTATTGCGGGACCGCAGGATGGTAGTCGCGTCCATGGACGGCAATCCCAGCGCCCGATTTACGGTATGCGCGGCTGCCAACGTCCAATCGTTTAGCGGAATGACGGCTTTGGGGGTCCAGCCTTGGAGCTCATGCGCATGAATGCTCTTTAAAAGGGTGTCTGCGTCTTGAGGATCAACATTTATTGTGCCGTCGAAGTATCGGTTCAGGCTATATGCGACGCCTTGGTCGGCCGTCCAGATGGGTAAGTTCGTCACTTGTTTAGCTCCAGACAACGAGCGTTCGCGCAAATACTGATTAGCGCCTAGTAACAATACATACTGTTGCACCACATAACCCCTCCATAAGGTCCGCTTAAGTACTAATACGAGCTATCTGCGTCAACGATAGCATTCATCCCAATGTGGGTACGCCGTCAAGCATACCAGGATCGGTAACGAGATGGGACAATTGGTGAAGTGAGGGATATGTAAGATTGTATATATCTATCAAGCATCCTGCCGTAACACGCCTAACAGGAGAGCGCTTGACTATGGTACAATCTGAACCATCCCGCGAGCGCAATATAATAGAACTGCACATGTATTGATTCTGGCGGATTATAGTAAAATTTTAACATAGGTAGATTTTTTATGTCTGGTACTTTAAGACGTTTTTCAAAAGTCTTTTCGTGCTAGAGTCTTGCGTATGGTAAAAATCCAAGAAAAAATTTCCGTCACCGTCCGCAGCGTACACGGCGCCGCAATCTTCTGCTGCATCCGCCGCTATATGTCCATCCTCAAAAAACCATGGTCAAGGGTTTTCGCATAGATTCAGAAGGCCTTTTAGGGGTGTCATTTGATTTTCGACCTTGCGCAATCGCTAACCCGGAAACTTCTGCTAGAGTATGGCCACAGTTCGTGATTTTTCCTCCATGCTTCTCGTGTCTAGTTGACGTATACGTAAATATGACACCTCATGGTGGGCTTTGTGGCATTTATAAATGGCCGAGCAAAATGGGGCCATTCACACCCTTATTCTAGGTTTTCGTAATGACGCGTATTATCCTAAGCTGGCTCCTACATTGAGCGAATATTGCATGACTTAATGTCGGGATGGTAGAATTTACCTTGGAGGTGGAGTTTAATGAGAGCACATGACTTGCACATGGTGGCTGCTATTGACGAACAAAACCGGATGGTCATGATTACTGGAGGCATCGATGTAAACGATATCACCATCGTAATGCGAACGGAGTTACCATCAGCCGGAACGTGGACGATTATGAAAGCCGAAACGAACTTAACTGATAAGACATGGTATGGCTGGCAAGTAACGTTGGGGTCGGATATTACCGTTCCTATGGCGGGGAACAAGCCCCAACTGTTGACCTCCCGAAACTTCGAGCATGCCCGTTACGTTCCCGAAACTAACACGGTGGGTTTTTATGGCGGTGAAATCCGCCCGGGAGAACCCATCTTAAAGTTCTACACAATCGAAACGCGCGTTCCACGGATTGTCATGGGCCATAACCGTATCATCGACGAGGCTGATGCTGAGCTAATGGCGGAAGGTCAGCTTTTGGGTGTCGGATTGCCTAAACTGGAGATCGCGGTGCCCACAAAGAAGATCGCCATACCGGACGTATATAGAATTTCGAAAGTTGGGTAGGCGATAAGAAGTCAACGGCAAGACCCGCGCTAGTTGCGGGTCTTGCCGTTTTGGAGGTCAAACCATTTGAAGAGGCCATTAGTGGCATTATTCTCCAGCCAAGTGCTATCGATCGTAGGGGGGCGTTTCATCGAATTAGGCATCCCGTGGTTGTTGCTAGCCACCAATCATGGTACGGCTTCCACGACCATCATGGCCATTATTCCGTTGGTCACGGCGGTTACGGCGCTACCACTCGGTCGATGGGTTCGGACAAAGCGACTGGCCCAAATGCCTGCCCAAGCAGAGTTGATTCAGGGTGGTATCTTTTTTGCTTTCGTCATTCTGATGGTGACAGGCGTTTTGCGACGCTTTGTCGTGCCTGGGTTAGTCATTGCTTTAATCCTCATTGGCATGTTTAGCACGGTGACGCGAATTACGTTAACTCCACAAGTGCGAAGCATTTTTGGGCGCGACAGCATGATTCGCGTGTCTAACTATTTGGAGGGTGCAGATGCCATAGGAACTGTCATCGGACCAGTCTTGGCTGGCGTGATTTTCAGTGTATGGGGCGGCATGGGAATTTTTGGGGCGTTAACATTGTTGTTTGTTGGATCCAGTCTTGGTCTGGCGATCCTCGGTCGTCATGATGCTACTGCGAGTGTGCAAACGCCAGCGAGACTCAACCACGTGTTTGATGGGTTACGCGTGCTCATTACGCCTCCCCTCTTGACGTTGTCAGTCGTCGACTGGGTCGCAAACTTCGTTTCAATCGCTGTCGTCTTTGATCTCGTTTTAATTGTCGCGCGTCACCTACATCTTCCTGATAGTTCCGCCGGATTGGTGTTTACACTCTCCGGCATTGGTAACTTCGTGGCCGTCGTAATCCTTGATCGCATACAAAATAGCCGACGGTTCCATCCCGTCAAGACTTTAGGTATAGCTTTAGGAGTCTCCGTGCTTGGATCAGTGGTGCTATTAACGTCGGGCACATACTACGGATTGACCGTCGGATATGTGGTGTTAGACGGTGGAATGGCAGCCATTTTTGTGATGAATGGTGCGATTCGAAATATGGTTACGCCCGAAGATAAGCTTGTCGCCATGCGGGCGGGGATAACGTTTTCTAACCAAATGGTCCGCGCGATTGGGTCTATGGTCCCTGGGGTGCTTTTTGCATGGTGGAATGGGCGTATTCTACTAGGAATAGTTGCGTTATGTGGTGTGGCACTTCTAGCCCTCGTGTGGTTTGGGCGCTCTGCACTAAGTGAAAATATCATCCGCGAAGGAGCAACACAGCAATGATAAGATACAACAAACGTTGTGATAGTGTGTGGCCCATCGAACTGGGCTTGGATGTTTTTACAGAAGCTATTAAATTACCCGAACAAAAATACATTCCTCTTCGACATGCGCCAAGCGTGGTAGACACACGTGTCGCGATCGTTGGGGCGGGTCCGACCGGAATATCATTGGCGGCCCGCCTTTGGCACATGGGATTGGGCGACAGCTTTGTTCTTCTTGATGAAAGAACGACGTTTGCCGAGTCGTTTGTAAGTCGGCTAATTGCTGTGGGACAACATGTCATGCGAAGCCCCTATCATCATCATCTCGCACCAGACGGAGATATTACCTTGGCGGCTTTCGGCCGACTACATTGGAGTGAGCTAGCCGCTTCCGAGCGACGCCAACTAGATCTTGCCCGGTTATCTGAGCGCTCTCTACCGTCCGCAAGGCTGTTCGTAGACCATATGTACCATATTATCTCGGCTCATCATTTAGCTCGGTCAGCCTTTCAGTTTCGGGTAACCGATGTCCATCGGGACGGTCAATACTGGATGTTGTGTGACGATCAGAATCGGGTTGTGCGCGCCGAGAGTGTTGTTTTTGCTATGGGGCAAATCAGCTCCATGACTTCATGGACTGGCACCCTTATTGATCCGCTTTCTCCCAACACGTCCTCTGGTAACCACGGGAATCTTGTGGGCGTCGTCGGGGCGGGGAACACCGCAGGGCACGTCATCCTCAATGAAGTCCGCGCGGGCTACAGAGTTCTGTGGTTCGTTCGTGAAGACGAACGGTATTCATGTACAGACGTGCCTCATAGGTTTTTCCGCGATGAAGGCATTGCAGACTACCTACGGCAACCGTTGTCATTGCGTCGTAAAGTGTTACAAGAAGCTTTCTTGGGCAGCTGTATGCCTGAGCATTATCGATTGTTCAAGGCATTCAAAGCTCACAACTTGGTGACGGTTGTGAATAAACCCGTGGTTAATGTGGCTCAAGCGAGAGATCTTCAGAAGGTCATTTGCTCAGACAGCCGAGTGTATCTTTGTTCCCACGTGTACAATGCGACCGGACTGAAACCGTCCCCGTTGCCTCGAATAATGCCCGATATTGCAACCGCGGGCGGGTATCCCGTTCTTCACGACACAACTCTCGAATCGGTAACGGCACCGAATATCTTTTTTGCAGGTATCCATAGCGCATTGTCCCTAGGACCGGCTAGTAAACTAATCGACGGGACGCGCTTAGCTGCGGAACGCATCCTGCCAGCTATCCGTTCGCGACTTTTGACCGACAGTATTGCGACAAGCTCACACAACTACAAGTTCGCGATTTTTGGCCGAATGCATGCCATCGGAGGAATGGATGTCAAAACAGGGGAGGATCTAGATGAAACAATCGCAGCTACCCGTTCATGAACTCGTCGAGCCTACGATGACCTTGTTGGAATTTGAATCGCCCATTCTGCTAGCGGGTGTGGGGATTTGCTGGACCTCCAGATCGTTGGAGGCCATAATGACGTTATCGGAAGCGGGTTTTCATAGTCGTTCCATTATAGCTGTTGCCCAGCAAATCGGCCAAGAACTCGTAGACCGGTGGCAGAGCTTAATAGTTGATCAGCATTTAATTGATCAAGGAGATCCTCGAAATACCGTCTCTCGTGTTCTTGTCGCTCTGGCAAAAATTCCCGAAGTGCATGGAAACGGTCCGCTAACGGCGCTCCTCGCTGCCTGCATCGCTCGTCAGCTAATTTAGGATAAGACATCCACTTTTATGAGTCATCGCCTGACATTCTAGTAAAAGCGTAATTACCAGAATGTGGCTTATGGCGGAAAATTAGCGAATCGTTGCCATACCCCAGTGCGGAGCTTACTGTCTCATATGGGTACACCCAACTGAGACTTGTTGCCAGGCACGGGTTGTCGCCGTTTCCAGCGTATCGTATGCTTGTCTCATTAATTATACCGGAAAAGGGAGCGAAACCCCCATGATCTATGGCTATGCCCGGGTCAGTTCGACCACCCAAAGTCTCGAGACGCAGGTCGCGCAATTGACGGCGTATGGCTGCCAGAAAATTTTTCAAGAAAAGCTGTCCGGGCGCTCGCTGAAACATCGCGCCCAATTTACGGCGCTCCTCGATGAGGTCACGACCGGGGACACCGTGGCGGTCACCAAACTCGACCGCTTTGCCCGGAGTACGCAAGATGCCCTCAATACCATGGCCACGTTGACCGAGCGGGGGGTGGCCCTCGTCGTCCTCAATATGGGAGGCGATGTGGTCGATACGTCGACCGCGATCGGCAAGCTCCTGATCACGGTGTTGGCCGGCATTGCCGAATTTGAGGCGGACCTCATCAAGGAGCGTCAAATCGAAGGCATTGCCGCAGCCAAAGCCCGGGGCGTCTACAAGGGGCGTCCCCGGACCTACACCATGCTTCATAAGGGCCTGGCGCATGCGTTGGACCTCTTCGATGCCAGAGACACTAATCACCTCACCGTCAATGACATTTGTGCGATGACGCAGGTCAGCCGGGCCACCTTGTATCGGTTGGCGCGAAAGACCGGCACCCAATCGTAGCGCAAGCGCGCCGGTCGACGGAACGAGTCCCCGTGACTCGCCCGATCATCAATGGTCCTCCAATCCGCTTGCACCCCCGGTTGTTCTCATGGGAATCTTGCCCCTGCGGGTGACGCGCCGCACGGTGTGATGGCACCGCCAATGGACGCCCGTTAATGACCCGCGCCGTATGGAATGTCGACGGGATAGGTGGCGGTCGGTAGCCCCAGAATGTGGGACGGGGCCGTGAGTCCGGAATACCCTTTGAGGGCGACGACTGCCCGAGTGCTCACGATCGGGTGTCCGGTGACCAAATTCAACGCCATGTATGCTCCCGCGGACGGCGTACCGAGAACCACGTCAGTCCCGGTAAAATTCAACACATCAAACACGGGGGCGGGCCCCGGGCCAAAATAAACTGGATGGCCATTGTAGCTTACACCCACAAAGAGACCAACGGGGGAGTCTTGGTAGAAATCCAACACAAAGGGATGGCTGTCCAATATGCCCGTGAAGCCTTCCACCCGGTGATAGGTCTGGCTCGAAAACGTGTGAGGTGACGGGGCAGAACTCGCGACAAACCCATTCGGCAGGGCTTGAGGAGTTTGTTGCCCGGTATAACGCTGAACCTGTTGCCCGGCGAAGGGCGGGGGACTCGTTGCTGTTTGCGATGAAGAGGACGCATGCACCACCACGTGGGTTTGCCAACCGACCATCCCATTGCCCACCGAAACAAGATAAGTCCCCGGTTGCGACCATTGGGCGGTGATTTGATACTGCCCTGAGACGTTGGTGTAGATCGTTTCCCCTGTAGGGTCATGGGGCAACCCCAGGATGGTCATTTTGGCATGCGGAGCGCCTTGACCGTTCGTCAAATAGACCGTGTCCGAAATCGTGGTGGGTTGTTGAGGCGTGATGGGATTCGGTTGCGCCGTCACGGTCAGCTTAGCGATTTGCGCCGGCGCGGGGGATGCGGTGGTCGTGGAAGGGCGAGTCGATGCCGCTGCGTGAGAAGAAGGCGCGGTGGTCGAGCTGGGGGGTGTGCTGGAAGATGAGGGCGATGATGTTACGCCGCTCGTGTGCACGGTGCCGGACACCGTATAGTTTCCGTGACCAGTTGGAGTGGCTGTCAGGTGGCCGGTGACTCCGCAACCGGCTAACGTCAGGGATCCCATGATGATGCCCGATAGAATGAGTGAATGTCGAATGTTCACGGTATCGTCCTCCTTGAATTGAATAACGAGAGAGTTTTTGAACGGTTTCTACGCCAAACGTTGTTGTTCCTCTCGTACGACTACGGCTTATAGGAACGCATCGAGTGGGCAATCGACAACGCTGTTTCCAGACGCTGCTGCACATCCGAGTAGGTCGTGACTTGATAGACGGTCGTTTCGCGATTCCAGGTGATGATCACCTCCGTGGCGATTCGCAGGCTCCCTTGAGCCGTGACACTGGCTGTACTGTTCACGACGAGATAGCCGCTCGTAGCCGGTTGGGGTAATGACAGGGACGTGAGATCATGGGTCAGTTGTCGCGCCTGTTGGCGTGCAAGCGTAGCCGACGGGGCATTGACGACCACCTGCCAGGGGCCTGCTATCCAGCGCAGACTGGTCGCCGCGAGCGAAGCAGCTGAAGTGTGACTGCTGGACTCTTTCCCGATGATCCCAGGGGCAATCGACACGAGGGTTGTCGGACCGGGAGCGACCGAGTACCCTGATTCGATTGTGAGTCCTTCGCGAAGACCCTCGCGTGCGGACAGTCTCGGATAGCCCGACCCTCGCGGCGATTTCCGCGACCGATAAGGATTGATAATAAAACAGCCACAAGCACTCCTGATCCGCGGGCGCCAAATGCCTCAGCGCATCTTCCACCGCGAGGCGTTGCACCACTTGCTGTTCCATCAGAGGATCGCTGGATTTCACCTCCTCAACACGCAGATTATTGGGTGAGTCGCGGTTCTTGCGACGCGCATCAATGATGAGGTGCCGCGCTGTCGTAAAGAGCCAACCGCCATGAACAACCTGGCGAGGATGGCGTTCGTGCCACTGATATAGCCGCCAAAAGATTTCTTGGGCAATGTCCTGCGCCAACTGTCGATCGTGCGTATGCGAAAGCACAAACCGGGCGATGGTGTCCCCCCAGTCCGCGCCGCCGATCGCTGACCGGGTCCTTTACTGCGCATTCATCAGGTAAAACGGAAGGAACGGCACCGACGTTGCAGCGGATACGCAGGAAAATTTTGCGTACCTTTCAATCGGATGCGATCACGTGACAGAGGCTACCCGATGAAGGGCAGCCTCTGTCAGGACTTCCGCAGTTAAGCGAGCCACCACCGATCGCTGTCGACAGCCAGGATAATCGACGTGATAGCGAAACGAGGGCGCCTCCAACCGATCGGGGCCAGGTTCTAAATCTAATCATAGGATTCCGAAAAATAGTGTAGTTGTAAAAAAGGATCTGAAGCCCTCGTCCAGAAATAGCCTATATGAGAGAATATTCTCTCTGTGACTGGAAGGGGGAATTTATGATGCACTTACTCGCAAAACAGCTTAACTCCACGATAAAAACCGCCATCGTTAGAGTCGCAATGGCTGGAGTGTTGTTAGCATCCTTTAGCTTAATGACACCCAACATTGCAAACGCATATAGCGCTCCCTCCACGGCGGGAAATTCCTTTTACGTCACATCGGCGTGGCTCAACGTTCAATCGAACGGCCATACTTTTGCTTATAACGAAGGTGCAAGCGGCGAGCCTAATGCTAGCGTTGTCGCAATTCTCGATTTTGGACGGCAAGAGTCGACGAGTTCGGGGTGGCAAGTGTTGTTAACTGATGGTACGGAGGAGACACAGTCATGGGTTCAAACTGTGGCGGAAGATTTCGCCTCCGGGTGGCAGAGCGACCACTCTACGACACTGACCGAGGCCATTGGCACAAACAATTCCGATTACGCATGGAGTAACGGTTCGAGCCTATGGGCCACTGCGGGAACCGACTGGGCCAATCTGGTCGATGCGGTAGCAAATCAGTCCTACCAGTACATCGCCGTTTACGGAGCCAATGACATCGAATCGTGGGCTGGGTCGTTTTCTAATGGCTGGGTAGCTACGGGAACCGACTCCACGGATTGGTGCCAAGCATATAACAACGTGAGTGGGTCCCAAACTACTATTGATTATGGAAGCGAAGCCTATGTCGAAGATCCTTCTGTATGGACACAACAGCAGGTTCACGAACGTTACATCGATAGGGTGGTTCTTTTGAAATGCAAAGGGGTGATCTGTCTTGGTCAAAATTCCACTGGCCTTATCCGCAACTGTGGTTGCGGCCACGAGCTGTCTGCTCGTGGGATGCGGGACAGGGTCTACACTACGATCAGTCGGTCAGCCTTCGAACGCTAGTAGCCCGGCGGCGCTCCGTCGATCATCCACGCCATCGGCGAGTATCCCGGCTACTCAGCCCACGCATTCGGTGAGTCCACGCACGTTTTCGGAACCGATTCATCCCGTGAGTGCTAAGGAGGTGGTCGGTAACGACATGTTTAATGGCGCACAAAGCATTTGGCGGGATGGCAACTGGAACGATCCGAAAACCTCCCTTAGCGGGCCGCGGTATGTTATCTCGTTCGCCGGAACGGGTAATAGCCGTCAAATCCCGTTGATTGAAGTATATAACGAAGATCGGACACCGTATGTTAACGGCGTCGAATGGGTCGATTATGTGTGTCCACAGCAACTTGGCATCCTTCGGATTACGAGCATTTCAAAGAACGGTGCGATCGTATATTTTGTTTCAGAAGAAGGCGTCCATGGCAGCCTCAATTTAGATACACGCATATGGAAATTCACCTCCTGTGAAAAATAAATGGCACTGCCAACATCTAGTGGTGAGCGGCTTTCCCTCCCCAACATACCGTCAGAGACCGTGACCCACCGGCTTCCATTTTTCATTCATGGGGGTGCCCCGAATCCGGGGCATGGACGTCTCTTAAAGGGGTCTGTGTAGTAACGGAACGAAAACTCGGCGTCGACGGTCAGCCGTCTGCCCCGCCTCTCACACAATCACCTGTCAGTGGTCAACTCAGCATTCTTATTCCTGTTTTTGGTTCCAATGCTACACAAACTAGACCGGGGCAAATTCGCGTTTTGTTGGCGGGTCTCCTTATTTATTTAGTGGGATATCAGCTTCATGGTTACTGGGCGCAGGGGCTCTAATTGACATCTCGGGGTTTTAGTCAAACTTACCCATGTTGTGCCAATATCACGGGAAGGCTCGTTGACGCATCACGAAATCTCTCCGTCTCCAACCATCCATCTCTATTGCACTTTTCGTTCCATTCACAAACCCCGCATTCAAATGCAGAAGAAGTTTTCTCTTATTGCCATTTTCGTTCCATTGCTACAGAAACCCCAACAGCATTGATTGGATTGGTACCCTAGATGAATCTGAATCACCGACTTTTGGTTGTGTTGACTGGGAATAGGATTTAATGGCCCAACGGAGAGGTGAAGCGTTAGCGCTGATAAGTCCGGATAACAGTTACACGTGCCTTTTTTCAAATGCCACCTCAAACTAAGACCTTGGCGAAGGGTAAATCCTCCGTTACTCATGGCGCATTTGCCCCTTTCTATTGGATTAATTCACGGTGCCAACTCTACTCTTTACGGGTATCCGGGATTTATGATGGATCAATTGCTTTCTATCTTGAACAACGATAGGACGTTTCGTGTTGATGGAACGTTATTTCTCAATGCACAATGTCCGCTGCAAATCGGTTGATGGGGGAGAAAACTAATGTACGAGCCCTCCGGCCCTTCGTCATATCTAATCAATTGAAAATACGGAACTATAGGGACAGTGCCGGAGCAGATGCACTCCCTGTGGACGACCAATGCGGAGGTCTCAAGATGCATACGGCAAAAGACCTATCAAACAATTTCCACAAGCAATTCGGCACTATCCGAACATTGACATCTACGTCGTTTAAGTGTCTTCGTATTGAACTTGTTAGTATAAGTAGCTCGTATTTAAAGCGCGGAATCGACGGATGCTGGCATTTAACTTTTTCACAGACCGCGGCTTCGCACGGGAAGCAATGTCGATCGCTTTAATAACCAGGGCGACCCGGAGGGTATCGTCCTCTAGCCCAGAAAGCGCATTCAGTACTTCGTCGAAGCGTTGAACCGCAGTGTCTGCGTCGTCGACAGATAGGGCCATCTCGGCATGCAAAATCCGAGAGGTAAACCATCCACGGCACCAATGATCGCCCAGCAAATCATAGGCCCGGTGAAGATATTGACGGCTGTCCTCCACGCGCCCTTGTTTCCAGGCTATTTCTGCCTGGGTGCCGGCCAATTCCCCCCATTGGTAAGCCTCACCCACTCCGTACCATTGCGGAGCTTCTTGGAGCCATCGCGCGGCTGCTTCCCAGTCTTCCATCATCGCGGCGGTATAGAGGCAATTGTTGAGAGCGGCGATGACGTGGTCCGTCTGGTCGACGCAGCCTCCATAAAATGTGTAGGCGGACTCAAAATACCCCATAGCTTCCGAATATTGCCCTCGGGCCAATGCCACGTTGCCTAATCCCATACTAAGGTGGGCGCGCAAATCCACTTGGGAAATTTTTGACTGCCAGGTTTGCCAATGGTGAGCGGCTTCCTCGTACCGGCCTAAGTTCCACAGGGCGACTCCGACATTATATGCCGAGCGTTCCCAAGACGGCCCAACAGCGGGTAGGGTGATCACTGCTTCCAGCATCGGTAATGCCTCCTGGGATTGATTCCGGAGCAATAACCAGCGGCCCACGGTGGCGCGCGCCTCAATTTCGATTTCAGTCCAATGGTGTTCGTGCGCGCGTTGGGAGAGGAGACGGCCGAGAAAGATGGCGCGTCGGTCATGACCGTGTCGCCAGTCCATCATGGCCAAGGCGAACAGCAGTTCAGCCGATACTTGCGGGTATCGAGACGACTGGCGTAGCAACCTGAGCCAGTTCCGTCGGACACAGCGATACGGCGGATCCGGCCGTGCCAGCAAGCGATTCCCCACCTCTAATGCCTGGCGAGGCTCCGTGGCTCGGTCCAAATAGAGTTCGTCCCACACCCCCGTGGGCAATTCCAGGCCTTGACTAATCGCGTCCAGGATCGAAACCGATGGGCACATACGATCGTGTTCAATTGCGTTAATGGTGGATGCCGAGACAAAACGGTGCACGGCAATCATTTTCCTATGGCGAGCTGTCCGCGCCGTGCGAATCGCCTCGCCTAGTGTCACTTCCTCCTCCACTTGGGACACCCCCTTCTTTCGGCGAGATATGCGGAAATGCATTTTTTGTATTTCTGCTGGTCTGACCTCGCTGGCACACTATACGGTTGCCCTCTTGCGGCAGCGGCCCCTTCCTCTTAATTTTATAACTGTCAAGCAATAGCGGCAATTGACACAAAGGTTCTCAAGGAGGAAGTCGAAAATGGCTATGCAATATATTCATCGCGTGGGACGACTCGTGGTGCTGACCCTCGCACTGCTGACGGTGTTGACGTTTGGTTTAACTCATAGACCCCTTGGGCATTTGGCGGCACCGTCTGCCGTGACCGTGGCAAGTAGCAGCACCACGGGGGCACCCGATACGGGGTCAGGCCCACCCATCGCGTAAGCGGTACCCAGGAGGAAGAGAACATGCCGCGTCATCCAATACGACTACCCGAACCGCATGCGATTAACTCTGTATCCCCACGTACGGCTATGGGCTTGCCCCCAGCCTACGTGTCCGGGCAATTGAACGACAACCTGCCACTAGCGGATAGCCGTGGGTTGTTAGGCGAGCCGGGCGACGCTTTGTCGCATCTTATCCACGAGGGATATCCCCCGCCCCTGCGATATCTGGCGGGAACAGTCCTAGCCTTAGCTGGGGATCCACGAATACAACCGCTCAATCCCAAGATGTTACCGGTGCCCGGCGGACTTTTACGTATGGGCACCGAGGCCTCCGAGGTCGATCGCGTATTGGCACGGTTCAACGACTTAAATTTGGCACGCCCATGGATTGAAAAAGAGGTCCCGACATGGACGGTGTCCATCCCCCCGTTTCGGTTGGGCCGATATCCGGTCACTAATCTGGAGTACGTAGCCTTTCTCCAAGATTGCCCCGAGGCTGCACTGCCGACCAGTTGGGCCTTTGGACAAATGCCCCCCGAACGCGCCAATCATCCGGTGTATTCGGTTCCTCTCCATGCCGCTCAACAATATGTGTCCTGGTTGTCTCAGAAGACTGGGCGACCCTTCCGACTGCCGACCGAAGCCGAGTGGGAATGGGCGGCCTCCGGGGGCGATAATCGGGAGTACCCGTGGGGGAGCACGTGGACGGACGACTGCGCCAATACGGTGGAATCCCATTGCTGGATGACCACGCCCGTCGGCATGTTTCCCAAGGGCGCAGGACCCTTTGGGCATCTGGATTTGGCCGGCAATGTGGAGGAGCTCGTCGACACGTACTATGGCCCGTATCCAGGGGGGCGTTGGATCGATGACGACCTCGCGGCATCGGGACCTTATCCCATAACCCGCGGGGGGAGCTTTACCCGCTTTCGGGATCTGGGGCGGTGCAAACGTCGTCATGGTTACCTGGATCATCCGCTCTACGCCATTGGGTTTCGGATTGCTGAGGACATGACCGACTGAAAGATTGGAGGAGGATGCACCATGGAACGTTTGCTTAAGAGCGTCCGCATTCATCGCGGACCCGTCACAACCGCGATGCCAGTCCCCCATAGTTCTCTCATTGTGACGGCGGGATATGATGGGGCCGTTGGGCTGTTTTCTCCCAACGCGATCGAATTGCTGGGATATCACGATCACTTGGTCAACCGCGTGGTCACGGACCCGACCGGGACATGGGCTGGGTCTTGTTCGTCGGATTACACGATCAAGATTTGGAATATCCCCGAGCGTCGATTGGTCCAGACCTTGCGGGGGCATAGCGATGATGTGGAAGACTTCGTCTTTATTGACTCAGAATGGGCCGTGTCGGCCTCGCGAGATCGGCGCCTGTTGATGTGGAACTGGCCGTCTGGTCGTATCGAACGGATCCTCTTAGGGCACCAACGTGACGTATTAGCGGTCGCGGCTGATAACCAACACATCTACTCGACCGGTGATGATCGGACGTTGCGCGTTTGGGATCGCAATACCGGCACACTTCTCACGCAATGGGGACCCTTTGAAGCGGAGACGGATACCTGCGCGCTGGATGTCCCTCGCAACCGCATTGTGTTAGGGTGTGATGATGGTTATATTCGGATATTTAGTCTCAATACGGGCGCGTCGTTGGCATCCTGGTCGGCCCATCAGTCTGGGATCAAACGCGTCGCCGTCAATTCGGACGGGCGCCTTCTGTCGGCGGGTTATGACCAACGCGTGATCGTTTGGAACATGGATAGCCATGCTCCCCAGGTTGTCCTTGATCCGCATTCGGCGTGTTGGGAACGATCGCTGAATTGGACTTCCGATGGCTCCGGAGTGGTTGCTGGTACGTTCGATGGTACCGTCATTCAATGGGATGCCCAAAGTGGCGCGCAGATGGCGGAACTCGGCGCACAGCCTGCCGGGCCGGATCACATCTGTTGGAACGAAGCCGCCGCGGCCGAAGATGGCACAATTGCCCTCGTAAGTGACGATGGGCGGGTTCGCGCGGGACACATTGACACGGACCCCGCTAGCTGGCTCACGATGGAACCGCCCAGTGGACGTGTTCTGATGAACGCCGTGGCCTACGATCCTCACCACGCGCGCATTCTCGCTGGAGCTCATAACCACGTTCTGCACCAATTAGGCGTATCCCTGACGGGGCTTCGCTTTGAAGCATCCTACAGCCTTGGCCTCGGCCCGATTAACACGATTCGCTTTACGCCCCATGGTGAAGAGGCATGGATTGGTACCTATAGCGGCACGCTCGTGCGCTGGTCTCCGGATACGCATGCCGTTATCGGAGCATATGCCCTCCATGACGGGGCCATCAAAGCACTCCGGCTATTAGCGGACCGCCATGAGGGGGTGAGTTGCTCAGCCGCAGGGGAGGTGCTTGCGTGGGATTGGTCAGGACGCCGTGCCCGGCATTTCGGCGGGCACACGGCGATCGTCAACGATCTGGACGTGTCCTCGGATGGGCGCTGGCTCGTCACCGTCGGACGCGACTTCATCTTGCGACTCTACGAATATCAAACCAGCCGACTCATGACGGCTGTGGATTTAGGGAGGCGTTCACCCAAATCGGTTCTATTGATCAACGAACACGAAGCGTTGGTGGGCGATTATTGGGGATATTTACTGCACGTCAATCTGGATAGTGGCCAGATCGCGTCACGGCGTATTGCCACCAATGGCTTAAGTAGCTTATCCCACGTCCAAACTCGCGTTTTAGCGACATCGTATGACGGCAGCTTAGTGGTGACCGATACCGCCGTCCTATCCGTCCGTTCCCTGGCCCCATCAGGACAGCGCTTCGCGGAGTGGGCCACTGAGGAGGTTTCCTGATGATCAACATCCATCAGAACATCCCGGAGTATTTGAAGCAACGGACGAAACTGCTCGCGCGTGCCGAAGGGATTCCACCCCTATCGATATTTGGACCGGTCAGGCTCCCTCTCGCCACGCCGAAGGGCACGACTCAGGCACAGTGGTACGTCTGGCAGTCATCCCTGGAAGACTTAGAAAATCCCCTGAATATGCCTCCGGGTGGCTCCGCATTCGTCATCGGCGATCTCCAGCGAAAAAGCGCCCTTCCCCTAGTCCGCATGCACAGCGTCTGTGTCACGGGCGATGTGTTTCATAGTGAACGGTGTGATTGTGGGGACCAACTGAATCGGGCCATGCAGCAAATTGTCCAACATGGCACCGGTGTTCTCCTCTACCTGGGCGACCAGGAAGGGAGGGGGATTGGCTTATACCGCAAAGCCATGGCCTATGCGCTACAACAGGAATTCGGCCTCGATACCCTCGACGCCAACTTGGCCTTAGGTCAACCAGCCGACGCCCGGTCCTATCGCGACGCCGCAGTTGTTTTGCGGTTTCTTTGTGATCGACCGATTATTTTACTGACGAACAATCCCCTGAAACCAGAATCTTTGGAGGCCGAAGGCATTTCCATTCGCAGTGTTCGCCCCCTTTGGGCTTCGATTACCCCGCACAATCGTGCCTATCTTAACACCAAGGTTCAACGTTTCGGACATACGCCCGAGGAGGAGATCATGTGACGTGGGAAGAAAACGGCGCTTTTACCTGGTCGGAAGCACAACTTAAGGAGCTACCTCAATACATGACCACCACGGTTGCTCTCATCACCAGCGGGGCATCCAACGATTACAATGTGATGGCGGCCGAATGGACTTACATGGTCGCGCGTCGACCACCTTATGTCATGGTATGCATCCAAGATGGGAATGTCTCAGGCGATTTGATTGCTCAGCAGTTGGAATTTGGTGCTACGTTCCTTACAGATAAACAGAGTGTTCTCGCCGACGTTGCCGGACATTTTAGTAAGTCCGATATGACCAAACTCTCGGCGTCGATTTTTGAAACCATTCCCAGCCAGAAAATTGTGCCGCCAGTCATCCGAGGGGGATTAGCGACCTTCGAGTGCCGCGTGGAGCGCATTATTCGCTTGCCCGGCTATCGCCTTTTTCTCTCACGCGTACTCGCCGCCCGGACGGATCCAGCCGCCCAAGCACATCCGCTGGTTAAGCACGGAGGAATGTATCGAATGGGAGAGCCAATTAACGATAGTCCACTTGCTTTGGCTGCTGACTTTGTGGAGACAGATCAGGGAGACTATATGCTACGAATTGCCGGCCGTATCCCCCATCGATCAATCGGTGCCACAAGCGGCGTTAACATTTGGGTCGAGGATCAATGTGGCCGGAGTGAAGGGCCTTATTGGGCCCAGGTCGATGACCGCGGATATTTTTATGAAATGTTTGAGGCAACCCCCGTCTCCAAGGTTCGCGCTCGGGCTGAAATTGACGGGCATACAGCCTGGGCCACGTTATCCTAGCCGCGATAATCTACTCGGCGGTCGCGCCACTATCGGGCGGGCGACGCTTCTATGTGGCAGAAAGGTGGGAAGCCGTCTCCGTTTTTATATTCTGGGTGACCGCAAACGGGGTCAGGGGTACACGCGTGGGGGGTTGGAAAACGGCTAGGAAGCTCTATTCTGAATTTAGGCTCTTCCTACGGAGTCCAAGGGGGGTGACAAACATGCAAAAGCCTGTGCGGCGTTTTTCGGTTGCCAACCGCTAATAAAAAGCAGAACGGGAGGACGATCGCCGAATAGCGATCGTCCTGTCCGTCCTAAAGCAGATTTAGACAAAGGAGCGGGGTTCGTGGAATCCATTTGGCGGTCTCGGCGTTTCATATGGTTTGCGACCGGCAACACAGGCAACAACATCGGGGATGCTTTGTATGCCGTTGTGTTACCGCTTTTTGTCTATCACGTAACGCACGAACTCGCCGCCATGAGCGTTATGACCATGTTGGCGATGCTTCCGCTCATTTTTGCACCGGTCACCGGAATCTCCGTTGATCGGTGGGGGCCCGGACGTTTGATCGTCCCCGCATTAGGGGTTCAGATCGTTACGGGTAGCCTAATGGCCGTCTTAGCCATGGAACACTCCTTGCCCGTCGGAGCCCTGTACGCTTTGGGTGGTATTCTCGAAGTCGCGGGGGGTATCTACCGTGGTAGTTGGATGGCCTCCTTGCCGCAAGTTTTCCCGGGCCGTGCGCCCCAAGCGCGGGCCGCTTTAGGAATTCTTTACGTGACGACGACGCTTATCGGACCGTTTGTGGCAGGTCTTTTATTGCCACGAATAGGCTATGTACCACTCCTTTGGGTCAACGTGGCCTCATTTGTTTTGCCGCTATTGGTCATGATTACGGGTGTTTCCTACCCAAGTCCGGTATCCAATACACCAAGCCGTTCGCTCTTAGAAGATTTGATTCAAGGATGGCAGGCCCTTAAGGGACTACCGTTACTGCTCGAATCAGTATTAACGGAGGCCGCACAAAACTTAGTCGTTTCGTCGGGACTGACCACGGTCTTGATGTATTACCTTCGCCAAGACTTTCGCATTTCTGCAGCGGTGGTTAGTTGGATCGTGATGGCGGATGGAGCCGGCGCGTTGGTCGCGTCTATTCTGGTGCCACGCTGGGGGCAGCGGGGTATCCGCTGGATCTTACCATTCGGGAGCGTGTTGTCAGCGGGCGTGTTGTTTGGGCTACTCGTGCCGCATTGGTGGATTGTCCCCGTCATTCTGTTCCTACTGCCTCTTGGGGTTACTGGGATCACGACCGCAATTGAAATGGCGGTCTATCACCAAATTGCCCCTGAGGTCCTCGGGCGTGTCAATGGAATTGCCCGCTTAATTCAAGGGCTTCCTGCTCTTCTGTGTCCCCTAGTGCTTGCTGCCCTCTCTCATGCATTCACAATAAAGGGCATGTTTGTCATCGTCGCAGTGTTCATGACGATCGTAGCGCTCGCAACACTCCGTGTAACCCGCAAGGCGCATTCCAAGGGAACCAGTCCTGCTGTCAACCATGACTAGATTGCCATTACATTTTGGAGGTGGAATTCATGAATCTCGCTAATCGCGCAACGCGCATTCTATACGTCTCAGAACTCAATCTTTTGCTAGCCGTCGACACTGCCGGTGTCTTGCATCTCCTCTATCCAAATCTACGGGTCGTCCGTTCTTCCCCACAGCTACGCGAACAATGGCCCATTAATGCTTTGACGGTAGCCGCACCCTATATCTTCACCCGCAATCGTGTCGGAACGATTGCTCGTTGGGGTCTTGAAACGCTCGCACCCATTGATGTGTATCCCGCAACGAGTCTCGCTGATCCAGACTATCTTATGGAGGGTGAAGAGCCGTCTCCGACACCTGCCCGGGGTATAGCGGCGTTTGAAGGTCGACTCTATGTTAATAGCGGATACGGGCAACTGGCCGTATTTGACTGCGACCCATTCCGCCTGCGTACCATGCAACCAGGTTTGGCCGATGGATTTATCGAATGGATTTGCACTGACGCCCCTGGGCTGCAAGTGATGTCCGATAAACATGGGCGGTTACACATGGGCAATCTGACTAGTGGCCAATTCCCCATAACGGTCTCCATTGATGATTCGAATTTACACCGAGTGCGCTACGACCCGGAATACGATGCCTTCTGGGTTACCCAAGACGCGGGAGATGATGCGGCTGCCTTTGTGCAAAATGGTTTGGTGCGCGTCACACGCTCTGGAGAAGTTGTCGCTAAACATCCATTCACAAATGACGATGTCGAGTTTCTAGAACTAGATTCCAATCGTTCCTTGGTGTTAAGTGGCGGATTCGATGGACGACTGTACATCTTCACTAACACCAACGAAGGGGCTGAACTCACAAATCTCATTGGGGGGTTCTCACACCAACTTATCGACTGCGCCTATGTAGATCCTGAGCAAACCTACGTATTGACCCAAGATGGCGAGATTACGGAGGTGTCCCTGTCCGCTGGCCGTGCCAAAAAGGTTCATGCCTTTGATCGGCGCTGTGTCTGGGACATTCAGCCGACGAGCGATCCCTCTATCTTTTACTGTGCCACGGATTCCGGTGTGGCAGCACTACATTTGCACGAAGGGCTGTTAGACACCATCGACGCAGACATTCTTTGGCACCATCGCACGACAATGGGGTTCATTCGGCGCGTAGTACCACTTAAAAACGGGGACTACATTGGGCTCAGTCGCCAGCAATACGTGTTTCGAGCCACCTCATCAGGAGGATTAGTCTGGACCCGATCATTGGCATCGCTTGGGCATACCATATCGGTGGACCAACAATCCCAGAACGTGCTTGTCGCGACGGATTCGGGGGCTCTCGCGTTGGACCTATCGACTGGCGCGGTGATGCGGCAATGGTCGGTCGACGGGGTGCCGGTTTGGGCCTCCGCTTACGCAGAAACAGGAGATGCTATTCTCGCAACGCGTGCCGGACATGTGGTCGAATTCTCCCGTGAAACCGGCCTTGAGTCCCGCCGCATGAAGACAGATCCCAATCCGAAGCGCATGTGGGTCGCCGATAAGAGTCTCTGGATTACGGGTGGGTTTGGCATTAAAGAATACGATTTCTCAACCTTTGAACTGCGACATCGGTGGGTTGACCTTATCGAAAATACGGCAGAAAACGCCGTCGCACTCAATGGGTTTGTTCATGTCGTGAGTTACGGATATCAGTTAGCATCGTACGAATACGAGGACGAGGAGCTTACGGGTCTTGAAGAGCCCTTACTCGACTTTACTAAAGGGATTGCCCATTTCCAGAAGAATGAAAAATCCTGGATTCTTGTGGGAGGGCGAGGAGGATTCGTTAGCATCTACGGCCTAAGTCACGGAAGGCCTCAAAAGGTTCGAGAAATTTATATCTGATTTGATGGTACTACGAACAAGGGGGCAGCTTATGCCTCACCGGCTCAGGCTGATTAGAGGACTTTCGTGACTTCCCGAAGGGCCTGGCAAGCTTTCGTGGGGAGGACGGCGTCCCAATCCTGTTGGTCGGTGGGCGGGGCGGATATTTAAGTGCTTACCGAACCGAGAATGGCATCCCCCAAAAAGTGCGGACCGTTTACTTATAGCAACAAAGAGAAGGAGCGCTAAAGTTATGAAGTCGTCGAGTCGTTGGATGACCTCCCGCTTTGCCATTTACGCGACTGGTAACTCCATAAACAACGTTGGGAACTCGATGTATGCCATCGCCTTGCCACTTCTCGTCTATCATCTTACCCAGTCAAGTTTATCGATGGGGTTAACCGTAGCCTGCGAAGGCTGCTCAATGCTCTTCCAACCCTTTATCGGCACGTTGGCGGATGGCCTAAGCCCGCGATTCCTCCTGATCGTCTCTCTTCTTTATCAGGCCGCACTTGGCGCTGCGCTCCCTATTCTTTACTGGCAACACGATCTCACGACCTATATTATTTACGTTATTGTGTTCCTCCTTGGACTGGGCATGAATTCCTTACAGTCAGTGCAAACCGTTATTATTCCGATGATGTTCGGGGAGTCTAAAGACCAGGCAAGCGCAGGCCTGACGGCCGCCTACACGGTCACCACGATTATTGGGCCCTTGGCTGGAGCTACCGCTCTTGCTACGTCGGGGTACCAGGCACTGCTGTGGATCAACTGCTTATCGTTCCTAGCCCCCATCGCGTTACTTCCGTGGACGCGGGTACCCACTCGTTCCCATGCCTTGAAGGGCATCGCACGCGCACGGTCATCATGGTGGAACCAAACCCGCGAGGGGTTCCACGAACTCACACGTCACGGCTTCACAAAAAATCTGTTATTAAGCTTGATGTCGTTGCGCATGGCCAACGCCGCGATCCTCCCCTTGGCCGAGTTTATTCTGAGACATACGTTTGGCGTGGGTAGCGCGATTGTGAGTGGCGTTTTTGTTGTCGAAGGCATCGGTTCGTTTATCGGAACCCAATTGCCTGTCCGGCTTAAGCGGCTATCGACCACCTCGTTTCTGCTGTACATGGTTGCATTTAATGTTCTAGGACTTCTTTTCATGCTGTTCCCTGCCTGGCCTGCGGTGCCTGCGGGATTATTTCTCGGTGCCGTTGGATACTTGGGAGCGTCTGTGGCAAGAAACTTGCTTTTGCAAAACCATGTGCCTATCGAATTGCTCGGTCGAGCCAGCTCGACCTTTCGGACAGCCACAGGGGCCGTCGCCATCATTTCTCCGCTCGTGATGGGATTCATTACGACGATTTGGGGAGCCAACACGGCTTTAATCGTCTTGGCCGCTGTGGCCACAATACCCTTCGCGTCTTTAACCCGGCGCCCGAATCCCATCCGTGTTTCGAGCCATAAATTAGAATAGCCCTGTCCTCGAAGCCAAATGGAAAGGTACGGCAAGCTACCAAATTGGCCTGGAAGGCAGAGGTCAGAGGAACCAAACTTACACGAGGCTCATTCACATTGGAGAGGACAAAGGGAATATGACTAACCTATCTAGCAGACGCAAATTTATGCAGGAAGCTCTCAATGCCGCACGCCAAACGTCCGCCCGCGTGTCGCCCAATCCACGTGTCGGAGCCGTGCTAGTGAAGGGCGATAAGATCATTGCACGGGGATGGCACAACGGGCCCGGAACGGCTCACGCGGAGGTCATGGCCATTCACGCTGCGGGTCCTGCGGTCGCCGGCAGCACACCCTCTATGTCACCCTGGAGCCTTGCAACCATTTTGGTCGCACCCCTCCGTGTACGAAGGCCATTATCGAAGCCGGAATTTCTAAAGTCCATGTAGCCCTTTCGGACCCTAATCCTCAGGTATCCGGACGAGGAACCGCCCGTCTGCGACAGGCCGGGATCGACGTGATTTATGATGACGAAGCTCAGGACGACGCCGCAGAGCTGAATCGGCCGTATCTCACTTGGATGACGAAGCATCGGCCGTGGGTGATGTTAAAGACCGCCCAATCGTTAGATGGCAAGGTGGCCTCTTCGTTTGGAGAATCCCAATATATCAGTGGTCCGAAGGCCTTGTCTTACGTCCATGATCTCCGCGGCGATTCGGATGCAATCCTTGTCGGTGTAGCAACAATCATCGCAGACAATCCTCAGCTCCACCGGCTGCGATGTTTAGGACAGCTGTATTTCCGTAAAGCCATGCCAGGCTTTGCAACCATAGGCGGTTGCGTTCGACATTCCACCAAGGACAGCCATAATAATTGGGTGTGGCTCTTCTAGAGGGACGATTTTTGCATCATATCCTATAGATATCACTCGTAATTCTACGATTCGCTGTGCTCACCCCAGATATTCCCGTGAAAAGCGGATGCCACACCACGAGAACTCCATTGAACATCTTAGACACCCCGTGAATCTCGCAGTATGGTAACGTCATGGACTACATACAGCGCAACCCCGGGGGAACGCCGTTTTGGTATGGCGGACGATCGTTCACCGAGGCCGAGATTGAAACCATTCGCCGCATCACCGATGATCCCTGGTGTACCACGCAAGGTGCCATTGCCCGTGCCGTCTGTACGGCCTTGAATTGGACCATGGCCAATGGCCAACCGAAGTTAGCGACCTGTCGCAAAGCCCTGCAACAGATGGAAGAGCATGGCGTCATTTGGTTGCCCTTACCGACCCAGGAATCCCGTGGCACCCCCCTGAGGCGCCCTGGACCGCCGCTTCGGATCCGCAAGAGCTCCTTACGGGCTCTCGGGGCGACTTCCCCGATCTCCAGTGGCAGTTAGTGGAACCGGGCAGTGCATCGGCCCAGTTATGGGGCGAACTCGTTCGGCGGTATCATCCTTTGCATAGTGCGCACATGGCGGGGCCCCAACTCCGCTATCTCGCGGTCGTGCACGACCGCATTGTCGCGTGCTTGGGCTTTGGATCGGCCGCGCTCAAGTTAGCGGCTCGGGACCAATGGATTGGGTGGACGCCGGAAGAACGGACGGCTCATTTGTCCCAGGTGGTGGGCAATCGGCGATTTTTGGTGTTGCCGTGGGTGCAGGTCCAAGGCTTAGCCTCGAGTTTCTTGGCGGGCGTCGCCCGCCGTCTGCCAGCGGATTGGACCCACCGCTACCACGAACACCCCGTGCTCTTGGAAACGTTTGTCGAGCATGCGCGCTATGCGGGCACGGCCTATGCGGCCGCCAATTGGCATAAAATTGGGCGCAGTTCGGGGCAGGGCCGCCTGGCGCGGCCGCATGCGGCCGCGCAACCCGTGCGCGACATCTGGGTGTATCCGCTGCGCCCCGACTTTCGAGCCGCCTTAACGGATGGGCGGCGCACCGACCCGATCGCCCCAGGCGGATCCCGAACGCCTTCCCCCGCCACCCCATCCAAGAAAGGAGCATCACGACGATGACACCGGTTCAGACTCTGCCAGGGGGAGACCCCACGACCTTTCACAGCACATGCGAGCGCTTTGACACGTTGCTGACCTTTGCCGGCAGCGCCGAAGCGCAGGCCCTCACATGCCGCCTTGGAAGTCGAGGTCGAGTGCCGCGGGCGTGAGATGCTCCGGCAATTGATGGCGGACCATTTCGCCCTGCGGGCGAAGGAGGAAGTGCATCACGCTCAGGTGATGGATGCCCAGGGGATCCCCCATACGGCCCACGAGGACAACCACACGCGGCCCTTGGTCACCATCTTTGGCCCCATCCCGGTGAGTCGGGTGGCCTATCGCCATAAAGGGACGACCAATCTGTATCCCGCCGACCTCGTCGCCAACCTGCCCTCCGAAAGTTATTCCCATGGTCTCCGAGAAATCGCCGCGCGTACCGCTCTCCAAGACTCGTTTGACTCCACCGTCGACACCATCGCACACCAGACGGGGCAACGGCTGGGCAAACGGCAGGTCGAACAACTGGTCGGCAAGGCGGCCAGGGATGTGGACGCCTTTTACGCCCAACAGCCCCGGCTCCCAGTGGCGGCGCATCAGGTGTTGGTGCTGTCCGTGGACGGCAAAGGGATCGTGATGCGACGAGAAGGCCTGCGACCCAGCACGGCCAAAGTGGGGAACGCGGGGCACAAACTCCAGACCCGGTTATCGTCGGGCGAGAAACGCGGGCGCAAACGCATGGCGGAGGTCGGCTCCGTGTACGGGGTGACCCCGGTGGTCCGCACGCCTTCCGATATTCTCTCACCCCCATCGGCTGATTCTCCGGCCGCCAAGACGCCGGGGCCGAAGGCCCAGGATAAATGGTTGACCGCCAGCGTCGTCGGCGATGTCCGCTCCGTCATTCAGACGGTCATGGACGAAGCCGAACGGCGGGATCCGCACCATGAGCGCCCCTGGCTCGGCCTGGTCGATGGCAACAATGATCAGTTGCGGCATCTGCAAACGGAAGCGGACCAGCGCCACATCGACCTCCAGCTGTTCATCGATTTCATCCATGTGCTGGAGTATCTGTGGAAAGCCGCCTGGTGCTTTTTTGTGGCGGGGGACCCCCAAGCCGAAGCGTGGGTCTTGCACCACGGTCTGGCCATTTTGCACGGGAAATCGTCCGTGGTGGCCGGGGCGATTCGCCGCAAGGCCACCACAAACCACCTGACAAAGGACCAGCGCAAGGCAGCGGATCGGTGTGCGGACTATCTCCTCCATAAACGCGCCTATTTAGACTACCCGACGGCCTTGGCGCAAGGCTGGCCGATTGCGACCGGCATCATTGAGGGCGCCTGTCGCCATCTGGTGAAAGATCGATTCGATATCACGGGAGCCCGGTGGGGTCTCGCCGGGGCCGAGGCGATTTTGAAACTCCGCGCCGTCTGGAGTAATGACGACTGGACGGCGTATTGGGCGTACCACTTGGCCCAGGAACAACAACGGGTGCACCGGGAGCGCTATGCCCCCGGCTCGTTTTCCGCAGCCGCCTAATCTGCTGGTTGCTCTGGTGGGGATTCGACCGAACCCTTCGTGCCTGCCGCCAAGAGACGGCGTTGAATGAGGCCCAAGCGGGCCTCGAAGTCGGCACTCGTGCCATCAGTCTTGGTCAAAATCTCCTGCAGCGCCATGCGAAGCGCTGCGGCCTCCGTCGCGGGCAGCCCTGACAGGCTGTCAGCGACTGACTTCAGCTCCGGGGCTCGTTTCGATGAGCTCATGAGATCTTCCCTCCTCTCGCATCCTGGATACTCTTACGACTACTCTATCTTTATATCATTCGCGCTCGGGGTCATTTTTCTTGCCAGAAGGGCGTAGAAACGCACGGGCGACGCGGCGAGGAATTCAGCCCTAGCGGATCGGCCACGTGACTGCGACGGCGACTGCCTTCTGCTAAGGAGCCGATGTTTTGTATTCCGTCCCTCTAAGGGAGCCACACCCATTTTCATTCGCTTACTGTGCAGGAAAAGACAGTAGAGGACTGACGGCACACAAGTCGGACGACTCTGAATTCAACAACATGGTACGATTTGTCGCCTGCCACCAATGCAACTATTCCCCTATAAAGTTCCATCGTATTTCGGTCGTTTTCCTAAAGTTGGGGGTTATCGATACCACGGCGTTGTTGGGTGCATTGGGTCCGATTTGATTGTAGAAGTTGTCCATAACATTGTCGGATAATGGCTGTAACAACAGTCGGCTGTTCTTGCATGGCCATGTGGGCGGCGTTCGGCACAACAATTAGTCGTGTACGGCAAGGAATTTTTCTTCTCAGCACACCAGACCAACTTGGATCAACAATTTGATCGGAAAATCGGGTGTTATCGGAAAAGTTACGGCCGAAACTACTAAGAGACATACCAACATCCCTCACCATTGAAATTTCTTACGACCCCGTCGCACCGAATACCGTTATCAGTGATTTTGACATAGGGACATTAATGAGTCAACTGCATGCTTCTACGATGGGGATCTCTCCATGTGTTCGGGACCCCGGCACAGAACTTGTCGCACCAACGTGGTTGGAATACATTCGTACGCAATCCGGAAAATGGGTTGACATTATTGAAAGGCACATGGGTCGCAAAGTAACGGACCAGTTGACGACCCTTCTCTCCTTAGTCGAGTCGCAGGGAAACCCGAAAATATGCCTAATTCATCGAGACATTCGGCGTGCCAACATAGGATCTCGGGACAATTCCTTGGTTTTACTCGACTACGAGCTCGCAATATGGGGAGATCCCCTGTGGGATGTTGGGCGGTATCTGTTGGATTGCCCATCACGCGACGACTTCTTGGCGGGTTACGGCATGCCGGACAGCGAAGTGTTGATCGCGTATACGGGTCTTTTCGCGTTTAGTTTCGCGGAGTATCTTATTCGCCATGGTTACAATTCGGGAGAAGATTTTAAGAATTGTGTGCGAGCGATCTTTAATGGTCGTTTATGACGGGATTATCAAGTTTTTGCCAAATAGCAAAGATGAGGGGGGACGAACCCGTCCACGTTATATGATAGTGCTGAATGAACTTCAATAGTCTGAAATCCAACGGATTTGAGCATTCGCTCCATAGTCCTTGGCTTGTATAGGTGCATACCATACGTATGAAGACGAGATCGCGTTCCCGCGGCCTTAGGAACTGTTGTTAAAGTGATGGTCAACCAGTTGCGACTTGCATTCCACTGTGTTGCGACCAAAATATATTCGGTCTTGGTTTCGATCCAATTCCTTGGTACAAAGTTGCATAACACAGCTTCGAAATCAGGGATCTCAAGTATCAGTGACCCAGAGAGATTCAAACTTTGTCGCATCCGGCGCAAGGTATCAAGGTTTTCTCGTTGGGATTTGAAATATCCAAAGGAGTTAAACATACAAAGGACTACGTCGAATTCATGTTGAACGCCAAGGGTTCTGATGTCCTGATTGTACCATCTTACGAGATGGCCATCGTCTGACTCCGTGGCCTTAGCGATCAGATGAGAATTAACATCCAATCCTGTGACTGATATTCCGCGGCGCGCCATCTCTAGGGCGAGCTCCCCAGTACCGCAAAATGTGTCCAGCGCGGTCTCAGGCATACGATCAAGTAGTGAGAGAAGGCTTGTAACAAATATTTCGTTATCGCGGTACCGGGGAGCCGCGAGACTTGCATAGTTGGCTGCGTATTCGGTATCGGCCCAATTGTTCATCTTCATTTTGTGGTCTCCCTCCCATATTTACCCAACCAGTTCGCGAGTTCGTCTGGGGTGGTGGCTCGCCAATGAACAACGGCTTGTACCGCAGGGTCGAGCTCGCCAACGCCGATCGCAATATCTGCCGATAAGAAACTAGGCAAGTCATTGAGTCCATCGCCAATGGCGACTATGTGTTGGGATTTCTTTATACCTAATAGTTTGATGCATTGTTGCACTCCCGAAAATTTGGTTACACCGAAGGGAAGCAACTCAAGGACAATCTCTTGGTCGAACCTTGGCCATGCAAGAACGGAAAGGCGCATAGTGGTGGCCAAGGTTAAAAATGAGGCTGTATCCCGAAGAGAACGAAGAGCCAATCTCAAAGATATAATTCGCCTAAAATCATAACGCCGGTTAGGTAGCACCTCTTCAGAACTCCCTCGTAAGTAGCGCGCGACGGTTCTGTCTGGGTAATCAACGTAGTAGTTCTGATTTAGTTGCTCTAACTTAGCCGCTACCGTCATCACTTGTTTCTCTGTTAGAGACCGGTAGATGCGCTGGTCTCCGGAATGAACAGCCGCACCATTTGCCATAACAACCCCATCAAAGAATGGAGGTATGGACTTGGGGACTGCATGCGGGCGCCGCCCTGTAGCCAAAACGACAAAATGTCCCCTTTGGCGCAGATCATTCAGTATAGGAATAAAGTCTGGATGTATGTCCGTTCTGTCCTCGTTTGCGAGACAACCGTCAAAGTCCATAATAAATAATGACAAGAACTCAGCCCTTCCGTCGGCTTCGTCACTCGGCCGTCACTAGTTTTTGCGAAATCCGTTCCTTTACCATGACAGACATTTTACCGTTGCATATGTCCCACATTTCTTTCCATAGTTCCTCATTGAAGAATCCTGTCATTGCCATTCGTTTTGCAATTCGTCGGCGTTTGTCAGATAGGTGTCGCATTTTGTTGACTGTTAAAATAAGCCCTTGAATATTTATTGAAGGCCCTCGAATTACCTCGTAATACGATTTAAACATGGAGTACCAGACATCATCTATGGGTCTCATATGTGGAAAAAAATCTCCGTCGTACGTCATCCAATTCCACTTCAGGTCGGGGTATAAGGTATGGTGAATGTCGACGGTCAAGTCGGTAAAAAAACCTCCGCGAGTCCTGAAGAGTCTATAGCGCTGTTGCAGGATGGGGTCGCCGGGAACTTTTCGATAAGGAACTACAATTTGCTTCGTTAGCGGAAACAACTCATAATGGCCGACCTCGTGTTCCCGTACAACTTCGTCCGAGGCTTTCATCCATGCTCCGCTCCGAGAGAAGGTTCCATGTTGGAAGCCGCGCTCAATCAAAGCAGAACGTACATCTTCTGGAGATTTCGTTAACACGTCGCAGTCCGCCATTCACCTTTTTGGATCTAAGGAGATATCTAGTAGCAGGAGGGCAAGAAACATGTCCTCTACTTGTTATTCTTCTTGGTAATAGTCTTTGTCTTTTTTGACTTTGGCTCACTCTTTGGCCACTTAATTGCCGCGATAATGTCTGACATGGTCTCACCTCCTCTCTATAAAATGACAATTATCCCATTTCTTGCCACCCCTGCGCCTAAATTGTGGTATAAATTAAATAAAATGGCAAGTATGTGGGGTAAGCATTCAATGATAAATTTATTTTTTGGTGGCGCATTCTTAACCATTGCGACTCAGCTTTTTTACTTTGTCGTGCCGTGGGTGGTTTTTTCCATCACCCACTCGACTGAACTAACCGGTGCCACAATGGCGGTGGATTTTGCAATCAGAACCATCGTAGGGATCGCTGGTGGACCGGTGGCGGACCGGGGAAACTCGAAACGCATTTGGAGAATCGCTATGGGCATGATGATTATTGCTGTCATTATGCTTATGATTTTACCGGTTCCTTGGGTGGTCGTTGCTGTTGCCTTATTCGCAGGTGCTGGAACTATGGTCTATCTATCGGAGAGAGTTTTCTTGGCTCGCGGCTTTTCGGGAGTGGCATGGCGCAAAGCCAATTTCGCATTTCAACAAAGAATTTGGATCGGACGGTTATTTGGAAGTTCAGCCGGCGGTCTGTTGCTGCTACTGGGGCATGGCGATTGGATGGAAGCTTCGGTGGTGAGTGTGCTAATTGTGGTCGGGTACTTCTTTCTTTCACGGGCTTATGCCCAGTTAGATGGGGACGTTGGTGGTCGGCTAATCGCGAGAGAACCTTATTTTAGAGACCTTTGGGCGGGCTTGCGAATAATTTTCTCTCATCGACTACTGATTTCTTTTACCGTCGTTGCGTTGCTTATCAATTTAGCCATGGGAGTAAATTCCGTTTATTACGTGATTCATGCCATAAAAGACCTTCATCTTTCTTCCAGCAGTGCTGGTGCCTACGGAGTGTGCTCCGGCTGCGGTATCTTGGCTGGCATTCAGCTAACTCGCAGAACACCCTTAAACCAAAAAACAATCGCTTTTTCGGTGATTATCTTAGTTTGCGGAATGGTTTTGATTGGCGAAATCTGGTCACTCTGGTCATACCTTACGGGCCCTGAAACATATCTGCCGTGATTGGCACATTGATCTCATCATCCCTTACCTTGACGTGGACGTCGGTAGGTTATTTCCATTAACGGCTGATCTTGAATCTAGTGGGACAAGAGTAGCAATGGGATCCCATCCTAATACCATAGTAAGTCTGTCTAAAATTGCGACAGATAAAGCGTTGCGGGAAATAGGAATCCCTTCTCCCGACCAATTTCGGCCGGAAAGCATAAAGTTTCCAGCTGTCGTTAAACCTGATCGTGGTTCAGGAGCTGTGGGGGTACGTAAGGTTACCAACGACGCGGAGGTACTAGCGGCAGTGAAATGCACGGAGGAACCTATGATTCAGGAATGGATTGAGGGAACGGAATACACCGTCGACGCTTTTTGCTGTAGTGGAGAGATCATGGTTGCTGTTCCGCGAAAACGACTAAAAGTTCGCGGGGAAGTTGTCATTGCGCAAGTCACACGACACCCGCGTATTGTGGAACTTTGTCGCACGATTTGTGAATGGTTTCATTTCGAAGGGTGTGTTAACATCCAATTCCTTGAGGATCATAAAGGTAACCTATTTTGCATAGATATTAATCCTCGTATTAGCGGTGGACTACCTATAACGATCAAAGCGGGAGTCGATATTCCAGCCGCCTTATTGGATTACTTCCTAATAGGCACAGTTCCTCAGTTTGATGATTCAAGAATTCAATGGGATTTAATCGGTTCACGGTGGCTCGTGACAGAGTGTTTTTTGCATGGGGATAGATACGCCGACACCTCACTACTAAATTCATATTCTCCGAGTTCACAGAAGCGCGCTTACGATCAGCATAACTAAAATTTAACTTGGAGGCTCACGAAACAATGCAAACAAGAGAAAAGGTAGTTTTTGTGAATGTTGATTTGCGAAACATTGACAACCTCTTTCAGGGTACTCGGGAACCTCTCCAACCGCTAGACTTGATGTATGCAGCAAATACTTTCGACCAACAACGGTATGAAACTGTATACGTGCACGACGCCCTAGAAAATTTCGGCTTGCTTAAGACATTGCAGTTTAGCGTTGTTGTTATGTCCACCACGAACAGCTATTTGCAGTGGAACAATCACAATTTGTCTCTTGACGGGGTCTTGACTCTGTTGGAAAGGTTTGAAAGACTGCGAAAACATAAGGATTTTTATCTAGTTGTTGTCGGCCCACATTCACTATCACATTATCTTCTTATAGTAAACAAAGGAGCAGATGCCGTGATCGTTGGCGAACCAGACGTCACGGTCGCACCCGTAGTCGAGGCTCTCCTTCGTGGAGAGTCCCTGCACGGGTTCGACAACGTCATCACCCCGCTCACTATAAATGATCAGCCGCGTCCGATAGCGGTTGCAAATCTAAACACACTACCGACTCCAAGATGGGAGTTTTGCACAGGCAAAAAGTTTGATGCGCACAATGCGCCTGCGTCCTTCGAAAATGGGTTTCTCTACGAGCTATCTCGGGGTTGTCCGTTTCAGTGCATTTACTGCAATACCATTGATTTCCGAAGGAACTTCCGAGTCAAGTCGCCACAGACCATTGACCGTGACTTAGCGATTATGACCAGGGAGTTTCAAGCGAAATACGTGTATTTTATTGACGAATCCTTTGGATATGACGACGCATGGTTCCAGGAAGTTATGCCAGTTGTGAAAAAACATTCGTTGAACTGGGGTTGTCAGGGAAATATGAAATTTACAAATGAAAGCAAGCTACGTCAAATGGCCGATGCAGGTTGCTTAAGCATGGAGTTCGGATTTGAAACCTTTAACCCAACCGCCCTTAGGTACGCGCACAAGAGCAATGACTTAAATAGGGCTCACGAGCTCTTTAGCAGTGCAATCAAGGTTGGGATATCACCATTGTTGTTTATGCTTATTGGGCTACCAGGCGAGACGTTGGATACAACGTTGGCGACAGTAGATTTTCTAGAGTCGCTTCCGGAGGGATTCCGGTTTTCCATTGGCATACCAACTCCGTATCCTCGCACAAGGTATTACGAGTTGGGGGTGCAACAGGGTCTCATATCCCCTGGAGATACTGGGGACATGCTGTACAATGTGTCCGGAAAGATTGGAACGTCGTTGCGGTGGCGTAATGAGGACTCCCAGAGGAGATTTGTAGCAAAGTTTGGTCCGAATAATTGGGGGAATCGATCTACGATCGCAGAACTAAGGACATTAATTTCGGAATCTCTGACGGAGGTGCGGGAATGAAACCGAAATTGGGGTTGCTAGTTGACGGACCAATGTTACCTTCATTTGAAGGTGCCACCCAACGGTTCACAAATATGGCGTATTGGTTAGAATCCTTAGGAATGGAACCGGTTATCATCCATGTCTACCGAGGGTGGTCTGACCTTAGCGAAATCCAAAATCAGCCCTATAAAACTTACGTTGTAACCCCGAATGTCTTCCGTGAAGCATTCGCCATGATTTTGGACGTGCTGCAGCGCGAACGTATAAGCATTTTTCAGCTAAACGATCCGGAACGAGTTATCTCCGTGGCTCCGATTGTTCGTAACTCCTTAGGTGGGACTAGGATATGTTTTGAGGTTCACGATGTAACGCCAGATCTATTGCGGTTACTCGGGGCCGATCTCTCACAAATTCGAGAGGCCGAGAAGATTTTTAGCGAAGCCGTTCGAGTATCCGACTACTTGATATGCTTTACGAAAAGCGACCGAGAGCGGTTAATTTACTACGGTGCGTCGGCCGACCGAGTTGCTGTTGTCCCGTGTGGCACTGATCCTCAAAAAATTCGGCCGAGAACACTTAATAAACCCCGACTAGAGGTGGTATTTGTAGGCAATCATTTTCACAAACCTAACCAAAAAGCTACTTTAGATATCATAGAACGTATTGCTCCCTATGTTGTGGAGCGAAATCCCAATATACAATTCGTAATTGTTGGCGACGCGCCTAAGAGCTTACAAGTAATGGCAAGTCGGGTAAACAATGTTACCTTCAAAGGGCGAGTACCGGATCTTAATAGCGCGTTCGAAACAGCAGCTGTTGCTATCAATCCCGTAACCACCGGAACCGGCCTCCGAACTAAGGTTCTGGATTATATTTCTAGCGGAGTTCCGACCGTAACGACCACTCAAGGTGTTTCTGAGTTGGAACTGGACGGTTGCGTCATATTTGAGAACGACGTGCTACGGTTCGGGGAACACATCCTAAATGTGGTTGCGTATCCTGAGAGATACCTCACCATGACGAGACGTGCGCGTGCTCGAGCGGAGCAGATGGCATGGCGCAATATTGCCCAACAGGCGAAAAGGGTTTACGAACATGTTCTGACTCTGGAGCCGCTGACCGCTGAGGCGTTCCAACCCCACTTGCCCTTGGCTGAACCCTATTGGCTTGTTGACAATATAGAACAAGGGAGATTTGCGAGCTTGGAACCCCTTGACTTTCGATTAGACTTTTTACAATACGGCCAAGGTCAATTAGTGGTGCTCGGCACCAAAAGGAGCAATGCCGGAGATGTTAGCTAACATCGAGAACTTAACTTCAAATTATTTCGAAAACAACGTTTCGTTCGGGGACTTGTTGACGTACAAGGTGAAGTCGGCAAAGCCTGATGACATGCATTTCACGCTTGATTATCTGACGCCTTACTTTAAGCTCGAGTCTGACGTTCTTCCTCGAAAGTCGTTCGTGTTGATTAGTTTAGGATCTGATGAGCATTCGCAGTTTCGCACTCGCATGTGTCAAGGAAGCTATCGGAATGTTCGAGTTCACTACGATAACGTTGCGAAAGAATTCTATGATGGCTATCCTACAAGAATCTTATTGCTAGAAAACGGTAATCATATATTGATCGATACACGGAACACTACCTATGTATTTCCTAACCCTCTAGCCAATGATGCTAAATACGTGTTCATGCGCGTACTGCGAGCAACTGCACAAAAGGATATCGAGACTATGGGATTCGTGCAAGCCCACGCAGCTTCGGTGGCTATCAATGGGAAGGCCATTCTGCTGGTAGGAGCCGGTGGAGCTGGTAAGACGACGATGATGTTAACAGCTGTTCTCGGCGGCGCTGGCTTTATAAGCAACGACAAAACGTTTTTGTTTCCCGCCGGGAACTCTAAAGGAATAGTGGCTTATGGATGGCCCTATTCAATCAACATAGATTTAGGTACGACGGCCTTGCTCCCTCAGATACAGCCCCTCTTTAATCACATGGACCATTACCAGCACTACGAGTGGGATTCATATAAACGCGGCAAACGAACCTTCACCCCAATTGAGCTAAGGCGAGTTTTAGGGAAAGACATTACTAGCAAGGCACCGTTAGCTGCAATTATTTATATCGATCCCACATATCGGAAGGAGGAGGTACTTCGTATTGAGGCAGACGCTGGGATAGCTTGGTTTCGGGATAACGTGCGAACATATGAATTTACCGATTGGGTTTCAGGGACGGTCGATGAATTTGACGGTGTTGGAGATACAGTTATCCCTAAATTGCTTGCCAAGGCTCCTTTTTTTAAGGCCGGTCGATTCCAAAGTAGTCAGAAACTCATTGCAATGTTGGAAGATTTAGAACGTCGATTGTGAGGAGGAAAATGGATGGAGTACCGACGTTTGGGGGCTTCCGAAGTGCGTTTGTCTGCCATAGGGCTGGGAACAGCCAACTGGGTATTTTCTGGTGCGATGTCTATTGTGGATGCACAGCAGTGCGTACGTACGGCCTATGAAGCCGGGATAAACCATTTTGATTGTGCTGATACATATGGCGCCAAGCCCCATGATGCGGAGCAATTATTAGCGCGTATACTTAGGCCGTACAACCGAACCGAATACATTCTGACCACCAAGGTATATTGGCCCACAGGGAAAAACCCTAACGAACGAGGTCTTTCGAGGAACCACATTAGAGAGGGAATTGAAGCAAGTCTTCGGGCTCTCGATACGGATTACGTAGACATCTTTTACTGCCATCGTTTCGACCCTGATACCGAAATTGAAGAGACGATACAGGCAATGAGCGAACTCATTAATCAGGGTAAGGTCCGTTGTGTCGGCGTAAGCGATTGGAGTTTACCCCAACTGGCCGACATGGTCTCAATCCAGAAAAATATAGGGGTTCATGGTGTCGAGGTTATTCAATATCAATACAATGTCTTAAATCAAGACGCGGATCGGGATGGAATTATGTCTTGGGCCGCAGAATCGCGCGTCGGAATAGTGACCTATTCCTCATTAGCCGAAGGGTTGCTTACGGGAAAGTATATCCGTGGAAAGCCATTTCCTTCGATGTCCAGGGCTCAGCACCCAGGACCGTATTGGAGTATTGGTCGCCTAGTTACCGATAACAACCTTGCCAAGGTGGAACTGTTAGGGGGCATTGCCCGGGACTTGGGAATTAGCGTGGCTCAACTATCCCTCGCGTGGATACTTGCGAACCCAGCCGTTACAAGTGCATTGATTGGAGCCACCCATCCACTGCAAGTTAAACAAAATATAGGCGCCGTTAACATGAAACTTTCGCGAGCAATCCTTGACCGCATTGACGAGGTTTACCGTACGTAAAGTAATAAATTACAACATTTTAGGAAGGAGTGTTCGTTAATGCTAAACGGCATGTTGAAATCCATAAATAGTGACTTCGTTGTATTCGAATCTCTTGCGATACCTCAGTCAACAGTTGGTAATGTTTCAAGCTATACATACCTAACATTAAGCAAGGCTGGCTACACGACATTCGACGCTATTGAAATATTGGCGGAGGAACTCCAAATATGCGTGAACGATATAGGATATGCAGGCCTCAAAGACGAAGATGCCCTGACAGAACAGACGATTTCCGTACGGGGGATTATTAACTGGGACATCGCCAACCAGTTGAGCGCCAGGTTTCATGTTACACCTGCGGAGTATATCCACGTTGTTTTCCGAGGTTATGGAACGAAGCCAATAGGGATAGGTGAGCTGTATGGAAACTGTTTTCGCATAGTTGTGCGGAACCTTACAAAGGACGTTGCTTATGCGTTAGGGAACGAGCGCAAGAAAAGTGCTTTGTTTCTAAACTACTATGATACGCAGAGATTTGGCATTCCGAATTTCCCAAAACTCACTCATAAAATTGGGAAGCATCTGGTTGACAACAATTATGACAGTGCTTTTCAACTTCTGAAGGAATCAGGGACGTACGAGGGCAATATGGCGATAGATTATGCGGGACCCGCAAAAGACTTTTTCGATAGTCTTGATGGGCGTAAGCAGACATTCTATCGAAATTCATTCTCATCTTTTCGATGGAATAATGACCTTCAAAATATTGTAATGAAGACCGGTAACACCAGCGTGCGGCGCTTCGATCAGGAGTCAATAACGTATGTATTCTGCGATGATAGGAGCGTCTTAACGGACCTATTGAATGGCACTCCAAAGCTTAAATACCATCGGTATGCTATCTCTGGAGCGCATAGCATTGCCGTAGTAGAATCGTCTCGACCAACTGTTATACAAACCATAGTCGAAGTGAACGATGTAGCCCGCGATGAGCTTAACAATGGCAAATGGCGGTGTTCATTGAATTTCTTTCTCCCTTCCGGTTGCTATGCAACAATGCTCGTCAAACAACTGTTGATTAATTTCGTTGGGAATAGTGGGCTGTAATTCCCGAAAAAGAAAGACCCCAATTGTAGTTCTTTTAGCATTCTCGGGGTCACCGTTGTTTGCTATCAGCGATTTGCCGTTATCAATTACATACGGACAGCCATCTTCGGTCTAATTGATCGGCATACGGCGAAGCTCCGGTGCCCGTGGAGATCGCGCACTTTCGAGTTCGTCTTCCGCGTCCATCTAAGCAGGTTGAAAAACTTTGTATCACAAACGACCGTTTTTGCACCGCCTCGTCTCCGGGATCGCCAAACCTCGAAAACCGCATAGATGGTGTTGCAAAACTCTGTTCCAAAATAGTGTGTTTCAGAATAGACAGGAGACCTGAGTTCTGCAACACTAGAGGGGGAGGGATTTGATGTTCATCGGATACGCCCGCGTGTCGACGGCCGAGCAACCGCTGGCCTTGCAAGAAGATGCGCTGCAACAGGTGGGGTGTGAAAAAATCTTTCGGGATGTGATGTCCGGCAGCACTACCGAGCGCCCCGGTCTCTCCGAGGCCCTGGCCTATGCCCGATCGGGGGATGTTCTGGTTGTCTGGAAACTCGATCGATTGGGGCGGTCCTTGGCGCATCTGATCCAAGTGGTCCAGCAACTGCACACAGCGGATATCGGGTTCCGGAGTCTCCAAGAAAACATGGACACCACGACGTCCGGCGGCCAGCTCATTTTTCACATTTTCGGGGCCCTAGCTGAGTTTGAGCGTGCGCTGATTCGGGAGCGCACGCAAGCGGGGTTAGCGGCCGCACGGGCCCGGGGACGGATAGGGGGTCGGCCTCCGCGCTTGTCCGCCGATCAGATTCGGATGGCGCAGCGACAATTGCAGGATCCCGACCTGACGATGGCGGAGGTGGCCCAGGCCTTTCATGTGTCGCGGACGACACTCTACCGAGCGTTGAAAAGGGCGGAACGGGGAGGATGGTGAAGCCATCCTCCCCATCTCCACCACATATCCCCACGAGTGTTTCCTTATCGTTGAAAAGCCTGCGTCCTGCTATATTCTCTAGATTAAAGTAATCGGTGTCGCTCCGGTCATCGGTAGGATGATGATCAATGCCATCACCACGAGAGATATTACGAACCATTTTTTATTCACTGTATGGTCCTCCCTGATTTATGGTCATCGCGTCAAATAGGTGCCACGAATCCTCCCATGAGATGGTGGGACGTTGACTGAACCTTTGCGCCACGTTCCATGCTACATGATTATGACACGCCGCAAAGTAGGTTGCGGCCGCCTGCCAAAACTCTGTGCTTTCGATGCCGATGGCTGATCGAGTACGAGCACGCATAAGACAGTCTTGGGCGCGATCATACGCATGGAGGTGCGTCCATCGATAGAGGTATTCCGTGAGCAGGGTAATAGGGAGGTCGGATGTAGCGTAGGCGTCTTCCAACCGCTGTAAAAAGTCTCGTTGTTGATCCCATTGGTTGGTGAGGCGTGCCCACACCACCTGATTGTGCCACACCGCGTGGATGAGAGAAGACTCTTCGAGCATCATCGCAATTTGCTCGACCCGATTGAGCGCGGCAAGAGTGCCGTCGAGCTTCTGGTTATAAAACTGGATAGTTGTCCAACCAATGGTAGCCCACGCCTCCACCAAGGCAAAGCCCCGTTGTTGACTTTCCACGCGCGTAAACTCAAATAAGCGTTGCGCTTCGTCCACCTCGCCTAATAACCAGGCGCATGTGCCGCGATTGAGGGCCATGCGCAGTCCCGATTCCGTGTAACTTCCCGTATGATCCTGAGCGAGTCGATAAAAGAGTTCTGCCGTACGTAATTGTCCAAGCTTTTGGTAGGCAGCGCCCAAGATAGCGAGGAGCCAATAATATTGGTCTGACGGTAAAGTCCACTCTGGATGAGCGAGCCACAGCAGGCCAAATTGTACTGCATGGGGTGCCGCCAACAAAATGCGGATTCCCCACGCTATAATTGGGTAATAATGGCTATTAAGGGGGCTGTGTACTAGAATGAGGCTCAGATTGGATCATACGCCCCCTTGCACCGGAGGGAACCCTATGTTACTTCGTAAAGAACTCCACTACGAACGAGCCGTTGTCACACCACGAAAAATTTCCACATGTTGCCGCGATGCGTAACTTTAGGACAAGACGTGCCGTTTCATAAATCAAGAATGCGATCACCGGAAATAATTCCCGATGATCGGTTCTTCACCAAATAGCAGTCCCTGCCAATCGGCCGGAACTTATGTCTTGTTGCGGGGTATCCGTATTCCGTGATTGAAATAGGTTTCCCTTGCCAGTTGTTCGTCCATCGAGGTTCTGTTGAAATGGCGATATCATCGACGGTGTGTTGAAGCACCCGACCGTGTTGATCACTCAGCAAACGGGGTGTGTTTTCATGGTCGCAGTTCGTGCTTTTCGGCTTTGGTCACTCTCACCGTGCTGGCGTAACTTGTCCGTCCCCATCAGCGTTATATCATTACCAACATTTAACAGGGCACACCCGTGCGGAAGCCGGCGTCGCAAAGTCATAGGGTCTTCCGTCCTGAACCGTCGGGACCAGATAGCCTGACCGCCCCTCACGATCATCGCTCTCGGATCGTCGGTGGAGTGCCCTCCCGAAGGAGATGCGAGGATGATCAGGGGCCTGCAATTGCGTGAGCGGATTATCGTCGACCCTCAACAACAAGGGATATGGCGTGCGCATCACTTTGTGCCATTGCCGATACGGACCTATCGGATTTTGGCGTGCTGTTTGGACCATCCACATCAAATTCTTCCCGATTCTCTGCTCCTGCGTGTCGGATGGCCTGAAGATATTCGTACGCCCGCCGATTTATTTCCCCAGATTCACCGCATTCGTCAGGCCATTGAGTGACGATTTATGCGAACTTCATCGGAATCAAGTACAATTTGAATCCGCGACTGATTTTGGCCATGATCACGATGGAATCGAGTGCGGCCGATACCTGTCAAGGAGTGAACGTGATTAGTGCACCGTATTTAGCGACATGGCAAGACGATTGCGACTGCAATTGTGACGATAATTGTTCCGAGTGTCAGTCCGCCATGAATGCACATTACCAAGATAACCCGCTGATGGCCATTGACCACGGGATCGACTTTCTATTTTCCGATAAGTATTCCACTACAGCAGAAGATTACACGAATATTCTCAGTGCCATTAGCGCTTACAATGGTGCGGTCTGCGGAATGGTTAATGGACAAGTCACCAATTATGGGGCCAGTGTAGCCTATTACGCTGACATCTGTTCCACGACTGATGATGATTTACCTCTCGGTTTTGTGGGTTACGCTGGAGCAGGTTTAAGCTAGTCATGGGAAATAGCGGACGACGAACTCGTCGCATTGCGAGGGGTTCGTTGTCCCACTGTTTATGGCTATCTCGTCTTTATTGAAGTTAATACGTGAATAAAAAGAGAGGTGCCCGACTTTGCCGAGAGCATACGGTCGTAGATGGCACCATTGCCCCGAATTTGCTGTGCAAACGGGGTGAAATCATAAACATTAGAACCGTTAGCCCATGCCGCCTGAAATTGTTCCCCGGAGGCCGTGGCAGTAGCCGCTAATAATCCATGAGGAGCCGGGAGAGATGCCGGATTAATGGTTGCCAGCAAGGATTTTGCAACCGTCATATCCGCTGCGCGGCTTCCGTTACTCACTTGAATCGTCCAGTTGCCGACTGTCCATTGGAGAACACCTGACGGATAGAGCCTTGCGGTAATGCTAGAATTCAAAAAAACGGATGTGGAGTGCGTTCCGAGTCGTGTCAATGGGATCCAAGTCGGAGCCGCCTGCGTTTGAAGAGCGCTATAGGCTTGCGTCGCCGAACCATAATGGGACCCTTGGATGGTCGCAATCCATATATGGGAGGAATGGGGGATCTGTGCGCTATTCATCGGCAATGCGGTGGCACTCCTCCAAAATGTCACCTGATACGAATGAGAAGATTCTTGTGTCGTAGCGGTAACAGGCCACGAGGGATGCGAATCGATTGATGGAATATAGGTGGGTAATTCCACCGGCATGGGAAACTGCCTATGGATCACAACAGCAATGGATGTATCTAATGAAGAAGTATCGGTGATAGGGGATTTCGATGCAATCGGTGATGTCGTTGATATCGATGCAGACGGTGTTATCGTAGGGGAAGCACTCGGTGACGCAGAAGGCGTCGTGGTCCTGCCATTCGGTTGCACTGTAGCGGAACTGGGACTATGGTCAGCGCTTGTCGGCGTTCCCGCGAGGTGATTGCTGATCCCACACCCCGCCAACGCGAGCGTTCCCAGTGCTACCCCTATCATGGGGAAAAGGTATTGTCTCATGCGGATGCCTCCCGGCTAGAATGTTGAATGCGATGATGATCGGTCCTATTGAATAACGATGGAGCGAGTCGACCGGTTACGTTCTAAGAAGGAACTGGCGGTCCATCGACAGGTCACCGAGGATCAGAATAGAGAGGAGAGGACACGATGCTGATTGCTGACCTGGTCCATGCTCGGTACCACCACGGGGGCTGTTCTGTTCGTCCATGTGGGCCTCTTTTTGACACGCCGCCTGTTCCCCCATGCACCGACAACCATGATCGCGCTGGTTACCGCCGAAGTCATCGTCTGGGGATACGGGGGTTTGACTTCAGGGTGGTCGCTAACGAGCATGCTGTTGTGGACGAGTAACGGTCTTATTGTGACGGCGATCACTCTGGGGAGGTTAACCGCCATCCAATCGGTGGTGTCTCGTGGCATTTTACATTGAACTAAATCCCCAGTATCATTGGAACCGCAAGGTCCCATATTGACGGTGGTAATGGCACATCCTCATAGTAGGTGCCCATCCCCTCGAAAACAGCCATCAAAGGTTCGCTTCGTATTCTTTGACCCTTCTGTAAAAGGTATTGCTTTTCATCCCCACTCTTTTCATGGCTTCTACCGCCGTAATTTTATTTTGTTTCCACTCGGGATAGACGGATTTAAAGGTCTCGTCAATCTCGAACTTCTTCCTCCCAAATTTGACCCCATTCTGAACGGCTACTCGAATCCCTTCTTCTTGCCTTTCCCGTATCCTCTTGCGCTCATCTTCGGCCATATAGCTTAATAATTGCAGAATTAGATCCGAGATCAAGGTTTCAATACCGTTCAGATTTTTATATTTCATGGTATCAAGAAGAGGCATATCTAAAACGGTAATGTCAATTTTTTTGACTGTGATCAGTTCCTGCCACTCGTCCAAAATCATTTGTTTATTACGTCCCAATCGATCGAGGGACTTAATATATAAAACATCTCCACTCCGCAGCATCCGTTTCATCAATTGGTACTCCGGTCTTTGAAAATCCTTACCGCTGGCCTTGTCTACGAATATGTACTCGTCCTCAATGCGCATCTCTCTGGCGGCAGAAAGTTGTCTTTCTAAAGACTGGTCCTGACTACTGACTCTGGCATAAAAAAAGGTTCTCATGGAATATCCTCCACCTTTCGGCAATAAATGGAGAATCTAAAAATAAACATTGCTATTATATTTGTATTTCAAAACATATACAATATCTCTGACATGTTTCAAAGTCAATTATGTTATATTTATGACATGGAAAAACCACGACAAATAGGCTCTTTCGAAAAGTATACTTTTTGAAAGAGTTTATGATGAGGAAAGGGAAAACTATGGCGGTTGAAAAAACCGGGACCCAACAAAAACGGTTAAACATTCTGGGAGACGATGAATTCACAGCGATTTTTGGTAGACCACACTTTACCTATGAAGACCGTTGTCATTATTTTTTACTCTCCCAACCCGAAAAGGAATTGCTACAAAGGTTGCGCTCTGTCCATTCCCAGGCTTATTTTGTCTTGCAGCTAGGCTATTTTAAAGCCAAACATCAATTTTTCGTATTGGACCTTCAGGATGTTGCGGAGGATTTTCAGTACGTTTTAAAGGAACACTTCAACAATAGTGAACTCACTGACTTTCGTCCAATTGATAAGTTTACCCGATTGAGACAACAGCAGATGATTCTTGAATTATTTAGTTACCGCAGTTGTGGTACAGAAGAAAGGGAACAGATGAGAAAAAAGGCTCGTCAAGCGGTAACCGTTTCCGTCAAGCCGATTTTTATCTTTCGTGAAATCATGGATTTTTTGTCCGAACAATGCATCGTCGTCCCGGGATACAGTTTTATGCAAGAGACGGTTGGCCAGGCAATCACCTTTGAACAGAACCGCTTAATCGCCATGATGCAGGACCACCTAAAACAGTCTCATATCGATGCCTTGAAGGCACTGCTAAAGGATTCCCAAGGACTGTATGAAGTGACGCAACTTAAGCGTGAACCTAAGGATTTTAGTCTGAAGGAAATCCAGCGTGAGATGGACCGAGGTCAGCAAATCCAGCCTTTATACCAACTGGCCCAGGAATTATTGTCCACGTTGGGAATTTCGAATGAAAGCATTAAATACTTTGCCTCCTTGGTCGATTATTACTCTGTCTATAAACTCAAGAGGCTTGATGAATGGATGGTTTACGTTTATTTATTATGCTTTGTTTATTATCGCTATCAGCGAATGAATGACAATCTGATTAGTACCTTCATTTACAACGTCAGGCGGTACATAGAAGAAGCCAAATCCGCAGCCAAGGACCAAGTATATGAACGTTACGCAGAAAATCACCAAGACATGAAAAGGGTGGGCGAGGTACTTAAACTATTTATTGACGACAGCATTGCCTCGAACACCCCTTTTCGTGATATTCAGGAGAAGGCCTTTTCCATTTTGGAACGTCCGAAGCTGGCCACTGTGGCGGACCAAATTGTCATCAATGCAAAATGGGATGAATCGGCTTTTCAATGGGAGCACATTGATCAATTAGCTCGTCAGTTCAAACGACATTTACGCCCTTTAATTCGCATGATTGATCTCACAGCCCCTTCGGGGCATGATTCGCTGATGGAGGCCATTTATTTTATAACACGGTCTTTTCGTCAAAATAAATCATTGGGGCCGTATGCCTCCGATTTACCCCATCAGTTTCTACCAAATAACGTAAAGCGTTACATCTATCAACAAGATTCCGATGGACAAAAAACCTTATCGGTGGATCGTTATGAATTCTTCATTTACCGCCTTTTACGTAATCGTTTGGAAGCGGGAGATGTTTTTTGCCGTGACAGTATCCGATTTCGTAGTTTTGAGGATGACCTGATCGAGGACGAACAGTGGCAACAAAAAGAAAAATTGATGGCCGATGTCGGTCTGACGACCGTCAGCCAACCCATCCGCGATCATTTAGCGGAACTGGAACAGAGACTGGAAGCCCGAATTACCGAAGTGAACCACCGTATTGCATCCGGCGACAATGAACAGGTACAAATTAAAAATCGCGGCGTACATAACCGTTGGACGCTTCCGTATACTCGAGACACTGATTCCATCAACCACTCCTTTTTCGATACATTAAAATCCGTTGATGTGGGGAGTGTGTTGCATTACGTGAATCAACGCTGTCAATTTATTGAATCGTTCGACCATATCTTAGGGCGGTATGCGAAACAGACCAAGGAAGAACAGGTTCTGATCGCTGGCCTGATTGCTTGGGGAACCAATATGGGGCTGGGGAGAATGGGCGAAATCTCGGATATTGGTTATCCCTTGCTTGTGGCCACATCCGATAATTTTATTCGCTTAGAGACGTTAAAAGAGGCCAACGATCGCGTCAGTAACGCGACCAGCCAACTGTCGATCTTTCACCATTTTGATATCCACGAAGTCATTCATTCCAGCAGTGATGGGCAGAAATTCGAGACGGGAATTCATACGATTCGCCCGTTCGAAAAATCAATACCCAATCCATTCCGGTGATTATGGAAGAATGGCCATTACGTGTTTGAAAATATCCAGCGAATCATTTTGTCCCTGGCCCTGAAAACTACAACGCAGAGCATTATCACCGGGAAACTCAGTGCTTACGCCCGTAAAAACAAAACCAAGCGCGCGTTGTGGGAGTATGATAACATCATCAAAAGTTTGTATTTTCTGGATTACATTGATTCTCAACCGCTACGTCGCAATGTGCAGCGAGCCCTGAATCGGGGCGAGAGTTATCATAAACTATGCCGAGCGGTGTCCTATGCCAACTTTGGGAAACTTCGTTTTAAAACCGAACAACACCAACAAATATGGGGCGAGTGCAGTCGTCTCATCGCCAATTGCATCATTTATTACAATGCCAGTATTTTATCAAACATGTTGGATTACAGGCAAAAGCACAGTCAAGATTCCGATGCGTTGAAGCGAATTTCTCCTGTTGCGTGGCAGCATATTAATCTCTACGGTCGATACGAATTTAATCACGATCCAGAGCCCGTTGACATGGAGGCTATCATTCACGAACTGGTTCAATTAGAAGTTATACCGGAACAAGTTACCCACGTCTAATCTCTTATTCCCCCTTTTCGAGGGGATGGGCAAAAACACCCTATTACAGCAGATGCTGTAATACGCAACGGGCCTCAGAAAACACTTACCGGATTATCAACGCCGCTATTGCATAAAAATAATGCGATATACAAATGCAATCCCAAAGGTCCTGTCGGGGATCCCGATAATGCAACTGGAGTCTATCACAAAGTATGTTTGGACGCATGGTGACTTACGGACATCACAACCTATCATTCTGGATGGCGGGGGTTTGGGCTTTTATTCTTGGGTGGTAAAGTGCGGTAGCGGTTTCCTGTCTTATTCCAACCGCGACACGTGCGGTGGAGAAGTGGTCAAACATAGCGAGCATGGTGTCACGGCTCGCTATGTTTGAAGACCGGCAAACGGCCTGCGTTAGGCAAGATTTACTGCAGGGGGAAAACTGAAGAGCGTCTGTCCCGTCGCGTCCGTTGACTATAGCATCCGCCGCACCGTCGGGGATGCATATGGCCTAATAGAGATGTATAACACGTGTGGCGCTCCACATGTGTCTAGTTTTCGGACACCACAATATGTCCTCGGGACCAAACATACGAGGGATTAGTGTCAAAGCGTTCGAAAAAAATCCGGGAGCCAAGAAAAGACGCTTGGATCCCGGTTGAGTCGCTTGCTGGATGCCAACGGTTTTTTTAATAATCCCAACTAGCAAGATCTGAATAGTAAGGACTTTCACAAGTTGTGGGACTGATTGTAAGGCTCGGGGACCCATAGGTGACGCCTAAGCTGTATGATACGCCACTTGTCGTGTGAAAATAGGTCTCCTGAAGGTTGCCAATGTTTTCATCATTGGGCACTTGGGATGATTCGATCACGGTGTAGATGCACCCGCTGTGGAGGTCACGACACCGCCGTGGGCGACAATATGTCGGACTTTCGGTCCCAGTAATGCGGTCATTGCGGGGGTCATTTCAATGCCTGCGGGGTTGGTCTCTGAAAAAAAGGTACGGGTAGCGGTTGGACTATTGCTCTCTTGAATGGTTGTATTCCCGCCAGCCTGCGGAATGGCCGCCACTTGGCCGAGGCTTGCAGCCATGGCGGACGAGGGCACCATTCCGAGGCCGAGAGAGATCGCGGCGCCTAATACCATGGTGGTTTTCATCATCCTGCCTCCTTATTCGTTTGGCGAGTCAGCGTAATGGTGGCAAATAATACGGGGGCTGACGAGCAAAACCGATGTGACACAGGGTAACATCAGTTTCAGGGCCGGTCCCGTTCCGTTTGCAGGCCCGGAGAGATATGATCATGGTGTCTACGCGATATGGCGACACAGAGGATGGGATCCATGAGAAAAAGCGTGATCGGGAGCCTTGCGATCGGGGCAATGGTGGCCGGATGGCTGGGATTGGAGGGCATCGGCCTGTTTCTGCCCTCCGCGGGGACGCCGCTACTGACGATTGGTAATGCCGTGGCGCTCGCGCAAAAACCCTCACCGTGGACGGTTGAGGAGGAAACGGCGACCGCGGGGCCATGGCGGGGGATGCTTCAAATGCGGTATAAGCCGGTTCCATCCCACGGCCACCATACGTCGTCGTTCCCGCACTTTGATGTCGTCTGGGCCGAACAGCTGCAGTATCACGGGCTGTTTCCTCCCGTGTTGCTTCAGTGGCCGGACCGGATGTCGTGGCCCAAAGGGATCGGGGGCGGGGGTCAAGGCGGCCTCATCTCGCCTATGCGCCTTCACCTTGGGACGTTTGTGTATGCGAACTACCTAACAAATGATCCCGATATGCGCATCTCTCTAGCCCAACTCCACACCGCATTTGATACGGCGACATTTGACATGAGGTGGCGCGGCTTCGCGGCATTTCCGCCGACGCGGCTCTGGTCGGTCGGCCCTGTCCATACCCGCATTCTCGTGTTCAAAACCTCGCTCCCGTAAATGGCGAGAGTCTGGAGGATGCCGAATGAAGAAATGGAAGAAATGGTGGATGGTGTCGAGCCTCATTGCCGCGGTGGTCGGCATTGGAGGGGTCATACGACTCAGCGCGTCCTTGAGATTCCCCCCCAATCCCTACGGGTTGTCTATCGCCGAAAAAAGGACGATAGCCCGGTACTTTGCCGTTGCTGCCGCCCATCACGATTATGAAGTGACGGCGGCGCAACTGGCCACTTGGATCAACAGGCCATACAACCGCCCGGTTTTAATTGATGTGCGCCAACCTTTTGGCCCCGATGGATATTCCCGTGGGCACATTGCAGGAAGCCATAATATTCCATTGCAAGATATGGGGCAAGAATTGCTTACCCAAAAACCTCGGACTATCACGATGATGAGTGCGTTGGGAATCGCGCACATTCATCTGTTTCCCTTGCCTAAACACCGACCCGTTGTGGTGTTTTGTTATGATGGCGATGGCGGCGAAATGACGCCCGCCCTCTTACGGTTATTAGGGTACAACGCGTACAGTCTCCGGTGGGGCACGTCGGCATGGAACCGCCTACTCGATACGTGGCCCACCGCCTCAGAGGTGTCACCATTGCCTCTCGTCACATCATCGATAGCGCCCCCACGAAATGTGGCGCCGCCGTCTGGTAATGATCGCGTGCCGTTCAGGCTCGCGCGCCCCTTCGCCACCTTTTGGACCCGGTTAAATCAGAAATACCCCGAAGGTTATGGACGCCCTTGGACCATTGGGCCGAATACACTGCTCAATTTATTATCCACCAGCCATGCTCCAATGATAGTCGATCTGAGGAGTCCGCAGGCGTTTAACCGTGGGCACATTCCGGGCAGCGTGAATATTCCCTTTCGCTTACTCGGAGCCAATCTCACCAAGATTCCTTATCGCAAGGAGGTTGTCTTGGTCTCAGGGACCTTGCAAAAAGCCGCCCAAGCCACCGCCATTTTGCGGATCTTGGGATATAACGCCTTTGTCCTGAAGCAGGGGCTCGCTGACTGGGCCCCACAATTTGTGCCGCATTTGGGTAACGTGGAATATCCTATTGTAAAATAGAGCGCGACGACAAAAGCATGCGGCGAGCCGTGTTCATTCGATTAGGGGCCCGCCAATAAACCCGTGGATTTACCCAGAGAGAACCCCCTTTATGTGGTTAATATGACGCTGACGATCCCGCATATCGAGGAGTTTCTTGAGATAGCGTGATCGGGTTTACGCAACGATTTTTTGATTTATGACGCAGATGGCGTGACATGTGTCTGCCGAGATCTGGCACCGTGTTAATCAGGCGGCAGGAAACTTACTGTGCCGATCCGACCACAAGTATTAAAATTACGGGTTAAGTTTAAATGGCCTCAATTTCGTTGTCTTAGAGGCCGCGTAGCGAACGCGTTTCAATATGAAAGCGCGTATTGGAACCCAAAGCTCAGGGCTTTCGCGACTAATCTCTTGAACGTCTCGTGTTATCTTATCAATTGTTGCCAGCCAATGCCGCTTGTTCGGATGTTTTAATAGCAAAAGCGTGAAAAAAACCAGAGGGCCCACCATAATAACCAGTTGATAGCCGACCAGACGAAAGGTAGTTTGGTTTAGCGTTAAGGATTGCGACAGTCTGCGCGCGGCGCGTAAGAGCTGAAGCCATTCTCTGCGCGCTCTTAGCCAATCACTGTCAGATGTGGCATAGGCTTGCTCCATCATGGTATTCAGCGGAAAGTCGTAGCGAAGAAAGTGCATTGCCTTTTTTATTAGGTTACGGGGGAGACGCTGCATGGGCTGATCAGCTACAGCCCGATCAATCATACTGTCGATCACCCCAAGGTCAGGATGGTCGGCGAGAAATAAATGAAACAGCGCCTCCATATCATCCGCCAAGATAGTGTTGGTGCCCGCCATTCTTACGGCGTAGCGACTGAGCCAATCCGCCTGGTCATCCCGAGAAGAAGAAGGACCCAATTGTTCGTTCATTTCCTTGCGCATCACGGCCAGGGAATCAAAGAATTCTCGGGTCGATAGCATAGCACTTTTGGCTTGGGCCACGGGCACATCAAACCCCAGTAGCCACAATAATATCATCGGAAAGCGCGCGTCATGGAAGCCCTTCATCGCGGGTACAATGGCTTCGATGCGTTCTAGCGTATCATGTGACCACTCAAAACGGACGCCATGGCCCCGTCCCCGTCCTCGGCGGACGGGCTGGGCGATAAGGCCCCGTTGCGCCCAATCGGTGAGAGTGCGCCGATGAAGAACAATCCCCCGTTGCTGAGCTAATGTGATGAGTGTATCGGTATCGTATACCATAGCTTATTTTACAACATATTCACGGTCTGTAAGGCATGTCGAACCCTTGTCTCGCGGAATGGGCACCAGGATCTGCGAACTTACAACTTACATTGGTGAGGCCCTGTATCCCATACCCGTGTTGTTATGCTAAGTAGGCGAGGAGCACTTCGACTCCTCGGCAAAACATTTGAACAGAAAGGAGAAGTGGTGTCCAATGCAGCAAGAAAAAACTGAACACATTGTCGGCGCGGCACTCGGTGCGGCGATTGGGACCGCAATAGGGGGTCCCATCGGTGCTGTCGTGGGGACAATTGTCGGCCACGTAATTGTAACGGCATTACATTCGTGATCTAAAGAGCCCGTCTTTGCACCGAAGTACGGGCTCTATTTATATGCAATTTGCCAAAGGGATATCAGTCGTATTCCAATTCTTGTGCGCTACGGGCATCGTGGCGCATTTGCAACCAATGGCGCAGGGCATGCACAGGGAGCCCCTGTTGGCGGGCCCGTTGCACCTCAATCCGGGCACCGCGCGATCGCTCCCAGCCTGGCAACGTAATAACACCTTCCGCCGTCTCTAAAGCCGCTAAGTCTATGGCCATGGCCTCCTCCCATGAAATGCCGGGCGGACAGAGCTCGGCCGGATTCAAGACCTCATGGCCCGCCGCCCGAATCCGCGCGGCCGCCGCATGAAAAGCGGCCCGGTTGAAATCGGGCAAACCCGTCATCGGCCCACTGAGATACCACCTCATGGCGTCTCCTCCTTCGGGGAATGGGGTATGCGGAGTTTGTGGTGGATTTCGGATAATTGAGTCGAAGTAACATGCCGTACTAAAAACGGGGTTTGTAATGGATCGTTGGTGATTGTCATGGTAAATTAAAAACGGATTGTATGATGGATGGATGCAATGACGAATCTGGAGGCTTCATGGATGATCGTATGGCGGAACCCGTGCCGAACCTGCTCAACTTGCCCGACTACCGCATCATCGCGGTGGATGAAACCGATGACGCCTACCATATTGCCGCCGAGACTCTGGTAGCCCCGAGGATGTGTTCCCATTGTGACGGCACGGCCATCGTGGGTTATGGCCGTCGTGAGCAATGGATTCGGGATCTGCCAATGCACGGGAAGCGCGTGGGTCTCTATTTTCAAACGCGCCGCTTTCGCTGTAAAGCGTGTGGGAAGACCTTTTACGAGGATTTGCCCCGCGTGGATACCCAGCGGTTTATGACGGAACGGTTAGTCGCCTGGATCGGACCGGCGGCCATCCGACGGCCCTTTGCCCACGTGGCGCAGGAGGTGGGTGTCTCCGAACGGACGGTCCGCGATATTTTCCACGATCATGTGACCGCCTTAGAAGCGCACCGTCAGGTCGAGACTCCGCAATGGCTGGGTCTCGATGAAATCCATCTCATCCGTCCTCGGGGCGTGGTGACCAACGTCCAAGAATGTACGCTGGTCGATTTGCTGGTGAACCGCAACAAGGAGACCGTGACGGCGTACCTCATGCGATTGCCGCATCGACAGCGCGTGCAACGGGTGACGATGGACATGTGGCGCCCCTACCAGGAGGCCGTCCAGGCGGCCCTCCCGCAGGCCACCGTGGTTATTGACAAGTTCCATGTGCTCAAGATGGCCAATGCCGCCGTGGAGCGGGTGCGCAAGCAACTCCGGGAGGCGCTGACGCCGGCCCAGCGCCGGGGACTCATGCACGATCGATTCGTCCTCCTCAAACGGGAGGCCGACCTGACCGACCGGGAAGCCTTGCGCCTCTCCACGTGGGTCAAAAACTATCCGGTTTTGGGCGAGATCCATCGCTTGAAGGAATCATTCTTCGGGCTCTATGATTGCGGCAGTGCCGCCGAGGCTCGATCCTATTATCAGACGTGGGAGCAGTCACTCACGCCCGACCAACGCGCCGCCTTTGCGGAGTTGCTGACCGCTTGGCGGCACTGGGATACGCATATCGTGGCGTACTTTGATCACCCGGTGACGAACGCGTATACCGAGAGTCTTAATAATCTCATCCGCGCGACGGATCGTCTGGGGCGCGGCTATAGCTTCGCGGCCTTGCGCGCGAAGATGCTCTGGGCCGAAGGGGTCACCAAAACGCGTCGGCGCCCGCTAGCACGGCAAAGTCCGTTACGGGAGCAATTACCGCCTATCGGTAATGCCCAATTCGCACGGCCCACCATCATGGGGCCCGACGAATCGACGGTTCCGGTCGATGTCGGGGTTGATATGGTGGCATTGTGTCGGCGAATGGTGATGGGACAACTGTAAGGGGGCCAAGAACGAAGACGCTCGGTCCGGCCATATAAGGCCCATTCAAACGGTTGCTACAAAACCAATAAGCAACCACGGTACTCCCAGATTAACCGAGTGCCCGTGGGTCCTCAACAGGCCGCGCCACGATCAACATGTCACGATCTAGAGGGGTGATTTTGTGAATTCGGAACAGCGGAGCTTGGGACAGATGAAACCCTAACCCTCCGACGGCCCCCGGTCCATTACCGCCCAAGACTATTGGACTTATCACGGTTTGCCACTCATCAACGACACCGATTGTAATAAAGCCTGCGTGCACCGTGGGGCCGCCCTCAACCATGAGCGACTGAATCCCATGATCCGCCAAGTCTCGGATCACCGCCGGCAGATCAATGCGATTGTTCAGAGTGGGTACTGTGATCACTCGGACGTCGCGGTTAGTCATGGCTTCGCGCCACTCCTCAGTGCTCTTATCTGAAGTGTAAATCCATGTAGGGTCGGAGGATGACTGATTGCACACGCGGCTTGTCGGCGGCGTGCGACCGTGTGTGTCCAAGATAACCCGAAGCGGGTCGGGGCGGTCAGACGCCCCTCGGAACGTGAGCTGAGGATTGTCTGCGATGATTGTTGCTACACCGACAAGGATTGCATCCGAATCGCCGCGGAGATCATGGACGTAAGACAAGGCCTTCGGACCACTGATATATTGGGATTCTCCAAACGAAGAGGCCACCTTGCCATCTAACGATTGGGCGGTCTTTAACATCACCCACGGCCGATGCTTCGTCATCCAAGTGAGATACGGCCGATTCAGCTCTGCGGCGTCGTCCTGAGCTTCGTCATCATAAATCACGTCGATCCCGGCCTGTCGCAGACGGGCGGTTCCTCGTCCGGATACCTGAGGATTAGGGTCCGAAAGGGCTACATGGACTTTAGAAATTCCGGCTTCGATAATGGCCTTCGTACACGGAGGGGTGCGACCAAAATGGTTGCAAGGCTCCAGGGTGACATAGAGGGTGCTGCCGGCGACCGCAGGACCCGCAGCGTGAATGGCCATGACCTCCGCGTGAGCCGTTCCGGGCCCGTTGTGCCATCCCCGTGCAATGATCTTATCGCCCTTCACTAGCACGGCTCCGACACGTGGATTGGGCGACACGCGGGCGGACGTTTGGCGTGCGGCATTGAGAGCTTCCTGCATAAATTTGCGTCTGCTAGATAGGTTAGTCATATTCCCTTTGTCCTCTCCAATGTGAATGAGCCTCGTGTAAGTTTGGTTCCTCTGACCTCTGCCTTCCAGGCCAATTTGGTAGCTTGCCGTACCTTTCCATTTGGCTTCGAGGACAGGGCTATTCTAATTTATGGCTCGAAACACGGATGGGATTCGGGCGCCGGGTTAAAGACGCGAAGGGTATTGTGGCCACAGCGGCCAAGACGATTAAAGCCGTGTTGGCTCCCCAAATCGTCGTAATGAATCCCATCACGAGCGGAGAAATGATGGCGACGGCCCCTGTGGCTGTCCGAAAGGTCGAGCTGGCTCGACCGAGCAATTCGATAGGCACATGGTTTTGCAAAAGCAAGTTTCTTGCCACAGACGCTCCCAAGTATCCAACGGCACCGAGAAATAATCCCGCAGGCACCGCAGGCCAGGCAGGGAACAGCATGAAAAGAAGTCCTAGAACATTAAATGCAACCATGTACAGCAGAAACGAGGTGGTCGATAGCCGCTTAAGCCGGACAGGCAATTGGGTTCCGATAAACGAACCGATGCCTTCGACAACAAAAACGCCACTCACAATCGCGCTACCCACGCCAAACGTATGTCTCAGAATAAACTCGGCCAAGGGGAGGATCGCGGCGTTGGCCATGCGCAACGACATCAAGCTTAATAACAGATTTTTTGTGAAGCCGTGACGTGTGAGTTCGTGGAACCCCTCGCGGGTTTGGTTCCACCATGATGACCGTGCGCGTGCGATGCCCTTCAAGGCATGGGAACGAGTGGGTACCCGCGTCCACGGAAGTAACGCGATGGGGGCTAGGAACGATAAGCAGTTGATCCACAGCAGTGCCTGGTACCCCGACGTAGCAAGAGCGGTAGCTCCAGCCAAGGGCCCAATAATCGTGGTGACCGTGTAGGCGGCCGTCAGGCCTGCGCTTGCCTGGTCTTTAGACTCCCCGAACATCATCGGAATAATAACGGTTTGCACTGACTGTAAGGAATTCATGCCCAGTCCAAGGAGGAACACAATAACGTAAATAATATAGGTCGTGAGATCGTGTTGCCAGTAAAGAATAGGGAGCGCAGCGCCAAGTGCGGCCTGATAAAGAAGAGAGACGATCAGGAGGAATCGCGGGCTTAGGCCATCCGCCAACGTGCCGATAAAGGGTTGGAAGAGCATTGAGCAGCCTTCGCAGGCTACGGTTAACCCCATCGATAAACTTGACTGGGTAAGATGATAGACGAGAAGTGGCAAGGCGATGGCATACATCGAGTTCCCAACGTTGTTTATGGAGTTACCAGTCGCGTAAATGGCAAAGCGGGAGGTCATCCAACGACTCGACGACTTCATAACTTTAGCGCTCCTTCTCTTTGTTGCTATAAGTAAACGGTCCGCACTTTTTGGGGGATGCCATTCTCGGTTCGGTAAGCACTTAAATATCCGCCCCGCCCACCGACCAACAGGATTGGGACGCCGTCCTCCCCACGAAAGCTTGCCAGGCCCTTCGGGAAGTCACGAAAGTCCTCTAATAAGTGGGGTTCGGGTAGTAACGGAACGATAAATGCAGTAGGCACTACCGCCGGGTGAGCCGCATCAACGGCCGCAGTCGCCCTTGAGCCACCGATTCGGGCACCTGAAACGAGTATTGGCCCAACATGGTGATGTGGTCATGGCTTAAGGGTGATAACCGACCGAGGTCCTCCTGGTCGATAGAGACGCCATCCTCCCGCAAGGCATCGACGGCCACCCCCATGTACCGCGTATTCCAAAGGACCATCGCATTCACCACCAACCCCAACGCATTCAATTGGTCTTCCTGGCCTTCCCGATACGCTTGGTGCAGTTCCCCCCGTTTGCCGTAAAAGGCGGCGCGGGCGAGACTATGCCGCGCTTCCCCGCGATTAAGTTGCGTCAGAATCCGCCGCCGATAGCCCGCGTCATCCAGGTAGGCCAAGAGATAGCGCGTCTTGTAGATCCGGCCGAGCTCTCCAATGGCCCGCCCCAACACCGTGGGTCGTCCGCCGCGGTGCAGGGTTTGGATGAGGGCTGTGGCATTCACCGCGCCCCACTTCAAAGAGCCAGCCACCCGGAGCATGTCCTCCCAATGGCGCTGAATCAGATCCCACCGGATGCGAGCATGCGCGAGATCGTTCAGCACGCCATAGTCGCCGTCCGCCGCGATGCGCCAAAAGCGCGCTTCCCCGACATCCGCCAAGCGGGGGCTGAATTGATAGCCTAACAGGCCAAACAGGCCAAAAATAATGTCACTATATCCCGCCGTGTCGGTCATGATTTCGTGCGGATGCAGACTGCTGGTTTGTTCGAGGAGTCCCTCCAGCACCACCAGCGAATCCCGCAGGGTGCCCGGCACGACTAATGCATGAAAGCCGCTAAATTGGTCGCTCACGAAGTTGTAATAGGTCACGCCCCGTCCCATGCCAAAGTACTTGGGATTGCTCCCCGCGTGTAGGGTGCGGACCGGCACCACAAAGCGCATGCCGTCGGCGGAGGCCACGTCGCCGGAACCCCAGGACTGGGCCAGCGGCAGCTGCCCATGGTAGTCGACGAGGGTGGCGTTGGCGGCCGCCAACGTCTCCGCCCGGATATAGTTTTGCGCGACCCAGGCCAGCCGATCACGGGCCAGGGCGGGGACGGCGGGATTGACCACGGGCTCCCACCCGATGTTACAGGCTTGCGTTAACAGCACGGCACAGATACTCAGAGCCAAATCCTGAATGCGGTCGCCCCCTTCACTCACATGGGTAAACGCGTCCGCAAATCCGGTCCACTGATGGACTTCTAACAGCAACTCGGGTAACGCGACGGCAGGCAACAAAGCATCGACCCGAGGTCGCAGTGTGCGCAGCGCGGCGGATTCCTCCAAGCGGTCGAGTGGCGTAAGCACCACCCGGGGCCGAATCGCCCCGGATTCGAGCCGGACGGCCGGATTGTCCGCCCAGTGGGCTGCCGTTTGGCGATAGGCGGCATCGAGTGCCTGAGCTAATGGGGTGAGCGCCTCGGCGGGATCGACGGCCCAGCCTAAGGTCCGCAGCATATGCGGTTTGGCGGCGTCCCAGGCCGGACCGTGCAAGAGTTGCGCCCGCGGATCGCCGTAACGGACACTGCCCGGGTTATACAGGTCATGACGCCGGAGGGCGTCCCAGACGGCTTGGACTGTCCATACGGTATAGGCTGCGGGGTGGATCCGCCCCGTCTCATCGCAGACCACCGCCCGCCATGCGGCCGTCAGGCCCGTCGTCGGGGCAGTCTGCCATCGGCTCCGAGTCTCTCCCCAATGCGCGCGGACAAAATTCCAGCGTTCCAACACGGCTTGGCTGGTCGGCGTGGCTTCCCAGATCAGATGCTCCCGCCACCAGGCCATGACGGGTCGAAACAGGGGATACAGAGTCTCCACCGCCTGCTGTTCGTCTGACGCGGCCGCGCTCTGCGTGACCTGGGCAATGGTGGCCACGGCGGCTTGCAACGTTGCCTTGGGAATGGTGGCCCAGATCGCATCCCGGATCCGGGCATCCGGCGTGTCCTCTTGCAGGAGGATGGTACAGGCGTCTCGGCAGATTTTGGCGGCCGCATCCAAATCGCGGAGGGTCCGCAAGCGGCTTTGCGCTTGCTGGCGTGTCGCGCGGCTCCAATGCTCACTCAAAAACCGATCGAAAAGCTCGAAAAAATCATCCTGGGCCGTCTGGTGAAACACGGTAGCAAAGGCCACTAAAGTCGCCACGCGCCGTTCCGGCGTTAGCCGCTCCACGGTCTGGGCGCGCGCGGTGGCGGCGAATCGGGCCAAGGCCTGAAGCCGGGCGGTGGGCAAGAGGTGCAGATCCCATCGGCCCGGGTCCACAGTTTGCAGGAGGTCTAGACGCTCCGCCGCCTGGCGAAAGCCGGTGCGTGATATCCGGGTCGGGGGATGGCGCAACTGATCCAAGGGCGTGGGGCGCCCGGGGTCGATGGCCTGAACCCAGGATTCCAATTGGTTCCGTTGAGATTCATCCGGTACCGCGGCCAAGCGCCGCCACAAGCGGAGTTGAGCTCGATCGCGTACCTGGGCCACCAGACGGGTCAGGGTGGTCACCCCGGGCAAGAGAATTTTCCGATCGAGTAAATAGGCGGTGGTCTGGTCGAAGAGGAGACTCGGACGCTCCGCCGCCGTCCACGCGCGGGTGTAGAGCCAGCGCGTCAGGCGCCAATGCTGGGGTTGGGCGTCAAACGAGGCATAGTGGTAGTGGGCGATGATGCGCCGTTGATGGTCCCAATGGACCCGGGTCTGAACGTAAGCGCGGAGGTTGGGCGTGGCGGCCAGACCGAGTTGTGCGGCGAGATAATCGCCGATGTTGGCCGGGATGTTCTCGGGATCGTCGACAAAGGTCCCGAGAAAACGCACGGTGCCAAGTTGCACGGCACAACCCCACTGGGTCTCCGCCTGCCGGAGCGGGCGCAAAAATACGCGATCCGCATCATCCAAAAAAAAATATTGGGCCAGTTGGGACGTCGACGGTTCCCCCGCATACCGCCCGTATTGAGCAGATTGCTCTGCGGTCAGAAAATTGACGGGCACCGCCATCCTCCTCTCGAAACGAGGTGCGCCGGCGTCTCACATGGGTAGACTCACCTGAGATACCGAACACGCTGTGTGTTGTCGCCGTTTGTAGTGTATCATATGCTTGTCTCATTAATCATCGCGCGAGGAGGGCCCCCAGACCATGATTTACGGCTATGCGCGCGTCAGTTCCACCACCCAAAGTTTGGCGACCCAGGTTCACCAGCTCACTGCCTACGGGTGTGACCCCATCTATCAGGAAAAGATCTCGGGACGTTCCCTGCGCCATCGGGACCAATTCGCGGCTCTCCTTCATCGTCTCCAGGACGGTGACGTGCTGGTGGTCACCAAACTGGATCGATTTGCCCGAAGCACGCAGGATGCGCTGAATACCATCGCGACCCTTACGGAGAAAGGGGTGGCCCTGGTCGTGCTCAACATGGGCGGGGATATGGTCGACACGGCCACCGCCATCGGTAAGCTCTTGATGACGGTGTTGGCCGGCATTGCGGAATTTGAGGCCGATCTCATTCGAGAGCGCCAGCGGGAAGGCATTGCCGCGGCCAAAGTCCGCGGGGTCTACCAGGGACGGCCGCACACGTATACCCGGCATCATAAAGGGGCGACCCATGCCCTCGAACTGTTCGGAGCGCGGGACACCAATCATCTGACCGTCAACGATATTTGCGCCATGACGCAGGTGAGCCGGGCCACCTTGTATCGTTTGGCACGCCAGGCCGAGCGCCCCGAATAGATCATGATCAGAGGTTCAGCGACCTTCGCGAATCCCCGGCGGGGGAGTTCCCGCAAACGAAAACTGCAATAGCCACTAAAGATAGGTCTAAAACTACCCCAATCTCTCAGAAAACAGCCCTTCCACTCCCGCTGGGAGCGCTGTTGCACGAAAATAGTCGCCTGACAACTGAGATGACATTTTGAAGAACGTCGCACGGTGTAAGGCTTTCAACTTCTATTGCACTTAACTCCGGATATGCAGACCCCCGTTAGGAACGCAAACGGGAAAGCCGCTCATTCATCCGGCGGCTGAATTCGCGTTGGGCCATTTCAGAATCGTCATCGTCTTCGGAGGCCGGGGGTATCTGATGATCGTCCAAATACCGCAAGAGCAATCCCCGGTTGCGCAGGCCGACGCGTACGGCCGCGTCTCCACTGGTCATGGGGGTTCGGGCATAGAGGAAAGCGCCGACTTTCACACGAAGTGCATCCAGCCCTTTCTGTTGTACGAGCGCTACCGCCTCCGAACGCGAGAGATCTCCCATGGCACATAGTTCAGCAATGACGCGCTCATCTGCTATAGATTGACGATTCATAGCTATCACACACTCCCTCCTCGCGCACGGATATCCGCAGCAGCCGCATTCATAAATAACTTCGGGGTGCGTCCAAGGGCCGCCAACCGATTGAAGGTATCTGCCGTCTCTGTAATTGAGAGTATACCCCGATCATGTAAATACACAAGAAATTCGGGAACGCTTATCGCGATGAGTCCTGGTTGCTGGTTCGCGAATTCATGCGTGCGCCGTTCGTTGATTAACACGGTCATGGGGTTTCCTGAGGAAGCCGCCAGTGTATCGAAGCCCGTAATATGATTGTGGTCGGCATGTATTTTAGCCATAAAACCGCCGAAACGGCAAAACTGCGTTAAGATCGAACAAGAGGAAAGGCAAGGAGGTGGGCTGATGGCCCGGTATCAGGTAAGCAGTCGGTGGTTGACAGTGCTTCGGCTGATTGACGGTTTATATTTCTTTTGGCGGGGAATTTTTAAGCTCTATACCCCGACCAGCGTATGGCTTGTTCCGCGCGTGACGGCCGCTTTGCCGACAACACCCTTGGCCCCTATTATCCGCACCTATATTTTTCCCCACGTGGCCACATTCGGCTTGACGGTTGGGATTATTGAATTGGTGTGTGGTGGTCTCTTAGTGCTAGCCCGGGGCGGACGCATTCCTCCCATTATATTGGCCGTGTTGAATGGTATCTTCTTTTTAACGTTAGGGTTTAAAGAGCCTCACGATATGGAACTCAACTTATTAATGGGCACCATGAATGTGATGTTTGCCAGTACCATTGTTGTTCACCGCAAGCACCGTGAGAAAGCGGCTTAGAATGGGCTCTTATGATGAAGAGGGACCCAAGGCAAACCTGGGTCCCTCTGTGCGGCAGGGTTAGTATTCCAAGTGTTGTTCGGGCGTAATGCGCTTGCGGAAGACCCAGTAGGTCCACGCTTGATACGCTAAGACAATAGGCACCATGGTTAACGCAACAATGGTCATGACATGCAGCGTGTACGGATTGGCCGCGGCTGACGTTACGGTCAAGTCATAGCGGGCACCTAAAGTCGACACCATGACATGAGGGAACAGTCCCAAAAAGAATGCGGCTGTACTCAGCGCAATCATAACGGATTGCCACAAAAATGCCGTGCCTTGTTTTTTGTCTACGACGAGGCGGGCGACAAGCAGACTAATCCAGCCTAAAAGACTGATGGTGAAATACCAAGGACGATGGCCTAAGGCGGGCATGCGCATTGTCCATACCATGAAGACAGCTGCTAACACTAACGCTGTGGTTAATAACGGTTTGGCAACGCGAACGGCTGCATCGCGTAACGGGCCAGCCGTTTTCAGCGCAAGGAAGGTAGCGCCTTGGGCGAGAAACAAGGTGAGACTCAACAATCCTGCCCATACGGTATACGGACGTAGAAGGCTAAAAAATCCCCCAACGTCGTTCATTTGGGCGTTAATGGGCACGCCTTCGAGAAAATTGGCAAACGCCACGCCCCATAGCAACGCAGGCAAGAAGCTGCCTACGGTCATGATAATGTCCCAACGCTTGCGCCACGCGGGGCTTTGGTCTTTGCTGCGGTACTCAATAGCAACGCCCCGGAAAATGAGGCCGACCAGCATGAGCACAAGTGCGAGATAAAATCCACTGAATAAGGTTGCATACCAGAACGGGAACGCCGCAAATAGGGCACCACCTGCGGTCACCAACCAGACTTCGTTGCCGGACCACAAGGGTCCGATGGTATTCAGCGCCATGCGCCGTTCGGTATCATTATGACTAATGAAGGAATATAGCATCCCGACGCCGTAATCAAATCCTTCAAGGATGAAATATCCGGTAAACAACACAGCAATGAGGATAAACCATATTGTCGGTAACATAATAGACTCCCTCCTGTTTGTATCCGCTGATGGCACTTACGACCCAATAAACATCATCGGAGACGTGCTCTCCACACTTTGAGCATTGTCTGTGGGGTCGATGCCGATAATCGTATACTTGCGGAACAAGTAGATTGCGGAGACGGCCATGAATCCATAGACCACGGCAAAGGTAATCAGGGATACGACAATGTCACTTTCTGACACGCTGCTGGGGGAGGAGACACCGTTGGCGGTGCGTAGTAGGCCGTAGACGACCCATGGTTGTCGTCCCACCTCGGTCATAATCCATCCGGCGGTATTGGCCAGGTAGGGAAGAATGAGACTCCATTCCAGCACTTTCAAAAACCAGCGCTTGTTGGTAAAGCGTGAGTGGCGCAGTAAATAGACCGCATACGCTGCGAAGACAAGCATCAAGGTTCCAGCAAAAATCATGGTGCGGAAGGCATAATACGTCGGGGCAACGGGCGGGATATAATTACCGGGCCCATATTTTTTGACGTATTCGGCTTGCACTTGGTGAATGCCTTGAACAGAGCCACTGAGCCGTTTGTAGGCTAATATGGTCAGCATATCGGGAATTTTAATGTTGAATTCGTCCTTTTGGGCTTTGGTGTTGACCACACTAATCACGCTCCACGGGGCGTGGACGGAACTGGTATTCCACAAAGCCTCGGCCGCTGCAAGCTTCATGGGCTGTGATTTGACGAGGTGACTGGCTTGCATATCGCCTACGACAATCACCAGAACGGCCGAAATGAGACCAACAATGGAGGCCACGCGGAACGATTTTTTAAAGCTCTCAACGTGTTGGCCTCTTAAGAGATGAAAGGCACTAATGGCTAACATGAAGAACGAGGCGCTCAAGTAAGCGGCTAAAATCGTATGCGGGAATTCAACCCAAAGCTGGGGATTGGTCAATAACGCCCCAAAGCTGTCCATTTGAGCATGGCCATTGACAATTTGATAGCCCACGGGTTCTTGCATAAACGAGTTGGCGGTCAGAATCCAAAAACCTGAAATCATGGTGCCTGCGGCCACTAACCAAATCGATAGTAGGTGCAACTTTTTGGATATGCGGTCCCACCCAAAATTCCAGACGCCAATAAACGTCGACTCCATAAAAAAGGCTAATAACGCTTCGACGGCCAGTGGCGCCCCAAAGATATCACCAACAAACCGTGAATAGTTCGCCCAGTCTAGACCAAATTGAAATTCTTGAAGCAGACCTGTCACCACACCGACGGCAAAGTTGATGAGGAATAAACGCCCCCAGAATTGTAGAAGGGGCCGGTAGTCTTCGTTGCCCGTTCGTACGTAAATACTTTCCAGAATGGCAATGAGAAATGCCAGGCCAATAGTGATTGGCACAAATAAAAAGTGATACACGGTCGTTACGCCAAACTGCAGGCGCGCAAACCCCAATTGGTCCATCACACACCCTCCTCGAAATAACAGCCTATGCATGGCCGGTATCCTTAGCATAAAAAGTCATGGGGGAGCGAGGAATGGACGTTTGTCGTAAAATGGCCAGACCATGAGGTCCGGGGGGTGTGGTGACAAAGAACTACATCAAAGGGTTAAGACCTCCAAAGCCCCCAAGGGGCATTGTTTCGGTAAGGGCTCGCGTCGCTTTTCATGCACCACGGAAATCGTTAAGATAATAAGGATACGGACCAAACGGTGGAGGGCTAGTGTGAAACAGTCGGATATCCGCAACTTCTCGATTATTGCTCATATAGATCACGGTAAAAGTACGTTGGCAGACCGGCTTATTGAGACCACCGGCGCGTTGACGAAAAGAGAAATGGCGCCGCAAGTTCTGGACTCCATGGATCTCGAACGGGAGCGTGGCATTACGATTAAGGCGCAGGCCGTTCGTCTGGACTATCAGAGTCAAGGACATCTCTATGAGCTGAACCTCATCGATACGCCGGGCCATGTGGACTTTACTTATGAGGTGTCGCGGGCGTTACAGGCTTGCGAGGGGGCTCTTTTAGTGATTGATGCCGCCCAAGGCGTTGAGGCTCAGACGCTGGCCAACTTATATTTGGCGTTGGAGCATGATTTAACGGTGATTCCTGTCATTAACAAAATTGATTTGCCGAATGCCGATCCGGACCGGGTCCGCGAGGAACTGATAGAAATTGGCTTAGATGGAACCGAAGCGATTTTAGTATCCGCTAAGCAAGGGATCGGCATTGCCGAAGCGCTTGATGCGATTGTTGAACGGATTGCCCCTCCCCGAGGCGACAGCCAGGGGCCGCTTAGGGCTTTGATTTTTGATTCTCGCTTTGACAGTTACAAAGGGGTGTTGGTCTATATCCGCGTGGTCGACGGCGCGTTGAAGGTGGGCGACCGGGTGCGGTTCATGGCTAATGGTGCGGAATTTGATGTGACCGAGATTGGAGTATTTCGGCCACATCCGGTGGCCGTATCGGAATTGCAAACGGGAGAGGTGGGATTTTTTGCCGCCGCCATTAAAACCGTTCAAGACACGCGCGTTGGGGATACCGTGACGTTGGCCGCCAATCCGGCGAAAGAATCATTGCCGGGCTACCGTCCTGCGCAGCCGATGGTGTTTTCGGGCCTTTATCCCGTCGATACCAATGAATACGGCCGTCTGCGTGAGGCGTTGGAAAAATTGCAGCTCAATGACGCAGCCTTGACGTTTGAGCCAGAGACCTCGGCAGCCTTAGGGTTCGGTTTTCGCGCGGGATTTTTGGGGTTACTTCATTTGGATGTCATTCAAGAGCGGCTCGAGCGTGAATACAACATTTCTTTGATTACAACTGCACCTAACGTCGTATATCAGGTCCAACTGGTGAATGGCGAGCAGATTCGTGTGGACAATCCGGCTTTAATGCCGGTCGCTGGCGACATTGTAGAGATTCAAGAACCGGTCGTAACGGCGAGCATCATTACACCAAGCGATTATATTGGGGCCGTCATGGAATTGGCCCAAGAGCGGCGCGGAGTCTATAAAGATCTTTCATACATCGACAGCCAACGTGCCATGCTGACATATCAACTGCCCTTGGCGGAGATTATGTATGATTTCTTTGACCAGCTGAAAAGCCGTACCCGTGGGTATGCCTCCTTCGATTATCAGTGGAGCGGATATGTTCCAGCCGACTTGGTGCGTTTGGACATTTTAATTAATGGCGAAGTCGTCGATGCGTTCTCGATCATTGTGCATCGCGATAAGGCATATCATCGGGGACGGGCTTTAGTGGAAAAATTACGGGATTTGATTCCCCGGCAGCTTTTTGAAGTGCCGTTGCAGGCGTCTATTGGTGGGCGCGTCATTGCTCGCGAAACGGTCCGTGCGATGCGCAAGGATGTCTTGGCTAAATGCTACGGTGGGGATATTAGCCGGAAGCGCAAACTGTTGGAAAAACAAAAAGAGGGTAAAAAGCGGATGAAATCGGTGGGAAGTGTCGATATTCCCCAAGAAGCCTTTATGGCCATCTTGCGGGTGGAAGACAAGTGACGGATCCGGCCATCAACCACTGGGGCCTTTATGTGCATATTCCTTTCTGTCAATCCCGTTGCACGTATTGTGATTTTAACACCGTTACAGGGATGGGCGAACAAGATCATGCCGTATATATGAAGGCCTTGATGCGAGAGTGGGAACGCATCCAAGACGTTCCAAGTGGCCCCTTAGTCTCGATTTTCTTTGGTGGAGGCACGCCGTCTTTAGTGAGTCCTGACCACATTGGAGAGCTGTTGCACGAGGTGTTGACAAGCCCTCTTACGGTATCCTCTGACCTCGAGGTTACCATGGAGGCTAATCCTGGAACGGTGGACAAAAAGCGTCTTGAGGCCTACCGGAACGCGGGCGTGAATCGACTATCCTTAGGAGTTCAGGCGTTGCAGGATCATCATTTGAAGCGCTTGAATCGCATTCACTCGGCAAAGGATGCTCGCGATGCGGTATCTGCGGCCCGTGCCGCGGGCTTTTCCAATATCAGTCTGGACTTGATTTATGGATTGCCCCAACAGACCATGGCGGAGTGGCACGAGACTTTGGACGCCGCATGCCAATTGGAACCGGATCACATTTCCATGTACCAGCTTCAAATTGAGGAAGGGACGCCCTTGGCGACGCAACTAAAAAAGGGACAGGTGACGTTACCACTGTCCGACACGACAGCCGACATGGCCGATTATGGTCGCGATTTTATGGAACGGGCCGGGCTTGAACGCTATGAAATTTCCAATTATGCCCGAAATGGCCGGTGGTCGCGTCATAACCGGCTCTATTGGACCATGAACCCCTACTTGGCGTTGGGGGCAGGGGCGCACGGATACTGGCACGGACGGCGTTGGTGGAACGTGCGCGGGGTTAGGCGCTATATCGAAGCATCTTTAGCCGGCGAGTCTGTTGAAGCAGGAGCGGAGCCGTTAGCACGGCCCGAAGAGATGCGAGAATACGTCTGGTTAGGGTTGCGGGAGTGCCAAGGATTTTCGCGATCGCGCTTTGTGCGCCGTTTTGGCGTCGTGCCGGAAGCACTCTTTGGGCGTACACTGGGGCGGCTTCTTCAGCAAGGCCTCATCGAGCGTGATGGAGACCGGATTCGGTTGTCAGCGCGGGGATTTGACGTGGCCAACTACGTATTTCGAGAATTTGTCGAGGAGACGGCAAGTGCTTGACAGTGATTGTAGACGCACGCTATTTTAGCTAGTAGGATACGTTAGCACTCGTGTGGTTAGAGTGCTAATTCGGGTGGGAGGTGACAACATGGATGCGAGAAAACGCAGCATTTTGCAGGTGCTGACCGAGGACTATATTCTCTCAGCAGAACCTGTGGGCTCGAGGACACTGGCACGCAAATATAATCTGGGAATTAGTCCTGCGACGATTCGTAATGAAATGGCGGATTTGGAGGACTGGGGCTTTCTTGAACAGCCGCATACGTCAGCGGGACGTGTGCCGTCTGATAAAGGATATCGTTTTTATGTGGATGAGTTGATGGCGCGGCCTGCGATTGGCCACGATTTGCTAGAACGCATTCGGGCAACCTATCAATCGCGCATTCGCGAATTGGAATGGTTTGTGCATCAGACGGCGCGGCTTGTCAGTGATATTACAGGCTATCCTTCGATTGTGCTGGCACCATCTTGGGAACTCGGCATTTTTTCAGCGCTGCGTTTTGTCCGTCTGGGCCCGGACCAGGCGCTCCTTATCATGCGTACGGAAGATGGGTTGACGCAAAACCGTACGGTCTCCATTCCATCTGAACTCAGTTTAGCACAATTAAATGAACTGGCCCTGGAATTTTCCCGAGAATTTTCGGGCATGGCGATACGGGACTTGCAGAATTATATTCTAGACCCGTTGTCGACGAGCCTTAAGCAACATTGGTCTTTGTGGAAGTCGGCTTTAGGTTGGCTAGCCCGCGATGGTAGCGACGAGGAACGCATGACCCTGGCGGGCCCCTTAAACATCTTAAATTACCCGGAATTTAATGACATCGAGAAGGTTCGTCGGGTTCTGGGATTTTTAGAGCAAGATAAGGCTGTCGAGCAAATGGCCCAAACTCATCCCATGACGGGCGGGGTAACCGTGCTGATCGGCACGGAGACATCGGTTGCAGACATCCAAGACTGCAGTGTTGTGACGGCCACCTACCAAATGGGAGAACGAATCGTCGGGCAGGTGATGGTGGTCGGGCCGCGGCGTATGCAGTATGCTTATGTGATGACCGTGTTAGAGGTCGTATCGGACGAATTGTCCCAAGCCTTGCGGTGGGCGTGACAGCGAAAAGCGCGTATGAGGCGACATCGGTTGGGTGTAGCATAAGGTAGAATGTGAGAAGGAGAGGATTATCGATGGCTGACGAACGTGAGATATCCCAGGAAGAGCCGGAAACCGTGGAATCTCAGGAGATGGAGCAAGAGACTGCGGATTCTCAAGAGCCTCAGGAGGATGCAACGAATTGGCAGCAAGTGGCCCAAGATCGCTACGATCAATTAGTGCGGCTTCAGGCCGATTTTGATAATTTTCGGCGGCGGATGGATCGAGAGCGAGAGGAACTAAGGGGATTTGTCACGGGTGCAATTTTGAAAGATTTTCTACCCGTTTACGATAACTTAGAGCGGGCACTCAAGTATATGCCGGAAGAAGGCGAAGCAAAAGCTTGGCGAGCAGGGTTAGAAATGACCCTAAAGGGATTTAATGAAGTGTTCACTCGGTTTGGTGTCACCCCCATTGAAACCGTTGGGTTGCCTTTTGATCCCCGGGTTCATGAGGCGGTCCAGCAGGTGGACAGTGCCGAGCCTGAGGGAACAATCGTTGAAGAGTTGCTCAAAGGGTTCCAATGGCGGGAGCAGGTCCTCCGGGCTAGTTTGGTTAAAGTGTCGACAGGGCAAGGCGCTTCGGTCAGCACAGAAGAAGAAGCATTACCGGAGTAACGGGATAGCGATGTCAGGGACTGGCATTACGAGGAGGGATATCAAGTAATGGCGAAACGTGACCCCGAGAAGCGCGCCCGTTACGATCAGTTCGGTGCGGATGGGCCGCAAGCGGGGAATCCGTTTGGGGGCCAAGACTTCGGCTTTGGTGGCTTTGGAGACATTTTTGATATATTTTTTGGGCAGGGTGGCGGTCAAGGGCGCCGGGGAGGTCCGGAAAAAGGTCCTGACTTGCGCTATGATCTGACGTTGACTTTAGAAGAGGTGTTGGCGGGTTCTTCTAAAGACATTAAAGTGACGCGTGACGAAGTGTGTCCTCACTGTCATGGCAACCAAGCCGAGCCGGGTACCCGTTTAGAAATGTGTTCGACGTGTCATGGCAGTGGGCAGGTTGAACGCATTCGGGAAAGCTTTTTGGGCCGCATTCGTCAGGTGGAAACCTGTCCAAAATGTCACGGGTCCGGACGGATTATTCCTGTTCCATGTAAAGAATGCCATGGTCGAGGGCAAGTACGCGTCGACAAAAGTTTGAGTGTAACGGTACCCCCAGGGGTTGATGAAGGCACTCGATTGCGAGTGGCGGGTGAAGGAGGCGCCGGACAACACGGAGGCCCATCTGGCGACTTAATTGTGTTTATCCACATCAAACCGCACGAACGTTTCACACGAGACGGGGATGACTTGTGGGTGGAGCAGCCAATCACGTTCGCTCAGGCGGCCTTAGGAGCTGAAATTAAAGTGGCCACCTTGGATGGGGAGGAAACGCTTCATATTCCGGCAGGGACTCAGACGGGGTCCGTGTTCAAGCTGAGTCGGCATGGGTTGCCGCGGATTGGCAGCAGCACCATTCACGGCTCATTGAATGTGCGTGTAAAGGTTGTGGTTCCCACCTCGCTGACCGCGAAAGAGCGGGAGATTCTTCACATGTGGGCGGAAATGCGAAAAGAAGAGGTTGCCCATGAGGACAAGAGTATTTTCCGCAAGGTGAAAGATGCCCTGGGCCGGTAATTCCATTCAGCCCCTCAATTATATGGCCGTGACATGCACTGTGCCTGCTGAGGCGGTTGAGGAGACGGTTCAGATCTTCTTGTCATGGACTGGAGCAGGGGTCGAGTGGGACGATGGCTCGCCAGCCCAAGCGCCCTACACGGATATTCCTTTGGCGCCTGGTGAGCCGTTTGTCCGCGCTTATTTTCCTTTGGATGCCAGCTGGCCCTCTAACCAAGCTCGCATTGCGGCCGAAGCGCGCAGCAAGGGCTGGGAGGTGTCCTACCGGGAAATTTTGACGGAAGACTGGGAAAATAGCTGGAAGCAATACTACCAGCCGATCTCCTTACCCGAAGGGTACCAGATCGTTCCCGCTTGGAGTGACGCTGTAACCGACGATTCTCGCCATCAGATTGTTTTAGATCCGGCGATGGCCTTTGGTACGGGCGATCATCCTACCACCTTAATGTGCTTAGAGCAAATCATCCGAGTCGCACCTGTGGGGCAGCGTGTTTTGGATTTGGGGGCGGGGTCGGGAATTTTAGCGATTTTAGCTGCACGCATGGGCGCTAAGCGCGTCGTGGCCGTTGAACCGGATCCCGTGGCATTCCGTGCCCTGAAAGAGAACGTGGACCGCAACGCAGTCGCGGCGACCTTAATTTTGGGGACCTTAGCGGATGTACCACACCGCGAGGTCTTTGATCTTGCTTTGCTCAACTTAATTGCCGACATCATTATTCCCGAATGGCCGCATTTGGTTCCCTATTTGGCACAGGGGGCCCAAAGCATCTTGTCTGGTATTTTAAGCGAGCGCACTGATGAGGTGGCCCAGGTCGTAAGGCAATCCGGGTTTCAAGTCCAATCGGTGCAGCATCGTCAAGGGTGGGCGATGATGGTGGTGAGGCGATGATTCGCATCGTTGTAGAACCTTCGCAGATTCAAGGGCACGAATGCATGCTGACACCACCGCAGCAACACTATTTATTTCGGGTGATGCGCGTAAGACCAGGACAATTGGTGGAAGCGTTGGTCAGTGGAGCCCGGTTATATGAGTGTAAGGTGGAGCCAGACTCACAGACCTTGACCATTCAGAACGTGGACGAGGTGCACGTGCCTATTGCCATTACCTTAGCTCAGGCGCTGATCAAACGCGATCTTTTTGCCCAAATTGTTGAAAAGGGCACCGAAGCAGGCATTTCTCGGTTCATCCCGGTGGTGTCAGAACGAAGCATTGTGCGCGACGTCTCACCTGCAAAACAGCAACGATGGCAAATTATTGCCCAGGAAGCGACGGAACAGTCTCGGCAAACACGAGTTCCCCAGATTGAACCCGTCACGTCGTTTAAAGCACTGCCTACCATGCCCGGGCATGTCAAATGCGTTTTACATCCTGAAGGGCCGAACATTCTGGAGTGGCTACTGGAGGAGCGTCCTCACGGCTCCGAGTGGATGTTGGTGGCTGGGCCCGAGGGGGGTCTTTCCGACTCCGAAGTGGCGATGTTGCAAGAGGCACAATACGTTGCGGTATCGTTAGGCCCTTTCATTTACCGGGCAGAGAACGCGGGCGTGATAGCTGCTGGGATTTTGACAGCGTGGGCGTCCTCACGGCTTTCCTCGGTTGGTGACCTTTTCTAGGATTCTTGCCCGATCTTTCGGCCATGCTATAGGCAGGAGGTCGAGATGATGGGCAAAGTTGTGGAGTTAAAGTTTTGTGATATCTGTCATAAACCAGTGGTGAAACGGGAGGCGACCTCCATGTCCACCGGCTTTTTGGAGAGCACCCTCTGCAAAGAGTGCTTATCAAAGTATGGGCACTTGTACCGTCCATGGTAAGGTAGGATTTCAGACAAAAGACATAGCAATCAGGGTTTGACACACTTTTCCCTCGACACATATAATAAAGAGAAGCGTACCCCGACCCGTTCGGGTGGAGGGGAGGGAGAACTATGTCAGAGGTAAAAGTCGGTAAAAACGAAAGCTTGGACAGCGCACTACGGCGGTTTAAGAGACAGATCCAAAAGGCGGGCGTCCTTGCGGAAGCGCGTAAACACGAGCATTATGAGAAGCCGAGTGTCCGTCGCAAGAAGAAATCCGAAGCCGCGCGCAAAAAGCGTGCGAAATAATTATGGTTTTTAAGGGGGTTCTCCCTTGACTCTCCGAGAGCGGCTGAATGATGACTTGAAGACGGCGATGCGGGCAAAAGATAGTGTGCGTCTGTCTGTGATTCGTGCCGTAAAGGCGGGAATTTTGGCTCAAGAAACGCGCAGTGAACGCATTACCCTGGATGACGATGGCATCTTGCAGGTCATTGTGAAAGAAATTAAAGAGCGCAAAGAGGCCAACGAAGAGTTTCAGCGCGCAGGCCGCAGTGATTTAGTGGAGAAAAATGAGAAAGATATTGCTATTCTCAGTGAGTATCTGCCAACACCATTGACAGAAACGGCGCTGACTGAACTGATTGTCGCAGCGATTCAAGAGACCGGAGCCCAAGGCCCCAAAGATATGGGAAAGGTCATGAATTTGATCAATCCTAAAATTCGTGGTCGGGCCGATGGTCGGCATGTTGCGGAGTTAGTTAAAGCGCAACTACAGGTTTAAGATGCGTAAAGGCTGGGCTTTTAGACCCTTTTGGATCAGGTTGTCCAAAAGGGTCTTTTTGTTGTTTTTAACTCTCGTATTAGCAGGATGTGGTCCACTCTCCTATCCGCCCCATTTGGCGGTCGCATTTGCTAAGAATATAGGTCATAACCGTGAGGATTTGTGGGTGGGCCAATTTAGCGCGCAAGGTCATTTGCGCGGCCCGCTGTGGAATTTGGGAGCCCTGGGGTTAGTTGCCCAAGAAGAAATTATGACGGCCCATGGTGGTACCTTGTGGGTGACGACCGGCTATGCGATTTGGGCTATGACACCGGGCCGCCAACCCCATGTCGCAGTCCGTGCGCCCAAAGGGATGACGCTGTTAGCCGTTTCGTATCTTGGAGGTCACCTATGGGTTGTAGCGGAGCGACTTAACGCCTTGCATGTTCGCATTTATGAATGGAACCACGGCCTGAGGTTACGCACGAGAACGCCTCTAGCGATTACCACGTTGGTACCAGCACCGGGCGGCACTGTTGCGGTGTTAAGTGCCGACCCCAATCATGCTACGATTACTCGCATAGGTGCTCACGTTCTCCAACATTGGACGGTTGATAGTCCGCCGCAAGGAACGTTGGCCTTTGGCCAAGCTCGCGGTTATCTTCCAGTCACGTCGGGATTGCGGGGGTTTGATATGGTAACGATCCCGGCGAACCGTGGTAGGATTTTTAAACGATACCCCTATCCTAGTGTATGGCGTGCGGTGATTGCCGTGATGCCCACTAATCCGCCTTATGGGTTGACGGTTAAAGGCATTGTGCCACTGAGAGCGGGACAAGCCCAGTGGAAGAATCAAAAGCCATGGCCGCATCCCTTGCAAGCGACTATGACGACGGATGGTACTGGGCCTGGATGGGCTCTGATTGTGGATGGGCCAAGTCAAGGCTTCTGGTTTAATGCACAAAAGGACCAATTTGGGCCGGCTTTTGTGGTTCAAGCCCCGGCAGGGGCCTTTGCTAGGGCTGTAACACCCTGGCCCTAAAATTAAAGGTAACCGGGGTAGACGGGCAACGACGTCATGTTCGATGAGGGTACTGGGGGCAAGAAGGCATGTTGCGGCAGAGCCATTACAGGTAAAGCCTTGTGAGGCCCAAAATCATGAAGCATAATAGGCCTTTGCAGTGCGGTGGCGATATCCACCAGTTGAGAGAGTTCCTGATCCGGAATATGAAGTAATTGTAAGCGATCGTCGGCCGCCAACAAATATGCGGCAAGGTCCCATCCGATCGAAGGCTGGTCTAGCCATAAGGAGGCGTGCGGGTACAAAGAGGCGAGACGCAAGATGGCATGGCTGGCCGCCATGGCTCCGACTCCCGGCTTGCGGTACACGATCCAACGGCACCCAGGCATGGCGGTACAGCTCGCAAGGTCGATTAAGGCAGGAGATCTGTCAGGGTTATTTGCGGGGATTTCTAACATAATGTCCATCTCAGGGTCTTCTAGTTTGCCCACTAACACACTGGCATTTGGCATGCGCCATGGTCCTTGAATGGGGGCCGCGGTATATGTCCATGAGGGACAGTCGAAGTCTTGAGGAAGCGGACTGCGGGTAAGGACATGACCGTAGCCATTATGGCTGCGGACAAAGACAGAAATTTGGCGCAATGTGAAAGGCGTCACTGCGCTATGACTAACGTCGAGAACAGGAACCCATGATAAGGGACGAGCCATTAACCAATCTCCTTTGCGGTGATATAGACATGATTTACACCATGATGATGCAAAAGCGTAAGGGCATCCTCGGATAATAGGGTGCGGTTCATCACAATGTCCACATGTGGCCACTGCGTTCTAATGGCTTGGACTACCGCCAATAATTCGAGAAGGTGAGGAGGATCCCAATAGGCCATTGGGGAACTTGCCGTTCGCAAGGGTTTGATTTCAATCACGGACAAATCCCGAATCGCTTGCAAGGCGTGGAGATGGGATTGTATGAGCTCAGGGGTTATGCCGTGAAAGACAAGTAGCATAGCACGTGACTGCAAACCAGACTCCATGGCCAATTGTTGAATGCTCAGCCACTCGGCCGATCGCAGACGATGGGCCGCGACCGTTTCCCGCCATTCATCGACTAAGAGCTCTCCACCCCCAGGGCCTAGACTCGTAGCACCTGCCCACCGCAATTCATCGAGCATATCGCGCAAGGGGATTTTTTCCACGCGGTGAAAATGCATGAGTTCAACCGCAGAAAAGGCCTGAATCGGAGCCCGACTTTGCGAAGAGATGTGACGGACTAATTGTACAAAGTAACTCCATGGCTCCCATACGGTGAGCCCCCCACGCACTTTAATGAGATCATAAGAGGCGGCGGATACGGCTTGTTGGACGTGATCGGGGCTAATGGCGGGACTCGCTGTATGATGTCCGACCAAGGGGGCATACTGGCTGAAATCACAAAAAGCACATTGCATCCAGCATTGCCGTGTGGTCGTGATGCGAAGCACTCGGACCATATTCAGCGGTCTTGCTGGAGGCAAAAGGGGTTCCACTACGTAGCGAAGCAAAGCATCCACTATAATACATCCTGCCTTCCTAAACATGTGTAAACATGTTCAAATTCCTGAGTGTGCACTCAGCACATCGTCCTGCTGAGAAGCAGGATATAACCCTAGCCGGGCAAGGAACCAGGCTAAAATATTTCGAGCGGAATTTTTGTCGCGATCCATCACGAGCCCGCACTGGTCCGGTTCCACAACGGCATGTCCTGGCGATAGCCACACCCTGAGCAGTCTTTGGAGGTATAGCGTTCACTGATGAGAGCTATATTCGCCACGGGGACGTACGGTTCCTGCAAACTTCGCTTCTAATTCTTTCATGGCTGCTCATATCTAGGCATAGCATGAATGAGAGAAGGGACAAGGAGGACACCGTATGAAAAAGGGGCGTGCCATGACACGAATAGCCCAGATGCTGGAAATCCCCCCTGAAGTTTTAGTCAATGTTTCCCGCATCGAGGTGGTCGGGCATCTTCAATTCCGCGTCGAAAATCACCGTGGTCTCGAAAAATATGCTCCAGATCAAGTGATTCTGCGCTTGGCGGACGGCCGTCTTATTGTCCAGGGTCAGGATATGGTGATTGGCTGGATAGACCGCGGCGAAGTATTAGTTACGGGCCATGTGCGTTCGTTAGTGTTTCAGGAGGGCCGGCCGTGATTGATTTCTTGTACCGTCTAGTATTTGGTTGGATTGAAATTACCTTGACAGGTCGCAATCCGGAAGAAGCCATTAGCCGTCTCGTTTTGGCCGGGCCTAGACTATGGAATGTACGGCAAACAGACAAAGGATACACATTTACTGTAAGTCTGCAAGGCATTGTGTGGTTGCGAAAGTCCGTTCGGGGCTATCATTGCCGCGTTCGTTTTGGGCGCCGAGGGGGACTGCCATTTAAGGTGCAAGCGCTCAAGCACCGTCCTTTTCTCGGAGTAGGTGCATTGACGGCGCTATTTCTCATCGTGTTTGCGACCAGCCGTATTTGGGTGATTGACGCGCCGGGCGCTAATATCAGTCATGAGGCTCAAGAACAGCTCGTGGCCGCAGCGGAGCAAGCAGGGGTACACATTGGCATGTTGCGTTCACGCATGAATCTCAATGCCGAACGCCAAAGGATGCAAAGAAGGCTTCCCCAATATGCGTGGATTGGCTTGTCGGTGCACGGGATGTTGGTGACGATTCATGTGATTCCCTTGGTCAATCGTCCCCCGGATGCACTGCCATCCAAATTGGTTGCGGCGCGAGATGGCGTGGTGACCTCCGTGTTGGTCTTTATCGGAGATCCGGAAGTGGTAGCGGGGGAGCGCGTGCACAAAGGACAAACATTAATCAGTGGAGCGGTCAGTGCCCAGATTCCGGTGCAGCCGCCAGATGCCAAGCAGCCGATTACGGATGCCGTGAAAACGCCGGCAAAGGGCGACGTGTTTGCGGATGTGCGTTATGCCGCCACTTGGTGGCAGCCGTTTCGTTTTTGGGCCTTAAAGCCTACGGGTCGACGGTTTGAGCAAGATTTTCTAAAATTAGCGGATGGTGAGCCAATTTTGCTCAAAGGATATGGAGCGGTACCATTTCGCTATTATTGGCGCCAGAAAATTGTCCAGCCGCTGCAATGGCGAAAGGTGACCCTTCCGGTTGAAGAGGTTAAAATCGTATATAATGAGTTGCAAAGGCGTCACCAGCTGTTATCGCGCAAACAAGCATTGGCGCGTGCTGTCGCAGAGGTGACGCAGCGCTTGCAGCATGAAGCGCACGGGGGAACCCGTGTGCGGGAGCAGCGCATCGTACACTGGACCAAGCAGGGAGTTTCGGTTCATTTGATTTGGACAGTCAATCAAAATATTGCAGTGCCGCCAGCTTAACAGCGGAACGCAAAGGGGGACGCCATTGCCGCTTTCTCAGTGGGTGATAACGGATAACAATGCCGTAACGCTTTTGGTAGGACGTGGAGATGAGCATCTAAAGCATATTGAGAATGCCTTGCATGTCAAATTGACGGCGCGAGGCAACGTGATTGCCATTCAAGGACCTGACTCCGATCAAGCGTTGGCGCGAGAGGTTTTGGACTTGCTGTCGCAGTGGGCTTATGCGGGGCAGCCGATTCGCTTGGATACGGTTGATGCGGCCGTAGAAGCTGTTAAAGAAGGCACCCAAAGCCAGTTCTTGCATCTGCTTACGGAAGCTGTGTACACGACCACGCAAGGGCGCGTTGTGCGGCCTAAAACTGTGGGACAGCAAGTTTACGTGGAAGCGGTCCGGCAAAATACCTTGGTGTTCGGAATCGGACCGGCAGGCACTGGGAAAACCTATTTGGCCATGGCGATGGCTGTGCAAGCTTTAAAGGCTCATGAGGTTGAGCGCATCATTTTAACACGTCCCGCTGTGGAGGCAGGAGAAAAACTGGGTTTCTTACCGGGAGCATTGGAAGACAAAGTCGACCCGTATTTGCGGCCGCTTTATGATGCCCTCTTTGAATTCCTTGGACAAGAGGCGGTGGAACGGTATCGCGAACGGGGCCATATTGAAATCGCGCCATTGGCTTACATGCGCGGTCGCACCCTCAATTCGAGTTTTATCATATTGGATGAAGCCCAAAATACCACCTATGAGCAAATGAAAATGTTTTTGACACGACTAGGCTATGGGTCTAAGATGGTCGTCACAGGTGACGAGACTCAAGTCGATTTAGCACGCGGACAGCGTTCAGGCTTGTTTGAGGCGGAGCATATCTTGCGCGATATTCCTAACATCCGTACGATTCGTTTAGGAAAGCGGGATGTGGTAAGACACCCGTTAGTCGGGGAGATTATCGAGGCGTATCAGCGGTTTGAAGCAGAGCAAGGAGCTAACAATGAGCATGAACACGCAACGCAACGTCCATGACTGGTTTAGCAGACTCCGCTTTCAAGGCACACCCCTGCAGTGGCGGCAAGTCCTGGTAGCGGCAGGGGTCTGGTTGTTGGCCACTATCGTGTTCGCCACGACGTTGTTGGCCCAACGCATCGATGTGGCAGCGGGGGATTTGGCGCCGCGTACGGTCGTGGCGCCGTATGGGGTGGTCGATTGGGGTGCCACCCAAAAAGCTCGTGAACAGGCGGCTAAACTTGTTCCCAGTGTCTATACGACGAACAATCAAATATTGCGCAATCAAGAGGCGGCGCTCCATAAGGATTTTTCCCTAATACTCTCGCTGTCGATAGACCAGACCGCCCCGTTAGATTTGCGAGAACAAACCATTGCCCAAGCCTTGCCCATCGGATTGCCCTTAAGCGTCTGGGGTAAGGTTCTAAGCCTGTCCCCTGCGAGTTTGTCGCAGCTGCAACAAGATGCGCTCGTGATCATTTCCTCCGCAATGGGTAATGGCAATGGTGTGCGCAACAATAAAGTGGGCTTAGCCGAGGCTCAAGGCTTTGCGGCGCAATTGGCAGCACAAGAGGAACAGCAGCCCAGCTTGCGCTTATTTTTAGCGGACTTCACAAAGAGCTTGATTGTGCCCAATACCTTTTTAAATGCGCAAGATACCGCAGCACGCAGACAAGCGGCTATGGACAAGGTACCGACCGTTAAAATTCTCAAGGGGGAAGAGGTCCTGCAAGCGGGGCAGGTCATCACGCCTGCTGATATTAAAGTTTTGCAAGAACTGGGGCTTCTTGATCAAGGATTCAACCCAGCCCCTGTGATTGGGTCAGCCTTGTTATCATTTGTTTTGGTGGCCTTAATTGCAGGCTATTTGTGGTTCTTACGGCGTCAAACCCTCCTATCGCTACCCGCTACGATTATTACGGGATTGATTTTTACCACGTCACTCATTGGTGCGGATATCGTCAAAAACTTGCCGGCTTTAAGCTACCTGGTGGTGCCAACGGCGGCAATCATGGTTACGGCTCTTGTCGATTCAGGCTTGGGTATGGTTATGGCTGGGGTACTGGCGTTGGGGGTGGCTACGCTCACGGGCGCTGATCTCAATGTGGCACTCGTCTCTTTCTTTGGGGGGTTAGCAGGGGTCTTTGGGGTGACCCGCCTCTCTCAGCGCTATGACATTATTCGTGCGGGGGTTTTAGTCGGGATTGTCAACTTACTGGCCTTAGCGGGCCTCGATATCATGCAAGGGGCCGCATTAAGCCAAGCTACGACATGGGAGACGCTCTTATGGGGATTGCTCGATGGGATTTTAGCGGCGGTCTTGGCGATGGGCTCGATTCCCTTTTTGGAAGGGCCTTTTGGCATCATTACATCGATGAAGTTGATCGAACTTAGTAACCCCAATCAGCCATTATTGCGCAAACTGTTGGTTGAGGCGCCGGGCACTTACCATCATAGCATTATGGTCGGAAACTTAGCGGAACAAGCGACGGAGGCCGTCGGTGGCAATTCGCTGTTGGCACGCGTAGGGGCGTACTATCACGATATTGGGAAATCCAAGCGGCCTTATTTCTTTGTTGACAATCAATTTGGGGCGGACAATCCCCATGACAAGCTGGCCCCTACGGTGTCGGCGTTAATCATCTCCTCTCATGTACGCGATGGCATTGAATTAGCACGTCAGTACCATCTCCCAGATGCCATCGTGCAGTTTATTCGAGAGCATCACGGCACAACGCTGATCAGTTTCTTTTATCATAAAGCGCTCGCTGCCGATACGGGAGACGGGGTTTTGGAAGAAGATTTTCGTTATGATGGACCGCGCCCGCAAAGCAAAGAGACGGCTATTGTGATGTTAGCGGATGCGTCCGAAGCGACAAGTCGTACGCTTAAACACCCTACCCCACAGACTATTGAACAAGTGGTGCGGAAAATTATCAAAGACCGGCTTGAAGATGGACAACTCGATGAGTCCAATTTGACCTTGAAGGAACTCGACACCATTGCCCGCACTTTTACGCGGGTTTTGACGGGGATGTTTCATCAACGCATTGAGTATCCTGAAAGCGTGTTGAAGGAAATGGAAAGGAGTCGGGGACGTGGAAATATGGGTGGAAAGCCCCCCGGGATCATCAGAAAAATTGGAGGCCATAGTACGCGCGGCCGTCATCCGCACGCTTGACGTTCTTGGGGGTCTTGAAAACGCCGAGGTGAGTGTGGTGTTAACCAATGATGAAGCGGTGCATGCGTTGAATCGGGAGTATCGCGGGGTCGACCGTCCTACCGATGTGTTGTCTTTTAGCCAACGGGAAGGAGAGGATGCGAACCCTGACGATCCGGTGCTAGGGGACATCGTCATTTCGCTAGACCGAGTGGCAGCTCAGGCGGCAGACTATGGGCATAGTTTTGAGCGGGAACTGGGATTCTTAACAGTGCATGGAGTGCTGCATTTGCTGGGCTGGGATCACGAACTGCCTGATGAGGAACAGCGCATGATGGCGAAAACCGAAGAAATTTTAGGGGGCATTGGGCTGTCTCGTGAAGCGCGCTGAGAGTCTTCAGGAATCATTCCGTTATGCGTTTTCGGGGTCCCAATCGGTTGCTCGGGACGGTATTGGTGGGAAATAATCTCGCCAATATCATGTCGGCGACGATCGCAACCGGTATTTTTATTCATTATTTTGGGAACAATGGCATTCTGATTTCCACAGTGGTTATGACCCTGTTTATTTTGTTAGTCGCAGAAATTATTCCGAAGACGTTCGCCGCGCATAACTCAGAGCGTGTCGCGTTGCGTTTTGCGGTATTTCTAGAAGTTTCTGCGCGGATTTTCTATCCGATTGTGCAAGTGCTTACGTGGTTTGGTGCCGGCATTATCCGTGTTCTGGGCGGACGGGCCGAAGGGGGCCGGTTGCTGACGGAAGAAGAAATTCGCAGCATGGTCGAGGTGGGAGAAGAAGAAGGCTTGCTCGAAGCCGATGAACGTCAAATGATTCAAGGCATTTTTGACTTAGGCGATACCGTGGCCAGGGAAGTCATGGTGCCACGCATCGATGTGAATGCGTTGCCAGATACCGCCCCCTTGCGCGAAGCGTGGGATGCAGTGATTCATTGGGGCCATTCAAGGCTCCCGGTTTTCAGACGGACGATTGATGATGTCGTCGGGGTTATTTATGCCCGCGACATTTTGGCGTATTTAAAAGAGCGCGATCCGTCGACGTCCGTGGGAGAATTGGCGCGACCCGTCTTATATGTGCCGGAAACAAAGAAAGTGGATGAGCTTTTGGCGGATTTCCGGCGTCAAAGAACTCAGATTGCTGTGGTGTTGGATGAGTATGGTGGCACGGCAGGGATAGTGACCATTGAAGACTTGCTTGAGGAAATTGTGGGAGAAATTCAAGACGAATATGATCAGGAAGATCAGCCTGTTCGTTATTTGGATGATGGCGTGATTGACGTAGCCGGGATGGTACAACTAGACGAAGTCAACGAAATTTTGGAAGTCGATTTGCCCCATGAGGACTTTGACACGGTGGGAGGGCTTATTCTCCACCTTTTAGGCCGGGCCCCTGTAGAAGGCGAAGTCGTGAAATGGGACAACTTGGAATTTACGGTATCGAAGGTTGTTGGACGACGCGTGGCGCGCGTGATTATCAAGGCACATGAACACGCCCGGGTTGACAACAATGACTAGTGAAGGGCGTTAGGGGGAGTCGAGAATGGCGTATTCGTTGCAGGAACTGAAGGAGCAGGCTCGGCAAGTGCGCGACCGGGCCTACGTGCCATATTCCCACTTTCCGGTGGGGGCGGCTTTGGTGGGAAAGGATGGGCAGATTTTTAGCGGCTGTAATGTGGAAAATGCGAGTTATCCTCTCGGCATGTGTGCAGAGCGAGCTTGCGTGTCGATGGCACTGGCAGCCGGCGTCCACTCGTTTGAGGCCATTTGGATTATGGGCGAGAGAGAACGGCCTATGCCGTGCGGCGGATGTCGGCAGGTTCTTAGTGAGTTTGGTGATCTGCAGATATTTGTGGCATCAGGTGATGGCGATGATGTCAAAAGCTACTGGTTGCATGACCTATTACCCGAAAGTTTTCACTGGAGCCCGACACACCCAGGGGAATTGGCAGAATAATGAGAGGGGACGCATATGGCGTTTAAATCCGGTTACATTGCATTAATCGGTCGGCCGAACGTGGGAAAGTCGACGTTGCTTAATGCCATCTTGGGAAGAAAGGTCGCCATCACGACGGCAAAACCGCAAACGACGCGAAATCGGATCCAAGGGGTATTGCATGACCCCTCCGGTCAAATTGTCTTCGTGGATACGCCTGGCATTCATCAGCCCCGCACCAAACTCGATGAACGGATGGTGATGACGGCCGAACGGGCTCTAAAAGAAGTCGACCTGATTGCTCACGTCGTGGATATCTCCAAGCCTCCGCGCCCGGAAGACATCGCGATTGCGCAGTTGATTGCGCGTTTGCATCATGATGCAGTGCTTGTGGGCAACAAGAGTGATTTAGTCGAGCAGACCAAAGGGCGGCTTGACCCGTACCGCGCTTTAGCGCCGTATGTCGAAGAATTTGTGGTATCTGCGCAGAACGAACAAGGAATTGAGGCCATGGTTCAAGCGCTGTTAGCCAGGCTTCCCGAAGGCTTGCCGTACTTTCCAGACGATACCGTGACAGACCAGACGGAAGATTTCTATATAGCGGAGGTGATTCGGGAAAAAATACTCGAAGAAACCCGCGATGAAGTCCCGCATTCGGTCGCTGTCACCATTGAGGAAAAAATTCAACGCACCCCGACGCTGATGTATATCCGGGCAGCCATTTACGTGGAGCGAGATACACAAAAGGCCATTTTAATTGGCAATCAAGGACAAATGCTGAAACGCATAGGCTTTTTGGCGCGCAAAGACTTAGAAGAATATTACGGACAAAAAGTGTATTTGGACCTTTGGGTCAAGGTGCGGGGACATTGGCGTGATCAAGAGGCGTGGCTCAAACGGTTGGGGTATGCACAACCGGAGGGGTAAATGGCGCAATATCAGGACCACATGCTGATTTTGAAATCGCGGCCGTACCGAGAATCGGATGCGCTGATCACGGCGTTTGGCCTTAAATCGGGAAAAATTGGGGCCATCGCCAAAGGCACTAGGCGGGCCAAGAATCGGTTGGCCGGTCTTTATCCATTGTCTTATACCGTCTGTGAAATTTATCATGGCCGGTCGAATCTAGATACCATTACGGGAACGGACTTGGTCGAAGGGTTCTCAGGTATGCGTCAGGACTTAAGCCGTTTAAGTTGGGGCATGTTGTTGGCTGACCTTGTGGATGAAATGTGGGAAGAGCGCGATGCCGCGCCAGCGGTTTTCCCGTGGGTCGTGGGAGGTTGGGAAGGCCTTGCGCAAGGTGCCAACGCCCTGACGATTACCTTGACAGCGTGCTGGCATTTGCTACAATTGGCCGGTTATTATCCACAGTGGGAAACGTGTGAAGTGTGTGGACGCGTGCCGGACGACGGCCCGGTGGCGCTGGATCTGGTCCATGACCGGCTCTATTGTACCCGTCATAGACCTGGAGATGATGGATGAGATTTGGACCATTGAATGGGCTCCGGGCGTGACCTACGATCAATTGTTCCGCCGGGCCGAATGGGAGCACGCCACGTATAGTTTTGAGCAGGCCTCGTCTGATGTATTGTTTCAGCTGTTTGCCCTTTATGAGAGTGAAGCCAAAAGGCTGTTGTCCTTGGACTTAATTCGGCCTGGCTATGAATATTTGCTGAAAGCGTCTCATATATTCAACACTCTCGATGCCTTGGGAGCCATTTCGGTTACCGAACGTCAAGCCTATCTAGGCCGTCTGCGCACTTTGTCGCGGCTCGCTGCGACGCGTTATCTAGATCTGCGTACACCCAAAAAGCAGGAGGTGTTGTCATGATGCTCGAAGATGCCCTTCCGCTATGGCGTCCTTTTCTCGTGGAAGTTGGTGTGGAAGAAATTCCTAGCCAATATATCCGTGACATTACAAGCGCCTATCGGGACTTGATAATGGACGAGTTTGCTCTGATGCGGTTAAGCTCGCGAGACATTGCGGCCTATGCGACTCCTAGACGCTTGGTCGTAATGGGACAAGTCTCTTCCCGTCAAAGTCCTTTGCAAGAAACGGTGCGTGGTCCCTTAATGGCCAATGCGTATCAGAATGGAGTCCCTACTCCCGCTCTGCTAGGGTTTTGTCGCCGACTAGGAATTGGTCCTGCCGAAGTCCAGACGATGGGTGAAGGGGACAAGACATATGTATGCGCGGTGATAGAGAAACCCATTGAAGCCGCTGAAGATCTATTGCCAGGGATTATGGAGAGAGCCTTCGCGGCCATTCCCCTGGCACGCAGCATGCGCTGGGGAGACCACGACTACCGGTTCATTCGCCCGGTACGGTGGTGTAGTTTGTGGCTCGATGACCAGGCGCTTCCCCTTTCGATTACTGGTGTTGCTTCGCAGCCATACACGTATGGCAATCGTACCGATCAGCCTGGGGCTCTTGAGATTCGAGGCATTGCGAGTTACGAGCAAGCCTTGGCCCAAGGGTTTGTCGTGCTAGATCCCATGCGCCGCCAAGAAGCAATTGTGAGTGAGGCTGACGAACTCGCAGCAAGTGTCGGAGGGGTCCCTGCCTATGATGAGGGTCTGATGGAAGAAGTGGTCAATTTGGTCGAATGGCCTACCCCATTCTTAGGCGCATTTGATGCCGCATTTCTAGAGGTGCCTCAAGAAGTCTTAATGACGTCGATGAAAGTTCATCAGCGCTACTTTCCCGTGATTGATGGGGAAGGACGTCTGATGCCCTACTTTATTGGGGTGCGCAATGGTATCGGGCGGAGCTTGGAGACCGTAGTCCATGGCAATGAAAAGGTTTTGCGGGCGCGCCTGTCCGATGCGCTCTATTTTTACCGAGCCGACCGTCGCCACCGTTTGGAGGATTACGTAGAGGCGTTAGACCGTGTGGTGTTTCACGCCAAGCTAGGAACTTATGGCGACAAAATCCGGCGATTACACCATATTTTCCAAGAGACGCGAGATGAATGGCCTCTAACGACACTCGAACAGGATTTGTTCCACCGAACGCTTGATTTATATAAAACAGATTTGCTGACGCAAGTGGTTCAAGAATTTCCCGAACTTCAAGGCACGATGGGGGGCATTTACGCTGAGCAAGAAGGGTTGCCCACCCCCATTGTGCAGGCGATTCGGGATCAGTATCATCCTGGCTATCAGGGGGACATTATTCCTGAAACGACTTTGGGGCGTCTCCTCGTATTGCTGGACCGCTTAGATACGGTGCTGTTGGGATTATCCCAAGGACTTAAGCCGACAGGCTCCGAAGATCCTTTTGGGATGCGCCGTAGTGCGCTGGCCATCGGGCGCATTCTCATGGAGAGCCAAGTATGGGAAAAACCTGCACGGCATCTCTTTGACCGAGTGGGACATATTTTAGGGGTTGACGAAAGGAGCATTCAAGAGGCCTTTGAATTGACCTTTGGCCGCGTCACGCGTTTTCTCGAGAGCGATCGCCATATCGCCGCGCAATGGTCCACTCCTGTATTGCAGGCGGCTTGCCCATGGCACACTTTTTCTGACCGACTGAGTTTGCTTGAGCGTTTGCATCAGAAGCCTGACTGGGAGTTGGTTGCTCAAGCTTACAAACGTATAGACCGTGTGATAGGGGATACAAGGGCGACGGATTCAACGCCAGAGGTGACGTTGCCGGCGGAATTAGCGGTCCAAGCGGCCGTGGAACAGGTTCGTCATGCGCCCACGCCGGACGCGTGGTGGAACGCGGTTCAAACCTTGTCCGAGGCGGTGCGGGTATTTTTTGATGCGGTGTTAGTCAATGATCCCGATCCGCAGGTGCAAGCAGCGCGCAAGCAACTTTTAGCGCTGGCCCGCACGCAATATAATCGGTATTTTGATATGAGTCAGGTCTAGGAGGGCGGACATGGCCAACCAGGGTCGGATTTTTATTGTGTCCGATTCGCTTGGTGAAACGGCCGAGCGAGTCGCTCATGGCGCGGCCATTCAATTTGATCACGCTGAAATTCGCATTGAGCGCTTATCGAACGTATCCGATTTTGCGGGGATTGATGCGGTCCTAGAGCGAGCAGCTGCCCAAAGCTCTGTTGTCATTTATACTATTGTGCGGGCCGATCTCAGCAGTTATTTGCGGGAAAAGGCCCAGCAGCTGGGAATTCATCATGTTGATGTCATGGGGCCCGTGTTGCAGGCTTTGCAAAATATGCTTGGTCAAACACCGCAATTGGTGCCAGGGCTCAGTCATCGCCTGGACCGAGAGTATTTTGACCGGGTCGAAGCCATCGAGTTTGCGGTAAAGTATGATGATGGCAAAGATCCGCGAGGCATTCGGGAGGCAGACATCGTGTTGCTGGGAGTGTCCAGAACCAGCAAAACGCCGGTCAGCTTATATTTAGCGAATCACCGTCTGAAAGTCGCGAATGTGCCGTTAGTACCCGAAGTGCCAGTACCGCATGAGATTTTTCAAGAAGGCCGTTTGAAGGCTGTCGGACTGGTCATCGATGCGGAATTGTTGATGAGCATTCGGCGGCAACGATTAAAATCCCTAGGACTGGGCTCGTCCGCGCAATATGCCACGATGGAGCGAATTATGGCAGAATTGGATTATGCATGGGACATCTTTACCCGTTTGAAATGTCCGGTAATTGATGTCAGTAATCACGCTGTTGAAGAAACGGCGACCAAAGTCTTGGAAATCACACAAGGAGGGCGCAGCTAGGATGTCTCGATACGTATTTCCTTTCGAGCAAGGTCGGGCAAGTCAGCGTGAGTTATTAGGGGGAAAAGGGGCCGGCCTGTCGGAAATGAGCTATATCGGTTTGCCCGTTCCTCCTGGATTTACTATTACGACCGAAGCCTGCAATTTATACCAAGAGCTGGATCACTTTCCTGAAGGCATGATGGACGAAGTTTGGACGCATTTGACCGAGTTGGAAGCGAAGCTGTCACGAAGGCTCGGGGACCCTCAAAAGCCATTGCTGGTTTCCGTGCGCTCTGGAGCTCCCATTTCGATGCCCGGGATGATGGATACGGTATTGAATTTGGGTCTCAACAGTGCGACTGTAGAAGGTCTGGCCGCTTTGACGCAAAATCGTCGGTTTGCGTTGGACAGTTATCGCCGCTTCATTCAAATGTTTGGCAATGTCGTCATGCATATGGAGCATAACCGGTTCGAACATGTTCTCCAGGAAGTGAAAGATGCGGCCGGCGTCCAGCAGGATCCTGATTTGTCAGAAGCTGCGCTGGAAGACGTCATTGACCGCTACAAGACTTTGGTTCGCTCGGAAACGGGACGCGATTTTCCAGAAGATGCGAGAGAGCAATTGGAAATGGCGATTAAAGCGGTCTTCGATTCGTGGAAGAACCCTCGCGCCATTGTTTACCGGCGTCTGAACAAAATTCCCGAAACGTTGGGAACGGCCGTGAATGTTCAGTCGATGGTCTTTGGCAATATGGGTCCCACGTCGGCGACGGGGGTGCTCTTTACACGCAATCCCAACACAGGGGAACCTGGCATGTACGGTGAGTATCTTACCAATGCCCAGGGAGAAGATGTGGTGGCGGGGATTCGCACGCCCAAAATGATTCAAGAAATGGCGCAGGAAATGCCTAAAACATTCCAAGAACTCACAGATGTCTGCCGTTTGCTGGAAACTCACTACCGAGATATGCAAGATATCGAATTTACAGTAGAGCGTGAGAAACTCTATTTGTTGCAAACTCGGACGGGAAAGAGAACAGCACGCGCGGCGGTCAAAATTGCGGTTGACCTTGTAGCGGAAGGGATTATCACACGGGATGAGGCATTGCTACGGCAAGATCCGGACCAAGTGGCGCGCTTGCTGTACCGTCAAATTGACCCCGCCGCCGAGCTTGACGTCTTGGCACAAGGATTGCCGGCGTCGCCGGGAGCAGCCTCAGGCAAAGTGGTCTTCGATGCGGATGAGGCGGAGGCGCGAGGCAACCGTGGTGAAGCGGTCATCTTAGTGCGACCAGAGACTACGCCGGATGATATTCATGGGATTGTAGCGGCTCAAGGGGTTCTAACCAGTCGCGGCGGCATGACGTCGCATGCGGCGATTGTTGCTCGTGGAATGGGGAAGCCGGCCGTTACCGGTTGTGAGTCGGTACGCATTAGCCTCGAAGCGCGCGAATTTATGGTCGGTGATATCACAGTTCACGAAAATGACGTCATCACCATTGATGGCGGCACAGGACGGGTTGTGAAAGGAATTGTTCCGACTGTTGAACCAGGCTTGTCGGAGGATTTTAATACGCTGCTCGCGTGGGCTGATGAGATCAAAACGTTGGGCGTGGAAGCCAATGCCGATACCCCAGAGGATGCGCAAATTGCACGGGACTTTGGGGCCCAAGGAGTGGGACTCTGTCGTACCGAGCACATGTTCATGGGACAAGACCGATTGCCGGCAATGCAAGCTATGATTTTGGCTGAAACCTTGGCGGAACGGGAAGCCGCGTTGCAAAAGCTCTTGCCTATGCAGCAAGAAGACTTTTATGGGATTCTTAAGGCAATGGATGGGTATCCGGTGACGATTCGCCTTCTGGATCCGCCGTTGCATGAGTTTTTGCCGAACATGGCCGAGACCGAAAAAGCCCTAGCGCAAGCTCAACAAGAGGGTCGGGTAGACGACGTGGTGCGGTTTGAGGCGATTCTCCGGCGATCCCGTGTGCTCTTCGAATTCAATCCCATGCTGGGATTTCGCGGCGTCCGCCTCGGAATCGTCTATCCTGAGATCTATGCCATGCAAGCGCAGGCTATTTTTCAAGCGCAAGCGGCATTGTTGCAAGAGGGTTATCATCCCGTGGTCGAAGTCATGATTCCTTTAGTGGGAATTGACCAAGAGTTTATCCGGATGCGAGACTTGATTCAGCAGGTGAATGAAGCGACCCAACAGCGCACGGGACTAGATCTGCCGTATAAGATTGGGACCATGATTGAGATACCTCGGGCAGCCTTGACAGCAGGAACTATTGCGGAGTCGGCGCAGTTCTTTTCGTTTGGTACCAACGATTTAACCCAGACGACGTTTGGCTTTAGCCGTGACGACGCCGAAAGTAAATTCTTGCCTCATTATTTGGCAGAAAAGATCTTAACCGAAAATCCCTTTATGGTTCTGGATCGCCAAGGCGTGGGTAAACTCATCGAGATCGCAGTGCATGATGGACGCCGCACCCGTCCTGACCTGAAAGTCGGAATTTGTGGAGAACACGGTGGGGATCCCTCCTCGATCGAGTTCTGCCACTTAGCGGGGTTAAATTACGTGAGTGCCTCGCCATTCCGCGTTCCCATTGCGCGGTTGGCTGCCGCTCAAGCCTTTCTTCGCCACCAGTCACACTAAGTCGAGAAAAAAGTCCAGCAAAGAGCACGGGAATTCTCAAAACCCGTGCTCTTTGTGATATAATTGCTTCTGACAATAAACCTTCACGTATCCCAGCCGAACGGCTTTGGGTATTTTTTTTCTTCTTTTCGCATTAGAAGCCAAAAAGATGCAGGAATATTTCCCTCGGTGGCGAATTTTTTCACATGGACTGGAGTGATTCCTGATGTCTGACCCCGAATACGATACTTGGGTAGCATCGGTGCGAGAAGCCGCGGACATTGTCGAGGTTATTGGTCGGCAGGTCACCTTGAAGCGGAAAGGGAAGCACTATTGGGGTTTATGCCCATTTCATCAGGAGCAAACCCCGTCGTTTAGTGTCGATGCGGAGCAGCAATTATTCTACTGCTTCGGTTGCCATGTCGGCGGAACGGTGTTTACGTTTCTCATGCAACATGGCGGCATGAGTTTTTCGGAAGCTGTGGACATGCTGGCCACGGAAAATGGAATACCCAAGCCGCATCGATCACAACGGGACCATGCTCGTAGTCAGAAAATGAGTCGCTTGCAGGCCATCATGGAGTGGAGTCAGGAATTTTTCAGGGCAAGCGCCCAATCATCCGTGCGAATTTATGATGGCTATTTGCAACAACGGCAGGTGGATGAAGCAACACGCGAGCGGTTCGCATTGGGTTATGCACCAGATTCGTGGACGGCTTTGCGGGATTTCTTAATGAAGCACGGGATTTCCGAGGAAGAAATGTTGGAAGCGGGGGTCGTGGTAGCGCGGCGCGAAGGACGAGGTGTCTATGATCGGTGGCGCCACCGTATCATTTTTCCGATATGGAATCACCGGGGTCAAATTATTGCGTTTGGGGGAAGGGCAATATTACCGGAGCAAGAGCCAAAATATTTGAACTCCCCAGAGACGCCGTTGTTTCATAAAGGACAGGTGTTATATGGTGAGCATTTAGCGCGTCCGCTGTGGCGTCAAGGCCGTCGCCCACTGTTAGTAGAAGGAAATTTTGATGTAATTGCGTGTCATCAAGCTGGCCTGGGACAGGCTGTCGCATCATTGGGGACAGCGCTTACAGAGGATCACGCACGATCGTTGTCGCGCCATGCGAAGGAAGTGGACTTGCTTTACGACCGGGACACGGCCGGAGAAGAAGCCATGCGTCGTGCTTTTCTGATCTTGTCAGCGCAAGGGTTACAGGTCAATCGCGTGCAGTTGGATGCAGGCAAAGACCCCGATGAATTTTTGCGGGAAAAAGGGGCCTTGTCTTTAGCCGAAAAGGTAGAAGAACGCATACCCTATTTTGAAGCCGTGTTTAAGGACCGTCTTAGTCGGTTGCCGAGTCTCACTGCGCGTGGTAAAGCCGAACTGGTGGATGAGCTAAAACCCTTGTGGAAGGCGTTGACGAATCCGGTGGAGCAGGCGGGATATCTGGAGATGGTTTCGAGAACACTGCGATTAGATCAAAGTATTCTAGCACAAAGTTTTGGGGTAGCGCAAGGCTTTAGGCATACATCCCCTAAAAATAGGCATAATATGGAGAGAAACGTGTCAAAAGGGGCAAGGCCATCTCTCGATGTATACTTACTGGCGTTGTTGTTGCGTCACCCTGAGCATGTCGCTCTGGTGCGTGAAGAACTGCCCGACTGGATTGAGAAGTACCATCTGAGTGACATCGTCACTCGCATTGAAATGGGCCAGTCGCCTGCTGAACTCAGCAGCCTTATTGACACGATGGATCCGGGTTTACGCAGTTTATTGTTAGAAGCAATAACTTTTGAGGGGCCTGACGGGGGGATAAGAGTCATCAAGGATACGATAAAGGTGATTCGGCGGCGCGAGGACTATAGACATTGGCAGTCCTTGATTGAGCGGTTGAGACAAGGTGAAAACACTGAGGCATTACGCGAAGAGATCCGAATGGTCCAAGGGCGTCTGGCACAAGGCCAAAACACGGGAATGGGAACACCATTTCCATTCGCTGGAATAATAGGAAAGGAGGGATAGCATGGCTCAGGGGAAGAAAACTGTTGGGCAAATTGATGAGGTTAAATCCCTGATACGCCGTGGTCAAGAGCGAGGCAAATTGTCTTATGGGGAAATTGTGGACACTTTGCAATCTATTGACCTTCCTCCCGACCAGATTGACAGCATCTACGAGATGTTTGGAGAGCTCGGCATCGAACTGGTGGGCGAACAACCCGTAGATGAAGAGCCCGGGCCTGATCCCGATGAGGTGGACGCTGAGGAAAGCGAAGATGTGGGGCACGAACTGACGGCCCCCGACGGCGTGGCCATTGACGACCCGGTTCGGATGTACTTGAAAGAAATCGGGCGCGTTCCGTTGTTAACAGCAGATCAAGAGGTAGAACTGGCGAAACGCATTGAAGAAGGGGACGAAGAAGCTAAGCGCAAGTTGGCCGAAGCTAATCTGCGCTTGGTGGTGTCCATCGCTAAGCGCTATGTGGGCCGAGGCATGTTATTTCTCGACTTAATCCAAGAAGGCAATTTAGGACTCATTAAGGCGGTCGAGAAATTCGACTACCGAAAGGGCTACAAATTTAGTACCTATGCGACATGGTGGATCCGCCAAGCTATTACGCGTGCCATTGCTGACCAAGCGCGGACGATTCGCATTCCTGTGCACATGGTCGAAACCATTAACAAATTGATCCGCGTTCAACGCCAATTGCTTCAAGAGTTAGGGCGCGATCCGAGCCCGGAAGAAATTGCCAAAGAAATGGGCATTACCGAGGAACGCGTCCGAGAAATTCTTAAAGTGGCGCAAGAACCCGTCTCCTTGGAAACGCCTATCGGCGAAGAGGAAGATTCTCATTTGGGAGACTTTATTGAGGACGAGGACGCACCAGCCCCGGCGGAAGCGGCAGGATATCAGCTACTGAAGGAGCAGCTTGAAGAGGTGCTCGATACCCTAACAAATCGGGAAGAAAAAGTTTTGCGCTTGCGTTTTGGACTCAATGATGGGCGAGCGCGGACGCTTGAAGAAGTGGGCCAGGTTTTTGGCGTCACCCGCGAGCGAATTCGGCAAATTGAGGCGAAGGCGTTGCGCAAGTTGCGCCACCCCACTCGTAGCAAGAAATTGAAGGATTATCTAAAATGTTGTCAAGCTACTTGGCGCATCGATTTGTGCCTGCGCCGCACACGATGTTGAAAAACGTAAGTAAGTTGCGTCCGGGCGAGGTTTTGGTGATTCACGGGGATGGACGGCGCCAGCGCTGGCGGTATTGGCAGCCGACGATTAGGCAACCTGAGTCCATGGACCAAATGGCTTATTGGGCAGATAGGCTTCATGGCTTATTGGTCGATGTGGTACGAACGCATTTGGCTTCCGATGTGCCCTTAGGCATCTTTTTATCGGGAGGGCTCGATTCGAGTATTGTAGCGGCCATTGCCGCGGGTACATTAAAAAATCCGCTTGAGGCATGGTCGGCGACCTTTCCGGCCAAGTACCCTGGTTATGATGAGTTCGGCTGGGCGCAAAAGGTGGCGTCGCATTACGCTATTCCCTTGCACCGGGTTGAGGTTGATTTGAGCATTACGCCGGATAGAGTGCGAGAGCTTGCCTATATCCTCGATGAACCCATGGCAGATCCTACGGTGTTGCCTCTTGATGGGGTGGCGCGGGCCGCGGCGGAGCAAGAAACCGTGATGTTGTCCGGTGAAGGCGCTGATGAGATTTTTGCGGGATACGCAGGTTATGGAGAAGTTCAGAGTTTAGCACGGTTACGACAAATTCCGGCCTTCTTACGGGCACAGTGGATAAAACGGCAATGGCCTGGTAGCAATGCCTTTAAGCGTGCCATGGAGCCGATGGCGGAGCGCTACCGGGGTGTAGGCTACACATTTAGCCCAGAAGAACAAGCTCAGCTGTTAAGACCGGAATGGCGTGTCGCTGACCGACCGGGTGCGGTCGCCGAATATTGGGCGAGTCACTTAGCTTTACCAGACTTGCAAGCGATGCAAGGGTTTGACGTGCAGTGGTTTTTGCCAGATGATGTGTTGTTGAAGACGGACCGGATTGGCATGCATTACAATTTAGAAATTCGCGTGCCGTTTTGCGACCACGAAGTGGTGGAATTGGCGCTAAGCATGCCTCTGGCACTGCGCCGGTTTGGTCGCCAAGACAAGAGGGTTTTGCGGGAAGTGGCCAAACGGGTGTTGCCATCTGAAATTGTCAACCGCCCCAAACAAGGCTTTCCCACGCCGCTCACAGACTTACTAGCGGGGCCGCTTCACGATATTGCGTGGGATACGTTGGCGAGTCCCACGGCGCGCAGCCACGAGTGGTTTGAGGGCGCCCGTGTACGCCAGCTACTCACGGACATGGGACCGGGACACGGAACGACCTCGCGCCAAATCTATGCATTGCTCATGTTGGAACTGTGGTCGGAGGAAATGGGAAGTCGTGCGCTTAGCCGGCGACATGTCCCTTATGTCTCGTCTTCTTCCGATGTTCCCTCGTAAACAGACGCCGGGGTCATTAAGGCCGCGCTGAGGGAGGGCGGTAAGGCGGGATGATATCCCATCGCTTCTCTTGCCTGGCGGATAATGAGTCGCACCTTTTCTTCTGCGGCATGGAGTTGGTAGATATGGTAGTCACAAAAATCGGGGTCAGATTGCATAAATGCGTGTTCGGCTAGATTGCGTTCAATGACGGCTTCCTGAAGCGCCTCCTGCCAAGTCATGCACTTTCGCCTCCTTTACCATATCCTATGCGGTAGGTATGTAATCAGACGTGGGTTGCGAAAGAAGTTTTAGATATGAGGTCTTATCGGGTGGGAATGGGCCAGGCGCCCCAACGGCGGCGCTTGGCCCTGGCTGGTTAAAAACCGTCAAATGGCGTGTCTTGGTTTGGCGCTTCAAACCCGTATCGATGGTAGATACCTTGGGCCACTTGGCTGGCGATAAAGCGCAAAAAATGCTGGGCCGTGTCTGGGTGAGGGGCCTGTTTCAGTGCAGCGATATAGTAGCGGCCCACAGGATTCGCATGGCTTGGAAAAGGCGTCCAGACAATGGGGGAGCCTTGCGATGCGGCATACATTGCTTCACTAACCCATACGACCCCGACATCAAATTGGCCTTGGGCAATGGCCGGAATCGTTTCACGGTGATGTACTGTAGTGAATACCGTCTCTTGTCTTCGGACTTTTTCCTCGAACACCGTCTTCGCCAATTGCGGGCCGCCGTCCATTTCGAGTGCGCGCCGGGCTAAACGAGCAATCCCTTCAGTCATGGGGTTGGGCATGAGGACACGCACACCAAGGCGACCAAGGTCGCTTAGCGTGGCCGTACTCGAGGCGCCTTTGGGCATTACCAATGCCAAATGATTTTGCGCGTAGGGCACGGGGGAAAGAAGGTGGGAGGCCAGTTGCTGCATTTCGTGATGCCCTGCTGCAAAGACATCGGGGTTGACATGCAGTTGTAAAGATCCAATATCAAGACGGCCATGGGCCGTAATTTGCTTTGCTAAAATGCCTGGAGGTAATGTCTCGTAGTACAGGGTCTGCGATTTATCGGAATCCAGACGGAATGCGGCGAAAAGGTCGGCTAAGACCATAAACTGATTGCCATTGAAGAAAGCGATGAAGTCGGCGTTACCGGGATTGCCTACACAATCGTGCACGATGTCGTAGAGTGGCAAGTCCAAGCGGACCATATCGGCATGTCCCTCAAGGTTTGACATAAGAAAGACCCTCCCGCTGTTTTCGCACCAATTCTCCAACGGCTGACGGGACAATGGTCATGCCCGGCAGGAGGTCTGTCTCTTTAAGGTGGTTGGCTTTCATGGTGTTGCCGCATACCGCCACCGTAACCCCTTGCTGTTGCAAGGCCTCTAGTTCTTGGGGCCATGGCGAAGTTTCGGCAACGACAAGGTCAATGGCTGCGCCTTGAATGACAAGCTCGACGGGTGTCGACGGCATTTCCGCAAGTAAATTTTCGATATTGCGTAAAGCACTGCGTTGTTTATTGGGATCAGCCTCATTAACGTGAAAGATGACGCCTAGAGAATTTGCCACCGTTGTGCCTCCTTTTTCCCGTTTCGATTGATCAGGGATTTGACGGAAAGTTACTTCCTTATTCTTCTTATCATATCCCATTCTCGTCTTGGATATAGAAATCTACCACGTATTACGCTTCCGAAGGGTCGGGTGGAAAATATCGGAATGGTCACGGTGTGGTGGCCTGTCACGTCACGATTGGCCGGTCGGCCCGGCGGGGTCTTAGGGCATTTCGGACGGGACCATTCCGCTGCCAGGATGCCATGGAGGCGGCGTGGTGGCCATCTCGGGATCCAGGGCGCTCCGCCTCACAAGCAAATTCCTGATGGATCATCCGCTGCGTCGCTTGTTCGAGGGGGGTGTTGAGCCTGCTGAATCTCGCGATCCAGGGCGTGAACGCGCCGCCGATCGGGGGGGGCGGATAGGAATCGAAATGATTGTAGGGGGGCACGGAACCGATCCGGGGTGCCAATGCTGACAAATCCGCGCGTAGACATGAAAACCCGCCTCCTTGAAGGACAAGATAAGAGGGACAACGGGCGCGCCGGACAGAAGCAAAGGCGGGCTGACTCCGAGTGCCGCCACGCCGGCTCGATGACCGCCTCCGCCCATCAGCCGGAGATTACGAGATCTTACCTCCTCCTTCTGTTAAAGTCGAGGTGTGGGCATATCGGGCGGCGGCAGTGTGTGGCGTAAATACGTATAGACATGATGTTCGATCGTGCGGCGAATCTCTGGCCACGTCCACGGTGTTAATAAGAGAGGCTCCGGTTGAATTTCGGCATCGTCAAAATAGGTCAGACTGCGCAAGAGATGAGCGCGGTTAAGGTGGGGGGCTTGTGTGGCAACGGCCTCAAGAACGTTCGAGAGAGACCATCCTGTTTGGAATAGCGCGTACAAATCAATGAAATCTTTTCGAGCACCGCGGTTCGCTATCGCGTTACATTTTAGAACGACTAAGGTACGAAGGGATGCGAGAGAGATGTCTTGAAACGTCGGTCCTGAATCGAGCTGTATGCCTTGTTGCCATAAATAGGATACGTTAACGCCTTGAATGCGCGCATGAATGCTATAATGACTGCGATCGAGAATTTCCGCGTTGGGATCGAGGGCATAGATATGTTGGACAATAGAGTCTGAATTGTGCGCCTGCATGGTCATAAAATCCAGAACTTCAGACTGCCGATGTCCTAACATCAAAGCGAGTGCTGTACCCCCGCATAAGAGATAGTCGGGAGGACATAATTCCGCACCCACGCGTTCTAACAGTTTTGCGGTAGTAGGGTGTAATGTTTGGGGATACATGGAGGGTGTCTCCTCTTGAAAATAGGGTTCCCAAAAGCGGCGAATATGATCGGGAAGGCCACGCTGAGCGAGCGCGTGTTGAATCGTAGCCGAGGGATAGAGGCGAAAGAGTGCAATCCATTCGTCCCATGCTCCGAATTGAAGAATCCGGGCGATAATCCACGCAGCATGGCGCTGGGGATCGAGTGTGGTGGGGTTGACATCCCAAAAGGCGGCGGACTGTTGAAGGCGAGGCCAGTCCGATGGGTTGACCGCGACGAACGGTGTGCTCATTGTGTGTTGTGACCGTCCTTCCCCACAGTGTCATGTCTAGTATACCCGAACGTACAGCATGAGGCGATGTTCCGGTGGGCCTCCGAGACGATCAATCCCGGTCGTGGGGGGAGACGGACGACAGGTTTTGGGAGCCGAGATCCTGGTGACTGCGCCAGAGCTGATTTGTTGGCGCGACGAAAACCATCATAATCCCTTCTGGGAATAATTAAGGAATACGAGGAGCATCCCACGGCGTTACCCACCGTGTGAGCAATAGAAAGAGTTTGCGGGCGTAAGGACGAGAGCCTGGCGCACAATGGTTTGCACAAGCAGGATCTGGGCTTCTTCCATGCGCTTGCGTTGCTGATGTTGGGCGACATTGACCACGTCAAACGTAGCAGACAAAGTGACCGGAACTTTCATGAGATCAAAGTCTAAGGTATCGGGATTTTCGCGATATTGGGAGCAAATGGGGCTATGAAAGTAATTTAGGGAAGCAATATAGCCTTCGAACTCATTATTGTTAATAGCAGGAAAGGGTTGCAGGGCGTCACCCAGTAAGAGATTTTGCAACTGGTTGGCGGTTGGTTGGCCCAGTGAGTGGCTGCTGATGTTGATCGATGCGTAGCCTATCATGTCTTGTTCGATGAAGGGTTGGAGATGGGTCAAAGGATGTTGGCAACAATATTTCCGCCCGTCAAAAGATGGTCCGGGAACGGTCAAGACATGGCGACACGTAAAGCAAGTGGGCAACTGGTAGGGATAAGTCGGTTGAAGAAGAAAGATCCGCCTGGAGTTCGTCCACGGTGTGAGGAACGGCATCGGGTTCAGGAATATCGGTCCAATTGAGGTCAAGATATACGGGAAGTTTGCAGGGCGAAGGCGAATTGGAAGTACCGCCCGGGGCTTCCTGGGCCATCCTTCTGCGGCGGGCATTGTTTTTAGCGATGGTGGGTCGATCCGGAGAAAATTGGAGCCGTGGGGAGTCTCGTGTTGTATAAACACCGAATTTTTACGAATTAGAGCCTAATACGCTTGGGCGGGAGACCAGGTGAATCCGTAGCGTGATCGAGATGCAGGATCTGATGATGACAGAACGGGCAACGCCATGCTTGTTGGCTCTGATGAATATCGTCTCGGACCCATGGCGATCCAGTCGTGAAATGCTCCGGTGTCCAGATAGACTCCTGGTCGCCCGTCGTCACCACGAAGGCTATACTCACCATGCGATCGTCGTCGAGATATTTGGCATCCAGCCAGACGTACGGATACGTACCCTCCAAGGGCCGCTGCTTAAATCGGGTGACACGCTCGTCGAGGCCCTGGCATAACTGCGACACCTGCTGCCGGTCATCCCTAACGACTGCACCCGTGTACATACGCGACGGCCACGAGCGCCTGTTCACTGCGGCGGCGGGGTTCCAGGAACTCAGGAGGTCGTATTTGGAAGCAGAAATGGGAGGAGTGTTAGACGAGCTAGGCCTGATAGAGGAAGCGGTCCAATTTTATGAGCAAGCCCTGCGCCATGACCCACCCGCGGTGCTCATGCAGCATCTGGCTATTGTGTTGGGTAATGACTTACGGCTATTAGGCCGTATTCATGAATCTCGACAAGTGCTGGAAAAGGCCAGGTCCCAAGGAGCGCCGAACGAAATTCTGGACGCTGTCTATGCGTTGACATTGTGGCGGGATGAAGACCGCAGTGCGGCTTTTCGGCTCTTGTGGCATCTTGCCATGGCGGGGCTGGACGGGGAGCGCTTTGATCTGTACCGCGGCATTTTGCGTTATGGCATCGATCATCTTAATGATGCGGGGCATTAACGGACAAGGACAGAGGGAAGGCCCGGTCGAGGACCTTCCCTGCGTTGGGATTATCCGGTATTGCGCATACCTAAGGCAATGCCCTCCATGGTTTTCGCAATAAGCGGCAAAAGAGCCTCGTCCCCGGTTTGGCGAAATTGTGCTAACAGTTCAATCTGTAAGTAGTTCAAGGGGTCGACGTGCGGATTTCGCCATTGAATGACCTCTTGCAAACGGGGCTGATCTTCCAACAGTTCGTCGTGGCCGGTAATAGTGAGCAAGGCATCATGCAAGCGGTTATAGTCCTCTTGAATTTTTGGCCAAAACATTGCGCTCAGCGGGCGCGGCACGAGATCGTGATAGGCTATAGCGACATGCAAGTCCGACTTTACAAGGGCCAGTTCAAGATTGTGAATCGTGGTTGTCCAAAAAGGCCACGTGGCATACCATTCTTGCAGAAGGCGCGTGTAACCTTCTTCCAAAAAACTACTTAGGGCGTGACCAGCACCATACCATCCGGGTAGGAGCATGCGGTTTTGGGTCCAAGAAAATACCCAGGGGATAGCCCGCAAATCTTCCCAGCGGAACTGCTCGCGCCATGACGGACGCGAACCCCAATTAAGTGCGCTCATTTCACGAATGGGCGATACGGACAAAAAGTACTCCCAGAACGCAGGATCATCGATGAGAGCACGATAATGGCGATGGGCGCGCTTGGCTATCTCATCCATATGCTCCCGGGTACTGGAGTTGGGGTCGCTGGAGGGGAATAGAACGGCCTTCGCATGCGAAACAATCATCAGTTCAAGACTCCGGTATGCCATCTCGGGCAGTAAAAATTTTTGAGAGAGCACTTCGCCTTGTTGGGTAATGCGGAGCACACTGCGCACGCTGCCGCTTGGTTGTCCGGAAATGGCGTATGACGTCGGCCCGCCGCCGCGGCCTAAGGCTCCACCACGGCCATGAAAGTAGCCAATGTGATGGCCGTTTTCTTTTGACCATTGGGTCAAATCCAACTGGGCGCGAAAAATCGCCCACGAGGCGCTTAAACTGCCAGCATCCTTAGTGCTGTCGGAATAGCCCAGCATGACTTCTTGATAGTGTTGACGGGCAACCAAGTGGTGTTGCCATAAGCTGTCGCGATTGATGCGTTCGACGAGATGACGAGCATGTTGCAAATCGTCCAAGGTCTCGACAACCGGAATAACGTCTAATGAAAGCCGGGGATCGACCACGTGCATTAAGAACAGTACGGCTAGCAGATCACTGGGGTGGTGCGCCATGCTGACGAGATAATGGGTGACACCTTCAGGACCTGACAAGTGTTGATAACGCGCTAAGAGTTCTAAGACATCCTTCAAATCTTGCGTTAAAGGACTTTGCGGAATAAAGGGGGGAGGTGTTTTCCAAGCGTCGTGAATGGCTTGAATGCGCTGTTCATCATCCCATTTTTCGTAGTCAGGTCCCAAGATTTCCACCATGGCTTGCGTATGAATGCGGCTATGTTGGCGGATGTCAAGATTCGCTAAATGCAGCCCAAAGATTTCGATTTGGCGCATCAGCAAACGCAATTCCACCGGCCATTTGTCGGGATTAGGATCCCAATGCCCCGCTAGCTGCCGAACATCTTGCAAAAAATTGGAGGCGTTAGCATATCCCCCTAAACGGTGCGTGAGAGTCACTTGGAGCTTTGCGGCAATGAGACCCACCATTTGCCGAAGAGGTTCTTGGGGATATCGATGCTGCAAATCGGCAGCTTGTTCTTGGAAAATTCGGGCATGAGCTGCAATCCACCGATTCAAGAGATCGACTTGATGAATGTAGAGAGGCTCGGCACTTAATGTGCGCTCAAGCTCATCCAATGCTTGTAGATAGAGCTCGACCGCGACCTCTTGATGGCGTTGGAGGGTCTTTTGGGTGATGGCCACATCAACAAAAGGATGGCCATCTCGGTCCCCGCCAATCCAAGAATCAATAGCCCATTGAACCGGAGCGGGGGTAGGAAGCGTACGCTGTAAATCATCAAGCACTGCCGGCAGCGCATGAAAAAGGGATTTGCGGATGTAGTAGAGGCCTAATTCCACTTCGTCCATGACCGTAGGACGCGCCGTACGCTGATTGGGCGTTCGCCACAGCACTCGAATAAGCTCGGTGAGATTATGTAGTGTGCCAGCAGGCAGAGATGGTCCATCAACGTGTTCTAATAACGTGGCAATTTTCGCTAGGTGCTGTAAAATCGTCCGGCGCGTACTTTCTGTGGGATGCGATGTTAAGACGATCCGACCTTGTGCTGGCGTTGTGGGTTCGTCGCCGGGGCCGAATTGCTCAACTTGTTGCCGGAGTTCCTCGAGAGATCCGCGCAAAGGGGGATGGGGAGAACGGCGGCGGTTTTCCACTAAGTGGATACGATGCAGGTCCTCCGTCAAGTTTTGCAGACGAATTTGTTCAGTTAGCATGCGAATGATGCGATCGACTTCGTGAAGCGTAGATGATGCAGAAGCATACATGTTTCCACGCAAATGGTAGGGCACTTGCTCTTGCCGCAGACGTTCGGCGACCATATAGGCTTGCTGTCCTTTTTCTACGACGGCGCTCTGCTCTTCCTCAGATACGACACGGTGAAGAATATCCCATAAAAGTTGAACGGTTTCTTGCCAGGCATGGGACCCCGGCGAGTTGACGCTAGACATTCTAAGACACATCCTCTCGACAGGCGACTGTATAATTATTTAATAATAGCATAGGGCACAAGCGGCGGAACATAAAGAAAATCACAAGGCCAGGGCCATAAACACCCTTGGCCTTGTGACTAACCCAAATTCAGCAAGCGTAAAATCTCCATTTGCCGACTAGATTCTTCGTAGGTTCCCCGGGAAGCAATGGTGACGGTTTTGCTGCCAGGTTTTTTTATCCCACGCATAGTCATGCATAAATGTTCGGCTTCAATCACGACCATGACGCCCTCTGCATCCAATTCTTGTTCAAGGGTGTCGGCCACAATGTTGGTCATACGCTCTTGAATTTGAGGGCGTTTTGCTACGAGGTCAACTAAGCGGGCCAATTTTGATAGACCGGTTACGACGCCGTGACGTGGCAGATAGGCGACGTGGGCGGCACCAAAAAATGGCAGAAGATGATGCTCGCAGGCCGAATAGAAAGGAATATCTTTGACCAAGACGACTTCGTTATGGTCAACATGAAAGCGCGCAGACAAAGTTTCAGCGGGATCACGGTGCAGTCCCGAGAAAATTTCTTCATACATGCGCGCAACACGAGCCGGGGTTTCAAGGAGCCCCTCTCGTGTAGGGTCTTCCCCTACCGCTTCTAAAATCATCCGTACCGCCGCTTCAATTTTCTGGCGGTCGACGGAGTGAGCGGCAGTGATATTCATCTCTGGAGAGTCGGTAACGGTTACAGCGGTATCCAGGCCGACAGGCTGAGACGATTTGTTAGTATGCAAGGATTGTGACATAAACCATTCCTTCTCTCTGTTGGGCTGATTCTCCGGCGATACCGTGACATCTGCCGAAATTAGTAGTGCCCAAATCCTCTCAAATACGCTAAAGGATCTTGCTATTACAAACCATCTTCTATGGTAACCCAAAACCCGTGGGTATGGCACCTAGATTGCAATGATTTTTAAATGGGACAAAGACAAGGTAGGCAGTGGGATGACCCACGAGGCGGGAGGTAAGAGCGCACCCTGGCGACGAGTGCGCGTGGGAGAAAGCGTTAAGCGATGATGTGGGCACCGAGCTGCTCCATGGCACTGCGAATGCCATCAACGGATAGCAGGCCTTCGTGCAAAGCGCGGCCAATCAGCACGCCTTGGGCTCCGGCTTGATACATGGGAATAATGTCTTGCACATCGTCAATTTGCCCTGAGGTCCAGACCGAAAAGCCTTGGCGACGCACGGCTTCAATGAGTCGCAGATTGTTGGGGTGCGCCATGTTTTCCGGGTGTCGTGCGGTCAATATGATGGTGGTTATCCCATGGCGACGGGCGTTATCGAGGCGCTGCGCCGCATCGGGAGCTACAAGGGCCCCATTGGCTACGAGAAAGCTCCCCCACAACCGTTGAGACCCCACGACTCGTGCCACTCGGCGGGTCATGTGATCTTGTGCCAGGAGGGATCCGGCGACAAGATGCGTGGCACCATAAGCCATGCGTTGTTGAGCGGTCTCCACGTTGTAGATGCCGCCGCCCACGGAGATGGCGATAGGACGTTTCGACATCGCCATTAACAAGGCCGGTACGACGCTCATACGTCCATGAGAGGCATCAAGGTCCACAACATGGAGGTGGCGCGCACCCCGAGCAGCCCACTGTAGGGCCATCGATAAGGGATTGGCATTGGCACCGGTGTAACGTACAGGATGGTCGCCTTGCCAGCGAATGACTCGTCCCGACGAAATGTGGATGACCGGCACTACGCAAAAGGAGTCCGTCATATTAAGAGTCACAGGGCACACCTCCATGAGTGTACAATACGTTGAATCACGATCTAAATATATGACACAAAAAATAATAAGGCAACTATTCTTGTTAGGTTTTAATAAGATTTACAAAGTATATGTTAGGTTTGCGTTAGAGAGTCACGGCCCGTCGTTTTCTGATAATTATATACTTTAGGGGCGAGTATTAATACTTGGTGATAACATTTCTCATTTATTTCTCGTATAACCCAAAGCGTCGGAGAATTTCTTCCCGGTGTTCATCTAGACGTGGTGGGGGAAGGGTGATGCGTCCTGGGGTTTCGGAAAGTTTCAGCGGAATGCCGGTCATTTTAATAGGACCGGCGATGGGGTGAGATATGGTCTGGACCATTTCGCGCAATTGTACTTGGGGGTCATTAAAGACATCCGCGAAATGTTGAATGGGCCCGGCCGGGACGCCGGCTTCCTCCAGGATGGCGAGCCAATGACGGACGGGATGTCGTTCAAAAATTTCTTCTAAACGCTTGATAAGTAGCTCCCTGTGCACAACACGCTCTGGGTTGGTGCGAAAACGGGGGTCATTTCCGAATGGGATGTCACAGGCTTTCACGAGGCGTTGCCACAAATGGTCATTGCCACAGGCGACCACAAGAAATCCGTCTTGTGCGTGCAATGCTTGATAAGGGGCAATATTGGGATGGGCTGAACCTAATGGTTCGGGTTCTTCGCCGGTGGCAAAAAAATTACTGGCTTGATAGGTTTGCCAAGCAATCATCGATTCGTACAGTGACGTATCTATCCATTGGCCGCGGCCGGTATAGGAGCGCGCATGCAGGGCCACCATAATCCCGTACGCGGCCCACATGCCAGCCCCGATATCGGCGATTGAAAACCCTGCCTTGATGGGCGGTTGTTCGGATGATCCCGTCGTGGCCATAAATCCTGACATGGCTTGGGCAATCAGATCGTAGCCGGGCCTTTGACGCCCAGGGCCGGTGGCTCCAAAGCCAGAAATTGATGCCATAATGAGCCGCGGGTTTATTGCGGACAAAGAGGGATAGTCGAGCCCCCACTGACTAAGCGTGCCAGGGCGATAGTTTTCGACGACAACATCGGCTTGAGCTGCCATTTGGCGAAACATCCGTTGGCCTTCGAGTGACTTGAGGTCAACCACGATACTTTTTTTATTGCGATTCACTGACAAAAAATAGGCGCTTTCACCATGGATAAAGGGTGGGCCCCACTGGCGGGTATCGTCTCCACCGGGAGGTTCGATTTTGTAGACAGTTGCGCCAAAATCCGCTAGCATCATCGTACAAAAAGGGCCAGTGAGAATTCTTGTCAAGTCGAGAACTACAAGATCAGCCAGGGCTTCGGGCATGATCGACCTCCTTATCAACAAGAAGACACTAACGGATGCGGCAACAGAATCGGCGCAGCTTATGACATTTCGGTTACTATAGAGTAAAGGGTAACTGGAGACAGGTGGTGTGGTCAAGTTAAAACGCTCAGGCAGCTGCAGCCGGAAGAACCTACGGCGCTGCTCGTTAATCCCCACGCCCGTGTGGGACACGATCGCTTTGAAGAAGTTCGGCGCGCTTTAGCGCAGGCGTTGAATTTGGTATACGCCGCCATGCCCAATACTGAAGCGGACTTCTGCGCGCAAATCACCGCGCAACGCTCTTGTGGTGTGCGGCGAATCATTATTGGGGGCGGAGACGGGACCCTGTCTTTAGCAGCCAACATGCTAGCGGAAACGCCCGTCGTGATGGGGATTTTGCCGCTTGGTACGGGGAATACCTTCGCCGCAGGTTTGAATTTGCCTAGCGCGCTCAGCAGCCTCGCTCGTGTCATGGCTACGGGATATGTTATGCCGATAGACTTAGGGGTGGCACAAACCGCCAATGGACATCGCTATTTTCTTAATACGGCGACTTTGGGGGTCAGCGAACGGCTCACACAACTGTTAACGGCAGAATCCAAAAAAAAGCTGGGGTGGATGGCGTGGCCCAAAGGTGTGCGGCGTGCTATTGCCATGACACCGATTTTTCAAGTGCGTTTGGAATTTCGCAGCCGCGTCGTTTCCTTTCGGACCCGCCAACTTATCATTGCCAATGGGCGCAATTTAGCGGGGCCAGTGTTTGCGTTGCGCGATGCGTCACACCAAGATGGTAAATTGCATGCCTTTAGTTTAGGCGGACAGGACTGGTGGTCGTTGCTAAAAGTGGGCATGGTGTTGCTGGTGGGGCGACATATTAGTGATCGGCAAGCTCATTATGAGCAGGTGCGCGAGGTGCGAGTTAGCGCTGAGCCGGTGATGGCCATTGATATCGACGGTGAAGTCTGGGAGCATACCCCGTGTACTTTTACGGTGCGACACGGGGCCTTGTCGGTAATTGTCCCGCATGGATAATATCCTGTTGATCGATGAAGTGTCATACTAGGCAATGTGAAACGGTTCACAATTACTAGAGAGAATGGACCTTGCACCGACATAGGTCCAACCCACGCTAGCCCGGATAGGGGGGCGCCCCTCGCGGTGGAAGCTTTGGCTGCTTTCTTTTTGGAATCATCGTTTATTGGTGCCTGGGCGTTTGGCTGGGATCGTCTATCGCCTAAAGTCCACGCATTGACGATTTGGTTAGTGGCGATTGGGACCACGTTGTCGGCTTTTTGGATTTTAACCGCCAATTCATGGATGCAAGAACCCGTCGGCTATGTCATTCGCAATGGCAACGCGGTGATGACGAGTTTCGGCGCTATTTTAACCAATCCGCAATTGTGGGTGGAATTCCCGCATACCGAATTGGCCGCCATTCTTTCCGGTTCGTTTTTCATGTTGGCCATTAGTGCCTATCAGATTCTGCGCAAGAAAAATGTCGATGCATTTGTACGGTCCTTTAAGCTTTCCACCATCGTAGCGGCTGTGGCCAGTGTGTTGGTGATAGTGGTAGGAGACTCGCAAGCCGCGCACTTGGTGAAGGCGCAACCGATGAAATTGGCTGCGGCGGAAGCATTATGGAATACGAGTTCGCAGCATGCGCCGTGGAGCGTTGTGGCGCTTATCGATGCTAAAGCTCACCGTGACACTTTTCAGGTGCAGATTCCCGAAATGCTGACGCTATTGGCCTACAAGCGCTTGTCTGGTTCGGTGGAAGGCATTAACCAAGTGCAAAAGCAAATGGTCCACCAATACGGGCCAGGCAATTATATTCCTCCCGTGGCGGTGACGTTCTACTCGTTTCGGACCATGATCTTTGCGGGAACGGCCATGTTGGCGCTTGCCTACTATGCGCTCTATCTCTTTAAGAAAGACCGCTTTATCCAGAAAAAGTGGTTCTTAAAAGTGTTAACGTGGTCGATTGCACTACCTTATCTAGCCAACTCGGCCGGATGGATTATGACTGAGGTAGGCCGGCAGCCATGGGTCGTTTACGGGTTGCAATTGACGGAACAAGGCGTATCACCGACGGCTTCTGTGCCAGCGCTTGATATTGAGCTATCTTTGTTGGCCTTTACGATTTTTTATGGAGCGATGGCTTATGCGGCGGTTCATCTGTGGAAAAAGGCTATCCGTCAAGGATTGGATCCCGATCCAGCAGTCGCTCAGGATGTCACGAAGGACAGCGATTTGTTCTTAAGTGAAGGCGGCAAAGTCGCCCACTAAGCCTACCTTTTACCTAAGGGAGGAATAATTCGACTATCTTCAGGGGAAGGTGACAATATGTGGTTGCAGGACTTGTGGTTTGTGTTAGTCGCCGTGCTGTTTGTCGGGTATTTTATTCTGGATGGATTTGACTACGGCGTGGGAATCTTGCATCCTTTTATTAACCGAACGGACTTGCAAAAGCGGGCCTCACTAAGCGCCATTGCGCCAGTGTGGGCGGCGAATGAAGTGTGGCTAGTTGCTGCGGGGGGAGCGTTGTTTGCTGCCTTTCCGCAGTGGTATGCGACCATGTTTAGCGGATTTTACCTTGCGTTGACATTGGTTTTGCTGGGTCTGATTGTGCGGGGCGTTGGTATTGATTCAAGGGATCGAGGATCTTGAACCCTATCTGGCCCGCTATGTGCCCCAAATAGCAATTACCGCATTGGTGCCGACAATCATTTTGGTTGAGGCGTTCTCGCGGGATTGGATTACGGGACTGATTCTATTAATTACGGTGCCGCTTATTCCGTTCTTTATGATCTTAATCGGACGCCAAGCGGAATCGTCGACCAAGCGACAATGGGAAACCTTGAGTCGGTTGAGTGCGCACTTTTTAGATGTATTACAAGGGCTCACGACGCTTAAATTGTTAGGCCAAAGTGCCGGCCAGGCACGTGGCATTGAGCGAGCTAGTGATGAGTTTCGGCGCGCCACGATGGCCAGCTTGCGTATTGCCTTTGTGTCCGCTCTGGTGTTGGAACTGCTGGCGTCGTTAAGTATGGCCATGGTGGCCGTAGCTATTGGGTTGCGTGTCATTCCAGGACGCATGCCCTTTGAGACCGCGTTCTTTTTACTTGTGCTCGTGCCTGACTTTTATTTGCCATGGCGGATGTTGGGCACCCGGTTTCATGATGGGTTAAATGGCATGGAGGCGGCCAAGAGGATTTTTGAAATTTTAGATGCTCCGGAGCTGGCCAAGGCGGGCGGTACGATGCGGCCAGCGGCTGTTGATGCTCAACCGATCGTTCTCAATCGGGTGGGGTTTCAATATCCAGGGCGTTCGGAGCCCGCCTTGCAAGGAGTTAGTGCGGTGGTGAAGCCTGGCGAGCGTGTGGCGGTGGTGGGTCCGAGTGGTGCGGGAAAGAGTACGCTGTTGGCGTTGTTAATGGGATTTGCGGTGCCCACGAGTGGAACGATTGCGCTGGGGGACACACCGTTTACGAGCCTTGATCTAGCTTGGTGGCGTCAACATGTGATGTATTTGACCCAAAATCCTTATATCTTTGCTGGCACGGTTGACGACAATCTGCGCATGGCCCGCTGGGACGCAACGGACGCCGAGATTCGCCGCGCGGCCGAACGGGCAGGTGCCTGGGAGTATATTGCGGCACTGCCGCAGGGATTGCAAACAGTTTTAGGTGAAGGGGGAACGGGACTCAGTGGGGGACAAAAGCAACGACTGGCTTTGGCCCGCGCGTATTTGAAAGACGCTCCGGTCATCTTTATGGATGAACCGACCGCGAACTTGGATCCAGAAACCGAAGCGGAGTTGTGGCGTCATCTCGAGGCCCTATTGACGGGACGCACTGCTGTAGTTGTTGCGCACAGACTGTCGACGGCACGCCGTATGGATGTGGTTTGGGCGATGAATCATGGCCAATTAGAACAGGTGGGAGCTCCACGAGAATTGGAGCGGGTTCCTGGGTTGTATCGTGAATTGATTCAGGCCTATGCGCCGCTGCCAGAGGAGGGGCATTATGCGTCAGTACACCGCGCTGCTGAAACCTTATAGATGGTGGGTGGTTTTGGCTCTATTAATGGCTACATTGACCGTGTTGGCCAATGTGGGGCTAATGTCCACCTCTGCGTATCTTATTGCCCGTGCCGCCCAACATCCGTATACGATTTTACTTCTTTGGGTGCCCATCGTTGGGGTGAGGTTTTTTGGTACCTCTCGAGGCGTATTTCGCTATTTAGATCGTTATGTATCGCATAATGTAACGTTTCAATTATTGAAGGAACTGCGCGTGTATGTCTACCGGAAACTTGAGCCGCTGATTCCATCTCGCTTGCAGGCATTTCACACTGGCGACCTGTTAAGCCGCGTGGTAAGCGATGTGGATACCTTGCAAAATCTCTATTTAGGTTTATATGCACCCCCTATTGTGGCTCTGTTATCGACGATTGTGATTTTAGGATTAATGGCTTATTTCGGGGTAGCTTTGGCCCTGGTGTTAGCGGTCTTTTTGGTTCTGGCCGGCGTGGTGGTACCTGTGCTCAGCCAATGGAGTGCTGGGGGCTTGACCGCTCGCATGGTGCAAGCCCGGGGGGAATTAAGCACAGAATTGGTCGAGACGATTCATGGCAACACGGACCTTTTGGTGTTGGGGCAAGAGGCGCGGCACTTGGAGAAATTGGGGGCATTAGTGCGCGCATGGGCGCTGCGACGCATTCGGCTGCATTGGTTAGCGGGCCTTAGCGCGGGGATTATGCAGGCTCTTAACAATGGGGCCATGTGGTTGATCTTGGTGCTAGGGATTGGCATGGTCACTCGGGGGGCATTGCCTCCTGTACTCTTACCGGTCGTGGTGTTATTAACATTGGCTAGCTTTGAAGCGGTCAACGCCTTGCCACCAGCCTTTCAAATGCGGGGTCAGATTTCCGCCGCACGCACGCGAATCAATGAAATCGTTGATCAAACGCCTCCCATTTTTGCGGGACAGAAGACGTTGGAGGCAGTAGGTCTTGACGGTAAAGCGCCTGCTGTCCAGCTTCACGATGTGCGGTTTCGTTATCACTCCACCACGCCATGGGTTTTAGATAAGACCTCTTTTGATGTGTTGCCTATGCAACATGTAGCGGTGGTTGGCCCTAGTGGTGCCGGGAAGAGTACGCTGTCAGGGGTTTTGTCGCAACTGTGGCCCTATGAGGAGGGGCATATTCTCATTAATGGTGTGGAACTCTCGGATCTGCGGGTGGATGCCATGCCCCATCTCATCGGGGTCGTGGACCAAGAACCGCATCTTTTTGATACAACATTGCGGGAGAACCTATTGCTAGCGAATCCATCAGCGACCCCGACGCAGCTCCAAGAGGCTTTACGCATTGCACAGTTGGAGAGTTTGGTCAATGAATTACCGGACGGACTCGAGACGCCCGTCGGTGAACATGGGTTCAACTTCTCAGGCGGTGAGCGCAAACGCGTGGCGATTGCCCGGGTTATCTTGCAAAATGCCCCGATTCTGGTGTTTGATGAGGCCACGGAAGGTCTTGATGCGTTGACTGAACGTCGGCTGATTCAAGAACTGCGGCAATGGGCGAAAAATAAGACGGTGTTATGGATTACGCACCGTCTCGTCAACTTGGATGTGATGGATCAAGTGGTGGTGCTAGCGCAAGGCCGTGTTGTAGAACAAGGTCCGGCAGAGACGTTGGGGCGCCAAAGAGGTCTCTTCCAGCGCATGCGAGAATCTGAAATTCAGACCTTTGCATGGAATGCCGATGCCGTCTAAAGACGCGGTCGCTTAATGTTGACATGCCCCAACACGGATTCTAACCCGACTTGCACCAGGTCGGGAGGCAAATGACCATGAGAGTAGAAATAATAGCTGTCAAAGCTCCATTTCATCAGGTGAGCACTGACTCCGTGGAGCGCGATGTCCGTTTGGCCTCCGTACATGGTGTCCGACAATATGAGGGTAGCTTCACTGCCGCCTTCATACATGATGCAAAAGACCTCGGGCTTATAGAGCGGAACGTCGCCCGTATTGGTCAATTCTTTGACGACTGTGGCGGCGGCGATATCGGCCTGAATAATCGCCAGGTGGCCTAGTTTAGGAATGGTTAGAGCATTAACGTCGCCCGCTGCAAAAATGTTGCGGTGGGTTAAATGGCGCATTGTATGGTCTGTCGGGACAAACCCTTTTTCATCGCCGAGTCCAGAGTACTTAATGACCGAAGGTCCTGCATAGGGCGGAATGACAATGGTCAGCGCGCTCGGTAATGTTGTACCATCCCTAAACACGACGTGATCGGCAGTGATGGCCACAATGGTTTGTCTGCGCAAAACCGTAATATTTTTCACCGTCATGCGTTCGTGTAAGATATGATGCACGGTCGTGCCGACATCTTCTAAAAAGTCTTGGCCTGGTGTGAACAAGGTGATTGAGCTCTTATCGCGCAAGCCGAGCCGTCTAAGGTCGTGGTCGAGCATGAACGTGACTTCTCCCATCGGACCTTCGCACGCCACGTCTAAATGGGGGATTTGGACGGTATGCCCCCAATGCGTTTTAGCGGTCCCCAGTACTATAGGGCCGCCTTTAAATTTTTTTAAGGCCTCTTGTAGGCGCGGTGCTTCGGTATCATCACACATGGAATACCCAAAGTTGCGAAAGCCTTCGATGGCTTCGTAGTCCTTAACAATTCCCATGGTCAAAAAAAGGTAATCGTAATGTAGGACCTGACCATTGGACAAGGCAACCGTTTGTTTGTGGGGATCGATATATTGAGCGGCTGCTTGAATGAACCGGGCGTTAGCGCGATCCGCAATCGGTTGCAACGGGTGACGAAACTGGGCGACGGGCTTGCCTGCCATAGCGACATCAGGCATCCCAGGTTTTTGCAAGGTTGTTGCCCGTGGGTCAACCAGAACGATGTCGGCGTGCGGGTGAAGTGCATTATGCAACCGATATAACAGCCGCAGACCGGCAAATCCTCCTCCGAGTATGACGATACGTGTTTGCGGTGTTGCAGCCATTCGTTAACTCCTTACTTGCTGAATAATAAATAATGATATGAGTGTTGCAAATTATTGTACGCTACTCATCCTCGCAACTGACGTGCAAATGTTTAAGGCTTGAGCGCTTTATGATGGTTCGGCAATGAAAAATAGGTTATCGCGCCACCGCCAACCGCCCAGATCCACACGATGCCAATAAGAGGCCACGTGAGAGGGGCAAGAAGTCCGAATGTGATAGCTTTAAGCAACCATGCCGCGGCTAGTAGACCCAGTTGAATCAATCCACTTGAGAATTTGCCCATGACTAACGAGCCAATGCCCGGAGCAAAGACATTAATGATGGTGCCGACGAGCGCTAAAGTTTTTCGCATTTGAACCATCCTTTCTGATGTCATCACACAGGGTGTCTAGTCTCGGTGGAATCTGGTTCTTAATACCAACACACGCGTGAATGGATGGAAAAAAACGTCACAACCCGAACGGATATGGTGCCTAAGAATTAGTATAGCACAGGATAAATTGTGGAGAAAAACCGTCGTGCGGGAAGGGGGTGTTGCCGACAAGGTCGTGGAATCTTGTATAATGATGAAGAATTTTTCCGCGGCATGTGATTTTTATAACGGGGTGTTTAAATGGAAGGAGGAGATTTGGTGTTAACATTATATGAATGTGATGTTCCTGCGTACCCTGCGCACTAAGGCAGGGCACTCCCTGCCTCATTTGTTGACAGGGGGATTAATAAATTGCGAACACAACGATTTTGGGGTGGAGTATTTTTGGCTATCGCCGCCAGCATTTGGGGTGGCATGTATGTCGTCAGCAAAGTAGTCTTGGAGGTTATTCCTCCCTTGTCACTTATGTGGATTCGCTATGTGTTGGCTGTCATCGCCCTTGTGTCATTAGGGTTCCTTCGTCGCGAATCGTGGCGTCTTCCCCGGCAATATTGGGGGCTCGTTGCGGCAATTGGTGTGATCGGCTATATCGTATCCATTTGGGCGCAATTTCTTGGCACTGCACTTTCAACCGCGCAAATGGGGTCTGTGATTACCGCTGCAACGCCAGCCTTTATGGTGGTCTTTGCCCATGTGCTATTACGGGAGCGTATCACCCGCCAAGGGCTAGGGTCCGTCCTATTGGCTATGGCAGGAGTGTGGCTCATTGTAGGCTGGAGTGCAAGAGGGCCGCACAGCGTTACGGGAGGCGTTGTCCTCTTTGTGGCGGCTGTGACATGGGCGTTAATGTCGGTTTTGATTAAGAAGGTGCCTTCTAGCGTGTCACTGTTGGTCGTAACGGTCTATGCGCTTGCTATCGCGTTTTTGCTGCTGTCACCAATGGCATGGCTTCAGTTGCACCATGTGAGTGTGAGTCAACTTCAGCCTTTTAAAATTTGGGGAGGCTTATTGTATTTAGGGGTTATCTCGACGGCGGTAGCGTTCTTTTTGTGGAATGAAGGGTTGAAACGTGTCGACGCGGCGACCGGGGGGATTTATTTCTTCTTCCAACCCGTGGCAGGCAGCCTTTTGGGATGGCTATTATTGGGTGAACAGGTCTCTGCAGCTTTTTGGCTAGGCGCTGCTCTGATTGCAGGTGGCGTCATGTTCGCAATCCGTACCGCGTAAGGCTAGGAGAGGAGCAAAGGACAGTGGGTTCGTGGCTCAGTTGGCTCGGGCAATCGGGATTTTTATTGGAACATCAAGGCGTGCGCATGGTCATAGCGGATGCTGGGTTTTTGGCGGAGGAATTTGTGGTTCCTTCACTGACCCATCCTGTGCATTTGACTCCAGACGTGGCAGTGCAAGCGGTGTCTGCGGTACATGCAGTACACTCTCAAGACGGCTACGGATCTGGGGAAAAGGATCAGTTCTTGGGATACATTCTGTCTTTGGAAGGTCTCACATTATATCATAGCGGGGATACCATATTGTCTCAGGCTTTGTTGGATCGGCTCATGGATGCGCACATCGATATTGCTATGTTGCCCATTAACGGCCGGGACTTTTTTCGTGATGCGCTGGATATTGTTGGGAATCTTGGGGCGTGTGAAGCGGTGGATTTGGCTGGCCGCATTGGGGCCAGTATTCTCATTCCCATGCATTACGATGCGTTTGCAGGCAACCTAGGGGACGTCGGCCAAGCGGCGCGGTATGCCCATGAGCGTTGGCCGTACATGACGGTCGCGGTATTAGGGTATGGTCAGAAGTGGCCCATGGAAAAGCCCATAGCGTTGCCTCATCACCGGTAACTTGCAGCGGCAACGAGCTTGTCTCTCGCTGCCGCTGGCATTGGGTGCTTTTAAAGCAAGAATGTCGAGGAGGGGAGGCGCTCGATGTGTTGTTGGTACCAATGAAGAAAGAGAGGGACAACGCGTTCGGGAGAATCAGCCACTAAGCTATGTAGGGCCTTGTCCAAAAATTGCGTGTCATTAAGCCCGGCCTTTTCCAAGAGCGCTGCGGACTGGGACACATCAACAATCGGATCATCGGCGCTAAAAAGAGCCAGACTGCGGCATGATAGAGTCTGGGGCTGGAGCAGGCGATGTTGTGCGTCCAAAAGGTTTAAAAGAAAGCTTAGGGTGTAATAGCGATTGGTTAAGGGATCGCCCTCAATCAGGTCGACGACTTGGGAGTTGTTGCTGACGCCCGTCATGGGCAACGGCTTTAAAGGTCGGGCTCGCCCAAGGACCTTACGCAAGCTCCATAGCAGACGAAAAGCTACGGGATGAAACTGGAAGTGCAACCGTAGCGCAGGGGACACTAAAAAGAGACCGTCAGGTCGGACTTGGGCTTGGGACGTCAGTAAAGCAATGAGTGCGCCTAAGCTTTCACCGCCAAGCAAAGACGGCGTCGACGCCGTGTTGGTTGCTAGAAAGGCTGACCAAATGGCGGATAAATCGTTTATATAGTCTTGAAACTGGACAACGTGGCCCCTTGCTCCGTGCGACCGTCCATGCCCTCGCAAGTCGGGCAACCACACACGAATCCCTGCTTCGGCTAAGTTGATAGCCAAGGGCAAATAATAATCTGAGTGAACCGCCGAGGCGTGCAAAAACATCAGCTGGGCATGGGCATGTGAGACGTCAACCGTTCGCACATATATACGCGGCTGCATAGGCAGATACTGAGCAAATACCGAAATTTTAGCCATGGATGTCCGATCCCGTCCCTAAATGCTGTAATCTTGGCATAAAATCTGCCATGATACGCTCCCCCTCACCGTTTCCACATATCGTTCCCCCATAGAACTTGAGAATGCATGTCTGCGGGAAATTTTTCCTTGAAACCCTCCCTATTATTATGCGGGAGATGCGTCTAAATGTCTTAACGACTTTTAGACTTACAAGGTTTGTTGTAAATAGCGAAGAATGCGGCGTGCCCATATATCGAGCCACGGCGGTGCCTTGGACACATATATCAGGGCCATGGTGCGTACCGGCCATATCACGCCAGGTGTTTCCACAGTGGCCAAAGTGTTTTGGAGCATATCCGCATAGACTAACGAGCGCGGCATGACGGCAACGCCTCGTCCAGCGCGAATGAGGGCTTGAGCTGATTGCAAGGAATCCACGATGATTTCATGAAGAGGATGGATGTTGAGCGTTGCCAACACCGTGCGGACGGTATACCCATGGCTAAGCGTTGGAGAAAATCCAATCCATGGCCAACTTTCGAGCGAAGACCCAAGAGTTTCGATGATATCGGGGCGTGCGATGGGGACCAATGGATCCTGATAAAGGGTCTTTAACGTCACTGTCGTCCCGAAACCATGGGTGGTGCGAATCAGGCCGGCTTTAAGCTCACCATTTTCCACACGGCGGATGATATCGTTGGAAGTTCCCGTTTGAATTTGCCATAGGAGACGATGCGACTGGTATGCATCTGGTAGAAGTTGTTCGGCCCAGCCACTAAAAATTCGGGCGATGCCGACCGCTTGGTATGAAGGTTGCGGCATGGTTAACAGCCGGTGGGCCTGACTCCAATGACTCAGACTAGATTTCAGCCATGGCAATGCCGGAATGAGAACGCTGCGTAGGCTTTGGGGATCGGTCCCCCAAGAGGGAAGATTCATTCTCTGACAAAGGCGTGACAAACGGTGGGATAGTGCCGAGGGAGAGAGGTTCAATTGGCGGCTGGCGCCAGCAAGACTATGTCCTTCTGCGAGCAAAACCAAAAGGTGCAAGTCGAACAAATCCATCTCGGGGAAACTCGCGTCCATTGTGGCATGCACATCCTTCACGGTCATCGTGTCTATCCTTCATGTGTCGAATGCCCGTCAGCCTGTATTATAGAGCAAACACCATACAGGGGGGAATTTACCATAATGAACGAGTCCAACCAAAAAATTCGAGATTTTTTTAGCCAACACCACCACGATTACCAGCAAAGTGCGGCCCACGCCCGTGGTGCGGACTTGCGGGAGCTGCTTACCCAGCTGGCTATGGCTACGGGCGCCCAAATACTTGACGCAGCGTGTGGAACCGGTCATACGGCGTTAGCCGCTGCAGCTCAGGGCTATAAAGTGACAGGGCTAGACCTGACCCCGGCTATGTTAGAGGAGGGGCGGGCTGTGGCTAAGCAGCAGGGTCTAGCAGTGGAGTGGGTCGTGGGTGATGTGCATCACTTGCCGTGGCCCGAGGGGACTTTTGATGCGGTAACGTGCCGGCGAGCGGCGCACCATTTTCGTGATTTGCCGAAGTTTCTTCAAGAGTGTCTTCGCGTTCTAAGAGCGGGCGGTCATCTGGGCATTTCGGACATGACGGCCCCTTCACACGCTGTAGCCGACCTTAATGAAATTGAACGTTTGCGAGATACCTCGCATTGGGCGGCGCGCTCAGCCAATGAGTGGGCCCAATTGCTAGCGGACGTGGGATTTGACCTGATATACCTGCGCGTATCCGAGGAAGTCATGAGTCCACAGCAATGGCTATCACCTGTGCTGCCCGAAAGTCAACCAGGCCATGCGGCGCTACAACGTCTTGAATCCCCTGACCTCGCGCCGGGCATTGTGGTGAAGGGACAATTTATCAAGTACCGGCTTGTGGCCGTGGCCAAAAAACCATAGGGCTATTTGCGCTAAAGCAGGGATTTGTCATGCATCCGTCGAATTACTCATGATAGGGACAGGAGGAATGGCCGTGAGTTCCTATTGGTTTTGGTACAAAGTGCAAAGAACGGTGATGTGGTTAGCGCTTTTGTCGATGTCGAGCCTAGCGTTGCTAGGGCTTGTCATCGGCGGCTTTTTGTTTTGGATTCAACGGTCTCACTGGATTCCTTGTGAACAAGATGTCATATCTCCAGAGTGGCAGAGGCACTTGGCAGATTACGCGCAGGCCATGGGCGCTTCGCAAGTGAGCTGTCAGGTCTATTGGATAGACAATGAGCCGAACGCTAAACGGGAACGGCGTCGGGGCAATTACCGTGTGGGTATTTCGCAGGGGAAGCACCGTATTCAGTGGAGTTATTGGAGTTTGAATAGCGATGGATCGTTGCGCCCCGAATCACCTGGTGCGTACGCTCTGGTGCGCCATAGCTCACTCGCACACGCCTAACGAAGCCGCTTGCAGGAATACGTGGATAAGCCTATGATATCTGTCATTCGAAGGCGAAGGGAGTAAGAAATCGGTGACAGATAACCAGCATCAGTGGCGGCACGAACCGCCTTTTCGGGCAGACCAAGTGGGCAGCTTGTTGCGGACACCGCGAATTAAAGAGGCGCGGCAACAACGTGCGGCGGGCGAATTGACTGCGGAACAGTTGCGCCAAGTGGAAAACGAGGAAATTGATCGCGTGGTCGCGAAACAAAAGGCGATTGGATTGCAAGCCGTGACGGATGGAGAGTTTCGTCGTGCATGGTGGCATTATGATTTTCTGGAACAGTTAGTCGGCGTGCAAGGTTATGATGCGGACTCGGGAATTCAATTTCACAACATGGCGACCAAGTCACGAGGCATCCGCGTGGTGGACCGTTTGGATTTTGCGGGGCATCCCATGATCGAGGACTTTAAATACCTGAAGCAGATCGCAGGAGACCACGTGGCGAAGATGACGATTCCGAGCCCTAGTATGCTGCACTTTCGTGCAACCATGGCAGAAGGAGTCTATCCAGACCAAGAGACCTTTTTTAACGACTTAGGGCAAGCTTATGCGAAAGCCATTGCCGCCTTTTATGAGGCAGGCTGTCGATATCTGCAATTGGACGATACGGCATGGGCTTACTTATGCTCCACAGAGCAAACAGACCAATTGCGTGCGCGAGGGTTGCAGCCTGAGCGCTTGCAAGCGCTATATGCGCAGACGATTAATCAAGCCGTGGCGCAAAAGCCGGACGACATGAAAATTACGATGCATATTTGCCGCGGGAATTTCCGGTCGACATGGATAGCGTCAGGGGGATATGAGCCAGTTGCGGAAACCTTATTTCAAGGGTTAAAGATTGACGGACTCTTTCTAGAATATGATAGTGATCGGGCCGGCGGGTTTGAGCCGCTGCGCTTCGTCCAGCGTCCCGACCTTGAAATCGTGCTAGGCCTTATCACCACCAAAGAAGGCACGCTGGAAAGTGCTGATGACATCAAACGCCGTATTGATGAGGCGGCCCGTTATGTCAATCCCGAGCAACTGTGTTTAAGCCCCCAATGTGGATTCGCGTCGACGGAGGAAGGCAATTTGCTAACCGAGGACGAGCAGTGGGATAAACTGCGGCGCGTGGTGGAAGTCGCCCACGCCGTATGGGAATAAAAACCGCTACGGGTGTACGATTGTGGCAGACGAGGGGCGAATCAGTGTCTCTCGTCTGCCCTTTCAGATCAATCAGGAAGGCGAAGAATTTTGTAGCATCGAGGCTGGAGCAATGACTAATACGGCTTCACAACGAGCACAGAGAACATCTTTCGCCCATAATTCACTGACCACGACGACTTTCTTGCGGCCGATTTCGGCAATGCGTCCAATTACGCGTAAGGTGGGGCCTAAGGGAGTCGGCTTGAGGTAATCGACCTTCAATGAGGCGGTGACGCAGCGGGGGACAGGCGTCTCGTCTCCCAATGCATGTCCTGCCTGGCGATAGAAGGCCAGCGAAGCTGACCCTGTACTGTGGCAATCAAACAGGGATGCGATAAGTCCACCATAGACAAACCCGGGAATCGCCATATGTTCGGGGCCGGGTTGATATTCGGTCAGGGTCTCTTCTTCATTCCAGCGGGTCCGAAAATGATGGCCCGAGCTATTCATACGCCCACAACCATAACACCATGCAAAATCCTCGGGATAAAAGTCTTGAACTGCAAGAAAATCCATTGACACCGTTTTGCCTCCTCGTCCGTCTCTTAAGCGTATTATAACGGGTTAGGGCATGGGTGAGGAAAAATTTCCTTATATAGTCCGGTGCGGTCGTGACCACGATGGTATCGCCTTGAATAGTTTGCCCGGCTATACGCCCTGTAACAGGTTCAATGTAATAGGGATGATTACCCTTCCTTGCTCATTATAGGCGACCGTTTAGCATCTCAAGGCTAAGGCTCGTTAAATTTTGCAATGATTCGTAAATATGGTTCGCGATGGACCTTTCATTAAATAGGATATGGTGACGTCAGGTTGTTTCTTTTCATCGTCTTCATGCGTTTTCCGTATAAGGTGTTCGCGAGTGAGAGATACAGAAGGGGGGTAAATTAGATGGATGCGTCGCTGATGGAACGCGATAATATGCCGATTGACCGATCTCATGTTCGAGTCACGGTACTAACGGTAGCTGGATACTTTCTCGATGGATTTGACCTGCTGGTCATATCGGTTGCATTATTGACCATCGTGCCGGCTTTTCATCCAACGGCTGTCGCGACCGGATTAATTGGCTCGGCAACCATTGCGGGGATGTTTTTTGGTGGTCTGGGAGCAGGATTTTTGGTGGATCGCCTGGGACGTCGACGGATTTACTTGTGGGATTTAATCGTGTTCATTATTTTTACAATCGGGGCAGCGGTAGCCCAAAATATTTGGCAGCTAATCCTTTTTCGCGGGCTCCTGGGTGTCGGAATTGGGGCTGATTACGCCTTAACTCTGACAATAGTCAGTGAATTTGCGCCTATTAAAGGGCGCGGGACGTTAATGGGGGCGGGCCTATTGGCCTATTGGATCGGCGCCGTTGCCTCGATTTTTTTGGGCCTGTTATTCTTTTTGATAGCCGGCGGACTCGCGTGGCGGTTGACGCTCTTAGTTGGCGTCATTCCTGCGATTATCGTGTTAATCCTACGTCACACGGTACCGGAGAGTCCTCGGTGGAAAGCGGTTACAGAGGGCAACAAGATCGGGGCGTCCCAAATATCTTTGAAAAGCCTTATGCGCCCCCCTTTTGCACGGCGCGTGTGGTTGTCCTACGCTAATTGGTTTATTAACGACATTATCTTTTACGGCATTGGGATTTACACACCGATTTTATTGTTGGGAATGGGACTAAAAACGCATATCGCATCCATAGCCGGTTCAGGAATTTTGGATGTCATGGGGATGTTCGGCGCTTTTGCCGGAATGATCTTACTGGATCGATGGGGAAGGCGCCCGTTACAGGTCTGGGGATTTCTCTTGCAAGGTGCCACCTTATTGGTGTTTGCATTTAATCCCAAACCATCTCTCCTTCTCTTAAGTATTGCCTTTGCTGTGTTCTATATCGCCAATGCAGGAGGCACGGGACAGACCACGGGGATTTTCGTGTCTGAGTTAGTCCCTACCCGAGTGCGAGGGACAGCCATGGGACTAGGCACGGCGATTAGCCGTATCGGTGCTTTTGTTAGTGCATTTCTGCTGCCTGTCATTCTTAAGGCGGAGGGAATTGAGGTGATATTAGTTTTAACGGGGCTTTGTGCGCTAATCGGGGTGGCTCTAACCTTAGGACTTCCTGAGACCCGGTACCAATCTCTGGAGAATCTGAACGAAAATATCGCAAACGCACACTAAAACCATGGTCATAAATCTAGAGGGGCAATGCAAGGCGCCCCTCTAAAAATTATTCTAGCCGGGCCCCAATTGTTTTAATGACGCTATAACCTCCTCCGGTTTTGGCGTTCCGATGATCAGGGTATCATATGGCTCACCGAGCAATGTGACTTTGATTCCACGTGGAGTGTGATGATGAACCGCGGCAAACAGGGTACCGTTGGCCGATTTAAAGGTTCCTATAGCAAATACCCCTGGCAACCGACTGCCGGGTAATTTGAGACCGTGTACGGCGTGGATGGCATCATCTAAAACCGTTATGGATTGCACCGCACTCCACGGAATCCGAATGTCGTTATGGAAAGCCTCGGCTTTTTCAACGGCGCTCAATTTGACCACTAAATTGGGCCCCTCGCGCACTAACTCTGCCATGCTTTTTCTCTCTCCCGTCCTTAATCCGCGCTGACTTCCGTCTCCATGATAATCCGTGCTTGTCGCTTTAGTGCCAATGATTTGTAAAATTTAGCTGGACTGGACTTTATCGCGTGACATTGGTAGGACTTTTGGTCAAAGGGCAAGACGACTAGACGAGAAATAGGGGATGAGAAGGGAGGTAGGTATAGGCAATAATGGGAGAACCCCATCCACTGTTTACTGGATGGGGTTCATATGGTGGGCACGACAGGTATCGAACCTGTGACCTCTTGCGTGTGAAGCAAGCGCTCTACCACTGAGCTACGCGCCCGAAACAACGAAAGTTATTTTAGCATAGGCATGGATATGAGTCAACTGGTGGTGGGCCCAGAAGGATTCGAACCTACGACCAACCGGTTATGAGCCGGCAGCTCTACCGCTGAGCTATGGGCCCAATAAAAATGGCTCCCCGAGCAGGACTCGAACCTGCAACCACCCGGTTAACAGCCGGGTGCTCTACCAATTGAGCTATCGAGGAATGCCGACATCAAAGATAATAGCAGGCGAAAGCAGTCACGTCAAGAGATCTGAAACGATTTTTTCTCTAAACGCACAGGTTACTTTATTAGCAGGATTCGAGGGGTGGTTGTCGAATATAACTACGGAAGGTTTTAAGGGGGAAACGGTGTGGCAGGATATATTAAGGTGATCACCGGGGGAATGTTCTCTGGTAAATCGCAGGAATTAACGCGGTTGATTGAACGAGCATTAATTGCAGAGTTATCAGTTGAAATTTTTTACCCGCGTGTGGCAGAACGTGTGAGTGTTAGGGATATCCGAACCCGGCTGGACAAAAAGCGCCATGCGGTCACATTTCATGAAATCGAAACGACGCAGTTTGCGTCAATCGGATCTTGGGATTCTGCTGATGTTATCGCGGTGGATGAAGCCCAATTTTTTTCTCCCCAAATTGTGGAGGCCGTTAAACGTTGGCGCCACCACGGCAAAACGGTATATATTGCCGGCTTGGATATGGATTATCAGGAAAATCCTTTTGGCTCCATGGGGGCCTTAATGTGTTTAGCAGATGATGTCGTGAAACTACATGCGGTGTGTACGCAATGCAAACAACATCCGGCTATGATATCCTATCGTTTGACCCAAGACGCTGAACAAATTGTGGTGGGCGAATCGAATTACACGGCGCTTTGTCTGCAATGCTACGATCGGGTACAGATGGCAGAAGGAGGACTCCGATATTCCGCGGTTGGAAGCGCGCTTAGCGTTGATTAAGGAGTGGTGTAGACCGTTTAGGGTCATTGCTGATATCGGAGCCGGGTACGGCCATTTGGCAAAAGCTCTAGCTCGCGAGCACCATAGGGTCTATGCGATTGAATATCCTCGCGGGGCCTATCTAGACCTATTACAGGGTATTGAGGGATGTCTTGGCATTACGCCGCTGCAAGGAGATGGTTTAACGCCGCTGGGCGATCGGCCCATTGATGTGGCGGTGATAGCGGGCATGGGCCCGAACTCTATTCGCCACATTATGCAGCGGCGCTATTCTTTGCCTTTTATTATTCAGCCGATGCAAGGAATTTTTCGAGTGCATCGCCAACTGGTCGAGGATGGGTGGAGCATCCAAAAAGCGCAATTGATCGATCAAGGTGGACGCCTTTATGCAACGTGGCTCGTAGGCCAGAGCGGGATAGATGGTCAAAACAAACGCCTGGTACCCGATGAATTTTGTCAAGATCCCTTGTTTCCTCGATTAGTAGAGCAGCGAATTCGGGAATTACAAAAACGCTTGACGGCCTCCGTGACTCCCCCGGGAGCTTCGTGGGATGAGGAGCTTCAGCAATTGAAAGCCTTGCAGTTGTGTTGATCCATAACAGGAAGACAATGTGGCAGAGGGAGACAAACATGGCAGACACGATGTATAACGTCTATACCGATGGAGCCTGCGCGAATAATCAGGCGCCCGGCGGTCAATTGGGAGGATGGGCATGTGTTTTTGTTGACGGTCCGTCTTACGCAGGAGCCGAACTTTCGACGACGAATAACCGGATGGAAATGACGGCCGTGATTGAAGCATTAAAACATACGCCGCCAGGGTCGACGGTGCGGATATTTAGTGATTCGGCGTATGTTATTAACGCGTTTGTACAAAACTGGTTTCAAGGCTGGGAACGGCGTGGGTGGAAAAATGCAAAGGGACAACCTGTTGAAAATCAAGATTTGTGGCGCATAATGCGGGCACTGGTCGATGAGCGCAAGGTGATGTGGACGAAAGTCAAAGGACATGCCGGTGTGATCCACAATGAAATGGCAGACCGTTTGGCCGTTCAGGCTATGGAAAAACTGCGTCAAGGACACGTAGAGGTGGAATAATCCACTAGTTGACGAAATGCACCTATCGCAGGATAATAGATATCTGAAATGCGAGCCGATATGATGACCGCGGGTGCCAGGCCGAAAGGCGGCATCTGAGGAAAGTCCGAGCTGCATAGAGCAGGGTGCTGGATAACGTCCAGTGGGGGCGACCCTAAGGAAAGTGCCACAGAAAACAAACCGCCTAAAGCGTCGCTTTAGGTAAGGATGAAACGGTGCGGTAAGAGCGCACCAGAGGCCAGGTGACTGGTCTGCTTGGTAAACCCCACCCGCAGCAAGACCGAATAGGGGCAGGATGAAGTTGCTCGCTGAGCTGCCCGGGTAGGTCGCTTGAGGCGACAGGTAACTGTCGTCCCAGATAAATGGTCATCCACGACAGAACTCGGCTTATAAGTTGACTCGCATACGAACACCTACCAGCGGGTAGGTGTTTTTTTGCGCCCGTAAACCCCAAATTTCAGGGCGGGGATATAAGGTGCTGGCCGTGAGGCGACAGTCTTTAAGCCTTACATGATAATTGAGTATAATGTAAGTATGAAGACCCAAAGCCTACACAGATCGTTTCTATCATGGCCAAAAAGGAGACGGTAGGCATGTCTGCGAAGATTTCGGGAGAAGCCTTGCGGGTTCGCATATTTATTGGAGAAGATGCCCATTGGCACCACAAGCCGTTGTATCATGCCATTGTTGTTAAAGCCCGGGAGATGGGGATGGCAGGAGCCACTGTCACCCGGGCGCTTGAAGGTTTTGGGGCAACGTCACGCATTCACACGATTAATTTGCTCGATTTATCAGATGATTTGCCCGTGGTCGTCGAGATAGTCGATAGCAAAGAGTACATTGAACGATTTTTACCTGTCCTTGATACGATGGTGGAGGGTGGGCTGATTACGATTGATCCGGTACGCATTGTAAAATACACGCATTCGCCCAGTCCCGATCCCCATGTCGACGAGTCTAAGGACTTGGGATAATGTCATGTATAGCTCAATGGACAGGGCCTCTGGTTTTTATTCGACCCTGACGGATTGGGTGTACCGGTCTCGCTTTTCCCATATCGGGTGTTGCCGCTTGTTTAACACGCCCCTAAAGAGATGAAAACGAGCATCATTGAGTGAATGCCCACATCATCGGGGGTCTAGTGATCCCCCGATGATGTGGGTGATTGGTTGAAAGCGCGTGCTGCACTGACAAGTGTCCGGATTAGTTGGTCCATGGCCGGGCGAATATCGCTAGTTGGGTGTTGAATGAGATGAATACGGCGGGTCAGTGGCAGGTCAGGAATGGGGATAAAGACGACTTCGGGGACATCGCGCGTGATCATCCAAGACATGACAGAACAGCCAACGTTGTTTTTGACGAGATCCAAAATGGCGCGAATAGAGGACAACTCGGCGTTGACGCGCAGAGCTGATACACTGAGCCCATGATGAGCTAAGGCTTGATCTAAAATGCCATCTTGTGCGCTTACGTTAGATTAATTTACGGCCCGCGTTTCGTGGAGCACCACTTTTTTAGGGGCTCCAGAAAACGTTAAGCGACCGGTGAGCACAGCACGAAACGTGCGTAGGGCAACCATGGCCCAAAATAGCGCTAGCATGACGAAGAAGAGATGAGCAAAGAAAGCGATTAACCCCACGTGCATTTGCCCATAGAGCATATCGGTTCCTCCGGTAAACACCCCCAAGGGGAAGGTCAGTCCCCACCAGCCCAGATTAAAGGGCAATCCGCGCCGCGCATGGACGACCGTGAGCAATATGCTAAGCGCCAGCCACCAAAGTCCAAAACCCCACAGGGCAAACGATCCCAGCACGGCAGCGCCATCCATGGCGTGCCCCAAGCTGCCAAACAACAAGGGTAAGGATTTTCCAAGACCAATTAATCCCATGATTCCCGTTCCTAAGGTTCCCAAAGAAATCCATGTGGAAATAGCCATTTCAGCAGGAGGCAATTTGTGTACCGCTAAGCGCAAGAACAAGAAGCCGAGCATTAGAAAGGCTAAGGGCACACTGAGAGCCCAGAGTCCAAGATTAATCACCATCATCGTCTGAGCCGTTGCGGTGTGAGCGAGATGGGGACAAAATGCCCACAATAACGACATTAACCAACCATAATCCGGTGCCGGCCTCTTTAAGCCAAAGGGGACCACCCGGATACAAATAGGCACCTAAGGCAGTGATGCCTGTGCCCATGCGACCGTACCGGCGTGAAGGTTGATCCGATCTGGCGACATTTCCCTATGTGAAAAGTTTTTATGTTTGCGTGTAAGCAATACACCGACCGTTAGAACTATATGATTAGATGAAGAGATCTGGGGTCCACCAGAGTAATCGTCATCGTCACATTGTGCACCAGGTCGTCACACAGTGCGAGTCGTTCAATAATAGGATAAGTTTGCGTGCCTAATGCCAAGCTTTTCAGGCCATCGGCAATCGTGTCTGTGCTTGGGAGCGTGATGCGCGCATGCGCTTGGCGTGACTGATAGGCCTTCGCAGCACCCAAAGGTTCCACGCCGATGACGCGAATATCGGGACGCAGGCTTTTTATGGCCGTGGCAATGCCTGAAATTAGCCCTCCACCTCCGATCGGAATGAGCACGGTTTGCACATCAGGTCGTTGTTCCAATATTTCAAGACCAATCGTGCCTTGCCCAGCCATAACGAGAGGGTCATCATATGGAGGGACAAAGGTCATGCCCGTGTCCTTAGCAATTTGTTGCGCGCGCTCCAATCGTTCGTGGCTTGTGGTGCCGCAGTATTCGACCTGTGCACCGTAAGACAGGGCCGCTTCAACTTTTGCAGCAGGCGCTGTCGTAGGGACCACAATCTGGGCGGTAAGGTGCATGAAACGGGCGGCCCAAGCGACTGCTTGCCCGTGATTGCCAGAGGAACCTGTGACAACGCCGGACGCGTTTGTTTGAGCGACCGCTGACACTTTGTTTAGGGCTCCCCGAATTTTAAAGGAGCCCGTAATTTGCAGGTTTTCCGCTTTCAAATAGAGATCGCAATCGGTCAGCTGCGATAATAGGCGATTGGAAAACAACGGTGTTTGATGCACGATAGGCCGGAGCTTGGCGTATGCATCCTGAATCAGAGCGAGATCCAGGGATGTCATGGAGTAATCACCCACCACACTGGGTTATTCGATTGCGGTTGGGGAATCGTCAACTGGCTTATCGTGACCTTTTGGCGATGCACCTTGCGAGTCAGCCCTACAGTAAATGCTCGTGTATCATATTCGGCTTTGGGGATGCGGTAGTATTCCATGGTCTTAGCAATAAAGGTTTGCAAATCCTTTTGGGCTTGGGGCCAGTATTCAGTGGGAAGGTCTGCTAGGTATGTCCCGTTCCACATGCTGAGGCGCACTGTAATCTTATTCAACCACAAAACAGTTTGAGAACGTTCGCCTAAATGGGTCTCTTGGAGAAATGCCGTAAGAGGGGCCATGTCCGTGGCTTTGGGTTTCCAAAAAATCAAATCCACAAATATACTGCCGGTTCCGGTCGACAATGCGGGTTTGTTGTCATGAATGGTTTGCATCTTTTCGTCGTCCTCGCGCGTTCTCCTAAGTAATGCCATAAAGTGGCCACCGTCTCCGCCCCTTTGTAGAAATTGTCCAAGTGAAAATGTTCATTGGGGGCGTGAAAATTCTCATTGGGCAGCGCGAAGCCTAATAAGACCGTGGGAATGTGCAATACGGTGTCAAATGTGACGACAACGGGAATGGATCCGCCCATGCGGATATACGCGGCCTCTTTGTGATAGATGTCGCGAATCGCCTGCACGGCCGCTTGGGTTGCGGGATGATCGAGCGGCGTCACGCTGCCAGGAGCTCCTTCTCCACGTTCAATGCGCAGGCGGACGGTGGGAGGACATTGCTGGCGCAGATACTCCTCTACGCGGTCGAGAATGTCATCAGGGTCTTGGTGCGGAACCAAGCGGCAGGATATTTTTGCGTGCGCACTCTGGGGGATAATGGTCTTGCGGCCTTCGCCAATAAAACCAGACCACATGCCGTTAACTTCTAATGTGGGGCGCGTCCAAATACGTTCAAGCGTGGTATATCCGCTTTCCCCATAGAGTGCGGGACTTCCTGTCGAGGCCAAAAACTCTGTGGCGTCAAAAGGTAACGATCCGAAATTTTCCCGCTCGGTCGCGCTTAAAGTATCCACTGCATCATAAAAACCTGGTACGGTCACGCGTCCTTCGCTGTCGTGTAACGACGCCAAAATTTGGGCCAACACATGGGCCGGATTGGCCACGGCGCCTCCAAAAACTCCCGAGTGTAGGTCTTGACGTGGTCCTTCGATATGCACTTCTAGAGCCGCTAGCCCGCGTAACCCATAGCAGACGGCTGGGACCCCGTCCGCAAACATCGGCGTATCGGAGATTACTGCGACGTCAGCGTGCAGTTGGTCCTGATGGGAGCGGATATAATCGTCCAAGTGAATGCTCCCGATTTCCTCTTCCCCTTCAAAAAGGAATTTGAGATTAACAGGGAGCGTGCCTGTTTTCATCCAGGCTTCTGCGGCAATAAGCTGCATGTAGACTTGCCCTTTATCGTCGCTGGCGCCTCGGGCATAGAGGATGTTGTCGGTGATGGTCGGAGTAAAGGGAGGATGGGTCCATTGGTCAAGCGGGTCAACCGGTTGGACATCATAATGGCCATAGACTAAAATTGTCGGTTTGGTAGGATCTTGGTCCGTTTCGGCATAGACGATGGGATTGCCTTCGGTTTCGTCCACACGGCTTACCACCATTCCAGCTTGGTGGAGACGTTCTCTAAGCCAAATTGCGGTATCTTTGACCGCGCTTTTGTAATCTGATAAGGCTGAGATGCTAGGTAGACGGAGAAACGCTTGCAGTTCTTCAAGATATTGGGCATGGTGGTCTTTTAAATAGGATAACGCTTGGGTTGCGTGTGACATGGATATCCTCCCCGCATGTTGAGATCTTCTCTATCATAGCGAAAATTGGTGGCGTCGGCGAACGTTCTTTCATCCCTGAAGAAAACTAAGATCCTGGCTATTCGTCTTTAGGACAGGGATGCCAAAACGGTATAATAAGGAAGACTCAGGCATCTTAACAGGAAAGGTGGTTCAAGCGTGGAAGAACGAGCACATGCTGTGCGATTTAAGGATCAAGCGATGACGTTGATTGGCCCCGAACTGCTAGTGGGTGAGAAAGCGCCAGACTTTGCAGCAGTCGCCAAAGATTTGTCATCGGCTAGCTTACGTGATTTTTTGGGCAAAGTGGTGGTCATTTTATCTGTTCCGTCGCTGGATACGCCGGTATGCGATCAAGAAACCCGCCGCTTCAATGAAGAAGCGGCGCGCCTTAATGGGGCTGTGGCAATTGTGACGATTTCTATGGACTTGCCGTTTGCTCAAAATCGTTGGTGTGGAGCAACCGGGGTAGACCAAGTGACCCTGTTGAGTGATTACAAGGATCGTGAATTTGGTGTAAACTACGGGGTCTACATTAAAGAATTAGGCCTCTTATCCCGTGCCGTTTTCATCATCGACCCCCAAGGGATTGTACGGTATGTCGAATATGTGCCTGAAGTGGGCATGCATCCCGATTATGATAAAGCGTTTGCCGCCATTCAAGCGCTCATCTAACCGCATTCATTGACCAAAGGCTGCGCGTGGGCAGAGTGTGTCCTGCCCGCGTCGCGGTAATAGGGAGCAAGAGGTCTTAGCGAAAGGCGTTGAACATGCTCTTAACCAAAAAAGTGTCCATTAACGGATCCCGGCAAGACGCGGGCACGAACATGATGAGACAGGCGGGGGGAGCCGTATGTTGAGCGAAGAAAAAGTGTTTAAAGATCCGGTACATGGATATATTTATGTCAATGATCCGTTAATTTGGGCCTTAATCAATACCAAGGAAATGCAACGTCTGCGACGCATTCGGCAGTTGGGCACCTCGTATGTCACGTACCCCGGAGGAGAGCATTCCCGTTTCTCCCATTCGCTGGGGGTGTATGAAGTCGTGCGCCAAATCGTGCAAGCGTTTGCGCGCAACGGATATCCATGGCCGTCGGAAATGGATCGTTTGGTGATGGTCGCGGGCTTATTGCATGATATTGGCCATGCCCCCTTTTCGCATGCGTTGGAGAAGGTTATTGGATTGCGTCATGAAGTGTGGAGTGAGCGCATTATTTTGGATCCGACAACGGAAGTGCATCAAGCGCTTGAAGCGTATGATCCGGGGTTGGCAAAAGACGTTGCTGCTATTATCGATAAGTCTCACCCCAGCAAGCTCGCCGTGTCGCTGGTGAGCGGTCAGCTGGATGCCGATCGTCTCGACTATTTAATGCGGGATTCGATTTTTACCGGGGTGGACTATGGGAAGTTTGACTTGGCGCGCATCATTCGCATTATGCGACCCCATGAAGGCCGGATTGTGGTCAAGCGGTCAGGTTTGCATACGGTGGAAGCCTATTTATTGGCCCGCTACTTTATGTATTGGCAAGTCTACTTTCATCCCGTCAGTCGGTCGGCAGAAGTGATTCTGAAAGCCATTTTGCGACGGGCTAAGGATTTAGTCGACCAGGGGCAAGACCCCGAGCCCACACATTTTGCGCTGAAGCAGTTGTTTCACAATCAGCTAGACATGGCCAGTTACTGTGCTCTGGATGACACCGTGTTGTTCAATGCCTTTAATGTCTGGCAATACGGACCCGATAAGATTTTGGCCGATTTGTGCCGTCGCTTTCTCGATCGCCATTTATTCAGCTATACAGATGCTCCCGGGAATGATGAAGATGCATACCAAGCGATGGTGTCAAAGGTGCGTGCGGCGGGATTCGACCCCTCCTATTACGTGGCCATCGACGAGACGGCCACGGTGTACTATGATTACTATCTTGGCGCGGATCACAACGGATCGGGTGACGGAGCTCTTTTTTTGTGGGATGAAAACCAACAGCAATTAATAGAGATGTCGCGCTTATCGGAGCCCATTCAAGCGATAGCACGGGACCGGCAAGCGCTTAGACGGTTGTATTTTCCCCCAGAAGTCTTAACACACCCAGTGCACGGATAAGTTTCGATACGGAAGAAGGAGGGAATGGCGTGGACGAGGTACAACTTCTGACCTGCCACGTGGGCACTATTATTTCAGCGGAATGGAATGCCCGTGCCAAAAAACCTGCATACCATATGGTAATCGATTTTGGACCACTGGGCCACAAGCACACATCGGCGCAAATTACCCGGCGATACCGTCCGGAAGACTTAATCGGCCGACAAATTATTGCCGCCACCAATTTGCCCCCTAAGCGTGTAGCTGGTGTCGTTTCCGAAGTATTAGTGCTAGGCGCCGAACTCGAGGGGAATGACGTGATATTATTAAACCTTGATAGTCCTGTGCCCAATGGGACCCCCATTAGCTAGGACGAAAGAGCCACTGATGATCTGCATCAGGGAAAGGCGGAGAACGCATGAAAGTAGGTTTGGTCGTCCCGTCGGATACACCGCCGACGGGGGGCAATATGATTTCCGCACAGCGGCTTCAATCAGGGCTGCAAAAATTGGGAATTACGGCGGTGGTTGAGCGGTTTCGGCCGCAACTGCCTGCCTACGACGTCTACCATGCGTGGAATGCTGTACAAGTAGGGCAGGCATTGTTGCGCGAGGGTGTGGAACCGGAACGGATCGTCATTACTTGGACGGGAACCGACCTCTGGGGTGATTGGATTCGCGACAGCCAACCCATACGGCGAACATTGCAAGTGGTGAAGCAACAAGTCGTGTTTACCCCTAACGCTAGGCTTAGGTTGTTGCAAGACGCTCCGGATTGGGAAGATATCGTCCATGTGATTCCACCTTCGGTCGATGACGCTATTTTTTCACCCGAGGGGACGCCCGTTAACCCTACAGATTCGCCTCTCGTTGTCATAGCTGGCGGCGTTCGCCCGGTTAAACGTAGTGCCTGGGCTATCGACTTGGTGGACCGTGCGCGCCGTGCGTTGGGAATGGATTTGCGGCTAGCCATGTTGGGCCCAGTGCGAGATCCGGGTGAATGGGAACGTGTAGTGCAAGGAGCGGAAGGCCGCTCGTGGGTTGAATTGGTCGGGGAAGTTCCCAAAGAGGCGATGGCCGATTGGTATCGCCGGGCTTCAGTGGTTCTCAACACCAGTCAGATCGAAGGGGTCTCCAATGCGTTAATGGAGGCCATGGCGTGTGGGGCCCTGATAGTCGCCACCAATATTCACGGCAATCGATATTTGATTGATTCCCATAAAACGGGAATACTTTTTGATGATGAAGGAGATTTTATTCGAGAGATGCAGTGGATTTTTTCACATCCCGCGGAATCTAATATTTTGCGTCATAATGCCCGGATGCGTATCTTGTCTCAGCACTTGTTGATTCAAGAAGCCGAAGCGTATCACGCGTTATATGACGTGGCTATGAATTCTTGCCCGAAGGGGTGCGGGATATGAGCGTGTATGGACTCATACGGTTTGATATTGAGGATTTCATTACGCCCGAATCTGATGAAGGATTGGCTGCGGTGCTGGCTGCTATGGAAGCATTTGATATGCCATGGCCATGATCCACCGAGAGGCCCAAGTGCGGCGTTCCGGGGATATCTTTATGGTCATGGTGCATCCCACTGAATTGGTGACTACCAAATTTTGGGATGCTGTCAATTTTTCGTTTGGGGCAACGAACAGCACTTTGAGGCCTGCGCCGCTGCGTTCACGTACAGATCGGGATCAAGCGGCACGCGCTTTTTATGCCTATATTAAGGAAATTCACCAAATTTCGGGGATTGAATGGTTGGATGTGAACAGTTTGGCGAACCGCTTAGTGCCTTTGGGAGCGCCTCGGTTGCTCGACCTCACAACATTGCGGACGTCTGTGGCATCCCATGGATTGGGTCCGGTTGTGATCGCCGATGAGAGCTATAGCGCGGCTGATCTCGTTGTGGCAACAGCGCTTAGCATGACAGGGGCGCCTTTAGGAACCCGGTTACCGCGGGTACGGGCGCCACGGGACTGGAGAAGTGAAGAAAATCGCCAGTCAGCGGATGGGGAAAGAATGCCCATTGATGCCGTATTATCAGGTGCGCGGCAAATTGTGAATCACGTCGAAAAGACTCATCGGCTACCGGGGACCGTAACCCTTGGAACGAGCGCGGTGACCATTCAGGACTGGATGCGGACGGCGTTGGCTCAGTTCGCCCCCCATACGACGTCAACGGTGCCCTTAACCTTTTTGAATTTCGTTAAAGAACCCAACGCATTACACTGGGATTGGCCGATCTTTCCACCAGATTTTCGACCGGTTGGGCTGTGGGAAGACACGCGTCGCCTGGCGTGGTCCTTGAAATATTCTCAATATCGAACTTAATGTGAGGAGGATTTAGCTGTGTATGCGATTCGAATTCATGAGCCGGGGGCTGCGCCAGTACTGCAGTATGAAGAGGTTGCGAGTCCAGAGCCAGGACCTGGAGAGGTCAGGGTACGCCTTCGAGCTGCAGGGGTCAACCACCGTGACATTTGGGTTCGTGAAGGCGCCTTTGGGGCGTTTCCCGAACCTCTGATCCCCGGGTCTGATGGTGCTGGAGAAATTGATGCGTTGGGGCCTGGCGCGCGTGATTACCCCGTGGGACAAAAGGTTGTGATTAATCCTGGACTCAGTTGTGGGCGTTGTATCTATTGCTTGTCCGGGCAACAAAATAGTTGCCCTCATTACCGGATATTGGATGGTACGTATGCGGAGCAAGTCGTGGTACCTGTCGTGAACGTGGTTCCGATGCCCAGTGGCTTGACATTCTTAGAGGCGGCATCGATTGGTATTCCATTTGTGACGGCGGAGGACTTTCTGATTCGCGCCCAAGCGGCGGCTGGTCAGACGATTGTCGTGTGGGGAGCCAATGGCGGCTTGGGATTGGCGACGATACAGTTGGCGCATATGCGCCGCATGCGTGTCATCGCGGTGGTTCGGCATGCCAATTACATTGATCGCTTGAAGCAATATGGTGCAACCGACGTGTTGGTATGGGACGGAGCGTCTTTATTGGCGTCGGATATTTTAACCATGACGAATTCGCGTGGCGCCGACATTGTCGTCGACTCCTTGGGACAAGCGACATTTGGGCAGTCCTTGGACATGCTGCGGCGTGGGGGCACCGTGGTGACGGTGGGTGGCACAACAGGGGGGGAAGTGACGATCGACTTAGGTCAAGTGTTTCGGCGCCGACTTACGGTCCTCGGGGCGTATATGGGATCGTCATCGATTTTACCGAGACTGCTGCCCCTGTTTGCTCGAGGCGTGCTCATCCCAATTATTGACCGCACATTTCCCTTAGAACAGGCTTTTCAGGCCCATCAGCGCATGGAAGAGCATGGGCTATTTGGGAATATCGTCTTGGATATTTAAAAATATGATGACATTAAAATGAAGGCTTGCCGTGAACCGGCAAGCCTTGTTAACCATTGCGTGATATGTTGTCTTACCGGCGTCCAGCCATTTGCTGTTCAGCCATTTCAATCATCTTGCGCACCATGTGGCCACCTACTGCCCCACACTGCCGTGAAGGAATTTCACCCCAGTAGCCATCCTCGACACCTTGCAGGCCGAGTTCGCGGGCCACTTCGTACTTAAATTGGTCAAGTGCCCTTGCGGCTCCCTGTACTAGTGCCCGATTGCCAGTGTTGCTTCCACGAGCCATGTTTTCACCTCCGTCTTTCCAACATGGAGGTATTATTGCCGCCGCAGTGGGAGTTTAGCCGCATTTGGCTCGAAAGGAGGCGTGCCAATTTCCGGAAAAAAAGCACCAGCCGCACAAAACGGCTGGTGCGAAGAGCGGTAGTTAATTTGACCGTGGCGGAAGAAACTTAGTGCCGAGAGTGAGACCAAACTGCATGAGGCGCTGCACCTCTTTGTCCTTCATAATGCGCATTAACCCGCCAATACCGCCCAAGTGCGCGGCCTTCTGTTCAGTTTCTGCCGAAGCTTCTTTGACTTTCTCCATAATGCCGGAAATGTCCAGTTTTTCAGCTTTGTGAACTAATCCCGTGATATACTCGTTCCACGGCAGGCTGGCTAGATTAGGATAGGCAATTAACACATTTTGCAGCGACTTGAGAAGACCGGTCTTGCGCAACATGACTACGGTATTCAACAAATCGGGGAGTGTCTCTAGAAATTGCTTATCAAAAATAATGCCTGTGACTTTAATAAAATCAGACATAAACTCATTGGCTAAATCGCCGTTGCGCAACAAGCGAGCCAAGCGCAAGGCATCTGCCAATACAGCCGTCGTTTCCGGATCGGTGGCTTCCGCCGCCAACAGAGCAAGATTTTCCGGACGAATCTGCTTGACGTGCTCCATGAAGGGGCGTCAAGACGTTTTAGGCTGTGATGGCAATCCACTGTGCTGAACCAAAGTCTCCTTTGAGACCTTGATCGACGGCTTGGATGAGTTCACCGAGGCGTGCTAAACCTTGCCATTGCTCTGCCGTGAGGGCAATAGGCGTAGCAGGCTCGGGGTTGTGCGCCATTTCATTTACGGCCATCGCAAGCGCTCCTTATCTCAGACTGCGTATTTTAGCTGAGTTTATCAATGAGGAAGTCAGCGGCAGGAATACCCCAATCGGGGACTTTGCCACGGGTACGGAAGAACATCTCTTTGTACTGCATCTTCATCAGGAAGGGAATGTGTCCCATCTTGAGTTCAGACTTGGTACCGCCATACCAGGTATCCGAGTTGATAGCAAATCCTTTGTTGCCACCCATGTCGCCTAGACAATTGACAACAAAGTGCATCGGCACGTTGGCCTTTTCTGGCGCCATGCGTCCCATATCCATCGCAATTTGTTTACCGACCGTTTCGGCTCCCATGTGCGCCAAGATGCCTAGCTTGGGCACCGTGACGGCTGCCGCATCACCGCACGCAAACACATTGCGGTATTTGGGGTTACGGGTTGTCATGTCGGTCAAAACAAATCCTTGGTCGTCAGAAATGGGAAGATCCTTCATAAAGCTGTGTGCTTTCCAATCTGGAAATACAATTTTGAGTTCAGCTTCTACCGACTGGCCATTGGCAAATTCAATACCATCCTTGGTAAGACGCTTGATGTCATGGACGTTGTTCATATAGTGGTATCCCATCGAACTTGCTGCGGCCAGTAATTGGTTAACAACACCAATACCTGCATCTTCTGCAATGACAGCCGCTGGAGTGAAAACAGTCACCTTTTCTGGGCCGCCCATGCCGTGGCTTTGCAACCAATGTCCAAACGATAGCATGACTTCAACCGGCGGGCCTTCACAAGCAGCTTCTGCCGTAGGAACCAAATCGGTGGACATTGTGCCTTGATGGAACCGCGCTGATCCGACGGCGACGGGGCCGCCTTTGTATTCGTTGGCTAAGAACAAACGCAGCTTTTCTCCGTAAAAGGTGTCACTGACAGTCTGTCCGTATTCGGCAAAGCCTTCGATTTCATCATAGGCAAGACGAGCTCCAATGGCGACAACCACATAGTCATAGTGGATAGTCTCCGGGGCCGAACCGACCCGCTCCGAGGGCACATACTCAACGGTTTGCGCGTCCGGATCAAGGGCCTTGACCTCTCCCTGAATAAAGCGGATATTGTCTTCATGCAATACGTCGACAATCGGCATATGCAAGGTAAGTCCAGGATTGCGGTTTTCAAACACTTCATAAGGAATGTTTGGTACGAATAGGAGATATGGTTTACGGTCGATGACGGTAATGTCTACCGTATCGTGGGCATATTCGCGAATTTTTTGCGCGGCACCTAAGCCGGCAAAGTTTGCACCCAACACAAGTACGTGGGGTTTTCCCATTGAATGAGGCCTCCTTGCCTTCCGGTTGACCCGGTGTTTCAAAGCACTTGTATGGTAACCTTGTCGCATTGGTGCTCTCTATCGTACTTTCGGGGGAATGTTGTCAACTAGCTGGACACTCTTGTGCACTTTACAACTAGCTCCTAAGGACCAATCCGTTGGGAAGTTATAGAGCGACTGCGCAAGGTGGTTAAATGTTTCACAAATAGTGATAGAGGATGGCGACAAGGCTTTTTAAGCGCGATCTGAGCGCAGTTACTCATAGGGATGAGGGATTGGTCCGCCCTAACTGGTCTGAGCGGGGGGATGAGGACCTCTTCCTTTATAGTGAAAAAAGCAGTAAACTGATACTGTTGGTAATGAGACGAGATGCGGTGCAGTAAAATAGGACGGTTGGGTTTAAAGGGAGTGAGGAAACGGTGAGGCGATTTTCACGGACAGCTTGGTCTCAAGGGTCGATCGTGATTTATCTTATTTTAATTTTGACGTTTATGGCGCGAGCTATTTCGTCTATGATGCAGGCAAATAATCCACTGTACGCGCATTCGCTAGGGGTCCGATTAGCGGAAGTGGGCTTGACCACCTCGGTCTATGCCGTCGTGACCATGGTCGTACGTTTTGGATATAGTGCGCGCGTGCGGCTCCATGACGTGCCCCGGGTGATGACAATAGGATTTGTCTTGCTAACCCTTGCGATTGCCGGCGTGCTTTGGAGTCACACGTTCGTCGAATTTCTTATTGCGATCGCGTTAGCAGGGGTGTCCACGGCCCTCATCATGCCGCACCTATTGTCCCTGATGGGGGCTTTGTCGCCAGCCGAGGAACGCGAGAAAAATTTAAGCTATTACTCTTTAGCGCTCTCGACCAGTTTAGTGGTGGCTCCGGTCTTGGGAACACTGGTGTTTAGGGATTGGTGGCGTGGGGTTGGGCCTGATGGGGTGGGCTCCCTCACTGCTGGTGTTTTTGGTCGGGTTTTGGCTATTGGCATGGCCTCACGCCGTGCTGTTTCCGTTAGTCTCGATGCGTATTGCGAGCAGTGTGGAGCGTCCTCTTCTGGTGGCCGCCAATACCGTCGCGCAATCCTCATTTGACCTATCGGGAACGTTTGGGCCCCTGGTTCTCAGTGTGATCATTAGTCATGCGAATATGGGCTGGGGATTTTGGCTGATTGGTGTCTTTCAGTTTGTAGGGATGGCCATTTTTGTTGCAGAGATGCGCCAAGAATTGCTACATCATCGACAGGTGGGACAACGGCCTATGGCTGGATAATCACATAGGCAGTTAGCGTCAGCAGGCCTTTGGGGATTGGCCATGCCAGTCCCCAAAGGCGTATTGCTTTTTGGGGAAGTCCGCCCGGTTAAGGCTGTGAGTGTGGCAATACCCGAATGACCACGGTTTTCAACGGGGAGTCTACATGCACCCAGACCGGTGCCCCGGTAGGCAAGGCGGTCACAAAGGCGCCTTGATGGCCGGGCCATATGACACGAAGGGTGAGTCCTTGAAGTGTAACGGTTTGTTCGCCCCATGCGGTTTGCAAACGCAGAAACGACGGCGTCGCTTTGAGCACAGTACCATAGGCATTGTGTTCCAAAATGTCACGACGGTCTCTGCCGGGCGGAGTCGGCATGAGCGCTAATACCTGGCGGTTCATTAAGTTGACAAAAATGGTGACTTCTTGAGCTTTTTTGAGCGTTTGGAGCGTGTGGGCAGGCTGTGGGAATAGAGGCCAAGACTCTAATGAATAGGTAAACAGGCCGTGGTAGGCGGTCTGCAATGTGACTGTGCTCCCTTGGATAGCCGTGATGGTGGCAGCGAATTTGGCCGGAGGAGCGGCGATAAGGGTCGGCATAAGGCGTGTCCCGTTTTTCGTTCCGAAGACCATCGCGCGTTGACCGTCTTTCAACTGGGACATGCCGACGAGATCGACGCCCCTAGTGGGTAGGGAAAAGGACGTGCCACGCCAGGGAGATTCGATAGACCATTGTTGGCCGGTGTGGTGAAGCTGGCCGCGCGCAACGGGCAAGACCATAAGGTGCGCTTGTTGGTTGGCCTTCCACAAGAGGACCTGCTCGCCTGGACGCAAGATTTTAGCAGTCGCAGGATAAAGGCCTGCTTGGATAGTCGTTTTGGTTAAGGCGACTGTGGACGAGGAGCCGGACGCTTGTAACATCACGGTGACGGATCCGGCTGAGAGCTGGGTAATTTGTCCTTTCCACTTGAGACAAGACCCGACCATCTTGTCGTGGCGCGTTTGCAAAAACATTGCAGGACTGGGCGATGCCGTACGGCTTGTGGGCGCTAAAGGGCTTAAAGACAGTAGACTGGCCAAGGGCATGACCAATTTGGCGAGAGAATTCAACATACCGCCTCCTAAGGGTATTTTTGGTATACACGGTGTTATGCACCAAAAATCAGCAAAGTATGTATGGGTTTCGAATTTAATGGGAAGAGGACAGGGGAAGCCAAATGGTAAATATGGCTCCGTGTTGGGGACTTGGTGCATTCGCTACGGTGACATGTCCGTTAAAGGCTTCGGCTAACGCTTGGACAATGGACAGCCCTAGGCCGCTGCCGCCAGATTTCGATGTCCTGGATCGGTCTCCACGATAAAAACGGTCAAAAATGTGGGGCAAGTCCGCCTCTTTGATACCGGGGCCGTTGTCGGTAACCTCGATGTAGCCCTTATCCATGTGTCGCCCAATCCGCACAGTAATATGTGAACCGGCTGGGGTGTACCGCGCGGCATTTTCGACTAAGTTGAAGACCATCTCGGTCAGTCGATCACGGTCAACGCTTACGACCACCGCGGCTGGGACAAGTTGCAAGAGATGGTCGTGGGTCAGTGGCTCTAACAAAGGCCGTACGGAGGCGATCCACTCTCCAAGATCCACCTCGGAACTGTGGGTGGCAGTGTCTTTCGCATTGTCCAGCCGGGAAAGTGTTAGCAACTGATTCACTAAACGTGCCATTCGTTGTCCTTCTTGGCGCATCGCGTGAAATCCTTGCTTGACTTCTGCCTCGGTGAGATTATCTTCTGAGATTAAGGTGAGAAACCCGTTGAGGGCTGTTAAAGGGGTGCGTAATTCATGGGACGCATCTGCCACAAAACGCCGCATTTGCTCCGAGAGCATTTTCTCTTGGTCAAGGAGCTCTTTGATTGACAAAGACATGGTGTTAATGGCGTCTCCCAATTCGGCCAGTTCCTTTGGCGGATTTTTCAATGTGGTAATGTGACCAATTTCGCCATGCGCAATGCGTGCGGTTCCATCCCGGATCTGTTCTAAAGGGGCTAAACTGTTTTTGACCGAAAGGGAGCCCAACCATCCTGTAATGGCGAGGGAGAGGAATCCGAGAAAAGAAAAAAATTCGATATCGCGAATGAGAATGCGATTTAACGCATGAGACTGGGCCATGAGCCAAACATAGCCCGAGGGATGCAGTGGTGAACCTAACGGAGCATCCACCACCACGTGCTCATGCCAGATAAAGTAGCTTTGTGTGAAGTTAATCGGGGGCACTTGTGGTACCAGTGTAGATGAGTTAGCAATGATGACCCCAAACCGGTTCGTAATCATCACTTCAACGCCGGGCGCCTTGAGACGGCTGACAAGTAAGGTAGCCAAAGAGTGAAAATGGGCTGCGCTGTCCTTTACCATGGCCCGATGAATAATCGGAGCGAGGACCGAGATCTCTTGGTGAAGCGATCGTGCTTCGGAATGAAACAGCACAATCCGTAAGGTTAAATATTGGCTGACTCCGATTACCACGAGCAGAATAGCCAATAGCAAAATTTGGCGACCAATGAGTTCATCGGTCAAAGTTTTCTGGGCCATTTAACTGCCTAACCGGTAACCAAAACCGCGGACAGTTTGAATGAGCTGGCGCGATCGATCTTGCAACTTGTCGCGTAGGCTGGAAATGTGCACTTCCACGAGATTGTCATCGCCAGGATAATCATACCCCCACACATGCTGCAAAATCTGGACTTTGGACAGGACAATGCCCGGATTAAGGAGAAGATATCGCAGAAGCTCATATTCTTTGGCGGTTAGGGTAATGGCCGTGTTTTGCAAGGACACTTTGTGAGCGGCATCGTCCATCATAAGGTCTCCAAATTGAATGGCGGCGTGGTCATCATGGCGAACACGCCGGAGGCCGGCGCGCAGTCTGGCGACCAATTCGTCAAAGTCAAAGGGCTTGATGACGTAATCATCGGCTCCGCCTTCTAAGCCTTGAATGCGGTCAGATACCGCATCACGCGCTGTCAACATGAGAATAAACAAATCAGGATTCTGGCGCAGACGGCGGCTTAGTTGAAACCCATCTTCCCCTGGCATCATCACATCAATAATGGCGGCATGAGGCTGAAATCCGCCTATCGCCTCCATTGCCGTTTGACTATCTTCGCAGGTTAGGACCTCAAAACCCCGGTGGGACAGCCCAATTTTCAGGACATCGCGAATGACCTCTTCGTCATCGACGACTAACACCCGGAAAGAATCCATTTATTTTTTCACAAGCTCCTTATCTAACGGATGAGGTGATAGGAAATATTCTCCCGTATCCCATCCGGCCCGTGCGATGACCCGATTGAGCAAGGGACGATCATTGTCCAACCATTGGGTTTCATGGGCAAAGTCCGGGGGGGGAGAGGGCAGATAATCTGCAAAATAAGTGTGAAGCGCGATACGGACATTGAGGTGAGCCGCGACTTTATTGGCTTCAGCCACGCGAAGTTCGCTGAAGGGCACCTTGCGGCCGATAATGGCCTCCGTGATGTCCAATTCATCGACGAAATTTTGATGTTGTACGGCGTGGTAACGGTCCACTAACGCATTTAAATGTTGTTCCTGGTACGAGGTGAGGGGGCGATCCTTCGCATAACCCCATGACCTTAGAAATGCCATTGTTATCGCATCCTTCCCAAATTCACTCATATCCTTACCAGTATTGTGCCCTGTAACCGGCAAAGTGTCTAGATTTCTTGCTGGAAATTTCCCAATGGCCCATAATTCCCATTACAATAGAAAAATGGTGAAGGCAACGAGAGAAGGGGGTAACACCGTGGCGGTAACCCAAAGCTGGCGGGCAGCAAGCCCGGAGTTAGTTGAACAAATGCGCCAATTATTGCCACATCAGGTGGAGGATTGGGCGACGGAATGGCGCCAGCGCAATTTGCCACTTCAAGAGTTTCTTCGGGCCTTGTGGCGTTTTGCGAGTATGCCACGCATCCGGGAAAATGAGCGCATCCTTTACGAGCGCGTCGACGCCGGACTTATCATCTTGTCATTATCCGTGCTTCCAAGCGATTCGAGCTGGGCGGCCGCGGTGCGGCTTATGCAACGTTTGCTGGTCATGTTAGGCGGCGATAGCATACCGGAGCCGCGTCCGTCCAATGTGGCAGGCAACCTGCATGATGCGTGGTATCAAGGGCACATGGATCAGGCCGAAGCAAGAACCGTGCAATTGGTCCGCCAAGCGGGGATTCGTGGACTGCTCGTTCAGCTTATGGCGCCTTCAGCCCCAGCAACAGTGCCGAGTACGCTGCCATCGCTGTGGCGTGTGAGCACGCGCATGGTTCAGCGATGGAGCGGCCAGGATTTGGTGCTGGGATTTCGGCTGGCGACGCGGGCACAAGCTTCGTGGGTCAGCAACCGCCACCGACTGCAGGTGTTAACGCCTGAATCCGAACAGGCCCGGTACCGCACATGGAATGATACGGCTTATGTCGTCGACTTAATTCGTGAAATGCGGCCCATGGCAGCTTTGGGGGACGTGCTAGCGTGTTATCAACCTCATCTGGCGGGGGCTTTGTTAGCACGCATTGCGCAAGGGGCGGCAGGATTAAGCAATCGGCGTCTGGCCAGCTTGCTCGTGGAAGTCTCAGCCGTCACAGTGGCCACAACTCCGGCGATGGATGCCGACCAAGTGTCCCGGCATCTTCTCGCGATAATGGATTGGCTGCACTTGTCTCGGTACGCACCCTCGGAAACCGATGAGCGAATCGCCATCTGGACAGCTTGGGGATGGTTTTTGGCCGTGGCATTGGCTTTCTTGTCGCCAGATGGGGCGATTGCTGGTGCAGTCCCTGTCGAACCGATCGATGATGACTGTGCCCTGTGGGGGGCGTTGCAGACGGGGAATGCCGACGAGGCGGTTGCACAGGCATGGGCGTTCGGCGATGTGGCCGAAGTTTGGCACGCCATCATCGACGAAGCAGCGGTGATAGCAGCGCCTGACACCTTGCGCATGGTGTGGGCGTATAAGCCGTGGCTGTCCGACGCCGCTTTTGGGGTGCCTCTTCTTCCGGCCGTCGTCCGCATTATGTCGCAGATGCGGCCCGCGCTAGTTATTCGTGGCGGCGTATGAGTTCCTGGTCGAGGGATTGCAAAGTAACTCCGGTGCGGGTTAATAAAACGCTCAGATGATAGAGCAGGTCGGCGCTTTCCCAGACCATGTCGGCGCCTTGCGTCTGGGTGTTTGTAGCCGCCGCGACGATTACCTCAATAGCTTCTTCTCCTATCTTTTTTAATAGGCGCTCCAGGGGTCCTTGCAATAATTGAGCGGTATAAGAGGTGTCTGCAGAGGCATGCAGGCGTTCGCCAATATACGACTGCAAGCGGGCCAGCGGATTAGGAGCGGCAGCGGGACTTTGGTCAAAACACGACGTGGTGCCGCGGTGACAGGCAGGATTGTAGTTGGTGACGAGATAGATAAAACTGTCGTTGTCGCAGTCCGGAATGATGTCTTGCACCGCCAGCACATTTCCGGAGGTCAATCCTTTTTCCCACAAGGCGTGGCGCGACCTGCTGTAAAAATGTGCTCGACCAGTGGATCGCGTTAAGGTTAACGCCTCTTCATCGGCGAATGCCATCATGAGAATTTGCAAGGTTTCAGCGTGCTGCACCACCACCGGATAGAGAGTTTTGTCATTTTCGATTAAAGGGGCCACCGTACATCAATTCCTTCCTCTAAGAGAGATTGCTTGATTGTTCCCACGGTCGTCTGATTTTGATGCAGTAATGAGGCGAGCAACACCGCTTGTTGCCCTTCCCGAATGGCTTCGGCTAAATGCTCGACGCGTCCGGCACCGCCCGATGCAATGATCGGACGTGACACGTGTTGACGGGCATAACGGAGCATAGGCAGGTCATAGCCATTTTGTGTACCATCACGGTCAATGCTGGTCAATAAAAATTCCCCGGCGCCTAAGTCTTGGGCGCGCCGCATCCAATCTCCTAGTTCGTGCTCTGTGCGGGTACGTCCCCCGTGCACGTATACTTGATAGTGATCTTCTTCCCATTTTGCATCGATCGCTACAACAAGGCATTGCGAACCCCAACGGCGCGATACGTGGCTTAAAATTTCAGGATGTTCAATCCCGTACGTATTGATGGACACTTTGTCGGCTCCGTGTTCCAGTAGTTCTTCCACATGGCGGATGGACCGAATGCCTCCACCTACGGTTAAGGGGATAGTTAAAACTTCCCGAGCTCGTTGAATAAGCGCTAAGCTTAATTCTTCCTCCTCTACCGTGGCGATGATGTCGAGCCAGACCAACTCATCCGCACCGTCGTCACAGTATTTGACGGCTAGCGCCACGGGGTCCCCGGCATCTTTTAGGTCTTGGAAGTGAACCCCTTTGACAACGCGCCCATGTTTAACGTCTAGGCAGGGAATAATGCGTGGTTTGACCATCTTTAGAACACCCCTTTGCATTGGTGAAGATCAATTTGCCCAGAGACCCACGCTTTTCCGATAACCGCACGTCCAATACCCATCGCCTCTAGCAGGGCGAGATCTTCCATATGGGCAATGCCTCCCCCGGCGCCAATTTCGCCAGGGTACTGCCCCGTTTCGCGCCAGAATGCAGGGTCTAGCCCAATAAGCGTCCCGTCTCGGGAGATGTCGGTAATATTACAAAGCGTAAAACCCATGTGATATAAGGGGAACCATTCTGTATCAGCGGCTAGACCGTTGGTGGTCCAGCCACGCAGCATAGCGCGACCGTCCTTGATGTCAATACTCGCAACCAGCTTATGCGGACCAAATTGATGGAGGAGGTCTTGGGCCCACGCTTTGTCTTCGATTAGGCGCGTTCCCAACACAACGCGGCATGCACCAGAATCCAGGGCCTTTTGAACCTGCTGGGTCTCGCGAAACCCACCACCCACTTCGACATCAATTCCTAAGCGAGCCATACGTTCCAACAGTGGCCACGCGGAAAAGGATCCGTCTTTGGCGCCCTTAAGGTCGACTAAATGAATGCGCTTGGGGAGGGCATGATAACGCTCTTGAAAAAGTGCGAGGGGATCGTCGGTGTACGCGGTAACACGGTTATATGACCCGCGTTCTAATCGCACCATCTGCCCATCAAACCAATCAACGGCTGGCCATATTTCCATAAGTTTCCACCACTTCTAAAAAGTTTTGTAACAATCTCGTGCCGTTTGGACCACTCAGTTCGGGATGAAATTGGACGCCATATAACGAGCCGGATTCAATGGCCACGGGGAAGCTCTCATAATAATCGGTGATGCCCCGTACAATGGCTGCTTCGTGTGGCTGAATGCGGTACGTATGCACAAAATAAAAAATGGGACGAACAATGTTATGCCATAAAAAAGGGTGATCGGTGACGGCGACATCATTCCACCCAATATGAGGCAACACAGGCGCTTGAAGACTTGGCACATTGCCCTTGAGCCACCCGAGTCCTTCGCCTCCCTCATCTCCTTGCTCAAAAAAGAGCTGCATGCCGAGACAAATGCCTAAAATCGGGGTGGATTGGTCCGTTGTTTGGTGAATGACGTGAGGATTCTGTCCGAGACGGTGCAAAGCGGCTAGGAGGCTACCAAGATTGCCATTGCCGTAATCGATGACGGCCAATTCCATTTACAACACCCCTTTAGTCGAGGGAATTCCCCACTCTGGATTAATCCGCACGGCTTCCCACAAGGCTTGCCCCAGCGCTTTAAAGGTCGCTTCGTAGACATGGTGCGCGTTATGGCCCGCTTGGCAAACCAAATGCAAGGTGATGCCACTATGGGCGGCAAAGGCCCGAAAAAATTCCGGCCAGACTTCGGCGTTAACGCCGTTGACCATCCGGTCAGGAAAGTCCCCTGAGAGATATAATTGGCCGCGGCCAGAGATATCGAGAGCACACAGCACCAACGCATCATCCATGGGCACGTACCGCTGACCATACCGGTAAATGCCGTGGCCATCCCCGACGGCTTCGCGTAGCACTTGACCCATGACAATCCCCACATCTTCTACAAGGTGATGGGGATCCACCTCGATGTCCCCGGTGGCTTGAATCTGCCATCGCGTATGTCCGTGCTTTCCCATCGCCGTTAGAAAATGGGTAAACAGTGGGAGGTTCGTTGAAATTTCCAAGGGCCTATCGGTGTCAAGGTTGACAGCGACTACGACATCTGTTTCGAAGGTTTTGCGGTGTTTTTGGCTTTCTCTCATAACGGCACATCCTTGGATTGGCTACGCAAAGCGTGTCGGGTTTGGAGGGATTGTTCATGGAATTGCAGACCCTCCATGGCGGCAAGGACTTGGCCATAGGATAAATACGCATCAGGCATAGTCTCTTGCGCTTCAATAATCGACATCCGCCGCGTGAAAGTACGAGTGGATAATCCGGGCAAAAAGCGTCCGGTGCCTGCAGTCGGTAAGACGTGGCTAGGACCGGCCACGTAGTCACCTAGGGCTTGGCCCGCTAACCACCCCACGAATAACGCACCGGCAGTACGGATTTGGGAGGCTAGGGCTTCAGCTTCTTTTCCAATCAGGCCTAAGTGTTCAGGAGCTGTACGATTGGCAAACGCGACCGCTTCCCAAGGAGATGAGACGGTGATCCAGTCGATAGGACCTAAGGGCGCGTTACGGTGCATGGTGGCAGTGGTGACAACACGTTGCACCTCTGCCATTAACGGGGCATCCCACGAAACCATGTAGGCGTGTGCATCACGTGCATGTTCGGCTTGAGCCAGGAGGTCCATGGCCACAACCTCTGGCGGAGCGCCAGGGGATGCAATGATGAGAACTTCTGACGGTCCCGCAATCACATCAATGCCGGTCACTTTGCGACGAAATAGCTCTTGTTTGGCTTCAGCAACATATTGGTTACCAGGCCCTGCAATTAAATCCACAGGGTCCAGAAGGCCGGCAAGCCCATACCCTAAGGCGGCGATAGCTTGGGCACCGCCTAATCTGACCACAGTTCGAATACCCAGCGCCTGCAGCGCATAAATCCAAACGGGGTCAGGATCTTGCGCCTTGGGGGCAATAGCGACCACGATGTCTTGAACGCCGGCCACTTGCGCAGGAATTGCCGTCATGAAAAGACTTGAGATGAGGGGATATTGGCCATTGGGAACGTAGATTCCGACTCGCTCTAATGGCACCATGCGTTCCGTCAAAATTAAGCCAGGGGCTTGTTCCACCTGAATGTCATGCGGTTTAGTCGCTTCGTGAAAGGCACGGATTTGGGTGATAGCAAAATCCATGGCGTCTTTTTGTAAGCGGTCGATGGCTGCGGGGGGGAGCGTGGTAATGTCCCAAATGACCGCGTCTGGGCTTAGCTCAATGCCATCAAAACGGGCGGTGTATTCTAATGCTTTGGAAATGCCATTGTCGCGAATGTCGTCTAGAATTTGACGCACCGTAGCAGATACCGTGTCCATGAGAAAGCCTCCTGATAAAGTGAAAGGTCGTTTACGGATTTAGCCTGTTTCTCAGATGCTCGAGAGCTGGCTTTGTACGCCAGTGTGACGGGTTTGCAATCAAACGGGCGCTTGATTCCATGATTGTGGCGATTTCCACTAATTGGTGTTGGCGTAGAGTGCTCCCTGTGTCCACAATATCAACGATGTATGGTGCCAGTCCAATGACAGGTGCTAACTCGAGACTCCCGGACAAGGGAACAATTTCGACGGGGTGATGGTGGACGGCAAAATACGCCTGCGCGATTCTTTGGTATTTCGTGGCGATCCGGGTAGGACCGGCTGGCCACTGACGTTCTTTACCGGCCAAGACCACACGGCACGTCGCAAAATGGAGGTCGGCCACTTGGATGATTTGCGCATTGGGATGTTCTTCGAGAACGTCGAGCCCGACAATGCCGAGATCAGCGATGCCCATAGCGACAAACGTCGGAATATCTCGCGCGCGGGCAATGAGCATTCCAGGCCGGGCCGCTTCAGGGGAGAACCAGAGTTTGCGTGATTCTTTGTCAATAGGCCACGGGAGACCTTGCTGCTCCCACAATGTTTCAGCGCCCTCGAGGATTCGGCCTTTAGCAACTGCAACGGTCACGTTATCAAAGGTCATGAGATTCTTGCTCCATTTCTTGCTGGACGGCTTGATACAGAGAGTCCAGATATAAGGTAAAGCCGACACCGTGCCATGTGCGACCATGCACGTCGGCCATGAAGCGGCCGCCATTTAATAGAGGTTGGCCAATATCTTTCAAATATAAAGAGAATACGAGGTCGGTGTAATAGGGCCAATTGCCGGTGAGCGATAAATCCCAGCGGGTAGCCATATGTTGGTCGATAGCATTTTGAAGCCGTGCTATATGGTCAAAATCCGCCTCGGGCAGCGTGTCTTGGAGTGCACGAACAAAGTCGTCATACGTCTTGGGTAACAACAAGCGCCGAGTTTTGGGCGAGGTGGGGGCTAACAGTGATTCCGCTTGGACGAGGTTGCCCGCACGCAAGGCATCACGAACGGAATGGCGCACGACAGGAAGGACGGCTTCAGCGGCCATGGCCTGATCCAGAAGGCCTAAGTGTCCCATTACCATCACCGTTTTCTCTGCGAGACGGGGCCACTGCTCAATGAGTTGCATAATGAGTTGCACCGCCATCAGTTCATGCTGGGGGCCGCCTTCGCCAAGAATTTCCACATCAACTGTTTCGGCCCAACGTCCGTGACCGGGGTCGTAGACAGGCCCAAGGGAAAACACTTTGAGCGGCAAATTGAGATGGCTTTCCGGAAACGAGCTTAAGAGTTCCAAGATGGATTGAGTATGGTCCTCACGATAATGACCGGATTGCGCCGGCGCCGTCGGCACCGGAAAAAAGCTTTGGGCTAAGAACTGATTGATGACCCTAATCATCAACGCGTATTCACTACGGTTCTGTTTTAACCATTCGTCCACCCTAGCACCTCATTACATTAGCGATTCAGCGAACTAAAGTACTTGTAAGACATTAGCCAACTTTAGACGATTTGTCAACCCCGGCCAATGGCGTCAAACGCGGCAAAGAATTGTTCTAGGATGGGAATGGGCGCTACAGTTACCCGCAGATGATGAGGCAGTCCCCAGGCGCTGGCTGGGCGTGTAATGAATCCCGCCTGTTCCAATTTAGCAGCCCACACACGCGCATCAGATTTCAGATCGACCGTGACGAAGTTAGCATACGATGGCCAAAACGAATAGCCGCGCGTTTGCCATTGCCTGGCCATGTATTGCCTGGCTGCTATCGTTTCCGATAAGACATTCTGGATGTAGGTTTGATCTTCAAGTGCGGCTTGGGCAGCGCTTAATGCCACCCGATTCACAGAGAAAGGCTGTCGAGCGGTTTTCAAAGGGCTAATAATATAATCAGGGGCGGCAGCCCAGCCAATGCGAAGGCCGGCTAATGCATAGATTTTGGAAAGGGTTCGCACCATAATAACGGGATGGCCTTTGGCGATCGATTCTTGAGCTTGTAAATGCTCAGTATGGTTGGCAAATTCAACGTAGGCTTGGTCTAGTACAACTAAGATGTTATCCGGCAATGCGGCCAGAAAAGATTCCCATGCGGTATGTTTAATAATCCCTCCCGTGGGGTTGTTGGGGGTGCAAAGAAAAATAATGCGAGTTCTATCAGTCACTTGATTCAAGACATCATCGAGGTCAACGGCTCCCTCAGGTGTTAACTGGGCTGTAACACCCCGGGCTCCTGTCATCAAGGTGCCGTGTCGATAGGCCGAAAAGCTTGGAACAGGATAGATGACTTCATCGTTGGCCCCGGCGTAGGTGACCGCAATCAGTTCCAACAACTCGTCGGCGCCATTTCCCACAATAAGCTGGGTCGGTGCGAAGTGGTGAATGCGGCCTAACGTTTCATAAAGGCTCGCCGGGTCGCTTTCAGGATAAAATGTCAAGCCTGAAGCCACCGCCTGTTGAGCGGCTTCGATGGCACGTGGGGAAGGTCCCCATAAACTCTCATTGGATGATAATTTGACGAGGGTGGATATGCCGGTGTCTTTCATGACGGACTCAATGGAACGGCCGGGAACATAAGGATTTAGTTGCTTGATGCTAGGTTTGGGTGCAATCACTGCACTACCCCTCTTTCTGCCCATGAATTGGGCAAGCTTTCTCAGGAGGCAAGAGGACTGTTCCTGATATTTATTTCAGAATAGTCCTAGTAGCCCCTTGGGGGCAAGTTGTCCAAATTCTGTTATACTAATAGGGGCCAATAATGCCAAGAACTACAAACGATGGCGTCCAATGGCATGGACTGCGAAACTTCTTAAACGACAGGAGGATGTTGAATGGCAGAGGAGCGCAAATACCGCGACCTTAAAGAGAGCTGCTTAAGCATGGAAGGCATCAGCAAAGAAGAAATTGAGCAGCATTACGGGATTTTGTATAAAGGATATGTTAACAAGCTAAACGAAATTCGAAACAAGATGGAATCGGTCGACCTATCTACCGCGAACCAATCTTACAGTGAATTGCGGGCGTTGAAGACCGAGGAAAGCTTTTGCCTTAACGGGTCAAAATTGCACGAATGGTATTTTGACAACATGGGAGGTAAAGGCGGCGAACCAACGGGGCGTGCCAAAGAATTAATTGATCGGGACTTTGGCTCGTTTCAAAAATTTGAAGCGGAATTCAAAGCAACAGGGTTAGCCGTGCGCGGATGGGTTGTGCTAGCCTATGACCTCGATGATGAAAAATTGCACATCGTCGGTCAAGATGCACACAACGTGGGTGTGCCGTGGGGAGCCTATCCCTTGTTTGTGATGGACGTGTATGAGCACTCGTACGGGCTAGATTATGGGGTGAAGCGCGCACCTTACATAGACGCATTCATGAAGAATGTCGACTGGGATGAGGTTAACGCGCGTTTAGCCAAATATCACATCTAAAAGAGAACCAACGAAACAGGCCCAGCAGAAGCGATTCTGGGCCTGTTTTTGCATAAGGATGGGACGTCAGGGCATAGTAAAAGGGTCTGTAAGATTTGAGCAAAAAGCTTACAAGCTGTATTGACATACCGGCAGATACATTCATATACTTAACAACGTATTGACATGTGTTCCGTCAAAGAGAACATTTCTTGTAAATTTAGAGGGGGATTTCAGGTGAAAGCTGAGGACGTGTTGCGCACCATCCGTGAAAAGCAAATTGAAATGATAGATGTGCATATTATTGACATGCCAGGAATTTGGCAACATGTAACGATTCCCGTGAGTGAAGTAGACGAAGAGACCTTTTCTCATGGCATTCCCTTTGACGGGTCCAGTATAAGAGGGTTCCGCGGCATTGAAGAAAGCGACATGCTCATGGTGCCCGATCCGGACACGGCGGTGATTGACCCGTTTGCACCTGTCCCCACGCTTAGCCTTGTGGCCGATGTGTACGATCCGAAACATGTCGCATATCAAAGAGATCCCCGGCGTGTCGCACAAAACGCGGAAGCATATTTAAAGGCTTCAGGCATTGCGGATACATCTTTTTGGGGCCCGGAACTGGAGTTTTTCATCTTTGATAGCGTGCGCTATATCAATCAAGGGCATCATGCTGCTTACATGGTGGACTCGGGGGAAGGATTCTGGAATTCGTTTCAGGAAGGTAGTTTAGGCCACACCATTCGCACTAAGGAAGGCTATTTTCCCGTTCCGCCTTTAGACAGCACAGCCGCTTTGCGTACAGCGATGGTGAAAGCGTTACAAAGCGTGGGAATTCGTGTGGAAATGCACCATCATGAGGTGGCGACGGCGGGCCAGGGAGAAATTGATCTACGATTCAATACCCTAACAAAGCAGGCGGACACCGTGATGATGTACAAATATGTGGTCCGTAATGTGGCCCAGCAGCACGGCAAGACCGTCACCTTCATGCCCAAGCCTATATTCGGGGATAACGGCAATGGGATGCATGTCCACCAGTCTTTATGGAAAGATGGAAAGCCGTTGTTTTATGCCGAGGAACCCGACGCATACGCGCATATGTCACCATTGGCGTTAAGTTATATTGCCGGCGTGCTCAAGCATGCCAGGGCTCTGTTAGCCTTCACTAATCCCTCTACCAACAGTTACCGTCGTCTAGTGCCGGGCTACGAGGCGCCTGTGAACATTGTGTTCTCGCATGGTAACCGTTCTGCGGCTATTCGTATCCCCGTCAACAACAATGCGAAAGCCAGTCGGATTGAGTTCCGCACTCCTGACGCCACATCCAATCCGTATTTGGCGTTCGCCGCTTTGCTAATGGCTGGCCTTGATGGTATTCGTAAAGGCTTGGATCCGGTGAAGGAAGGCTTCGGTCCCATGGATAAGAATATCTATGCACTCAGCGCGGCCGAATTGGCGACGATCCAAAGTGTTCCAGGATGAGCCTGGGACCAGTTCCGACCAAGACCAACGCCGCAACCTTATCAGGGACTAATAACGCGAGCGTCTGGGCGATAGCGCCTCCCATGGAATGACCAACGAGAACGGCGGGTTCGTGAATTTGCGGCACAATCCAATCTGCGAGGGCAGCAATCAAATGATCCGGCAATATTTGGGGTTTTGCGGGCAAATTGAGAAACATCGTGGGCCAAGGCAATCGGTGTTGTCGAGACCACGTGTGTGCGGTCGAACCGGCTCCATGAATAAAAATCCACGGCTGTGGCAAAAGTAGACCTCCTCGCCTCGTATGGCGTATGAGATAGGTTTGTGAGCGTAGTCGATATCAGTTACTATAGTATAGATCACTTTTTGCGAAGATGCCGAAGTGCTGAGAATAGACCGCTACACTTGTGGCAGCCAATCTTTCGGGGGATTTTTAGTGAAGGAGCCCACATAATTCCATGCCTACGCAACTACTCATAGATGGCCATAGCCTTCTTTTTCGAGCATATCATGCGCTTTCAGCTCAAAATTTGCAGGCGGCGGACGGAACGCCGACGGGTGCAATTCATGGGTTTTTGGCGATGGTGCTCAAAGTTATTGGTCAAGAACATCCGGACCGGGTGATTATTGCCTATGATGGTCCCCACAAGACCTTTCGCCACGCGCAATATGCTGAGTACAAGGGAACGCGTAAAGAAGCTCCCGACGACTTTCGCGTTCAAGTCCCTTTAGCGCTGGACATTGCCAGTCACCTCGGGATTCCTACGATTATGGTTGATGGCTACGAGGCGGACGATGTGATTGGTACGTTATCGGTCATGGGGCGTGCACGCCATTACCGTACCTTGATTGTGACGGGAGACCGCGATTTGTTGCAACTCGTGGATGATGATACCACGGTGCTTCTGACGTCACGAACAGGCATTAGTGATATGGATCGCATGGACGCTCAAAAAGTGGAGGAAAAATTGGGCGTGGCCCCGGTGCAAGTGCCTGATTTGAAAGGGCTCATGGGGGATAGCTCAGACAATATACCGGGAGTCAAAGGGATTGGAGAGCAGTCGGCGCGGGAATTAATTCGCCGGTATGGATCCGTGGACAACCTTTTAGAACATGTGGATACACTGGATAACACGCGGTGGATAAAGGCACTTAAGGGCCACGAAGAGGATGCCCGAACGAGTCGAGATTTAGCGACCATTATTCGCGATGTTCCCCTTCAGTGGCCTGACGTGGCAGAACCCTTTACGCCTGCGCCCGATGCCCACGCGTCAGAACTGCTCAACCGTCTAGCGCTACATGCTATAGAAAGACGGTTAGGCCAGGCGCCGCGTTCGGCGGACGAGGTGGCCACCGCCGCAGAGGAGACAGTCCAGCATGCGGTAACCCGGGATCAAGAACGAGTCTTGTGGAGCCAATTAGCTGCCAATCCAAAATATTTGGTGGTGCATAGCGACGACACCGGCATTTGGGTTATGGACCCTGAAGGGCATATGGCCCCGTGGCAAAATGAGCCGTGGCCCGATGTGCCATTATGGACATGGGATAGTAAGGCGCTTTGATGAGGTCGATAGTACATGGCGCAGTCGAGCCAAAGCGGTCAATTTTGGTATTGTGTACGGAATTTCTGATTTCGGGTTGGCTCGCGATACTGGAGTCAGTCAACGAGAAGCTAAAGATTATATTGCCCGGTACTTTGCGCGCTATCCTAAGCTGAAAGAGTACTTTGACCGTGTCATCGAATCGGCGCGGGAGGAGGGATTGGTCCGCACCATCATGGGACGTATCCGCCCTCTTCGCGATATTCATTCCAAAAATCGCGCGCGACGCCAGTATGCCGAGCGTATGGCAATGAATACAGCCATTCAGGGAAGTGCCGCTGACTTAATTAAGATTGCGATGGTGAACTTGGGGAAACGCCTGCGCCAAGAGTCGTTTCAAAGCCAATTGGTACTGCAGGTGCATGATGAACTCATTTGGGACGCAACGGAAGAAGAAAAGTATTCTCTGGCGCGGTTGGCGAAAGAGTATATGACGAGCGCTATGCAGCTGAAAGTGCCTTTGGAAGTAGAATTTAAGCAAGGAATAACATGGGAAAGTATGACGTCATGGGAGATTCCTGATGCCTGAGTTGCCAGAGGTCGAAACAATTCGCTTCTATTTAACCGAGACGGTATTAGGCCAACGGGTTAATACGGTCAAGCATTTAGACCAACGCATGGTGAAAACTGGCTCAGCCAGCGCAGAGGAAATCACTCGTCGTTTGCCGGGGCGCATGGTAAAATCCATAAAGCGGCGGGGCAAGTTTCTTTTCCTTGAGTGGGATACCCAAGATCATTTGCTGGTGCATCTCGGGATGTCGGGGCGCTTAATTTGGATCCCCGACAGTGCACCATGGGTAACCCATACACATATGGTGTTGGGCTTTCGAGATTTTGACCTGCGCTTGAGTGACCCACGGCGTTTTGGGCGAATTGGGTGGCTCCCAGCGGGCGAGGAGCCCGGGGCGCAATTGGGCGTTGAGCCTCTTGGCCGGCGGTTGACCCGTCAATTTCTCGCCCAAAAGCTTAAAGGGCGCTCTGCGCCGATAAAAGCTCTACTGCTCGATCAGCGGATTATTGCGGGATTGGGCAACATTTATGTGGATGAATCGTTGTTTCAGGCTCGGATTAGGCCGGATCGCCCAGGCAGCAGTTTGACCCCTGCCGAGATCACGCGAATGATTCGTGCAATTCGGGCGGTCCTGAAACAGGCTATTATGCACCGCGGCACAACATTTTCCGATTATGTCGACGCCCTAGGACATCCTGGTGAAAACCAGGCCTATCTCTGGGTCTATGGGCGCAGTGGGCAGGAATGCCGCCGTTGCGGTCATCTTTTGGCACAGCAGGTTATTGCGGGCCGCACGAGCCACTTTTGTGGGCACTGTCAATCATGAGACGGATGAGGAGGAATTTTTCTTGCAACATCTGACATTTGGGGTGGATTCGTTAACGGAGGCCCAGAATTTGAAAAATATCTTGTGGGACTCGTATGAGGTTCGGGGAGAAGTTGAGATAATTCCTCAAGAACACGACAAATACCGTGTGAATGTCATTTCAGAAAAGGATTTAACGCCATCGCAGTTGGAGAAACTGCCTGGGAAACAAGGCTGATGCGGGGGCGGATATGGCCATGGTTGTTGCTGGTACTGGCCTTTCTACCGGCGCTGCTGATTCAACGACCGCAGGAAAGACTAGCGCCGGTAACCAGTCATGTTTTTACCGAAGTGATTTTTCAAAGTCCCGGTAATGTTGATCCTGCTTTAGCGTCGTCGCCTGCCGATTGGCAGGTGGCAAGCAATGTGTTTCAAACGTTGCTGACGGTGTCTCCTACGGGACGCCTTGAGCCAGGGCTAGCTAGCGCTGTCAGTTATCAAGGCAATACGGTGAAAATTGAACTGCGTCCCGCCCGCTTATCCAATGGCCGACGCATAACAGCTGACCTTGTTGCTGAGGCCCTCGTCAGACCTTTGGTAGCCCCTGTGAATTCATCGGCGGCGCAACATCTATTGGCCGAGGTGGTTGGGACCAACCGATTTGAACATGGACAAGCTCATTATGTTCAAGGGATTGCGGTCAACGGGCCCTTAAGTCTGCAATTAACCTTAAAAAAGCCGGTGACGACGACATTCTTACAAAATTTGGCGAATCCGGTTCTGGCTATCGTTCCGGTATCGGACCAAAGCCAGGGCGGCCAAAATTGGCAGTTCACCAATTTGATTGGCACGGGTGGCTACGCCCTGACGCAATGGACCCCAGGGGATCATTTGAGTTTTTCTAAGGTTTCGGGCTCTGGGCCGCAGGCGGTCAATCTCGAGGTCTATTCCCAGCTGAATCAGGCCTTACTAGCGTATCAGAATGGCTTGGTCAATGCGGTGCCGATTGCTCCAACGGCCCTATCCCGTTTAACGCGGCGAGAATTGACACATGTGCAGACGTTAACTCAGCCGGGGGTTGTGACCTTGTACATCAATGCACATCAGTCCACGGCGGCCATGTCCCGTATTAATATCAGGCATTGGGTTTCCAAAGCGTTCCGAGGTTTGCTGCCGCCATTATCACCATCAACTCGCCTCCCATCTCACGGGCAGGGGCCATTTGTTGTATGGGTAGACCGGACAGATTCCCAAGCGGTCCAATTAGCCCAATCATTGGTGACGTTGTCGCGGGGACGTATTGCCATACAGCAGACGACGGCTGCCCATTTGGCTACGGTAGCGAAAAATGGACAAATCGGAGCGTATATTGGGCAGCATCGCTGGTTTACTCACGGAACATCTGTAGAATTGGTAAAACGCCGCTCTTTTTGGCTCTTTTCCCAATCGATGCCCCATGCGGAGGTATTGTCTCATCAAGTATTGTCGTGGCATTCTGTTCCGTAAAGACCGACCATATGGTAAGGGTGAGACAGGCTGGAGGTGATGACATGCGTGTCGTGGGGCTAACAGGGGGCATCGGCAGTGGAAAATCAGAGGTCAGCCGGATATTGAAAGAGTTGGGGGCACCTGTCATTGATGCGGATGCGTTAACACACCAGTGTCAAAGGCGCGGCCAGCTGGTGTGGCGTGCGGTGTGGGATCGTTACGGGTGGGGTATTCTGGGGCCGGATGGGGAACTGCTGCGTCGGAAGTTGGGTCACATCATTTTTCATGAGGCTTCTGAACGTGAAGCATTGAATCGTATCGTTCATCCGGCCGTGAAGCGGCAAATTCAGGAGAGGCTCGCGGAGCTTGAAAGGCAAGGCTCCAAGGTTGTGGTCTTGGATATTCCGTTATTAATTGAAGGAGAATGGCGAACCCAGGTGGACGAGATCTGGGTTGTATATTCTGATCCGCATCAGCAACTTGCTCGGGTGATGGCACGGGATCATATTGGCCCGGATGAAGCGCGGCGACGTATTGCCGCACAAATGCCGTTAGCGGAGAAAGTTCAATATGCCGATCATGTAATTGACAACCAAGGAACGTTGTTGTCTTTAAGGGAACAGGTGACGCAACTATGGCGCAACGCACACACTATCGCCTAAATCCCAAGCGCAGCGCGGGTTTGTGGCTGCTGGTGATCATTTTCATGATTTTTGGCGCGTACCATTATGTAGCCCCGCTCCCCTACCGAGCGATTGTGTGGAAAGAGGCGCGCGCCCATTCGGTTAGTCCTTATTTGGTCGCTGCCGTTATTCGGGTTGAGAGTAGCTACCGTCCTGATGCCGTCAGCGCAAAAGGCGCGGTGGGGCTCATGCAGTTAATGCCTGCGACGGCGCAGTGGGCTAGCCAAAAAGCGGATAAGCGCTCGATTAAAACACAAGACTTGAACAATCCGGCACTCAATATCCACCTCGGCACATGGTACCTTAGCCAGTTGCTGGGCAATTTTTATGGGAATCCCGTTCTTGGATTAGCGGCATATAACGCGGGAGGACGCAATGTAGCACGGTGGATAGCAGAGGGGAGATTGCAGCCGACATCCACCACTTCAGATCAAATCCCCTTTCCAGAAACCAAGAATTTTGTGACCCGCGTGCTCTTTTATGAAAAAGTCTATCATTTTCTCTACGGGGCGTTTCCGGCGATGCAGCCACCATTATCACGCGACCTCGCAGAGGGTCTAAAAGTCTGGCATCAGATTATGGGGCGTGAATGAAAACACGCGCAGAAGCCACACTAGTTGTGGGGGGTGGTATCTTGGCAAAAATCTTGTCCGAGGCCACAAAAATGAAATTGAGTGAACGGTTGGGTGTCGATGACATTGTTCGCCGTGAAGGATGGGGTGCCGTACCGGCACGCGAATGCGGCAATTTGGTCCGCGAAGCCATCCGCATGGCGGAGGAACAGCTTCAGAATCAATAGAGCCCCATGAGGACGGCCTAGGCCGTCCTCATTTTGCGCGGTATCGGTATTGGATGATGCTAGGGTCCTCCGGTAACTTGTGGGGAGCGACAATAAAGCCCGGGCCGCTGCGCAGGGCATCTGCGATGTGCGGTAAAGGCTTGTCAGGGTTGTCCATGAAGATGAAATAGGCATCATCAACATTTTCCGCATAGGATGGCGAAAAAAAGAGCGGATTACGGTCGGGAACGGACATACGGATCCGTTGAATATCGGCGACAATGCTAGTGGCCGTGGCAATCCCACCCGCTCCTGGCCCTTCAATCCAGGTCCAGCCAGCTTCTGACAGAAAGCCAATCGCATTCTGTGAGCCATGCAATTGGAGATAGCGGTGGTCCTGAGGATAGACAGTGGGGGCTACCACAAACCCAATGCTCCCAGGGTGGCGTTCAGCGCGTGCGACAAGCCGCATGCCAAAGCCCATTTGGCGCAGGCGCGTCAGATGCTCGGCGTCAATCTGACGGATCCCTTCTACGATGCCTTCTTCCGCATCAACCCAGGCATGAAAGGCTAACCCCGCTAGAATCGTCAGCTTGCGGGCACTATCCCAGCCATCAACATCGGCTGACGGATCTTGTTCGGCAAATCCTAGGGCTTGAGCGCGCTCTAGTGCATGGTGATATGACATGCCTTGGTCCATTTGGTCAAGGATAAAATTGGTCGTGCCGTTCACAACGCCTTCGACAACGTGAATGGGTACGGTGCTTAAGTGCTGTGACAACGCATCAAGTACTGGAATGCCGCCTCCAACACTGGCCTCAAATAGGAAATTTTGTCGGGCTTCTCGAGCACGACTCATCAATTCTGGACCATAACGGGCCACAACGGCTTTGTTTGCGGTCACAACGGATTTGCGTTGTCCCAACGCTGCGACAATAAGGTCGTAGGCAGGACGAAGGCCACCCATGACCTCTACGATGACGTCAATATCCGGATCGGACAAAATGTCGTCGGGATTAGAGGTAAAGGGGATAGCATACTTTCCCTGATAGTTTTCAGGATGACGTACAAGGGCTTTTGCGACATGGAGTCCTTCCCGTCTGTTGACCACGTCCAGCACGCCCTGACCTACGGTGCCAAACCCCAATAATCCAATCTGTGTGTTTTCCATAATTCCTTGGCGGAGGGCTTGCACCGCCTTCCTCCCTTCTCACGCATTGCAACGGTAGGGATACTCCTATCCGTCTTGGCGTTGAACGACACGGCAGTATTTGCACACGGTTATGTTGCGAACGTCGTGGTAGTAGCCTTCACACAAGCATCATTGGCACAGAGGGATAGTAGACCCTGTTTTACCTTGAGCTTCATGTGCGCATGGCATGCGGCAAAGACTGCTTGTCTTCCTCATAGTGTGCCACAACTTGGCGGATTGTGCACAAAATGCACGAGATAACATTCTTGGGAAAGGGTGGCAATGCGTGGCGAGGAGTGGAAACCCTACGTCTGGGGCAAGATACCGTCAAATAGGGAGGGATTAAAACTTATGTTGCGTTTTTGGCTATTGGCGGCTTGGCTAGGGCTTTTTCCGGGGGTTTCGGCACCTGCGGTCATTGCTCCGCATGGTGGGGCGCTGTGGGCACGCTTGGAATATCACGCACAGGCTCCCTTGGTCACAGAGCAAGGACCTGGGGGAGATAAGGTGATTCCCTTGCATTATTTGCTTGGGCAACAGACGACCAATTATTTTCATGCCACACCGAGTCAAGCTAAAAATATTGAGCTCGCGGCAAGCCGGATTAACGGTACGGTCATTCAGCCTGGCCACATCTTTTCATATTATAAGGTGGTGGGACCTTACACCGCGGAGAATGGATATGGGTGGGGGCGTGCTTTTGTGGGAGACCGTATCGTACCTTCGGTGGGTGGCGGCGTGTGCCAAGGCTCATCCACCTTGTATTCGGCTTTGTTACGGACAGGATTGCCCATTATTGAGCGCCATAACCACGGGTTAACGGTCCCGTATTTGCCACCGGGAGAGGATGCCACAGTTGCGAGTGATTACCTCAATTTTCAATTTCGAAACAATCGCTCGACACCTATTCTTCTCAGTGCACAAGCTGGGCAGCGCCATTTGACGGTAAAAATTTGGGGTGCCTCGGCTGGACCCGAAATTATTGTGCACCATAAAACGTTGCAAACGTATCCCTACCGGACGATAGTCCGCTACAATTCAAAGCTCAAGCCCGGTGAAGAAAAAATTTTAGCGCCGGGGCAGCCTGGTGTTCGGGTTGAGACCTGGTTAGAAATTAAAGAGCCTCAAGGAACTCGCACGAAAGTGATAGGGATTGACCATTATCGCCCGAGTCCTCGCATTATTGAAAAAGGGCCATCCGTGAGCTCCCCCACGCCTTAAGACTAGTTCGCCCCCTCGTCCCATAGAATGGGACAGGGGGACGGCTATGGACCTGTGGATTGTACTTCGCATTGTCAGCTTAACAGGAGAACGGCTGGCTTACCGCGTGTTTGGACGCGACCGAGCCAGCCCTTGGGCCGTTATGGGGCTTTCCTACGTGGGTGCCGCAGTCTGGCTGTGGGCGATTGCTGCATGGAAGGGCACGAGTGGGTTCGATTGGCAGGCCTTAGGCCCTGGCACGCTTTATGCTGGAGCATTTGCCTTATCTACGATGTCTTTGGTGATTGGGGAAGCGAGTCAGGTGAGCCCGTGGTCCAATGCCACAACACTCTTATTGTTTTTGATTCATCCAGCCCATTTACCCCCCACGTCATGGCTCCTCATTGGATTGTTTGCCGTCGGAGCGTGGTGGCAGGTTCAAGGCCATTTATCAAAACCCGTGTGGATGATGTTAGCCAGTGACGGCCTCCTCGCTATGGGCCGTTTGGCAGATGTCCACGTGCAGTCCCCTGATCCGTGGACATATGGTGCCAGTCTTATGACCTGTGTTGCATCATGGATGATTGCTGCTGTATTTTGGCACCAAGAAGGCAAAGCTGTTTTTCGTGTCGCAAAGGCAATGCCTGTAACCACAGGCATTGTGGGCCTGTTAAACGCGATCGCGTATGTCAGTGTGGTCATTCTTTTAAAGAGATGGCCGGCGAGTCTCGTTGAGGCCTCGTCGGCGGTTGCAGCATTCTTTGCCGCGCTGATCGCCGTCTATTTGTTTCGAGAAGCGGCTAATTCTCGTAGAATAGGAGGAGCCGCTATCATGACAGTCACCGCTGTGCTTTTAATCCTTGATTATAGCCGGGTAGCAGGACATCAAGGTCTAGGAGATCCGTGGTGAATAGGGCGTAAGGCACGCAGGAGGACTGACGAATGAAAATTTACACGAAAACAGGCGACACGGGGCTTACTAGCTTATGGGGGCACGGCGGAATGAAGCGCGTGCCAAAAGATGGAGTGCGGGTCGAATCCTATGGAGCCGTGGACGAGGCGAATGCGGCTATTGGTGTAGCCCGTGCATACTTGGCGCCTGGACGGCTGGATAACATGCTCAGACAAATCCAGAATGATTTGTTTGGCTTGGGGGCGGATTTGTCTAATATCAGCCCGGACCGGACCGACCGACTCTCGGACCAGGCGGTAGAGATGCTAGAACAATGGATTGACTTGCTTGATCAGGGGTTGCCAGCACTTCGGCAATTTATCTTGCCAGGAGGAGCTCCCGCGGCGGCCTTTTTGCAGCAGGCGCGAACCATTGTGCGCCGGGCAGAACGCCGCTTAGTGGCCCTCATCCAAGAGGAACCCTCATATGCCTTGCAGTTGAAATATTTAAACCGATTATCCGATTTTTTGTTTGTTGCCGCACGGGAAGCTAACCAGGTAGCTGGTGTCTCGGACGAGCTGGCGCAATTTTAGTGACAGGAGGTTGGGGTAATGGTAGCCAGACAATTTACGGTTGACGAGGCCAATCAATTGCTCGAGCCTCTGCGCGAACTTCTCACAACTTTGCAGACGCTGCAGCGACAAGCTCGCTTGAAATATGAAGAAATGCGGGATATTCGAGAGGTCGGGTACCGCAAAGATGGTAACTTGATCATGCTGAGTGACTACCAATTGGCAAAACAGGAATTTGATCAAGTGGTGGCCGATGCGAATGGCGTCTTAGCGGACATCAATCAGATGGGATGTCGGGTAACCGATGTCGAAATGGGATTGGTAGATTTTCCGAGTGAACGGGAGGGGGAGCCCATTTATCTGTGCTGGAAAATGGATGAACCGTCTGTTCTCTATTATCATGGCGTTGACGAAGGATTTTCAGGACGCAAGCGACTGGAATCCTCCTCGGGTTGAACCTCCGAGGAGTTTTCTTTTTACGGGTTCAATCCGAGTGCTTGCGCATGCAAGATCAGTGCGTCGACGATAAAAGCAATGAGCTCCTCAAGAGGAATACCTAATCCTTCGGCGCCTTGAATTACATCCGTGCGATTGACGCCTTTTGCAAAGCTTTTGTCTTTTAATTTCTTAATAACGGAACGGGGACTGACTTCACTTAAACTCTTAGTGGGGCGAACGAGTGTGACGGCCACAACAAACCCGGTCAATTCGTCGGCGGCATAAATGGCACGTTTAAGCACTGAGTCCCGGGGTATGCCATTTTCGGTGACATGCGAAGCAATCGCTTCAATGATGGTAGGGGGGAACCCTTCCGCTTCTAAAATTTTCCCGCCTTCAATTGTATGTTGCCCAATTTCGGGATAGGCTTCGTAATCAAAATCATGCAGGAGACCCACCGTACCAAATAGGTCCGCATCTTCGCCATAACGCTCAGCCAATGCCCGCATGACGGCTTCTACCGCTAGTCCATGCTTAATAAGCGAAGGATTTTTCGTATAGCGAGTCAGCAAGGCAAGGCTTGTCTCCCGATCGGGTAGCGACGAAAGAGACATCAGAAAACCACCTCCATATTAATTAGGAGTTTTCAGACGACAATAACGCGAAATAAGATTTTTGACAAGGAGAAAATCCAGTGGATACACTGATGAAGGAATTCGGAAGGATTTCCATTCGAGCATACGAACAGTGAGGGAACGCCATGGCAGAGAGCTCGGCAGAAGTGCTTATCGTGGGGGGAGGACCAACAGGTCTTTATGCGCTCTATTTGACAGGGCTGCATCATCTGGACACGATTTTATTGGAACGCTTGCCTCGTCTTGGGGGCCAGTTAGACCACTTGTATCCAGACAAACCCATTTATGATGTCGGCGGATTTCCGATGATTACCGGACACAATTTGGTGGAGGCTTTGAAGCAACAAGCGTTGCAGTATCCCAGCCGCGTGTTATTGAATACGACGGCCCAATCTCTCACCGCCGAAGGCGGTCTTTGGCATATTGAGACAGACCATGGACCTGTCTCGGGCCGCACTGTTATCATTACCGCAGGCATTGGGGAATTTATTCCGAGGCGTTTTAATGTTGATGCCATCGATCGTTTTGAAGGCCACGGTTTGTATTACGTTGTCAATACGCTGGAAGATTTTCGGGGGCACGATGTATTGGTCGTAGGAGGGGGGGATTCCGCGGCGGACTGGGCCATGGCGGTGGCGCAGGTGGCCCGACAAGTCTGGATGATTCATCGCCGCGATACGTTTCAGTGCCATGCGGACAGTTTAGCCAAGTTGCAAGCGCTTCCTAACGTCACTTTACTGCCGCGCCACGAATTAGTCGCCATTGAGGGAAGTTCCGATGGCATTGACTCCGTTAGTCTGCGTGATAACCAGACACAGACTCTAGCCTCATTAGCCTTAAGTCGCGTCATCGTAGCGATAGGGCTTTTGCCGGGGACGCAAATTTTTCAGCGTTGGAACCTACAAGGCAACGGGACAGAGATTCATGTAAATTCGGCGATGCACACGAATTTGCCGGGAGTTTTTGCTGCCGGCGACATCGTGAGTTATCCAGGCAAAGTCAAGTTGATTTCGGCTGGATTCGGTGAAGCGGCTACGGCCGTAGAGTCGGCACGCCATTATCTGCGAACCGCCTCCACGGTGGAATTAACGAATTTATAAAATCACGGCAAAGGGGCTCCCAACCAGTCGCGAAATTGTTGGCGGGCCTTTTCTGTGCTCTGAGCTTCGGGTTCAAGGGCCCACTTGTCGGGTTTTGGAGCCTCGGGGATGAGGGTGTAGATCTGCAATCGTTGGTGACGGAATATGGTGACGGTGACTGGGCGTCCGGGGACGCAATGCGCCAAGCGTGTGTCGAGATCTTGAAAACGCAAGCGGACTTGATCCCAAGCAATCCATTCGTCGCCGGGAGCCAATCCTGCCGCCTCTCCGGGGCTTCCTTGCAGAACCGACTTAATTTTGACACGGTCGGTTTCAGATCGTTCGACGATGAGGCCAGTAAAAGCGGGCGTCATGCGGGGATTTTTCCATTCCTTCTTTAAAGCAAGGCCAAACTCAGGCCACAGATCGGTTTCTAAATCATCCGTACCATAGACCCACCGGCTCAGCCATGTGCGGACGATCGGGCCGCCAACCTCCTCTAGGGCGTGGTCCACGGCATTTTCAGGGTAGCCATGGTCGCCATATTGCTCCCATAATGTTTGCAGTACGGTGTCAAGGCTTCCACGGCCATTCGTGGCATGCCGCAAAGAGAGGTCCATGAAAAGCGCCACCAAAGCTCCTTTGAGGTAATAGCTGACCGTAATGTTCGGCGTATTTCCATCGGGGCGGTAAAATTTGATCCACGCATCCCATGACGCTTCTGCCACACTCTGTACCTTGTGGCCGGGAGTCATGTCCAAGATTCGAAGGGATTCGGCAAAATGTTGTAGGACAATGTCTGGGGTGACGGTGCCCGAGCGCGCTAACAATAGCCATGCGTAATAATCTGTCCAACCTTCTAGTACCCAGAGTAAATGGGTGTAGACTTCGTGTTGATAGTCAAAGGAACCTAAATTCTGTGGACGAAGTCGTTTGACATTCCACAAATGGAAATATTCATGAGCAAACAGCGCCAAAATTTTCGGATATTGCTCCGGATTATCGAGTTGTAACGGATCGAAGATAATACTGGCTGAGCTGCGGTGTTCGAGCCCACCACCTTGGTCTGGAACCCCCGCCACCAAAAATACGTAGCGAGTGTAGGGTAAAAGACCACCAAAGACTGCATGAGCCGCCTCTAAAATGCGTGGGAGGTCACGCAGAAGGTTGGAAAGGTTGGTTCGGTCAAATCCCGTCAGGATGAGCTCATGGCGGACGCCATTCATTTCAAAGCTTTCTCGGCGAAATGTTCCGCATTCTACAGGACTGTCCACAAGGGTATCATAGTCAGCCGCAGTAAAAACGAAGCCTGGAGCAGCAGAGCGTTCGAGGGCCGTGGCAACATCCCAGCCTGGGAAGGGGACGACTTCAAGTTCGATCATATAAGGCACGTCAGTTTGTGGATAAAGAAAAACGTTCGCACCATTGAAATATCCCCGTGTGGTATCTAAATAGCTTGAGCGCACGCTCAATTCGAAGGCATAGACATCGTAAGCCAATTGCCATGTCGATGCGGAGCCGTCGTCAGGTACGAGGGACCATTCGGCCTTTCCCACCTTATCAACTCGCACCGGGTGTCCTGCGTGATGGGCACGGACTTGACTCACATTTTTGGCAAACTCGCGCACGAGATAAGACCCTGGGGTCCAAACGGGCAACGCCCAGTGTAAGGGCATCGGATGTGGGCCGCTCCACGTAATCTCGACATGAAAGCGGTGACGGCCTGGGTCTTCCATAGAAATTTGATATCGCAATGTCGATGGAGCAGTCGTTGGCATAGGTCCTCCTTGAATTTATGATCGCGTGCCGTGCACTGAGGGAGACACCCGCAGTTTGATGATACCCAAAAATCGCCAAAATGTCCCGCCTTATGGGGGTTGTCTTGGGTTCTATAGGGGTTTCAATCAGTAACTAAAATATTGCTTTTTCTCCACTAAATCATATTTTTCTGTATGATTTAGATATGCTATTAAGTTTAGAAGAAGCAGCGAAAGTCTTAGGGGTATCCAAAAGCACCATGCGCCGTTGGGAAGCGGAAGGGCGTCTGAAACCCGAGCGAACGCCGGGCGGACATCGCCGGTATCGGTCTGAAGAGTTAACGCAAAGGGCCGTGCATCCCCTGCCCAAAACAGATCGTGTGACCATCGCGTATGCCCGTGTGTCGAGTCCCGACCAGAAAGCCGACTTGGAAAGACAGGCCATGGTGTTATCCGAGTTCTGCACAACGAACGGCTGGACTCATGAGGTGATTCGTGATCGGGGATCCGGTCTGAATTACCACAAGAAAGGATTGCGTGAGCTTTTACAGCGCATTATGCGCAATGATGTGGAACGGCTCGTCGTCACCCATAAAGATCGGCTGTTGCGATTCGGCGCAGAACTGGTCTTTGCTCTCTGTGAAGAGTTCCACACCGAAGTGGTGATCGTCAATACATCAGAAGAGAGGTGCTACGAAGAAGAACTGACGCAGGACGTGCTCGAAATCATTACGGTGTTTTCCGCGAGACGGTATGGTTCCCGGAGCCACAAGAATAAAAAATTGATTGAACGCATGAAAGAGGCGACGCAAGATGATGCGAACCCGGCGGCGGCTGACCCGACAACCGAATAAACGCAAAACCGTTTTGCTCCATGACCTCATCGACCGGTACGCCCAGCAGAAAGATGCGTACCTGGTGGCACTCGCCAAAACGAAGAACTGGCACATTTGGCAATCGCCGCGCAAGGTCAAACGCCGATTTGCCCGTCAGTATAGTTATCACACGTTACCGATTCATATCGAAGATCAATGTGTTTTCGATGCCGTTGCGACGATGGTGGCGTGGGTGGAGAGTGCCAACGCTCTCAATCACTGGAAAAGCCAAGTCTTCGCCCACACGGAGGATGCGAATGCGCGCATCCGCTACTTTAAGGCGTTCAAGTCCTACGCTGAACTGGCCCAGGTGCTGTCTGGCGCATGGCACGATCCGTGGTTGTTCCACTTGATACGCAATCCCTTGATGCACCCACCGCGGGTTCACAATCGGCATAGTGCCATGCTGGACGACAGTAGCTATCGCGTGTTCATCGAGAAAGGAAAACAATATATTAGCCTCACGAGTCTTGTCAAAGGTCAGCGTATCGTGTTACCCCTTCTTGGCAACGCAGGCATCCGTGGGAATATTCGCGTGATGTATGCGGCCGATCACTTTGAGATTCATACGATGACCCAGGTCAACGTCAAGAAGATGTCCCCTGGCATCAAAAATATTGCGCTAGATGCGGGCACCACGGAAGTCTATACCGATCAGAATAACCGACGCTATGGCACTGACTTTGGGCGCATCCTCGCGAAGGTAGACGCGCGGGTGACGGATAAAGGCAAGAAGCGCAATCACATTCGTGATGCCGCGAAGAATAAAGTGCTTGTCCGTGAAGAAGAACGCCAGGCACACCTCAAGAAAGTGCATCGAAACAATCTGGGCAAGAAGAAACAAAACATGCGGCGTACCAAAGCCCGAGCAGCGTTTGCCACGGAAATTAACCACGCGCTCAACGACGTGTTGGAACAGAGACCGCAACGGATCATTGTCGAAGATTTAAGTCATATGCGCGGCAAGGCCCAAGGTAAGACCATGTCCCGTCAAGTGTCCTTGTGGATGCGTAGCGTCCTGGCCGAACGATTAGATTTTAAAACCACGGCGAGAGGTTCTCGCCGACAAGCGGTTGCGTTAGCGTATACGAGTCAGGAGTGCGCTCATTGCGGTTTCACGGCTAAAGACAACCGCAAAGGGGATCATTTCCGGTGCGTGTTTTGTGGCACGGTCGATACCGCCGATGGCAATGCAGCGAAGGTGATTTTAAAGCGGAGCACCGATCCCGAGATCAAACCGTGGATGACGAAAGAGGCCATTAAAAAGATCTTGGATCAGCGCAACGCCCAAATCACGGGGGCAACCCCAGCGCCGGTTGTGAAGGTCGCATCGCTTGTGGAGGATGTGACTCACCGTTAACGGCCTGACTCTAGCAACGGCAGACTGTCGTGGAAAGCCGTTCAGAGAGCGAACAATAAGACGAAAACTCCCCGTGAGTAGGTTTAGGGAAGTTTTTTGTAACGGAATAGGGCGGGAATGTTCTGTCAACCGTACGTTATGGCGGTCGAATTTTCCATTGCTACAGGGTTTGCTATGATGGAGACAGAACAGGAACCGACAAGAGAAAGGACTGACATATCGAACATGGCAGGTCTAGACATACGCACACATCTTGATCAATTGACTCTTAATGCGGGAAAAAAGGCGCGCTTATACCGCCTTCTCTATGGAGCTGGCCCCGCCAATGGGACGCTTATGATCTTACCCATTGACCAAGGACTGGAACATGGGCCGCGTGATTTTCTAGAGGCGCCAGAAAGTCTTGACCCCGGATTTCAGTTTCGCCTAGCCTTGGACGGGCACTTTTCCGCGATTGCTTGCCAAATCGGATTGGCTGAGAAATTTTATCCGGAATATGCGGGACAGGTTCCCTTGATTTTAAAACTCAATGGGAAGACCGAGATTCCGTCCGATAACGAACCGTTGTCGCCTCTGACCGCATCGGTGGAGGATGCGGTGCGGCTTGGCGCAGACGCGGTGGGGTACACCCTATACGTTGGGTCGCCCCGGCAAGATGAGGATTTTGCTCAGTTTCGTCAAATCCGGACGGAGGCAGAGCGCTTTGGAATGCCTGTCATTGTCTGGAGTTACCCGCGTGGAGCAGCGATCGAGGCGAAGGGAGGGAAGAACACCGTCTACGCTATAGACTACGCGGCTCGCGCGGCCCAAGAGCTCGGTGCGGACGTCATCAAGGTCAATGTGCCCAATGTGGAAGCAGATCTCAGCCAAGCACCTAAGGCCTATCAGCGTGAGTGGACACTTGATGCCGCATTATCTCAGATTATTCGTTCGGGTGGACGGTCTTTGGTCATCTTTGCAGGCGGGGAGAAAGCGTCAGAAGAAGAGACGTTGGCCAAGGCTCGCCAGTGCATGGATAGTGGAGCCACTGGACTGATTTTTGGGCGGACTGTATGGCAACGGTCATATCATGATGCGATGACACTAGCTGAGGAGATTCATAAATTGTTGGCCAATTATCCCGGCTAATGCTCCTTGAGAAGATAACGGAAAAAGGCGCTGACCATAAGGTCAGCGCCTTTTTCCGATGTTCCACAAAGGAATGTGGGCTGAGCCCCGGAAATGTTGCGGCCTGTTGCCAGAATTTAAATGATATGGAGAAGACAATCTGCCTTGGTAGAAGATGACGCCAATTGTGGGCGTACCTGGGGTATGCGTTGCGCATACGTTAAAGGGTATAAACGTGCGATGGGAGAGATGATCATGGCAGGGTCTGTCAACAAGAATGCACATCACGCCAACGAAGACGGCAATGGGACGTGGATTCAAAAACCAACGCAAACCGCTGGCTCTCAGCGATTTCAACGGTTTGTCGTGCGCAGCCATCTGGTGACACCAGGGGAAGATTTGCTTAAGACGCTCGTACCCTATTTTGCGGGGAAAGTGTCGCCGCGCGATATCGTGGTGATTGGAGAAAAGGTGGTAGCGATTGCCGAAGGGCGGGCGGTTTTGCTAAATCAAGTGAAGCCGCGGTGGATGGCCCGATGGTTGTCACGGCATGTGCGCCAGCTTGGATACGGGTTGGGCTTGCGGCGCCCCGAAACCATGGAGATGGCGATTCGTGAGGCGGGACTGCCGCGCATTTTAGCGGCGGCAACTGCCGGGGCCTTTGATCGTCTGACGGGACGTTCGGGAGACTTTTACCGGATTGCGGGGAGGGAAGTGGCGTCGATTGACGGGCCAGGGCCAACAACCATTCCGCCGTATAACGAATATATTGTCTTAGCACCAGAGCATGGACAAGAAATTGCCGACCGATTAGCTAAACTTTTGCATACACAGGTGGCCATTGTTGATGTCAATGATATCGGGGCGGAAGTCTTGGCAGCATCAGCGCGGGTCGACAAAGAATTGGTGCGCAGTCTTCTGCGTGATAATCCGATGGGCCAAGGTGCGCAACGCACTCCTCTGGCCGTGTTAAGGCCACAGGCTGTCGCTGAGCGGCGCACCGCATGGCCAACAGCACAGATTGGCGACGAGGAGGGGGGGATTGTGGGCATGATACCGGGGGAAGGTTTAGGGGGGCTTATTTGGGCGGACGATGAGGTGGCGTCAACCAAAACCAAGAGATAGAACGCGGATTGTTACTGGTTGCAATGCCTGTCCTTTGTCGCTAAAGTCATAGAAGAAGCGTGGAGCGTTTTTGCCGACAAGGGGGAATTCAATGAATATCTTTAAGGCTATGGCGCAGCAAGGGCATGAGCAAGTGATTTTCAACTTCGATAGGCGTACAGGATTGCGGGCGATTATTGCTATCCATGACACGACTTTGGGACCGGCCTTGGGCGGGTGTCGGCTGTTTCCCTATGGGTCTGAAGATGCCGCCATTGAGGATGTGCTCAGGCTGTCCGAAGGCATGACGTATAAGGCCGCCGCAGCAGGTATCGATTTCGGCGGCGGGCAAGCGGTCATCTTGGAAGATCCGGTGAATCGGTCAACTTCAGAAGCTCTGCGAGCATTCGGCCGCTTTGTGGAAACCCTTCAAGGTCGGTATATTACCGGGGAAGATGTTGGCATCAATGAATCAGATTTGGTCCAGGTAGCTAAAGAGACTCATCATGTGATTGGTTTGCCAAAAGCTTATGGAGGGTCCGGTGACACTGGTGATATGACGGCGCAGGGAGTGCTCACCGCTATCCGGGCATCGTTGGAATACCGATTTGGTTCGCCGTCGTTGACGGGACGTAGATTGGCCATCCAAGGCTTAGGCAAAGTAGGTTATCAACTCGCCCGCCGTGCCATGGCGGAGGGGGCGCATGTGATAGCCGCGGATATCAACCCGCATGTCGTCGGCAAAGCCTCAGCGGAACTGAACATAGAACCTGCCGATCCTTGGACAATTTTAGAAACACCTTGCGATGTTTTAGCACCTTGTGCCTTGGGCAATGTCTTGCCGGATTTGGAACAGCACGTGAAACAAATGAACGTTTTCATTATCTTTTGGAACAAGGGCAAACGGGATTGTCCGTGGCTTTCGACATGCCAACGTTGATGGGCTACGATTCGGACGACGGGCACAGCTTAGGAGAAGTAGGTCGGGAAGGTGTGGCTATTGATCATGTCGGCGATATGCAGCGTTTGTTTGAGGGAATCCCACTGGACAAAGTGTCGACGTCGATGACGATCAATGGGCCAGGCCCCATTATTTGGGCAATGTATCTGGTGGCTGCAGAACGCCAAGGCGTGGCTTGGGATCAGTTGCGAGGGACGTTGCAAGCAGACATTTTAAAAGAATACATTGCACAAAAAGAGTGGATTTTTCCTCCCAAACCGTCGATGCGCGTTATCGTGGATATGATGGCTTATGCGACGGCTCATGTTCCTCAGTGGAACTCCATTAGTATCAGTGGATATCACATTCGCGAAGCGGGATCGACGGCTGCGCAGGAACTGGCCTTTACCTTAGCGGATGGATTTGCTTATGTGGAAGCCGGTATAGCCGCTGGCCTTGATGTCGATGCATTTGCGCCACGTCTTTCCTTCTTTTTCAATGCCCATATTGACTTTTTTGAAGAAATTGCAAAATTTCGTGCGGCTCGCCGAATCTGGGCGCGCCATCTTAAAGAAATTTATGGAGCGAAAAATCCCAAGTCCTGGACCATGCGCTTTCATACGCAGACGGCTGGTTGTTCCTTAACCGCCCAACAGCCTGAGAACAATATTGTGCGGACGGCATATGAAGCGATGGCGGCGGTATTGGGAGGAACGCAATCACTGCACACGAATTCTATGGACGAAGTGTTATCGTTGCCAACAGAGAAGGCTGTGAAGATTGCTCTGCGAACGCAGCAGATTCTGGCATATGAGACGGGTGTTCCCAATACCGTGGACCCTTTGGCAGGCTCTTATTACGTTGAAGCCTTGACAGACCAAATGGAGCAGCTGGCGGAAGAGTATTTCCAGCGCATTCACGATCAAGGTGGCGTTCTCGAATGCATTGAGAATGGCTTTTTGCAGAGAGAAATCGCGGATGCCGCCTACCGTTATCAAAAAGAATTAGAAAATCACGAGCAGATTATGGTGGGGGTTAATGCATTTGTGGAGCCTCAAGAAGGAAACGTTATTCCCCTTTTGCGCATCGACCCAGCGGTCGAACGGGAGCAAGTTCAAAGCCTTCAGGCATGGAAACAGCAGCGGGATGCCGCCGCTGTACGGTCAACATTGTCCAGTCTTGAACGGGCGTGTGCCACGGAGTCGGCGCCATTAATGCCTGCCATTATCGATGCCGTTCGGGCTGGGTGTACCGAAGGTGAGATTGTCGAGGTGATGAAGTCAGTTTTTGGCACGTGGCGAGAGCGGCCTGTGTTCTAAGACGATATGGGCCTTGTATTAAGTAAACGACGCCTTTTAAGTCCCAGAACGGAGTGGCGCCATGCGATTTAAGCAGGCGTGGCAGCGGTTGAGATTCTTTGTAGTGGGGCGAATGCTGCCAAAACGTCTGGTTCAGTTCTTAATGTATCTAACGCAAACTAAATTCTTAGTGGCCGTCGTGGTAGTGCTGTGGCGCGATGACAAGATCTTGTTGTTGCGCCATAGCTATCGTCCTCGCTATCCATGGGGTTTGCTGACAGGCTGGGTCAATGCCGGAGAAACGCCCGAGGCGGCCGCGTGTCGGGAAATCTTTGAGGAAACGGGGTTGCATATTGAGCATTTGAAGTATTTCTATTCAGGTGTGCCACATCACCGTCATCTGGAAATCGGCTATTGGGCGGAGGTGTCGGAGCCAACGGTGTCTAAAAGTTCGAAAGACGGGGAGATTATGGAATCACGTTGGTTTGGTTTTACTGAACTGCCCGATCGGTTGTTGCCATCACAGTATCCCTTAATTGAGCAAGCTTACCGCCACTATCAGCATCTAGAAGCCTAATTGCTTGCGATTAATGTCGAAACGTCGCACAATAACGGGTGGTGATGCGACAATGACAAAATGGGTTAAAAGGCTGGGCATCGTGGGGCTATTGGGTGCGCTTGCGGGTTGTGGGACACCACCCGCGCCAACGCTATCAGTTCGGATGCCTCCGGCTTATCCAGGGATAGCAGCGACCTCCTTACAACCCATTAGCCCAGAACTAGAAGGCTATGTCGGGCGATTGGCTTTAACACCGACTGGAACCATTCGAGCGGAAGCTTTTTGGAGCAATGTGCCAGGAGCCCTGACAATGATAAGCTGGCAGCCGAGCAGCGGTGCAGTGCGTCAAACAGCATATGACGCGGCTTCTGCTTCAGCGTTGGGGATCAAGGGTCAGACTGCGGTTGAACATAAGTCAGCAGGGCTTGATGAATTTAGCGATGTGAGTGGCCAACAAACATTGTCTGTCCATGGACTCCTCACGCCAGCAGCCATGGCTGTGTCTGCATCCCGTGTCTACGCTGCGCTTCCTATGGGCCATCAACGCTGGGAAATGGCTGTCACATACGGCCAGCAGGTGTCCTTGTATCCCTTGCCATCAATCACGGGACAAGTCGTAGCCATGCAACCTGCACCCGGTGACGGGGTGTGGTTAGCCGAAGACCATCCCAATGTGGTTATGTTATGGCAAAAGGGTCGCGTGCTAACCCAGACGTCAGCAGATGGGCCCATTGTGGCCTTATCCTCTCCCCAGTTTTCTTCTTCAACCCCACAGGTCTTGGCATTAATTGCAGGGCCTGGTGCTTTCCCTCAAACGGCTAACCAAGTCATGAAAATTGGAGCACATGATACGTCTGTCACCATAATACCCTCTAGCTGGGCTGTTCCTGGGAATTCACAGTTATTTGCGGGAGGGGTCAGTCGTCTTGCCTGGGTGACGCCCCACGAAGCGGTCGTCACGTTGTGGGATGCTGGCGTCAACCAAGTGGCGATTGGTCGCGTGAATCTTGCTCGTGATGTTCTTGATGTCGTGCCTTCTAGCAATTTTTCTCCCGTTCTCCTCTACGGACAACCTCCTATTTTTCCCGTTATATCCACCCCCTCGGGGGTCATTGTGGTCGGACAGGGATATGGTCTAGCTTTTTATCTCCCATCAGCCGACGCATGGACCAAGTTCATAAAGACACCCGCCCCAGCATAAAGTGGAGGTATCACGAGCAGGGGGTGGACCATGGAACAGACCAATGACCGCGCAATTATTACGGGTGGCAGCCGCGGTATCGGTCGGGCTGTGGCTGAACAATTGGTGACCCGTGGGCACGATGTCCTTTTGGTGGCCCGCAATGCAGAGACTTTGGCTCAAAGCACGGTAGCGCTGAATGCGTTAGGGCCGGGTAAGGCGTGGTGGTTTGCCACCGATCTGACAGATCAGCCCACAGCGGCGGGTGAAGTGGTGGCTTACGCCGAGAGGGTTATGGAAGGAGTTCCAACGTTATTACTCAATGGGGCCGGAGGAGCCTCTATTACCGGTGCCCTTGATGCTTCGTGGACACTATGGCAACAGGACTTTTCCCTAAAATTCTGGGGGTATTTGGCGATGATGCGCGCTGTCTTGCCCAAAATGATGGAGAATCGGCGCGGGGTGATTGTTAATCTGGTAGGGGTAGCGGGCAAAGATCCCAATCCAACGCTCGCTGTGGCCAGTGCCGTGAATGGGGCTTTGCGCGCGGTGAGCAAGGTATTAGCGGACGAAGCGAAGAGTGCCCACGTCCGAGTGGTTAATGTCAATCCCGGAGCGACTGATACCGATTTGCTTGTAGAAATGGCGAGAGGAATTGCGGCCAGAACGCATAAAGATCCGGCCCAGGTTCTAGCTGAAATGCGCCAAGGGGCGCCCTTGGGCAGTCTTCCGACGGCATGGGATGTGGCGTCTTTAATTGTCTTTCTCATGTCGGATGCGGCAGGGTTTATCACGGGTACTAGTATCGACATTGATGGCGGTGCCCACAGGGGTCTTGCATAATCTCCGGGATAATCTCCCGACAGAATTCACAGAGTTCTACGGTATTGAGTGAGCCAAGGTGCTCACTCTTGTCGAAGTCTGTGGATATAATGGGGATAACGTTGTGAAAAAACTGTGGAAAGGAAAGTAAGAAAGGCAGGAAAAGCTCTGCGGTATGTGGAAGTTTACTGTGAATAACTTGAAACCTGTGGAATGAAATGGGAGGGTTTGATTGTGGATGATCGGTGTTCGGTTTGTGGATCAGAAGAAATGGTTACTACTGGACCTCTTGTCCGGCTGTACCCCCCTGGCATTCGGTTGCTGACAGAATCGCGGCGTAGTCGCCTTCAGGCACGCAAACGCTTAAAGCACCATAAAGCGAAAATGCTGCATGCGGATTAGGAGGCGGCTCAACGTGAGCCGCCTCGTCCGGGCATGCGGGGGTGCGGTGAGGTGTCTGGATTTACTGTGGTAACAAAGGCCAGGAACGAAAAGATGATGGCCACCCAGAATACCCCGTGAAATCCGAGCAGAAACCATGTACTGTAATGGGGATTTGTGTGCGATGGAGACGGTCCGATACCTATGAGGACCCAAATGAGAGATAAGGTTTCTGTGGCAAGGCCGACGCCAATGGCGCGGCCTAAATTTCTTTCCGTCGCCATTAGACTCGAGGCGAGTCCCGTATCGCGTTTTTGCACGGAATTTAAGATTGCCGCACTGTTCGGTGATGAGAAGAGGCCAGCAGCTATGCCTTGACCAGCGAGCAGCGCCCAGACCCACCATAACGGGGCATGGCCAGGAATAAGCGCTAAACCTAGGTTGACAACAGCAAAAATGGCCAGACCTAACCGGGCGGGCAATAGCACGCCGTATTTGTCCGCAAGGGTTCCTCCCCAAGGAGAGACAATGATCATGGTAAGGGCTTGAGGAAAAAGAGAGACTCCAATAACTCCGACGGATAGGTGCAGCTCGTCGCGGAGAAAAAACGGCAAGAGAAAAGCGGGAAACATCATTAAAATCCAGTAAAAAATACCGGCGATCATATTCATAGAGAAGGGCTTCACTTTAAACAGGCCCAGTGGTACTAATGGATGGTCGCCATGTGATTCAACCATGATGAATAAACCAAGGGCTATGGCGGCCAACACCATAAATAGCAATCCATACCAATTGTGCAAATTGGCGAGTCCAAATTGCAATAGTGATGTGGTGAACGCAAAGGCTAAAGCGCCTGGCCAATCAAATTTCTGACGTCTCAGGCTCTCGTCGCGTGGAAAGCGGGGAAGATACCGATACGATCCCCATAAGCCCCATAAACCAAAGGGAATGTTAATCCAAAAAATGCTTTGCCACCCGAATGCGGCCGTGAGCACACCACCTAAGGGAGGGCCAGCCAGGGTTCCAGCAGCCACGACAGACCCAATTAATCCGAGTGCTTTGCCTCGTTGATCGGGGGCGAAGATTAATGCGATGATCGCCATGACATTGGCCATAATGATGGCCCCTCCGAGCCCTTGAAATACGCGAGCTGTGACGAGCCATTGAAAGTTTGGCGACAAGGCGCATAAAAGAGATCCAGCAATAAAGGTGGCAGTTCCCACAATAAAGACTTCTCGGCGGCCAAGTCGGTCTGCAATTTGTCCCATAACGGGCAAAACGCCGGTAATAGTCAATAAATATGCAGTGACAACCCATTGCAAAGTACCGATGGGTAGGACAAATTGATGCTGCATGACGGGGAGTGCCACATTGACGACACTGGAATCGACATTAACCATAAAGGTACCGGTGGTGGCGGCGGCAAAGCTAAGCCATAGAGCTCGACCGGTCAATGGTTGTTGGCGTTTAGCATGTGATGAGACAGCCATGGGATCCTCCTTGTGTCACCTGTTCAATGACAGGATGCAACAAATACGGTGAAGTATGCCTTGACCATACTAAAAGTTACTTTACAATGCAACTGTCAGTATATTGAGCTGACTCCTTCGCTTTGTCGCGTTTTGAAAACTTGATACCATGGCGTAGGCACCAGATATGAACGATCGAATGATCTTTAGATCCAGGTCGTTGTCGGCAACGATTTAGGACCGACAAGGTGTAAAATGACAGGAGCGATTGGGGATTTTTGCAAAAAGTGTTTTTGAGGTGACCTGTTTGAAGGGACGTCGGGGGATCGGCTCAAAAATGGTTCATGACTCGTAGGTTTGAGATCTGTACGGGCCTCAACTAAGTAGGAGGGTTGGGATGGACAGCAGTGATCTTCTCTTATTGAAAACATGGGGACAGGCGGTAAGCGACCCACAAGGCCGGGTTTATATGGTGGAGTCGCATTTTGATGCAGAACAAAACCGTGTCTGTCACCAAATTATGAGAACCGAGCCGCTAGATGGCGGAGGGCTACCCGGGATGTCATGGTCATCACCGACCAGTATTATAAGCACGACGGGATGGGTTATTTCAATCATACGATTCAGCGGGTTGTGCTAGTTGACATGGATAGGCCCTATTTTGTGGTGTTAACGGCTGGAATTTCAAGTGCGTCGTGCCTGGCGTTTTCGAAAGACGGTTCTGACCTGTACTACCTGCAGCGTCCTCGTGACACGGCTGATAGCAATCCTGGGGTGCAGGATATCTTTCGTTGTCATGTCGACACGTTGACAACGGAACGCGTGACGGATTTATCGTTGGCCATCACCCGTCTTGTTGTCGCTGGTCCATCTCAGTTGGTCATTACGGCCGCGAATCCTAATGACTATGGCTATGGGAATGAAGAACTTTATGTGTGGGATCAGGATGAGCAGATCCTACGGCCGTTATCTCGTGAATTAGATCGGCCGGTTGGTGATCATAGTGTCACAGATGTGGCTGGGTTAGCTTGGGATAATCCGGTAGTTATGGCAAACGCCACAACGGTTATCATGAGTGTATCTAGCGAGGGATGCGTTCATTTGTGGGCGTTTAGTTTGGAGGGAGGTCCTCCTAAGGCGCTGACGCAGGGCGATAAGGTGATTTATAGCTTTGCGCGTCATCCACATGGAGTCGTCGTGCTCTCCGCGGATGATCGTTGCCCTTCAATTCTTTCACTGGTCGGTCAGAAATCGGGGATTGAGCCGATGCTGCGGGTGGCCATGCCCTGGCCTGCGTATCAATTGGCAGAACCACAGGCTCTTTCCGTAACGAGTGCGGACGGGACATCTGTCGCAGCATGGATGTTGTTGCCCGAAAATATTCAACAGAAAGTCCCAGCGGTGCTGGAGGTCCATGGCGGACCAATGGCCATGTATGGGCACCGATTCAATTTTGAGCTGCAGTGGCTGCGGGCGCAAGGATATGCGGTGATTTTTGGCAATCCTCGCGGCTCATTGGGGTATGGACAGGCTTATTGTCGTAGTATTGTGGGAGAATGGGGCGATAAAGATTATGCGGACGTAATGGCTATCATTGACGCGGCAATAGCCCATCCCTATGCATCGGTCATCGATGCGGGTCGTCTCGGGATCTTAGGTGGAAGTTACGGTGGGTTTATGGTCAACTGGGTGATTTCCCATACGAACCGGTTTCGGTGCGCGGTGACCATGCGCTCGGTTGTCAATCGATTCAGTGCGATGGGTACCAGTGATTTGGGCTGGTTACGGGTGCCCCAGTATGGAGACAAGCCATGGTGGGAGGATCCAGCGCCTTATTGGCAACAATCACCTTTACGGTATGCCTCGCAGATTGATACCCCCCTATTAATTGAACATCAGCTCAATGATTTTCGTTAAAGTTAGCCCGTCATAAAATCCCGATTGTGCGAGTTTTGCAAAGTTGGCGACCGTTCCTGGCGCTTCGTTGGGGTAGAGTTCGAGAATCATTGTCCCCTTATCCGTTTCAATAGTGGTATGCATCGCTTGTCTCCTTGTTTGTGATATCCGCGACCAACCGCCCGGTGACAAGATTGGCGGCCGTGTCCCATTCTTCAGGGGTAAAGGGCTGCCATGCTAGGTCGAAGGTTTGCGAGAACCCCTTGATCAAGGCATCGTGAACATCGTCGACGGACACCTTCTCAAATCCGGGCAGACGGTCTATCGCGGTGACGACAGAATCTCGCAATACTTGAGAGCTACCGGCACGTCGGTAAAATTCTTGGATCAGCGCCGTAGTGCGAACGGGATCTTGTTTGACTAGAATCATCCCAGAGACGAGGGCTGACCCGCCTCGAATCGCTTGGGCAATTCCCGAAATCTTTTGACCGTCTAACGTCACGAGGTCATAAGGACCCTCACAATACGACCCTTCCGCACGTCCAAAACGGCAAGCCACTCCGAATTGAGTAAGGGCGTCGATGACCGGCTGAGCCATAATACGGAAGTTTTGCTCCCACACCGTGAGATCACGGCACGGCATGGACACGGCAAAGCTTAGACACTGACGATCCAATAAGACAACAGAGCCGCCACCGACCCGCATAAATACAGGATATCCTTGTTCGGTTGCCCAACGGATAGCCTCATCGAGATGAGGTAGGCGCCGGTCTTTTGGACCGAGAAGAAGGTATGGGTTATGTTCCCGTATCATAACACCCCAACGCTGGGTACGGGCAGAATATTGTCCCATCACTTCGGCCAGCACGGGCGAGCGTTGAAAGAGAATGGGATCTAGTGTGGGGCGGATATCGATGAATCGCGCAGAGACTTTGTCGTGCATACCGTGTCCTTTCCCGTGTGCCGTATTTGGGGCTATCCTTGTTCATGGTACTTGAAACAAGCGGCGGGAGCAACAGGGCTTGCAAGAGGGATGGGTGGTATTGTGTTGTCCCCTTAGCATAATTTATTGTGAAAGCGGAGAACGGAGGCAAATACGATGACGCGCAATATTGGTCGCCTATTGTGGATGATGGGCACAGGCATTTGGTTAGGTACCATTCTCTTCTTTTCGCTGGTGGTGGCGGAGGCGGTATTCAAAGTGCTACCGATGGAGGATGCGGGAAAGCTCTTGGTGCAGATTTTTCCAGCCTATTACGGGATTGGTTTGTGGGCAGGCGGCGCAGCGTTAGTGGGTGCGTTGATTGTCGCGTGGTTTTCGTCACGGCGGATGGGATGGGTACTATTTGCTCAAGCTTTCATTTCTTGGATCTTGGTGTTGTATGCTAACAGCATGTTGCATGTCATGAATGAAATTCGCTCGACGTCGAGTGAATTTGCCCAACTTCATGGTGAATCGGTGATGATTAATACGGTGATTGGAATTTTACTGATTGTCGGGTTTATTATTGAGGTCTGGTTTGTTGGCGAATCAACTTAGAAAGGGGGAAGGCCTCTGAATCGGTGGTCGCAGTGGGTGCCGTGTGATGCATTAACGGTTGTGGTAGATCCGTTGCCTATGAAACTACCAAGGACCGTGCAAGGCCAGATTGACCAATTTTGGGCGGAACAAAAGAGGCGTCAACCCGGTTTGTTTCGGGGCTCTGTGCTCACTGTCACTCATATGGATCAGGGCAGTGCCCATCATTATCTCTACACAGCACTGACGGACTATGCGCATTTCTTATTCGCTCAGCGCTTAAACGTCGATGATCCGTATTATGTACGGGTTCTGTTTGCGGCGGCATGTGTCAGAACATCTGATCGCTCTCTCATTGTGGGGGTGATGGGCTCAGACACTGCGAGGCCGGGATGGATTCAAGCCATAGGAGGATCGGCGGATGCTCAAGATATTATGGATGGATTGTTCTTACCCATTGTTTCCGCCCGTCGCGAAGCGCGAGAAGAAATAGGCCTTGATGTTCCATACGAAGCGTGTGCGGTGAAAGGCTATACAGTCGACGAAGCAGGGCGCATTGCCATTGCGGTCGATATGGCCGTTATGGCCACGAGTCAGGAAATTCGCCGGCATTTTCGCCAATACGTTCAGCAGCCGAGCGCCGATCCCGAACTAGACGACGTGCTGGCTGTGCCATTAGGTCCTGAAGGAGTGGACTTATTGAACAACCAGCCGCGTCCTGTCGTCCGGTACTTGAAGACATTAGTCTCTGTGCTTTAGGCCGGCGGGTGGCTGCGGACGGCTTCGGCCATGCGCTCCATGCCTTCGCGCAGTCGAGGCGTGTCAATTGTTAGGGAGATACGGAGCCATCCTTGACCATGTGCGCCGTAAGCTTCACCTGGGGTTAACAGCACACCTGCTTCTTGGATAAAATAGGTAGTGGCTTCGGCCGCTGTCATACCGAATGGCGCTGGGAACCAGAGGTAAAATGTTGCAGCGGGAGTGGCTGCCGCAATTCCCATAGCATGGAGGGCACGAATGGCTATATCGCGCCGTTCCTGATAAAGTGCATTCATGTCGGCAAAAAAGGCCCTCGGATCTGATTGCAGCGCGGCTATTGCCGCATCTTGCACGGCTGTAAAGGGCCCGGAGTCTAGATTGCTCTTCAACGTTCCCAATGCGGCGACTGCCGATGAGTTGCCTACCGCGGCTGCAATACGCCAACCGGTCATGTTGAAGGGCTTAGACAAGGAATAAAATTCGATAGCAACGTCCTTCGCGCCCGGAATCTCGAGGACGGATGGTGCCTTGTAGCCATCAAAACCCATTTCTAAGTATGCCCCATCACTGCATAACAAAACGTCGTGCGTGCGGCAGAGATCGACGGCTTCTTGATAGAAATCGTAAGGAGCTACCGCTCCCGTGGGATTGTTGGGATAGTTGAGCCAAAGCATTTTGGCTCGCGCCCAGATATCCTCGGGAATGGCGCGTAAATCCGGAAGAAAGTGATTCTGTGCCGTGAGCGGCAATGGATAAGGTTTAGCTCCCGCTAAAATAGTTTGGGTATGGTAGACCGGGTATGCTGGGTCGGGAACTAAAACAATATCACCGGGTTCTGCCATCGCCCAAATCAGATGCGCTATGCCTTCTTTTGATCCGATAAGACCGACAACCTCATTGTGAGGATCAAGCTGGACCTGAAATCTTTGGTTATACCAGTCAGCAATGGCTTGGCGAAATTCTGGACTTCCCAAGTAATTGGGATAGCGATGCGTTTGCGGGTTGTCCACTGCGTGTTTTAAAGCCTCTACCGCAACAGGAATGGTGGGTTGAACCGGGTCACCAATGCCTAAGCTGATGATATCGCGACCTTTGGCCCGTTCCTGAGCTACAAGGTTGTCAAGTTCTAAAAATAAATACGGAGGAATCTGTTGCATTCGAGACGCCCATTGCATAAAGGGTTACCCTACCTTTCGTTTCATCGTAACAAAGTTATCGTTTGCCAAAGACAATACCCCGGAATCATTTCGGGGCTTTGTACCGGGACGAAGAGTGCCGTCGATTGACGCACCATGGAGTGTTGGAATGATGGTGCGGGTTACGGAATCATGTTGGCTACGACATCGTTTCATTTATGCCACAAGTGCGGCCAATCCGCAAACGCCAACGTATGCAATGACGGTGAATGATTATTTGACAAGATGCGTAAGAGGTGATATAGTCGAAAAAACTTTAACACACGGAAAGGGGAATTGCGATGACCGGATATTCAGAATCTGTCTGGTTGAGCAATTTCTTTGCGATTTCGTGTGTCTCTGCAGTCTCTGAAAAGTCGTGGAAGAAGCCGGGCGTTAAGACCTGGCCGGTTCGCGCGTAATTTTTCGCGCGTCCCGGCGTACCTGTCTAACTACCTATCCTATCCACACTTCTAAGGAGGCTAATTTTATGCTACCCCGTGTATTTACTGCGATGATAACCCCATTTAACACTGACGGTGATGTTGACTATGAAGAAGCAGGCACTATGGCCGCGTGGCTTGTGGCCCATGGAAGTGGTGGCCTGATTTTGTCCGGGACTACGGGCGAGTCGCCCGCCTTAACCGATACAGAGCGTATGAACTTATTACGGGCGGTTCGTGCGGCAGTGGGCAATGACGTGCCCCTATGGATGGGGACAGGAACCAACAACACGCGTCACAGTCGAGAGTTATCTTGGCAAGCAGCTGAAGCTGGAGCCGATGGCGTATTGCTAGTGTGTCCTTACTACAACAAACCGCCGCAGGAAGGACTAATCCGCCACTTTGTCGATATTGCCGATGGTCTTCCCGTTCCTGCTATGCTTTATAATATTCCGGGACGTACGGGCGTCAACCTCTTGCCACAAACGGCCCGCACGATTATTCAGGAATGTCCCAATGTAATCGCGATAAAAGAGGCGGCCGGCTCTCTTCCCCAAATGCAGGAATTGATTAACTTGTTATCTCCCGCCACGCATGTTTATGCAGGAGATGATGCCATGTACTATCCTGCTCTGACATTGGGGGCCTATGGCGTTGTGAGTGTGGCCTCGCACTTGGTGGGTTGCAAAATTCAAGAAATGACACAAGCTGTAGAACAAGGAGATTTGCATGAAGCTCGCCGCATCAATGGACTTCTGATGCCGCTCTTTCAGGAACTTTTTCGTTATACCAATCCAATCAGTGTGAAATGGGCGATGAATTATCTAGGATTCCACGCAGGTGATGTGCGGCTGCCATTGGCTACGCCTGGGGATCCACGGGCTTTTGATGAATTGCGTCTCTTAATCGATCAATTGGTGCCGCAAGCAACTTGGCCTCGTGCCTGTTAGCCGAGCGGCTAAGCAAAGCCGCTCGGTTCCGATTATGCCAGGTGTACACGATATTCTTTAAACCAATGATGGGCTTGAATGAGAAACGCAAACAGTTGGGCATTACCCATTAATTGACCAAACCAAGGAATTTGTTCGGCTTGAGGTCCTTGTCGCATCACCTCGCGGATTTTTGCGACATCAACAATGGCGTGAAGAGGCGAGCTTGGTTCGTGCAAGATTTCTTCGAGTTGGTCGCGCATTGCCGCAAAATAGGTGGGATTGGGTGTAGATGGGTAAGGACTTTTTTGGCGCCAAAGGACATCCTCAGCGAGCAGGCCCCGCATTGCCTGCCTCAAAATGACCTTCCGCTGCTCCCCTTCTGTTTTCATAGCCCATGGGACGTTCCACACATATTCCACCAACCGGTGGTCACAAAACGGTACGCGCACTTCCAGACCGACGGCCATCGTCATCCGGTCTTTACGGTCGAGCAACGTGGGGAGGAACCGTGTGAGTGTAAGATAACCGATTTCACGGATTCTTGCGGCGTAAGGGTCCTCGCCCTCCAGCCGAGGCACTTCTTGCAACGCTTCGCGGTACCGTTGATCGACGTAGGCAAAGGGTTGAATGTATTCTGTGAACTCTGGGGATAAAATGGCGACGCGGTCCTTTAAGCGCCGGGCCCATGGGAAGGTGTCTGCCGCTATGGCATCCGGATGATGAAACCAAGGATATCCTCCGAAGATTTCGTCAGCCGCTTCTCCCGATAGGCCTACCGTGGCCTCTTTTTTAATTTCGCGAGCGAAGACTAAGAGGGATGTATCCACGTCGGCCATGCCCGGCAAATCCCGAGCCCGCATGGCAGCCAGTAAATTTTGCACGAGGTCAGGGGTGTCTAGCACAACGCGGTGATGGCGTGTGTGTAGCGCCTCCGATACGCGCCTTGCCCACGGCGCATCCAAGTTGGTTTGAAATTTAGTGGGCTTGAAATGTTTCTCCATGTCCACAAAATCTATCGAATAGGTATTTAACGGACCCCGCCCTTCTTGCTGAAAAGTACGGGCGGCCAGTGCAGTGACGGCGCTTGAGTCGAGCCCTCCCGACAATAATGTGATGACGGGAACATCAGCAATCAGTTGGCGTTTCACGGTATCTTCTAAAATGTCACGGATGGTCTGTTGTGTGGTATGGAGATCGTCAGGATGTTCATGCGAGACGAGTTGCCAATATGACCGGATATTCAAGCCGCGGGCGTTAAAGATCAGAAATTGTCCTGCGGTAAGTTCTTGCACACCCTTAAACACGCCGTGCCCCGGGGTGTGCGCTGGTCCTAAGGCGAATATTTCTGCGAGCCCATCGCGACCTATCTCATGAGGCATCTCGGGATGGGCTAATATTGCCTTCATTTCCGAGCCAAAGAGAATTCCGTGGGGGGTCCTTGCAAAAAATAGCGGTTTTACCCCTAATCGATCCCGCGCCATGAATAAGGTCTGATCAACGGCGTCCCATATGGCGAACGCAAAAATGCCATTAAAATGTTGCAGGCAATCCGTTCCCCATGCGATGTACGCCGTGAGCAGGACTTCGGTATCTGATTCCGTGCGGAACTCGTAGCCGAGGCTTTGAAGCTCCCGACGCAGCTCGCGATAATTATAAAGTTCGCCATTATAGACAATGGTGAAGACTTTTCGCCCTTCTTTACGGGACATCGGCTGCATGCCACCTTCAGGGTCAATCACGATAAGTCTTCGGTGTCCCATGCCCGCGTGCTCTGTCACCCAGGTGCCGCTTCCATCTGGTCCACGGCAGGCCAAAGGAGATACCATGGCCTCCAATGATGATTGATGCTGGCGAATATCTTTGTTCCAGTCTATCCACCCTGCAATGCCGCACATAGAAAATCCCTCCTCAAGTTCAGTGCCCAATGCGCGACGCCGCGCCATCTGTGGGGCCAATCACGCAACTAAACTATGCGGCACTGGCTAGGGAGTGAGACGGATGTGGGGAGTAAGTAATGGAGGATTAAGCAATCCTCGGATTATCCTCCAATATGTGACATTTCCACTTTGGAGTGGGACGGTGTTGCGGTCGTCCGGTCGACCGAGTATTGATCATGGCGCTTGTTCCAAAGGCCCGTGAGCGCTTCTGCGACAATCTGATCGGTAAGCTTGGGATCGCGAAGGAGTGCACGGATGTCGTAACCGTCGTGACCAAATAGGCAGGTATAGAGGCGTCCTTCCGGGGATAGACGGATACGGCCGCAGGTGTGACAAAAGGGTTGACTGACAGAGGAAATAATGCCAAATTCCCCGCCGCCGTCTAAAAATCGAAAGCGGCGCGCGACTTCCCCTGGATGATGGGGAGCAATGGGTTCGAGGTCCCAATGGGTGGATAATTGGTGAAGGATTTCCTCGGCCGTCACAACATCTGTGAGGCGCCAACCATTGGTATTGCCAACGTCCATATATTCAATAAACCGCAAGATGTGCCCTGTAAATCGAAAATGACGTGCCATGGGAATAATAGCTGAGTCGGTCATGCCGCGTTTTACCACCATATTAATCTTAATAGGGCTGAGACCCGCGGCATGAGCTGCGTCAATCGCATCGAGCACGCGTTTGACAGGCACACCGACGTCATTCGTCCGACCAAAAGTCTCATCATCGAGCGCGTCCAGGCTGACCGTAATACGGTTGAGGCCTGCCTGTTTGAGCTTTATAGCTTTGTCTCGCGTCAAAAAATAGCCATTTGTCGTCATGGCCAGGTCGGTAATGCCAGGGATTTTGGCCAATTGTGCGACAAGGTGTTCAAGATTTTGCCGCAACAACGGCTCGCCGCCAGTGAGACGGATTTTTTTCACGCCGAGTGAGGCAAAAATGCTGACAATTCTTTCAATCTCATCAAACGTCAGCAGCTCGTGTTTAGGCAAGAACCGGAATTTAGCCCCGTAAACCTCTTTGGGCATGCAGTAAACGCATCGGAAATTGCATCGATCTGTGACGGATAGACGCAAGTCACGTAATGGTCGTTGTTTGCTATCGATAATAGCTGTCGGCATCTTGTCTCACCTGCTTTTTGCTTGATCGTTTCGAACACATGAAGCCCCTATGGACATAGAGCTATTATAGCCCATGTGGTACTTGCGGAAGCGTGGGCCAATTATGATTACTCCGGTTTTTCTTAACTTCCATTAAGGCCGAGGAATATAAAGTAGCTGTAAAATTTTGGATGAAAATTTACTTAGTTAATTTCGCTGTAGGCGTTGTGACAGGGATAATTCAAGAATTTCAATTCGGAACCAATTGGTCGCAGTTTTCTCGGTTTGTCGGTGATATTTTTGGCGCGCCTTTAGCTATTGAGGTCCTCATGGCCTTCTTCTTGGAGTCGACCTTCTTAGGCATTTGGATTTATGGATGGGACTATCTTTCTCCGCGACTCCATCTATTGTCGGTTTGGCTAACCTCGATTGCCTCGGTTATTTCAGCGTTTTGGATTTTAACGGCTAATTCGTTTATGCAAGAACCGGTGGGCTACATGGTGCGCCATGGGCGAGCCGAAATGGTCAACTTTTTCGCGCTTTTAGGAAATCCCCAATTGTGGCTAGAGTTTCCGCATACGGTATTCGGAGCAATGGCGTTAAGTTCCTTCTTTATGGCCTCTGTGAGTGCCTATCATCTCATCCGTCACACCAATGACGCCGTCTTTGACCCAAGCTACCGTTTGGCAATGACGAGCGCGCTAATATTTAGCGTACTGGTGTTTGTATTAGGGCATGAACAGGCGCAGCATTTAATTACTGCGCAGCCCATGAAAATGGCCGCGTCGGAAGCCTTATGGCATACGAGTCCCTTGCATGCTCCATGGACCGTTATTGGTTGGATTAACGTTGCAAGACATGCCACCCCGTTTGTTATTCAAATCCCTGACTTACTCAGCATCCTCGCCTACAACCGGTTTACGGGACGAGTGTTAGGGATTACTGAGCTCAATCATCTATATCAAAAGAAGTTTGGTATGGCCAGCTATATCCCGCCAGTCAACCCGACGTTTTGGAGTTTTCGCATCATGATTTTTGTGGGGACAGCCATGATGCTTATTGCCATGGTGGGCACATATATGATGGCTAAAAAAGTCCGTCCGCGGTGGTTTTTGGTATTAACGGAATGGACATTAATTTTGCCCTATATGGCGACCACGTCGGGATGGTTGATGACGGAGGTTGGTAGGCAGCCGTGGATTGTGTTTGGCTTGATGTTTACCGCTAAGGCTAACTCTCCGCTCGTGAGCCTAACAGAACTTTGGACAACCGTGATCGCGTTTGGTTTGGTGTATTTGAGTGTGGGAGCGGCAGCGGTCTATCTCTTTGTCCACATTATTCACGCGGGTCCTCAAACGGAAGAAGGTCAAGAAGCACGGCCCAAACCGCAGGAATCACTGTTTGTCACGGGACAAGAGCGGCATGCTCGTGGTCAAGACCCCATTGGTGGCGAATGGCATTAAATAGGGCGGCGCGGGGAATAGAACAACCCAAAGGGAGGGAATTGCCGTGTTGAACATCACATGGTTTGTCCTAGTGGCGATAATCTTTGTCGGGTATTTTTTTCTTGAAGGATTTGACTATGGCGTGGGAATGTTGTTGCCCTTTATGGGGCGCAGTGATCGCGAGCGACGGATTGTCTTAACGACTATTGGACCGTTTTGGGATGGCAATGAAGTATGGCTTATTGCCGCAGGTGGAGCCATATTTGCAGCCTTTCCCCAGTGGTATGCGTCAATGCTCAGCGGGTTTTATTTGGCCATTTTTCTCTTGTTAGGAGGGCTAATTCTTCGGGGCGTTGCGATTGAATTTCGCAGCCGCGTTGAAGGACTGAGGTGGCGCCGTTGGTGGGATGCCATGTTCTTCATTGGAAGTTTACTACCCCCCTTGATTTGGGGAGTAGCTTTGGCCAATTTGGTCAAAGGAATTCCGATAAATGCGCAAGGAAACTATGTGGGCACCTTTTTAGGGTTGCTTAATCCCTTCGCCATTGTGGGGGGGTTGACGGTTGTCGCAGTCTTTGTGTTTCATGGAGCCTCCTTCTTGATGCTGCGAACGTCCGGTGAGCTGTATCACCGAGCCAAGCGTGCGGCGTTCACCATGGCTCCGGTCGTCGTGGGGATTTTCTTTGTTTTCATTGTGATGATGTACTATGAGACGGATGTCGTACGCCGCCTTGGGCTCGATCCTGGGCCTATTCCTCTCCTCGCGTGGTTGAGCGTGATTGGAACGTGGGCTTTTGTCCGGAGGGGTCACGACAAATGGGCCTTCATTTCATCGGGTTTGGCGATAATGCTTGGGACCGTTTCTATGTTCTTAGCGATGTTTCCCGACGTCATGATCAGCAGTTTGAACAGTCATTGGAATTTAACGATTTATAATGCGGCGTCAAATCCTTACAGTTTGCAAGTGATGAGTATCATGGCCGCCGTTATGCTTCCCATTATTGTGGCATATCAAGCATGGAGCTATTGGATTTTTCGCAGGCGTTTAACGGATGATACCAAACTTGAGTATTAACAATGAAGTGGGACCAGGGCTTTTTAGGGAGTCCTGGTGACAATTTCCATTGCATTTCTATCGCCTGAAAGAGCCCCGTCTGGTGCCGAATGTGATACGCTGTAACATAGCAAAGAAACCTGGATCCGTTCGTGACCTTCGGGACTTCTTCGGCGTTATGTAAGTAAAGGGCTCGGGAGTGAGCAGTATGCGTGCAAAATTTTTCGCGATCATCATGATGGCGATTGTAGCTTCTTTTGCTTGGGTGCGGTATCATGCTCCGCTCCATTTCGCTCCTAAACCTAATATTTCAGTGTCTGTATCGGCCAAAAAACTTGGTCACCTTCCGACTATTGCGTTCCCCGAACTGGAAAATATGATAAAGCAAGGCATGGTCTATGGTGTGAACCTGCGTACCGGCTCGTCGATTGCTTTATTTCTTGCCCGAACGCCCAATAATCCAGCAAATCTTGAGATTATGCACTGGCCTCCGCAACGCTTTGCGGCCATTGCTGTCATTGCGCATCCTACGCAAAAATTTGGTACGCATTGGCGGCAAACGGAACACCAGATACACTGGTTGCACATTGCGCCTGATCTTGCCCAATGACAGTGCAAGGTAGTCTTTCCTATCGGCTATAATCAGGGAAGAATGTCATAAGGTACGTAATGGCGGAGGAATGGGGGAGCAAGAGATGTCAGTAGCGGTCATCATGGGCAGCCAGTCTGATTGGACTGTCATGCAAGAAGCAGTGCAATTTTTGCAGACTATGGATATTCCTGTCGATGTGCATGTGTTGTCGGCGCACCGTACACCAGAACGCATGGCAGAATTTGCTCAAAATGCGGAAGCCCAAGGATATCAAGTCATTATTGCAGGGGCCGGGGGCGCCGCACATTTACCGGGTATGACGGCCGCATATACCACACTTCCAGTGATTGGTGTGCCGGTGCCGTCCAAGCATCTTGCGGGTATGGATTCTCTCTTGTCGATTGTCCAAATGCCTGGGGGCATTCCGGTCGCGACGGTCGCCGTCGGTCAAGCAAAAAATGCTGGCATCCTGGCTGCCCAAATCATCGCCCTCTCACAACCAAGGGTGCGAGAGCGGCTGCATCAATATCGAGCAACCCTCAAAGCAGAAGTTCTTCATAGTGAAGAGACCGTCAAAATAGCGGCACATAAAGGTTTTGGAGGGCAAAACGAATGACGACGGTTCGACCGGGAGAGTACATAGGCATTATTGGTGGAGGCCAGCTGGGGCGCATGATGGCGGACGAGGCACATGATCTGGGATTCAAAGTCGTGGTGCTCGATCCGGATGAAAATGCGCCGCTGTGTCAGGTGGCAGATGCCCGCATTATTGCGGATTATGGTGACCAAGCGGCGGTTGCTAAGTTAGCACAAATGGCAAAGGTTGTTACCTATGAATTTGAAAACGTGGATGCTGCGGTGTTGGCAGCGTGTGAGGCTGAGCGTCGATTATTTCCCAATACACGCTTATTGAGCATATCGCAAGATCGCATTCAAGAAAAGGCTACGTTTCGGGCTTTAGGTCTACGTACAGCCGATTACTTGGCTGTAACAGGTGTTCAAGGAGAACCATGGACGCAAGTAGCGCGGTTCCCGGTCATTGTCAAAACGGCTCGAGGCGGTTACGACGGCCATGGACAAAGGATATGCGGATCCGCCCAAGAGCTGCAGGGCGTGCTTGAGGAGTGGCGCGACATTCCCGTGGTGGTTGAGCAAGTGGTACCGTTTGATAAAGAGGTATCCGTGGTATTAAGCCGAGACCAAGGGGGACAAATTGTCGATTTTGGATTGATTGAAAACCATCATCGGAATGGCATTCTCGATTTTTCCATATCGCCGGCTCCAGTGGCTCCCATCGTGCGAGAACGGGCGACGTCCTATGCATATCGCCTTGCCATCGAACTCGACCTAGTGGGAACTATGGCGGTTGAATTTTTTGTCATTGGTGATGACGTCCTAGTTAATGAAATGGCTCCGCGTCCGCATAACTCGGGACATCTTACCATTGAAGCCTTTGAGTACTCGCAATTTGCACAGCATATCCGAGCTGTAGCCGGTTTACCATTGGGACAAACGCGTCAGTTGAGTGCGGCGGCCATGGCGAATTTACTAGGAGATATATGGACGGCCTCCGATCAACCGAATTTTTCTGCGGCCCTCGCCATCCCCTCGACCCACTTGCACCTTTATGGTAAAGTCACCCCTCGGCCGGCGCGGAAAATGGGGCATCTAACGGTCTTAGCAGATAGTCCCAATACGGCCTTGCGGCGTGCGGATCAAGCGCGGCGAGCCCTTACGGGGCCTTAGGACAAAGGCCCGGAAAACTTTCGAAACTCATGAGTCGGCCGAATCCATTCATACGAAATAATAACCCTCGCGTCCCAACGCGGGGGTTATTATCCTTTTTCAAGGATTTCACGTTCGCCTTTCCGCTCATCACGTGTGTACATATGAGCATTGGGCTACCACCTGCTTAACTCGATAGGTTTACATGAAATGAGTGGTTTTTATGGCAACAATTGCCGACGGATGTCATAACGTACGGTGTAACGAAAAAAGCACAACGAGGAGGGCTGGACATGGCGTTATTTGACGAGACCTTTGCTCCATATGTCCCGTTTGGCAGTCGGGTCTTATCAGTGGGAGCTTTAGGGACTGATGTGGCTGTTTTGCAGGCCGTGTACAACGTGATGATACAAGCGATGAATCCCCCACAAGGTGCTCTAGGCGAGCCGATTGCGATAACAGGACGATTCGACGACATGACCGCTGTAGCGGTTGCCAACATTCAAGAATACTTTGGTTTGCGCGTGGACAATGTGGTGGGACCCCAGACATATTGGGCTTATGGACAAGGTGTCGGTCCGTATACTCCCTATGGGGGACCCGCTTATGGCAGTCGCGAACTAAAGGATGGAATGTATGGCGGTGATGTGATGATTCTGCACAACCGCCTTAATTGTTTTCGCTATGCGTCCTTGATTGGAGGGGCTAGTGACACGTTTACGCCCCGCACGGTTGAGGCGGTGGCGGCTTTTAAGATAGATGCCGAGAATAATGGGGATACGGGATTTCCGCCAAACGGCATTGCCGGGTTTGGATTTTATGATGCTTCGTGGCTCTATGCGGTGGCCGGGGGCCGTTCGCTTAGTCTCGGACGCAAGGGATTTGATGTGGTTTTTGTGCAAGTGCTACTGCAGAACTTGGGTTTTTATGGCGGCCGAATTACTGGATATTTTAACGACGAGATGGTGGTGGCGACCAAACACTTTCAAGAAGCTGTTCATATTGCAGCCGATGGTATCATTGGCCCTGTAACGTATTTTCACATCGGCAAAAACAATGCGGTTGCGGCGCCGAGTCCGTTATCGATAGCGTGGCCGCCTGCCGTTAAGCCGCAAGTGAGTGTTTGCAGTGCGCCGTTGATGACCGTAACCTCCGATTTGCATCCCTATGGCAGTGCATCGTTGGTGATTAATGAGTTAGAGGGTTTCGAAAGTTTGGATGTGGTAGCAAATTTTGTACCGGCCCCGCAAACTTTTGGTAAGAGATTTCAACGATATTTTTTTACGTTAACAAACCCGGTTACAGGAAATCTTGTGGTCACGACTCCCATGTTTCTTACTTCCGCAAAGGAGCCCCCTCAGGATTGGGCGGGGAGTTACTCGCCAGGAGTCTCTACCATTCCTTTGGGGGTCGTAACGGTTCGGGCCGGCACAGTTGATGGAGTTTTGGGGCCAGCCGTCTTGAGCGCAAACCTTCATGATTGCCATTAATCACGGAAAAAAGAGGGCGTTACGCCCTCTTTTTTTATTATCCTTAACAGCTCATCTGGATTGGAATACAAAGCTTTCAGCGCGCGGGCATTATAACTTGACCTAAAGCTTATCTCTGTATTGCGAGAAATGAACAGTCTCTGCAATATTTGAGGGATCCATTCGCATATAAACGTGTTACAATTTGCTAGTACTGTTGAGTAGTTATTAAACAGGCAATAAAGGCTAGGTATTACCAGTCATCTTAGTGAAGCAAAGATTTTTGTTAACTGTTGCTGACTCGAACAATTAAAGTTTTATAACCTCAGCAACGGTTGTTAAGTTGCGAAATACATGGGTCTCGCCGAAGTATTGAGATCCTGTGAAGGAGGTAAAGGTGTGGAATACGAGTCTCCCAAAGATGAGAAAACCCCGAATACTGAGAACAGTGAAGAAAATCAATGGAGCCGGCGGCAATTTCTCGTGGGCACGGCGGCGATTGGCGTGGCCGGCGCGGTGACGTTGTTTGGGCGCCAGAGTCTCGTGAATGCGGCGCGGAGCGTATTTGGGTCGCCGGTGAGTTCGGGGACCGTGCATTTGTATGCCTATGACTACTACTACATTCCGAATTACATGACCTGGCGGGTGGGCGACCGCATGGAAGTCATCTTCCAAAACCAAAGCCATACCCACTGGCATGAATGGACGATGGGCCGGCATGTCAATGAGGCCTATTTTCAAGCGTTTGGCAATCTACCGGCCGATGCGTGGCAAGAAGACTTCTGGGATGGGGTGCCGGTGACGTTAAGTGATCCCTACGGCATCGACAACTTTGTGCCCAATCAAGCGATTGTGACCTATGTGGGGCCCAAAGCGGCGTACAACATTCAATCGGGGGGCGATTTTAGCCCGACGTTGAAGCCCGGGGGCAGCCTGCATTTGTCGTTTACGGTGCCGAACAAGCCCGGATTGTGGGATTTCGGCTGTTTTGTGCAGCAATACATTCACTACCGCACCGGGATGCGGGGCCAAGTGATGATCCTGCCGGCCTAAGCGCGGCGAGGGAAAGGAGGAAGTGCCCGCATGGGAGAAAATGTCGTCTTTGCGGTGCTGTGGGTTGTCTTCAGCGTGCTGGGGGAGATCGGCGACCGCGTGATCATTCGGCACAATCCGATGTACTACATTGTGTCCAACCAAGGGCAGTTGGCGCTGCAAGCGTTTAACTTTCTGATGGTGGTGCTGACCCCGATTTTTGTGTTTGTGGTCCTCTTTTTGGTCTTTACGATGGTCCGGTTCACCACCAAGCGCGGCGAAATGCCGCCGGCCAATAAGCGCTTTGCGATTGACAACAAAGCGTTCGTCTTGGTCTGGGTGGGCGGCTCGATTGCGTTAAATCTGCTATTTTTCCTGCATCCGACGACATCAGCGATGGAGCAGATGTTTGCCTTGGATCAGCCCGCCGCGAATACCCACGACCTCGTCGTGGATGTGACGGCGCGGCAATGGCAATGGATTTTCAGCTATCCGGTCTTATCGAAACTCTCCGGGATTGGCGTGTGGTTGGTGCCGGTGGGGATTTTGACGGTGTTGTTCAGCCCCTTGCTGGGGGGAATGGTCCACTGGCTGGCGGGGGTATGAGCCGCTGGCGGGGCAAGATGCCCGAACGGGATTTTGTTCTCACTATCTTGGGGCGTGCTGGCGCTGACCATGTCCTCGCTGATTGTGGCGTTGAAACTTGGTCGCGACGGTGATGTTCCGGCGGGCGCCGGGGCTGACGTGGGGGCGGTTGCCGCTGTTTGTGTGGGGGCAAGTGACCGTCAACCTGCTGATGTTGATTTGGTTTCCGGAAATCCAGACCACCTTTGTGATGGCCTTGCTGGATAAAGTGGTGCCGTTGAACTTTTTCACGGCGACGGGCAGTCCGCTCACGTACCTGATGTTGTTCTGGCTGTTTGGCCATCCGGAAGTGTACATTATCGCCGTGCCGGCGTTTGCCATCTGGAACGAAATTAGTCCGGTCATGGCGCAGAAATCGCCTTTAGCCAGTTTTTCCTGCTGGGCTTGCACGGGATGAACCGGTGGGTGCCCGCGTACCCCGCGTATCTGCAGCCGATGAACTTCGAGGTTTCGATCTTCGCGTTTATCTTGGGCGCGGCGTTCTTGGGCAATATTTTGTACATTGGCTACTGCTGGCGGAACGGCGCGCAGGCGGGGGAGAACCCGTGGGGCGCGAAGACGCCGGAATGGTTTACGAGTTCGCCGGCGCCGCGGTATAACTTCCCGGTCCAACCGGAAATTGTGGGGAGCTTGTATCTGTATGGCGAGGGCACCAAAGTGCCGGTGGTGACGACGGCGCTCGGGGAACTGGCCGCGACCAGTCGGGCGACGCAGGATCCGCAGTTTGACTGGCACGATTACGCGCCCGACGGAGGAGGGGTTACGTCATGACGAATGCACCGGAACAGCGCCGCAGTGCGGCGCTGACCCCGGCGAACTACCGGGCGGTCCGCTTTAGCATGTTGTTTTTCATCGCGACGCAAATCGTGCCCTTTGTGGTGCTGTTTGAAGCGAAGTATCTGTACGACGGATCCTATGTCTCACCCCAAGCCGACCAAGGCTTTGGCGTGGCGGGGGCGGTGCTGATGGCGCTGAGCGCGTGGGTCGCGTGGCAGGCGCTGCGGGCCCGGACGGAGCCGGACGCCCGCGAGCGGGTGGCCACCCGCTTGAAAGTCGCCGCGGGGCTTGGCTTGCTGGCGATGTTGACGGTGATTTACCAGTGGGGCCTGCGGTATGCGTCGCCGCAAGGACGCTTTGGGGAAATGTATTACGTGATTTCGGGCGCGGACATGGTCTACGCGGTGGTCGGGCTGATTATGGTGGGCATCGCCATCTTACGCAACGCCCGCCAAGACATGGCTCCGGAACGGTTTTGGACGGCGGAAGCTAGCGTGTACTTTTGGGTGTATGTGGCGTTGGCGTGGATTGCGAGCTGGGTGGTCGTGTTTTTACTGTAAGCGCCAAGACGCGAGAAATGGAGGCCTGAGGATATGAGCGGAGGATTTTGGCCAACCTTACCTTTGAAGATTCCCTATAGCGAAGGGGTGCCGCATTGGTGGGACCCGGCGTGGTGGATTTTTCAGATTGTGGTCATGACGATATTGTTGTTGACGCTCCGGCGCGTGGCGCTCAGTGTCGACAAAAGCGACAAGGCGGCGAAGACGTCCGCCAGTGGGCGTCGGCCGGGCGCGAGTTCGGACCAGCCCCCGTCGATTCCGGGTTGATTAAGGAGGAGGCTGGTATGCAAATGCCAGCCTTTCCATATTCACCGCTTGGCAAATAGGAAGCGGCAAGTTATAGTTAGTTCGATAGTATTACTAATTGAGTGCCCAATTTTGGGCACAAGCTACAAATGGAGGTCGCGCTAATGTACGCCCAGTCGGTATCTGTCCCGCGGAGCTTCTCGTCTGTCTTGATGGACTACGTGACGCTCATGAAACCACGAATTATTTCTTTATTGGTCGTGACCGCCTATTGCGCCATGGTTGTCGGGGCAGGCCGCCTGCCTTCTATTGGACTGACGCTGTTGACGCTGGGAGGTCTTACGTTGTCGAGCGGTGGAGCTCACGCTGTCAATATGTGGTACGATCGTGATATTGATAAGGTGATGCGCCGCACGAAAATGCGTCCTGTAGCACAAGGTCGAATCCCTGGTTCGCATTCCTTGGCATTTGGCATCATATTGCAAGCGATATCCTTTGTCGGATTGGGCCTATGGGTCAATTGGACTACGGCGTTGTGTTCATTAGGCGGGTTTTTATTCTATGTTTTCATTTATACAATGTGGTTAAAGCGACGGACGCCTCAAAATATTGTTATCGGTGGTGCAGCAGGAGCCTTTCCGCCTTTGGTGGGGTGGGCTGCTGTCACGGGTACAATTGGTTGGCCCGCTATTTTGATGTTTTTAATAATCTTTTTATGGACGCCACCACACTTTTGGGCACTGGCCTTATATAAGCAGGATGATTACCGTAAAGCCGCTATTCCCATGATGCCCGTAGTTCGCGGCGAGCACGTGACAAAAGTGCAAAGCATGGTGTACACATGGTTGCTCTTAGCTGCTTCAGTGGCCCTATATTTTACGGGTACGGTGACATGGGTATACTTGGCAATTGCTGTAGCACTTGGAGTTACCTTTATTGGCTATCATGTTTTTTTGCTCCGGGAGCATGAGCCTGATACAATATGGGCCAAGCGGACCTTTAAATTTTCTTTGCTGTACATGATGGCGATTTTCTTTGCCATGGTTGTTGCGATTCCGCACTAACTGCAATGGAAAGAGTCAACAGGCCACGTGCCCGTGGCCTGTTTTTAATGTACTGGTAGTGATAGTAAAATTTGAAAGTGGGAAAACTGGTGTTGCCGGGGTATAGTGGGACAGAAGACAAGCAAGGGAGGGAGGATCTGGGGTGAAACCGAGCTTGGCGGTGTCTTGGGTCAGTATTTTGGATGGCCTGCCGTGTTTATTATTAACTTGCCAATTGCTTTAATTGTCTTGGCCATGTTGCGGAAAGCACCGCCCTCGGAAATTGTCACGCGCCCTTTGCCCGATTGGGTTGGTGGGTCAAGTTTCAGCGCCGGTCTGGCGAGCGTGCTGTTGGTATTGATGGGCCAAGGGACTGTCCGTCTTGTGTTTTTGGTATTGGCGGTCTTTTTCTTTGGGATTATGGCATGGCGGCAAAAAGTGGCTCGGACGCCGTTTTTGGATACAACACCGTTGGCCAATAAGGCTGGCATTGCGGTAATGGTCGGAGCGGGCCTTATTGGTTTAGACATGTCTGCGGCGATCTTTGTTCCTGCTTTAGTGCAGGCCGACTTGCATTACTCGGTACTGGAGTCGGGGCTCGCGCTCTTGCCAGCTGCCTTTACAGGGGCCCTGCTGGCAGGGGCAGGGGGTGTGATGGTGGATCGCGTGGGAGCTAAACGTATTCTTGCCGTCGGACTAGCAGCAGCGGCTATTGGTGGCGTTTTATTAGCATGGCCGCCGTTGACATTTTTACGATTTATTTTGGCTATGATAGCACTGGGCATGGGGACCGCGTTCACTATGGGAGCTCCGCTAAATCGCTTGGCGTTGGATTTGTACCGATCAGAGCAAGCAGGCGAAGCGTTGTCCTTGATGGCGGTATTTCGCGCCACAGGCCTCGCGGCGGGGCCTATTTTGCTTACCGCTGCTAAAGTCCTGCACGGATTTACCGGTATGTACGGAGCTGTTGCACTCGCGTCCCATCATGCCCCGCGGCGGCGTTATTGGCCGGGCCGGCCACTCCAATCCCTCCCCGGGGTGAAATATCGACGAGAGCTATGCGGATATGGTGCGCCTGACCCCAGTGAAAGAGCTGGGGTTCTTGCCACTTAGCTTCCCATGCGCAGTATTTGCACCATGAGGCCATGGCGATGACAACGGCCCCGTTAGTATCTACGAAAGAAGTCTTCTGCCACTTATCTGCAGCGACGGACCACACTTTATATTTGGGCGCCGCCTGGGGGGCCGTGCCACACCCTGAGAGCCCGAGAACGGATAGGGAGATGAAAATACTAGCACGTAAACGTATGTGCACAATGCTACACCTCGCGTGTTTTGTGGTTATTGTAGCATGCCCAGTTCGGTCGGACTAGTTTTCATGGCTAGGGGATAGCGGAAGAGTTTGTCTGCCAAATAATGGGGCATATTGATTCTATAAGAAATTTCTTTTATTATATAATTCATATCTGTTGTTAGCCTAACATTCAGACAACGGCAGTGGGAGTGGTACAAATGGGCACGGTGGTATTGAGCGCTGTCGGGGTCGACGTGGGTGATGCCTTGTGGATACTCATTCCGACAGCAATGTTTGTCAGTTTCGGATGGTGGATGCTTAAGTGGCTAGGTAATGGGCCAAAAGAATCAGCCTACGGCGATGAGTATCCGAAATGGTTGCAGCCGCCGTCTGAGGACAGACCCCGCACATTACCTCCCACATGGGCAGTAATTCGGGGAGGAAAGCGCAATACTGCCGTTACGGTACGTCCAAGGCGCAAGACCGAAAGCCACCATAGTTCTTCTTAATCGCATCCCACCCGAATAGCCGACTGTTCGGGTGGTTTTGCATGTGAGCTCTGATTTCTCTATCCGCCCATAAAAGGACTCATTTCCGTCTCTTCCTTTCAGGTTATGACGTGGACTCTTTTCGTGTGTATCGAGGCGTCTTAGTATGAGCGTTTTTGGATGGGTATCGCTGCGAACCACGAAACGATGTTGCTAAAGAGCCCCCGAAGCACGTTTGTTGTCCGATCTCCGGTATGTTAGCGACTCGGTGTAGCATCCAAGCGACATCGTTTGAGATGTGGATCCGTTGTACCAAGGTTTAGACCTTGGTGAAATTACGGGTGACTCGACATTGAGGGTCCGTGCAAAAACATTCATACTAGAGACCAAGGGGTGATTTTATGAGTGAATGGGAGTTTAATCCACCAGATTTAGAGGATTTTTTTCGCTATGCCACGATTAGTGCCTATGCCGCTAGCGAGGATGGCGCCCAGATTGTTCTTGGAACAAATTTAGGCGGCGTTTTTGATGTGTGGGGTGTGCGACCCGAAGTGGGATATCCTCACCAACTGAGTCATATGGGGCAAATGGTTCACGACTTGCATTATGACCCGCAAGGTCGATACATACTGGTGAGTGCTGATCACGACGGGGACGAGAATACCCAATTATATTTACTACCACCGCGTGGATTGTTCTTCATGTATCTAAGGATGGGAACCGCATTTACTATGCTTCCGATAAAGAGAATGCCCTGTTTATGAACAACTACCGGTTCCATCTTGACACTGGTCAAGAAGAAACATTGATTGTGGGCGCCGAAGGACCCACCTATATTGCTCAGGTGTCGGAAGATGAGACATGGGTTGTTGTGTTGAAGATGTTCTCTAACACATACGTGATGGGACTCTACGGAAAACTGGGTGAGGACACGATGCGTCCGTTGGTTCCAGATCCATCCATCCCCCATGTCATCTATGGGGCACAGTTTTACAAAGAAAGCACCATTTTTGTCACGACCAATTATCAAGAAGAGTTTAGCTATCTAGCCCGGTATGATATCGCGACAGGCACGTTAACTAAGCTTATCGCTCAAGAACGCGAGGATTTGCGCGATATTCAAATCGACCGTAAGCGAAACCGGCTATTTATTATGGGGACAGGTGGCGTAGAAGATCACCTCTATATGGTGGATTTAGACAGCGATGATTGGGTCTTGCAATCATGGCCTCTCCCTGTGAGCGTCGTCGCGAATTGGAGCGTTACCAATGACGGAGTGGTTTATGTTTTAGGGCAATCGGAAATTCTCCCCAATAACTTATACCGTGCGGAACCGTTTCACGCTTGGACTCCGTTGACGGATAATCGCTCCATGGGCATCTCCCCTGCGACAGCCACCAAGGCGACTATTGTTCGTTATCCTTCTTTTGATGGCACGCTTATCGAAGCCTTGTGGTTTTCACCCCAAGCTGACCGTCGCAATGGGTATACCATTATTTGGCCGCACGGGGGCCCGCAAGCGGCCGAACGCAAACAATTTCGTAGCGTTGTCCAGTATTTGGTGAGTCAAGGTTATCAGTTTTTTGCTCCGAATTTTCGCGGGAGTACCGGATATGGAAAGAGTTTTGCGCGCCTCGTAGAAGGTGATTGGGGAGATGGGCCGCGGCGTGACCTGATTGCCGGAATTGAATGGTTGATAGAGCAGAGAATGGTTGAGCCTGGGCATTTGTTCCTGCTTGGAGGAAGTTACGGGGGGTATATGAGTCTACTGCTCCATGGACGGCATAGTGAATATTTTCGTGCGGTGGTGGATTTGTTTGGGCCTTCAGACTTACGCACCTTTTATCATTCCGTGCCAGATTCCTGGAAACCCGTGATGAATCAATTTTTGGGCAATCCCGAAGAAAATCCGGAGAAATTTGTTGAAGACTCACCTATAACGTATGTGGAATATATGACACGACCGATGCTCGTCATTCAAGGGGCCAATGATCCTCGGGTTGTTCAACACGAATCAGACCAACTGGTCGATGCGTTGCGCAAACGCGGACGAGATATTGAGTATATGGTGTTGCCTGATGAAGGACATGGTTTTAGCAAAAAGGAAAACGAGATCGCGGTGTACCGCCAGATTGTGGATTTCCTTAAACGTCATCAATGACACACCACGCTGAGATGACTATGATTAAAGCAAGTACTGTCAAACAACGCAGGTGAGGGAGATGTCATATCGGTCTACGGTTGACCAACTTGTCGGGGCGCCTGGGATAGCCATAACAGCCATTCCTGAAGACCGAACTGGTCTGGGCATTGTGAAGGTGAATGGCCAGCAATGGTCGGCGGCAACCGAGGATCCGGTCGCTATCGCGGCCGGTACAAAGGTGTGGGTTGTCGCGCGTGACCGGGTGGTCCTGATCGTTGTCGCGGCCCTGTCTTGAAAGGGAGTGCCCATGATGGTCGAGTTTTTGATTGGAATGGTATTAATCGTTGTCGTGTTGATTTTGCGGGGGACTTTACGCATCGTCCCGCAAGGCTCTGTAGGGGTTATTCAACGTCTAGGAAAATTTCATCACGAAGCGCCGCCTGGCTTGACGATTAAACTGCCGTTGGTCGACTCGTTAAAACTCGTGAGTACGAAATCAGTCACGGTGGCCTTATCTCCTGAACCGGTTATCACAGCGGACAACGTGAGCCCTGTGATTGATGCGTACTTTTTATATCAAGTCGTCGATGCAAAAAGCTACCTCTATGAAATTGCAAACCCGGAGCTCGCCATTAAGAACATTGTGTCGTCGACCCTGCGTTCGGAGGTGGGGCAGCGTAAGCTGGCCGAGGTTATGACACATAGGGAGCAGATTAATACGGCATTGCGCAACGAATTAGATGAGATAACAGGACCTTGGGGGATTCGCATTGTTCAGGCTTCGATTCGCCAGGTGGATTTGACTGACGAAATGCAAAAAGCGATGGAGGCTCAGAAGAAGGCGGATGCCAATAAATTAGCAGCTATTGAACAGGCGCAGGGACAGAAGGAAGCAAGCATTTTGCAAGCGGAAGGCATGCGGCAAGCCGCCATTGCGCAAGCCGAAGGAGACAAGCAAGCTATTGTCATGCGGGCCGAAGCCGCGAAACAAGCCCGTATTTTTGAGGCAGAAGCGGAGTCCATTGCCATTCGCAAATTGGCTGAGGCCCAAGCAGAGGCGACTCGCGTGATGAATACTGCAGTCTTGAGCCTCGCTGAAAACGAAGATCATGATTGGCGCCCAGAACGCATGCATGCGTTGTTGCAATTGAAGTCCCTTGAAACGTTAACCACTGTTGGCCAATCGCCGTCCTCTAAGCTCATCTTGCCCGGGGATGTGACAGGATTGGCAAGCTTGGTTGATATCTTGCGTCCGCAAGATACGGGTGCGAATTCTTAATCACCAAAGGGAGCAGACCAGGCTCCATCTGCTTTGGTCTGCTCCCTTTGGTCTGTTGGTATTATTGACTGGCCGCGTGGGCTTCATGTAGCGCCGCCGCGTGCTTGGGCTCCCTCAAAAATGATAAGGCCGCAGAGATAAAGGCCATCATCGCCATAACCGAAAAGGCCAGGCTCAAGCCGCGTAAAAAGTTTGTCAACGCCGTATGGTCAACATGGGCGGGTTGACCCGAAAAAATGGCCAACATGACGGGGTGTGGTACTGTGGACGCTACAAGCGCCAAGACCATGCCAATCGAAAAGACGTTGCCGGTATTTAAAAGCATGGTCCGGGTACCGGCAGCAATTCCCCGTTCATGAGCGTTGACCGCGCGCATAATGGCACTGGTATTCGGGGAGTTAAACAAGCCGTTGCCGATGCCGGCGATAACCAACCATGAGGCAATATCGATATAGGGCGTGTTGAGAGAAATTGTGGTGGCAAACCCAATAAGCCCTATCCCCATGACGATGGCGCCAGCTGTGGCCAACATACGGGCCCCAATGCGGTCCGCAAACCATCCCGACACGGGGGCAATGATTCCCATGGCCATGGCCATGGGAATGACGGAAATGCCGGCTTCTAAGGCATCTTCCCCACGAGCGCCTTGAAAATAAAAGATGAACAGCAGAACGATCGCCCCGCGAGCCATGGCAATAAACAAATTAGAGAGGTTTCCCATGGCGAATGCCCGGATGCGAAATAATGAGAGGTTTAAAAGGGGGCTCGGCGCGGTGTTTTCCCAACGAATGAAGAACACAAATCCAGCTGCCGCACTTATGGCTGCGATTAAAACGACCGGGGCGTGCCATCCAACGATCCCGCCCCATGTTATCGCGATAAGGGCCCCTAACAAGCTCAACATATAACTAACGTTGCCAGCGAAATCGATGCGCTGTCCTTGTAAAGGTTTCGTTACGTCATGCAGCTGGCGCGCAGCCCACAAGGTTCCCAGGATACCCACGGGGACATTGAACCAGAAGACCCACCGCCAATTGAACAACGTGACTAATAGCCCCCCCAATACGGGACCTAATACCATGCCGACGGCGATGACAATACTATTAATGCCGAGGGCGAGTCCTAACTGTTTTCGAGGAAAGGCGTCGGCCACAATAGCAGTGGCATTGCCCAATACCAGGGAACCTCCGATTGCCTGAATGGCACGGATTATCAACAAAGCTAGCCCGTTAGATACAAAACCGGCGGCCAAACTGGCCGTGGTAAAGAGCGCGAATCAATGTCGGCAGGGCCACTAACAACGTGGTGTCGTTCAGCACAGCCATAAACATTCCCATGCTGGTTGCCGACAACGCCCACCATTTATAGGCCGAATCCGGTACGTGTCTGTTCAATGCGGTCACCTCCGTTCTTTTTCTTACTTTATTAAAGACCGCATTCTGTAGACGACCAAGGCATTTTGGGGTATACATAGATATAGAAATAATTTATAGGAGAAAGTGATGGATATCACGCTACGACAGTTAACATGTCTCGTAGCGGTCGCTGATCATGGATCCATTTCTGCGGCCGCTCAAGCCCTTGATGTGGCTCAGCCGACAGTGACTCATCAAATCCAATTACTCGAAGATTTCATTGGGCATCGGCTAATAGACCGGAGCGCCAGAGGGATTACCGTCCGCGCAGAGGGGCAAATCGTTGTCGATCGCGCTCGAGCCATTTTACGGGACGTCGGATCCTTAGCCGACGATTTGGAGGATATCCGCAAAGTTCATGGCGATGTCAAATTGGGCATTATACCAACGGCCTCAGCGTCGCACTTTCCCTTTGTCTATCGTCGTATGCTGACCTTATATCCTGATGTTCATTTGGTTGTGTCGGAGGGCCGTTCGTTGGATTTGGTGGAACAAGTCCGCCAAGGTGATCTGGATTTGGCGGTTGTCACCTTGCCTATTCATTACACGGATATCGATATTGTCCCGTTATGGCGTGAAGAACTCGTCGTGATTGACAGTGCCCAGTCAGGGTTTGCTGAGGAGCCCTTATTGGTGAAAACGTTGGGGGGATATCCTTTTATTGGTCTCGATGCCGGCACAGGTTTGCAGCGTACGGTCCTATCTCTGTTTCACGAGCATGGGATTCAACCGAACATTATCTTTCAAGCGACCAGTATTGCTACGGTCATTGGATTTGTGGCCTCCGGTCTGGGGATTTCCATTGTTCCGAATCAGGCGGTTCGGGTATTTGCGGATGTGGGCCAGGTCGTCGTGAGGCACTTGAATCCGACCGCTTTCCGCCAACTTGCGTTAATCCATCGCCCCCTAGATACGATGAGTACGGCGCTTCGCGTGATTTCCCAAACATTCGCCGCACAAGCACGACGTTTTCCGCAAGGCTGAACGTCAACACGTGGTGCAGAATTCTTGCCAACAACGACTTAATACGCTAAATTAAATGACTAAAGTGCTTTTTTGCATCATCTAGTGCCTGAGTCTTGTACATGGAGGAGCCGTAGCTGTCTGCGGTCGGCATGCCGCCTGGAAGAGCCGGGGAACTACAGAGTTGGAGGCGGTTAGGACGGAACTATTTGACTTAACGATAGTTGGTGGAGGCCCGGTGGGCATGTTTGGTGCCACATTAGCCAGCCTTCACGGCATGAAAGTAAAAATTATTGAGAGTTTGCCGGAATTAGGAGGGCAATTATACGCCCTATATCCTGAAAAGCCTGTGTACGACGTGGCGGGATTTCCTGCTGTACCGGCAAAAGACCTTGCTCTGAGCCTAGTCGCGCAAATGGAGCGCTACCGGCCCGAAGTGGTGTTGAAGGAGTCCGTTGAAACGGTAGAAGCGTTGGCGGATGGCACGTTCCTTTTACATTCGAACAAGGGTGTACACGGTACGCGGGCAATTTTGTTGGCCGTGGGTATTGGGTCCTTTTTGCCGCGGCGAATCCCCGCTCAAGGGGCGGAGAGTTGGGAAGGGAAGGGCCTGCATTATTTTGTGCCTCCCTTAGATACGTTTGCGGGCCAACATGTGTTGGTTGTCGGGGGCGGAGACACGGCCGTGGACTGGGCTTTAGCTGTGGCGGGCAAGGCGCGGCAGGTGACGGTGGTGCATCGTCGGAATGAATTTCGTGCCCAAGAGGACAGCGTGCGACAGATGCACGAGACGGACAATATCAACGTGGTCACGCCCGCTGAAGTTGAAGAGATTTTAGGGGCGGACGAGGTTTCGGGTGTGCGTATTCGCCATCAAGAAAAGGGTTCGCACGAATTGAATGTGGATGCAATTATCGGAGGTTTGGGCTTTCATCCGGATTTGGGTCCTGTGAAAACTTGGGGGCTTGAATTAAAAGGTTCGACCATTAAGGTGGCGCCAGAGTCGATGATGACGACTCGACCGGGCATTTGGGCCGTAGGGGACGCCGCTTTTTACCCCGGTAAGGTGAAACTAATTGCGACGGGATTTGGTGAAGTAGGAATTGCCGTGGCACAAATTCGCACCTTCTTGCACCCAGGTGTCAGCGGGCTGCCTCACAGCACAACGCTTAAGAACAAGAATCGTTAAGGGGTTGTGGAATATTTCCGATCGCCGCCTCGGGTAACCGGGAGCGGCTTTTTTCTTGTTCACTGATGTGTGTCTCAGCCGAAAAATCCCTCAGCTATCTAGGATCCATGGGGGAATGACATGGTACACTATTTGCGGCGGAAAAGGAGGGCCAGATATCATGTGGCATCACCGACTGCATTATCATCGGTTTCAATTGCCTTGGTTTGTTTACGTGTGGTTTTTTCTTATTTTGGGGCTTTTTGCTGCCGTAGATCATCTCCCATGGCGAGTGACCGCATTTCTTGTGCCACCTTTTGGCGCAACGCTTAGCCTCATCGTGTCGTTACCGCAACAACACGTGTCGCAGCCCTTTCCCATCATTGCCGGGGGCACTGTGGGCGCTGGGATTGGCAGTCTGATTGCTCTATGGGGACACGGACCATTTCTGGCTGCGCTGGCAGCTTTGGTGGCGTTTGTCATTCTGCCGCCCCTGGGCATGTATTTTCCTCCGGCGGTGGCATTCGCCATTTTTCCTGTGCTGATTAAAACAAGCCCATGGTTTCCGTTCCTATCGGTCTTTCCCTTTACGGTGGTCGCGACGGGCTCGTCCGCTCTTTTGAGTCGATATTGGAAAGGGTGGCCGTCGTATCCTTATGGAAGCCACGCGGAGCCACTGTCCACAGAAAAATCTCTGTAGACATTACGAAAGCACACAAATTTAAGAAAAAAGCGAGGAAAGGCTATACTTCTGCGGGAAGATCGGCCATAATTCTTTATGCTCTATCTTGTCCACTATTGTCATGAAGCGGCACTCCGTGTCGTTTTCTGATGGAGGCGATACGATGGTTCTGCCTTTAACTTGTAAATTGAACCTATCCATTAAAACAGAAATTTATCAGGCACTTGCCGAAAAAGCACAAAGTTTACAGAAGGATGAAGATACGCTGATTGCGGAAGCTCTTGAATGGTACCTTAATCCCGAGACCAACAAGGTGTCCAGTAATGCGCCGCGGATGGCCTTACAAAAAAGGCGATCCTAGCGGCGCGAGCTGTCCGTCATATGAGACTCTTTATTGCGGTACGCCGTAAGGTCAATAACCCGTCCGGGACGACGAGTACGTGGGGGCGCAATTTGGTGAGCGCGCATCCAAAATAACCAAAAGCCCAAGGCCGATTGGCCAATAAAGAATATCGCCGCAAGAGCTATAGTAATTCGCCATGACGTATGCATCGGCAAGCCTGATTCCGACCGAAACATGAGCACAAAAAGCGCAGTGCTAACCACGGGCCAAGCTAACCACAATAACCCTTTCCGATTAGAATCCATGTTAAACTCACCTCATATTCATGGTACGTCGTTTCACCATTTTTACGGATAGTCCCAAAGAACTATTCTTGGGGCGTCTTGTGATCTTTGGTGGGAACGACCGTGTTCCCGATGAAATGAGGCAATAGATGAATGCAAATTTTTAGCGGTGAAGAGCGTGCGGCGTAAGACTGCTTATAGTTCGCAGGGGATGTCAAAAAAAGCCGAGCGTTAAAAAGCGCTCGGCTGGAACACAACATAGAATGCTATTTTCGATAAAAGGCGGCATTGATTTCAATGTATTTTTCGTCTTCGGGAGCGAGGTCTTCCTCCATGAAGATGGCACCAACGGGGCATTCAGGGACACACGCGCCGCAGTCAATGCACACGTCAGGGTCGATATACAGTTGGGGCGTTGCTTCAAACGCCTCGTCTCCGTCCAAACTTTGCGCCGGGTGAATGCAGTCGACAGGACAAACTTCCACGCAGCTCTGATCTTTGGTGTCTTGGCATAACCCGGTAATGACATGAGCCATAAATCTTCCTCCTTAAATTGTGGGGGATGTCTCCCTAATAGTGCCGTAAAGCTCCCGAGCTGTCAAACAAAATTATGCAACGCACTGCATAAGAGGGCGCTTGTTGGGACGCCGTCTAATCGGGTTCCGACATGGACCAATCATAGACAAATGCGCCTTCAAGATACTTTTCCACATCCATGGCGGCTTTGCATCCGCTGCCAGCTGCCGTAATGGCTTGACGGTAGTGGGGATCCATCACGTCTCCACAGGCAAATATACCTTCGACGCTGGTCGCAGAATTATGCAAATTGGTTTTGAGGTACCCCACTTTGTCCGTTTTGAGTTGGTTATTGAGAAAGCTGGTGTTGGGCTTGTGACCAATGGCAATAAAAAGCCCTTCTGCGGGAATGATATGTTTTTGACCGGTTTTGTTGTCTTGGACTTCGAGACCCGTGACGTGATTGTCTTCCGACACGACACGAATGGGGGTCTGATCCATAGCCCATTTGATTTTCGGGTTCGCATGCGCCCTGTCTTGCATAACTTTTGAGGCGCGTAACGTTTCCCGGCGGTGGACGATGGTGACTTCGGAGGCGAATTTCGTCAGGAAGCTGGCCTCTTCCATGGCCGAGTCGCCGCCCCCGACAACGATAATGGGCTTATCCCGAAAGAAAAAACCATCACAGGTCGCACAAGTAGATACACCATGGCCAATCAATTCCGCTTCGCCGGGAATTCCCAGCATTTTGGCCGATGCTCCCGTAGAAATAATCAAAGCGTCAGCAGTGTACGCTTCCAGATCAGGACCTAAAATGGCGTCCGGGAACCCTGGGAAATTTTCAATTTCTGTTGTTAACGTCAGCTGGCCGCCTGGTTCGTTGCCTTCAATGACAAGCGGCTTTAAATTAGCCCGTGCGGCATAAATAGCAGCGGTGAGGCCTGCGGGGCCCGTACCCAGAATGATAACTTTACGCCGATCCATGAATATCACCTCATCTAATGACATGATGTCTCCGGTTATCTTGTCCCGAAGCCTCCAATTCAACCTGGGAATGCAGCTTGCCGCCCTGCATGTGTCGACGTCACGGACCATGATTGCTCAAGGGGGGTGCGCTCGCGTCCCATTTCAAGTGCCTGGCATTTCCAGTAATTTTTATGATACCCTTGGAGGGTATCGACGTCAATTCGGAGAATCGCCGGTGCGCATCCACAAATTAATGACGGGGGGTTCGCGTGTGTCAGCCATTCAGGAATTTTGGCAACGGCGCCATAAGGGATTGGAAACCGCGGAAGAGTGGGTCTGGACATGTTTAACCGCGATCGCGTCACACAATGCCCGGTTAAATGCTATTAAAGAACTAAATCCATATGCAATGGGTCTAGCGCAAACAGCTGACCGTACGTATGGCCAAGGGGCGGTGGGGCCGCTGCACGGGGTGCCGATTGTGGTGAAAGACAATGTCGCGGTGCAGTCGGACATGCATACAACAGCCGGATCATTGGCTTTGGCCGAGGCGTATGCGACGGGGGAGGCTTTTATTGTCCGAAAACTCCGTGCTGCGGGGGCTATTATTTTAGGCAAAACCAATTTAACGGAATGGGCGAATTTTATGGCAGACCATATGCCCAATGGGTACAGTGCTCTGGGGGGCCAAGTTTTGAATCCCTACGGGCCGGGAGTCTTCGATGTCGGCGGATCAAGCTCCGGGTCTGGGGCCGCTGTCGCAGCAGGAATGGCTCCTGTGGCCATTGGGACGGAAACATCGGGATCGATATTAAGCCCGTCTTCACAAAATTCTTTAGTGGGCATCAAGCCTACGGTAGGACTGGTGAGTCGTTCGGGGATTATTCCCATTGCGTATTCGCAAGATACCGCGGGCCCCATGGCCAAAACCGTGGCAGATGCGGCGCTAGTCTTAAGCGTATTACAAGGATACGACTCGGCTGACCCCGTCACCGCGATGGCCCCAGGATATCCCGATTACGTGAGGGATTTAGATCCCCAAGGCCTCCGTCAAGTGCGTATTGGCGTGCCGCGGCATATCTATTGGGACGATACGACAGACGAAGAGCGGGCCTTGTTTGAGCAGGCGTTGGATCTGATGCGCAGGCATGGGGCGACAATCATCGACCCGGCAGATATTGACACCGCGGGAGCTGATTGGACTTATGATGTCCTCTTATATGAATTCCGGGTCGCAGTGAACGCGTATTTAGCGCAATGGCTGCAAGGGGCGCCTCGGACATTGCAAGAGGTCATCGCATTTAATAGCAGTCATCCTGCTAAAGCGCTAAAATATGGACAGGCTGTACTTATTGAATCTGAAGGAACACAGGGACGCTTGACGGATGCACGTTACTTGCGTGGCCGCCACCAAGACCTCATATGGTCGCGCCAAGAAGGGATTGACCGGACCTTAGCTCGGCACGACCTCGATGCGCTCGTGTTTTTAGGTGCAAAAGGGGCTGACATTGCCGCGAGGGCCGGTTATCCGTCGGTCACCGTGCCATTAGGATATACGCGTGAGGGCCGCCCCTTGGCGATGACATTTACCGGAAGCGCGTTTCAGGAAGCGCGGCTCATACGTATGGCGTTTGCTTTTGAGCAAGCGAGCCAAGCACGCCGAGATCCACAAAAACCGCGGCTGACTGTGTAATTAGTCGCTATAATACTGAGCAGAACGAATGGGTTTGATTTAAGGGGCAAGTGAGGGTGAGTCAATGGCGTTCCTATTTCAGCATTATAATTTCTTTGCGTTATGGCACCCAGAAGTCATGCTGCTGGTTATCATCTTGTTGGTGGTATATTTTCAGCTTCTCGGGCCGCTAAAGGCGCGGTTTGGTGACGACCTGCCTGAGACGCCACTGTTGCAGAAAATTTATTTTGTCGCGGCTCTATTGACCTTTTATATTGCGATGGGGACGCCCGTAAAACTGATAGCCGATGACTACCTTTTTTCGGGGCACATGGTGCAATATGCATTGTTAAGCCTGGTATTGCCGCCATTATTATTGGCTGGGATTCCGCAATGGATGATGAATGCGCTGTGGAAAACGCGGTTTTGGTCAAGATTATTGCGCATTACCACGAACCCACCCTTTGCCATTATTGCCTTTAATGTGAGGCTATTTTGGTGTATATTTTCTCTGCCATAGAATACACAAGCAGTCCATTGGTACGAGTAAAAATACAAAGCAAGGTTAGACAAAGGAGCGCTATGGATGTGGTTTGACCATCATGTGCATATGGAACATGGCCCATACTCGCCATTAGAATACCCTATTGCATGGTTGGAAGAGTTTCTCGCAGTGGGGGAAGGCCGTGGAGTGAGCGGCATAGGAATTGTAGAACATGCTTACCGCTTTACGGAGGCACAAGGGCTGTTGCCCGGAGAGTGGTCGCGCCAACGGTGTCGTTATCCTTTAGCGGGGTATACAGCGTTTTTGGATGTGGTGCGCCCTAGCTATCCCATCGCCGTCGGTTTGGAAATGGATTATGTTCCCGAAAACGAAAATGGCATTCGGACATTTTTGTCGCGGTATCCGTGGGATTTTGTTTTAGGGTCGATTCATTTTATTGGCGATTTTGGGCTGGACGTTAGCGAGATGAAAGAACAATATTTTCACCAGCCCGTGGAAGAAATCTGGACGCAGTATTATGCATATTCAATGAAGGCGGCGCAATCGGGTCTCTTTCAAGCGATTACTCACCCTGACTTGCCAAAAATTTATGGATTCCAGAAGCCACCTGAGTCCTTTTTGCTCGGCCTTTATCGGGAAGTTGTGGAAGTTTTAGCCGATATGGGTGTGGCGTTGGAGATAAATACCGCGGGTCTCAGACGGCCTGTTAAGGAAATTTATCCGCATCCCGCATTGCTTGCTGAAGCGAATAGAGCCCATGTGCCCATTACCTTTGCTTCGGACGCGCACGAACCAGAAAATGTTGGGCTGTATTTTCCACAGGCGCGGGTACTAGCTCGCGAAGCCGGGTATGATACCGTGGTATTTTTTGGTCCTCGCGGTATGGAGCACATTGCGTTGTAATGTCATCATACTATGGCAAAGGAGATATGGTTGAGAGAGAAACCATGTCGCTTCATGGGGGTAGTTGGCTCTGGACGAGTTCGTTACGGTATTTTTATACCGTGCCTGTTTTGGCTATCTGGGTTGCATGGCGCGGGGAATTGCCCAAACTGGCCTCCTTGATGACTCGTCGGCCATGGCCTTGGTTTTTGTGGGGCACGGTTGGATTTGGTTTATTTTATGCCCCACTGACTTTTGCTGCTGCATATGGGCCATCATGGGCGGTGGCGAGCACGTTTCAACTCACCATCATTATTGGAAGTCTTCTTGTGCCCTTTACAACCCATCAGAAGATTCCTTGGCGTCACTTATGGCCCTCGGTGCCGATTCTTGCAGGGATCGCGATGGTGCAGTGGCAGAGTCATGTCGCGTTGAATCAATCGTTGTTTGTGAGCTTGGCCGCCGTTTTACTGTCAGCCGTAGCATATCCGTTAGGGAATCGGAAGATGATGGCATTGACGACTGGAGACATTTCCGCCGTAACTCGCATTTTAGGGATGACCATTGGTAGTTTGCCGTTTTGGATTGTATTGGCTGGGATTGCTTCGGTCTCAGCTGGAAGGCCACCCGTTTGGCAATGGGAAGAGACCTTTTGGGTAGCTATGTCATCAGGGATTGTGGCTACGGCACTTTTTTTCCGCGCCACCGACCAGGCTCAAGGCAGGCCGGACACGCTAGCTAAGGTGGAAGCCACGCAGTCTATGGAAATCGTGTTTACATTGTTGTTGGCCCTTATTTTTCACCTACCGGGCCATGCCGACGTGGCCAGTATAGCGGGCATGGCGTTGGTCATGGGAGGCATGGTATGGCATGCAGTGGGGCGTCCTCTTAGCAAATGGGGGCAAACTCGACCTGTAGCGGATGCGTCCAACGTCACGGCAAGCCTACTGGATGACTGAGAAGTCAGGGGGATGCGAATGAGCAAAGTGCCAGCGCGCAGTGCCGTAAAAACGGCTATTCAGATGATTCACCGACTGAAGCCAGGGACGAGCCTTCAAATTTTGAATTTCAAAAAAGATCGGAGTGTCTCTATTGTCCGCCACCCAAACGGGCACATGGACGTGATTGAACAGGGATTCGTGCAACAAGTATGGTCTGTGGACGACGATACCGCTTCGACTGTTTTGAAAGAGGCTATTCCCCGGGAATTTCCACGCAGCCATGAATTGCGATTTACCGTAAAGAATGCCCATGAAAAAGCAGAATAAAGAATTGTTGGAGGGATGAGCAGTGGGCTTGGTCATTTTTGATTTAGACGGTACCTTAATCGACACGGTGCCATTGATTACGCGGTGTTTTCAAAAGGTTTTTCGCAAATATGGCCATCGCGAGTTGACGGATGAACAAGTGCATGCCATGTTTGGCCCAGGCGAGTCTGTGATCTTCGCCCGAGAATTTGGCGAGCGCTGGCCGGAGATTCTCGCGGATTATCTTGAGTGTTACCAAGCGGGACACGATACGGTCACGCTGTCGCCGGAAATTGTTGGCGTTTTGGATGGCCTCGCTAATCTTGGCATTAAGATGGCTATTGTGACAAATAAAGAACGCGATACCACAGATATTACGTTGGCCCATTTCAATTTGCGTCACTATTTTATAAAAATAGTGACGGCAAAGGACGTGGCTTATCCCAAGCCGTCGCCCGAGGGCATCAATTTAGTATTAAACACCTGTGAAGAGAATTCTGCCGACGCGATTATGATTGGCGATACGAATAATGATCGCGAGGCGGCCTTGGCCAGTGACGTGCCCTTTATTCGGGCGTTGTGGTTTGTGCCGTCCAGTGAGTGGGATAAGGACACTACGGAAGTCAAAGCGGAGACTATTCATGATTTGAAAGAAATTCTTCCATACGAACTCTAATGGCAAGAGCGGCTCGTATGAAACCGAATGCTTCCCTTTGGCGTTATGTTTTATATAAGGGGGGCGTAGATCATGCCGTTTGTGACATTTCTAACAGGACTGTTGGTGGCCGGAGCGGTGGTGGTTGTGGGGTCTGCTCTCGTTGTGGTGTGGGCCGTGGCATACGGTTCTGGGCGATATTGTCGGCAGCAGATCCAAAATAGCGGGTCAAAACCTCCGTCAACAAAGGCATGGCAAGTGCGGCAACGTGTATCTTAGCAGGGGGGCGGGTGACCGCCTTCTTTTTTATTTGAAGGTTACCTAAAAAGAAATCCCCAACCATCTGTGTTAGCGAGAAGGTTCGGGATTAGAAGCGCGATAGCGGTAGCCATGCCTCTTATCATATTAAGCAGAGGGCTGCATGGCAGCATGATCGCGGGCAGGATTGTCTAAGCGACTGACATACGAGCATTCTGGGTAATTTTCGCAAATGGCATACACATCGCCGGTCAACTTTAGCGTTTGATAACGTACGGTGTAACGCTGACACACGGGGCAAAGCACTTCGTTGGATGTATTCTTCATCAATATCGGCCTCCTTGTGAACTCTTTCACATTTTGTACGCATTCATTATAGCACGGATCACAACAAAGAGGCGGTGACTAGAGGCATTTTATTTAATTATTTAGCAGATATTTTCTGAATTGGCCTCAATGAGGCTCCATAGGGTCCTTATCAACAAGAAGACATACGTCCTCACCCGAAAGGGCGTAAGAAGAGCGGCCCATGATTTTTTGCGTTGTGGTAGACGTCATAACCACGGAATTAAGCGCTTGAGACGATCGACCGTTTCCCGATTTTGTTGGGTGATGGCAAAGGATTGGGCTACGGGTGGAAAGGATTCAGGAGGATCAAAAAAGGTGGTTGGCAATGGGGGAGATGACAGCGGTTGCCAGGTGTCGAGCCAGGATTGCGGAAGGGGCGTATTCACGTCTAAGGACTGGTCGGACATCTCCGCCCATAACAGGGTCCATGCCCGCGGCACGACACGCCAAATTTCGTATCCTCCACCGCCAGTGGCGAGCCACCGACCGTGTGCATAGGTGTGGGCCCATTGGTGGACAAGAGCTGGAACTTTTGCGTAGAAATCGGTCGTGGCAAACAAGTCCGTCAAGGGATCCCAATAATGGCCGTCGCAGCCGTGCTGACTAATGATAATATCGGGTTGGAAATGCTGTAAGGCAGCAGGGACAATGCGTTCCAAGCATTCAAGCCACGACTGGTTATCCGTATAAGGACGGAGGGGGACATTCAACGCGTAGCCTTGTCCGGCCCCTGTGCCCGTTTCTTCAACGCTGCCTGTGCCCGGAAATAAATACTGGCCGGTTTCGTGAAATGAGATCGTTAGGACATGGGGATCATCATAAAATGCTTGCTGCACGCCATCCCCGTGATGCGCATCTGTATCGATATAAGCAATTCGCCATTGTGTCTTTTCTCTCAGCCAATGAATTGCGACCGTCAAATCATTGTATATACAGAAACCAGAGGCTTGGGCGGCCTTAGCATGGTGCAAGCCTCCAGCGAGGTTAAGCGCATGCATGGCCTCGCCTTGAGCAATGACTTGAGCAGCAGCCAGCGTACCGCCCACGGCCAACCGGGCAGCGTCATGCATCCCGGGAAAGACAGGGTCGTCTTCGGTGCCTAGACCGTATGCTGCTGCGCGCTTAAGCAAAGTAGGATTATTCACATCCTCCAGGTTGGTGAAGTGCTGTACCATGTCAATATACGAACGGTGATGAGCACGGACTAGATCGTCTATCGTGGCCGGGGCGGGAAGCACCAGTTGGTCATCAGAGACTAGATGCAACGCGTCGATTAAACTTTTGGTAGCTCTTAAGCGAACCGGGTTAAAAGGGTGGGTTGCACCAAAATCATATTGGCTGTAAGCGTCGCTATATATAAACTTGGCAGTATCGGTCATTGTCCGCATCCGTTCATTTTTCTTCTATTATAGGGGAGCATGGTCTTTGTTGAGAAGCCCAACGTAATATAATCGAAGCAAGCGGGCAAGACAAAGGGGATGGAAGGCTTGGCTAGAATTATTCTCCGAGATGGACGGGTAGCTGAACTGCGGGAAGCAAGGGATACACCAGAGGATCGGAGAATGCTTCATGAGCTATTTCGCCATGCTTCTGCGGATGATTTGTATTTTCGGTTCTTCCATATGGTTAAAGAGGTTTCGGATCGGGATATTGACCAAATGATCCGGATTGACGGCCAAGGAAAGTCTCTCATTTGCGTGAGTCAGGATCAAATCTTAGGGATTGGCCACTACATTATGACGGATGGGGCTAGCGCCGAAGTGGCATTTTTTGTGGATGACCGCGTGCAAGGCAGAGGCCTGGGAACACTGCTGCTGGAACATCTTGCGCAAATCGCATGGCGCCGGGGTCTCAAACAGTTTGAGGCCTATGTTTTAAGCGATAACCGCCGCATGTTACGTGTATTCCAAGATAGTGGGTACGAAATTCATGAGCAACATGAGTCCGGTGTTATTCATCTCGTCTTGCCTTTACAGCAGACAGAACGCACTCGGGCATTGCAAGAAACGCGGGAAAAGTTGGCGACGGCTGCTTCCTTGCGGCCCTTTTTTGAGCCAGCGGTAGTCGCCATCGTGGGAGCATCTCGGGATTCTCACCGCTTGGGCCACTTATTGCTGCGTCACGTGCTTGAAGGCTCCTATAATGGGGTCGTATATCCGGTTAACTCAAGTGCTAAAGCCGTGTTGGGGGTTCGCGCATATCCTTCAGTGCAAGCTGTGCCCGACGCTGTTGACCTTGTGGTCATTGTGGTCGCGCGTGACCAAGTCCAGAGTGTGGTTCAGGATTGCATTATAGCAGGGGTTAAAGCCGTGTTGATCACTTCTGCAGGATTTTCCGACCTGGATGCAAATGGCGCGGCCTTAGAACAGGATATTACCGCTGATCTGAGACGCCATGGCATTCGTTTGGTGGGCCCTAATTCATTGGGCCTGCTCAATGCGCACCCAGAGCATCCGTTGAATGCGAGTTTTGCACCAGCTCTGCCGCCGGCAGGGTCAGTGGCCATTGCTAGTCAATCGGGCGCGTTAGGCATTGCCATCTTAGACTATGCGGCGCGCATGGGTGTGGGTGTTTCGAGTTTTGCAAGCACTGGCAATAAGGCTGATGTGTCCTCCAATGATTTGCTGCAATACTGGGAAGATGATCCGGCGACAGCCATGATTTTGTTGTATTTGGAATCATTTGGCAACCCGAGGAAGTTTTCCCGTATTGCTAGGCGATTGACGCAGCGTAAGCCGATCCTTGCGGTAAAGAGTGCGCGCACCGTCCATAACAGTGTCCCCACTGAGTCGGGATTGCAGCCTGTGGATAATGAGGTGGCCGTGCAGGCCTTATTTCAGCAGAGCGGCATTATTCGGGCTGACACTTTGCAAGAATTATTTGATATCGCGGCCTTGCTTGGTACGATGCCATTACCAGACGGTAATAGGGTTGTGGTCATTACCAACGCTGCGGGCGCTGCCGTCATTACCGTTGACGCATTGGGGGCGGTGGGACTGACCTTGGCTGAACCACCAGTCGATTTGGGTGTGGATGCTCTGGGGCAACGGTACTCAGTCTGCGAACGCTGCAAAAGGTCTTTGAAACGTTCAAGATGTCGGCAGCGACACGAGCCTAATTCGATATCGCTTCAAAAGCCAAAGGAGGGCGGACGCGTGAAATCCCCGGAACAGCCATTGACTCCTGCGCGTATTGCTCATATTCTCGAAGGCTTAGCGATTGATGGCCAGCATTATGCGAATAACACCTACGATCAGCATCGTTATGCGCGTATCCAAGAGTTGGCAAGGATTTTGGGCGGAATTTCTAAGGATGCACCTCCTTTAAGTACGATTACGCCTGTCACTCCTAAAGTGGGGGTGGATGGGGCCGTCTTTAAGCAACGGGAACTGTTATTGATTCGTCGTCGCGACTCTCATCAATGGGCACTACCTGGCGGCGCGGTAGAAATCGGTGAAACGCCGAGTGAGGCGGTTATCCGTGAGGTTGTCGAAGAAACAGGTATCGTGATGCAGGCCGATTACGTTGTAGGGGTGTTCGATAACTGGATGGATCGCCGAGAGACGTCACATCATTTATACCATATTGTCATTCGCGGGCACTATGTAAGCGGTGAACTCTTGCCACAACCAGAAGAGATTGCTGACGTCCAATGGGTGCAGCCGGAGGAATTGCCTCCTCAAGACCAGTTTCACCCGGGACATTATGACCGCGTTGTGAAAGTGCTTGATGGGGCGATTGGCGTGATGGATTAGAGACGCCGAAGGTTCCATACCCCTTGTGTCAAGAGACCAAAGTCCAAGACATGCGTAAGAAAAGAAGAGGAGAAGCAGCATATCGCTTCTCCTCTTCTTTTCTTAGTAAGGGCCCATTTATTGATTAACAAAACCTGCCCCGTAATAATGGTCGACATAAAAAGGCGCATCAAGGTTGGAAACCATGACGGTCTGACCGGGAGCTGGCGCTTCAATAAAAGCTTGGGAATATCCAAGAGATGGATCCGAACCAATATATATACCGACGTGGGAAGCACCCGGGCCGTCAGTGCTGAAGAATACAAGGTCCCCGGGTTGTAATTGCGACTCTGGTATCTTAGTAACATAGTCGTACTGGGCCCAACTGGTGCGGGGCATGGGAATTCCGTTTTGTTGGAACACATATTGCACCAAACCAGAGCAGTCAAAGCCAGTAGCCGGAGAAGTGCCTCCCCAGACGTAAGGCACGCCCAAGTACCGTTCGGCCGTTTGCACAATGGCTTGTCCAAAACTAATGGAAGCATTTTGGGCAGGCAATTGAACAGCAGCGCTCGTAGAAGCCTGTGCGCCAGAAGGAATCGCGAGGACTTGTCCTACGTTTAATACATTGGGGTTACTAAGATGATTGTACGATGCAAGAGTCTCCCAAGAAAGTCCGAATTGCTGCGCAATTCCGGCCAAAGTGTTTCCCGCTTGTACCACGTATTCGCTACGATTTCCGGAGGCGGAAGGCGCTGGAGCCGGTGTTGATGGGGCTTGCGCGGCAGGACCTGCGATGGTCAACACTTGACCGACACTGATGAAATTGGGATTGGATAAATTGTTCCAAGACATCAGTTGTGATACGGTAACGTGAAATTGAAAAGCAATTCCGCCAAGCGTATTTCCCGGTTGAACGGTATATGTTGACCGTGCGTCTGTGAACGGCAAGGCTGCGCTTGATACTGCGGTTCCGCGGTCAGCACCACCGTACCCAATGGTCAATACTTGTCCAACACGAATTTCATTGGGGTTGGCGATGTGGTTCAAGGTAGCCAGCGCTGATACAGTCGTGTGAAACTGCCACGCAATGCTGCTTAGGGTATCTCCGGGTTGTACGGTAAACATACGCGCCGACAAATACCGCGGCGTTGCGCTAGCGGAAGCTGCTGCCAGCGTGTGGGGAGAAGGGGAAGTGTAGTGAGATGTTGGAGACATTTGCTGACCGAGGGCTTTCCCGCACCTAATTACAGTGGGACTCTTATTGAAGGCATTGAGCGCTGGAGTCAGCGCAAACCTTACTTAACCGAAGAGGACGTTATTACCCGAGCGGAAGAGGCGATTCGGTGGCATATGGGGCAGGGCGTATTAAAAATTCGGTCGCATGTAGATATTTGCGATCCGAATTTAACGGCGTTAAAGGCGTTAATAACCGTTCGGGAACGGGTCCGCGACGTCGTGACCCTGCAGTTGGTCGCTTTCCCGCAAGATGGCATTTTTTGTTTTCCCGACGGGCCGGAGTTGATGGACGAAGCAATGCGGTTAGGGGCTGATGTCGTAGGGGGAATTCCGCACTACGAATGGACAAGGGAGGATGGCATTCGGGATGTTGAGTATGCATTTAAACTTGCGGAAAAATATGATAAGCCCATTGATATTCATTGTGATGAGACCGACGACGATCAATCGCGTTTTGTCGAAACGATGGCCAAGCTCGCCTACGAGCGGGGATGGGGACAGCGCGTTACGGCCAGCCACACCACGGCGATGGGTTCATATAACGACGCCTATGCGTTTAAATTAATTCGTATTCTTGCCCGGTCTGGAATGGCTATTGTCGCGAATCCGCTCGATAACGTGGTCCTGCAAGGACGATTTGATACCTACCCGAAACGCCGTGGAATGACACGCGTAAAGGAATTGATGGCGGCTGGGGTGCCTGTCGCCGCGGGCCACGATTCGATTATGGATCCCTGGTATCCGCTTGGCACCGGCAGTCAGCTATTTGTCGCATCCATGCTTGCGCATGTGGGGCAACTGACGGGTACCGAAGAGCTTAAGCAATGTTTCAACAGCATTACATATGCAGGAGCTCGGGTTATGGGACTTGAGGATTATGGTGTGGCTGAGGGTAAAAAGGCGGATTTAGTGATTTTTGATGTCCCCACCTCAACGGATGCGATTCGCCTGTTGCCTCGTCCAAGGTGGGTAATCGCTGGCGGGAGAGTCGTGGCGTCAACACCGCCGATGACAACCGATGTCTTGTGGAACGGAATCGAACAACGAGTGTCTTATTTACGATAAAGTAGGACGACATATACCACGTCCTTAAGGGGGCATGGCTTTAGCGCCAGATATTGCTAGAGCTTGCCCCCTATTAAAATTGTCATGGCTATCGTAAAGTTTTAAATGAGAGAACAGCGGATTTAGGTGGGTTTTTAAGCATTCTTTTGTCGAAAAAAGGCTAAGGTCGCTAGGATTTCTGATTGATGACGTAATAGGTCGTAACCCAAGAGATGTTCTGGGCGTTTTTTCTATGGGTTTTATACCGAGATCTTTTTTGAAAGGGGCTTGGAGTGTGGCGCGATGGGGATATCTTGCTGGAATAGGGGCCTTGGTGGTGGTAGCGTTTGGGGTCCAAATGGTGCGTCCCGTGGGAGCCGCTCGTGTTCGCACAGTCATCGAACCGCCCACCATGGCGTCGTCTTTACACATGGCATGGCCAAGTGGCGCTGAATCTTATCTTGCGGTCAGCCCGGTTGGAAAGGTCGGTCAAGCCGGACCGGATCAGGCGATTCCCATCGGGAGTGTTACAAAGATGATGACGGCCTACTTGTTGTTAAAAAAATATCCACTGAGCGTATATAGTTCGGGACCTTCAGTGACCATTACAGCCAAAGATGTTCAAGAATATCAACAAGACATTAAGACGCAACAGTCTGTGGCAATGGTTACGTTAGGCGAGAAAATTTCTGAACGTAAACTGCTCGAGGGTCTACTAGTGGCTTCGGGGAATAATATTGCCCACATTGTCGCTCGTTGGGTTGCAGGATCGACACCGGCCTTCACGCGCGAAATGAATCAAGAGGCGCAGGCTATGGGGATGACTCATACGCACTTTGTCGGACCCAGTGGGCTGAATCCGGGCAATGTGAGCACCCCCAAGGATGAAACACTCTTTGCTGAACAAGCGATGACCATTCCAGTTTTTCGTGAAATTGTCGCGATGCCTCAAATTTCGTGGCCGGGCGGAAATCAGCCCATTGAGAACTACAATTACCTAGTCGGGCATGATGGGATTACAGGGGTGAAAACCGGTTCAACGCTATACGCCGGCGGATGTTTTGTGTTTTCCGCGCCGCGTACGGTGGATGGCCAGCCTGTCACCATTTATGGTGCAGTGCTTGGACAACAAGGAACCCAATCCATTCCCCAATTGCAAAGGTCTTTAGACGATGGGGAAAGTTTGATTAATCAAATTGCTGCCCAGTTGCGGGTTGACTCTATCGTGCACAAAGGGGAAACGGTGGCACAGGTGGACGTTCCATGGGGCCATTCGGTATCCTTGGTGGCGGATAAATCATTGAGTGCTGTGGTGTGGCCGGGTCTTGCTGTGCATGAATCTTTGCATTGGTCCGGTGGACCAGATGGCGTTCTAGACGTTAACGATGGGCGCCAGCATTGGACTATTCCGGTATCATTGACTGCCCCCGTTCCCAAGCCCAGCCTTATTTGGCGACTTAAACGCGGACTTTAGGCGCCCACTAAGCGCCCAGTAAGGAGTGCGAATGCGGCCTTGGTGTCCTGTTCGCACTCCTTATTTGTTTGGGGGGGAACCCGCTTGCTGGCCAACATCTAAAGCCCTAGACTAAATGGAGGGTGATCGGCATGGCGTATCACGATGAGATGGTAAAAGTACGGCGCAAACTCCTCGAACAGTATTGGCCGCGAGTTCTGCCTGCCGTGCAGCGCCTAATGAAACAACAAAATGCACCGTTAACCGCCAATCAATTTGAAGCCGTCTGTCTTTGGCTTCAACAGGACTTTCACGTGGGTCAAGTGGACCGGGCTTATCTCGATTTGCTGATTAAGAATGCTGAAGCAGAAGTTCTGTATGGCCAAACAACTCGTGCGACGTTCGGACGTTACGTGACAGTAGCCGATTGTGAAGATATGACGGCCCTCCAGTTTGCGCGTGTGATTCACAAACTCTTTGAACATTTTGGTTATCAGGTTGACCCGTTAGATGAGAGCGGGCTGATATTGCGTGCTCCCATGCGCCCACCCATACTGGTGGGGCTAGAAGTCCACAACATTGTCATCCATCAGCCGGTCATCGACCACGTTATCCAGCGTCAGCGCGAGCATAATATGTCCCACGCGATTTTGGTGACGGTCGGGCGCTTTGGTGAGGATATCGTATTGCCGCTGGGGACGGGAACCATCGAATTATGGGACGGAGACCGTTTAGGTGCATTACTCGATCGCGTTCGGCTGGATCCGGCCGTTTTGCTGAGTTAAGGGGATATTAGCAGTCGGGAGATTCGTTGGGACCATAACGGGGAGGATCTCATGGCTAAGAAAACCATGGCGTGTAGGATTTTAGATACCTACGGTATTGCTTATGAACTGCATGCCTATGCATGGTCCGAGGATGCTTTAGACGCACTGTCCGTAGCGAAAAAAGTACAAATTGAACCGGATAAGATTTTTAAGACGTTGGTCTTGCGAGGAGACCGTACGGGGATTTTAGTGGCTATAATCCCAGGGGCGACGCACATCGACTTAAAACGCCTGGCAATGGTATCGCATAATAAGCGCGTGGAAATGGTTCCCGTAAAAGAATTGCCAGCTCTGACGGGGTATGTGCGCGGAGGGGTGAGCCCTTTAGGCATGAAAAAGTCCTATCTTTGTTATGTGGACCGTAGGCTCAATCGAGAAGATGTGATCAGTATCAGTGCAGGTCAACGGGGACTGCAAATTTTCTTGCGCGGCACGGATTTGATTCGCGTCTTGAATGCCAAAGTCGAAGACATCATCACGAATAGCGATTAAAAGGTATTTTTAGAGTGGGACTGGGACTCCGGTGCCGTAGTCTATCAAAGCGATATGATATTTGTAAGGTTTTTGACACAAGGTTAACCATAACCCACAAAAAGCTAGAACATTGTATTAGGGTGCTTCGACAGCACGCGGCCTCCAAATGGCCCCGTGCTGTCTCGTTATAAAGAGGACTGCGCGTTCCTTCTAATCAAGGTAGGGCGGCCAATGCCCATTTAGCCCCGGGTCTTTGTTAAATAATTTGCAGCTTCCATCGGTGAAATGCGTTGCATGTGAGAGTATAACGCCATATATTACGCACCAAGAGAAATATTTTTGATTTTCTTGTCAGGTATCTTGATTTGCGCCGAGAGTTTATGTAACATTACCTTAAATCGTTACTAAATATAAATGCGTAGATACGCATAATCTTGCAAATATGGTTTTGCCATCTGCCGCCGATAAGGAAAGGAGTCAGCCGATGTATATTCCTAGCCCAAGTTACTTGAATACCGGTGACAATTCGTGGCAATTAACGGCCGCGACGTTTGTGGGCCTTCAAAGTGTTCCCGGTCTCGCTATTTTATATGGGGGAATTGTTAAAAAGAAATGGGCCATCAATTCGGCTTTTATGGTGCTCTATGCATTTTCGGTGGTATTGATTACATGGGTCCTCTTTGGATACAGCATGGGCTTTGGGGATCCCATGAAACTTGGACCGGGTATCTTAGGGGCTATCGTTGGGGTGCCGCATCCGGTGTTAAATAGTCTCTATCAACAGGGGCAAGCTTCGATTCCGCTCGTCAATGGGGCGATGCCGTCTTTCCGGTTTCCGCAATCTACGCTGGTCTATTTCCAGTTTGTATTTGCCGCAATTACTCCTGGCATATTAGCCGGTGGCGTTTTAGGACGGATGAATTTCAAAGCGTGGATGTTATTTGTCCCAGTGTGGTCAACGTTGGTCTATAGTGTGAACGCCTTTATGCTGTGGGGAGGCGGCTGGCTCTCTCAATTAGGCGCGGTGGACTACAGTGGAGGCTATGTGATTCACGTGGCAGCAGGAATCTCCGGGTTTGTGGCAGCGGCTGTTGTTGGACCGCGTATGGTCAAAGACCGTAAAAATTTCAGTCCGAATAACTTATTGATTGCCTTAGCGGGTGCAGGCATTTTATGGCTAGGGTGGAATGGCTTTAATGGCGGTGACCCATACTTTGCCAATGCCGATGCGGCGGCGGCTGTTTTGAACACCAACTTAGCAACGGCATTGGCGTTGATATCGTGGACGATTATGGATATGTGGGCTTCGGGCAAACCGTCGCTGGTTGGGGCCATCAACGGAATGGTGTGCGGGCTTGTGGCCATTACGCCTGCCGCTGGGTACGTCAATGGCTATGGAGCGTTGGCGATTGGTGTCGCAGCAGGTGTTGTGCCGTGGATTAGCATGAATAAACTGGGTCGGACGAAACTCTTCCAGAAGGTGGATGACACGTTGGGGGTATTCCACACCCATGCCGTTGCCGGGGCATTAGGAGGGGTATTGACTGGGGTCTTTGCAGACCCGCATATGTTCGAATACCTTAGTACGAAACTTGGGCAAGGATCCTCTGTAACCGGTTGGGTATATGGGAACTTCCATCAGGTTGTGGTGCAAATCGAGGCATTGCTTGTGATTGTTGCTTACGATGCGGTGATGACATGGGTGATTTTGAAGCTTATAGGGCTCGTGGTGCCGCTGCGAGCAACGGAGAAGGAACTGCATTCGGGCGATATCGCCGTTCATGGCGAGGTTTCACAAGAGGTTGAGGATGATGATGAGTACGATGTAGATGCCGGCAAAGTGGTCGCAGAATATTAAAAGGGCGTAAGGAACCCGCGTGCGCCAGCTCAGAGAAGCTGGGTGTGCGCGGGTTTTATGCTATAATGGGGCGATCATGCGAGGAGGGACCGAGTCGTGATAAGCACTAGCCGCTTTATTGAGGCGTGTTGGGGACGGCCTCATGATAAGGTGCCGGTTTGGTTTATGCGGCAAGCAGGCCGGTATCAAGACGGTTACCGGAAATTACGTCAACAATATTCGTTTCTCGAAATGGCGCATAACCCCGATATTTGTACTGAAGTCAGCTGCCGACCTGTGGAAGAACTTGGGGTCGATGCAGCGATTCTTTTTTCCGATATTATGATTCCGTTGGGGCCGATGGGTGTCGATTTTGAAATTCGAGAACACTTTGGTCCGGTCATTGCGCATCCGGTGCGTACTGGCCGCGATCTCAAACAGCTCCGTGTGCTTGAACCTGAAGACGATTTGCCCGAGGTGTTTGAAGCAATTGAAAAGATCTGTGATCGGCTTGGTACGATTCCCCTCATAGGATTTGCGGGTGCTCCTTTTACTTTGGCAAGCTATCTCATTGAAGGAGGTCCGTCGAAGAATTACCTGCATACCAAGCGCTTGATGTGGGAGCAACCCGAGGTTTGGCGCCAGCTTATGGATGTGTTAGCGGACGCTACTGTGCGCCATTTATCGGCTCAGGTGCGGCATGGAGCGCAGGCCGTGCAGGTGTTTGATAGTTGGATAGGAGCGTTGCCGGTTGACGATTACCGGAAGTATGTTATGCCGTCAATGCGTGCAGTCTTTGCCAAGTTGAATGCGCTGCAAGTACCCACGATTTATTTTGGGACGGGAACGGCTTCGCTTCTGCATGCAATGAAAGAAACCGGCCCAACGGTTTTAGGCGTTGATTGGCGAACGCCTATAAGGCAGGCACGCTCGACCGTAGGGTCAGAGGTGACGCTGCAGGGCAATTTAGATCCGATGACATTAGTCTGCGAGTGGGACATTGTTAAAGAACATAGCACGGCGATTCTTCAGGACATGCTAGGGGATCCTGCCTTTATCTTTAATTTGGGGCACGGCGTGCCGCCAGAGGCTCATCCTGACAACTTAAAACGGCTGGTCGAGTGGGTTCACCAATTTCCGGGCACCCCAGCCTCTCAAGAGGTTGCGGACCGCGCAAAGGGGGCATCATTGTGACGGGCGTTCTCTTGATGTCCTATGGGGCTGCGCAAAGTCGGGATGACTTATTGCGCTACTATACGCATATTCGGCATGGGCTTCCGCCTTCGGATGAACAGTTGCGAGATTTGACCCTCCGTTACGACGCGATTGGTGGGCAATCGCCACTGACACTGATTACCAAACGGCAAGTAGCCGGATTGCAGGCTGCGCTCGATGGCGCATGCCCTGGACAATTTCAGGTGTTCTTAGGTATGAAGCACTCGCCACCCTTTATTGCCGACGGCGTTGCAGCCATCCATGAGGCCAACCTGAAGCGGTTTGTGGGTTTAGTGTTGGCGCCCCATTATTCCTCAATGAGTGTTGGGGATTACTTCCAAGAGATTACCCAAGCGTTGCAATCGTACAATCCTTCACCGAAGTTTTTTGGCATTAGGTCATGGCATATGGACCCGGGGCTGATTCGCTTGTTAGCGCAACGTCTTCGGGAGTCGATGGCGCTGTTTTCGCCTGAAGAGCGCGAGGACTTGGTTGTGGTGTTCAGCGCGCATAGTTTGCCCCAACGCATCTTAGCGCAGGGGGATCCCTATCCGGCCCAATTGCGGCAGACCGGCGAGCTTGTGGCCGAGCAAGCAGGCATTTCACGCTATATATATTCATGGCAAAGTGCTGGCCGCACGCGCGAACCGTGGATGGGGCCAGATATTTTGGAGACGCTTTCTTCTTTGCATACCGAGGGATATAACCATGTGCTGGTGGCTCCGGTGGGATTTGTCGCCGACCATTTGGAAGTGCTATACGATTTGGATATTCAGGCTCAGCAACATGCGAAGGGATTAGGCATGCATATTGAGCGCACGGCGTCCTTCAACGATGATCCAGCCTTCTTGCAAATGTTGGCGTCTGTCGTGTGTAAACATGCTGAACAAATGGAGTGACCAAGATGACGCAGGTAGCAGTGGTAGGGGCAGGATTGACGGGATTGGCTGCGGCCTATTATCTAGAACAGAGCTATGATGGACTTGAGATCGACCTGTATGATCCCCAACCGCATGTCGGGGGATGGATTCGGACAGATACGTCAAGAAATCTTGTCATTGAAGGTGGACCCGATTCATTTCTCGCAACGAAACCTGATTTGGTGGCTCTATGCGAGGCCTTGGGTCTCGGAAATCGTCTGATTGGGACGAATTCGCAGGTGCGGGGGGCATATATCTACTGGAACCATCGTTTCATGCCGATCCCGGAGGGAATTCAAACCGGCGTACCCACGAAGGCTAAACCGGTATTAGCCAGTCCGTTGCTGTCTCTTACCGGAAAAGTCGCGCTGGCGAAGGATTTTGTGCTGCCTCGCGGCACCACGGACGATCAATCTTTAGGACACTTTTTACGCCGGCGCTTTGGCAATCAGATTGTCGACCGTTTGGCCGCGCCAATGCTTTCCGGCATCTTTGCGGGAGATATTGACCAAATGAGTCTTAAGGCGACATTTCCGCATTTACTAGAGGCTGAGCAGCAAGCGCGGTCTGTTTATGTAGGATCTAAACGCCGAAAACCGGCGCCACCTAGTCCTTATCTAAAACGCTATCACAGTGTTTTTCTGACCACGGATCAAGGCTTGCAACAAATTCCCGAGGCAATTGCTCAGCACCTAAAGCATTCGCATCTTTTATTGAACAATGGCGTGGAGAAAGTGGAACCCATTGCAGGCGGAGGATTTACCGTGTATGGGATGCAGGGGGCTAAACGGTATGATGCCGTGATTATGACAACCCCTGCGTTTGTTAGTGCCCGTGCGCTGCCGTTTTTGCCTGACGCGGCGACAAATATTTTGCAAAGCATTCCTTACGCTGATTTAGCAGTGATTGGGGCCGCATATCATTCCGAAGATGTGCCAATGAAAACCGATAAGACGGGGTTCTTAGTTCCGCATCAAACGGGGTTACGGATGACTGCCGTCACGTGGGTGTCCTCGAAATGGCGATATCCTCATGTCGATCCGCTCTTTGTTCTCCGGGCCTTCTATGGCCGTGCCACAGAAAATATTTTGACCTTAAGTGATGATGAGCTTCTCAATTTATACTATGACGAGATCAAAAAGACGATGGGAATCTCCCATGCAGCGGAGTACCAGCGGGTGTTTCGAATTCCTAAAGGGATGCCCCAATACATAGTGGGGCATTTAGACCGAATGCAACAGCTGCACCAATACCTCCAGGCATGGCCTCAGTTATTTCTGTTGGGTGCGTTTGAGGGCGGCGTGGGCATGCCCGACCGCGTCCATCAAGCCTTGGTTATGGCGCAGGCCTTTGGGCCCCGTATGGGCTTAGAGCCAAAATCCGCGGCAGAGCAGGGTCTCCAGTGACACTCATTCTGAATGGCAAGGAGTTTCAAACCCGTGTCAGGACCCTAGACCAATTGCTCGCGGAATTAGCCCTATCCGGGGATATGGTCGTGGTATTGTGGTTTGGAGAAATCATTCCTAGTACCCGGCGGAGCCATCATCCGCTACAGGATGGAGACCATATTCAAATTGCGGCATTCTATGGTCAATGCGTGAACTTGGAGTAACGGTTACTCGGCTATGGCCATGAAAAAAGGGAGGCTTGGGAGAAGCGTCCCTTTTTTTGTCCTAGAGCCCTAGGATACGGTCGATGTCCACGATTGGCGAAGGTCACGCTTTAGGATCTTTCCGCTAGGATTTTTGGGTAAGTCCTGACGGATTTGGAATTCCTTGGGGATTTTATAGGGCGCTAAATGCTGCCGGCACAACTTCAGCCAGTCGTCTGGGTTCGGAGTGGTTCCCGCTTTGGGCACGATGACCGCTACGACTTTTTCCACCCAATACGGGTCGGGCACACCAAATACAGCCACTTCGGCGATGTCTGGCGCACGGTAAAGAACTTCTTCCACTTCGCGACTTGCGACATTTTCTCCTCCGGTTTTAATCATATCTTTCTTGCGATCGACCACCGTAAGATATCCATCCTCATCCATGACACCCAAATCACCGCTGTGGAACCATCCGCCTGCAAAAGCGGCCGCGGTTTGTTCGGGGTTGCGGTAATAACCTTGCATAGCATGGGGCGTGCGGTGGCAAATTTCGCCGATTTGACCAGGGGCCACGGGCTCGTTGACATCGTTGAGGAGTATCGTTTCGACGTTGAGTCCTGCTTTACCGCACGATCCGAGCTTCGACAGCTGTTCGTCGGGACCTAGCACCGTAGCTAACGGGGCCACTTCGGTTTGTCCGTAAAAATTCCAAAAGCGGGTATTTGGGAGACGAGTTTGCAGCTCTACCAACACTTCTCGGGGCATAATCGCGGCGCCATAATGGCCTTTGGTCAATGTGGAGAGATTAGTTTTATCAAACAGGTCTGATCGCAAAAGACTAATCCACACCGTGGGTGGAGCAAAAAATTCCGTGACGCCTTCCGCTTCGATGAGAGGTAAAATGGTCTCCGCCTTGGGAACGGATAAAATGACGTGGGTGGCTCCAAGGTATACATAGGGGCCGAGAAAGACGTGTTGCTGAGCGCTGTGATAGAAGGGGAGGGCATGCAGTACGATGTCCTGCGGGGAAAATCCTCCATCGACGATGACGCTGACGTACTCGCTTATAAGATTGTCGTGCGTGAGCATGACGCCTTTGGGGCGCGATTCGGTTCCGGATGTATAAAGAATTTGAGCGAGGTCGTGGGAGTCTGGATAGTCGGTGTCATCGCTAATCATCGGGTCGGACGGCCCCGGATGGAGCGTCGGCAAATCGCCAAGAATAGTCGCCGTGTCGATGAGCAGAGCTGCTAAAGGCGAATCAGCCAAAACTGAGCGGGCTGCTTGTACTGTTTCGAGAAATTCGGGAGTCGTGACAATGGCCTTCACGCCCGCATGTTCCATAATATAGGCAGTTTCTTCCGCCGATAGCATAAAGTTGATCGGGACCAGCACAATGCCTAGGCGGGCGGCCGCGAAGATGAGAGTGGCGTAGTCGTGAGAGTTTCTGGCGTATACGGCTACATGGTCATGTAGACACAATCCGTGATCCGATAGGCGCTGGGCCATGCGTAAGACGTCATGTTCCCATTCCATGTAGGATTGTCGTGTGTTTTGGTAAATGATAGCGGTTTTTTGGGGAAATCGTGCTGCCGATCGGTGAAGCAAATCATACAGCGTTTGGCGATGAATCATATCACTCATGACAACCATCCTTTCGAGAGACTATTTCAGGAGATAATCTCGACGGGTTCTACAGGCGTGGGAAGGTCAAATCCGAGAATGCGGCTATAAAAATATAATTCTGCTTCGGTCGCTCGTTGTATATTTTCGGCCTGTCTGAAGCCATGCCCTTCGCCGGCAAAAGCAAGATAGGCGACGGGAATATGGTTGCTTTTCATCTTGTTGACCATCATTTCGGCTTGGTTGGGTGGTACGATTTTGTCGTCTAGTCCTTGAAAAAAGATAATGGGGGCCGTGATGTTCTCTGCGTGATAGAGCGGCGAGCGCTCTATATAGACTGATTTGGCTTCCGGCCAAGGCCCTACCAAATTGTCCATATACCGCGACTCAAACTTATGGGTTTCGCGGGCCAGAGCTCCGATATCGCTAACACCATAGTAACTGGCGCCTGCTTTAAAAACTTTTTTGAACGTAAGACAGGCCAAAGTGGTAAATCCGCCTGCGCTGCCGCCCCGGATAACCATCCGGTTAGGGTCAACGAGTCCGTGCTGGGCGAGAAATATTGCCGCATTGGTGCAGTCGTCGACGTCGACAATCCCCCACTGGCCCATAAGGCGCTCACGGTAAGCCCGTCCGTAACCGGTACTGCCACCATAGTTAACATCCGCAACAGCAAATCCGCGCGTCGTCCAATATTGAATGCCGATTTGAAAAAGCGGGTTGCTCGCACTGGTTGGCCCTCCATGGCTTATCACAATGAGCGGAGGGCGTTCGCCTTCGGGAGCTATGACATTGTGATTGGTGGGGGGATAAAAGGTCATATAGCTGCTTTGGCCTTGCTCGGTTGGGAACTCTAGTAGTTGCGGCACGCTGATATCTTGCGAGTCTATAGGGAGCATTTGCGACGATTTGATGAGGGTTGGAACACCGCGCGTGAGAGGCAGTTCGACAAGAGCTTCGGGTTGTGTCCAAGATCCGGCGATAACAAAAATCGAGTCGTGGTCCAAAACCGGATGGGTGAAAAATGTGTAGGGCGTTACGATTTCATCAAGGTGTTGCGCAGGGATGTTGAGGAGTCCGATATGCCACGTACCATGATGAAAATAGGTCGCGACAATCGTGTCGGCATTTTTGTACACATAGTTCGCCAATCCAAATACCCATGCGGGACGAGCAAATTCCGCAGCCATGGGATAGATTGCGCGTATTCGCTCATTTTCCCACCGGTAAAGATTCCAAAAGCCCTCGCGGTCAGAGATCCACGTGAGGTGACCATCGGGTGACCATACGGGTTGCATAACGGACTCTGAAGATGATCCCGTGATTTGCCGAGGATTTTGAAGATGACCCTGGGCGTTGATCGTCGCGGTCCACAATTGAGTGCCATCCCACGGCATTTGCGGATGGTTCCATGTCACCCATGCTAATGTCGCGCCGTCAGGGCTGATTCGTGGATCGGCGTAAAAGTCGTTGCCGTGTACTAAGACAGTGCCGTAGAGATCCCCATTGGGGTCGACACTGACGATGGACGTTTCGGCTTGGATATCGGATTGACGATGATCCTCGCGTATACACAACAACCGGTTGTGTAAGGCATCAAAGACAAGGTCGGCATATCGCATAGCGCCTTCTGCGGTAATGGGAATAGGGGCTTGGCCTGGATTTAATCGGTATATTCGCTGATCGGAAAAGTTGGTGAAAAAAATGGTGTCTTCATGAACGGTGTAACAGCGGCCGCCATATTCGTGTGCGCGTGTGCGCGCGTTGAAGGGAGCTGGTGTCCTATCTTCAATCGTCCCATCGTCGCGACGACCGACAATCACATTACGGCCTTGATCAGATGGACGCGATTCCACCCAGTAGATAGCGGAGGGGGTATGAGTTAATTGGTCAAGATGAATGGTGTCTTTTGTTAACATGGCCGTTGAGATCGGCGATGACCAAGAACCATAGGGTTGGGTTTTCAAAACGCACAGGCTCCTTTCACGAACGCCTTGTCTTTGCTGTCTATCATACTGGAATTTTTGGCTTAAGCATGCCAAGCCGTTCAAAAAATTGCAGGAAAAGTCGGCGGGGAGGGAATAATCGCCGGTCATCCATGCTATAGTGCCCATGACACTCATGTTGCTGAAATGGGACGGCTGTAATGTTGTTGAGAACGTGGAGCAATGCGCAAGTTTTTCTTCTCACCGAGTTTCCTTGGTCGGTGACTGCTGCATGGATGGGATCATACCTGTCTTTATTTTTGCTGGACCAAGGTCTGTCTGCAAAAAATTTAGGATGGACGATTGGGGTAGGAGCTTTCGTCCAACTTTTGGGACTGGGCTTATCTGGTACGTTGACGCGGCATGTCGGACGGAAGATGACCATTATGTCCGGGGATTTCGCAGGGTGGATTGTCGTTTTAGGAATTTGGACACTGTCACATTCCCCTTGGGTGTTGGCATTGGGGCTTGTGCTCAATCAAGGGTCAGGGTACGTTGGGCCCGCATGGAATAGCTTGTTTAGCGAAGACGAGCAGGTGCATCGTTTGCCCCGCTATTTTCTTCTACTGCAAGTTCTGACAATCACCGGTGGGTTGATTCTTCCTCTCATTCGAGGATTTGTCATGAAAGAGGGCGTGGTCGCTTCAGGGCATACCCTACTGGCAATCTTTTGGCCGAGTGTCGCTATGGCATGGACGATCAGAGCCTTAGCATTGCGCGAATCGACGGCGGGTAAGGTTTCTATGCAGCAACGCCTGCATGTGTCTTGGTCAGTCAGGCTATCTCATGTGCGTCAAGGGCTTCAGGGCCCAGGGTTTTATCTTGCCGTATTGCGGATCCTCGTTATGGTGCCACTGTTAATGGTGGCGGCCTTTGTACCGTTGTCGTTTGTGTCGCCTAAAGGATTACACTTGGTGGCCGCAGATTTGAGTTTGCTACCCATCGGCGCGGTGGGTGGGGTCCTGATATTAGCCGTGGTTCGACGGATGATGCCGACATGGACGCCCACCCAGCTTATGGGTCTGGGCCTTGTCTTTCTTGCTTTGGGTTATACCGGACTTACGTTAGGACCCCAGGGACAAATTTCTTGGGTTCTTCTCGCATGGGGCCTTGTGATGGCCGGACAATCGCAATTTGCGAGCAGCCATACCAGTGTATGGATGACGTGGTTGCCAGATGCCGTGCGGGTCGACGTGCAAGGATGGATTGGCATGATTACAGCGGGTGGAGTAGCGGTGTTATCGCCTTTTTTGGCTGAGGCATTCATCAGACAGCCGCGGTGGGTATTTGCGGGCCTTGCCTTTTTATTTACGGTCTGCATGGCTTTATGGGGGCTGTTGCAGAAATCTATGAAAACACGTGGCTGATATTCTGATAGAAACGCGGTGGCAATACCCGAGATTATTTCGTGAATGCGCTACATGAATTGGGGATGAGCATCATAGAATCAGCCGAGGACAAAGCACAAGCATTAAGGGAGGGGTCCCGGTGGACTGGAAAGTATTATTCTCGACTTTTGGCTTGATATTTTTTGCCGAATTAGGTGACAAGACCCAACTGAGTGTGATGACGTTGTCGGCACAGTCCGATTCCGCTTTGTCTGTCTTTATTGGGGCGGCGCTGGCTTTGTCAGTCAGCGCCCTATTAGGAGTAATTTTTGGCGAAGCCATTACGAAATTAATTCCGACGCAATACATTCATCTCGGGGCAGGAGCGGCTTTTGTGATTTTAGGATTTTTGTTGATGACGGGAAAGCTGTAATGGCCTCTAGGCTGAGGCCGCCGGTTGTTCCACCACATATTGTTCGGGATGAGTCTTAGCCGCTGTGCTGGCGATGGACCAGATGAGGAGAAATAACAAAGGGGCTGCGTTGAGATTAGCGCCATAGGCTGGACGCAAGCCAAAGCCTTGACCTATCCACCAGAATAACAAGAGGTCAAGAGATATGATGCCCCAAAATAAGCCGTCATATCGTTGACGAAGCATCAATATCACAGCAAACGCCATCAGGGCAGACAGTATGACGTTGAAGAGCAAGGGTTGACTGTGAATAATGAGTTGCGCACTGTGTCTCATTAATAGAGTCACGGTCGGTTGCGCTTTGTCGATATAGGGGATCCAGATAGGAGACCAGGCATTATAGGCGTCAAAGTGGATGACTTGCCAAATTGTGCCTATGCTCCATATGCCGATAAGCCCTCTTGACAAGATACGCGGTACTTGATGGTTACTCCAAGACGACACGGGCATGAGAAGCGCTGCAGACGCAATGAAGGCAAGAATTCCTGCCCCAGGGCTGCCTAGTACTAACGACGCAGAACGATGTGTTAATCCGCCCCAGCTTTCTCCGGCAGACCACAGAAACAAGGACCAGATCGCGGAAACTCCTAAGGCAATGCGTCCGGTGAGGTTTTCACGTTCCGTTAGTAGAAGGATGCCCAAAATCAACTGAATGATGATGCTCCAGATGGTATTTGCCACGGTATGGCGTGCCCAATACGACGCGAGGTTCCATAATAGCGGGTGGGGTTTTAAGGCTTGTAATGACGCAATAGCCATCGTGGGCCATATTTGCAGTATCGCACTCAAAAACCAAAAAAGGCCAAGACCATACCATAGGCGTGTGCGTCCAACCGGGACTACAGGTTTTTTGGATTGGAATACAAAGAGCATAATGACTTTAGCGCCAATGCCAAAAAACAGAAAGATGAGCACATCTTCCAATGTCTGCTGATAGGTTATAATCACATCAGTCATAACAAGCCTCCTTGAATGTTAAAATCTATCGATATCCTCACTCGCTTACCTAACTCTGCGGTTGACACTAGTATCACCTTAAATGAAGCGCTATGATTTGTGCAACGCAGGGACAAACTCGTGTCCACCGCCTTAGGGGAATTATGACCTGCTTGCGTTTTAGGGTGCGGACCGAGAAGCGTAATTTGTCCTTGCGAGCACCTCATGAAAGTGTTATCATAATAAAGCTGTTGCGCCCGTAGTGAAGCGGATATCACGCAGGCCTCCGAAGCCTGAAGCAGGGGTTCAAGTCCCTTCGGGCGCACCAAACTTTTGAGCGCGATTTCTTTTAGAAATTGCGTTTTTTTCTTTTCCACAAATCAAACCGCTCCAGTCTATGAATGCTTGTCTATTGATGAACAGGGCAATATTGTACGAAACCGAAGCATAGTTCAATTTCTCCACGCTCACGCAGTTGGGCTCATTAGTATGGCAAATGAAGGCGGCCATTGGACCGTAACTTTTTCCCGACATAGGATTAACTATATGATGATGAAGGTTTTTAGCAGGGAAATCTTTCAGATCTGGTGTATTATTAAGGTGAGGAAGATTGTTGTCTGACAGAACTCTTGACGAAAACACCGATTGATCCCATTGAAAGACGTAACGAGGCTAACATAGATAAAACAAAGGATGCCCCTGTCCAATTTATAAAATTGAAGTCTAACACATGTAAATATCTGAGCTCATTAGCGGTCGTTGACATAGTTAGTAACGGACTTAGCAAGCTGGTAACTTCCAATGTGCTTGCTGGTCCCATGGATGACGAAAAAAGTGGTGGGGCTCAAAATGGATGTACTACACTTAGATGAAAGTGTGCGCGCACACGTTGTTGCGATCACGGGGAGCCCGGTGACGAAGGTGCCGATGATGGGCGTCGGAGGTCCCGGCATTCTGAAGTTTCAGGGACCGCAGGGTGAGGTGGTGTTAAAGTACACCAATGCACCGGAAGCCGTTTTTTATAAGAACTGCGCGCCGATCGTTAGAGGAAAAGGGCTAGGGATTCCGGATGTCTATGCCCAAGGTGATGTGGAGGGAAAGCCTTGGGTGCTAATGGAAGTAATTCCGACCATAATCGGGCCTCCTTATATTCCATGGCTATCCAACCAAATTGAATATTTGGCTCGGTTGCACTCGCTAGGCCAAGAGTCGCCTGATATGTTGGGGACTTTACCTACACGTTTGGTGGCATGGACGCCCCAAGACGTTGACGATGCGGTGTCCCTCTGGGAGGGCGATGATGCCGCTGCATTGGTCGATTTTCTCCATATGCCATGGCCTCCATTAACCGGTAAGCCGGTCCTTATTTCTGGAGACCCTAATCCGACAAATTGGGGGAAGCGGGTTACCGGGCAACTGGTGTTGTTTGATTGGGCCGAAGCATCGTGGAGCCATCCAGCGTATGATTTGGCAGTCCTTTGTGGAGGATTTCCTGATGAAGGTACAGTGAAGGACGTCGTGGAACGATATCTCGAAAGGACCACAATACCGGCCTCAGGCCATGTTGATCAGTGGGTCTCGTGGGTGCTGACCGCTAAATTGGTCTCCTTTGTATGGTTCGCCGCGTGGTGGAGGCGTGGGCAGCTGACCAAGGCCGCTACCGCCGGCATTAATGCGCTGCAAAAGGGTCTGGTGCCATGGATTCGTGCCATACGCCCGGCGATGTCCTCCATGGGCCTGTGAATGCTGCCGTAATGTGGGGGCAACCATCGATAAATTTGAAGGCGGGATTAGTTCTCCCAGCCTGATGAGGTTGTTCAATGAGCCGTAAAGGATTGGCCTTCCACGTCATCAACTCCTCTGGGGTGATGGTATCAGCGAGTGAACAGCCGGCTTCCGGGTCCGGAATGAGGACCGTTTTGTCTGGGCACAAAATGGAAGCGGTTTCCGCCATAAAGTACACGCCAGCCATCACCAGTATTCGAGCAGGAGTTGTTGCGGCCCACCTGGCCAAAGCCAAGGAGTCTCCGACAAAGTCGGCGAGGTCTTGCACGGGCCCCGGTTCATAGTTGTGCGCTAAAATCACTGCCTGTTCTTTTTCTTTTAATTCAGCGATCTCGTCTATGAGAGTCATGATGTCATCCTTTCTGTTCGAACTCATTAAACATGGGTTAGAGCTGTGAAATGAAGACCGTGTTCCACGTGTTGAATGAAGTGCCCTTGTTGTTCAGGGTCTGTCTTGGGTGCATCGGCACGAAAGTGTGCTCCGCGGCTTTCTGTGCGTTCGTAGGCTGCACGTGCGATAAGCATGGCGAACCGAAAGAGCCAATGATCATTTTGGTTTATTAAGGTGTCGAGTATGGCTAATGCTTGGGTGATCGATTGTTTTGTTCTGATGACGCCAAGATGTTCGTCTAGCAAACGGCCCATGAGATCAAGTGCCTCGTCATCGCGAAGGACAGCGGTAGTCGGAGGATGGAGATTTATGGCCTCGGATTTGGGAGCGGGCCGTGGATGGTGGGTAATGTGATAGCCAACACGCTGTCCGAATACCAGTCCTTCTAAGAGAGAGTTGGATGCCAAGCGGTTGGCGCCGTGGACTCCCGTGTGAGCCGCTTCGCCGACGGCATACAGCCCTTGGACGGTTGTTTGGCCAAAGACATCGGTGCGAATACCTCCCATGCAATAATGAGCTCCGGTGTGGACGGGAAGGCGGTCTGACGATAATTCATATCCACGAGCAGCGACGAGGGCAGATAACTCACCAAATTGCTGATTCACTTCCGCTGGGTTTACGTGTTTTAGCGAGAGGTAGGCCGCTGGTTGCTGAAAGATAGCCCGAGCGACTTCATCACGTGGTGCCAACTCTTGTTGGGGATGCGTGAGCATAAACCGCCGATCCTCTGGATCTAGGAGATGCGCTCCGAGTCCTCGGAGGGCTTCCGTCAGCAATAACGCGTTGCCACGGGGCACGTCTTCAGCGAGTACGGTGGGATGAAACTGCACAAATTCGAGGTCTGCCAACTCCGCGCCCGCTTGATACGCCAGCCAGTGGCCGTGGCCTATTGATGTTGCGGGATTTGTTGTCGTGTGCCATAGCGCTGCGTACCCGCCGGTAGCTAGTACGGTTGCAGATGCCCATAAGGGAAAGGGAGGACCGGACGGGGGACGGACCCAGACACCTAGACAATGACCGTTTTGGTTGGTAATTAATTGTATGGCGCGTCCTGTAACCCAGCGGATGCGGGGATTTCGGCGCGCTTGCTCATAAAGAAAATGTGCGATAGCCTGCCCTGTTAAACCTCCAGGCGCGTGTACAATGCGTGGATGTGAGTGGCCTGCTTCCAGCCCCAATGCCGGAATGCCGCTTTGCCGCATGGCGAATATGCCGGCTTCAATCATGGGCAACAAAATGGTCGGAGCACTTTTGGTTAGAATATCTACTGCTTCCTCATGACATAATCCACGCCCCACCCGTACGGTATCGTTGTAGTGATGGTGGGGATAATCATCAGCGCCGAGGGCTACGGCAATTCCACCTTGTGCTCGGTAAGTACTGCTAGTGGTCCATCCCTGAGGAGGCACACAGACTGCGACGTCCGCAAAGCGTGCGACCTCTAAGGCTGTCATCAGACCACTAATTCCTGCCCCGACAATGACTGCAGAGATCTTCACGAAAGTGCCTCCCAATCCATGCCAATATCAACGTGAGGTGCGGAGTGTGTGAGATATCCTAATGACACGGCGTCCACCCCTGTTTCCGCGACGGCTCGCACTTGGTCGGGGCCGATACCCCCTGATGCTTCGACAAATACCCGGTGGTCTATCATCGCGACTGCTTGTGCAAGCATGGTGAGAGGCATATTGTCTAAAAGAATTCCATCGACGCCTGCTGCTAGTAGCAGGGGAATTTGGCTCAACATATCGGCTTCGGCTTCTACAAAGAGAACGTGAGACGCATGCTGTTTCACGTGGGACACGGCTGCGGTAATACCGCCCATGGCGGCAATATGATTGTCTTTAATTAAAATGGCATCATATAACCCTTGACGATGATTCGTTCCCCCACCCGTTCGCACGGCATATTTCTCCCACAGGCGCTGACCAGGACGGGTTTTCCTGGTATCTAAGATGGTGACCGGAAGACCTTGCACAGCTTGTACAGCAAGCTGGGTAGCGGTTGCAATGCCACTAAGCCATGTCAGAACATTGAGCGCGGTACGCTCTCCTGTGAGCAAAGCCCGAGCAGGCCCTTCAATCTCAGCAAGGACAGCACCTGTTTGATGGTTTTCTCCGTCTTGACTATAAAGCGTGATCGTCACATCATGACTTAGCTGATCGTAGACGGCTTTTAAAATGGGTAAGCCGCAGACCACTAGCGGTTGTCGGCTCTTGACAAGCACTCGGCCTGTCCGGTGGGGAGGAATTGTGAGCTCAGTGGTAATATCCCCTGCACCAACATCCTCTTCAAGCCCTAACCGGGCCAATCGATTCCATGACCATGCTTCCATAGCATCCTCCTTGTCAACTGTCTTGACACCTGTAGTATAAGAGGCTGATGGGGCTATGGCAAGAGTCTTGCGCACGGTAGCGTGAAACGAAGAGTGGTCTGTCAATGCCACAGCGTTTTTCAATGGAATCACTCATTGTATCCTGAACGTTGTGAGTGGGTTGGGGTTGCCTGTGAGGTATGGTAAAATGTGCACATAGCTGTGCACAGGAGGTGTCCCGGTTGCGTCGTTTTGCCTTTATTCTTCATCCTTTGCGTTTTGATGACTTTGCTCGCAAGTACCCTTTTACGCGCTATCTTCCCCAACGATTGGTCGAGTCGGCATTTAAACATGTGAACCCAGTATTAGCTGGTCATGTGACGGGGGTTCGTTCGTTGACGGGTGAAGAATTGGAAGGATGGCTGATTGGCTTGCCCCTCACGCCCGAAATCATTTTAAATTCTCCTTATGACTGGGTTTTGAAAAAGTTGGAACGGGCTGGAAAAATGGCAGAAGACTTGGGCGCCGAGATTTTGGGCTTGGGGGCGTTCACAAAGATTGCAGGAGACCGGGGAGTGACGTTGGCGGAGCGTCTTCAGATTCCTGTCACGACGGGGAATTCCTACACGACTGCAACGGCTGTCGAAGGTACATTGGCGGCGGCCGAACGTATGGGGATAACCCTGCCAGATGCGCAGGTTACAGTGCTTGGCGCCACGGGATCGATTGGGCGGGCGACGTGTTTTGTTTTGGCGCCATCGATCCGTCGATTGCGTATTGTGGCGCGTCATCAAGAGACGTTGGACCGCCTTGCCTACGACTTGGCGCAGCAGTTTCCCCAGTTGTCCGTGGAAACTGCTACGAATGCCCGCACGGCGGTTCATGATGCAGATATTGTGGTCGCGGTCTCATCGGCGCCTGGGGCTATTATTGAACCGGAAGATTTAAAGCCCGGAGCGGTCATTACGGATGTAGCCCGCCCTCGCAATATTTCTTCGGTTGTGACCAAGGCGCGTCCCGATGTCCTTGTGTTAGATGGTGGTGTTATTGAAGTGCCGGGTGATCAAGCGGACATGGGTTTTAATTTTGGCTTTCCTCCCAAAATGGTCGAGGCTTGCATGGCGGAGACGATGATTTTAGCCTTGTCTTCCCGCCTAGAGAATTTTACTATTGGAGCAGAAATTGAAGTGCCGAAGGTGGAAGAAATTCACCGACTGGGGAAAACGCACGGGTTTCATCTCGCGGGGTTCCGGCGCTTTGAGCGGGCTATTGACGCATCGGAAATTGAACTGATTCGCAAGCGAGCACAGCTTGGGGAAGGTCAGCAAGAAAGTGCGGCGGACAAGGGGTAAAGAGGTCCTCGTTCCGAAGTGGAGCGAGGACCCTTGGGGCTAATACACCGTGAGATATTGGTCGACTTCCCAGTCATGGACTTGCTGGCGGTAGACTTCCCATTCAATCCGTTTAGCTTCCAAGAAGCGTGAGAAAATATGATCACCCAAGGCTTCGCGCATGACGCTGTCGCGTTCAAAATAATCCAAGGCTTCTCCTAGGTCTTCAGGGAGATTTTGAATGCCGTATTCCTTCCGTTCAAAGTCGTTCATGCGGTAGATATTGCGTGTTACAGGGGCGGGCGCATCAAGTTTACGACGAATGCCGTCCAGTCCTGCTTTTATCGTGGAAGCTAAAGCTAAATACGGGTTGCCAGAAGGGTCCGGGGAGCGGAGTTCAATGCGCGTGGCCGGCCCTCGTGATTGAGGGACTCGAATCATGGGACTGCGGTTACCCATAGACCAGGCAATATACACCGGTGCTTCAAATCCCGGCACTAAGCGCTTATAGGAGTTGACTAAAGGATTTGTGACGGCTGTAAAGGCCTTGGCATGTTCGATGAGTCCTGCAATATAACGCAACCCGACTTTGCTGATGCCATCAGGGTGTTTGGGGTCTTGAAAGGCGTTACTGCCCTCGTGAAATAACGCTTGATGAAAATGCAAGCCAGACCCGTTGACTCCTTGGAGAGGTTTCGGCATAAACGTTGCGTGGAAATTGTGTTGTAGGGCAATCGTCCGCGCGACAAACCGGAAGGTGACAATGTTATCGGCCGTTTTCAACGCGTCATCATAGTGGAGGTCGATTTCATGCTGACCAGGAGATACCTCGTGATGCGTGGCTTCAATCATGATGCCCATTTGTTCTAACGCGAGTACAATCTCGCGTCGAATCTCTTCGCCCATATCGACGGGGGATAAATCAAAATACCCCGCTTGGTCAACAGTATGAGTGGTTGCCTTACCATCGGCATCCCGTTGGAATAGGAAGAATTCGGGTTCGGGTCCTACCGTAATTTGATAGCCCATTTCCTCTGCTTCACGAATAACGCGTTTCAAAGTGGTCCGTGGGTCGCCAGCAAAAGCCGTCCCATCGGGATTCTTAATGTCGCACATTAACCGAGCGGTCAAAGCTTCTTTGGGAGTCCATGGGAAAATGGCAAAAGTATCCGGATCGGGGTCTAAATACATATCAGATTCTTCAACCCGCACAAACCCTTCAATCGACGAGCCGTCAAACATAATCTTGCCATCAAGAGCTGAGGACAATGAATGCAGCGGGATGGCCACGTTTTTTACGATACCTAAGATATCAGTAAATTGCAGACGAATGAACTTGACGTTCATTGCCTCCGCTTGCTTTAGCACTTCGTCCTTGGTCAATCCCATAAATCCTCCTTGGTTTAGGCGATGGTGCTTGTCCTTGAAGGTTCTCGTAACAAGCAGCCCATATCATTTTTTAATTATACCCTTCAGTCGTTGTTTGGCGCTAATACCGGTCGAATGTTGCATAGCTTGAGTCGTTCACGTAAACGCTACGACTAATATTATCGGATAAGGAGTGAGCTAGTGGAAGAGTTATTGACGTTATTGTGGCGGACAGCTCTATTATGGCTCGTGGCCCTGTTGGTTTTCCGCATGATGGGAAAGCGGACGTTGGCGAAAATGGGCCCTTTCGATTTTGCCGTGATTATTATGATTGGTGAGGCGGTTGCCATCGGCATGGAGGACAGTCAGACGCCTCTGATTAATGCGATTGGAATCACGTTGTTACTGGGTATTTTGCAGTATGCATTAACATGGCTTAATGTACGTTTTCGCTGGTTGGAAAAGCTGACACAAGGCAATCCTTCCGTGATTGTACAAAACGGGCAAGTGGATTCCCATGTTCTGAAAAAAGAACGCGTCTCAATGGCCGATTTAAACATGGAATTGCGTAAAAATGACATTCCTCTAAAAAAAGTGCAAGAGGCGCGTTTGGAGCCGACCGGAGATATTACCATTAAGAAAAAGTCTAGCAAGAAAAATGGCGGGTCTCAGGGCTAGGGAGCTTGGAATTTCTTCTTGTATAAACATTCTTTCGTTCGTATAATAATTCCTGAGGTGACCCGGGGATGCGAGCGGCAGTGGTAGGGGCTACAGGATATGCAGGGCAAGAGATCGTGCGCATTATCATGCGTCATCCAACGCTCTCCTTAGTGGCCGTGACGTCAGAGAGGGAAGCAGGCTTGTCGACAGACCGCTTGTTTCCCTTTTTGCGTGGAGGGCCGAAAATATTTGTCAGTCCTGACCAATTAGAATACGAAAGTTTCGACATCATTTTCAGTTGTCAAGGTGCCAAACAAGCGACCCCGTTGTTCACGCAGTGGCTAGAACGTGGGGTTAAGATAATGGACTTATCCGCAGATTTTCGCTTTGTTGACCAAGGTATCTATGAAACAGCCTATGGCTCTCATCCGGCGCCAGATTTATTGCGCTTGGCTCAAACAGGATATGCTGATGAATTAGACATCACCTATGCACCAGACCGCCCTCTCTTTGGCAATCCGGGATGCTATCCGACCGGATTTTATCTAGCGGTTGGCCCTTTGGTCGCTGCGGGGTTGGCATGTCCACTTGTCATTGTCGATGGGAAATCTGGCGTGAGTGGCGCAGGACGCAAACCGCAAGTGCACCTCATGATGGGAGAAATGGCAGAAAATGTGGCGCCATACAATAATCCTGGGCAGCACCGCCATACATTTGAAATGGAGGCGGTAACTGGCGGTTATGTGACGTTTCAACCGCATCTTATGCCAATGGCGCGAGGAATGGAGCTCAGCATATATATTCCGAATTGCTCCTGGTCCCTTGACTATATTGTGGACTGTTGGCATAAGGCCTATGACGGGAATGCTTTTGTCGACGTGTTAGCCCAGGGACAAAAGCCTGAAACACAGCGCGTGCGTGGCACGAACCGAGCAGAGTTGGCAGCGGCATGGGACAATCGTACGCATATGGCCGTGCTATACGTGACGTTGGATAATCTAGGCAAGGGTGCCGCGGGTCAAGCGGTACAGCATGTAAATCAGTGGCTGGGGTGGCCCCAGACTTTAGGGTTGGAGTGAGAAGGACCATGCAGCAATTCATTGAACCGCCGCTCTCAGGTATGATGTGGCAAGATGCGACAGTAACCTATCCACAAGGCTTTCAGGCCTATGCGGCGGCCGCAGGCTTGATTGCCGGGCGTCACGATATGGCATGCCTTTGGTCAGTCGTCCCGGCGGTGTTTTCTGGGTTGTTTACCACCAATCAAGCGGCGGCGGCACCCATTACCGTTACAAAACAAGTTGCGGCCAAAGGCTGGTGTCAAGCGATCATCATCAATGCCGGTAATGCGAATGCGGTGACGGGCCAAGGGGGACTTCAAGACGCCTATACGATGCAACAGTATATGGCCGACCATCTGGGGGTAGCGTCTGAGCAGGTGGCGGTGGCGTCAACGGGCGTTATTGGTGTACCGTTGCCGATGGACCAGGTTCAACAGGGCATGAGCCAGTTGGTGGACGCTTGGCAGCAGCAGCATTCCGACGGAGTCAAGGCCAGTGAAGCCATCCTTACAACCGACCGAGAACCGAAAACTTTGGCCTGCGACGTGACGCTTAGCTCAGGTGTTGTTCGTATCGGAATGATGGCGAAAGGCTCCGGCATGATTCATCCACAAATGGCGACCATGTTAGCATTTTTCACTACAGATGCGGCTATTGAGAAATCCATTTTGGATGAATTAATGCGCCAAGCCGTATCTCGGAGCTTTTTGCGGGTGTCAGTCGATGGGGACCCATCGACCAATGACATGGCAGTGATTCTAGCGAACGGACAAAGTGGGGTCCACGTAGGAACACCAGAGGACATCGCGCAGTTTGGCAAGGCTTTAGCGCATTTGGCGCGCCAAGGCGCTCGGATGATTGCCCATGATGGGGAAGGCGCAACTCGTCTCATTACCGTGCGCGTGCGGGGGGCTGCCACTGAAGAGGATGCGGCCCTAAAGGCGCGCACGGCAGTTCGTTCCAATTTAGTCAAAGCGGCTGTCTATGGAGGCGATCCCAATTGGGGGCGGGTCATTGCATCCGTGGGGAGCGTGGGGCTCCCGTTTGATCTCTCCGCAGTGTCCTTATGGATAGGGACCGTATTGGTTCTCGAAGGCGGGTTGCCGGTGCCCATGGCAGAAGACCAGGCGCATAACGAGTTAGAGGCCGATGAAGTCGTCATGGATGTCCTCATTGGCAATGGACCGGGATTTGCCGAAGCTTGGGGATGCGATTTGACCGAGCAGTATGTCGAAATTAACGCCCATTACCGGACTTAAATGGGGGTGGAACATTGCGCGTTGTAGTAAAGCTGGGCGGTAGCGTGTTGCAGCCAACAGACTCAGAGCCGGCTGGGATTCAAGAGATTTCCCGCTTTGTCCAAGAAGGACACGAAGTGGCCGTTGTGCATGGAGGTGGCCCGGCAATCACGAATAGTCTGACCGAAGCCGGAGTGCCGGTGACTTTCTATCAAGGACAGCGTGTCACGACTCCGGACGTTTTGCGTCATGTTGTCCGGGTTTTGCGAGGTGAAGTGAACATGGAACTAGTTCTGCGGATGAACCATGCCGGCATCGCGGCGGTTGGCTTAAGCGGTGCCGATGGGCAGCTTTTCCGTGCCTCGCGTATGCATCCGCCCGAATTGGGCAATGTCGGCGTCATAGACTATGTCGCGACCAATGTCGTGACAGCACTGTGGCGCGCAGGTTTTGTGCCCGTCATTGCGCCCTTGGCCATAGGGTCAGACGGTAATGAAATTTTGAATTGTAACGGAGATGGGGCCGCATCGGCACTCGCCAGGTGGCTGAAGGCGGATGTCTTGGTGTTTTATACCGAAAGTGGGGGGCTTAGGGAGAGTCCGGAACCCAGCGCCGGATTGGTGAGGCGGATTTCGGAATTAGAGATTGGTCAGTGGATAGCTCATGGACGGGCCACCCAAGGAATGGTTCCTAAATTGCAAGCGGCCCAGGACGCTCTTAAACAGGGAGTGAAAACGGTGCTGATTGGTTCCTATTACGATTTTGAACAGGGCGCTACGGAAGTGGTCAAGGGGTAAAGAAAGAGGGTAAAGATTGTGATACCAAGCAATCATTTAATGCCGGTATATAACCGGTATCCGGTGGTATTGACGCGTGGTGATGGGGCGGAAGTTTATGATGTGCAGGGACGTCATTTCTGGGACTTTTTAGCGGGCATTGGCGTCAATTCATTAGGCTACAACCATCCGGCAATGCAAAAAGTCTTGGCGGATAGTGCGGCTTTGATTCATACGTCGAATCTCTTCTGGACCGCCGAGGGCATTGCGTTGAGCAATAAAATGGCGGAGATAACAGGTGGCTACCTCTCTTTGTGGTCGAATAGTGGTACAGAAGCCAATGAAGCGGCGATCAAACTCATGCGCCGGTATGGCAAATCGGTCAATAAGCAAGCCATTTTAAGTCTCACGGGTGGGTTTCATGGTCGCACGATGGGTTCTTTGTCCGCTACATTTGTCGCAGCGTATCAAGAGCCATTTGCGCCGTTAGTCCCGGATTTTTACGAAGTTGAAGCGGGCAATATTGAAGCCTTGAAACAGGCCATGGAACAACACCATCCCTGCGGTTTGATGATAGAGTCTATTCAGGGTGAAGGCGGTGTGGTGCCGTTGCCAGAGGGATACTTAGCGGAGGCGGCGGCCGTTGCCCGGCAATACGACTGCTTGTTGATGCTGGATGAGGTCCAAACGGGCATGGGCCGAACGGGTCAATGGTTTGGGTTTCAGCACGAAAAAGTATCGCCAGATATTATTACGGTAGCCAAGGGCTTAGGCTCGGGAGTGCCCATTGGAGGGATGTTGGCCAAGCCTGAGATAGCGCAATATTTTGTTCCTGGCGATCACGGGACGACGTTTGGGGGCAATCCCTTAGCAGCACGGGCGGGGCTCTGCGTAATTGAATGGCTCGAACAGGGCGGGCTAGACCATATCCAACGGATTAGCGGGCTGTTGGAACAACGCCTACAACAATTGGTGCGCGAATACCCCGATATTGTCGAAGGATACAGAGGGCGGGGCTTAATGTGGGGTCTTATGGTAACGGCACCGGCAAAAGATTTGGTGCAGGCGGCTTTGGATCAGGGACTCATTTTAAATGCGCCCAAACCTCATGTAATTCGTCTATTGCCGCCACTGGTGGTAGAAGAAGCGGGTATTACGGCGTTTTATGATATTTTGAGTACAGTGTTAGAACAGTGGCGTCAAGGGGCGCACTGAAACTTCGAAGGAGTGTGGCAACGTGGTTAAAGGTGTAAATCCCGGTGATACGGTGGTTTTGGCGTATTCGGGAGGACTCGATACGTCTATCATTATTCCGTGGTTGAAAGAGCATTATGGTGTTGAAGTGGTTGCGTTTTGCGCGGACTTAGGACAAGGCGAAGACCTCGATCAGGTACGGCAAAAAGCATTGGCGTCGGGGGCAAAAGATGTCGTGATTAAGGATTTGCGTCAAGAGTTCGTCGCGGACTACCTGTTTCCCATGCTGAAGTCCCAAGCGGTCTATGAGCATGTCTATCTCTTGGGCACGGCAATTGCCCGCCCCTTGATCGCTAAATATTTAGTGGAGGTAGCGCACGAGTATCAGGCGTCCGCGGTGGCCCATGGGGCTACGGGTAAAGGGAACGACCAAGTGCGGTTCGAGCTTGGTGTTATGGCGTGGGATCCCGCGTTGAAGGTGATTGCACCGTGGCGCGAATGGGATATTACTGGGCGCGTTGAAGCAATGGAATACGCCAGACGTCACAATATTCCCGTAACAGCGACCAAAGAGAGCCCCTACTCTCGAGACCAAAATCTTTGGCATATTAGCCATGAAGGTGGGGTGCTGGAAAACCCAGCTGTTCCAACCCCTCAGGATGTCTATACGTGGACAAAATCGCCTGTTGAGGCACCCGATGCTCCGCAATGGGTAACGATAGCCTTTGACCAAGGGGTGCCAGCGGGCCTTGATGGGGAGCCCCTTGAGGGATTAGCCTTAATGAATGCCGTGAATGAACTGGGTGTACGTCACGGCATTGGGCGGGTCACAATGGTGGAAAATCGACTGGTTGGAATGAAATCGCGCGGGGTGTACGAAACGCCAGGAGGAACCATTCTTTATGCGGCGCATCAAGGCCTCACCAGCATCACGTGGGACCGGGAAACGGCGTTGTTTGCTCAAACCGTTGCCTTACGGATGGCTCGTTTAATCTATGATGGACAGTGGTTTTCAGCGCTACGGGAAGCTTTGATGGGGTTTGTAAATGAAGCCAATCGCGTAGTGAGTGGCAATGTCACATTGATGTTGTATAAAGGCTCTGTCACGGTCCATGCGGCGGTCTCTCCGTTTTCGTTGTACTCGGAAGACTTGGCAACATTTGATGGCGGACAATACGATCATCATGATGCGGAAGGATTTATTCATCTTTTTGGATTGCCTTTAGCGGTTCGCCAACGGGTCATGCGCCGGGGAGGACGACATTAATGGAGGATATGGCGCGTAGTCCTCGCTTGGCTCAAGGCTTGGACCGCAATGCGGCGCATTTTACGGCTTCTGTTTTTTTTGATTGGCGACTATTGCCTTACGATATCGCGGGGTCCATGGCGCACATTACGATGTTGGCAGAACAGAACATTGTCACTCAGGAAGCGAAAGAGCAAATTCTCGCAGGCTTAGAACAGGTCCGTCAAGAGTGGGAGCAAGGTACGCTGACGCCCCGCGTCGAATGGGAAGACGTGCATATGAATGTGGAGGGTCGCTTGGGGGAAATTATTGGCCCCATAAGCGGCGTGCTGCATACGGCACGAAGCCGCAACGACCAAGTCGCTGTCGATATGCACTTATATATGCTTGATGTAGCGGAACGCTTGAAATCGTTGCTTTATGCGTATATCAAGGCGCTTACTGACCGTGCGGAACAAGATTTCGGCGTGATTATTCCCGGATACACGCACATGCAAGCGGCGCAGCCGATTTTGCTCTCACATCATTGGCTGGCCTATAAGAGTATGGCCATCAGAGATTTCGAACGCCTTCAGCAATGGCAGCAACGGACCAACTTGTCGCCGTTAGGCGCGGGTGCCTTAAGTGGGACTCCATATCCGACAGACCCCGCGCGAACGGCTTCTTTGCTGGGGTTATCCTCTGTCTATGACAATTCCGTAGACGCCGTGTCGGACCGTGATTTCTTGCTGGAATTTTTGGCTTGGGCCGCCATTACGATGGTTCATTTGAGCCGATTAGCTGAGGAATTGGTATTGTGGTCCAGTGTGGAATTTGGATATGTGCGGATTTCGGATGCCTATTCTACCGGGTCCTCGATCATGCCGCAAAAACGCAATCCCGATGTGGCGGAATTGACCCGGGGCAAAGCCGGCCGAGTCATTGGACGGTTACAAGGGTTATTGACGACCATGAAAGGATTACCTCTTGCGTATGATTCCGATATGCAAGAAGACAAAGAAGCGGTTTTTGATGTCGTCGACACAATGGACGGAGTCCTCACAGTGGTGCCGGGTATGCTAAACACTTTAGAAGTCAATCGCGAGCGCATTGCCCGGCGCATTGGCCAGGACTATACGGCAGCCACCGACCTCGCCGACATATTGGTACAAAATGGGATGACGTTTCGCGAGGCGCATCATTTAGTTGGAATGTTGGTCACAGAACTTGAAAAACACGGCAAAGGCTTTGGGGATGCGGACCCTGACTGGTTGCATACAGTGGCCCCGGAAATTCAGCCTGAATGGTTGAGAATGTTGACGCCGGAAAGGCTCGTGGCGAAGCGACTGCAGCCGATGGGGACGGCACCGGAGCGGGTCACGGAGCAAATCCAAGCAACCCGCCAGTGGCTTGCGGAGCATCAGCCAGTGTAGGTGTTAGGGTTTGGCCGTTTGGTGTCCCCATGGCTTTAGAAAGAGGTAAATGCCTGGCGCTAATAAGCCGAGATATAAGACGACTTGAAGAAGAGTGGGAGATTGGGCATATCCGATAAAGGTATGAAGCAGGTCGCCTAAGGCTCCTGATTCGCGTAGGTAACGTCCACTGTGCCACAACACGCGTCGTCCCCAAGGAATCCAGTGCAGGGCTTGGTAGTCTTCAACCCCGTCACTTATTAAGGCATCCGCAAATAGCAGCAGCAAGACCCCAAAGATGCTAAAAAATGTCCGCAGCGGGATGCGGCGGCCCAAATGGTACATCCAATAACTAAGGCTAAGGCCCGTAGCAATACCGAGAACGGCACCTGTCAAGAGTTGGGCAGGTGCCGTTCGAAACGAGAGGGCCAGCACGAAAATGGTGGTTTCCAAGCCTTCTCGACCGACCGTCACACCTGACAGCAGTGCCAGCGTCCATCGAGAAGAACGAGTGAGCGACCGGGCGACGTCGTGTTGTATGTGATATTTGAGATGCTGGCTTTGCTTTTTCATCCAAAAACTCATGGCCGTCAGCATCACGGCTGCGGCAAAATAGGTGGTGCCTTCGAACCCGATTTGTAAGCGTGTTCCTCTGTAACGGTGGATGTTTTCCCAGACGAAGGTGCCGATAGCTGCATCACTCACTAAGGCGATAACGGTGCCGGTCCATACCATAAACGTGAGGTCACGGCGTCCGATTTGTCGCAGATAGCTCAAGATGATCGCAACAATCATGCTGGCTTCGACCGATTCACGGGCAAAAATCACGAGAGTTGGCAGCAATGAATTTGACGCCCCTTCCTGGTGTAGTGGCAAGAGCGTACGAGTCTGTGCCTATTGGTGTCAAGCATTGCAATGATAGCGATGGTCTTTTGAAACGGTTGATAAAAAAACCCCCGAAAGGGGGCTTTAACACGAGGGGATCTGTCTATCTTTAAATGCCTAAAAATGCCAGAAGCGCCAGACTGGTACCAACACCGATCACGACACTGGTCCCGACCACATACCGCTTGGGGGAAAATCCTAAAATGCGCAAGGAGTTGGCCAAGACAAATGCGGATGACAAGAGCATAGCTACCGCCGCAATGAAGGGGCCCGTATATCCCATGGCAGCAGCGGGCAAAGCTAAGGCGTTGTAAAACAATGCCCAGAGCAAGTTTTGCTTGATGATGCGCGTCACTTGTTTGCTTGTGGTTAAGGTATCCACCAGACTCATCAAATTGGGGCGGGTTAGTGTCAAATGGCCAGCTTCGATAGCAATGTCTGAACCTGTGCCCATGGCAATCCCCAAATGCGCTTTCACTAAGGCTGGCGAGTCGTTAATGCCATCGCCGACAAATGCTACATGATGGCCTTCTGCTTCGAGTTTCTCGACCAACGCAGCTTTGTCCAAGGGTTTTTGACGGGACAAATAATGTTCGATGCCGACTTGGTTGGCCACGAGCGCAGCAGCTTCGGGAGAGTCACCAGTGGCCATCCATATCGCTAGTCCTTGCGCCTTCAGTTGGCTGATGGCCTCACGGGCCTGTGCTCGCAGTTGGTCTCCAACGCTGAGAATGGCACGGACATGACCATCGACTTCCAGTTTGGCAATCGTACGACCCTCGTCGCGCCATGTGGCCACGCGCTCAGCCAAGCGCCGCGCAAAAAAGGCCAACCACTCCAGAAAACACTAGGTGTAGCGATAGCCCAGAGACCGTATTCTAGCGCCTCACGTAGGCTGGGAGGAAATGTCGGTAAATAGCCGGACCACACCGGTACACTGAACATCATAACAAAGACGGTGAGAACGGCCGAGACGCCAAAGCGGCGCAACAGCGTCAAATCTCGATCGGACTCAAGGTCTTCGTCATCACGGTCGCGCTCTTTCGCATCATAACCTAATTTAATAATTGCGTCTTCCAAGTCCTTGGACGACGTGGTGGCAGCGTCCATCGCCACTTGCGCGGTGCTAGTGGCAAAATCAATTTGAGCGCCAAGAACACCGGGCATGCGTGTCAGGACTTGCTCAACCAAAATGCTGCACGACGCGCACCACATCCCGTCGATATCAATGGTCACCGTTTTAGGATCCGCATTTAGGCTAATGACCGGCGGGGTGGGCACGGTAATGTTCTCCCGTAAATTCTCCCAATTAATTCCCGGCCGACTCTTCAATTCTTTGATTTCTTCATCGCCTAATAACCGCCAGAGTTCTCGGCAACCATGACAGCAAAAGATGTGCCCATCGCCAGGTACCTCAGTAATAACAGGCTGCTCGCATAAATAGCATGTTAAAACAGCCATGGGTTCACCTCCGGAATCCAACCATTGACAGCAAAACCTCTCAACATGAACAAAATCCCGCTCAAGGCAATAAGGGCAGCCGCAATATAGGTGAACTTGCGCCCTTTGAGTCTCTTGCTACCATACCAGCCAGCAGCGGCAACGCTCAAGAGGGCCGGGCTTGTGCCGATGCCAAAAGCCAGCAAGGTTACGGCGCCTGCCCAAGCAGAGCCCGTCGCTGCTGCAGATAAGAGCATGGCAAAAATCAGACCGCATGGATGAAACCCTAAAATCAGCCCCGCAAAAAATGCGGCTTGAGGAGTTCTCACACTCATCAATCTACGGAAGACTTTTTGAACGGGTTTCCACTGCAAAAGAGACCAGCGTTCCAAAAATCCCCCACCATGACCAGTCCGAGCTTCGTCGATGGCCCAAAGAATCATCATGCTTCCGCCAATAATTCCGGCCGCAGCTTCAAATCCCGTGGCATGCGCTGCTGTGTTTACAAAGTGACCGAGAGCGCCAAAAATCGCGCCCATAATCACAAAAGACAAAATGCGCCCTAGGTTATGGGCAAGATGACTGGTGACAACCTGTCGCCCCGGATGACGGGCGGTGTCATCGGACGACTTAAAGGACATGCTAAAGGCCAGGACAAATGGGCCGCACATTCCTGTGCAGTGCAAAAATCCCTGAAGAAGACCTACACCCAGTGCCCAAACAATAAGCGTGCTGCTCATCTAAGTACTCCTTGTATACGGTTCGCCGCGGTGGCCGAACGCGTCTGTAGGACGGCTAACACCATCCGTGTCCCGCTAATACACTGCCAATAATCATCAGAGCCATGGCAGGGGTCACCAACAAGCCCAGCCAAGATTGACGGTCTAAAATGATGTACCACGAGGATCCCGCAATCACGCCCATCAGATACAGCAAGAGATCTGCTTCGACCAATAAAGGGATATGGGTATCTATGAATACGATATGGGCATTCGTGACAGGTTTCCCATTTGCCGTACGTAATGATACATTCACGTTAAAGGGCTTTAGGGCCACGAGCGGATGGGGGCGATAGCTCCAAAGGCTCGTCATGCCTGAACTTTTTATTGTGATGGTGCTGGGCTGGTGCGTGGCGGATGGCGCTGTCTGCCCACACGCTGATAAGGATAACGTCAGCAAGGCGCCTCCAAAGACCATGCCCAGGGTTCGTTGCTTCCTTATAAATGTAGGCATAAGCGAGCTATCGGCGGCTCTCAACAACACCATCTCCTCAATGGCTATGACAGGATGCATTTCTTTCGCTATTATAGCGCAAGTCGACGGAATCGGACGAGGTGGTGCATGAGGGAGATGGTGCCTTTGAATCCTAATCATGGACTAGATGGGTGAAATACCTGGTTCCAAAGAACTATAAAGCCTAGGGGAATATGGCGATTCCTTGTTTTTGCGTGTGTTTGGGATATGATGAATTATTACGGTAAGGCTCAGAGCGTTAAGGAGGCAGACAAATGGAAGAGCATATTGGCTTTGTGGGGCTTGGAGTGATGGGTCAGAAAATGGCGGCTAATCTGATGCGCCATCAAGCTATCGCCATCACGAATCGTACGCCCTCTCGGGGTGCAGCTCTCGTCGAAATGGGGGCTGACTGGTGTGAGACGCCTGCAGCCGTGGCAAGGGTGAGTACCATTATTTTTACCATGGTGTCAGACGATGATGCCTTGCGGGCCGTCGTAGAAGGAGAAGGGGGTCTGTTACACGAGATAAAACCAGGGATAGTTGTTGTCGACCATTCAACGGTATCGCCCGCGCTGACCAAAGACTTGGCGAAGAAGGTTCAAAGCCGGGGAGCGGCGTGGCTTGATGCACCTGTTACGGGGGGCGATGTCGGGGCTCAGAATGGGACTTTGACCATCATGGTTGGCGGCGAGGAGGGTGATTTTACTCGGGTTCGACCCTTCTTGGAACAAATGGGACAGCGCATTTTACATGTGGGAGCCGTTGGTCAGGGACAAACTTTGAAACTGATATCCAATATGGTCTCTGCCATTAATTTGATGGCGGCGGCGGAAGGTTTGCAGTTTGGTCTACACCAAAATCTAGCCCTTGACGACTTAGCGGCGGTCATGAATTGGGGATCCGCGCAATCGTACGAGCTCACCAAAGTCCTGGATCGCTACAGCCACAACAATTTTGCACCGGGATTTTCCGTGGCCAATCGCCTCAAAGACTTAAGATTAGCGGTGAACTTAGCCAAGGAATCGGGTTATACAGCGGACTTAGGAGCATGCGCGCTTCCTTTTTACGAAGCGCATGACCGACAAGGCTACCATGATCAGGATGAAGCAAGCTATGTCTTGCGGTGGCAGTCTGCGGAGCGCGAGAATTAATGGCTCCACGGGCGGTTCTTCTTTTTGACCTGGATGGCACCATTTTGGACACCACCGAGCTCATTCTTGCCAGCTTTGTCTATACCTTTAAAGAAGGGCTGGGTGAGACCGTGAGTCGCGAGCAAATATTGCAACACTTTGGGCGCTCGCTGGATGACCAATTTCGTATCATGCGACCTAATTTGAGTGGTGAGGAAATCGATCGCTTGGTGGCCTTATACCGAAAACATAATCACGCCTACCATGATCAGATGATTGCGCTCATCCCCGGTGCGGATGTGGCGTTACATCGGTGGGCAGAGCAAGGTGTTCCAATGGGGGTGGTAACATCCAAACGCTTAGATATGACGAAACGTGGACTTCAGCAATACGGGCTGTGGTCGTTGTTCCAAACAGTGGTGCATCACGACAGCACTTCTCGTCATAAGCCTGATCCTGAGCCATTGCAATGCGCTTTGGCCAATCTGAAAGCGCGTCCGGAGGACACGTGGTATATTGGTGACAGCCCCTATGACATGCGAGCGGCGAGGGCGGCTCAATGTGAGGCTGTTGGCTTTAGTTACAATACTTTTAAAGCGGAAGAGCTGGTGGCAGCTGGTGCCGGTCATTGGGTTCAGAGCTGGTCAGAACTTTATTCATGGTGGGAAATTAATCATCACAAAAGTGAGGGATAAATATGGGACTTGATGGCGCAGAATTGACATGGCTGGGACACGCCTCTTTTATTTTAAAGTCCCCTGGCGGGAAATATTTAGTGTTTGACCCTTGGTTGGAAGGCAATCCAAAATGCCCTCCGGCCTTTTATGCATGGGATAAAGCCGACTATATTTTATTGACTCATGGCCATTTTGACCACATGGGAAGTGCGGAGCCTTTGGCTAAGGCGACCGGTGCGACCGTGGTATCGAATTTTGAAATAGCGACCTATTTGGGATCTAAGGGTGTGACCAACACGGTTGGCATGAATAAGGGAGGGACCGTCGACTTTGGCGACATTAAAGTGACGATGGTTTATGCTGACCACAGCTCAGGCATTAGCACGGAAAACGGTATTATTTATGGCGGCGAAGCCGCAGGCTTCGTGGTAACGCTTGAAAATGGACTGACGTTGTATCATGCCGGAGACACGAATGTCTTTGGAGATATGGCGCTCATTAAAACACTTTATCAACCCGACATTGCGCTATTGCCCATTGGCGGGCACTTCACTATGGCTCCTAAAGAAGCCGCGTATGCAGCAAAACTGCTAGGTGCGAAGACCATTGTTCCGATGCACTATGGTACATTTGATGCCTTAAAGGGTAATCCCGAGGCGTTAAAGGACTTATTAGTGGGAACCGAACATACGGTCATGGTATTGGCTCCGGGACAAACGGTGGCCTAGGAGGACATATCATGGCAGAGAAAAAGCCTCGGAAACCGAAGACGTTTGCACCGTCGCTATCAGGACGGTGCTTGCGGTATACGGTCATGGACCTCTTGGGATTTGGGCGACACATCGCTCCCGAGGCGCTTGTTGCCATGCATGATGGAGCCTCTTTACACAAGCGATTTCAGCAAAGCTTGGGCGATTTATATGACGTCGTGGGGGTTGAAGTGCCGTTGAAAGATCCGGTACTTCATGTTTCAGGGCGTATTGATGCGGTGTTGAAAGAAGGCGACCACCAAGTTGCTGTCGAATATAAGACGGTTCGCGATGACAAGTTTGCAGCGGTGCGGGTAGCGGGCCCCTTTTTTGACCATTGGGCGCAGTTGGCGTTGTACGTCAACATTGGCGGTTATGATGCCGGGCGTTTAGTGGTTGAAAATCGGGAAACGAATGAACGGCTGATGTGGCTGCAGTGGCCTGATGTGCATTGGAAGAGCTGGTTGGTCCAGCGCATTAACACAGCCCAAACCTACCAAGAGAAGCGTACGTTGCCTCCGCGCGAGGTGAGTCTGAATTGTCGCCATTGTGATCGGTGGCAGCGTTGTTTTAAGTCCGAGGCGGAACGTGAAGCAGCCATTGCTGAACATCCGCTTTGGGAACCGCACCCAGCGGCTCCCGAGATTATTCAAGAGGGCGATCCGGTTTGGCGGCAACGAGAAGATATCCAATAGCAATCCATGGAGATCCAAAACTAGGAGGATTGAACGCACATGGCGCACGTCGATGTTAAATTTACGGGGGGCATGCAATTTGTCGGCACAGCTCCCACAGGCCATTCCATTGTAATGGATGCTGCTCCAGAGGTTGGTGGTCAAAATTCTGGGGTGCGACCGATGGATTTGACGTTGATTGCTTTAGGAGGGTGTACGGGAATCGATGTGGTGTCGATTTTGCAAAAAATGCGTGCACCCGTCAAGAGTTTTACGATGGACATTGATGGGGATAGAGCGCCTGATCATCCCAAAGTTTATACCACGATTGTCATCAATTATCGGTTTGAGACCGAACACGATATTCAGGACAAAATTTCGCGCGCGGTGCATTTAAGTCAAGAAAAGTATTGTAGTGTGTCCCAAATGCTCGTCAAAGCCGCGACGATCGAAGCCAGGATTTACATTAACGGCAATTTAGCGGAGACGATAGCGCATTAACATTCCTTCCCCTTTTTGCACATGAACCTGCTAGGGCTCGGACATTCTAGCTCTAGGCCAACGTTCCATGGTCGGGAAAGGGGAAGAGGAATTGGACGAACACGAACAAGACAAGAAAAAAATTGCGGACCTCAATCGGGAGCGTTTTCAGCAAGAAGTGGCGCGGGAGCTCGGAATTGATTTGAGTGCAGCGGATGCGAGCCGCCGCAGTATCCCGCTGAACGATGACCCGGCAACTCAAGAGGAGGCCCAGGACCACTCTCCAGAGTAAGCTGGTAGAGGAAGACAAAGAAACCTAAAGCTATGCACGCTTTAGGTTTCTTTGTCTTCTCCCATTGAGTATAATCGGGAAAGAAATGGGGGGCCAAATTTTGGACGTAGGATTAATCGGTCTGCCACTTGCGGGCAAGACGACAGTATTTAATTTGTTGACAGGAGCCAAGGCGGAAACAAACGATTTTGGTTCAGGCAAAACAGAATCGCGACGCGGCCTTGCGCCAGTTCCAGACAGCCGACTGGATCGTCTGGCGGAGTTATATCACCCGCGTAAGGTGACGCCTGCGCAAATTGCGGTGGTCGATGTGCCCGGGCTTAATCGCGCGGATAACGGAGGACCCAACCGATTTCTTAATGATGTGCGGTTGGTGGACGCTCTAGTTCATGTAGTGCGCGGCTATGCTTCTGATATTGTTGGACCCGCGGATCCGCTCCGCGACATTGAAGAAATGGAATTAGAATTAGGATTATCTGATTTAGATTTATTGGAGAAACGCCGGGTCCGGATTCAGACGGGGAAAAAGATCACAGCGGAGATGAGACAGGAGCTGGATTTAATTGATCGGTTGATAAATGCGTTAGAAAATGATCAGCGCTTGAATCAAATGACGTTGCAAGATGACGAGCTGCGTTTAATTCGCGGGTATCAGTTTTTAACATTGAAGCCAGCCGTTTGGGTTATTAACTTAGACGATGAAGCATTTCAAGCCGGAGACTTTCCCAACCGTGAAGCCATTTTAGCCTTAGCACAAGATAAAGATGTCCCAGTCGTCCTGATGGCTGCGGCATTAGAGCAAGAAATGGAAGAACTGGATCCAGAAGATCGTGCCGCCTTTATGCAAGACTTGGGAATTCAGCAGTCGGGGCTTAAACGTGTGGCGCAGGCTATTTATGATAAATTGGGGCTCATTTCTTTTCTTACGGCAGGCGAGGATGAGGTGCGCGCCTGGACTATCGCTCATAATACCACGGCTAAAGTGGCTGCTGGGAAAATCCACTCGGATATTGAACGGGGATTCATTCGCGCCGAGGTCGTAGCTTTCAGCGATTTGGATCAATGGGGCAGTATGGCTAAGGCCAAAGAACATGGCCACGTCCGCCTTGAAGGAAAGGATTACGTGATGAAAGATGGAGATGTGGTCAATTTTCGCTTTAATGTCTAGTGGGAGGAGATGTGGGGATGGAACACTATTGGGAGAAAGCGCAGCAGCTGATTCCCGGCGGCGTCAATTCGCCGGTTAGGTCATTTAAAGGTGTGGGGGGCTCGCCGTTTTTTGCCCGTCAAGGCGAGGGGCCCTATCTAGAAGACGAGGAAGGGCGACGTTATATTGACTACGTCATGAGTTATGGTCCATTAATTTTAGGTCATGCGCATCCTGCGGTCGTCAACGCTGCCTCTGCCCAAGCCGTCAAAGGATTGAGCTATGGGGTTCCTACAGTGTTGGAAGTGGAAATGGCGGAGCTTTTAACCCAAGCCGTGCCGGGCTTGGAAATGGTGAGAATGGTTAATTCTGGAACTGAAGCCACCATGTCTGCCATTCGGGTGTCTCGTGGAGTCACAGGACGGAGTCGAATTGTGAAATTTGCCGGATCCTATCACGGACATGGCGACTCGTTGTTAGTCAAGGCGGGCTCTGGGGCAGCGGCTATGGGGATACCAGATTCTCAGGGCGTTCCGGTGGCCTTGGCGGAGCTAACCTTGACGGTACCCTATAACGATATTGAGGGGTTAAAAGCTGTCTTTTCCCGATTTGGTCACGAGATTGCAGCGGTGATCTCGGAGCCCGTTGCCGGCAATATGGGCACGGTGTTGCCTTCCGAGGAATTCTTAGCGACCATTCGCCATCTTACCCGTCAAGCCGGAGCTTTATGGATTGTGGATGAAGTGATGACAGGATTTCGGGTAGACTGGGGAGGGGCGTCCCGACTTTTTGGCCTAGAACCCGATTTGGTTTGTCTGGCTAAAGTTATTGGGGGAGGAATGCCCGTGGGGGCTTACGGAGGGAAGCGGGACTATATGGAACAGGTCGCTCCTCTAGGACCCGTGTATCAGGCCGGCACGCTCTCTGGCAATCCTGTAGCTATGGCTGTGGGACTTGCACAGTTACGAACTATTGGCGGACCGCAGTTCTACCCTCCCCTTGTCGAAAGGACACGGACATTGGCTACCGGATTGGTCGAGGCAGGAAAGAGACATGGGATTGCTGTGAGTGCTAACACGATTGGTGCCATGTTTACTCTTTTCTTTCGCGAAAGTGCTCCGCACAATTTTGATGAGGTTAATGCCTCAAATCGTGCACGCTATACCCGGTTTTTCCATGGGATGTTGGAAGAAGGGATTTTCTTTCCCCCTTCACCGTTTGAAACAGCTTTTCCTTCGGCAGCGCATAATGATGAAACGACGCAGGCGACATTGGAAGCAGCGGAACGGGTGTTTGCGCGGATCTAGACTGATTCAAAGAAAGAGGACAAACCTTGGATATTCCGTGGCTGAACCCATTTGCTTTTAAGATCGGGCCAATTGGGGTGCATTGGTATGGTATTTTTATGGTCATGGCCATTTTAGGCGGTGCATATTACCTGATTGAGCGGGGCAAGCAATTGGGAGAGGATCCGGATTATCTCTCGAACGTCACGTTGTGGACTGTCTTATGGGGGGTCATTGGGGCACGTCTTGTGTTCGTATTGGCGAACGAACCCCAATGGATATGGAACGATCCCTCACAAATCGTGCGAATTTGGGATGGGGGATTGGCCTATGATGGAGCTATCGGATTGGGAGTATTGGCGTTATGGTACCAATTGCGCCAGAAACCCTTGGAATTTAACTATCTTGTCGATTGGACTGTGCCTGGTATTGCCTTAGGCATTTTTATGGTCCGCATTGGTAATATCTTCAACCACGAAGTACTGGGTCGCATGACAGAACTAGGCTTCGGACGATGGCCCGAACAGTTAATTGGCTCCTCTATAGGCATTTTTCTCTTAGTGCGGTATTTTTGGATCGAACGCTACCGTACACCACCGCCGGGATATCAATTTTGGTCTGCGATGTTTTATTATGCTTTGTTGCGCGGTTTTATTGGAGAAACCACGAGGGACAATCCGCTGTATGTTTGGCACTATCTAAATCCCTATTGGGGCATTGGGTTTACGACGTTGATGCAACTCTTTACGCCTGCCATTTTAATTTTTACAGGGCTGATGATGCGTAGAACTTGGCGAAAGTCAGCGACGCGGCTTATTCCTTTGGATACGGCACTGGATTCCCCAAAGCCTTAGGGGTGTGTCCAAAAACAATGACGGGGGTGCCTAATGCGCTGAAATCCCACACCCAACGCGCATTATTCACGCCTTCGGTGGATAGTTGAATGCAGCCATGGCTCTTAGGGACGCCAAAGTGATGGTTCCACCATGCCCCATGAATCGCGATGCCACGGAAAATGTACTGGGCGTACGGAACATGCTCAACATCCCAATAGTCTTTTGTACCGGGGATCCCTCCGACCATATGATCATCGACTACGCGTCGGTAAATCCAAAACGTACCGGTGGGGGTGGTCCATTGGGGAGATACGCCGGTGGAGACGGGCATGATGCGCACACGGGTGGAGCCTTCATAGGCTTCAAGTGTCTGATCAGTGAGGTTGACGCGCAGTATGTGCGCGTCACCCGTCGCAAAGGTGGTTGTAGTATGAAATTGACCTTGATGGAACGATACCGTTATGATGGAGTGGGCTGGCCAAAATCTATCGGGCATAAGGGTATAGTCGGTGGGGGTGGTGGCCGTGACGTGAAAGGCCAAAGCCGGATGAACATGGAGGTCTTCTAGCAAAATTGCACGGGCCTCTGGATGGTCGGTTTCGAGCTGGACGCCGTAGTCGATGCCAACAGGGCTATGGGTCTGTGGCGTAAAGTAAGCGGGGGCGTCTGTCGTATCATGCACCGAGGGGTTTATGCGGTTAAGGGATAAAGAAATCGTCCATACAAAGATGACCGCCGCAAAAAGTGCAAACTTAAACTGTCGGTAACGAATGATGCAGTGCCTCCTCACATAATGGGGGGTTTTTCCAACGAAAGAGGGTGCCCGCCATGTCGATTATGGTCTTATTCTTTTCTTTTGCTGCTGATCGTATGAATGCTCGCCAAAAACTCTATGATCTTGATGGCACCATGACAGTCAAGGAGTTTTTTGAAAAATTTTTAGTAAAACCTTTAGGGGATCCGTTTGACGCGTGGCTTTTCAGTGTCAATCAAGAGTGGGTAGACGGAGATGCTCAATTGCACGATGGGGATGAAGTAGCGGTCGTTCCCCCTGTTAGTGGAGGGTAATATGGGAAAACGTATCCCAAGGAGGGTTTATGGACGTTTATCAGATTACACAACAAGTGATTGACCCGTCGGCGCTCCTCCAAGCGTTGGAAGATCCAGGCGCAGGGGCGCAGGTATTATTTCTCGGGACGGTGCGCAATGAATTTGAAGGCCGTGCCTCAGAAGGCTTGTTTTATGATGTCTACCCACAGATGGCGGAAGCGCAAATTCGTAAGATAGGCGAGGAATTGAAAGAGGAATTTTGTGTACGTCATATTGTCATCGTCCACCGTATTGGCTCTCTTCCGGTGGGGACGATAAGCGTGGCCGTTGCCGTCTCCGCTGCCCACCGGGATGCGGCATTTGCCGCTGCGCGCGCGGGGATTGATCGGGTAAAAGAACGTGTGCCGATTTGGAAAAAGGAACATTGGGCCGATGGGTCAAGTGCTTGGCACGATGACAAAAGTTGAGAGAGTGTCTTTAGAACGCCTAGGTAATATTAAAGAGTTCCTTGACCTTTTTGACGTTGGATCGACTAACGACCACTTCACTGCTCTGTTTGTCTTTCATTTTTAGAAGGTAAGTACCATTAAAATAGGGCATGATTTCTTTGACCTGGTGCATATTGGCAATAAAACTGCGGTGGGTCCGCAAGAATGTCTCGCTAGGCAAGCGTTCTTGCAATTCTTGAAGAGTAAAACGCGTCGGGTAGCGGTCGTGATAGGTGTAAATGTAAATAATTTCATGTTCAGCCATAATAAAAATGATGTCATTGGTATTGACCGGAATGGTATGACCTCCGGATTCACACGGCACCCAAGTGAGGACATCGGATGTGGTCTTCGGCGTGGCGGTATCAAGATCGGTCAAGCGACGAATGGTCTCGGCAATACGTTCACTACTGACGGGTTTAAGCAGATAGTCGACGACTTGGACCGCAAACGCATCCACGGCGTACTGTTCGTGCGCTGAAATAAAGACCACGCTTAGTTGAGGACGCTTGTCTTTTAGAATGCGAGCGAGCTCCATGCCTGACATGCCGGGCATCTGTATGTCGAGAAAAACCACGTCATAATCCAGAGCTTCGATGAGCGAGAGTGCTTCTTTGGCCGTCTGCGCTTCCCCAATGACTTCCAATACATTTTGGTAGGGTTCGAGTAAGAAACGCAGTTCTTGGCGAGCGGGATATTCATCTTCAACGATTAGGGCTTTTAGCATAGACAATCCTCCTCTATTTATGCGACGGTCGGTGCAGTGTTGGGCGCTTTAGGCACCCGTGCTAGCGGTCGAAGACGGCTGGCATGGAATTACGACTCGTACCGTGGTTCCTTTATCTTCGGAAGATCGCAAGCGTAGGCGATATTTAACACCGTAAAGACCGATAAGCCGTTCCGAAACATTGGATAGCCCCAAGCCCATCCCTTGACCGTGTCCCATTTCAAAAATTTCCCGCTGGCGTGATTTGGGGATGCCATGCCCATTATCAGAGACATAGATAATCGTATGATTGCCTTGGTTGCGAATGCTAACGCTGACCATACCGGGACCTTCTTTTTCGGCAATGCCGTGAATGACTGCGTTTTCAACCAGTGGTTGAATAATGAGGACAGGAACTGAGCGGTGCAATGCCTCGGGTTGGATGCGCAATCGGTAACGGAGCTTATCCCCGTAGCGAGCTTTTTCTAAATTCAAATAGGTTTGTACATAGTCAATTTCGTCTTTGACGAGCACCATCGATCCTTTATGCGCTAAGGAACGCCGAAAGAACGAGGCCAGCTGGATTAATAAGTCGCGGGCTTTATCCGGGTCGGTGCGGGAAAAGGAGATAATCGTGTTAAGGACGTTAAACAAGAAATGCGGACGAATTTGAGCTTGCAGAGCCTCCAGACGGGCCGTTGAAGCGAGGCTACGCTGCCGGTCCAATTCGGCCACTTCCAATAAAATAGAGAGGAGTTGGGCAATCCCCTCGGCAAGTCGGCCTGCGCGCTTCGGCAAAGTGCTCTGGTTTGCGACATAAAGTTTAATGCAGCCTACTGATTGACCATGAGAGATCAACGGAGTAATAATGACAACGCCGAGCTGACATTCATCGTAAGCTCCTTTGAGTTCCTCGGTTTTTAAGATTCTTTGGACCCGTTGCTCCATCACTTCTCTAGTGGTATTCGAAAGGCTTGAGCCCGGATTATGTTGCGGGCAGGGCTTGCCAGCCCATCCTAGGACACTGTTCGTGTCGGTAATCGCCACAGCTTCAACCCCAACCGTTTGCTGAATGATATTGGCGATATGCTGCGCTGTCTCCCGATTGAGGCCTTGGCGAAGATGGGGCAAGGCGGCATGACCAATTTGAAAAGTTGTTTCCGCTGCATCTAATGTTGCTACCGAGGAATCTTGTAACAACGTGGCAGGACGACGCCGCTTTTGGTTGAGGAGCCATCCTAGGGGAACAAGGATGGCCAAAACGGCTAAGACTTGTTGCCATAACGTAAGGGGCGCCGTGACAATCAGCACGACCAAAGCGACAACGGGCAGGATAAAGATTAGTCCTCGTTTGATAAATGGTCACCTTCTTCTATAATGTCCAAGGCTGTAAGGTGACGCCTTTTTGGCGCATGTCCTCAAGTGCTTTGGCGCTGTCATCCGGTCGAACATTGACGCCTTTCATGGCATTGGTGACCGCAATCGTATGAAAGCCTTCCGTGACGGCATCTAGGGCTGTAGCCCGGACACAGTAGTCGGTTGCTAGTCCGCTAATATAGACGGTCTCGACGTCGAGTCGATGGAGCCACGTTGCCAACCCGATAGAGGAAATGTGGCCGCTTTCGGCCAAAAATCCTTCAAAGCCACTGTAAGCATCCACAGCGGGGTCAAATCCCTTGTAAAAATATGCAGCGCCTTCAGGAATCGTCAGCGACGGATGGATCTGGCAGCCCACGGTGCCTTGTACGCAATGGGGAGGCCATGGGCCCCCTTGGGCCTGAAAAGACACATGGTTTTCAGGGTGGAAGTCTTTCGTCAAGACAATAGGTTGGCCTTGCAGCGAAAAATAGTTAAGCAAAGCTTGAATGGAAGGAATAATTGTCTCCGCATCCGGCACCGCTAATGTTCCTTGAGAACAAAAATCGTTTTGGAAATCCACCACAATTAAAGCATCTTGTCCCATCGGTTGTAACCTCCTGAGGCCTATCTTATGCCATTTTAGTGTGGTGGACACAGTGATGCAAATCCCTATTACACGGAATTCGATACAGAATGGTGGCCAAGGATGAATGGGTACGGCCCTGACAAGACGTCTGATATATTGCACAAGGGATATCGGCTGAAAATCGGAGATTTGGTCCAAAATAAGGACGGAACAAGATGATATTGATCGTTTTTAATCGGGGGTTTGGAGATAGAAATAAAATACTCCCCAATGCATGAAAAATTAGTTTGGCAATTAGGCAGGAAATCAGACATTTGTGTCGAAGTATTATAATGTGCTGTGGCCACGTTTAATTAAAGACGCCCACAGCCCAGAAATTATTTCTTATCTTTTTGGTTGAGCGTGGGAGGCTCTCCGTTTTCAGACAACATGTAGGTTTTAGACAAAATGATACCGTAAAGAGGAGGCACCACATTGATTAATTTAGAGCGGGGCTTGAAACGTGAATTATCCTTTCTCGATCTGACCATGTCCTCGCTGGGGGCCATTATTGGATCCGGATGGTTATTTGCGGCCTTTACGGCGGCGTATTTGGCGGGACCGTCATCGATTTTCAGCTGGGTCATTGGTGGCGTGATTGTCTTGTTCATTGGCTTGGTCTATGCTGAGCTAGGTTCGATGATTCCGGAATCCGGGGGCATTGCGCGCTATACGCAATACTCGCATGGGCACTTGACGAGTTTTATCGTCGGGTGGGCCGCGGTGATTGCGTATGCGTCGGTGCCCGCCGTAGAAGCCGAAGCGACAGTGCAGTATATGAGTCACTTTTTCCCGGGACTGTATGTCAAGTCCACGTTGACTACGTCGGGGTTGATTTTCGCTGCCCTGTTGATTGTGGCCTTTTTCACCGTGAACTACTTTGGAATTAAGGTGTTTGCGCGGATTAACACACCGCTCACGATCTGGAAATTTTTCATGCCGACGTTGACGGTGATTGTGTTGGCCATTGTCGGGTTGCACGGCACCAACTTCAGCCACATTGGGGGATTCATGCCGATGAAATCCTCGGGAATGTTGGGGGCGGTCGCGTCGGCCGGGATTGTGTTCTCCTACTTGGGCTTTCGGCAAGCGGTGGACTTGGCGGGAGAAGCGAAAAATCCCCAACGGGACGTGCCTCGCGCCTTGATTGTGTCGATTGTGATCGGCATTATTCTCTACACCTTGTTGCAGGTGGTCTTTATCGGAGCACTCCCCACCTCGGTGTTGGGCAAAGGCTGGGCCGCGATTGCGTCCAATGCGCAAATTGCAGGGGCGCCGTTTGCCCAGTTGGCCATTTTTGCGGGCTTGTCGTGGTTGTCGACCCTGTTGTTTATTGATGCGTTCTTGTCGCCCGCCGGCACGGGCAGTATTTATCTGGCTTCCACGACGCGCGTCTTAGACGCGCTGGGCCGCAATGGCTATATGCCCAAGGGCTTAGCGAAAATCAACCCCAAGACGGGGATTCCCAGCATTGCCTTGGTGGTCGCGGCCATCATCAGTTTGATTTTCTTGGCCCCGTTCCCGGCGTGGCAGTCGCTGGTGGCGATTGTGTCGGGAGCCACCGTCTTTACCTACATGGTGGGACCGATTTCGGCCGCCGTGTTTCGCCGCACGATGCCCAATGTACCGCGGCCCATTCGCTTAGGCGGCTTGTCGTGGATTGCGCCGGTGGCGTTTATTGGCGCGTCCTTGATTATCTACTGGGATGGCTGGGTCGCTGACGAGAAACTCTTGGGCATTATCTTGATTGGCGTGGTCCTGTATTTGATTATCAGCGCCATTGTGCCGCAGACGATTGCGAAGCCCTCGGCACAGTCATTTAAGTCCAGCGTATGGATGGTGTTCTATCTGCTATTCATGCTGGCGATGTCTTATTACGGCTCGGGTGTCTTTGGAGCCCCGGCTAACCACGGCAAGGGCTTTATTCCGTATCCGTGGGACTTGGTAGTGATTGCGGTCGTCTCGTTGCTGTTTTACTACTGGGGGGTATCGAGTGGTTACCGCAGCAAAGCGGCGGATGAAGTGTTGGAAGCCCTCGAGGAAACCCGCGAGACGGGCGCGTTATAAAGGTCAGTCCCGAAAGGCTAGCAATCCCATTAAAACAAAAGGCGGCTCGTAATGAGCCGCCTTTATTGTTATTTATTAGACGCGAGACTGATGAGACGCGCCTGTACCAAGTTCTTTCAACCTGACAGGGTTAGGTGGCGCGAGAGCTCATCGCTCACTTTTTGTACTCCACGCTGGACCTCCTCGGCGGGCACTGGCGTGGGGGGAGACATTGTTTCTGCAATACGTGCCCATGCTTTATGATAGGCCTGTGCGTAGAGAAAATATAAATTATCTAATTCATCACGAGCGCCAGCCGTGAGGCTGGCTTGTGTTAAGTCATAAGTGACGTCCGTTGTGTGCGGGGTTTGCCAGTGCGGAGCAACGCAATGACTGATTAGCCACTGTGACTGCGGTAGATAGAGATGGTCGAAATGGTCGGGGTTAATGCCGCAATGCAGAAAAAGAACAGAGTGCCCCGACGCCAGAGCCCGTTTGCCGACGGCGGCCATGAGGGCGTGAATCTCTGATCCCGGGGGACTGATAAGGAGGTGGCGGCGTTTTGCGGGCCAACTTGCATCAGTCACAGGTGAATAGGGTCCCTGGGAGGATAAGGCTGTCCCAAATGCATGGAAGCTTTGACCGGCCTTTGGTATTGGGCATACAGAGACCATCTCCAATAATCGTTGTTGAACATCATGTACGGCCGCGGAGAGTTGGGGTACTGTACGCCAAAACTCACGGATATCTTGCAGATAGTCACTGGCGATGCGGAGGTGCCGGTAGACATCAGGAGGCAGCGAGGGATAACGCACGGTAGGCGCGTCTAAACTAACCGTGTCAATAACGGCGGTTACTCCGCTGATCTGCCATGATGAGTGATCCATGATAATAGCGGTATGACGTGATGGGATGACAAGCCCTGTCAAAAGGTTGGGATTTAAGGGTTCATGAAAGCGCCACAGCTCTATACCGTCTAGGTTATCGGCGAACGCTGTAAGAACAGCGGATATCGTCACATAGTGTCCCTTAAGAGCGATGATGTGGCGGGCATTTTTCAGCCATTTGGCATAATAAGAACGATATCCGTGGGCGGTATGAGCTGCGGCTAGGATATCATAATGTGCGACGGCCATTCTTCATCACCTCCGGCGTTGCTAATCACCATACGTGGGAAGGATGAAAGTGTGCCATTACGGCGAAGTTATTGCCGTTAAAATACCTCTAGGGGTATAATCAAGGCAACATATATTGTTTCTATGCGGGAGGTGGGCATATGGCCGTTATTGTGTATACCACACAAACTTGACCCCATTGCCGGAGCGCGAAGCGGTTCCTGCAAGAGAGGAAAGTGCCTTTTAAAGAGGTGGATGTTTCAAAAAGCGCCCAGGCCGCACAGGAATTGCAACGCAAATCCGGACAAACCGGCGTGCCGGTGATTATTGTCAATGGGACAGTCATTGTGGGTTTTAATCGCCCTAAATTAGCTCGAGCACTAGGGGTGAGAGAATAAAAACAAGGCCCGTCTTGGGCCTTGTTTTTATTATTGACCAGCTGCCTCTAACACAATTTTTAACAATTGGTTCTCGGGGACAGCTCCTGTGACATCGAGCTTGCCGTTGACGACGGACTTGGGAACACCATAGACATTATATTTGCCTGCGAGGTCTGGGAACTCGCTTGCGTCCACCATGTCTGCCACTACGTTGGGTGATTCTAGAGCCATATCATGTGCCAGGCGTACAGCCCGGGGACAATATGGTCACGTAGGGGTGGTAAATACCTGGATGTGCACAGGTTGCGTTAACTGCGCCAGCGCTTCTTTGGCTTTGTCTGTCAGATTGACCGTGTGGGTTGAAACTGCTTTGATGTCTTCAAGAAACGCACCAAATTCATGCCCACTGGGAATGCCGACAAAACGTATGCCGGTTGCACGGCCTTGGTTGTCTAGCAAGTTGGCAATAGGACCAGAAATTGGCTCGTTACCGGGATGTCCGGGTTCTAGAACAGGCGCTTCGGAGGTTTGGCTCACCATGACCAAGTCGGAAAGATCCGCTACTTCATTGGCCAAGTCGGTAAAGACTTGAGCGGTTTCCGCTTCAGGACCCGGATAAATCTGAATAGTAACCGAATCCTTTAAGTCTTGAAAGAACTGGGTGACTTGGTCACGAATTTTTTCATCCAAATAAGCCACGTTTTTCACCTCCTTATGTACTGGGGTAAAGACCGCAGGGCAGATGGACGAATCGGGATGCATCAGCCAAGATAGTGCTGCAATCTGGAACCCAGGAAAATTGTTAAAGACCACTGGTTGAAGGTGATCTCCCGATGTGTTTACCTTAACATGTAACCAATTGTTGTCAAGAGCTTTCTTGTCGCACTGGTTTATGCGTGGGAATGGCGCCTGACCGTCGACCAGTTTAATACATCGTATAGCAAGCAATAGCCGGTAACGGCGGTCACAAGAATGATCCCACCTAAAGCCGACATTATCGCGGTGCCGACGGTAGACATGGCAGTGGTTAGGGGCCAAATCCATAAAACGGCAACGATGGCTAGGCGCACGAGACGATCAATAGGTCCGACATTTTTTTCTAGACAGGAGGACCGCGAAGCCGCCATAGACCGTATAAGTATGTGTCTTAAAGAGTTAATGCGAGCGAATCCCGGTCGGTCCATTGGCGTCGTCGCGCATGGGCGCATTTTAGCCTTGTTTTATAGTCATATGCTGGGGCGCTCGGTGTCGCTGCTGGAGTGGTTGTCGGTTCCGGTTCCCGCCGTGTGTGTCATCGACGGAGATTCATGGAAAATAGAACGAGCTTTTCAATACAAAGAATTGTCTGATAATAATCAAGATTGGTAATAAAGCCCTACCAATCTTGAGAAGGCGATCGCGATTTTAGCAACCGTTCAACAACTTGTTCAAACTCTTTGTCTGTGAGCTCTCCTCGAGCATAGCGGTCTTGAGCGATTTCTAAGGGTGTGGGCTTCGGTTCCGGCAGGCGATGTGCTACCGTGGGGTCGACTAACCACCGGCGCCGATTCCTAGGCCGGCGCAATAAGCGCAAGGAGAAACGCCACAATAACAGCAGCATAAAGAAGTTAAAAATCGCGGTAGGAATTTCGGTAGACGACTGCGGCAACATCATTGGGCACCTACCCCCTTGGCAAGGCTAGCGTTCTTCCTTTATCTTAATAGCTAATGCGGGAATGCTCAATGCTAGCGGTGACAGAAAATTTTGGAGGATGGTTAAATATTGTGGATGTGTCGGTAAGAGTCGCGCAAAGTCAGGACCTTGAGGCGATTCGTGGGATTTACAATCAAGGCATACTGGACCGTATCGCGACCTTGGATGCTGAGCCCAAGAGTCCGGACGATATGATGATATGGTGGGATGCTCATCGAGGACGCTATGGAGTTTTGGTCGCCGAGATTGGACATCAGGTGGTGGGTTGGGCATCCCTCAATCCTTATTCTTCTCGTCAGGCCTACCGCGGAGTAGCAGAGCTGTCCATCTATGTGCACCGTGAGTACCGAGGACAACACATTGGACAGCAGCTGTTAACGCAGTTAGAAATCTTGGCGCGCCAACACCTCTTTTATAAAATTGTTCTCTTTACATTTCCCCATAACATGGCGGGTCAACGGTTGTATACCAAAATGGGTTACCGGGAAGTGGGCATTTTCCAGCGTCAGGGATATCTTGATGGAGCATTTGTCGACATTATGGCCATGGAAAAATTTATTCAAACACTATAGCCTTGCCGGGATTACAGAAGCCCTCGGGATAGGGTCAGATGGCCTAATCCGGGAGCGATCATCGCAATCAGTGTCGCTATCATTACGATAGTTGTTGTCCAATGCGACTCAGGCCCGTAAGGGCAATCGGGAATGGTGCGCATGTGGGGAGAGGGGAGAAGCGGTCGGGTTTTTTCTCCGCTTACCGTAAACCCTAACCACCATTGAGCGAGATTCCAGCCAAAATGCGCCGCGACCGCGGCCCAAAATCCCCACCAAATAAAGATCGCCCCTAAAATCGTACTGACCAGAATGAGGTTGATAATGGCACTATAGGATAGAGTGCCGTTTGTACGGTGGGCCACCGTAAACGCTGCGACTGATACAATAAATGCGGGCCCTAGTCCAATAAAGCGGCTCGCCACTCCTACTAATAGCCAACGAAAGAGGCCTTCTTCGAACAATGCCATCACGAGCAGCCACATTCCCAGACGTAATTGCTTCGGAAATGCGACGGGGTCGCGGACAGGGTGTTGAATCACCTGATTGCTAAGACGCAATAAGCCCCAGACCATCAAAAACGCGACGATACTGCCACTAAAGCATGCCATAACGGTCATCGGGAACCTCCTGCAAATGGAACGAGACATTGGTTGGATCGATGTAAAGCGGGCGATACACGTACGGTGACGGATGGCGGTCCCGTAGGCAACGTCTCATGGTTTGTTCTCTTTTATCATAGTACAATGAAACAGGTATGACGGGAAACAACGATACGACTGACCAGAGATAGTGAATTGGCGATTAGAGGGAGTAGACATAATGCAAACTGACAAGAAAGTGACGTGGGAGCAAATAGCAACGGTTCCCGCGCCTGGGCTCAATGTCCCCATTCATTGGAAGTTTACACCAGACAATCAACATCTGACCTATTTGGCCCCGTCTGGTGATAATCCTGCGCTGTCGTTATGGACGCTTGACTTGTCAACCATGGCGTCTCGGGTTTTGGCGGGTCCAAAGAGCACGCCAGGTCATTCTCTTGAGGAGGAATTGCGACGCGAACGGCAGCGAATGCCGTGGGAAGGCATTACCCACTATCAATTTGCGCACTCTAAGGCACATCGTGTGTTGATTCCACAAGGCAGTCAATTATGGCTCCTAGACATCGACAGCATGGAACAATTTTTCCTGGCACCTGCCGAAGGCGCAGAAGATCCCTACCTTATGGGAGATGGCGAGCGGGTTGTGTTTGTACGAAATGGTCAGTTGTGCTTGTTCGACTCCGTGTCTGATACCGTGCGCGTATTGGCTGAGCCGCGCGAAGCGGGGATGACGTGCGGGCTGGCGGAATATGTTGCCCAAGAAGAATTTGATCGACCCCACGGATATTTTGTGAGTCCGAATGAAGAGTGGATTGCGTTTGAAGAAGTGGATGATCGCCACATCCCGATTTATCCTATTGTTCATTGGGATGAGGAAGCTACGCGAATCGAGACGCATCGCTATCCCTTCGTCGGGCATGCCAATGCGCTTTTTCGCCTAGGTGTGGTGGAAATCGCTTCGGGCGCTACCGAGTGGGTAGACGTCCGGGGTTTTGCAGACGGTTACTTGGTGGATGTCCATTGGTCCCCAGATAATCGACTGGTGGTATCGCTGTTGACGCGTGATCAAAAAACGCTTACGGTGTTCGCCTATAACCCGCAAACCCATCAGCAGACGATTTTGTGGACGGAGCACGCTGATGATTGGATCAACGTGACCCACGATATGTGGTTTTTAGATTCGGGGGCCATTGTGACGACTAGCGAGCAAAATTCAGACGGGTTTCGTCATGTGGTTCTTCGGGAGCCAGGACGACGCGAGCGTTGGGTGACGTCCGGGGCGTTTATGGTCACGCGGATTGTGGCGCTTGCGCCATCGCAGGACTATCTATTTGTAGAAGCCACCAAGGAATCGCCGTTGGAACGCCATCTATATAGGGTGGAGTTAAGTACGGGTCTTATGGAGCGTCTAACGGAAGAAGCTGGGGTGCATTTCACGGTTTTCTCCAAGGACTGCCGCTGGTATGTTGACCAGATATCCAACTTATCGCATAGTCCAGCCGTACGCTTGGTTCAACGCAGCCACGAGGTTGCGCCAATCGTGTTGCATCAGCCTATCGATGCACGAGACGTGGCCCTATCAGAGCCAGAATTAGTGGAAATCCCCGCTCATGATGGCACCATCTTGTATGGCGCAGTGTACCATCCCCAGCAGATGACGGAGGAGAAGGCCCCTGTTGTCGTCGCGGTCTATGGGGGCCCTCACGCGCAGATGGTGACGAGAGACTGGCGTCTGACGGTGGATTTGCAGGCTCAGTATTTAGCTCAACACGGGTTTTTTGTCCTTAAGGTCGATAACCGGGGAAGCGCCAACCGCGGCAAAGCTTTTGAAACCGCGATCAATCGCCGCTTTGGTACAATTGAGCTCGACGACCAGATTGCCGGAGTGCAGTGGCTCGGCGATCATTATCCTGTCGATCTCAGACGTGTGGGGATCTACGGGTGGAGTTATGGGGGCTATATGACGCTTAGTGCGCTTCTTAAGGCGCCGGATGTATTTTCTGTTGGCGTAGCAGGCGCTCCCGTGGCAGATTTTCGCTGGTATGATACAGCCTATACCGAACGCTATATGGGTACCGATGAGACAAACCACGAAGGATATGAATACGCATCCACGCTAAATTTTGTACACAATCTGCAGGGGCAGCTGCTGATTATTCATGGCTTCATTGATGAAAATGTCCATTTCCGTCACACAGCCCAAATGATACAAGCGTTGACAGCTGCTCATAAAGACATTGCGCTGTTGGCGTTGCCCAAGACCCGTCATATGCCCCGTGGCTATGATGTGTTGTACATGATTGCGAAAGGCCGTAGTGAATTTTTTGAAAAGCATTTAATGGGCCAAGCTTGACTGACTTATGATGTTGCCATGGGAGCGACCATCATCGCTTTGGTGTATCCCATGACAAATCCCAATTCGCTAGCGTGACGCTCCGTGGCGCTGCCGGGGTCGGTTTGGATAATCGCCCACTCGCAGTGGGCCTCGGCGGCCATCTCTAAGCGCTTGGCAATGAGCATGTGATGGAGCCCTTGATTGCGGTGGGTGAGTTGTGTGCTGGCGGCAAAAAGCATGGCGATGGGGCCTTGAATAGAGATTGCGGCCGCGGCTCCCCAGACGCCATGCACTTTTGCTAACACGCCCGTCGAGCTGTCGTGCTGCAAAAAGCATGTAGCAAATGTGATGTCGTCAAGAGAAGGCGGACCATCGATTTTAAAGCCGGATGCCACAATGTGTGCCCATTGGGACACAAGCGGCGTGTTTTCTTCAACTATCTCGATCGAACCGACTGGGGGGAAGAAATGACGCGGTCGAGAACAGAGTGGCTTATACCAAACGTGGGTAAAATGGTCGAGGCAATACCCGTGGTGCGCCAACACGCTGAGCCATGTGGGGTCTGAAAACGATGTAACCTCTATACGTGCAGGCATGTCAAACTGATCATAAAAGGACTCGATTGCGGCTAGGTCGTTTTCATTGCCACGGCATGGCAGGCCGAACCCTGACGCATAACTAAGTGGCGACAGGTGACCTGCAAAAAGTGCTTGTCCTCCGTCCCGGGACATGTCTGCGAAATCTCCACCTGGCTCATAAGTCACATAGCGCGCTAAATGCTGCCGGTGCATGGTGGTTTCGGTTTGTTCAAAGGCTTCTACCAAGTCTCTATCCAATACGGTCCTCATATTCCGCCTTCTTTCGATGACGTAGATAGCAATAATCTTATCAGGACGTCGGGGCTTTATGGGAGTGTGTTCACATCTAGCGTGAGCTAAAGGACTCGCAAGGTGGCGTTGAATGGGTTCGTGGGCTTCGTGGCGAGAAAAAAGGCGCGGCCTGAAAATTGTGGGTCAGTGGACAGAGAGACGCCTTTCATTATCTGTATCGCAGAGAATCCGGTCTCACGGAGCAGCTGCGCCACCATTGATAGTTTATAGGCTCGTTGTTGCAGGACAACATCGGACCTAATCCATTGGCGGTCGTGCAAGATGAAAATAGTCGCATTGAAGGTAGCCAGTCGGGACCGTAAGTCGAATTTGCTGTGAAACGTTGCGACGTGGTCGGGATGAATCATGGCGTCAGTGCGAGTCCACTGTGCTTGATATTTTTGTAAAGTGTTGACGTCAAAGAAAAATTTTCCTCCTGGCTCGAGCGTGGCGAAGACGCGCGAAAAGACTGCCATTAAATCGTCTGCCGTGAGCATGTGATTTAAGCTGTCAAACAGCGAGATTACGGCACTCGCCGGGTGGTCGCACGCGAATGTGCGGGCGTCTTGCAATAAAAGCTGTGCGCCAGGTGCTTCCCGTTTAGCATAAGCGAGCATGTTGGGTGAGTTGTCGATTCCGGTCACCGCAAATCCTTGAGAGACCAGATAACCGGCGGTCTGTCCGGTTCCACAGCAGAGATCGATGATATGTCCCCCAGGCGCTAGCGCTGACAACAATACCCGGGATAACACGGGGCGCACCGTATAAGAGTAGCCCGCCCAATGCCGATAGTACAGCCAAGCAAAATTATCATACTCGGTCATGCTGAGCCTGCCTTTCTATGGGGAACATGAAGCCATAGTCTCTTCGAGTCAATCCATCACGTGGCCAAAGAGTTTATGGTTTGTCACAAACGAAGTGTATGATGGCCCCATGGATGCGTCAAGACTGAAGGCCGACGGGCCTAAGGTTCACAGCGTTTGGAGCGAGTATTGTTCCATGCTATGATGAGGTTAATGATAAAGGGACGGTGACGACAATGTACATGGGAGATTTTGCTTATGGAGGCGAGGATGGTCCATGACACGCCAAGATGCGGCGGATTTGTTAGGCGTTGGTGTGGATGCTGATCCTCAAGAAGTCCAGCAAGCATTTCGGCGACAATCGCGGCGCCTTCATCCCGATAACGGGGGAGAAGCGTCCCAATTTATTTTGTTGCAACGCGCTCGGGATGTTATGCTGAATCCTGCTGATGCAACTCAAATGAAGGCACAGATTAGTCCTGCACCCTCTGTTAAACCCTTGTTATCCTATCCGGTGCGGTTGTCTATTGCCGCGATAAGGCACCCCCACTTGCGTTCTCGCGCCTTGAAGACATGGATCGCTATTATCGTCGGGCTACCGCTGGTCTATTTGATTGCGCATGAATTGTTCGCGATCGTCATGCTTCCCCTTATGGTGGCTTTGATAATTTGGATGGTGATTCGGTCGCGGTAAAAATCGGGCCCCCATCATAGTGCAGGGGGCCAACGATATCTACTTAGTGAGACGGGCTGACTTCAAAAATGCCATAGAGGCCGATACCGCCATCCTCTGAAACAGGGCAAATATACGTATAAATGCCAGCTTGGTTTGCCGTGAAATGGGCTTGGCCGCTTTCTTGGGGATTGGTGACGCCAACCTCAGAGCCTACAAAGGCAAGCGGCTTGTGTGCTGCACTTTGCGGGTTCTGAAATGGTGGCTTATCTGCAATCAAGCGCCACCCATGTGGATTGGCTGTGTCTTGGTTTTGGAAATTTACGGTGACGTCGGATCCTAAGGGAATAATGATGCGCGGATCGTCGAGTCCACCAATATGAAACATCACATCTGAAAACTCTCGCGATAGGGCTGCGACGTCCATCTGGACGTGTTGGTTGTGGAAGATAATGCGATTTTCTTGGGAGTCTACACTAGCGTCCGGAGGAGGTGTCATGGCAAAATGCGTAAAGTGGGTACTAGTCGCTGATTGCAAGTGCTGGTCCATTATTTTCGTCTCCTTGTCTGACCCAAAGTGCCCTAAACAAAATCAGGACGGTCCGTGCTATTATGCGCGCAGCAGACGGTGGGCATACCATGCGACGCGGATTCAGCGGATATCGGTGGCGGTTAAAAAGAGCACGTGATCGTCCGCCTCCAGTACAGGATCGTGTTCGACGCCTAAAATCACATGGTGCTCATGCACAATACCCAGCAAAATGCCGGGATAACGGTGGCGAACTTGGCTCAAAGGCAGGCCGACCCACTGTTCTTCTATGGTCCGCTCGCGGAGCACATAGCGCTCTGAGCCTAATAAGCTCAGTAAGAGGTCGGCAGCGTGCGGGGTTTCAAGGCTTTTGGCTACAGTCTGGCCTAATAAATTATCGGCGGCGACGGTATGCTCGACACCTAAATCCTTTAAGGCTTCAGCCACTTTGGCACTTTGGGTGATAGCCATAATTGGTAAAGTTGGTGCTAAATGTTTTAAAGCAATAGCTGTTAAGAGCACCTCGCCATCCGTGGCTCCTGAAACCAACGCTTGCCGTGCCGTCTGCGGACGCGACTTGGCCAATACTTGGGGATTTGTTGCATCACCGGAGATCAATCGAACGCCTTCAGGAACCGAGCTAGGAGGCACATCAGCTACGACCACGACTTGAGATTTTTCCTCGATAAGGTCGTCGAGCAGATGGGCGACAGTGGCGCTAAATCCATACACGATCAAATGGCCGCGATGGTCCCAAACTTTTTCCAACCCTAACACTCTCCTTATGTGTATCGACGCAAGAATTGCCGCCCAACCAGCAAATACCGCACCCATAAGCGGAATGGTCGTTAACATGACCCCCATGGCAATGACGCGGCCTGCCGTATTGTGCGGGGTGACATCTCCGTATCCTACCGTAGTCGCCGTGGTGATGGCCCAATACAGGGCAATGAAGAATGAGGTATGCTGCGTGATGGCAAATAACGTCGCACCACCAATCATGCACAAGACGGCCATCACAAATAACACGAGAATCTGGTGTTGTCGAATTTTTTTCCAGAGTACAATAAAGATAGTCACGCGTCCTATCCTCCTTGGCGTTATTTTACCGCGAACCACGACAGGACGCCTGCCGTGTTGGCTTTATCAAGACGTAAAACGATGGCGTGGTACAAATTAGTGATGACGGCAATAGCACTGTGAGTTTAGAAAGGTGGACACTATGTATATTCCGAAAGCCTTTCAGCTTCCCCCGAGCGAATTAGCGAATATCTTGTGGCAATACCCTTTTGGCGTGTTGACTTCTGTTCAAGGACAAGACGTTGTGGCGACACATCTTCCTTTGTTGTATCGAGACGGAGAAAATCCGCAATTACTAGGGCATTTGGCGCGGGCGAATTCTCATTGGCAAGGATTAGCGGGGGCGTCTGTTTTGGCCATCTTTTCCGGACCGGATGGGTATATTTCCCCGGAATGGTACGGGGAAGAGTTCAGCGTGCCGACGTGGAATTATGTAGCAATCCATATTCGCGGGACCTGTGAAATTGTCGATCAGGCTCCGGGTATTGCCGACATTCTTCAGGCCCTATTAAAGCGCTTCGAACCCCAAACGAAGGCTCTGTGGGAAGAAAAGTTAACCAGGGCGCCCTATGTGCAGATGTTAGAAGAAATTGTTGGCGTGCGTATTCATATTACAAGTGTCGAAGGCAAAGCTAAACTGGGGCAAAATCGCTCGGTGGCGAGTCGCATCGGGGCCATCTTAGGGCTTAGACGTACGAATGAGCCGGTGAACCACCGTCTTGCCGCTCTTATGGAAGAAACGCTGGGGCCAGATGATCCATTGGAGTCATAATAGCAACGGAAGGATTCATTGGACAAAATTTCCGTAGAAGAATATGGGGTCAAGAGGCCGCGATTGTTGGCATAGTCATTCCAAGGCGAGCTCAGGGAGATAAATGGACGATATGGGACTTTATGGCGTTTTGACAGTCCTATAAGCGGGTGGTAAGGTATGGACGGTAGTTGGTAACATGACGCGGGGTTAAAAGAAAAGAGGTGTCGGCTTTGCAGTATCGCATGTTAGCCGCAAAAATTCACCGGGCTACGGTGACCGAAGCCAACTTAAATTATATTGGGTCTATCACTATTGACCAGGCGATTTTGGACCAAACAGGGCTAAAGCCCTACGAAATGGTTCAAATTAGCAACCTATCTAATGGGGCGTTGTGGCAGACGTACATTATTGCGGGGCCTCGTTTTCAAGGGGATATTTGCCTCAATGGTCCTCCTGCGCGGTTGTTTAGCCCCGGAGACTTGGTCATTATCTTGGGATTTCGTCTCTATAGCGAAGAGGAATTAGCGTCATATCACCCAGTGGTCGTGTTTGTGGATGAACGCAATCAAGTCACCGAAGTCGTGCACGAAGAAGCACCGTTTGAGGTACATGGGTCGACCTAGGGATTAGAATCATCGTGCAAAAGCCGTCTGCTGGGTCTATCCCCATGACGGCTTTTTACACGGTCAAAGACTCTGGTGCTTCTACGACACTTTCAGGGATACTAAAGCGGTAAATGGTCCAGAAGGCTAATGCCATAAAGACGAGGGGAATACCGCTGATGAGGGCACGAAAGCCGTCTTGCACGCTAATAGAGGCATATCCGTGCGCATTAGCATGGTATCCTGTACTGTGAAGCACAATATAGAGCAACAGCGCTTGCACGGAGACGCCGAGACGGAGAATAAATCCATTGATGCCGTAGAAAATGCCCTCACGACGGCGGCCCGTTTGGCGTGCATCGTAGTCAATAATTTCGGCCATCAATACATCAGCCAACGTTAAAAATCCTGCTAATCCTGAACCTAAAAACACAGCGCTCACAAGGACCATAAGCGGTCCATGGGCCCATAACAACGGTAGTAAGCCTGCGGCAATCCACCCTATAGTCCAACGTATGGACTGATGGGATCCAATTTTTCTCACCAGTCGTGTCCATGGTAAGATCAGAATCATGGCAGTGACAAAGATACTGGCTAAGACGAGGGACAGCATACTGTGGGACAAATGCAGAACATACTTCGCATAAAATGGAAGAACCGCCGGCACGAGCCCTAATGTCAATTGGACGAGGAAATTCATGGCGAGGAACTGGCGAAAGCCTTGCTCGTGCCTTAGAATACGTGGGCTTTCCCATAAAGACCAGTGTGGCAGAGACGCTATGGAGGGTTCCTCGTGGGAACCGAAGAGGGAGAGGAAGAATCCAGCGGTTCCGATAGTCGCGAGGATGAATCCCATGGCCGTCCACCCCAAATGGCCGTATAAAAGGGGAGGGGCGGCAACCCCAATCAACAGAGCAATAACTCCCACGACTTGTCGGGGGAATTGGGCCCGTGTGCGCTGTTGGACAGAACGAAACATTTCCGGGAATAAACTCGTCCAATTAAGTACCACGGTCAAATAGGTCAGGTCAAAGAACATGACAATGAATAAAAAGTATGCCGGAAGCCATTGGTGGGAAACCACCGGGTGCCAGAGAAAGAAAAAGAGAATGCCAACCGGGAGGCTCAATCCGGCAATATACGGGATACGGCGTCCAAACCGGGTGCGAGTACGGTCTGACCATTGGCCAATGGCGGGATTTAACACGGCATGCCAAACACTTTGAACGGCCATTGCGGCGGTAATCGCGCCTAAAGGAGCTCGAAGATGGTCAATATAGAAGAACAGGGCAAAGGTAGCAAACGCTTGACTAAAGATATTGCTGCCTAAGTTACCAAGCGCATACCATTTAGGCCGAATAGCCATCACGGGAATCTCCTTTCTTATCATGCCATAAGCGAACGATACAGGTTAATGGGGTTACAGCGCCGTGCAAAGAAAGTACGACGGCGCCCTCAAACGCCGCAAACTGGCAACGGCTACCTGGGTTTAAGCGTACCTTGACGGCGCTATGAGTGCCTTTTGGCAGGTGCGTTGCGTAAACGGGCATAGCTATAGAATCATCCATGGGACACAAACTCCCAGCTCTCGGTTGATACTGCCAGACCAACGTGCCGCCACTTGGCAATGCCCATTCTCCTGTGGTGGGATCATCACCACAACTCATATAGAGGGTGAGGTATTCAAGGGCGTGTGGCAGATCGGTTCCAGGCCCTTGTCCAATGGGGATGAATGAGTCTACAATGCCTTCCATTACTTCATCTGCAATCTCAACCCCTTCCATCAGGGGGAGGGTGGCGCCAAGGCGTACGTACAAAGGCAGGCGGTCATCGGGAATGGCCGCTGAGATCCACTGCGGGCCCGTATATATTGTATTGGTCCACCAGCAGCGCCACGATCCGGTGGGAAAATAGAGACGGTGTTGCTTAGAAGATCGTTTCGTCACTGGAATGACCAAGAGATCGGATCCGAGCATAAATTGTTGATCCAGCGTCCAACTGACGGGGTCGGTGGGAAAAACCATATACATGGGACGCACGAGGGGCAGTCCGACCTGGGTGGCTTGCACGGCTAAGTGGTGAAAATACGGATAAAGGGCAGTATGTAAGCGGGTATAACGGGTATAGACCTCTAAAGTTTCCTCATCCTTGGTGAAATGCCAGTTTCTGGGGCGTGCCGTGCCATGATGGGTGCGCATAACTGGCAATAGGGCGGCCAGTTGGAGCCAGCGCCAGTATAAGAGACGTCCAGAGGGCTTGGTCAAGCCAAACGTCATATAGCCCGCGATATCAGTAGCCCAGTAGAAAAATCCTGCGACTTGGGCGGAAAGCACTTGGGGAATGACAGTGGGCAAGCCGTCAGCTTCTTCAAAGTCTGTATCGGAGTCTCCGCCCCACATGACCGGAGCCAGGCGATGCGTTCCAACCCATGCGGAACGGACAAAAAACGTATAATCCCCTGATGGGCGGGCGTTGTCCCAAAAAGTCCGGTTAATCTGCTGCCAAAGTAAAGGATACCGATTATGGGTATGCCAGCCTGTCGTCTTATCAGCCATGATGGCGTTAACTGGGAGATATTCGCCAAAATCGGCCATCCACCCATCGAAGCCTAGCTGCCGCGCTGGCTCAAAGAGATGCGTCGAGATCCAACTTTGGGCGTTGGGATGCGTCAGGTCAAGCTCGCCATGGGCAATTCCTAAAATGGGAATGCGGACAGGTAAGCCTGATGCATCTTGCACGAGCATGTGGTCCTTTAATGCCTGTTGATATAAAGGGGTGCCTTCTGTGACCTCGGGGCAAAAATATCCAAGCATCTTAAAGCCGGTCGAATGGAGCTGATGGGATAAGGCAGGAAAATTAGGGTACAGACTCTGGTCCGGCTGATGCGTCAAAGGGCGCATCCAAAACCGCCGGGCGTTTTGTTGAGAACCCATCCAGTCTTCAATCCAAATCGCACTGGAGGGGATGCGCTTATTCCGTAAAAATCGGCTCAGTGCCTGAGCTTCAGCCTGGCCTTGTACGCTATCATTCCAAGGAGCAAATATCCACGCGGGAGGCTGGGGCGGGCGTTGGAGGACGGCGAATTGGCGTGTCATCACCTGTTCGGGATCCTTTCCCGCAACAACGTGCAATGTTGTCTGATGCGACCAAATTTGGGCGCGCCGCCATGTTGATTGGAGGTGCCACCGGATCATTTCAGTAGATTCAAACCATGCGCTATATCCCGCTGAACTCAGCCATAAAGGGACCGATGCGTAAGAGGCATAAGGACCTTTGGGAAAGGGAACAAAGGGCAAAAACTTCAGCCACCGTGACCATCGTCCGAGTCCGACGGGTCCTTCTTCTACCCATGAGTCAAACCGTGCGGGGGGATGAATACTGTGCGTGTGTTCGCCAAATCCCTTCCAAGATTCTGCCGCGGGAGTTTGCCAAACGATCTCAAGCAGCGCATCGGGATATTCCGTTTGCACCTCGATAACCGTGTGCCATGGCTCAATGGTGGTGAGCGTTAGGGTCAAGGCGAGATGACGCGCACTTCGCAATGTCACCCGTAAGACGCTGGAATTTAGCCATTGGACATCTCCGGCCACAATGGGAACGATATGGGTAGGGCGTCGCCGAATGAAATCCCACGCCATCACCCGCCTGATTTTAGGGGGACGAGTTTCAACGATGCGCCACGACGAAAAGGGCCATCGCATTAGCGTTTGGTCGCCGTAGCCAATCTCCAAGGACAAATCGGCATCCCTGAAGGTGTAGCTTATTGGATAGGACCCTTTTACATGAGGTGATGACATAGAACGGACATCGGCTCCCCTGGGAGTTTTTCTTGATTATATCAGGATTGATAGGGGGCATAAGCTTTTAAAGGTCTTAGATGATTGATAAATGCAAAAGTCTTTAGGGATGTTCGTGCCTCGTTCCCGACGATCGAGTATAACAAAAGAAGAAAGGAATCGAACGGGCCCCGCATATTCGGGTTCCCCAGCAAAAGGGAGGATAACTGTGCCATTAGATCCGACTGTCCAAGAATATGTTACGCGCATTCAAGCGCTCCATGCCCCTGCGTTGCGAACGTTAACGCCCGAACAAGCTCGCGAAGGTTTTGTTGCGAGCCAGAAATTGTTGCAAGCCGCGGCGCCTATGACCCCGAACATTCTCACTGAGGATTTGATGATACCGGGCCCTTATGGCGAAATTCCCGTGCGCGTATATGCTTCCGCTCATCAAGAGGCTGTTCCTTTAGTCCTGTTTTTCCACGGGGGTGGCTTTGTTTTAGGTGACATCGAGTCCTATGACCATGTAGCTCGAGCGCTACAAGCTGCATCGAGCGCTGTCGTGATATCAGTCGGCTACCATCGGCCCCCTGAGTTTAAGTTTCCCAAACCGGTGGACGAATGTTTTGCAGCCTTGCATTGGGTTATGCGTCACGCGACGGATTGGAATACGGACCCTCATTGCCTTTTTGTGTCGGGGGACAGCGCGGGTGGTAATCTTGCTGCGGTTGTGGCGCAAAAAGCGCGACACGATGGAATCACGCTAAGGGGACAGATTCTATTTTATCCGACAACTGATATGCTTGCAGTCACTGCCTCCAAACAAATCTTTGGTACACAATATTTGTTGCAAAATGATGATATGGCATGGTTTGGAGAGATGTATTTGCGCACCGTGGAGGATGCTCTATTGCCCGAAGCCTCGCCTGCTCGGTTGCCCAATCTAGCGGGGCTGTCACCAACGTTTATTGCCACCGCAGAATATGATCCATTGCGTGACGAAGCCGAGGACTACGCGCATGCATTGCAGGCACAAGGCGTCGATGTATGGCTTCGCCGATATGAAGGTGTCATCCACGGATTTGTTTCGGTGCCGTTTTTCGCCCAAGCTAGCGCGGTTATGCGAGACGCCGCGCGATTTATTCAACAACATTGCGCTCCATCTTAGACGGCACTTGCCGTCTGACAGCTAGGTCTATTTAACGCCAATGCTTGCCGCATGGCATGGCGTCTGACGATAAAAGGAAAAAGCCACGCGTCCATGACAGGGGCGTGGCTTTTTAAGTACCTTGATGCCCGATTAGTTCACGTGCGATTCTACAAACCATAAATCTTTATCCAACTGGCGGGAAACTTCGGTAAATAGGTCGGCGGTATCGGCATCGCCTAAAGCTGCGGCTTCGTCAATGGCCCTACGCATGGAATTGGCGACGTCACCAATGACATCGGCTAGGCGATGGATTATCACTTGGTCTCGGCGGTCTGATGCAGTCCATGGCGCAAGCGTTGTGGTATTTGAGATGGTTTGAGCACAGGTATCCACGGCTGCGCCCAGAGTCGTCACGCGCTCGGCAATCATATCGACAGCTTCTAGCACGTGGCTTGCGATCTCATCAAATAGTTGGTGATAGGCAATAAAGTGAGGCCCTTGAACATTCCAATGGGATAATTTGGTTTGGAGGTAGAGGTCGGTCATCAACACCAATTCCTGATTTAATAGGGCGGTCAATGCGGTACGATTTTCAGCCGAGAGATCTATCCGTGTGGAGCGTAACATCATTTATCACCTTTCCTTTCTATATAGGAATATATACTATAAAGGAATTAGTGTCAAGAATTCCTTGGGGGGATGAAATTTTGTGATAGCTTATCAACGTCTTCCCTTGGACAATACAAGCCTCAGGTTTCCAAAAAATATTTGTGATAGCATGAACAAACGTAATGTGAAATGGTTCACAATATCAGAACATCATGGTAGACTATTTTCAACAACCTGAGAAGTGAGAGGAGAGCATGCTATGGGGCAACATGTGATGTCTGCACCAGACAGGGAAACTTCCCAGCAGACTTTAGTGGATAAATTAGCGGTTGTCGTGCTCCTTGGACTCGCAGCGGCCGGAGGATTATCGGTATTGGGTCTGGTATATGCGGGATTGGCTACTGTCGGACACGTGTTGTAACAGAAGTACAACGCCTCCAATAAAACGGAGGCGTTTTTTGCTGTCCCCTTCTGAAAAAAGCGTATCATCAAGGAGGGGGGGAGGTTCGTGCGTGTCCGGCTATGGGCAGTCAATGGGGCGGGACTGGCTTTTAACGTCTCGTTTTTGATGCTGGCGTTGTTGGTCCCGATTGATGCAACGCGTTTAGGATACCATGCTTGGGTTGTGGGATTGTTGGCTGCAACGCCTGGCGTTATGCAGTTACCCGCCCGCATTTTAAGTGGGCCATTGACAAGTTTTTTTGGAGAACGCCGCCTGCTTTTGATCACCTTTGCCGTGGGTGCTTCGGCAGGCCTCTGTGCGGCCACAATTGATATTAGGGTCGTTGGGTTGATTCTTGCGCAATTGTTGATTGGAGCGGCTCGGGGGGTTTTTTGGACGGCTGCCCAATCGCTGGCGTCCAAATTGGGGAGTGACCCAGCGCGTAATCTGGGTCAGTTTACCAGTGCCACCAAAGCGGGAGCGCTATTGGGAATCGCCACCTCGGGATCAGTTGCCGGGATTTGGGGAATGCCCGTAGCATTTGGCTTGTCCGCGTTCTTATCGGTCGTTGCTGGGGCATTGGCTTGGACATTTCCCACGTTTGCTACGGCGGCTACCGGGGCTGACTTTATGAACGCGGTGAAATCCCTAGGACCAGTGGCGAAGAAACCGGTGGTCGTGGTGAGTGGTTTGGTTGCATTACTGACCGCACTGCCGCAAGCTCTCGCTCAATCTTTTTATCCTATAAAACTCTTGAGCTTGCACATGTCAGCACAAGACGCGACCGCTATCACGGCCTTGCAGAGTTTCGGCATGATTGCCGCGGGATTAGGCGCCACAATTCTATTGCGGCGCTGGGGATTTCGACCCGTGATACTGGGAAGCATTGCGCTGTTAGGAATGTCTGTTGCCCTATCGAGTACAGGCACTGCAACGCTGGTAGCTGTGTTCTTGTTATTGGGAGGCATTGCGGCGGGGCTTTTGAATGTCGGATTTCTCAGTGCGGTCACAATGTATGGGGATGCCTCTCAGCGAGGACTGTATTTTGGAGTGACACAAGTGTATTTTGTGTTGGCCATGATTGCAACCCCGGTAATTTCTGGTCTGCTGGTGGTAAAAACCTCATTGTCTGCCATGTTCTTAGCCGATGGGGTCTTTACCCTAATAACCGGAGCCGTGGTGTGGGGATTGTGGTCATGGGGTTTTCGCCGTGCGGAGCCCATTGCACCGTGATAAAACGGCAGGCTTATGCCTGCCGCTTTTGAGATTAGGCTGGTCCATCGTGCAGAAGACGTCGCATTAATTCATTGAGTAGCGCATCGGTATCGTCTTGATTTTGTACAGGCGTTGCCACCGCGCGTGGCTTTTCGCGTAGCGGCGAAGGTTCGGGTAAGGGTGTTTGAGGAGTTGGCTGACGGCTCATATGCAGGCGCTTGGGAACGACCGACGCATAAAAGCCTGTGAGGCCTACGACGCCTAACACGACGAATAGCCCGCCAAATATGGTGGCCAATGCGAGGCTTGCCGTCCATATATGATGGGAGTGAGGTGCCGGGAAGCCAACGATAGCAGGCGATAAGATGAGCCATAGCCCCCCTAAAATGCTGAGTCCTGTCAGCCATGAAGCGCTTTTCATTTGAGTCCCTCCCCGCGTGCGGTCGTGTGAGGTTGATGGTCTTGGGAGATGTCGAGCAAGACGTCTTGGGCGAGTTGGCGCAATTCGCGCTCCCAACGTTCTTCTTCGCTTTCGGGGACAACCACTTTAGGCTCTCGCGCAGTGGAGACGTCTTTAATGTCCTTAGAGGAAATGGCCTGATCGGGAGCTTCACCTTGCGAGAAGGTTATCTGCTGGGGAGTCCATTGTTGGCGTAATTGACGGATCCACAACGTTAAGGCAATGCCTGAAATGAGGATCATTCCCAACCCTGTCCAGAAAAACGTCTGGGTTGTTTGGTTCCACGGTCCCGGCGCGTGACGCATGTATAGCCATGGGCTTGCCGTAAGGACAGCGGCTAAGATGAGACTCAAGGCGCTGCTGGTAATCGGCCAAAAATATCGTCTCATTGTGCGATACTTCCTCCTTTAGTGCGGTGTGTTGACATGTTCTTGGCAAATCGTTTAGGGTCTGTGGCAATCATGAGGAGAGACAACGAGCGCTTGAGCAAGGCTTGGGCTTCAACGCTGTCATCTTGTTTAAGCTTTTGACGACTTGCATAAATGCCCAGCAAAGCAACGGCCAGATAACGGCGCTGTAACGGATCGGTTGGGCTTAAGGAGGTCTTGACTTCGTCTTCGCTGTAGATATATTGCGGTCCGCGAAGTAAGGACGCGATGGCGGCAATGAAGGAGATTACCGCTGAAAATATAAAGACGGTGCGTAGGGCGCTCATAAAGGGATTCGCAATCAAATGAGGAAAGAATTCACGGCTGATGAGCACTTGCGTACTGGTAGCCGGGAGACTATGCAACACCGCTGCTGGTAAAATGGTTTGAATTGGGTTGTATCCGAGCAGGGCCGCAAATAGGGCGGCAATCGGGGGCAGATGGGAGAGTCCGGCGACTAAAGTCGCAGGCAAGTGAAAGGCCTGAAGCCCATGGCGCATGGCGTCAGGGAGTTTTTGATTCAGACCACTGATGACCATCGTGAAGAACAGGCCCATACTGAGCATCATCCCTGCGTTCATAAAGGTGGAACGCATGCCGGATGCTGCCCCGCGGTAACGGGCAGGGACGCTGTTCATAATGGCTGCAGAGTTTGGCGAAGCAAACAATCCCATGCCAATACCAAGTAAAAAGATTGCTCCCGCAAAAGTCCAGTAATGAAAATCGGCCGGCAGGCTTGTTAGCCAAAGAAAACCAGTGGCGGCGACGAGCATGCCTGCTAAGCCAAACCAACGGGCTCCAAATCGGTCCGAGAGGCGTCCGCTGACAGGACCGGCAATGAGAAAGCCTACCATTTGTGGGAGCGTGTCAATTCCCGCCTGCAATGGGGTGTTGACAAAGGAGACACCGTGTAGGGGCAGCCAAATGCCTTGAAGCCAAATAATGAGCATAAACTGCAGACCGCCTCGGGCCACAGCGGCCAGAAGCCCTGCAATATTGCCGGCACTGAAGGCTTGATTGCCAAACAGCCGCATGTTGAACATGGGTTCTTTGATGTACATCTCAGTAACAACGAAAATGGCTAGCAGCACAAGCCCGCCAATCAGGCTGATCAGAACAAAAGGACTGCTCCACCCAGTGGCATGATGGCCATAAGGCTGGATGCTATAGGTCAGTCCCAACAATACGCCCAGAAGTCCCACCGCAAAGGTGATATTGCCGATCCAATCCAGGCGCAGCGGAGAACGCGGTCGACCGGATTCTTTCAGGGCGACATACGCCCAAATGGTGCCCAACAGACCAAAAGGGACATTGATTAAAAAGACCCAGCGCCAATTAATGGCCGCCATCAGTCCACCTAAGACGATTCCAATGACCGCACCGCCAATCCCAGCGACTTGGTTCAGTCCCAGGGCAAAACCTCGTTCATTTGTAGGAAAGGCATCGGTCAAGATGGCTGCACTATTGGCAAACAAGAAGGCTCCGCCAATGCCTTGGACGACTCGAAAGATGATGAGTTGCCATTCGCCTGCTGTTCCGTGGCCCCATGTAATAGACAATAGAATAGAACCCAGTGTAAACACCGCAAATCCTAAATTGTACAAACGTACGCGACCATAACTGTCTGATAAGCGGCCAAAGGAAACCAAAAGAATCGTGGTGGCCACGTTAAATCCCATCAAAACCCAAAGGAGCAATCCGGTTTGCCCAGGCGCCAAGGGATTGACGTGAATGCCCCGAAAAATAGCCGGTAAGGCGATGATGACACTCGTGCCATTGATAGCGGCCATTAAAATGCCCAAGGTGGTGTTAGACAAAGCGATCCATTTATAAGCCACGCCGTGCGTTTTGGCCACACTGTACCCCCCAATCAATCATAACGTTAACGTCAATGTATATCTGTCTTGTTGATTATATCGTCTTAAGCAAAAAATAGTAAGGGACGTCGTGTTTTCCACATCCCAATGAATCCACCCATTGAAAAGATTTGAAGCAGCTGTTAGTATACTGACTAGTCAGTACAAAGAGGTGAAAACATGCGCTCGCTCTTATTAGGAACCCGTAAAGGGTGGTTATCCATGGCGGCTATTGCGATTGTCCCATTGCTGTACAGCGGGGCGTATTTAAGCGCCTATTGGAACCCTTATGGGCATCTTAATCGTCTGCCTATTGATGTTGTGAATCAAGATCTTGGGGATCACGGAAAATTTCTCGGCCGCGCTGTCGTCAAAAAACTGCCACGGGGATGGGATATTCATCAAACCACGCAAGCTATGGCACAGCACCAGTTAGAAGAGGGGACAGCGGATTTAGCCATTATTATTCCCAAAAATTATACCCGACGAATTATCCATCACCAATCGCCGACGGTGTCGTTTGTTGTGAACCCCGGCAGCAATTATCTCAATGATTTGGTGATGCAAAAAGAGAGTATTGCGTTGACGAGCGAACTCAATAAGGCGTTGCGTAATGTCAGTCTCGCGGATATGCGATACAATCTCAGTCACGCAGCGTCTGATACACATATCCTCAGCAACAGCACTATGGCGTTGGGGCAGGCCGGGCTGCGCCTTGCGGCCGATGACCACCAGTTGGGTCAAGCGCTTATGAGCGCATCCTTAGGGGGGCAAGAGCTCTTTCATGGGGCGATGGGGATGTCCACAGGGATGAACGATTTAGCCCAGCATCTTGGCACGCTTTCTACCACAATGCAGCAAGTGGCTCAAGGTGCCACCAAGACGGCTCAGGGGATTAGTTCAAGCCAACACATGCTGTTAGATGCCGCTCAGCAAGAAGAGGCCGTGCTGTCCATTCTCTCTCGGCAGATTCAAGCGATGGCGAGCCCTCAATCGACACAATCCATAACGCAACAACAAACGCAATGGGCAGCAGTAGCGCAGCAGCTGTCTCAAGAGCAGGGAAAGCTTGGGGCACTTGAAAAAGCGCTAGACAATCCTTCATCAGTCACCTTATGGCCCCAAGAAGCAAAAGCCTTGGCAGAAGGAGTCGTGCAGGCGGATCAAGCCGCCAATACCTTAAGTCAACGTAGTAAGATATTAGCTGCGTCCCAGGAAGGTCTGGCTCAGAAGTTATCACAATCGGCTTCTGCCGCTGAAGCCATGGGATCAGGCGCTATGCGTTTGGGGTCACATTTGCATACGGTAGGATATGATACCCAGGTTCTGGGGAAAAAGTTGCAGGAAGCTGCAGGTGATCTCAGTTTTGTCGCAGAACCGGTAACGGGGAAGTTTGTGGCTCTCGGACCGCACAGCAACTACGGTAAGGGGCTCTCTCCCTATTTCTTGGCGCTGTCACTTTGGGTCGGAGCTTTGGTGGCGACAGTGATTGTACCAGGCGGTACCCGCAAGGGTCTTGCTCTGCGTCAATGGACCAGTTTAGGGCTGGGCTTAGCGCAAAGTATCATCTTATCTGCGGGGATCTTGTGGCTATTGCCTATGAACCCCGTTCACCCTTTAATTTTTTGGGAGACGATGATAGCCATTGCCGTGACCTGGTGGACGGTTATGCGTTTGTTATCGGAAAAACTAGGAGATGGAGGGCGGCTTTTAGGTATCGTGCTTTTAGTGGTCCAGTTGGCGGGCTCAGCGGGCACTTATCCCATTCAGCTCTCACCCCCCATATTCCAAGCCATTCATCCATACCTTCCCATGACATGGGCTATTCATCTCCTTCGCTACGCAATTTCCGGAGCTTTAGCTGCCAGAGTGGGGCGCAATGTTTTGTGGTTGGGGTTGGTAGCCGTGGGGGCCTGGGGCATCACTCAGTTTATTCCGGGCCGCATCCCTTTTAATTCCCCACCGCTAGAAGAAGGGTTGGACGAAGCGGCTGATGTCTCGGTGAGTATTAGGGGTGCTGCTCCTCCTATGTAATAGGGTATGCCGTATGAATTGAAAAAAGGCCGCTTATTCAGCGGCCTTTTATAGACGAAACAACGAGAAAGCGCCCGCGGAGTAACCTGCAATGGCATATACTTAATATTTAATGAAGGAGGATGATGATGTCCATCTACGATTTTACCGTCGAAGATTCTAAGCTCCAACCGAAGCGTCTCAAGGATTATCGCAATCATGTTGTACTGATTGTCAATACCGCCAGTCAGTGTGGTTTTACTCCCCAGTACGCAGGCTTAGAAGCCCTTTATGACGCCTTTCATGATCAAGGTTTGGAAATTTTGGCATTTCCTTGCAATCAATTTGGTCAACAAGAACCGGGGAGCAATGCTGAAATCCAAGCCTTTTGTCAAACGCAATATCACGTTACGTTTCCCGTGATGGCGAAAATTGATGTCAATGGAACTACGGCACATCCGTTATATCAATATTTGACCGCATTGGAGCCGGCAGGACCTATTGCCTGGAATTTCACCAAGTTTTTGTTTGACCGACAAGGCCATTTGATCCAGCGCTACGAACCCGCCGTAGAACCCGAAGACCTGAGGGCTGTTATACAACACGCTTTGGACTCCTTGTAAGGAGGGTGACTAGGCGAGGGACCAAGGGCGCGCTGGTGATGATGCTTAGGGCTCTTCAACATAAACGCTCCAAGCTTTGGCTCCAGCGCGCAAGGCGGCAACCACGATTCCGGCGGTCGGAACAGCAAATAACGCGCCCCAAATGCCAAGCCAATTGGCACCAATTAACAGAGCTGTGACCGATAATACGGGATGCAATCCCACATTGTCGCGCATGATGCGGGGCCCGAGAACGTCGGATTCCAGGAGATGAATGCCCAGTAAAAGAATGAGCACTTCGGGAACCCGAGTAGCAGGATGTTCCAACAAGGCAAAAATAAGAGGCAGTAAAGCGCCAATAATGGGGCCCAATAGGGGGATTAATTCCCCTAGCGAGGCAATAAAGGCGATTAAAATGGCGTCAGGCAGGCCAATTAGGGCACTGCCAACGCCAAATGCTAGACCAATTAGAAGCGACAATAATAATTGACCGCGCACATAACCTCCCATGACCCGGACAACGGTGTGTTCCACGGCGGCAAATGCTGGGCGAGATTTTTTCGGGACCAAGTGTTGGAGCGTTTCGCCCATGCGGGGCGCATCTAAGAGAAGATATATCGTGATGAAAATAATTAACACGGTGTCGACGAAGCCGCGAAAAATACTGCGCACGATAGTAAAGGTATCGTGCAAGGCGGCTGTGGAGGTCGCCGTGGCGTGTTGCAACGCAGTATGTTCGATTTGACGCATATTTAAGGGGATGCCTGCTGTGTTCAGTGCATTGACAATGATAGGGACCAATCGCTTTAAATCAGCCGGCAATTGTCTGGCCAGATGTTGTGTTTGAATTACGATAATGCTGGATAAGCCGCTTAAACCGCCAAAGATGACTAATAGGGCTCCCGCCATGACGATGAGCACGGCCCAACTTCTCTTATAGCGCTGGGCAATAGCGGTCACAAGGGGATTCAATGTAATAAAGAGGGTTCCTGCTAATAGCAAGACGATGACTACTTCATGGAGTCGACTGAGAATGCGTTCGGCGGCAAAGAGAATGATTCCTGCCATAATAATGACCATGAGCGTATCGCGAATGGTGGTCAAGCGAGATGTTGAGTGATGAGACGTGTTCACAGGCAGAACCTCCGGTGTTGAATTCGGGATCAGTCAGGGTGCTCCTTAGTATTCTGCCATACTCGAGGCGATTTAAAGGGTTGACATATTCTCTGTATCCGAATAGCTGGGGAATGTTTACAGAGAATCTCCGGGTTTAACCTGCTATACTGGGCGTAAAAATTCCGCAGGAGTTTCCCTTTTTCGGGATTTTATTCAAAAATCAGGAGAGGATATCACATGGTTCGCCCTTATATTACCGAAGATTCACACGGAAATTTTACAGTTACAGTGCGGGGCCTATCGGTTGTATGCACCACCGAAAAGCGGCCAAAGCGCCGGTCTGCGGCGATTCAGGTCTTGGCCGATGGACAGGTTAAAGTCTTAACACCGCCGGGATTTACGACGGAACAGATCCGCGCTCTCCTTTATGACAAAGCAGAATGGATTTATAAACACTATCGGCAACCTCGCAGTGAGCCGACGCTGGCGTTTGTTACGGGCGAGACCTTTACGTTACTCGGGAGACCATTAACCTTACGTATTAAACAGATCCCAGAGTTGGAGAGTGAACGGGTTGAGCTGTTGAATGAAACGCATCTGACGGTCTTTGTGAGACCCAATGCCGTCCAGCCAGACAGGGTACGCGACTTATTAATCCAGTGGTATAAGGACCAGGCGCAACAGCTGATTCCTGAACGACTCACCCGGTGGGCCCGCTATATGGGGGTAAGGCCCTCGTCGTTGAAGATTCATGCCTATAAGAGTCGGTGGGGTTATTGCCGCGGAGATGGCCAAATTGCAATTAATTGGCAGGTTATTCAGGCTCCAGCTGATGCGGTGGATTATGTTCTCGTGCACGAACTGTCGCATTTGAAATACCCGCATCATCGCAAGGAATTTTGGGATATGGTGGCGTTATCGTTTCCAGATTACCCTATCCACAAAGAGTGGCTCCGATATCATGGGCCTGCCTTGCAGTGGTAGCGGTGTGAAATGGTTAGGCCCTGGGGTCCAGAGCATTCTTTCCGGAGCCCAGGGCTTTTCCTACGATTGATATGGCTATTAGCCGTTAATGGAGTGAGAACGAGGCGTTACGACCTGCTCTTCGGAGGGCAGAGGCATACGACCAGCAATCACGTTGAGCACCACGCCGATGGCGGATAGGACGGTCATGATGATAAACACCCCATTCCAACCTACGGTAGGAACTAGAGCCGAAGATACTAAGGGGCCTATGGCGCTCGTGGAATTAGAAATGAGTCCCATACCAAAAGCTCCGGCACCAATCAAAGCCAACGGGAAAATTGTGCCGGGGGTGGCCCAGTAGTTGGGGGGCAACATCATCATAAAAGCATTGACGATGACGGCAAACATTAAGAGTCCAAAAGATGCATGACCAAGCATCAGCACCAGCAAAGCCCCTAATCCCATAAGAATGTTGGCTGCTGTCATGACTTTGAGACGGGCACGGAAAACACCGGAATGCGTGGCGTGCTTGGCGGACATGGCATCTCCCAAAAAGGCGCCCACAAAAGCCGCGACGAATCCGGCAATTCCCCAAACAAACATGAGGGTTCCGACTTGATTGGTATGATAGCCTAAATGGTAGGCATATGAGGGTAAGAAGCCGCCCACGCTAAACAAGGTCCATGTCAAAGGTATTTGCACAAAGCCCATCATCCATGTAATGCCCAGTTTCCATGCGCTTTGGTGTTTTGTGGATTGTTGTTTTTCTTTGAGCAGCATCTCCTGCAAGGACTGGGCGTTGCGGGCAAAGAGAAAATAAATGACCGCGCCGACTATCATAATCAGTCCCGTAATATAGTACATCTCGCGCCAGCCTAAGGATTCTAGACGACTAGACAAAAGACCGCCGACAGCGCCCCCCAAGGTAATGGCTCCTAATGTAAAAGCGAGCGAGCGTCCTCGTTCACTAGGCCGGAACCATCCGGATAGCTGCAATGAGAATAAGGCGAGCATCATAATCATCAACCCTTGCGCGAACCGCAAGACTGTTAATAGCCACAAACTGGTGGTAATGGGCAACAGAAATTGTGGCACAATGAGAAGAATTTGCGCGACCAGCACGCCTGTTTTCACTCGGGTATCAAATATTCCGCCATGTCCCAAAAAGAATGCGAGAAACAGTCCAATCGAGAAACTATCGACCCCGTAGGTGTTCACCGTGGCCGGATTGAGGTGAAGCGATTGAGCGATAGCGGGGGAGGCCACACCAAACGAAGTCAGAGCCACAAAACTTGTGGTCATCAATATGCCGGCAATAATGGCCATAACCCATCGATAGGAAGACTGCTGTTCTGTAGTCAATTGTGGCTTTGCGGCCATTAGAGGTCCCTCCCAAGAGTACATTCTGAGTAAGAAAAAAGACGGTTATTTTGCAGTGGAGAGTGAGTGTGTTGATGCACGGACAGTGTAGAGGGAAATTTAGTAGAAAATCAAGACAAATGGAACAAAATCCGTTGGTTAGGGAGATGGCGGAAAAGATCTCGAGTCGTTTGGGTTTCAGAGCAGGCGTATCCGAAACCGTCTAGGCGGTGGTAGGAGTTTGTCGACAACATTCTTGGAGGGATGGCATTGGAGCTACGACAATTGACCTATTTCGTAGCGGTTGCGGAAGAATTGCATTTCGAACGCGCTGCGCGCCGATTAAGTATGACCCAGCCACCTTTAAGTCAGTCCATAAAACAATTGGAAGAAGAATTGGGCGTGGAACTCTTTGAGCGCAGCCATCGGCGCATTCGCTTAACTCGGGCTGGGGAAGCGTTTTTGGAAGAATCGCGGCGTGTGCTGCAAGCGGCCAATCACGCAGTTGAACGTGCTAGGCGTGTCGACCGCGGCGAATGGGGACGATTGACGGTAGGGTTTGTTGGATCTGCGACTTATGATCTTTTGCCGCGCGTCATTCGCATATTTCGTCAGGAATATCCTGATGTGACGGTCGAAACCCTAGAACTCTCGACTCCAATGCAAATCGAGGCGTTGCGTCATAAGCGCATTGACTTAGGGGTGCTAAGACCCCCAGTTGATGATCCGGCGGTTGAAACGGAAACGGTTTATTCAACTGCCTCTGTGCTCGCGATGCCGAAAGCGCAAGATATGAAGATATCGGGGCCTTTGCATTGGAAAGATTTACGGGCTATGCCATTTGTCCTGCTGTCTCCTAAAACGTGGGAGTGGTATTATTACCAAATTTTAGCCTATGCAAGGGAGGCGGGATTTGAACCCAACATTCTGCAAGAGGCCATGGAATTTCAGACGGTGATTGGGTTAGTGGCCGCAGGTATGGGGGTGGCTGTCGTGCCCAAGTCAGCGCAAAACCTGCACACGGAGGATGTGGTTTATAAAACGTTAATTGGGGGACACCCGCAAGCGGATATGGCGGTCGGATGGCGGCGCGGAGACCAATCTTCCGCGCTTACGGCATTTGTCGAGGTGGCGCGCCGCATTGGTCAAGACTTATTTGCGTGTCAGCAGCCTATTGACGCCGAAACATTCGGATAACCTTGGTGAATGAAATAAAATGCGAATTAGACACCTGTGCATTCTTGGCATAGTCTGACTTATATCATTTTTTCCGTTTCTTGAGGAATTTTTTATGTTCCCACCGGAACTGAGTTCTACATCGTAGAACGGAAAGAAGAAGGAGGATGTTTATGCCAAGAATGACCACAATGGAGGCGGCGGTAGCCGTCATGGCGCAAGAAGGGGTGGACGTTGTTTTCGGTATTCCTGGGGCGGCCATCTTGCCCTTATACAAAGCCTTGTCCCAAAATCCTGCAATTAAGTCGATTACTGTTCGGCACGAAGAGGGTGCTACCCATTCGGCAGACGGTTGGGCTCGGGCGACAGGTAATGTGGGGGTCGCCATTGGAACATCGGGACCTGCCGGGACAAACATGGTGACCGGTCTTTACACAGCATGGGCTGATTCGATCCCGATGATTACCATTACGGGGCAGGCTCCTCGGGCGCAATTGCACCGGGAAGGATTTCAGGCGGTGGATATTTGTTCGATTGTGAAGCCGGTGGTTAAGAGGAGTTTTTTGGTCATGGAACCGGCTCAAGTGCCGTGGGTGTTTCGCGAGGCCTTTCGCATTGCTCGCGAAGGGCGTCCGGGGCCCGTGCATATTGACTTGCCTCTTGATGTTCAACAGGCCATGATTGATTACAATCCAGAAACGGACCACCGTTTGCCGGTCTTTCCTATGCCTCCGTATCGCCCTGCCATAGAAAAGGCACTCGATATGTTGTTGCAGGCGAAGCGGCCCATTATATTGGCGGGCGGGGGCATCATTAACGCGAACGCTTCGGATGTGTTGAGGGAGCTCGCGGAGTACTTGCAAGTTCCTGTGTCGCCGACGCTGATGGGATGGGGTACGATACCGGCTGATCACCCCTTATATGTGGGCACGGTGGGGATTCAAACCCAAACTCGCGCCGCTAACCAGATTTTCTTAGAATCGGATTTTGTTCTTGCGGTGGGAGCTCGTTTTGCGGAGCGTCACACCGGCAATTTAGAGGTGTATACCAAGGGTAGGAAATTTGTGCACATTGATGTGGAAGCAACGCAAATTGGCCGTATTTTTCAACCGGACCTTGGCATTGTTGCCGATGCACGCCTCGCCCTGGAAGCGCTTTTGGAAACAGCAAAGTCTCGGGTAGCTCGGCAACAACCACGAGAATGGGTAGAACGTGTCGGGCTCTTAAAAGAATCCAAGGACCGGCGCATGGATATGGACACGGTGCCCATTAAGCCGGCGCGGGTTTTTAAGGCGCTGAATACGGTGTTTGGCACCGACGCGATCTTTACGACGGCGATCGGATTGTATCAAATTTGGTCGGGGCAATTTCAACATGTGTATAAACCGCGCCATTACCTGGTGTGTGGCCAAGCGGGTCCATTGGGGTGGGAAATACCTGCGGCCATCGGGGTGAAATGCGCTCGCCCTGAAGAAGAAGTGGTTGCCGTGGTAGGGGATTATTCTTTTGAATTCCTCATGGAAGAAATCGCTGTAGCCGTGCAATACCATATCCCCATGGTGATTGTCATGCTAAACAACGGATATCTTGGCCTGATTCGCCAACCGTCGAAGTATCAGTATGACATGAATTTTGGCGTGGATATCAGTTACGGGATGAATGAGGACCGGGGCATGGACAATGTGTTGGCGGTGGAAGCCATGGGAGGCTTAGGCAAGAAAGTGATGAATCCGCAAGATCTTGAATCGGCCATGCGGTGGGCTCAAGAGGCATCTCAGACGCACCAGTTGCCCGTGTTGGTGGAAGTCTTTATCGAACGGGAAGCTGATGCGGCCATGGGCCCGAGTCTCGATCAGATTCGTGAGTTTGACGAGGTGATCGATCGCGACATTGCGCTGGCTTCAGAACGCCAATAATGAAAGGCAGGACAATGTGATGATACGCTATGCTGCTAATTTATCGTTGTTGTACCCTGATCGACCGTTTTTAGAGCGTTTTGACGCCGCTAAAGCATCGGGTTTTTCGGCGGTAGAATTTATGTTCCCTTATGCTGCGGGTCTTGATGCGGTACAAAATGCATTGGCCCGCAATCAGCTGAAACTTGTCTTATTCAATTTGCCGGCAGGACACTGGGAAGATGGCGAAAGAGGGATTGCCATCTTCCCTGATAGACAAGAGGAATTTCGCGCGGGCGTTGCCGAAGCCATTCGCTATGCCAAAGCTCTGCAGTGTGTGCGCATCAATTGTCTTGCAGGTGTTCGGCCTTACGAGTTGTCGGAGGACGAAGCTTGGACAACGTTAGTGGCCAATGTGCGGTTTGCAGCCGACCAGCTCGCTGAGCACAATATTCGTCTGCTTGTTGAAGCGGTTAATTCGTTGGACATTCCTGGATTCTTTTTGAACACCCCTGCGCGCGTTGAGCAGCTGTTGGACACGGTTCAGCACCCTAATGTCTTTCTTCAATACGACATCTATCATGCTCAGCGCATGCAAGGGGAATTGATTGGGACCTTTAGACGATTGGCAGCGCATATCGGCCATGTGCAGATTGCTGACAACCCGGGACGTCATGAACCTGGGACTGGCGAGATTCATTATGACCATGTCCTGAACGCGTTAGATGATGCGGGATATGGTGGCTATGTAGGGTTGGAATATATCCCGGCAGGCGATACCGATGAGGGCTTAAGGTGGCTCCCCCGCGAAAAAAGGTAATTCACTCCCCAAATATTGACGAAAGGAATGAGAATCATGAAAAATGAGAAAGGCACTCTACCCCGAATAGGATTTATCGGTTTAGGAGTAATGGGGGAACCGATGGCCGCCAATCTTCTAGAGGCGGGGTATTCCCTCACGGTGTTTAACCGCAGCGTGAAGGCGGCGGCGCGTTTGGAAGAGCTCGGAGCCCATGTGGTGAATACTGTGGCAAAAGTGGCCGAATCCAGTGATGTGGTTGTAACGATGTTACCGGATACTCCCGATGTTGAAGCCGTGTACTTTACAGACGATGGGCTCTTGGCTTCATCGCGTCCGGGGATGTTGCTGATTGACACGACCACAGCTAGCCCTTCCATTGCGCGACGAATCGCCCAGACTGCTCGAGAACGCGGAATTGAAACGCTCGATGCCCCCGTATCGGGGGGTGACGTAGGCGCTAAAGCGGGGACCTTATCCATTATGGTAGGCGGCGAGGAGGCGGTCTTTGTACGAGCCCTACCGATTTTCGAGGCTATGGGTCGGAATATTGTCTATATGGGCCCGGCCGGCGCGGGTCAGGTCACGAAAGCCTGCAATCAAATTGTGGTCGCGCTGACTATCGAAGCAGTGGGTGAGGCTTTTGCGCTGGCCGAGAAATCTGGCGTGGAATTAGATCGGGTGCGGGACGCGCTTTTAGGTGGATTTGCCCAAAGTCGAATTCTGGACCTGCATGGCCAACGCGCCTTGGAACAACGATATAATCCGGGCTTTCGCTTGAAATTGCATCATAAGGATTTAGGGATTGCGTTATCGTCTGCCGCTGAATTAGGAGTTTCTCTCCCGCATACGGCAGGAACCAGAGAAATGATGAATGTATTGCTTGCCCACGGTCATGACAACGAGGATCATTCGTATTTAATTCAGTATCTAAGGAATTTGGCACAGGCGGATTCGGTGATTTAACCACAACGCGCCCAGGTGTGCACAAGGGGAAGCGAGGAGACACAGGAGTATGCAAGATGTAGCCGCGTTGTTAGCAGAGATCGTCGAACCATCGGCCGTGGACCCGTCTCCAGACGCAGAGGTCTATGGTGTCCACCCGCATAATGAGGAGCAAATTGCTGAGATTTGTCGTTTGGCGTCACAGCATCGCTGGCGCGTCGTACCACGAGGCCGCCCGTTAGAACGGAAGGCTCAAGATCCTACTATAGCAATCTATACTGATCGCATGGTTGGAATGAGTGAGTATTCGCCAGGGGATATGATTGTCAGTGTCCGCAGCGGGACCTTGTTTGAGTCTTTGCAGAATGCGCTGCGAACACATCAACAGATGTTAGCACTGGACGCGGTTTGTGATGCACGCGCGACCGTGGGAGGGTTGGTATCTTGCGCAGCCTATGGGCCGTCTCGTGTTGGCTATGGGACTTTGCGAGATCTGGTGACGGGTCTTCGTGTGGTGCGGGCTGACGGATCCGTCATTCAGGTGGGGAGCAAGGTCGTGAAGAATGTGGCAGGCTATGATTTGCCCAAGCTATTCATTGGATCTCATGGCAGTTTGGGTGTGATTACAGAATGTACCTTCAAGTTGCACCCGCTACCTCGCCACCGCGCATTGTTTGCGGTAACCGGTCCTGCCGCTGAGGTCGGTTCTGTCTATCAGATAATTATGCGGAATGCGTTAACCGTGTCGATGTTAGAAATGGTAAGCGCCACGCAAGCTCCTAACACTATATCATCGCATGCGCCAAACGCCTGGACCCTTTTGGTGGGGAGTGATGAACCGGCTACGGCAGCGCAGGCCTTGCAAAAGCAAATTCGTGAGATAACGAAGAGTGCTAACGTGTCTTTAGAAATCCTTGAAAATGATGACGTAACGAAATATTGGGAGCATTATCGTGCGGCGCTTATCTCTGCTGAGACGACTGTGCGAGTACAGATGGCGCCGACACAGATGGTAGAATTTGCCGATGCCTTGCAGCACACGCTCTTGACGCAGGAGATTGAGGCATCGTGGTCATTCACCCTCAGTGATGGGGTCGGAAAAATTTATGGATATGGTGACACCGAAGACCATGCGAAAACGTTGGTGAGAACAGTTGTGACCCATTGTCAGTCGTCAGGCGTGTCGTTTGTGATTGAACGGATGCCTGCCGACGTGATGTGGACAGAGCCTATGATGGAAAGCCGACGACTCCATGCTGGTGAATGGCGACTAATGCAGCAAATAAAGGCAACTTATGATCCATACGGCATTTTGAATCCAGGAGTTTTTGCTAGGGGGATGTGACCATGGTCAAGTCTGAAGCGCTGACAGATCGCAGTAGTGAGCAGACGATAAAAATGTTTGCCGGCCCAGACCCCGATGAATATTCCAAATGTGTACACTGTGGATTTTGTCTCGAGGTCTGTCCGACGTATCAGCAATTATCCGATGAAAATCATTCGCCTCGTGGCCGTGTGTTTCTTATAAAGCAAGTGGCCGAAGGCACATTGCCGTTGGAAGCTGCTGAAGATCCGGTATTTACCTGTTTAGATTGTCGAGCTTGTGAAACCGTGTGTCCGTCTGGGGTTCCCGTTGGCCATTTAATCGAAATGTCACGCGGACAAATCCATGCGGCCCGAACGCAAGCGCAAAAGCAATCTCGGCGGGAGCGGTGGATGCTACGAGGCCTCTTTAGTCATCCTAAGCGCTTGCGTCTTGCCGGCAATATCTTGCGCTTTTATCAAGTCTCGGGTTTACGGCAGCTTGCGCGATCGGTAGGGGCCTTAAAACTGTTGCCATCCCATTTGCAAGAAATTGAAGCAGGGCTGCCTACAGTGCCACCCAAGCCAAAGGAGCGGTCGCTCCCCTTGCCGGTTCCCCATCCGGCTTCTTCGTCTGGCCGACAGCCAGTGCGTGCGGCTTTACTAACGGGGTGCGTGATGGATGTCCTGTTCGCAGATGTAAATGATGCAACAGCACGGGTAATCGCTCGTAATCACATGACGGTAGTGGTGCCCGAAGGGCAGGTATGTTGTGGGGCGCTGCATGTGCATGCAGGGGATCGCGAGGAAGCGCAGGCCCTGGCCCGGCGCAACATTGATGCGTTTTTAGGCGCAGGAAGCGACTTTGTTGTGACGAACTCTGCTGGCTGTGGTGCGGCTATGAAAGAATATGGGGACCTCCTCCGTGATGATCCGGCGTATCGGGAGAAAGCCAAGACGTTTAGTGCAATGGTTCGAGATATTTCCGAACTCTTAATCGAACAAGGATTTGATCCCCCAATCGGATCACTCGACCAGCAAGTCACGTATCATGATGCCTGTCATTTGTGTCATGCGCAGGGTATTCGTGAGCAACCCCGGCAATTGATTGGTGCGATCGCAGGTGTCGAATTAGTTGAAATGCCCGACTCTGATAGGTGCTGTGGTAGCGCCGGCGTGTATAACCTCACCCATCCTGATATGGCTCGTCAACTCTTGGAGAGAAAAATCACGGATATCCCAGCGCAAGCCGAAGCTGTGGTGATGGGCAATCCGGGCTGCATGATTCAGATTCGCGCGGGATTGGCAGCGCGCGAACGCTCCACACCGGTGTGGCATACGGTGCAGCTCTTAGATATGGCGTATCAAGCGGAGGACCAAAGTTCAAAGCGATAAAGACTAGTTTGTGGGGAAGAAAGGACGGTGTATCCGATGTTGCCTGAGCCTGTGATACACGAACTCGAGGACATCGTAGGACGGAACAACCTTATTGTGGATGAGCACCGAATCGTCGCCTACGATTGTGATGCATATGTTGCAGAAAAGTATATGCCAAGTGCCGTCGTGTTTCCGGAAACGACGGAACAGGTTGTGGCTATCGTGCGCTGTCTGGGCCGAGAAGGTATTCCTTTTCTTCCTCGTGGCGCAGGAACAGGCCTTAGCGGTGGGGCTACGCCACTGAACCATGAAGTGGTAATTAGCTTAGCTAAGATGGATAAGCTATTGGACCTTGATTTTGAAAATCGGCGTGCGACGGTGCAACCCGGTTTTGTCAATTTACGGTTGACCAAAGAGATGGCCAATGACGGGTTTTATTATGCACCGGATCCGTCAAGCCAGTCGGTGTGTACCATTGGGGGGAATTTTGCGGAAAATTCTGGGGGCTCGCACTGCTTAAAATATGGGGTGACCACTAATCATGTGGTAGCGGCGGAAGTGGTACTGCCTTCAGGAGAGGTCATCACGGTGGGTGAGCCTTATGGGGATTCGATTGGCTATGACCTGCTGGGAGTGCTCGTGGGTTCCGAAGGCACCTTGGGAATTACTACAGCCATTACAGTGAAAATTCTTCCCAAAGCACAAGCGGTCAAAACGTTTTTAGCATATTTTGATCGCGTTGACGACGCATCGCAGACCGTATCGGATATCATTGCGCAGGGGATAGTGCCGGCGGCGTGTGAGATGATGGACCAGTTGATGATTCATGCGGTGGATAAAAGTGTCTATCACGTGGGTTATCCTGATGATATTGAAGCAGTGTTGCTCGTCGAGATCGATGGGATGCTTGAGAGTGTGGAAGACAATGCGCAGCGAGTATTAGATGTGTGCAATCAAAACCGCGTCAGAACGGTCCGCGTGGCCCAAAATGACCGTGAACGGGCACTATGGTGGAACAGCCGGAAAATGGCGTTTCCTGCCATTGGCCGCATTTCCCCAGATTATTTAGTGCAAGACGGCGTGATTCCACGCACCAAATTATCAGCGGTTTTGCAGCGTATAAGCGCTTTAAGTGCGGAATATGGGCTGCGGGTAGCCAACGTGTTTCATGCGGGAGACGGAAATTTGCACCCGCTCATTTGCTATGATGCCCGGATCGAGGGTCAATTGCAGCAAGCACTGGCCCTAGGCCAGCGTATCTTAGAAGTGTGTGTGGATATGGGGGGAAGCATTACCGGCGAGCATGGAGTCGGGATTGAGAAAATCGGCCACATGGCTTACATGTTTTCAGAACACGATCTCAAAGCGCAACAGGACTTGCGTGACGTGTTTAATCCGCAAGGGTTGTGCAATTCCGGCAAACTCGTGCCAAGACCTGGGGCTTGTGTTGAGGATAGAAGTATGCATCACGTCGTGCCCCCTATTTTGGTGGCCGTCGGCCCAGATGGCGGGTCCTAATGAAGGTTGTGGTGGCACCGGACTCATTCAAAGGAACATTTACCGCCCAACAAGCGGCGATGGCGATGGCGGAAGGCATTGCACAAGCAAGGCCTGGGACTGACATCGCTTTGAAACCGATGGCCGATGGTGGGGAAGGAAGCTTGGACGTCGTGCTCAGCGGCACGGCTGCACAGCGGGTGTCGATGGCGACGGTCGATTCTTATGGACGGGAGATTACTGCGGAATACGGTTGGGATAACGGCACGGCCTGGATCGAACTCGCACAAGCATCTGGCTTGCATTTTTTACCCGAGTTTCTTCATCACCCGGAGCAGAGAAATCAGTGGGCGATGCGTGCCTCGACATGGGGGACGGGGCAGCAATGGCGTCATGCATTGGCACGTGGTGCACATACCATCTTTTTTATGATTGGGGGCAGCGGCACCACGGATGGGGGCTTTGGATTGCTTTCAGCTTTAGGCGCGCTGTATCGATTTCAAAAGGAGGTGGTGCCAGGGACGGATGCGCGCCAATTAGCGTTGCCTGTACAAATTGAAGAGGTTGAGACGGTCCGTCAATTGCTTGCTCCTATAAAAATCGTAGTGGCCACCGACGTGACCAACCCCTTATGGGGGCCTCGTGGTGCGGCGGCGGTGTATGGACCTCAAAAGGGTCTTAGTCCTGCAGGCGTCCGGCAGCGTGATGAGGAATTGCGGCGGTTTGGGGAGGCGTTAGTGCATGCGGCCAAAACAGCCGACGCCTCGGTGATGGAAGAGGAAGGAATGGGGGCTGCCGGAGGTGCAGCCTTTCCGCTTAGGGTGTTGGGACGCGAGGTGCGCATGGCACGCGGAGCCGACTTAATGGTGACGGCCACTGGACTGGCAGAAGAGATTGCACAGGCGGATATCGTTTTTACGGGAGAAGGAGCTACCGATGCTCAGACGTTGTCGGGCAAGGTGCCTATGGCGGTGCTGAACTTGTGTCGTCAATATCAGAAGCCTTGCATTGTGGTGTCTGGCCATTTAGGGGAAGGCGCGGAACAACTTAAGACCTTAGGGAATGTGTGGCTAGAGCAGGCCACGCCGCGTGGTGCCACAGCGCAGGACATTCAACAGCACGGATATCAGTGGATAGCGGAGGCGGCGGCGCGGGCTCTACTATTAGCAACGTCGGGAGCATGATGAGCAAGGGGATTGCAAAATGAGGAGGCAACAGCCATTATGCGTGACACAACGAGCGTGACCATTACCGGGACGATGGGAACCGATTACGAGACAGTATTAACGGACGAGGCATGCTATTTTCTTGGCGCCTTGCACGAAAAATTCGAAGACGAGCGGCAAGCGCTATTAGCAGAGCGTCAAGTGATTCAGCACCAAATTGATCAAGGTCTGTGGGCTCCGGCTCCAAGTCCAGACCGAGGAAATTGGACGGTCGGCGCGATACCGGCGGATTTGATGGACCGGCGGGTTGAGATCACAGGACCGGTAGACCGTAAGATGGTCATCAATGCCCTCAATTCCGGGGCCAAGGTGTTTATGGCCGATTTTGAAGATGCGAATGCGCCAACATGGGCGAATATTATTGAAGGACAAATCAATCTCACCCGAGCCATTGAGCGACGCATAGATTATACCGCTGAAAACGGGAAGGCCTATCGTTTGGGCGACAAAGTGGCGACCTTAGTCGTGCGACCGCGCGGATGGCATTTGCTGGAGAAGCATCTAGAGGTGGAAGGCGTCCCTATGTCGGCCAGTCTGGTAGACTTTGGCCTGTATGTTTTTCACAATGCCCAGACGTTGTTGCAACAAGGAACGGGGCCCTATTTCTATTTACCCAAATTGGAGAGCGCTCGTGAAGCGCGTTTGTGGAACCAGGTCTTCGACTTCACGGAAGATCGCTTGGGATTGCAACGCGGCACCATTAAGGCGACGGTGCTCATTGAAACCATCTTAGGGGCTTTAGAAATGGAAGAGATTCTTTATGAACTGAAGGACCATGCGGTGGGTCTCAACGCCGGACGATGGGATTACATTTTCAGCATCATTAAGAAATTCCGTCATGCACCGCAGAGCGTATTACCAGACCGTGCCGCGGTGACGATGACCGTTCCCTTTATGCGGGCCTATACACAAAGGTTGGTACAAGTTTGCCACAAACACGGAGCTCATGCGATGGGGGGGATGGCCGCATTTATCCCCAGTCGTCGCGACCCCGCCATTAATCGCGAAGCGTTAGCGAAGGTCCGGGAGGATAAGACGCGCGAAGCGAACGATGGGTTTGATGGAACATGGGTTGCCCACCCGGATTTGGTGCCGGTGGCTATGGAAGCGTTTGACCGGGTGTTAGGAACCGCGCCGAATCAAAAACACGTAATGCCCCAAGAGAGGGTGTCCCAAGAGGCGTTGCTCACCTTCACAGTGCCTGGGGGCCGCATTACCGAAGCGGGCATCCGTAACAACATTAGTGTGGCCATTCAATACATTGAATCGTGGTTAAAAGGGCAAGGCGCGGTGGCCATTTTTCATTTGATGGAAGATGCTGCCACGGCTGAAATTGCTCGGGCTCAGATTTGGCAATGGATTCATCAACACGCTGTGTTGGACGATGGCCGTACGGTGACGCGCGAACTGGTACAAATGCTAGAGGAAGATGAAATCGCCAAACTCCGCCAAGAACGTGGGGAATCAGCCTTTAACGCAGGCAAATTTTCCGAAGCCATCGCACTGTTTGAAGAGGTGGCATTAGGGGAAGATTTTCCAGAGTTTTTGACTATACCAGGCTATGCCCATTTGGCGTCATGATGTGCCTTAGGCGGTGATACTAAGGTCCCGGGCGGAATGAAGTAACATCCGCTCGGGGTGTCTTTATTTAGAAGCCTTCCGCGTTTGCGGTGAGCTGGGATTTCTGCAGCATCTCGGCATAGGCACCATGATGGGCGACCAGCTGATCGTGGGTGCCCGATTCCACGATCCGTCCTTTATCGAGCACATAAATGCAATCGGCGGCACGTATAGTCGATAACCGGTGAGCAATAACGATTGTTGTGCGGTTTTTGGCGACTTCGATGAGCCCCTGTTGTACTGCGATTTCACTCATCGCGTCCAAATTGGCCGTGGCTTCGTCCAGGACCAAAATAGAAGGATTGAGGACGATGGTGCGGGCGAATGCGAGCAGTTGGCGCTGGCCAGCGGACAAATTCGATCCATGCGGGGTTAATGGGGTGCTATAGCCTTGGGGAAGTTGAGAAATGAAAGCATGAGCCCCTGTAAGACGAGCCGCGTGGACAACTTGCGCATCAGACACGTCTGATCGGAAGAGGCGAATATTGTCAGCCACGGAACCGGAATATAAATTCACTTCTTGCTGCACAACGGCTACCCAACGATGCAAGTCAGCCTGACGGACCTCCCGAATATCTACATGATCAATGGAGATGGTGCCGCTTGTGACGTCGTAGAAACGGGCTAACAGACTGATGAGCGTACTCTTACCGGCTCCGGTTTCACCACAGATGCCAATAAATTGGCCGGGGAGAATGTGACACGTGATGTCATCAAGAATCGGGCGACTGCGGTCGTAGGCAAATGAGACATGATCAAAGTCTATTCGTCCGGTAATGGCAGGCGGTGTAATCGGACGGGGCGGATCTTTTATCGCCGGAGGCGTGGCTAACACAGCGCTTATACGTTCGGCCGAGATCATAGAAGATTGTAAGGTATTCCAATTTTGGGTGAGAGAGTTAATCGGCTCAAAGAATTGTTGGATATAGGATATGAAGGCATATAAAACGCCAATTTTAATAGTATGGTGAAAAACGGCCATGCCTCCCGCCCAAGCCATAAACGCTACCGCCAAGTTGCCGAGGAGGTCAAAGCTTCGGTTAAAAAAGACATCCCAACGAAATTCATTCACATTGGCCGTCTGAAAGGGAATGTTGAGGTGGTTAAAGGCCTCGAGCTGTTTATCCTCTTGGTGAAACACCTGGATAATTCGCATGCCGGTCAAATTTTCGGCAATGAATCCAATCAGTCGGGATTGCCGGGATCGGGTGGTGTTGTAGATTTTGTGCAGGCGCGGGCGGAATATAGCGGAAATGACGACGATAATGGGAATCACCAACGCACTTAATAAGGCGAGTTTCCAATTTAATAAGAACATCGCACCCATTACCAAAACAATCGTTAATCCATCGCGGATGACACTCAGCAAGAATTGCGTAAAAAATTGACTAATGCGGGTCGTGTCACTGGCTACGTTTGTGATCAGCCGACCGGTGTCATGAGACTCGAAAAAAGCCATGGAAAGCGATTCAATGTGGCTAAATAGGTCAATGCGAATTTGCCGGACGACTTGCTGGCCTGCTGATGCGATGACACGGGTTTGCCATAAATTGGCCAACAGGCCCACTAACGTAATCCCTAAGTACGTGGCTCCAATCGCTATGAGCGGCTCTAGGCGGCCATGGGGAATAAGGAGATAGCGATCAATGGCTACCTTGACGAGATAGGGTTGAATCACTTGGGTCAGGTTATACACAATGACCAGGGCTACCACGCCGGCAAATAGCCGGGTATATGGGCGCGCGTAAACCAGCAATTCTCGGATTGTGGCACTGCTAGGACGCGAGGCAGACGTTCCTGGCTGGGGAACATTAGAGAGGCGGTGACTGGCGAGAGTGGCCACCGGATAAGGTTAATCCATGCTCGCCGACCACCGTATCGAAGCCTTCTGGCATGGTTTGCACGGTGGCTAGAATGTTGGCTGCTTGCGCCGCCTGACGTATTTGCGCCGGATCTTCTTGGGGAGTCGGAAAGGCAATATTATGGCCAATGCTGGAGGAAAAGAGAAACCCATCTTGGGGCACGTAGGCAATGGCCTCGCGTAAGTCGGCTTTGGCGACATTGCGGATATCGGTCCCTCCGATGGTTATGGCTTTTTCTGGTGGGTCTAGCTCCCGAACAAGCAAGCGTGTTAGCGTACTTTTCCCAGAACCCGTACGGCCGACAATACCAAGAATGCTGCCCTCTGGCACCGTAAGGGAGAGGTGTCGAAGAGCGGGAGTCTTGGCATCAGGATAGGTAAACGTTAAGTCATGAAAGACGATAGGACCATGTACGGGCAGATGCTGCGGCTCAGCAGGTTCGGTGATTTGAGGTTGGGCTTCGAGCAAGACTTGAATGCGCAACAAAGACGCGGACGAATTTTGAAAAATATTAATGACATTGCCAAACTGCATCAGGGGGCGTACCAGCATGCTGAGGTATACGGTAAAGGCCACAAATGCCCCCAGGGTGATATGGTGAGACAAGGTGAGGGCCCCGCCATACACGAGGGCAATGGCAAAGCTGATGCCGCTGAGCAGCGGAATGAGGGCTTGGAATGTTGTATTCAGGCGAACCAAATGCATGGAGTTATCATAGACGGAATCGGTGCGTTCCGTGAAACGCCGGACTTCCACTCCTTCATTTCCCGCAGACTTGACCAGGCGAATACTTTGCAAGCTTTCTTCGGTCATCCCGGCCATGGCTGATAGAGATTCTTGGACCACCCGCGACTGCTGCCGAATTTTTGGGCCTAGTTTGACCACGACCACCGGGATAAGTAACAGGGGAATGAGGCTAATAACGGTTAATGATAAATTGATATGGCGAATGGTCATAAACAACGTGGCCACAAACAAAAATACGGCCTGAAGCGTTTGGTTGATGCCGCCTGCCAGTGCTTGACGGATGGCCGGTACATCATTGAGGACATGGGACAATAAATCGCCCGTGGTATGTTGGTTAAAATAGTCCGCGTCGAGATCTTCCCAATGGTCAAATAACAGCCTGCGCAAATCTCCCTCAAAGATACGCGCTAACTTCCCGACTGTGAATTGGCCGAAGCCAAAAAGGATGACGTAACCGATGGAAATCACGGCAAGGTCTTGCGCGTAGCGGTCAATACCGTGGGGCGTAATACCCCGTCGAAATTGGTCAATGAAATGACCGATAATGTCAGGAATTTGTACTTGGAGAATCTTGGATACGCCTACCGCTAAAATGGCGAGAATATATTCCATCCCATGTTTGCGAAAGAACTGCCGAACCAGTCTTTGACCCACACCCGCACCTCAAATCACTACGCCCATTTTTTTGGAACGTCAAGGGAAATAAGAAAATTGGACCTGCCCAACGGGCAGATCAACCAGGATGCCTTTTCTTTGGTCGAAGGAAATGTTTGCGCATTTCACGTCGACCAAAGAAAAGGATTCATCTTCATGTTACCATACTTCGGCTAGGCGGACGAAGCGGAAAGGATGGTAGGATTCTTCGGGGGAAGAAGTCGTTAGCAACGTATCTTGGCGTCAGGCACTGCCCTCATGGACAGTGCCTGACTGGTACGACTTTTAGGCCTTAGGGGGAGACCCACCAATAATTCGGATGGATGTTTCCGAATGTCCCCAATTCCGTGCTCACACCATGAATCGTGTCCGCGTGAACGATAAATTTAGGCTCCATGGGCAGAAATATCACCCCTGGTAATTGCTGCGCGACATACATTTCATACCGGTAGAGGCGGTGTAGTGTCTGCATTGGAGTCCCTGGTTCATAGGTGGCTTGTATTAATTGGTTCATTTCGTGGTTGCTGTAATCTCCACCATTTTCGCCCGCATCTGTTGCAAATAAGCTTCCTCCTGTCGGATACGGGTCATTGCCATAGGTCCATGCGGCTCCGTCAGACCAATCCACCATAGCCCATTTGCTGGCGTTCGAGGGCCCATAGCTGACCACGGTGTCAAAAGTTTGGGGCACTAAGTGGACCTCGATGCCTTCTTGGGCCCAATTGCTTTTCATCAGTTGCACCATGTCTGCAGCGCTTTGCGTCCCGGCGGCATAATCCAAGGTAAAATTGAGCGCCATTCCCTGCTTCGTCATCACGCCGTGTACCTCATGCCATCCGTTTGTCAGCAAGAGCTGCTTGCCGCGGGCAGGATTAAAGGGATACAGAGGACGAGTGAGGGCGGGATTAAATAGGAAGGTTTTAGGAAGGGGGGCCAAGGAGGTATCGTCGATCACGCCGTATCCGTGAAAAATGTGCGCAATCATACCGGTTTGGTCGACCCCCATCTGTAGGGCTTGGCGAACCGGAAGTTCCGAAAAAGCTTTCCCAATTTCGTGGGGAGCAGCAGGGTTTAAGTTTAAAGCCACATAATCGAAGCCCGGTCGATATAGCGCGGTAATTTTGTCATGGGGAATCTCAGAACGTGCACCGAGTAATCCTACGCCTAAATAACCGACATTAATGGCACCAGTTCTCAATGCCGCGAATTCGGCAGCCGATGATGTTTCATATTTAAAAACGACACGACTTAGATAGGATTTATGGCCGTCATAGTGTGGATTGGGTACGAAGGTCCAATAATTACCAGGCTGGTAGCTAGCCAAACGATAAGGGCCGTCAACCACTTGATAGACGGAATTCGTGGGCATGTTGGCTACTGAATTTATAAAGGACATTTCTTTGGCCATATTCTTTGGGTAGCGGTCCCATATTGAACGGGGCACGGGAATTATTTCCATCAATCCATTGCGGATAAACCATTCGGGATTGCGTGGAACGGTTGTCGTGATTACGACGGTATGGGAATTGGGTGCGACAACGCTTTTCCATGTAGCAGGAATGCCGCCAGATCCTTCTCCCGAAAAAGCCCACGAATAAGGATTGTTGGGCATTGAGCCCGCTTGCATAATATCCCATGTAAAGACGACATCTTGGGCGGTGACCCTGTGCCCATTTGACCAGTGCCATTTGGGATTTAGGTGAATCGTATAGACAGTGTCGCTTGCATTCCATGTCACGGACGATGCAAGGCTATGCTGGGGCTCAAAGTGGCCTTGTTGATTAAAGTATACCAGGGGCTTATACATCATCAAATCTGTTTCAAAATTGACGACGGTATCCGCGTTTAGTGAAACGAGGGGAAAAAACCAGTTGGGTGATGTTTGCACGGGCAGTGCGTAAACAGCCGTTCCTCCAAAATGCGGAACGATGCGAGGCGCGGCATTAGAACTTGGTGTGCCGCATCCTGCCAGTCCGATAACGATTAAGCCGCTCATTGCGACTTTTATCAGCCTATTCAATGTACCGGCCTCCCTATTTAATATATGGCGGAATGGTTACAGCATATGGTGCATAAAATTGCAAAGAATATAATATTAAATGCAATAACCGTATTATATGGAATAAAACGGCACAAATACAAGGCGTATGTTCGTGATCTACATCACTAAATCAACAAATATAGTGAGTTTTTGTGATATGATGGAAACAAATGGTTAAATGGCAATCGGCCAGGTCGGGAGGGACCAGAATGTTTCACATTATTAATGTGCTATTCGCGTGCTTAGCCATCGGGGCCTCAGTATTTTATGCTCTGACACGGTATTAATTGGATTGGCGCCATGAACCTGCACCGCCAGGGAATTGAGTACCGGGTGACAGGGGCGATCGCGGCAGGCCCGCGGTCGTGAGGGCGACGTCAACCGCCCTACGATGCGACCCCAGCCCAAGGAAGGAGATGGCGTTCAGCCATCGGACGCACTTCCGGGGAGTCGCAAGCTTAAGGCGTTGGCCTTACGTGTTGGCGTGGTATGGACCACAATAATGGGTATGCATAACTTCAGGGTAATCTGAGGATGGTTCGCATGGTTTTGTTATGAATAAAGAGGGACGGCCCACGTGTGGCCGTCCTGATATTACTCTATGGTGGGGTCGTCCGACAAAACAGCTCCCGTGTCGGCCGAGGTGACAAACCAGCTATAACGCCGTAACCATCCCGTTTTAATTTTGGGCTCAAAGGGTTTAAGTGCGGCGCGTCGACGCTCTAGCTCGTCCTCATCAACCAACAAGTCAATACTCCGATTCGGGATGTCGATGCGGATGATATCATTATCTTGCACTAAGGCGATAGGACCGCCTGCCGCCGCCTCAGGCGAGACATGGCCGACACAAAAGCCGCGGGTACCCCCGGAGAAGCGTCCGTCGGTAATTAGTGCCACGTCTTGGCCACGGCCCATGCCCATTATGAGCGAGGTGGGCGATAGCATCTCGGGCATGCCTGGTCCCCCTTTAGGCCCTTCGTAGCGAATTACGACCACGGACCCCGGCTCGATCCCGGCCCGAATGCCTGCTAAGGCTTCATCTTCGGAGTTGAAAACCTTGGCGGGTCCTTCGTGAACGTCTTGGCCCGTCTCAATAGCGGCAGTTTTAATCACGGCGCCCTTCGGGGCCAAGGATCCACTTAAAATGGCAAGACCTCCATCGGTACGGTAGGCATTCGCCAACGGCCGAATCACCTCTTCGTCTAGCGATTCATGGCCTTCGTAATACGCGCCAAAGGACGTACCTGCTACGGTCGGCCGATTGGGATGGAGCAAGCCATCAATGTGGGACAGTTCGCCCAAGATTGCGGGAATGCCTCCAGCCCGGTCGACGTCTTCCATGTGCCACGATGAGGCCGGGGAAACTTTGCAGAGATGAGGAACGCGGGTCGATATTTCGTTGATGCGTTCTAAGGGGAACGTCAGACCGGCCTCATGGATGAGGGCTAACGTGTGCAAAACGGTATTGGTAGATCCGCCCATAGCCATGTCTAAGGCAAACGCGTCGGCAATGGCTTCAGGCGTGACAATATCACGAATGACGACATTGTCCTTGACCAGCCGAATGATGGCTTCACCGACTGCTTGAAACAGTTCTTGACGCCGTGGGTCGGTGGCGAGTATGGAGCCGTTTCCGGGCAACGCGACGCCTAGCGCTTCTGACAAGCAGTTCATAGAGTTGGCTGTAAACATTCCCGAGCAAGAACCGCAGCTCGGACAGGCCACGGTCTCTAATTCCAACAGGTCGTTCGAGGCCATCTTCCCGGACGCAACAGCGCCTACTCCTTCAAAGACGGAAATAAGGTCGACCGATTTACCCTTCCAGCGTCCAGCGGCCATGGGGCCCCCTGAGACAAATACGGTGGGGATATTGACCCGTAGCGCTCCCATCAACATTCCCGGAACTATTTTGTCGCAGTTGGGAATGCAGATGAGACCATCAAATGCGTGAGCGCGCACCATGGTTTCGATGCTGTCGGCAATAATCTCGCGACTGGGAAGAGAATAGCGCATGCCAATGTGGCCCATGGCAATGCCGTCATCAACGCCAATGGTGTTGAATTCAAACGGGACCCCACCTGCATCACGCACAGCTTGGGCTACTGTTCGGCCAACCGCGGATAAATGAGTGTGGCCAGGAATAATTTCGACAAATGAATTGGCAATAGCAATAAATGGGCGATCCCATTCGTTCTCTTTGACGCCGGCGGCGCGTAACAAACTACGGTGAGGGGCTCTATCAAGGCCTTTTTTAATTGTATCGCTTCGCATATGACTCCTTTCACGGACGTGTGGACCAAAGGCCCCTATCCTTCCATCACTAGTCGATTAACGCCTGGCTCTCAATGACAGTCTGGCTTGCCAAGCAGTATAAGGGTTTATGCGCCTATTGTACAGATTTCTGCGGGATTGTAACGACTCTAGCAAGGTCAAGATTTCGGCGCGTAATGACACGTCCAACATGGACACCGGTTCATCGGCGACGATAAAGGAAGGACCGCCTGCTAACGCGCGGGCGATGGCCACGCGCTGCCTTTGACCACCGGAGAGTTCATGGGGATACTTTTCCCGAAAGACCGCACTGGGGGTTAATCCCACCAAGGTTAAGAGTTCATCCAGCGCCTCTTGCCGTTCATGGCCCTTGAGATGACGCAGGCGGGCGAGTGGGCGAGCTAAATGATGGCCAACCGTATGAAAAGGATTGAGAGAGGCAAACGGGTCTTGAAAAATCATCTGGGCGTTGCGGTGGTAGCGCATCAGAGCGGACCCGTGAATATGCGTAACATCCTTTCCCTCAAACCATACGGTGCCCGCGCTTGGCGTCAACAGCCGAACTAATGTACGTCCCATGGTTGTTTTGCCGCTCCCTGATTCGCCCACAAGACCCAGCGTTTCTTGTGTGGCAATATGCAAGCTCACCGCCCGGGATGCCACAAGATCAGGGGCGCCTGGGCGCGGGAACCGCACGGTAACATGATCGGTGGATACGAGAATCTTAGCACTCATGGCCTTTTCACCTTCTCAACAACGGGATCTGGCATCGCATGACAACGAATATAAACGCGTCCGCTTTTAGAGGGTAAGGGGGTTGTTCGGCACATGGGCAGGCGTTCAGGACAACGGTCAAAAAATGGGCAGCCGGGGCCCAGCTGTGTCATGTCCGGCGGTTCGCCAGGAATCCCTTCAATGCTCACCTTGGTGCCCACCAAACGGGGAGCGGCTCGCATGAGCCCTTGGGTATAGGGATGATGTTCGCGGGCGTCTTCCAAAGCCATGCCGCGGTCGGTAATTTCCATGATTTCTCCGGCGTACATTACCGCAATTCGGTTGGCTAAACCCGAAACTAAGTTGAAATCGTGGCTGATAAACAACACCGCAAGCTGGCGCTGTTTTTGGAGCGCGGCGATTTCGTCCAAAATCGAACGCTGCACGACAACATCCAGTGCTGTGGTCGGCTCGTCCATTATCAGGACACTGGGATCGAGAGCGAGCGATAAAGCAATCACCACACGCTGGCGCATGCCCCCAGAGAGTTCATGCGCATAACTGCGGGCGACAGCGGGATCTAGCCGCACCTGTTCTAGGAGATCGGCGGTGCGTTTAAGAATTTCGTCACGCGTGATACCGGGGATGTGGGCTTCCATCGTATCCGCAAAATGTTCCTGAATCGACAAGACAGGGTTAAGGGCGTTCATAGAACTCTGAAACACCATAGCAATTTTGCGCCACCGCGTCAGTCGCAATTCTTCGGGCGTCAGCTGATAGAGATCTTGTCCGTCAACCAGGATGCGGCCGTCGACGGTCGCGACATCGGGTTTGAGCAGCCGCATAACCGCCTGCGCCATGGTTGATTTCCCACTGCCAGACTCTCCTACGAGTCCAAGAATTTCGTTGCTGGCAATGCTAAGCGAGACATTCCGCAGGGCTGGTACCAGCCCGCTTTGGGTGATATAAGAGACGTGGAGCGAATCCACCACGAGGGCCTCAGTCATGACGATGCTCCTTTGCGCGATTTAGGGACTTTGACTTTGTTGAGGCGCAAACGGGGATTTGAGACTTGGTCAACGCCGAAGTTAATTAACGAAAGGCTGAGACCAACGAGAGCAATCGCTAACCCGGGAGGCACAATCCACCACCATGCGCCGTTTAGCAAGGCTTGCCCTGCATCGGCCCAATAGAGCATCGTGCCCCATGTAATGACGGTAGGGTTGCCGAGACCTAAAAACTCTAAACTGGCTTCGGCTAAAATAGCAGCGATTGTGGCAAACACGAGGTTGGCTACCACCAGGGAGAGCATATTCGGCAAGATCTCCCCAATGAGCACGCGCCATTGTGTTTCGCCCGCTAACCGTGCAGCGATGACAAAATCACGCCGCGCCAGTGATAGGGTTTGGGCTCGCAAAATACGTGCACCCCAAGCCCACCCGGTTAATCCAATGACGAGAGCAATGGTTACTGGCCCGGTTTGGTGCACGTAGGCCGTGATGACGATGAGCAACGGTAATCCCGGAATGACCAGCATGATATTGGTGAATGTCGCCATAACAGTGTCAATCCATCCACCGAGATATGCGGGCAACATGCCAAGGATGACAGCGAGTGCGGTGGCAATAAACCCTGCAAAAAATCCTACCGACAACGAGATACGACCACCGTAAAGGAACTGCGCCCAGACGTCTTGACCACTCGACGTGGTTCCGAGCCAGTGATGCCAGCTTGGCGCCGCTAATGGGGTAAACTCTGTCGACGATGGACTATATGGCGTGAGCCAAGGTGCAAAAATCGCCCCAAGAATAAATATCAACAGAATGATGATCCCGACGAGAGGTCTCTTATCCCGCTTGATAATGCCACTCCATTCCTTCCAACGACTACTGCGGTGGGGCGGCGTCATGATGACGGGTGGTTGGGGATCGTTATGCGCTGCCTGGCTCAATGCGATGCACCTCCCCGAGTTCTGGGATCTAACTTGCCATATAATAGCTCGACCAAAAAGTTGGCTACCAGCACCGAAAAGGCGATGATAAGGAATAGACCTTGCATGAGAGGGTAGTCTTCGTTTTGGACCGCGGCTAACAGTTGATATCCAAGCCCGGGATACGAGAACACCACTTCGGTGAGCAAAGCGCCTCCCACTACAAACCCGATGGCCATGGCGAACCCTGTCATGCTAGGCAATATCGCATTGCGCGCCGCATATTGGAACATGAGGCGGTTCGACTTTAAACCTCTGGCTTCCCCGAAGAGAACATAATCTTCGCCTAAGGTCTGTACCATATTGTTGCGCATACCAAGCAACCACCCCCCAATGGAGCTGATGATGATGGTCAAGGCAGGCAATATGGCGTGATACAGCATATTGCTGATAAATGCGAATGACCATGATGGCGTCAAACTCGAGGAGTAGGCATGCGCCATCGGAAACCAATGCCAGAGGTAGCCTAGTAGATATAGGAGAATCAACGCCAGCCAAAAATAGGGCAGCGCGGCGGTAAAGGTGGATACGGTAGGAAGGATGGCATCCCATTTTCCTCCGCGATGCCATGCTGTCCAAATACCCATCATGACGCCAATGAAAACACTGAGAACCGTAGCCACCCCGACAAGGCCCACGGTCCATGGAAGGCTTTCTGCAATAATCTTGGAAACCGGCACAGGATAATAGGTCAACGACAATCCCCACTGGCCATGCACTAAATTGTTGAGATAGGTGAGATACTGACTCCATAAGGGGGTATGTGTAACACCAAACTGCAGCTCGAGAGCATGCAGAGCTTGGGGACTAATCTGCCCTTTAAAGCGGCCAATCATAAGAATGGCAGGATTGCCCGGCATGAGCCGGGGCAACACAAAATTGATGGTTGCCGCGGCCCATAACGAGAGCAATAAAAACCCGAGACGCCTTAAGATAAAACGCATAGCAAAAGCCTCCCGTAACTAAGATCGTGGCGTCAAATGCGTCAGAACAATGCCCTCCGCAGGGTAGTTGTAGGGAGCAGGCTGTGCGTATGGATTTTGTGCCGTAGGCCATCCGGTGAAGTACTTGGTGCTGTACTCAAACCAGGTGGCACCGTAAATCAAGGGAATAGCTGGGAGATTCTGAGCCACAGCTTTTTCCAAGGTGTAAATAGCTTGACGCTGTACAGCTAAATTACTGGATGTGCGGTATTGGTTCAACGCTGCGGTAGTCACCGGGTTGGACCATTGTTCGAAGTTGCCGGGATTCTTGGGTTCCAATAAGCTCTGGTACAAGTAGTAGGCCATCAACGAGCAGTCCGTACGGCCAAATTGGATAGTATGGGGTTCTTGAGGTTTGGATACAGCATGTTCGTGCCGCCTACAGAAAACCAATAGTGGTTGTACTGGGGATCTTTACTGACATAGACACGATTAATGTGCGGGAAGAAGAGGTCAGTCCAGTCAATTTTACCGGAGGCAAGCGCCAACGTCGCACTTTCATTCCCGGAATAGTCAAGGTATTGAAGCTTTTTGACCTTGGGTTCGCCTCCCCAGTATAAGGGGTTTGCTTTATAAGTGTACGCTTGAGCGGTGAAGCTGTCCACAAGGTAGGGACCCGTGCCAACGGGGTTCGGATTCGTAACCGTGGCGGGATTGGCGTACGTGCTCCAAATTTTTTCTGGAACAATATAAACATCGTCCAAGACGAACTGGCCAAAGGGCACGTCGGCTGAGTTGAATTGAAACACCACTTGGTTGGTGCCTTGAGCGGTTACGGAGTTTAAGTGCGTCCAAATACCGCTAGTGTCCAAGCTGGGGAATTTCTTCAAGATATCAAAACTGTAAACGACATCGTTAACGGTCACGGGTGTCCCGTTCGACCATTTGACGTCAGGACGCAAAGTCACCGTTAACGTCTTGTTGCCATTGCTCCACTGGTAGGATTTTCCTATTAACGGATAGACTTGGGGGCCTACTAAGTTGAAGTAAAACAGTGGTTGATAGATTAAGCCAAGCGTACCACTTAATGCACTAGACGAATAAGGGTTGAAGTTATCTGCAAAGGCGCCATTCAGACCGGGAATAACCACGAGGGTATGTTGCTTAACGGGAGCTGCGGTTGTAGTCGGTGTGGTTGTGCCACAGCCGGCAAGAGCTAATAGACTGGTGCCCGAAAGAAGCGCGGCAAGTGCGCCCATTTTTACACGTTTCATGGTTAGGAATGCCTCCTTAATATTCTCTCGAAATGGTGACCTGGTTATCGACTGCCCTCTGCCAAGATGTCGGCGACGACGGAGGGATCTTGGACAGTCGAATCGTTTCGGCCGAATTGCAAAATAATAGGCTGGGCCTGGCCATCTTCCTGCCACTGGATCGTGACGTGGCGATTTGCGTATTCAATCGTGGCTTGCCCGGAGGCTAGTGCGATCTGACTCGCAAGCTGGGTGTACAGCTTAGAATGACCCGCGTGAACCCCGCGGTGAATGACAAGACTCTGGGCGTCTAGGGTAATTTCTGCGTCAGTCTGCATGACCTGGATGGACGTATGGCCTAGCGCCACTCGGTTATAAGGCAACATGAGACCAGACCTTGGCGGAACGGTGACGTCCCATTCCAATGCATCATGCCAGGCGTTGCCAGCAAGGGAAACCGTGGTAGACTGTTCGGTTTCGACTAGATTATGAAGGAATAGAAATCCTCCTGATGGCCCTTCGCGTCGCGTAGCGTGTAACGACGCATTGGAGAGCGTGAGACCAAGACGGCATCCGATTGCTTGGGCCAATTGACGGACTACGTCATGATAGTACTGATATAAATCCGGCAGTGCGCACCCCATAACAACCACTTGGCCTGCGTCCACCGATTGGCGGGTAATGATGGCGCCTTGGGATTCTCCGCGGGTAATGCGGCCTAATACTTCCGTTGTGGCACTTTCCGCCAGCGTTCCGTAATTGGCACAGAACACCGAAGAAACATCAAGAATCGTTGCCAGTCCGCGTTGCGCCCACGCGGTGGTTTTGGGAAGACTCAAGGTGTCGGCGAGAATACGGCACGGTCGCCCGGCCAAGTCCCATTCAGGAACGCGCGGACCTATGATTAACGTACCGCCGTCTTGAACGTAGGCGGAAAGGCGCTCTTGTGTCCGTGCATCCATGTACCGACAAGTGGCCACCCATAGTACAGGAATGCGCTCGGGATCGAGGACGCTCTCTTCTTTGTCCACCGCTACAGCCTCTGCGGTCAAGTTCGCTGCGATGAGAATGCGGTAAATGCCGTCAAAATGCCAATTGTCTCGTTCGGATACGATTTCTTGCAAGATAGCAGCTTGCTCGGGATTTCCGGGATTTTCTGTCAAGTAATAGGCAGAATAGAACCCAATATGGATGTCTGTCACTGGCTTCGTTTGGGCTAGGGTTGAGCCATAGGTGCCAAACAATGCACCTAAATGAGCCACTACCTGAGATGAAGGACGCAAGGTGCCATCACTGGCTATCGGCGCTTGCCATTCATGACGTGGGCCAAACAAGCCGATATCTCCAGGATTATCGCCGCCCGCAAGCATATACCAGTTCAACCCATTTAATCCGTACGACACGCTGACACGCGCGGCCAAATCGAGGTCGGAGGGGTCGATGTGGGGACGGTCTTGAAATCGTCCCGACTGGAATTCTGGAGAGAATAGCGGAGCATCGGGTGCATTGGTTGCTGCGGTATAAGTGACGGCCAGAGCCAAATCATGAAAGTTATCGTAGACAGGCCGATCGGATAGTCATTGCCGCGACTATAAATAGAATAGTCACGAAATCCATGCACGTTGATGATATAGGGCGAGGGCCAACCGTGACGCTGGCTTTGTCCACTCAGATGGGCCAAATACTGGGCACGATACTCTCGCCAAAAGACCCCTCGCTGTAGGTAGTCACTGTGGCCATACGGAGCGCTACCGGCAGTGTTTGCCAGAAAATCTTGGTACTGCTTTTCAATATCGGGACGTTGATCGGGCATCATCGTCACCCAATGCAGCATGCCTACTTCGTTGTCGAGTTGGCTCAGAATAATCGGGCCGCCATTGTGGGAGAAATAGGGAGCAAGCACTTCACTCACAGCCGCATACCAACGATCGACAAAGCTTAAAAAAGTAGGATGCAGATATGTGACCATGCGGGTAGGATGTGGACGTCCTTGGCTGTCTAGTGCAATGATTTCGGGATGGAGGTCTAACAGCCAGTCCGGCAACCCTTCTTGCCGCAATTCTGACATAACATAGGGACCCGGACGGACGAACACCATCAGGCCTAATTGACCCGCTAGTGCAATAAAGTCTACCACGTTGCGCCGCGGGTCGGTATGACCGGTGAAGTCAAAAAGCCCTGGTTCAGGTTCATGCCACAGCCACGGGATGTAGGTGCTGACTACATTGATCCCTAAACCCTTCACCGTGGCGAGACGATCTCGCCATTGGGACGGATCCATCCGAAAATAATGAACTTCGCCGCCATAGAAAAAAAGGGGGTGATTATCTAATTCGAATGCCTGATCATTGATGTCAAGGCGCGGCATAATAATTTTCGCCTGCTTTCTTTTCCTGAGGTACGGTGGACCCTCGAACGACCAGTGTAGTCGGCAAAATGATTGGCGGGATACGTGTTTCGCCATTTAACGCCCGATCTAATTGCATCATAGCCGCTCGACCTAATTCATACATGGGCTGATGAATGGTTGACAGCCCGGGCGTGACGTAACGCGCCAAGCGGATATCATCAAAACCCATTACGGCTATGTCCTGGGGAACGCGGAGATTTTTTTGGGCTAGGGTTTGCATAACGCCTAACGCCATTTCGTCATTGGCGGCAAAGACCGCGTCAGGGATCAGGCCATTATTCAACAAAGCGGCCATGGCTTGCGCTCCCCCTTGTTCCTTAAAGTCTCCGTGCACAACAGGCACCGTCATTGTGTCCACCCCGGCTTCTTGTAAGGCTCTGAAGAACCCTCGGTGGCGCAGCCGGCTATCCTCCGAGTCAATAGGCCCTGCAATAAACGTGAAACGAGAGTATCCCATCTCCAAAAGATGTCGGCCAGCAAGATATCCGCCTTCCTGATGGTCCGCAGCCACCGCTGTCACAAAATCTGATTGGAGATTGGCCGATAGGGATCTATCCAGCACAACCACAGGCAGACTCGCGCTCGCATATTTGCGCAGGTCTTTGGATTCGATGGCCGGGTCTAACACGATAGCCCCGTCTACGCGACCCTCTCGTAACAGTCTTAAAGATCCTTGCAGGTGGTTTTTGGAGAGACCGGATACAATAGTTGTGAGTCCTAAGGTATCCGTAACCTCTTCCACTCCTGCAATAAGCTCAGAATAAAAAGGGCCACTTAAATTGTGTAGAAACACTCCAATCGTGTTCGTCTTCCGAGTCCGCAAGTCACGCGCGCTACCATTAGGCCGGTAATGCAATTTTTCGACTGCTATGGACACGCGCTCACGAGTGGCCTCCGAAACACGATGAGGTTGGCTTAAGAATAACGATACCGTCGACACGGAGACATTTGCGGCCCGCGCAACATCACGGATAGTAGCCACAAGACACCTCCTTCGAAACGATTCAATCAGTATCTTGGTGCAAAGCGATCATGATGTCAATAGGTTAGGAATTAAAAGAAGGATCACATCAATTCAGATAATAGGAGTTTTTGGGGTTGAAACCCGTGATTATCAGCGCGTTTTCTAAGGATCTACGCGAAAACTCAAAAATTCCCGCCAAAAACCCTAGGCAAATCGACAAGATGTTCGTGAGAAAATTTTCAACGTTTGGTACTTGACAGTAATAAAACAGTATTCGAATAATAACTAGCGAATCGAAATGATTCGATGGGAAAAAGTATCATCAATCCGGAACACTACATAAGGGGGAACTGTCATGCCTCATAGGTCTCGCAAAGGTACCACGATCACCCTCGCCGGAGCAGGAGCCGCGGTCCTCGGTCTATCCAGTTTGTTGGTCTGGTCTCCGATTTCTGCGGCCGCTAGCCCGCCATCAACGAATCTTGCAGTTACAGCGCCGATGTCGGAATCCTTGGCCCCGGCCCCACCTTTAAAGATGCTCTACGCTGGACAACCATTGACGGCTCAGCAGCGACACTCCCTTAAGGGGATAGCAAAGAGAACATGGAAGTTTTTCTCGATTGATGTGAACCCCCAAACCGATTTGCCCATGGATAATGTGGGTTTTCAAGGAGCGCCAGCTCAGGGTGCGTATACGTCGCCCACCGACATTGCGATGTATTTGTGGAGCATTACAGCAGCTGCACAGATGCATATTATTCCCGCGCACCAAGGATACGCGTTGGCTAATCGAGAACTGCAAGCGATTCAAAAACTGCAAAAATGGAACGGTTTTCTGTTGAGTTGGTATGACACCAATACTGGCGCGGCTATTAATGGGCCGGGGCAAGGACCCATTACGTCAACGACAGGGCAATTTATCTCTACCGTAGATAATGGTTGGTACGCATCGTCTTTAATTGTTGTCCGCAACGCTTTTCCCGGTTTAGCACCGCAAGCTTCGAAATTGTTGAAGGCCATGAATTTCGGGATTTTCTATGATAATGGCGATCAAGCCACCAATATAACGGCCGGACAAATGTACGGCGGCTATTATGCCGGGGAGGGACCGGCATCATTCGAATATGGCAACCTTAACACAGATCCTCGAATTGCTGCGTATGTCGGCATGGGAACGGGAACTTTGCCCGGAGACGTGTGGTGGCGCACGTGGCGTACCCTTCCGGCTGACTTTACTTGGCAGACCCAGGTACCAAACGGGCCGACAGTGACTTATACCGACCCGTATTCTGGAAAATCTTTTTCGGTCGTAGAAGGGCACTACACCTATGACGGGATTACCTATGTACCAAGCTGGGGTGGGAGTGAATTTGAAGCGTTAATGGCTCCGCTTGTCGTTCCCGAGTCGACGTGGGGGCAAAAGAGCTTTGGTCTCAATGACATCAATTATGCGCAGGCTTCTATCGACTATGCGACCCAGGCGTTGAAATACCCGGTATGGGGTCTGTCGCCGGCCAGCGTTCCCGGTACGACTGGCAACTACGCAGCCTACGGTGCTTATCCAATGGGGTCAGGGGGAACGGGCAATGCCTATGCGAATACGGCGGTGACTCCATACGCGTCCTTTTTAGCGCTGCCATTCGTGCCTCAAGAAGCGTTCCAAAACATTCAAAAGCTGCAAAGCCTATACAACGTCTACGGGAGGTACGGGTTCTATGATGCCGTCAATCCTGTCACCGGCACAGTGGCGCCCCGTTACTTGGTTCTTGATCAAGGGATGATTATGGCGGGGATCGACGATGCATTGATGCAAGGCGGTCTGCAACGCTACTTTGCCGAAGATCCTGTGGGTCAACATGACAAAGCCTATTTGGAAATGGAGCGATTTTCCATTACGCCTGCGCCAGGATTAGTGCTTCATAACGGAGATCAATAGCGCACAAGTCTGGTGATGGATCGAATCGTTTGAAATCCGGGTATGGAGGGATCGGCGTTGGTGATGACCCGTAGACTCCTAATAACGTGATCTGTTAGCGGCCCGCTTGCCGAGTGGCGTAGGGCCGCCCCTTCTATGCTCTTGGATCCACCAAGAGGTTCTTTAATGTCACCCGCGGCGAGGAGATGTTGCGGCGGCCCGTGGCGGCGGGGCAGAAGGATATCCCGTGACATGGGGCCTTTTTAGAGGTTGGCTCGCCACTGCCGACGCGGCAATGGGAGCGTGAGGGATGGGGAGCGCGGCGGGCGTGGATGCAACTGGCTCGACCGAGCGCTTCAGGTACAGGGGCGTTAGGGTCGGGTTTTGTGGGTCGTTTGCCGCTGCCCATAAGAAAAGTCCCCAAGCCACACGAGATAGCGTATCGGTTGATACGGTCGTAGGGTCGAGCTGCAGGTATAGGGTGTGGCTATTCCACCGCGGGCTGCGTTGTCTTGGCCAATGAGTTAAAATCCCTAATATCCGCGCCGCTTGGCGAGTATAGCGGGTAGCAACAGCACTGGATAAAATGGCAAAGGGGCCCATAACAAGCTGGAGATTTAGGGCGGCGCTGTTGGAGGGTTGTAAGATGTGCCACGACGTGAGAGCTTGACGCAGGTTTTCTGCGCTATTGGTAAGGTCTGGTGATACGGGATCAACTGAGATACCCCAAGATTTCATTTTTTTCACCCGGGATTACTCTATTCGCTGGTATGGCTAACGGTGACCAAATTGATACAGCAAAACCATAAATTTCCGGATAATTTTTGCAGGCAGTTGGCTGCCTGCCCTTAATTCGTAACAAAATTCCGTCGGCTGCAAACGTCAAGAACGGGTCCAAAGGACAGATAAAGGAAAAATTTTAGGTCAAACCGTCAATATTGAGTGCTAAGGTTTGGCCCCATGAAAAGTTCAGAAATGGCCACGCCAGACCCCCACGGAACAACGCCGACCCCGATCTGGGTTTCATACGGATTTAAGATATTGGCTCGGTGGGGTGCGGATGCCATTAATAGCGAAAAGGCTTGGGTCACCGTGCTGGCCTCGGCAATATTTTCTGCGCCCATGCCTTGCGCCCTAAGGCCAGCGGCTTCTTCCATTTGGATAGGCCAGCCGTAAGGGACCATGTCGCTCGTAAAGGGACCGTTGCTAAGTGCTTGCGCCCGTTCTTGTGCTAATGCCATCAAGGTATTGTTGACAGTGTAAGGTAAAAGGCCGGCTTGTTGCCGAGCGTGATTAATCAGGTCAATCATTTGTTGGGCTTGCGATGATAAGCCGACGGCAGGCGCGGGTGCTGGGGCGACTTCGGTCGTTTTGATGGGAGGGGTGCTGGTTATGGCATATTGCGCTTGTCCCATGGTTTTGTATGCGCTTTGGACGCTAGCGACCGGAAAAGGCGTAGCAATGCCAGCTTGAATGCTTGTTGTTGTGACTGGGGGCGTAGCGGGTTTGGCGATATGTATGGTCGTCACGGCTGAAGGAATAGTTAAAGGGGTTGAAAGCCCAGCGGCGAGCAGTAAAGCGGCAAAATAGTTCATGAATGTTAACCTCCGTCTCCATAGTTAGGCACATCAAATCTCTTGTACAGTAGGGGAATGAGGGGACCTTGGGCAAATGGCAAATGGGTGTTTGCGCTCGCACAATGTGGAACAAAAAGGGAAATTTGCCAGATATCGTTCTGTCATAGCAAATTTCCCTGTAGTTCCATTATTTAGGTAAAGTAAGCGTCCGCATGTATTAACTTGCCTGGGGCGGAAATAAGGGACTGGGCGGGCAAGCTAGTACGGGACCGACTTGCGGACACACGGGCGGGACACAGAAGCCGTAAGTCGGAATCAATAATTGAACCGTAGCGGTGGTCTGAAAGAGCATGCACAAGGTTAATGTGCAGCTGATGTCACCGTTTGGCAGGTTGACACACGTGCAGGCTCCTGAGAGTATCGTACACGATGGCGTTGTGCCACTGGGGTTATACAACGTCACGTTTTGCGTAATGACGGCGGTTTCCGGCAGGGTTACTCCAGAGGTGCAGGTGACAGAATAGTCAACGGAAATGATGAATGTGATATTGTTGTAATCAGTAGCGCTGGTTGGTGTGACGGCACCCACTGTGCACGATGAGGTCGACAGATCTATCGCACAGGAAGAAATGGGGCAAACGGCAGATGGCAGAAATGTTTGTGTAGTCGTGATGGTCTGTGAACAGGAGTCATACACCTTATCTACGACAATGCAATCAATTTCCGTTGTTGGAGGGCATCCGGTATCTGGGCAAGGACCGGGGCTAACACTGGCCATGAGAACGACCTTCCTTTCACTGTTCATCTCTTTGCTAAGGAATGGGAGCTCTCCCATTCGCTGGATAATATATGGCATCTATTGGCAATTGGTTCCTGAAACAAGCAATGTGACTTTACGGTCTTGATAGGGGTAGAGAATGGATATGCGTGATCCGTTGATATTGGTATACAATCAGAATCCTGAACCCATTGCGGACTATCTAAGGAGGCACGATTGTCCGGGACGTGTGGTAACGGCATCTCATGCAGATGACGCACAAAAAGCGATAACGGAAGCCGAAATTGTCTTTGCATGGCGATTGCCGTCACCGCTTTATGCTGCCGCACGCCATTTGCGCTGGATTCAAAGTATGGGAGCTGGCGTCGAGGATATTGTCGTGAATCCTCATATTGGGCCGGAAGTACTCATGACCCGTATTGTGGGCCAGTTTGGTGTGCCCATTGCGGAGTATGTTTTTGCTGAACTTTTGTACCACGTAAGAAACTTGTCAGAAGCACGCCGCTTGCAGCACGCGCGGCGATGGCAGGGGTTTTCTGTGGATTCTTTAAAAGGACGCACCATAGGCGTTGCGGGACTCGGGTCGATTGGGAAAGAAATTGTTCGCAAAGCCCGCGTTTTTGACATGCGGGTGGTGGGACTCAGTCGTCATCAACCTGTCGCAGGGCTTGTTGACCGTGCCTTTAATGATCGGCAGTGGATACAGTTTGTACAAGATTTGGACTATTTGGTACTGGCCTTGCCGTTGAGTGCTCAGACCGCAAGGGTTGTCGATGACACGATATTAGGGTATATGAAGCCCCATGCCATAATTGTTAATGTGGGCCGTGGGCGAGTAATTCATCAATCCGCCCTCATACAAGCGCTTTACAGGGGAGATATTGGGGGTGCCATCTTAGATGTTTTTGAAGACGAACCATTGCCGCTGGATAATCCGTTGTGGGGGTTACCCAACGTGGTGGTGACGCCCCATATTTCCGGCCCCAGTGTTGATGAGGAGGTAGCCGCGTTCTTCTTACGCAATCTAAAGCGTTTCTTGGGAGGAGAACCCTTAGAGGGTGTTGTAGATCGGGAGCGAGGTTATTAGGTGGCGAAAGCCAAGGGGGTTATATAAATAATTGAAGTAGACGAGGTACATAGCGCGAGACAGTGGCAATTATTTCGCGAACTGGTTGAAGAGTACGGCAATACTCGAGGCTTTTCTCTAGAATTTCAAAACTTTTCAGCAGAACTCGAAAAACTGGCGGATATTTATGCGCGTCCTTCCGGCTCGGCTTTGCTTGCTTTCCACAAGGAACACGCATGTGGGTGCGTTGCCCTAAAACGGTTGGAACAAGGCATTTGTGAAATGAAGCGTCTGTATGTCCGTCCTTCTTGTCGTGGTTACGGTCTAGGACGCCAGTTGGTCGAAAGAATTATGGAATTGGGGCAAACGCTTGGCTATGAGCGGATGCGTCTCGATACATTAGAATCGTTGACGGCAGCGCTTCATCTCTACCGGACGTTGGGTTTCTATGAGATTCCACGCTATAATGATAATCCGCGTCCTGATGTCCGCTACTTGGAACGCCGGTTATAGGAGGAGCTTTGCAGAGGAGCTAACTATTGACGGAAGCCATGGGGATATGTTCTTCTGAAAGGGTGAGGCAGCGAGGCTTTTCTTTGCTCGTATCTAGAAGGCGCTCAATACATAGTGTCAAGCATAGGGGGGAATGAACATGCCGCTAATACCCATGGTGGTCGAACAGACCAACCGGGGAGAACGCTCTTATGATATCTATTCACGGTTGCTTAAAGAGCGCATTATCTTTTTAGCCGGGGTCGTCGATGACGATATGGCAAACCTCGTGGTGGCTCAACTCTTATTCTTGGAGAGTGACGATCCCGATAAGGATATTCACCTTTATATTAATTCGCCTGGCGGTTCCACCACGGCTGGGATGGGCATATACGATACGATGCAATATATTAAGCCTGATGTCTCTACCCTTTGTGTGGGCATGGCCGCTAGTATGGGAGCGGTGCTGTTAGCGGGAGGCGCGGCTGGGAAACGTTATGCGTTGCCGCATGCCGAGATTATGGTACATGAGCCGTCGGTTCAACGCATGGGGGGAAAAGTGACAGACGTTGAAATTTCCATGCGAGAATTGCTGAAGACCCGTGAACAATTGTCGGCCGTGTTAGCGAAGCACACCGGCCAACCGCTTGAGAAGATTATGCGGGAGTTGGAACGCGATTATTGGATGACCGCTGAGGAAGCCAAGGCCTACGGCATTATTGATGGGGTCACGGTGCCGCGTGCCAAGAACTCGGATGCCAAGGAGTAAGTCTAGTTTTAGGTTAGAAAATCATAAAACAGCAGCCTTTCTAAGGGCTGCTGTTTTATGATTGTGCGAGAATATCCGGTGATGGCAGGCGGTATAATGAACGCCTAGGTGTTTAAGAAGATCATGATTAGTGAGGAGGTGAGGAAATTGCTCACTAAGATTCCTCAACCTATCCGTGTGATCTGGCAAACGTTGACCCAAGAAAGCCAGACATTTTTAGTGGGGGGAGCCGTACGGGATTTGTTATTGGGGGAGATTCCTCATGACTACGATTTTGCTTCGGCTCGCCCGCCCGCTGAGGTAATCCGTTGGGCCCATTTGCAGGGATGGCAGGCCATCTTGACAGGCGCGGCTTTTGGCACCGTGACACTGCGACATCCTGCTTATCCCAATTGGCCGGTAGAACTGACCACCTTCCGCCTTGATGGCGCGTATAAAGATAGTCGTCATCCAGACGACGTCCAATTTAGCAATAATATTGTAGACGATCTGTCTCGTCGCGATTTTACGATGAATGCCTTGGCGATGAGTATTGATGGCCAAGTGGTCGACCCCTTTGAAGGGCAGACGGACCTCAGAAATGGTGTGATTAAGACGGTGGGTGATGCCGCAGTCCGGTTGCGTGAAGATCCTTTGAGAATCTGGCGCGCCGTAAGGTTTGTCGGGAAAGACCATGGAGGTCAGCCCTTTACATTGGCCCCAGAGACGCAAAATCAGATTCAGCAGAATGGTCTTTGGGTGTTGCGGATAAGCCCAGAGCGGCAGCGCGATGAATTGTGGAAGTTATTGGGCACCCCGCACTTTGATCATGCGCTGCGCACCGCTGATATGCTGGGGCTCTTAAGTTTGGTATGGCCGGAATGGGCCGCAACCCGAGGATTTGCGCAACATAATCGTCACCACGCGTATCCAGTCCATGTACATTTGCTTGCGACGGCGGCTCACGGCTCGTCTGAAGTATTACGACTTGCGGGTCTACTCCATGACATTGGCAAGCCTGAATGTCTTAGCTTAGACGCATCGGGACAAGGACACTTTTATGGGCACGAAGTCATCGGGGCTGTCTACGCCGAAAGGATGTTGCGTCGTTTTCATTAAGCATGACAAGGAGGAGATTCATGTGAAAGGAAAAGTCGCATTGGTCACGGGAGCAAGTCGCGGTATTGGGCGGGCGACGGCCCTCTTGCTTGCAGAGCGGGGAGCTGAAGTAATTGTGAACTTCGTGAATAATGCTAACGCCGCAGAAGACACCGTCCGTGCCATTCGCGAACACGGAGGCCGTGCGGTGGCGTGGCCTGCGGATGTGCGCCAGGTTGATGACGTTGACCGCATGGTACGACATATTGATGAGCAATGGGGACGCCTCGATATTCTTGTGAGTAATGCGGCCATGCCTTTTACGATGAAATCATTGGATGATATGACATGGCAGGAATTTCAGCAAAAGCTTAATGATGAATTACAAGCAGCCTTTCTCATGACCAAAGCCGTCATCCCGCTCATGGCGCGCCATCATGCAGGCCGTATTGTTTATGTTGGGAGCGGCCTATCCAAACACACGGCGCCCCGAATGGCAGCCCACGGGACGGCCAAAGCAGCATTGACGCAATTTGCGCGTTACGTCGCTACGGAATATGGTCCTTTAGGGATTACAGCGAATGTTGTCTCACCTGGATTAGTTCGCACCGAAGCCACAGCCTTTCAATCGCCAACCTTCTTGGAGCATGTTGCCCAAACTACGCCATTAGGGCGCGTTGCGGAACCTATCGATGTCGCCCGCGTTATAGCGATGTATGTATCCGACGATAGCGGATTTGTGACCGGCACTTATATTCCGGTTAATGGTGGAGCAGCCATGGAGTGAGCCCGTTCGCGAACGGTGTTGTTGACTAACCCAAACATAGAAGGTGTGCGTCTGAACATTAAGCGACGCACGCTTTTGCATTGATTGCTTAAGCTTTGGGGCTTTTTTTCTGAAGACCTTGTTCACTCATTGTGCCCATATCGATAGTTCTGGATGCATGTATTCCCGCGGACGAAAGTCGTTGCCATCTAAAATCAGATGGCCTACCTTATCAAAAGAGCTCGATTTATTTCCGTGAGATACCGAGAAAATATGCTCAATATATGAGAAGAGTTCGGATCAGAGATTGCGAAACGAGGTCAAAAAAACAGCGGACTCTCTACCGCGCTTTTATACTATGAGTATAAACGACCGTAAACTATAAGTCTATTCTTTCCACGACATTTTCCTTATGATGTTCGCATCCGGCCGGAAAACCGTGAATGAGAGGAAATGAAAACGTGTGGACATTGGCTAAAGGGCCATTATCCCGGGATCCTTTTCGTTGGTTCTTTATGGGCCGGATGCTTTCTCTGTTTGGTAGTGCGATGACGCCCATTGCCCTGGCTTTTGCCGTGTTGCAGTCCCGCCACGGGCCACAGCTGCTGGGGTATATCTTAGCTGCGCAGTTGCTTCCCCATACTCTTTTCTTACTTGTGGGTGGCAGTGTTGCCGATCGGTACCGGCGTGATCGTTTAATCATGCTAGGTAATATGGGAGCTGGCTTGTCCCAAGCCGCCATTGCCGCGGTGGTATTGACCGATTCCGATCCCGCGTGGATTATCCTTTTGGCTATCGTAAATGGGGTGCTTGAGGCATTTACAGGCCCGGCTATGCGCGGCATTGTCCCGGAGTTAGTCGACGTTCCAGAGATCAAAAATGCCAATGCCCTTCTCAATGCGGTGCGTGGCGTGGCCCGCATGGTGGGGCCAATAGCGGGAGGGATGTTTGTGTCAACCATCGGGGGAGGCTGGGCCATTGTCATAGATGCGAGTAGTTTTTTTTTGAGTGCGGTGTTTATGTCGCGTGTGCATCTGCCGTCTCACGTTGTCAGCCATCATGATCCTATCGCAATCGTGGTTCGGCAGGGCTGGGATACATTCCGTCACAGTGAGTGGATATGGCCCCTGACCGGGGCATGGTCCATCATGAATGCGTTGCAGATGGGAACTTGGCAAGTCTTAGGGCCCATTTACGCTAAAGATACCTTTGGCGCTACCGGATGGGGTGTTGCATTGAGCATGCGAGCTCTCGGAGTGTTTTTGGGGAGTCTTTTCATGTGGCGCCTTAGAATTTCTTATCCATTGCGGACGGCTATGATGGCGGCAGCCATCATGGGGCTTCCCATGATGGTGCTGGGACAAGGACTTTCGCTGTCCTATTTGCTGGGATCTGTTTTGATGGCTGGCTTTGGGGCGTCGGTGTCGGAGGTCTTATGGAATACGACACTGCAGCAAAGGATGCCATCTGAAGTCTTGTCGCGGATTATGGCTTTTGACGATTTAGGGGCATATATGTTGATTCCGGTGGGAGAAATTGTCGCGATTCCTTGTGCAAACCGTTGGGGCCTTCACCCCGTGGAAATGGTGGCCGGGGTGGCCTTTATGATGACCGCATTGACGCCGTTATGTTTGCGGCAAATCCGCCGCATGACGGTATCTGCTGAGAGCTGATATTCCGCGAACGAGACGATACAGAGAATCCGTAGAGTAAACGGGACATAGGGCATCTGCCCTATGTCCCTAAAATTTTACGCATTGTGCATCAGGTGTTTTTCTAGAAAAGACGCGATGCGCGGATACAGCGTGAGGCGGTTTTTCAATTTGACGACACCGTGACCTTCGTCTTCAAACAGCATGTATTCAACGGGAAGGTTTTTGGCCCGCAAGTGCTTTACGATCTGTTCGGCTTCGCTGACCGGGACGCGGGGATCGTTTTGGCCATGCACGACCATCAGCGGGGCTTGAATGTTGTTTACATGGTAAACAGGAGAAATCGTTCGAAAAAACGCTCGGTCATGGTCTAATGAACCGTACTCCGCTTCGCGAAGTTTACGCCGGTATGGACTGGTGTTTTCCAAAAATGTTTCTAAATTGGCGATGCCGACAATATCGACTCCGGCCGCAAAAAGATCAGGGTAGGTGGTTAATCCGGCTAAGACCATAAAGCCGCCATAAGAGCCACCCATGAGTGCTATGCGGTGGCCGTTGATTCCTGGTTGATCGCGCAGCCATGTGACCAAGGCCGCAAGATCCTTGACCGAGTCCATACGCTTTTGCACATCATCCAAATGGACATACGTTTTGCCATACCCTGCGCTGCCTCGCACGTTTGGCGCGGCAATCGCAAAACCGCGGCTAAGTAAATACTGATAAACGGGATTAAATCCCGGCCGCTCTTGCGATTCCGGGCCACCGTGCACAGAAATAACTACGGGGACGCGTTCGCTATGAGGCTGTTGGGGACGATATAGCCATACGGGGACCATAAGACCATCGAAGGAAGGAAATGCGTGAAGGGTCGGTTCCACAAATTGATGAAAATCTAGGCCAGATCGAGATGCCCAGGTGATCGGGGTTGTTTCCAAAGGATTCAAGTGGACGCGATAAACATTGGGGTTATGGGTGGCATCGTGATAAGTTAAGGCTAAGTCCGATCCATTTGGATGCCAGTCGATTTGGGCAATCACGCCCTTTGATAACGACTGAATGGGCTCAGTCATTCCGTTTGCAGACACATAGAGCTGCGAATAGCCTTGGCGATTGAGAACATATGCATAGTGTCCAGACGGACGGTGCACTGCAAGATACTCGACATCGTATGGGTCTTGAGTTAGCCATTCCAGACGGCGAGTTTGTCGACGCCATAATGCGAGGTGGGTAAACTCAGCATTTTCATCGCTTGCCATCAGCACATCCTCTTGGGGGCCCCAGTACTGCGCAAAATTGTATTGGGCATTTCCCTGATGCGGCGTCAAATGCATCATTTCGCCCGTGTCGATTATCAGTTCGTACAATTCATGGTTGAGGTTCGATAAATGCGATACGGCTAAAAGGCGCCGATTATCGCTGGAAAAATCTAAGACGCGCCACCATCCTTGGTTTTTCTTAATCAACTGACTCTGGTCAAAGGTGTCTCCAGTTTTTAAGAGGTAAATATCATAGTCTTGACCATTGCGGGCATTGCTTGTGATGGCTAGCCATTGGCCATCGACGCTGATGGCTCCGAGATTGTACATCGCAGCCGGGTTATTGGTTAAGGCGAGTATGTCGGTTCCATCTTCATTAGTGAGATAGAGCTGGGAATTTTCGTTACCGCCTTGGTCCATGGCAAACAACAATTGGGCTCGCTGAGGAAGGGGCCACACGTCCATGACACGATTGTCAAAATCTGTGACTAAGTGAGGCCATCCACCTGATTCATTCATCACGTAAACTTGAGCCGTGCCCGTGAGGTTCATCAAAAACACGACGTGATGGCCACTGCCCGTAAAGCGAGCGCCAAAAGCTTGCCGAATTCGCAGAAACTGCTCAATGGTGGGGTTGTTTGTTGGCAAGATATTCCTCCTTCGTGGGATAGACTATTCTTAGTGTTTCCGATCAAACACGGGTGTGTCAAATCGTATGCGAAGAAGGGGAGTAGGCGATTTAAGAGGTCTCTATGACCGGGACATTTTAACCATGAATGGAAAAAATAAAAAGGCTCCAACCACAGGATTTGTGTTGAGGGTACGGATGGATGGACGAGCCCGAATGGGGTCGAATCGATTCAGGAGGGAAGCCAGAATCGAGCCGTACATCTTGGCTTCTAGTGCAGCACGCTCCGTCTCCAGATCGCGCAACTCTCGAATGACGGCTCCAATGTCCACGGTCTCGGCTTCGACGGTGGTATCCACATAGCGCGAGATATTCAGGGTGTAGTCATTCTGACGAATTTCTACAAGGGAAACGACCCGCGCATATTTGTCCACGTCTTGATAGCCGAGATAGGCATCCACGATTTTGGCGCTGTCGGCTGGACGCAGGGTGTTTTGGTTCTTACCAGCGAGAAAGTCTCGGGACCCATCGATGAACAGCACGTGGTCTTGGCGATCCTCAGGGCGGGACTTCTGGATGTTGAGGATACAGGCCGGGATCCCCGTGCCATAAAACACGTTGGGAGGAAGTCCGATCACAGCATCGATGAGGTGATCTTCGAAGAGACCTTGGCGGATATGTTGCTCACTGTTACCTCGGAACAGGACCCCGTGTGGCATAACCACGCCTAAGCGTCCGGTGACATTGAGCGTCGCTACCATGTGCTGCACAAAGGCGAGGTCTCCATAGCTCTTGGGAGGGAGTCCATAGCGGAATCGCCATAACCATCATGCTCGGCTTCTTCTCGGCCCCAGCCCTTCAAACTAAACGGGGGATTGGCGATGACCCGGTCAAACAGCATCAACTCGCCATGCTCCACTAGCTTAGGATCGCGGATCGTGTCACCTTTCTCGATGCGAGCATCCACTAAGCCGTGCAGGAGCATGTTCATTTTGACGATACTCCAGGTGTTGAGATTCTTCTCTTGTCCATAGAGGCTGATGTTCTTGATGTTGCCTCCATGGGCTTGGATATAGTGCACCGATTCGATCAACATGCCCCCAGATCCTACGGTAGGGTCACAGATGCGCATGCCTTCGGTGGGTTGGAGCAGTGCGACGAGGAGTTGGACCACATCGCGGGGTGTGTAAAACTCGCCGCCTTTCTTGCCTGCATCGTCTGCAAACTGGGCGATGAGATACTCATAGGCTCGGCCCAACATGTCTGGCTCCGGGAGGTCATGGTTGCCGAGACGCAGTTGGCTGAAGTGTGCCATGAGGCGGAGCAAGACCTGATCCGGGAGCCGGTCCTTGTTATTAAAATCAATGCTGACGAGGACGCCTTCGAGTCGACGATTTTGTTCTTCTAAGGCTTCAAAGGCGGTGTTGATGGCCTCCCCGACATTCACCGCGATGCTCTGCAGATGTGCCCAGCGTGCTCGGGCGGGGAGAAAGAACTGGTATTCGACGGGATCTTCGGGATCGGAACCGGGTTCTTGTCGCAGGGCTTGGTATTCATCTTCGAAGACGTCGTTGAGACGCTTCAGAAAGAGGAGTCCAAAAATATAATTTTTATAGTCCGCCGAGTCAATGCTGCCCCGGAGGATGTTGGCGGACTCCCAGAGATGGGCTTCCAGTTCTTGCAGGGTCAGAGCCATGTATATTGGAATCTCCTTCCATTCGACAATCGCTTTGTGTATAGTCAGATCATACAGGATTGGGGTGGAGTTGGGGAGAGGTTTCTGTGCAGTTGTTGGTTTATTGGCGTGATGTTTTGTCGGCATCGTTTGCAAGAGACACTTTAGAAGCCGCGTCAACGAGTTGTTAAAACATAAGTCGAGATGGTCATGGTTCAATATAGATTTATAAAGATTGGTGGAGATTGATGATCAAGCTATTGGCATCGATTCACACACGATTGAAGAAAATCAACAGCCACCAATTCGAACGCATGGAATCGGCATTTCAAGGTAATTCTATGTTGATGCCCATGCTTCTCGATTTAGCACACAGACAGTTAGCACAACAATTAGATGCAACAAATTCTATAGAAACTAAAGCCGTTGGCGTTTTGGCTTTTACGGGTGTCATTTTTGCATTATCAAGCAAGCTTTCCTTAGGTGCACTGATTGCTATTCCGTTCGTTTTCGGTATAATTTCAGTATGGTGTTCCATAATAACTCTCCGACCAGAACAATACAAAAACGGACCCGATTTAAATGAATTTTATAATTTGATTATAAAAGAGCCACATACCGATGTACAAAAGCTGATGTGGAGGGAAATTGCGAATCACTTAGCAAGCAATAAAAAAATAATGATTAAAAAAAGTAAGTGGCTCAAAGGTGCATTGATTTTTTTGATTTTGACCGCAGCAAGTCTTCCGGTATTAACAGTGTGGCAACATTACATAGGAGGGGAACCACATTATGTCCAAACGGGTACGTCAAAAACCATCCCAACCCCCAAAAAATTCTGAACAAAATCATGGTTCTGATTTACCGCCATCGCGGGTCAGGGCTAATACTCTGAACAAATCCAATTCAGATCGTCCAGTAACCCCTCCCTCATCGAACGAGTCTCCACGGAAGAAGAAATAGCGATATCTTTTACAGGGAGAGTTGCGACAGGCTTGCTGATTTATAAAAAGGTCATGTAAAAGCGGAATTCTTTCCAGCGCAGCCCCTGTGTACCCTCTCCCCCCACATAGAAACCCTTACGACCCGTCCTCAGAGCGATAAAGCGCACACGTGGCCACACGTGGGGAGTATAGTAAGGCCAGGGACTGCGAGGCACTGGAGAGAGCAGTTATATCATAAGCTGGGGCGCATCAGCTCCACCCGATGAAATCTGGAATCGAACGTAATAAGATCCATTGGTGAATAATAACTGCAATTAAGTCCTCATCACTGTTGTAGTTTTTGACCTCCTCCCTTCCGCCTTCATAGAAGATGTTGACATCCCATCCTTGTGGTGCCGTGGATATCCAAACGAGCCGCGTCGTACTCGTCGGATGTTTGGGGACGACGAGCCATTTTTGACCATACGGACTATTTTGTTGTTTTAGGTTTAACACCACGTCCTGTGGCGCAACATTGAGACTGTAAGCACTGAATCTTTGGTTCCAGAGCTGTTCAAATTGTGAATACTGGCCCAGGGTATGGATTGATGACAAGAGGATGGGGATTGCAATATCATCGCTCGCAAGAGGAGCGCCAGTAGTGTTCCATTGCTCAAAGTAACTCAGCATCATGTCGAAATCTTGTTCCATGGCATAAATCTGTGCCGCAGTCAGTAGTAACCCTGCCCGATCTACATCTGCTTCATGGTCCAGTGCCTTTGTCAACCAAACGAGACATTCCTTACGGTGAGCAACAGGCAACTCTTGGGGAGGGTCAAAAGAAGTGATACCAGCCACCGTCCCGACATTGGCCGATTTCTTCCACTGGCGTTGCCCCGGAACGAGATCGATGAGATAAGCTCGCCGCGTCTCGTTAAATAGACGCCTCAGCATTTCGGTGCGTGCTCCGGGAGCCGAGGGCCATGCCGAGAGCGCTTGTTCCATTAGATCAGTAGCCTCCGAGAGGTCTGGCGTCATTACCGATTGGGTCCAGTAGCGGATGCCGGTAGCCCACTGCGCGGATTGCTCGTTGAGCTTCGTTTCGTGTTCGTGGTATTTTTGATCAAAGCGTGCATCTACTTGTTTATGAATCTGCGTCAAGGTGACGATGGCGATAATGCCGATGAGAATGCCCCCATAAGCGGCGATGCCACCAGTGAGTGATTGGATGATTGTGATCATATTTGATGAGATCAACGATATTGGCCCCTTCCTTTGTCATACCAAGGAGATTCGACACTGTCCGGCTAAATTCCTTGCACCGCGTTATCAGCGCTGATAACGCACTACTCCCAGACCCCGGCCTCTCACAGCGCACCCCCGTCCGTCATTCTCGGTAAGTCTCCGCATAGAGTGGACAACCTCCTCATCTCTCGATCATACTGGAGTAGAGACCATAGGAGGTGGAACCCCCACGAAGACCAGAAAAAGACTGCAGATTAAACAGCACGAGGGGCCAGACCGAGTCCTGTTGTATGCCCGTGTCAGCTCCGAGGATCAGGCCCAGAAAGATTTGTCGATCCCCCAGCAACTCCTAGAGATGAAAAAGTACTGTCAACAGCAAGGCTGGATTGTCGTCCAGGAGTTCGTTGATCCCGGCGTTTCTGCTAAGGACGCGGACCGGCCCCAGTTTCAAGAGATGGTAGCCACGGCGAAATCCAAGTCTGCCGCCATCGATAAGATTGTGGTGCATAAGCTCGACAGATTCATGCGGGATGTGGACCGGTCTCGGATTTATAAAGCCCTGCTGAGAGCAGAAGGCGTGACGGTGGTCTCGATGTCTGAGCCTTTTGATGCGGACCAGCCGATAGGCAAGCTCATGGAGACCTTGCTGGAAGCCTTAGCAGAGTTCTACTCCGCTAATCTGGCGATTGAGACGAAGAAAGGACAGCGTCAGAATGCACTGCGAGGCTGGCATAATGGGGGCAACGCGCCCTACGGCTTTGAACTGGCGACAGTGCAGGATGACAAGGGTCAGGAGCACCGGACGTTTATCTTAGCCGACGCGTCGAAAGTGGAGACGGTGCAGCACATTTATCAGTGGTACACGGACGAGGGGCTAGGGATTGCACGCATTGCGAAACGGCTGAATGACCAACATGTCCCGTCTCCCCAGAGCAAGTCCTCGAAGGGCTGGACTCCTTCGGTCATCCACCGCATCTTACGCAATCCCTCATATACCGGCTCTCGGGTCTGGAACCAACAGCCCCGGTATGGCGGAGGGAGCTGGAATCCCAAGGAGGAGTGGATCGTGGAGCCCGATGCTCACCCTGCGATCATCACGCCAGAAATCTTCGAGAAAGTGGAGGAAGTGGCGACAGCCCGGAAGGTGGCTCAGTTATCCAGACGCAGTGACCCTAATGGGAGCACCGGTGGCAAGCCGGTTCACACTCAGAAAACCGAGCGCAGGACGTACAACCTCTCCGGTTTGGTGCAGTGCGCACAGTGCGGTTCGAACTACATCGGGGACCCTGCCAGTCGTCTCCGTGCGGACGGCACCAGGGTTGTCTATCGGAGATATGTCTGCATCGGACATAAGAAACGGAAGATCTGCAATACGCACCTGATTCCTGCGGATGTGCTCGAAGGTGCAGTGGCACGGGCTCTGTTGCAGTGGATGGGACGGGACCCAGCGAATCGGATCCAAGCGGAGACCATTCTGGCGCAGATGGCGGAGACCCAGCAGACCTGGCAGACTCAGATGGATGCATTGCTGGCCCAGCGAGCAGAGCAGAAGGCCCAAGCGGACAAGGTCTTGGATCTGCTCATGGACATGGGGACGAGTGACCTGTTAAAGGAGCGGTTGAATATGGTCCAAGGCCAGCTGGCTCAGTTAGACTTGGAGATTGGGAGGCACAAGGAGTCTGCACCCCCATCGATTGATTCCGTGACGTTGCAGGCTGCGCTGACGGTCTGGCGGAACATTTGGTCTGATGCGCTCCGCCAGCACAAATGGGATGAGATGGCGCTCAAAACTCTGTGGTGGAAGAACGCGCTGAGACAGGTGATCGAGGGGATGACGGTCAGTGCAGACCAGACCACGGTGGAGGTGCGGTTGTCCTTGCCGATCGAGCTCAGTGCGGAGCAGGCAACCGAGTGGGTGGAGAGCTGGGCCGGTGATGCCGTGACTGCAGTGCCAGCGGGACTGCGGGTGAGTGTAGTAGAAAGTGTTGTAATATGAGGAAACCCATTGCGTGGATCATCCTTATGTCTTCAATGGCGTCGTTAGCCGTGCTAACATGGCTTCAGATATTACTCGAAAAGTTGCTCGGTTTATTGGGCCGAGGCTATATCAGGTGGATTGTAACATTGTTGATTGCATTAGTGATTTATCTCGTATTTCTTAACTCTTATGCAGTGAGAGCGTTGTCAGCTACATACTGGATCACGGTGGTAGGGATATTATTGGCGGGATTTTTGACAGTTTGGCTCACTATGCGAAGCTACGATCAATCTTATGATCGCTACAGGTCATGGGCATTCCTCGGGGGATTGCTTAACGTGTTGGTGTTATTCCTTTTTCCGATAATTCCTTTTGACGTGTTTTTGGCTCTATACGTGGCTGTGGGTACTATTCTGCTGACGGTCGCATACGAAGTGGCTCTCAAATCAATGCGCCAGTGGATTACCACATTACCATCCCCTGCGACCTCTGCAGGAGTAGCGGGAATATTAATTTTAATTTTCATTATGCTACTGGTTTTTTCCAAAGATGGACTAAGCAATTTGAATACATCTGAGAAAAAATTCCCTGAACAATAATTGGATAAGCAAAACCGAGCGTTGCTTATTTAGCCCACTAGGTGTGGATTATATATTAGATACCATTACAGAATGGCAATCAGGTCTTCGGTTTTAATTCGTAGAAGCAGGAGCTCGAAGCCATGAGATATGATGATATACTTATGAGTAGGAGGGTCATCATGCTATGAAACGGACGCATACGAGCATTTTTCTTCTATTTCCTACTTTATTGTTAGCAGGGTGTGGCACGACCGCAAACCTCGCAGCGCCTGGACATTCGGTCGCTAAACCGTATAATCAGGTTAGCACTGTCACTGCTAGTGTGTTGCATGTAGGAGAGATTAATCAGAACAATCACTTTTGGGTTTATTTTTTAGTCAAAAATAGTTCAAAGCAACCAATTATTTTTACAAATAATACCGTGGAATTGACATGGACAAATCACGGGCAGACATATAATCAAGGTACAGTGCAAACGGGATACATGCAGAATAATACGATTGGTGGAACCACTCCCTTCCAGATTGAAGCAGGACAATCCCAAACGGTGATTGGAGATTTTCCTCAGTTAACAAACATACCAAACCCCGGTAGTGTGAAGTTGGTGCTATTACTGTCCGGCAACACTTATCAGGCCACGGCTATCCAACTGAACAGTAATGAAGCGATTAATCTGGCAGCACTGCAAAAGGCGCAAGCTAAGGCAGCGGCTCAACAACAGGCTCAAGCGAATGCGGCTGCCGCCGCCCAACAACAGCAACAGTTACAAAGCAACATCAGCAGTGCAGCCTCAGCAGTGGAAGGCGATATCCAGCAGTTAAGTGCATCTCTGCCTGCCTTGCAACAGGACTTGCAACAGACGACGGCAGATCTACAAACGGAACAAAAGGACCTTGGGACTACTTATCAAGAGGAGCAGACGACTCTAGCCTTGGCCGCTCAGCATCCGAATGGGGATGATGGGCAAGTTGGCAGTGATGCAGGCCAGGTAGGTTCCGATGCAGGGCAAGTAGGAGCGGACCAAGGGCAGATTGGGAGTGATCAAGGCCAGCTAAATTCCGATTTGGCATCGGTGCAAAATGACGTCAGTCAACTACAAAGTGACGACCAGAATCTTCTATCTCTTGAGCAACAATTACCGAACTATCAGCCTTCGGGAGGTCTGCCGAGCCAGAGTGCTGTAAAGTCCGCCATTAACCAAGCCAACAATGCGATGGCTAGTGCTAATAAACAGATGAACAAAGATTTAGCCGCAGCGCAAACGATGGTCAATGAAGCCAATCATGACGCGACCGTGGCGGGACAGGCGCAATAGCTAGGGTATATTCATCTGTCCCATCTCTGAGTCAACGTTCCCGTAGGAAGCCGAGCGTCCAAAGAGGCTGTTTTTTCTATCAAGCGATCCGTACCCCCACGGACACATCTGTGTCTGAGGGGGTTCCGTGTCTTCTGGCCCTACCGTGACACTGTTGCGAAGATTTAGGACGCTCGCAGGGTGATTTATGGTAGGAAGTGGAGAAAATGAGTGGGGAGACCAGGAGTCTGGGCGGATGATATGGGTAAAGAGAGGGAGGCGGGAGAGATCATGTCACGCCAGGGGGACGACAGGACGATGCGCCAGAATCCTGCAACACCTCGGATGTGGCATAAAAAAATCACCCGGAGGTGGTTGGAAGCATGTCAAAAGTCTCAGGACAACAAAAATGGTGCCGGGAGGGGGACTCGAACCCCCACGGATCGCTCCATACGCCCCTCAAACGTACGCGTCTGCCAGTTCCGCCATCCCGACAAAAATTAAATTATCATGAAAAGGAGTACGTTATCGCAAACCTCTTCACACTATTTTCGGCTTGTTTAAACAAACAATGGTGCCGAAGGTGGGACTTGAACCCACACGAGCTTTCGCTCACGGCGCCCTGAACACCGCGTGTCTGCCAATTCCACCACTTCGACACTCTCTAAAGCCTTTGAGGTGCAGAAATGAGTGTATCATGTTTGACCCACTTGCGCAAGATGAGAGGGAGCTGCATTAAAAATACCAAATCTGGTAGCAAAGTTGAGGGTGGCACATGACTAAGAAGCTCAGGATGCAGATTGGGACGTTTGTCATACTGGGAGCATTAGCGTATTTGGGCTTTCAGGGGGCACACAATTTTTCTAATTACTTTGTTACGGTGAGCCAATATCGGCATCAAATGAGACGGTTGGCTGGTATGGACGTACGGGTGCAAGGCACGCTGTCTGCTCAAAGCGTCCATTACAATGCGGCGACGAGTACCTTACGGTTTTCTCTGGTATCAAATGGAGAAAGTCTACCCATTCTATATCACGGTGCAATGCCTAATGAACACTTCAAAAACGCTAGTGCAATTGTCAAGGGAGAAATGGATTCTCATGGGGTTTTTGTGGCGCAGAAACTAGAAATTCAGTGCCCCGACCATTACGCGCCTGCGCCTAATGCCACAACCGAACAGTGAGGTGAAGAGCTGTGGATATGCCGGATTTAGGGCGTTTAGCCTTGCTCCTTGCCGGAAGTAGTGCGCTGTATACCGCATGTGCCGGTTTTTGGAGTTACCATGTGAAAGGTGCACGATTGCGCGAAAGTGTGCGAGGTGCTGCCTTAGCCATCGCCGTGGCACTGACAGCCTCTGTCCTTGTTTTAGAATACTTGTTAATCACCAGTGATTTCAACGTACAAGCGGTTTATAACCATACGGATAGGGCGTTGCCGCTGTTATTTAAAATGGGAGCATTGTGGGGTGGAGACGCGGGTTCAGTGTTGTTTTGGGCATGGCTTCTCTCGTTGTATACCGCCTATGCTGCTTGGCAAGGATGGCCGCGCGAGCGTCGGCTCACACCCGTGGCGGTGCCGCTTTTAGCCGCCCTCTTGGTATTTTTTACAGGCTTATCAAATTTGGTGGTCAATCCCTTTCGCCTCACGGGGGGACACCCGCTCGACGGCGTGGGTCTTGACCCGTTATTGCAAAACTTCGTCATGACGATTCATCCGCCGGCGATGTATATCGGGCTCATCGGTTTGGCCGTGCCCGCTGCCTATTTACTGGCGGCTCTATGGACACGAACGCCTTCGCGGGATTGGCTTCCTGTGGTTCGGCGCTGGACGTTATTTGCTTGGTTATTTCTGTCAGCAGCCATTGTGTTGGGCGGTATGTGGGCTTATATGGAATTAGGATGGGGTGGTTACTGGGCATGGGACCCGGTCGAAAACGCCTCCCTCATGCCGTGGCTAACCGCAACCGCTTTTCTGCATGCATTGCAAATAGAAGAACGTCGGGGCATGTTTCGGTGGTGGACCGCCTTGCTTGGCCTATCCAGCTTCTTATTGACGTTAGTGGGGACATACATTACCCGCAGTGGGGTGTTGAAGAACTCGGTTCATTCCTTCACCGGCACAGGGGTGGGACCATATTTTGTGGGATTGTTTTGGGCATCCGTTTTGGTCTCGAGTGTCGTGTTGATTTTACGCCGTGATCAGTTGTCCGACAAAATAGTATTGAGCCATATCATTTCGAAAGAAGCCCTCTATTTGTTATTGGAAATGGTTTTGGCGTCATTGACCGTTATTGTTTTAGTTGGAACATTTTATCCCGTGATATCGAAAGCCCTCCATGGGTCCACAGTCGTTTTGACGGTCCACTTTTTTAATACCTTAAGTACGCCCTTGTTTGTTGTATTGATCGGATTAATGGGCATAGCTCCTGTCGTTGGGTGGCATCATGCGCGTTTGCAACAGCTTTGGCAGCGCCTATGGATACCTTGGGTGGTGGGGATTGTCTCCTGTATCGCCGTGTACCAACTAGGATTTCAGACATTAAGGTCCTGGGGGAGCGTTGGAGTCGTCGTCTTTGCCATGACATCGATGCTTCTCGACTTTGCGCGCGCTACTCGCGCTAGGCAAAAGGCGGGGATTAGGAGCGCGGGTCGGGCGATATACCACACTATTGTCCACAATCGCCGCCGTTATGGCGGCTATGTGGCGCATCTTGCCTTTTTGACGATAGCTTTGGGTGTGATCGGATCGCATGCGCGTCATGTGGCTGTTACACGCACCCTGCAGCCAGGCCAATCGGTCGTTTTACGCGGATATTATCTGCGCTATGAAGGATTGGGCGTCCAGGAACAACATGGTGACCAGTTGCTCACGGCGCATGTCGCCGTGAGCATTGGACGCCATCATGACGTCCTTATGCCTGGCCTGGAATTTTTCCCAGGGGATGCACAACCTGTGGCCCGCGTTGCCATTCACAGCGGGGTTATGAAGGATTTGTATCTCGTGTTAGAAGGCACACCAGGAGGAAATGCGGCAACCATTCAGATTTTTATAAACCCGATGGTGAGCTGGATCTGGATGGGCATGTATGGCTTAGTCGCGGGCACATTGCTTGCGTTGTCGGCTCCGGCCTTTGGCGATGCAGTTAAGGTGCGTCGTTGGGAGTGGCTTCAAGAAGAGCGGCGCCGCTTGACTGACGCGGCTTTGACGACCGCGGATGGGGGGCCCAGCCATGATTAATGAGTGGGCGATATTGCTATCGGGTGCTGTCATTGGACTCGTCTATGGCCCTACGTGGAAAGTCGATGAATCGGGAACGAGCTCCTCTACCAAGGATAACGAGGGGTTGGACGAAGCCATTGATGAAGCCTTGCAATCTTTTTGTGGGGCTTGTGGGGCCCTTAAGGAACGAGATCTAGGACAGGTCTGTCCCCATTGTGGAGCGATACAGGAGGATTGAGCATGTACAAGCGCTGGGTACTGGTGATTATAGGACTGTTGGGGGTGGCTCTGCCGGTGAGAAATGCGTGGGCTCAATCTTCCCCGTCTATACGCCTGGAAATGCTCGTGCTGCTCCCGGAACGGGGGCGTCTCGCTGTCTATGAACAAATAACGTGGGCGACAAGGGTCCGTGATCCAGTTATAGGGATTTTGCCCCAAGCGCAGGCTATTCACACCTCCACAAGAGCGTCGGTGGAGCCCGGTGGAATCCTTGCGATGCAAGGCCATTCTTTGCAGGCTTCAGCCCGTTACGATGTGCCGTGGAACGGACGCTCAGGGCAATACCGGCTTCCCGCCATGTCGAGCATTGGCACCGTCGCGTTACTTATCCCTCAAGGAGTTCGTGCGCCCGCGGTTCTTAATCCCACATGGGTATTAAAAGAGCGAGGAAAAATTCCCGGGGTGGCTAATGGCCCGGTATTTAAAGAATACATCACCACCATGGTCTCGGCGGGAGAATCTGTGCCCATTGTGTTGGAAGGCAAGGGCGAGGTGGGACCTACGATGTCCTTTCAGCCCCAAGGTCCTAGGTGGGCTATGCCAACATTGAGCGGCCTCATGATGGGATTAATGGTCGGCGTTGTCCTAATTGTGAAACGCTGGCGACCAGTCCCTAGTGGTCAGGAGAATGGTCTTGCTGACTGGGACCGGTTGTTAAGGGAGCTGGCGGTGTTGGAGGCTGCCCATAGTCGACGTGAAGTGCCCAGGGACTTCTATGAAGCGGAGCGGAAGGAGCTGCGCCACGCTTTAGCTCAATCAAGGGGGAATCTTGATGGCTAAGGAAATCACAGGGCCTATTTTACGCGCCCTGACGCTGTGCAAAACGATTGGCGCCCATGCGGTCTTGAGAGAGGTTTCCTTTAGCATGGAGCGTGGATCCGGCCTTGCGATTATGGGGCCAAATGGAGCGGGCAAGAGCACGTTGTTGAAGGTGCTGAGTGGCTTGTGGGCACCTTCTGGGGGAGAACTTTGGCGTTTTGGGAGGCGTGTCGGTGATGAAACAAGCAGCGACCAGCGTGTAGTGTTGCTCGGCCATCACTCCTTTTTATATCCATCCTTAACGGCTTTTGAAAATCTCCTGTTTTATGCTCATTTGTGGGGATTGCGAAAAGCCAGGCAGCGGGTTGTGGAGGTGCTGAGGCAAGTCGACTTGTTATGGGCCCAGAATGACCTTCTTCAGACATTTTCACGGGGCATGGTCCAGCGGGCGGCTCTGGCGCGGGTTTTGCTAGCCGATGCCCAGCTGCTATTGCTTGACGAACCCTATACCGGTCTTGATGGGGCCGGGCGACAGCTGTTGGACAGGATTTTGGGTGATCAAAAAAGGACAGGGCGCAGCTTTATTCTTGCGTCACACGATGAGGATGACGTCATACGTGTGGCGGATGCGGTAGCCCTATTAGTCGGTGGACGCATGGTGTGGTGGTCCTATACCGACAAGCTGAGACCGGAGCAGTTGCAAAGAGTGTGTCGGGGCGATTATGACAAGGAGGGGGCATAATTCGTAAATTTTGGTGGATTTTATATAAAGACGGAGCCGTTGAGCTAAGGCGCCGTGACCGGTGGACCGTGATGATGATTTTTGTGGTGATGATGGCGTTCTTGTTTGCACTGTCTTTGGGCTCACATGTCGCAGACTTGCATGCAGCTTTGCCGGGGATTTTATGGATGGCTTTCCTGTTTGCGGGCATGATAGGCATGGGTAAAACCTTTGCCAACGAAGTGCGAGAAGAGGCCTTAACGGGATTGATTCTAGCTCCCGGAGACAAGATAGCGATTTACTTAGCCAAGCTGACCGGAGCCTTTGTCTTCATGGTTCTCATTGAAATTGTGTCGACACCACTTTTTTTGGAAGTGTTTCAAGTACCGTGGAGGGGCCCATGGACCTTGTGGCTCTTGATTCTAGCCCTAGGGGCCGCCGGATTTGTTGAAGTGGGGACCTTGTTATCGACCATGAGTGTGCACACGTCGTCAGGTGATTTGATTCTGACCATGCTGCTTCTGCCTTTGGAAATTCCGGTCATGATTATGACAGTGCAGGCGACGCGGGATTTATTGACCCTGACACGCGCTGGTTTTTGGTTATGGATCCACGGGCTCATAGCGTATGATGCCATTTTCTTGGTGCTGCCGTTAATGCTTTACGACTATGTTTGGGAGGTTTGACCGTGAAGAAATTGGTCAAAGCAGATGGGTGGTATTGGCTCTTGCTGCCGCTCATGGTGGGGGCTTTATATCTGGACTTTGTGTGGAGTCCTGATGACCGCATTCTCGGGGCGAGCCAACGCATTTTCTATTTTCATATGGGAGCGGCCGCTGTGGTGTTGCTGGCTTTTAGTATAACGGCCGTCGCCAGTGTGACTTACCTCTTAACGCGCATGTTCAAAATGCTACAGAAGACCAGACAATTGGCGCGGGATATTGCGTTATTGGCGGATGAAGAAGGAAAACAAGACTTACCCGTGGCGGATGCTCCGTCTGTAGCACCTCATGTGCGCAGTCGGGAATTGTAATCTATCTTTTGACGTTTCGTTCTCTACTTTCATCAGGTGGCCTTATTAGCCTGTGCTCAGCCGGGTACGGGCTAAAAGGGTGCCTTATTCGACGTGATTCATTCTTATGTGTGGCCTACGCCTTTTTGTCGCGTTATTCTCCTGTTCTTCTATCCGAAAATGGTACACTGAGAGGGATTGCAGAAGGTGTGACGCTGTTTGGTCTTATACCATAGAATGTTATCATTCGGAATGCGAGGAGTGAATCGCATGATACGCGTGCTAGTGGCGAAACCTGGTCTTGATGGACATGACCGGGGGGCCAAAGTTATTGCCCGGGCCTTGCGAGACGCGGGAATGGAAGTCATTTATACGGGTCTCCATCAAACACCCGAGCAAATCGTGGATGCGGCATTATCAGAAGATGTCGACGTTTTAGCGATTTCAATTTTATCCGGGGCACATCCGACGCTTGTCCCGCGCATTATGGAACTGCTGCGTGCCAACGACGTCGATGATATGCTCGTCCTCTTAGGAGGCATTATCCCCGAAGATGATGTACCCGCGATGAAGGCGGCGGGCGTCCACCAAGTCTTTGGGCCAGGAACGGACACCCAGGACATCGTAGACTTTATTCGCCAGCATAAAGGGACAGCATGATGGATCTCGAGACAGTGTACCAAGGTATCCAAGAAGGACGCAGGCGCGCATTGGCGCGGGGTCTGTCATGGGTGGATGAAGGCTCGGACCGCGGTAATGCCCTGTTGGGAAGGCTGTTTCCTCATGCCGGGCATGCCCATGTGATAGGAATTACTGGGGCGCCCGGTGTAGGCAAGTCGACGCTTGTGAACGCCTTGACCTTGCACTTACGCAAAACAAAGCAGACCGTAGGGATTTTGGCGGTCGACCCTTCGAGTCCTTTCACTGGCGGCGCGATTTTAGGAGACCGCATTCGCATGCAGGATTCGGTGGATGATCAAGGCGTCTATATGCGAAGCCTCGCCAGTCGAGGTCACGTAGGTGGATTGTCGCGGGCCACCTTTGGGGCGTTGACGTTGTTGGATGCCGCAGGATTTGATGTAATTCTCATCGAGACGGTGGGGGCGGGGCAAGCTGAAGTCGATGTTATGCGTTTTGCCCAAACGGTGCTGGTGGTCTTGGCGCCTGGCCTCGGTGATGATATTCAAGCGATTAAAGCCGGGATTTTGGAGATTGGTAATATCTTTGTCGTCAATAAAGGGGACCGAGAAGGGGCCGATCGGACGGTCCGGTCGTTACGGTCTATGCTGGGACTCACCTCCACATCGTTAGATTGGGTACCGCCGATTATTAAAACTTCCGCCGATCGCAATGAGGGTATTGGCGAGCTTGTGCAGGCTATTGAAGACCATGTCCGAGTACCAGAGGAAAACCGTCTGGGCCAAGAAGGGCAAGGCTATTCCATGGCCTTATTTTTGTTGGACGGAGGACGCATTGGGATTGCGGCCCAAAGTGTGGGCATTATGAGCACGGCTCTAGAGCGGTCATTGGCGTATGCACGTGAACGCGAGCAATTTGGGCGGCCAATCGGGCAGTTCGAAGGGGTGCAGTGGCGGTTAGCTGATATGGCAACCGACTTACATGCAGCGCGGCTGATGACCTATGAAGCGGCTCACCGCCGTGAAGAGGGACCAGCCCAACGTCCTTTGTTCGCAATGGCCAAGTTATTTGCGTCCGAAAAGGCGGTACAACATGCCGCTGATGCGATTCAAATTTTTGGGGGATATGGCTACATGCGTGAATATGGCGTGGAGCGCTTGCTGCGTGATGCAAAAGTGACGGAAATTTACGAAGGCACCTCGGAAATTATGAGGTTAGTCATCGCAAGTCGACTGCTCAAAGAATACGATTTAGGAAACATTTAGGAGGATCTCATGGCGACGAAGATTCCTGTGGTGTTGGCCGGCGCAACCGGCAAAACGGGAAAGGAGGTGGGACGCGCTATCGCTCAGGCGCAGGACATGGAATTGATAGGTGCGGTGGGTCATTCTCATGTTGGGATGGCTCTAAGCGATTTATGGAGCGAGCCGGGGCTTTCTGTGGTCATTCGGGGAGCTGTGGACACCATTGACGCCTCGTATGCGGTGCTCGTAGATTTCACGGAACCAACGTCGGCCTATTCGCGGATCTTAGAGGCTACAGCAAGAGGATGGGACCTCGTCGTGGGCACAACAGGATTCTCGCCCCTTCAGCTCGATGCGATTCATGACCGAGTACAACACCAACAGAACGGTGCTGTCCTCATCGCAAATTTTTCCTTAGGCGCATGGATTATGGAGCGATTGGCCCAAGATGCAAGCCGATATCTTGATCAGGCTGAAGTCATTGAAGCACATGCGGCGACCAAACGCGACCGGCCCTCTGGGACAGCGAAGCGTATGGCCCGCCTCTTAGCGGATGGGTGGGGGCGAAGCGTCGAAGATATCCCAGTGCATTCCATTCGACTCCCAGGCATGGTGGCCCATCAAGCGGTGATCTTCGGTTCGAGTGGTCAGACATTGACGTTACGCCATGATGTGCACGACCGGAGTGCGTATGCGGCGGGAGTGCTGGCCGCAATACGGCGCGTTCACGAATTTCGTGGCAAGGTTGTCCAAAATCTGGGCGACGTTATTGTTCCGGACTAGATGATTCGCTTTCTTCGGCGATGCGACGAGCAATGTTTCGAAATTGCTCCCGCATGGGCGTAACGGGGGCTCTCAAATCTCGCAAAATGTCTTCTTGCAGTTTTTGCAGAGCCTGTTCGGCTTCAGGAACTAGCAGCTTCTTCTTTTTACGTGTCATCATATAGCCTCCTTGGGGCTAATATGCCTCATTTGGGGTGATATAATAATCACCACAATGGTTATAGGAATAGACGTATATATGAGGTGATGACCTGTGAAAACGTTTGGGTCCGTATGTGACCTTATTGGACAGACTCCTTTGGTCCGGCTCGAAGGACTTTCGCAAACGTTGGGTGCTACGGTGTTGGGAAAACTCGAATCGTATAACCCAGGGAGCAGTGTGAAAGACCGCATTGCATTAGCGATGATAGAAGATGCCGAACAGCAAGGACGACTGCATCCTGGAGGCCTGATCGTCGAGCCCACATCAGGCAATACGGGAGTCGGGCTGGCCATGGTCGCGGCGCGGCGCGGTTATCGTTGTATTCTGGTCATGCCTGATTCTGCATCGGTGGAACGGCGCATGCTCTTTGAAGCGTTTGGAGCGAAGGTCGAGCTGACACCTGGGCGGCTTGGCATGACGGGGGCCATCAACCGCGCTAAAGCTTTGGAGGATGAAATGGGTGCGGTCAGTTTGCACCAGTTTGATAATCCGGCGAATCCCATGGTGCACTACCGCACGACCGGCCCCGAAATTTGGCGGGATACCGACGGAACAGTGACCGCATTGGTGGCGGGAATCGGTACGGGAGGGACCATTAGCGGCACGGCACGATATTTAAAAGAACGCAATCGTGATATCAAGGTCATTGGCGTGGAACCAGCAGAATCGGCGGTGTTGAGTGGGGGACAGCCGGGCTCTCATAAAATCCAAGGAATTGGTGCTGGATTCGTCCCCGAAATCCTTGAGCGGTCCCTCATTGATGAGGTTATTCCCGTGCCGAGTGACGGGGCTTTTAAAGCTGCACGTGATCTTGCGCGTACCGAAGGGCTACTTGTGGGGATCTCGAGCGGGGCGGCATTGGTCGGCGCTGCGCAGTGGCTCCAACATCAGGATCGTCCGCAGGTCGTGGTGGTAATCCTTCCGGATTCGGGGGAACGGTATCTCAGTACGGCGTTATATCGGGAGGACGCCCATGTTTAAGCTATCTTCGGGCTTTAGGTCTGGATTGCGAATATTGGCGGTATTGGCTGAGCACGGGTCGGAGTCGCCCGTCCCAATTAGCCTTATGGTTCCTAAGCTCAATCTGTCCGACAAATACTTGGAGCAGCTTTTGATGAGTCTCAAACGGGCGGGTTTGGTTCGGTCAGTGCGGGGAGCCAGTGGGGGATTTGTTTTAGCCCGTGCTCCCGAAATGATTTCTCTTCTCGACATATTGACCGCACTACAGGGTCCCATAGAATTTTGTGATTGCGGCGTGCAGCAATGTCAGGACTGTCTTAGACCTGAAATTTGGGAGGCACTCGAGGTGTGCCTGGGCAGCTCCCTTGCGAGCATCTCGTTGGCGCACCTTATCGGCCAGGCGCCTTTTCAGATTATGGCCCACTCAGTTGTGTTGCCTGATGCGCCCTTGTGGCAGGACGGGGCAGGGATTTAATGGCTCATGAGTTGCTTAATCTTCACCATCTGAAGATCTTTCAAACCGTCGCCAAACATCTCAGCTTTTCACGCGCGGGCGAAGAACTGATGATTAGCCAATCTGCGGTGTCGATGCATGTCAAAAGCTTGGAACGTACCGTGGGCATGCCGTTGTTCGAAAAAGTGGGTCACCGTATTCGGCTCACAGACGCTGGTCACGCGTTATGGGAGTACAGTCAGAAGATTTTTGCGCTAATGGATGAGACGTGGCAAGTGCTAGGCGCTATGCGTGGGGGAGAATTGGGTCAACTCCGTGTTTCGGCTGATACGACGGTTGGTGTTTATGTCGTCCCTGAATACCTAGGCCAATTTCGGCGGGCATTTCCCCATGTCGCTATTATGTTGGATGTTGCCAACTGGACGGCGGTCATGGACCGTATTGCCGCGCGCGAGAGCGATTTAGCCGTGATGGGCCAAGTGCCTGATAACGGGGAAGATTGGGATGCGACCCCGTTTATGGAGAATGATTTGGTGGTTATTGCGCATCCTGACCATCCTTTAGCGGGTGATCGGGAGATTCGCGTCGAAGAATTGGCGCAAGAGGGATTTCTCGTGCGTGAGCCGGGATCTGGAACCCGGGCCACAATGGAGCGCTATTTTCAGACGGCGGGCATACCGTACCGTGTGAATATGGAATTGGGAAATAATAGCACGATTAAACAAGGCGTGGCTAACGGCTTAGGGATTGCGGTTATTTCGCGGCAGGTTGTCCAGTTGGAACTAGAAGCGAAACGGTTGGTGATTTTGCCAGTGCAAGGCTTCCCCCTAAAACGCTACTGGTATGTTGTCCATCTACGCGGTCATTATCTCCCGCCCCCCGCCCAAGCATTTAAAGCGATGTTGCTGGCTTCCACGCGTGTTAAGGCTTAAAGCACAAAAGAAAAAAGAGCGGCCTCCCGCCGCTCTTTTTTCTAAGCGTTTATTAGTCGGTGAACCGTTCGCCTGAGGGCTTGTCAGTGGCGTAACTGTGTAACGTGTACCGCATACGCCGGTCTTGTGCTTCTTGACGGATGAGTCCAAAACCGGGGTCATTAGCGGGCCGGTTGACAATGAAGGACATGGCAATCGTCTGCTTCCCACGCCGTTGGTCATAGGCATTGAGGCGAATATAGTGATTCGGATAGGCCTTGCGGCATTCGTTGACTTCATACAAAATGGCCGCCGGGTCTTTCAAATCGAACATGGGGAGACCCCACATGCTCCAGTACGTGTTGCGCGGGTGCGGGTCATCAGTAAATTCGAGACTCATCGGCCAGTTGTGGTCAAGGGCCCAGTTAATTTGATTTTTAATCTCGTCATCTGAAAACGGCGGCAGGAACGAAAAGGTTCCTTGCGTCAAATAGAATGCCATTCAAAATCCTCCTTTGCTGGTTGCAGCGTGATTAGACACTCGGGGTCGGAATAGCGTCCGGGGTGTCTGTGGACTGGTAGTTGAACGTCACGTCTTTCCAAACGTCTAGGGCCGCCTGAAGAGCAGGGGACATCTTGGCCGCTTTTTGCAAAATCTCGGGACCTTCGTTGAGAATGTCTTTGCCGTCATTACGGGCCTGAACCATAGCTTCGAGTGCGACACGGTTGGCCGTGGCCCCAGCTGCAATTCCCATCGGGTGTCCAATTGTTCCGCCACCAAACTGCAAGATGACATCGTCACCAAAATGGTGTAATAATAAGTGCATTTGGCCCGCATGAATACCACCGGAAGCGACGGGCATTACGCCGGGCATGGAGCCCCAGTCTTGTTCGAAGAACAGACCTTCTTGTAAATTCACCGCTACTTTGGCATCACGCAAAGTTTTGTAGTAGCCATGAATCATGTCGGGATCTCCTTCAAGCTTGCCGACCACGGTTCCGGCGTGGATGTGGTCTACGCCTGTGAGACGCATCCATTTGGAAATGACGCGGAACGATACGCCATGGGTTTTTTGACGCGTGTAGGTGCTGTGTCCCGCACGGTGCAAGTGAAGAAGCATTCCATTTTTTCGTGCCCACTTGGCCATGGACTGGATAGCCGTGTAACCAACGGTCAAGTCGACCATGATGATGACGCTTCCTAATTCTTTGGCGAATTCGGCCCGCTCATACATATCCTCCATCGTCGCGGCGGTTACGTTAAGATAATGGCCCTTGACTTCTCCGGTATCGGCTGCAGCGTGGTTGACACCTTCCATCACGTAGAGGTAGCGGTCACGCCAGCGCATGAAGGGCTGAGATCCAATGTTTTCGTCGTCTTTGGTGAAGTCTAGTCCTCCACGAAGGCCTTCGTAGACGACACGGCCATAGTTGCGCGCCGATAGTCCCAATTTGGGTTTCATGGTAGCACCTAAGAGAGGGCGACCATATTTGTCAAGGTATTCGCGTTCGACAACGATCCCGTGGGCAGGACCTTGAAAGGTTTTGATGTAGTGCAAGGGAATGCGCATGTCTTCGAGGCGTAAGCTCTTGAGAGCCTTAAATCCAAAGACGTTACCGATAATAGAGGACGACAAGTTGGCAATGGAGCCCTCTTCAAACAAATCAATAGAGTAGGCGATATAGGCAAAGTATTGATCTGTACCTGGGACTGGTACGACGCGGAAGGCTTTGGCCTGACAACAGCGGCTGCAGCTTCTTCAGGGTCTACGCCTTCTTGGGGAACGACACGAAATACGCAGATGACGTCGGTGTCGAGGGGTTCATAGTCAGGCCTCCAGTAGCCCATTTTTTTGTAGGGTGTAACACCCGAAGCCCAGCGGTCTTTGTTTGATTCAGTTGCGCTCATGAGTCTCCTCCTTTAAATTACGCATAACATCTTAATTTCCGACAATTTAATACTTTTGAAGCATAAGCAATTTATGCTTTAAGCATACATGAGGACTTATTATTTGTGAAATATGGATAAGTTTAAAAAAACATAAAGAAAAGTTTATGGTTGAGATAGAGTTTCGGACGATGTAGGCGGATGCGGTGTTTCGCTTAACAAATGACGAATCAGTCGCATTTGGCTGGTTAATTGAGATTCTTGAAGGGTGGGTTGCCCAGGCATTTTCAGAACAATAGGATTCAATAGGGCTTCGAGATTTTCGATGGCCTGCACGACAGAATCGGGTAAAAAGAGTTCATTGGCAAGAAAAAAGTCGACTGCGTGTTGATAGTGGCGTTTGCATTGACGATGCAGACAGTCAATATACAGCGCATTTAATTCATGGATAATGGCTTGTTCGCCAGAGAGGGAGTGTTCACGGTCTAAGATTTTGGCAATTTCCTTTTTTGAGGCCCCTACGGTCCGTAACGTTTCTTCAATATATCCTTGATGGGTTAAGGAAGCAAAAGGGACTGCATTACGGACGACGGCTAGGCTGGTGCGGTACGCACGATAGAACTTCTTGTAAAGAGTTGCATAGATTTTGTGCTGTTGAGCCTTTAGTTGCGACGACGCATATTCGCCTTCGCGCAAGAGTTGGTCGAGACGTTGCTCGTAATGGCGTAAGAGGGCGGTGTGATGGGTTCGCACAGTCCAAAATGCCACCGCATAGGCGCCAGCCAGGGATATCACTAACGTAAACACGGTTGTGATCCGTAACGTTTCTAAAGACATCGCGAACTCCTGTTTTTATTTAGTGTATCACGATCGAAGAACAAGCCCGCAACTTGTAAGGAGATTATAAGGACGATTTAGCCAAAAATAACCGGTATAAAATCATGCCGTCAGCCTCATCCTTCAACCGAGGTGTCCTATGGCAGTTACATTAGAGATTGAAGTGGATGGATTTGAAGAATACCCTATCCGACTCGATTCTGAGCAGTTAGAGGTTCACGGCCGTCATATTAATAGCGTCATTGACATTAGCCATATTACTATGGAACGAGGTACCGAGCTAGGCGTATATGTCAAGCGTCTAAACGAGACGATTGCTCAGTCGAAGTTCCATATGCGCTATGGACTGCTTGTGCATAACGTTTCGCCACCTGTTTTGAGGGCTGATCTATCATTAATCCATTTTAGGGAATGCAATTTTGAGGCGACAGACTTTTCGGGTTCCATCATTTCCGGTCCGCTATCTGTTGAACGCTGCATTATTGACGGCCAGTTGCCCCCTCTTTCTATCGGAGGCAATGAACTTTTTCGTTATCCTCCTGGCAAAGCGGCGCGCGAATTAGGAATTACAGACGTGAAAGATGTTTTGGTGTTAAGATGGGGGCTTACACAAGATGCGCGTCATGTAGGTCAGGCTTTTTTGTGGTTAGAACGTCGTTATCCGAAAACAGAAGAAGTGCTTGCCAGAGTCTTGCGCGGACTGCCGTCTCGTCGGCCTCGCTATGTGCATTGGACGCCTTAGACAAATATCCCTCACTCTATTAGATGCAGCATATCGAAAAATCTGCCGATGTTTTGACGTGGGTAATGCCGCCTTAACATGGGCTTGCTGGCTTATGATACGCTTTTAGAGAAAAGCTGTACTAATAAGGTTAGGGGAGATGTTATGCAAGCGGCACTGATTATCATTGATGCGCAACAAGAATACTTTGCACCACACGGACAATGGGTGGTTAAAGGCGGAGCGGAGTCGTTAGTCCAGATTCAGCGCTTGTTATCGGTTTGGCGAGAGAACCAAGGCGTAGTTGTCCATGTTGTTCATGAAGCCCTTGACCCTGGCTCTCCTGTATTTCGTTTGGGTTCCCCTGGGGTGCTAATGCATCCTGATATAAAGGTCATGCCAAACGAACGCCTTGTAACAAAGCACTTTCCCGGTGCATTCACGCAAACGCCCTTAGACGCCTATCTTCGCTATGCTGGAGTTGACACCGTGGTCATCACAGGATATCAAACCCACCATTGCTGTGATGCGACTACGCGTCAAGCGCGTGAGCGTGGTTTTCAGGTAATATTTGTTGGAGATGCCACAGGGACTAGGGATTTAGAATTGCGTGGGGAAACCGTACGAGCGGAGGATGTTCAACGTGTGACGCTTGCTGCAATGACAGGTTTTGCTGAGGTGCTTAATGCCGAGGAAACTATAGCAAGATTAAATAACGAGTAAAGAGTGGGATTTGACATGCGAGGTCCGCTACAGGAGAGGACTCTTTTATTGGGTAACTGAAGAACATCATAACATGAGATTGCACAAGACATTATAAATGGTCGGAGAGACAGGATTTGAACCTGCGACCTCCTGCTCCCGAAGCAGGCGCGCTACCAAGCTGCGCTACTCCCCGACGCCCGAACGACATTGTACCGTCTGTTCTTGGTTTTTGTCAAGATGTGCTGCATTGGCGTAACGTCCTCTATGTCACGCTGTTATTATAAACTGCCTGTCAGGTCGTTCTTGTCGGTGCGGTTTTTCTGGTTTTCCCTGGGGCACTTGCCGCCATTTATTTTAATGCGTCAATAAATGGTCAAATTCTACAGAGACGGCTACAATATTTTTGTCAAAGACATTTAAAGGGAGTCGATTGATGAAGCTCAAAGGGTTGCTCCTCGCAGGAGGAACGGGAAGTCGACTACGTCCATTAACCTATACCGGGGCCAAGCAACTGATTCCTGTGGCCAATCGGCCCATTTTATTCTATGCCGTCGATGCTATGGTTCAAGCGGGTATTGAGGATATTGGTGTGATTACAGGAGAGACCGGCGAAGAAATTCGCGCTAAACTCGGTACGGGAGAGGCTTTCGGATGCCATTTTACCTATATTCCTCAAGCTGCGCCATTGGGGTTGGCTCATGCCGTGAAAACGGCGAGGAGTTACTTGGGTCAAGATCCATTCTTAATGTTTTTAGGAGATAATTTACTGCGCAGTGGTCTAAAAGATCTTGTGGACCGTTTCAAGACGGGACAATATGCGGCTTCCATTTTGCTGACGGAGGTTGAAGATCCCCGGCAGTTTGGGGTGGCGGTTGTGGATCAAGGACGTGTCGTCCAGCTGGTGGAAAAACCGGCTGAGCCACCGTCTCATTGGGCGTTAGTCGGGGCCTACTGTTTTAGTCCGGACATTCATGAAATCGTCGAGATGCTAAAGCCATCAAAACGCGGTGAATATGAAATCACTGATGCGATTCAAACATTGATTGATCAGCACAAAGTGGTAGATGCGACATTTGTACAGGGATGGTGGAAGGATACTGGACGCCCACAAGATGTCATCGAGGCAAATCGCTTAATGTTAGAAGATATTCCCACACATATTCTTGGGCACATTGATGCGTCTAGTGAAATTGTCGGGCGCGTGCAATTAGGTCGCAAGTCACAAATTCAGCATAGCACGATTCGTGGACCCGTGGTGATTGGGGACAATGTGATTATCCGTGATAGTTACATAGGGCCATACACCGCGATTGGTGATGGCGTCACAATTGAAGAGACGGAATTAGAAAACACGGTGATTTTGCCCGAGAGCCATATTAGTCATGTGCCGGAGCGCATCGATCAGTCTCTGATTGGTCGTGCGGCGGTGGTTCAAGGACGCTCCCAGCGCCCGCGTGCGGTACGGTTGGTGTTGGGGGACCAAAGTCGGGTCGATTTATAAAATAGCGGAACGTTTAGGAGGTTTTTCACGTGAGCAATTTTGGGGAAATTGATGGGGTCAAGGTAAAAAAACTCATTCGCCATCCCGATGACCGTGGGTTTTTTCAAGAGATTTTGCGTGATGATGATGATCTTTTACGCAGATTTGGGCAGGCATCCTTGTCGATGAGTTATCCTGGCGTCATTAAAGCCTTTCATTATCATGAACGGCAAGACGATCTGTGGTTTTTTCCCGTGGGCTCAGCCCAAGTGGTGCTTTATGACCAACGGCCTGAGTCGCCAACGTACAAAATTACCCAGGTTCTTTATCCCAGTGAAATGAATCCGATTCTTATTGTCATTCCTGTAGGTGTGGTTCATGGATATCGTGTGTTAGGCAATACGCCGGCGATGATTGTGTACTTTACAACCGAATCCTATAGGCCCCAGGACCCTGATGAAAAACGGTTACCGTGGAATGATCCGACGATTGACTTTGATTGGCGCACGCAGAATCGGTAAGGGAGAGACAAAAAGTGAGGATTATGGTAACGGGCGGCTTGGGGTTTATTGGTTCACAGATGGTGCGTTGGCTGTTGGACAATGAGCCGGATGTCGACATTATCAATGTGGATGCGTTGACCTATGCAGGGAACCCGGCCAACGTTGCGAATTATGCTGACAATTCGCGCTATCAATGGATTCACGCGTCCATTGCAGACCGGGCGCAAATGGAGCCGTGCTTTGCAGACAAACCAATCGATGCAGTCATCAATTTTGCTGCGGAATCGCATGTTGACCGCAGCATTCAGTCAGGGGTTCCGTTTGTCGCGACGAATGTCCTAGGCACACAAATTCTTCTGGAATTAGCCCGCACTTATCATGTGCCCCGGTTTTTACACGTGTCAACCGACGAAGTCTATGGCAGCCTTGGACCTAATGGCCTGTTTCGGGAGACCTCACCGCTTCAGCCGAACAGTCCCTATGCGGCGAGTAAGGCGGCGGCCGACTTAATGGTGTTAGCTGCGGCGCGCACGTATCAACAAGACGTGGTGATTACCCGCTGCTCCAACAACTACGGGCCTTATCAATTTCCAGAAAAGCTCATTCCCCTCTTTGTCACCAATGGTATCGAGGGTCAGCCATGGCCGCTCTACGGCGATGGCCGTAACGTGCGTGATTGGCTGCATGTTGAGGACCATGTGCGGGCAATTTGGGCGGTGTTGAACTCAGGCAAGAGCGGCCAAATTTATAACATTGGAGGACATACAGAAAAGTCCAACTGGGAGATCGCAGAAGACTTGCGTGCTATTCTGGGACTTCCTGCTTCCGTCATCGTGCCAGTGCCTGACCGTTTAGGACATGACCGTCGCTATGCCATGGATGCCCAGAAAATCACGAAAGAATTGGGGTGGGAGCCTCGTATCGCTTGGGAAGACGGTATTGCAAGTACGGTCGCATGGTATCAACAGCATGAGGATTGGTGGCGTCCACTCAAGACGGGCGCATACCGGGAGTATTATCGTCAGCAGTACGGAGAGAGCGGGACCACTCGGGCCCCGTCAGCATCTCGATGAGGTTCGCGCTCGCGGTTTGGCTTGGACGTATTACGGGGTGGGTGAGCCGGTTAACAGGGCGTGGAGGCAGCTCATTGCCGGGACTGGTGGCGCGGCGCATTGATCCGAAAGTGTTTATGCGCCTAAGTGCGCATCTACGGCAAGGCGTCATACTCTTGACAGGCACTAACGGCAAGACGACGACGGCGGCCCTGGCCAGTCATCTCTTGCGTGCGCGCGGCTTGCGGGTCATCCACAACCGGGCTGGCGCTAATTTAATTTTAGGACTCACGGCAACATTGGTTCAGGCGAGTCGATTTCGATTGTTGCCCACAGCAGATTTGGCGCTGCTGGAGACCGACGAAGCGACGATGCCCAAAGCAGCGCAAGAAGCGTGCCCCAGGGTCATTGCCGTGACGAACTTTTTCCGAGATCAGCTCGATCGTTACGGGGAGCTGTCAACCACGGTCAATTTCGTTCGGCGGGGTATAGAATCCTTGGCGGACGATGGGTGGCTGGTACTAAATGCCGACGACCCGCAAGTTGCGTATTTAGGCCAAGAACATCCCCACGTTCTTTATTTTGGCGCAGATCTTATAGGTCAAGGGCAGCACGCCGGAACCTACGATGTGGCCGATGCGCGCTTCTGCCCGCGATGCGGGACCCTTTTGCAGTACCAGCGTTTATACTACGCGCACATCGGAGTTTACGAGTGTCGCTACTGCCAGTTTAAGCGGCCAGTTCCTGACCTTCTCTTGGTGGATTGGGAGCCCGGCATGCCTCTGATGCGTATTGACTTTCGCGGGGAGCAGTTTGCAGTTCCTAATCGGTTGCCAGGCTTATACAATGCCTATAATGTGTTGGCTGCTCTGAGTGTGGCCTTACTTTATGAGGTGACGCCGCACGAAATTCGAGAGGGATTGGAGGCCATGCGCCCCGCGTTTGGGCGCATGGAAGAAGTGCGCATTGGAGATCGTGTGCTGTGGTTGGCGCTTGTTAAAAATCCGGTTGGATTCAACCAAGTCCTGGAGACCATCCGCCAGGATCCGCGCCCGGATAAGCATATTCTCTTGGTTATCAATGACCGTTACGCAGACGGTCAAGACGTATCATGGCTTTGGGATGTTGATTTTGAGTCATGGGTCGCAACGCAAAGGCACAATACCTTTTGGACGAGTGGGATTCGCGCGCAAGATATGGCACTGCGTTTGCAATATGCCGGTGTCAATCCTGAACACATTACGGTGATTGAGAACCCCTCTGAAGCCATGGACGATTTATTGCGGCGGACGACGGCAGAACACGTGACCTATATCACTCCGACCTATACGGCACTATTAGAGGTGCGTCAGTATTTGACCGACAAGGGGTATACCAAGCATTTTCGGGAAGGGTAGGGATGACGTTGGCTGATATTTATCAAAGGCCTCTGATCATCGGTACGGCTGGGCACATCGATCATGGAAAAACAACGCTGACGCAACGGCTGACGGGGGTCAACACGGACCGGTTGCCTGAAGAGCGTGCACGCGGTATCTCAATTGATTTGGGCTTTTGGGTCTGCTTGGTCATCTAGCGCTTGTTGCCAGTGGGAATACCAAGGCGGTCGTGTTGGAGCAGTTACGCGCGTGTGATGCTCCTTGCAGCATTGAAAAATTGGCTGAGAGGGCGGGATACCGGGTAACAGAGATTGAGACGCTATGTCAAGACGACCCCGAAATCGTTTATGGTCCGGACCGCCAAGTGTTTTGGAAGCCGTATTTGCCCGATCTTATCAGCACGGTTCAACACTTTCTTGGAGAATATCACCAGGATCATCCTCTGAGACGCGGCATTGGCCGGGAACGTCTTCGCGACAGTTTGTGGCCCAAGTGGTCATTGCGTAGTGTCCTCTTTGTGGTCCACTATGCCGAGAATGTCGTTGTGGAGGGCGAATGGGTTCGCCTGGCTGATTTTGTTCCGGTTGTGGAAGGTGCGTGGGCCCAAGAAATTGAGTCGGTCTACCAAGCGATTGACGCGTCAGCGCGCAAGCCTTTGACGGTTGAGCAGCTCATCGGTATGACGAGTATTCACACGGAGCGTTTTTTCGATATCATTGATTATTTGTTGAGTCAAAAACGCTTAGTGCGACTGGAAGAAGGCATCTATATCTCCACGCCGGTGTATATCGCAAGCCGGGATATTGTCATCAAGGCCTTACAAGAACGCGGGGCTCTTACGACGAGCGAATTGCGCGATGTATTGGAAGCGAATCGCCGATTTGCGGTACTCTTTTTAGAATTGCTAGATGCGTTGCATATCACCAGGCGGCAAGGGGAAAGCCGGACATTAGTGAGTTAGGATGACAGATATGCGAATTGATGTAGCATGGTCTAAGGTCCCCAAAGGAGGCTTTGGGGAGAGCGGAGACACGATTGAACTGGTTGAGCGGCCTTTAGGCGGCGTCTCCGTTATCTTAGCGGACGGACAAGGATCAGGCGTGGCGGCGAAACGGATCAGTCGGTTGGTCGCGATGAAGGCCGTGAGCTTGATTGCCGACGGCTCCCGGGATGGCGCTGTCGCAAGGGCTGTGCAGGATATGTTATATACAGCCCGTGAAGGGCGTGTAACGGCCACCCTGGCCGTCTTGTCTTGCGATCTCCATACGAAAACCATGGTAATTGCCCGCAACACCCCTGTGCCAGTGTTAGTACGGCAGGACAATGTGGTGTTCCGGCTTGAAGGAGGCGCTGAGGTCATTGGAACCTATCGCCGCACACGGCCTGCGATTACGGAGCTACCTCTCGTAGAGGGGACGATTTTGCTAACATTCTCGGACGGCGTGACAAATGCCGGTAAACGGTACGGTAAGTCCCTTCCTTGGGACCAAATCCAAGAGGAGATGACGGCTTTAGATATTCATGATCTCCAATCGTGGGTGAATGGTTTGATGATGCAAACGCTCCTCTTAGACAAGGACCGGCCTGGCGATGATGTGAGCATTGTGGCGTTAGCGGTCAGAGGCGGTGATGACAGCGCCATACGGACACTCTCCGCGAGCATTCCCTACTAATGGCATTATTTTAGTGGGAGTCTGTGCAGCCGGAAAATCTACGATATCCGGTGTGCTGGATCGCTATGGCATCATTGCGCAGTCGGTCGCTCAAGAGCATTCGTCAGTTCCCACCTTGTATCGCCGCAAAGGAGACCATCCGGTGGTGGTCCTGGATGCGGCAGTGGAGACAGTGCGGCGAAGACGGCGTATGGCATGGACTCGCCAGCATTATTGGAGACAATGGTATCGCTTGATTTCGGCGCGCCAGGCGGCCCGCCTCATTGTCCGCACGGATCCCTTAACGCCCGAAGAAGTTGCGGCAGTGATTGTGCAGTGGTTTGATCGCTGGACGGGCCTTGACGTGTTTTGGAGCCAGAATGATTCGTCTTATACGGTCCGAGAGCAAAAGCAGATCAGACTGGATGTTTGTTATGGCCGGGGCGTGCCAGCCTTAAAGGCTCCCAAACCTTAGAACCCCGTGAATTGACACTGCTTGAACCCCCGGACTATAATGAAACGATTTTAACCCGGGGGGCTTTGCAATGCGTCGAAAGAGCAAGATTAAGTTTTTTGCCCTGGTTGCGGTGCTTATCGCAGCCCTTTTTTACTTTTTACAGGTGAATCCTGTGGCGAGCCATCTCCGCTATGGATTAGATCTTAAAGGTGGCGTCACCGCAACATATCAAGCGGAACCATCACCAGGTCAGCCGGTGAACAGCCAAACCATGGCACGCGCGATGGAGATCATGAACTTTCGCGTAAACTCTTTAGGAGTTTCTGAGCCGGTTATCGAACAAGTGGGGTCTAACCGGATTACGATTGATTTGCCGGGAGTCAAAGATCCCGAACAAGCACTCCAATTTTTAGGTCAGACCGCCGTGTTGGAAATAAAGAATCCTGCGGGTAAAGTGGTCGTGACCGGGGCTGACTTGTCGTCTGCAACGGCCGGTGAAGCCAACGGCCAATACGTCGTCAATTTGACTTTTAACCACAAAGGCACAGCTTTGTTCGCGGCGGCTACTAAGAAATATTTAGGGAAGGAACTCCCCATTTATTTAAATGGCAAGTTAGTGGAAGCGCCAGTGGTGCAAAGTGTGATTCCTAATGGACAAGCCCAAATGAGCGGAAACTTTCCCACTTTAAAGAAAGCCCAACAAGTGGCGTTGCTCTTGCAATCAGGCGCGTTACCGGTGAATTTAAAAGTTCTGGATGTGCGTACGGTCAGTGCGACGCTAGGCCATGCATCGGTTGAAGCAAGCAAAATGGCGGCCATCATAGCGATTCTCTTAATCGGGGTGGTCATGATTTTTTGGTACCGGTTGGCAGGTTTTGTCGCGGATATGGCGTTATTAATCTATTTGCTGCTGGTGGTGGGGGCATTGTGGAGCATACACGCCGTCATCACGGTGCCGGGGATTGCGGGGCTCATCTTGTCAGTGGGAATGGCGGTCGACGCGAATGTGATTATATTCTCCCGCATTCGAGAAGAAATAATCAACGGGAAGAAACCCGGAGCGGCGGTTGCAGCAGGGTTTCGTCATGCCATTCGGGCTATTTTGGACTCTCATGTGACAACCTTTGTTTCCTCGCTCATCCTCTTCTTCTTGGGGACCGGGGAAGTGAAAGGGTTTGCATTGACGCTCATGATAGGCACAGCGGTTTCCCTTCTCACGGCGGTTTCGGTAACAGGCGTCGTTATCCGCTGGGTAGCCGATGCGGGGTGGGCTAAAGTGCGCACCATATTTGTGGGCTAGGGGGCTGGCATGATGCGGTACCATTTCGAATTTGTCCGACATTGGAAAACATGGTTTGTCCTCTCGGGATTGCTGGTGATTTTGGCGTTGGGAGCCTTTTTTATTCGGGGTTTGAACTACGGGATTGATTTCACGGGCGGTACGCAGATGAATCTTCAATTCCTACGCCCGGTGACTGTAACCCAGATTGACCACGTGTTGGATGCTGACCATTTAAACGGCAGTACCGTCGTGTTTCTCGGCAAAGGACATGACAATGTGTTAATTACCACCCCGACCATTTCGGAGCATGAGCGCGATGCCCTGCTGTCGCAGTTATCAAGGCGGGTGGGGGCATTTAAAGAGATCTCAACCAGTCGTGTCTCATCGATTATTGGCAAACAAACGGAACAGCGGGCCCTAATCGCCGTGGTTTTAGCTGTCATTGCGATTATTCTCTATATCACGATTCGGTTTGAATGGCGGTTTGCATTGTCGGGGATTTTAGCCATGTTGCACGATGTCATTATTACCGTCGGGCTCATTGCGTTGATTCATATTCAGATTACCGAGTACTTTATTATGGCCGTGTTGACGATTTTTGGATATTCGATTACCGACAAGATTATTGTTTTTGACCGTATTCGGGAGAATTTGGCCGTTCGCAAAAAGAATGACCCGCTGGATGATTTGGTGAATAAAAGTCTGAATCAGGTTCTAGTCCGCTCCATTAACACATCAACCACCGTGATTATCGCATTGCTGGCGTTGTTGATTTTTGCGGGGAGTAGCATTCGAGACTTTGCCTTGACGATGTTGTTTGGCGTGATTTTTGGAACGTATTCATCGATTTTCATCGCCAGTCCTATCTGGTTGTTGTGGACGAAACGGGAAAAAGGCAAAGGCAAATCGCGGCCGGCGTCCGCTTAACGAAGGTGTGTATTCAGTGAGAACCCAGTCGTGTGCTGGGTTTTCTCATTTTTGCGCGATATGACAGAATTTGGGGCATGATAAGGAGATATCAGGAATGTAAAGGGGGCAATCCCGTGGGATGGCTTCTAGTGCCGGTATTGGGCGTCTGGCTATGGGATGGCCCATGGCTATTGATTTTGGTATTGGCGGAGACCGTATGGCGGGTGGGGTTTCCGTATTGGGGGGGCTCTTTGCTGGCTCTTCAATGGGGAGTAGCAGCAGCCTTAGAATGGGGATTCCACCGTCTTTTGCCTAAACGTCCCGTCGCCCGGAGTAGGCACCGGCTCCTACGAGAGTCATGGGTGTTATTATGGTTGTCCTTATTGCTCACACCCGTGCCAGGGTTGGTGGCGTGGCAAGGCACGGTAGGATTTGATGCGGCCGTCAGGCTCCAACGGTTTGGTCAGGATATGCGTAAGATTGTGATGGTGCGTGGCGCCAAGTTCGTAGTGGCCTTATTGTGGTTCGTTATGCTGACGCGCCTAAGACCATAACAGTCCATGGTACAATAATAGAGCGGGAGGAGTAATCGGAAAACGGGTGAGACGGCGTGATTGATGTCGACGGAGAGCTACAGACCAGTACCCGAAGTGCAGCGTGGGGAGCCCTCGGAAACTTTATTCTCATGGCATTGAAAATTACCGTGGGGATTATCGGAAATTCTCGCGCCCTAATTGCGGATGGTATTCATTCTGGTGCTGATCTTGGATCGTCCATAGCGGTCATCATCGGGTTGCGTGTTGCGCGCATACCGCCCGACGAAGGACATAATTACGGGCATGCCAAAGCTGAAGCCATTGCGCAGAAAGTCGTAGCGCTCCTGTTGATTTTAGCAGGATTTGAAGTGGCCAATGGATCAATTGCCGCGTTAAGCCACGCGAGTCAACATCCCACCCTGTTGACCTTGATTGTGGCTGCAGGCGTTATGATAATCAAGTGGGTCATGTACGTGCGCCAAAAAACCATTGCGACGCGTACCGGCAGTCACTCCTTGATGGCGTCCGCCTTGGATAACCGGATGGACGTCATTTCTTCTGCAATCACCACGGGTGCGATTTTAGCGGCCAAGTGGGGAGTTCCGCACGGTGATGCCTATGGTGCGCTGGCGGTGGCGGCATTAATCGTCTGGCTCGGCATCGAAATCTTTTCGCAAGCTGCAAACGATTTGATGGACCGCGCGGCCGATCCACAAATTGTTGATGCCATCCGTGCCCACTGTACGATGGTCGATGGCGTCGAAAAGATTGCGGAGATTCGAACGCGCGTATCGGGTACTCAAGTTCTAGTGGATTTAAAAATTGTGGTGAATCGACACTTAACGGTATGGGAAGCGCACGAAATTTCACACCGGGTTAAACGTGCGGTCATGAGTTTGCCGCGGATTCAAGACGTGATGGTGCATGTAAATCCCGATTAACGTGAGGATTGGAATGGTTGGCACGAAACGGTATCGTAACGCAAATTATGTACTCAAGGCATTAGCGGCTCATGAAATGCACGCTTATCAAGCCTTTCAACAACAAAGCGGGTTAGAACCCGTGGTCTCTCGAATTTTGTGGGGCCGAGGCATTCGCTCGGTTCAGGCGGTCCTAGACCTTCAACGCAATGACCAGACGTTGAGCCGTCCCTACGAATTACCCGACATGGGGGAATTGGTGGCGCTACTTCGGACGGCTCGCCGACGCCAGCAACACGTCCGCGTGTATGGCGATTACGATGCTGACGGCGTAACCGCGACGGCTGTCATGGTTCGGGGTCTGCAGTGGGCAGGGTTTGAGCATGTAGACTATTACATTCCCAACCGGTTTGATGAGGGTTACGGACTGCATGCTGACGCAGTGGATTTAGCGGTGCAAGCAGGTGTGGACGTGATGGTGACCGTCGATTGCGGGTCAAGTTCGCCTGATGCGGCACAGTTGGCACGCCAAAAAGGGTTAACCCTTGCTATTACCGACCACCACGCCTTGCCGCTACAACTTCCCGATGTGCCGGCTTTAGTCAATCCTGAGCGCATGGCCCAGCCCAATCGCTTGTCAGGAGCGGGGGTAGCGCTTCAAGTAGTCAGGGCGATGTTAGACGATGAGGTCCCGGACTGGTTCTACGCGGTGGCTGCCATTGGCACCGTTGCCGACGTGGTGCCCTTGAGGGGGGACAATCGCCTGATTGTCAGGAAAGGATTGCAGGCCTTGCAGAAAGGAGTCTGTGTAGGGGTTGACGTCTTGTTAGGCGACCGTATTAAAGACCACCAGCAAATCGTAGCCGACGACCTCGCGTTTTTTGTGGGCCCCCACCTCAACGCCTCGGGCCGGATGGGCGACGCGCGTCCGGCCGTGGCACTGCTTCTTGCCGAAAGTCGGGAAGAGGCCAGTCATTGGGCTCAAGACCTTAAGGCGCGGAACCAGCTGCGGCGCGAAATAGAAAAGGACCTGGTGAACCAAGCCCTAAATCAAGTGCCACTCGATGGCTCGGGACAGGTGCCGGGATTTGTCGTAGTGGCTGGCGACCACTGGCATCATGGGGTTATCGGCATTGTGGCTTCAAGACTCAAGGATCGTTTGAAGCGGCCGGTGGCGGTAATTGGGTGGGATGGGGAGACCGGCAAAGGATCGGCGCGTTCGGTCGAGGGGTTGGATCTCTTCCAGCATTTGTGGAAAAATCGAGATGTCTTTTTAAAACTGGGAGGACATCGCGGTGCCTGTGGGTTTAGCTTATCCAAGCAAGATCCCTATCGGTTATCGCAAATATTTTCCGAAGCGCTGCCGGAAGACGTTGTGCGCCAGCAGTTTGTAGGAACCGCGGTGGACGCCGTCGTGGACGCGTCAGAGCTGACACCTAGGGCCGTGGAGCAATTGTTAGCTCTCGAACCGTACGGTCATCATTTTGAACGGCCGCGACTCGCGGTGCACGGCGTTGTTGATGGGTGGCGTACGATGGGAAGCGATGCTGCGCATTTATCTTTAATGCTTGTGAACCATCCCTACCGTGTCGTTGCATTTGGACAAGCGCAAATGGCACAGACCCTAGTGGAAGACGGTCCTGTGGAATTTATCGGCAGCCTCATGCTTAACCAATTTCAGGGTAAGAAAACGGCACAGTGGCAGGTTGAGGAATTTGTTGGGGTGGCAGCAGGCCGTAAGTCATGGCGCCAGGCCGTGCGATTTGAAGCCGTGACAAAGCCGCTTTCCGGGCGCGTGCTTTATATAGTAAATAGCACGCGCGAACAAAAGGCATGGGCTAGTCAGTTAGGGGCTCAAGCGTGGTATCATTATTGGCCGGATGGCGCATGGGTGGGGCATGAAACCGCGGTTCAAAACCAAGAGATGGTCGCCATTGTTGTGAATCAATGGGACCGGTGGCCTCGCTTGTTCCATTGGGCCGACCACATTGTCTGGCTCACTGCGCCCGTTCACCATATGGCTTTGCGTACGGCGTCGGCGCTCCTTAAGGAACCGGCGGGCGTGATGTGGATAAGCCCGGATATGGCTCCAGAGCCGGTCATCGGCAAGGCGCGAAGACTCTATCCGACACGTGAAAAATTGGCTCGATTATGGAAAGCTTGGGAGCGAGGTCAGGCACCTTTGCTGATCGGAGGACGCGTGTTTCATGAGTTGGGATTTCAGCGCGGGTGCAAGCCCGCCGAGCGCCGGGCCTTAAGCTTCAGCCCAGCATACCAACGAGCGCAACAGCATTGGCGGGCTATAGAACAGGACTGGAAGAAGCCCCTGAAAGATTGGGAGTAGAAGCTTAAAGGGTGAGGAGGGTCAACATGGCATGGACACAGTGGGTAAGAGAAATCCCGGATTTTCCTTTGCCGGGCGTGTTGTTTCGGGATGTACTGCCGGTTATGGCCAATCCTGAGGCATGGCATGAAGTCTTGGAGGCATTGGAGGCGCAATTGAGACCGCTTCAGCCGGATGCTATTTTCGCGCCGGAAGCACGGGGATTTTTAATTGCGGCGCCGTTGGCAGACCGCTTGCATGCGGGGTTAGTCCCTGTGCGCAAGGCGGGAAAGTTGCCAGCCCCTGTTCTCCAAGAAGCATATTCGCTAGAATATGGTGAAAACCAGCTTGAGGTAGAAGACGACCGAACTTTGGCGGGTAAACGTGTCATTATTGTCGACGACGTATTGGCCACAGGAGGCACGGTGGCAGCCACAGCGCGGCTGGCGAGCCGACTCGAGGCCCATGTGGTGGCATTTGCCTTTTTAATAGAGCTAAAGGGCCTAAAGGGTCGCCAAAAGTTGGATGCCGGGGTACCGGTGCTGAGCTTGCTGGTTCAGCCGTGAAAGAATGGGGGGGAGCTGTCATGGAGCAAGTTAGCATGGCAGAAAAACTTGGATTTTCGGCCGACTCTCCGGAAGCGGAACAAATCGCGGAGGCTATCGATTTTGCCCGCCACGCCCATGAAGGGCAAAGCCGCGCATCTGGAGCCCCCTACGTGGAACATCCGCTGGCGGTTGCGTCTATTCTCGCCGACTTGCGAATGGATGTGCCGACGATTATCGCGGCCTTATTGCATGATGTGGTGGAAGACACCAGCTACACGCTCAAAGACATCGAAGACCGTTTTGGGTCTGAGGTCGCTCAATTAGTAGACGGCGTCACCAAGTTAGACCGCCTGGAGGTGCGTACGCGGGAAGAAGAACAAGCAGAGAACCTTCGTAAAATGCTTTTGGCGATGGCCAAAGATATTCGGGTGATTCTCATCAAGCTAGCTGACCGTCTTCATAACATGCGTACCCTCAAACACTTGACGGCGGACCGCGTTCAACGTATTGCGCGCGAAACGATGGAAATCTATGCTCCCTTAGCGCACCGTTTAGGGATCTTTCGGATTAAATGGGAACTCGAAGACTTGGCCTTTCAACATTTGCAGCCGCAAGAATTTCAAATGATGAAAGAATTGGTGGCCAAGAAGCGTCTGGAGCGAGAAGCGGCGGTTGAAGCGGTGACGGCCGAGTTGACGCGGCGACTTGAATCGATGGGAATGGTGGCGGAATTATCCGGGCGGGCCAAACACCTCTACAGCATATACCAAAAAATGTATAAGCAAGGCAAGGATTTTTCTCAAATCTATGACTTGGTCGCTGTGCGGGTGATGGTCGAAACGGTAAAAGATTGTTATGCCGTACTAGGTTTGGTCCACTCCTTATGGAAGCCCGTACCGGGTCGATTTAAGGACTATATTGCCATGCCCAAGTCCAATCTCTACCAAAGCTTGCATACGACGGTCATGGGGCCAGAAGGGGAGCCCTTAGAGGTGCAAATTCGCACCTTTGAGATGCACCATACTGCCGAGTATGGAATTGCTGCCCACTGGCGCTATAAAGATGGGGGCAAAGAGGACCGCGAGTTTGAACAAAAACTGTCGTGGTTGCGTCAGCTCTTGGAGTGGCAACGGGATATGCGTGACGCCCGCGAGTTTATGGACACGCTAAAAGTCGATCTTTTTAGTGAAGAAGTGTTCGTCTTTACCCCCAAAGGGGATGTGCTCGATTTGCCCGCGGGTTCCACACCCATCGATTTTGCCTATCGCATCCATACCGATGTGGGCAATCACTGTGTGGGGGCGAAAGTCAATGGCCGTATTGTTCCCCTGACGACCGCACTGGAAAACGGGGACATAGTCGAGGTTTTGGTCAATCGCAAGTCGCCGGGTCCGAGTGTGGACTGGTTGAACATTGTGCAGACGTCTCAAGCCAAGAACCGCATACGGCAATGGATTCGTCGGGAAAGACGCCAAGAACACTTAAGCCGGGGCCAAGAACTGTTGGAGCGGGAACTTCGCCGGGCGGGGTTAGCTTTACAACATGACCGTCTGCAGGAATTGGTTAAAAAGGTTGGCTATGGTACAGTAGACGAGCTAGCGATAGGGATTAGCGACGGGATGATCAATCCGGTGCAAGCCGTTTCCCGCTTGAAAGACGAGCTGGGTCGTAGTTTAGAGCCCGTCGTGGCGCCGGTTGCACCGGTGAAACGCGAAGTGACTGTCCCAGTGCGCGGTGAGCAAATCTTGGTCCGCGGCCAAAATCGGTTGCTTACGCGTCTTGCGCGGTGTTGCCAACCGGTGCCTGGCGATCCCATAATTGGATATTTGACCAGGGGGCGCGGTGTTTCTGTCCATCGACTCGATTGCCCAAATCATAAGGAGCTGAGTCGAGATCCGGAGAGGCTGATTGAAGTGAGTTGGGATACGACGGAGGCAGAATTGGCTCCGCATCCTGTTGAATTAGCTGTATTTGCCTGGGACCGGGCTGGATTGCTGGCTGATGTGGCCAATGTGGTGGCCGACGCGAACATTATCTCAGCGAAGGCCCGAGGATTTAAAGACCGGACTGCGGTCGTGAATGTGAGGTTGGAAGTGAAAAATCTAACACAGCTGACACGGATTATCCAGCGTCTTGAGGCGCTCCCCTATGTTGAGCGGGTTGAGCGTGTCAGCCACGAGAAACTCTAATGCGAGCCCTATTACAGCGCGTGAGACGCGCGTCCGTCGCGGTAGACGGCCAAAGCATCGCATCGATCGATACGGGGTTGCTTCTCTTTTTAGGGATTCATCCGCATGATAACCGGGATATCGCCCGGTGGCTATCCGATAAGGTTCTGAATTTGCGGATCTTTGACGAACGAGGCAAAATGAATCGCAGCGTCTTGGACGTTCAGGGCGGGATCTTGGTGGTCTCACAGTTTACGTTATATGCCGAAACAGTCGATGGACGTCGGCCTAATTTTTCTCTGGCCGCTTCACGTGACGTTGCCGAGCCGCTTTATGAGTACTTTGTTGAGTTATGTCGCGCCAAGTCAAACCACGTGGAGACTGGACGTTTTGGAGCACCCATGGAAGTTTCCTTGATTAATTGGGGGCCTGTTACGCTCTGGGTGGATAGTGCGGAACGCAAGAAAAACCGTGTAGCCCACGAAGAGCGACCGTCTGCCCATGGCACCCCTAAGACGTCACATGGACTTAGACCGTCGGGGACGCGTCTTAGTGGGCAAGCGGACAAAGGTAAGGCCTAAAAATTAGCACCCCTTAATGAAGAGCCTTAGGAACCGCGACTGTGGTTTAGTTAGTGTCACACGGTTGATTAAAAATGGAGAGGCCACGACGTTGGCCTAATCATAAACCTCTAGAAAACCGCAAACATAGACTGGGGAGGACCTTTTGATGGAAGGACGCACACATTACGCGGCCGCTGTAACCGAGGAACTTATTGGGCAAACAGTGACCGTAGCGGGATGGGTTCATCGGCGGCGGGATCATGGCGGTCTGATATTCATTGATTTGAGGGACCGGACGGGTCTTGTTCAAATTGTTGCGGAACCTGTCCACGCTGAAAATTTTGCGGAGCTCGACCGAGTGCGTGCAGAATTTGTCGTGGCGATTACCGGAATGGTGCGTGCTCGACCTATAGGCATGGAAAATCCCGAATTGGCATCTGGTCGTATTGAAATCGAACCGCTGCGCGTGACGATTTTATCGGAGGCGAAAACGCCGCCGTTTATGCCGGCCGAAGCCGAGAATGTGGATGAGATGTTGCGTTTAAAATATCGTTATATTGATTTGCGGCGGCCTTCCCTGCTTGGGAATTTTATGCTGAGAGATAAAGTGTTGATGGCTGTGAGAAGCTTTTTTCATGCCCACGGGTTTCTCGATGTCGAGACGCCCTCTTTAGCGCGGTCGACTCCAGAAGGGGCCCGCGACTTCTTGGTGCCCAGTCGTCTGGCTCCGGGGGAATTCTACGCGTTGCCCCAAAGTCCGCAGATTTTCAAACAATTGCTGATGGTGGCAGGGTTTGATCGCTATTACCAAATTGCCAAGGTCTTTCGCGATGAAGATTTGCGGGCCGACCGGCAACCGGAGTTCACGCAAATTGACGTAGAAATGTCGTTTATGTCGCAAAGTGAAATTCTCGACATGATGGAGGCCATGCTTCGCCAAGTCTTTTACGAGAGCTTAGGGGTCGAGGTTGCACCGTTTGAACGGATGACGTGGCAACAAGCCATGGAGGGATATGGCTCGGATAAGCCGGACTTGCGGGCCGGCGAGCCATTAATGGATTTGACATCAGCGGTCCGTGCTCATATTGCTTGGCCTGTTCTGCAAGCGGCACCGTTTGCGGGCGGGGCAGTCATGCGCCATTATCAACCCACGCGAAAGCAACTCGATGGGTGGGTTGAATTCGCAAAGGGTCAGGGCGCTAGCGGTCTGATCTGGATTGTGAAAAGTGGGGAGGGACTGCGTACTTCGGCCGGAAAATGGCTTGACGAACAGGCATTGCAGCATTTAGCAGCGGCTGCGCGGTTGGGGACCGATGACACCTTGATGATTGTGGCCGGAGAAAAATTCCCCAGTTTAGCGGTCTTAGGACAGATGCGGCTTGAGTTTGCTCGTCAAGAAAAGCGGATAGAGGATGGCTGGCGATTCTTATGGGTCACCGAATTCCCCTTATTTGAATGGAGTGAGGAAGAGCAGCGTTTGGTTTCTGCACATCACCCTTTTACCATGCCACATCCTGAAGACATCGACTTAATTGCTACCGACCCATTACGCGTACGTTCGCAAGCCTATGATGTGGTGCTCAATGGTACGGAATTGGCGTCTGGCAGCCTGCGTATTTATCAGCCAGAACTGCAAGCAAAGATTTTTGCGGCGTTGGGACTAGACCCTGAGGAAACAGAAGAGAAATTTGGATTCTTAATTCATGCCTTTCAATATGGGGCTCCACCCCATGGTGGTATCGCGTTTGGCTTAGACCGCCTTGTCATGTTAATGGCGGGCGCAAGGAGTTTACGAGAGGTTATTGCCTTTCCCAAGACCGCCAAAGGCGTGGACCCGTTGATGAATGCCCCAAGTCCTGTCAGTACCAGCCAACTCGCATTGTTAGTGTGGCGAAGACCCTCAGAATTATTCCCCTCATAGTTTTTCGGACTAGCGTACACAATAAACGCGGAGCACTTGCTTACGCTCCAAATTGACCCAGGGAGGGATTCCTTTGGCAAAGGGTGTGCCGCAGTCATTTCATGAGTTAAAGTCCCGTGTGGCCGAGAAACTCCAAAATGGCGCCAACCAGGAACACGTCCAAAATGAGGTCGTTGACATGGGAGATGCCATGTTGCAAGCCGGGGTTGAGCCGAAGAATGCGCAGGACCGGGTAGCAAAGCGGATGTGGCAGGCAAGCGGACCTAAACAGAAAGAGATGCTTGCAAATATGGTGACCCGTATGGCGAAGGATGACGACGAACTCTCTTAACACGATCAACAACTCAGGCCCGCGTGCTTCGGGCCTGAGTTTTCTTCCTGTCGTTTCCCGTAACTGGCAGAATGAGGTTCGGGATGACAGTTGCATTGAGCGTCCGCGCTTATTATAATAGAGCCAACAAATCCGGCTGTGTACGTGAAGACGACCGATATGTTTTGAGCCAACATCAGAACATAGGGAACCTGATCCGCAGTTAATGGCCGTCCGGCCCTGAAGTTAGGGGACTGCGAAAGTTAACGGGAGGTGCCCACCTGCGTAATGCAGGTTCAAAACGTCGGGGTTGCACGGCATGGCGGGGCTAAGAAAGAGAGGATAGTTCGCTATCTTCTCTTTCTTTGTGTTCCCTGGTATCATCGAGGGTGAAATTGGAGGCGAATGTTTTGGCAGATAATGTGGTCACCGTAAATCAATCTAATTTTCATTCCGTGATTAGCAATTCAACCGTCCCTGTTGTAGTCGACTTCTGGGCGGCTTGGTGCGTGCCGTGCCGTATGATTAGTCCTATTCTTGAAGAAGTGGCTCAAGAGCGGCAGGGGAACATCACCGTTGCGAAGTTGAATGTTGATGAAAATCCTACGATTGCCGCGGAGTATGGCGTCATGAGTATCCCTACCTTAATTAAGTTTCAAAGTGGACAGGAAACCTCGCGCGTTGTAGGAGCTTTGCCGAAAGCACAGCTTCTCAAGAAGTTGGGTTTATGAAAAAAGTGGTGGATTTGCGCTCAGATACGGTCACGAAACCGACGGCGGCCATGCGTGATGCGATGTTTCAGGCGGACGTCGGTGATGATGTCTACGGGGAAGATCCCACCGTGAATCGGTTGGAAGAAGAAACGGCTAGACTGTTGGGCAAGGAAGCGAGCCTTTTTGTGCCATCGGGGACGATGGCTAATCAAATCGCTTTGCTAGCTCATACCGAGCGCGGCGATGAGGTTTTTATCCACCGGGACAATCACATTTATTTTTATGAAGGTGGCGGAGCGGCCATGTGGTCGCAAGCCACCTTTACCCAATTGGCAGGAGAAGAGGGCCTGATGGATCCCGAGGAACTGAATGACCGCATCCGCCCAACCAATATCCACCATCCTCGGCCCAGGTTACTGGCTTTAGAAAATACGCATAACCGAGCGGGCGGCGCGGCGTTATCTCGAGAGCGCATAGCGCCCATCATCCAAGTGGCACGGGCGCATGGTTTGGCCGTTCATCTTGACGGTGCACGGATTGCTAATGCCGCCGTAGCTTTGGGGGTTTCGATTGCCGTTCTAGCTGCTGATATGGACTCAGTGTCCATGTGTTTGTCGAAAGGATTAGGAGCGCCGGTGGGTTCGGTGTTGGCCGGACCCAGAGGTTATATTGAGCGGGCGCGTGTCTACCGGAAATGGTTGGGGGGTGGAATGCGGCAAGCTGGCATTTTAGCGGCTGCGGGCTTATATGCGCTAGAGCACCATATTAATCGGTTGCAGGATGATCATAGACGAGCTAAGCGTCTCGCTGATGCACTGCGCGAACAGGGCTTTTCCGTTAGTTTACCATCGGTGCCGACAAACATGGTCATGGTCGATCTGGAGCAGCCAGCTGATTTGGCCATTCAATTTCTAGCGCGTCAAGATATCTTGGTGGGCGCCATGGGGCCCAAACGCTTGCGTTTAGTGACCCATCTTGATGTAAGCGATGCAGATATCGACCGGACAATCGCGGGATTTGTTCAATTGAAAGGCTGATGGCAGTGTCATACGATTTGTTTGCACAATCTGGCGACAAGAGTCGTGAAGCACAGGCACCGTTAGCCTGGAAGCTGCGCCCACGAACGTTGGATGACGTCATTGGACACGAACATCTGACGGGACCACAAGGCCTTTTGCGTTCCCTAGTGGCTTCCTCACTGCGCTCCGTTATTTTTCATGGGCCGGCCGGAACGGGGAAAACGACTTTAGCTCGGATTCTTGCGGATCAAACGCACGCAGCCTTTGCCGCCTTGTCTGCCATTGATATAGGAGTTAAAGAAATTCGGCAAGAGGCGGAACGAGCTAAAGAGCGTTGGCAATTGCGCGGGTCAGGGACCGTCGTGTTTATTGATGAAATCCACCGTTTAAATCGCTCACAACAAGATGTATTGTTGCCCTTTGTCGAAGATGGCACATTCGTGTTAATTGGCGCGACCACCGAAAACCCTTGGGTATCGATTAATCGAGCGCTATTGTCCCGCTGTTTGTTGATCGAACTGAAGACTTTAAAAGTGGAGGCCATTGTTCAAATTTTGGAGCGCGCATGGGCGTTGCGGATGACGTGGTGGCATGAGGGGGCCATTGATGATGGCCTCTTTCACCAAATCGCGGAACGGGTGGGAGGCGATGCCCGGCTAGCGTTAAGTACGCTTGAACACATGGCATTATTGGCGGACACGGTGCCAACCAATGTCCTCACGATAGCCTTAGGTGACCGTGTGCTGGCCTCGAGTGTTCATTATCATGACCGCGCGGGCGACGCGCATTACGATCTCACCTCAGCGTTCATTAAATCAATGCGCGGCTCCGATCCCGATGCCGCACTTTATTGGTTTGGGCGCCTCCTCGCAGGGGGAACCGACCCTCGCTATGTCATGCGGCGCATCTTGGTTCATGCCGCGGAGGATGTGGGATTGGCAGACCCGATGGCTCTTGTGGTGGCTCAAGCGGCGTGGACGGCGCTTGAAGCGGTGGGCCTTCCCGAAGCGCGCATTCCCATGGCTCAAGCCGTCTTGTACATTGCGTCGGCTCCCAAATCTAATTCGGTGGTCACAGCACTGGCGGAACTGGACAGTGCCCTCGAACGTTGGCCTCAGGCAGCGGTGCCTAGCTACTTACGCGACAAACATTATGCTCCGATGGGTGCCAGCGCTCCCCTTTATCAATATCCTCATGATTTTCCTATGCACTATGTTGACCAAGCCTATTTACCCGATGAAATGGCAGGCTTACGCCTATACCATCCTTCAGACCAAGGTTCTGAAAGAGTGCGTGCTCAGAAGTTAGCGGCGCTTCGTCAAGGGCGCCATAATATCTGAATCTTTTGCCTAAAAACACAAAAGAAATTACACAAATCGGGTTAGGTTATACTTTAAACGTCTTGAAGCTGCCACATGACACATCGGTAGCAACAAAACGCTGTCAAGAGGGGGTTGCCATGGCACAGACAAGCCAACCCGGCGTCAATCATCCCAAACCTCGCTTAGGGAAGATGCCCTATTGGGTGGAGCCGGTTTTTACACTAATAGCATTTAGCGGATTTGTGATTTATGCGTTATGGGAAGTGTTATTTCATAACACGGGAACGTATCACAATTATGTGTCACCGTTTTTTTCACCGGACATTGCTGGGTGGTTTGGAGTTCACATCTTAACCGCGTTGTATGTCGCGTGGATGCCATTTGTTTTTCGTTTCTCGTGCTATTACTATCGTAAAGAGTATTATCGTGCCTTTACATTCCATCCATTTGGCTGTGCGGTCCCAGAACCCAAATCGCATCAGACGCGTCCCTATAAAGGGGAATGGAAAATCAATAACTTGCATCGCTATACGTGGTTTTTAGCGGTGTTCGTCTTAATCTTTTTGTGGAAAGATGTCGTGCAAGCGTTTATATTCCCTAACGGCTTTGGCGTGGGCGTGGGGTCTTTGATTTTGTTGGTGAATGCGATTTTGCTAACCGGCTACACGTTTTCGTGCCATGCGTGGCGCAATATGATTGGCGGCCGTAAGGACTGCTTTTCGTGTACAGCACATGGTAAAAAGCCTGTAAGCTATGGCATTTGGCGCCGTGTATCGGCCTTAAACGTCTTTCACGGCTGGTGGGCTTGGGCTTCGATGTTCTCTGTATGGATTGCCGACTTATACGTGCGCTTGCTTATTATGGGCGTAATTCACGATGTGAGGTTATTCTGATGAATATCGAGACGATGGAAACCCATGCATTTGATGTGTTGGTATTAGGATCCGGAGGCGCTGGATTGCGCGCTGCGGTGGAAGCGGCTTCTGAGGGTGGAGTCTCTGTGGCCATTGTCGGGAAATCATTGTTAGGCAAAGCGCATACGGTCATGGCTGAAGGCGGAGCGGCAGCGTCCATCGGCAACGTGGATGCCCCGGATAGCTGGCAAACGCACTTTTATGACACGATGAAAAGCGGCCATTATATCAATAATTACCGGACGGTCGAAGTGTTTGCCAAAGAAGCACCGGCACGCGTACTGGAGCTTGAGCAGTGGGGAGCGGTATTTGACCGGACGCCGGAAGGTCGGATTATGCAAAGAGCTTTTGGTGGGCACTCTTTCCGCCGCTTAGCCCATATTGGTGACCGGACAGGGATGGAGCTTTTGCGAACGCTGCAGTATAAGGCGATTTCTATGGATATCAAGGTATTCCAGGAAGTGACGATTACTCGACTCCTTATGGATGGGAGCCGCGTGGCAGGAGCTATGGGTTACTACCGGGCCGATGGTCATTTCATTCTCCTTAAAGCTAAGGCGATTGTCTTAGCGACCGGTGGTTGGGGCAAAGTGTATAAGGTGACATCAAACTCTTGGGAAAGTACCGGCGATGGGGCGGCTATGGCGTACCGGATCGGAGCCGATTTGAAGGATATGGAAATGGTGCAGTTCCATCCAACGGGGATGGTCTGGCCTCCGGGCGTGGCGGGTTTATTGGTCACGGAAGGAGTGCGTGGCGAAGGTGGGTTGCTCTATAATTCTGAAAAAGAGCGCTTCATGAAGCGTTATGATCCAGAGCGTCAAGAATTGTCAACGCGTGATGTTGTGGCTCGGTCCATCTTTAAGGAAGTCCAAGCCGGACGGGGCACACCCCATGGGGGCGCATGGCTCGATATCAGTCACAAGAAAGCCGACTTTATTAAACAAAAGTTGCCTGGAATGTACGAGCAGATTCTTACCTTAGGGGATATCGACATTACGAAGCAACCCTTTGAGGTGGCACCCACGTGTCATTACCAAATGGGCGGGGTGCAAGCACACGCCGAAACCTGTGCAACAACGGTGCCTGGGCTGTTTGCCGCGGGAGAGGTGGCTTGTGGATTGCACGGCGCCAACCGGCTGGGCGGAAATTCCCTCGCGGATATCCTCGTCTTTGGCCGCCGTGCAGGTATTGCGGCGCGTGATTATGCTACCTCTCTTAAGAAGGCTCCTGAGATTGATGACACGCAAGTGGAGGCCGAGGTGGCCAGGATTTTGGAGCCATTTAATCGCCCTGACGGGGAAAATCCCTATGCGATTCATCAAGAGCTGCAAGAAGCCATGTCGACCCATGCGGCGATTGTACGTTCGGAAGACGATCTAAAGGTCGGACTCAATAAGATCCTCTCCCTTAAGGAACGCGCGAAACGGATGGGAATTAAAGGCGGACGAGTCTACAATCCGGGATGGCATGCAGTGTTCGATGTCGAAAATATGCTGCTTTTGAGCGAGCTCATTGTCCGCGGAGCCCTTGAACGGAAAGAAAGCCGTGGCGGACACTGGCGTTCTGACTATCCAGACGAGCTGCCGGAGATGGGGAAATGGAATTTTGTCCATCAATATTCTGAGGACGGAGACCGTATTACGCGGGTCCCAGTACCCGAAATGCCTCCGGAATTGGCGGAGATCTGCGCTCGTCCCGTCGCGCCCGGCCGGGAAAAGGTTGCGGGATCGTCTCAAGTCCCACCAAGAAAGGAGTAGTCGCCATGGCTGATGAGTTTATCCTCAGCATCTTTCGGGGTGATGCTGACGGAGGCCAAGAAGTTGAATACCGAGTGCCGCGCGTAGAAGGAATGGTGGTGTTAGACGCGGTGCACCATGTTCAAGCCCATGAGGCGCAAGATTTAGCCGTTCGCTGGAACTGTAAAGCGGCCCATTGCGGTTCCTGTTCGGCGGAGATCAATGGTGTCCCGAAACTCATGTGCAAAACGCGTCTTGATGAGTACGAAGGCCAAACGGTTCACATTCAACCGATGAAGACGTTTCCAATCATTAAGGATTTGGTGACCGATGTGTCGTGGAATTATGAGGTCGCCAAAAAAATTCCTGCATTTCACCCCACGGTGGCGGCGCCATTCCGCATGCAGCAATGGGATGTGGACCGAATTCAGGAATTTCATCATTGCATTGAATGTTTTCTGTGCCAAGATGTCTGTCATGTGCTGAGAGACCATCAGGAGAAAAGTCAGTACTACGGACCGCGGTTTATGGTGAAGATGGCTGAATTTGAAATGCACCCCATGGACCGCGCGGACCGGATTCCTCAAATTAAAAACGAGGGCGGAATTGGTCTGTGCAACGTGACGAAATGCTGTACGAGTGTTTGCCCACAGCATATTCATATTACCGACAACGCTATTATCCCGTTGAAAGAGCGAGTGGCTGATCGCTATTACGACCCGATTCGAAACTTTTTCCGCAAGCTCGGCGGAAAAGGAGACGAGTCGCAACCCGAATAAGGTATACCAATATGACCCGCCAACACGTTTTGGGTGTTGGCGGGTTTGCTATATCCAGATGAGAAAGGTTGGTTTATGCGCCCACCGCAGATTTTTTCCTGGCTTTACCGGCGATTTTCAAGGTGCCCAAGGTTCCTAAAACGCTAAATAGTGTCACATAAGCCAAAGCCCATTGGTCACGAGCGCTAATATCCAGGCCCGGCCCCGCCGACAGAAGAAATCCGATGCCCCAAGGAACACACACGGCGGAAAGAAATCCTGCGGTATTCGCTATGCCGGAGGCCAGCCCAATATTGTTGGATGTAAAGGTATCGCGGATGACGGCAAACGTCAAAACACTGGCTCCGTTGGCAAACCCGAGAACAAGAAATATTGCGGCGAGAATAAACCGGGGTAAAATCGGCGCAAAGGCTGCAAAAGTGCCCCAGGCGAGAACGTCGACAATGCCGACTAAGACATAAGGGATCTTACGTCCGAACCGATCCGACAAAGGCCCGACAATCGGACCCGCCATTAGTGAACCCAAAAGGGCAAGGGCCAAGTAATACCCGCCTTGAACGGCATTCATTCCATACAGGGTGTGGAGCATAGGTATGGCAAATAGGCTGGCAAAACCCAAAAAAGGCCCCATGAATCCCCAGTGTGCCAGGATAGGAGCCATCATATCCCATGGCTTGTGGAAGACGGTCCGGATGTTGGGACGATAAAGACCGGTAGCTAATGGGGGACGCACGGGGGTGGTGTGCTCTAAAAGCCAGGCGCTAAGGAGCGAGACCACGACTAAGACGACGCCTAAGGCCACAAAAGGCTCACGATATCCGTCGCGTGCAATCCACCAAGCCAAGGGAAATGTCGAGAGTATGGCGCCCAAATTGCCGGACATGCCGACAAAGCCTAGGATGCGTCCAAAAACTCCCGCGTCATACCATTTCCCTAACACGAGGACAATGTTTAACCAGACCATGGCGTCTCCAATTCCTACGATAACACGTGAGAAGATAATGGCATGAAAAGAGGTGCTGGTACCAAACAGGATCGTACCTAAACCGTCACAAAAGGCGCCCAAGGCAAGGAGGCGTTCCGGATGCATGCGCACCGCAAACAATCCCACGGGAATTTGTAACGCCGCATAGGTTAAGTATTGGGCGACTGTCATGAGGGATAGGGTGGTAGGCGCAATTGCATACTGCTCCATTAATTTTTGGGCAATGAGGCCAGGACCTGTTCGCTGCATAAATACTAGACAATACATCGCTGAGACGGTTACGAAAATCAACCAAGCTGTTGAGCGTTTCACAAATATTTTATCGTCCTTTCCCTGCACGATAAAGCGCAGGCAGAGCCTCCTTCCCAGTACTATAGCAGATTTCTTAAGGCGGCTGTGCAATGGCGTTGGAGACGGGAATGTGAAAAACATCACGAATATCCCGGGCATGTGTGCAGCTATTTGACGAATGGTGGTAAAATATTAATAACGAATCCGTTTATGGCTGCGGGATTACGGAGAGGATGAGCTTCTTCATAATGCGGACAAAGTAGTGCTTTATGACTAGTTACTTTGTCGTTTTTAGTGCCCGTATCCAAAAGAATTGAAGAAGTGACGAGATGCCATTGACCATACGGTTGGGCACGTGATAAGTTGAACCAAGAGAGGCAAGAGGGTGGGGGTTACATGATTAAAGTGTCGAGCAAGGGCCGTTATGGTGTAAAGGCTGTGTACGAGCTCGCCTTGCATTATGGCCAAGGGCCCGTTGCCGTAAGTTGGATCGCCAAATCTCAAAACATTTCGGAGCAATATTTAGAACAGTTAATGGGGCCATTGAAACGTGCTGGGGTTGTTTTGATACTACAAGGAGGATAGCCGAGCCATCGCAGAGCGCTATGGATTAGTAACGGCTCATAAAGCTGAGAGCCAGGAGTTGTGTTTTGTCCCTAAAAACGATTATCAATCGTATTTAGAGACGCATCGGCCCGAGGCTCGCCAAGTGGGCGAGATCGTTAACACGGCTGGACAGGTTTTGGGTCACCACCAGGGGATCGCTTTTTATACCGTGGGCCAGCGGCGGGGTTTAGGGATTACCGCTCGTGAACCATTATATGTTGTCGGTGTTGAGGCTTCGCGCAACCGGTTGATTGTGGGGAGAAAGGAAGAAGTTCAACAGTCTCTCGTCCATGTCCAGGATGTCAATTATGTGATTCCTGGTGTGGAGGGATTATTGCACGGAGAAGCTAAGATCCGGTATAACATGGAGCCGCAACCGGCTTTGTGGGAGGCGGAGAATGATCATGCGCATATTACGTTTCATGACCCGCAATGGGCTATATCGCCAGGACAGGTGGCGGTGCTTTATCAAAACGATGTGTTATTGGCCGGGGGAAAAATTTACGTGCCTCAGTCATAGGAGCGTCTAGCCATGGTGACCCGTTGGCATTTGTTACATTTGCCTGTCAGTATTGCAGGAAGGCGGGGATCATGGGGCTGGGTCGATGATATTTATTGTCGGTGGCCAGATGCCGTGGTGGAGGGTTTTAGTGTTCACACGGCTATCAGCCGCCGATTTGTTCCAGCTGAGGCCATGCGGGTGACCCCCATGGCCTTATTGATTGATACACCAAAATATGCGCAAAAAATGCCGCGTTCGTGGTGGCACCATCGGCGTCGCCAAGTGGTATCCATCAACCAACCCGTGCGTGACCAGGATGATCAGCTCGTGGGACGCGTGAAAGACTTTGTAATTGATGAAAACAGCCTTGCCATTCACCATATCGTCGTCAGCCGAGGATTATTGGAAGACCTCATGACGGGTTCGTTATTGATTCCTGCGCACCAGTTTTCCATTGACAGCAATGGACGGATTAAAATCCACCCGACCGGGGCAAGATAGAGGCATCACGCGATAAGGAGCGAATGCCATGACAGACCCTTTATGCCCTGCATGCCATGGACGCAATGTGGGTCGAGTGGGTACGGGACAGTACTATTGCTGGGAATGCTTTATCGAGTTTTCTGTCAGTCCCCGGGGCCTACGCATGTTTCGTGTGGAAGCAGATGGAGAGCTATCTCGAATTGAGGACTGTGGTCCGGAAGGAGTGATTTCATGAGAAAATACATGTCCGGAATTGTCACGGGAGCTCTGGTGGGGGCAGTGATGGCGGGCGTCTGGATTTTGCGTCGGCCCGCCACAGGAACTTACCGCAAGGCGCTGCGTAGTGCTAGTCATGTTGCGCCTAAGGCGTGGAAAGCTGCACGTGCCGGGGGACGAGGCCTGGTGCATTTAGCGAAGAGGCGACTGGGCTAAATATTCCCCCTAGTACCTGCTCAAGACCCTTCGTTGCTTTTTACCAATGCGGGCATGGTGCAATTTAAGGATGTCTTTCTTGGTAAAGAGGTGCGCTCCTACAAGCGCGCTGTCACGGTTCAAAAATGCATGCGTGCTGGCGGTAAACATAATGATTTAGATCAGGTAGGGAAGACGGCGCGTCACCAGACATTTTTTGAGATGCTGGGAAATTTTTCCTTTGGGGATTACTTTAAACGCGATGCCATCCACTATGCGTGGACGTTTTTGACTGAAGTGTTGCATATTGATCCGCAGAACTTATGGGTCACAGTGTTTGAAACCGATGATGAAGCGTATGCTTTGTGGCAAGAGGTTGCAGGGGTATCACCAGACCGAATCGTCCGGATGGGCGAAAAAGATAATTTTTGGAGTATGGGGGACACTGGACCTTGTGGCCCGTGTTCTGAAATCTTTGTGGACCGCGGAGCCGAGTATGCCTGCAGCGACCATTGCGGGTTGGGCCAGTGTGAATGTGACCGTATTCAGGAAATTTGGAATCTCGTTTTTATGCAATACAACCGTTCTAGCGACGGGGTGTTGACACCATTGCCGCGTCCCAGTATTGATACCGGCATGGGTTTAGAGCGCATTTCCGCCTATTTGCAGGGAGTCAACTCTAATTTTGATACCGATTTACTTCGGCCCTTAATCTCCGCCATTGAGGCGCTTTCCGGCAAAGTCTATGACTCTGGGCCGGAAGGCATGCCGTTTCGGGTGATTGCGGATCATATTCGCGCCATCACGTTTCTCCTCGCTGAAGGCGTGTCATTTAGCAATTCCGACCGTGGCTATGTGATGCGTCGGATTTTGCGTCGGGCTGTGCGTTTTGGTCGTTTGCTTAACTTTCAAGAGCCATTTCTGCATAAGCTCGTTCCTGTCGTTGAGGATGTGATGGGCGGTGCCTATCCAGAAATTCTGGAGGGCGCGGCGCTTATTCAGCAAAGCATTGAGGAAGAGGAAAGACGGTTTCGGTTAACCCTAGAGGCTGGCATGAAGGTGTTGAATGAGAAGCTTGATGCGCTCGAACCTGGCGAAACGCTGTCGGGAGAAGAAGCGTTTGTCCTCTATGATACATACGGCTTTCCCTTGGATTTGACACTGGATGCCGCCGAGGAACGTCACATTGCCGTGGATCAAGAAGGGTTTGACCAAGCGATGGCAAGCCAAAGGGCGCGTGCGCGCAGCGCACGAAGCCATCATCAGGAGGTCCAAAATCTCCCGCAGCTGGATGCCACAGAATTTGTCGGCTATGAGCACTTGACATTAGAGGCCGTCCCGGTTGAACACCTATATATCGGTAATGACGCCGTGACGCGCTTGATGACGGGAGAGTCGGGATGGCTGCAGGTGCCCATCACGCCCTTCTACCCTGAGGGCGGAGGTCAAGTGGGGGATCAGGGCACGATTACAGGACCCACAGGGGTTTTCCGTGTCGAAGATGTGGTCAAAATGCACGGTACCATCTGGCATTATGGGACAGTCTTGGAAGGTTCGGTGCGCGTAGGTGATGAGGTAAGCTTGGCCGTCGATCAAGGCAAACGTGATGATGCTCGGCGCAATCATACAGCAACACACTTGTTACATGCCGCGTTGCGGACGGTTTTAGGCACTGGCGTGCATCAGACAGGATCGTTAGTGGCCCCCAACCGTTTGCGCTTTGACTTTTCCTATCCGCATCCGCTGACACCGGATCAAATTAACGCAATTGAAAATCTGGTGAATGGCTGGATATTAGAGAACATCCCTGTGATGACTCAAGTGATGGCTAAAGAGGAGGCCTTACAAGAAGGGGCTCTGGCATTCTTTGGCGACAAATATGGGGAAGTTGTGCGCGTTATCACCGTGTCTGGAGCAAGTCAAGAATTGTGCGGGGGCACGCATTGTTCGGCGACAGGCCAAATTGGTTTGTTTGCTATCACTGAAGAGAGCTCTGTGGGAACCGGTTCACGCCGTATTGAAGCCGTTACCGGACGCAATGCCGTGAATTGGGCACGCGGTTTGCGCCAGATCGTGCAGGATGTCAGTCAATCCCTACATACCGCGCCGACGGATTTGCGGTCGAAGGTGGAGGATCTTGTCCAAAATAGTAGGAGTTTAGAAAGCCGCCTTGTGGAACTCGAACGCCAACATCGCTTTGCGCAAGGCGTAGCGCTTGCTGAGCATGCTGCTCTCTATGAAGGTCAACGGATAGTGATTGCACAAACAGCCGCCGAAACGGTGGAGGCCTTACGTCAAGTGCTGGATGGTGCCAAGACAAAGGCCGATGGAGTAATTTTAGCGGCAGACCATGGTGAGCGAGCGTCATTAGTTGTATATTTAGGGAAAGATTTGATCGCCCGAGGCCTTGATGCCCGAGCCTTGGTGAAAAGTCTGGCCGTGTTTATTGACGGCGGAGGTGGTGGTCGCCCGGACTTGGCTCAGGCCGGCGGTAAGAATGCTCAAGGAATCACGGGCATGCTAGCCGACGCGAGGCGGCAACTATCCGAAAAACTCGTGGCCGCGGGATAACAAATGATCACAAAGGAGGATGGGGACGATGGGGTCGACAGATGAGACTCGCAGGCTTTGGGGGCGTCAAGAAGCAGCGAACCAGGCTGATGCGGTGTTACGTGAAGTCTATAGTGCCCTGAAAGATAAGGGGTATAATCCCATTAGCCAGCTTGTCGGGTATTTGTTATCCGGCGATCCTGCCTACATCACGAGTCACCAGGGGGCACGCAACTTGATACGGCGTGTGGAACGAGATGAACTGCTAGAAGAACTCTTACGGCAGTATGTCGCCCATGTGGAAACGACCTCGCCCAATGGCTAATTCACGCATAATGGCCTTGGACGTGGGGGATAAATGGATTGGGGTCGCTATCAGCGATGAAACGGCACTTCTGGCCTCCACTAAGCCGCCCATAAAGCGCACTTCAGAGGCTCAAGATGTTGAGCGCATTGTGGCTTTGGTTTCTGAGTGGAATATCAACGAAATTGTGGTAGGCTTACCATTGAACATGAATGCAAGCGTCGGTCCCCAGGCCCAAAAAACTTTGAAGTTCGTCGACGCACTTCGAGCGCAGGTGTCCTGCGATGTGGTGACATGGGACGAACGCCTAACCACGCGACAGGCCGAACGCTTGCTGATTGAACGCGACGTTCGGCGCGAAAACAGAAAAAAATTGGTGGATGGTCTAGCGGCCGCATTGATTTTGCAGGGGTATCTAGATCATAAAAGACACACCCAACCAAGGGAGGACATCACAATGGCGGATGACAAAGATTTGTTAGGGCATGGACCTGAGGAAGAGGACGAAATAATTACGTTGACGGATGAAGACGGTAACGAACATGAATTTGTTGTCGTCGATGTCATTGAGGTCGAAGAACAGGATTACGCGATTTTATTGCCAATTGACACAGAAGAAGACGAAGAAGCTGAAGCCGTGATTTTGCGTTTGGAAAAGGACGACGACGGTGATGATGTATTGGTGGATATCGAGTCGGAGGAAGAATGGGAGAAAGTAGCTCAAGCTTACGAAGAACTTTTGGATGAAGATGAGTAAGTGCATGAGTCGGGAGGGAAGCGTTGTTGTTGCCATCCCGTAACCTCTATCAGCTTAATCGGCGGCCTAATCGGCGCGTCTGGACAATGCTAGGGACGGCGGCTTTACTAGCCGTCCTTTTGTCTGGACTATGGGTTTGGCGCCAGTTACAGCCTGTGAACCGACATGATTCCCATCCCCAATATGTGAAGGTTCAATCCGGGCAGAGCGCGTCGTCCATTGCGCGTGTTTTGCAAAAACGCGGTCTAATACGTTCCGCTCTGGTATTTCGCATTTTGAGTCGCACGTCGCATCTATCGCGTTCGCTGGAAAGCGGAGTCTATCGTATTCGTCCGAGTGAAACCCCTCAGCAGATATTGCAAGCGATGCGAACTGGCGAGGTGGTCACTATTCGCGTAACGATTCCCGAGGGCTATACGGTCCAACAAATTATTACCCGATTGGTCGCGGCGCATATTGGGTCTAGTCCCGCAACCTACTTGTCATTACTTCAACATCCATTGCCTGGAATGCCAGCTCCGGCACCGGGTGTGCGAGACCCCTATGAAGGTTATCTGTTTCCTGCCACCTATAAATTTGCCTATGGGACGACCCCCGCGCAGGCCTTAGCCATTATGTGGCAGACTTTCGAGCGCAAGGTGGAGCCGCTCTATTCCAAAGATCGCACGTCATTGAGTTTCGTGCAGTGGGTGACCCTCGCATCGATTGTGCAGCGGGAAGACAAGGAACCGCAGGAAGCGTCTGGTATTGCTGGAGTGTTCGTCAACCGACTTGTGGCAGGAATGCCACTACAAAGTGATGCAACGGTTCGTTACGCGTTAGACAATAGCATTCGTGGACCATTAACGTACACCAACCTAACCGTGGTCTCGCCGTATAATACTTATTTACACAAAGGATTGCAAGGCAAGTGACCTCGGCACTCCCCGGAGGAGGCAGCGTTGTCGCTGTGACTGGTGACGGTGGGCTTCTTGGACAAGTAGGGTCTCCAGCCGGCCGTGCCATAAGTTGGCAGCCGCACCCAGTGGGGCAGGCGTTAACGCCCCTCATGATGGCCTTAGCGTTAATGAACCCGCATGTCATTAAGGGACTGTCTATCAGTCTACCGGAACAAGTGTTACCGAGTCTTGCTCAGCACTGGGGAAACAAAGGAATAGCGCACGGATTGAAGATTCTAGGGTGGGACGATCAGGGGACACTTCCCGGCCAACTGCTACCTAATCCTCCTCTTCCGCACATGACTAGCGCAGTGATGACCACAGGACGGGATCTGTGGGGCACTCCGGATGAGGTCGCCCATGCTTATCTCCCTTTTATCACAAGCGGACGGCTCGTGCCTCTACACTGGAATGTGGAGAAAGCAACGGCCATAAGAGGTCCAAAGATTGTGACGCCCCAGATCCTAGAGGAAATTAATCGCGCGATTCCTACTGAGGTTGTGGGCGGCATTGTTTTTCATGTATGGCGGCCAGATGCGAATTTCGCTATAGCGTATACAACCTACCACCAAGGAATGGTCCTTGTATTGGAAGGGCCTGCAACAGCGCAAACGCTGACCCTTGTCGACCGTGCGGGCGCGTGGCTGGGGCAGGGATAAAATGCGCTATGAAGTAGGAAGAAAGCCGTAAGCTCATAAATCGGCGGAGAGTCTCCCGGAATACGGGAACGTGCAGGTTGACTTGAAATGTGGTCTGGGGTCGATTACAGTGAGATTATGAAACGAATTAAGTATAAAGCCGACCTCGATGCTCAGCAGTTGCAGTGGTTTCAAAGGCAAGTACTCGACTGGTATCGTAGAGAAGGGCGTGATCTTCCGTGGCGGAAGACAATGGACCCCTATCATATTGTGGTGTCGGAAATTTTGCTGCATCAGACCACTGTTAAAACCGTTCAACCGATATATGAGAAGTTTCTTGATACCTTTCCCACTATACAGGATCTTGCCGCGGCACCACTGGAAGCCGTCAAGTATATTACCGACCCGTTGGGATATAAAGTGCGGGGTTCGTGGTTGCATCAAATCGCGCAAACGGTTGTGAATGACTATGCGGGTCAATTTCCGCAGACCTTAGAGGAATTGCTCGCCCTGCCGGGCATAGGGCGGTATACCGCGGGGGCTGTGCTGTCATTTGCGTTCGGAAATGATGCCCCCATTGTCGATACCAATGTCAACCGCTTCATCGGTCGTTATTTTGGTATTGAGTACAAACGCACGAATGCTGAAATTCAACATCAGCTGTGGGCCGTGGCAGAGGCTATTGTGCCGACTGGCCAGGCCCGGGAGTTTAACAATGCCTTAATGGATATGGGCGCGATGGTGTGTACAGCACGCAAGCCGTACTGCCTGGTGTGTCCGGTATCCCAAAGCTGTATACAGTTGCAAGATGATGGCGTGCGGGCTGCCGAAGAGCGCGTGCAATACCGGATCCGAGAGCGTGCCCAGGGCTCGTAACAGAATCCCCATGGTTTCGAATAAGGTGTTCCTCGTAGGTGACCGGATACGGTTTTCTAGGAGGGTCAATGGCAATTATTGCGGCGGACTTCCTCACTCATGGAGATGAAGTCCGTTTTTGTATTGAGAAGCTGGGTTGAGCCCTCTTTCTTTACTCTTTAGGCGCGATGGGTTCTCATCCGTCCGAGATGGACGGCTATGGGGCTATTCGGTTAGAGATTTCTTGTGGTGACATGCACAGTCGTCATGATGCCTTCATATCATGAGGAGGCAACGAATTTGTGCGTGTACACGCGAGGGGGCGTGAGAACCATGGGTTTAGGATTGTTAGCCTTAATTGCCGCAGCCGCGGTCCAAGGGGCCATCTGGCTTTCAGGATATATTGGAGGCAATGCGTTCCCTCAACCTCTGTCTGATTTAGAGGAAAAGGAAGCCCTTGAAGCGATGCAACGGGGCGATTTAGAGGCCCGGCAGCGACTAATCGAACACAATTTGCGATTGGTTGTGCATGTCGTGAAAAAATACAATAATAAAGGAACGGATCCCGATGACTTAATCGGTATTGGCGCCATCGGTCTCATAAAAGGTATCGACACCTTTAACCAAGCCAAGGGGACTCGGTTGGCAACGTACTGTGCACGATGCATTGATAACGAGGTATTAATGCACTTGCGCAATCAAAAGAAAGTTAAAAATGAGGTCAGTATTTATAGTCCCATTGGGATTGACCGCGACGGAAATGAAATTCTGCTCATGGATGTTTTAGCGGGTGGAGAGGAAGTTCCCGATACGGTCGAGGTCAGCATGATTATGGAGTGGGTCACGCAGTTTGTCGAGAGTTTGACGCGAAAAGAACGTTTGGTGCTCAATCTTCGATTTGCACTCAATGGGCAATCTCGGCGGCTAACTCAAAGAGAAATTGCCGATCGTCTAGGAATCTCACGCAGCTATGTCTCGCGCATTGAAAAACGGGCCGTCGAAAAGATTTTAGCCGCCTTAAGTCTTCCTGACGCCTAATGAGAGATGGTTGAAAAGTGCATTCAATTATGAACCCGTCTGCACCGAAGCATCTCCCATGTCAGCGTGAGTCAAGGGCGTATCGTGCGACCATATTTGCTGTTCGCGCCCGGTATGCTTAGGGAATATGGCTACAGAATGTCGGCTAGTGCCAAATCCAGCGAGAACCATTCAGCTGAATACCTCCATGGGTCTTCAAAAGTGTGTCGGGCCCTACTAATCATGGCACGTATAATAACGCTACGGCTCCCCGAAGCGTCGCTACGACTTACCCACATATTCCCGAGGGGGTCCTCCAGTGTGAAGACGTGTTCTCCCCTAAGAAGGGCCTAAAAAGGCCTCAGGGTGTTTGTTAGTGGCATATCCTCGAACTGCACGTCAGGTCCTTTCCGCTCGTGAGGATATGGCCGACGCCGACATTGGGCTGCTGTTGATGACGGCGTCGGCCGCCATTGCGGAATTGGACACCGACTTTATCCCGCGGTCAAAGCATGCGTGCCATGGTGTCTTTGTAACTCGTAAAGGGCACCATACTTACGATACTTGTGATGTTGAACTCCCCGCCCTAAAGGGCGGAGATTCTGGGGGAACCGTGGTCGCTGCGTCGCGGGGTGTGAACCCCTCGGAGTGGTCCTCCGGACTCGCTATCGTTTATCCCACCAGCAACATGCCGGGGTTCAGCCGGACTACGCCTTAACGCCCTTTTGAAAGGAACGGGACGGCGATACGTGATCCGTTGGGGTACCAAGAACTCCCCGGGGCGAATCTCTCCATGCATCCCCGTGTTGAGGATGTTCACCGCGCCGACGCCATCCCGGTGTGCTTGATAGTCACAAGCGCGACAATGGTAGGTGCGGCCCGCCACCTTGTTAAGGTGGCCACAACGCGGACACGTTTGCGACGTATACGCTTCGCTGATCGGCATCAGACGGATGCCATGACGCCGGAGTTTGTATGCCAAATAGTGTTCTAACCGTCCGAACTCCAGCGCCCCGACGTCTTGGTTCATGCGTCGGGATCGTCGATGCCGTTTTTGATGATTGAGCGTGCTGAGATCACCCGCATAGAGAACGGTGAGCTGTTGCGCCACACCGAACGCGACGATCTGGTTGGCGGCATGATGGAGGGCATTCCGACTCACCCGGTTGACCTGTTGGCTCAGACGGTGCCGCGCGCGGTTGAGACGGCGGCGCCGTCGCGACCCGGGTTGCGTGCGGCGCCGTTTTTTCTGGAGCTTGGTCAGCCCTTTGGCGCGGCCCTGCTTGACGGATCGCAGGCCCCGACCCGACACGGCGAGGGCCTCTTGGCCATCGGAGACCATGCCGCGGTGAATGACGCCGATATCGAGGCCGCCCACCTTTTCGGACACCGGGGGTTGCGGATCGTCGAGGATGCGGGTCACCGTCAGAAAGATCTCGCCATAGCCCAGCTCCGCCTGGACCATCGTCCCGGTCGGTAACGCATCGGGAAGCCACACCCGAATGGGTTCACGCCCGCGCCCGAGAGACAAGCGCAGATGCGATCCCTGCATTTGGAGGGCTTGTCCCTTAAAAATGGGGTTGAAGTATCGGCGGAATCGCCACGGATAGCGTGCCTTTTTATCCCCGTTTTGGCGTTTGGTACGCACCCCGTCAATCGTGGCGGAGAACTTTTCGATGAGGGCTTGGACGGTTTGCGCATGCAGCGGAAAGCGCCGTTTGACATGCGCTTTCAGTGGAGATTCGGTGGGCCATCGCCAATGGCGTTTGCGGCAGAACCGATGGATCGTGACCAAACGCGTCCACAAGTCGCCCGCTGATCGCCGAGCAGCGGAGGCTTTCGCCCCTTCCGTCGGGGGCACCGACACGCGATAGGGGAAGACGATGGTTTCTTGCATCGATCTCCTCCTGAGCTTGACGAACTCTTGGGTCTATTATACCCTTGGTCTATGGCGAACACAAGCGACTACAGAACCGGCAGACACTGTGTCTTTCACTTACACGTGCATTTGGTCTTTGTGGCGAAATATCGGCGGTTGGTCTTTACGAAAGAAATCCTGGAGGACTTGCGTACCATTTTTTCTGACGTGTGCCAGGACTTCGAGGCCACCTTGGAGGCATTCGACGGCGAGCGGGACCATGTGCATTTGCTCATCACTTATCCGCCTAAGGTCGCGATTTCTCGCCTGGTGAATAGCCTCAAAGGCGTCTCATCGCGATTGATACGTAAGAAGCACTATCCGAGCATTGAGCGGGCGCTGTGGGGCGGCAGTCTCTGGTCGCCGAGTTATTTTGCGGGATCGGCTGGTGGAGCACCCCTCTCCATCATTCGGCAATACATCGAACAACAGGAAACCCCGGATTGACCCTTGCGGGGTCAGCGCCTGATAGCTCCGCCCTGAACGGCGGAGCTATCAGGCGCATTTGATAAAAAGGTATCTGTCACCATACGGTTTTAGGCACTAGATAGGGGATAAAAGCGGGGTGGCGACAGAGTAGAAACGCATCCTTTGCCATGATTTTTCGATTGATATAGCGCTTTATCAGCTTGGCGATAGAGATCTTGAAAGCGTCTGCCGTCGTCAGGATAGCGCGCAATGCCGCCCGAGACACCGAACGGGAATGTCTTAGAGGGTAAGGCTTGAGCCATGTGTCGAAGATGGGATATCACCTGTTCGGGTTGTCCGGCAAAGGTGAACCATAGGCCAAATTCGTCTCCACCAATCCGTGCGAGACCGTCATGCGAACGGATGAGGGATCGCCACGATTGTGCCGTTTGTTGCAGAAAGTGGTCGCCAGCTGGATGCCCAAACTGGTCATTTACCGCTTTGAACCCGTCTAAGTCTAAAAGGATCAAGAGGCCTGGAATATTTGAATACAATTGGTCATGTCGTTCGATTAACTCTTCCAGCCCTCGGCGGTTTAGAAGTCCCGTCAGCGGGTCTTGATAGGCATAAGCCATTAAGTCAGCAACCTTTTGGCTTTGTTGGGCAATTTCGTGGTGGAGAAGATCATTATAACTATCCAGTGCTGTAGCTACGTCCCAGAGCCAGCGGGTCCTTACTAACCGTAAGGGGGGCAGACCATCACCCCACTTTTCCTGCATTTCATGGTAGGCAGGGAAGTATTCGTTGAAGAGACGGATAAACCAAGACGGGCTGATGTGCGCACGCATATGAGCTGTCCCCATATGCCTACTAGTTTCGGATGATATAGCGAGCCTAGGATCTTGCGCGAGGGTGTGAAAGTGCCCTTGTAACATTTGCGTAAAGCGTTCCCATGTGACAGTTTCAATGATGGTACGCATTCCATCATGAGCCTCGGCAACGGTCAGTGCACGACCAACAAATTGTGTATGAATGGCATACAGTCCGTCGCGATGGGTTTGCCATATTTCCTGGTCGCTATCACTCCACGGGAAAAGCGGATTGGTTGATTCCATGAATGCCCCATTCTTCCTAATGTGAAATCCTTCTTTCTATCATGGCATTCATTGTTGGAAATAGCAAGAACTGCCATTTATTGCCTTAGATGCGAAGATAATTGATGGAAGACGTTGATTGCCGTATCAGTTTATGATAAAGTCAGCTTGCTTAGCCTCTTATCGAGAGTGGCGGAGGGACTGGCCCGATGAAGCCCGGCAACCCCTTGGGGTGCTAATTCCTGAAAGACGTAATGTCTTTCGAGATGAGAGGGAACGGGTTGTTGTCCGTCCTCCCTCGGTGGGAGCTTTTTTTTATGGAAAAGGAGGCGGACATCTATGCCGCAATGGGAACGTGATACGTGGTTGGTTCATGCTGGGACCGATTTTTTTGGAAATTTAGAACCTACGGCTCTTCCGATTTATCCATCCACGAGTTATCGATCACGATCAGGCGAAGAGCTAGATCAATTGATGGGTGGAACTCGCGAAGGTTTTTCTTACGCCCGTCATGGGAACCCCAATGTAGCGGCTTTGGTTGAGGCTATGAAGGTGTTGGAGCATGCCGAAACCGGTATTGCCACAGCTTCTGGTATGGCGGCTATTGATGCGGCTCTTTACGCAACGGGATTAGCACCGCACGATCGTGTTCTGGTCTCCCAAGATATTTATGGGGCCTCATTAAGTCTGTTATCAAGCCTATGGGCTGAGTTTGGCGTTGAGACTGCCGTCGGTGAGTTTACCGACGCTGATGTATTCGTGTCCATGTTGGCCGAGGTTCGGCCGAAAGCGGTTCTAATCGAGACCATTTCTAACCCTCTTCTGAAAGTGCTTGATGTGCCAGAGCTGGTAAGGTTGGCGCATGGCCATGGCGCGCAGGTCATTGTGGATAATACATTTGCTACACCCGTGATGTACCGACCTGCGGAGTGCGGGGCTGACCTGGTGGTTCATAGTGCTACCAAGTATTTAGGAGGGCATGGCGATGCCATGGGGGGCGTTGTTTTAGGGCGCCAGCAACATGAGGAGCGCTTGCACCAATATCTCAAATTGCGTGGGGCGGTCTTAGGTCCTTTTGAATCATGGCTTATCCACCGAGGCCTGCGGACATTAGGAGTCCGCTTTGAAAAGCAAAGCGCAAATGCGTTGCAGGTAGCTCAAAAGCTCCAAGCGTCTGGTCTCTTTACGCACGTTTATTACCCACTATTTGCAGATCATCCCACGTACGCAACGGCTCAGCGACTGCTCCCTAACATGGGCGGTGCTGTGGTTACACTGGAATTGTCGGGCGGAAAAGACCGTGTATTTCGTTTTATGGACCGCCTAGAACTCATTGCTTCGGCAACGACGGTGGGGGACGTCTACTCTTTGTGCCTATATCCGTTAATTGCTTCACACCGCAACCAAACTCCGGAGCAACGGGCACAAATGGGCATTACAGACGGAACCATTCGTATTTCTATAGGGCTAGAAGACCCAGGAGACATTGCCGGTGACTTGATTCAGGCTGCCACGTTATCGGCTTAATGAAAAAGCACAACCAGACACGAGCTGGTTGTGCTTTTTGGCTATCCTTCGATGTCAATGAAGAGATCTGAACCTTCAACTTTTACCGGGTAGGTGCGAATGGGAGCATAAGCGGGAAAATGCTTCGCCTCCCCAGTCCGCACATCAAATTGACCGCCATGCCTCGGACAATGAATGATGTATCCGACAAGGTCTCCTTCACACAGAGAGGCTTCGGCATGGGAACACAAATCATCTGTGGCGAAATATTCGCCGTTGACCTGATATAACGCAATGTCATCGTCTTCCATCGGCACAAGAAACGGTTCACCGGCAACGATATCATTGACTGATGCCACGCGTACCCACTGTGCCACTTAGCCAATAGCTCCTTCCATCTCAAACTTAATCAAGCGATTCATTTCCACCGCGAATTCCATCGGTAATTCCCGGGTAAAAGGTTCAATGAATCCCAAAATGATTAGACGGGTGGCTTCCTCTTCGGATAACCCACGCGCAGTGAGATAGAATAACTGCTCTTCACTGACTTTTGTCACGGTCGCCTCATGCTCCATTTCAGCATGGCTGGTTTCGACCTCGGAATAGGGCAGGGTGTCATTGACTGATTCGTTGTCTAACAACAGCGTATCGCATTTCACGTTCGCCTTAGCTCCGGTCGCTGTTTTATCAAAATGAACTAACCCACGATAAGTCGTTTTGCCCCCATGTTGGCTAATCGATTTAGATACGATTGTCGAGGTGGTGTTTGGAGCCATGTGAACCATTTTAGCTCCGGTATCTTGGTGTTGGTTCCGGCCCGCAACAGCAATAGAAAGCACGCTGCCCCGGGCTCCTTCGCCCATTAGATAGACAGAAGGATATTTCATGGTGGCTTTGGAGCCAATATTGCCGTCGACCCACTCCATGGTAGCATTCTTATAGGCCACGGCCCGTTTCGTGACTAAATTGTAGACGTTGGAAGCCCAGTTTTGAACGGTCGTGTAGCGCATCCGGGCTCCTTCTTTCACTAAAATCTCAACCACAGCAGAATGCAAAGACTCTGAATTATAGCTTGGCGCTGTACAGCCTTCAACATAGTGACCGAACGCATTATCTTCTGCAATGATCAACGTTCGTTCAAATTGGCCCATGTTTTCAGAGTTAATCCGGAAGTATGCCTGTAAGGGGATATCGCAAGTGACTCCCTTCGGGATATAGACGAAAGAGCCTCCAGACCATACCGCCGAATTTAACGCGGCGAACTTATTGTCTTCCGGAGGAATTACGGTGCCAAAATACTCTCGGAAGATTTCCGGGTATTCTCTTAAGGCAGAATCCGTATCGGTAAAGATAATGCCCTTTTCTTCCAAGTCCTTATGAATACTGTGGTAGACCACTTCTGACTCGTATTGTGCGGAGACGCCGGCTAGAAACTTTCTTTCCGCTTCCGGAATGCCTAATCGCTCGAACGTGTCTTTAATGGCCTTAGGCACATCGTCCCATGTTCGGCCTTGATTCTCGGAGGGGCGCACGTAATACACGATTTGGTCAAAATCTAATTGGCTGAGGTCAGCTCCCCAGCGCTGTATAGGTTTTTTGAAAAACACATCGAGCGCATGGAGGCGGAAGTCCAGCATCCATTTAGGCTCTTGCTTGATGCGCGAGATTTCTTCGACCGTCTCTCGACGCAAGCCGCGCGCAAATTTCAAAACGCTGACATCGCCATCATTAAAGCCATACTGATACTCTTCGTTGACAATTGTTGGTTTGCTGGCCATTATAGTCCCTCCTTAAACGTCTCAGATCTTTGGGGTTAAGCGGCTAAGATGGTTCGGTTAAAGCTTTTTCTAAAGCATTATGGGCCAAGGTGGCGCACTTAACACGGCTGGGAAACTGAGACACGCCGTGCAACGCTTCAAGATCTCCCAGGGGTACGGTTGATGTCCCTCCTGTGATGAACGTTTTAAAATTTTGGGCAAGGGCAAGGGCTTCGCTTACAGGATGCCCGATTACCGCTTCGGTCATCATGGAGGCTGAGGCCATACTAATAGAGCAGCCCTGGCCGCTAAAGCGAATATCTTCGATAAGGCCGTCGTGAATCTTTAGCTCCAATTGAATTTGGTCGCCACACGTCGGATTTAGCATGCCCACGACTTGTGTCGGGTTTTCCATGTGACCGAAGTGGCGCGGAGCTTGGTTATGGTCCAGTATTGTTTCCCGATACATATCGTCCAAGTTCATCGTGTAAAGTACCTCTTTGTCTCCTCAGTGGCTTCAATGAGCGCATCGACATCGCGACTGCTGTTATAAAGGTAAAAGCTCGCCCGCGCCGTTGCCCCTACGTCTAATAGATGCATGAGGGGTTGAGCGCAATGATGGCCAGCTCGAATGGCCACACCCCGCGAATCGAAGACTTGTGCCACGTCATGAGGATGGATTCCTGTTACGTTAAAAGCCACGACACTAGTTCGGGGCGCCGGCGGACCATACACGGTAATACCATCAATAGCCGCCAAACGTCGGTATGCTTCTTCAGCCAATTGCTGGCTGTGTAGGGCAATGCGGCTCATGCCCACCTTTTGCAAATAATCGACCGCTGCGCCAAGGCCAATTGCCCCCGCGATATGGGGAGTGCCGCCTTCAAACTTTGCAGGAAGTTCTGCCCACGTTGCAGATTCGCGGTCGACGTAGGCAATCATCTCGCCGCCGAATACGACAGGATCCGCCGCATCTAGTAAACTGCTTTTGCCCCATAAAATCCCTATCCCTGTTGGCCCAAGCATTTTGTGGCCCGAGAAGGCTAAAAAGTCTGCGCCCATGGCTTGGACATCCGTGGGGAGATGCGGCACGGATTGTGCACCATCGACGACCATGATGGCACCCACTTGGTGTGCCATGTCGGCCACCTCACGAATAGGATTAAACGTCCCTAGCACGTTGGATACGGCAGATAACGTGACAATCCGTGTGCGGTCCGACAGCTGGGCTTGCACTTGGTTTAAGGCAATGGTGCCATCAGCCTCTAGTTCGATATAACGAAGACGAGCACCGGTTCGGGCCGCTAATTGTTGCCAGGGAATAAGATTGGAATGATGCTCCATGGGTGAAAGGACGATTTCGTCACCGGTTTCCAGAAATTTGTCACCCCATGCACGGGCTATGGTGTTTAAGCTCTCCGTCGTGCCGCGTGTGAAAATCACTTCTTCTGGACCCCGTGCATTGATAAATTGCGCAATTTTAGCACGTGCGGCCTCCATGGCGACCGTCGATTCTTCGGCTAGGGTATGCACACTTCGTAGCACATTGGCATTGGTGGTCTCATAATAGTATATGAGACTGTCAATGACGCTACGCGGTTTTTGTGATGTGGCCGCCGAATCTAAATACACAAGCCGGTGGCCATTAATGGGACGCCCAAGAATCGGAAAGTCTCCGAGGTCAACCAGAGCAGGGATCATTGATCCAACTTCCTTTCTACCGAATCCCAGACGGCGTTCCGTAAGAGGTCTGAGGGAATGGCGTCGACCACGGGAGCTAAAAAGCCATGAACAAACAACCGAATCGCTTCTTTTTCAGACAGTCCGCGCGCCATTAAATAAAATAAGGCAACTTTGTCGATAGGGCCGGTGCTTGCGGAATGTGCTGCAAAGACATCGTTTTCGTTAATGAGTAAGGACGGAACGGCATCGGCACGGGCATCGTCGGAGAGCATGAGCGTTTGCTCTTTTTGGCGACCGTCGGATTGCACGGCCCCGGGTTTAATATCGGTCACCCCATTAAAAGCGCTACGCGCTTTGTCCTTCATGACGCCTTTCGCAATGATGTGACTCGTGGTATGTGGGCTGCTATGGGTAATGCGTGTGTCAAAATCCTGGCGTTGTTTGTCCGCACCAAAGAAAACCATAGTATGTGTGCTATGCGCCAAAATTGGGACCAGCTAAGGAATTAACACCTTTGGAAACAACTTTGATGGCGTCAATGTCCAAACCTGAGTCAATTTCGTCAAGAATAGCAATACGCGGTTCCAGCATCATCATTTGAAGAATTTCATTCCGTTTCTTTTCGCCACCGGAAAATCCTTCATTAAGATACCGGTTGGCAAATTTGGTATCCATTTCGAGAAACTTCATTGCGGCATCCAGTTTGTCCCGGAATTCTTTTAAGGGAATTTGGTTGCCCTCCCCGCGGCGTGCATTAATGGCCGTCCGGAGAAAATTTGCCGTGGTGACGCCAGAAATTTCACTAGGATACTGCATGGCTAGGAATAACCCCGCTCGTGCGCGCGCGTCAGTCTTCATGGCCAAGACGTCTTCCCCGTCTAAAAGGATTTGTCCTTGGGGCACGGTATAGTTGGGATGTCCCATTAAGGTTTGCGCTAATGACGTCTTGCCCGTGCCGTTAGGCCCCATTACGGCGTGTACGGATATTCTTGGCGGCAATCGATTGAAGCTGTACACCATTTTGGTGCATCCGATTGACACCCATGAATATTGGACAACCAAACTTGTGCGGCGTTTAGAGGGGCATTTTGTCAGGAGACCGCGGCGTCCGCAAAGTTTTTCGCACTAAGGACAACACTCGACAGATTCTGAGGGCCCCTACCCTTTAGCATAAGGCTATATGGGAGGGAGTCGCACATGGTGGAATCTATAGGGATTTTAACGCACAATCAGGATATGGACGAGATTCTTCGGCGTGTGTTGGCTCCGTATCGAATCGTTTGCGTAAACGACCTACGAGGGCTTCTGGCGTTGAAAGACCCCGAAGGCACAGGTCGGGTGATTGTCGATTGGCTTCAATGTTCAGCCCCAGAACGCCAAATGCTTCGGCGCTGGGAACAGAATCACCAAGTTGTACTGATCGATATTTCCGGATCTTTATTGCCGAATAAGCGTCGTATTGTCTTTATGCCACCGTTTTCGTGGAAGGGCTTTATTAGGGCATTGACTGCCACAGACCAGCGCTGGAAGCGGCAGCGTGCAACCCCATAAGGGAATTTTTGGGTGGAGATGTGACGGTCGTAATGGAATTATACGCAGTCTTTGGACAGCCTATTCATCACTCTTTGTCGCCTCAAATGCATAATCGTGCGTTTAGTGCTACCAATCGTACAGCATTTTATCTTCCCGTGGAATGCTCTCCCAAGGAGCTATTGCCTAAACTTGCGGCGTTTCACGACTTAGGTGGACGTGGCGTAAACCTCACGCGTCCTCTTAAAGAGACGATTATTCCCCATTTGCGTGCTCAATCCCCTTGGGTAGAAAAAACCGGCGCGGCCAATACGATTTTGTGGGAAAACGATGGATGGGTGGGCGACAATACTGACATTCAAGCATTCGTTGCCATGGTTCCTCCCGCACCCCATGCACAGAGCACGGCTTTGGTATTAGGTCAAGGTGGGGTTGCGCGCGCGTCTGTCGCGGGCTTAGAAGTGTTGGGCTATCACGTGTCGGTGATGGCTCGCCCTTCGCAGAAAGCCAGGTGGCATGCCTCGTGGATTGCTTGGCAGTGGGACACATTACATCTGCCACCGTATGACGTGATTGTCAATGCTACGCCGCTTGGACAAGATGGAGAAGGCGAGTGGCCAGACACCGTTAAGTTTTTGCCGCATACGACCATTGTCGATTGGGTCTATCGCCCTAACACCACCCGCCTTATTCAGCAGGCGAGACGGGTGGGCGCACATACTGTTGACGGACTATCCCTTCTAGTGAAACAAGCCTCTTTAGCATGGATGTCATGGTTTGGCACAGAGGGTCCCTTTGCCGTGATGGCGGAGGCCGTCAGAGACTATTATGATTAAGGACGTTGTGGTTGCGATCCTATGGGGAGGAATCGCTGTCGGTTCGGCCCCTTGGTGGGGCGGGACGGAAAGGGTGGGCTGGCGACACCGAATAGCCCTGGGAGCGGCGATTGCTGCCATGGATGTAGCGGCCTTGATGGGAGATAGGCACTGGCTATGGACGGATGCGGGACTCTTAGGGATCTGGATGGTGGTTGCCGATATCGACTGGCGTGAACACATCATTCCGAATCGCCTCGTTCTGCTGACGGTTTTTTGGGGACTCATCATGACGCCGTGGACGCAAGCGGCCTTTCTGTCTCATGTGGGAATGGGGTTAGGCCTCGTTGGATTTTATCTCCTAGTGCACCTGTTTACGCGCGGAGGTTTAGGAATGGGCGACGTGAAATTTTCTGGGGCGCAGGGCTTTGTTCTAGGATGGCCTCAAGGGGTATTGGCGTCGGCTATGGGCGTGTGGGCGGCTGGGCTTTATGCTTTGATATTATTGCTCGCATTTCACCGAAAGAGGCGCCACGCTATCGCGCTTGGACCTTTTTTAGCATTTGGAGGGCTTCTTGGCTTATTAGGAATTATGCATTAATTATCCAATAGATGGATCATCGAACAAAAACGTGGGTCAGAATAGTCTTTCGAAAGGACGGATGAAATTGGCACGATGGCAGTGGATGACAGCAGGAGAATCTCATGGACCGGGTCTGGTTGGCATTATTGATGGGGTTCCGTCATTAGTTCCCGTTACGTCCACCTTTATACCCTGGAAGAAATTCAAGAGACAGAAAATTCTCCAGTGCGCGTCGCCCATAAGGCAAGCGAAACAGCTATGCTTAGCGCCATTGACCGGGCGAAAGAGGCAGGAGACACGCTGGGTGGGACATTCGAGATTAAAGCCTTTGGATTACCCGTCGGGTTGGGCAGCTATGTTCAATGGCACCGCCGCATTGAAGGGGCCTTAGCACAAGCGTTGTTGAGCATTCCAGCCATGAAAGCGGTAGAAGTGGGATCAGGCTTTGCCCAAGCCGATGTGCCCGGGTCCGCGGTGCATGATGCGATTTGGTGGGACAAAGACCAAGGCTTTACCCGTTTAAGCAACCGAGCAGGAGGCATTGAAGGGGGCATTACAACTGGCATGCCGTTGGTTGTTCGTGTCGCCATGAAGCCGCTGTCTACGTTACTTTCGCCACTCGGGTCGTTTGATATAGACAGCAAGGAGCCCTTTTTAGCCCAGGTCGAGCGCTCTGATGTGACGGTACGTATTTGCGTGGACTGCGTTGGATTGCGATTCCCACAACCCTATTGGCCCAAGTGGATGCAGCCATTGGGGGAAAAGTGGCGGTCAATACCGCCTTTGGCAAAAATCTCGTAGGCGCATTTCACTTGCCCTCAATCGTTGGGATCGACACCGCAGTTCTTGAGACATTGCCCCTGCGTGAGTGGCAAGCAGGTGTTGGGGAAGTACTCAAATCCGCACTAATTGCAGGGCCTCCCTTAAGCGATGCGTTGTCAAGCGAGCTTCCCCCATTAGGTACAATGAATGACTGGTGGGCTGCTGTTATTGGTGAGACGGCTGCTCTTAAAGCGCGGATTGTCAGTGAGGATCTCTATGAGCGCAATACCCGTATGTTTTTGAACTTTGGGCACACCGTCGCGCATGCCCTCGAAAATTATTTTGGGTACGGTACGTTGACGCATGGAGAGGCCGTTGGCTTGGGTACCTTGGTCGCCCTCGATCTCTCCGAAAAAGTGCTGAACATGCCGCGGTGGGTCGAAGAACAGGCAAGAACTTGGATGGCACGATGGACGTTGCCGAGTCGGGCCCCTGCTTTTGATTCGCAGAAATTGATGGGCATTATGGCCCAAGATAAGAAGGCACGGGCATTTGGATTGCAGTGGGTATTACTGGCTGATATCGGGAAGCCACAAGTTGTCACATCGGTACCAACGGATGTTGTATTGGACAGTCTGCAGGTGATTCAGCCGTAGATCTCTGAGAAGTTTTATGATTGCGATGCATTGCGTCTCACGGTATCATCATACTGTTAAGCTACCACATCACCGCGCGAGCGCAGATAAAAGAGGGGACGTTGTTGAAACAGACGCCATTGACCGGTTGGCATCGTCAACATGGGGCGAAGATGATGGAGTTGGTATTGCGCGTTCAGGGTATCCGGTTTTTACAGCGGAACATGAGCTTGCAGGATATGTCACCTCGGGAAGTTATTCGCCCACTTTAAAAAAGCCTATTGCGTTGGCATTGCTCGATTCCTCTTATGCAACGATTGGGCAAGAGTTTCTGGTGGAAGTGCGCCATCGCAAGGTGCAGGCCAAAAGTGTTAAAACCCCTTTTTATCGGAGACCGCCGCGCTGATATGAGAAAGCATCAAGTGGCTATTACACACGAGGAGGCAGAGGCATGAATATTCCGGAAATGCTTAAGTACACACGGGACCATGAATGGTTAGACGACAAAGGGACGGTTGGGATTACCGATTACGCGCAAGAGTCTTTAGGGGATGTGGTGTTTGTGGAGCTTCCGGCAATCGGACAGACACTGAAGGCGGGCGAGTCGTTTGGGGTGGTAGAGTCCGTGAAATCCGTATCAGACTTATATAGTCCAGCCGATGGCACGGTGGTCGCTGTCAATGAGGCACTGAGCACGACGCCAGATCTGATTAATCAAGATCCCTATGGCCAGGGATGGATTATCCGCATCGAGATTACCGGTCAGACCGAAGAATTATTGGACAGCCAAGCATACCAACAACAGGTTGAAGGAGAATAACTTCATTGCGCTATATTCCCCACACGGATGCTGACAAAGAAGTCATGCTTAAAGCGCTCGGAATTGACAGTGTTGACCCGCTGTTTGAGGATATTCCCGAGGCAGCGCGCTTAGATAGACCGCTGCAATTGCCTGACGCTCTCTCCGAAATGGAATTGCAGCAACATTTGTTCCAATTAGCGTCACAAAATTTGAGCGTTGATCAAGCTGTTTCCTATTTAGGGGGAGGCTTTTACGACCGGTTCATTCCCGCCGCCATTGCCCAGCTTGTTGAACGCGGGGAATTTCTGACGGCTTATACTCCTTATCAACCGGAACTATCGCAGGGTACACTCGCCTCGATTTTTGAATTCCAGACGATGATCGCGAGTCTCACCGGTATGTATGCCGCACAAGCCTCCATGTATGACGGGGCTTCGTCCGTAGGCGAGGCAGCCTTTTTAGCCATGGCGCATACACGGCGATCGACCCTGATTGTATCAAAGACGCTAATGCCTGACAGCCAACAGGTGGTGCGTACGTATGTAGCGGCGCGCCAGGGCGCAGTGCTCGAAGCAGAGACGCTCGAAGACCTTGAGCAGTTATTGGCGTCACATGATGTCGCGGGTGTGATTTGGCAATATCCCGATGTGTTTGGACACATTTCCAATCTTCCAGCCGTCATCGATTTAGCTCACCAGTATGGGGCTTTGGCAATCGTGTCTTCCGATCCCGTCGCACTGGCGCTTTTGCGTCCTCCGGGGGAATTTGGGGCGGATGTGGTCGTTGGTGAAGGTCAACCGTTAGGAAACCGATTAAATTATGGGGGCCCGGCTTTTGGTTATTTTGCGGTGACGGAACCATTGGTGCGTAAAATACCTGGGCGCTTAGTGGGAAAGACGGTCGATCATCAGGGCCGACGTGGTTTTGTCTTGACCCTTCAAGCACGCGAGCAGCATATACGCCGCGAAAAGGCGACATCGAATATCTGCTCCAATCATTCACTTAATGCTCTGCAGGCGACGATTTATATGGCACTGTTAGGACCCGAAGGGTTGCGCGACGTGGCGTCGTTAAGTGTTAACAAGGCGCACTACTTGGCAAATAAATTGGAACAGCTGGGATTACCGCTGGTGAATCCCCATGAACCTTTCTTATATGAATTTGCCGTAAAGGTGCCAAAATCTATTAGCGATCTTAATCAACACCTCTTATCCCGTGGCATTATCGGCGGTTTTGATATGGGCCAATGGTCGGCTCAATGGCAAGGCTATTGGCAGCTCGCGGTGACCGAAAAGCGTAGCAAAGGCGAGATGGATCAGTTTGTAGAAGAGGTGAAACAATGGATGTCCCGGTGATCTTTGAAAAATCCGTACCGCATCGCCGCGGGATTCGTCTCCCCGAGTCTGACGTGCCGCCTGTAAAGATCGATGAAGTAGTGGGGGAGAATTTTGTCCGCACATCACCCTTGCATTTGCCAGAGGTGTCTGAGCTGGATGTAGTGCGGCACTATACCCACTTGTCGACGTTAAATTATGGTGTGGATACCGGCTTTTATCCCTTGGGGTCTTGTACGATGAAATATAATCCGAAAGTCAACGAGGCCGTTGCGGCTTTGCCGGGATTTGCGGATATTCATCCGTTGCAACCCGAATCGACCGTCCAGGGCATGTTGTACCTGATGAAGGCGTTGGAAGAGGCCCTTGCCGAAATATCAGGGATGGATGCGGTCACCCTGCAACCTGCTGCAGGAGCTCATGGGGAACTTACAGGAATTCTGATTATTCGTGCTTATCTCGAAGCGCAAGGACAGCATCGCACTACGGTGATTGTTCCCGATTCGGCTCACGGGACCAATCCGGCGACAGCGGCCATGGCAGGGTTTCATGTCAAAATTGTCCCCTCTAATGCGCGCGGCGGGGTGGACGTGCAAAAGCTTCGCCAGATGGTTAATGAAGAGACTGCCGGGTTAATGTTGACCAATCCGAATACCTTGGGCTTGTTTGAAGAAGATATCTTGGAAATTGCGGACATTGTCCATGCCGCAGGGGGCCTGCTTTATTATGACGGGGCTAACGCCAATGCGATTATGGGAAAAGTGCGCCCAGGCGACATGGGCTTTGACGTTGTGCATTTAAATCTTCACAAGACGTTTTCTACGCCGCATGGTGGGGGAGGCCCAGGCGCAGGACCGGTGGGTGTCAAGGCCCGGCTAGAGCCGTTCTTGCCGGTGCCGCGGATTGTGGGCCAGGAGGGTCATTATCGTTGGAATTACGATCGCCCTCAGTCAATCGGCAAAGTACGATCTTTTTATGGGAATCCCGGAGTCTTGGTGCGGGCCTACGCGTATCTGAGGAGCCACGGAAGCAGTGGCTTAAAAGCTGTCTCGGAGACGGCCGTATTAAACGCCAATTACTTGTTGCATCTGCTCAAAGACGCCTATCAAACGCCTTACAACCGGACTGTCAAACATGAATTTGTGTTGACTTTGAAGAATCAGAAGAAACGTGGAGCGCGCGCACTCGATGTGGCCAAGAGGTTGATTGATTATGGCGTTTATCCGCCAACCGTGTATTTCCCGCTTGTGATCGAAGAAGCCATGATGGTAGAACCGACGGAAACCGAAAGCAAAGAAACACTGGATTCTTTCGCCCAGTCTATGCTGCAAATCAATCAGGAGATTGACTCAGCACCGGAACTCCTTCACGAGGCACCGCATCATACAGTGGTGGGGCGGCTGGACGAAACTCTTGCCGCGCGTCACCCCATCTTAACCTATTTTCAGGAAAATCCATCACAAAATGAGCAGGAGGCGAATCAATGAGAGAGGACTTGAAAGCATTAGCCCAGGTGGATCCCGCGGTCTACCAGGCCATCGTAGACGAAGAGCAACGTCAGGCTCACCATTTAGAACTGATTGCATCGGAGAACTGGACTTCTAAGGCTGTGCGCGAAGCCGTTGGGTCTGTGATGACGGACAAATATGCTGAAGGCTACCCCGGGCATCGGTATTATGGGGGCTGTGAATACGTGGATGTCGTGGAACGCTTGGCTCAGGAACGGGTCAAGCAGTTGTTCTCTGCCGAGTATGCCAATGTACAGCCTCATGCTGGGGCACCAGCGAACTTGGCTGTATATTTTACCGCTTTGAAACCGGGAGACCGGTTATTAGGAATGAACTTGTCTCACGGAGGCCATTTAACCCACGGGAGTGCTGTCAATGTGTCGGGGCAGCTCTACCAGGTGCAAAGCTATGGTGTGGACCCGGAATCCGAGCGTCTGAATATGGATGAGGTGCGGCGGTTGGCCAAAGAATTTCAGCCCCATATTATTGTGGCGGGGGCTTCGGCGTATCCGCGCATTCTTGATTTCGCAGCGTTCCGCGACATTGCTCAAGAGGTCGGAGCCTTGCTCATGGTGGACATGGCTCATATCGCTGGTCTGGTCGCCGCGGGCCTTCATCCCAATCCTGTAGGCTTTGCTGATTTCGTCACGTCGACGACTCACAAAACCTTACGTGGTCCCCGTGGGGGCTTTATTCTCACGACGCCTGAATGGGGCAAAAAGATTGACAAGACAATTTTTCCCGGGATGCAAGGAGGGCCTTTAATGAACCTCATTGCGGGAAAGGCCGTCGCGTTTGGCGAAGCGCTCACGCCCGCATTTCGTCAGTATCAAACGCGAGTGGTGGAAAATGCGCGCCATTTAGCGGAACAATTGATGGCGCGGGGTTTACGCTTGGTGTCTGGGGGCACGGACAACCATTTGATGTTAGTGGATACGAAACACAGTGGTATTACCGGGCTCGAAGCCCAAAATCGCTTAGCGCTAGCCGGGATTACCGTCAATAAAAATACCATCCCCTTTGAAAAGGAAAAGCCTACGGTCACGTCGGGCATTCGGATTGGTACACCTCAAGTGACAACACGGGGATTTGGACGCGAACAAATTGAGGAATTAGCAGCCATCATTGCAGAGGCTATCACGGCACCGCATGATTTTGACTTTACGGCTTTACGTGGCCGGGTCGAGACACTGGCGAATGATTTTCCGCTGCCGGGATTGGAAGACTAATGAAAATCGCGATCATCAACGGTCCTAATCTGGGGACCTTAGGCAAACGTCAGCCCCAAATTTATGGGCACCGCACGTGGGAAGAGGTGTTTGCCGATCTCCAACAGCAGTTTCCCCAGTGTGAACTGGCGGCCTTTCAATCGAATCATGAAGGAGCCGTCATTGATTTTATCGAGACATTGACCTCGAACGGAACGCAAGGGATTGTCATCAACCCGGGGGCTTGGACGCATCAGAGCTACGCGTTACGCGATGCTTTAGCAGCGGTGGACATGCCGATTATCGAAGTGCATATCAGCAATATCTATGCGCGTGAAGACTTTCGTGCTCACTCCCTGACGGCCCCGGCTGTGACCGGTCAAATTTCGGGCCTCGGGGTTGAAGGATATGAGCTGGCCGTAGCCTTTCTGTGTCGTTCGGTACGCTAAGGGGGGGGAACGTTCTTGGCGAGCATGTCAGTCTATGCACGGCGCATTGCCAAACTATGGGAGCGACCAAACGCCTTGGTCGATGCTTATCTCATTGTTTCTCCTGAAAATCGCTTTTATCTCAGCGGGTTTACAGGTTCTGCGGGATGGCTATTAATTGGCAAGCACAGCCGGGTGTTGCTCACGGATTTTCGTTATGCCGAACAAGCGGCGGCTCAAGCGCCTGATTACGAAGTGGTAGTAGTTCCGCGCCTTACGCAAGGCTTAGCCGGGCGTGTGGGGGATAGCGGGTGGAAAACAATCGGCATTGAAACGCACCGCGTGACCGTGCAGATGTTGGATCAGTGGCGCAATGCCTTACCCGGGATTGAATGGGTAGCGGCCGCAGGGCATGTGGAATCTCTTCGTCTTGTCAAAGATGCAAACGAGGTTGCTCGTATTCATAAGGCGTCTGACATTGCAGACCAAGCCCTCAAAAGTATTACGCCCCTTATCCGTCCCGGAATCTCCGAGCGAGCAATAGCCGTGGCGTTGGAGCATGCCATGCGGGAACTAGGAGCGGACGCCTTATCCTTTCCAACCATTGTTGCCTCCGGGCCTCGCGGTTCATTGCCCCATGCTGAGCCCTCTACGCGTTTGCTAGAAGCCCAAGATTTAGTGACCATCGATTTTGGCGCGGTATTTGACCACTACCATTCCGACGAAACGGTGACGTGGCCCGTATCGGATTCGCAGGCAAACGGGCGGCAACGGGAAATTTATGATATTGTGAAACAGGCGCAAACAGCGGGGCTGCAGGTTCTGAAACCGGGGATACGGGTTTCGGCGGTTGATCAGGCGACCCGGAACGTGATTGCTCAAGCGGGACTGGGCGACTATTTTGGCCATGGCACTGGTCATGGGGTTGGCTTGGAAGTGCATGAGGACCCATTTATTGGGCCTCATCCGCTGGTTGATTTTGAGTTAACGGTCGGCATGGTCATCACGGTAGAGCCCGGTGTTTACATTCCGGATGTCTTAGGCGTAAGGTTGGAAGATACCGTAGTCATTACGGCAACCGGATATGAACGACTGACTCACTGGGATAAACAGTGGGGAGCGCTATAACAAATTATACGAGGACGACGGGAGAGTGGGAGTCGGTGATTTCTTCAAACGATTTTCGTAACGGTGTGACCATTGAACTCGATGGGGTACTTTATCAGGTCATTGAGTTTCAGCATGTAAAGCCTGGGAAAGGATCCGCTTTTGTACGAACCAAACTAAAAAATCTGCAAACCGGTGGGGTTGTGGACCGCACCTTTAATGCGGGCGAGAGGGTCCCAGCAGCAAAAGTGGAAAAGCATGAAATGCAGTTTTTGTACAGCAGCGGGGACGAGTATACGTTCATGGACACCGAGAGCTTCGAGCAAATGACTCTGAGCGCTGCCGACATTGGTGATGGGGTCAAATTTCTGAAGGAAAATATGATCTGCTATGTAGTGCTGTTCAAAGGAGCCAGTATTGGGGTTGAACTTCCTAATAGCGTGACGTTAGAAATTGTGGAAACCGAACCAGGATTTAAGGGCGATACCGCAACCGGAGCTACGAAACTGGCTAAGCTCGAGACGGGCGCAACAGTCAAAGTGCCTCTCTTTGTGGAACAAGGAGAGAAAATCAATGTCGATACACGAACGGGATTGTATTTAGGACGGGCAAACTCCTAAACCTCAGAGGGTGCATTCCAGCTCAGTGGAAATCCACTGAGCTCTTTCGTTTTGCGTTTGTATGAAATCCTTTGGAGATGGAGAAGGTAGAGCTGTAACGGCTAAGGAGGTGTGGTCTATGGCAGATCTTCGACGCAGGGTTTCACATTTGGTGGGCATGGCCCAGCGGTATGACGTGGGTTCGCGTAGCCGCGAAGGCAAGATTATCGAGGAAATCATTGATGTTTTACGGGATCTGACTTTGGATGTCGAGGAAGTGACCGCCAATCAAGTAGAGATCGAGGATTTCCTTGACGAGCTTGATGAGGACTTACTCGACGTCGAACAGGAACTGTATGACGATGGTGATGACGATATTGAATTCGATGACGACGATACCTTAGATGACGAAGGGCTCGTTGGCAACGGATTTGACGAAGAACCCTCGTATATCGCGCTGGAATGCCCCGTGTGTCACCGAGAATCGTCCTATAATGGAGAACTGTTTGACCGTGACGACATTCAACTCAGTTGTCCTCACTGTGGCAACGTCATCTACGACAGCGAGGAAGACTGCATCATCATGGATGATGCGGATGAGGATGACGGTCCCGGTTATACGGCCTACCATTAAACCATTAGCCTTACAGCCTGTTATAGGCAAGACCCGCGGTCGCCAGCCGCGGGCTTTTTTATGCATAGGAGTGATGCAAACTTTTTTGGTATAACTTGTCAGCCCTGTCCATAGATATCAAGTAACTGGGATGGACATCCCGGCCGGACGTTGGAGATCAATGCAACGTCCAGGAAGGAGTGAAAAGGATGGAGCCATGGGATTTTCTTCCGCGGCGTTGGAAAGAGAAAGTGCAGCAGCTTGGGCCTAAGCACTTGGCAAACGTGGAAGAAGTGCGCTTTCGTCTGGATCGTCCTGTCCTGTGTTACGGGCCAAACTGGTCGAAGGCACTTGGTGATCCCGAACACGATGTTTTGCGTCAACAAGATCTTGATGAATTGGTGTCGATCCTAGCAGACCATTCACTATACGCCCGGGTCGAAGAATTGCGCCACGCCTATTTGACGTTGCCGGGGGGACACCGTGTGGGCATTGCGGGTCGAGCGGTATGGCGCGACGGCGTGCTTTCCACAATGACTGACATCACGGGGTTGAATTTTCGCCGTGCCCAAGATGTTTATGGGGCGGCCCAAAAGGTCCTCAATCTATTCGATACAACCCAGCCTATCCCTTCGCTCTTGATTGCGGCTCCTCCACGGTGTGGGAAAACGACTTTGTTGAGAGACTTAGCGCGCCACCTCAGTGATGGTGGGGAGCGGGTGGCCGTCGTGGATGAGCGATCGGAGTTGGCAGGATTTTATCGCGGTCACTACGGGTTTTGGCTAGGCATGCATACCGATGTCTTAGATGCTTGGCCGAAGGCTGAAGGTATCATGGCAGCAATCCGAACATTAGGCCCGGACTGGGTTGTCGTAGACGAAATCGGGGGACCGGAAGATCTGCAAGCCGTCGCCCGGGCCTTGCAAGCGGGTGTCGGCGTATTAGCGAGCATTCACGCGGGAAGTTACCAACAACTTGAAGCCATTGCCGATCCGGACCTTAAAGGGATTCGGGTATCCGCTCTCTTTCCTGCAGTAGCGGTCATTAGCCGGCGTTTTGGGCCTGGAACTGTGGAAGAACTGTGGCAAGGCCATCAACAGGTATGGCGATTGGCCTCATGAAGCTGTTTGGGGCGGTATTAACGGTTTTAAGCGCTTGGTATTTGGGCCATTTAATGGCTAAACCGTATCGGCTGCGTATTACCGCGCTCGAACAGGGTATTGGAATTCTTGGCCAACTGCGGCCGGAGATTGGATGGCACCACCGCATTTTAGCCACCGCTTTCGAACGCGCGAGCCGTCCATTTCCCGCCTGGCAGTCTATGGCCCATAGTCTTGCCGAAAGGATTGGCGAGCATGATACCGACTTTGCAAGCGCCTTTCGTCAAGCATTGCAATGCGTACCGGGATTGTGGGAACAAGACCTCGTCGTGTGGAACGAATTGGGCCATGTCTTGGGTCAATCTGCCGCAGAATTTCAGTTGAACCATCTGCAGGCCGCAGAAATGGAGCTCACTAGGCTTTTGCACGAAGCTCGCAGTCAGGGACTGAAAACGGCACGCCTTACGGAAACCCTCGTATCGCTGGCGGGATTGGCCCTCGTTATCGTTCTCATCTGACAAACGGAGTGAGGATATGGGGAATAACATTGACTTAATTGTACGTTTGGCAGGAATTGGAATACTGGTAACCGTGGCCTATAGTGTGCTGGAGCGACTCGATCGCAAGGAATGGGGGCAGTTGGTGGCGCTGGCCGGGGTGGCTATCGGGTTCTTGTTAGTGCTCCGGGAAGTGCAGCAACTCTTTAACGCGGTCCGCACCATGTTCAACCTGTAGGTGAAGGAGGCCTCCTGTGCACACCATCTTGCGCCTAGTTTCTATGGGCATCATTGGGACGCTGTTGCTCGTCGTGGTGCGTGATGAGCGAAAAGAACTCGGTGTGGTTCTGCGATTGGCCTTAGGAGCCGCCTTATTGCTGGTGCTTATTACGCCACTTGCAGAGGTGCTTTCGGGATTTCTGAAATTAGTCGACCAAGCTCGCATTCGAGGACTCTATCTCGGTCTCCTGCTGAAGGTCATCGGCATTGCCTATCTGGCAACATTTGCTGCCCATATTGCCTATGATTCGGGGGAAGCCGGCGTCGGTTGGCGCATAGAGGTGGGAGCGAAAATCGTGATTTTGGCCTTGGCACTTCCGCTGGTCAGTGCCATATTGCAGACCGTTTTGAAAATGATACCGTCCTGAGGAGCGATGGCAATGAAAAGGCTGTGGATTTGGCTTGCGGCGATGGCCATGGTGTGGGGCTTTTCTCCCGTCGTGCATGCCCAAACGGTGGATGCTCTTATCACCAAACAGGCCCAAAGTGTCAATACCGAGTCCTTAGACCATCAAGTCTCGCAACTGGTTAATCCGTATCCTCAGGTGCATATCCCAACGGTCTCGCAAATGGCCTCGGACCTCTTGCACCGCAAAAATCCTTTTTCCCTCCAGGAACTGCTCGATGCCCTGACGCAAGCGATTGCAGGGGATTTGGAGACGGAAGGACGGGTGTTAGGCGTCATCTTTTTGTTATCGGTTTTGGCGGCCATTCTCTCTCGTCTTACAGAGTCTATTGATGGGTCGGGGCGGGTGGCTGAAGTCTCCCAGATGGTGGTCGTGTCGGCGTTGATTCTGATTGCCCTCCACTCCTTTGGGTTGGCACTGTCGATGGTCAATCAACTCCTCACAGATGTGGTTCATCTCATGGAGTCCTTGATTCCCTTGTTGGTGGTGTTGATGGCCGGCAGCGGGGCGGTAGCCTCAGCTGGGATCTTTCATCCCGTTATGATGCTGACCGTGAACTTTGTCGCGATGTTGACGCGGAGTTGGGTGTTGCCCTTGGTGCTATTGGCTACCATCTTGGACTTGGTGAGTCATTGGATGCCGAATTTTTCGTTGAAAAACTTGGCGCTGCTTCTTCGGCAGACGGGGTTAACGCTGCTGGGAGGATTGATGACCTTGTTCTTAGGAGTGATGGCCGTAGAAGGGGCTGCCGGATCCGTGGCCGATGGTGTGACCTTGCGCACGGGGAAATTTCTGGCCAATACCTTTGTTCCTGTAGTGGGTAAGGCATTCTCCGACGCGATGGAAGCGGTCTTAGGCTCATCGATGCTATTGAAAAATGCGGTATCGGTGGTTGGAGCCCTCACCATCATCGTGCTGGTAGCGTTTCCCGTGCTCAAACTGTTTGTCATGATGGTGCTTTACCGATTGGGGGCTGCAGCGACTGAGCCGCTTGGGGTTAGTGGGGTACACCGGACCTTAGAAACTATGGCCACAGCCGTGGGATGGTTGTTGGCCATTACGGGCTCTGTGGCGCTGATGTTCTTCCTGATGATTACGGTTGTGGTAACCGTATCGAACGGAGTGGGATTGTAATGATAGCGCTGATTGGACACTGGGTGCGTTCCCTCATCATTATTGTGCTCTTGGGCAACTTGGCCGACTTTGTTTTGCCGAAAGGAGACCTCAAAAAATATGCGGGTCTTGTTGTCGGTTTAGTGCTCTTGTTAGCGATGGTGAGTCCCGTTTGGAGTCTGATTCACCAGGTTGGCAAGTCGCCTCAGCCTAACGCCTGGATTGGGGCAGGAACGGGACAAAATCTTTCGTCTTTAGTCCACGCCGAGCAGATTGACCAAGCGGAAGCGATGGTACTCAGCTACAAAAATGTGCAAGCATGCACCATTTCAGCAGACACCCAAGGAGGATATAGCGCCGTGGTGCGAGTCTCAGGAACGACCAACACCGCAACGCTGAGACAATACATTGAAGATGCCTTGGCGGTCACGACCGGCGAAACTCCCAAAGTTCATCTCATCGTGCAATCAGACCAACCCAAGCACTCTATCACACGGTACCGGGTAGAACCGTAGCCTCAAAGGAGTACGGCGGAAGGAGAAGGAGTGTCCATATGGCTAGTAATTTCCAAGAGTGGTGGAAGAAATTTGCTAAAGAAGACCGTACGAAATTGTATCGGCTGGCGGGAGTGGGGATTTTAGGCCTTGTATTGTTAGGATTTGGAAGTTTCGGTCCTTCCGTGCCCTCACCTCCCCATACCCAAAAAGCGGTCACGACGACACATAGTGGCCCTTTGGCTGAACAGGAACAAGAAGTATCGGCGCAATTGACACAAATTCTTGATGATATTCCGCAAGTGCACCGAGTGTCCGTGGCGGTCACCCTGACGAAAAGCATGACCTCCCAGTACGTCGATACGAACCAAAGTGGGCAAGGGTCTTCTCCCGTCGTGATAACGACGAACTCTGGGCAGGCCGTGGTCCCGTTGGATGAACTCGGTCCGTCGGTGGCTGGCGTTGTCGTCGTGGCGGCGAGCGCCCGCAATCCCCTCATTAGGGCCGAGCTTGCTCAAGCTGTAGAAACGTTGCTTCAGGTCCAACCTTACCAAGTATTGATTTTGCCTACCAATTAATGAGCATTGTGAGAGGAGAGATTGCCATGAAACGTCCCCAAATCGTCCGCTTTGCTGCCTTTGTGACTGTGCTCGCTGTCTTGTTAGGGTATGTGGTCTACCACCGTACAGCCCCTAATACCGCCTTGTCCGCCTCGGTGACCCCGCAACAACACCAGGCCAATACCGTATCGAATTTAGAAAACTATTTCGTGAATTACCGTATGCATCGTGACCGGGTGATGAGCGAAGAAATTGCGACGCTGAAAGCTTTGACCGAAAATCCATCGATTGGTCAATCGGCGAAAGATCAAGCCTCGGCCACCATGGTGCAAGATACCCAAGAACTTAAAGAGGAGACGCAGGCGGAGGGGCTGTTATCCGCTCGAGGATTTCCGCTGAGTGCCGTGACGGTCACGCAAAATAAAGCGATTGTCGTGGTCGGAGGAGCGTCCTTGACGAGCGAGCAGATTGGGCGTATCGCGGACACCATTACCGAAGTGACCTCATTGCCGCCACAAGACGTGGTGATCCTGCCCAAGTCCTGAATAAATAGAAGCTCGCACCTCCATGAAAGAAGACCCGCGGCCACTGGTCCGGGTCTTCCTCATAGGGGCTTCTTTGGATACAGTATTTTACAAAAGAGGAGCTAACCTGAATAATGGGGTCAGAGTGCGGCACCCCGTCAGATATTTGTTTAGAAGGTTAAGACGTGATAGCCTTCTCCTAGACGTTGTGCGACTTCCTGACCACCACGGACAATTTGGGCTTCAAACATTTGATCGGCTGTTAATCCCAGATTTTGCATGGACTGTTCGCAAACGCTGATGGTGATGCCAGCATCGCGCATGGCTTGTAATTGCTGACCGAATTGTGGAGAGTTCTTTTGATTCGATTTTAGAATTTCTATTCCGGGACCTAAGGCGAGGAACTCCACGGCCATATCGGGCCGAAATTTTTTCAACATCAAAGTCATTTGTAAAATCGCATTGGCTCGCACAAAAGCTTCTTTGCCTGTCGTCAACACCACTAAAGTCGGCTGATTGTTCTCCATGATCAACACCTCCAAACGTCTTCTTGGTGCCCTAGGCCATCATATCACATTGCAGAAATGGCCATACGAGATGGACTGGGTTCTAAATTTAAGGGTCCCCCAATCAGACCCAAAGTCTGTGCATGATTCTTTCTTGTGAGGCGTTGTTCATGGGTGAGGGACATCTAGACATTCTTGTCTGATTGTGGTCTAGTAGGAAGGTAGAACCGGAGGTGTCGAGGTGTTTAAGAAAATCTTGATTGCAAACCGGGGAGAAATCGCAATTCGGGTGATGCGGGCAGCGCGGGAGCTGGGCATCAAGACGGTTGCGGTCTATTCCGATGCGGACAAAGATGCATTGCATGTGAAATATGCGGATGAAGCGTTCCCCATTGGCCCTGCTCCTTCTAATCTTAGTTATCTTCATATCCCCAATATTATCAATGCGGCGATTCAAACGGGCGCAGAGGCTATTCATCCAGGGTATGGTTTTTTGTCCGAAAATCATCATTTCGCCGCCGTGTGTCAGACATGGGGGCTAAAGTTTATCGGTCCGCCGGCGGATGCCATTGAAAAAATGGGGATTAAAGCGCAAGCGCGACAAATGATGATTCAAGCCGGGGTGCCAGTTGTGCCCGGGACGGTGGGCGCTGTGGATGATATCGCCGCTGCCCAGAAAGTTGCAGAAGAAATTGGATATCCTATTATGGTGAAGGCTTCTTTTGGTGGTGGAGGTCGCGGCATCCGGGTTGTCGATTCCCCAGAAGAATTGGCCAATGCTCTAGAAAGTGCAAGTCGTGAGGCCAAATCGGCTTTCGGTCAAGGGGATGTTTATATTGAGAAATTCTTGCGTAAGCCCCGTCATATTGAAATTCAAGTGATTGCCGATAGCCAGGGCAATGTCGTGACGCTGGGAGAACGAGAATCGTCCTTACAGCGCCGGAGGCAAAAGGTGATGGAAGAAGCCCCATCATGTGCGATGACGCCAGCCCTACGCGAACAAATGAGTGAGGCGGCCCGTCGCGCAGCGCAGGCGGTCCACTATACGAGCGCTGGTACCTTAGAATTCCTTTTAGATGATGACGGTCACTTTTACTTCATGGAGATGAATACGCGAGTCCAGGTTGAACATGCCTGCACTGAGATGATTACCGGTGTGGATATTGTGAAAGAACAAATTCGGGTCGCGGCGGGTTTGCCGTTGTCGATTCGTCAAGAAGACGTCGTGCTGTCTGGTTGGAGTATTGAGTGCCGTCTGAACGCCGAGGATCCCGAACACCTATTTCGTCCGAGCCCCGGAAAAATTACCTTATGGAAAGAGGCCAGTGGTCCATGGGTACGGGTTGATTCAGGGGCAGAAACTGGCGACCAAGTTCAACCTTTTTATGACTCGCTTCTCGCTAAGGTTGTGACGTGGGGGCGGACACGAGATGAGGCCATCGAACGCATGCGGCGCGCGTTGAGTGAGTTTCAGATTGAAGGGGTCAAGACCACCTTGGAACTGCATCGTCAGCTCATGGACGACGAAGAGTTTTGTGCCGGGCGAATTCACACGACGTTTTTGGCAGAGCGCATTAAAGGAGCTTGATGAAAGGAGCGCATGATGTCAGAAGGAACGCTGCTACCAGTCAAGACGCTACCAACGGTACAGATCGCCAATGAGGTTATTGCTGTGATTGCGGGCATTGCGGCCAGCGAAGTGGATGGTGTTGCGGCGATGAGTGGCGGTTTGGCAGGCGGCTTGACCGAAATGTTGGGAAAGAAAACGGCGAGTCGCGGCGTCAAGATTGACGTGAAAGAGAATCACGTAAGTCTTGATTTATTTGTGGTTGTGCGGTATGGTGCGAAGATTCCTGAGGTCGCATCCCGAATTCAAGATCAGGTGAAAGAACAGGTCGAGCGGATGACGGGATTAACGGTATCGGATGTCAATATTCACGTTCAAGGAGTGTCATTTGCGACAGAGCCAGACCATGAATGGAATAATGAACAGCACTCCGAGAACCCAACAGATGTGACCTAAGTGACAGGAGTATGGAGGAGGTAGAACCGTGGCAAGGCATCATGCCCGGGAAGAGGCGTTAAAAATTTTGTTTGAGCATGATCTCGCGCAAACGGGGATCGAAATTTTATTGAAGGGGTTACATGAACCCGATGCCGCTGACCGGGAATTTGCACAATCCCTTGTCCAAGGAGTTGTTCAGCAACAAGCGGAGCTGGATGCGGTGATCGCGCAAGCAGCTGTGGACTGGAAAATTCAGCGCATGCCTACCATCGACCGCAATGTTCTGCGCATGGCGGTGTATGAACTCTATAATGACCATAACACGCCCATTTCTGTGATTATTTCGGAAGCGTTGGAATTGGCGGGGGAGTATAGTACCGACGACGCCAAGCGTTTTGTCAATGGGGTGCTGTCGGCTGTGGCGAAACAGATACGCCCTGAAGGGGACCTTGACCGGATCGTGTCAGAGCCTGCGGATGCTGGGACATCGGCGGAGCCTCCCGCATAGGAGTTGGGTCATGGACGATTTCGGAACGGGCGGACGTGTCTACGGCATGAACAAACATCTCCTCCACCAAACAGCGTCGAGAGCGCAAGTTCTTTGACGCTATTTTCCTGACAGTAGGTAGCATAAGGTGGATATCAAGAACGTAAGAAAGGGTGATTCGTGGTGATGTCCAAGGCCCAACTGCTAGACGGCAAGGCGACTGCTGACCAAATTCGGGCAGAACTTGCGGTCAAAGTTGGCGAACATTATGCGAGAACGGGACGGCGGCCTGGGCTTGCGGTGGTGATGGTCGGTGACGACCCGGCTTCAGCGGTTTATGTGCGCAATAAACATCGTGCGAGCACGCAGGCGGGAATGGATTCCAGACAAGTCCTTTTACCCGCGTCGGCTACGACTGGACAGGTGCTGGAAATGATTGAAATGCTCAATCAAGACCCCAGCATCCATGGCATTTTGCTGCAGTTGCCAGTGCCTCCCCATATTGATGCTCAAGTGATTATTAAACATTTGGATCCTCGCAAAGATGTCGATGGGTTGACCCCTACAAATATGGGCCGTCTGATGACAGGACAACCCGGACTGAGGCCTTGTACGCCGCTAGGTATTATGGAATTATTGTCCCGTTATCATGTGCCCATAGCGGGCAAAAAGGCCGTGATTGTGGGACGCTCTCAGTTGGTTGGGAAGCCGTTAGCGCTGCTTTTGCTCGAAAAAGATGCGACGGTTTGTGTATTGCATTCGAAAACCCCCAATCCCAGTATTATGGCTCAAGACGCCGATATTGTGGTTGCAGCCGTTGGCCGACCGCATTTGGTCCAAGCAGACTGGATTAAACCCGGCGCGGTCGTGATTGATGTTGGGATTAATCGCACGGCCCAAGGACTTGTTGGCGACGTCGATTTTCCTGCGGTACTGACCCGTGCGGGCTACATTACACCTGTCCCCGGGGGGATTGGCCCGATGACGATCGCCATGCTGCTGAGTAATACCTGGCAGGCCTTTCAAGGAGAATTGAACGCATGACGCCAGCTACCGTCACCGTTCATGAACTGGTGCAGAGCATCCGTCAACTTGTGGAAGGGGTGCCCCAATGGCAAAGGGTGTGGGTAAAAGGTGAGTTGTCAGGCGTCAAGCACCACAGCTCCGGCCATTGGTATTTCATTTTGAAGGATGACCAAGCCCAATTGCGGGGGGTCATGTTTCGGCGCGATGCTGCCTCGTTAACAGCTCCCTTGCGCGATGGTTTGTCGGTTTTGGCTTTTGGACGCGTGGGGGTCTTCGAGCGGGACGGACAAACGCAGTTCTATGTCGCGATAGTCCAAGAAGCAGGCGATGGAGACCAATTTCAGAAACTTGAGGCCTTAAAAAAGAAGCTAGCCATGGAAGGCCTCTTTTCGTCGCCCAAACGTGCCTTGCCCCGATTGCCGCGTGCGGTTGGGGTGATTACATCAGGAACTGGAGCGGCGCGCTTCGATATTGAAACGGTGATTCGCCGACGATTTCCGTCGATGCCAGTGCGCTTATTTCCGGTATTAGTGCAAGGCCCGGAAGCGCCTAGGGCCATTGTGCGTGCTTTGCAAGAGGCGTATCAAGATCGCATTGATGTGTTGATTGTTGGTCGAGGTGGCGGATCAAAAGAGGACTTAATGGCTTTTAATGATGAGGCGGTAGTACGCATGGTAGCGGCCTCGCCTGTTCCTGTCATTTCCGCTGTGGGACATGAAATTGATACGACGCTGGTGGACCTAGTCGCCGACATGCGGGCTCCGACCCCGTCAGCGGCGGCAGAACTTGCTGTACCGGAGCGTGCGAGTTTGATCCAAGGCTTAAATTTACTAAGCCAACGCATTCACGGCGCGATGCGCCACCGCATCGAGTGGGAACGTTCCCGGTTGGCAGGGTGGACGGCACACGGAATCTTAACAGACTCTGGTCGTATCGTGGGGCGTCGCCGCGATGTGCTTGATCGGCTGGAAGAGCGGCGGGACCGTGCGATGGAACGCCGGGTACAAATCAGCCGAGCCCGTCTGGATCGTCTGACGGCGGGGCTTGATGCCTTAAATCCCTCGGCGGTCTTGGCGCGTGGTTACACCTATCTCACCGACACACAGGGGAAGGCTCGGGACCTGGCCGATATTCGGCCAGGTGAACACTATGAGATACACTGGTATAATGGGAGCTATTGGATGATATCCGAAAAGCCGGGGAAAGAGGACGAGGCATGACGCAAGATAATGACTTGGAGCGATTCGAGGATCTAATTATCCGGCTTGAGGAGATTGTGCGTCAGCTGGAGAGTGGGAATTTGTCGCTTAAAGAGAGCTTGACGATTTTTCAAGAAGCTCGTCAACTGAGTGAAAAGGCAAATCTGTTGCTCAATCAAGCGGAAGACTTGTTAAATGCGGAAAATGAGGCCTAATGTGGACATTCAACAATGGCTCCAAGAGACTCGTGAAATAATTGAGCAATGGATTAACGAGGACAGCGTGTGCCGCGTTGCCCAACCGGGCGCGGTAGAAGAAGCGATGCGCTATTCTTTGCTTGCGGGGGGTAAGCGTCTTCGTCCGCAATTAGTGATGGCCAGCACTTTGTATTTGGGGTTGCCGGCCGATACTTTTCGAGACGCAGCATTAGCGGTGGAGTACATTCATACCTACTCGCTCATTCATGATGATTTGCCTGCTATGGATAATGACGATTTACGCAGAGGCCGTCCCACCGCGCACAAAATGTTTCCCGAAGCGATGGCCATCTTATCCGGCGATGCGTTGCTTACAGAAGCCTTTGTCAAAATGGGGACTATCCAAACGGCGAAAGCTGAAGATGTTTTGCGAGCGACGGTATACTTAGCCCGTGCCGCGGGCCGTGAAGGGTTGATTCGAGGGCAAGTGCTCGATTTAGCGGCCGAGCGCCAGGATGTTGAGCTAGGAGAGCTGCAAAATATTCACCGCCATAAAACGGGGGCCTTGTTTAAAGCGGCTTTGGTCATCCCGGCTATCTTGTCGGGCAACGAACGGGAACAACAGGCACTATTAGATTTTGGCGAACATTTTGGCTTAGCCTTTCAAATTGTTGATGATATTTTGAATGTCGTAGGCGATCCGGCGGCCATGGGTAAAAACATCGGGACGGATAGCGCGTTGGGCAAGGCGACGTATCCAAGTTTGGTGGGGTTAGATCAGGCTAGGCGTTTGGCGGACGACCACCGCATACGCGCAAAAATTGCCATTGGGTCGGGGCCACAATCAGACATCTTGCGACGTTTGGTGGATTTTGCTGTGGACCGTCAGTGGTAAACATGACCCCACCTATGCCAAGTTGTCGTACGTGTTGTTGTAAAGTTTAGGGGGCAGAAGAAGCGATGGAAGAGAATATCCTGGAACTGGTTCGCTCGCCTGAGGATATCCGCGGATGGTCGGTGTTGCAGCTGGAAAAGTTGGCGGCAGCATTGCGTCAAGTGATTATTGAAACAACGGCGCAAACAGGAGGCCATATTGGGGCAAGTTTAGGCACAGTGGAATTGGCCATTGCGCTGCATTATGCGTATAACACCCCAACTGATCAGCTCATTTGGGATATCGGTCATCAAGCCTATGCGCACAAGCTTCTAACAGGACGTTATCATGCGTTTGGTACCTTACGGCAACTCAATGGGCTGTCGGGATTTCTTAAGCGGCGTGAAAGCGAATATGACGTCTGGGAAGCAGGTCATGCCTCGACGGCATTGTCGGCGGCGATGGGCATGGCCATGGCGCGGGATTTACGTAAACAGCGCTATCAGGTCGTAGCCGTTATTGGTGATGGGGCCTTGACGGCGGGGATGGCGTGGGAGGCGATGAACCAGATTGGCCAGTCCAAAACGAATTTGGTGATGGTGGTCAACGACAACTCCATGTCCATTGCTCCTAACGTGGGCGCGTTTTCGCATTATCTCACCGAATTGCGTTCTGCGCCGGCCTATACGCGCATGAAGCAGGAAGTGGAGCAGCTCTTAGATTCTGTGCCAGTCTTCGGAGGGTCAATTCGCAAGACGTTGGAGAAGACCAAAGATGTCTTGCATCATGCGGTGTTGCCGCGCAATGTTTTTGAAGAATTGGGCTTTAAATATTACGGTCCCATTGACGGACATAACTTAAGCGATTTGATTTCTGTGTTACGCAATGCCCAGAGCGTCGAGGGTCCTGTAGTGGTGCACGTGATTACCCAAAAAGGTCACGGATATCTTCCTGCTGAACAACGGCCCGGGGAATTTCATGGGCCGGGACCTTTTGAAATCCAATCGGGACAGTTTATTAAAAAACGGCAACCCCCTTCTTACAGCGAGGTATTTAGTCAAACCTTGATTGATATGGCTCGCGTGCATCCTGAGATTGTGGCGATTACGGCGGCTATGCCTGACGGGACGAAGTTGGACATGTTCCAAAAAGTGTTTCCGGACCGATTTTTTGACGTAGGGATTGCTGAACAGCACGCGGTGACATTTGCAGCGGGATTAGCGGTAGGCGGTATGCGGCCTGTCTTTGCGGTCTATAGCACGTTTTTACAAAGGGGCTATGACCAGGTGATACATGATGTCTGCCATCAAGATTTGCCCGTGATTTTTGGTATAGACCGGGCCGGGCTAGTGGGTGCCGATGGTGCGACGCATCAAGGGGTGTATGACATCAGCTTTCTGCGCACGGTTCCTCATATCGAGATCGCAATGGGGAAAGATGAGGTCGAATTACAGCAACTGTTACAAGGGGCATGGGATAGACCGCATCCCGTGGCCTTACGTTATCCTCGAGGAGCGACACGAGGGCTCGATCTCAAACAGCCCTCCTCGCCTTTGGTGTGGGGGACGGGGGAATGGCTCGCTCATGGACGCGATGTCACCATTATTGCTTTAGGGCCACTAGTGTATCAGGCTTTGGCTGCCCGTGAGATGTTGCAAGGTGAGGGGTATGACGTTGGCGTTGTCAACGCGCGCTTTGTGAAGCCATTGGATACAGCTCTTATGACGGCGGTGATGGCAGAAACCCAGGCGGTTTTGACCTTAGAGGAACATGCCATAGCTGGCGGCTTCGGGTCTGCCATTAATGAGTGGGCTAATCAGGCGCAGGTGACCGTACCGATTTTTAATGCCGGATTGCCAGATGAATTTATTGATCATGGCTCCGTCGACTACTATTTAAACCTTTACGAATTGAACGCTGATGGCGTGGCGCGGAGGGTGAGAGAGTGGCTTCCTCTAAAGAAGACCGCCGAAAAGTAGGCCACGGGGATTCGCGTCTTGACCGCGTTTTGGTCGAGAGAGGATTGGCACCCACGCGAACGCAAGCTCAGGCTTTGGTTATGGCGGGGCAGGTGCGTGTGAACGGTTCGGTTATGACGAAGGCGGGTCATCTGGTCAAGGCGGACGATCAGCTGGCAGTTGATGGGATGGCGCATCCCTATGTCAGTCGGGGTGGTCTAAAGTTGGAAGAAGCCCTAAAAGTTTTTGACATTCAGCCAGACGGGTGGGACGTCGTGGACGTTGGCGCCTCGACCGGCGGATTTACGGATTGTTGGCTGAAGCATGGGGCACGTCATGTGTGGGCGGTTGATGTGGGTTATGGCCAGCTTGACTGGCGTTTGCGAACAGACCCACGGGTGACAGTGCTGGAGCGGACGAATGCGCGCTGGTTAACAGCAGATATGCTGCCTGGCGTTGACCGGGTGGATGCTGCCTCCATCGATGCCTCTTTTATTGGGATAGCCCTCTTGTTAAAACCTCTGTTATCGATCGTGAAGCCATCGGGCCGGGTTGTCGGGCTAGTGAAACCCCAATTCGAAGCAGGGCGGGAACACGTAGGCAAAAATGGCGTTGTGCGAGATCGCCGTGTTCACGAAGCGGTATTGTCGCGTTTTGTGGAACAAGCCAAGGAGCAAGGCTGGACGGTTTTGGGGCTGGCCCCTTCGCCCATTCGCGGCCCAGAAGGCAATATTGAATTTTTGAGCCTATTGGCTGGTCAGGCACCTGGCGATGCCGTGTACGTTCCACCGATCAGTCACATTGTGGATCAGGCCTGGGAAGGGGATGAACAGCGGTGAAACATCTGATGATTTGGCCCAATCCCGACAAGGACCAAGTGCGCGGCCTTACGGGCAAAATCCGTCATTGGGCGACTCAACGTGAGATAACCGTAACGATCCCTCAGTCGCTAGCCGAAGAGACGGGGTTCCCAGAACTAGGAAGGGCTTTGGAGACCTTGGAAGCGGGGATGATCGATGGTGTCGTGGTGTTAGGGGGGGACGGCACACTGCTTCATGCCGCCAAGGCTTTGTCTCGGCTTAACTGTCCGATACTTGGCGTGAATCTTGGACATTTGGGATTTTTAACCGAAGTTGAGGTGCCCGACTTATTGCCTGCGTTGACTGCAATGGTCAATAATCAATATGAGATCGATCAACGTCGGTTGTTGTCCGCGAAGGTTATGCGGGGCTCAAAAGAACTAGCGCGATTTGAGGCAATGAATGATGTGGTCGTCACGAAAGGCCCATTTGCGCGCTTGATTAACTTGGAAACCTTTGTCGATGACGGCTATGTGACAACGTATCCTGCGGACGGCTTGATTGTTGCGTCGCCAACAGGGTCAACGGCCTACTCACTCTCAGCAGGCGGGCCGATTTTAAGTCCGGCCTTGAGTGTGATGGTCGTGACACCGATTTGTCCTCACTCGTTTTTTGATCGATCAATTGTGATAAACGGCGGCCAGCAAGTCAAAATACGCGTGCGAGCCATGCACCGGGATACGCTGGTGACCGTGGACGGGCAAGAAACACATCCTTTGGAGGATGGTGATGAGGTGCTTGTTGAAACCAGTTCGACGACGATTCGGCTTCTTCGTCGCCCTGGTTGGAGCTTTTTTCAAGTTCTGCGGGGGTGGCGAAAGGGGCATTAAGAGTTATGCGGCACGATAAGCGTTCGCGTCAGTCATTAATCCAGGAGATTATTACCCAACAGGCGGTTCAGACTCAAGAAGAATTGTCCGAAATTTTGGCAGCCAAAGGGATGCCGGCCACTCAAGCGACGATTTCTCGAGATATTAAGGAATTGGGACTGATTAAAGTCCCTTATCAGGATACGCATCGCTATGCATTGCCTGATGACCATGTGTTGGGGGCTACACGGGACCGATTGCGTCGGTTGTTGCGCGAAGTGTTAACGGGTTACACCGTCAGCGAGAATCTGGTGGTGGTCAAAACGCTTACGGCGGGGGCAGAAGTCGTATCGGAGGCCATTGACAAAATGGATTGGCCTGAGGTGGTTGGAACGTTGGCGGGTGAAAACACCGTGTTAGTTGTTGCACGCTCCAAAGACGATGCACCGCGGTTGGCATCTCGTTTGGATGAACTGCGATGAATGGGGTGCGGTTATGCTAAGCGCTCTAAGGGTGGAGAACTTTGGCATTATCCAACAGGCAGAAATTTCCTTGGCCGCGGGGTTTACCGCGGTTACTGGTGAATCTGGGGCAGGAAAGTCGTTGTTATTGACCGCCGTCCCCGCTGTGCTGGGATTGGCGGGAACTGCAGACCACGTCGGGCCCTTTGCCGGAAGTTTTCGCCTTCGTGCGGCTTTCTCGGTAGCCTCTAGCCATCCCTTGTGGACTGCATTGAGACAGTGGGGCATTGAAGAAGATGACGTGTTAATCGTGCAGCGCGATATGTCCCGTGAAGGGCGGTCTATTTATCGTATCCAAGGCCAAATTGTGCCCCGTCAAGCCGTGCGGGATTTGGCCACGGAGCTTATTGACTATAGCGGTCAGCATCATGCGCTGCGACTATTCGAGCCGACGACCTTGTTAACATGGCTCGATCACTATGCACAGCTTAACGATCTTCGTGATGCCGTTGAGGCAGCCTATCAACAATGGCGGACGGCGAAAACCGCTTGGCAGGAATTGTTGCAAGGGTCGGCTAAGGCCGAGGTTATGGCGGAGAAGGCCCAGGAATACGCCAGTTTGAAAGCTTTAGGTCTTTCCGTGGATGAAGAGAGCCAACTGACTAAAGACTTAGGGCGTCTGCGGTCGCGGCAACAGTTACTGGAAGGATCCCAAGCTTTAAGCCAAATTGTTGATGGTGCTGAGGGAACTAGCATCATAGCGCAACTTGACCAAGCACGACGGCAAGTGGAGGGGTTAGTACGGCTAGATCCGTCGGCCGTTACGATGGAAGGACTCATTCAACAAGCCCAAGATGTGATTGACGAGTTGCGTTTGGCCTTGAGTGAGTGGGCCAGTGGTTTGGAGCAAGGACCGGATCGCCTTGAGGAGCTCGAAGCCCGCGCCAATGATTTGGCGCGGGTGAAACGTCGGTATGGCATGACCATTCCCGAAGTGTTGCAGTATATGCAAGCCTTGCATAGAGATCTGCAAGGATGGGAAAATTTGGAGTGGGATTTACGTGTGGCCGAACGGCAAGCAATGGAGGCGGAGGAGGCATACCGGAAGGTGGCCGAAGAACTCTCGCGTATCAGGAAGGAAGCGGCCCTCTCAGTAAGCCGCCGTGTGAGCGATTTGGTGCACGAGATGGAAATGCCTCATGCCGTGGTGACGTTGCGGCTAGAAGCATCCGAACCCAGTGCGACGGGGCTCGACCGGGCAAGTGTTGTATTTGCATCGTCGGCTCAACAAGAATTGCGTTTAGCCACTAAGGTCGCATCGGGCGGGGAGTTGGCGCGCATTGCACTCGCTATGGCGGTGCTTAGTGGAGGCCGCACCGATGTTACCCTTATTTTTGATGAACTCGATGCCGGCCTTGGCGGGGAGAGTGCGGCACAAGTTGGGAGCTTATTGCAGCAATTAGGTAAAGACCACCAAGTTGTAGCGATTAGTCATCAGCCGTCCGTCGCGGCTCGTGCCGCTGATCAGTGGGTAGTGGCACGCACCGCTGAGGATGCGATCGTGCGCGCGCTTGTCAAACGGGTCCAAGGTGTCGAGAGGGAACGAGAGATCGCGCGTATGCTCAGCGGCCAGGTAGATTCCGTGGCCATGGGCCATGCACGCCATCTTTTGGGCGAGGGGGAAGAGGTTGACTAGTTGGTTGGCTCATGGTAACCGCATCCTCATAAGTGCTCTGACAGCAGCGTTAAGCGCGCAGCTGCTCAAATTTGTGTTGTATGCGATAGGACGACGCAAGGCGCAATATGAAAGGCTTTTTGGGGCTGGAGGCATGCCATCGTCACACTCGGCAATGGTTGCGGCACTTGTGTTTTCCATTGCGTTCCGTTATGGTTGGAAATCACCAGATTTCGCGATTAGCAGTGTCTTTGGATTAATCGTCTTATATGATGCGCTCAGTGTTCGCCGTACTGTTGGTTTGCAATCGCGGTATCTTAATCGGTTGGCGCGCTCCGATGATTATCCCGACGGGGATAAATCGTTGCCAGAGTTTGTGGGTCATACCCCAATGGAAGTTATTGCGGGGACGTTATGGGGCTTACTGATTAGCCGCCTTTTTTATTAAATGACTAGGCAAGGAGCGTATGATGAGGGTACTCATTGCAAGCCTACCCATTGGCACAGGCCACGATATTGCCGCGCGTGCGTTAGCTGAGGCGTGTTTGCAACGCGGCATGGCCGTAGAATTTTCTGAGCACTTGGTGGGACGGGCTCGGATTGAAACGGGATTGTATTTTTGGGCCTTAAAATACCTTCCTAAGCAATATGGTGGGGTGTTTCGTTGGGAAGATCGTACGGGTTACCATTGGGAAGGTCATCGCCGCCATTGGATGCAGACGGGAAAGGAAGTCCTGTCGCACGTATATGATATTTATCATCCGGATGTTATTTTGGCCACCCATCCCTTTGCGCTCAATGCCTGGGCCGGGGTCAAAAGCAAAAAGCGACCATTTAAACTGGTGGGCGTTCTTACCGATTTGTCCGTGCACCGTTTCTGGTACGAGCCTATGGCCGATGCCTATACAGTCTGGTTCCCCGAACAAGTCGCAGACTTAACACGATTTGGCGTGGATGCCAACAGAGTTTGGCAGACGGGAATTCCCATTCGCTCGTCGTTTCGGGATCCGGCTTGGGAACTGCCACTTTACGCCAAAGATCCCATTGTGTTGTTAGGGGGAGGCTTAGGCATGGGACCTTATTACCGGATTTTAAGAAAATTATCGGAAATTGATTATCCCGTTGTGGCCGTCTGCGGTCATAATGAGAAGCTCCATTGGCACTTAGATCAAAAAACGTGGCCCGACACCGTCAGCATTGTGGGCTATGTGGAAAAAATGCCCCTATTGTTAAGGCATTCCCGATTGGTCGTGGGAAAACCGGGCGGTGTTACAGCTGCTGAAGTCGCTCAATCACGCGTACCTTGGATTTTAACGCATTGGATTGCGGGCCAGGAAGAGGCCAACCGCGACCGCCTCGTCGGTCACAATATGGCCGTACGTGGTGATAAAGGTCAACTCGCTGCACGAGTCAAAGAACTTCTACCAGAAGACTCTCCTAAACGGCAAGAAATTATTCATGCTCAAGGAAAATGGGCCCGGCCGCATGCGGCGCAAGCCATCGCGTTACGTCTGCAAGAACTCTAAATCGGCCGGGCATTGTCTCGTTGTCCCTTTCCAAATGGCACACGTCGTCTTCACGTTTTCTGGAAAATGGTCCTAAACAATGTAATGTCCTCTAACAATGTCGCTGACTGCGGGTTTTTCTTAAGAAACCGCGGTCAAGTCGTTTTGCGTTGGATGCAAAGACAGGCCTTGGGCATATTACCGGGCATGAAGTGACCGCATTTCCGGGACCTTATAAACGCAAAAGGAACGGGAGGTGAAAGACGTGCGGCAACATTTTTGGACGAAAAGGCGAATTGTGGGATTAATCGCGGCCGGGATTACCGTGGGGATTGGATTATCCAGGCCTGTGCAAAACATGGCGGCGTTACCCGATGCGGTGATGGTTCCTCAAGGTCAAAAAGTTGTCTTGCCTTGGAGCTCATGGCTGTCGTTGTCTTCGGCGTCCGTGGGCCCGGTGAATATCTCGGGTAATGTTGCCCAAGTCAGGGGGATGACGCCGGGCCGATTTCTCTTGCAAACGAAATTGTTTGGATGGCTTCCATGGAGGCAAGTGCCCGTGGAGGTCACGAAGCCAATCTATGAGGTGCCTGGGGGAGAGTCTATGGGGGTATTGGTTAATACCGAAGGGTTGGTGGTGACCCAATATGCCCCTGTGTGGAGTCATGGACGGTTTGAGGATCCGGCCGAACAGGCAGGAATTGATAAGGGGGATGTGATTGTTCAGGTTAATCATCGCCCCGTTTATTCAGATCGAGCCTTAGCGCAAGCCGTGCAACAAGCGGGGCGGCGTCATCAAGCGGTGATGCTAGGAGTTCAAGGCAGTCGGAGTTTTCACCTTCGTTCCGTTCGTGCGCTGTGGTCTTCTCAGCATCATCGGTGGCAAATTGGGATTCTCGTACAAGACGGCGCGAGTGGTGTCGGGACCTTAACGTTTTATAATCCGCATTCTTTGCAATATGCAGCACTGGGACACAGTATTACGGATGGCTTAACGCGTTCCCCTGTCGAAGTGCATAGTGGTCGTGTAACGGGCGCTGATATTGTCGGGATTATCGCTGGGACTGCCAATGCTCCGGGACAAAAAATTGGTGTTCTGACAGGGGGGCAAGATATTCAAGGGAATGTTCGCCATAACGGAATATTTGGGATTACGGGGACGTTATGGCACCGACCTTACGGCCCGGCTAAGCCTTTGCCTGTAGCGTTGCCCGATCAAGTCACACCGGGTCCAGCACATATTATCACGGTATTGCATGGACAACGCACCCATGCCTATGCGGTGCGCATTTTGAAAACGTATCCCCAATGGGCACCCCATACCAAGGGGTTGTTGTTTGAGGTGGATGATCCGCGGTTGTTAAGTCAAACGGGGGGAGTTATTCAGGGAATGAGTGGCAGCCCTATTATTCAAAACGGTCGCATTGTAGGAGCAGTCACTCATGTGTTAGTGAGCCGTCCTAGCTTGGGTTATGGGTGTTATGCGTATTGGATGGTCAAACAAAAATCTTTGACATAACCGATCTTTAGCAGGAAATATGGCGGGCGATCACGAATTCGTTCGTCATATTTCCCTAAACGGAAGCGCTGAGAGGTGGTGGGATCCATGGTTGATCATCCGCGAGCAGCCCTTTTTTTATGGCTTTTTTTTAGCGTTATCTTAGGCATTTTATGGATTATGAGTCAGTATGCACGGTCTTTGTGGCTGAAAACCAAAACCACGTATCTCCGTTTGGCGTGGATGCAAGAACAGGGATTGGTGTCGAAAAACAGAGAAATATGGAAGAATGAGAATGAAAAAGAGACTTCGCAAGACGGCAAAGATCAGGCAAAATCATAGAAGAACGGTCTGTGGCAAATATCGAGTGCAAATGCGGGAGGATGGGAAATGGCAATAAAGGTTTTGATTGCAGATGACAATCGTGATTTTTGCGAATTGCTCCAGAACGCTATTGACAAACAAGATGGGCTGGAAGTCGTTGGAGTGGCGAATCATGGGGTGGAAGTGCTTGACATATTGAGTCAACGCCCGGTAGACGTGATTGTTCTAGATATTATTATGCCTCATTTGGACGGAATAGGTGTGATGGAGCGGCTATCCGAAATGAATATGCCCAATCCGCCCCGCGTGATTATCCTCACGGCTTTTGGTCAAGAGACGATGACCCAACGAGCCTTAGAGTTAGGCGCAGATTATTACATCTTAAAACCTTTCAACCTCAAAGTACTTGCGGAGCGGGTTAAGCAGCTTGGCGGGGCCTCGACAGCAGAACGTAAGGCGCCGGCGGCAAGTAGTGGCAAGGTGACGGTAGCACCTGTAAAGAATTTGGATGTCGAAGTTACGAATGTTATCCACGAAATTGGAATTCCCGCCCATATTAAAGGCTATTTATACCTCCGTGAAGCGATTGTCATGGTGATTGATCGCGTTGATTTACTGTCCGGAGTGACGAAGGAGTTGTATCCAGCCATTGCGCAGACGTATAAGACGACACCTTCCCGGGTGGAGCGCGCTATTCGTCATGCCATTGAGGTGGCGTGGTCTCGGGGTAATGTCGATGTCATCAACGGGATTTTCGGCCACACTGTGAATCGTGATCGCGGGAAACCCACCAATTCGGAATTTATTGCGATGGTTGCTGACAAATTGAGAATGCAGATTAAAGCCAGCTAGGCCCCCATTTTTGGGGGCTTTTTTCTTGTCACACGGCTAGCCGGTTCCGAGTATATTTTCGGTATCCGGGTAGTTTACCATTGAGAAGGTTTGTGACATGATGAGGAACGGAGTGCGAACAGACCTCCATAGGACAGAAAGGAAGTGACTCCCGCGCTGGCGGGTTAACGATGAACATATTTGAGGCGATGGAGCAGTACGGACATGAAGAGCTTGTGTTTTGGTATGATCAAGCGGCGGGGCTGAAGGCCATTGTGGCTATCCATGATACGACTTTGGGTCCTGCACTGGGCGGCTTGCGCATGTGGCCATACGACTCCGAAGATGACGCGATTACCGACGTCATGCGATTATCTCGCGGCATGACCTACAAGAATGCGGCGATGGGATTGGACCTCGGTGGAGGTAAGTCTGTTATATGGGCTGACTCGCGGCACGATAAAACCGAAGCACGATTGCGTTCATTTGGCCGGCTGATTCAAAGTCTTGGAGGCCGCTATATTACGGCGGAAGATGTTGGTGTCAACGCGGACGACATGGCGGTTGTGGCACGGGAAACCGAGTTTGTCGGCGGATTAAAGGAAACAAGTGGGGATCCCTCCCCAGCAACAGCTTTGGGTGTGCTAGAAGGCATGAAAGCGGCCATGATGTTGGCGTTTGGCAGTGCAGACTTTCATGGTCGTCGGATTGCGATTCAAGGGCTCGGTCACGTCGGGACGTTGTTGGGCGAAATGTTGAAGAATGAGGGTGCTACGCTCATTGTCACAGACATTCATGAAGACGAGGGCCGGGTTGTGGCGGACCGATTAGGCGCGCAATGGGTGGCTCCGGATGCTATCTATGGGGTTGACGCGGATGTCTTTGCTCCTTGTGCGTTGGGTGCTATCATCAACGATCGCACGATTGATCAGTTTAAATGCCGAGTTATTGCTGGATCGGCCAACAATCAGCTCCAAGAACCGCGCCATGGCTTAGAGTTGATGAAACGTGGGATCGTGTATGTTCCGGATTATGTTATTAACGGGGGTGGAGTGGTGAATGTTGCCGACGAATTCCACCGTGATGGTTATAATCAAGAGCGAGCCTATGCGCGGGTTCGCGGGATAGGCAAGCAGGTCCAAGAAATCTTGCAACATGCCCAACAAGCCCAAATCCCTACCCAGGAAGCCGCCGACCAAGTGGCGGAAGCTCGGATTCATATTTTGGGGAGGGTAGATTCGACTTATATTCCGGAATAACAAAAATAGAGGAATTTGCAAAGAGGATATCGAATGTTATGATGTCCTCTTTTTCATAATGCAAAAAATACCAGTCTAATAAAGGAGTTTCCGCCCGAATGAGTCAAGAATTTGACCATGTACCTGTCGCTGAGCTTGAGGCCTTGATTAAACGTCTGCCTACCGTTTTGCGTTCGCATGTTGCCGTTAACGAATGGGGAGCCATTGAAGAAATTCACGTGTTAACGACGTTGGATCGTTCGCCCAAGCAGATCGTACGTGATGTGGAAAGTGCCTTGTTGGCTCAGTGGGGCCTACGCGTAGACCATAAAAAAGTTTCTGTCGCGCAGATTATGGATGACCGGGCGACGCGGCCCTTAGCCCGGCTTACGGTAGTAGAATTTCGGATTGATTTGGATACGGTGCATCAAAATGCCCAGGGATATGTGCGGTTGCAGCCAGCGGATGATACGACGACGGATTTTGAGGGTCGTTGGCACGGACGCTATGTACCTAGTCAGTATCACAATATTATGGCCTGGGCGACAGTTGACGCTGTGAATCAAATTCCCGAACTGGCGCAGCCAGTGGTATTAACAGAATTGCGAACGTTTCAGATGGCAGGGCGCACCATTGTAGCCGTTGCGCTCAGTTATGTGACGAATAAACGCAAAGAAGAAGTCTTAATTGGCGCAGCTCCGGAACGTGGCGACGGGCAGGGAGCGGCAGTTCGGGCTGTTCTCGACGCGGTCAATCGCCGGTTAGGTCAAATCGAGAGACCTGTGCCGAAAAAAGTATTAGGAAGCTCGGAAGAGTTGGATGAGCGAAAGGATGAAGAGTAGTGTCAGGAGATAAATGGATTGAAATCCCCCACACCCAGCGTAGCGCGCGAGCCCGGGTGTCTAAGCCTCAGGTGCCTTCGAAACCCGAGCCTAGCAAAGCTGCGAGTACTCCGGGAAGCCGTACCAGCTATGTGCAAGACGCTTTTTATCAGCATCTCATTACAGGACGGATTCCGGTTGAAGTCACATTTTTAGACGGCACGACACTGGTTGGGACGATAGATGGGTTTGATACCTATGCCATCCTCGTGGTGTCTGGTGATGAAGAGGTGCTATTATTTAAATCGGCGATTCGTGCGATTCGTCGCTACGTGGGAGCTTTTGACGGTGATCCAACGCTGTAAGATAGTTGGTGACGGGTAACGCGGGTAGCCATAATTGGCGCCAATCCTTGAATTCTTGTATTGTTCCGTAAAACAGAAGTTTCTGGACTTTATACATTATCTATACCTCCTCTTGCTAAAAGGATAGTCTAATATAAGGAGGTTTATACCTTGGAAGAACGGTCAGGAATGCCACGGTGGATCTATCGAGGCCGTACGTTGTCTGTGAGGGTGGATCCCGTCAGGGTCGGCCGCTTAGATACCACGCGTGAAGTGGTCGTCCGCGTTCCTGCCGTGGCGGTCATTGCTGAAACTCAAGAGGGCGCGGTGGTTGTCATTAAACAATATCGTTGGGCGGTACAGGATTTTCTTTGGGAGTTGCCCGCTGGTAAAGTTGACCCCGGAGAAAGCGCTTTGGAGGCCGCTCAACGGGAGCTCCGGGAAGAAACGGGGTACCGTGCAAAGTCATGGGAGTTTGTCGCAGACATTTATCCGTCTCCTGGGTATACCGATGAAAAACTTTCTCTCTATTTTGCAACGGATCTGAGCCTTGGGGCGCCTGCTTTAGAGGCTGATGAAGAGATTAGCACGGAACTTTGGACCCGACGCCAAGTCATCGAGTTTTTTAACCGCTCCACACCGCTGAATGGCATTGCCTATGCAGGGTTGCAGTGGTGGGTAAATCGTTCGGGCCATTAACGGGTCGTCTTAGGGTGTGAAGGCCGTGCTGACCAAAAGGGGGCATTCGGCAGTGGAGTCCTTGCCACACATCAAACAAATTCATCAAAGTTTGTTGGACGCCAAGCACCATGATGGAGGTCTTCTCAAGCGTTTCGGCGCGTGGCTGCGCCAAGAACGCGAGCAGCACGGTCTGACCGCAACGGAATTGGCTCGGCGCATTGGTGTATCGCAAGTCCTCATTACTCGGGTTGAGCATGCGAATGCGGTGCTTAGTGAGGATAAACTGTCCAAAGTTTTTGAAGTGTTGCAGTTAGGGGCCAACGCTTGGCATCAGTTTATGGAAAGTGGTCAAGAACCCACGTTGCAAGAATTGGCTCAGTTTCTTCATGCCCAACTACAGGCGGCGCGTGTCGGTTGTCCTAGTCTGATTGGTGAATTTGGGCAACATGTTCGCTATCATCGCTGCGAAAGACATTGGACCGAAGGAGAGTTGGCGTTGCGTGTGGGTGTCACCAAACAAACCATTTGTGGCGTAGAGCAAGGTAGAATGGTCCCCAGTGCAGCGCTGATTGGACATTTAGCAGAAGAGTTAGACTTGTCATTACGACAATGGCATATGCCGTCGGACAGCTCAACGAGCACGGATTTAATTGCACAAGCGTTAAATCGCCTATGGGGCGGGTTATCGGATGGTGACAAAATGCTGTTATTAGGCATGACGGAACGTTTAAGCGGCACACGGCCACTGTGGGAACCGAAGCGAGATAGTTGGGATGTTCCGTCGCCGCTTCCCGATCTTATGGGTCTCGATTCCTAAGTGAATGCATAGGCTGTATGAGGAGGGACAGCCTATGCATTCTGAGGCACCAACCAGCATCCTAGAAGATTATTTGGCGCAGTATCTTACGCCCGTATATATTGCTGTTGCCACGATGGCGGTCGGGATATTATTTGGTGTTTTGGCCGTGGGTACGTTAACTCCAGCGGACAAATTATCACTGGTTGGTTATCTTCGGCATTTTATCGATATTCAGACGTCGACGCCTACGTATCATGGGGTCTTTCGCCAAGCGTTGACGGCGAATCTCAAATTGTTGGGTTTGTTGTACCTGTTAGGGGTATCCGTCGCAGGCATGCCTTTGGTCATGGTGGCTCTTTTTTTTCGAGGCTTCGTGCTGGGGTTTTCTGCCGCTTTTGTTTTGATGTCTTTTCACTGGCAAGGTGCCGGATTGGCTGCTATCACCATGGGCTTGCAAAATGTTTTTATTGTTCCCGCCATCGTTATCGTAGGAGGAGTCGCCTTAGGATTTTCGTGGCAGTTGATTTCCACAAAAGGACGAGCGGCTCGCAGCACATTGTCTCAACGGTTTGCGGCATTTACGACGTTAGTGGTGGCCATGAGCTTTGTCGTGTTGGTGGGAACAGCGCTAGAGGCCTATGCGGCTCCTTTCTTAATGCATCTATTGAGTGGATGGGGCATTTAGACAAGGATGTTAATGGAGAAACAATGCTGGCCTGAAAAGGCTGGTTTTTTGTTGGTCACTGACTTTGAATCGAAACACTTCTCAGGCTTGTGCGCGTATGCTATTGTGCGGGGAGACCCAGTGAGTGCGCTGCGGTTGGATAAAAATACAATCGCCTTAGGAGAGGTAAATATGACGAATTTATATGTCGCATGGTTGACCATTGTCGACGAGGCTTTGAATCAAAAGAATCGTCCAGCGCATTTAGCGTACCTAGGTAATCTCTTCCGAGAGGGTCGTGTTGCTTGGGGCGGGCCCTTTGGTGATCGTTCAGGGGGGATGGTCGTGTACCGGGCAAGTTCATTGGAGGATGCCGTAACCATGGCAGAAGCCGACCCCGCTGTCTCATCTGGTGCGCGTACGGTTGTTGTAAAGCAATGGGAATTGTTAGACTTAGAGAAGTTTTAACCATCAGCGTTGGTGGGAGGCTGGCCATAAGAGATGTGGCTGTCTCCCTATGCTTTCTACTCTTTCTATTAAAGGGGCGACGTATGCTTCAGGCGTTTGAGTGGCACGCTGCCTATGAGGATCCCTGCTAAAATGATAGCAACCCCTATCCAACGCCAAATGCTTACCGTTTCGTTCAACCACACCGCGGACAGTATGACCGCCACGGGTAGCTCCGACGATGCTAACATCCCGGTCAGGGCAGGAGGCAATTGGGGCGCGCTAATATACGTAAACAGAAGGGGAATGGCTTGACTAAACAGGCCCATCAAGCTTCCCCAGACCCATGTCGAGGGGTCTATGGCCCACTGGAGATTGTGCCAGGGCTGATAGGCAATGGAGATAAGAAGGAGTCCAGACGCGAGGGATATTTCAGATCGGTACCAGGGAGAAATTGCGGCGTTTATACGCCCTGAGAGAAGCAAAGTGAGCGCATACAGCAAGGCGGAAGCCAATCCTAACGCAAAGCCTTCTAAGGGTAGGCTTCCGCGGACTATCCCGCCCGCCAAGAATGTGCCAGCGAGAACGGCTGCAATTCCGTAACGTTGGCACCGAGTGGGCCAGTGATGATGCAAAAGCCCTGATAGCAGTGGGAGCATCCAGGTAAATTGAAAAAGCAGTACAATACCGATGGATCCCGGAAGAAATGTCAAACTGCGGTAGTAAGTTAACGATACGCCAGCCCCTAATGCGCCAATCGCAATCATCGTGAGATGGTCTTGCCACCGCGGGATGACCTTGGATGACGTCATGGTCTTTCCAAAATGAAAAATAATAAGGCTGACAGGGTATTGGGCGAGGGTAAGCCATGCGACAGGAACGTCATGGACAATCCCTAGTTTAGCTAGGGGCGTGACGAGCCCGTAAGAGATTCCGGCCATCAGCATTAAAATAATATACAAGGGCATTCCGAACGGGTCTCCTTGGCAGTGTGCGTAACGGGTTTTCGAGAACCCTAACATTCAGTGCAATCATCTTTGCTGTATTGTATCAGGCTTGTCAACGGGGATGAAGCTTTGACCCCTTTTAACGTGCTGTGGCTCTCCGATTCCTTGTTATAATGGAAGGGAATACGAAAGGACGGGAGCGGACAATGGACGGATTAGAACGGGGGCGAGTCCTGTGGACCCCCTCACCTAACCAAATAGAAAAAGCAAAAGTCACGCAATTCGAAGAATGGTTGAGGGTGCACAAAAATCTCACCTTTTCTCAATACCAAGATTTATGGCAATGGTCCGTCGACCATTTGGAGGAGTTTTGGGCAGCGGTCTGGGAGTATTTCGGCGTGTTATCCAAGACCCCTTTTTCAAAAATTCTGAAGGGCACGCAAATGCCCGATATCCAGTGGTTTCCCGGTGCTTACTTGAATTACGCCGAACATAGTTTAAGGCGCCAAGGCGAAGAGCCAGCGATTTTCTATGAAGCGGAAAATGGTGACCAGCTGACGTGGTCGTGGGATCAATTGCGCACTGAGGTCAGCCGCATTCGCGGTGCCCTAAAGGCTATGGATGTGAGGGTAGGCGACCGCGTTGCCGGTTACTTGCCGAACATTCCCCAGACGGTGGCCGCTTTTCTGGCATGCGCGAGTTTAGGAGCGATCTGGTCGAGCTGTTCGCCGGATTTTGGTTCCCAAGCTGTTTTAGATCGCTTTCAGCAAATTGAGCCGAAAATCCTTTTTGCCGTGGATGGATATCGCTATAACGGAAAGGTCCATGACCGGCGTGCGGTGGTGCGCGCCTTGCAGACGGGATTGCCTACGGTTACCCATACGATTATGGTGCGGCAGACTTTTCGCGACCAATCCTTAGACCATGGTTTGGAGGATTATGATCTGCTGGAGTCGTCCGAACCATTGGATTTTGAAGCCGTTGAGGCCAGCCATCCGCTGTGGATTCTTTACTCTTCGGGGACGACAGGATTGCCAAAGCCCATCGTGCAAGGCCATGGAGGGATCTTACTCACGCATTTGGCGGCATTGACCTTTCATCTAGACCTTGGACCCGAAGATCGATTTATGTGGTTTACCACGACAGGATGGATGATGTGGAATATTGTGGTTTCCGGGTTGTTAGTCGGGGCTAGCATTGTTCTGTATGATGGGAATCCGGCGTATCCCCAGGTTGGAAGATTATGGCAGATAGCTTCCGAGAAACGCATAACGTTTTTAGGTACGAGCGCCGCCTATATTGGTTTGTGCCAAAAACAAGAGGTCGATGTTCGGTCCTTAGACTTATCCATGCTGAGAGCCGTTGGTTCAACCGGGTCTCCTCTGACGCCTGAGATGTTTGAATGGGTTTATCAAAAAGTCTCGACAGACCTGTGGTTAACCTCGCTCAGTGGAGGAACCGACATCTGCAGTGCGGTGGTGGGTGGGGTGCCGACATTGCCAGTGCGCAGTGGGGAAATCCAGTGTCGCTATTTAGGGGCCCAAGTCGAAGCGTTTGATGAAGAGGGGCATGCGGTTTATAACGCGGTTGGCGAACTGGTGATAACCCAGCCGCTGCCGTCCATGCCCTTGTTCCTTTGGGGCGATGATGCCGCAAAAACGCGTTACCGTGCCAGTTATTTTGACATGTTTGCAGGTGTTTGGCGCCATGGTGATTGGATATTGGTGCATGACGATGGTAGCGTGGTTATTTACGGTCGTTCTGACGCGACGATAAATCGGGGCGGTATCCGCATGGGCACCAGTGAGTTTTATCGCGTGGTAGAGGATGATGACAGGATCTTAGATAGCCTGGTCGTGGACTTGTCAGCCATGGGGATCGCGAAGGGCTTGATATTAATGGTTGTCGTGCGCCCTGGCGAGCAAGCCAACGAGTCGTTAGCTGGTGAGATCACGCGACGTTTGCGCGATGCGTTGTCTCCGCGCCATGTGCCGGACCGAATCTTCTTTGTGCCTGCCATTCCTAAAACGCTTAATGGCAAGAAAATGGAGATTCCTGTTAAGAAGCTGTTGTTGGGCGCTGAGCCCCAAGTAGCATTTAATCCAGGGGCCATGGAGAATCCGTCGATCATCACGTACCTGGTCGAACAAGTCCGGCCGCAGATTGGATAATTTAAGAATTGCCGGGAATGGCTGCATAGAGTGATAGACAAATGGCAAAGATACCCTGCGATAACAAGAGGTCCTAAGTGGCACAAGATTTGACGCCAATTTTCGAGCCGTTTTGTGATAGACTGGCGGAAGTGAAGTGCTGCGTCTACTGGCTTATCGTAAGGAGTGATTGGCACAAATGTCAGCGAAGCAATATCAATTCATCCCCCCTTCACGGTCGATAAAGTGGTTGGGTGTCATTGCGACTATTGGGATGTATATCGTGAACATGGTCGGATTTTTGGACACGCAGACCGGATCGGCATTGGGATGTGGGCCAGATTGGCCACTATGTAATGGACAAGTCATCCCGAATCTACGTAACATTCATGTGCTGATCGAGTTTGGCCACCGCGTACTCGTAGGGGGATTTGCTCTGATCGCGACAATTTTTATGATCTGGGCGCTGGTGCGGTATGGAAAGTGGATCGAGGTTAAAGTTTTTGCGTTAGTGGGAATTGGATTCATCGTCGTTCAATCGGCACTCGGGGCGCTTGCAGTGGTGTTTGTGAATCCACCACCTGTGCTGGCTTTACATCTTGGTTTCGGGTTGTTGGCCATGGTGGGAGTTGGGTTGCTGACGGTATTTCTCTTTCAATTGGATGCCCAAATAAAAGGGCGCAAGGCGGGTATTGCTTTTCGGCACCACACATCGTCAGCGACAAAGAAATGGGTTTGGGGTACGTGGATTTATACCTATTTGGCGATCTATTGGGGTTCATATGTGGCATTTCGTGGAGCGGGAGAAGCCTGCCCGTCATGGCCGTTGTGTAATGGAAAAGTTTTCCCAGGATTTTCTGGATTGGTGGGACTGGATTTTATTCACCGGTTAGCAGCGGTAGCAGCGGTAGGCTTGGCGCCGGCAAAATAGCCATGACGCTCATCGTCGAAGTGCTGGATAGCGCGCCAAAAGCCGATCCACCCCTCTTGGATAACGTCCTCAGGCTCGGCTCCGGGTAGGAAATAACGACTGGCTGTAGCTTTTATTAATGAGGCGTAGCGACTCATGAGCTGGGCGATAGCTTCTTCTTGGCCATCTTTAGCGCGGGCGATTAACCAAAACTCATCATGATGTTCGTCTTTATGCTGAACCGAAATCCGGATCTCCTCCCTAATCGTGCTGTGCGAAGATCTCCTTTGGTGATTATACCGTCCAATGGATGGCGCTTAAACTGTGGTTTTTCGGGTTCTGGGAGAAATGCGGCGCGCATTCAAGCTGATCGTCGGATTTTCGAGCATCTTCTCGTTTTACGACGTGCTATGATAGACGGAGTAAACAACGAAAGCCTTGAGGCGCAGGGGGATAGGAATGTGGTTCAAAATGGTGTGCAGTATATCATTCGCTTAATCATGCAACGAGATGGTTTGCCATTTCGGCACGTGGTCGAACTTGTCGACGATTTAGGTGGAGACATCATCGCATGGGACTTAGTTCGAGCGGAAGACCAAAAAACGATCCGTGATTTGACTGTGTTGATGCCGACAGCGGCACAGCTAAAAGGTCTCACTGAACAGTTATCCCAGCTAGAGGGTGTCGCGGTAGAGAATGTCTCAGACCGTACATTTTTAATGCATTTGGGTGGAAAAATTGAGATCAAGCCACGTGTGCAAATCAAGACGCGCGCTGATTTGTCACATGTCTATACGCCCGGTGTGGCGCGTGTGGTTGAAGCCATCGCCGAAGATCCCAGTAAAGCGTTTCAGTTGACAATGAAGCGCAACACGGTGGCCATTGTGACAGACGGTTCGGCCATTTTGGGCCTGGGTAATTTGGGCCCGAAAGCCGCTTTGCCCGTCATGGAAGGAAAATCGGTGCTCTTTAAGTGGCTGGGGAACGTCGATGCCGTGCCCATTTGCTTGGACACGACCGATACGGATGCCATTGTGGAGACAGTTGTGCGCATTGCTCCCGCCTTTGGGGGGATCAACCTTGAAGACATCTCTGCTCCGCGGTGTTTTGAAATTGAACGGCGATTGCAGGAACGCTTGGACATTCCGGTCTTTCATGACGACCAGCACGGAACGGCTACGGTTATTTTAGCGGGTTTGATCAATGCTGCGAAGGTTGTTAATAAACCTTTGACGTCGATGCGGGTTGTGATTGCGGGGATTGGCGCGGCGGGTACAGCGACCACGGAATTGCTGTTACATATGGGGGTGAAGGATATTGTAGGGTACGACAAGGAAGGCGCAATTGTTGCCGGCCAGTCGTATCCCAATCATCCTCAATGGCAAGAATATGCGCGCAAAACCAATCCCCATAAACGCACGGGGACCTTGCGGGAACTCTTGCGGGGTGCCGATGTGTTTATTGGGGTGTCGGCGGGAAATTTGCTGACTCCGGATGATATTAAAGAAATGGCGCGCGATGCTATTTTATTTGTGATGGCTAATCCCACGCCAGAGATTCAACCCGAGGTGGCCCAAGCGTATGCTCGGGTGGTCGCTACGGGACGCTCAGATTACCCCAATCAGATTAATAATGTGCTATGTTTTCCTGGCCTGTTTCGGGGTGTTTTAGATTCTCGGGCGCGAACTGTGACCATGGGAATGAAGGTTGCGGCGGCCGAAGCGTTAGCCGCGGTGGTAAAACCGGAAGAACTGGGACCCGAATATATTATTCCCAGCGTGTTCAACCGCAACGTGGTGGACAAAATTGCCGAAGCAGTCAGTTTAGCAGCTGAAAAGGATAATGTGGCGCGGCGTTCGTCAGGAGCTCGCATCTAAGCGCTTGATTTTTAGAGAACGGTGAAAAGCGTGCCGGAAACCGTCAGCCTTTTTCTCCATGAGATGGCTGTAATCAGCATCTTCTAAATGCCGGACTGTAATCACGACATTTTTATCAGAGCACGTGACCTGTTCAATGGTCACCAATTGTTGGTGGGCGCGGTCAAGGCCGTCGGCGATTCGGAGAATTGATACAAGGGGTCCAAGGCCTGGAATGCTTGCCAGGTATTGGGCCTTTTTGTTCGTTAAGGGTTTGCGGTGAAAATACGCGAGGTCGCTCACCCACTGGCGGCTTATAGGCCGCCACGATTGGGTCTCATACGTATAGGTTAGGATCCACCGGCTATGTCGATGGTGCTTGGGTTTGGCAATGAAATACCCGATATCGTGCAAAAGCGCTGCCGTTTCAAGATAGTCTCGCCATGGTTCCGTAGGCGGCAAGTCTAGGCATGTTTGTAGATGGTCAAATAGCGTCAACGACAATTGGGCGACGTGTATCGCGTGCGGCACGCCAACTGCATAACGTTTCATCAGGGCTTCCGTATGCTCTAAGATGGCAATCCCTCACTTTCGGCTTCAATGCGGTGGATGATGCGAGCCATCTGATCCAAATTTTTAATGTCCTCGACCACATGCCAGGGCAGTTGTTGCCGCAACGGGGCTAAGAGGGTTTGGATCTGTTCTTGAAACGCGATAAATCCGGAGAGTTGACTTCGACCTCCTACAGATTCCAATGGGTCTAACGCTTCGGCCCCCGCGAGCTTTCGCCGCGCAGCGGTTAACGGGGTAGCAGCAGGTTCTATGACCAGATCGGGTTGTAAAGCAAACCCGAGGCTGGTCGTCACCCAATTTTTATCGAGACCTTGAGCGGTAGCTCGGGCGTAAAGACTAATCCAAGACCTGTCAGAAATGACGATATATCCCGCCCGCAGATGCGGCAAAATGACTTCATGCATCACGATGGCAAGAAAACTGGCATAGAGCAAATGGCGGCTAGTGTCCCCAACGCGTCGATCATGTTTATTCAGGGTATTTTGAGTCTGTGACTTTTTACTGGGAAAAGGTCCTGTTACCACAGAGGGGTAGCCATGGGACTGCAATTGGCGATGGAGTTCATTAGCCAAGGTGGTACGTCCCGAACCGTCTAAACCATCCACCCCAACATATAAGCCCGGGTAATATGTGTCAACATATGGCCATTGAGGTGCTACAGTGCGTACCGGTCTACCCATGTTTAAAAATCTCCTTTTTTAATTGAGGTGATAGACGACGTGGTGTCATCGGCTGGGGCTTGAAAGAAATCAGACTGTTGCCAATAGGATTCGAGAATAGGCCGCAACCACTGTCGTAACACTTTCTGTTGATCGGTAATCGATAAGGTGGCATCAAACAATTGAAGAATACCTTGGTCCGCCAAGGCGAGATATGCTTGCCGCATTTTTTCTTGGAACCACAAAAAGCTGGCCCATCTATCATGCAACCCGCTAATATCTTGGCCGCTCTCGTAATATTTCAATTCGCGGGCGGCGTGTTTGATGCGTGAAATGGCCACATCAGGAGGGGCCGAAAAATAAATCGCCAAGTCGGGCTCGCGAACACCTTGGTACAGGGATTGGACCCAAGGCAAGTCAAGCCCTCGAACGGTATCACGGACCCATGCCGTATAGACCCAGCGGTCCGCTAGGACCACATAGCCGGCCTCAAGACGGGGAAGGATGAGGCGATGATATCGGTCATAAAAGTCGCTCGCGTGGAGGAGACTGAACGCTGCAGGACTTAACCACTCTTTCTTTTTGACATGGCGCATGATGGGTTTGATAAAGGATGAACTATTCCAAGCGGTACGGTAAACGGGGATGCCTTGAGCAGTCAGCCAACTATCTAGGAGGCTCATTGCTGTGCTTTTTCCTGACCCATCGGTACCTTCCGCGACAATTAAGTGGCCGCGAAAGGCATTGTGATCCATTGTCAACGTGCTGTCACTCCTACCTCAATGTTTTGTCTTGTTTTCTTACCGTCGTGCCGTATTTCAAGGTCTTTCACTTCGGTTCCCTCTTAAGCGGTCTTCCTTTGCCGTTATCACGTGAGCAAACCCTATCATGTCTCTCAGGGTCTAGGTCCGGCCAATCCTTCGTTCCGCTTGACGTGCGGTATGGAAGACGTGGGAGCCGGAATTAATTACAGGGTCATTCACTGAGTGAAAGCCCAAGAGGAGTGACACGACTTCCCACGCCTGAGACAGAACCGAAGCCGATCCATCTTTACGTGGCGGCGCGGAGCAAAGCCGCTGTCCGGGCCAATTCCACGGCGCGGGGAGTCCATCCTAATATCGATTGCACAGCCTGTCCCAATTCGGCCACCCGTTCTTGAAGATGCATGGCCAAATGCAAGGGCCATTCATTGCGCAATGCTACGGTCAAGGCGCTATTCAAGGCGATTGATGAAAAAACGGGCGCCGGCTCGGATCCCAAATAATCTAAGAGTAGACCATTGCGGAGTCCAAATCCACTGATGGTTAACTGATCCGTTTGAGTGATTTGGAGCAAGGCCAAAATAATAGCGATTCCTGGAACAATAATATCAACGCGGTCTTTGGGGATATGCGCCACTTTTCTTCTTTGATCGGGAGTCATGGTGGCAATGTTATTTAACCATGTTTCAATCACTACCGTCGGCACCGAGAAGTGATGCACTTGCCTCAGAGGATAATCCATCTCTTCTTGGAGTGCTCGGGCTAGAACCCGGGCACTTCCCCCTAAAGCGATGCCCTGTAAGGGCATTCGGGGCAACCATTTGGCAGATGCGAATTGCTGGTGAATCCAGCCTTGGAGATCTTTATACACCGGAAAACGAGAGGCGAGGGACACGGCGCCAAATGGAAACGATTCTTGATGGACCAGTCTCCCCTCATTGAACGTTACAACTTCGGTGCTTCCACCTCCGACATCCACGGTCCAGCCTTGTGTTAAGCAAATGCTAGACTGAACCGCTCGGAAACCAATTTGGGCTTCATCTTCTCCCGATAGCACGACGACTTCTAAGCCTGTTTGACGTTGAATCTCTTGGATCACTTGTTGTTGATTTGCCAGATTACGCAACGAGGCGGTAGCTCGCACGATGATGGGGTCGGCGTGATAGGATTGGGCAATGTCCCGGAAATACTGTAAGGATTGCACGAGGCGCGAAAAACCATCCAGCGTGAGGAAGCCATCTGCATCTTTAGCTAAAGCCAGCCGTGGCGTGGCTTTTTGCTCATCAATAATTGCGGCCAGGTTTGGCCCAAAGCGCCGAACAACCATAAGACGCACAGAATTTGAACCAATGTCGATAATGGCGAGTAAAGATTCGTCGATGGCTAAAGCCCCCCATCATGGATAGCATACTGACCTATATTATAAGCGAAAGAGGCGCAGGACTTGCACATATGAGCCGTTACCCCCTTAAATTTTGGAGACGGCTGGATAACGCAGGGCGGTGACATGGTTATCCAAAAGGGTAGCCCAATGCCTGATATCGACCCTTAGGCTCTTCCCGTGAGCAATGGGATATAATAAGCAAGCAACGGTAGGAAAGGCAGGAGACGATACATGAATCATAGGCAGCAACAGTATATCGACATGCTCAAAGAAGCAGCCCCTTATTCGAAAAAGACCATATGGTGGTTTCGGGCGGCGGGCCTTATTACTCTGGTGGTATTGGGTGGCGGATATTGGGCATTGTTTATGACCATTGGGGGGCGTCTGTCTTTGTGGATGGTGATGGTAGCGGAACTGGTGGGGGTTGCAGTGATGGTGGCGGCTCTTGCAGCCTCTTTACGTAGTCGCCGACAGGATATCGAGCGTTACCGGGCATCACAAATGCAAGGAGGGGAATGAGACCCCTAGGGTGTCCCTACCGTGGACAATAAAAAATCCTAGGGCAGCAATGATGCCCACCCACAGCACTAACCCTACTAGTTCATGGGTCCAGTGATGATGAGAGGCGGGGCGACGGCTTGGAATAACAGAATCACGAGACTCTTCGGGCATCGACATATGGGAGGGAACATGGCGACGGTTTCGCTTGTACCGCAATCCGGTAACGAGAAAACTTCCTGTGACGATCCCACTTAGATACCACGCCCATTGAGGAACGAAGACCGACCAGATGAGAGGGGAGTTCCAGTGGCCCGTTTGCCATTCATGCAATACGCCTAAAGCCTCGGCTTGTTTATGGAGTTGAGCTTTTTCCTGAGCCACTTGTTGTAGCTGTTGGTGTAAACTTGAGAGCAGGGTATGCGCATGAGAGACGGTCGTTAGCATTCCAGCAAAATACGATGCCGCCATTAATGCGACTACAGCTAAAGATAGTAATACCCACCATGGCCAATACCATTGGGGCCATGAGATTCTCAGCCCCTTCGGTGTCGCCTCTTTTTGCGGTGCTTCGGTCAACGCGCGGCTGCCGGGTTCTATTTCAGACATCATCCTAACCTCCTCGTGGCCCACTGTTCATTTGACCGGTAACATCATACACTGTTCAACCCCATTCGTGGTGATTCGCCTTGTGTTAATTATATCCATTTGTCGTGGGCGGGAAACCATGGCTGCTTCTTTGTTATCTACTGGGCTTGACGCAAACGTCGGACTATTGCATATTTAATGGAACCCACGGCGCTTGGACTCGAACTCATTATGATGTCATATGGGAAGATTGATAATCGATGATGGATATCTTTTTAACTAACGAAAGGACGAATTCCTATGAGCCTTGTTGATAACCCAAGTACTGTGGCGTCTCGGTATCGGGACGCCATTATCACCAAACGTCTGCCGGTTGGGGCCACCATCGTGTTAGATCGAGAAGCGAAAGAATTAGGTATTTCGCTTAAGGTTTTAAAGCAAGCCATGCGGATACTAACGACAATGGGATTGGTATCCTGGCCGACTTCCGACACGGTTCAAGTGAGGGCTTTAACGACGCAGACGTTACAGGACTTGGAATATAGTCTGACCCGTCGGCGTTTGTAACGGTGTGTAATTGCGACAATTAGGACGACTGCCCGACGAGAAGGTTGCCTAACGTGTACCAAGGCAGCCTTCTCGTCGGGCGATTTATTGCAAGAATCCCTGGTATGTCAATCGTGCGGTGCCAACGGCTTCTTGACCGGGAATGCGTTGATCTTGGGAAGCAATGCGTTTAAAAGCCTGACGGGCGCGGCGTAGGCGCGACTTGACGGCGCTTAGGGGAATATCTAATGCCGAGGCCATTTCCTTTAGAGGCATGTTTTCGAGATCGCGCATAATAATGAGCATCCGTTGTGTCGGAGAAAGTTGGCCCAAAGCATGATGTACCAGCGCGCTTTGAAACCTCTTCTCACAATGGAGGTCGGGGTCTTCGGAGCTAGGGATTCGCATCTCGGAGTTGATGTAAAGCAGGGAGTCGCGAACCCGTTTTCGGGACGTGTCAATAAGGTAATTGATGGCCAGCCGGTAGAGCCATGTACTAAATTGTGCATCGTGTCGATATTGCGGTATGTGCTTCATGACACGCATCCAAATTTCTGATACGGCATCCTCTGCCTCATCGGCATTGCCCAGCATCCGCTGGGCCAGCCGGTACAGTTGCCCTTGGTGTCGGTCAAAGAGCTCTCCCAGGGCATTGGTAGTGCCCTGGCGATATTGTTGAATGAGTTCCCAATCGGTCATGTAAGGGGCCTCCATCATCAGTGCCTGAAACTTTACGTTACTATACATTCTATAATATCCAGCGGCAACAGTACAATCTTCGCATATTCTTCATTTCACGAGCTTGAGGATTAAAAAGAAACTTTTTAGCACAAGATGAGAGGGTATCTTTTTACGGGCAAATTCGTCTAACGTATGTAGACGTTATTCAGGCGTCTTAATAACTCTCATCACGATACGAAAGGATTGTGACCACTTGAAAATTAGCGTGATTTATTACTCAATGACAGGGTCTGTGTATCACTTGGCGCAAGCCGTGGCCGAAGGCGCGCGGCAAGCAGGGGCCGAGGTGCGCTTGCGGCGCGTTCCTGATCTTCTGCCTCTGGAAGTCATTGAATCCAACGAGAACATTAAACAAGCGTTAGAGGCCCAAAAAGATGTTCCGGTTGCAGTATTAGAGGATTTGACTTGGGCAGACGGAATTGCCTTTGGATCTCCAACACGTTATGGGAACATGGCGGCGCAGCTGAAAAACTTTTTAGATCAAACCGGCCCGTTGTGGGCTCAAGGGCAATTAGCGGGGAAAGCGGCAGGGTTTTTCACCGGAGCTGCAACCATGCATGGAGGCCATGAAAGCACAATTCTCACGATGTCAACTTTTGCGTACCATCACGGGATGGTGATTGTGCCGACGGGATACCTTAGCCCAGCGGTCCATGGCACCCAGACAGGCGGGAGTCCTTATGGTCCCACGGAACTAGGCAACAAACCAGAACTGTCCGACGATGAGCGCTCTGTCGGTTTGCTTTTGGGTGAACGGCTCGCTATGGTGGCGGGAAAACTGATCAGCTAACATCATGGAAAGTTAGCAAAAAACTCCTCGAGATTACTGAGGAGTTTTTTGCTAATCCGTCGAGCAACATGGGTGACACGACATCAAGGTGTGTTGCGAAGAATGCCCCGTAATTGGGAGGGTGTTGCATAGAGCGCTTGGGATGTGATGATCTCACGCGCTTGGGGTATTTGATTCCAGACGTTCCAATTGAGTATGCCAACGACACGGTGGTCGTGCAGGTAATACAAAACACCTTCTTCGCCAAACGTAACCCAGTCGGCAAAGATTTCTAACGTTGAGTCGAGACGGCCAATGGCTTCATATCCCATATGGAACATATCTGAGTAGAAAAAGGGGAGGTGCGTATAGGGTTTTTCAGCTCCAGCCATATTCAACCCCGCGGCCTTACCCTGAGATAGAGCGTTATCCTCGTGTTCGACGCGGCGCTTTTGGTGGGGATAAGGATAAGGAAATTCGCAAACGTCCCCTGCAGCGTAAATGTTAGGGTCCGATGTTTGGAGAAATTCATTCACAACAATACCGTCCTGAACAGTGAGACCTGCCTTTTCAGCCAACGCGGTGTTGGGACTAAACCCGACTCCTGCGACAACCGCATCCACAAGGCACGAACGCCCGCTAGTATCTGTGACCAGGATTCCCTGCGCATTTCGGGTAAGGCTTGCAATATGGCTTTGACTCCAAAGCGAAATATGATGTTGGCGGTATTGCGTGTCGATATAGTTTTTAAGGTCTTCGGGAAATAGTCGGTCGACCAAGTGCGATTCAGGGAATATCATCGTGACCGTTTTGTCGAGGAGAGATAAAGCGGCTGCGATTTCGGTGCCGATAAAGCCGCCCCCAATGACTAAAAAGCGATTAGCAGAGCGTGTGAGGCGATAAAGCTGAAAGTAGTCGTCTAGCGTATGAAAATAGAGAATAGGGACATCGGGGAATGGTAAGGTCTTAGGTGTTCCGCCTACAGCCAAAAGCAATTTGCCATAATGATACGTATGCCCGTATTGATCGTGAATGGTTTGTTTGTCGCGATCCACGGTCTCAATAACGGTGGCGAGATGTTCATCAGCGTGTAGTGCTTGCGCGTCAGGCCGCATCCAAATATTCTCAATCCGTTCGTCTGTCCAAAGCCTTTTGGATAGAGGTGGGCGGCTATACATAGGATAGCGTTCTGCAGAAAAAATTCCGACTGTGCCTCTCTTATCACGTCGTCGAATGCCCGCCGCAGCCGCTGCTGAAGCCATGCCGCCTCCGACAATTATGTAGTCATAGTGTTTCACCATAAGGCCTACCTTTCTATTTCTTCATCGGGGCACTTCATTGGCCAAACGATAGTAAGGTCTTACATAAAGTCTCCCTTCTAAAGAGTATAGATCGTTAGCAGATGCTTACCGTATAATGAATCAACATCAATGGGTTTTTTATAGTGATATGAATAAAAGGGAGGTATGGCTAGACATGGTAATCCCGTCAGTAAATCGTGAGGTGACGGACGATACGTTACTGGCTTTAGAACGGGAAGGGGATTCCTATGCGCTGGACCAACTTATCCTGCGCTATCAGTCATTGGTTACGGCGAAAGCGCGGACATACTATGTGGTCGGTTTGGAACATGAGGACCTGCAGCAGGAAGGGTTATTGGGATTATTTTATGCCATTCGGCATTTTCGTCCGGAACAAGGGGTTCCATTTCAAGCCTTCGCTGATTTATGCGTTAGCCGACGGATTGTAAGTGCGGTGATTCGTGCAACACGTAAAAAACAGCAACCCTTGAATACAGCGTTTTCTCTCTATCAATCGAGTTCAGACGAACAAGATGGTCAGCCTTTTATTGGGCGCCTTGTCGATCATGGGGCGATAAATCCTGAAAATTGGGTGATGGAACAGGAATCCACCGAAAAATGGACGGCACTTTTAAATCGAAGGCTGACCGCGCTGGAACGCGATGTGCTAGCTCTCTATCTTTCTGGGTTCACCTATCATCAAATTGCCGCTCAACTTGGGCGTAGTGCCAAATCGATCGATAACGCACTGCAACGGGTAAGGGCTAAGGCGAGTAACGAATTGGACCTTCGCATGTTGTCGTAAAAAATTAATTGTGCATTCCCAAAAGCAAAGCCAATGGCACAGAAATCGCGGCAACGGACAAAAAGAACCCAATAATGAGGATAGCTGCCAGATATTAATTCAGGTTGCAACGACCACTCGGCCTGCATCTATTCCCCATGGTTTGGCTGAGGCCGACGATGGGCTGAGCGACCGCCTAGGTATCTAACCAGGCGATGTGGAGAAAGGTAGGGAGTATGGTGTCATGGATTTGCAACTGACCAACAAAAACATCGTGGTGGTAGGAGGTTCTCGTGGACTGGGCAGGGCTGTCGCTGAAGTCTTGGCCACTGAAGGCGCAAATGTCATTATCGCTTCCCGCCATCAATCGGAGAACATAGGGAATCCCGCCGTGGAGTGGCGTTTCCTCGACATGCAAGATATGACGAGTCTAGAAGAGTTTGCGGAACATCTTCCTTGGGGCACTGTCGATGGGATTTTTTTAAATACCGGCGGGCCCAAGCCGGGGCAATTTTTCGACGTAAGCGACGAAGATTGGCAAGCAGCGTTTCTTAGCTTAGTCAGGTCCCCAGTGTTTTTGATTCGCGTTCTATCACAAAAATTCACGCCCGGGTCTAGTATTTTATTCAACACCTCTTCGTCTCTGAAAGTTCCAATTGATGGGCTTATTCTATCTAATGTGTTGCGTCCAGCTGTCGCGGCATTGGCGAAGTCCCTGTCTTTAGAGATGGCAGAGCGTCAAATACGGGTCAATGTCATTGCCCCTGGGCGTATTGATACCGAACGCGTTCGGGAGTTGGATGCCTATCGAGCCAGTATGACGGGAATGGATATTGGTGCGATTTACCAGAATGCCGCATCTCGAATTCCTCTGGGGAGATATGGCCAACCGCGAGAATTTGCACAGGCGGCAGCTTTTTTGTTATCACCTGCGAGTCAATATATTACGGGAAGCACGTTATTTGTGGATGGAGGGCAAACTCGTGCCTTGTAAGTAGGCGTGGGCTATTTAACCGTGTCTTGAAATGTCACCAGGTTATTTCTTTGTGTATATTATATTACTATCTGCAAACGACGCAGGATTCGATCCGAACGATGTCACCGCTTTAGCTATTGTCGCTAAATTACCATCCCTATGACATCATCAACAAGACAGGTTCGAATAAAAAGAGTTCAGCATACGGATTTCAGATGCCTGGGCTAGGGTTCTTTGCGTTGTTGCGTTTCCTAGATGGCTCCGCTGTCCAGAGCGTGCTCTGGGGTGTTCAAATGCGGTTATGGTTTTTGATGAGTTCAGGAGATAAGAGCCAGCGCGGGCGTATCATGATGCATGGCGGGAATCCCCCAAGGCGCGCGGTTTTGGGTCGGGGGCAACGGTGCGAAGAAAATTTTGAGGTCAAAACCGTGGTCTGAGTTCGGGGTCCAACGGAGGACTAATCATTTCTGTGCTACTCACCGCAATGTTAAAGCATTTCACATTTATTATCTGATTATTCGTCTAAAAAACTTGTGATGTGGTTCACAAAACAGTTATAATAACTCTCGATGAGCCACACCATTTATCGGTATCGGCCCTCATCTCTTTTATAGGGTGAAATTGCTGAAAATTTGTAATACCTGAAATCATGAAGCCGATTGCGAAATTCCATTCCGTGGGTTCGCAAAAATGGCCATAGCAGGGACAAAAAAGGAGGGTCACGCGTGGGATTTGGATCATTTAATAGCTGGCTGCACGACGGACTAAATAAGGGATATGCCGTAGCGCAAATCAATATCAACAATCTGGAATTTGTCCAGGCAATTATTGAAGCGGCGGAGGAGGAGAAAGCCCCCGTTATTTTAGGAGCTAGTGAAGGCGCCCTTAAATACATGGGGATCGACTACGCGGTGGCCATCTGCCGTACGGCGGCTGAGCGCGCGACAGTGCCTGTTATGTTGCATTTGGATCATGGACCTAATTTGGAATGGGTGCTCAAGGCGATTCGCTATGGATTTTCTTCTGTAATGATTGATGCGTCGCATCTGCCTTTGGAGGACAATATTGCATTAACCAAGAAAGTGGTCGATTTGTGCCATCCCCTTGGAATTGAAGTGGAGGCCGAGCTCGGACGGATTACCGGAACGGATGACGACTTAACTGTGGACGAACGACTCGCCACATTATGCCGGCCCGACGATGCTATGCGTTTTGTGGAGGAAACCCATGTCGACGCATTAGCTGCCGCTATTGGATCCGCGCATGGTCATTATCACGGCACGCCGCAACTTGATTTCGAGCGACTGGCGGCCATTCGGGAAGCGACACAAATTCCGTTGGTGCTCCACGGTGGTTCAGGAATTCCTGACGAGGATGTGAAAAAGGCTATTAGTCTTGGCATTGCAAAAATGAACATTAATACCGACAACCAAGAAGTTTTCACCAAAAAGGTGCGTCAAATTTTGGCAAGCAACGAAACCCTTTATGATCCCAGAAAATATTTGGGCCCAGGCCGGGATGCTATCAAGGAAATGGTGAAGAGTAAATTGCGACTGACCGGCTCTGTCAATCGCGTCTGATAGCGACGAATTAGGAGGAGAGCATAGACGGGTTGTCTGGACAGATAGGAGGGACTAAAATGGTACCAAAACGTCACCGCATTACAATGATTGGCATCGCGGGAGACAGCGGTGCAGGCAAGTCAACTTATGCCACGGCTCTACAAGAATTGCTAGGGCCAGACCGCGTAACGGTTTTGACACTAGATGACTATCATTCATTGGACCGTGATGAGCGTAATGCCATCGGCATTACGGCGTTGAACCCATGGAAGGCGAATAACCTTGGCCTTCTAGTGGATCATGTTTGGGCCTTGAGGCATGGTCGTCCCATTGTCAAACCGACATATGATCACGCGACCGGACGATTTGGCCCCATGGAAGAAATAGTTCCGAAGGATATTATCATTTTGGAAGGTTTGCATACCCTCTACCTGGAGCGTCTCCGCGAAGCCTTGGACCTGCGCATGTATTTTGACACAGACAATGAGTTGCGTGTTCGTTGGAAAGTGCGCCGTGATTCTGGGGCCCGTGGTTATACTCCCCAGGAAGTTTTGGCGGAAATTGAACGGCGACGTCCTGACGTCATGCGCTACATTGAACCGCAGAAAGCGTTTGCAGATCTGGTGATTCACTACATGCCTGACGATTCGCAAGAACCCAGTCCCGAATACCCAGAGCCGGTGCGTGTGGTATTTGCTGAGAGACTACGGCGTAACAAGCGCATTTTGGTTAAATGGTTGGCCTTAGGAGCTCGCCTGGGGTTGGTGCATGCCGAACATGTACATGACATTGTGGAAGGCGAAGAAATGGAAGTAGCGGCACTTTGGGGAACGACTCAGCAAACCGCGTTGCAGTCTTTAGTGGAAATGGTGTCTGACAGTCAGTTGTTTCATGAACACATAACCCGATTGGGGAAGACATTGGATTATGATCCGATTGGTGTTTCGCGGATTTTAGTGGCTAGTATGATTTTGTTGTTGGACCGTAATTTTCGGCACGATGAACAAAGTCTGCGCCAAATGTAAGGCGAAGACCATAGGAACGGTACTACAAAGAAACCCGAAGAGTTACTCTTCGGGTTTCTTTGCGGACATTTGGTACCATGGGCTGGGAGCCGGGATAAACTGGACCTCGCGGAAGTGGTGGGACAGCAGCAAGTGCTCAAGTTCATTCGGTGCAAAACGAATATCAATAGGCGGCCCAAATGCGGTATCCACTTTGTCCCATTCCACTAAAAAGTAGGTACCTCCGGGTTTAAGAATGCGAAGGACTTCATTGAGAATCGCAGGATAATCAGGGAGATCGTGAAGCACGTTGGCCATAAGGACCACATCGACTGAAGCGTCGGCTATAGGAATATCGTGGGCCATGGCTTGAATCGGGGACAAATTTGTTAGCTTGGCTTCTGTCGCGCGCTTAGCAGTCCATTCCAACATATCTTGCTGTCTGTCGATCGCAAATACACGGCCTTGAGGCAATCGCTTGGCCGCAGGGATTGCATAAAAACCCGGTCCACACCCAATATCTGCCATAATTAGGTCGGGCCGGGTCAAGAGGAGGGCAAATTGCGGCGATAAAACTTGGACAATCTCGGCGATTGTTGGATGGGACACACAGCATGGTCGCGTGGGCAATCCCGTAAATCGCCGGTAGGTTTCGGACCAATACCAAATACGATGGGCGATACGTGCTAAGAAGGTGTCCCGAGGGCCGTGGGTGAGCAAAATAATACGGCCGCCTGGGCGCGTCAAGCGGGATAGTTCAGATAGCACCACGGGCCATTGCGTGGTTGTTGTTAAGACAAAATCGGTGATGATACGATCAAAACTTTGATCAGGATAGAAAATATGATCCCAATTACCCATAAGCCATTGAATGCGACGTTCTGTGCGGTTGCGCGTTAAGGCTTCGGCTTGGTGTAGCAGTTCGAAGGAATTGTCAACACCGACCAATTCGGTATGCACTGAAATGGTCGAGGCGATTTGAGCCCATTGCTGCCATGGGAAAACAGGCGGCGGCTCAGTTTTGCCTGTCTTATGGATGCTATGATAAGCTTGTTCCTTGGCAATGCCTGGCATCTTCATCACCTGCTCCATTCCCACTTCTCTCATTCCTATTTACACAAAAATTGTGTAACCAAACCACGACCAGATGGGGTAAAAAGGATGGTCCATCTGGTCGTGAATGAACGGAATAGTTATGGGAATTAGCGATTAGGATGCAGATTTCGTGGGGGGAGCAACCGTAACGAGGGTACCGTAGTGCATATAAGGCCACACACGTGCGGCGACCGGAATAGGCAGTTCCACGCAACCTAGACTTTGAGGAAATCCATAGGAGGCACGGGGAAATCCGTGAACAGCGTCGCCGCCTTTAAAATAATTGATGTAAGGCACCCCGGGGTCATAATATTTAACGCCAAACGGGTTAACGCCCTGCATGGTTTGGGAACGATACCGCAGATAGACGGGGTAGGTTCCAAGGTACGTGGGCGACTGTGGAATTCCGGTGTTAGCGAGGGTCTTGAGAATAATTTGTCCATTGTGCCATAGTGTGAGAGTTTCGGGAAGATTTTCGGACACGTAGGCATAGGTGTATCCATCAGGATTCGTTTGGTCCGCAAGATCGGCATTGATTAGAGCCTTCCATACGGCAGGTCCTGCTACACCATCTGTGGGCATGCCTTCTACGCGTTCAAAATTCATCACAGCTCCTTTAACCATGACGTTATATTGGCCAGGAACCCATAGGCTTTGGAGCGCGGCTGGAGTTTGGGCATACTCCCATTGAAATTGACCCGAAGGCGCCGTTTCCATCGCGGCAATTTGCGCGGGTAGGGTTGGAGCCACGGGGGTAGAAGGAATCCACTTCAAAGGAAGATATCCGAGTTTGGCTAGAAGTTCTTGAAGACGCAAAGTCGAGCCAGGGGCGGTAGCCCAGTTGACGGATAACGTCTTTGGGAAATAGGCGCCGTCCGTGGCAATATAGCCGTTCTTGCCGCCGGGCAACGTCACATTAATGACGGCATTAGGACCGTATCCCCAAGTTGATGAATTCGGAATGAATTCTTCCGTTTGGTTGTTTTTCCAAATCCAATGGCCCGGAATGGACGGACTAAGCCGTGGCGTGATGCGTGGATTCGCAATGGGCTGAGAAAATGAGAGGAGTAACGGAGTGTACAAGCCAATCGGATGATACACCGACGGGGATGTTGTGACTTTGAGCCACCCCGGCGTACGCCAGCTAAGAGTTTTGGGCATGGAAACACTTTCCCAAGCGCGGGCTTGGGTTTCTACAGTCAGGGTGCCTTGTTGTCCTGGCACAGTGCCCAAACTATTAATGGAATAGACCTGTTGTGGAACCGGTGCGGTGACCTCGCTTATCCGGCCGCTTGCCATAATGCGGATGGACGATGCCGGGGCCGAAAGAGATAACGACAAGGGTTTGCCCGGGGATACAATTAAGTGATTGGATGCGAGAATGGGATCTGTTGGAGTCGTGACCGTATGAGTAACGGTTACGGGACCAAATGGCCACCAACTAGGACCTTGCACCGCAATTCGCACGTCATAGACCGAGCCGGCGTGCAAGGAGCGTGAGGGCCACAATTGGCCATTTTTAATAACCAGAGGAATGGCCTGCCCGTGCGCGTTGACAGCGTCGGCCATTAGGACATGTCCTGTAACGGTAATGCGAGCTAAAGCGCGAGAACTCGCGCCAAAGGAGACTCGGGGCCAGATGGCATAGGCTGCGAGTCCGGCCGCAAGAAATGGCAACGGCCAGAGATATGTTCCCCAGCGGTGCGGTCTATGTTTACCACTACGCGTTTCCAACAAAGGAAATCACCTACCATTCATATACAATCCCATCCATACAATCTTCTACTTAGAGTAACGCAAGGCATCCTTCAATGGTTACAATCCTGCTAGCAAATTTACCGCATTTTGGCCGACTGGAATACACAAAAGACGATAAGGTTCGACAAGTGGCGGTCTAGAAGCAAAAGCGAGATGGGGCGGAGAGCTATTGGGTTTCTTTTCACATAAAGGTTCCTATTCTTTAGTGACTCTTCCTGTGAAAAGTGCAAACGTTGTAGTGCATTGCCGCAGGACTTCCCGGCCGATTGCCACGGTGCTTCGTAGTTCTTTTGGGATGGACCTCTAGTGGGAGTCTGTAAACCTGCGAGCCTGCAAGGTCCTTAACCATCCTAGGGACCTACAGATCAGGTGAAGAGCCACCGCCAGACGGAAAAAAACCCGGAACGTTCGCACGGTGCAGAGCGGGGAGGTGAAAAAACACCGAGGGAAAATGCTAGACTCGGTAGTACGAAAGGTCCAAAGACTAGGGCCAAATGGCCCCGAAGACTGTGATCCGGTAGTCCCTGGAAATGGGACCCCCTGCCTCTCTTGCACGAGGCCATAACCCGCTACACTAAAGATGCACAGCAAGGGGTTTTTAGAAGAACGGCCAGAAATACCCGTTCTTGTGAATTCAAAACAATAGAGCGGGGTACCCTACGCTGGAGATAAAGGAAGGTGAGAACATGACCACTCAGACAGGCAACTATATTGTGGAAATACTGTTTCTCGTGACGTTTGTCGTCGGGCTCTTATGGCCCAGTAAGCACCACTAAGCAGCAACAAACGGTGCGCACGTAGTAGCGACACAGGGAGGGAATGAATTATGGCGAACTGGACAACGGCGTCTCGTAAAGCGCTGGCGGAAGTGATGTCAGTCGATACATGGCTGCCAGAAACGATGCCCGAGTACGCGCAGGGTTTTATGTATATGTTAGGGTCTCTCACGGCCTCCAGTTTTGTGGCACTCATTATTTCGGGGGTGGTGCTGGCAGCCAATGGTCCGGCCAGCTGGTCTTATAACGGGGCCGACCGCTTTGCAGCAGCGGTGCATTTTTGGTCCGTGCAAGCATTTTTCTTCTTTATGATGTTGCATTTGTGGCGAGTGTTCTTTACCGGAGCGTGGCGGGGTGGACGCAAGGAAACATGGTTGCTCGGGGCGTTAGCTCTTCTTATCGCTATTCCTACCGCATTTACGGGATTTTTGATTAACGGAGACTTTTATTCTCAGTGGAATGCCGTGCAAGCTAAAGATGGTTTGAACGCTTTAGGGTTAGCGTGGGTCAATTTGCCCAATGCTGGGCAAATGTTTGGTATGCATGTGGTGGTTTTGCCATTAACCTTGAGCGTTATTATCTTTGGACACATCGTGAGAGTGCGGATCAAGGGTGTTGTACCGCCGTATCCCATCAAACACGAGGCGTCTGTTTCAGCGGTCTCAAAGGAGGGGCAATAAGTCATGGCGACACGAGCGCAAGATGATATGGTGACGAATTACCGCTACGTCCCAGAAGACTTTATGAAGCATTTAATGGGGACTCTAGCCATTGTCTCAGTCCTTGTCTTGGTATTGGCGGGCTTGTTTGGGGTGCCGGAGAAACCACCTCTGACCATTCAGAAGGATGCGATTCAAAATCCTGTGGCGTTTGAAGCGATGACCACGCGCGACCTTAATGGGCAAGGTCGTATGGCCAGTTATGGACCGCCTTACAACAATGGAACCGGGAACTTGGAGTTTGTTTTTCAGAAGTGGGTAGGAATTCTTCACCCGCTTAATGCGGAAAACGACTTTATTCTAAAGCCGCTGCGCATGGCGGCCACCGTCAATCCCTCTATCACGCCTGCTTTGAATCAGTTTGAAAGCGCGTCACGGGCACAGCAGATTCTTTGGGCCAACAATTATGAAAATGCCTTGGCTAAAGGCACCGTTAAGAATGGTGTGGTTGTGGTTCCGCCGGGCAATTACGGACCAGTGCAAGCGTTGATGAATGACACCTTGAAGCTGGGTGAGAGTGGTCTAATGTCTGGGGCCTTAATCCGGAATCCCAACGTCGTCACACGTTTTGATAATCAAAATTACGAGTTGTTTCTTGAGGGGCAACCCCTTCACAGCGCGGCGGCCCCATTGAACCTCAAAGGCACGCAGTGGGGTATTGAACACTCCGCGGTGCCCGGATATCCAGCCGCTTGGTGGATGACCATTCCGACATGGATTTACCAGTGGCCGTTCGTCGCCAATTCGCCTGCTAACGATGCAATTGCATTAAGCATTGGCTTCCTGTTCTGGTTGGCATTGGCTTTGACCCCTTGGATTCCAGGCTGGAACAAGGTTCCTCGTTACCTTGGGGTCTATAAGCTGGTTTGGAAAGACTTCTACTATCGTCAAACACACACGTCTCCCAGCAAAGGAGATGAGACGCGTGGAGTCTCTTAAAAAGAGCGTGAGTTTCCTTCGCATGGCTGGCGGGAGCGTGTTAGGAATCGCTGGATTCGGCACCATTAGTACGGGGATTTTACCCTTCCGCGGCGAGCACGTGTTATTAGGCCTTGGCGAGGTGGCTGTTGGTACCGTCCTAGCGCTTGGGGTTCTTACCCCGCTGCGGACTGGACACCATCCTTCATAAAGGATTGGACATAGAATTCCCAAGAAGCCCCTGACTATTCTGTCAGGGGCTTCTCTTGTTTGAACGTTAGTAAGTAGTGCTGCCGAAGCCTCCTGTGCGGGTTGCTTGGGCCGCGTCATCATCTGTTACACCAAACCTTACAAATATGCCTTGAGCAATGCGGTCACCGCGTTCAATTATGACCGGCTCTTGACCGTTGTTGGTGAGAGGAATGAAAATATGGCCCTCGTTGTCGGGGTTGTCCACATAATCTCGGTCAATGACGCCCACTTGATTGGTGAGAACGCAATGTTTTTTGATAGCCCATGAACTTCGAATGACGATAAGAAGCACTTCGCCGGGAGGCATGTATGCCTTAAGCCCCGTGGGCACTAGAGCTGTTTGGCCGGGCGTTAACTCGATTCGCGCGGCAGATGCCAGGTCATAGCCAGCCGAATCTTGGGTATGACGGACAGGGAGGGAAAGCCCTTGGTCTTGGTAGTCGGATACAAAGGCAAAATAACGGATCACGGTTAAGCTCCTTTTACAAATGATGGAATGTGCTGGGTATGAACTAACACCGAAAATTAAGCCCCATCACTCCGTATGATAGTCAATTGCGGCCTGTGATGAAAGTCATAGAAAATAATGCAAAAAAATAGCGATGAAATGTGGAATAACTAGTATACTGACAAAGGAAGGAAGAATATTGGGATTATTACTGAATATTCTTAGAAAGTAAAGGTTCCGCTTTGAGAGGAGACTGTTCTATGGCGGATGACAACACAAGAATTTCCGAGACAGAAATCGCTGTACACTGGCATGAGGAAGAGTATTATTCTCCGCCAGAAAGCTTTATTCAGCAAGCAAACTTTCGCGACGCCGATGCTTTAAGGAAGTTTGAATTAGACAATTTTCCTGATTATTTCGCGGAATATGGCCATCTTTTGCAGTGGGACCGTCCGTGGGATCAGGTCTTTGATGGGAGCAACCCGCCCTTTTGGAAGTGGTTTGTGGGCGGTAAACTGAATGCGTCTGTCAATTGTATTGACAGACATTTGGCTAAAAATCGCAATAAGACGGCCTTTTACTTTATCCCGGAGCGCCCGGAAGAGCCTAAACAAGTGGTAACGTATCAGGATCTATTTGTGCGGGTCAATGAGTTTGCGGCGTTGTTGCGTGATTTAGGTGTCAAGCAAGGAGACCGCGTGACCATCCATTTGCCAATGGTTGTTGAACTTCCTGTGGCGATGTTGGCTTGCGCTCGGTTGGGAGCCATTCATTCGGTCGTGTTTGGCGGCTTTAGCGGGCAGGCATGTGCTGACCGCATTGTGGATTCCGAGAGCGATGTTTTAATCACGATGGATGGGTATTATCGGGGTGGCAAGTGGCTAAGTCACAAAGACAAAGCGGACATTGCTGTCGACAAGGCTAAAGAAGCGGGGCATATTGTTAAGCATGTATTAGTCTTCGAGCGGCATTCCGGAACTTACACGAGTAACGCCCCGCTTGTTGCCGGTCGAGATATCTTAGTTAATGATGTTATCCAGCAATACCGCGGACGTCGTGTAGAGCCTGTTTCGATGCGGGCTGAAGACCCCTTGTTTTTAATGTACACGAGTGGGTCGACGGGTAAGCCCAAGGGTGTGCAACATTCGACAGGGGGCTACCTCTCCTATGCGACGGCCACGAGTAAGAACATTTTGGACATTCAGCCCGAAGATGTCTATTGGTGCATGGCTGACATTGGCTGGATTACGGGTCATTCGTATATTGTCTATGGTCCCTTATCACTAGGCGCGTCTTCCGTCATATATGAAGGGGTGCCATCTTACCCTGATGCCAATCGTCCCTTTGCGATTGCGGAGGAATTAGGAGTGAACATTTTTCATACATCTCCTACCGCGATTCGAAGTCTACGGATGGCGCAGAATATCGCTCCCCAAAACTACCAGTACCACTTTAAGCTCATGGTGACCGTGGGAGAGCCCATTGAACCCGATGTGTGGCGTTGGTATTACCATGTCATCGGACGCGATGAAGCCGTGATTGTCGATACATGGTGGCAGACCGAAACGGGAGGATTTTTATGTAGCACGGTACCGGCTCTCGATAAAATGAAACCCGGAAGTGCGGGCCCGGGTATTCCCGGAATTCATCCTGTCATTTACGACGATGAAGGACATGAAATTGCTGCGGGCTCTGGACGAGGGGGGAATATTTGTATTCGAAACCCATGGCCTGGGGCTTTGCAGACCATTTGGAAGGACCCTAACCGCTTTGTCTCGACCTATTACGGGAAGTATTGTAAGAATCCCGAGAGTAAAGATTGGCACGACTGGCCGTATATGGCCGGAGATGGCGCAATGTTGGCCTCTGATGGGTATTTTCGCATCCTGGGACGCATCGATGATGTGATTAACGTAGCAGGACACCGCCTGGGCACGAAAGAAATTGAGTCGGCGGTCCTTAAGCTGGATGATGTCGCGGAGGCTGCAGTCATTGCGGCACACGACGACATGAAAGGCACCGTTCCGGAATTGTATGTGTCTTTACAACCTGGGGTGGTTCCGTCAGACGAGCTGAGCGCGCGCATTGTCGCTGCGATTGTTACGGAAATTGGGCCAATTGCCCGTCCGCGCAAGGTGTGGATTGTTCCAGATTTGCCGAAGACCCGTTCAGGAAAGATCATGCGCAGAATTCTTGCGTCCATCTCGAACAATAAAGAGATTGGGGATGTGACGACTCTGGCGAATCCAGAGGTTGTGGATACGATTCACCAGATGGTCCGTCCTTAATTGACGGGTCTATGACCCGAAAAGGTGCAGGCCATTGGTCTGCACCGCACGTCATCTTGACAGACACAAAGCTCCTACACATGATTGGAGGTTGGATGACATGACTGGGAAATTGGCCAATCCTGGCCCGCTGGGGCTGGCAGGATTCGCATTTACTACGTGGATGTTAAGCATGATCAATGCGGGGTGGTTTAACGCCCATGCGATGGGAATGATTATCGCGCTGGCAATGGCATTTGGGGGCACCGCGCAGTTGGTGGCGGGGATTTTGGAATACCCGCGCGGCAATACGTTTGGCACTGTGGCGTTTTTCTCATACGGAGCGTTCTGGTGGTCTTTTGCCTTGTTTGCTCATTATTTTGGCGCTCAAGTGCCTGCGGCGTTTGTCGGATGGTACCTTTTTATGTGGGGTGTCTTTACCTTTTACATGTGGATTGCCACGTTTCGAGCCAATCGGGCTTTGCAATTGGTTTTTCTCTTCTTATGGATTACTTTTATCGTCTTAGCCATTGGAGCGTGGACTACGGTCGGTATTACCGAGATCGGTGGCTACTTAGGCATGATAACCGCGATCTTAGCGTTTTATGCATCGGCAGCGGATGTCATTAATCCTGCATTTGGCCGTGATGTTCTTCCCTTACACGCATATAATGCCTCACCAAACCCAACGAAACCCCGTCGTAACGCGGGCTGATATTATCTTTCATTCTTTAAATAGGGCGGTCTGCTTTACAGCAGACCGTTTTTTTTCGTGGCGTGTGCTCGGTAACCATCATGAACAGAGAGCTCTATTTGAGCATTGAGGGCGGGAGACGGCCTTGGAGCCAGTGGGTTTGGCTTCGTATCTGATAGCAGTGACTTTCGGGCCGCAAGACAACAGTCCACCCAAGATGCCGTACGCTACGGAAAAGACCGTCGTGGTGGCGGGGAAAACCATCAGCGCGAAGCTTCAGCCACCGCCAGCATATGCTTCAAGCTTGTCTTTTGAGATGTATAACCATGCATTAACGGCTTCCAAAGGCATCCGGTGTCATAAGGGGCGTATCCCGCGCTTTTTACGACCTAAATCTCTTTGGATTTGGTCATTTTTGGCACGCTGGACCGACACATCCTGTTTTAAGCGATACACGAACACACGAACTGGTGTGCTTGCCCATTGACGCATTTCGCTTATAGCGTATAATTATGCAACAGTGTCTATAGAAAGTGGAGGGTATGATGACGCGTACACGATGGAATCTGTTAGGGACAAGCACGTTGCTGAGTTTAAGTTTAGGCCTTAGTGGGTGTGGAGCGAATTCCACGGGAGCGACGACCGCCCATGCTCAACCAATGCATGGAGGAACCGCTGTTATTGCATTGCCAGTGCAGACTTCGCCCAATTGGTTTTTTCCAGTGATGTCATTAACGGCGGATTCGGTGGTGAATTTTCAGGTCGATGAAATGATGTATAAGCCGTTATTGCACATTTCGCGTCATGATACCGTAAATTATGCGCGGTCGCTTGCATCATCGGTCACGTGGAATGCTGCAGGAACCCGCTATGTTGTTACATTGAACAAAAAATGGCATTGGTCTAATGGACAACCGGTGACAGCACAAGACGTGGTTTTTACGTATAACATCATGAAGGCAGCCAGTTCAGGGGCCTCTAGCCTGCCGTGGGCATTTGCTGGAGAGGGCTTTGGGGGCTTTCCCACGCTATGGAAGAGCGTCGTAGCGCAAGGACCGTATCAGGTCGTGATTACGTTAAATGCGCCCAAGAACCAGCAATGGTTCTTGCGCAACGGGATTAATCAACTTATTCCTGTGCCTGAACAGGTGTGGAACAAATATCCTGATAATATGACCCAAGAACTGAAGTTTATCAACAGCGTTGCGAATTCTCCGCTATCTTCCGTATATCGTGTGGTGGATGGGCCTTACAAATTTAACAGCTATTCGCCGAACAACTACTGGTCTTTTGTTCCTAATCCGGGGTATGATGGGCACCGTTCATTATTAGATAAGGTGACGTTTCAATATGAAACATCCTCTGCCAGTGAGTTTGATGCTCTCAAAACAGGGACGGTTAATGTAGGCTATCTTCCTCCGTCTTTGCTGAAAGTTCGCAGTGAGCTGACCCACGATGTTTTTTCCGTGGCCTATTCTTTTGGCTTTAATTACCTTGTAGATAACTTTAGCTTGAAGGCACCGGACGGCATTGGCAAAGCCTTTAACTCGTTGGTGGTACGGCAGGCTTTGCAAATGGGTGTGGACCAAAATGGGATTATTCAGCATCTCTATGAAGGATATGGCGTCGTGGATGACACGACGGTAGCGCCGCAACCCTCCACGGCGTTCTTTGACCCGGCTTTGGCTAAAAATCCCTATCCCTTTAATCCACAAGCCGGGAAAGACTTACTTCTTAAGCACGGCTGGCATTTGGTGCATGGCGTGATGACAAAAAACGGGATTCCTTTGAGTTTTACGCTGGACTATGCATCAGGCAGCCAGACGGCAACGGATATGGTGCAGTTGCTCAAGAGCGACTGGGCGCTGGAAGGAATTCATGTGACATTGGTGTCACAGCCCTTTGATACCGTAATCAGTGACAGCCCGAGTAATGCATCGCAGTGGGCGATGGTCGATTGGAACGGGGGATGGACGTACGGAACGGATCCGTATCCAACCGGTGGAGGGCTATTTGCCACCAACGGAGCCGAAAACTCTGGCTCCTACAACAGTCAAACCATGAATCAGTTGATTGCGGCGTCTTATCAACCAGGCAGTACCAAACAGGTGCTCAAAGCTTTGTATGCATATGAAATGTATGCCGCAAAGCAATTGCCTGCCGTTTTTGTACCATGGATCCCGAATTTTAACGAACATTCCCTCTCCATCCATGGCACGGTGAAAACATTTGACCCGGTGGGTGACGTATTGTCTCCGAACTATTGGTGGATATCCACATCTCAATGAAAACCTCACGATCTTCTGCTATGCTGTTGATAAGAATCCAGAACCGGCGGCGCCGGAAATGGAGGGAGACAGCAGGCGTGAAGCAAGCGTTGGTTTTAGGGGGGACAGGTATGTTGGCCGGGTTAATCCCGGCCTTGATCGACCGGGGTTATTGGGTGACAGTGATCGCTCGCGATGCAACCCGTTTGTCGGCTTTGGGCACGGCCATGGCACCGAAACCACCCACTATTACGCCCTTGGCCTTGGATTATCACGACGGGAATAAGTTGCATAAGTGGGTGGCGCATGTGCAACTGATGCAAGGGCCACTGGATCTTGTGGTAGCATGGGTACACGAACCACGGGATGAGGTGTTGCGCATTGTCGGTGAGGAAGTTTTGGCCTATCGCCATGATGCTTGGCGCCTCATTGATGTGCGAGGTATTCAAAGCCGTCTTGAGAGTCCAAAAGACATTCTTCCTAAGACCTGTCAATATCAACGGGTGCAATTGGGATACGTTCAAATACCTGAGGGATACCGGTGGTTGACGCATGCGGAAATCGTTGAGGGCGTCTTAAAAACCGTTGACAATCCCCAATCTCCCGTGACAATGGTAGGGTTAACGACCCTTCCTATCCCTTTAGAATTATGTTGACGGTTTTCGTGAGCAAGGGCTATCCGTCCTTGCTCCTTGTCATGCGCTCTGCCCGACGGGGCTGTCGGGTTAAAATGAATGGTCAGGCTTACGCGAGAGGAGGCGGCATCGGGGATGGCTAATACATCAGAAACTCCTCGGCGCGGATGGCGCATTAGGTGGGTCCGGGTCATAGGGATTCTGGTGAGCCTGGGCATTGTTATTCCCGGGCTTGTGATGGTTTGGGGATATTTTAGTTTGAAGTCTGACGCTAAAGTGCTTAAACGAGAGCTTCATGCTAAGCAATATGTTGCGTTGGGGTTGGAAACCAGCAAGCTATCGGCAACGATTGGATTGATGCATGATGCACTCTACTTAACAGCGTGGGTTGATGCTATTCCCATAGCACGAGGGTATTGGTTGAACGGTATGACCTTGTTGGGAGCGGGTCATGATTATCTGTATGGAATGCGGCAAGGTTTGGATCCAATTCTTACGGTATTAAACCAAAAACACCTCTCGCCAGGTCAACGCGCACCATTGTTGAATCAAGCGGTGACCCAAGCGGGTTTAAATATGCAGAAAGAAACGCCGACATTCATGCGCGCTAATGCGGCACTACAACGCCTCAGTGCTCAGGATATCCCTCCCGCATTGATTCGTAAGGGGCTCGATATTCCTGCTATTCAAGCCATAAGTCAGACGTTTGTCAGCATTTTGCCAATGATGACCGGCCCCCATCCCGTATTTGCCAAGTTAATAGGGTTCCCACACGCGGTACGGTACTTTTTAGTATTTCAAAACAGCGGGGAGCTTCGGGCTACGGGTGGTTTTATGACCGCCTACGCATACGTACCGTTCCATGATGGGAAATTAGGGAAAATTACCTCACAAAACATTCAAGAACTAGATTCGCAAGTCACCTATCATCCCCCGGCTCCCACGGTTATTGGAGCATATTTGCCTGTCACGTATTGGCATCTGCGTGATGCCAATACATCCCCGGATGTCCCGCGCACGGTTGACAACATTGAACGGTTTTATCGTTCGATTCCTGGTGCGCCTGCTATTAATGGTGGCATGATTTTTATCGACACATGGTTTGTTGATGATCTTATTCGTGATGTCGGAGGGCTGAATGTGCCCACCGTAGCGGGCAAGACCATCCACTTGACGGCAAGCAATGCCAACTACGAAATGGAATACATGGCGGAAGGTATGGGGCTGCCGGCCAATCTACGAAAACTCTTTATTGGCACCATGATGAAAGAACTGATGCATAAGGTGTTTCATGGTCACGTCTCCGAACTTCTGAAAGTCGGTGAAACGTTCTACCAAGCATTAAACGACAAACAGGTTCTTTTATATTTCGATAACAAAGATGCCGAAGCCTTGGCGGCACGGTATCACTGGGCAGGTATTATTCCCCAAAAGGTCGATGGAAATTATTTACAAGTCGTGGATGAAAACTTGTTAGGACATAAGGATAACTACTATGTGCGCGAGTCCTACGTTGCGGACATTAAGCGGCGTCATGGCCAGTACGTGGAAACCGTTACGATTCATTGGATAGATCCGGCCATTGTGAACTGGTGGCTGACGGTTCCATATCATTCCTGGGTAAGGGTCTATGCTCCATATGGCTCTCAGTTTGTGTCGATGACCGGCATCGATAGCTATGCGCAAGTGACCAATGAGAAAAGTCTCAACAAAACAGTTTTTGGGGGACATGTAGATTTGCCTGGCCGATTTCTTCAGTCACAGCCGCCGTCGAAGGGCACCGTTGTGGTCACATTCACGTTGCCAAAGGGCGTCAATGTGAAGCGTATGTTGGTGCAAAAGCAGCCAGGGATGCTTGATGAACCGGTGCGTGTCACCGTCAACGGAGTGACGCGCCATTTCATGTTAGCCAACAATCAATGGCTCACCTTTTAAGGTAAAGGGAGATGGGGAGGGCGCGTGAAGAAAAAATCCGGTTTAGCTATTGGGTTGATGTCAGGTACATCAACCGATGGAATTGATGCGGCGTTGATTGCTGTGGATTTACAAAATCCTCGCCCTACGACATTAATCTCCAGCCTATTTCGGCCCTATTTGGGAAGCGAACGGCAACTGTTATTGGATGCGACCCAGCCCGATTGCTCGGCGCTCCACGTAAAGCGGGCAGATATGGCTTTAGGAGAATGGTTGGCCGACGCTGTCAACCAACTTTTGGCCGAGGCCCATGTGAATGCGCGGGACATTCGTGTGATTGGAAGCCACGGGCACACGGTTGCGCATTATCCCGATCAGCACATCAGTTGGCAAATTGGCAATCCCCATGTCTTAGCGCAGCGGACAGGCATTGGCGTAATCAGCGATTTTCGTCAACGGGACCTTCTCTTAGGAGGACAAGGGGCTCCTTTGGTGCCGCTCTACGATTATGTGATGTTTCATAGCTCTGGCGAGACGCGGGTGCTGCTGAATCTCGGAGGTATTGCCAATTTGACAGTTCTGACGGCCGGCAATTCTTGTGATGCAGTGACGGCGTGGGATGCGGGGCCCGCCAATATGATCTTGGATGGCCTCGTGATGATAGCGACCCAAGGGCAGAGCCTAATGGATGAGGGGGGCCGCCAGATGGCGCAAGGAACGGTTCACAAGGGATTGTTAGAACGGTGGCAGCAGCATCCGTTTTTTTTCAAGCCCATTCCCAAGTCAACCGGGCGTGAAGAGTTTGGCATGGAATACGTTCAACGCCTGTGGCAAGATGGGATAACGCTCGGGCTGTCCCTTTCGGACCTACTTGCCACCGCTGGAGAGCTCATTGCACAGGCCATTAGCCGATCACTAACGCAAGTGACGGCCGCTCCCGTGGCATTGATTGCCGGAGGGGGAGGAACGCATAATGCCGCGCTGATGGAGAAGATTTCCCGGGCTCTGCCCTTGTTACGTCCTTGGGAACCAACGGGGGCTTATGGCGTCCCCGAAGATGCTAAAGAGGCCATGGCGTTTGCATATTATGGGTGGTTGTCGTTAAATGGGGTGCCTATTCACCTTCCGCACGTCACCGGAGCCTCGCACACTGCGATTATGGGAAGCTATACTCCGGGTATTGAAGCAGAGGTCGATGGGCGTTATGACGGTCTGTGACGTGCTGTAAAATAGTAGAAGGCCCCCCACAAAACACTGTGGTCTCACACGTTTGGCGTTGTGAGACCACAAAGTTCTGCGTTGTCACCTTATGGCACTAGCACGCGCGATGTGGTTAGTTCACCTGTTCCGTGGGCCGAATAATGATTTCGTTGACGGATACAGATTCGGGCTGCTCTATAGCGTAGGCAATGGCCTCAGCGATGGATTGGCTCCGTAGGGGCTGCCCAGGCACCCGAGCGCTTAGGGCTGTAAGGGCATCTTGGTCGGTAATTGTGGTGAGCAGCTCCGTTTCCACAAGGCCCGGCGAGATGATGGTAGCTCGAATGTGGTAGCGACCTGACACTTCTTGCCGTAAACCTTCGGTAATAGCACGCACGGCAAATTTGGTTCCGCTGTAAACCGCACCGCCCATCCCCACTTTATGACCCGCAACGGATGAGATGTTAATGATATGACCTGATTGCTGCTCCATCATCACCGGCAACGCAGCGGCCATGCCAAACAGCACTCCTTTAATGTTTACATCGACCATACGCTCCCATTCCTCGACATGTAGCTTGTCTAAATAGGACAACGGCATCAGACCCGCGTTGTTAATCCAGACATCGATCCGTCCAAACTGCGTTAACGCAGCGTTTTTTCCCTGTTCTACTGATTCACGGTTCGTGACGTCCATTGCGGTGTACGCAGCGTGTTGGCCAGATTGCAGGATCTCTTCAACAATCGTTTTCAGGCGTTCAACCCGGCGGGCTGCTAAGACGACCTTTGCTCCTCGAGACGCCAAAAGACGCGCTGTAGCTTCTCCAATGCCACTGCTAGCGCCTGTAATGACAACGACTTTCCCAGATATCTTGTCCATATGTATACGTACCCTTCCTCTCTTGCAAGTCTCGTTCTATTGTAACAAATATAGACCAGACTTCTTGACGACTGGACGATGCCTATGCAGAGCACGGGCGAACGGGAAGTCGGAGTGTTTAAAATAAATCGCGACGGGAATTTTGCCGGAGGCAACCTACAGGGTTGCTTTGAGCGGGTCATGTCCACGTTTTTCGTAGTTAATAAAGGGGAGCCGCAAACGCGTGCATGGACATGGATGGATCAGCGTGCGCAGACTCTAGTGGCGTATCTGTTTTCTCAAAAGGCTTTTCCACGCTGGGGTATGAACGTACCGGTTGTCCCGTTCATGCTATGTCCCCCTTCTGTGAAATGATTGGTGCAGCTCAAGCGTGAGGAAAGTTGTCATTCTGTGGCTTTGAAAGACTGGATTTGATATCGCCTGACGGCGGCCGGTGGGATGATGAAACGGCGAGTGGACCTTGGCCAGATGCCGGCTATTGTTTAGCTACGAGATGCGGCAGGGACTATACGTCGTGGCCGGAAATGATGGGACAAGGGGTTTTTCATGAGGAACCTCACCTCGTGAGCTCTACGTGTCATCCGAAGAGGATAGCGAGCCGGTGATTCATCGTCCCAGAGTCCATCCCCAGTTAGTGGAGCGCTTTGAGAACACCGTACAGAAGATACAGTAAGCGGTAAGATTGAAAAAAACACCTAGGAGGTGTCTTTATGTGGTTTGATACCCAAGGTTTATTGCCGCGCGTTGAAAAGGATCATCTCATAGTCTTGATAGCATCAAAGACTCACTGTTCAGGGTGTGAGTTAATGGAACATCGGACGTTAGGCGATTCTAGGGTGCAAGAGGAATTCACGCGGTTTCAGTGGCATGTGGTGCGCCGTACAGATCCTTCTTTGTCAGAAATTATTTGGTATCCAACAGTCGTGGCGTTATCGGATAGCCATCAATGGTTGAGGCACGAGGAAGGCTTCTTGCCGCCCTATGAATTTATTCCTTTTTTGCGGTTGGCTCTCACCGGAAAGTTGTTGCGAACAGGCCGTTATCAAGAAGCTATTAGTGTATTGGACGAGACACGACAAACTTTTGCCTTCAGCGGACGGATCCCTGAGTGTCTCTATTATCAAGGCGTAGCCAGTCATCTTGCCGGGCGTCTAAGAGATGTCGCACGTCTTTGGCGTCTATTGCGTGAGAATTACCCGGAAAGTGTGTGGGCGCATAAAGCCAGTCTTGCTTGGGAACCTCCTGCGACGTCTTAATGGTCATTATATTGTTAACGGTATTTACGCCAAATGTTACCCCACACCATTGAGTTATCACAGGTCAATGACTCTAGTGCGTCATTATCATTTGGTATTTTGCATCTACTTCCGAGTCGTATCGGGAATAGAGGAGCTATAGGCAAAGTGCTGTGGGGTGAGCCGAGATTATCGCAATACGGAACTACCTCGCCATCCGCAATACATAGAGGTACTCACGGCATGACGGGCCTCTTCGAATTAGTTTACGTGTTAAGATGCATTCTGAATTATTGTGAGAAATAATCCGTTTATGTATAAAAGCTTACACAAATAACGGTTATTATGGTTGAAAGTTAACATACATTGATGTAGAATAAACACAGGTTGAATCAAGAACTCACAAATATCTATCGGCGTGGCATGGCGTTGAGAGGGAAATGGTAGATATCGGAGGATATGACGAAACAACGTGACATTGCTTGGATAACAAATGCTGCGGAATTCGAAAGATGTGTTACCAAATGGAGGAATATCCTGTGCGCCACGATGCAAACAGACGTTCGATAGATGCCGAAGGAGGAGGGTGGCCGGTGACGCGGTTATTCGATTCAGTGCCTGCATCGGTGCGTGCAACTTTTGCTCAAGAAAAGTTGGGGAGTCTGCTGGAGGATAGTACTTATAGCCGCGAGTTGTTGTGGACGCTGCAGGTGTATTTAGATAGCAACGGGCAAGCGCGAGAGGCGGCAAGGCGTTTATATGTGCATCGAAATACCTTGGCATACCGATTGGAGCGGCTACAAACGATGTTGGGGTGTGATTTGAAAGACCTCGATGCCGTCATTGATTTACGATTGGCGTTGGAGTTTTATCATGACGGACTTTTAGAGAATGGAGGAAATGACCATGTCAAAGTCGCGACGGGTGCCCGTATTCCCTAAGTCGCCCAAGGGCGAATGGAAAGACTGTGATCAATGCTTCGGGCATGGAGAAGACATTTGCGGGGAGTGCGAAGGGGAAGGTTGTACGGTCTGCGACCAACGGGGCTATACGGTATGCCGCATGTGTCATGGCAGTGGTGAAGTGCGCGTCGATGAATATACTTGGGTAGCTGTGCAGTCATAACGTATATGACAATGTCAAAGGTCATGGAGCGCCCGGCGAACTCGTCGTCGGCGCTTTTTTGTTGGGGTTTAGTACCGGGCAGGATTGTTCGACACGAGAAAGTGCCATGCTAAAAATGGATTCTATCCGACGAAAAACAATTATCCTCCAAATGACGCGGGAGGCCTTTTCAGACTAGTCATATTGAGCTATAATACCCGTAGAAAGTAGAGCGTGATAAAAATGGGGGTAGTGAAAATGGCTCAGTACGGTAACGTACCAATGGGAGTGTCAGAAACCTTAGAGCGCAGAAGTTGGCATCAGAGCGAACTGATGGATGTCACCGTGTTTGGCCTGTTTTTCGTCCTCAGTGCTCTGTTTGTTATTATGGCCGGATATTTTGTCATGGCTTGGTTGTAAGCAGCAAACCCCTTCATGACGTGACCCTCACGGCCCCGCCTTTGAGTGGGGCTTTTTTGTTATATCCTTAGCAAACCTGAGGCCCAAAGACCGCCTGAGATATCCTCGAGGCATATTGTGCTATGATGAAAAGACCCTAAAATGACAGGATGGAGATCAATGGACAATCGCGAGGAATTGCCGGGCTTTACTGTGCCGCCAAGTGAGGCCAATGGGTATCCATTTTTTTCGTGGGCAGGGCTTCGAATCGTTGAAGCCAAAGGCGGTAAGTCCACGGTAGAACTTGATGTAGCGCATCACCACCGGGGTGGCGGCGGTACTGATGCGGTGAATGGCGGCATTATGGCGTACATGTTTGATGGGTTGCTGGGGGTGGCGGTGCGGTCGGCGTGGACACCCGGGGTTATAGGGCAAGTGACCATAACGCTCAACATCCAATATTTAAAAATGGTAAAAGCCAACAAAATTGTAACGGGTCACGGCCGTGTAACCCGCCAAGGAGCGACGACAGTCTTTGTCGAAGGCGAAATTCTTGATGAAGCAGGAACTATTTGCGCGACCTGTACGGGAATTTACAAGTTGTTTAGGAGATAACCGCAGCTCTTGTATTAACGCTTTGGCTTTTTCCAAGGAACGTCGGGGTCTGCCTCCTGGGCACGCAAATAGTGGTCGCCCTCCCTCGCAATCATAAAATATGTATGGTTGCGATGCTTCACGGACTTCATTCGCCGATGGTAATACTTCACGATCCGGCCTTCCACGCGTTCGATAAAGTTGATGGATTCTAAGTAGGCTAACCGCGAGCGCATCGATTCCAAGTCGATGTGGAAGCGGGATGCTAGGAGCTTTGCGTAGTCCGGCCCCAAGGTTTTAAGATATTTCAGCAGCTTGAGGTCTGTTTCATCAAGGTTTGGTTCCATCGATGCGTCACCTCGTGCTTAAGTGTATCACACGAACCCCTATCAGCGTATTCCTACCCACATGACAAGATAAGCGGGACGAGTCGACTGCGTGTCAACATTTTCAATCAGATTGGTTGCATTGGCGGCTAGTTGATTGGCTTGATGTGCTGAGATGCGTTGGATAACAAGGACGTACGTTTGAGGTGCTAGCAAAAGATAGTGCGATTGCATCAGGTGATTCAGCAACTGATGAACACGCTCAGCCGATATTGTAACCGGGGTATTTAAGGTAGAATTGGATGTCAGGCTACGGTACATCGGGATATTAAAGGTTGTCCGACCGTCTGTAAGCCACATAGCCGGAACGGTTAATCCATTCCACGCGCTAGAGATGCCGAGACTAGGATTTTCTAAACTATCTCTTAGAAGATTGGCCTCAGTGGAATGAGGCGCCGTTGTCAACGGATCTATCATCACTTGGGAGGGTGTCGTAAAATGGCCATTCAATAAAGGAAGACGCCATCGATGGACTTCTTGGGCTAAGGAGTGGGCCGACACTGGAGCGAACGTAATGGGAGCCGATGCCCCGCACGCTGTGGCAAAGACGGCAAGAAGCCCTAAGATGAGTAGTTTCCATAAGTGTTTGAATCGTGTCATGATGCTAACCTCGCGATTGATTTTGAAAGGCACTCCACCCACCTAAGTGGGTGGAGTGCCGCACGAACTTGTTATTTGTAAAAAATTTTGACGCGCGCTTGTTTCTCAATTTTCGATGCAAAAGCTTGATACGCATTGCCTTGCGCTGTTTGTAGAAGATTAGCCTTAATTTCGCTTTCCACTTGGCTGAACGGACTCACTTGAGCAGGCTTCGTGGCTTGTAAGCCAATAAGGTCGTACCCATGAGATCCCTTGGTAATGCCAAATTGGCCAGGCTTGAGGCTTTGGACTTCTTTATAAACAGCAGGCGATAACGATTGAAGCGACTCCGGTGTCCAGCCGACTTCGCCCCCCTTGCTCTTTAACGTAGTATTGGTGGTATCCTTTTTAGCCAAGGCCGCGAAACTCGCGCCGGCTTCCACCTGCTTTTCAAGCGTTTGGGCTTCACTTTGCGATTTAACGGTGATTTCCTCCAGCTCCACCTGTGGGCTACCCGTGAAGTATTGCGGGTTTGCCTTATAAAAGGACTCCGCTGCTGCCGTCGTAATTGGTTTGACGTTCTTGGTCGCTTGGTTATATGCCTGTTGCAAAATCATCTGCTGAGTCAAATAATCGTTAAGCTGGCTCATGGTTACGCCTTTGCTCTTAAGCATCTTATCCAATCCCGATACGCCGCCTACTTCTGGCTCGATCGACTTATCCAATACTGTTTTGGCCGACGCTTCGGCTTTAGCCTTTGTCGTTAAGTGATGAGCGAGCGTCCAGTCTTCCACACTTTTCTCTTGGACGAGGTACTTCACTTCGCTAATTTTCTCTTGTTTAGTGTTGGGCAAGGTGGAACCGTTAAACAGTTCTGTCATCCGCACCATCGTGTTGAGCTGTGCAGTGGTGAGATCCTTTCCATTTACTACGGCCAACGGCTTTGGCGCCGCGGACGATTGTTGTCCGCAGCCTGCAAGAGCGGCGGCGCTTACGCTTAGCCCCACTACGGTGGCCATCAATTTAGGCCAATGCTGTGGATTTCTCATGTCACACCATCCTTTGTTTACCCTGCTCTATCCTGCCCCACAGGTGTTACCAAATTGTTTCCGCGATCACACGCTCTTAGTGTACAGGCTTTGTTCGTTCGACACAATGCGCCTAAGGTCCGGTGAGGGCAAGGCACGCACCGGTTTGTGCGTTACAAGGCGAGTAGCTTTAGCAGACGGATAGGGTGCCAAATAATTTCAACAGATCCAGCGCAAGATAGGTGAGCGAAGATAGAATAGGGGTCGAAAAAGCGGTTCAGCAATTGTCAGGATGCTGTGTATATGATAAGGTCAAAAATACTCACGATGACTGTAGCCTATTATTATAGGCGAGTGGAGCGCAAAAAACTTTCGAGTGCTATTGACACTAAGTTCAAAATCGGGGTTATATTGTATAATATTGCGCTCATCTTAAATTAAAATACCCTAATTTTCCGCGGATGGCGGCATGGAGGCAAACAGAACATGATTATTGCAGTACCTCGTGAACGCGGCGCGAGAGAGCGCCGGGTTGCGCTAATACCGGAAACCGTGGCGAAATTAGTTAAAGCGGACCACGCCGTTTTAGTGGAAGAAGGGGCGGGTATTGCGTCCGGCTTTTCGGATCAGCAATACCGTGATGCAGGAGCCACTGTAGTAGATGGCGCCAAAAGTGACTGGATGCGGGATGCGGATATTGCCGTCAGTGTGCAGGTTATTGATCCGTCTGCTCAAGATTTGCCCTATGCGCATCTTCGTGCTGGAGCCGTGGCGATTGGCATGTTGGGGCCGTTGTCCACGGATGTTGAGGTGTTTAAAGCCCTCCGTGATCGAAATTTGACCGCATTTAGCATGGATGCGATTCCCCGGATTAGCCGGGCCCAAAGCATGGACGTATTGTCGTCGATGAGTACGGTGGCGGGGTACCGAGCAGCCTTAATCGGTGCCGAGAGGTTGCCACGATTTTTTCCTCTGCTTATGACCGCCGCGGGTACAATTACGCCTGCTAAAGTGCTGATTTTAGGGGCTGGGGTGGCTGGACTTCAAGCTATTGCCACCACGCATCGCTTAGGAGCTGTGGTGCAAGCATTTGACACGCGGCCGGTCGTTCGTGAACAGGTGGAAAGTCTGGGCGCGTCGTTCTTGGCGTTAGAAGTGCAATCTCAACAAACCCAAGACGGGTACGCACAAGCCTTAGCTGAGGATGCTCATCAAGCGGAGGTCAACCTTTTGTCCAAGCCAGTCGCCGAAGCGGATGTTGTGATTACCACGGCATTGATTCCTGGTAGACCCGCCCCAATTTTGGTGACAGAAGAAATGGTTAAGAGCATGCGACCCGGGGCGGTGATCGTAGATTTGGCGGCTGAAGCCGGAGGCAATTGCGCTCTAAGTCGTCCTGGCGAAACGGTTGTGACCGATAATGGGGTGACGATTGAGGCCCCGTTGAATATTGCCTCTCAGTTGGCGCCACACGCTAGTCAGCTATATTCGCGTAATGTCTATAATTTTTTGACGCATTTGTTTGCCATGGGGCTAGCCGACAAGGCATTGAATTTAGACGATGAAATTGTGGCTCGTACGATGATTGTGCACGACGGAACTATTACGCATGAGGCTTTGAAAAATCGTATCAATGCTTAAGGAGTGGGGATATCATGCCGCATAGTTTGCTGACCGAAATTTATATCTTTGTGTTGGCGGTGTTTGTAGGATTTCAGTTAATTTCCAAAGTACCGTCGGTGTTGCACACACCCCTGATGTCGGCCACCAATGCCATTCACGGCATTATCCTAGTGGGGGCCATTGCGCTCGCCGCGACGGTAAAAGGGCCTTTGGATGTCGGCATTAGTGTGGCAGCGGTCTTTTTGGCTACCCTCAACGTTGTGGGGGGATATGTTGTGACTGATAGGATTTTAGGGATGTTCAAGAAAAAATCAGCCGAACGGCCTACGGAGTGAGTGAATGGACATGCTATTACAAGTAGGATATTTAATCACGGCCATTCTCTTTATTATGGGAGTTATGCGCCTTCGTTCCCCCGCCACGGCCAAGTCAGGGAATTTGATCGCGGCAAGTGGTATGGTTGTTGCCTTTGTTGTCACTCTCGTGCAATATCATTCGTTCTCATGGCTTTGGATTGGGCTGGCGCTGATTTTAGGAGCCATTGTCGGGAGCTATGCGGCGCTCAAAGTCCGTATGACCGCTATGCCACAAATGGTCGCGCTCTTTAATGGAATGGGTGGAGGCGCTGCCGCTTTAGTGTCCATTGGGGAACTGCATTCTCAGTGGAGCGTTGGGGTGTCTTCGGCAGCCGCATCTATTGCCGCTCTGTTGACGGTCCTTATTGGCTCCATCAGCTTTACAGGAAGTTTGCTGGCATTTGCCAAACTGCAAGAGTGGGTGCGGGGTCGACCGATTACGTTTGGTGGCCAAAAGCTGCTTAATGGGCTATTGTTGGCGGTTGCTCTTGTTTTAGGGATTATGATGATTGTATCTGGTGGTCCTCATGCGTTGCCATGGCTGGGTGTCTACATTGTGTTAGCGGCTTTATTGGGACTTCTCCTGGTTCTGCCGATTGGTGGAGCGGATATGCCCGTCGTGATTTCACTGCTCAACGCGTTTACCGGATTGGCTGCTGCGGCCACAGGATTTTTAATGTCCAACAATGTGTTAATTATCGCGGGGGCCTTGGTGGGGGCCTCGGGAACCATTTTAACGCAGCAAATGAGCCGCGCCATGAACCGCCCTATCCACAACATTGTATTTGGCGCTTTTGGGCAAGTGGCTGCGGGGGCCGGAGCGGGCCCGGACGGAGGAGACGGCGTTGTTCAATCGGCGACCGTTGACGATGTGGCGACGATGTTAGCGTACGCACGGAATGTCGTAATTGTCCCCGGGTACGGCTTAGCGGTAGCCCGGGCACAACAAGAAGTGCGGCAATTAACAGAGCGCCTTAACGAAAAAGGAGTTACCGTGCGATTTGGAATCCATCCCGTAGCGGGCCGTATGCCAGGTCACATGAATGTGCTTCTAGCGGAAGCTGACGTGCCCTATGACCAATTATATGAGATGGATGCGATAAATCCGCAGTTTCCACAAACAGACGTGGTTTTAGTCATCGGAGCGAATGACGTAACAAACCCTGCTGCTCGTAACCAACCGGGGAGTCCCTTATACGGCATGCCTATTCTTAACGTCGACCAAGCAAAGCGTATTGTCGTGTTGAAACGGGGAATGAGTCCCGGGTTTGCAGGTATTGACAACCCGCTATATACCAATCCTAAAACCTCGATGTTGTTTGGTGATGCCAAAGCATCGCTGGACCACTTGTTGCGCGCATTAGACGAGGTCTAAGTGTCTGCCAACTAAAAACGGCCCTCGGCGGGTTAGGTGGCCGGGGGCCTTTCCTTGACTTAGGATCCGTTTAAGATTCGGTATTATCCGGCAATATCGTGCGCGCGATGTGGGCATCGAGTGATTCGTAGTCCCAGTACCGAATGAGGTCGTAAAGTTCCTTACGTGTCTGCATCTCGGGCAACAAAGACTGCTGAGTTCCTTCTTCCATCAGTACCCGGTACAAACGCTCATAAGCATGGGCTGCAATGCGTAGTGAAGACACCGGATATAGAACCATTTTATATCCCCACGCTTCAAACTGTTGGGCCGTGAAATAGGGGGTGCGGCCAAATTCTGTCATATTGGCCAGCAATGGTGCATGCACTCGCCGGGCCATTTCCGCGAAGGCTTCTGCCGTGTCAAGGGACTCCGGGAATATGCCGTCAGCTCCCGCTTCGAGATATTGCTGAGCCCGTTCGACCGCGGCATTTAGCCCTTCGACGCCGTAAGCATCGGTGCGGGCAATGATGGCCAGCGATGGGACGGTTTCGCGAATGGCGCGGATTTTAGCGACCATTTCATCGGCGGGGACTAAGGTTTTTCCATTGAGATGCCCGCATTTTTTCGGTAGATCTTGGTCTTCAATTTGCACCGCCGCCACTCGCATTTCGGCCATTTCTTTTGCCGTGCGTGCTGCATTCAAGACTCCGCCGTAGCCGGTGTCAATATCAACTAGCACGGGAAGGTTGGTAGCGCGTACGAGGTCTTGAGCGCGCCGAGCCACCTCGGGAGCGCTGATGAGGCCCACATCGGGAAGGCCCCGGGACGCTGTATAGGCGCCACCAGAGAGGTAGAGCACGTCAAAGCCGCAGGATTGAGCGACTAAAGCGGCCATTGCATCATGCGCTCCGGGGATTTTCACAATCCCTGGGCTATTGATTCGGTGTAAAAACTGTGCGGATAGCTGAGACTGTGGAACGTCTTCTTGAAATAACCAAGCCATCTGGCGTCCTCCTTTGACCCACTTCTGTTTTACACTGTCCAAGCCGCCATAAAGTCAGGAACGGACATGGAGGCTAATTGCGTATTTTGTGCTAACGCCATTAACCGTTCGACTTTGGCGGGTACATACCATGAGGACACATTGTGATGAAATTTATCCCAAAGGGGGCCTTGGGCCTCTTGACGACGTTTTTGATGCCCCAGGGGATACTCCACAACCACATTGGGCGTCATGGAACCGTCGCGAAAACGAATTTGAATAGCATTGGCAATGGAGCGCTTGTCCGGATCCAGATAGTCTTTGGAAAACTGCTTATTTTCGCGTACTATCATCTTGTCCCTTAAAGCATCAATTCGGGGATCTTGTGCGGCGTCGTCAAGATACTGATCGGCAGTCAGGTGGCCATGAATGAGGCCGATTGCTGTCATATATTGCAGGCAGTGGTCGCGGTCGGCCGGATTGACCAATGGGCCGGTTTTATTAATAATGCGCATGGCCGACTCTTGGGTGTCAATAATAATTTCGGCAATATCATCTAGTCGGTTGGCTACGCTGGGATGCAAAGCAATGGCCGCTTCCACGGCCGTTTGACCATGAAATTCCGCAGGATATGAAATTTTAAAGAGCACATGTTCAATGACATAAGACCCTAGAGGACGGCTCAAGCGAATCGGCGTGCCGTGCATGACCACGTCGTGAAAACCCCATTGGGGCGCCGTCAGTGCTGTGGCATAACCCATTTCATCAGCCAGTGCCATGAGGCTCAGACGAACGGCCCGACTGGTAGCGTCTCCAGCAGCCCACGATTTGCGTGATCCCGTATTGGGGGCGTGGCGATAGGTCCGGAGACTACCATTATCAATCCACGCATTCGAGAGCGCATTGATCGTTTGAGAGCGTGTGGCCCCTAGCAGGTGGGCGCTGACAGCCGTTGAGGCGACTTTGACGAACAAGACATGATCAAGGCCGACACGATTCAGGCTGTTTTCCAATGCTAGCACGCCTTGGATTTCATGCGCTTCAATAATGGCGGTTAAAACCTCATGCATGGTGAGGGGAGGATGTCCCTCACGCAGATTTTGTCGGCTCTTCCAGTCAGCGACGGCCAAGATGGCCCCGATATTGTCGGAGGGATGGCCCCATTCTTCGGCGAGCCACGTATCATTGTAGTCTAACCACCGATTCATACAGCCAATGTTGAAAGCACCTTGAACCGGATCGAGCTCATAGGGAAGGCCGGGAACGCGCGCACCACCAGGAAGGTTGGCGCCAGGCACTATGGGTCCTAACAACTTGCGGCATTCGGGATAGTTGAGGGCTAAAATGCCTGAGCCAATAGCATCCATTAAAACCCAACGTGCCATGGTATAGGCTTCGTCCGAGAATGAAGGAGGAGAGATAACATAATCCGTAATCGTTGATAGCACCGCATCAACCGGAGTATGGGTCGTGCTGGTTGTATTCACAAAAACCAAGTCCTTTCGGGGGTCCGGTTTTCGATAACCGGACCCGAAAAATCATTAAGGGTGCAAACCGCGCGGCCCCGTATAACGGACGCGGGGTCGGAAGAGGCGGTTATGTTCGTACTGTTCGCGCACGTGGGCTACGAGACCCGCTGTACGCGCCGCGAAAAAAATCGGGGTATAGAGCTCGATGGGTACACCCAACAAGTAATAGACGGGCGCCGCGTAGTAATCTAAATTGGGATACAAACCTTTTTCCCGCTGCATGACCTCTTCACCGATGACACACATGTCATATAGATCCTGATGGCCCTTTATCGCTACGAGGCGCTTTAACGATTCTTTCATCAGCATGGCCCGCGGGTCTGGTTTCTTCATATAGACTCTATGTCCAAATCCCATGATTCGCTCCTTGCGGGCAAGTTTAGCGAGAAGCTGGGGTTCAACTTGGTCGGGTGTTTTCATTTCGAGCAGCATATGCATCACGGCCTCATTGGCGCCTCCATGCAATGTGCCCTTCAGAGAGGCGACCGCGCCAACTAAGGCACCATACATATCTGACAAGGTGGAGGCGATGACAATGGCCGTAAAGGTCGAATTAGGCATTTCGTGCTCACTATATACCGTAAGGAGTTGGTCAAAAGCTTGTGCTTCATCCGGCGTCGGAACTGAGCCTGTAATCATCGCGAGGAAGTTGGCTGCATAGCCTAAGTCGGCGCGCGGTTGTACAATCGCTTCGTGATTTTTGATGTGGTAGCTATTGGCCACAATAACAGGCATGCGAGCCAGCAATGTTAAGGACTGTTCTGCAGTGCTCTGCGCATCTAATCGTCCTAGAGATGAATCAAATGTGGCTAATGCGGATAATGCCGTCCGTAGGGAATCCATCAAGTGCTGCTGGGGTCCTAAGGACTTCATGATGGAGAAAATTTGGTCGGGAACGGTCTGGCGTTCATTGAGTGTGCGCACAAAGGCGTCGTATTCAGTACTCGTGGGCAGATGACCTTCCATCAATAGGTGGGCGACTTTAATGTAATCGACCGTGTTGGCCAGTTCGATTAAGTCGTAGCCCCGGATGACAATTTGTTCGTGGTCGACATCCAAGTACGATAACGCTGTCTCGGTTGCGATAATGCCTTCCAGTCCTGGCTTATAGGTTTCGTCGGTCATATGGTCACATCCTCTCAGGTAAACGGTTCTTAGCCGTTTCTCCCCTTATCATAGCCAGATTGTGGGTCGATTGGCAAAGGCATAAAGTATTCTGACAAAACCGAACATCTTGTCGTTAGGCATCTTGCTTAATGGTGATGGTGCCGGAACCTTTCTTCCGCAATGACGCCATCACATAGATATAATGTGCGTTATCTGCGCCAGAAATCCGGGTGCCGTCTCCGGTTGCCGTCAGCGATTGGGTCTTTACCAGTGGACCAATCTTAAACAGGACAGACTCATCGGGGATCAGTGCGTCCTGGCCGTAAAGGCGCGACCAATGAACCACAAGCGTGGTCTCTTGCACGCTGACGCTGAGTTGTATTATGAAGTAAGCGCCCGTTTGATATTGCAATGAGTGTCCATCGTCGCCATAGAAATTCAAAGAGCCATGGCCAGGCACAATCCAAATCACGGATGGCCACGGACTATGATGAGGCCATTCCCTTGTTGACTGAACGATGTTTGCAAGGGGAAGAATGGCTCCTGCGCGGAGGAAGACAGGCAGCACAGCCAGCGGTGCATCGACGATGATGTGCCGGGGACCTGTGATCCATTGGTGGTGCCAAAGGTCATACCATTGTCCGGAAGGGATGTGTACGGATTTTTTGTTGGCTCCTTTTTCAATGACGGGGGCTACCAAAAGGTCGTTGCCAATCAAAAATTGGTCATCGACAGTGAGAAACGGCGGAGCCGCATCGACCCAAAAGGTCGGGCGCATCATAGGGCTTCCGTCTTGATGGGCTTGATAGAGTAGGCTGTACCAGTAGGGCAAAAGGCGGTACCGATATTGCAGGTAGCGCCGCGCAATGTCGAGCACCTCTTCACCGAAAGACCATGGTTCATGCCGGGCCGTGTCGATGGCGCTATGAGCTCTGGCGAAAGGGAAGAAGGACCCCGCTTGAATCCACCGTGCATAGAGCTCCGGACTGGCATTATCCAAAAAACCACCAATGTCAGCACCAACGAGAGGAATGCCCGATAAGCCAAGATTAAGACACATAGGGATCGCCATAGCTAAATGTTCCCACTGGCTCGAGTTATCTCCCGTCCAGACGGCGGCATAGCGCTGAATGCCACTAAAACCGGAACGACTGAGAATAAATGGGCGCGAAGAAGACGATGATAAGGCGTCATACGTGGCATGAGCTTCGAGGAGAGCATACAAATTATGGACGAGATGATGAGGAATCATTTGACCATGGTCAGTATGGTGGACAATGCCACTTTCTTCGTCGGGATGTGATGCGGGGCCAGCCTGACCCAAGCCCCACCATGCAGGTTCGTTCATATCATTCCAAATCCCTTGAATTCCTGCCTCTTGGAGAGGACGATGTAACCCGGCCCACCAGTTCCGGGTACGACTTTGCGCAAAGTCCGGAAAAGCACAAACGCCCGGCCAGACCTCGGAGTGAAATTCTTCCCCGTTGAGGTATTCCATGAAGTATTGCTGGGTATGACCTTGACAATAGAAATTTCCACCACCTCTTGTTCGTCCATGTAACTATAGCGACTTTGCTGAAACCCTAAGGCATATTGGGGAGGCATAGGGAATCGGCCCGTAAGGTCCGTGTAATGACGCAGGACGTCTTGGGGGTGTGGGCCCGGGAGGGCGTAAAGACTTAAAGGACCATCATCGGCCCCTATCCACAACCATTCGTCCATGGTCGCATCGAAGTAGGTCCGTGCACTGTTGGCTAAGAAAATGCCGCGAAATCCTTGGGGACCGGCTTGACCTAAAAGTGCAAAGGGGATGGCTTGATAGAGAGGATCAGTGTGATCCTCATGAGGAACGGCATCAGTGGTCCACTGCGTCCACAATCTACCTTTTTTGTCGAGCCTGCCGACCTTTTCGCCTAATGCATAAAGGTGCTCCTGCAACGTGGTTTTAAGAGCACAACGGACATGCTGATTGTGACGATAAAAGTGAGTGTAAAAGAATTGAGCTGGCCCCACTTGGACCTCGATTGTCCCTTGTGGGTCAATTACGACGGTCACTGTATTACCGGTTAATAGCCAGCGGTCTTTGTCGCGAATTAGGGTTAAAGGCACAAAGGAGTCGGTCGGCACGAATAGATCCGCGCTTAACAATGTGTAGGCATCTAGACCATTGTGCCACAAAAGATGCACCCGACCTGTTGCACTGATACGCACATCCCATTGTTCCACGGGAGAATCTAGATGCCCTTGACCGTTAATAATGGCACGTTGGTCATCGTCAGTGAGAAGGACTTGACTAAAGCGGGCATAATGCGGAGAGTTCGGGAATTGCGTCAGGGATGTCAAAGCTCTCAAAAGGCGTCTCTCCTACCTTAGTTTTTTGTGTAAATCCTCTTGTTCTCATAGTTTTTTTGTCAATCCCGGGACCTCTGCGACCGTCGACACGTGATGAACGACCTCACGAAGCCTACCAAGGGGTTACAGGGTCTACGCCCGAATCGTCCTCTGTGCAGGATGCTGTCGTTCCCACGGTGTCCAGCACCCACAAGGCGGCGAGACCCTTCCAGGCTTTGAAGACCTGCCGAAATTCCGGGGCATAGACATCCAACCACCCCTGAATGCGATTCTGCCAGCGGACCACATCCGCCTTCTGTTGGCGTCGGGTCACGGACAAGGTAGCCAATTCACTCCAGACGCCTTCCCGCGGGGTCCGGTGCATATACCGCCCTTCGGCGACCGCCCGAGCAATAATCCCGGCATCCTTGGCGTCATTTTTCGAGGGCGTGTGATCGTCGACTTCTTTGAGCTTGTGCGTGTGCAAGGGATTGACCAAGACGACGGTCACGACGGTCACGTTACGTAGAACCACAAGAAATCGCCAAATGTTATTCCATGATTCGCCCTGCGTGCGTTCTCCCTTTATAATAAGGGTGCGAGAGAATATATGGCGAATTGTCTTGCAAGAGACCGTGTGCAGACGAGCCCATTACGACGGGGTGACAGGATGGAGATTTTTGAAAGCATGGCCGACAAAGCACTACATGCTGTCTGGGCGGCCCGTGAAAAGATTTTAGAGGTCATGACTCAACCTTTCGCTGTCAACTATAAATCTGACCAGTCGCCCGTCACTGCGGCCGATGTTGCGTCTCAAGAAGTGTTGGTGCATATGTTGCAACACGACTACCCGCATATTCCTATTATATCTGAAGAGACCACGGCCAAGCCGTATGAAGTGCGCAATCGTTGGAAAATGCTTTGGCTTATCGATCCGTTGGATGGGACAAAGGAATTTGTACGTGGTAACGGAGAATTTACCATCAACGTTGCGCTCATCGCAGATAATCACCCGGTGGTAGCTATTATCGATTGGCCCGAAGCTCGTGTGACCTATAAGGCTGTGGCAGGAAAAGGGGCTTACCGAATAGCGCAGAACCACGTCCAAGCCATTAACTCCCGGCCGTTGACACAGCCGTGCCGTGCGATTATTAGCCGTTCACACCGGCAGAGTGAGGTGGAGTGGTTGAATTCTGTGGGCTTGGCCGAGCATTCTTTATCTCTAATGGGCAGTGCTCTAAAATTCTGCCGCGTAGCGGAAGGAGAAGCGGACATATATCCGCGGCTGATGCCCAATATGGAATGGGATAGTGCGGCGGGACAGCTCTTGATTGAGGAAGCCGGTGGAAAGGTTGTAGACCTGCACGGAGAACCACTCACATATAATAAGGTAGATTTACACAATGACGGATTTATTGCGGTGGGGGACTGGAAAACTTGGGGCCCATACCTCCACGCTCATGATGCGTTTTCTAAATAGCTAGGTGGAGGTATTTTATGGAGCCGGATAAGACAATCGAACGACTACAAACAGAAATGTGGGACCGGACAATTCCTCCGTTAGAAACCTTAACGACGTTGGAAATGCTCAAAGTGATGAATGCTGGAGACCAAACGGTGCCGCTGTTGGTGAAAGAACATCTCAGTGAAATCGCTGCGGCGGTCGATGCCATTAGTGAGCGGTTGAGTCAAGGGGGCCGAATGTTTTATGTGGGGGCTGGCACCAGCGGTCGATTGGGAGTGTTGGATGCCGCCGAATGCCCCCCGACTTTTAATACGGATCCATCGATGGTGCAGGCAATCATGGCGGGTGGCCCGGATGCTTTAGTGCACGCGGTGGAAGGCGCGGAAGACAGCATGGAGTCAGGGCAACAACAAATTCGGTTGGCTGGGGTACAAAGCCGTGATGTGGTGGTGGGCCTGTCGGCTTCTGGGCGAACGCCGTTCGTGATTGGCGCGCTCAAAGAGGGGCGCTTGCGCGGGGCGTGCACGATTTCCGTCAGTGCCAACGATGAACCCGAAGTGAAGCATTTATCTGATATTGTCATTGCGGTTCCCACGGGCCCTGAGGTTATGGAATACCAAAAAGGAATTGGCTAGCATCGATGATTTTAGTACGAGTTATTTGTTTGGGATGAATTACTTGCTCCTAAATATGAATCCTAAAGCGCCAGGGGGAATCGGGCGTGTTTTTCAACACCGATATGTTCGTCAGGCCTTGGAAATGGGCATTGATCAAAAAGGCATTATTGACTCTCTCTATCATGGTTTAGGGGTGGCGACCGATGGTCCCGTTCCTGCTGTACCGCATACGGCTTTTTATGATCCGGCACTGAATACACCGCTTTATCCCTATAATCCTGTGGCGGGTGAAAAGTTGCTGGAAGAGCATGGGTGGAGCTTGGTGAACGGCGTCATGACTAAAAATGGCCAGAAGTTAGCCTTTCCTTTTATTTATGTATCAGGGAGCCAAACGGTTGCCAACATGGCTCAGTTGCTGAAAACAGACTGGGCTAAAGAGGGCATTCAGGTCAGCCTGCAAAGTTTGCCGCTCGATGAATTACTGGGAGAAGCCGTCCCGGCGTCTGCTGGCCGCTGGGCGATGGCCTATTGGGGAGCAGGATGGACGTATCAGTTAGATTATTATCCAACGGGCGGCAATCTTTTTGCCTCCGGGGCAGGAGAAAATAGTGGCAGTTACGACAGTCGCACGATGAACGCGTTGATCCAAGCTACCTATGAACCAGGCACGCCGACACAAATTCAGTCGCGCATGGATGCTTACGAACAGTGGGCTGCCAAAGACCTACCGGTGCTATGGATGCCGTGGTTCCCACAGGGTTATGCGCGGGAAGTAGGATTAAATGTGCATGCCAAAAATGTCCATGGCACAGTAAGCACATTTAATCCGGTGACGGATTTTCTATATGCGCAATATTGGACGGTATCCCAATAAGAGGCGTCAAAATAGGTTTTGGCGGGAGTGAGGGATGGTAGAGACCATAGTGGAGGCTTTTATCCCGTGATAAGCCAATTGAAGAAATTTTGGCTTGACAACGCCATTTACGGTGTAGCCACCCTGGGATCGGGGATTTTTAACTGGCTCTATGCGGTGCTGTTGGGGCACCGCTTGGGGCCGAGCTTGTATGGGGTGGTCACGACCCTAAATAACGTTGTGGCCATCGTCACATTACCGGCTTCGGTAGTCACGCTGATGGCCATTCGCGCAGGGAAACCCTCAGGTCCGCAGTGGAGACGTTGGCGTCTTGTTTATGGAATTACGGGGCTCGCCTTGTGGGGGAGCCTTGTTGCTTTTTCCGGACCGTTGGGCCGGGCATTGAAGATGCCTTCCATCTTTTTTGTCGTCTTCGGGTTATCGGCATGGCCCATGGTGGATTATGCGGCCAATTTAGGATATGTCGCGCGAGCTCGCCGGTATCGTTGGCTTGGAGGTTTAACAGTGATGGGTTCGGCTCTCAGTGTGATAGACGTCTGGTTAGCCAGTTATACGCGCCATCCAGTCCTCTTGTTAGGAGCATTTCAAGCGGTATCGGTGGGGATGCTCTGGGGTCTTAGCTCGTGGATTGTCCGTGCGATTTTGCCTAGCGGTCCATCGACCAAACGCTCCGTTGCTTTATCAGGAGCTGTGGGAGTCTTGCAAACTCTAACCGGGCTGACAGATGGGGTTGTGGCTAAGGCGCAATTAACACAAAAGATGGCGGGGTTTTATAACGGGTTGGCGACGATAGGGCAATCTATACCCTATGCCGCCGCAAGTTTGGCTTTGGTCATGATGACGGCGATGTTGGAACATCCGGAGGAAAGCCGTCGTTGGTTAAAATATACGCTAGGAGTGTATCTGGGCCTTGGTATGACCATTGAAGGTGTGTTTGGGTTGGTTCCGCAGCAATTAGTGGGGTGGGCCTTGGGGAGTTCATTTCACCCCATCACAACGTGGCTCGTTTTTTATGGGGTAGGCATGTTGGCGTTAGGGATGGTCTTGATTTTTTTGGCGGAAGCTGTCGCACGAAGTTGGTGGCTTCTATGGATGGCATCAAGTGTGGGGTTTGTTGTATGGGTCATCTGGCTCGTGCACAGCCACTCTTTACCGCATCTGGTTCATGCGACGGTTTGGTCCCTTGTGGGAATGGCTGTGTTGACTGTTGGAATGCGCATGGGGCTAGGATATGCTCATGACGCATAAAAGCCGCCCTAAAAGGGCGGCTTTTATGCCGAAATCCATTCTCATGAATAAAGAAGGGACGCTTCAGTCTGTGGATCAAAGGCATGGAGTCGCTGGGGATTTAATTTCATGCGGACAACATCTCCGACACGGCCTTGCCATGCATTGTCTGTTCGGGCAACGATGGGTTGACCTTCTACCGCTAGATAGACGATATGCTCGTGGCCCATGGGTTCAATGACTTGCACCGTTGCATTGAGAGCAGGTTCATCGGCGCGACCTTCGCCTAAGAAAATGTCCTCGGGACGCACCCCTAGCGTTAATGCATTGGAGTTAAGGCGTGACAGGGTTTGGCGAATGCGCCCAGGCAACTCGATGGTCTGAGACCCGATTTGTAATGAGGCCGTATCGCCCTGGGATATGACGGCCCCCTTAACAAGGTTCATCGCTGGGGTTCCGACGAAGGTGGCGACAAATTGATTGGCAGGATTGTTGTATATCCCATCGGGTGTGTCTACTTGCTGAACGACTCCATCGCGCATAACAACAATGCGCGTGCCCATCGTCATGGCCTCTGTTTGATCGTGGGTCACGTAGATAATCGTGGCGCCCAGACGGCGGTGAAGATTTTTTAGTTCAACACGCGTTTGCGTACGTAATTTGGCATCTAGGTTTGAGAGCGGTTCATCCATCAAAAAGGCCTTGGGTTCTCGAACAATTGCTCGTCCAAGAGCAACGCGCTGGCGTTGGCCACCAGAAAGTTCCTTCGGTTTACGTGAGAGCAGTTGGCCCAAACCTAAAATTTCCGCCGCTTCCTTCACCCGCCGGTCGATTTCGCTCTTTGGCGTCTTACGCAACTTTAAGCCAAAAGCCATGTTTTCATACACGGTCATGTGGGGATAAAGTGCGTAGTTTTGAAAGACCATAGCAATATCGCGGTCTTTAGGCGGTTTTTGGCTGACATTTTCGTCGCCAATGAAAATGTCACCACCAGACAATTCTTCTAGCCCGGCGACCATGCGCAATGTTGTCGTTTTGCCACAGCCGGATGGACCTAAAAATACTAAAAACTCTTGGTCACGAATATCGAGATTGACATCGTGGACCGCTTCCACGTTGCCATAGCGTTTCGTCACATGCTGTAGAACTACACTCGCCATATAAATGCCCCTTTGTTGATGATGTCAGAACGGCTTCTAGTTAATGACCACATTGTCGACAACATTATCCAACCCGCGTTTCTCCCACAACTCTTGCCCATGGCCGTCCATGATCCCATTGTACTTCAATTGGCACCTGAAAGGCAGTAGAAAGCGCATCGTTTGTCACAACCGTCGATAGGGTGCCGGATTTTAAAATTCGCCCTTTGTCGAGAAGCAAGCCATGGGTGAAACCTGCGACGAGTTCTTCGACATGGTGCGTGACGTAGATGACGGAGGATTGCGCGCGTTGCGTCAATTGCGCAACCCCTTGGAGCAACACTTCGCGGGAAGGAATATCGAGTCCTGTACATGGTTCGTCAAGAATCAACAGTTGAAAATTTGCCATGTACGCCCGAGCGACTAAGACGCGTTGGCGTTCGCCTTGGGACAGAACGCGAAAGGGACGGTCCGCTTTATCTACCATATGCACGGCTTTTAACGCTTCCAGCGCTTTGTCCCGTTGCTCGGGACGCATTCCTTTGAACGGGGCTCCAATAGAGGCATCTTCACCTGTTACGGTGACTTGGAGGACCGTGTTATCTCCATGATGGCTATAAAACCAATCGCCTAGGGATATGCTAACCCATCCAATGGACTTACGTAATTCGCGCAAGTCCACCTGTCCAAATGCATGTCCCATGACGCGGACATCGCCTGATGACGGCCATAAGTAGCCCGTAATGATATTGAGTAAGGTACTCTTTCCTGAGCCATTGGCTCCCATTAATGCCCAATTTTGTCCCGGCTCAATGCGCCAAGAAATATCGTGCAAGAGCGGTTCATTATTGCGAGACAAATGGACATGTTGCAATTCGACAATGGCTGGCAAAGGTTTACACTCCTTTATGACCTGATTCTACAAGGGCTGGCTTTGCTTACCTAGGTGAGCGGGAACGGTATGAGAAACCCAAAGGGCATAGTCTACCGAATCTAGCAAAGCTTGCCATGAGGCTTCGAGGATGTTGCGCGAAACCCCAACAGTTTGAATGGTTTCGTCGCGGAACTCTGAACGAATCCATACACGGACCAATGCACCCGTGCCATCGCGTCCATCCAATACGCGCACTTTATAGTCTTTTAGCCGCAACCCTTCGATAATGGGATAGATCTGGCTAAGAGCCTTGCGTAAGGCCACGTCTAGAGAGTTCACGGGACCGTCGCCTTCTCCGACTTCGACGAAATGTTCGTTACCAATAATAATGCGTACGGTGGCTTCAGAAATCATACGCTGGTCCTTTGTGACGGACGCATGAAACCGATCTACTTCAAAATAGGAAGGGACGTTTCCTAGTGAGCGTTCAACGAGTAATTTCATGGATGATGGCGCGTCTTCGTATTGATAACCCCGTGCTTCCAGCTTTTTCACCGTTTGTACCAATTCTGTAACGGTTTCCGAAGAAGCATCAAGGTTGTGAAAGTTATAAAGCAGATTCGATTTGCCGGCCAGTTCGGACACGAGGATGCGCCGGCTCTGTCCAACGGATTCTGGATGAACATGTTCGTAGGCTTCCGGAAATTCGCGGACGGCTCCCACGTGCACACCGGCTTTGTGCGTAAAAGCATTGTCGCCAACAAACGGTGCGGAGTCATCAGGCATTAGATTGGCAATTTCAGCCACGGTGCGGGAAAGACGTGTCAATTCCTTCAGCATTAGTTCGCGGCCTGCTTGTCTATTCATTTTATACACAAGATTGGGCCAAATAGTGCATAAGTTAGCATTGCCGCAACGCTCACCATAACCATTAATCGTTCCTTGGACCATAGTGGCCCCTCCGATAACGGCGGCCAGCGAGTTGGCCACGGCTAATCCGCTGTCATTATGCGCATGAATGCCAAGGGGCACGGAGACTGCACGGCGTGCAAGTTCCACATATTCAGTGATTTCATGAGGAAGCGACCCGCCGTTGGTATCGCATAAGACAATCCACTGCGCGCCACCAGCTTCAGCTGCTCGCAACACCTGCAGCGCGTAATCGACATCGGATTTGCAGCCATCAAAAAAATGTTCGGCGTCAAAGATGACTTCTAAATCATGTTGGCGTAGGAATTGAATCGATTCCTCAACCATTTCCAGATTATCTTGGAGAGACAGTCCGAGAATTTGTGTGGCTTGGAAAACCGATGATTTTCCGAATAATGTCGCGACAGGACACTGTGCATCAAGAATGGCACGGAGATTTGCGTCGTCTTCCACAAACACACCGCGCCTTCGGGTACTGCCAAAGGCCGTAAGCTTAGCTTGGGTGAGTCGGGTTTTGGCCAATTGGAAAAACATTGTGTCTTTGGGATTGGAAGCGGGCCACCCGCCTTCGACATAGTCGAACCCGAATTCATCAAGCAGCTGGGCAATTTGCAATTTGTCCTCGACCGAAAGGCTGATGCCGCGTCTTTGGGTCCCATCGCGGAGGGTGGTGTCATATAGTTGGATACGGTTTGTCATCAGTACACTCATCACTTCCTCAAGGTTGCTTGCGAATGGCCAGCTCAGGCCAAGCCATAACAATTTATGCTGGTTCCGTAAATTTTATCTCATTTATGCATGAGAATCAAAGCTTTCTGGATACTCTGCCGAGTGTTATTCGCGGTTATGGACGTCCTGTTGTTTTCTTTTGCGGTCGAAGTATTGAGCCTTTATGACAGGATGCCGTGTAGTATACTGATTCCATTTGATAGTATTTGTCTACGCCTGGCAAAGGTAGGGGGAATCATAATGGACAATTCTGGCAAGAGACGGCGATTTTGGCGGGTGCTCGCAATTTTAGGGGTTGCAATGATGGTTCCTGTCTCATATTTAGCTGGATGGATGGCGGATGTGGGTCAGGTTCGTCCAGTGCTAAGCCAATTAGATGCGGCGCAAAAAGCTCTCGCCCATCAGCAAGCGTCCATACCCCAAGAACCTCCGGAGAAGGCCCCGTCTCGTCTCAGCTTGACGTGGGGAGCGCGACATGTGACCGTGAAGTGGCCGGCTGTAAAAGGCGCTGCGGCTTATGTTGTGTACCGGGCTCAAGGTTCACAAAGCTATCCGCAAGCGATAGAGGTGGGCCAAGTGAGCCATGTTGCCGTTTCCATCAGTTTTGTTGATGCTTCCGTGAAACCCAATACGTCATATACCTATTGGGTTGTTCCCGTCAATGCTGCGGGGCAAGGACCTGTCAGCCCTGCGGCGACGTGCCGCACTTATCTGCCGATTTCCGCTGCTGTTGCTCTAGCTCAACGATCGGCTGTTGTGACGCGGGCTACGAAGTGGGAGCAGAGTGCATGGGGATTGCTAGCGTCTCGCCAACAGAGTACGCAACCCCTGGCGTGGCATGTGAATGCCCAGTGGTATAGTGACTACGTATTTCCCTCTAGCGCTACGTCCTCCACATGGCTGACAAAGAGATGGACCACATGGACGGTGGATGGACAAGCGCTGCACGTTTTGCCACAAAAGGGAATTTCCCAGTTGATAGGGAAATTCCCGGTGGCTAGTGCGCTGTCGGTCGGCGATTCTACGCCACAAGATATTGCGTTGTGGTTTCGGGGTGGTCGCTGGTTCGACCAATTGGTAGACGCTCAAGATCCCGAGATACCACCATCGGCCTTGCTGATGAACCGCTATGCCCAAGCCGTAGCTTTCACGACGGCTTCGGGCCAAGAGGTATCCTTCGTAGCCCCTTAGGCCCTCATTATAAGACGTTTTCCGCGCTCGCCTTCTGGTTGGAGGTGAGCGCGGCTTCGCGTTCTGGGGAAGGGGCGCGAAATATGATTAATCCCCGTTCATTTCCCTCTTGACTCTTACCTTGAAGGACGATATCGAATGTGTCATCAGTCGCCCGCAAACGCAGTTGCCAATGGCCAATGGCGGGGGGGTTGTTCTCGCCTTGTGGGGTGAGGACAGCTTCCATGTACCAGGTAAAGTTTTCGGTGGGCTGAGTATAAGGAAGAAAGTCCATTTTTCCTCGATTGATGTTGCGCAAGGCTGCGTTGACCTCTATTAATGTCTTGCCCATCCCCGGATACCACTGATCTAAAAAGGATAGTGCGGTGGTGTACGTTGTTGTCATCGTCAGTTAAGCCTCCCCGTAATATAGTGTGAGTCAAAAAGAACTACAGTGTACCTTAAATCGTCTGAAGTATATCAACAAAGTTATTGTATTCACAAAATATAAAGTTGGTTGTATTTTTCACTTAAACAATATATCATGAAACTAGACTAAAGTACTAGTCAAATAGGCGTGGTTAAAAGAGGGGGAGATTATGGCGCAAGATCGGTTGGCGATTATTGTGTCAAAAGGCAGCTTGGATATGGCTTATCCGCCGTTTATTTTGGCAACGGCAGCGGCGGCCTTGGATATGGAGTGCATGTTGTTTTTTACGTTTTGGGGTCTCGATGTTATCAATAAAGAGAAAATTGACAATTTGACGGTGTCTATTGCAGGAAATCCTGGCATGCCGGCAATGGCCCGTGTAGCTGGAGTTGTCCCCTTTGGCACTAAGGTGGTGTCGTCTATGATGCGAAGCCAATTTGCTAGCTCCAATGTCATGTCTATTCGGGAGTTTCTTACAGAATCGGCAGAATTGGGGGTCCATTTGGTGGCGTGTCAAATGTCTATGGATGTTTTAGGTGTGAAGCGCGAGGATTTAGTGCCTGAAGTAGAGGATGTGGTGGGAGCGGCAACCTTTCTAGATTTTGCTCGCGACGCCAAAATCAGTCTCTTCGTTTGAGTGCTGCGAAGGAGGTGGGTTAATGCCGTCAAATCTATATAAAGAAGTCGCGCTAGAGGAAAAACAGAGACTATTCGACGAGGTTAAGGCGGATCCCCGGTTTGAGACTTATTTATACGGGTGCTACGAATGCGGAATTTGTGTTGCTGCTTGCCCTTCGGCGCGTTTTTATGACTTTTCCCCACGCAAGATTACTCAAACGTTGGCGCGCGAAGATGTGGAATTGTTTTACGAACAGCTTAATGACGATATTTGGAATTGTTCGCAATGCTTTTCTTGCAATCGATGTCCGCGCCAAAACAGCCCTGGTGGTCTGATCACGGTCATGCGCGAAGTTGCCGTAAATAATGGGCTGCGTTCCATGAAAGAAGCGCTCGCGGGATACACCCGAATTATCTACAAGATCATGACGACAGGTACTCAGGTGTCGCCAGACATGTTGCAAGAGGATGCGTTTCCTGATTGGGGACCCCAAGTGAAAAAAGTTTCGGAAAATTTGGACGTGTGGCGCCGGGCGTTGCCGCCGGAAACGCTGCATACGACAGGGCTCTCGTGGCAGGTGGAAGAACGAACCATGCACGAGTTATACGCGATTTGGAAAATGACGGGGACTTTGGACATGATTAGCCTAGTTGATGAAGGGCTGCACGACATTATGGAGGAGATTATGGATGATGCGCTGGAAGAGAGCGGATTGCAGGTTGACTAGGGGGCCGTTGGAGGTCTAAAAGAGGAGGGAACACATGGAACCGTTGAATTTGCCGATCACTGGTACCAAGGTTGAGACGTCCAAAGTCTTTGAGAGAGACCCTGAGACCGTACGCGACGAGGACTTGCGTGAAGCCATATGGGAATTAGGTCGCGAAGGGGAGTGGATTGTTCAACCTGTCCCGGAGCCATATTACCTAGCACCAACGAAGTTTGGGAGAATGAAAAAGATTCCGTTAGAACACACATGGCACCATAAAAGCTGTGGTCAATGCGGACACATTCCCGGCTACTCCACATCGATTTTCTGGCTCAACCGCATATTGGGCTATGATTACACACGGAAACAGTATTAATTGTCGGGGCGGGCCCTGGGGGGATGGAGGCGGCGCGGGCCGTGGCCGACCTCGGTAAAAAAGCCATTTTGGTGGAGGCCAAAGGGGAGATAGGCGGTACGCCGTATTCCTCCTACGCGACATTAACGCCGGACTTGCAAGAAACGGAAGAAGCCATGGGCCATATTGTACGGGGCATTCATCAAAATCCTGCAATTGATTTGCGCCTCAATACACGGGTTGTCAAAAGCGAAGGAGAAGTTGGGGCGTTTCATGTCACTTTAGAAAGTGAGGATTCGACACAAACCGTGGTGGAAGTAGGGTCCATCATTGTTGCCACGGGCTTTCAGCACTTTGATCCCGGCCGTGAAACGCAGATGTACGGTTATTACGAATATGATGATGTGATTACTTTGGTCGATGCGGAGCGGATGTTTAAGAGTGGTGCCATCGTTCGGCCATCAAATGGGGAGGCGCCTGAACGAGAATGGCAAAGATTTTTAATCTTCCCCGCGAAAGTCATGGGTTTCTGCAAACGGTAGGAGGCCCCTTAGATACCGTTACCACGCCTATCCCAGGAATCTTTGTGGCGGGAGCTGCGGCTGGGCCCAAGGATATTGAGGATACCGTTTCAATGGGAGGCGCGGCAGCTGCCAAGGCTGTGGGGATGTTAAACCGCATGGCGTTAGAGGAGGTGTGATGAGCGCTCTAGTTATTGATGCGGAAGCGGTTGGAGATTTTTTAGATAAGGCAGAAGGTTTTGTGACGGCGGAAGATATCGAACGCTGGAATAGGGTCATGACGGTGCGTTTAGGCGATGCTTCTGATGTTCTGGCCGACGACATGCGCAATCTTTTGGTGGTCCCGGGCACGAGACGGTTGAATGAGGGGGGCTATCAGCTCTGGACGCAACACAAGGAGACGTTAAAACACGGCGTTATTCACACGCCCGGGAATATGGCAGCCTACTTGACGTCGATATCAGCTCCCCCTTGGCTATGGGAATGGACGACATTTTGGCTGGCGGCCTTGTGGCCTGACGATTTCGTCTGGTGGTCACGGTGGATGTTTCTTCCCTCTAGTCGAACCGGGGCGGTGCCGCTTGTGCTCGTCGATCCAGAGTGTCTTGTGGCCGATCCCCAGACGCTCTATGGGCAAATTGTGCAGGCTGGACATTTTATGAATCATGTGATGGAGAGTTTGCGACGTCTGCCTGATATTGATCCGCGTTATCGGCATTTAACGGCATTCGCCATGGTGTATGCGGTGTACCTCTTTACAATGACCTCGTGGCGGCTTACCGAAGAGTTTACCCGCGTGCTCCCTCCATTTCCCCGCGTGGTTGCGAGTCTCTTGGGTATTCAGAGATGGGAGGAATATAGCATTGCAAAAGGCAAAAGCAATTGAATTAGACATTGCAGTAGTCGATGGTGTTGAGCTTAACGGTTCATGGAACCGCATGTTTGAGCCGCGCGTGATTTCTGAATATGACTTGTCGGTTTTAGATAGCATCACGCAAATTCCTGGCGCTGAGTCGTTAGGTTATTGCTATCAGTGTGGAAAGTGTACGGGTGTGTGTCCGGTGGACACGGTAGGAGATTATTCTTGTCGAGAGACGTCCTATTGCTGTGGTGGCGGTGGGGGCGGCATGTGGATGGACAGCTTTACGCGAGACTACGCCAGCGAGCGGCTGTCGGAACGGCGCGTGAAAGAGGCCATTGAATATGGTGCAGAAATTTTAGCCGTCAGCTGCCCCTATGAAGTACCGCGATTTGAGGATGCGGTGAAGTCAACCGGGCATGATGGAGAGTTGCAAGTTATGGATATTGCCGAACTTATGGCGTATTGCATGGGGCTGAACGAGGCTTTGGTCCTGCACTGACCCACGATATTAGTTAAAGGAGGCCATCATATGCGATTAGCAGTGCTTTTGAAGACGGTTCCAGATTTGGTAGAAGAGTTGGCCCTCGATGAAGACGCGCGGACCTTACTGTTTGACGAGATGAGTTATGTCCCAAGCGAATGGGATGACCAAGCGCTAGAAGAGGCTTTGATTATCAAAGAAGAGTCTGGCGCGGAGGTCACGGTGATTGCGGTCGACACGGGAGATGTGGACACGATGCTGTTCACCGCGTTGGCGAAAGGCGCTGACTATGCGGTAAAAATCGTAGGAGATTTTGATGCGGCCATGAGTAATTGGCAAAAGGCGCGCGTACTAGCGGACTATCTTGGGCGAGGGGATTTTGACGCAGTGCTCTCCGGAGTTCAAGCCATTGATGACGTCGATGGCCAGTTGCCAGGGCTTGTTGCGGGGTTTTTAGGTTGGCCGCACGCGTCCGTAATCACAGAGGTTCGCGTCGCGGGCGGGTCGCATCTTCAGCTGCGACAAGAATATGCGGGAGGGCTTGTTGCGGAATTAGAAACGGTGACGCCGATTGTGGTAGGGGTGCAGGCGGCGCGTAAACCTCCGCGATATGCGTCCGTGGCTAAGGTCAGGCAAGTGGCGAAGTCAGCCACGATTGACGAGGTCGAAGCGGATGTTGCTGAGGCGAGACTGGCCGGCGTGGAATATGTTCGCCCCGTCGCCGCTGGTCATGCAGAAATGATTGAAGGAGATATCGACGAAGTGGTCGATCGAATTGTGGCCATTTTGGAAGAGCGCAACTTACTAAGGAGGGCATAAGAATGGGACCTATTCTCATTGTGGTAGAAAATGGTGCGGCGGGGATCACTGAGGCGACAAAGGAATGCGTCAACAAGGCCAAGTCGTTGGCGGCTCAGTTGGGAACGACAACCGTTGCGGTGGGATTTGGCAAACAGCATGTCAGTGACTTGCGGCGGCTGGCTGTGACGAAGGTTGTCATTGCCAGTGGGGGGACCATGGATCTGTATAATCCGGATGCTTACGAGAAGGTATTAGCGGAGATTTTTGGGAATGTCAAACCCTATTTAACGTTGATAGCCAACACAACGATGGGATTAGATTTAGGTGCTGGGTTAGCAGGACGTACACAGACGCCCTTGATTGCGTATGGCATTGACATCGAAGAGCAAGATGGGCGATTAACAGCCATCAGTCAAGTGTTTGCAGGCAAACTCTTGGCCCGGGTTCCTATCCCAGAGGATGGTGCAATCGTGACTGTAATTCCTGGGTCGTGGCCCGCGGACAATGAAGCGGGAGATCCGGAGATTGAGGAATGGACGGCCCAAGACTCGGAAGCTATGCGGGTCCTTCGCGTGGTTGAACCCGAACAGAGTGATATTGACATTACGAAAGCGGATATTTTGGTGAGCGTGGGCCGTGGCATTGAGGGACCAGACAATTTGCCCTTGGCGGAAGACTTGGCTGAGGCTCTAGGGGGTGTTGTCAGCTGTTCACGGCCTGTGGTCGATGCCGGTTGGCTGCCTAAAGCCCGCCAAGTGGGAAAGTCTGGGCAGACGGTCAAACCCAAACTCTATTTGGCGTGTGGAATCAGCGGAGCTCCCGAACATCTCCAAGGCATGCGCGATGCCGACTTGATCATTGCCATTAACACGGATGAGTCGGCTTCGATTATGGATATTGCGCATTTTGGAACGACTGCCGATATGTTGGAGTTGATGCCGGCGCTAGCCGAACGTCTTAAAGGGGGGTGAGGGAATGGGCCGTGATTTGCTCATGGCGCTGACCATTGTAATGTTCTTGGGAACTGGAGGCTTTTTTATCTCGCGTATGGCCCCGATTATCGGGGTCATGCGCCTTGCACGACCCACTGATCGTCTTGACAACGTTGGTCAGCGGCTGGGATTTATGATGCGGCAAGTGTTTGCGCATCAACGGCTGATGCGCATGAAACTCTCCGGCGTGTTGCATTTCTTCATATTTAGTGGGTTTGTGATTTTGTTTATTGATATTGTCGATGCCATTGGCCAAGTATTTGTCCCGGGATTCAACATCGGATCGGCGTTGGATTTTGTGGTCGATTTGTTTGTAACGCTGGTATTGATTGGCATTATATTAGCCGTCTATCAACGTGCGGTGTTGAAACCGGAACGTTATCACGGGTCAGATGAGCGTGACGGCTATATCATTTTGGGCATGATTGCCCTCATTATGATTGGGATTGTGCTCCACGAATCCTTCTATCCGTTTGCCGCGCCTGTGTTGTTTCATGTCCATCCAAGACTTGACCCATGGGGCTTCTTAGGGTATTCGGTGGCGCAACTGTGGATTCGTACGGGGCTGGCGATGCATCCCGTGATTGCAGAAGTGGGTTACATTCTGGGATATCTCCTTGACATTGGGATGGTCTTTGCCTTTTTGGCATATCTCCCCACCTCGAAACACTTGCATATCTTCTTGGCAGTTCCCAGTATCTTTTTGCACAAGACGCGTCCCCATGGTGAGTTAGTACCGCCTGTGGATCCCGATGCGGGCATGGCCATTCGCACGGTCAAGGATATGAACTGGAAGGATGTCTTGGACCTTTTTACCTGTACCGAATGCGGGCGATGTCAAGCTGTATGTCCTGCCCATGCCGCCGGACAGCCCCTCTCCCCAAAGATGGTCATCATTGAATTACGGGATGCGGTGCGCCGAGAGCTTGCAGGGGGCGAACCGCTGCCGCTCGCAGGCGGCGTCGTGAGTGCGGAAGAATTGTGGTCTTGCACGACGTGTGGCGCTTGTCAAGAAGCCTGTCCAGTATTTATCGAGCATGTGCCCAAGATTGCCGGGTTGCGGGCAGCGCTGCTTGAGGATGGCGAAGTGGATAAAAGTACGCAAAAGGTCTTGGTGGGATGGGACCGTCAAGGCAATTCCTTTAATCAACCGCAGCGCAAGCGTCCCGCTTGGGCTAAGGGGTTGGATTTTACGATTAAGGATGCGCGCAAAGAACCCGTCGATTGGCTATGGTTTGTGGGTGACTTTGCTTCTTATGACCCGAGGATGCAGCATCTCTCACGGTTGGTCGCACGGCTTCTCCACCGCGCAGGCATTGATTTTGGCATTCTGTATGAGGGGGAAGTGAACTCGGGCAATGATGCGTTGCGGATGGGTGAATATGGATTGTTTGAAACGCTAGCGCAAAAAAATTTGGCAGCCCTCGAGAAAGCGCAGTTTAATCAAGTCTTTACGACGGACCCGCATTCGTTTAATGCGCTGCGCAACGAGTACGGTAAATTAGGATTTGACCGTCCAGTACGTCACTATACTCAAGCCTTTCTGGATTTAATTGAACAAGGTCGGTTACGTCCAGAGCCTTTGAATCTGCGCGTCACGTATCATGACCCTTGTTATTTAGGTCGCTGGAATCGGGTGTTTGATGCACCGCGCCAACTTCTTGAAAAGATGGGGGTGGAATTGGTGGAAATGCCTCATCACGGGGCCAATAGCTTCTGTTGTGGTGCTGGGGGAGGCCGGATTTGGATGGAAGAGGTTGGTATGACAGACAGACCCGCGAATATTCGTATGCGTGAAGCTTTGACATTGCAAGACGTCAATCATTTTGTGGTGGCTTGTCCGAAAGATATGTCAATGTTTACGGCAGCAGTGCAGAGTACAGGCAGTGAAGAGCGTATGAAGGTGATTGACGTCGCGGAGCTATTGGCGCAGGCGGTGGGATTAGATGAACCGCTAGACCGGGTTATGGCCGAATAACGAGCTCATGACGGATGAAGGTATTGATAACGCATAAGGAGGAGTTAGGGGTGTCAGACGTACACGGCTGTAATCTTCCAGATGATTTATATTATTGGATCGAAAAGCACACATGGGCGAAACCGCAGGATGACGGAACCATATTGGTGGGGTTAACGGATGTGGCTCAAAACATGGCGGGAAAAATTATTGTCGTGAATATGCGGTCGCGCGGTAAAACGCTTGCCCGTGGGAAAAGTGGTGGGACGCTGGAGAGTGGAAAATGGGTGGGAGCCATTCCGACGCCCGTGGCGGGGGAGGTTCTCGAGGTGAATGAGACGGTCCGGTCTCAGCCTCAGTTGGTTAATGACGATCCTTATGGCGCGGGATGGTTGCTAAAAATTAAGCCCTCAAATTGGGATGACGATGCTAAGCTTCTGGCGTTTGGGTCAGACGGAATCGCCCAGTACCAGGCAAAACTCGAACAAGACGGAATCCAATGCGCCAAGTAGCAGCGTGTAGATCCCGTCCGAAGCGTTGGGCACAGACAAAGGGGGGGGAGTATGGCTCAGGTTTTTGCCTGCGAGTTTCCAGACGTGTATTGGTTTGACGTGGAACGGGATGTTTGGGTAATGCCTCAGCCATCTGGACAGCTGCGCATGGGCATGACGGATCCCGCTCAAACTCGAGCAGGCAAGGTGTTGCATGTGCGTGCTAAAACGGGCAAAACCGTTGTGGAAGGGCAAAATCTAGCGACCATTGAGTCGGCGAAATGGGTGGGGCCGTTTCCGGCACCGTGTGAGGGTCTGGTTGTCGCGGTGAATCCAATTGTGATGACTGACCCCAATGAGATCAATCGCGATCCTTATGGGCAAGGATGGATTGTCGAACTGCAACCGTCCTCAGATGTTTGGAGGAGTACTTTGATGACGGGCCCAAAGGCCATCGATGCTTACCGTGAAAAACTTCGGGCGGAAGGTTTAACGTGCATGCGGTGTGTGCCACCGTCCGATGATCTTAGTCCAGAGAGTGAGGAATAGCGGTGCGCTACGTGAATTTAGGAGTTGTAGACGCACGGTGGTCACAGGCCGTGTATCATGCTTTAGCGCACCGTATGAAGAGCAACGACGAGCCGACTCTGGTGACTGTGAGTCCCAATCGCCCGTATGTGTGTGTGGGCTACCACCAATTGGCGAGTCGGGAAATTGATCGCGTTTACTGTGAACAGCATAACATTCCTGTCGGACGACGTTGGGTTGGGGGTGGAGCCGTATACTTAGATCAGGGCCAGGTATTTTGGCACTTAATTTTGCCAAAAGTATCCGGGACTATTGACCAGCTATATCGGCGCGTTTTATCGGTACCGATTGCAACGTATCAGGCTATGGGCATTGAAGCGACATTTCGACCCGTCAACGATATCGTTGTGGGACCTCGAAAAATTGGAGGCACAGGGGCTTCGACGATAGGGATTGCGACTGTTGTCGTGGGAAGTCTGATGTGGGATTTCAACATGTCCCTGATGGCACGGGTATTGCGGGTTCCTTCAGAAAAGTTTCGGGATAAAATGGTCAAGAGTCTTGAGGATTACATGACGACGATTTCACGAGAATTACGTAGCGTACCCGATAGATCTCGTGTTACCGACGACCTCGTCGAGCGTTTTGCGGCCCTCTTGGGAGAACCTGTTCATTCCAGCGTATTGACGGCAGGCGAGGTTCAAGAGATGGAACGCTTAGCGGACGAATTGTTTAGCCCGACATTTGTTTATGGGGCAGAACATGGGTTGATAGAGGCGGGTGTAAAAATCCGTTCAGGCGTCTATGTGTATGAAGGGGTCATTAAAGCACCGGGCGGGTTGGTGCGATTCATTTATCGTGACAATGAAGGTGTATTTGAGCAAGTGAGTCTGTCTGGAGACTTTTTTTTGACACCTTGGAACAGTCCGGCACTTGCTGAGTGGGAAAAGAGTTTCGAGGGACAACCGATTAATCATGAGACAGTTCAGCGCAAAGCCCAGGAATTATTTGATGCTGTTAGCATTTCTGGGGTGCGACCAGAGCATATCGTGGCTTGTTTCCTTGAGGCTCAAACACGCCGGGTGACGGATGATCCGTCCAATTCAGTGACATTAAAAGGGGGATTATTATGAGTGAGATAACCAATGGTCCGATTGAAGCCGATTTGAAAGTTGATGCATCAGGATTGAAGTGTCCAATGCCAGTCATTCGCGCGAAAAAAGGCATTACGAGTGTAGAGGTCGGTCAAATTGTCGAAATTCTATCCACGGATCCCGGATCTATGGCCGATTTTAAGGCGTGGTCACGATCGACCGGTCACGATTTGTTGTCGGCCGAACAAGACGGTGAAGTCTTCCGGTTTTTTATTCGCCGCACCAAATAATCCAAAAAAGGGGGCGTTTTCATGTCTGATGTGAAAAAGTACTTATACATTCTCACGACAGGGCCAGAAGTTGCCTACCGGGCAGCCTCGCCATTTTTTCTGGCAACGACCGCAGCTTTGATGGACCATGAGGTGTCAATGGTTTTCACGATACGGGGGACCGCTTTACTAAAGAAAGGAGTCGCTGAAGAGTTAACCGTCAAAGAAGGCGGAGATGGCGCCAAACTGCAGTTTTTTGTAGACCAGGCACGTGATGCCGGCGTTAAATTTTATGTCTGCGCACCGAGTTTGGACTTAAATGACTGCACATTAGACGACCTTATCGAGAATGAAGGGGTTGTTGGGGGCAGTGCGGTCAACGAAATGGCCTTGGAATCGGATGTCGTGATTACCTTTTAAGCCAATACTCAGGAGGATGAACGCTACGGCAGCATATCAAGAAGCATTGGCCCAGCTTGACCAATGGCGTGAGGTCCCGGAGGCAGATGACGTGGCGATCATGGCGAATTTGGTCGCCATACTGAAATCCTTGTGGCCGCATTGTACATGGATTGGATTTTATCGGGCGCCTTTTGCGGGACAGGATTTAGTGCTGGGCCCATTTTGGGGAGATCCCGCACCGTTGGTTGTTCCTTGGGGTTCGGGCGTTATAGGGTCGTGTGCCCAAGAACGGGCCGTTCAGATTGTCGGCGCGGTTAGCCGATTTGCGGGCTATATTCCGGCAGTCTCCCGGACTCAAAGTGAGGTGGCGTGGCCAATTATTCGGGGCACTCATCTCTATGCGGTGCTGGATTGTCAAGCAGCCGAAGAAAATGGATTCGATTTAGCGGACATTGAGTGGATGGGAAAATTTGCTGACCGTCTCAGCTAGAAGAGATGACGCGCATGGCCCACGAAAGGGTCGTGCGCGTTTTTTGATATGGTCGGCCATTTGGCATTGCCTTTAGCCGATAATCGGTATAATGAAAGGGAGGTAAGACTTTTGGATGAGAATGAATTACGACTCGATTATTGGGTGGCTACGCGTACGAATCCGAAATTCCCCTTATGGGTAATCTTTAAGGAAATTGGCCACCGTGATGGGCAAGGGGAGGCCTACGGCCGACGGTCATTGCGACCAGTGCGCGAGATGTTGCGTGATCTCGAAGACAGCGAGTGGATTCCTAAGGCAGCTGAAGGTTTGGCGGTTCCAGAACAGGAACTACGGGCTGCTCTATGGTACGCGATTTGGCTTATCGACCAAAAGGAACCGCCCCCCGAGTGGAAAGAATGGAATGATAAGGTTGACGAAGCATGGCGCAAAGGGTGGCGATAAACGCTTACAAAGACCCATTGGACCATTTGCTTGAAACTGTGGAAGACACAAGGAGATGACCAGTGTGCATTTACTTCCGGGAACGAATCGATGTGTCCAATGCGGTGATACGGTTGATGAAGTATTGTGTGACACCTGCCGAAGTCAACGGAATGGCATTTTTTCAATTGCGTATCGTCGGTTACCGCAAAACTCGTTGTTATACCTCTTCAGTATCATAAAATCCCGGTTGTTTCTAGGTTTGCTCTTGTTTGCCATTGTTCCTATTTTATTAGGAGATTTGCACTTGAACGTGGTAGACGGGATGATGGTATATTTTTCGCTCTTTTGGTTTTTTATCTTTCAGCCCATCATGACGGCCCAAATGGCAATGCCATTTCGGTCCATTGTGCTCGACATCGCGGCCTATGTATTTACAGGGATCGTAGGCGTGTTGTTTGCCTTGGCGGTGGAATCTTTTTGGATTGGACATGGGGCTAATCTTTTATTAAATTCCTCGTACTTATTGATTTCCGCTCCGGCGTACATTATTTTCATTGGATTAACTGAAGAGTTTGCGAAACAAATTTTTGTCCTCTTGCTATTCACCGTGAATCGTGTGCAGAAAAAAGTCTGGAACCCTTTGGTCTATATGATGATTGGTATCAGCTCAGGCCTCGGATTTTCGGCTGTGGAGAATATTTCCTACGTGGAGCATGGGATTACATTTGACGTGTTGCACAAGACGATTGGCTTGGGGACCATTACGGCTCTCACGCGCGCCTTGTATACTCCCTTTTTACATGCCATCTGGGCCGGAATTGTGGCTTATGGGTTGGGTATAGTCGCTCACCGTGGTTACCGGGATTGGCATTTAGCTGTCGGCGCTTTTCTTTTAGCCGCCATGTTTCATGGATTTTATGATGCGTCCCTCAGAGCTCATGGGGGGTTATCAGTTCTTGACGTGGCTCTTTCCTACTTGGTGTTTCTGAGTTTGTTGTTGAACAATCGTCGGCAAAGAAGTTCCCTTGTGGATTAAACGTCAAAGAGACTAGAGACCGAGAGATTTTCATGGATGCGCATGATGGCTTCCGCTAATAGGGGAGCCATGGAGATGATGTGCATATTAGGAGATAGATCAGCTATGGGAATGGTATCCGTAAGTAGAATGTCTTCGAGAGGCAACTGCGATAGCAATGCGGTGGCGGATCCTGAAAGAACGGGATGGGTCGCTGCCACATAAACCGCCGTAGCGCCAAGATGGCTGACGGACTGTACGGCCCGCGCGACCGTTTTACCGGTATCAATCAAGTCGTCAAGGATGACGACGCGGCGGTTTTTTACGTTGCCAATGACATGGACGACTTCGGGCATTCCTAGCTCCGTTATGCGCTTATCTATAAAGCCTAACGGGGCCCCTAGCATTTTGGCCATTTGACGCGCGCGGTGGACACCGCGGGCATCCGGAGACACAATCATCAGGTTGTCCAGCTCCTTCTTGCGCAGGGCTGTAGCAAACGTGGGCGCGCTCTGAAGGTTATCGACAGGAATATCAAAAAAACCCTGTAGTTGCGGCATATGCAGGTCGATCGTGAGCAGTCTATGCGCGCCGGCCGTGGCCATGAGGTTGGCCACGAGCTTTGCTGAGATCGGTTCTCGTCCACGCTCTTTTCGGTCTTGTCGGCTATATCCATAAAATGGCGTAACCGCTGTGACGCGACGTGCCGATGCCCGCCGGGCAGCATCGATTAACAGTAAGAGTTCCATTAAATTGTCATTAACCGGGAAAGATGTGGGTTGAAGAATGAATACGTCACAGCCGCGTACGTTATCCAGAATACGAATGCGGATTTCTCCATTAGCAAACCGTCCCACGTCGGCGGCGGTCAACGCAATGCCGAGGTGGCGGGCAATGTCTTCAGACAACGCACGGTTTGCCGTTCCTGATAAGAGTTTTATAGGCCCTTCACGCTCAAACATACAGTCTCCTTCCAGCTTTAAAGCATTTGAGTTGACGGATCGTGGGGATCCTTGGTGCCCAAGGTTGATCGGCTTGCGAAAATCTTGACAGCGGCGCCATGAGATCATTATCATAAAGGCAATTTATTATATCAGGGAAGAGCGTTTTGTGTGGAAATTTTCCGCAGAATTCTTCCCTCGCAATGATGAAGCCATCACTCTTTGTCTTAACAAAGCGAGCCAGGTTGTGTGAGAGCTGGTGTTAAGGGGGAGTGTGCCCCACTTCGGAGCCATTCTGCGATGAGTAGAACGGGCCGGCCGTTACCCGGACGACAAGGGGCCGCGCCAAGGCGGCAACCGAGGTGGTACCGCGGATTTTATCCGTCCTCACGATGAGGGCGGTTTTTTGTTTTCTTTGAGGAGGGTTTTCGGTGCGCGTTGTCGTAAAAATCGGAACGTCAAGTATTTGTGGGGACGATGGGCTTCTTATGGAAGAACGTGTCCAAGACTTAGCCCAGCAAATGGCATGGGCATGTGAGCACCATCATGAGCTGATTGTGGTGTCCTCGGGAGCCGTAGGTGCAGGAATCGGCCAAACGGGCCGCCATCCCATGGATTTAGTCGAGAAACAAGCACTCGCAGCTATTGGACAGGCTCAATTGATTCAAGCATATCAACGCCATTTGCCGGGCATTGCAGTCGCCCAAATCCTGTTGACCCGGGCAGATCTTGAACATGGTGAAGGACGGGATAATGCCTCTAACACACTACAGCGTTTACTGGCATGGGGCGCATTGCCCATTGTCAACGAGAACGACACGGTGACCCATGAGGAAATTCGGATTGGGGATAATGACACCTTGGCAGCTCGGGTAGCGCAGCTCGTTCATGCGGAGTTATTAGTGTTGCTTTCCGATGTTGATGGACTCTATACGGCTGACCCTCGCACATCCCCCCACGCACAGCATATTAGCCGAGTGCAATGGGTGACGGATGAAATGTTGTCACAACATGCTGTCAGTCGAGGACCGTGGGGAACAGGGGGCATGCAGACCAAATTACAGGCCGCTGCTTTGGCACAGGAGAGTCGGATACGCACCGTGCTAGCCGATAGTCGAACCCCTGACGTTCTTATGCATTTGTTGCAAGGATTACCACTGCGCGCAACCTATTTTCTAGGCCAGGAGAATCCCGATCATATTCCTTCCATGGAATAGAAAGAACCTTGTGCAGGAGACAGACAACCAAAGATAGAGAGGAAATGACCATGTTAGAAGCGATGTTGAAAAACGCGCAAGCGGCTCAAAAAGAGTGGGCATTATCACATACGCAAGTGAGAAACGACGCCCTCGAGCAAATGATCCACCTGGTGCGCCGTGATCAAGACAAGATTCTCTCAGCTAATCGACGCGATCTGGACGCCGCTAGCGAGTTGCCTAAGGCCTTGGCTAATCGATTGGCCTTAAGCCCCGAAGGATTGTCTAAGCTGTTGCAGGGCTTAAAGGTAGTGATAGATCAACCGGATCCCTTGGGAACCGGGATGGGGCAACGTACGTTGCCTAATGGGTTGAGCATCGAGGCGATCCGAGTGCCTCTTGGCACGATTGGATTAATCTTCGAAAGTCGTCCTGGTGTGGCGATTGAAGCCGTCGCGCTTGCCCTTAAGGCAGGAAACGCGATGATTCTGCGCTCTGGTCATGAGGCAAAAGGAACCGTGGCAGCAATCGTCGCGTGTTGGCAAGAGGCGTTGACCAAGACAGGATTCCGGGCAGATCTTGTTCAACAAATTCTGGACCCGGACCGGAAGTATGTGGATGCCTTACTCCACTTGCGCGGCCTCGATCTGTTGATTCCCCGCGGAGGCCCCGCTTTGATTCAAAAAGTGGTAGCCGAGGCCACCGTTCCCGTGATTGAAACAGGCGTCGGAAATTGTCACGTATATGTCGATCGCCAAGCCGATTTGGACATGGCGGTGAACATTGTGATTAATGCCAAAGTGTCAAATCCGGCCGTGTGTAATGCAGCCGAGACGGTTTTGGTGCATCAGGATATTGCCGAACAGCTGTTGCCAGAGCTGGCTAAGGCACTGTCAGCTCAAGGCGTCCAGTTGCATGCCGATTCGCGTGCACTATCGCTTATACCTGGAGCCGTATTGGCGACCAATGAGGATTTTGCGAAGGAATACCTTAGCTTAGACCTCGCGGTTCGCGTAGTGGCCAATATCGATGAAGCCATTGCCCATATTGAGCAATACGGTACCAAGCATTCGGAGACGATTGTGACCAATGATTACTCACAAGGCGAACGGTTTCTCAAAATGGTGGATGCGGCAGCGGTTTATATTAATGCGTCCACTAGATTTACCGACGGCTACCAATTTGGATTCGGAGGAGAAGTCGGAATCTCAACCCAGAAACTTCATGCCCGAGGGCCTATGGGATTAGAAGCGTTAACCACGTGGAAATGGGTTGGGCGCGGTCACGGTCAGATTCGCAGTTAACCAGATCATACGCCCATTCCATACTTGATGGTAGCCACGGCCATATCTTTATGAGTAAAATATCGCTATGCGAAAGTTTTCTTGGATAGGGCTGTCCATAGCGGCATTTGTCGTTGCGGCGCTTCTAGCTCCTTCACCGGAGATAATGGGGTTGAATAGAAGCATCAGTCGCATGCTTGAGCCGTTGGGGCACAGGTGGCCGTTCCTGCAATTGATTTGGGTTGTTGGGGGACTACCCCTAACTACTTTGCTTGTCATTTACCAAGCGAGTGGGCGATGGGGACGGCAGACACACGAATGGCGCCTGTTATGGGGGTTTATCGGCGGAAGTATTGTGGAGCTGATTCTGAAGCACTATATCGCGACGCCTCTGCCCATCAATGTGGCGGCCCCTCCTCCTTATGCACAAATTACGGCGTGGACCAATATTGAGCCGGCAACCGTGGTGGCATGGCTTGGAGCATTAGTTCCCACGCATGGTTTGCATCACGCGGCTCGGTCATTCTTACGGGGTTCGTTCCCTAGTGGCCACGTGTTTCGCATTACGTATGCCTATGGTCTCTTCTTACGTAACTGGACTTATGGGATTTTGATTCTGATTGCAGCATTTGCTGTTGTCGCGACGGGAGGGCACTGGCCATGGGATACGGTTGGAGGCGCGTTATTAGGAATGACAAGCCGGCTTGTGGCAAGGTCAAAAAGGAGCGGGCGTGGTGAATCAGCATACGAATAAGGAAAAAGCTCTAGAGGCATTGCGACTTCAGATGGAACCTTGCCATCAGTGTGGATTGCGCGATCAAGCACATGGTGTCGTGTTCGGGGAAGGCGATCCGCAGGCGGATATTGTACTGATTGGAGAGGGTCCGGGTCGCGAAGAAGATCGTCTTCTTCGACCATTTGTTGGCGCAGCCGGCCAACTGCTGGACAAGATGTTGGCGGCAATCGAGATGGACCGATTCCACGGTATCTACATTCTTAATGTCGTAAAGTGTCGCCCGCCTCAAAACCGGGTGCCTACGCCAGCGGAACGTAAAGCGTGTTGGCCGCATTTGGCGGCACAATTGAGGATCTTGTCGCCTCAAGTGGTGGTGCTGCTAGGTACAACCGCCGTGCAAACATTGCTCGGCATCTCGCGTCTATCCGAGGCCCGGGGCCGTTGGCATGAACGAGGCGGTGTGTGGTTTCGGGCAACTTATCATCCCGCTGCATTGTTGCGCAATCCGCATTGGAAAGAGGGGGCGTGGCAAGATTTGCAAGAGGTGCAGGCCAAAATCCTTGCATTACGCCAGAAAGCGGGCGAGGTATCGGAAATCGGTAAATAAGCTTTGGTGGGACTAGGGTGATATTGGGAGAAAGGAAGATTGCGTGATGAATTTGTTGAACTTATTTCGCCACCCGCCTCAGCTGCGAGATCTTACGCCGCAAGACCTTGACAACTTTATCCATGCACAAGATCCGGTCGTCATCGATGTGCGCACGCCTACCGAGTATCAGGCGGGGCATCTCCCAAAAGCCGTTCTCGCGCCTCTTGGAACCACATTGCAGCATATCACGCATGTGGGTCATGAGCGGCCTGTGGTCTTGATCTGTAAGACAGGGCATCGTAGTCAAGCTGCGGCGTGGGAGTTGTTAGCGGAAGGGTTTACGCACGTCTATCACTTAAAAGGGGGCATGGACCACTGGAAAAAGTATGAAAAGAGTCAACAGAGGTAAGGGGCACCTGCGAGTTTAGTGCCAAACGGGCGATCCAGCACTCAGATACCCGACAATCGAGAGGCCCATCAAGCCTGCCCAGAGAAGGCCATAGGTCCATTTTCGTCGTATAGCAATGGCGTTGTAGGCGGCTGAAACAGGATGTTTTAGCCTTCCAATAAAGTTCCACACGATGAAGATGAGGATAATAACAGAGACTGGGTCGACCGTAAGAGCGCCGGTTAACGGATTGAAAAATAACAGGACGAGCAGTCCGATAAGGCCCGGACCCCATGCTTTCCATCCTAAAAAGGCCACCGTGCGCCCTCCATCTAAAGGCACCACCGGAATTAAGTTAAAGATATGCATGAAAAAGCCAAAGACGGCTAGCCATTGCAATACGGCCAGATGCGTAGTGAGGTAGAGTCCGTAACAGACCAGAGTGGCTGCTAGCCCAAATATGGGGCCGGCAATGCCAATAAAGGCTTCGTCATCGGCGTTGCGGGGACTTTGGCGTATATTGATGACCGCGCCCAAAAAGGGAATAAAGGTCGGCCAAGACGCAGGAATATGCCGCTTCCGGTTTGCCAACACATGGCCCGATTCATGGATGGCAATTAAAATCACCAGCCCAATGCCAAAGGCCCATCCAAATGCCAGACCATACACCAGCATCGAGAGCACCACACTACCAAAAAGCAGCAAAACTTTCGCTTTATAAATGATCGCCAACAACGAGAGGATGCGACTTTTCCACGAGTTACGCCCCTTACGCGGTATAGGTGGAGGCGAGTAGGGTGAAAATGGCGCCGTTTCTCCGGATATGGGGGTGGCGTGGGGGGATTGGTGCTCTGGGTCATGATATCCTGGCAATGCTAGTCCTCCTTATGCCAAATATTATACACGGCCTCTAGCCACCGGAGCTGTCTCGTAAGAAATCCAGTCACTGTAGCTGCCGGCATACAACACGGCGGGGATATCCAGTAAGTGCAATGCCAATACATTAGAGCAAGCCGAAACACCGGATCCGCAGTAAACAAGTGGAGGTTGTTTGGTGTCAATGTTGGCAAAGTGTTGGCGTAAATCGTGTAATGGTCGAAAGTGGGCAGGCTTGTCATAAACTTCGGCCCAATCGCGGTGGATGGCTCCAGGTATGCGTCCGGGAATAGGATCGATGGGCTCGTACTCCCCAATAAACCGTTCATACGACCGGGAGTCAATAAGAGTTTGATCCGAATGACGAGTGATAACCTCTTCACGCGTCGCAAGCCATTCGGTGTGAGGAGTAAGAATCAATGTCGGTGTGCGAGATATGGCAGGTTTCTTTGTAGACACAGGTAATTTAGCGGTTATCCATGCCAAATACCCGCCTTGTAGGACCCGGATATTCGTCAAACCATAATAACCAGCTAACCACCATAAATGGGCAGCACCTGAGCCATCCGTATCGTATGCCACCAAGGTTTTCTCTTCGGTCATTCCTATGCGAGACAACACGTGGGCAAACTGTTCGCGGTCTGGGAGAGGATGACGCCCTCCGTGCACACCGATGGGGCCGCATAAATCGCGCTCTAAATCCAAAAAGAAAGCTCCTGGGATATGTCCTTTCTGATAATCGATATAAGCCTGAGCCGGAGCCAATAAATTATAACGGCAATCTGCAATGACTACGTTCTCCGGATCTTGGGCTGCCAGCCATTGCGCATCGACTAATGGATGTTTCATGAGTTCCCTTTCCGCGGTCGTTCGGACACCGAAACAGCACAACTCGTTGTCGCGGGCCACCAGTTTCGTCCTGTTAGGTGGGTAATCAATCGAGCGACAAACGGATAAATGGCAATGATGATGAACCACGGGTGGATAAAGCTGGCTAAGACTCCGAGAATGACAAGATTTTTAGACCATAATGTACACATGATTGCACCTCCTTGCCACTAGTATTATGCGCTTTGGAGGGATGATTTGTCTATTCAGGGGCATTGAGAATCCATGATAGCCCAAGACTCCGGTGGCGTGCTGTCAGGCTTGTTAGGGAATCGTGAAAGATTAAAGGGCTCATGGCTGTCGAGATATTTCAGGGTTCTAGTTACAAAATCACAGCGCAAAACCTTTGTGAAGCATGGCTCAGCGCGGTACCATAAGATGATGGCAACAATAGACAATGGGGGTCGGGACCATACGATGTTTCTTTCACTAGGGGCGGTGATGGCGCTTTTGGGAGTAGCGTTAGGGGCCTTTGGAGCTCATGCGTTACGTGCGAAATTGGATGAGAAAAGCTTAGCCAACTATCAAACCGGTGTGCAATACCAAATGTATCATGCCCTTGGACTTTTGGTCACAGGACTGGTGAGCATTAAGGCACCGGGCACGACTCTTTTAGCCTGGGCGGGATGGCTTTTTGTGGTGGGTATTGTGCTCTTTTCTGGAAGTCTTTATGTGCTTTCCATCACAGGCCGTCGCAAATGGGGAATGGTTACGCCGTTTGGGGGACTTGCGTTTATCGTGGCGTGGGCGATGTTGGCTGCGGCAGGTTGGAAGGTCGCCTAACCTCAAATATGGTATATCCCAAAGAGGAGTGAATGATGGTGGTATGGGGAAAAAAATCGGTTTCTTCCAAAGCGCCTAGTCCCGGTATCGCGGATGCGCTGAAACCACCCTTGCAATCGTTTGTGTCGCTGCAAACATTGGATGAACCACAGGCGCACACGTGGACGTCGCGTCTTATCCGCCGAGATGGAGTCTACGATTATCTTGACGCATTGCGTGATAGACGGGGGGACGTCGTTCAAGGGTGGAGCCTTCAGGGGCAGCCCATGCGGCTGTACTGGGGCCAAGACCGATATTTGTGGCAATACAAAGTGCAAATCATCATGGTTTTGGATCCCTTACCAGCCATGCAAGTTACCTATTTAGAGCCTCCCGTCCGTACGAATCGGCGCCGAGAGTGGCGAAGTGAAGATCACGGGTATCATATGCGCGGACGGGTTCAGGTTTGCGAGGATGTGGGACCGGTAGAGATATCGGCATGGACAACGGTGTCCCGAGACTTTTCTTATTCCGGCATTCGGTTCTTTAGCCCCATGGTATTGCCCATCGGCTCACATGTTACAACGCAATGGCAATGGGATCAGCCAGGAGAATTTCAAGGGCGACTTCAGATCGTGCGTCTCGATACCGGCCGCGCGCAATATCGTGAAGCCGAAGGGGTTAATGTGGTGGGCCTGTGGGATCCTGCTCTGGAGGGGGAGCAGGCAAATGCCTGGCAAGCATTCTGCTTGCATCATCGTTACCGCTAAATCGTAAAAATAGTGTCGAAAAAGGGAATAATACCCTCATAATCGGTTCATCTGGCGCGAATACTATATCAAGAAGAAACGCGACGGAGATGACGATTTTAGGGGGGATTGGTGATGAATCTTGTCGAACGAATTGTTGAGGCAGGCCAGCCATTAAATCCGGAACAACTGCGCGTATTATTAGCGGGGTGCCAAATCTATGTGACGGTTGAGGAAGCTGTCCATCTGTTTACCGTGTACGGGAGCCTGACAACCCTGACCAAAAAGCAGACGTTCTGTCGTGTCTAAATGGCAATCAGGAAAGAAGGCCGTTCGCGTTATTATTGGAGGTGCGGCCGCTATAGCTGCGGTGGCCGTCGCCGTGAAAATGGCCATCGGACCCCAATTTCAAAGAGCGATACCTCAGCCATCCCGTCCCCCCGTACCGAATTTTTCACACGTTGTTGTGATTATGATGGAGAATCACGGGGATGCGGCTTTGCTAGGCAATCGTGCTGCACCCTATATCAATCAACTCGTAAGGCGTGATGGATTTGACCGTAATTATTTCGGCGTGACCCATGTCAGCCTTCCCAATTATGTGGCATTACTCACTGGTGAGACCGGTCATACCCATTCCGATGACCCCAATCAAACGTTTAATCAACGTTCGTTACCCCAGCAATTAACTGCCGTGCACAAAACATGGCAGGCTGTCATGCAAAGTATTCCCTCATCCAATTTTCAAGGCAATTGGTATCCTGGTAATGCGCAAAGCACGACTCCCCCCTCTAATGCCTTGTATGCCAAGAAACATAATCCCTTCGCGTTGCTTTTGCCGTTGCGGTCATCCTTGGCACGACATACCGTGACGCTTTCCCGATTTCAAGAGGAGTTGCAACAAGGACACGTACCTCAGTTCGTGTGGATTACTCCCAACTTATGTGACGATATGCATGGGCAACAGCCGGGACCTGGAAACAGCTGTCCGGTTTCAAGTTCTCAACACTTAGTGCAATCGGGGGACCGGTTTTTGGCGCGCCTCATTCCTCAAATTATTCACTCCAAAAGTTGGAATCGGCGGTCGGTTTTGTTTTTAACGTGGGATGAGACGAATACCCCAGCCAACTTGCTATCTGTGGAGAATTTGCGGAGGTATTTGGCGCCGGGGCCCGCGTCTCCCGTGGTGCCTTGGGTTCATATTGCCATAGGCGGAGGGAAAATACCTCTGATTGTTATCGTAGGTCAGGGCGAAAAGATTGACACCAATTTATGGGCGGATCATTACAGTATTTTGAAAACCATCGAAGATAGCTGGCACTTGCGCTATCTGGGGCATGCCAACAGTGCGCAAGTGCCAGTATTGCTCCCGTTTTTTAAAAAACAATAAAAGCATTCTCCGGTGTTAAAGTGCCGAAGAATGCTCGTAATTCGCCACTCTTGTTAGTCATTGAGGTTGTAGTCACGGTATAGGATAGGAGCAATAATGGCAATCGCTCCTATAAAGAATATACCAATTACTGCAATAACCAGAAGGTCACCTGTGGTAATCATCGCGATCCCTCCCTTACACATGAACATAGAGACTAAGAAAGCCTCTAAAGTTCTAGTCATATTGTATCACGAAACGATCCAAACGTTTCTATGGATTGTCTGGATAAGACCCCAACATCCGTCTAACGCACCGTGCATAGGCCCGTGGTTTTTAGCGCATCATACAACCACTATGAACAAAGTGAAAGCGCCGACACGGCACAGCAAACCAACTGAAACGCGCCTTATCAGCAGTCGTTACGGATCGGGGCCAAAGCCGCCGAGTCCTCGAAATATTGGCGCCAATAGTTTAACATTAATGACAGTAGGCGGCATTATGGGGTCCGGGCTATTTTTGGCTGTGGGCCAGGCCATTCGTTTGGCAGGACCAGCTATTGTCATTTCAATGCTAATCGGCGTCACCATTATGGCGCTAGAAGTGATGGCTTTATCAGAAATGGCGGTGGCCGACCGTGAACGAGGTTCTTTTCTAGCATTTGCCCACCATGCTTTAGGTCCTGGGGCGGCTTTTGTAGGAGGATGGATTTTTTGGTTTTCGAGCATCCTCAACATCTCAGCCGAAGCGACCGCGGGAGCAATCTTTACTCGACTATGGTTCCCTAGCATTCCTGTGTATGTCTTTAGTGTAGGCTATGCCATTATTGTCGTGGGCATTAATTTTTTGACGGTCCGCGGCTTTAGTACAGTGGAGTCGTGGATGTCCGGCACGAAAATTACGGCGACGGTGGTCTTCATTTTACTTGCGGCGGCGGCGCTTGCAGGATTATTGCCTGTACATACCGCTGCAGGCGTTCACGGCTGGTATCAGAAACCCAGCTTTTTCCCGCATGGCGTGATTGGTGTTTTCGCGGCTATGGTCTTGGTGTTGTTTTCGATGTCCGGCACGGGTGTTTTAGGGCTCGCGGCCCCCAATGTGAAAGATGCCGACCACACGATTGCGAAAAGCATTCGGAATACTATTATAGCGATTTATGTGTTGTATGTTGGAGCGGCTCTAGGCTTGACGGGGCTGTTGCTGTGGTCCACTGTTCCCACCGCACAAAGTCCTTTTACAGCGGCGCTCCGTACGTTGCCATGGGGATGGTTGGTCAATTTCTTTAACTTGGTGATTCTGTTAGCCGTTTTGAGTGCCATGAATGCAGGACTGTTTGCCACCGACCGGGTTTTGGCCACTTTAGGGCGAATTCATGCCGCTCCGCACATCGTCAGTCGAGAATCTCATGGCATTCCGCGTATGGCGAACTTAGTGACGGGGATTTTGTTTATCGTTATTAGTGGCCTTGCCTATTTCTTGCCAAAAACGGCGTATCTGTATCTTGTTACGGCCACCGGATTTCAAGCGCTATTTATCTGGGGGCTCATCATTGTCACGCAAATCGTCTATCACAAGGTTCTTTTAAAAGAAGGGAAAGAACTTCCATTCCGGATGAAAGGTTATCCTTATACCTCGATTTTAGCGGTGGCTTTAATTGTTGGCGTGATTGCAACCGCACCGCTGGCTCCGCATGAAATGACCGCATTAGAAATCAGTGTGGGCGCCTCAGTTATCTTTTTCTTGGCCTATCTTCCGGTACGTGCTAGGCGTTTGCACAGTTCTCAACGTTCTCAGGGAAAATGAGTTTACGTGAAATTGTGGTGTGTTAGAATGAGTCGTGATGCGGGCTTGGGAGCTCCTCACAATATTATGAGACGCTATCGGGAAGAAGGGGCAATTCAGTGCGAATCGGCTTGCCAACAGAAATTAAAATCGATGAAAATCGGGTGGCGTTAACCCCAGCAGGGGTTATGGCCCTCACACGGGATGGGCACCAAGTTTTGGTGCAAGAAGGCGCCGGTATTGGCAGCGGATTTCTTGATGATCAGTACCGCAGTGCCGGAGCGACGTTAGTCCGTGATGCGGCCTCCGTATGGAACGAGGCGGACATGGTCGTGAAAGTCAAAGAGCCGTTACCAGACGAGTATCAGTATTTTCGTCGAGACTTGGTTCTCTTTACATACTTGCATTTGGCACCAGAACCAGGTCTCACTCATGCCTTGGTGGAATCGGGAATCACCGCGATTGCCTATGAAACGGTGCAAGCACCCGACGGCTCGTTACCATTGTTAACGCCGATGAGTGAAGTGGCCGGCCGAATGGCCACGCAAATCGGTGCTCATTTTTTGGAAAAGGCGCAAGGCGGCCGTGGAATTTTGTTAGGTGGGGTGCCTGGGGTCTTGCCCGGAAAGGTCCTCGTTATCGGAGGAGGCATCGTTGGCACGAACGCGGCCCGCATTGCGCTGGGCTTAGGGGCTGATGTCACGATCGTGGACATCAATGCCGATCGCCTAAGGCAGTTGGACGACATGTTTCATGGTCACGTGCGGACACTAATGTCCAACGAGTACAATATTGCCGATGCGGTGAAAACTGCGGATTTGCTTGTGGGAGCGGTATTAATTCCCGGTGCGCGGGCACCGCATTTGGTCAGTGAAGCGATGGTTCAAAGCATGCAGACAGGATCTGTGATTGTGGATGTTGCCATTGATCAAGGAGGGTCGATTGCGACGATTGATCATGTGACCACACACACGAATCCAACGTACGTGAAATATGGGGTGGTCCATTATGCCGTAGCTAACATGCCAGGAGCTGTGGCTCGCACGTCGACGCTGGCGCTTACCAATGTGACTTTGCGCTATGCGCGCCAGCTGGCACAGCATGGGGCAGTTCGGGCCATGCAGTTAGATCCGGCTTTAGCGAAGGGCTTAAATGTGTATCAGGGTCAGGTCACTTTTCAAGCCGTAGCAGAATCGCATAATCTTCCATACGTACCGGTTCAAGAAGTGATCGGCTAAGCGTTTGACGCGAAAACTGGATACAAGCTCCTCGAATTTTGTTCGGGGGGCCTTTTAATTTTTTACGAAGGCAACACAAAAAGCAGGACATTGGCAGCTATACGTCGAATTTGTTGAAATATCAATATAACGGACGAATATATCAGTAGAAATGGACGGGACGACATCATGAATACGATGGATCAGTGGGTCGATGAGTTTCGCTATTATCTGAGATTCGAACGCAATTTATCTGTGAACACAATTGATTCCTATGGACGAGATCTTCAGGATTATATGCAGTTTTTGGATAATTATCCCGAAGCCGGTACTGAGGCGGCAGTGGTGGCCTATATGGAATACTTGCAGAACACGAAGAAGTCGGAAGCGACGCAAGCTCGCCGATTAGCCGCTATCAAGGCGTTTTACCGCTTTTTGATACGTGAACAACATATTACCAACGATCCTACGGAGTTGTTAGTCGCCCCTAAAATGCCTCGGAAGCTGCCGGGCGTGCTGAGTGTAGACCAAGTGACGCGTTTAATTGAAGCGCCGGATGTGTCTAAGGAAACCGGTATTCGCGACCGGGCTATGCTCGAAATGCTCTACGCTACGGGATTGAGAGTGAGTGAATTGTGTCATTTGACGATCGATGATTGGTGGGCGGATCCGGGGCGCATTCGGTGTTTGGGAAAGGGATCCAAAGAACGGTTTGTCCCGCTTGGACGCATGGCGATGGTTTGGTTGTTACGCTATCTCGATGTCTCCCGGCCTATATTGGTGAAGGATTCCTCGGTCAAAACATTATTTTTAAGTCGCCAAGGGAAAGGTTTAACCCGTCAAGGGTTTTGGAAAGTACTTAAAAAATACGCGGCCGGGCTCGGAGTGACTCAGACGATTACCCCTCACACCTTGCGTCATTCTTTTGCGACGCACCTTTTGGAAAATGGAGCGGATTTGCGCGCAGTACAAGAAATGCTGGGCCACCAAGATATTTCAACCACCCAGATTTATACCCATGTGAGTCAAAATCGACTACGTCCGGTCTATGACAAAACCCATCCGCGCGCTTGATTGTCTGATCTTCCGCCGTAGGGCGGATGACGCATGAATTGCGTCAAGTTTGCCCCATACTACTCCCAAGCATAGCACTAGGGAGGCATAGGGCAATGGATTTTCGAAAAACGTGGCAACACTTGTTTCGTGCGAGTCAACTGGCCTTGTTTTTGGCGCTGATCTCTTCACCGATCGTCGGAGCACAAAGTCCTCCGGGACCACCTCCGATAAATGCCAAGGCCGCCGAGCTCGTCGATGCGAATTCGGGTCAAGTTCTTTATACGAAAAACGCTCAACAAGAATTACCGATGGCGAGCGTCACGAAATTAATGACGTTGTATATCGCCGTCAGGGCTATCGAACGGCACCAAATTCGTTTGCATGATATGGTTCCCGCTGATGAAGAGGCGTACCGCATTGGCGGTTCTCAGATTTGGTTGGAGCCAGGCGAACGCTTGAGTGTGGACCAGATGCTGAAAGCGGTGGCCGTAGGGTCGGCGAATGACGCTGCTTATGCCTTAGGGACTTATATTAGCGGGTCTGAAGCAGGATTTGTGCAACAAATGAATGAAACCGCCAAGGCGGCCCTCACGCTACCGCAAGAGGTCCAAGCCCCAGTGCGCGTGGGGCAAGCTTTAGGGCATTTAGAGATTAAAAGTGGCCGACATGTGATAAGGAGCGTCTCGATTGTGGCCGCTAAGCAGGTGGCACGCACGACCATTGGTGCCTTGACCTGGAAGTATTTGTGGAAACTGTTCACTTAAAACATATTGGAGGATAAGATGGATCCCATAGGTCGCCTACAAGCAGTACAACGCCAATTGGAGAATATGTTAGTGCGCTTGCGAAGCCAATTGTCGGTCAAAGAAACAGACTCGGTTGGCGCATTGAGCGCTTATGACAATCACCCTGCCGACTTGGCTACGGATACAGCTGCCCGCGAACTAGACGTGGGCATTGAGCGGGGGCTGGCCGAACAACAAGCCGAAGTGACTCGCGCCATAGAAAAAGTTGCCGAAGGTAGTTACGGTATCTGCGATCGGTGTCAACAGGCAATTGAACCCGAACGTTTAAAGGCGAAGCCGGAGGCGATATACTGCATCACGTGTCAAAAAGTTGTCGAGCCTCCCTACATACCGCTCGACCATCCGGTGGTGCCTATGCCCTTTGGGGACCGCGATGACATTCATCATGGGGATGTGGCAACAGATGGGGAGGATATTTGGCAAAGCATTGCGCAATGGGGGACATCGAATAGTCCGCAAGATACGCCTCCCGCTGTAGACTATCATGAAACCTATGTAGGTTTCGATGAACCGGTAGGATTTGTCGAACAAGTCGAATCCATTGTCGATGAGAATGGCGAGCCGTTGCTGGATGCTCTTCGCGTCAAAATGAAGCGGCAAGCGCGCAGTACGGAAGAAGAAAGTAGCGAATATCCTTCATAAGGCGGCCAAAAGCCGCCTTATTTCGCGCTATCTGCCGTGTATGATAGTAACAGGAAAAATTTGGCTGACAATGGAGGCCTTCTATGACTATTGTACACACGGTTCAAGGACGCCGCATTTTAGTGGCGGTCAACGGTGATTTAGACTTGACGAGTGCGGCGCCTCTGCGAGATGCTCTGGATGAATTACTCGAAAGATACCGGGATAAGGCGCTGGTTTTAGATCTTTCGGACGTGGAGTTTATCGACTCATCGGGACTCGGTGTGATTCTCGGGCGCTTTCGGAAAATGGGTGATCGGCCATTTTCATTAGTTGGAGTCAGACCGTCGGTCAAAGCGGTATTAGAACTCGCCGGCATCACCGACCTTTTGCCAGTGACGGATGCCACACGATCTGTTGTTAAAGACCAACGATAGGGACTGTGAATGGGCGCGAACTATGAGGAGGAGTAAATTGGTGACGAACATCATACACTTGCGATTTCTTTCCGTTCCGGAGAATGTGGGACTGGCTCGCGTTGCCATTGCCGCGCTCGCAGGACAAGCTGCCTTTTCGTTAAACGACATTGACGAAATCAAAGTGGCGGTATCTGAAGCGGTCTCAAATGCCATAATTCATGGATATCAAGGCCGGACTGATGGATGGGTTGAACTCTCGGGTACACTAGATGCTCAGCAAATTACTATTGTGGTCGAGGACTTTGGGGTCGGTATCCATGATGTGGACCAGGCGCGGCAAGCGTCTTATTCTACTGATCCTGAGCGCATGGGCCTTGGGTTTGTTTTCATGGAATCGTTTATGCACGGACTAACCGTGCAGTCTACGGTGGGCCAGGGCACCCGCGTGGAGATGCAGAGATTTGTGACCATTCAAGGGGAGTTATCCCGCGATGCCCAGTGAAGGGCATTGGCCAGGTCCCCAGGACGATACCCAATTATATCGTTTAGCCCAAGCCGGAGATCCCAACGCCCGACGGGATCTGGTAGAGAGACATTGGAACCTGATTTGGCATATAGTACACCGGTTCCAAGGACGGGGATATGATCCCGAAGACCTGTTTCAAGTGGGGGCTATTGGTTTATTGAAAGCCATTGATCGGTTTGACGTCGACCGCGGTCTAAAATTTTCTACGTATGCTGTCCCTCTTATCATGGGGGAAATTCGTCGTCATATGCGCGATGACCAGCCCATTCGGGTGGCCCGTTCCCTGCGCGAATTAGGAATGCGAGTGGAGCAAGTTCGTGGCTTATTGTCTCAACAATTAGGACGTGATCCTACTCCGGCCGAAGTCGCGCAAAAGATGGATATTGACCCGTCCGATATTGCTGAAGCGATGGAGGCGGTTCGTCCGCCAGCCTCCCTGAATCAAACCATCGAGTCATCAACCGGATCGGAAAAGCATTTGGGCGATGTCATCACGGATAGTTTGGGAGAAAACGAGTGGTTGGAACAGATGGCGTTAGGACAAGCTTTTAGTGCATTGGACGAACGTGAGCGCTTTATCTTACGAGCGCGCTTTGTGGAAGGCCGCACTCAGACGGAAGTCGCCCGGCAGTTGAAGGTTTCACAGGTGCAAGTGTCACGACTAGAACGACGCGCATTGGACCGGATGAAAGCCGCATTGACAGATCATGAAGGCAGCAGCGGAACAAATCCCATACGAGAATAAGGTCAATAGCCATTAGCCCATACTACTCCTGGACCTCCATGGTCGCCAGGAGTATTTTTTGTCACAGTGAGGAGGAGCGTATGGCTACGAAATCGCAACACCAGACTGATGAAATGCAAGAGTATCAGAAGATGGCGCAAGAAATGCGTCCTAAAAAACCGTTACTGAAAAATGTTTTGCTAGCCTTCTTTATTGGCGGATTTATTAGTGAGGTAGGGCAAGGCGTTCAATGGTTTTTCATGCAGCATGGAATGTCAGCGAAGGAAGCGACGTCACCAGTTACCGTTGTCATGATCGGATTGGGGGCCTTGTTAACGGGTTTGGGATGGTACGACCGTGTGGTGAAGTATGGCGGGATGGGGGGATCATTGCCGGTCACGGGCTTTGCTAACGCGATGGTCGCACCAGCCATGGAATTTCGTACGGAAGGGTTGGTTTTAGGAGTCGGAGCGAAATTGTTTACAGTTTTCTCCCACGACTTATCAACAAGGAGAGAGCATTCCTTGTATCGCACATGCGGTATCGGTCGAGTATCCATAAGCCACTGTCATTTCAATAGGAGGGACGGTCATGATGTTTTTCTGGGCTTTTGTGATTGGGGGACTCTTATGCGTTATCGCGCAATTGACTCTCGATCTCTTTCCGTTGACGCCAGCTCACGTGTTGGTACTGTTTGTGGTCATCGGCGCGGTTTTAGGGGGCGTGGGTTTGTACGGGAAATTAGTGTCCTTTGCGGGTGCGGGGGCGACCGTCCCATTAACCGGCTTTGGCTATACCCTAGTCACCGGTGTGGGTGAAGCTGTGAAGACCAAAGGGGTTTTGGGGCTGTTAACCGGAGGACTCACCGCGGCCGCCGGGGGAATTAAAGCTGCGGTGTTGTTTGGGTTGGCTGCCTCATTAGTTTTTAAACCGAAGGTATAACGATTAATGGTTGGACAAGGGGGAACGACGATGCCTAAAAAGACACCGATAATTATTGTGACGGATGGAGACCAAACAGCCTACCACGCGATCGAGGAAGCCAGCGCAGGATGGTGATACGGTAGACGTTTTGGCTGATGATGTGGGTGATGTACCAATTATTGGGCTTGGGGACCCGGGCAAAATGGGGGGGCATGATGCGATCGGTCATGGTGTACCGGCTACCCGCCGTGCACTCGAAGAAGTGTTACAAAGGAGTGGGTATCATGCCCGTTGAGCACGTCCATAAAAGCCAAGGTACGGTGAAGCCGGAAGAGGTTTCTGAAGATCTCAAACATAACGTGCAGTGGTTGAAGGACTATTTAGGATATAAAGAAACCTTTGATCTCATTGTTCGGGAATTTAAAATTGGGGCCCGTAATGTTGCCTTAATCTATCTGGATTCATTTGTTAGTCAGACGAACTTAACGTTGATTATGCAGGAACTGTTCAAAACCCCGGATGATCAACTTACGCATCCACGGTTACAGCGCTTGTTGAATCGAAAAATCCCTTTCATTGAAATCACGCCCGAAACGCAATTGGACAAAACGGCTGATCAGATTTTGGCCGGGCCAGCGGCACTGCTGGTCGATGGCATTAGCCACGCCATTGTGCTTGACGTCCGAAAATATCCCGACCGGACGCCTTCGGAGCCGTCGATGGAACGTGTGCTCCGAGGACCCAAAGATGGATTTGTCGAAACGCTAGTCTTTAACACCATCATGATTCGCCGACGTCTTCGCGATCCGAACTTGCGGATCGAGATTCATGAAGTCGGACGCCGTTCCCAAGCGGATGTGGCCATTATGTTCATCAAAGATATCGCCAATGATTTTTTTGTGAAGCAGATTCGGGAACGGATTAAGCATGTTGATGTGGATGCGCTGACCATGTCGGAAAAAGCTTTACAGGAATGGATTATCCGCAAGCCATGGTGGAATCCTTTTCCAAATAGTCGTTTTACCGAACGTCCTGACGTTGCGGCAGAGCACCTTACTGAAGGCCATGTTCTCGTCATGATTGACACGTCACCCAATGCAATGATTTTACCGGTGACATTCTTCTCGTTTTTGCAGTCCGTCGAAGAATATCACGAAGACGTTATGATTGGCACCTATCTAAAATGGGTACGGTTTTTAGGGGTCGCGTTATCATGGTTTGGCCCACCTTTATGGTATGCGTTGCTTGCTTCGCATACGGTATTACCGGACGGTTGGCAGGTTCTTATTCATCCCGCGGTAACCGAGGTGCCCGTATTCTGGCAGCTCGTCGGGGCAGAAATTGGGGTGGATTTGTTACGGTTAGCCCTGACATTTAGTCCCGATCCCCTTACTCAGTCCATGGGCTTTTTTGGAGCCATTGGCAGGGCGTTGGGAGCGGAATTTGTGCGCAAACCCCTCAATCGTAAAGTGATGCGTCCGTCGTTGACGTTGCCGCATGATCCGACCCATCGTCGACCAAAGCCCCGTTAAAGCCTAGGAAGTCGGCCCTTTTGGCCGACTTCTTTTGAGTGCGCCCGGCATGGGCGGTTTCTCTACGGGGAAAGTCCGGAACGGGGTTGGTGACACACCACCGTTAGCCAACAGCAAGGGTATCCGCCGTGAGGCGGAATCTGGAGGAAGCTCGCGGCAAAATCTCGACCCTGAGGAACACGAATTGCATATAAGGCCTGCCGCAAAGTCCTGTGGCAAGCCCAAGCTCACATCCGGGACGGTTACATGGGCGGTCGACATCGAGCTCAAGGCCGTCTTTGGCCACGCGAACCATGACATGCTCATGGCGCGTGTGGCACGCGAGTCGCCGACGTCTTATGCGGCGCTTCCTCGAAGCCAGAGTGTGAATCCACGGAGTCGTCGTACGGAACGTGGAAGGCACCCAACAGGGGGGCCATTGACTCCGCTGCTGGCCCATATCCTCTTGGATGACTTCGACCGAGAACTCACGAAACGGGGGCATCGCTTCGTTCGCTACGCGACGGTTCTAACGTCTATGTGATGAAGTCCGTTGTGAACGCATTGATGGCAGGCCTCTGCCTGTGGACGCAATGGAAACGGGTACGCACACGCTACCGGGAGCTTCGGATATGGAATGTGCCCGAGCAATGGGTGCACGTCATGGCGAGGACCGTGGGCAATACTCGAAACCTCAATAACGCGCTCGACACGGCATATTTCACACAGGCCTGGCTTAAGAGCGTTACGGAGCAATATCGATATCTGCGTCAATCTTCATAACCCGCTGTATGCGGACGTGCTTGTACGGTGGTGTGAGAGGTCGGGGGAGAGACGCCCCCTCCTACTCGATCTGGGGTCAAAGCAATGCTCGCTCCTAATGACAAGGGTCCGGACGGCTCTAAATTGTTGACCACGAAGGGCTTGAATGTTAGGCTAACAACAAATATGCCGTCCGCGAGGAGGATTGGATTGTTTCCTGATACCTATACCATCGATGACCGTTATCACATTTCTATTGGAGGACTGCCAATTAGGCAGTTAGCACAAGAGTTTGGCACGCCCCTTTATGTACTCGACTATGAGACCTTACGACACCGTATACGCAGCTTCCAACAAGCCCTCCAGGATATGAATCCTCCGGGACAAGCTTTTTATGCAGGAAAGGCTTTCCTGACCAAAGCGATGGCAGGTTTCTTGGAGCAGCAGCATATGGGCTTGGATGTCGTATCGGGTGGTGAGCTTTATACGGCGTTAGAAGGGGGGATGAACCCCTCCCGCATCATCTTTCACGGCAATGTGAAGACCGATGAGGAAATTCGTTTTGGCCTATTACGGGGCGTGGGGTACTTTGTTGTCGATTCCTTAGCGGAACTGGAAGCAATAAGCCGGATTGCTAAAGAAGTGGACAAGCCTGCACCGATTTTATTACGGCTGACCCCTGGAATCGAGGCCCATACCCATGCCTTCATTCAAACAGGGCAATTTGATTCGAAATTTGGCTTTGCCATGCAAGACGGTATTCATGAAGTGGCTTTACAGCGAGCTTTGACGCTCCCTTATCTCGAGCTCAAAGGGTTTCATGCCCATATTGGTTCCCAAATCTTTGATGAAGACCCTTTTGTGCATAATGCACAAAGACTGATGGAATTTATGCACGACGCGTTGGAGCGTTATCATTATTGGCCAGAAGTCGTCGATATTGGCGGAGGTTTTGGTGTGCAATATGGCCCAGATGATGATCCGCCCCAAGTGTCACGAATTTTGGCGCGGGTGAATGATGCCATGCAGCGGATGACACCTCACGGTTATGCGGTGCCCACAGTATTTATTGAGCCGGGCCGCGCCATTGTTGCGGAGGCTGGGGTGACCATTTACCAAGTGGGGGCGACCAAAACGGTTCCTGGTGGGAAACGTTATGCGGCCGTGGATGGAGGAATGGGGGACAATATCCGTCCCGCCTTGTATCAAGCGTCCTATACGGCCCAAGTTGACGGAAAAAATCCTGAGGACCGGGCGTTATACACCATTGCCGGGCGCTATTGCGAGAGCGGAGACATTCTTGTCAAAGATATTCCGCTGCCACCTATAGAACCAGGGGATTACGTGGTGGTTTTTGGAACCGGTGCCTATAATTTTGCGATGGCGTCAAATTATAACCGGGTGCCACGCCCCGCTGTCGTCTTAGTCTATAACGGTCAGGCCTCCTTATGGGTCAAACGGGAAAGCTACGAAGACATGGCGCACAACGATTTACCATGGCAGGATCCTGAAGAAGGTCTGTGGCGCTAAAAGCCATGTGCAAGGTCCATGCCAATAGGAGAACGCGATATTAGAAAAGGGGACCGTAGGTGAGGGGAATGACAACGACAAGAGACACCGTGTTATCGGGCATGCAGCCGTCGGGGGCATTGCACATTGGAAACTGGTTAGGCGCCTTAGAGAATTGGGTAGCGATGCAAGACGTCTATGAGTCCTATTTTATGGTGGCTGATTACCATTCTTTAACGACCGGCTACCACGATACCAGCGCTTTGCCGGGTTTGGTCTTCCAAATGGTGGTCGATTGGCTGGCGGCGGGATTGGATCCCCATCGGTCGATTATCTTTCGGCAGTCGGATGTGCCGCAGCACGCGGAACTCCATCTGCTCTTAAGCATGATCACGCCGTTAGGATGGTTAGAGCGCGTGCCTAGCTATAAAGAGAAACTGAAAGAATTAGCCCAACGAGACATCCATACCTATGGCTTTCTTGGTTATCCCGTGCTAATGTCGTCGGATATTTTGCTTTACCGTGCGCGCAAGGTTCCTGTGGGACAAGATCAGGTACCCCATGTGGAATTAACGCGGGAAATTGTTCGACGCTTTAATGGGCTCTATGGAGAAGTGCTGCCTGAGCCGGAGGCGATCTTGACTGAGGCTAAAGTCTTACCCGGTCTGGATGGCAAGAAGATGAGTAAGAGTTATGGAAACACCTTAGCCTTGGGTGAAAGTGCTAATGATGTCTCCCAAAAAATCCGGGTGATGATGACAGATCCGGCTCGGATTCGAAAATCGGACCCTGGCCATCCCGATGTGTGTCCCGTATTCAGTTTGCATAAGGTCTTTACCGCACCAGAGCGTGTTAGTGAAATAGATGTTGCTTGCCGTTCCGCGCAGATTGGCTGTGTTGATTGCAAGGCGATACTAGCCGGGGAAATCAATGCACGTCTTGACCCTATCCGTGAGGAACGTGTGCGGTGGGAACATCAACCGGAGCAGGTGCAGGAAATTCTTCATCAAGGGGCCATCAAGGCCAGAGAAGCGGCGCAAGAGACGTTGTCCTTGGTTAAAGACGCAATGCATCTGACCACCCTCGAGTGATACCGGAAGATGTCTTGCCAAAGACGCATTGGCAGGGAGATATCCATGCGTTGGCGGTGAAAGTTCGGCGGATGCCTATGTTAGCGCGGGAACTGCACCTTGTACACTTGGTGCAAGCGATATCGGAACGATGGCGCGAGGCCGCTGATTTGTACACGGTCAGTGATGAAGCGCCGGTCACGGCCTGGATCATTCGCCGAAAATCGGATTTGGTCTTGCCTCAAGATGAACCGGAAGACGATGAGATAGAGAGCGTTGTGGACGATCCGGCTGACATGCTGTGGCTAAGCGAGGGTGTGAGCCAGTTGCAAGAGGCATTGCGTCTTGCTCAGCGTTATCATGAGCGGTTAGTGTCTGAGGATGCGATGGACGTGTATCATCCTGTCAAAGGTGCCAGCGTCGCCAAGCTAATAGCTTCATGGCCTCATCTTCGAACACGTAAGACCGTGCCGGCCTTGCATCATGTCGCGGCTGAAGAAGACCCGTTGGAGCGCCGTATTCACCGTGTCTGGGAAAAAGTGCATCAGGCCGTAGATGGCGTTTCATTTGGTGAGGTGGTCCAATCGCACACACCTCATGAAGTGGTTGGAACTTTTTTAGCAGTGGTGCACTTATGGCATCAAAACCGCCTGACGGTAATCCAAGAAATGCCCTTTGAGGAAATGTGGTTGTGCGAAGTGAAAGAGGGAACATGAGCATGGATCTTGTGCGCGTATTGGAAGCTCTGCTGTTTTTGCAGCCAGAACCCGTGTCTGTCGAGCAAATTGGGTTATGGCTTGCTGTCTCAGATGACGAGGTCCCAAAGCTTGTCACGAGTTTAGCCAATAAGTTGGCGTCCACGGGATCGAGCTTGACTGTTCAGACGGTGGCAGGCCGTTACCGCTTAGCCACAGCCCCCGATTTAGATGAATTTTTGCGATTATGGCAAATTCTTAAAGCTTGGTATATTTTGGACATAAATGCCCCACTCTAGAAGAGGGGGTTTTTTTATGTGGGGCGTCGTAGTGGGCGGACTCTTGGTAGCCGTCTTGGTTCTCGTAGGATTTGCCAATATTACCACCACCATTGAAGTGACCGGGCGTGGGCGCTCGTGGGCGATGGCCTATACGGGCCAATTTCTGGCGTGGCGCAGCCGGTACGCCTGGACGGTGCCTATGACCCCTGCCCAGCATGTAAAGCCGATGACGGGATTTGACCCCAAAAAAGTCCATCGGGGTGTGAAATTCCTAAAAGTCTATTCGCGTTTCGTGCGCAAGCTATGGGACAGCACAACCGTAGAAAAGTTTTCCTGTGTGGTACATCTAGGTGTCAATGAGGCCTCGAGCACTGCGTTGCTCGTAGGGTTTTTGAATAATGTGATAGGGCCTTGGGTAAGCTTGCGCATAGCACCGCAATGTGAGAGCTGGCCGGAATATGGAGTCTATCCCTTATGGGACCAGATAGGCCTTACGGCACATATTCGTGCTACGGTTCGGTTTCGACCCGTTGACATGACCAAGGCGCTGATCGGGACGATCAGCGACTCTCTGGGGTTTTATAAGCAGCGTCAACAATAAAGGGAGTGAGATGATGGACACGGCGATGACAAACAATACGAATTCGGGCTATGGTGAAGGCCATCCCATTGAAGGTTTGATGAAGACCGCGATGGAATCCATTAAAGGCATGATTGATGTCAATACCGTTGTGGGGCAACCTGTGCAGACACCAGATGGGGGTACAATTATTCCGGTTTCGCGAGTATCATTTGGGTTTGCGGCAGGGGGAGGCGAATATTGGAAGCGAGAATCCGACACCCCAGGCCACCCTTTTGGTGGCGGCAGTGGAGCTGGTGTGACGGTCCATCCGGTCGGGTTTTTAGTGGCTCATGGGGACAATGTGCGGTTATTGTCGGTAGACCGGGGCGATGTGCTCGAGTCCTTGGTCAATAATGTTCCGCAGCTCATTGATCAAATCCAGCATCTTTTGGGTAAATCGTCAGATTCCTCACCGTCTAAGGACCATACGACGTTGGTGGATCCCCACACCATGGCTTAAGTCGTGAGAAGTTTATATAAAGGGATTATAGGATTTGGGTTGGTGGCCATTCCGATTCAACTGTATAAAGCGATGGATGATGACAAGATTACGATGCATTTGTTGCATGTGGTCTGTGGGTCCCGGATTCAGTACCGCAAACATTGTCCCGTATGCGATGTCGACGTCCAGCCTGATGACGTTGTACGTGGAGTGGAACTTCCCGATGGACGCTATGTGATTTTGCAACCGGATGAGGATTCCCAGACTTCCGCTGATCGCACCATTAACCTGGTCAGCTTTCACCAGTTGGGAGAAATTGACCCCGTGCTGTATCGACAGGCGTACTGGGTTAAGCCGTTACCCGGCGGAGAAAAAGCGTACCGTTTATTGACCGATACCTTGCAGGAAACAAGGACGGTAGGGCTGGCTACAATGACTTTGCGACAAAAGTTTTCGTTGTCAGTGATACGCCCGGTTCCGCCTCACGTGTTAATGTTGCATAGCCTCTACTTTCCGGAAAGTTTGCGCGAAGAAGGGAGAACCTTTGGACAGACCACGGCCGTCATTTCAGAAAAAGAACGGGATATGGCCAAGATGTTAGTCACGCAGATGCAAGAGCCGTTTGTCGAGGAGAATTATCCCAACTTAGCGCGTCGTGAACTTTTGGAACGCATTGAGGCGCTGGCACCAAACGCGCAACCGGCACCCGATGCGAGGGTCACAAAAGAGGTGCTGTCTTTGATGGAACAATTGCGTGCCTCTGTGGAACAAAGAACGCAGCGTGAACACCAAGCATGAGAGAACCGGGATTTTTTGTTCCGCCGATGCTGGCTGTCACCGCCCAAGAGCCATTTGATGACTCCCAGTGGATTTATGAAGTGAAGTGGGATGGCTATCGATGCCAGATTCATTGGAATGGAACATTGCGCTTGTATTCCCGTCAAGGGCATGATTTGCTCACACAATTTCCTGATCTGCAAGATGCGGGGACGTTTTTGCCGTTTCCCATGGTCTTAGATGCGGATCATCCGGGCCAACGGGTTCGGTTTTGGCAAAAGTTTCTCGCAGAATATCGACAGTGGGCTCTTGTGCCTTATGTGTCGCGTAGGAAGCACCACGGGGGCTGGTTATGGGCTATTGTGTCGGCCGAAACGCAATTACCCCTTGGGTTGTTGCCGGCGCCTCGTTCATGGTCGGTACCCGAAGAACTCCAGCAAACGTCGGCCGATATGGTACCGCTGAAACCTCCTCTTCATGCGGAGGTGTCGTACCGCATGTTAACAGATACGGGGCGCATGCGTCATGGCCGCATAAGAAGGTGGAGGCGGTAATGGATATTCCCCATCCGGAACGAATCATATTTCCTGGTAGCGGCGTGACCCGGCGCCAATTAGTCGAGTATTATGCGGCCGTGGGACCGGTATTGTTGTCGTATTATCGTAACCGCGCGCTGACCATGGTGCGCTGGCCGCACGGGCTAGGGGGCCCCCATTTCTTTCAAAGACATCCCGAGGGAAATAGCACCCAACCCATTACAGTCGATACGGTGGAACAGCTGATCTGGTGGGCTGCCCGTGGCACGATTGAATGGCATGTGCCGCTTAACACGTTGACAGCGCCAAACGAGCACGATTGGGCCGTAATTGACCTGGATCCACCCGGTAGCGAATGGACCCCGTTGATGCAAGCCGCGCGGATTATTCAAACCTTGTTGGACATGTTGCACGTGCCGCATGCCTTGAAGACCTCCGGCCGGCGCGGTTTGCACTTTTTTATACGTATTGAACCGGAAAATCCAGGACGTGTGATGGCTGCCATCAAGGCGCTCGCGTCTATTGCCGTTAAGACCTATCCGGAGGTGTTTACGGTGGAGCGATTAAAAGCGAAAAGGCAGAACAAGATGTACTTAGATTATTTGCAAAACGGTCCTGGGAGGACAATGATTGGGGTCTATTCCGTACGGTCTGAGGAACCGGGGACCGTGTCTTGTCCCTTACAGCCCGACGATTTGCACTATCCCGCCACGCATTGGACGATGGAGAGGGTATCAAAGAGGCTGCGACGTGAAGGAGATTTGTTTTCTTTGGTGCCAGCGATTCCTCTTGTGCAGGTTCTAAGCCGAGGCGGAATTCATGTAGACCACATGGCGGGGGACATAGGATGAAACGAAAAAAACCCGTACCCTTGGAACATTTGGTACAGCATTTGGTATCCTGGCCGACGCTAGAACCCTTTGTGAACAAGGGCTTAAACCTTCATGCGTATCAGATTGACAGTGTCCTGACTGTGGTCAATCAATTAGAAGGACGTGCTATCTTAGCTGATGAGGTCGGATTAGGCAAAACCATTGAGGCGGGGCTTATTATTGCGGAACTGAAGGCCCGCCAAATTATCAACCATGTGCTCGTATTGGTTCCCGCGGGGCTGATTACCCAATGGATTGCCGAACTGGAGCAAAAGTTTGGTTGGACAGCGTTGCATGATGCCCATGATACCGGCTGGCTCTGGGTGTTATCCATCGATCAAGCCAAACGCGCTCCGTTATATCAACAATTGCAATATGTGCCGTGGGACTTGGTTATCGTCGATGAGGCCCACCATCTGAAAAATACCCGAACCCTCAACTATCAACTCGTCCAGGGATTGACCGCGAAATTTATGGTTTTGCTCACCGCTACTCCAATGGAGAATGAATTGACCGAGCTTTACAATCTTGTCAATTTGGTGAAGCCAGGAAAATTTGGCAGTTACTTGCGCTTTTATCGGCAATTTATTTTAGATAAGCGCACGCCGAAGAATGCCCGAGCGCTGAGAAAACTTTTGGCCGAGGTGATGGTGCGTAATCAGCGCCAGAATGTGGGCCTGGAGCTTCCGCCTCGCGAAGTGACCCTTTGGCCTATTAGGCTTACCGATGCCGAGCGGCATTTATATGACACGATGACCCAGGCCCTCAAAACTGAATATCGGCACCGAATGCAAGGGAATGAAACGGTCTTGCCCCTGATTACGCTTCAACGCGAATTATGTTCTTCGCCGCATGCCTTAATGCCGACATTGGAATCTGCGGAGTGGCTTGGCCAACGCCAGCAGGAGTTGTTGGCGTTGGCCCGTTCCGTAGGGATGCCGGCCAAAATGCAAGCGGTGGTCGATGTGATTCGCGCGTTAGGCGGGAAATTTTTGGTGTTTACGGAGTACCGCGCGACGCAATTAGCGTTGGTTCAGTTTTTGCAGGAATCCGGCGTCGCGGCGCAACCTTTTCATGGCGGCTTGCGCCGCACAGAACGTGACCGCTTGATTCGTTGGTTTGAGGAAGGCGATCATGTGTTAGTTTCAACAGAGGCAGGGGGGCAAGGGCTGAATCTGCAGTTTTGTCATCAGTTGATTAACTTTGATTTGCCGTGGAATCCCATGCGGATTGAGCAGCGCATTGGGCGCATTCATCGTCTGGGGCAAACACATCCGGTTGAAATCTATAATCTCTTTACAGTAGATACGATTGAAGAACACATATTGCACCTCTTGCATGAGAAAATTGATTTGTTTCGCCATGTTATTGGCGAGATTGACGTTATCTTGCGCCACATGGAGCGCCGCGGGAGTCTTGAAAAGCGGCTGCTTGATATCTTTTTCTGGGAAGATGACCGTCAAGAGATCGAAACGCGTCTAGACGCTTTGGGACAAGAATTTCTTGCTGTGCGGCGCCGCTTATCATGGCCTGATAGTGGCGTGGAATCTGGAACGAGCCGTAGTAGCCAAACAACCACGGAATCAGTACACTAAAGAGAAAATATCTCCAATCAGAGGTCATAGGATTGCAGGTAGCTATTGTCCCTTGCGGCTAAGAAAGGGGGTGTCCAATATGGCGTTTTTAAGTGACCGTGATCGTCAAACATTGGCCGAGATGTTTCGGGACCTGAAATTTCCCGTGCATCTGGAGCTGTTTATCAATCCGGATCAAGAATGGAGCCAGCATGCCCAGGGGATTCTCTCCGAAGTGGTCGGTTTGATGCCGGATCTGCTGCACCGATTGCGGGAGAAATCGCTTCATTACATTCGCAATTTGGAACGCGATATTACGATGCAAGTCTTTGTCACGCCCACGTGACCTCATTGTCCCCGGGCAGTTCGCCTGGTACATCAGATGGCGTTGGCCAACCCTGTGAGGGTCCGCGCTGAATCAGTAGACGCGAACGAATTTCTAGAATGGGCGGACCAAGAATCCGTGTATTCGGTACCGAAAACCGTACTGACGACCAAGGATCCTGCAAGGTCAGTGTCGTTTGAAGGCGCCGTCAGTGAGGAATACATGATTCGTCAAATTAAATTACTGCTGGATGATACCGGACAGGTTGATTTAGGGAGTTGAAGAAGATATCGTGAATCAGGTTAGACAGATAAAAACGGTGGCGGAACTACGCGCGTTTCGCCAAGAAGTTGGGCGCCACCCCCAGCGGGTGGCGCTTGTGCCGACCATGGGGGCTTTGCATCAAGGGCACTTGGCGTTGGTTAAGGCAGCGTGGGATCGTTGTGAGCAAGTCATTGTCAGTATTTTTGTCAATCCCATGCAATTTGGGCCCCATGAAGATTACGGGCGCTATCCAAGGACTCTGGACCACGATATGGAGTTGTTATCGGCGTATCCCGGCACGGTCGTGTTTACGCCAAGCGTAGAAGAAATGTATCCGACGGGTCCTAGTTGGACTATTGTATCGATTCCACGGATGACCGGAACAATGTGTGGGCTGCACCGGCCAGGACACTTTGAAGGGGTGTGCACGGTAGTGGCCAAACTATTCAATATAATCCAGCCGGATATGGCGTTTTTTTTTTTGGGTCAGCTTTGGCAGCTCAGATTGGCAAGGCTCGTCTTATTGACAATGTTGTATTAACCGGCTCCGAAAAACCTAGACATCCTTAGACCTGTGGGTTTTTCACTTACTGTTCGCTCTCTGCCGATGGGCCCGCAACCGACGTCCCCACCGTGGCGCTAGAGTCCATCCGGGAGCGTGTGCCGTTGGGAGAATGCCGACTTGGGCATTCTCCCGGGTCTCCTTCCGGCGACGGAACCTCGCTTCCCGAAATGGCCTTGACCCACTCCTTTACGGTACGCTTTTTTCTAGTTCTGGGATCCTTTTTTCGCCGGGACGCTGTCATCCAGGATTTCTGCGAACGCTTCTTGTAAAGGCTCGAGCAGGATTGGCGTTGTACCCTAATAGAATTCGGGGGGGGGGAGCGGATCATGTCCATCTACTGGTGGGCGTCCATCCCGCCCTCAATATCTCCGTGTTGATCAACAACTTAAAATCCGCGAGTAGTCGCCATTATGCGTAACCGGTTCGCCGAACATTTGCGCCAGCTTTATGGGAAACCATCCTTTTGGCAACGGGCCTACTACGTGGGGAGTGTCGGAGGGGCATCCTTGGATACCGTGAAGCGCTATGTCGCAGCCCAAGGGACGTAAGAAAAACTCCGCAAGGCGCCAGAAGGCCGCCGCCCGCTTGACCCCCTCTTGGCTATCGCCTAAGAAGGGGAATGCGCGGGCTTTATGTTCAATGCAAACGGCCCGGCTTACCCCCGAGACACCACCGATTGGATAGCCGTTTCACAATCAGACCGTTACTCGTCCACAACAGCATGCGGGTGATAGACCACCCGGAAGTCAAGCTCCCGTATCCCCACACGATGATTTCGGCGGTCACCAGCGCGACCATGGTCATCGGTGCATGGGGAAACAGTCGGCGGGTCACAAAGAGGACCGCATGGACGATCATAACAGCCCCCGTGGTGGTGCCAAACATAGGCCAGCTGATTGCGCTCCCTCCCTTCGATCATGATACCCGTCGCGGATGTCGGTCTGCGGCCGTGTCCTTCTCAGTGCGGAACCGCAGGGCTCCGTCTGTCGTTCTAGTGAATAGACATTACAAAAGCCGCACGTAGGAAGGTGTAGTGGTATGACACAGAACCTGTTCGTGGTACCGCTTGGTGCCTTAGTGATACTGGGGGGCGCGGTATTATCAGGATGCGGAATCCAAGACGCTTCCCCTCCGATTCCTGCGCAAAATCACAGGGCATCCAAAGCCGCAGTGACGGGAGCATCTCCATTAGAAAAGGCGAAAACTATCGTTATGGTCAGTCGCGCCACGGGATGGGCCAGCTCATCGAATCAAATTTTCCGGACCACGACATCTGGAAAAAATGGGTAATCGTATTGAAATCTCCAACCATCCTGACAATGGATGCCGTCAATGCGAAAACCGCTTGGGTGGGTACAAAAGAAGGGGCTCGTGATGTCATCCTCAGCTATACTGACGACGGTGGTGTACACTGGGCAACACATCAACTCAATGCGCCATGGCCTGTGGTTCAGGCTCAAGTGAATGTCACCACCAACTCGGCGGATGGCTCGTTTGGATCGGTGCTGTTGTCGGGTCCTGTGGGCATGCAAACAGGCCCGCAAGCCCTGTGGACCATTTCTCAAGGTCATGTTTCATCCGCCCCTGTCTACACCACCGCTCACGGGGCATTCGCGGCCGTTGCGTGGATATCCTCCACTCGCGCATGGGCAATCTCTGACGGCGCTAGCTCCCCTGCCCTGATGGACTCTACGAACGGCGGCGCGTCGTGGAGTCCGGTGGCACTACCCCTCCCGAACTGGGTGCCTCCTAAAGCGATGAACAATCCTCGACCACAACTGCATGCCTCCTTGGAGGCCTTTCAATCACCGACCTTTGTCGATGGCGTGGGCTACCTGTCTACCACCGTAAATGTGCCGTATATCGGCGCTCAGAACATCGTCAAATACCATCACTATGCTGTGCTTTACAAGACGACTCGCGGAGCCTCATGGACCCCTATTTGGACCTGTGCTAATGCATCTGTGGTCTCTCTGGACTGGATCACATCGCAAAATGGGTGGGACATTGTCGCGAAAGGGCATCAGGTGCAATTGGACCACACCGCGACGGGCGGTCACACATGGCAAGACGTTTCCGCCGTTCCCTCGACCATTCATCCCCTTAGTGTAAAGTTCTTCGGTCAAACGGGATGGATCGTCTCGCAAAGCACTCAGGCGAATACGTTGTCTTGCGGGGGCAAGCGTAATGGTCAATGTTGTGTGGCTCATCCTCATTGTGGGAGGGCTCGTGGTAAGCGCGCTGCATCACTCGATGCTTTTGCCCTCCAAGGGAGGTGTAGAGGCGGCTCAATCTGGCCTTCAGCTTCCCACCGCCGAAGTGTCTTTAGGGCTAACTCCTAATGACGCAAGCAATTGTCACCGGAAGTGAAAAAGCGGTGGAGGTCGCTTTCGGATTTATTGGCATTATGGCCTTGTGGTTAGGAATGGCTAAGATTGCGGAAGAATCGGGGTTGATGCGCGCGTTTTCGCGATTATTGGCGCCGTTAGTCTCGCGGCTTTTTCCTGGCATTCCTAAAGATCATCCTGCTATGGGCAGCATGCTGATGAATATGGCGGCCAATATTCTCGGGATGGGAGGGGCTGCGACGCCCTTTGGCCTCAAGGCGATGGAGGAACTCCAAGAACTGAATCCGCAGAAGGATGTCGCGTCCGCCAATATGATTACCTTTTTAGCGATCAATACCGCGTCTATCAATTTAATACCGGCTACCGTGATTGCGTTACGAGTAGCGGCGGGATCCCGCAATCCTACAGAGATTGTCGGCCCCACCATATTTGCCACCAGCGTGGCTTGTGTTGTCGCGATTGTGGCAGAGAGGCTCTTTCGTCACTGGAACGACAAGCAATCGTTGTAGGTTTTCTGTTGTAGGTTTTCTAATGAAAGAGTTGATGAGAGATAAAGACGGCGGCGATAAACCCAGCGGCATCGCCAATCAGTGCGACGATTAGCGCGTAACGGATTTTCTTGATGGCAACAGATCCGAAGTATAAGGTAATGACATAGAACGTCGTATCCGTACTACCTTGAACCGTTGAGGCCAGGCGCCCAACAAAGGAGTCTGGCCCATAGTGGTGCAACAGTCCAGTGGTAATGCCCAACGCAGCGCCGCCAGACAAGGGGCGCACGAGCAACAATGGAACCACCGGAGCGGGAACTCCTAAATAATTTAAGGGCTTGGAGAGGAAATGAATGACGGCGTCCAGTGCGCCAGATGATTCGAAGATATTGAGGGCGACTAAAATGCCCACCAAGAATGGAATCATGCGCACGGCCATACGAAACCCCTCCTCGGCGCCCTCGACAAACACCTCGTAAACCTTCACCCCTTTAATCCAACCGTAGAGGGGGATGAATCCAATTAAGAACGGGATGGCCCATTCTGAGATGGTTTCAATGAATGCGATCATAGCTTTGGCCTCCTTGTCGAAATGGTTGGGACAACCTGGTATACTAATTCGGAAAATCCAGGGTGCACCGCTGGGCTCTGGGAAAAGATATGTTGAAACAGTGACAAGCATGATTGGGGGGTATTATGGGACGTTTATCCGAGCGTTTAGCAGCACTGGGTCTGGTTTTGCCGGAACCTCCTAAAGCCGTTGCTGCCTATGTTGTCTGGATCGTGATACATCCGGTCTGATTTTGGTCACCAATGATGGGTATTTGGCGCACCGTTTAATGCACCCCTCCTACCATGTACCGAAGATTTACGAAGTCTGGATTAAAGGGATTCCCGGACGCAATCATGTGGCGCGAATCGAGCACGGAATCGAATTAGATGATGGGGTTGCTCGCCCCCAAAGCGTTCAAATTATTCGTAGCGAGAAGGCTAATGACCGGACGCTTCTTCGCTTGACGCTGACAGAAGGAAGAAAGCGGGAAGTGCGGAGAATTTTTGAGGCCATTGGCCACCCCGTCCTCGAATTGCGCCGCGTGGCTTTTGGTCCCCTTTCGATAGAAGGATTGGAAGAGGGACGAACGCGCCCGCTCACACACCGAGAAGTTAAAATGTTGTACAGTCTGGTCGAGAAGCCGCCAGCGCGTTATGCAATGCACCGAAGGGATGACGATAGTAATGAGAGCGGATCAGGATTTACGAGAAGTCGTAGCAAGCGTTCAAGCCGTCCAGCAATATCAACCCCCAAAACGCGGCATTCGGTCAGCAACACCCGAGGAAATTCAGGCCGGCCTCACCGCTGATGTCTATTTTGTTGGCACCCAACAAATTCTCCACGAGCTCGGGTTAAGTGACGAGGTGGTGACAGCAGAAATTTTCGCGAATCACGCCGGCGTTCTCGCTGGGGTAGAAGAAGCGTTGACGATGCTTGCACCATTGAATGTTACGGTCGATGCGTTAGACGAGGGGAGTATGGTCTCAGCCAAACAGGTGGTCATGCGCATTACAGGCCAATATGGGGTTTTTGGCTTATATGAAACCGCCCTGTTAGGAATTTTAGCAGCATCGTCAGGCTGGGCCACTGCTGCACACGAAATTGTGGAAGCAGCCAAGCCAGTACCGGTCGTGTCGTTCGGCGCTCGCCATGTCCATCCGGCTGTAGCTTCCGTTATGGACCGGGCTGCCATGGTGGGAGGAGCTCAAGGTGCGAGTAGCATCTTAGGCGCTCGTCAAGCCGGAGAAATTCCCTCAGGCACCATGCCTCATGCCTTGTTGTTAATGGCAGGAGATACCGTGAAAGCGGCTCAAGCTTATGATGCGTTGATGCCCCCTAACGCGCCGCGGGTTGTCCTTGTTGATACCTTTAAGGACGAGGCCGAAGAGGCCCTTCGCGTGGCCGAGGCGTTGGGCAGCAAGCTCGCCGCTATTCGCTTGGATACGCCTCGGGAACGGGGTGGGGTAACGCCAGAATTGGTTCGCGAAGTGAGAGCGCGGCTAAGCCAAAAGGGCTACGGGCATGTCGGGATTTTTGTTTCAGGAGGCTTGACCCCCGCGCGCGTAGGGCCATTAGTGGAGGCAGGGGTGACCGGCTTTGGCATTGGCAGTTACATTGCTGCTGCAAGTCCGTTAGATATGACGATGGATCTCAAAGAGATTAACGGCAAACCGGTTGCCAAACGCGGGCGTATTCCTGGTCTTACGCCCTCACCCTCACTTAAGCGTCGGCAGACGGGCGCCACCGGTGATTAAAGTGTTGGGCAAGATCGTGCCAAGCCTCGGGAGACAGCAGGGTTTGGAGCGCTTCGAGTTCCAATACGGAACCGGTGTCGAGACAATCCGCGATGCGGTAAGGTAACTGATCAGGCACAGGCAACCAGGAAATTAATGCCTGTCGGACGGTGTGTTGGGCCTCTTTGGTATCTGGCCAATGCGACTCAAGCAAACGAATCGCCTTGTCAGGTTGATTGCCGTTCATGAGCAGGCGGGCGCGTTCGAGGTATAACGGATCCGCCTCGGGAAATTGATTCCACAGCCACATCATGGGAGTATCTGGAATCTGGCCCAACAAGGTTAGCAGTCGGTGGGTGGCTAGGACCTGGCGCTCTACGGGGAGTGCAATCGGCCTTTTCGTCCACAAGGTTTCTAAAATAAAGGGTTGCGCGGGTGGTAATTGACTCCCAATAACCTGGAAGACAGACTCCAGCGGCAAGTAGGGATTATATGCCCATAAGGCGATCCAAAATACGGCGCCGGCTTTTTGCATTAGGACCGTATCCCAGTGCCTGATAGTCTCTTCTATATCGGGACGGGTTAACCACGAGGGATGGACATCAGCTAACAAGGATGGCTGCCGCACCACGCGATCAAGGGATGGGGGTGACCAGCTCGCCTGAGGGACTAAAGGCTGCGGTAACATCCAATGGGGGATCGGATCAGGAATAAATTGTGTCAGACTTGTCTCTTCAAAGACGAGTGGCCAGATATTCTTCACGGCGTGATAGAGGCCATAGGGAGGAAATACGAATTGTTCGGAATGGTCGCGAAAAGCCAGCAAAAGTGCGGTAAAATGGGCGCACGGCTGGAAATGGCCACAATTACAGCCCCCTTGCGGTCCGGAGGCTGACAGTTCAAAATGAGGGAGATAGGTATCATTATAACCTCGTAGCTGAGCGATTAACCGTTCGGGCATGGCAATTTTACGAATAAGGCGGTCCTCATATAAGTAGTCCCGGGCGTAGCGGAGAAGTTTAGTTGGGAATGGTGCCAAATATTCATCAACAATTTCTCTAGTGACATTCGTCAATGCGAGAGACACTAGTGTAGACATGATTCGCCCCCTAGGACTAGTTTTATCATTGCTATCATGAAGCAGGAGGGATAGATGATGCAAGTGCGTTGCCAGATTTGCGGAACGGTGACAGAAATCGCTGCGTGGACGAAAGAGTTTGAAAATCAAAAGTATGGCAGCCAGCATCCCTATATCTGTCGGGCCTGCCAACAGAAAATTCAGCTCGAAGCGAAAGATAACCAAAAATCGTAGGATGTCCGAATGTCTAGGGGAAAGGGTGTTGATGGAGTGATAAGGGGTATTCGCGGAGCGACGACGGTGGAGCAAGATGACGCCGCGCAAATTTTAGAGCGTACGCAAGAGTTGATTTTGGAAATGGCTCGGGTTAATGGTGTGGATCCGGAGCAAATGAGTAGCATCTGTTTTACCATGACACCAGATCTGCACGCCACATTTCCTGCGGAGGCTGCACGTAAGGTGGGCTGGCAATACGTTCCGGTCATCTGCATGAGCGAACTCAACGTGCCTCATGGATTGCCCAAAACTGTCCGTGTTTTAATGCAGGCGGAGATGACATGCGCCCAGCGTGATGTTCGTCATGTCTATCAGTATGGGGCTGTCGTTTTACGCGAGGACCTCGTTGCCGCTGACCAGGAGTCACAAGGATAATGGGGCACTGGGGACAAGGCCCCGTCGTTGCCGTTGATGGACCGGCGGGCGCAGGCAAAAGCACTGCGGCTCGCCGAATGGCGGAGCGGTTGGGATTTTTGTATTTAGATTCAGGTGCGATGTACCGGGCGTTAGCGTTGAAGGCACTTCAACATGGGGTGGATCTCCGTGACGAGACGCAATTACTACACTTGTTGGACATGACGCGGATTGAGCTAGATGGGGCCGGCCACCAAAAGCCGTTGGTGCTGGTTGACGGGCAAGATGTTACCCGGCTATTGCGCAGTCCGGAGGTTAATGCCAGCGTTTCCGTGGTCGCGGGGTTCCCGCGCATTCGGGAAGAGATGGTGCGTCGGCAACGAGAAATGTCACGCGCGGGTCATGTGATTATGGATGGTCGTGATATTGGAACGTACGTCCTGCCCAGTGCCGATCTTAAGTTTTATTTGACAGCCTCGCTCGAGGCGCGCGCTCAACGCCGCCTACAGGACTTGACGGGGATGGGATTCCCGGCGGACCTTGCTGAATTGGCAGAAGAAATCCGTCACCGAGATGCCCTGGACTCAGAACGGGCTGTTGGGCCATTAAAACAAGCGCCTGATGCGATTTACATTGATACCACCGACATGGAGGTGGACCATGTTGTCGATATGATGTTGTCGATCTATCGTCAACGTGTGGAATCATGATTTACGGATTTTTTTATTGGCTGGTTCGCATTTTGATGTCATTATACTTTCGCATTGAAGTGTCGGGATTAGAACATGTGCCCAAGCGTGGATCAGTGCTGATTTTAGTCAATCATATTACGTTTTTAGACCCTCCTATGGCCGCGATATTAATGCCGCGTCCTGTCTATTTTATGGCCAAAGCCGAGTTGTTTTCTGTTCCGGTGTTTGGCTGGTTAATTCGCCGTTTGCATGCTTTTCCGGTGCACCGGGGCAAAGCCGACCGCAAAGCTATTCGGACATCTCTGCAGCTATTAGCTCGCGACCAAGCACTCATGATTTTTCCGGAAGGACACCGGTCGCATCAAGGTCCATTACAGGAAGCAAGAGCGGGCGCGGTGTACTTAGCTCAAAAAACAGGGTGTCCTTGCCTTCCTATTGGGATTAGCGGTCAGTATGGGTTTCGCAAGACCATTCGCTATTCGATAGGCGAACTGTTTACCATTCCTCCAGAAATGGAGCGTCACGATGCGCAAAAGATGATTATGGAAAAGATCGCCGAACAGATTGAGGCGCCAGCGCATCAAGAGAGTTTGCCAAAAAAAGTATGAACTCGCGCAATAACAAGGGGGCCGGCGCTAAACGGGCAATGAGCCAAGCAGCGGGTGGGTATGCCCACAAGTACCCCCCAAAAGGTCCTAGAAGAATGCCGATTCCGTGGCTTCCTTCAGCAAAGACCGGAAGCCCCAAAACGCCCAGCAGTACATACGTTATCATGCTCATAAACGCCCAGCGTGGGGGAAGCAAGCCACCCGCTAAATAGACACCCAGCACTTGTAACGTGAAAGGGACGACGGAGAATAGGGGGATTGTGAAAGAGGTCAGGGCACCGACCGCGGTCATGGCCGTGACAAATCCCGCTAAAACCAAAAAGCGCATGGATTGTGGCATATAAACCTCCTTGGTATAGGTATGAAAGCGTATTTGGGGACAAGGCGGAAACTTGGGTCATTTTAGCATATGAGGTCAATGCATGGAACCCTGGCAGCTCGGGGACACTTGCACTACTACTACGTGCAAGGAGAGCACTATGACCGTTCTCGTCTTTAGTTTATGGATAGCCGGAGCCTTGTTGTTCAGCGCAGGATGGGGGCGCACGCTGCTAAAACCCTATGCCTTTCCGACATGGTGGGGACCCGTGCTGATGATAGTCGTTAGCGGGTGTAGTCTTATTTCGAATCTATTTCATCCTCAGGCAATAAATTTTGGGAGTATTATTTGGAGTGCCGCGGTTGTGACGGTGGGTATTCAATATGCCCGTATGGCCACTGTGATGTGGGCCTTGAATTTTAGCGTATTTCTTGGCATTGCGCGTCTGATTGGTCCGCTTAACCCGTCGCGGGTCCAGATTATTGCATGGTTGCCATGGGAAGCAGGTGTCGTGGGGATAATGGCAGCGTTAGTGGGCGAAGACCCCCTTGATGCCGTCCTCGTTGGCGTGGGAGCAGAAATCGGCTCGAGTGTGATGCTCAGTCTGTATACGGGGCGATTGCATTGGGGAACGGTGCGCGATTTGGTCTTTTCCTTACTGGTGTCACTGGTGGCCTGGATGGGGGCCGTGGCCGTTCGTTGGTGGAAACAACGCAAGCAAGGACTCTTATCTAAGGAGTCTCCCACTTAAGCGCCTTGCCAGCGTGCGCAGACCCTGGGATAATCCTATGGACTGGAGGGATTGGGTTGTCATTAGTGGCATTAGTTGGAAGGCCCAACGTAGGGAAGTCGGCGTTGTTTAATCGGATTACGCAATCGCGTCGCGCGATTGTCGAAGACTATCCGGGCGTAACGCGTGATCGATTGTATGAAGATACAGACTGGAACGGGCGGGAATTTACCATTATCGATACCGGGGGCATTTGGACTGGTGACGATGAGACGTTATTGGGACTAACCCGCAAGCAAACGGAAATGGCGATTGCTGAGGCGGATGTTTTGGTTTTCGTCGTGGATGGGATGGGCGGCCCCACGGCAGCCGACCAAATTGTGCTCGACCTTTTGCGCCGAACAAAAAAACCGGTAATTTTAGCGGTCAATAAGGCAGAAAGCCCTAAGGTAAACGGGATGGAGTTTTATGAATATGGTCTAGGAGAACCGATCTTGGTATCGGCTGTTCACGGTGAAGGCGTGGGCGATTTGCTTGATGCTATTGTCGACCGTTTGCCGCCGGAAGAAGACCTGAATGAACTGACCCATACCGGGGAGATTCGGATTGCTTTAGCGGGACGCCCGAATGTGGGGAAATCATCGTTACTCAATTACCTATCTGGGGAAGAACGCACATTGGTCACCCCAATTGCCGGGACGACCCGCGATGTGGTTGATACGGTTATTGAGCGAGAGGGTCAGCGCTATGTGATCTTGGACACGGCGGGACTCAGGCGGCCAAACAAAATTACGCAAACCTTAGAAGAAAAAACCGTACAGCGGACGCTCGATGCGATTCGCAATGCCGATGTGGTGCTGTTGTTAATTGCGGCCGATGATGACATTACGGCTCAAGACCAACGTATTGCCGGCCAAATTGACAAGGCACGCAAGGGCTGCGTGGTGTTGTTAAATAAGTCTGACCTTATCAAAGGCACTACCATTCCGTTCCAACAGAAGGCAAAGGAACACTTGCGCTTCTTAAGTTACTTCAAAAGCATGGCGAATATTTTAGGGCAAGGCAATTTGCGCCTTTACGGCCAGCGAGACATCGTTGGGGTGGAGTTAGGTGGGGCATTCAAAAATATTCTCGCCATTGCTGTTGGGATTGCGGTGGAGTCCGGTCTAGGAGACAATGCCCAAGCGGCCATTATGACCCGGGGATTACATGAGATGGGCCGGTTAGCGGTGAGAATGGGAGCACGTTGGGAGACTTTGGCGGGCCTTTCAGGGTTAGGGGATGTGGTCGCCACGTCGAATTCGCCGAGTTCCCGCAATCGCTGGTTTGGCCAAGAACTTGCGAAAGGGCGTTCCGTGGACGCTATTCTCGGTAGCACGCCGATGGTTGTGGAAGGGGTGCCTACAGCGTACGCGGCTCGGGATCTTGGACAAAAATTTGGCTTGCCGGTTCCTATCACGACCGAGGTCGTGGAAATTTTTAATGGGAAGTCCGTCAAATTGGCGGTGGAAGCCTTAATGAGCCGGCAGAGGGTGGAGGAATCTGACCGGTAAACTGTGCCATTTTTTCCTGGCATGGTCATTATTCTTGTGGTTCTCTCATATCTTGCTACTGTCATTCATTAGGGTGATCCCGGGACAGGCGAGGACCGGCGCCAACCCACTTGGAGACCTAAAGGGAGGGAACCACAAGGATGGAAAAGTTTGATCTGTTTAAGGATTTGGCCGAACGCACTGGCGGCGATGTGTACATTGGCGTCGTGGGACCGGTCCGTACCGGCAAATCCACGTTTATTAAACGTTTCATGGAGCGGATGATTTTGCCCGCTATCGAGGACGCTAATGAACGTGAGCGTGCCCAAGATTCTTTGCCGCAGAGCGGTACGGGCCGGACGATCATGACAACGGAACCCAAGTTTATTCCAGATGACGGCGTGGAAATTCAGTTAACCGATGCAATCTCTTTCCGCGCCCGACTCGTGGATTGTGTCGGCTACGCGGTGCCGGGGGCGTTGGGGTACATGGAAGACGATGGTGCCCGCATGGTCATGACGCCTTGGTCGGACGAGATGATGCCTTTTGAGGAAGCGGCCGAGATCGGTACACGAAAAGTGATCCAAGACCATTCAACCATTGGGTTAGTGCTCACGACCGACGGCAGTTTTGGGGATTTATCCCGCGATGCCTATATCGAACCTGAGGAACGGGTCATTGCTGAATTAAAGGAACTTGGCAAGCCTTTTGTCGTCCTGTTGAATTCGGCGCATCCGGATACGGAAGACACCCTAGCGCTGACGTCAGAACTGCAAGAGGCGTACGACGTACCTGTATTGCCCATCAATTGTCAAGAACTGCAGCAAGACGACATCGTGCACATTTTAGAACAAGTTCTCTACGAATTTCCGGTCACGGAAATTGTGTTCGAGTTGACCGATTGGGTGGACGCGTTAAGTCCAACGCATTGGCTGCGCAAACAGGTTGACAATGTGTTGGAGGAAGCCCGGACCAGCATTAGCCGATTGCGTGACGTGGATCCCGCAGTGAACAACTTGCAAAGCTATGATTATCTAGAGACGGTGCGCTTGCTCCATATGGATTTGGGTACGGGCGTCGCGAATATCTCCGTCGGGGTTCAATCTGACCTCTTCTACAGAATTTTGGGAGAGTTAGCGGATCGTCATGTCGGTGGGCGCGGGGATATTATGAAACTTTGGCGGGAATATGTTATCGCCAAAACCGAGTGGGATAAGGTGGAAGAAGCGGTACAAGAAGTGCGAGCGACGGGATATGGTATGGTGGCTCCCACTCTCTCAGAGCTGAATCTTGAGGAGCCAGAACCCATTCGCCGGGGCGCCCAGTTTGGCGTGAAGTTGAAAGCCACAGCCCCTTCGATTCATATGATTCGGGCGGATATTGAAACGGAATTAACGCCCATTATTGGTACGGAGCGCCAAGCCGATGAATTGGTCCAATATCTTATGGAGCAATTTGAGGATGACCCAATTAAACTTTGGGAAACGAATCTCTTTGGAAAGTCGCTCCATGATTTGGTCCGCGAAAGCATCCAGTCTAAGCTCTTTAAAATGCCGGAGAATGCGCAAGAGAAACTGCAAGAGACCTTGCAGCGGATCATTAATGAAGGTTCAGGCGGTCTTATTTGCATTATCATCTAGACATTGCGCTGGGACACGCGGGCAGGATTCCCTACCCGCGTATTTTTTTTTGTGCGTTCGGCTTACTTTGGAGGGATAGCATTTGCTGACACGACAGAGTATTATGTAAATATCTTCTGGGCTTCATGAACATGGGTGGAGGATATTTCTACCCATCATTTGTCGACCTCAATTGTTTTGAAAAGAAAGTTTTATCGAGATCCCCAGATTTTAGAAGGAATTCGTCCTCTGGATGTCGAAACGTACGAAGAGTATTTCATTTGTCTAAACACAGACACATTAGGAGGAATTCGCTTGAAGCAGATCGCCTCAAAGAAAATAGCGCTGGCCTCAGGGCTCGTGCTGTCCGCTAGCATGCTGCTAGCCGGATGCGGAACCACAACGACTACCTCTCCATCCAGCGCGGTGAGCAAGCCGCAATACGGCGGCACAGTGGTCATGGCGCTGCCGGCTGATTCCAATATTACCTGGTACTTCCCCTTGATGAATGGCTTGCAAGACAGTCTGTACAATGGCTGGGTCCAAAGTTTTATGTATAAAGGATTACTCACATATAACAATAACGGGTCCATCAATTACAGCCGTTCGATTGTTAGCAGTATCAAACCCAATGCGAATGGTACCCAATTTGTGGTGACCATGAACCCCAAATATAAGTGGTCCAATGGCCACCCGGTGACTGCACAAGATGTGGTGTTCACGTGGAATCTTATCAAGGCCGCGTCCGCGCCCAATGCACCCGCGCCGTGGCCCTATGTGGGGGCTGGCTCAGGCGGCATTCCTTCCCAAGTGCAAAGTGTTGTGGCGGATAGCAGCCATCAGTTCACGGTAACGTTGAATAAACCCGCGAACCAAGAATGGTTTATTTACAATGGCCTTGATCAGATGACGCCGTTGCCGCAATCGGTCTTTGACAAATATCCGAATAATATGACGCAAGAATTAAAGTTCTTGGGTACAATTGCCACTGAGCCGACCGCTCCCGAATACCAAGTGGTGGACGGACCGTTTAAATTACAGCAAGCGGTATCCAGCCAAAAGTGGGTGTTTGTGCCCAATCCCAGCTATGGGGGACACAAGCCCTACTTGTCGAAATTTATTTTGCAGTATGAAACCAGCAGTGATGCCGAGTTTGCGGCGTTAAAGACAGGAGCCATTCAGGCCGGGTATTTGCCCAATTCGCTATGGGGATCGCGCAGCGCCTTAGCCAACAACTATAATTTGGCTGTGATTAACTACCTCGAGTACGATGACGTACTGGTGAACATGAATCACGGGCACAAGACCGCCTCGAATAATGCGCCCAATGGGGTGGGCGATATCTTCAAGCATCTCTATGTTAGACAGGCATTGCAAATGGGGATTAACCAGCCCGCTATCAATGCAGCGGCGTTCCATGGTAATGCTATTGACGAAACAACGATTGTGCCAGACAAACCGCCTACAATCTTCTACGATCCCAACTTGAAGCCCATCTATACGTATAACCCTAGTGCTGGCAAGAAGTTGCTCGAGCAACACGGATGGCATGAGGTTAATGGCGTCATGACCAAAGGCAACGAAAAGATGGACTTTACTCTGGTGTACTCCAGTGGTGCCCAATCTTTCGTTCAAGAAGTGACGCTGATGCAAGAAGGCTGGGCTAAAGAAGGCATAAAAGTAACGTTAAAGGCAGAGCCCTTCTCGACCATTGTGGGCTTGACCAACAACCAGTGGGAAATGGAGGACTATGGCGGCATTACCTGGGGCGGTTCTTATCCGACTGGCGAAGGCCTATTTGGACAGCCTGGGCAAGGGCTTGACAGCCAAGGCTATTCCAATGCCGAGATGAATGCGCTGATTGCCAAGACCCACCAGCCTTTCGCGACACAACAAGCCTCGTTGCAAGCGCTATACAATTTCCAAAAATATGTGGCGCAGGACTTACCCATATTGTTTGTACCGGCACCACCATCGTATGATGAGAATGCTAAGAATCTGCACAATGTGGTGCAGTATTCGAACCCCTTTACCCAGTACTTTTCGCCCCAATATTTCTGGCTGTCCAAATAACGTGCGAGGGCCGGCACGAAGGCCAGGGCCTTTGGTGCCGGCCTCCCTCAAATCGTCCGTGCTAAGGGATATTGATGAAGGGGTGTCTGGTCAATGGTTTCGCAGTCTACCGATATACACATGGCCGAAGAACCGGCCGCGATTGCTGAAAAGCCTATGGGCTCTCGGGCGTGGCGTGCTTTTTGGCACCATCCCTTGGGGCTCGCTGGGGTAATTGGGTTGGTTCTTATTATCTTGTTTTGCTTTGTGGGGCCTCTGATCTATCATGCGAGTGCTTATACCACAAATATTACCGCCCTTATGCAGCCACCGAGTGCGCGCTTTCCTTTAGGGACGGACGACCTAGGCCGTAACTATCTGGCGCGTTTGATGCTGGGGGGCCAGGTGTCGCTAATTGTTGGATTTTCCGCCGCTATTGCCTCGATGGTGATTGGCGTCGCCTACGGGTTGGTGAGTGGGCTAGTGGGAGGCGTCGTCGACGCTATCATGATGCGCATTATTGACGTGCTCCTCACCATTCCGACGTTATTTGTACTGTTGTTTTTGGATGCGGTCTTTCAACCGAATGCGTTGCTTTTGACAGGAATTCTGGCAATTACTTCGTGGTTTGGTGTAACCCGCTTGGTCCGCTCCGAAGTCTTGTCCATCAAAGAGCGTGACTACGTGGAAGCGTCCCGTGCCTTTGGTGCCAGTAATTGGCACATAATGCTCAGGGAACTGCTTCCGAACGTGATGGGAACTGTAATGGTTGCCACTATTTTCCAGGTAGCCGGATCGATTATTGCCATTGCCACCCTGAGCTTCTTAGGGTTAGGGTTGCCTGCACCGCAGCCTAATTGGGGAGAAATGTTGTCCACATCGATGAACTATATGTTTCAGAATGCCTGGTGGTTGATTTACCCGCCCGGGATTGCTCTACTATGGACGCTGTTGTCCATCAACTTTATTTCCGAAGCGTTGCAAAACGCGATTGACAGCAGGCTGTAAGGAGGAACCTAGGGATGTTTGTGTATATTATCCGCCGTATTATCCAGTCGATCCCAGCCCTTATTGGGATTGCCGTTTTCAGCTTTATCTTGTTGCATATCGTTCCAGGCGGACCGGCTCAGACGCTTTTGGGGCAGCATTCTACGCCCCAGCGTATTGCGGCCATTAATCGTTCGTTGGGATTAAACAAGCCGCTAGCGGTTCAATTTTGGATCTGGTTTGATAATCTACTGCATGGCAATTTTGGCTATTCGTATACCTTTAACCAGCCGGTATTGCAAGTCATAGGAGAGTATTTGCCGCATACCCTAGCCATTGTTTTGATTGCGGTGGTGTTGTCGCATTTAATTGCTATCGTCTTAGGAACCATTCAGGGCTATTTTCGCAATCGCTGGTTTGACCATGTTATTACGACGGTCGTCTTTTTTTTCTGGTCGATGCCGGTATTTTGGCTGGCGATTATGGTCGTTCTCATCTTTTCTATTTATCTTGGCTGGTTTCCGTCGGGAGGCATTAACTTCTCTAATGGCGGTCCGGGTGGATTCATAGGGTACTTGGACCATGCAGCATTGCCTGTATTAGTGCTCGTTTTGGCCACAGTGGCAACTTGGGCACGGTTTATGCGTTCTTCGATGATTGATTCCATGCTGCAAGATTATATCCGAACAGCGCGGTCCAAAGGACTCTCTGAGTTGTCCGTCGTTTTTAAGCACGCTTTGCGTAATTCACTTTTACCAATCATTACGCTATTTGGGTTGTCCATTCCCACACTCTTTGCTGGAGCATTAGTCATTGAACTCGTGTTTAACTACCCAGGCATGGGATTGCTTTTTTGGAATGCAGCCCTTCAGCGCGACTATCCGATTTTATTAGGCATTATTATGATCATTGGCCTGCTCACCGTGGCAGGAAACTTGTTGGCCGATGTGTTATACAGCTTGGTTGATCCGCGTATAAGCTATAAATAAGGAGGATGACTGGCAGTAGGGGGTCAAGAAGACCTCCTCTTCCCTTTTTCAGGTGAGGGTACGCGAAAAAAAGAGTTGTATCCTATGGGACACCGTGCTATAATCATTGTGCAGTTGAGAACGGGCTGTGGCGCAGCTTGGTAGCGCGCTACCTTGGGGTGGTAGAGGTCGTGGGTTCAAATCCCGCCAGTCCGACCATTTTAAAGAGAGATTGCTTGCAATCTCTCTTTTTTTGTGTCTATGGGTTTTTGGAGCGTAAAACAGTCCATTGCCCTACGGTTTCCAAGGGATTATACGGGTTAAGGGTCAAGTGTTGAACGGTGGGTGCGACCACCACTTTCTGAGCCGACCACACTAAATACGCACCGGGTGGATTGTTAAAGAGCGCCTGCAGGGCTCGGTGTTCATTTACCACGAGCTGACCGGGATGGTTATTCATGGCTGTCACGTCTACTTGAAAGGCTGGGTTGTCGTATAGGCCATAGTTGGTCGGTGAGGTCATGCTAAAATCTTGTGCCAACGCCGGAAAGGGCGTAGCGCGTCGCTCAACGACGGCCACGACGAAGTGATGCTGTATGAGCGTGGTATGCATATCGGACACAAGGGCTAAATGCGTCGGTATGCCTGCGGCAAGCAGTTGATGCCGGACAGCCTGGGCAATATGGAGATCTTGGCCTGTGCGCATAGCGGTAAGGTCAACTTGGACAGGACGGCCCTGGGGTGTATGCCAAATGCCTCCAATTTGTCGGTAGCCGGCATGACGTAAAATCGTATCGGCCTTGGGCAAGTGAATGGATACGGCATAGATACTAGACGGCCATACAGGCTCCGTCATGGGAATAGCTGCCCCTAACGTGCGGGATAGCTCATAGCGGTTGAGAAGGGCATTTAACGCGAGCCTCATGGGACGCGGCAAGGAAGACGCATTCATATTAAAGAGCAGCATCGTATAAGTTAGCCGGGGGTAATATAAAGTCTTAGTCTGCGAGATATGCCAATGGCCCCAGGCAACGTCAGGTTGTGGGGGAGTCGACCACTGCGTGAGCAATATGTGCGTTTTAGGCGATCCCAGAAAATAATGGGCATTGGCTATCCAGCGGATACCGTTTGGTCCTTCGGCATAGGGACGGTAAGGACCTGAACCCATCATATCCGGCAGACGATTAAAAACGGGAGACTGGTTCAACCGCGCGATCGGTATGCGACTGACGAGAAATGCTGGGAGAATGGGATGGTCATCGCCTGCTGCTGCGACATTCGCCAAAAAGCCCGGATCAGGCCGTACGAGCGTGATGACGACAGTGTCGGCATTGGGAGTCGTCACTGACGCCACAAGTCGCGCCAACGACTGAGAAGCGGCGATAGGGGCATTCGGATTGGCATATAATTGGTAGGTCCACGCCACATCATGCACGCTGATAGGACGGCCGTTCCACCATTTGGCATGCGGATTGAGATGAAAAATATATTGGCGACTGTTTTTTTGAATTTGCCACGAGGCCGCGATGTCTTCGGAAACGGCTCCATGCGCGTTTACACGTACCAGGCTGTCGTACATCATATTCATGACCCAGGCATTGGATTGCGCATGGGAAAAAGGGTTTAAGGCGAAAGGGCGCAGTCCCAGGACGATTTGAGAGTGGTCAAAGAGCCGAGGGTGAGGGATCGTGACTTTGGTTCCACATCCCGCTAGGCTCAACAGACCCGCAAGTATAATGCCACTGATAGCTGCGGACGTGGCCTTCTTGGAAAAATGCACTGAGTAAGCGTTCATAATTTAGTATTATACCAAAGTAGAGAAGACAACACGGGCTGGGAGGCAGTTGCAAATGGTGGCTTTGTATTGTGATGCGAGGCGTTTCGCTGCGCATCCCGTGCAGTCGGTGATCCGCAATGCGAGTTTAGAAGCGCATGACTTGGTCACACGCGAATGCACCGTCTTCTATTTAGCGTTGGAGGCAGGTGACACGCTTAAGATGGTGAGTCAGGAACTCACGGAGGCCATATTAAGGCGTAACCGGCGCTTGCCTGTCGTGATCCATTCATTCAATCATCTTTCTGACCAGCCGCTGCCTGTCGCGGACGCACAGCGCCTTTATCAGGATCTGCCGGATGCGTTGAGGAATGCAGGCATTACTGAGGTCGACAGTACGACTTTTGGATGGATATATGCGATTGAACTTCATGATGTAGGCAAACCTGGCGCCAAAGGCCGAATGGTGAAGCGAAATTCTTTGGGAACAGCATAAACGGCCTCTCACGAGGCCGTTTATGCTTGGAAACAGGAATTGTGGGTTAGTTGTATTGAATCCGTGGATCCACAATGCCGTAGAGTAGGTCTGCGAGCAAGTTACCAATAATGGTCAAGAAACCCGTAATGACAACGATGCCAAGAATTACGGGATAATCCCGTTGGTTAGCCGCATCCCAAAATAACAGTCCCATTCCAGGATAGTTAAAAATGACTTCTACGAGCAAAGCGCCTGAGAAGAGATTGGGCAAGGAAAATCCCAACAAGGTAATCAACGGCAAGACAGAGTTGCGAAGGGCGTGCTTCAATACCACAACGGACTCTCGAATCCCCTTGGCACGTGCGGTGCGCACATAATCTTGAATGAGGTTCTCACTCATAGCAGTCCGCATATATCGTCCCCATCCAGCGACGGTGGTCAAAACGATGGTGAGGACCGGCAACGTGGTATGGGCCAGCCAAGATCCGAAACCAGGATTGGGATTTAAGGGGTTAGAAAGGCCTCCGGAGGGAAACCATCCGAGCGAAATGGAAAACAACATGATAATCATAATCCCTAGCCAGAAAATGGGCATGGAATAAAAGAAATACGTTAACGAGGTCATCGCATAATCGAACTTGGTGTCGTGGTAGTAGGCTTGAATGCTTCCAAGCAGAATAGACAACACGTGCGCGATTAAAATGCCTAAGCCGACAATGGATAATGTCCGTGGCATGTTGACCATAATAAGATGCCAAACCGTTTCGTTATAAAAGTAGGACGTGCCCAAATTGCCATGAAGCAATTGGCCAAGCCACTCGACATATTGAACCGGAATGGGTTTATTTAAACCAAATTCTCGGTCCACCTGTGCAATACGCAGAGGAGTAGCCCGTGGACCTAGCATAGCTTGGGCCGGCCCCCCAGGCACAATGTGAACTAAGAAAAAGCCGATAACGGTGATGCCCAGGAGGGAAGGAATCGCCTGGAGCACACGCCGCAGGATGTATTTGAGCATGACCTATCCCTCCTATCTTTTGCGCAAGCGCGGGTCGAAAGCTTGACGCAGTGCATCGCCAATGAAGTTTACCGAGAGTTCTACGAGCAAAATGGCCAATCCCGGTGGATATATGAGCCACCACGCGTTTTGAAACATGTAGGACATGCTATCGGACAGCATCTCTCCCCAGTTAGGGGTCGGCGGGGGAAGTCCTAAGCCCAGAAAACTTAGAGCGGCCACCGTGAGAATGGCGTCTGCGACCTGAAACGTGGCGTTGACGATGACGACGCCCATAACGTTGGGTAACAGGTGCTGAATCATAATTCGCCAGTTATTTGCTCCGAGCGCCCGGGCCGCTTCCACATAATCTCGTCGCTTGAGCGAAAGGACCTCGGAACGGACCAAACGGGCCACACCGAACCACGATAACGATGCGATAATAACGATAAGCAATAACGCATTAGGTTTAAAAACGGAGTCGACAAAGAGCAACAGGAACAGGCTGGGAATGGCGATAAAAATATCGACAAGCCGCATGAGCAATGCATCAATGCTACCACCTAACAAACCGGAAATCAGACCATAAATCACGCCGATCATGGTGGTCATAAAGGCTGCTGCAAAACCGACCTCGAGGGAAAGTTGTCCCCCTAGCATCATGCGCGCCAAATAATCCCGTCCCAAACTATCGGTGCCGAGGGGGAATTTGGCACTCGGTGGATGCAGCGTGTTTAGCAGGTTGGGTTGGTAGGCACTGGCATGGTAAAAAATGGGCCCGACAAAGCTGAAGAGAATTAAGAAGGCTAAGCCTCCAATGCCAAAACGTGCCAAAGGATTTTTCCAGAACGCTCTCCATTCACGGGATATGCTCCGGGTGCGTTCAATTACCGGTTGATTCCCTTGAAGAGGATCGCGCATCTCTATTTCAGGTGAAATCATGTTGTCATCCGCTCCTGCCTCAACCGTTCACTATATCAGGGAATCCTGACATGCGTAGGACAACCAGCCTACAATATTATGAAAACTAGCGACAATGTATTATAAAGGGGGCTTGACTTTTATGTCAATTACAAGGGTTGTGGCCATTGCCCAATGTCAGGCTCGATTTGTTAAATGTTGTTTCATGTTATTAGACTATCTGAAACCGCAGATACCTACCGCGAAATGATGGATACGGTGCTTGATGTGTATTTATCGAGTGTCTCCAATCGTCTTAATGAAATTGTCAAGACGCTGACGATTGTGACCGCACTTTTTATGCCTGCTTCTGTGATTGCTGCCATTTACGGGATGAATTTTGATCATATGCCCGGGGCGGATAATCCCTGGGGATTTCATGTGGTCATTCTTTCCGTCTTGCTTATTTCGGCACTGTTACTGTGGATTTTTAAACGGCGAAAGTGGATTTAAAACCAAATTGACACAAAGTAGAATTATGTTCCCCTCTAGACGAATTTCATGACCTGCCCTAAAATGCTGAAGGCTCAATATGTCGAATTGCGCTGTCATGTTACGCGTATCATCATGAGATTATGACATCTTAGGGAGGGCACAATGAAACAGCGTTCATTTGCTTTAATCGCTTCAGCGGCTGTGGCGGGTGCGTTGACGCTTGCTGGCTGTGGCACGACCTCGTCTGCCGCGAGCTCGACGGTGAAATCGCCTGTTGGAAACCAAGCTGTCGTCGCTTTACCTGTTCAAGTTTCACCCAATTGGTTTTTCCCAGTGGAGTCGTCGTCGGCCTTTTCTGTTTACAACTCGCAGATGAATTCTCTGATGTACGTGCCGCTGTTGCATATTTCAAAGACCGACGGTATTGATTATGCACGGTCTTTAGCGTCGAACGTGACGTGGAATAGCAATGGAACGGTATATACCATCACTCTTAACAAAAAATGGCATTGGTCTAACGGTACGCCTGTCACGTCTGCGGACGTCGTATGGACTGCGCAGTTGATGATGGCTGCAAGCAGCAACGCACCGTCGTTGCCGTGGGGATATGGTGGAGCTGGCATCGGCGGACTTCCTACCCGGTGGCAAAGTGTGACCGCTAATGGTCCGTACCAAGTGGTTGTGACCTTGAATCAGCCGTCAAATCCCCAATGGTTCTTGCATAACGGTTTAGGGCAAATTGTCCCGGCTCCTAAGGCAGTCTGGGATATTCATAAGAACATGGACAATGAGCTGAAATTCATTTTGTCTGTGTCCAATGACCCAGCATCCCCTTATTATGACGTGGTAGACGGAGCATTTAAGTTCGATGCTGCAGCATCTAAGACCAATAATGAGTATTGGACGTTTGTTCCCAATCCGAACTATGATGGGCACAAGGCGACAATTGATAAGTTGGTCTATGTTTATGAGTCCAGCAACAGTTCCGAATTTGCGGATTTGAAGATGAATAAAGTGGGCGTTGGCTATCTGCCATTTTCATTGTACGATTCACGCAACACGCTCGTCGATGATAAATTTGCACCCGTGTATCCGTTTGGTTTCAACTATCTGATTCCGAATTTTAGTCCGAATGCGCCTGGTGGATTTGGCAATATTGTCAGTCACCAGTATGTGCGTGAAGCTTTGGAAATGGGAATCAACCAGCCTGGCATGATTTCCGCCTTTTATCACGGATACGGCACACCAGGGTTTAGTCCCATTCCTGCCAAGCCTGTTACGAAATTTTATGATGCCAGTCTGAAGAATCCTTATCCTTATAACCCAGCAGCGGGTAAAAAGCTCTTGGAAGCCCATGGTTGGCATCTGGTGGATGGCGTCATGACGAAGGGTTCCCAAAAACTCGCGTTTACCCTTGACTATGTTTCGGGGGTATCTGCTGTTGCGAACCAAGTGCAGCTCATGAAGCAGGATTGGGCGCAAGAGGGCATTCAAGTCAATCTCGAGTCACAGCAGTTCAATACCCTCATTGCGGATACAAACCAGGCCAATGCCAACAAGTGGCAGATGGTGTGGTGGGGCGATGGACTTATGAGCCTGACTACTATCCCACGGGAGGCGGTTTGTTTGCCTCGACCTCAGCCTCGAATTACGGCGGCTACCAGAATCAGAAAATGAACCAGCTGATTCAAGCGACGTATCAGCCTGGCACTTCCAGTCAGATCACGGCCCGGATGGATGCTTACTTGGCGTACGCTTCGCAGCAATTGCCCGTGATTTGGATGCCATGGACGGCGCAGTTTGATGAAACGGCAACCTATATTCATGGTGTCAATTCCAGCTACAATCCGATAACAAACACCAACTATCCCAACTATTGGACAGTCAGTCACTAATTGGATAAGAAAAGAACAGCCCCAGAGCGTGGTAACGCCTGGGGTTGTTCTTTTTGCGATGATCATGGAGCCAGTTCCATCATGGTATAATCCGCCGCGGCGATCTATTATGGTCAGGATGGAATAGGTAGGGAGGTCAGACACGTGGAACACGATGATTTAATAGCGAAATTTGAGCGGTATATGAATCCAGGACTTGCGCGAGCTTTGCGGTTTATGGGTCTAAATGCCGTGGAAAAAACCGGGCACGAGGCCATCATTGTGGATGAAGAAGGCAATCAATATATTGATTGTGCTGGAGGTTATGGGGTTTTTGTGCAGGGCTATCAAAATTCTCGTATTGTTGAGCGAGCCCATCAGCAATTAGATCAGCTGAGCTTATCCTCGCGCGTTCTGTTGAATCGGCCAATGATTGCTTTGGCAGAAGAGTTGGCTCGCCTCACTCCAGGCGACCTGCAGTATAGTTTTTTTTGTAATAGTGGGGCCGAAGCGGTGGAGGCGGCATTAAAATTTGCTCGTATCCAAACGGGCCGCCCCCGAATTATCTCCACGTATGGAGCCTTTCATGGCAAAACTTTAGGGGCCCTATCCGTTTCAGGACGGGATACATATCGGCAGCCTTTTGCGCCGCTACTTCCAGACATCATTCATGTTCCTTATGGTGACGCCCAAAAGGTCGCCGAAGTTATGGACGACCAAGTGGCCGCCGTCATCGTAGAGCCGATTCAAGGGGAGGGGGGCGTCATTGTTCCACCCGATGAGTATCTGCCCGCTTTGCGCGGATTGTGTGACCAATACGGGGCTTTATTGATTGCGGATGAAGTGCAGACGGGAATTGGCCGAACGGGCCGATTATTTGCCGTGGAACACAGTGGGGTGGTGCCCGATTTAATGTGCTTGGCCAAAGCTTTGGGCGGTGGTGTCATGCCGATTGGTGCTGTGGTAGGGCGACCAAGTGCTTGGACATTCTTTGATTCCGCACCGTTGATTCATACGTCGACTTTCGGGGGAAATCCGCTCGCTTGTGCAGTGGCGCAAGAAGCCTTGCGCGTCACGGTCGAAGACGATTTGCCGCAGCGTGCCGCCACTTTGGGCGCTACCGTGCTAAACGGTTTGAAACAGTTGCAAGGCCGCTTTTCACGGGCGATTACGGATGTGCGCGGTCGGGGTCTGATGATTGGGGTGGAAGTGCCTAGCGCTGGAGTCGGAGGGGCATTAATTTCGGAGCTATTCCAGCGCCATGTTCTCGCCGTATATACCTTAAACAATGATCGTGTGATTCGCATGGTTCCCCCTTTAGTGATCACCGCGGCCCAAATTGATCAGGTGCTTAAGGTATGGGAGCAAGCTCTGAGCGCTATTGAGCCAATGCTTGACGATTTAATAGAAGGATAAGTCGATGAATATCTGGACCTGAGAGGAGCGATTAGTTATGCCTGTGGTAACCGTGACGGAAGTCGTGCCCGCATCGATGACGTCCATTTATAAAATTCTTTCGGATATGCAGCGGTTTCCGGAATTTATGAAAAACGTTGAGTCTGTGACCATTGCGGAGCAAGGTGAAGACTATACCCATTCGGTGTGGCGCACTAAATTGCAGGGTGCAACATTCCAGTGGACCGAGCGTGACGAATTTTTTCCGCAGCAAGGCCGCATTAGCTACCGCCAAATTCAAGGCGACCTCAAGAAGTTCGAGGGCTTCTGGCAGTTCGAATTTGGTATGCCCATGCTGGCCAGTTTATTAAATCCGGTAGCCAAGCTAGCGATTCGCGAAAACGCCAAGGCTATGGTAAGGGCTATAGGAGAGAAAGCACAAGCCGCGGATAGCGAGCATTAGGAGGTGGCGATTGTGGCATATTATGCGAGAGTTGTGCATCATGGCGTGGAAAAATATGCAGCGGTAATGGGAGAGCGCATTCAATTTTTGAGCGGGTCATTTTTCGACCCGGCTGTGGTGCCAACCGGCGAAGAGGTACCTAGCACGGATGTACAATGGTTGGCACCTGTACGGCCGCGCACGGTACTGGCTGTGGGAAGAAATTATCGGGAACATGCCAAAGAATTAGGCAACGCGGTTCCGGATGCGCCCCTGTTATTTCTGAAACAGCCGGGCACCATCACGGGCCATGGCGCCGACATTTTATATCCATCGGGGTTTGGACGGATTGATTATGAAGGAGAATTAGTCATTGTCATTGGTCAAGCGGTCAACTGGCAAACGCCGAAAGAGGCCATAGCGGGGGCGATTTTTGGCTATACCATTGGCAATGATGTAACGGCACGGGAACTGCAAAAGCAAGACGGTCAATGGACGCGTGCTAAGGGATTTGATACCTTTGGCCCTCTAGGACCTGTTGTTGCCACTGCGTATGATTATCGTCCATTTCGCATCGAAACGCGGGTTAATGGCGAAATAAGGCAGCAAGGGGCGTTTTCCGATATGATTTTCGACCCGGAAAGTATTGTTTTTTATGCTTCGCGGTTTATGACCCTGCAGCCGGGGGATGTTATCTTTTCAGGTACCCCCGAGGGTGTGGGCCCCGTTCAACCGGGCGATCTCATCGAAATTACTATACAGGGCATAGGAAAATTGAGTAATCGCGTAAAAACGAGAGAATAATAGAGATTTTATAGCGAGGATATCGTAATTCTCTGCTATTTCCTGCCTTATTGCATTATTTTGTTGACAGAAGACCTTATTTTGATAAAATGATTCTGGCCGTCGGACAGGTTACTGTTGACGAGCACCAATCGGGTGATAAGGGGGTTGGGAATGCGATGAACGCATTGGGTCGACAAATTCTGGCAGAGATACACGGTTGTGATTCCAAGGTGTTGAACGACATCACCAGCGTAGAGGAAATTATGGTACAGGCTGCTTTAAAGGCAGGCGCTGAGGTGCGAGAGGTGGCTTTCCACAAGTTTAGTCCGCAAGGAGTAAGCGGGGTGGTGGTCATTTCTGAATCGCATTTAGCCGTGCATACGTGGCCGGAACACGGCTATGCCGCCGTAGATGTGTTTACTTGCGGCGATTCTGTCAACCCCTGGGACGCCTGTAATTACATCGTCGAACAGTTCCGCGCCCAAAATTTTACCGCTTCGGAAACCCTCCGGGGTGTTTTGGTCGAGACGAATGCGCATTCGGAAAAAGCTGTGATTTGACGACAGGGGGATTTTAGCGTTGGCAACTACGTTTGTCATGGTCAAGCCTGATGGTGTCAGGCGGGGGCTAGTAGGGGAAGTTATACGGAGAATGGAACAAAAGGGCTTGCGGCTAAAAGCCATGAAGTTATTGCAAGTCAGTCCAGAACTAGCAGCGCAACATTATGCTGAGCACCAAGACAAACCTTTCTATCCCGAGTTGATCGCCTTTATCACGTCGGGTCCCTCTGTCCCGATGGTCTGGGAAGGACGCGAAGCCGTAACGGTTGCCCGGACGATTATGGGGGCTACTGATCCGGTTAAAGCCTTGCCTGGCACCTTGCGAGGAGACTATGGACTGGCCATTACGGAAAATATTGTTCATGGTTCGGACAGTGATGCTTCCGCGGAGCGAGAAATCGGGCTTTATTTTGCCCCGCATGAACTTGTATAGCCGTGCTTAATGCAGCGGTTTTGGGCTTATTCAGCGTGGCGTTTTATGCCGTAGGTATTGAGCCGTTTTGGATTCGCGAAGTATGCTACGATCTGGTTGTCCGCAATTTGGCAAAGGAATTTGACGGTTTCACCATCCTCCATCTGTCTGATTTTCACGGGCGGGTGGGGGCTTTTTCGTTCCTGCGGCACCACCCAATCAGAGCAGATATGGTAGCGGTCACGGGCGATTTATATGCCTGGCGCACGCTGCCACGAGCGCGCCTTGTTCGGGAAATAAATGGGCTGACGGCACCCGAAGGCGTCTTTTACGTGAGTGGTAATCATGATTATCACAGAGGACGCCTCGACGTGACGCCATGGAATCCCGGGCCGCGCCTCCTCGATAATCGTGTACATCGCATCAAGCGTGGAGAACATAGTCTTTGGGTGGCGGGAATTCCTGATTTGGTGAAGGGACAACCGGCATGGGAGCGTGTTTTAGGGCAATTGGCGCAGAGTACGGAACCCGCTATTTTGCTCTCCCATCGTCCTGACGCATGGCTCTTGCCCGGCATTGAGCGGTTTGCATTGGTGCTTGCAGGACACACCCATGGGGGGCAAGTGACAGCCTTTGGGCGCTGGGTACCTGTGCGCCATACCCGGGTAAAAAAGCCGTATGCGGGCGGTTTGATCACAGCGGATTCCAAACCGCCTCTGATTACGTCGCGGGGCTTAGGGGCATCCGAATTGCCCGTGCGATTTGGCTCCCGGCCTGAAGTGGTGAAAATTACTCTACATAGCGACGTGGTAGCACACAAAGCGGTAGAATAGCGGGAAATGGCATTCATTAGGGGGATAGTCGATGAGAATTGCAGTAATAGGGGGAACGGGCGTGTATGATCCAACATGGCTCTCCCAGAGTACGACCGAAGAAGTGGCCACACCGTTTGGGCCCACTCGTGTGACGCGCGGCCATTTAGAAGGAATGGAAGAGGAGGTCTTTTTTATGAACCGCCATGGGGCGGGACACAAAGTCCCGCCCCATTTGGTGAATTATCGGGCTAATATATGGGCGTTGCGGGAGCTAGGCGTCGACCGAGTTGTGGCAACAGCGGCCGTGGGGTCCTTAAATGTGGCTATGCCGCCAGGGGCGTTTGTATTGTGCGACCAATTCCTCGACTTTACCAAAGCGCGGGCTTCGACTTTTCATAACGGGGGGGAGTCAGGCGTTGTCCATACCGACATGACAGAGCCATACTGCCCTGATATGCGGAGTGTTCTCGTCCAAAAGGCTAAGGAATTGGGGATTGCGGCCGTTAATGGAGGCTGTTATGTCACAACCGACGGCCCTCGGTTTGAAACGCCTGCGGAAATTAAGGCCTACCGGTTGCTTGGCGGTGATGTCGTCGGGATGACCGGTGTACCCGAGGTTGTTCTAGCCCGTGAGCTCGGTTTGTGTTACAGCACTGTCGCTTTGGTTACGAATTTCGCGGCGGGCATTTCTTCCGAGGTACTTAGCCATCAAGAAGTGTTGGACGTCATGGCACAAAATGTGGCAGGACTGCGCAATGTTATCGCGGCGGCGCTACCGTTATTGCAGCATGAACGTACGTGTGCTTGTAGCTTATCCGCGCATTGATATCGTGAACCAAAGGAGGACTGAGCCTTGTCAACCATTAAAGATCGCGCTTTAGCCTCAGATGGCCATAAGAAAATGGATTGGGTTGTCGGCCGCATGCCGGTATTAGGCGCCCTGCGTGAGCGTTATGCGAGTGAAAAGCCCTTTACAGACCAACGTATTGCCATCTCCTTACATCTTGAGGCGAAAACTGCCGTCTTGGCAGAATTGCTACATATCGGAGGAGCCACGGTAAGTATTACCAGCTCCAATCCTCTGAGTACTCAAGATGATGTGGCTGCAGCCCTTGCGGAACGGGGCGTGACGGTCCACGCTTTTCGTGGGGCCACTGACGAAGAATTCGACCGCTTGCACCAACGGGTCTTAGATTTGGAACCCACACTAATTATTGATGACGGCGGCGAATTAACCGACCGATTGCATTCGTCACGGTCATCATTGGCTGATCGTGTGAAAGGAGGAGCGGAAGAGACGACCACTGGTGTTACACGGTTGCGTGCGCTAGCCCGAGAAGGAAAACTGCGTTATCCGATGATTGCGGTCAATGATGCGGATATGAAGCATTTATTCGACAATCAGTATGGCACGGGGCAATCAACGTGGGATGGGATTATGCGCACGACAAACCTCTTGATTGCGGGGACAACCGTGGTCGTTGCAGGCTATGGCTGGTGTGGCCGTGGCGTCGCTGAACGGGCTCGGGGGCTTGGGGCTCGCGTCATTGTCACGGAGGTGAATCCGGTGCGGGCAAACGAGGCGCTTATGGATGGACACCAAGTGATGACGATGGATGAAGCGGCCGGCTATGGTGACTTCTTTGTGACGGTGACGGGCAACCGTGATGTCATTACGCCCTCACATTTCGCCAAAATGAAAACGGGCGCTGTCCTGGCTAACGCCGGGCATTTTGATGTCGAGGTGGATGTGAAGGGGCTGCGTGCTATGGCGGTTGAGACGATTCCTGGCCGCAATGCCAACGTAGAAGGCTTTCGTTTGCCGTCAGGTCAGACGGTGTGGTTGCTAGCAGAGGGCCGTTTGGTGAACTTAGCGGCGGGGGATGGCCATCCTGCGGAAATCATGGACTTAACCTTCGGATTGCAAGCGTTAGCGCTGGAGTATTTATTATCTCATCCCTTGTCGCCCGGTGTCTATCCAGTAGACCCTGATGTCGACCAATGGGTAGCCCGCATTCGCCTTAAGGCCCTAGGCATTGGCATTGATACGCTGACTCCTGAGCAACAAGCCTATACGGCATCATGGTAAGAGTGAGAACGATTCAGGAACGAGGTGAGCAGCAGTGAGGTACCGTATACAAGCGGACACCGTGATTACCGTGGATGATGCCTTTCATATTTTCCAGCCTGGTCAGGTCACATGGGACGGTCACGTTATTGTCAGTGTGGGTCCGCCTGAACTGGATACAAGTCGCGTGGACCAAGAGATTAATGTCTCTGGGGGCATCGTTATGCCTGGGTTTTATAACGGCCACAATCATGCGGCAATGACCTTATTGCGTGGACTGGCTGACGATAGTCCATTTTTTGAGTGGTTGGAACAGCATATTTGGCCACGTGAAGCTCGCCTAACGTCCGATGACATCTACGTAGGAACGTTACTGGCGGCGATTGAAATGATTAAGTCTGGCACGGTTGCATTTGCGGACATGTACTTCGAGATGGAAGCCGTGGCCCGCGCAACAGAAGAGAGCGGTATGCGAGGTTGGCTGAGTCGTGGGTTGGTTGGCAATGATGATTTGGACTTTGTCAAGCTCAACCAGAGTGTTGAATTTGTTGATGCATGGCGAGGGAAAGCGGAGGGCCGTATTGTGCCCATGCTGGGACCTCATGCTCCGTACACCTGTTCACCGGCTTATTTAGCCCGCGTGGGGCAAGTGGCCAAAGATCTCGGCGTGGGTATTCATATTCATTTAGCAGAAAGTCCTACAGAAGTTCAGCAAATGCAACAGCAATATGGACTGAGTCCCATCGGCGTTGCGTGGCAGGCAGGATTGTTTGAATCCCGGCTGCTGATTGCTCACGGGGTCCATATTCAGCCCGAGGATCTTGGGTACCTCACGGGCATGACTGGGGGGATTATTTCGTGTCCTATCAGCAATGCCAAGCTGGGTAATGGGATTATGCCCTATTCTTTGTTGTCAGCGCAAAGCGTGCCCGTCGGCTTGGGAACCGATGGGGCGGCATCAACTAACTCGCTGGACATGTTTCTCGAGATGAAAGCCATGGCATGGATGCAAAAGCTCGTTGAGGGCCGGCCTGAAGCCTTTAATGCCCGCACAGCCCTTACAATGGCGACGCGGCGGACCGCCGAGATTTTAGGGAGTACAGGTGGCGTTTTAGAACCGGGGCGCCCAGCGGACCTCATTGTGGTTGATGCAACGGCAGCGGCGATGACGCCAGAGATTGATCCCGTGGCCAACGTCGTCTATACGGCTACGGGATCCAATGTACTCTATACCGTGGTAAACGGGGAGATATTACTGGCGGATGGCTTATTAACCCGACTCGATGAACGGGCCATCATTCAAGAAGCGAAGCAACGTTTGCAGCATTTGTTTGCATAGAGCGACATTGTTAAGGATGGTGTTGGGGGTGGCCCGTGAATATTAACTGGGACGACAATCCGTGTTTTGTCTGCGGAATGCATAACGCCGTGGGGTTGCATGCGCATTTTCTGTATGATGCAGCCCAAAATCAGGTCCATTGTGCCTTAGCGGTTGACAAAATGTGGCAAGGTTTTGAAGGGGTGGTTCACGGGGGCATTATCGCCGGTCTCCTGGATGATGCCATGTGGCATGCGCTTTATCATGAGCACGATCTGGTGACGATGACAGCGCAACTAACTGTTCGCTACCGAAGGCCTGTGCCCATTGACACGTTGCTGAATATTTATGGGACCGTTACCCAATTTAATCGGCGGATTGTGCATACCAAGGCATGGATTGAGAGCTTCGGTGAGACGTTAGTGACAGCAGAAGGGGTTTTTATGCCACCCAAGGAACCGCCGCATGATTGACCCGTTTCATCTTTTTGAATATAGCGTGGTTTTGCACGTGCATTCGCAGTATTCAGATGGGACAGGAACGGTTGCGGACATTATTCAAGCAGGGCAGGCTGCGGGAGTGGATATCGTGATTTTGACCGACCATGACACCTTACAGCCACGCCACGACCGTTACGGAGAAGGGTATTATGGGCGCCTATTGTTTTTGGTTGGTGGTGAAATCACTCCTCAGCAAAACCATCTATTAGCCTTATTTGTTGACCAGTTACCGAACCCCGACCTCCCTTGGGGGGACATTGTTCAGGCGGTGAACCTTCGTGAGGGATTGTCTTTTGTTGCCCACCCGGTTGACCAGGGGAGTCCCTTTCTAAAATTACCCTCGTACCGGTGGACCGAGCGAGGAGTCAGGACGTTTACGGGGATTGAAGTGTGGAACCACTTATCCAGTTGGCTGCCATCGGTTACTAACACCCCGACCGCACTGAGAGCCATTTTGGATCCGTGGTGGCGTATACAAGGACCTGACCCAGAGGCGTTGCAATTGTGGGATGAACTCGGGCAGATGCAGCGAGTGGTTGGCATTGCTGGAGTGGATGCCCATGCCGCTCGCGTCGGCGGCAGACGCTTGGGTTTTACGGTGTTTCCTTATCTGGTGAGCTTCCAAACGCTTCGAACGCAGATCTATGTACCCCAGCCGTTAACGTATCATGATTTGGGTTTTGACCAGCAATTAATTTATGATGCCTTGAAGGAAGGGCGGGTGGCCCTGATGGCGTGCCGCGAGGGCACGGAAAAAGGGTTTCGCTTGTGGGCACAAACGTCCACCCATAAATGGCCGATGGGGAGTGAGGTCCCGTGGCAATCGGGACTTACCCTCAAAGCGACCAGTCCGGTTTTGGTTTCGTGGCGCGTATGGCATAACGGGATGCTGGCAGGAGACGGCGTAGGTTTGATTGGTGACTGGCCGATAACAGGGCCCGGTGTGTGGCGAGTAGAATTGCTCCGGGGCCGCAAGCAGCGGCCCTGGCTTTTTAGCAATCCGATTTATGTGCGAGAAGCCTAAAGTTGTCCGCCATAATGCCGGACGATATCGGCCACATTATTTCGGTCTTCAGCAGGGACCACAGCGGTCAACAACCATGCATCGGGTGCGATACCTTGGGTGCTCCATAAGTAGCTAGAGGCGCTATGAAGATTGGTTGTAAACATCCCGTGACCGTCATCCAAAGAGAGCATATTGTTTTGTGTGTCATAGGCGGATTGCGCGGGAATCGGGTCAATCTCCACCACATCAAAACCTTCTTCACGCAAGCGGGTTTGGCACTTTTGCGCATCTTCCATCCGCGAAAAAAATGCCAAGATGTTTTTGTCGTTCAATCGGGTCGCCTCCTTGTGCATGCTAGTGTGGTCATTATCGGGGGAATCTATAACCCATTCATCGAGGCATTGGACAATGTGCTAAGATAGGCCTACGGTTAATGAAGGACGGGATAGGGGTAGCATGCGAACAGATTTTGTGGTGTTGGATTTAGAAACCACGGGGCTTAATCCTGAAGGGGATCGCATTATTCAGGTGGCTATGCTACGTGAGATCAACGGTTGCGTCGAGCGTCTGGACTTTTTTGTCAATCCCGAACAACCCATACCGTCTTTTGTGAGACGATTGACCGGCTTTCAGGATATCGATTTTACTCTCTACCCTACGATTGACCACGTCATCAATGAGGTTAGGGCGTTTATCGGGGATCGGCCGGTTGTGGGCCATCAAATCAGTTTTGATTTAGCGTTTTTAGCTAAGGTCGGTGTGAGGGTTGTCGATGCCATTGACACATTGGAATGGGCGCGCATTGCTTTGCCCATTCAAAGCAGTTACCGTCTAGAAAGTTTAGCGCCGGAAGATCATGGATTTCATGATGCACGCAATGATGTCGAAGCAACGTATCACTTGGTCTACCGGATTCGTGAGGCTTTAAGCCAGTTACCCAAGGAAACACAGGCGGATTTGCGGTATCTATTGGGAAACGAGTGGGAATGGTGGGATGTGACCGACTCCGGGACAGCCTTTCATTCACCCCTGGATTTTCCCGTCGCCGAAGTGCCTCTGACGGGAGAATTACCTCAGATGGCCCACGGGTATAATGCTCACGATTGGTTAACGGAGCGGTCGCCTATTGGCAAGAGTTTTAGCGCTTTTGAGCGAAGGCCCTCACAAGAAACCATGTTGTCGGCAGTGGACCGGGCTTACGAGGACGGAACAATCCTGATGGTCGAGGCGGGAACCGGTACGGGCAAGAGCTTGGCATATTTAACGCCGGCGTTGTTAGCCTCTCTTGGGCGTGGAGAACGGACCGTTATTGCGACATATACATTGGCATTGCAAGAACAATTGTGGAATAAAGACTTACCCGTCGCCCAGCAGCATCTGCCGGTGCGTTCCGCGATGGTGAAGGGGCGTGGGCAATATATTTGTTTGCTCAAAGCCGATGAATTGCGACAAACCACGACGATGCTTAACGAATCGCGGGGGCGCCGTTTGGCATTAGCCAGACTACTGACATTTATTGCATTGACGGACCGTGGAGACTTTGACGCTTTCAATCCCTCGTCTCATGAGAGCAAACAATTGTGGCAAGATGTTTTGGCCGATCGCCATGCCTGCGCAGGTTCGCGTTGTGTCTATGCGGGATCGTGTTATATGCGTCTGGCCCGGCGTCAGGCCGAAACCAGTCACATTGTGGTCGTTAATCATGCGTTGCTGGCCGCCCACATGGCCACGCCAGGGGTTCTTCCAGACTTTGATCACGTCATCATTGATGAAGCGCATCATTTTAGTGATGTTGTGGAGCGCGCATTTGGGATGGATGTGAATATTGTAGATTTTACCCAGGTCTTAGGGGAAATGGTGGCTCATAATGGGCTCTTTGATCACTTGAAAGCTCATCCCGACTTATTTGGATTGGTGGAAACGGTACGGGATCAGGCCATGCAACTTAGAGATCGCTTGGCACGCGTGGAACAGGCCTTGCTGAGTCAAACCCCCCCGTCTGATTATGGGAGGCAGTCGGTGCGGGTGACGGAGGATCTCTACGCCCAATGGGCTGGTACCGGCATTGATTCGGCGATTCAATCGTTGCGGTACACACTCGCGGCGGTGGCGCAAGTGTCTCGCGACATTTGGGCGTCCGCTGAAGCGATATTAGGTGATGCCGTGAAGACTGATGCAGGCTGGCTAAGATTTCAGAAGTGGGCAGAAGATGTCTATGATTTTAGCATTCACATGGATCAGTGGGGGCCGCCTCAAGAGGCCGTTGTGAGCTGGTGGGAGGCCCGACGATTAGACACAGAGCCTCAGGTTACGTTGCGCCAAGGGCCTGTGGATGTGTCGAAGTTAGTGAATGACACCCTATGGGAGAAGGTCAAAACAGGCGTTTTAACGTCAGCAACGTTAAGTATTGCGGGCGATTTTCAATATATGGCGCGGACATTGGGGGTCCCGAAATCTCGTCTGCGGGCGATTCAGTTACCGTCGGCATTTGATTTGCGCCATAATAGCTGTTTGGCGATTCCCACTGACGCGCCAGATGTCAGTAATCCTCAGCATGTGCATGCGTTGGCACAATTTTTACTCGACGTGGTGCCCATTATTGAGGGAAGAACATTGGTGCTAACGACCTCACACAGGACGTTACGGGCGCTGGCCGATCTTATTCGTGATGAGTTGGAGGCTATAGGGATCATCACATTGGCGCAAGGGATTGATGGCCCTAGTGTGCGCTTAGTCTCTCAATTTAAGGAGACGCCGCGCTCTGTATTGATTGGGGCATCAGGTTTGTGGGAAGGCGTGGATGTGCCGGGCCCGGGTCTTTCCCTGGTGGTGATGACGCGGTTACCGTTTGGTGCCCCGGGCGAACCGCTCGAAGAAGCCCGGATGGAACGACTCCAAGCAGCTGGGAAATCAGCTTTTTACGCGCACACCTTGCCGAGAGCTGTATTGCGTTTCCAACAAGGCTTCGGCCGGCTATTGCGGACACGTCAGGACCGTGGAGTTGTTGTCGTCTTCGATCCACGTTTGATTACAAGTCGGTACGGAACCAAGTTTATTCAAGCGCTCGGGGGACCGCATCTTGAGACCCAGCCTCAAAGGGCTCTTGTGACGTGGATTAGGGAATTCTTTAAGGAGAAAGAAGGAGAGCAGGACCGTGAAATTTAACCGGATTCTTGTGACAAATGACGACGGCATTGGAGCGGAGGGCATTAAGCTGCTGACGGGCATGCTCAGTGCCGTGGCTCGGGTTTACGTGGTGGCGCCCGAATTAGAGCGCAGTGCCATGGGTCATGCTATCACGATGCACAAACCGTTGCACGCAACGCCCGTTGAAATAGAAGGCGCCACGCAAGCGTGGCGCATTAATGGAACACCCGCGGATTGCGCTAAATTGGGGGTGGAAGCGCTTTTGCCTACGCGGCCTGACCTCTTGCTGTCAGGCATTAACCATGGGTCCAATTTAGGACGGGATATTTATTACTCCGGGACCGTATCTGCCGCCATGGAAGGGATGTTTTTGGGCGTTCCCTCCATGGCTTTGTCTTATGCAGGAGATGATCGCGAGGGGCTAGAGTGGTCGGCTAGGTTTGTGAGATGGTGGGTGACCCAATCGAAATTTATTCAGCCCCCGAATGGCATGTTATACAATGTGAATTTTCCGCAATGGAATCATCAGCCTCCTCATCAGATGGTGTGGGTGAGATTAGGGCAGCGCAGGTATTCTAATGATTTCCACAAGCGTATTGATCCGCGCGGCCGTGCGTATTATTGGATGGCAGGAAGGCCGCACGACGCTATCCAGGAAACCGATACCGATGTGGGGGCATTGGCTGGGGGGATGATAACAGTGACACCGCTGCAAATGGATGCGACGGCCTATCCATTCATTGCGGACAAAGAGGCGTTACCTATTCCGTCTCAGCTTGGCGAAGGCTTGTGGCCATGATTGCCATCGTTTGATCAGGAGCAGATTGGCCGTCATACCAAGAAATGACTTGAACCATCAAACATCCGGTGGGGCTATCGTAGCGCACAATTAAGCCTGGGATAAAAACGTTCGCGACGGATTGGCTGTCTAAATGCTCCGTGCTATCTAGTACAAATACGCCATGTGCTACGGAGGGCCACAGTCCTCCTAGCTTTTCTTGAAATACACGAAGTGACAAGTCTGCGGCCACCTCAATGTGCCACCATGTGCGCGGCGCACCGCATGGCGTGACAATCATGTGGCAACTTGACCGGGAGCCTTTACCGCTTAATGGCTGGAATTGTTGGCGCCGTGCTGGGCACGCTTGTAGATGATGGGCCATGCCCGATTCCTGTCGAATCTTCTTGCAAAAATTACACTGTCCTAAACTGTCGTGGGCAATATTTAACTGAGGTCTCGCCATAAAATCTCCCCGCACGTAATCATAATTGTCATTTGAGTGTAACGTCTCAGATAAAGGCTGTCTAGGTGGGAAAAGGTTCCGCTATAACTTGTGTTAGTCGCGGACAGTCTAAAGACGAGGGGGGCTGATTATGGCTGAAGGCAAGAAACCAGTGGAACCAGGCTCAGAAGAGGCGTTAGATGACCTCAAAGAAGAGGTGGCGGAGGATTTAGGATTGGATGATGATATTCGGGAGCGGGGTTGGGGAAACATGACGACTCGCGAAGTCGGGAAAATTGGCGGGAACATGGTTCGTCGCCTTGTCAAAAGTGCCGAGCAACAGATGTCTAAGGAATAAACGTAAACGCCGGCTTAGGTCGGCGTTTTTTTTTTCGAAAATGTCGTCCTCGTCCTGTCATCGAACGGTTATACGCCGCGTAGGTTGTCTTAGGAGAGGAGACGAGGTCAAGTGAGCGTAGGCGTTATCTTGAGAGGCGTGTTAGCCGGTTTTGTGGCGGCAGCCCTAGTGGCTTTTATTTTAGCCTTAGTGGATTATAATACGACCCTAGCTGGCTCTGTATTGTCAATCTTGTTATGGGCCGCATTATTGGTGGTAACAGGAATCAGTGGATGGGTTGCAGGCCGAGGTGCTGAACATGCGGGGTGGATACACGGAAGTCTAGCGGCGTTGACACTCTTTTTGGTAGGGAAAGTAATCGGAGAAAACGTTCATGTGGGTCAGGGAGGCCCGTTATGGGTCGGACTGGTTGCGGCATTGATTGCGGGAATGATTGGCGGGATGTGGGGATATAGTATGCAATATTAGGCCGTCTGAATAAAATCTCGCTTTTGGTGCATTCTGGTAATTGAGGAGGATGCACAATGGCGGGAATCATTTCTTCAACCATGCTTTCAGCGGCTCTATCATTGTCCTTATTGGCGCCCAACACTATTCCGCAGAGTTGGATACAAGGACATGATCCTGTAGCGGTGGCAACAGTCCAAGCGCAGCTGGATGTATTGGGTTATAATGCCGGCCCTCTGACCGGTCAGGTCACCCCAAATTTTTACCATAGTGTTGCAAATTTTGTAACGCAATTCGGGATCGGTCCTAAGGCATCGTTCACGACGCAAGTTGCAGATATTGTCCATACCCTTCCGGCATTGCCCTCGTATGTATCGGGGGCGAGTGTGTTGGCTGTCCAGTCATGGCTTCAGGAGTGGAAGTTGTACCAGGGGGCCTTAAATGGGCGCATGTCACCGGCTCTTAGCCAATCGGTCAAAAAATTTCAAACGATTGCGGGATTGTCCGCGACCGGTGTCTTAAATGGACCAACGTTATCAGCGTTAGCGCATTTGGCTACTGTCCGCGTTGCGGCGCATAAAAGATGGACGTATGCGGCCCAGCCGGGTGATAAGATGCGCCTGTTGGCATGGGCAGCTGGCGTCCCCCTAAAGACGTTCGAAAGGGCTAATGCCGAACATGGAACTCTATTGTGGGTGGGGCAACCGGTTGTTTTTTATCCTAAAGTTTCGGCACACACCAACCCCATCCAAAAACCAGATAAGCGAGCCTCGTCACCCCGCGTTAAAATCCCGGCGCACAGGGATTTGAGCTCCGTTCAATCACAGCCCGCGGCTCAATCCTCCTCAGGATCCTCAACCCCCTCAACAGGGGTATTGAGCAATCTCCAACCCATTGCGGCGTTCGTGCTATATGATCCCCAAAAGGCGGTAATTCAAGCGCTATTATCGGCTCAAAAACGTTATCCTCATGCCCTGATTGATGTGGCAATCACTGGGGAGTGGGCCTTAACGCATACGCGTTTAATGAAAGCTTTGGCCAAATCAGGTAATGAAATCATCATGGACGGGTATTCAGGCGTCTCATTAAACACATTGCCCGATTGGGGCATACGCCAAGAAGTCACATGGTCAGTTAAAGCGCTCTCGCAAACGACCGGGCAGACGCCCGTATTTATCAGCCAATCGGTACCTTTTCAATCATCTGTCCTGGGCGAGATTAGCGCACAAAATGTTATTGCGCTCTCTCCTAGTGTTGTCGTAACCCAAAGTCATTGGGCGACGGTAATGGTACATGCCTTACTCGACCATCCTGAAGGTGTGGTGGGAAGTGTCTACGGTCCCCAATCGTCACAGGGCTGGGACAGGGTGTTCCAACGCTTAGCGACAGATCATTTTGTCTTTTTGACATTAGGGCAAGTGTGGGCGAATGGGGGATAATTTCATGATGGCCCGTACATATTACTCCCAGATGGCTAAGCACCATCTGGGAGGGTTGGATTCAAGATTTAGTCCGAGCGAGACGATAAGGATTCTTCGGCTTGGCGGATCATGACCTTCACCATGTTTCCGCCAATCTTGCCGCCAATACGTCCGAGTTGACGCGATGGCATATCGGCCCATCCTTTCGTGAGGATTTCATCAGTTAATCCTAAGTCTTCCGCCACTTCATATTTAAATTGATCGCGGATTTGGGGCGATAACAATGACGGTCCTTGCTTACGGCGCGCCATAATGCATTCCTCCCTTGTGGATTATTGATGACGTCATTAGTATGCCGAAAACACTCTTCGGGCATGTTAGGATGATCATGACACAACAAGCCACATTTCCCGGGCATAAGTTCCGATCCTTCTTTAATGTGTGGCGAACCTGCTATAATAATTTAAACAACGGCAAGAGACTGTAAGTGGAGGCGTCACGGATGAAGGTATCAGCAGACCATGAAAAACTTGTCGCGCTGGGGCAACGGCGGTTTAATGGGTTTACCCCATATCAAGTGGTTACATTTCTCAATCAAGTGTTAAAGGAGCGCGGTGTTATCTTCGGCCTGCGGCAGCTAGGGGAGGACAACGAGCTGACTATCTACGATATTACTGATAATGCCGGCCAGCCCTAAAATTGGAGTAGCCGCCGCCATTTTAAATCACCAGGGCGAACTCCTCATCGTGCAGCGTGGCCATCCGCCCGAACAAGGATTATGGGCCTTGCCTGGAGGCCGTGTGGAGTGGGGCGAATCGCTTGCCGGAGCCTTGTGTCGTGAGATTTCGGAAGAAGTGCATTTGCATATTGCTCCGGGACCGTTGTTGCATGTAGCAGAAATTGTGACGCCAACGGTCCATTTTATTGTGTTGGATTACGCGGCCACGGTGATTGGCCAGGAGAGTCTCCGCCCAGACTCAGATGCGCTGTCGGCGTGTTGGATTTCTCCCCAAGACATCGGTTCACGAGATTGGGCTGCAGGGATGAACCAGTTCTTTGCCTCAAAGGCCGTACGAGATTATTTATGTCTGTCAACTACCCCGCCCTGAAGGGCGGAGCTTGTGAGAGCAGGCTGGGTTGACCAGGGGCACGGTAACGTGCAGACCTTTGCAACAGGTCGGTAAGACCCACTCCGGGATGCTTCCTCAGTCCCGGACACTGGAAGGCAGGAATCATGCGGGCGAAAGGCAAAGCGCCGAAGGTTCCCGCCGCTACGGAAACGTAGGAGCCGGTTGCAAACAACCCCGAGGGGAGACCGCCGAAAGGCGGCGTCACAAGCGCCCGTAAGGGCTTTGTAGGAGGCAGGTAATGGCCGTTTTGGTATTGGATAAAAGAAAGAAACCACTCATGCCGTGCTCGGAGAAACGGGCGCGGCTGCTGTTGGAGCGTGGGCGGGCGCGGGTGCATCGCATGGTGCCTTTCACTATCCGGCTCGTGGACCGCTTGCAGGAAAATTCCACCTTGCAACCGGTACGTCTCAAGCTGGACCCCGGCAGCAAGACGACCGGCATGGCCCTCGTGCGGGAGACGGAGATGGTAGATGCAGAAACCGGCGAAATTTCCCGCAAGGCTGCGCTGCTGATGCTGCTGGAGTTGCAGCATCGAGGCCATGCTATCCGCGACGCCCTCACCCAGCGCCGAGCCTTTCGGCGGCGACGGCGCGGGAATCTGCGCTATCGTCCGACTCGCTTTGACAATCGCTCCAAGCCCGAAGGCTGGCTGGCTCCGTCCCTGCAGCACCGGGTCGATACGACGATGGCATGGGTGCGGAGACTGCTGCGCTGGTCGCCGGTCACGACGCTGTCGCAAGAATTGGTGCGGTTTGACACGCAGGCCTTGCAGAACCCTGAGATCAATGGGGCCGAGTACCTGCGCGGCGAGCTTTTCGGCTACGAAGTGCGCGAGTACCTGCTGGAGAAGTGGGGCCGCAAGTGCGCCTACTGCGACGCAGAGCATGTGCCCCTGACCATCGACCATATTCACCCCAGAAGCGCGGGCGGTTCCGATCGGGTATCGAATCTCACCCTGGGCTGCTTTCCCTGTAACCAGCGCAAGAGTAACCGGGACGTGGCCGAGTTCCTGGCGCACGATCCCCAGCGTCTGGCCCGCATCGGGGCCCAACGCAAGGCGCCTCTCAAGGATGCCGCTGCCGTCAACAGCACCCGCTGGGCACTCTGGCGGCAACTGGTGGCTACCGGCCTCGATGTCGAGGTCGGCACCGGCGGCAGGACGAAGTACAACCGCCACCGCTTGCAGGTGCCAAAGGCGCACTGCCTCGACGCTGCTTGCGTGGGGCACGTCGATGTTCTTGAAAGTTGGCAGCAACCCGTCTTGGCCATCAAGGCCACGGGGCGCGGTAGCTACCAGCGCACGCGCCTGAACCGGTACGGCTTTCCTCGCGGCTATCTTACCCGCAGCAAAAGCGCCTTTGGTTTCCAGACCGGCGATCTGGTCAAGGCGGTGGTCACCAAGGGTAAGAAAGTCGGCACCTACATGGGCCGCGTTGCGATCCGTGCCCGCGGCAGTTTCAACATCCAGGGCGGAAACGGGTTGATACAAGGCATCCATCACCGATTCTGCGCGTTGCTCCAGAGGGCAGACGGGTATGGATATTTCTGGACCAAGATAGCATTGGACAAAGGAGAGGCGGGAATGGGGCGGTCTTCGACCGCCGCGCTATCCCTGCCCGGCGTGAACGCCGGGGTTTCCCGCGCAACCTGATGAATTTAAAATGGGCCATGGCTGCGGCGGCATTACTCATGATACTCTCCGGGTGTGGCTCGAATAACTACTTAGTGCCTCCAGGAGCTCACGCGAATAATGGTCAGATTGCGGCTGACCAGCAAGCGGTTGAAGAGCGGTACCAGGCCTTGCAGTTTAACTTGCAGCGGGCGGTAGCCACCGAAGAAAGTGCGTTGGTGAAAGACCCGACTTGGGCAGCCGGGTATAGTCGTCTGGGGCAGCTTTTCTGGGATGCGGATCAACCTCATGCTGCACTGAAAGAAGCGCAGCGAGCATGTGCTTTGGCCCCCAAGAGCCAGACCTATTGGAATAATTTAGGGGAAATGGCCGTGAGTATGCAGCAGTGGTCATTGGCACGCCATGCCTATCACCATACTTTGCACTTAGACCCCGCTAATTGGCAAGCCATGGTGGGACTAGGGCAAATTGCTGTGGCTTTGCATCAATGGAATAATGCCCGGGTTCTTGCTGACAAGGCATTAGCGGTAGCGGGACCACAAGGTCCCATTTACGTGTTATTTGGTGAAGTCGCTCAAAATGCCAATGACTGGACGACAGCGGCGACGTATTATCGCAATGCGATTGCTGCGAATCCCGCCTGGTGGGAAGGTTATTATGACATGGCGATTGTCGACGTGCATTGGGGTGAAATCGCTCAAGCCGAAAGTAATATTCGCCAAGCATTGCACGACAATCCCGACAGTGCGGCACCGTGGATCTTACTGCAGTCTTTGCCTCAGACCAGTTCCACCCGCCCATAATCACCCAAGCGGGTGAAGGAGGAAAAAGTTTATGGTGCGCGCTGAACGTGTGATTTTGGTGGGGACGGCTGATAAAGGGGAAAGTGCTAGACGCCGTGGATTGCAAGAGCTGGATGAATTAGCATTGTTAGTGGAACAAGCAGGCGGCGAGGTTGTTGACCGATATTTGCAGGCGCGAGACAATCCCGAGGTAGGGCTGGGGCCGGGAGCATTGCAGGAAGTCGCGCAAAGAGCCTTAGAATTAGACAGTGGGGTCGTCGTCTCTAATGACGATTTGGCTTTCGCTGGCTTATATACAGCGATTAGTCACGCCTTAGAGGAATTTTTCATCGACCAGTGGCTCTTTGTGCCTTGGAATGATGCCGTCGTATGGAAACGCATATATCAAGAAGCGACCATCATTGCGCGGCATGATACGGAAGATGGATCCCGCATGCTGATTCGTGCGCCGCGTGCGGTTTTGCCAGGGCTCATCCATCTTTCGGATGACCTCTAAGGAACTTGCTTTTTACTCCAGGTCTTCATGTTGACATGATATATTGGAACAATAGTGTTTGTCACATATTGTGAGGAAGGGGTAGGAACTATGGCGTCCCCCAAGTTTTATATTCGAACCTACGGGTGTCAAATGAATGAACGAGACTCGCAAATTATGGCGGGGCAATTACAGCAGATGGGCTATGAGCGAGCCGACAAAGAAACGTCGGCTGATCTCATCATTGTCAATACATGTGCTGTTCGAGGGAGCGCAGAGGAGCACGCTTTCGGTTATATTGGGCAGTTAAAGCAGTTGAAGGACGAGAAGCCGCAGATGCGCCTTGCAGTGGCGGGGTGCATGTCTCAAGAACCGGGAACGGTCGCTTGGCTCAAAAAGCATGCGTCCCATGTGGATTTGGTCTTTGGTACGCATAACTTGCATGAGCTGCCCAAATTATTGGACGAAGTGGAGCAGCACGATGAAATGGTGGTCGACGTTTGGAAAAGTGCGGGTGAGGTTGTTGAACACTTGCCGTCGCAGCGTGCTGAAGGTGTGCAGGCCTTTGTCAATATCATTTACGGATGTGACAAGTTTTGCACGTATTGCATTGTGCCGTTCACACGTGGAAAAGAACGTTCGCGTGAAGTCGCTGCTATTGTGGAAGAAGTGCAGTCGTTGGCCCGAGAAGGGTACCAGGATATTACGGTGCTGGGCCAAAATGTCAACTCTTATGGCCATGACTTAAATCCCGCGGTAGATTTAGGCGACTTATTACAGGAACTGGAAAAGATTGATGGTGTGCGGTGGTTGCGGTACACCACGTCACACCCGCGTGACTTTAGTTCGCGCTTGATTGAAGTGATTGCGGCGAGTGAAAAGATTACTCACCATGTTCATTTGCCTGTGCAGGCCGGTTCGAATGCCATCTTGAAACGTATGAATAGGAAGTACACCCGTGAGCACTATTTGGATCTAATTGATCAAGTTAAGCGGGCGATTCCTGATGTCACGCTGACCACCGATATTATTGTTGGCTTTCCTGGCGAAACCGAAGAAGATTTTGAACAAACCTTGGACCTTGTTCGCACGGTGCGATATGATGCGGCCTTTACGTTTTTGTATTCGCCTCGGGAGGGAACGCCAGCTGCACGGTGGGAAGGGCGCGATCCTGTCCCCAATCCTGTAAAAAAGGAGCGCTTAAACCGATTGATGGAGCTTCAGTATCAAATTAGCTGGGAGGCTAATCAACGGTTGATCGGACGCACGGAGTTGGTGTTAATCGAGGGGCTAAGTAAAAAGAATCCGAACGTGTGGGCGGGGCGGACGCAATCTAATAAGGTGGTATTAGTTGCCCGAGATCCCGCCGAGGACTTAATTGACCGTTTCGTGCCCGTAAAAATCACGGAGGCCAAAACGTTCTATTTAGCGGGTCAAGTAGCGGGAAAGCCCGTTTCTGATGTATCGCCTAGGCGCCGGGTTGAACTGCCGCTCGTATAACACGTTGCGGGACGAAAGAGGGGAACTTTCGTGGCATCGACTTACAAACGCAGGACACCCGAGGAGATCCTTGAAGATATTCGGCGCATGAGTCGTGGTCGGCATCGGGTCTATTTGGGTGCGGCACCGGGAGTGGGAAAAACCTTTACCATGTTGGGAGATGCCCATATCGCCCTGGACCAGGGCATTGACGTGGTTATTGGGATTATCGACACACACGGCCGCGAAGAAACGCAGGAGCTCACCCAGGGCATCGAAGCGGTTCCCCTTGCTAAGGGGACCTATAAGGGGCTTGAGGTCGGGGAATTAGATGTAGCCGCGGTGATGGCGCGAGGACCTGATGTCGTCTTGGTGGATGAGTTGGCTCATACCAATGCCGATAATTGCAAAAATCGCAAACGCTACCAAGATGTTGAAGACTTATTAGCAGCTGGTATTAATGTCTGGTCGACATTAAATATTCAGCACTTGGAGTCGCTTAATGATACCGTTCGGCAGATCACAGGCATTCGCGTCCGCGAGACCGTCCCCGATTACATTGTTCGCGAAGCAAATGAAATCCGTCTCGTGGATTTAACACCGGAGGCGCTCATTGAACGGCTAAAACGTGGAAAAGTTTATCAAGGACGCCGGATTGACCAAGCGTTGCAAAACTTTTTCCGGACGGGAAATTTGACGGCACTGCGTGAATTGGCTTTACGGGCGGTCGCCGATGACACCGATGACCGTCTAGAAACGTATATGAATCGGCACGCTATTGAGGGACCCTGGCCTACCCATGATCGCATCATGGTGGCGGTGACGCCCTCTCCGAACGGTGCGCGTTTGCTGCGCCGTGGCTACCGCATCGCGCAGCGATTGAAGGGAGAATTTTATGTGGTCATCGTGCGTCCTGCGGACGGCAGTCAGTTTCCCACAAAGGACGAACAGGCATTGGCGTCGCATATTAACTTGGCCAAGCAGTTAGGAGCGCAAGTCTTTGAGTTGCGAGACAATAACGTTCCTCGGGCGATTGTCAATTTTGCACGGGAACACCATGTGACAGAAATTGTCATGGGAGAATCGTTGCGGACACGGTGGCAAGAGCTCTTTAAGGGGTCGGTCATCAACGAAGTTTTGCGACAAACGAGCAATATTGATATTCTCGTGGTAGGACACGAACGTGATCATGACTAGAAGGGCTGATCACGTTCGTGTCTTATGATATTACCGATATTACTGAGTCGATGTCCATCATGTGATCTGGCGGTGTTGCGGTGATACAGGTGCCATGGCGCTGGCTTTCTTTCCAGAGGATGACGTTTTAGGTTTAGGAGCCGCCTTTAGAGCCTTGGCTACACGGTTCCACCATTGGGCATCTTCGTATCCGACGCGCCAGAATCCGACTCCCCCTAGGTGATCCTTTTCCGCGAGCTTAATCCGGTCCACTGCGCCTCGGTCATTGACGAACCATAAGGTGTACTTCACGCCATTTTGCGTATAGTTATCATACGCTTCTTTATCCGTGGGATCCCACGTATAGGTACCATATTTGTGTTGGTACATGATTTTCAATGGAATGGTGGTAGCTTTCGTAGATCCCGCTTTCCACAAATAGCCGTAATCGGCAATGCCCAGATATAATTTCGACGGTTTGATGCCTGTTTTCAGTGCTAAGTCAATACTCTTCTTGACCCATGGATAGGGACTCACCGGACCTGGGGCGGTGCCATTACTATGCAAATCGTACGCCATTAAGACCATGCTGTTAACGTCGGCCGACAAGGCTTTAAGATCATATGCCCCCGATTGCCCAGTTCCTGCGGTCAGCGGGACGACGGACATGGAAATAGAAACATTTTTGGGCATTTTTGCATGCAACTCGTTCATAAAATCGACGAGAAGCGGGCGGTCAGCGGCTTTGAGTTTCTGAAAATCAATTTGTACGCCAGGGTAGTGATTGTCCGTGACAATCTTGACAATTTGATCCACGGCCTGTGTTCGCAATGCGGCGGTTGAGAGCATGCCATCAGTACCCATATAGTTGTTAAACAAGGGCATCAGCGGCAAATGGGCTTGTTTTGCTAATGTCGCGGCATTCCCTTCAGGTTTGGCAATGACTGTTCCTTGCGACGTGACTTCGTACCAAAATGGGGAAAGATACGTCACCAATGATGGATGGGCTTTAACAAACGTGAAGGGATTAGGACTGACATGGGCCATGGTTTGATCATAAAAGGCAATGACTTTGAGTTCTCCAGGACCGGTCGTAGCCCCGCCCGTTGCCGCCTTTTTCACGGTTGTCGCTGCTTTATTGGCGGATTTTCGTGTGGCTTGCGTGGCTTTTTTTACGGGTGCCGGCTTTTGGGGTTCGGCAGACAGACCGCATCCTCCAATGAGAATGCTTGCGGACCCTAAAGTGGTGAACAGTTTAATAGTGCGCTTGTTCATGCTGTGCCTCCTTTGGCTGTGGAACACATAGTCCGACGGGACAAATTGCAGTTCTATTATGAGTCGCATCGTTAAGGGCCATACTGGAAGTGTTAGGGAAGGTTGGAGGCAAATGGGGTGGAGCGTGAAAAAGTTTTGGCTAGGTGTTCTAGCAGGGGCCATGGTGACTTTGGGGACAGAGGTCAGCTGGCTTGTCACGGGCGGGGTGCACATTACCTTGCCAGTATCTATTGTGTCGCAAGCGCTGACACAGAGCCTCCAAGGAATCCAAAGGTCGCAGTGGAAGGCGATGGGGAATACAGTGGAACAACATATGCGTCCGGAATTAGTGCGTTCTGTTAATAAAATCGTCGGAACGGTCCATATTCAGGTCGATGGCCTTAACGTGGGCATTAATCCACGTAACGAACAGCGCTTGCGCGAACGGTTGCTTTCCGAAATGAGCCAGGCCGTGACCGCCTATCTCACTCAAGGTGGTGGGCACGTCGCGCTCGCTATCGATCTCGAGAAGGTATTTTTGTCCCATCCGCAAGAAATTTTCCTGACTGAACGGGTGGGACCGTTGACGGTACCGGTCTTCGTGACGATTCCCTAACCTTGTCGTAATTCGCTAATTGTGCTATAATTCGCTAGGATTTTTTACCACACACGCTGTTCTTTTCCCTGGTGTTGATCAAAAGCGATAGGAGCAGCGGAGGATAAAACCAGGAGGTATATGATGGCTGTCATTTCGATGAAGCAACTGCTAGAAGCGGGCGTGCACTTCGGTCACCAAACCCGGCGTTGGAACCCCAAAATGAAACCCTACATTTTTACAGAACGAAACGGGATTTACATCATTGATTTGCAAAAGACTGTTCGCAAAGTGGATGATGCCTATAATTTCGTTCGCCAAATCGGCGCAAGCGGCGGCCGTATGCTGTTCATTGGGACAAAAAAGCAAGCCCAAGAAGCTGTCGCGGAAGAGGCTCAACGTTCTGGAGATTATTATGTCAATCAACGATGGCTTGGTGGGATGTTAACCAATTTTGACACCATTAAAAAACGCGTCAAACGGTTGGCAGAATTGAAGGAACAAGAAGCCTCGGGCCAGTGGGACCGTCTGCCGAAGAAAGAAGTCAGTATGTTAACCCGGCAGAAAGAGAAGCTTGAAAAATATTTGGGTGGCATTGAAGGGATGACGCAACTGCCGGCAGCGGTTTTTGTTGTGGATCCTCGCAAAGAACACATTGCGGTCACGGAAGCGCGCAAACTGGGCATTCCTATTGTCGGCATTGTGGACACCAACTGTGATCCCGACGAAATTGATTACATCATTCCCGGTAATGACGACGCCATTCGAGCTGTAAGATTGTTGACGGCCAAAATGGCTGATGCGCTGATTGAGGGTCGTCAAGGTGGAGTTGCTGAAGAAGAAGTTGCTGAAGCCCAGTAAGCATGCCTAATATGATGGGACCAGAGGGCGACCGTAAGGTCGCTCTCATTACGAGGAGGATACTCTGTGATACCCGCAAGTGATGTTAAGAAACTCCGCGAACAAACCGGCGCCGGCATGATGGAGTGCAAAAAGGCTCTGGAGCAAGCGGACGGAGATTTTGCCCGCGCCGTCGATATTTTACGCGAGCGGGGCCTGGCTCAGGCGGCCAAGAAGGCCGGCCGCGATGCTAACGAGGGATTGATTGAGAGCTATATTCACCTCCAAGGTCGCATAGGGGTGTTGCTCGAAATCAATTGTGAAACAGATTTCGTGGCCAATACTCCTGACTTTCACAACTTGGCGCATGACATTGCGATGCATATTGCAGCCGCTAATCCGCGTGTTGTGAGCCGTGATCAGGTATCAGCTCAAGACATTGAACATGAGCGGCAAGTGTTAATGGCGCAAGCGCAGAATGAGGGTAAACCCGCCGCCATTGTCGAGAAAATGGTCGAGGGGCGACTAGAAAAATTTTATAAAGAGATTTGTCTCTTAGATCAGCCGTATGTGAAGAATCCCGATGTAACGATTGACCAATTATTGAAAGAGCATATTGCCCGGTTGGGAGAACATATTGTGGTTCGCCGGTTTGCTCGGTTTGAGCGCGGTGAAGAACTCCCAGGAGTACCAGTTTAAATGCTTTGAAGGAGGGGGCGGGAGCGTCCCCTCCTATCTTGGCGTTATATGGAGGAAATACAATGGCTGATCAGCCCAAATATCACCGTATTGTACTTAAGCTGTCTGGGGAAGCCTTGGCGGGTGCTGCTGGATATGGAATTGATCCGATTGTTGTCGATAGTATTGCCCGACAAATCAAGGACGTGTTAAGTTTAGGTGTGCAGATTGCGGTTGTTGTCGGGGGAGGCAATATTTGGCGAGGTCTCTCGGGTTCCTCTAAAGGCATGGACCGCGCAACGGCTGATTATATGGGCATGTTGGCTACCGTTATTAATGCGCTGGCGTTAATGGACGCATTGGAAAAACACGGTGTTCCCGTTCGGGTACAGACCGCCATCGAGATGAAAGAGGTTGCTGAGCCCTATATTCGGCGTCGGGCGATTAATCACCTCGACAAAAATCGTGTGGTGATATTTGCTGCAGGCAACGGAAATCCGTATTTTTCTACGGATACAACGGCGGCTCTGCGCGCGGCGGAAATTGAAGCCGATGTGATGTTGAAGGCAACTAAAGAGTCTGGGGTATACGATGCTGATCCGCGCACGAATCCGGAAGCTAAGAAACTAGATGAAATTGGTTACCTAGATATTTTGAAAGAAAACTTACGGGTGATGGACGCGACGGCTACCTCTTTATGTATGGACAACGACATTCCGATTGTGGTGTTTAACATGAATCAATTTGGTAACATCCGCAAAGTCGTGTTAGGTGAACCGATTGGGACGTTTGTGAGGAGCGAACATCGTGGTTAAAGACATTCTGTCCGACGCAGAAAGCAAAATGACAAAAACGGTGGAATCCTTTGAGAGAGATTTATCGTCGATGCGTGCTGGGCGTGCGCATCCGGGTCTGCTTGAAAAGATTCCGGTGGATTACTATGGGGCGATGACCCCCATTCAGCACCTGGCCGCTATTTCTGTCCCGGAATCGCGCATGCTGGTTGTGCAACCTTTTGACCCGAGTGTGATGTCGGCCATTGAAAAAGCTATCATTAAGGCAGACATTGGGGTGTCGGTGAGATCAGATGGTCCCATGCTGCGGGTAAGCGTGCCGGCCTTGACCGAAGAACGGCGCAAGGACTTAGTGAAACAATTACGTCGTCTTTTGGAAGAGGAAAAGGTGGCCATTCGTAATATTCGACGGGACGCACTGGAAAGTCTCAAGGCCGAGCAAAAAGACCACACTATTACGGAAGACGACGAACGCCGTGGTCAGACCGAGGTTCAAAAACTTACGGATCGCTTTATTAAGGAGTTGGATGTGTTAGCGGAGCATCGCGAAAAGGATATTTTAACTCCTTAACGAAGCTCGGGCGATACGTCGATCTGTTGGGAGGTTGGATGGAAACTGAGGCTCGTCACGATGCGTTAGTAAATCGCCAAAAACTCATCGAATCCGGAAATGTGCCGCGCCATATCGCTATCATTATGGATGGTAATGGGCGTTGGGCACGACAAAAAGGCTTGACTCGGGCAGAGGGCCATCGGCAAGGGGTCAAAGCGCTGAAGCCTATTGTGAAGGAATGTGCAGCCATAGGTGTTGATGTTCTTACGGTCTATGCTTTTTCGACCGAAAATTGGTCGAGGCCGCAAAACGAAATTGACGCCCTGATGGCTCTTCTTGTGGAGTTCTTGCGTTCGGAAACGGAGGAACTTAAAGCTGAAGGTGTTTGTATCCGCACCATCGGCAACATTTCAGGATTGCCTGAGCTCGCCCAGCGGGCGATTCAAACGGCTATGGAAGCCACGGCTCAACAAACACGGATGGTGTTGAATCTGGCCCTTAATTACGGTGGACGGGATGAAATTGTTCGTGCTATTAACCGTTGGATTCAGGACAACCGTTCGCTGACAGACAACGTTCTTCTCACCGCACCGGCTATGGCGTCGTATTTGGATACAGCTGGCCTTCCCGATCCCGATTTGTTAATTCGTTCCAGTGGTGAAATGCGCATTTCTAATTTTCTTTTATGGCAACTCGCGTATGCCGAGATATACGTGACAGAGACGTTGTGGCCTGATTTTGACCCGGCGGAGCTTCACAAGGCTATACATGCCTACCAACAACGGGTGCGCCGTTTCGGCGGCCTTCGGGAATAAGGAGTTACGCGCGTGCTGGGACTGCGAATACTCACAGCAACTTTTGGCATTCCCGTAGTGGTTCTCCTCATCTATTTAGGTGGATGGGTGTTAACAGGTGGAGTTGCCATTTTGGCTGCGATTGGTGTTGTTGAAATTGCTCGCATGTTCCGCTCCCGTGGAATTGTTTTTTATCCATGGTTAACGGTGGTATGGGTGTGGAGCATTATGGCGGCGGTGGGATTAGGGCGAGGGCTGGTACCAGTTCTTGTCTTAGGCGCGGCTGTCGTGGCCATTGTGTCATTACTAAGCTCGCCGCAGGAAAGCTTTCAAGGGGCCGTCACCACGACATGGGTGGCGGTTTATTTGGGTTTATTTTTTTCCTATTTGCCGATGATTCGTCATTTGGTACACGGACAAGTCTTTGCATATGTGTTTTTTGCGGTGATTTGGGCGACAGACACCACGGCGTTTTTTGTTGGACGACAATGGGGACGGCATAAATTAATGCCGCGCGTAAGTCCAGGGAAGACGTGGGAAGGCACGGTGGCCGGGGCCGTGAGCGGAGTCGTTGTGGCCGGAGGGGCTTTTTGGTTTTTGCATCTTGTTGTATGGCACGCCCTCTTATTTGGCTTTACGGTGAGCATTGTCGGGCAAATTGGAGATCTTTTAGAATCAGCGATTAAACGTTATACAGGGGTTAAAGACTCCGGAAGTCTTCTGCCTGGACATGGTGGTGTCCTTGACCGATTCGATTCTTCTTTATTGGCTTTACCAATTGCTTATTATTTGTTGATAGGCTTGGGCATACATTAGCTGCATGGAGGCCATGCTGATGGGCAGCTATGTGCGTATGCTTCTAATTTGGATAGGCTTGTTATTTAGCGTCTATGCATTCTGGAAATGGTACAGTCCGATTTTCATGCCATTTTTAGGGGCTTTTGTTTTATCTGTATGGCTTGAGCCACTGGTACATCGGATGGAGCGATGGGGGTTGTCTCGGGCCATGGCCGCGTTTGTGACGTTGGGTGCGGCCATGGTGGCTCTTTTATCCATTGTGGTGTTGTTGGTGAGTGTCATGGTGACTGAGTTGGCGCAGGTGGTGAAAACATTGCCGGCATTGACTCTGCCTGTGGAACGCATCGCCAGCCGCGTACTATTCGGTTGGAATCAATTGCGGCAGGTTCTCGGATTAAATCCTGGGGAATGGCACAGCCAATTAGGTTCGGTCATGAGGCTCCTCGAATCAATCTTAAGGACCTTGGGGAATTTTCTCGTGCATCTGCCGGACAGCATGTTAATGTTAATGGTAGCGTTAATTGCGGCGTTTTTCATGATGCGTGATAAGGAACACATATTGCAGGTGGCCGTTAAGTGGGTGCCTCCGCCTATTAGGCCCTACGTCCATCATGTGCATGACGACATTTTGGCCGGTGCTTTAGGGTTTTTGAAGGCGCAAGGGACCTTGATCGCGTTGACGACCTTCGGGACAATGGCGGGTCTCATCTTTTTTGGGTTTAAGTATGCCGTGCTGATTGGGGTTCTCGCAGGACTGTTGGATTTTGTCCCCTACATGGGGCCGACGACATTGTTGGCTCCATGGGCGGTCGTAGCATTTCTGTCGGGGGCGATGATGGATGGCGTTAAGGTTTTAACGGTTATGCTGGGGGTGGCCTTGTTGCGGCAATTTACGGAGCCGCGGCTTGTCGGACAAAACATGGGCCTGCATCCCTTAGTGGCCTTGGCAGCCTTATATTTTGGGGTGCGTTTGTTTGGTCCGGCAGGGTTTATTCTCGGCCCCATTTCTGCCGTGGTCATCAAGGTTTTAGCAGAAGTGCTGGTTGCCCCTCCGGGTGACATTGGCGTATAAGGGCGCAATAAGGAAGGCGAGGACATTATGACGCAGATCATCATTCTCGGGGCTACAGGCTCTGTCGGCGAGACGGCATATCGCGTTATTCAGGCGCAACCCGACCGAATCGCTGTAGACGGGTTAGTGGCACACCGACAAGCGGAAAAGTTGTGGGAGATGGGACAACGTCTCCATGCTAATTGGATTGGACTGACGGACCGCGAACAGGCGGCGGAGCTTCGCCACCAGCACCAGGGACAATCAGGCCCTCGCATTATCAGCGGCATGGATGACATTTTAGAAGCCATCGCGATTTCGCCAGCGACCAAAGTGATTGGGGCTATGAGTGGATTTTCAGGTCTCATGCCGACGTTAACCGCGCTTGAGAATGGCAAGGACATTTTATTGGCCAACAAGGAAACGCTGGTGGCTGCCGGAGATTTAGTTCAGCGGGTTGCCTTGCAACGGGGCCGTAAAATTCTTCCCGTTGATAGTGAACACTCGGCGATATTTCAGTGTCTCGCACTGAATCAGCCATTCAAGCGTATTTTGCTGACATGTTCTGGTGGGCCGTTTCGGGGACGTACCAAAGAAGAATTAAAGACCGTTACGGTGGAGGACGCATTGCGCCATCCCAATTGGTCGATGGGAGCGAAAATTACCATTGATTCCGCGACGTTAATGAATAAAGGACTCGAGATCATCGAGGCGCACCACTTGTTTGGGGTACCCTATGAACAAGTTGAAGTGCTTATTCACCCGCAGAGCATTGTGCATTCGCTCGTGGAATTTGTTGATGGGGCGACCATGGCGCAACTGGGGTGGCCGGATATGGCTGTTCCCGTCCAAGTTGCTCTGAGTTGGCCCGACCGGTGGCCGTTGGCTGGACCAGCTTTGGATTTGACGCAGCAGCCGTTGACATTCGATAAGCCAGACACGGACACGTTTGAAGCATTGGACTTGGCACGGCAGGCGGGAATAGCAGGGGGATTGATGCCGACGGTTCTCAATGCTGCTAATGAGGTCGCCGTCGGGTTGTTTCTTAGTCGGTCAATCCGATTTCTTTCCATCGTTGAGATTATCAAGGACGTGTTGGGAGCGTTTACGGACAACACATCTGTGGTGGCACTCGAGCAAATTCTCGAAGCCGACAGGTGGGCACGGAGGCAAGCAGAAGACATGGCGATGCGTTATCGCCTTTAAGGGGGACAGCCGATGACGACGGTAATCGCCATTATTTTGGTGTTTGGCGTGCTGGTAACGGTTCACGAGCTTGGCCATTTTCTGGTTGCCAAAGCCTTTGGCATGCGGGTCGAAGAATTTGCGGTGGGCTTTGGTCCAGCCTTATATAAAAGGCGGGTGGGCGAGACAGTCTATGCCTTACGAATTATTCCGCTCGGCGGGTATAATCGTTTAGCCGGTATGGAAGGGAATAAGACGGCTGATCCTCGTGAATACCCCAATCGTCCGCTTTGGCAAAGATTCTTGGTGGTGCTGGCGGGGCCGATAATGAATCTCATTTTAGCCGCTATCTTGTATGCTGTCTGTTTTGGACCGGTTGGTATTCCGACCCCCACGACAACCGTCCAGCAGGCCATTCCCCATTATCCTGCCTATGAAGCCGGCATTCGTCCGGGAGATCGGATTATCCAAATCGACCGAACGCGTATCACCAATTGGGAAACGTTAGCGCATGCGATTGTTAATCACAAAAACCATCCGATGAACGTGACGGTGGAGCGTGATCACACGCGGCGCACATTCAAACTGCAGACGCGGTATGACAAGAAATTGAAAGAGTATATTATCGGGATTCAACCCGCCTTTGTCACGGTCCATCAAAATTTTGCCGCGGCCACGATGTCTGGTGTCAGGCAGACAGTGGATTTGTCCGGGCAATGGTTTGGGGCTCTGTACCGGTTGGTGACTGGGCATGGACCCTTTGACCTCACAGGCCCTGTTGGGATTGCAGAACTTGTTGGGCAAGCTGCCCATACGGGTCTTGTGGATGTGTTGTTACTGTCCGCGGCACTGTCTGCAAACCTGGGACTGTTTAACATTTTGCCCATTCCGGTCCTGGATGGTAGCCGATTATTTCTCATTATTGTTGAGGCGATTCGTGGGAAACCCATGGATCCTGACCACGAAAACATGATTCATTTTGTGGGCTTTATTATCCTGATGGCGTTGGTGTTGTTTGTGACCTTTCGTGAGGTCGAACATTTATTCCATGCTTGATATGCAAGGGCATGATAAGATAAGAGTATCGTCGACCGACAAAAAAGGGGGGTGTGCCCGAACATCATTCGGGCCCATATGAGTAAAGCGGTAAGAGTGCGTGATGTGGTGATTGGTGGAGGCGCTCCGGTCGTTGTCCAAGGGATGACCAAGACGGATACTCGCGACGTAAAAAACACGTTGGAAGAAATCGCTCGCTATGTGGACGTAGGCTGCGAGATTGTACGGGTGGCTGTTCCAGACCACGAGGCGGCGCAAGCCGTTGGGGAAATTGTCAAGCGCTCTCCAATTCCTGTTGTTGCTGACATCCATTTTGACTACCGGTTGGCCTTAGAAGTCATTCGGCAAGGAATCGACAAATTACGGCTTAACCCGGGCAATATTGGCGCACGGGAACGGGTGGAAGAAGTCGTTAAGGCTGCGAAAGAGCGACAAATTCCCATTCGCATTGGGGTGAACTCAGGATCGATTGAGAAGGGGCTGTTGCAAGATTATGGGCGCACAGCAGAAACCCTAGTGAAGTCGGCAGAGCATCACATCCAAATTCTTAACGACTTAGATTACGATAATATTGTGGTGTCCTTGAAAGCTTCAGATGTTCCGACGATGGTCGCCGCGTATCGCTTAATGGCACAGCGTCATGACTATCCTCTCCATTTGGGCGTCACGGAAGCGGGAACCTTGTTTCAAGGCACGATAAAGTCGGCTATCGGCATTGGCTCTTTATTGGCCGATGGCATTGGCGATACGATTCGAGTGTCTTTGACCGGGCCGGGCGAAGAAGAAATTCGGGTGGCATGGGAAATTCTAAAAAGTTTAAAGCTGCGGGAACGTGGCGCCAATATTGTCGCCTGTCCGACCTGTGGTCGGTTACAGTTTGATATGTGGCCGGTGACTAATGAGTTAGAACGGCGGCTCGCCGTTATTAAAGAACCCGTGACCGTGGCAGTGATGGGCTGTGCGGTAAACGGGCCAGGCGAGGCTCGCGAGGCCGATGTCGGATTAGCGGGCGGTAAAAATATGGGGCTGATTTTCCGGCATGGACAAATTGTCCGGCGTGTTGACCAAGAGGACATGGTCGAAGAATTATGGAAAGAAATTTTGGATGCAGCCGAGGAGGTTCGCGTGGGTGGAAAAAGTTCTCAAGGAGATCACCCCGAAGTCAAGTGATTTCTCACAATGGTACGTTGATGTTATTCGTAAGGCGGATATGGTGGATTATGCGCCGATGAAGGGCTTTATGGTCATGAAGCCCTATAGCTATCGCATCTGGGAATTTATCCAAGAACAGATGGATCGGCGCTTCAAAGCCACGGGTCATCAAAACGCCTATTTTCCTCTTTTAATTCCGGAGCATTTGCTAGCACAAGAAGAAGAACATATAGAAGGATTTTCAGCGGAAGTCGCATGGGTGACCATGGGCGGTAACGAGCAATTGGCCGAACGTTTAGCGATTCGCCCCACCTCGGAAACGATTATCGGCGCGATGTATGCGCAATGGATCCACTCCTACCGGGATCTCCCGGTACTAATCAATCAATGGGCCAACGTGCTGCGGTGGGAGAAAGCGACGCGACCGTTTTTACGCACGACCGAATTTCTGTGGCAAGAAGGGCATACGGTACACCGCACAGCGGATGAGGCATTGGCGGAGACGCTTCAGCAGTTGGAAATTTACCGTGAAGTTATTGAAGAATATTTAGCCGTGCCTGTCATTGCGGGCGTTAAGAGTGCTGGGGAACGTTTTGCGGGCGCTGTCGATACATACACCTTAGAGGCCTTAATGGGTGATGGACGCGCGTTGCAATCTGCGACCTCTCATTTTCTAGGGCAGCATTTCTCAAAGGCGTTTCAGATTCAGTATCTCGATGAAGATGGGGAATTGAAGTACGGCTGGACTTCATCATGGGGAAGCTCTACACGTTTAATTGGTGCCGTGATTATGGTGCACGGAGACGACAAGGGGCTAAGGTTGCCACCCAAAATTGCGCCGATTCAAGTGGTGATTGTCCCGATTGGGAAAGGGGCTGAACGCGAAGCCGTTGTCGCGCACGCTAAAGCATTGGAAGCACAATTGGCCAATGCGTTTCGGGTCAAGCTAGACGACCGGGATGAATTTACCCCGGGATACAAATTTAATGATTGGGAAATGCGCGGGGTGCCTTTGCGGGTGGAGCTGGGGCCTAAAGACCTAGCGAAACAACAAGTTGTCCTGGCTCGCCGCGATACGGGAGAAAAGCTGAGCGTATCAGAATCTCAATTGGTGGAGACCGTGCAACACCTTTTAGATGCTATCCAATCTGAGTTGTTTCGGCAGGCATTGGAATTTCGTGAGTCGCATACGATGTCTGTTGAAAGTTACCAAGAAATGGCACAAAATGGATATCGAGGCTTTTTCCGTGGAGACTGGTGTGGAAGCGAGACATGCGCGGACCATTTGAAGGCGGAAACGGGCATGACGATTCGGTGCCTGCCATTTAACGAAGAGCCGAAGGAACGCGTGGCCGCGATCGTGCCGGCATATAACGAAGAAGCGAATATAGCGGGAGTCCTCCGGGTGTTATGCATGGTTCCGGAAATCGATCAAGTCATTGTGGTCAATGACGGCTCCTGTGACCGCACCGCAGCCGTGGCGGCAAGTTTTCCATCGGTGCTTGTTATAGACCAAGCCGAGAATCAGGGTAAGGGCGCTGCACTGAAGGCGGGAGCTGAAGCGGCTGATGCGGATATTCTCTTGTTTCTTGATGCAGATTTGATTGGATTAACCGTTGGCCATGTCCAGCAACTGTTAAAGCCCGTGATCGATCAAGAAATTGATGCCACAGTGGGCATTTTTGATGGAGGACGCACGAGTACTGATTGGGCGCAAGCTTTGGCCCCCTTTTTGTCCGGTCAGCGGGCCATTCGCCGCACGCTGTTGACGGGCGTCGACCATATCAATGAGTCACGTTATGGTGTAGAGTTGCAATTGCATAGGCAATTAAAACGGATGGGTAAAGCACCTAAGGAAGTCATCTTAAAGGATGTGTCTCAGGTGATGAAAGAAGAAAAGTTAGGCTTGGCCAAGGGCTTTGCGGCTCGGATGCGCATGTATTGGGAAATTATTCGCGAAATTCCCAGAATGTAGGGCATTATTGGCTCGCGGGCCAGACAAGGGCAGGGCGTGGCGCTGGTTGCTGCACCGTAGCTCTCCTTAAGGGTTTATATAACGAAAGGATGGAAACATGGCGGTACGGTTAGGGGATAGACAACAGCAACCGCCGGTGTTTTGGTTGCTGAAAGACCAAGAACGGTCTTGGACCCGTCGAATGACGCTATTTACCATACGTCTGCTCTATGACGCAAGGCGTGGCGTTATTTCTTCGATGTTTTTGCCCCAACGCCGATTTGGTTTGACAGCGTCTTTGATGGAGAAGGGGGGAAGCAACGCTCCTCCCCACCGTGACGGTCGGGGTCTGGGCGCAGCGACTCAGCGATGACTGCTCAACTTCAGAACTGGTTACAGCAGGCGGGATACAATGGTCTGACTCACTTTGAACTGCTTTGGGTCGAGGTTAGGCCCACTAAGGTGCGCATCGTCCTCGTCCGTAAAGCCTCACAAGACGAGGACATTTTGCGTCAGCTGGCGGCAGTACTACAGAGGGAGTGGGGCCGTGAGGTGGAATGGCTGGAGTATCCATGGGCGCACGATCCCTATGAGCGGTTGCAGCAAATTTTTGCTTTAAGCAACTCCGAAGTGCGGCAGCTCGTGGTCCGTGACGGTGTGACACTGACAGATCAAGGATTAGTGGTCACATTTCCCAATGCCATTGCGGAAAGTCTGTTTGCGAAATGGGGCGGGGTGGAACGAGTACGGCGGTTTTGGCCCGAGATGCCTGCGTGGCATCAATCGGTGCGACAAGCTGAAGCTCCCGTGCCTGATCCTGTGGTTGCGGTCGAGCTGCCGCAGAGCCGAAGTGAGGACCGTGCGGCGATTGTAGGACGGGGAATCCCTGAAGGAGAGGCTGTTGCTCTGGGGGAGTTGCCGCCAGCGGGCGAGGTGGTCGTCTTTGGACAGATTGTCAGTTCCGAAATGCGACTAAGCCGGGATAACCTCCGGCATTGGAGCGCTGTCATTACCGATTTGCAGCATGCGTTGCGGATACGGTTGTCGGAGCGACGGGGACAACCATTTCCGGCAGTGGAAACATGGACTCCAGGGCAATATCTTAAGGTCAAGGGCAGTTTAGAGGAGGACAAGTATTCTAAAGAGACGGTATTACGCATTCGAGATGGTGGACGTGTCGATGGGCCGCCGCCTCCCCATGATGCGTCGGAAGCCAAACGCGTGGAACTTCATATACACACCAAAATGAGCGCGGGGGATGGCTTAGTGGCGTTGCCTGAGCTGTTTCAACTGGCTAAGAACCTAGGTCATACGCATGTCGGCGTTGTTGACCATGGTGTGGTGCAGACGTATCCGGAGCTGGAAACGTTAAGCCAAAAATTTGGCATTCAAGCGATTTACGGCGTCGAAGTCAATATGGTTGACGATGTGATGACCGCTCTGACAGGCCCAGGCACTGTGTCAGCGGAGCAACCTATTGTGGTGTTGGACGTGGAAACCACGGGACTATCGCCCCGAGAGCACGAAGTGATTGAAATTGGTGCCGTGAAGATTGTTGGTGGCGCTATCGTTGACCAGTTTCATCGCATGGTCAAACCCATGCGAAGCATATCTCAGGCCACGCAGGAAATTACGGGCATTCGCCCTGAAGAGGTGCTCGATGCTCCTAGTTTTGAGGAAGTGTTTCGAGACTTCTTTGCCTTTGCTTCCGGGTCGGTTTTGGCCGCACATAATGCGCGATTTGATATCGGGTACATTTCGCAGGCGTTTGCGCGTCTTTTTCCTACGGATCCATGGGACTTTTGCGTGATTGATACGTTGACGCTAGCGCGCATTCGATTACCGGGGTTAAAGGCTTACGGCTTAGGCCCATTAACCAATGCGTTGAAAATTCCACTGTCTCAGCACCATCGGGCGTTGGCCGATGCCGAGGCGACAGGTCTTTTGCTATTAAAGTTGTTACAAAATGAGGATGGCACATTGCGTGCTTTAGAAACGTTGCGCGATCTTGTGCCTCAGCCCTATACAATTGGGCGGCCGACTCCCGTTACGCTGTTATTGCGTTCTCAAGAGGGAGTCGAGGCGCTCTACCGCCTCATTAGTCAGTCGCACTTGGAGACATTTCACCGGGTCCCTAGAGTGTTTCGGTCGGCCCTGGAGGCCGGGCGCTCTCATTGGCTTTTGGGTTCGCCTATCCATGGGGGAGAGCTTCAAGAAGCGTTATTTCGAGGGGCCTCGCCACAAGAAATCCAATCCATTTGTCAGTTTTACGATTATTGGGAAGTAGCGCCTCATTCCGCTTTGCGACAGATGGCGCGGGACGAAAATCTTGGCGGTGACGAGGCGGTCACACAATGGATTTCCGAGTTAGTCCAGCTCGGGATAGCACACAAAAAACCCACGCCGGCTGTGTCGGATGTCCATTATTTGTATCCTTACCAAAAGGCATTTCGGGATATTTTAGCGACCACGGCCAAGGGTGAATTGCATAATCATGACGATCAGCTGCACTTTCGGACAACGACTGACATGATGGAAGAGATGGCGTGGTTAGGGCCTGAGTTGGCTCAGAAAGTGGTGATTGATGATACTCAGGCGATTGCGGCCCAGTGCCCTGTCATTAAGCCCGTGCCAGATGGACTGTTCTCGCCTAAATTAGAGGAAGCCGAACGTGTTGTTCGCGAAGAGCCTATTGCGCGGGCGAAGAGCCTTTATGGCGATACGTTGCCTGACATTGTTCAGGCGCGCCTGGATAAAGAAATTCGGTCAATTGTGGACAACGGTTTTTCGAGTATTTATTATATCGCTCACCGGTTGGTCAAAAAGTCTTTGGATGACGGCTACTTGGTAGGTTCGCGAGGTTCAGTGGGGTCATCATTGGTGGCGACCTTCCTCGATATCACCGAGGTCAACCCCTTGCCGCCGCATTATCGGTGTCCGCAATGCCGCTATACCGAGTTTATTACGGATGGCTCCTTTGGATCGGGATATGATTTGCCAACCAAATTGTGTCCGCAGTGTCAGCATCCGTTAGTGGGAGATGGCCAAGATATTCCGTTTGAAACGTTTCTCGGGTTCAAAGGCGACAAAGTGCCTGATATTGATTTAAATTTTTCAGGGGACTATCAACCGGAAATTCACAAATATACTGAGGTTCTGTTTGGAGAGGGCCATGTGTTTCGTGCCGGCACCATTGCGACCATTGCCCAAAAAACCGCCATTGGACTTGTGCTGGCATGGGCTCGGGAAAATGGACGGGAGGTCTCTGGAGCTGAGTTGGAATGGTTGGCCTCTGGTATTACAGGCGTAAAACGTACGACGGGACAACATCCCGGAGGCTTAATGGTGGTGCCTCGTGACGAGGATATTCATCATTTTTGTCCGGTGCAACATCCCGCAGATCTAAAGACCTCTGACATCATTACGACTCACTTTGATTATCATTCAATTGAAGGGCGTTTGTTGAAGCTTGACTTGCTAGGACACGATGATCCGACAGCTATTCGTATGTTGGAAGATCTGACGGGCATATCAGCCAAGGCCGTTCCTTTTCAAGACGAAGCCACCATGAGTCTGTTTCGGGGAGTGCAGGCACTTGGGGTCAAACCAGATGATATTGGCACACCGGTGGGAAGTTTAGGGATCCCCGAATTCGGGACAAGTTTTGTTCGACGTATGCTGGTTGACACCAAACCTCAGACGTTTGCCGAACTCGTACGCATATCAGGCTTATCCCATGGTACGGAGGTGTGGGCGAATAATGCGCAAGATATCATTCGCCAGAATTTAGCGGGTTTGTCGGATGTTATCGCAACGCGTGATGACATTATGCTGTACCTCATCAGTCGGGGAATGGAACCGCAAGTAGCGTTTGGCATCTCGGAATCGGTACGTAAAGGAAAAGGGCTTAAGCCTGAGCAAGAACAAGCCATGAGAGAACACCAGGTTCCAGCTTGGTACTTAGAGTCGTGTCGTAAAATTATGCTGTGGGGCCGATGATCGGCGGTCTGGCGAGTGCGGTGGGAGGTCTTAGCCTGCCCTTTGAAGTCGGGGTGGTATTAGGTGTGATCGCCATCATCGCCGTGCTGTTTGGGATACGCGAGTCTAGTCCTATGCCACGCTCGGTGCAAAAAGAGGCCAAACCACATCCCATACCGTGGAATACTCTCGGGCGCTGGCTGGTCTTGAATTTTGGATGGATGGGGCTGGGAGGCATGTACGATGCCACGTGGAGCATCTATATGGACCAGCTTGGGGCTTCTCACATTGTCATTGGCTTGTCGTGGACGTTGTTTGCGCTACCGTACTTACTTTTTAATTTCTTGGCGGGACGATTGGCGGATAAGGCTGCGTGGCGTTCACGGCTCATCTATGGTGGGGCGCTTCTTAATGGAATCATCGTGCTATTGTATGTCGCGTCCGATTCTCCGAGTGTGTCCATTGCCTTGTCAGTGCTTGAAGCTGTTTCTATGAGTCTTATCATGCTGTGACAGTTTTGATAACTTTAAGAGGCAGGCTGGTCTCGGACCGGACTTGGAGTGGGAGCTTCCCACTCTTTTCGCTTGACAGGGGCTAAGGCTCCTTTGAGGGGGGATGTTTGGTGTGAACGCGGAGCTGCTAGGTGCTCTTGACGATCTCGAGCGAGAAAAGGGTATAGACAAGGAAATTCTGTTTCAGGCCATAGAATCGGCATTGATTTCGGCATACAGGAGGAACTTTGCTTCCGCTCAAAATGTCCGAGTACGTATTGACAGGGAAAGCGGTGCGACCCAAGTGTGGGCCCAAAAGACAGTCGTGGCTGAAGTGCAAGACCATCGTCTGGAAGTGGGACTTGATGAAGCGCGAGAAATACGGCCCGGATCTATTGAGGGTGACATTTTGGAATTTGAGGTGACGCCCAAAAACTTTGGGCGGATTGCGGCACAAACGGCAAAACAAGTCATCGTCCAGCGGATACGAGAAGCGGAACGTGGTCTCATCTACGAGGAATTCGTGGGCCGCGAAGGCGATATTGTCACGGGGACCATTCAACGAAGCGAGCGGGGCCTTATCTATATTAATTTGGGCCGGACCGAAGCGATTATGATGCCAAGCGAGCAGGTTCCTAATGAACGTCTGCGTCTCAACGAACATGTGAAATTATACGTGGTCGAGGTGAAGAAGACCAACAAAGGACCGCAAATTTTTGTTTCACGGAGCCATCCGGGGTTGATTAAGCGATTATTTGAACTCGAGGTGCCGGAAATTCATGATGGCATTGTGGAGATCAAGGGGATTGCTCGAGAACCCGGGGCACGGACTAAAATTGCCGTGTGGGCTGAAGACCCCAATATCGATCCGGTTGGGTCGTGCGTAGGGGCCAAGGGTACGCGGGTGCAAGCCATTGTCCAAGAACTTCATGGTGAAAAGCTTGATATTATTCGTTGGGATCGGGATCCCACCATTTTTGTTGCGAACGCGCTGTCTCCTGCGCAAGTGACCGAAGTCGTGGTAGAACCGGATACGCGCGCAGCGCGGGTTGTTGTGCCAGATAACCAATTGTCTTTAGGAATTGGTAAGGAAGGGCAAAATGCTCGGTTAGCAGCCAAGTTGACCGGATGGAAAGTGGATTTGCGATCCGAGTCTCAGGTATCTGGTGGGGGCCTGTGGTAATGAAGACGCGAAAAATCCCAATGCGTACCTGCGTGGCATGTCGGACAACGCGCCCTAAGCGTGAATTGATTCGCGTGGTGCGAACGCCGACAGGAACGGTGGTTGTAGACCGTAAAGGGAAAGTGTCTGGCCGGGGGGCATACATTTGCTCCACGGTGGATTGTTTTGATTTAGCAGTTCGCAGTAAGAAGCTTGAGCATGCGCTCGATGTGGTCTTGGATTCGGAAATTGTAGACCAGCTACGGCAAATGGTCGCAAAGGAGAACATCAGTGGATAACTGGTTAAACTGGATAGGTTTGGCGAAACGTGCTGGTAAGCTGGCGCCTGGTCATAATCAAGTGCAGATTGCATTAACGAATCATGATGCACGCCTCGTGGTTATCGCAAAGGATGCAGGCGAGTCAGTTTATCGCAAGTACCACCTGTGGGCCCAGAACCTTGATGTGCCTCTTTTACAAGCCGGATCCATGTCCGATCTTGGCAGGGCTATGGGAATGGGGCCGCACGCGGTACTTGCGATTTTGGACCAATCAATCGCCGACCGTTTAGCCGCCCAGTTTGGAGTGCCATCAGGGGGGATGAATTTTGACAGAAAAAGAAAAAGTACGGGTGTACGAACTAGCCAAGGAAGTGAAACTAGACAGTCGCCGTCTGATCGACCTGCTTCACCGTCTCCACGTAGAAAATATCAAAAATCACATGAGCACCGTGGAACCCGAGGCGGTTCAGACCGTGAAAAACATCATGGAAGGCAAGTTACCGCCGGAACCGAAGTCGCAAGAACCGGCAGTCAGCGAACCAGTGAGAAAGACCGAACCCACGCCGAGCGTCCCCGCCCATAGCGAAGGACCGACAGTGGCCGGTACGCCACTAGTGTCGTCATCTCATGATGAAAAAAATCACGTGTCAACCTCTGCAAAACCCATGGCTAATGGGGCCAGACCAGATAATCGGTCGCCTCGACCCACGAACGGTCGAGACAATCGACCTTATCCGCCGCGCGAAGGTGCAAATGGGCGTTCCGCTGCATCCGCGTCAAGCAACCGGCCCGCAAGTGCCAGTACCTCGCGTCCACAAACGTCATACAATGCCGGGGGAACGCGGACTGGAGGAGCTGGATATAACGGCGGCAACCGGCCAGCTGGTGGGGGGGAGCGGCGTGGCCCCGGTCCGTCTCGTCCTTCGGGGCCGCGTCCCCAAGGGAGCGGATACAATGGACCGGGACCTCGTCCTTCCGGCCGTCCCGGAGGAGCGCCTGCGGGGGCTTCTTCAAACCGTTCAGGAGGAACCGGACCGCGCCCCGCGAGTCGTCCGATAGGGGCTCCTCTTGCCGCCCCCCCCACGCGTCCTGCTCGGGAGCAAAATCGCCGAGGGGCTTATAACAAGGACCGCCGTACGACCCCGGCTATGTCCTCAGGTCGCCGGAAAAACGCGTGGGAAGACGAAAATTACGGGAGCAAGCATCGGTCGAAATCGCAAAAAAACCAAGTCAAGCAGCAAGAAACGGTCATGCCGCCGGTGCAGCGTCACATTATCATTTCCAGTGCCATTATGGTCAAGGATCTGGCGGACCAATTAGGACGTGGCTGTTTTGGTCGTGGCGGCCAATGACGGTGTCATGCCGCAAACGGTTGAGGCGATTAACCATGCTAAGGCTGCGAACGTCCCGATTGTCGTGGCGATTAACAAGATCGACTTACCGGGCGCTAATCCCGACAAGGTCCGCACGGAACTAAGCAATTACGGACTTATCGCCGAAGAGTGGGGTGGAGATACCATTATGGTGCCGGTATCTGCGCGCACAGGTGAGGGCATCGAGAATTTACTAGAAGCTCTGATTTTGCAAGCGGACGTTTTGGAGCTGAAAGCCAACAGCCAGCGGGCAGCACAAGGGACCATTATTGAAGCAAAGTTGGATAAAGGCCGGGGACCGGTGGCTACGGTTTTGGTCTCGCGGGGCATGCTCAATGTGGGAGATGTCTTTGTGGCAGGGGCCGTCTATGGCCGCGTGAGGGCGTTAATTAACGATCGTGGGCAACGGGTGAAGAGTGCAGGGCCATCTATGCCGGTGGAGGTTTTGGGATTCAATCAGCTGCCCGAAGCAGGCGATGATTTTGTCATTTTGGCCGATGAGCGCCAAGCGAAAAGCATTGCGGATTCGCGGCAAGATCGGATTCGCCGTCAGTCCGAGCCCAACGCACGCGGAGTATCGTTGGATGACTTTTTGCAGCGTCTCAAAGACGAAGCGGTCAAAGAGCTCAACTTGGTTATCAAGGCCGATGTGCATGGGTCTGCTGAGGCCTTGGCGCAGTCCGTGAGTAAATTGTCTAACGACGAAGTGCGCGTACGGGTGCTTCATGCGGGAGTTGGATCCATTACGGAAACCGATGTCATGTTGGCGCAGGCATCCAATGCTATTATTGTGGGCTTTGGTGTTGGTGTAGAGAACAAGGCCCGACAAATCGCGGAGAAAGAACACGTCGATATTCGTAGTTACCGGGTCATCTATGATGCTATTGATGATATCAACAAGGCATTGCGCGGGATGCTCGAGCCGAAGTTCCAAGAAGTCATTTTGGGAAGAGCGGAAGTGCGGGAAGTGTTCCGTGTTCCCAAGATCGGGGCCATTGGCGGGTGCTATGTCACCGATGGGAAAATTTTGCGTTCGGGTAAGGTGCGTGTCTTGCGTGACGGGGCGGTCATTCATGAAGGGAATATTGCCTCTCTTAAACGCTTCAAAGATGATGTTCGGGAAGTGGCTACCGGGTTTGAATGTGGTATTGGCCTAGAGAAATTTAACGATATTAAGGTCGGAGATATTTTTGAGGCCTTTAGTGAAGAAGAGGTCAAAGCCAGCTGAAAGTGAGGGTGTGCTTGTGAACAAAGCCCGAGCAGAACGGATCGCGCTTTCCATTCAGCAAGAACTGGGTGCGATGCTGTTGCGCGATGTGAAAGATCCTCGTATTGGATTTGTGAGCGTGACGCACGTGGAGCTCTCACGAGACTTGTCGGTGGCGAAAGTTTTTGTGAGTCACATGGGCAGTGCAGAGGAAGCTGAGGCCAGTCTTGCAGGACTCAAGAGCGCTACGCCTTTCCTGCGAGGGGAAATTGCGCGTCGGCTGCATTTGCGGCTGGCGCCGCAGCTCGATTTTCGTTTGGACAAGTCGATTGTCGATAGCATGCATATTCAAGAAATCATTAAAACCCTGCCCGGTCACGAATGACGGGCGGGGATGAATGGAGTGTTCTGTGGCGAACGGATTTCTCAACGTCTATAAACCGGCGGGCATGTCGTCACATCAGGTTGTCCAACGCATTCGCCGTTTGACGCACGAACGTCACGTGGGTCATGCTGGGACATTGGATCCCGATGCGACCGGGGTATTGCCAGTGGCGCTGGGACAGTTCACCCGTCTATTAGAGTGGGCCGTTCTAACGCCCAAGGTCTATCGGGCTGCCATTGTTCTGGGACGCTTAACCCATACCGGGGACCGCGCAGGGGATGTGGTCGGGGAATCAGGAGCTCCTTTTCCCGATCGACACGCTCTAGAAAATATTTTACCATGGCTTACAGGGACTATCTGGCAATTTCCCCCGCAGGTCTCGGCCCTTAAGCAAGGGGGCCAGCGGTCATATCATAAGGTCCGACAGGGTCAAACGGTCTGGCTCGATCCGCGACCGATCGAAATAGAGGCCATTAAGGTACTAGACGGGGTGGGCGATCGGTGGTACGTTGAGGCTGTTGTCGGTTCAGGCACCTATATTCGCGCATTAGCCCGTGACATGGGCTTTTTACTGGGCCATGCGGCCTCTTTAGAATCGCTTGAACGGACGCAAGTTGGGGCGTTTTCTGCGCAAGACGCATGGCGTCTCGATGACTTGGAAGCTAATCCGAACCAATGGCAAGACGCGCTCGTAGCCGGGACACAGATGCTCAGCCTCAGTACTTGGCCTGTCACCGCTGATCAAGCCGCGATGCTGTGGTCAGGGAATGTGGCGGGGATTCCACCATTGCCAGGGTCTGGTCCCACAGCCATCGTCTACGAGAAGCAGATTGTGGCGGTGGTAGATGGTCCTCCGTGGCACTTTCGCAAAGTACTCGCAAAGGGTGAACGATAATGGAGCGCATAGTGGCCAACGCATTTGCGTCGCCCAGTGTAGTGATGATTGGCAATTTTGATGGTGTTCATATCGGCCACCAAGCGTTGATCCAACATGCCAAAACCATTGCATCAGGTCATGGGTGGCGCATTATTGCCTTGACCTTTGACCCCCATCCCGCCATGGTCTTAAGGCCGGTGCCCCCAGAACATTTTCTCATTACGCCGACGGATGTAAAGCTGTACTGGCTTGAACAATTCGGCGTAGAGTTTGTGAAAATCCTGCCCTTTGATCGCCAGCTGGCTGCTGTTCCCGCGCTTCCTTTTCTAGCCCATGAAGTCAAAGCGGCGCTCAATGCGCATGCGGTGGTTGTGGGTTTTAATTTTACATTTGGGGCGCAAGGCGCGGGCCGGGCCGAGACGTTAATCGAGTGGGGACGCCTCAATGGGACTATCGTGGATGTGGTTGAACCCGTGGAAGGAGACCACTCGGCGCAGGTGGTCTCAAGTTCTGCGATTCGGCAAGATATTCAAGCAGGCCAAATCGGCACAGCGAATGAACGCCTCGGGCATCCTTTCGTGGTAATGGGACCCGTGCAGCATGGGGATGGACGCGGGCGGACCATAGGGGTTCCAACGTTAAATGTCGGGGTTCCGTCGTGTCAGATTATGCCTCCTTATGGAGTGTATGCGGGATTTCTTAGAGGAACGGATGGTTCCCGTTATGCGGCGGTAGCCAATTGGGGAGTACGTCCGACGTTTGGACAGTCTTTACCAGTGTTGGAAATTCATGTGCTCGATAAAATATTAGACGACTGGTATGGACATCGCGTATCATTTGATTTTATAGAGCATGTGCGCGCTGAACAGAAATTTGACGGTGTTGACGCATTGATTCGACAAATTCAGAAGGATATCGAAAAAGCCCGTCAGTTGCTGACTTAGCGGGGTCATGATACAATAAACTGTCTTTGGACTGGAGGAAGCTTAATGCAAACGGATACCTGGCGTGAAATGGTGGGGAAAGTGTCTGCCATTTGTGTCACCGGGGAGTTTAAGCGCTTGCAGCGTCAACTCGAAGAGCTTTATCGGCGGGCAGGAGTTTCCCAACCGGCAGTACAGGCTTATCAAGACGCATTGCTTTCCATCTTGGCACAAGATGAGGAATCTGGCGCGGTCTTGACTGCGCATTAACGCTATTGAGAAGGGGGGAGAACGAATGGCCCTACAGGAACAACAAAAGCAGGCCATCATTGCGGCTAATCGGCTGCATGAATCGGACACGGGGTCGCCGGAAGTTCAAATCGCGTTGTTGACTCAGCGCATTAGTGAACTCACCGAGCACTTGAAGATTCACAAAAAGGACCATCACTCCCGGCGTGGACTGTTGACCATGGTCGGACATCGTCGCGCGTTGCTGAATTACCTGCGAAAGACCGACAGCGCACGATATCATGCCTTGATACAACGGTTGGGATTGCGTCGATAGAGCGGGACATTCCCGCTCTTTTTTACCACACAAGAAGATTTCTGGGAACCGTATACGGACCCAAGGCTGTACAGGAGGGTACATATGGAGGCTATCACTACCGATTTTTTGGTAGGCGGCCGTACGTTGACGTTGGAAACCGGAAAAATGGCCAGGCAAGCGAATGCCTCTGTGGTCGTTCGGTACGGGGATACCGTCGTCTTAGTGACGGTCGTCTCGTCTCGCGAACCAAAGGAAAATTATGACTTTTTTCCTTTAACCGTTGATGTCGAAGAACGCCTTTATGCGGTGGGTAAAATTCCCGGAGGCTACATCAAACGCGAAGGTCGGCCCAGCGAAGCGGCAATTCTGGCCGCCCGATTGACGGATAGGCCCATTCGTCCGTTATTTCCGGAAGGGTTTCGCAATGAAGTACATGTTGTTGCCAGCATTTTATCGGTGGACTACGATCATTCGCCAGAAATCTGCGGCATGATTGGGGCATCGGCGGCTCTAAGTTTGTCGGACATTCCTTTTGATGGACCGATTGGAGCGGTTCAAGTCGGATATGTCGGTGGCCAGTTTATCATTAATCCTACCGCAGAACAGGAAAAAGTTAGCGAACTTAAGCTAATGATTGCGGGCACCTATGATGCGATCTTAATGATCGAGGCGAGTGCCAATATTGTCTCAGAGGCAACGATGCTCGATGCTATCTGGTTTGGCCATGAAGAAATTCGGCGCATTATTGAAGGCATTCAACGCTTTCAGGAGATGGCGGGAAAACCGAAAGCCGAATATCCGGTGTTTTTGCCGAGTCCTGAACTCGTTCAAGCCACGAAGGATATCGCCTATGACAAACTGCTAGAAGCGATGCGTAATCCGGACAAGCAGCAGCGGGGCCAGGACATTGAGCAGGTGAATAAAGAGGCGCGTCAAATCTTGCTCGAACAATTTCCAGAGCAAGAAGCGATGATTGGGGCAACGCTCAAGAAAGTTCTCAAAGAAGTGGTCAGGCAGGCGATTATTAAAGACGGCATCCGACCCGACGGACGTGGATTTGATGAGATCCGTCCCATTTCGATCGAAGTGGGCGTACTACCGCGCGTACATGGCACCGGATTGTTTACCCGCGGCCAAACGCAGGCTTTAACGGCAATGACACTAGGGCCGTTGTCCGATCAGCAGATGCTCGATGGCATCAGCGCCGAGGAATCGCGCCGTTATATGCACCACTACAACTTTCCGCCTTTTGCTACTGGGGAATCGGGACCTATGCGGGGACCGAATCGGCGGGCCATCGGTCATGGGGCACTAGCCGGACGTGCCTTGGAACCCGTCATTCCCTCAGAGTCTGAATTTCCCTACACCTTGCGCTTGGTCTCCGATATCTTAGAGTCGAACGGATCCAGCTCGATGGCGTCTGTGTGTGGCAGCACCTTAGCCCTTATGGATGGGGGTGTACCCATCAAAGCGCCCGTCGCGGGAATTGCCATGGGGTTGGTGAAAAATGAAGATGGGATTGCCATTTTGACCGACATCCAGGGGCTAGAGGATGCCTTAGGGGACATGGATTTCAAAGTGGCAGGCACACGCGACGGAATTACGGCCATTCAGATGGACATTAAAATTCATGGACTATCGCGCGAAATCCTAGAAACAGCCCTGGACAAGGCACGCAACGCCCGTTTGTTCATTCTGGACAAAATTGAGGCGGTAATTCCCACTCCGCGTAAACATCTCTCGCTGCATGCACCACGCATTTTGACGATGTCGGTAGAGCCAGACAAAATCCGTGAGGTTATTGGACCCGGCGGAAAGACCATCAACAAAATTATCGAGGCCACCAAAGTGGGGGACAAGAAGGTGGATATCGATATTCAAGATGATGGGACGATCTATATTGCTGCGCTCAACGAAGAAGTGGGACGCAAGGTTCAGCAAATGATTGAAGACTTGACACGCACTGTTCAGGTCGGTGAAGTGTTTACCGGGCGAGTAACGCGTTTGATGAATTTTGGGGCCTTTGTGGAGCTTTTACCGGGGAAAGAGGGGCTTGTGCACATCTCCCAGCTCGCCTATCAACGCGTCAACAAAGTCGAAGATGTGGTTAACGTCGGAGATATGCTCACGGTGAAGGTAATCGAAATAGATAGCGCGGGACGCATTAACCTTTCGCATAAAGACACCATGCCAGTGCCTGAAGGATACGAGCCGCCAAAACCGCGGCCAGCACAAGACCGGGAGCGCGGGGCAAGTCATCGACCTTCTGCGCACTCGGGTCCACGGCGTGATTCGGGACGGTGAAACTTGGCGCACAACTGTCCACCACGCGTGGTCTGAAGACAGCCATTATGGAGGCGTCTGAACGCGGTCTCTCCGTGTTACAAGTGTTTAGTCGTAGTCCGGTTGGTGGACAAAGTAAAGAATTGCCCAAAACGGGGACGGTATCGGCCTGGTTGGAACAGGCCCACATCCGCCCGTTTTTTGTTCATGCGCCGTATTTTGTGAATCCGGCAGCCACTGATCCCACAATGCAGGAACGAGCCCGAGCGGTCTTGGCAGAAGAAATGGTTCGCGTCAAGCGGTTGCATGGAGACTTTTTGGTGTTGCATCCAGGTCATTGCCAAGGCATTGGAGATGAGGCTAAGGCAGCAGGACTAGAAATACTGGCCGGCACGCTCCGTTACATGTTGACGCGTCCGGGTATCATTTTGATGGAAAATACGGCAGGACAGGGCCGCGAATTGGGCAGTACCTTTGATGAACTCCATGAATTGTTTCGCCATTTGGGACGAATACGCCGTGTCGGGATTCTGTTAGATACCGCACATGCCATGGCAGCGGGGTTTCCCCTGCACACCACTGAAGATGTGACGCGGTTTCTTGGCGCGGTGGAGCGGGGGGTGGGCCTTAACCGGGTTCGGGGTGTGCATCTTAACGACAATGCCTATCCCGTGGGTTCCCACCGCGACCGCCATGCACATTTACTAACCGGACATCTCGGATTACCCGCGCTTAAGGCGTTGCTCAGAGAGGCACGCGACCGTTCATGGCCTCTTATTCTCGAAACGCCTGGTTCGACCGTAGAGGCTCGTGAGCACGATCTATGGCAGATTGAACAGCTCCTTTAGATGCCCATTGTTCTACCTCTTTGGCTGTCCACATAGGACAAGGAAGGAGGGAGAGCACGATGTGGATTAAAGTCATTTCCTTAAGATCACCAGCAACCAAAGTAGTTGCCCTTTTCTTGTTGTTTTTAGCTAGTGTCGCGATCTTTCATTCACCGGCCACGGCACCTGTGCCGACAACGGAGAATTTAGAGCCAGGACCTGTGTACCGAGTTGTCACAACACAACGGGCCATGGCTTTAACCATCAATGTGGTGTGGGGAACACAATACGTGCCGCAATTGCTGCAAGCGCTGACAGCTGCCCATGTCAAAGCGACCTTCATGGTGGGGGGAGTATGGGCTAAGAAGAATCCGACAGTGCTCGAACAGATTGTGAAAGACGGCATGCAAGTAGGCAACCATGGCTGGGCACATGGACATCCGGCTGCGATGTCCGTAAGCGAGAATGTCGCAGATATCCAAAAGACAAATGAGATAGTTCACCAGCTTGTGGGGGTGACTCCTGCCGTGTATGCTCCTCCTTATGGAGAACTTGGCGGCGCGGTGTTAAAGGCGACGTCGTTATTGCATATGCCGTTGGTGATGTGGACGATTGACACGATTGATTGGCGCCCGTCGTCCTCCGTGCCTTATATGGTGAATAAGGTTCTGGCCAAAGCCCGCCCTGGGGCCATTGTTCTCATGCATCCAACGGACCGCACGGTTAAAGCTTTGCCTCTTATTATAGAGGGATTAAAGAGTCAAGGATACAATTTAGTGACGGTCTCTGCGCTTTTAAAAATGGGGACCCCTGTCGGCGATGGTTAATGGTGTGGTAAAGTACCTAGATGTGAAGTCTGTAGGATGATAACGAACGAGGGAATGAGCTTCGTATAAGGATAACCGGAAATTTAAGCGCTGTCATGAGGATCTGGGGCAGTGGAAAGGCAGGAGAAGCGATATCAATTACTTGACTCCATTGTCATCGGGTTTGACGTTAGCATGGGATGACTATGGTTCATTGGGCACAACCGCAATAGCTTTTTACGTCCATGTCGGTTCGCGGGATGAGAACCCTGAGTTATTTGGGGCGGCGCATTTCCTTGAGCACGCGGTCTTTAAGGGCGCACGGTCATGGTCGGCTCGCGATATCGCCAATATTCAAGATCGTCTAGGCGGGGAAATCAATGCCTTTACGACGCGGGATTATACCGTCTTTTATGCCAAGGTCTTGGCGTCAAAAGCGGCGGATGCGTTGGAACTTCTGTGGGCCATGGTCAGCGAACCCTGGTTGCGCGAAGACGATATTGGGAAAGAGCGCCAAGTGATTTTAGAAGAGTTGCTGGAAGCCGAAGATGATCTCGAAGACCGCGCTACCGAACTCTATATGGCTGCACTCTACCCCGATGAACAATTTCATCATGATATTTTGGGGAGTCGGCGTAGCTTACGTCAGTTAAACGCTGAACAACTAAAAAACTTTCACCGAAAATTTTATCATCCCGACAATATCACGTTAGTCCTCAGTGGGGAAGGCGTCGAAGAGTTGAAGGTCTTGGCTGAATCCTTGCGGTGGCCGCACCCTTTAGGCCCCAGTATCACCCCGGTACGTTTGGGCCCGAAGATTGGTCCTCACATAGAAATATTGTCACGTCCTGGAGAGCAAGTGCATGTTACGATGGGGGTTCCTGCTCCACGAATGTTTGATGCGGACCATGACGCGGCTTTGGTCTTGTCAACTATTTTGGGAGGCCAGAATTCGTCCCGGTTATGGCAGCGATTGCGGGAAGACGAAGGTCTCGTGTATACCGTCTCGGCCTCTTATAGTGCGATGAAGGATTGGGGAGAGTTGTCCATTTATATGGCAATGAGTCCACAATCGGTGCCGCAAGCATTGGAGGCAGCCACTCAAGAGGTTATGAATTTATTGGAATATGGGCCCACGGAGGAGGAACGGGCATGGGCTCTGACCCAAGCGGAAACCGCGATGGCATTCACCATGGAAACACCTGATGGACGCATGGCGCGACTCGGCGCTTATGCCGTTTGCGGAGCCTCTCCGTTAGACCCCAAAGCCCGCTTGTCGCGTCTAGAGCAAGTGAGTTGCGAGCAAATTATGCGAGTCTCGCGCGAGATCTTGGCTGTAAGACCGTGGGCTGTGGCGGCATGCGGGCCAGTCCAAGGATTGGAACGAGTGCTACAGACTGCGTTACACGCATAATGTCTTCTAAGGAGGAATGCCTTATGCGTTTTAGTGAACTGGCTTCCAAAGAAATTATCAACTTAACCAATGGTGAACGGTTAGGGCCTTTAGGGGATACCGATTTGGAAATTGATCCCACAAGTGGAGCCATTTTTTCGATTTTAGTGCCTCCGCGTGGACGGTTGGTCCGTCAAGGTCGGACGACGGTAATTCCTTGGCGGGTTATTCGCCGCATTGGGCCAGAAGTTATGATCGTTGATCTCGATGAATCTGCACAACCCACGGAATTTGGAGAAAATTAACCCTGAGTTCCTTTCAATGTCCGGGCATACTAACTCCGGTCATTTGAAAAGGAGGGATTGAGATGAAGAAGACAGTCGTCGGTGCCTTTAAAAATCACCATGATGCTGAAGAGACGGTCTCTGTGCTAAAAGACCGGGGTGTGCCAGAAAAGGATATTTCGTTGGTGGCACGACACGAAGGGCATGTTCGAGAAGGTCACCCGGGTGACGGTATGCATAACTTAGGGAATGGGATTGGTTGGGGCGGCACGCTCGGAGGTATCACGGGTCTGTTAGCAGGAGTTGGAGCCTTAGCGATTCCGGGTGTTGGCCCGATTATTGCCGCCGGCCCGTTAGCGGCCACGCTAACTGGAGCTGTTGCAGGCGGGGTAGCTGGAGCCCTTGTGGATTATGGCATTCCCAGCAACGAGAGTCATGGCTATGAGAAGCGTCTTAAAGAGGGTGATGTCTTGTTGATGGTGCGCTCTGATGCACCGGAAGTCGATAAAGCCCAGCACCTTTTTGAAGAACATGGAGCCACGGACATTCACGTCCACTAATTCTCTTTAAGGTCCGGCTGTGTACGGACCTTTGGTCTAACGAACAGAAAACCACTAGTGTCTCATCCGATTGCGCATAGCGAGTTGGATGAGACACTGGTGGTTTTTATTATCTCACCGCCAATGCCCCCTATTTGGCTGGGAAGTTCTGACACTACGGCTTACGGAACGTCAGGCTTGGATGTTCCGTATAGTGACACCAGAGGGATAAGAATGCAGAAAGGGATGAGAATGTGGCAACAAGGGTTGTCGTAGCTGGTGGTGATGCGCGCGATGCATGGTTATGTCAGTTTCTGGAGAATCAAGGATTTACGGTAGAAGCTTGGGGCTTTAGCGCGCCAGGAATCGCCCCTTACCGTGAATCGGGGGAGCCCGTGGCCATCTTTATAGGACCAATGACGGGCATTGATGCGGATGGTTCAATGAAGACGATGGATGGCCGTGTCATTCTCACCCCCGACTTCTTAGCGCGTATGGCCCACGGCGGTCTTATCGCTGCGGGGTTAATTGCGGCTCCTGTGACGTTATGGGCAAAGCGTTATGGACTCACGACGGTGGAGTACCGTAATCAAACTACCTTTATGTGGCTCAATACGGTGCCAACGGCAGAGGGGGCGATACGCGCAGCGATTGGACGTTCGGGGTTTACGCTCTATCATCGCCCCGTGGGCATTTTAGGATTTGGGCGTGTCGGGGCGATTTTGGCGCTTCGCCTCCAGAGTTACGGAAGTTTCGTAGAAGTGTTTGACCGTTCGGTCGAAAAACGGGCTATGGCGTCTGCAATGGGATTTCCCGTCCATCCTCTCGACCCGGTGTGGTGTCCGCCGCTAGATGGGCTGTTCAATACGATACCGGCTCCGGTGATTACCCGGGAGTGGATCGATACGACAGATCCGGCTTGGATTATCGATCTGGCGTCACTGCCAGGGGGGTTGGCCAAAGGGCTGGAGACGGATTCGCATGTCATGGCGCGATATGAATCGTATTTGGGGGTCCCGGGTCACATTGCGCCTAGGCGGGCTGCGGAAATCATTTGGGAGACGTTAGCGTCCATCTTGCAGGAAAATGCGGTGAAAGCTACGGTACAACGGGAAAGGAACTGAAAAACATGACAGAGGGAGAACTCAACGGAGTAAAAATCGGCGTAGCCATGGCCGCTTCCCATTGCAATATGCACCGTGCTGTCGCTACAATGAAGCTATTAGTGGACCAGGGTGCCATTGTCACGCCGATTGTATCGCCCAGTATTCTTCACGTAACAACACGATTTGGGTCCGGCGATTATTGGGCAGAACAAATTACAGCGGTTACAGGCCAAGAAATCCTCACGACGATTCCCGAGGTGGAACCCAGCGGACCGCAACGTTGGTTTGATGTCGTGCTGGTCATGCCGTGCACTGGCAACACCTTGGCCAAGATTGCTAATGCCATTAATGATTCTCCCGTAACCATGGCGGTAAAAGCGCAATTGCGCAATGGGGGGCCGGTCTTGTTGGCTATTACCTCAAATGACCTTTTAGGCCTCAATGCAGTTAATTTAGGGCGGTTGCTTGGCGCACGCAACATTTATTTTGTCCCGTTTGGTCAAGATGACCCAATACGGAAGCCGCGTTCTATTGACGCGCATCTTGAACTCATTGTCCCTGCGGTCCAAGCGGCTCAGCGCCAAGAGCAGATGCAACCCATTTTAGTGCCATGGAATTGATACTGTAGGAGTTGACGGATCAAGTGAACGCATTGCGTATTGCCGTTGTTGGAGCAACAGGACTCGTTGGGCAAAAAATTCTTGAAATTCTTGAGGAACGCAACACGCCGGTGCGCTCGTTGGTGGCGCTGGCTACGGAAGGACATGGCCGATTTATAGAATTTCGAGGACAACAAGTTCCTGTGCAAAGTGTGGATGCGGCGCATTGGGACGAAATTGACGTGGCATTTTTTGCGGCCACGAATGATGTGAGTCGGCACTACGCCCCCCTGGCTACAGCCCACGGCGTAACGGTTATCGACAAATCGAGTTACTTCCGTATGGATCCAACCGTACCTTTGGTGGTTCCCGAAGTAAATGCTGAGGTTATAGGGGACGCTCGTCTTATTGCTTCGCCTAACTGTTCAACGATTCAGATGGTCGTGGCACTTGAGCCTTTGCGTCAGCGCTACGGGCTGCGGCGAGTGATTGTCTCGACGTACCAGGCTGTTTCAGGCACTGGCCGCGAAGCGATGGAGACCTTGCGCCATGAAGCGGCGCAAACATTGGCTCAAGAGCCTGTAACGCCGAGTACTTATCCCACCCCGATTGCGTTTAACGTGTTGCCTTATTGTGATAAGTTCGGAGATCTGGACTATACGGGCGAAGAATGGAAACTTACGCGCGAGACCCAGAAGATTTTTCGCATGGAATTGCCTGTTAGTGCAACCGCGGTTCGAGTGCCCGTAGCTGTGTCCCACGCCGAAGCAGTCTACGTCGAGTTAGAGCGACCTTTTGAGGTCGACGAGGTGCGCACGCTATTGCGGGAGGCCCCAGGAATTCGAGTCGTGGATGATCCTGAGCATGGCATTGTGCCCACACCGTTAGAAGCTGCTGGACAGGATTTGGTGTTCGTTGGACGCATTCGCCGGGATCCCTTTATTGCTCAAGGACTTCATTTATTTGTAGTGGCCGATAATCTGCGCAAAGGGGCTGCGACCAACGCTGTACAAATTGTCGAAACGCTCGAAGAACGTTGGTCCTGACAGGGAGGAGATTTCTGTGTCTTTGGTGATCCAGAAATTCGGCGGGACTTCGGTGCGTGACGCAGCGCGTCGTGACATTGTGGCGCAATGGGTTCAAAAAGCTGTGCGAGAAGGGCACCATGTCGTGGTTGTGGTGTCGGCAATGGGACGGCTTGGCGATCCGTACGCGACCGATACGCTCTTATCGTTACTAGATAATGGCACCGAAGGCGCGTTGGATGAACGCGATCTTTTGATTTCTTGTGGAGAAATTATCAGCGCGGTGATTCTTGCGGGTCATTTGCGGTCGGTGGGGTTGCAGAGCCGGGCCATTACGGGTGGAGATGCGGGGATTGTCACCGATGCGAATTTTGGTGATGCGCGCATTGTGGAGGTCAAACCTCAAGCCTTAGAAAGTTTGGTGGCTCAGGGGATCGTTCCGGTGGTTGCGGGATTTCAAGGGCGAACGCCCGATGGGCGGGTGGCGACGCTGGGACGCGGAGGATCTGACACCACTGCTGTAGCCTTAGGGGCAGCGCTAGGGGCAGAGGTTGTCGATATTTTTACCGATGTCGATGGGATTAAAACAGCCGATCCCCGCATTGTCCCAGAGGCGCGGACGATTTCTTCGTTAGATTACGAAGAGGTGTTTCAGTTGGCCAATCTTGGCGCGAAGGTGATTCATCCTCGGGCGGTAGAAATTGGGAGACAGTTTGGCGTGACGATCCGCGTCCGATCCACGTTTTCGGAGTCGTTAGGCACTATTATTGCGTCGGGTCAGGGCATATTGGATGCGTGGGGCCACCGTGATCCGGACCATTCTGTAACCGGTATTACCCAACTAGACCACTTGCTGCAATTTCGTGTCACGCCACCGGAAACTATGCACAAAGATTGGGCGTTTCAACTATTTATGGCATTGGGCGAACGCGGCGTTTCCGTGGATTTGATTAATCTCTTTCCCGACCAAGTGTACTTTTGTGTGCCGCCCGAGAAAAATGCTGTGACCCAAGAAATTCTCGAAACTAGCGGGTTTGGCTATGAGGCGTTTGACGATCGGGCTAAAGTGTCCATTGTCGGGTCCGCTATTCAAGGACTTCCAGGAGTCGTAGGACGGGTGATGGCGGCCATGGCGCAATCGGATATTGAAATTCTGCAATCGGCGGATTCGCATTCGACGATCACCCTTTTATTGCATCGCTCTGATATGGAAAGGGCGGTGAGTGCATTACACAAACAGTTCCATTTGGCTGAGGAGGTGCCCAAAGGATGAGATGGCCACGAGTTTTTACAGCAATGATTACACCCTTCACCGAGGAAGGCAGCATCGATGTCGAAGCCGCCGAAGGGTTGGCGCGGCATTTGGTGGCTCACGGAACGCAGGGAGTAATTTTGGCAGGCTCGACCGGGGAAGCTTTTAGCCTAAGTCCTGATGAGCGGTACCGGTTGTACACGGCTGTGCGCCGGGGGGCGGGTGACATGGTGCCGGTGTGGATGGGATGTGGCACGAATGACACCCGGTCAACGGTTGACTTGGCGATGGCGGCCGATGAGTGGGGTGCGGATGGGGTACTGGTTGTGTCGCCATACTACAATAAGCCTTCGCAAGAAGGGTTAATTCGTCACTTTGGGGAAGTCCTCCACCATGTTACCTGTCCGGTTATGCTCTACAATGTCCCTTCACGTACCGCTAGTATGGTCGAGGCCGACACCGTGGCCAAGATAGCCAAGAAAGCGCGTGCACCTTTTGCGGTGAAAGAGGCTTCCGGTACGATCGAGCAAATTATTCGCTTAGATCAAATTCTGGGGTCTGAGGTGCCGATTTTTTCCGGTGACGATAGTCTATATCTAGCGAGTTTGGCCGTTGGCGCGTATGGTGTGGTATCGGTGGCATCGCACGTGGTAGGAATGGAAATGGAACAGATGACAGAACTCTTTATATCTGGCCATCCTGACGAGGCGAGGATGCTACACGCGGACCTCTGGCCTTTGTTTAAACAACTCTTTGTTGTTTCAAATCCCATTCCCCTTAAATGGTTGCTACATCGCTTGGCGTTGGCTCCGAGAACGGTGCGAATGCCCTTAGTCATGCCGGAGGATGCGGTATTTGGTGACTTATGGTTGGCGTACTTGCGAGCGAAGCATATTCGCCAGATGCCTATAAGCTCTGTAAAAAATTAGTGGCCATTGCGTGCAATAGTCCAACCGCGTTATAATTAACGCAACGACTTAGTGCTCGGTGGTCAAATGGGGTGTAGCGGTTCAGCATAGCGCGGAAGGGAGCTGAAAGCGCCGCCTCAAATCAGATGCCCCTGGCATAAGTCCCTAGTCGGATGGCTAGGGGCATTTTGATGTGCTCCGTGTGCGGGATAAATAGGAGGTGGGTTACACTGGCACGCCCAGGACCCGGTAAATTACAGTTTATCCCCTTAGGGGGATTGGGAGAGATTGGAAAAAACATTTCGGCTGTTGTCTATGGCAACGATATTATTTTGATCGATTGCGGGCTAGCGTTTCCGGAAGTCGATATGCCCGGAATTGATTTGGTTTTGCCTGACATTACCTATTTGCTGGAGAATAAGGACCGCGTACGCGCAATTTTTCTGACGCATGGTCACGAGGATCACATTGGAGCTATTCCCTATTTTCTGAAGCAAATCTCTGTTCCCATTTATGGGACCCGGTTGACGATGGGCATTGTGGAGATGAAACTGCAAGAACATCAGGTGAGTCTGCATCCCAAGTCCCATCCGGTGGAGCCCGGTGATACGGTCAAGGTCGGGAATTTTTCCGTTGAATTTTTCCGCGTTAACCACTCGATTCCTGATGCGACCGGCTTAATTATTCGCAACCCAGTCGGAACGATAGTGCATACAGGGGACTTTAAATTTGATCACACGCCTGTCGATGGACACGTTGCGGATTTTCATAAGTTGGCGCAAGTCGGATCGGAAGGCGTTTTGTTATTGTTGGCCGATAGCACCAATGCGGAACGACCGGGTTATACCCCTTCGGAAAAAACGGTAGGGAAAACCTTAGACCGCATTATCGAACAGGCCAAAGGGCGGGTGCTTGTCTCGTCGTTTGCGTCGCAAGTGCACCGCATTCGTCAGGTCGTGGAGTCGGCTGTTCGCCATGGGCGTCATGTTGCCGTTGTCGGACGTAGTATGGAAAATATCGTGCAAAAAGCGATTGAGCTCAAATACCTTGATTTTCCTGAAGGTACTTGGATGTCGCTGGATGCGGTATTACGCCAGCCCCCCCAAAAGACGCTGATTTTAACTACGGGCTCGCAAGGCGAACCAATGTCTGCCTTGACGCGCATCTCGACGTCCGACCATAAAAAAGTGGAAATCTATGCGGGAGATACCGTAATCATTTCGGCGACCGCTATTCCGGGCAACGAAAAAATGGTGTCTCGGACGGTCAACAACTTGTACCGTTTGGGCGCGGATGTTTACTATGGCCGCGATTTAGGCATTCACGTGTCGGGACATGCTTGCCAAGAAGAGTTAAAACTCATGCTCAATCTGGTCAAGCCGAAGTTCTTTATTCCAGTTCATGGGGAATATCGGCATTTGGTGCATCATGCGCAATTGGCTCGGGATATAGGAATGGACCCTAGCCATATTTTAATTGGCGATAATGGTAGCCTATTTGAACTCACGGCGGACTCGATGCAGTTGGTAGGACAGGTGCCTGCGGGTAAGGTATTAGTCGATGGCTTTGGCGTCGGTGACGTCGGCAATATTGTATTGCGTGACCGCAAACAATTGTCGAATGACGGGATTTTGATTGTGGTGGTGGGTATGGATGCCCAATCTGGTCTTTTGGTTTCAGGCCCCGACATTGTGTCCCGGGGATTTGTGTATGTGCGTGAGTCCGAAGCCTTACTCGACGAAGCACGGTCGCGGGTCAAAACGGCGTTGACGACGATGGAAGGGGGCACTTTGACGGAGTGGTCCGCAATTAAGGGCGTCGTGCGCGATACCCTGGGCCGATTCCTTTGGGACCGGACCAAGCGGCGACCGATGATTTTGCCGATTATCATGGAAGTGTAAGCAGCTCCCGCAGGGTTTTGCCTGCCGTCCTTTGTGGCGGCAGGTTTTTTACATCACGGCCGGGCCGGGTTCAGGCCGTAGGGAAATCATCAGCTCGGTATCAGGGCCTAACAGCAGGGTTTCGACTCGAATGCGGTAAAGTTTGGTGCCAATCGTAATAATACGGTTGTTGAAAAGATGATAGACGATAGGGGCTTTCAATGAGTCTAGGGGAAGACCCAGCAATGCCTGGGTATAAGGGGAAAGAGCCTCAATAACATCGGATTTGGCAACCGGGGCGCGCAATATCATAACATCGACGTTCTGAATATAAAGGTGGGGTTGGGCCGTCTTATTAATCCGCCCCACCTCTTCTTTGAGTCGATTGGCTTCGTTGTGCCACTGCGTCGCTTCCGCCTGCCATTTTTTTGCGGACAAATCCGCGTATTGGCGTTCGCGTACTCCCAATCCTTGCATCAACGCGAATCCAAGTAAGAGTCCCAGCACAAAGCTCGCGAGACTGGGGGTTAGCCTTTTCACAGAGTAACCAGCCATGTTAGCAGCCAATATCCCGTTTGGGCGCCCAAGTACGCAGTCACGATAGCGACGCCATCTCGCACGATGGCGGGTAAAGCTCGGGCGAAAACGCCGCGTTCTAAGTTTTCTAAGGCGGTGAGAGTCCCGCCAATCGCGATGGCTACAGCCCAAATGCGTATGCGATAAGCGGTTTGCGCAGGATCTTGTGGCCCCTTTCCTGCTAACCATAGGCCGAAGGATCCCAAAAGGCCTCCACCAATAGTGACCCCTAGAGCTAAGAAAAATGGAGGAAGTCCGGTTTGCACGGTTTTATTGATAGCTTGTTGTAGGGTCTGCATAGTAAGCAAGAGCTGATTAGGCATGTCAATCCCCCTCATTACTCCAACATATGACCGTGACCCATGGCTCAGCACGCAATGTGGGAATCTCCCAAGCCCAAGGGTATGAAAAGGAGTCTTTTTCAAACACTATCACGGCTAGGCATGATGAGGAGGGAACGAACGGTGCGACAGGGTCACCATGTAGGGAACGAAGCAGAAGAGCCGCAGGTTCCAGATCAGCGGCAGAAAAAGAGGCATCAAGATCCCGGAGAAAACATTCAAGAGTTTGGCAGCACGAAAATCCCGACCGCGAAGTCGTCGATTCACACGATGGTCATTATTGGTCAAATTGAGGGGCACGTTGTCCTGCCATCGCAAAACAAAACGACCAAGTATGAACATGTCATTCCCCAGTTGGTCGCTATTGAAGAGAGTAAGGATATCAAGGGCCTGTTATTAATCTTGAACACGGTGGGCGGCGATGTAGAAGCCGGTCTCGCCTTGGCGGAAATGGTTGCGAGCTTATCCAAACCCTCTGTCTCTTTGGTGTTAGGAGGCGGACACTCCATTGGTGTCCCGGTTTCCGTGGCAACAGACTACAGTTTTATCGCCGCCACTGCGACAATGACGATCCATCCGATTCGCATGAATGGGATGGTGATTGGCGTACCTCAGACCTACGAGTATTTGGATAAAATGCAGGACCGTGTTGTGAACTTTGTCACCATGCATTCCCATATTTCGGACCATGATTTTCGCAAGTTGATGTTTACGACCGGGGAACTGGCGCGGGATATTGGCACTATTCTGGTGGGCAAAGACGCAGTCGACGTGGGGTTGATTGAGCTGGCCGCTGGGCATTCTCGGAGTTTTCGGTTTCTTGGTCAATTAATTGCCGCGTCAGTGCCGGCTGCAGTTGTGGGATATTGGGCTGGCGAATGGATAACGCAGTGGTTTATTCCCATAGCTGTGGCCGCTGGCTGGGGGGCAACGACGGTGGCTTTATGGCTTACTCCGCCGGCCGAGCGTGGACACCGCTCCTTGGAAAGTCTGTCTTGGGGCCAAGCCTTTATAATAGGGATTTTTCAGGCATTTGCCTTATGGCCAGGGCTGTCCCGGTCCGGCTCGACGATTTTTGCCGGACGCGTCTTGGGGCTATCGGCGGATGATGCGGCTCAATTGTCGTTTTTCATGGCTATTCCAGTGATTGCGGGGGCGGCCTTTTTAATCTTGCATAAAAGCGCATTTAGTGAATTTCGTATCGATCCGTCCATCTTGGTCGGAATGGGTGTGGCTGCCATTAGTGGGGTTTTTGCGATAAAATGGGTTAAGCATGCACTGGGAGTGACGCGCCTATGGCGACAATTTGGATGGTATACGTTGATGTTGGCCTTACTCACGTGGGGCCTATCTATGGCGCATTAAGTCTGGACCCGATGATGACGGCAGCGTTGACGCCACATGATGGGTTTAAGCCATGACAGCCATCAAGTGTTAAAGAGTGGTTAGGAGGATTTGTAATGGGGTCGGTGCTCAAACAAATTACCAAGGATATGCGTCGAGAAATTGGAGGGATTCTTCTCGTAGCCTTGGGATTGTTGGGCTATTTATCATTAGTATTTCCCCATTCAGGCCGGTTAACGCGTGATTTGGGTCAGGGTTTATTTTTTGCATTTGGTCTGCTGGCGTGGGCCATACCTGCCTTTGTGATTGTCGCTGGGTTATTACGGTTATTAAACCGTCCCTCCTTTACAGGAAATCGTCGGGGCTGGGGAGCCGTCATTGGAATTGTTGGCCTGTTTATCTTATTGCCTTTTGCAGACAAGCTGGAGGCGGGATTTCTAGTGATCCGAAGGTCGTAGAGTTGTCGATTTATAACGGCATTCCCCATTTATTAAGTCCGGTGGTGACGGAACCCAAAAAAGCAGCCGGAGCCCTGCGTTGGGCGGTTGCGGAAATGGAAAGGCGTTACCGTCTTTTCGCGGATATGGGGGTTCGTGACGTGGCGCGATATAATCAGACGGCTGAAGAACGTCTGCCCCTGATCGTCATCATTATTGATGAGCTTGCGGATTTAATGATGGTGTCACCCCAAGATGTTGAAGAGTCCATTGCTCGCTTGGCGCAGATGGCGCGCGCAGCGGGGATCCATTTGGTTGTGGCGACCCAGCGCCCATCTGTTGACGTGATCACCGGGACTATTAAGGCGAATATTCCCTCCCGCATTGCGTTTGCCGTTTCATCACAGGTGGATTCTCGCACGATTCTCGATGGAGCCGGAGCCGAGAAACTTTTGGGACGCGGAGATATGCTGTTTCATCCGGTAGGTGCAAGCAAACCCCAGCGCTTGCAAGGGGCTTTTATTCACGAAAAGGAAATCGAGGAAATTGTCACCTATCTCGTAGAGCATGCTCAGGCGTCGGAATCTGTAGATGACGCTATCGAATTCCAAGAGAGTCCAGACTCTCCGGCATCGGTACCGCAAGAAACGGATAATTTGTTTCAAGATGCCGTAAGAATAGTCGTGGAAAGTGGGCAAGCCTCAACGTCGATGTTGCAGCGCCGGATGCGAGTGGGATATACCAGAGCTGCGCGCTTAATCGATGCGATGGAAGAGCGCGGATATATTGGGCCTGCTGAGGGGGCAAAAGCTCGGGATGTGCGCATTACTATGGCCGATTTTCAGCGCATCTTTATGAATGAGACTCCATCAGCTTAGCGTCAAGATGCCCCAATGCCTAGATGTGATTTTTGTGGCATTGGGGCATCTCGTTTGACGAATCTACAAAGTGCTTGTTTCCTTCGTTCTGAAGCGACTAGACCGCATGGGTAAGAGCGTCGAAGTCTTCTTGGCTTAGCGTCACTGCTGCAGCGGCCACATTTTCTTCCAAGTGCTGTATGTTTGAGGTGCCGGGAATGGGCAAGATCACTGGGGAGCGCTTTAACAACCAAGCGAGAGCCAGTTGGGAGGGCGTGGCACCTAACCGTTTGGCCATCTCGGCCAGTGGGCCTTGGGGAGCAGCAAGAGCTCCAGTGGCCAGGGGAAACCACGGGATAAAGGCCAGATGATGGGCTTCACAGTACTTTAACACCGGCTCTGCCTCGCGTTTCGCCAAGTTATATAAGTTCTGGACGGAGACAATTGTGGCATACTGACTGGCCTCACTGAGTTGCTCGAGGGTCACTTCGCTGAGTCCGATGTGCCGTATTTTTCCCTCTTTTTGCAAGAGGGTGAGTTCACCTAGTTGGTCGGCGAGAGGGACCTTGGGGTCAATGCGGTGCAACTGCAATAAGTCAATGCGCTCGAGTCCTAGATGGCGTAAATTTAGTTCGACTTGTTGACGAAGATATTCGGGTCGTCCTACTGGGCGCCAGTCATTGGGCCCCGAACGCGTCAACCCGACCTTGGTGGCAATTACAAGACCTTCCGGGTAGGGATGAAGGGCCTTTTTGATGAGAAGGTCTGCGACAAAGGGGCCATACGCATCAGCCGTGTCGATGAGATTGACACCGAGATCAATGGCTCGGCGCAGAATACGTAAAGCTCCCTCGGGATCACGCGATTCGCCCCAAACGCCAGGGCCCGGGAGCTGCATGACGCCATATCCTAATCGATGAACAGGCAAATCTTCGCCAATGCGAAAAGTGCCCGATGCTGCTGCTGAGATGTTTTCTCCTGCCATGTGTCGAGAAGTCCCTCCTAGTTGTTGTGACTGGTCCATTATAGGGCACGGCCATATATTACTCTACCTGCACAAATCATATCTGTATATTTCCAGGAGGATAAGAACTGCCTTGAGACCGCTTGGCAAGACATCTTAACGGGCGTAAACACGAACAGCCCGCATAGCTATTCATGGGGATCTCGTTCTGGAAAGGCCCGAGGGGTCCACAATGACATGTGGTCTTCATGCCGTCTGAGCCAATCAAGGCATGCTATGATGACGATTGAATCGACGGAGAGTCCCGTGCGGCGGCTTGCGGCATTTAGCCGATCAACAAGCATAGACCCTATAGGCAAAGGAAAATCAGTCATGTTGTTCATATATTAATTTTCACACTCCATAGCACGATGTCAAGTTGAACTTCGGGTTCTATTTGATAAGGCTCTTGCCCCTCCCTGTTTATAGCGTCACACTATAAGAAGACTCGCTATGACAACGCGCGAAAATAAGGAGGGGTCTTATGAGCCGCTGGCATGCTCGCCGAAAGCACGTAGCGCTGCCCGATGAACTGGCCATCAATCCGTTAGTCTTTCAGGAGAATGATGAGCCAATTCCGCGATTTCGTTTACGCGAACATGGCATGAATCCCGATGCTGCGTATCAAATTGTGCATGATGAAATTGCTATGGATGGCAATGCACGCCTCAATTTGGCAACGTTTGTGGGGACGTGGATGGATCCCCAGGCTGACAAACTGTATGCGGAAGCCTTTGACAAAAACATGATTGATAAAGATGAATATCCGCAGACGGCCGCTATTGAAGAGCGATGCGTACGTATTTTAGCCGACCTGACGTGTCGTAGTGCGCAATGGTTTTTCATTGGATTTAGCGCATTTGCTGCTGGACGATCTAAAGGAAGCCGTGGGCTATCTTGAATCCCTTGATGGCCCTATGCCCCACCCACAAGAGCCGGTATCGGGATTCCGGCATTAAGGGCATCCCCCTTCGTCAAGCGGCAAAGAGAGGACGTGAGAACTTGCCGCTTGTCAGAAGGACCATGGTCTTCAGGATTTCTTACGAGGCGCTCGGCGGGTTTTGGGTGCAGCGGTTTCCGTCGTGGCAGGTGTAATATCAATGGTGACGACAAAAGCGTCGTGGGGATAGGTTTCAATAAAATCAGACAGGCCTCGCAACAGGTCTGCGGTTTGTTCCCGGGTCAATCCGCGGTGGTCGATGGGTAAGATCGGGGTAGACATGAGGCACCTCGCTTTTGAAGTTGAGAGCTGGAGACCAACGTCTGGCCGCACGGGTTCACTACGTGGGACATAGGCCGTCTCATATGCATGGCTGACTTTATCATACCTTATTGGGTTCGCCAACATGCTACAAAGTCAGCGCGAGGGATGGGCATGCGTGTATTAATGTTCGGGGCCGTGAAGGACTGGTTGTATCGGGGAAATATGGCCGGGTGTTCGTCGTGTTCAAGTCTCGAGAAAGTAGCGTGTATAGGTCTTATGACGACAAATCTTGAATCTTCGGGTTCTGTATTACGGCGCATTCGTCTTGTGTCGAGTCTGGGAATTGTTCTCGATGGATACAACCTGTCCGTGATTGCCGTCGCGCTTGTGCCCCTGACCCGTTTCTATCGCTTAACCGCTGGGCAAACAGGGCTCTTAGCCTCGGCCATGCTTCTAGGGTCGATTGGTGGCGGTTTGGCTGCTGGGGTGCTGGCGGATTGGCTAGGTCGCAAAAGGTTACTCTTATGGGATCTTGTGATTTTTATGGTGTTTTCCTTGTTATCTGCGGTCTTGAATTCCTATATGTGGCTTGTGGTCGCACGGTTTATTGTGGGGTAAGTGCGGTGGGGGTTGGGAGCCGTGCTGGCCATTGCAGGGGCCGCGGCTCTTTTGGGTGCTGGGTTGACGGCCCTATGGCGTGTCGAACCGAATCAAGCACCATTGCCGACTTCCACGGACGTTCTCACCCCACCGAACGTTTTGAACTAGGCTTTTCGGTCGGGTTGAAAAGCCATGGCACGTCCCGTATACTGTCGAAAATGGAATATCACCGGGCCTTAGAGGTGAACACAATAGACATGATAGGTTTGGCATAATAATCGTTGAACTACGGCTGCGGCTATAGGATAGGGGTATGGCATGTGGAATGGATTGCACTCATTACCGCGTTAGGATTTTTAGGCATGATTATGTTTTTGCATCACCGTCTTAAGACGTTGGAATACCAACAGCGTGCCCTGATGGAGTTGTTGTGGGAAGTATCACCTGATCAGTCACCCCAGGAAGAAGTCCGTAGTCTGTTGGACCAGGGGCGCCGGATCGAGGCTATTCGGGTTATCAAAAAACGCTACCAATGCTCTTTGCTTCAGGCCAAAAATATCGTGGAGCAAATTGAAGGTGGGCGCCATCATCGGCGATCGATTTTACGTCCGAAATAGCTCCACCGACGGATTTCGTTAGGATCGTCGCGGTTCTTCTGGTATGATAGTGACCATTGGCATGGCATGGTAAGGCTTTGGTGGGTTGCCAAAGCCTTTGTCATGAATTATGCGGGTGGTGAAAGAATTTGGAATATCGCTATCGGCCCTCATCGCACACATTTGCTTTAGAACGCAAAAATTTAGCGCAAGCGCTAGCTACTATAAAAAAACGCATCCAAGCATTGCTTGACAGTAAGGGCACGCCCGTGAGTGGTTATAATGATATTACTGTGTATCAGGCCGTGGCTCGGGGACAGCAGATTTGGTATGAGGAATGGGACCGTCATGGGCACAATCCTTACTATGGCCGTATCGAGTATGTCGACCGAACAGAGGGAGAAGAGCCGACTGTTGTCTATGTCAGTAAAGCCCAAAGATCGCTGGAATTTGAGGACGCTAACGGGCGGTTAGTGGATATTATCCCATGGAATGCGCCGGTTGCGCTCAAGATGTTGTGCTACACGACCTCGTCTCATGGCTGTCACGAGAATTAGGCGTCCCCGTTCGAAAAAAATCGGCTAGTTCTGACGACGCCTTATTATATGATGAGGTGTTTACCCAAAGGCTAGAACGTTGGGTTGACCACTATGCCGCGAACTTGGCGAAGAACCTGGGCGATTTGCGGATGGCCTTTGATGTGGAAACGGTCAGCGGTCGGCATCAAGGTACGTTGGAATTGTCATCGGCGCAAGTTTATGAGACTTTTGCGACCTCCTCACGATATTCATTACGGGAACGGTGGCGCCTGTTAAGACACCGTTGGGACCAAATGGTAGAAACGGCCTTAGCGGGAGCGGAGAGCCGTCAATTGACCTCTTATCAAAAGTTGGCCCGCCAGCGATTTGATCATTGGCAAGAACAAGTCCCACGGGTGGAGACGATTCAAGATTTGATGGCTATTTATCCCGTAGCGCGACAGGAAGCAGGGATTGAAGCACCCTTTCATCGGGAATCGGTATGGGCCCTCGCCGATGCCTTAGCGTTATTGTTTTTAGCCGGGAAGTTTTTAGGGCATTCACAGCATTATGCCTTAGTGGTTTTAGATGAGGCTCAAGATGTCCCCGCTGTGGGCTTCGCTCTGGCGGAGCAATTGGTCTCCACGAATGGCTCGCTTACGTTGGTTGGGGATCCGTTTCAACATCTTAATCCCTATACGGAGGTCGAAAACTGGTCGGAGGTAGCAAACCGATTGCATGCCCAACATGTCGAACTTTTGGATAATTATCGTTCAGGAGCGCAGATTGTGCACCTAGCCAATGCGGCGCATCCGGCCGGTATTAAACAAGTCCCTCGGCGCGGCGGCGGCATCATTCATCCACCGGTCAAGGTTAGCGAGTCAAAGGTGGCCGAAGCGGTGATGCAAGAGGTAGTGCGGGGCAAACGAGAGTATTTAGGACAAGTGGCAGTGATTTTTGCTAATAAGGCACCGCGGGATTTATTAGAGCGCTTTCAACGTCTTAAACCGGAGACGATTGAAATGGCCTTTGAGCCCGAAAATCCTGAACCGTACGACGTCATTATGGCGACCGTGGAATATGCTAAAGGACTCGAGTTTGATATGGTGATCTTGATGGCCGAAACGGAAGAGGCTTTTGAGACAACAGGAGCCGGAGCTTATCAATTATTTACGGGCATTTCGCGAGCACGCGAAGAAGTGATGATGATGGGATTGCGCCATCTTCCTAAACTGTATGGGCGTTGTTATCGGCAGGCCCTGCGCATGACAAAATTTGGGTCTAGCGCGTTACGATAGGCTGCATGTAAATAGGAAAACGTCTATAATGACAAATAGTAAGCAGTACGAATAGTTGTTAAGGGGGTTTTACGATGTGGTTTAGGCGACGTCCGCAAGTTCCATTGTTCTTTTGGTTCTTAGCGCTTTTGGGATTGACTCGCGTAGCTCGGGTCACAAAGTGGTCAAATATGTCCGACGAACAGCGCGCGAATTTGGGCTGGCACGCAATGCACCGGGCGTGGTGGATAGTATGGTGGCGCTAGGATTTGTGAGGCCATCAGCGAATTTAGAAATTTTGACACGCGCAGTGCGCTTCATGCTCGATCGCATTGCGGGAGTGCCGTTACAAGAAGGGCCAGCACTAAGCGCGCTCGTTCGCGATTTTCAAGATTTCTTATATGAGGAGCCGTTGCAGTTTCCTGCACAATATATGTTTTTAGGACGAGCTATTGGCATGCTGTTTGGGCTAGTAGGAGGACTCGATCCCGACTTAGATTGGATGGCGCTCTTAAAAGAAAAAGCCTTGCCGATGATTAACGAACGGCGTGTAGTCTGGAATAATCGTTATTATCAATGGGTTCGCGAGCAAATTGGCAACCTATGGGGTCCAACAGGTCAAATGGTGTGGGACAAAGTGGCCGACAAGGCCAAGGGTTGGGGGCAAATTGGATGGCGCCTTCCGGAAGAGCTCGATGTCGCATTGAACAAAATCGGTCGCGGTTCAGTCAGCACCCGCCCCGAATTGACACCGGTGTTGCGGCGTCTGGATAAAATTTCTAGTCAAATGGCAGTCCTTGTGGCATGGGTGCTTGCGGGCTTTTCGGCTATTGTGGCGAGTTTATGGCAGCAACACAAGGGGGCCCTGTGGCTCGCGACGGCCCTGTATGTGATCGCGGGGGTCGCGTTCCTTAGTGGCGTGGTGAGCTTAATGAGGGTGCGGCGCACAGCACGTCGAACACGGTACCATGCGCCTTAGGAGGTTTAAGCTGCTTGCTGTCAATCTATGATGATCTCTGATAATATGTTATAATATAATAAGGTGATGGTATTATGGATGAGCAGTTTGTCAGTATCGGCAAGGCGGCCAAGATGCTCGGCATGAGCATCGACGGACTCCGGAAGTGGGAACGCGAAGGGCGCCTGATTCCGGTGCGTACCGTGACGAATCATCGGCGCTATCGGGTCGCGGACTTACGCGCCCTGATGCACGAGGATGCGCCTGATGTTGCTAGGGATACTCGTTGTCTCCTCTATGCCCGAGTCTCGACCACAAAACAACAAGACGCGGGGAACTTGGATCGTCAACTCGGGCGGTTAACCGCGTTCGCTGCGGAGCAGCGATGGACTGTGGTGGCGGCTCTTACCGATGTCGCGAGCGGCTTGAATGAAAAACGGCGGGGTCTCCATCGGTTGCTGGATCTTGCTCAGCAACACCAAGCGGGCATTGTGGCTGTGGAATCCAAGGATCGATTGGCACGCTTCGGGTTTACTTATCTGGAAAGTTACCTGCACGCCTTTGGCGTGCGTGTTGTTGTCATGGAACACACGGTGAAAGACGATCAGCAGGAACTCGTGGAGGACTTGATTGCCATTACCACGTCGTTCTCGGCCCGCATTTATGGCAAACGCGGAGGGGAAAAGATGGGGTCGACCGTGCGTCAAGCGATGGCGACCTTATCTCAGGAAGGAGTCCCCGAATGAAGACAACCATTTTGGGTGTCTTGCTCGATGTCACGCCCGATCAGGACACGGTGTTACGCCGTTTGATGCGCAAATATGGGTTCATGCTACGGTTTGCCTTTCAACGCTTGGTTGGAGGACTACAAAACATAGGCGGTTTGGAACGTCACTGTGCCAGTGAAACGGAGTTGCCGCTGCGTTACGCCAAAGATGCGGTGCAAGAAGCGCAAGACCTCATTCGGGCCCGCCATCAAGCCATGAAAGACGGGGCGACTTTATGGACGCAACGCGTGAAAAAAACCCGAGAACGGTTGACCGCACTCCGGGCCTCCCCGCATCCGAATGCCCGCCGCATTGCGGGACAAGAACGTAAGCTCACGCATCAAGAAGCCCAGCAAGCGTTTTATCAACAGCATGTCGAGGCAGGCACCTTTCCTCCCGTGGTGTTTGGCACAAAAAAACGGTGGCTGGATCGGTTCAAGACTCTCGATGACCCCCTCGCCGAACAGGAACGCCAGCAGGCGTGGCGGGAAGAATGGGACGAGAGCCGGAATGGTCGGCTGTCAGCGCGTGGGGATCGAACCAAAAGGGGCAATCCCCTCCTGCGCGTCCGCGCAGGAACCGACCATTGGATCTTAGAAATCTCTCTCGATTGCCTCAAACCGGGCAACCCCGACGCCAAAGTCCCTCGGTATGAGAAACTGGAGATCCCTCTCTATATTGCGCGGAAGGTGTCCAAGAAAACCGGCCAAGTCCATGGCCGGGATTATGAGGGGCTGCTGCGTCGGGTGCTCGCCGCCAGCGACCCCTATCAAGTCGAAATTCTCCGACGTCAAGGACGGTATCAGGTCCGCGTGACCGTCGAAGAAGTCCCCGCGCCCATACAGACCGATCCTCGTCATGGCTGGGTGGGAGTGGATACCAACAGCACCTTTTTGGCGCTCTGTCACGTGTTGCCGAACGGCAACGCCTGCGCCTTCGCGACGATCGGGGATCCCCGTCTCTTCGATGTCCGATCGACCCAACGCGACGCGTTGGTGGGAGGTCTCGCGGTCGAGACCGTTCAGTGGGCTAAGGCTCGTGGAGCGGGACTGGTCGTGGAAGACTTGCAGTTCATCCATGATCGGGATGTGAGCGCCAAGTTTAACCGCGTGACGCACCAGTTTAATTACCGGGCCTTGCTGACGGCGGTCGAACGACAGGCCGCGCGGGTAGGCGTCGCCTTGCGGAAAGTCAAACCAGCTTATACCTCGATTATCGGGCGGTTCAAGTATCAGCCGCAATACGGGATGAGCGTGCATCACGCCGCGGCCCTCGTGATCGGACGACGAGGCGGACTGAAAGTCCGCCGAGAAAACGTCCCGAAAGCCTTGCGGCTCTGGATGCAAGACCGCGATCAATGGAACGACCCCACTTATCGGAAAAATGATTGGAGTGCATGGGCTCGGATTAAACGGATCATGACGAAGACGTTGGCATCGCACCATCAGTATTTGAGTGCCTGGTTAGGGTATCGCAAGACGTTATTCTCCGAATGACCCACATCGCATTCCCCCGTCGCCACCACGTGGCGAAAGGAGCGACGGGGCATCTTGATGAGGGCCCAGTAACACTGGGGCTCAGGGCACCACCGACGGGACACCGATGGGAGTTTCCTGCCATCCTTCTCCTGCCGGGATCTTGAGCGGTGCGTGGGGGAAAAACATCCCCACGCGATGGAGCGGAAGCCACCCCCGAGCAGACGAATCCTGTGAGGACTGCGGGTCCCGTTAGGGGCCGAGAAAAGCCGAAAGAGATTATCGTAAGTTTTTTTAACCAGGGAATGCCGTGATCTTTATTTGACTTGCAAGGTGACGGGCCGATTCTGAGGCTCTCCGACTTTTTTTACGGCGGTTCCCGTTGCGACCACTTCCATAATTTCTTCTGAACGATGAATGATCTCGATCTGGACATTTATCACCGCGTCTGCCCCTAGTGCATCGGCTTCTGCCTTCATGCGCTGTAGTGACAGCTCACGCGCGGCGTACATCAACTGGGTTAACTGTTTTAATTCCCCCCGTTGCATGCCTTTAAATGCCGTAGCAATTCCGCCGCTGACCCCCATGCTCATCACGGAGTTGCCGAGGACAAAGCCTAAGGGCCGGTAGCCGGCATCGGTGACCAGCCAGAAATCCATGGCACTGAGGTTGCTCGTGGCAGCGCCATGATCTTGTTGGAGTTTTTGAATTTCCTCTTCCACTTCGCCCATGGAGGTCAATTGCGTGTTGTTCCCAAACAACGGCATGGAAATGCCGAATTTAATTTCTACGTCGATCCGGATGCGGCGAACATTGTATTAACATCTGGCATTCCCATCCGCCTCGTGGGGCTCGATGTCACGCATAAGGCCTTACTATCCCAAGACGGGATTCAACGATTTCGCCGCTTGCCTGGTATGGTAGGTGAGATGCTTTATGGATTGTTTACGTTCTTTGCGGCGCATGAGCCTGATGCCAATGCGCAGGGCGTACCGATTCACGATGTGCTAGCGGTTGCCGCGGCAGAGCATCCTGAGTTCTTTACATGGCTCATGGTGCCGGTAACCGTTGAAAGGTGTGACGGTCAGTGCCGGGGACAAGTTCAGCAACGCAGTGAGGGACCTCTTGTGGCGGTCGCGACGGATATTGATACCGCCAAATTTTTTGATTGGATGTGGACGGCACTTGAGCGTTACTACCGTTGAAGACGGTATAAGATCAAAAAATTCAACCGTGCTATGATACCCCTGGGCGGTGCTTCAAGGATTTCAGTATAATAAGAGTCATGAAATCCACGGTATGGCGTGAACCCAATTTCTTTCCTTTATGGCTAGGCGCTATGCTATCGTCTGTGGCGGACAGCACATACTATATAGTTCTTGCGTGGTTTGTGCTGGAGATCACCCATTCTGCTGCAAACTTAGGCACTACGCTGTTGATGGCTTCCTTGCCGCGCCTATTGTTCATGATTTTTGGAGGGGTTGCTGTAGACCGGTTGAACCCACGCCGGGTCATGGTGGTGTCATTAACCGCCAGAATGGCGATTTTGCTTGGTCTAGCCGTTTGGCTGGCTACAAAGGTTGGGGCGTTGGATCTCTGGGTGCTTTATGCCGTGGCAGGGATGTTTGGGGTGGTCGACGCCTTTTATTGGCCAACTCAAAATGCCTTAGTGCCGCATGTATTGCCAGACCAAGTGCTTGCGACAGGCAATAGCTTTATTCAGACGACACAACAACTCAGTATGGTCGTAGGTCCTCTTGTCGCAGGGGGGATGTTGCAATGGCATCAGTTCGCCGGGATATTTACGGTCCTGGCCGCGCTATATGCAGGGAGCGCGGTGGCCATTCGCGCCATTCATATGACAGCAAAGGAACGCGTCATTCCCTTGGCGTCGCGCAGCGTATGGGGTGAAATATATGATGGCGTGCGTTATGTATGGAACATTCGCATTCTGCTCTTTTTAATGTTGGCATCCATGGTTATTAACCTCTTTTTTATGGGGCCTGTCAACATTGGCTTGCCGAGTTTTGTGCAGCGTCAAGGATGGTCCGGTAGCGTTTATGGGTATTTTGAGGCGGCTATGGGCTTAGGGGCGGTAGTTGGTGGGGCACTCACGGTTGCCGTTCGCGGTATGCGTGGACATTTTCAGTGGATTGCTCTTGCAGCCGCTGTTATCGGCCTTGGATTAATAGGAGCCGCTATGGTTCACCAATGGCCTATGGGTATTGTCTTTCTGGCCGCATCAGGTATCGCGATGAGCCTGACTAATATTCCCATTATCACGTATATCCAGACGATCGTGGATCACGCCATGATGGGGCGGGTTATGTCATTGTTAACGCTGATGTCGGTTGGATTGGTGCCTGTAAGCTATGGGATGTCTTCTCTCATTTTGCGGATGCATTGGCTTGGCCCGGCAAGTCTCATGATAGTAGGAGGCGCCATTATTGCTCTCTTTTGCGCGATGCTGTGGTTTCAACCGGATTTTCGGCAAATGGAGTCTCATCCGCGGTGGCAGCAAGCAAAAGACGTGTGAGTTTCTCAATGCGCCCTATCGTCATCGACTTGCACTAGGATAAGGGTATCCCCTGGCACAATAATGTCTTGAGCTCGGGGGGCCATATGTAGGTGGTTGTCATGCCAAAACCCAATGAGGGTGACCGCTTCGCCGTAAATGTCTCGCACACTTTGAACGGGCTGATTCGCGATGGCATCGTCAGCTTGGACGGGGATTTCTTGTACATGCACCCCTTCCTCATTCAACAACGCCATCAGTAAATCTTGGGCTACCGGTTTCACGAGCATACGGGCTAGGCGTCGGCCGGTGACGATATCCGGTAAAATGATTCGTTCAACCCCCAAGGATTTTAGGTAGTGGGCGGATTCGGGGGTTTGAGCTCGTGCGACCACTTGCAAATCAGGATTCGCATCACGGGCCGTGAGAAATGCATAGAGATTTTGAGCGTCGTCAGGCAACGCCAAGGCAATGCCACGAGCATGGGCAAGATTGGCTTGTTGCATGGCCTCGGTATCGAAGTTCGCGATGACAAGAGCTTGCATGCCTAACTTGCGGACACGCTCAACCCGACTTTGTTCGAAATCCACCATGACGACCTTTTCTCCCATCGCCGTCAGTTCGCGGGCAATACTTTCTCCAACCCGTCCCGCTCCCACAATGACAAAGTGTTGGCGAAGGCGTCCAATTTCCCGTATCATTTTTCGCTCCTTAAAATAACCCAAGTCAGTTTCTAAAAAATACGAAACGAATAAGGACAGGCCAAATACCCAAATCCCTGTACCAAACGCGATCATGACGGTGGTAAAAATAATTTGTATGGGGCCATGAGGACTAAGGCGTGAGTCGCTAACGGTGGACATTGTCGCAATGGTGAAATACATCGAGAGGAGCCATGGCGCATGGTAAACCATATGGAATCCTAAGATGCCTCCGGCTATGACCCCGAGCATAAGCACGAGCGCCCAGCTAAGCCGTGTACGAACGATCTGTGCCCCCTTTAATTAACGTCAATATCTACAATCCAAATGCTAGCATATTCTACGATGCCGGGCTACCGATGGGGTTGCTAGGGTGTGCTATAGTAGACCCGTGAATTTTTCAGGATGCGGGAGGCTTATGTGTGTCACAGAACTTACGTTGGCTGTATGCGAATCGCGCCTTGCGCAGCTTTGCTACGGCCTTTTTGACGGTTGTTTTTCCCCTCTACCTCGCCATGTCAGGCTATTCGGCGGCTCGCATTGGCTTGGTCTTGACACTATCTGGCGTCGTGAGCGTCGTTTTATTAGCCGGGGTGGGGATTTTTGCCGATAGCATGGGGCGGAAACGAGCGATTATAGGGCTCAGTATTTTGTCATTGCTTGGAGGCGTGGCGATGGCGACGTCCGCGGCCTTTTGGGTCGTTGTGCTCTCTTCTGGGCTAGGCGGCGTGGGAAAGGGCGGCGGCGCGGGAAGCGGCGGTTCGTGGGGTCCTTTGTTTCCCGCGGAACAACCCCTGTTAGCGGAAGCGGTCTCTGATGAAAATCGTACGAAAGTTTTTGGGCGGATTTCGTTTGTGGGGGTCGTCGCCGGAGCATTTGGTTCATTGGTGGCTGTCGTGCCAGAATGGCTTCACGGTCTAGGATGGACGTGGGTGGCCAGCTATCATCTGTTATTTGGTTTTAGTGCAATTCTTTCGTTGTTGATGATTGCCACGGCGTGGCCGATTCATGAGGAACGGCCGAACATGATGGCTGTGTCGGAGCAAGAGCCTCCCCCGATTAGTGTTAAACGCTTGACAGGACGTTTGGGCTTAACAAATGCCTTAAATGGACTAGGATTCGGGTTTTTGGGTCCATTACTCACCTATTGGTTCTATCGCCGATACGGAGCGGGTCCTGCCGAGTTAGGCGCATTATATACGATTATTAATTTAGCGACAGCGTTGCCATATCTCTTGGCATCGGGCATTGCCCGGCGGTTGGGCGCGGTAAAAGCGGTCACCGTCACGCGGATTTTGAGTATTGCCGCATTATTGCTTATGGCATTTGTGCCCAAATTTTGGGAAGCGGGTTTCTTATATCTGCTGCGTATGGTGTTTAATTCTTTTGGCATGCCAGCGCGTCAATCGTTTGCCATGGGCGTTTCGGACCGGAGGTATCGTAGCCGTGTTGCGGCCTTTAGTAACCTGCCATCGCAGTTAACGTCTATGATTTCACCGGTCATTGGCGGCAATGCCATGGAAAGTGTGCTGGATTTCCCCGTTTACGGCGCGGCCTTTTTCATGGCATTGAATGTGATTGCATATTATTTAGCATTTAGAAATATTACGCCACCTGAGGAGCGCCACCTGAGGCGCTCCTCATGATCAGGACTGGAAAGCGGGTTCTTTCGAGATACTATGGACGCAGTGAACGAGAAAGGATGGTTGGCCACGTCACAACCAATTGCAATTTTTGATTCCGGGGAAGGTGGCCTCACCGTCTTGAAACGGGCTTGGGCATTATATCCTGGCGAGGATTTTATTTATGGGGCCGATTCATCGCATTTCCCTTATGGCTCCCGGTCATTAGATAATGTGCGCGAATTGTTTCTACGATTTTTAGATTTTTTTCTCGACCAGCACGTCAAGGCTGTTGTGATTGCTTGTAATACCGCCACTGCAGCGGCACTGGAAGAGGCTCAACGGCGCTCGCCGGTGCCGGTCATTGGGGTGGTGGATCCAGGAGCCCACAGGGCTGCCAGACTTTCTTCTAGTGGCCGTATCGCGGTATTGTCAACGTATGCAACGTATCAGTCTGAGGTGTATCGTTACGCTATTGCGCGGTATAACGAAGGGGCTCAGGTCGTTCAGCACCCTTGTCCTGTGCTGGTGACGATGGCGGAGTCGGGTGATACGGATACGGAGCAAGCGCGTTTGGCGGTGCGAGAGTGTCTCACCACGGTCTTTCGAGAAGACGTGGATACCGTGGTTTTGGGATGCACCCACTTCCCGCACATGGAACGCATCTTTTATCAAGAAGTTGCGGGTCGAGCTGAAATTGTTGACCCGGGTTACGAAACGGCTAAGCATTTGACCGCTGTTTTGGGACCCTTGAAACAGCAAGAGGGTGGTACGATGCGCTTCTATACCACGGGTCAGACCGAGGAATTTGACCGTATATCCGCCGTGCTGTGGCCCGGAATGACAATTCGGGCCACAGCCCTTCAGTGGCGAAACGGACACTATGTCGAAGAAAAATACGAATCGTGAGCGGCGCGGCCTTAAATCACACGGGTGCATTAACGTGGAACAGAGGGACCGTGCCGACAATTTGTACGACGTCATCTGTTAAATGGAGGGTGGCCAAAATACTCATGGCGTGAGCATACAAGTTGCGGTAGGTCATCATAACGCCCTTGGGGGATCCTGTTGTGCCCGATGTGTAAAAGAGTTCCGCTACGTCATTTTCATCAATCATCGGAAGGTCAGGGGACGTGTGCGGCTCATTTTGAAGTTTGCTGTCGTAGGATGGATAAGGATGCGGCGTGTCGTCGTCTTCCATCAACCAAACGTCTTGAACGCTGGGACAGCGTTCCGCTATTGTGTCCCAAATGGGAAGCAATGCGGGGGATACCACTAAGATTTTGGGGCTGGCATCATTAAGAATGAAGGCAATTTCATCGGCATGTAGTCTGACATTCAAGCATAACAACACGGCTCCGATCTGGGGGACACCATAGTAGCCTTCGATCATGCGATGACAATTGAAGGCTAGATACGCAACCCGGTCCCCTTGTTGAACGCCGGCGTGCAACAGCGCCCAGGACAGTTGGTTGACCCGGCGCTGGAATTCGGTATAGTCTTCGACAACGCCCTGACAAACGACGGCAGCTTTATCGGGATAAAGGCTTTGGGCGCGATGAAGAAAGCGGATGGGCAACATGGGCAGTTGCATAATTGACCTCCTTTTAAGGAATAGGTCCGTTCAAGCGATTTCATTATACAAATAATTCAGCCAGCAAACAGAGTAGGAATGAAAGAATTCTGCGCCATGAACCCAAAATTTGTGCATATTTTCGGCCAAGCTTGATACACATACACCGTAGGGGTATCATAGAATGCGAAGGGAGGATCTTCCGACGTATCTATATCTTGAACAAAAAGACAACTTGATGAGTCGCTTAAAGCGCGTTGAAGGGCAAGTCAAAGGCGTCATGCGCATGATTGAAGAAGGGCGTTATTGCCCAGATATTCTCCAACAAATCGCTGCCATGTCGGGCGCGATGGATGAAGTCTCTTTAATTTTGCTGCAGAGCCATATTACCGGGTGCGTGGCCGATGCTATTCAAAGTCAAAACGGGGCAGAATCGATTCAAGAACTGATGACCGTTATTCGCAAGGTTGTGAAACGATAGAAAGAGGCGAGAGGGATGGCGCAGCAAGACCCTACGAGTTCTCAAGAAAAGATTACGCTCGATATTGGTGGAATGACATGCGCTAGCTGTTCATTGCGTATTGAAAAAGAACTCAGCCATTTGCCAGGGGTCGGCTTAGCTGAGGTCAACTTAGCTTTGGAAAAGGCCAATATTGTCTTTGATCCGAGACTGATTTCTCCCCATCAGTTCGTCGAAGCGGTCACCGGCATTGGCTACCAAGTGAGACAAGAGACGTATCGGCTTGCTGTTGAAGGCTTGGATGAGGTCCCTGTGAAAACTCGCTTTGAAGAACGCGTAGCCCAGATGGATGGCGTTTATAAAGTCGTCACGAATGCTGCAACAGGTACTGCTACGATTACGCTGTTACAAGGATGTGGACGCGATTGCCGTTGGACAATTTATTCAGATTCGACCCGGCGACCGTATTCCGGTTGATGGTGTGGTGACCGAAGGCCATGGCCTGGTGGATGCATCGTTGCTGACAGGAGAACCCGAGTTGCAAAGTGTTTCAGTTGGTTCCACCGTCAGTGCAGGAACAATTCATCAAGGAGAACGCGCTTTTATCATGCAAGCTCAAGGTGTTGGGCAAGACACCATGTTGGCCCAAATTGTTCGGGCGGTCGAGGAGGCGCAAGCAGGTAAAGCGCCCATTCAACGATTTGCGGATCGGGTAAGTAATGTCTTTGTTCCCACCGTGGTCGCATTGGCTGTGCTGACCTTTGTTTTGACGGGCGGGTTGACCGCAAATTGGACGGCTGCTTTGCTTCATGCCGTAGCCGTGTTGGTGGTTGCCTGTCCGTGTGCATTAGGATTAGCAACGCCCACGGCGGTGATGGTTGGGTCCGGGATGGGGGCGCGTTATGGCATTCTGTATCGAAATGGCGAAGCCCTTGAGCGCGTCAGTCAGGTGACCCGACTGGCAATGGATAAGACAGGAACCTTGACGGAAGGACGTCCCCAAGTGATTGCGGTCCTCCCCTATGGCGATGTTTTGGAGGCCGAGGTTGTGGGGTATGCTGCCAGTTTGGAAGCAGAAGCCAATCATCCTCTGAGTCGGGCGGTGCTTGCGTACGCTCATAATGTTTCACGGCCTGCGGTGGAAGGCGTTTATACCGAGGAAGGCCGCGGCGTCGTTGGGGAAGCAGCGAGCGGCGAGGGAACCGTTGTGGTGGGGACGGAGGCACTCTTGCGAGATTATGGCATAATATGGCCACAGACATGGGAAACGTCGCAAATTGCTGAATGGATGCAGCAAGGCGCGACAATTATTTATGTGGGACTGCACGATCGATTATTGGGTGCCATCGCCATTGCCGACCGGGTGCGTGATGATGCCGCCTTTGCCATCCAACGTTTGCAAGCCAATGGCTATCGCGTTAGCATGTTGACGGGCGACCGTCTTCCATCTGCGCATGCGATTGCGGCTCGTGTCGGTATCGAGGATGTTCATGCCGAGTTGTCTCCTACGGAGAAAGCGGAACTTATTAAGCAATGGCAAGCACAAGGCGAGCGTGTAGCTATGGTGGGAGATGGCGTCAATGACGCTCCAGCCTTGGCGGTGGCTTTTGTGGGCATGGCGGTGGCGACAGGGAGCGACATTGCTATGCACACCGCTGACGTTACGCTAGTCCGCCCGGAAATTAATGCCGCGGGCCAGGCATTGTTAATAGGGCAGCGGACCATGGCCAAAATTCGCCAGAACTTATTTTGGGCACTGGGGTACAATTTAGTGGGTATCCCATTAGCCGCGTTCGGAGTCATATCACCCGCGCTGGCGGGTGGGGCCATGGCCTTTAGCTCGGTTTTAGTGGTAACCAATTCGTTGGCTTTGCGCAGAATGACAATAGACACAGAGCCCTCTGGGCACCAACAAAGTACGTGGTGCCGTTCCTTGACCACTACGGGTATGTGGCCATTTTTTTGGGTGTATTTTTGGAAGACTTTGGATTGCCGCTGCCTGGGGAGACGATCTTAGTTGCAGCGAGCATCTTGGCAGGACAACATGTCTTTCGCATTACTGACGTCATCGTGGTGGCACTACTGGGCGGAATTACAGGGGATACAGTAGGCTTTATGTTAGGCAGACGTTTTGGCCATCATCTGTTGTGGCGTTTTGGTCATTTTGTCGGCTTGAAACCCAATGTTTTAGAACGGTTTAATGGCTGGGTGGTCCACCGCGGAGTGTGGTTAATCGCGGGTGCGCGTTTTGTCGATGGATTTCGCCAATTGAACGGATGGATTGCTGGGGCTAATCGGGTGCCATGGAAGTTTTTTGTGCCCTTGAATACGCTGGGAGCCGGTGCATGGGTTAGTGCATGGGCGTTGTCGGGTTACTTCTTTAGTCACCGCATCTTAGCGATTATGGCGCAGTTCAAAATGATTGATATCGCGATGGTGGGTTTCGTTGTGGTGGGTGTTGGCCTTCCTCTTATCTTGCATTACGCTCATAAGCTGCGCCGCAAACGAGCAGACGTTGACTCTTAGCGTCGCGGGAAATAAAGTGGAGTTAAGCCACCATTAATGTGTGGGTTGGTAAGTGGGGGGATGAAAGTGAAACGCTTTGTTCCATGGATGCTCAGTGTAGGATTGCTAGCCGCTGTTTCGGGCTGTGGAGCGAGCGTAGCTCCCGTCATTGTGGGGCATGGATATCCTACCGCTGTGGCATGGATTGATCATCGCTTGTCCCCCAAAGATTATATTTTGCTCATCGGTCTGAGTCGGGCTTTGCCCGACCATCGTCCTATGACCGTGTATATTATGCGTAAGAAGGTTCTTCTCGTAGGTCATGTGCTGCCTCGCAATACATTGGTTGGTATCGTGGTGAACCCGCGCCATCCCAAATGGATGGGGCCGGTGTATTTTCAATTACCTCATGAGCGACACTGGAAGCAGTTAGTACCGGCACCACGCACGCAAACGTCTCCTGCGTAACCGCAAGGGCGATTTCAATAGGGAAGTGAGGAAATGGCTACCAAATACTCCGATAAAGCGGAGCCGCATTATCTGCGCGCTGTCCAATATGAACAAAGCGGCCGTATTGATGACGCCATTCGCGAATACCGAATGGCGAATCGCATTAAAAAGGATTTGATTCCCGCGCGCAAACGCCTAGGCGACCTTTTCATGCGGCTGGGAAAAACGGAAGAGGGGATTGCGCAATATCTTAAGGCCACGGAAATCACAAGTCAAAAACGAAAATGGAAGCGTATATTAGTTCCGGATGAAGACAAATACTCCTTGATTCAAATCCTTCAGGCGTTGGCTGAGGCGTATCAAAAAACGGGTCACAGTGACAAAGCCCTGCAGACATGGAAACGAATCGTGGAGACCGAACCGCTCCAGCCAGGGGATGACGATATTGTGCTGAGAGCACAACGCATGGTCAAGGAATTTGCGCGCTTTAACGCGAATTGACCCAGAGCTTCAGCAAAATCTCAGCTTCTTGACCCATTTGTTAACAGTTTTGCAATGAATCGGCGGTTAAATTAATCTACAGAGGACATTGCGAACAGAAGGGCAAAGGAGGTTGAAGCCATGAATGGTCGTCGACTGGTAAGGCAAGTCGTGGCAGCCATGGCACTTTGTGGTGTGGAGGCGTTGTTGCTATACGGCCACAACCATTTAGGAAGTCTTGTCTTGACCGGTTCTGCCGCGCCGGGCGTTTCGCAGCAGGCCCAGGACGTTAAATACGCTCCGGTTACCAAATTAGCATCGGTTCAGAGTTCCCAAAACTGGGCCGGCTACGTTGTCTCTTCCGGGCAATACCGCAGCGTATCGGCGACTTGGACGGTGCCTGCAATTCAAAATGGGAGCGGAGTGGCCGCGCAGTGGGTTGGGCTTGGTGGAGTGAAGAGCCAAGATTTGTTGCAAACGGGAACTATCGAACAACAAAATAGCAACGGTGCCGTTACCGCTCAAGTGTTTGTAGAAGAATTGCCACAGCATGCGCAAGACATTATGACGGTTCCCATTGGGTCCACCATTTCAGCTAGCATTGAACCGGTGTCGAGCGATCAATGGGATTTAACGATAACGGCCGTGCATCAAGGCCAAACCCAAACCAAGACGGTTCCGATGACCTAAGGTCTGAAAGGGAACGGCTACGTACCGTATGACGTCTTGATCCGGGTTTTCCAAACACGCTCCGCGCTGTATTAGGCGTTTTAACGCAGGATAAACGTTTGGGCGCGGAATGTTTGCCGCTTTCGCCACTTGATATCCCGTCATGGGCGTGTTTTGGGACACTAACGCAAGGTAAACTTTGGCTTCGATGGGACTAAATCCGAAGGCTTGCAAATCGTCGATGAGATTATCAAGATTAGGCATAGGGCACCTCAGGTCATTAGCATATCACAGGGAATATCTTATCCTATGGTGGTCCATTTATGACGCGGTCAAGAAACGAGGATGAGCGACTATCTGGGCTCATCCTGCTATTCATCGTGAAAGAGGCAACTGAGCGAATAGCGCTCTCCGCTCGTGACTTTGGCCACACCGTGATAAAATTCTCCACTTCGCGGTCCATGACCGTAACGGGGGCGAGATGCTGTGCACAAGACCACAACATCCCCGATATTTAACATGATTTGACAGGGCTTGATATTCCGTGGCGGCCGCGTGGGGAAGAGCCCTATACGCGTTTTATTAACGAGATTGTGGTGGCAGAAGAATCGGATGAAGTGGGGAACGGCCACTATCAGAGCCATTTTGGCTTGTATCAAGACGCTATGGTGCAACTTGGCGCGGATAGGGCGCCGATTAACTTTCTTTTGGCGCAACTTGAACAAGGCGTGCCCTGGGAAAAGGCAGTGGAGGCTCTGCCCGTCGATCCCCGTGTGAAAGAGTTTATTCGGTTTGATTTGAATCTTGCGCATCATGGAGAGACATACGAAGTGGCTGCCGCTTTTTTTTACGGCCGTGAAGACATTATCCCTGAAATGTTTTTACGTATCGTGGATAAACTGGGAACGGATGCACGTCTTGAGCGGTTTCGCTATTACCTGGAACGGCATATCGAGGTGGACTCCGATACCCATGGACCGCTGGCGGCACAGCTCCTCGATCACCTGTGCGGTCGCGACCCAGCTAAATTGGAAAGAGCGACAGTCATTGCCCGAGAAGCCTTGCAATGGCGTATCAAGTTGTTTGATACGGTGGTTGATCGTCTCAGCTCGGTCCCATCTTGACCAACCACTGCATAATGTGGTGTGATATTCCATCTCAAAAGCCATGTCGTCGCGGTGAAGTACAATGGTCGAGTTTGTTATACTAGTCGTAATTACGACGGTCATAGGCAGGTGTCCCATTGCAGCTCATTGCTCAGTTTTCTCCTTCGATTCCAACGGACTCGCGGAGGTTTTGGCCCGATGTGGAACGCACGGAAGAATGGTTACAGCGTTTAAACCGTGGCGTTGCATCACGTGTGTTAACGTTAGCAGGCAACAGCCCAGCGCTCTTAGCACCGTGGACGCCCTGGCTGCGTGCACACATATACACGAATTGACCGTTTTGCACAAGATTGGCGTTATTGGGCCTATATGCTGTCACAACATCTGTTACCGGCGATAGACCGCCATGCGCCCCGTGACCATTCGCCCGATTAGCCTGAAGACAGTCAAAAGGGACCCCCGCTGCATGCGGGGGTGAGGGCTACATGATTTGTTCGCTACGTATGCGGTCTATTAAATGGCGGACCAGCGATACTTCTTTGGACAACCGAGTTCGCGTCGTGCGCAGTTCTAACAGCTCTTGTTGCGCCGCTACAGAAAAGGGAACATGGGCGGCAATCCAATAAGACAAGGCTTCTGGCTCTGTGGGTATCTGAGGACGCGCCTGGGTAGGTGAAATAAAGCTCCAAATCTCGGAGCTTAAGGCTAAAGCCTCATCAATCAGCGGAGGCGGCACAGAATCATCCAAATCTGGCAGATATTTAAACTGTCCCACCATGTACCGGCTACCATGGCGATAAGACAATAGGCTGATGCGGCTAATGCCCGCGAGTTCTACGTGCAGACTTCCGTTATCCATTTCTGAAACTTGGAGGATGCGGGCAGACGTGCCGATGTTGGATGGTTCTGCTGCTTCTGCTGTTGTGCCCGATTCTTGTGCTCGACGTTCCATACAAACACATAGTCCTGTATCCTGCTGAATGCAATAGGATATCATGGCCTTGTAGGAACTATCATCGATCACCATCTTGGTTTTAGCCCCTGGAAACAAAATTCCCTTGATGGGCAGTATTGGCATGCTGACAGATTCGCGGCTTGCAGGCATCACGCACCCCCCTAATTGAGTACGACCACCAAATCTTTTTACTGTCCTAACTATACAAGAGTCTTACGCTTATTTTACCGAATTTCGCGACAGTGTACAAAGAAAATTCCTGCGTCATTTTTTGCGGGTCCAAAGAGGTATCCGGGATTCGGAGCATGCTACAATAACGTGAATAGGTAGGGAAGAAGAGGGGGAAGGACTGTGTCTAGTCTTACAACATTCGGACTCTCCGATGAACAGCGGATGTTTCGTGATACCGTAAGGCGTTTGGCAGAGGAAAAAGTAAAGCCCAGAGCGCAAGAAATTGATGAAACAGGAGAGTTTCCTTGGGACATCGTCGAATTGTTTCGGGAGTACGGGCTCTTGGGTGTTGCAATGCCCGAGGAATATGGTGGTGGCGGGGCGGACTTGCTCACGTCGTGTATCGCGATCGAAGAAGTGGCGCGTGTATGTGCCACCTCGGCCTTGATTATTGCTGCGCAGCATCTGGGCGCGATGCCTATACTGATTGCGGGATCGGCAGAGCAAAAGGCTCGGTACCTTCCTGATATTGCCCAAGGGCGGTGTCTGAGTGCCTTTGCCTTGACCGAGCCAGACGCCGGGTCGGACGCTGGGGGGACACGAACCCGCGCTATCAAAGAGGGGCATCAATATCGCATTAGAGAACTTGGTCTGGCAGGAGCGACTGGTGAGCCATATTGTGCAACATGTTTTGGCCACTTGTCGGGTGGAATTGCAAACGATTGAGCGGGACATTTCCCGCTTGGAAAAAGTCATTCCACCGTTCCCGCGTATTACTTATGACGAGGCCTTGGAACGTCTCAAGAGTGTGGGGATGCCGCTCGCATGGGGTGATGATATGGGAGCTCCCCACGAAACCGCTTTAGCCGAGATGTTTGATCGGCCGGTTTTTGTCACGCATTTTCCGACAGCATTAAAGGCCTTCTACATGCAACCGGATCCGCACAGACCGGAGGTGGCTCTAGCCGCCGATATGTTGGCGCCAGAGGGTTATGGAGAAATCATTGGCGGTAGTGAACGCATTCATGACCTGGATTTGCTGTTGGAGCGTATGGAGCAACATCATCTCGATCCTGCGGTTTATGCTTGGTACATTGACTTGCGACGATACGGCTCGGTGCCTCACAGTGGATTTGGGATGGGGTTGGAAAGAATGGTGGCATGGATCTGCAAGTTGGACCATGTGCGCGAAACCATTCCTTTTGCACGCACATTGAACCGGGTCTGGCCATAATGTCATGAGGAGGATGCGCAATGGATACGTCAACGAATAACGGTCCAGAGAATATGGGCCAAGCGCTCAATCAGGCCCGCATTCGCCGGCGTCTCTCGGTCGACCAAGTCAGTGAAGCTTTGCACATCCGGCGCGAATACTTGCTGGCTTTGGAGCAGAATCGGTGGGAGGACTTGCCTGGAGAAGTTTATGGACAAGGCTTTCTTCGGAACTATGCGCGGTATTTAGAACTCGATGGTGATGCCTTGGTAGAGCAGCGCCGCAAAGCCCTGGGACAGCCGTTAGATCATCCGGTATTGTCTCCAATGGAACCTATTGGACGTACGGGTCTTTATGCCCATGCCTCACCGCGGGCGACGCATAGGTCTTCCCCCTCGCGCATTCGCCGTCAAGACGGCGAAAAAGACATGCCCGAGTATTCCAACCCCCGGTTGATGATTTGGGTGGTCGGTGTTTTAGTGGTGCTATTCATTGGCGGGTTATGGTTGCTGCAACATTATTCGGGATCGGTGACGAGTCCTTTGGCGGAGAAAAGTCCGCCCAAATTACAGACTTCTGTTAAGGGCCCAGCTAAAAGCCATAAGGCACGATCTCATCCCCAGCTCGCCTCTCCCACGGGCGTTAAGATTACGCAACAAAGTGCGAGCCAAAGCGGCCATTCATATTATGCCCAATATGCTGTCAGCACGTCGCCAGTAACGATTGCTTTGTCTTTTACTGGGACGTGCTGGGTATCGGCGTCGGTCGATGGAGGTCCTGCCATGAGTAAACTCTATTATGCTGGGCAATCCGCTCAATTTTCAGGGTCTCACGATATCTCGCTGACGTTGGGCAGCCATGCGCTGACGATGATGATAAACGGACAGGCATTTGCACTTCCTACGGCCAATGATGTCTTGAATCTGTATTATTTCGCCAAATTGTGGCCAATAAAGAAGCCGTTGTTACAGAACTGCGTCATCATCAGCGTAGAGAAATTCATAACACCAATCAATTGCTTTACACGTTCCCGGGAGCAACGGGCATTAAGACTGGGACCACAGACGCTGCCGGCAAGTGCTTAGTGGCGTCTGCGCAGCGTAATGGCGATGAATTGATTGCCGTGGTTCTACATAGCCAAGATCGTTATAGCGATGCCCGCAATTTGTTGGCGTGGGGGTTTGAGCATTGGTCCACTGTGGAAGTCGTGCATCCTGGCGAGGTGTTGGCACAGGTGCCGGTTCAAGGCGGACAACAACCGATGGTGCCAGTGGAAGCTATGCATTCCGTGTGGTTGAGTCTACCGAATCAAGAGACCTATCACATCAACGCGACCTTAAAATTTCTTAAAGCGCCAGTTGCACGGCATCAAGCCAGCGGCTTTATAACAGTAACCACCCCTGGCCAGCCAGCGGTGGTTACTTCAGTGCAGACGATGCAAAGTGATGCGGCGGCTGTTCACCACCATCGGTGGTGGATTATCCGCGGTAAATAGGCTTGCCGTAGGTCAACAATTGTTTCAAAGTCACCAATTTGTAGCCTTTGGCTTTCAAATCCTGCAAGATGGTCGGCAAGGCAATGTCGGTTTGCTTACATGTGTCCGAAGCGTGCATGAGAATGATGTCTCCCGGATGAATGCGGGTCGTAACCCGGCGAATAATGGTGGGAACGCCCGGATTCATCCAGTCGAGGGAGTCTGTTCCCCATGTGACCGTGGTATAACCCACCGCGCGCGAAGCCATAATGGTACGGCTATTGAAATCACCATTCGGGGGCCTTACAAACGTGGCGCGTTTGCCGGTGATTTTTTCGATCGCAGCATTGGCTTTCATTAAATTTTCGGCAATACCGGCATTGGATAGGTCTGAGTAGTTAACATGAGCCCATCCGTGTGACTCGACTTCAGCGCCAGCGGCCGCATAGGCTTTCACGATGTCCGGGTGTTGCGAGGCCCATGGGCCTGACACAAAGATAGTCACAGGTACATGGTCTCGGGAGATTATGGACAAAACTTTTGGAGGCATCACTGTGCCCCAAGAAATATCAAACGTCAAAGCAGCAACCTTCTGGGTGGTCTCGACATCACGCAATGAATAACGATCCGCCGCGGGTAGCGGGGATGTCTGCGCAAATATGGTAGCCTGTTTTGATGTCCAAAAACTGGCTGCAACCAACCCGATGAGAATGAGCAAGGCCATAAAGGCCCGCGTAACCCGGTATTTTAATGTATGGATACGCAAAACTTCGCCTCCGTTTCGCAATGACAGTGACTGACTGCAGACATGTAGAATCCAAAGCACATGGTTTGCCTCTTTATTTTCCCGCCTCGCTGGGCTATGATACGTCCGAGGTGATTGTTTTGGCGACGAAAGTGGGGATGGTCTCTCTAGGCTGCCCCAAAAACCGAGTAGACTCGGAAGTGATGCTCGGTCTTCTTGAACAAGCAGGGTACCAGTTAACACCGGAAGCCGATGATGCCGAAGTGTTGATTGTGAATACGTGCGGCTTTATCAACTCAGCCAAGCAAGAATCGATTGATACGATTCTTGAGATGAATCATTACCGGGAAACTGGCCAACTCAAGGCATTAGTCATGGCTGGATGTCTCTCGCAAAGATATCAGCAAACCTTATGGGATGATTTGCCTGAAGTCGATGCCATGGTAGGAACAGGCGAGTTTCACCGCATTGTGGAAGCCGTGGAAGGGGCGTTAAACGGTACGCGCCCAAGTTTTTGGGGAGAAATGCCGGTAAGTGGATTAGCAGCTCCACGCAAATTAACAACACCCAATTATACGGCCTACTTAAAAATTGCCGAAGGCTGTGACCACAGTTGTGCCTTTTGCGCTATCCCCCAAATGCGGGGAGGATACCGCAGCCGACCTCTGCAAGATATTGTGGCTGAAGCCAAACGATTGGTAGCGCAAGGGGTACGCGAATTGATTTTAATTGCCCAAGATTCCACTATTTGGGGCCATGATCTCTACGGACATCCGGAGCTGCCACGGCTGTTGTATGCCTTACAAGAGATCCCGGATTTGGTTTTTGTTCGTATTATGTATAGTTATCCCACGCAGATTACTCCCGATCTTGTGCGTGCGATGCGCGATTTACCCGTTGTGGCCCCGTATTTAGATATGCCTCTCCAACACGCCCATCCTGAACTTCTGCAAAAAATGGGTCGGCCATTTCGGCGGGATAAAACAGATCGGGTCCTAGGGATGATTCGGGACGCTATACCTGATATCACCTTACGTACAACGTTTATCGTCGGGTTTCCGGGTGAAACCGATGACCATTTCCAAACCTTGCTGAACTTTATAGAGGAAATGCGCTTTGACCACGTCGGCATTTTCACGTATTCGCATGAAGAGGGTACAAGGGCGGAAAAATTGGGAGATCCGGTGTCCGAAGCGGTAAAGCAGCGTCGGCGCCGCGAGGCGATGCTGGTGCAACGCAAATTAGTGGGATCGGTACGGGGACGCCACATTGGCCATGTGATGCCAGTATTGATTGAAGATATAGGTGATACTGTTAGTGTGGGGCGCGGGGCTACTGATGCACCCGGCATTGATGGGGTGACGTACGTAAAAGGACGTTTTAGCCCCGGGCAGATTATTCCCGTCAAGATCTCTGGAACACGCGAATACGACCTGTTGGCGGAGGCGCTAATGTGAATGTAGCCGACCAAGTCACATTGTCGAGGATTATTCTCACGCCGGTTGTGGTGGCTCTATGGTTAGCTCACGCTCCTAAGTGGCATTGGATCGGCTTGGTGGTGTTTATTATTGCGGGTATGACAGATTTTGTTGATGGACGTCTTGCACGGCATGCATCAAAAACAACGCATTTTGGGGCTTATATGGACCCTTTGGCGGATAAAATTCTTGTGCTAGGTTCCGGTTTGGCGCTAATTGCGTCAAATCGGCTTTCTGTTTGGATCGTGTTGATTTTATTGTTGCGTGAATTTGCGATAACGGGATTGCGGTCGATTCTTCCCGCTGGAACGACGATGGGCGCCAGTGCCGTTGCGAAGTGGAAGACGACAGGGCAGCTTTTTGCTTTAGGTGCTTCGGCGGTATTGACAGGGATGGTCCCAATTGTGTTTTGGGTAGTCGCGTTAACGCTCACCATCTGGAGTGGTATTGAATACTTTTATCGGTATTGGCCACGCGCGTGAGTTTTTTGGAAAGATAAACTTTCTTGGCTTTTCCTGATGTGGCGGGCTTTCCCCGTCTAGACAAGCATTGCCTGCGCTCAATTGTTCTCGCTATGATATACTCCCCATTGATTGCGAAATGATTCGTGACATGGTGGTTGAAGGAGGGCGAGAACCATTGATGAAGTTTACGGTTCGGCAAGTTTTTTTGGTATTTGTTGTCTTTGCATTGGTTTTAGGATTGTTGCGCGGCGTTCAATGGATTTATATGCGGTCAGCAATCCGCTCGCCCTTGTTGCACGCCATGCAAAGCGTTACGGCCATGTACCGACGGCCATTACGATTGTATCGCATCCGAGTCCTGCTATGCTTCAATCACTCAATACTCTTCGCCTCATAATTGCCCAAGGTGAAGCCACGGGACAATATGTCGCGATGAATGCATCCATCCAGCAGGTGGCTAAACATGACCATTTCGCGGCGACCGTACAAATCAGTAGTCGTCACATTTTTGTCACCTTGAGGGCCCCGCAATATTGGGAAGACATTGTCATGCCGTTACGATTAGGGGGCCAAGGATGATGAAACGAGAAGTGGCTGTGGGGATTGGTCTAGCCGTAATTGTTTTCTTAGGTCTTGATGGCATTGATATTTGGCCGCTCGTTTTACTTATTGCTTTGGGTTCCGCACTCTACTTTTCGGGTATTTTGAGTCGCTTAAGTAATAAAAGCGCACGAAAAATCGTGCTAAGCCAAGTCAATACGACGTTTCAAGATATAGGCGGCCAGCATATGGCTAAAAGCGAACTCAAGGAAGCCTTGGAATTTATTTTAAAGCCCGAAGTGATTAGTAAACTCGGAATACGGCCGTTAAAAGGGATTCTCTTAACCGGCCCCCCTGGCACGGGGAAAACCTTATTGGCCAAGGCCGCTGCTCAATATACGGAATCCGTCTTTTTGGCTGCGTCAGGTTCGGAGTTTGTCGAAATGTATGCGGGTGTGGGTGCGCAGCGGGTACGTCAGTTGTTTCAAGACGCACGCACTTTGGCCCGTAAAGAAAAAAAGTCTAGTGCTATCATCTTTATTGATGAAATTGAAGTGATGGCCGGGAAACGCGGCAGCAACCAATCTCATTTGGAGTATGACCAAACCCTTAACCAACTGCTGGTCGAAATGGATGGCATGCAGATTCATGAGGACGATGTGCGGATTTTAGTGATGGCCGCCACTAACCGCGCGGATTTGCTCGACAATGCTCTGATGCGCCCGGGCCGCTTTGATCGCATGGTGCGGGTAGATTTACCGGATCGCGAAGGACGGCTAAGCATTTTGCAATTGCACACGCGTAATAAACCGCTTGCACCGGACGTGGATTTGGATAGCATTGCTCGGGAAACCTTCGGATTTTCGGGGGCACATTTAGAAAGTGTTTGTAATGAAGCAGCCATCCTGGCGATGCGAGAAGAGACCGATGTCATAACAACAAGGCACCTCCGTCAAGCCGTCGATAAAGTGATGTTAGGGGAAAAAATCGACCGCAACTTGCGCCGTGAAGACCTGAAAAGAGTAGCGGTTCACGAAGGAGGTCATGCCATTGTGGGGGAATTAGTATCCCCGGGCTCCGTGTCGTCAATTACGATTGCCGCGCGGGGAATGGCGCTAGGTTTTGTGCGGCATGCTCCCGAAGATGATCGGCTGTTGCAAACTATCTCGGAACTCAAAGCGGATATTCGCGTTCTATTAGGGGGTTCAACGGCCGAGCGCATCTTGTTAGGGGAACAAAGTACAGGAGCGGCCAACGATTTTGAAAAGGCATGGGATATTGCACGCCAAATGGTGTTGTCGGGGTTATCTCCGCTCGGTGTGGTTCAAGAAGAAGCGTTGTCGCCAGAGACGTTGTACAAGACGATCCGAGATATTATAGCGGAGCAACAAACCGTCGTCGACGAATTGATTACGAGCCATGAAGCGGAGTTGTGGACGCTGGCCAATGCGTTATTGGAGCACGAAACTCTTCCCGGCGAGGCCGTACGGGCTTATATCGCGTAAATTTATGGCATGCCTGCACACCCTGCAGGGCTGGGGGGTGTGCAGGTGGTTGTAATTCTGTCCCAAATATGGCATGATCAAAATACCTGATAGTACGGAGGGACAGGAGTGTTCAAACTTGCCGGCCTCGTGGCGGTAGGCGATGAAGTGTTGACCGGCGAAGTCATGAATTCCAATGCCGTGTGGCTTGCGCAACAATTATTATCGGTCGGGATACATATTCACGCCCAAACTGTGGTAGGGGATAGTGTGCGCACCATTATCCAAGCCCTTCGCTATTTGCGCCAGGACTGTGACCTGGTGGTTGTGACGGGTGGTTTGGGTCCTACGGCAGATGACGTGACTAAGGAAGCGGTGGCTCAGTTATATCAGCGGCCGGTGACTGTGGATTCCGAGACACACCAATACATTTCGGAACATCATGGACGGAACTCAGGTTGGGAAGAATCAATTAAGAAACAAGCGTCAGTCGTGTCGGGAGCGGTCATCTGGCAAAATCCCAAGGGCCAGGCTCCGGGTGAACTGATTGAATTAGAGGGGCAAACGCTGGTTTTGTTGCCCGGGCCACCACGAGAAATGGAAGCCATTGTTGAGCAGTATTTATTGCCGTGGTTGCGCCGTATGCAAGGTAGCCGAACGGTCATGCGTCAAAGTCTTTCATGCTTCGATATCGGCGAAGCGACACTCGCACACTGGATTGAACCGCTTTTGGCCGGCCAACATCCTAAAATGGGAATCTATGCGAAGCCTGGGCAAGTGGACATTCGGGTCGAGACTACCGCATTTTCCGAGCACGGGACCGTTTTAGCGCAACGGGCTCTAGCGTGGGTAAAGGGTCAGGTTCAAGCACCGTTGTATCATGTTCAAGGGGTGAATCGTGCCCAAGTCATTGTCGAGACCCTGCAAAAACGGCATGAGACCTGTAGCATGATGGAATCCCTCACCGGTGGGCTTTTAGCCGCGCGTCTTATTGAAGTGCCGGGCGCATCGCTCTGTGTGTCAGGAGGGACTGTTGCGTATACTGATCATGTCAAGCAGCTGTCTGGAGTGCCGGGACATGTACTGGAAGAGTTTGGGGCGGTTAGTGCTGAATGCGCGCAGGCGATGGCAGAGGCTGTTTGCCAACGGTTTCACACGGATTGGGGTCTGAGTACGACAGGGTATGCAGGTCCCGGGGGTGGAGACGCCGAAAATCCTGTAGGGACGTTTTATACGGCGGTAAGCCATAAAGGCCAAACGGTGGTTCGCAAACGCATTATTCACGTTGACCGACAAGGAGTACGAGAGGCCGCGGTAGAGATGGCGTTGACGCAATTGTGGGACCTACTCGAATTACCGGGTTAACGTATCGGGTGTGGGATGGAGAGGACATTAAAACATATGATGAAGGAGCTTTCGATGGAAGAGGAAACAGTAAAACTTGAATCGTTTAAAAGTATGGGGTTGACCAGCCCAGTACTTAAAGCTTTAGAAGACATGGGCTTTGAAGAACCATCACCCATTCAGGTTAAAACCATTCCCTTGATTTTGCAAGGGCACGATATTATTGGACAGGCTCAAACGGGAACCGGGAAGACAGCTGCATTTGGTGTTCCGATTGTCGAGTTGTTGGACCATCGCAGCAAAAAAGTGCAGGCCTTGGTGATGGCCCCCACGCGGGAATTAGCCATTCAGGTATCAGAAGAAATCACCAAAATCGGCCGCCATGCGGGCGTGAAAGTGGTTCCGATTTATGGAGGGCAGTCCTATGACCGTCAGATTCGAGCGCTAGAACACGGCGCACAGGTTGTGATTGGAACACCTGGTCGTGTCATGGACCATATTCGCCGAGGGACATTAAAGCTTGATAACGTTAAGGTCGTGGTTTTGGATGAAGCCGACGAAATGCTTGACATGGGCTTCATCGAAGACGTCGAGTTCATTTTGCAGAATGTACCCACCGAGCGCCAGACGATGCTATTTTCAGCGACCGTTCCTGATGCCATTTCCCGGTTGGCTCGGAAGTATCTGCGCCATCCTGAACACGTATCGATTAGCCCCGAGCGTTTGACGGTGCCCAAGATTGAACAAGTCTATTACGAAGTGCGAGAACATGAAAAATTAGATGGGTTGTCCAGGATTTTGGACATGGAGGGCGCTGAGCGCACCATTATCTTCTGCCGCACGAAAAAACGCGTCGATGAATTGGCCGAGGGCTTGCAAGCGCGAGGTTATTCTGCCGAAGCCATCCACGGGGACTTGAATCAAGTGCAACGGAACCGGGTGTTGAAACGCTTTAAAGAGGGAGTTAGTGAAATTCTGGTCGCTACCGATGTCGCGGCGCGAGGATTGGACATTGACAACGTGACGCACGTTATCAACTATGACTTGTCTCAAGACACAGAGACTTATGTCCACCGTATTGGACGGACGGGACGAGCCGGCAAGAGCGGCACGGCAATTACTCTCGTGTTGCCCAAGGAATTTCGCCAACTGCGGCAAATGGAAAAGTTGTTGCATGTTCGCTTACAACGGCGGCCCTTACCTACCCAGGAGGATGTTGCAGAGAAACAGCGGGAAGCATTGAAAAACCGCTTGGCCGATGAAATCGAGCATGGTGTGTTGCCGGCTTATCAAGAGATTGTGATGGAACTCGCACAGTCGTATGACAGTGTTGATATTGCCGCTGCTGCTTTGCGCTTAATGCTGGATAAGGGGCATGATCAAGCGCCAGAAGGAGAGTTCGGGGAAACGGGCGCAGAGCCCGGAATGGTTCGGCTGTTCTTAAACCTCGGGCGGATGGACCGCGTCTCTCCGGCTGATATTGTGCGGGGCTTAGCGGAAGGTGCGCATATTTCGCCCAAATAGAAAAGCAGTTCGGTAAGGGCTCGATTTTGGGGAAGCCCAAATCCTATAGGGGTGATACGGGCTGTGAATTGCAAGCGTTAGAAATTGCGGAAGCGTTGGTTCGGTCCGGGGCGTTGATTGATTAGAGCATGGTTGGATCGTGGACTAAGGTGGCAGCCCTCAATGTGCCACGCGCTGAAAATTGCGAGGGCGAAATGGGGCGGTGATTCCTGTTGGGCCCTTGTGCAAGCACGGGCGAAATGATTCCCATGTTGTCCCGCCTGAGCCTTGCGTAAGTTGACGGCGTCGATTTCGAAATCGAATACGGTCACAGTCTTTATTAACCAACTTCGAGAAAAAATTGGTGTGATGTTTGGAAATCCGGAGACAACCCCTGGAGGGCGAGCTCTGAAGTTCTACTCTTCCTTGCGTCTTGAAGTGCGCCGTATCGACAGCTTAAAGCAAGGAACCGATGTGGTGGGCAATCGAACGCGCGTCAAGGTTGTGAAAAATAAGGTGGCTCCCCCGTTCAAGCAAGCCGAATTTGATATTCTCTATGGGGAAGGGGTTTCCCGTGAGGGAAGTATCCTGGATTTGGCAGTTGAGATTAATTTAGTGCAAAAGAGCGGTGCATGGTATGCCTACGGAGATTTGCGCCTGGGGCAAGGGCGTGAGAATACTCGGGACTATCTCAAGAAAAATCCTGAGCTGGCGCAAGAATTAGACACAAAAATTCGCCAACATTTTCAAGCGGCCTCGTCACTGGTGACCATAGGCGCTCAAGATGACCAAGACATCCAATAAAGATCCTTACCTACAAGCCCTAAGGTGGTTGGGGTATCGTGATTATAGTCGACAGGATCTCTCCGCCCGGCTTCTCCGGGCGGGTTTTCCTGAACCTTTGGTGGACTCGGTCATGGACCAACTGGAGGCCAAAGGATGGCTCGATGACAAGCGGGTTGCCGCCCAACTTATCGAGCAATGTCTACGCAATGGTACGATGGGGCCAAGACTCGTAGTCCAAAAACTTCAGGATAAAAAGCTGCCGCGAGAGGTATGGGAGCCTTTATGGGAAGAACGGCAGCAGAATATTGATTGGTTAAAGATTGCTGAAGGTCTGCAAGAGCGTTACGATATCAAGGATGACCGCGAGCGTATTCGCTACGGACGGTACCTTGTCCGCCGGGGCTTTCCCACGTCTATTGTCTGGAAGATAATAGGGCATGGCGACCAAGGGGGATGAGAAAGGAGCCGTAGGTATGGCATTAAAGATTATTGATGAGTGTATTTCGTGTGGTGCTTGCGAGCCGGAGTGCCCCAATGAAGCCATTCGCGAAGGGGTCGATATTTATATTATTGATCCGGACCACTGTACCGAGTGCTTTGGGTTTTACGGGACCCAACAGTGCGCTGATGTGTGTCCTGTAGAGGCCTGCGTCGCTGATGTTGCACACTCCGAATCGCGGGAGGAATTAGAGACAAAATTTCAACGGCTGTATCCCGGTAAAGCACTAGAAAATACTGACCAGTGGAAGCCTCCCGTCCTCTAAGCGACCATAAAGCGAGTTTTCTATGGCATCGCATATGATATCAAGAAGATGTGGGATGGCCGGAAAAGGAGGGTGCGGAATGAACCTATCATCATCAGGTTGGGGGAGTAGCACACGGGGGCTTGGGGCATTAATTACGGTTATGATGCGGTATCCGGAGATCAACAGCGTCCAATTTAATCCTGATGACCGGACGCTTAATATGACATTCATCGTCCGTAAGACGTTGGGGGAAGACGTATGGCAACGCTTCCAACTTCAGCTCCAAGATGTGCTGCAAACCTACCGGTGGGTTACGGGCCGGCCTTTATCGCAGATTAGTCTGGATCGTCTTGAGTGGGACACTGCCACGATTATTGAATTGCGACGGGATATTGAGACCGTATCCGTCGAGGAAGTGGGCATGATGATCGAGATTCTTCATGATTGGTTCGAACAAGACGTGGTAATGGATTCCCATGATCTCTTGGAAGAAGAATTAATGCTTCAGGAGGAAACGATTCAGGCCAATCTTGAAGCCCTCACAAAAGACGCACATGGACATTTAGTGGCGTTGCGAGACGAGGGACGGGTTGTGGTGTTTAATACCTAAGTGGGTTGAAGGAGGAAAGGCGGGCGGCTATGAAGGTTTTGTTAGTGGGAGACATCGTGGGAAAAACCGGTCGCCGTATGCTTAAAGAGGCTCTTCCCCGTCTACGTGAAGAGTACGCTATTGATATGGTTGTGGCCAATGGCGAGAATGCGGCTGGGGGTAACGGGATTACCCACGAAATCATGGATGACCTTCTCGGGTCCGGGGTTGATGTCTTGACGTCGGGAAATCATATCTTTGATAAAAAAGAGGTCTTTGATTTTCTCGATGATGTCCCAGCTCTTTTACGACCGCTCAACCTTCCTCCGGGCACTCCGGGTCATGGGTACGTTGTCACGGCCACCAACGATATTCCGGTGGCCGTCATTAATGTAGCGGGACGGGCATTTATGCCGTTCCAATATGATGACCCTTTACAAGGGCTTGATCATGTGCTGAGTAGTTTGCCCTCTGAAGTTAAGGTCATTCTCGTCGATTTTCATGCCGAGACCACGTCGGAAAAGATTGCCTTGGGATGGTATTTAGACGGGCGGGTCAGCGCGTTGGTGGGTACTCATACCCACGTACAGACGGCGGATGAGCGTATTTTGCCTAAAGGCACCGCTTATATCACTGATCTGGGGATGACCGGTCCTTGTGACTCGGTAATTGGAGTAAAATCTGAGTTGGTCATCCAAAAAATGCGGACTCAAATGCCAGTACGCTTCGAGACGGCGACGGGTCCCGGTCAATTTGGCGGCTTAGTGGTGGATGTCGATCCGACCAATGGCAAGGCACTGTCTCTTCATAGGATATTCTACCGGGAGTAGGAGGAGTGTACGTGTTATGGCATGGCGAAGAAACACCCGTGGTCGATACGCATGCAGATAGTTTACTGGACGCTCTAAAGGGAAAGCGGCACTTGTACGAGCGCTCACACGAGGGGCAGCTGGATTTTCCCCGCATGGTCGAAGGCGGCCACCGCTTGCAATTCCTTTCGTGTTGGGTGGAGCCCGAATATAAACCGGAACGGGCCTTACCTCGACTTCTGTCGTTTGTTGACCAATTTGACCAAGAAGTGTTGGGGGCAGGCGGTATGGTCGTGCCCGTTGTGGATGACAGGTCGTTGTTGGCAGCGCTATCGCCGGGTAAAATCGGAGTGGTCATGTCCATGGAAGGAGCCGAAGCGGTTGGCACCGACCCTCGTATGGTGCGCATTATGCACCGCCTAGGTTTTCGCTTGATGAGTTTGACGTGGAACGAGCGCAATGCGTTAGCGGATGGAGCGGGGGAAGACCCGGGAGGCGGCGGCCTGAGTGTTGCAGGACGCAGGATTGTACAAGAAATGAACCGGGTGGGGATCGTACTTGATGTCTCTCATCTCAGCCATGCAGCGTTTTGGGATGCCATGGAGACGTCTGAGCGCCCGGTCATCGCCTCGCATTCAAACTGCCGTACATTGGCGGACCATCGCCGCAACTTGACGGATGCGCAGATTATTGCATTGGCCAAAGCCAATGGCATTCAAGGATTGACGTTTGTGCGCGATTTCTTGGGAGGTCAAGAAGATGTCGAACGGGTTGTGGACCATGCCTGTCTGCATCTTGACTTGGTGGGCGATGATCACCATTTAGGGTTGGGATCAGATTTCGACGGGGTGGAACATCCGGTGGATGGACTAGAGGACGTGACACGTCTGACCCACTTAGCAGACCGTATGAGTGCGCGAGGTTTGGCAGACGATACAATTCGTCGCATTTTTGGGATGAATTATGTGGAGTTTTTTACCCGCGAGTGGTCACGTAAGGAGGAGAGGGATAACCATGGATATTAAGACAATAACAGGTCGCCTTCAGACTGGGACCGTTGAGTTGACGGTTGTGGGCGTATTTCAGGATAGTGCTGGACAAGTTTCGGAACATATCCCCGGAGGTCTGCGCCGCGCGTTAGCGGATGCATGGGCGCGTCAAGAATTTGAAGGAAAGCTTCTACAGCGCTTTATCGTGACGAGCACGGATGCCGACCTTGATCGCGTTCTCTTTATCGGCATGGGCCCATCTAAGGAGTTTGATGTCCATGCGTTACGGAAGATTATGGGGCAAGCGGCGCAAACCAGCGAAAGCTTAAAAGTGCGCTCCGTAGGATTCGAGCTACCGGAGGCTGATTATGCCGCATTAGACGCAGTAACGGCGGCTGTCGAAGGATGGGTACTGGGAAGCTGGCGCTTTGAAGGATATCATCAAAAGCCTGTCGACCGTCAAATTCCGGCCCTCGTATTGGCGGGCATTCAGGACGACGAGGCGGCGGCTTTGGGCATTAAACGCGGCTTATCCCTTGGACAGGCCCAAAACCTGACCCGTGAGCTAGGTTTTACGCCATCGAACAAATTATATCCTGAGCTCTTGGCGCAAGAGGCGGTCAAGGCGGGGAACGCGCATGGCTTTGAGGTCGAGGTCATGGATGAAGCGCGCTTAGCTGAACTTGGCATGGGTGCGTTGTTGGGCGTGGGACAAGGTAGTGTGCATCCTCCTCGACTCGTCGTGATGCGCTATCATGGGCACGGCGAAAAAACATTGGCGCTTGTCGGAAAGGGCATAACGTTTGATTCGGGGGGCATTAGTCTCAAACCATCGGCTAACATGGAAGAAATGAAGTATGACATGTTGGGTGCAGGTGCTGTGTTAGGCGCGATGTGTGCGATTGCGGATACAAAACCCGCGATTAATGTGATTGGCATTATGGCAATCGCTCAAAATATGCCGTCGGGCTCAGCCTATAAGCCGGGTGATGTGGTGCGGGCATTTAATGGCAAAACGATTGAAATTACGAACACCGATGCGGAAGGGCGCGTGGCGTTGGCAGATGGTGTGAGTTATGCCGCGCATCTCCACCCCGACTGGATCGTCGAAACGTCCACCTTAACCGGGGCGGTTATTGTCGTATTAGGCCATGAAGCGACAGGGCTCGTGGCGACCGATACGGCTTTAGCCAACCAGGTGATTACAGCGGCAACTGCGGCGGGTGAACGAGTGTGGCAATTGCCCATCTATCCGGAATACAAGGCGTTGTATAAATCGTCAGTAGCGGATATGAAAAATTCGCCAGGACGCGATGCGGGTACTATCACGGGTGGGATGATTATCAGTGAATTCGCGGGAGACGTACCATTTGCCCATTTGGACATTGCGGGGACCGCGTGGACCAAAGAAGGCCCCCTGACTGCTGTGAGTGGAGCTACAGGAGTCATGGTGCGGACGTTTGTGCAATTGGCACATACTTTGGGTTAATAAACGTGGTGGGTTGCCAAAGCGCCTAGGACGGACCGTCCTAGGCGCTTTGTGATCCTCACGCTTTGCCACTTGAGGAATAATTTGCCACTATCCTCGGTATACTAGGCTCAGGAGGTGGAATTGATGTACCACGATGCGCAAAAAGAAATTGCGCGGTTGGAAGAAGAAATCCAAAGCCTGCATGCTAAGTTGTTAGGGCTGCGTTCGAGCCGCCGTGTCCTCATGAACCTCTTAACATTGCAAGCGCGTGAAAAGCAATGGCGAATTCACTCATTGGAGCTAGAAAATCGGCAGTTACGGACGTTGTTAAAAAGCCATCGGCGCCTGGTCAAGAGCCCGTAGATCAGGCGCATGATGTAATGGGGATTGTCCATACTATGGGCAAATAACCTAAAAGAGGGCTGTACGATGAATAACCGGGACTGGCTTATGGTGTGGCGCGAATATAAAGTCTGGATTGTTGGGGGAGTGGCCGCTGTGGTTATTGCCCTCATTGCATGGATCAGCATTCGTGCGCCACGATCGGCCGCCCCAGCGTTGCAAAACTTTCAGGTCGTTGGTTTCTATCAAAATTATAACCCAACAAGTGGACACCCAGGGTCGGAATCGTCTTTTGAACACCATGTGACGCAGTTGAGTACGGTAAGTCCCCGTTGGTTTCTCGTCGACCCGTCGGGCGCTGTGTCCGATATCGGCTATACCCCAAGTGTGGTGCGTCTTGCTCATGCCCATCACGTGCAGGTCGTTCCGCTGTTCAATAATGCGCAGGGTAGTGCGCAGGTCTTATACAGCGCTGCTGCGCGTACAAATGCCGTCAACAATATAGTAGCGTTGGTTAAGCAGGATCACTTAGATGGCGTTAATATCGATTTCGAACTGATTCCTGCATCGAGTCGCGGAGATCTTAGCCTCTTTATCGCTCAACTCAGCAAACAACTCCATGCGATTCATAAAATTGTGGCCGTCTCCGTGTTTCCGCTCGTAGGAGTACCGTCTTCGATTAATGGCGCCTATGACTACAGGCAACTGGGCGCGTCAGCCAATTACTTGGTCATCATGACTTACGACCATCACTATAGCGGGGGCCCTCCGGGACCGGTGGCGCCGTGGGAGTGGGTTAAACAAAATATGGATGCAGCACTTAAACTCGTCCCGGCGGACCACTTGATTTTAGCCATTGGCATGTATGGGTATGACTGGGTGGATAACGGGTCTGCAGGTCCTGCCACCACGGTGCCAGATGAGAGTGTACCGTCCCTTGAGCACGAATATGGGGTGACGTCTCGGTATAATCCTTGGGACTCTCAAAATGTGTTGACCTATACTACGCGAGCAGGGGTCAAGCATATTGTTTACTACATGGGGAATCGATCGGCTCAAGCTCGTGTGCGATTAGCGCAATCTCGGCATTTAGCAGGTGTGGCGTTATGGCGGTTAGGATTTGAGTCACCCGGATTTTGGACGAAGATTCCAAGGGGGTAACAAGCCTGACACAGGACCTCTGGGTATTGGGAGCGGGTATGCTCGTTGGCTTTCAGGGGGGAGCGGGCTTCTTTGAGCGGGGGCGTTTGTCCCACACTTTGTCCACTCTTTGGCTCTGGGGATTGGGCATGGTCGTGGTTGTGGTGCTATGGCAAACGACAGGAGATCGTGCCCCCGCCTCATTGCGCGGCTGGTGGTTTGCGGCCGGTTGCATTTTAGTTTTTAAAGCCTTAGCCGATATTCAACGGCATCAAAGAATTTCCCATACCTTGTCCCATTTATGGGTTGAACCGCTCGAAGCCGTTGGCACCCTGTGGGCCTTAGTCATCGGTTCGGGACAGGTATTGGCCGTTGTGACAGGATTTGTTGCCGGATTCGCCTTGCCGTTTGCGCTGCAAAATTGGATGAGCCCCTGGCACAGCGCACTGACGGTCTTGCGCACCATTACCTTAGGGGCCGTTGGTTTAGAAAATATTGTGGAAGCGTTAGCGCCGATGCGAGTGCACATGGACCTCGAAGTTTTGTGGATGGTGCCGTGGCTCATTTGGTGGGAAGTTAGTGATTGGTTTTGGCGCGATTCCTCCACAACATGGCAATCCAAGCGATAAACAACACCACGACGACGGCACCAAAATATTGGGCTAAGTGGCCGATATTTTGCCAACGGTTGCCTAAAATATAGCCAATATAGGTAAATAAAATGGTCCAAGGCAGTGCCCCTAGCAAAGAAAAAAGGATGAATCGCCCTATTGGCATTTCCGCAACACCGGCTGGCAACGAGATATACGTGCGGATGCCGGGGAGTAACCGCCCAAAAAATACGGCGCCATCACCATGGCGCTGAAACCAATGGTCCGCACGCTCTATTTGTTTTTGGTGAATGAGGACATAGCGGCCATATTTCTCTATCAAAGGCCTGCCCCCGTACCGCGCGATCCAGTAGGCAAAAACTGCTCCAAAGAGCCCTCCGAGTAAACCTGCCAGCATAGCTTCCGTTAAGGTGGCGCGGTGGAGATAGACCAGATATCCGGCATACGGCAAGATAATCTCAGAAGGCACCGGGATGTATGCGCTTTCCAGAAACATGCCAATAAACACACCCATAATGCCTAAGGCAAGAATCCCATGGGTAACACTATGTAAAAGGGCCACCACCGCATCTGTTCCTTTCTTCCTACCAACCGCAAGTCGGGATTCTCCCGAAGGCGGCTTGGTGGTTGTCAATTAGGCATTGTTCGTTCCCCACAACGCCGCGCGTATGCCACGGCAAAACGTCATAATAGGCGCCGGTGAAGGGGATTAGACTCATGTCTCGCCCCCATTAGACCCCTTACACACTTAAGAGAGTCTTTAAGACATTATGATAATACCACACGCCGGAAGACAACTCCGGTGTCCACGTGCCGGGCGATCTTTTATCTGCTTTTCGCTCGGAATGCAGGCGAGCAGACACAACATGATGTCATGGCATCATTGCCCGGCGTATAAAGACCTTAAAAGGGATGCTGCCAGGGACCCTTAGGAAGTTTCGGTTGACTTTTCTGGTACTCGTGCAACGCGTCTAAGTCGACATCGGCCATGACAATGCCCTCTCCGTACGCCGAGGAAGATTCAGCAACAATGCCAGTGTGGTCAGGGGTTAAAGCTGCTGGTAGATAAATGCCAGCTTTACCGCTTAAGGTAAAGCCGAATAGGGAACCTGTGCCCGCGCCTACAATCCCGCATACAGGCGTTTCTTGCACGCGCGCCCACGTGCCTCTTCGTGCTTTATGTTCGGAATATTGGGGTTCGGGATCGGCGATAGGAACGGCGATGAGATCAGCACCCCGATGTCGTAGCATACGAAACGTCTCGAAATAAGTGGCATCATTGCATACGACCGTGTATAAGGACCAGGAGTTGGCGGTTTGGTTGACGAGGGATCCGGCGGTTACTCCCCAATCCTGTTCAAAAGCAAATAAGTGCATTTTGGGTTGTTCGGCCATGATATGGCCTTGATCCGAGATGATTAGGGCTTGATTGACTAGCCGCTGGTGCCGGACCGTGAGTCCTGAACCCGCAACCGTAATAATCGCAAAATGGCGTGCCATATCTTGCATCACACGCTGCCAATGGTCATAAGCAATGGGTGCGAGAGTAGCAAGAGCCAAGGCTGTTTGACTTGGGTCAGGTGGACCTGGGGAGCGGGGCAGCCACCGTGCAATGATGCCAAGCAGAGGCAGTGACATATCTTCCGGGAATACGAGGATATCCGCTCTGGCTTGAGCCGCGGATTGAAAGATGGCATGAAGCCGCTTATGCCACAAAGACGGTTCAGGCACGGCATCTAAAGAAAACTGAGCCGCGGCTATTCGCACTACAGGCCTCTCCTTTCGTCGAGGGAAGTCATGCCGTGGTGCTGTTAAAGGCGTCCAGGAACGCTGCAATGTACGGCGCAGGTGGCCAGCGAGTACGCGGAGATAGAGGTTTTTCACCCGATGGCCGATTGTCATGGGGCAATCCACCAGTGCGTGCGGTAGAGATCGGGGCGCCGCCGTTGCCACAGGGGATAGCGTTCTCGAACCTCGAACACCTGAGACCATTCCCATTGGACATGGGAAGAGACGGCCGGAATAAATCCGGTGGTCGTGGGGTCCATTTCGCAGGGAACAAGAAGACCGGGGTGCGGCCACCACGTCAACGCCACGACTTGATTTTGCTGGACCTCTCGCCACAACCCGCTGCGGTAATCAGCGCGTGGAGCTTCCCCAACGACAAGGAAGAGCATGGCCCCATGATGAGCGAAATACCGACTGATTTCCGGAAATTGAAGGTGTGATTCAGCCATTAATGCGACAGACTGTTGGTGCCATTCCACGAGGAGCGGCAAGTTCGTCATGGGCTCGTGGCGCCATGTGTCGTCTTTGATCCAAAACATCTGCTGGTCGTCCTCTATAAATAGACCCCGCTGTTCAAGAGGCCAAGGTGCCGAGATATCCGGGCAACCACGCCCCATTATCCACGCGTCAGAAGGGATTAAGGGCTCATAGAGTGCTGTGTCGAGAAAATACGCGTGTGGCATAACGTGCTCCATCAACTGGGTTGCAATAAAATATGGATAGTTTGTAATGCGTGTTTGGCGCGGGCGATGTTGTCCGGCGTGCCCTCGACCGTATGCAGGTGGACTCCATCCGTTAACTGAGACAGCAGGGCGGCACCTTGTGACTGCATCGTTTGTAGGAAATTGTCCACGTCGTCGGACGAGGTTAAATTCAAGTTGCCTACGAGCTCACCGTATAGGGGATGGGCGACAATGACATTAAGCACCGTGACATGATGCGAAACCAGGGTGAGGAGCTCCTGTCGAACAATATGGGGGTCATCAGAGTGTTTGACTGCTAGCACTTGCCGAATACTGCCCGAAGGCTTTTCCCAAATCATATACCCCCGCGGGGTGGAGATGATGGGATGTCCTTCCGCGCGTAATAAGGCAATGTCTTGCACGACCACTTGACGGCTGACCCCTAATGTCTGAGACAGCTCATGTCCCGCAATGGGCGTGGTACCGTTTAAATGTGCTTTAAGCCATGCCCGGCGTTCACTTCCAGTCATACCCTATACCTGCCTTCCGAAGATAATTTGTTATAATACTGACACATTGGCGTAGTCTGAGCAATTTTTTTAAAGGGTGACAATATGCAAAGGGTAGCCGCAATGAAGATCGGGTCAACGAGTACGAGTTTGTTAATTGCAACAGATCTGTCTCATGTGCTCATGCGCCAACAACGGTTGGTTAATATGTTTGCGGACGACCGAGAAGATGCATTAGCTGAAGTGATCACGTCTTTTACTGATAGCGCCCGCCAAACACAGTGCCAAGTGATGATCGCGGCCGGGGGAGAAGCAATGCGGCGCCATCCGGATCTTGCGGTTTTAGTGAGAAAGGCGGGTTGGGATTATCATGAGGTGAGCGGTTGGCAAGAAGCTCGATTGACATGGATGGCCGTCAAAGATGCCGTCCCCCAGATGGAGTGGATTGTGGATATTGGGGGAGGCAGCACGGAATTCGCCTCGTCATCGGAGGCGTTTAGCGTTCCCGTTGGTGCCGTGCGGCAAGAGTCGGTAACATGGCCAGCCGTGGGGCGTATTCAGCACCCGGTGCTGATAGGGGGAACGGCGCAAGTCTTATCCCAGATGGTGCGAACGAACGTCATTTACGTCTCGCAGGTTGAGGCGTTATTAGCCGAATTGGCCGCGTATCCGGAACGTCTTTCGACGCTAGATGCCCTGCGTCGTCAAATTTTTCCCCAAGGATTGCAATTGGTGCGGCAACTGTTTTCAGTCTATGGATGGGATTATGTGACGTTTCATCCCCGGGGCTTTCTTGAAGGATTATGGTTAGCCGCCCATGGTGAGAGTGAGGGGTTTGCCTGGTGAACCGCGTGAAAACGACGCCTATGCAAGAACAATATCAACGATTGAAAAAAGAAAATCCTGAGGCCTTGCTCTTTTTTAGACTGGGGGATTTTTACGAGTTGTTTGGTGACGATGCCACCGTGGCGGCGCCGATTTTGGATGTGCAACTCACTACGCGCGACAAAGTCACGCCGATGTGTGGGGTGCCCTATCATGCGGTGGATCAATACCTTAAGCGCCTCATTGACGCCGGATTTACCGTGGCGATTGCGGAACAGACGGAAGATCCTAAGCAGGCAAAGGGATTGGTTGAGCGCCAAATTATCCGTGTGGTGTCGCCGGGGACGTACATTGGCGAAAACGATCAAACTCCTGCACGTCTTGCCGTGATTTATGCCACCAAGAAAGAATGGGCCTTGGCCGTGGCGGAACTCGCGACAGGTACTATATACCTAAGCGAACAGCGTATGGGGCGCTTGGCGGCGGAACAGGTCACGGAACAGTGGGCGCATTGGAGACCCCAGGAGTATTTGTCGAATTGGCCCGAACCACTCACCTTATCCGGCCATTTAATCGAGTCTGCTCCATGGTTTGCTTTGGTGCCTAACCGCCGCGAACAAGAAGCCTTCTTGGCTGCGAAGCTAGGGACCCAGACCCTAAGTGGGTGGGGGCTTGCTGAGCATGAAGCCGCTCAGGCCGCGGTTTACGTTTTATGGCGCTATGTTACGCGGCTAGAGCGCCAAGACCCTATTCATCTTAGCTACATTGCGTGGATTAAGCCTGGTGATACCATGGCCGTGAGTGCTCGTACGCTCCGCCAACTCAACGTGTTCAGCGACAATGGGCCTAGCTTGTTGTCCGTGCTTGACAAAACGTGTACGCCCATGGGCAAACGTCAACTGATGGCGTGGTTGGAACGTCCGTTGGCCTCCTTAATCCGTATTCAGAAACGTCAACGCGCTATTGCGGGTTGGATGGACAAACCGCTCATTCGCGATGCTCTACGCCAACAAATTCGGCCCATCGGGGATTTGGCCAAGCGCGTTTCGCGCGTTGCATTAGGGCTCGCGTCGCCTAAGGACTTGATTGCTATTCGGACGGGCTTGCAACAAGTACAAGCCGTGTATCAAATAATCCAGCCACTACCAAGCGACTTCCAAGGGGAAGTGGCTAGACCCGGTGAGCGGGGCGTAAGCGAGATTCTCACCCACATGGCCATTTTGCATGACGACCCTCCTGTGAAATGGGACGAAGGCGGCCTCATTCGCGAGGGTGCCGATGCCCGCATTGATCGCTACCGGGCTTTGTTAAGCCATCAACGCGAGGCATTAGCCCAGCTAGAGCAGTCGGAACGAGAACGCTCTGGGATTAAATCGCTCAAGGTCGGCTACCATCGTACCTTTGGGTATTATTTGGAAGTGAGTCATGGGCAAGCCCATAAGGTACCAGATGATTGGCGTCGTCGCCAGACCATGGCCAATGCTGAGCGATTTACTAGCGATAGCTTGTTGGAGTTAGAGCGCACGATTGTGGAAGCGGAGACGGAGTTGAAGACCTATGAATACCAAAAAGCGAGCGAGGTACTGGCAACGATCCGCGAGGCGAGCGCCTTACTGAATGACGTAGCTCGGTGGCTGGGTGAGATGGATGCGTTGACGGCTCTGGCTGAAGTATCTGTGCAGCGTCATTACTACTTACCGCAATGGAATGACGATGCGCAAGATCGTCATCTGAAGTTGAACGGATTGCGCCATCCGGTATTAGAGACCTTTACGCAGCATTTTGTGCCGACTCATGTGGAATTTCCTGACAGCTTGCGGCTGGCGTTAATCACCGGGCCTAATATGGGCGGGAAGTCAACATTTATGCGCGCGGTTGCTCTCAATGTGCTCCTGGCCCACATAGGGGCACCCGTGGCGTGCAAGGAGATGCAGCTGCCATTGTTTACGGGCCTCTATACACGTATCGGGGCTGACGACGATATATACCGGGGACAAAGTACGTTTATGGTGGAAATGGAAGAAATGGCTTGGATTTTACGGCAGAGTCAGCGTGACAGTCTGGTGATTTTAGACGAATTGGGTCGCGGTACGTCGACGTTTGATGGGATGGCTATTGCGCAAGCCGTGGCGGAACGACTATCCGCAGAACCCAGCCCGTTGACACTATTCGCGACGCATTATCACGAATTAACGCGCCTAGCCGAGACACGTGAGCGGGTCAGCAATTTGTCTGTGGAAGTGGCGCATGACGCATTAAGCGGTCAACTTGTGTTTACACACCGTGTTATCACAGGCGCTGCGTCGCGGTCTTATGGGGTAGAAGTAGCGGAGCTTGCGGGACTGCCGAAGACGCTTTTGACCCGTGCGCGGCATTTGTTGGCGCAATGGGAAGAACATAGTCGGGAATTGACCGAACCATTGCAGCAGGTCACCTGGTTTCAACCCGACCCGATGGGAGAAGAATTACTGACGGCCCTCGCCGCTATAGACCCCGATGACCTTTCTCCGCGGGAAGCGTGGGCGTGGATTACGGACTGGCTCGAACGTATTCGGAGGGCGCGGCAGAAAGGAGTAGAAGGTGGGGCGGATACATATTCTGGACGCGCTAGTCGCTGACCAAATTGCGGCTGGGGAAGTGGTGGAGCGTCCCGCTTCTGTAGCGAAGGAACTGGTGGAGAATGCCTTAGATGCGGAGGCACAGCATATTGATGTGACCTTAGCTGAGGGAGGACGGCAATTTTTAGCGGTGCGCGATGATGGGCACGGCATGGACCGCGAGGACCTCGTCCTTTGTGTTAAACGTCATGCCACCTCTAAGATTGAACGGTTAGAGGATTTGGCGCAGGGAACGACCCTAGGCTTTCGCGGCGAAGCTTTAGCCGCCATTTCTGCCGTCAGCCGCATGCGTATGGCCTCTTGTCCCCGCGGCAGTGCCTACGGCTACCAAGTTCAGATTACCGGAGGCATACCGTTAGAGCCGCAGCCGTGTGCCATGGACCAGGGCACAGAGATTGTGGTCGAGGATTTATTTTTTAATATTCCAGCGCGACTTAAGGCCTTAAAATCGCCAACGGCGGAACTCGGGGCGGTTCAAAATACGCTGCAGCATTACGCGATTGGCTATCCTGAGGTGGCATTCAAACTCACGAGTGAGCAGACCGTGTTATGGCAGACCTCTGGCCAAGGCCGAATCGATGAGATTGTCTTGCAGTTGTTTGGCCGTGAAGTGGCCTCGGACATGCTGGAAGTATCTTGGTCAGGGCACGGAGTGACTGTGACGGGGTTTGTGTGTCCCGCGGGGCGGCACCGTGGCACCCGTCAGGGACAAAGTCTCTTTATCAATCGGCGCTGGGTCACTAACTGGGTTTTGCGCAATGCGGTGGAAGAGGCATTTCGTCCGAATGTTCCCGACCGACGGTATCCTTATTTTTGGCTGTGGGTGACGGTGGATGGCGCGGAGGTTGATCCCAATGCCCATCCGACCAAAGCCGAGGTGCGTCTTGACCACGAACGGATGATTGCGGGATACCTCTACCGTGCGGTTACGGAGGTGTTGACCCGATATTCCTCGTCGTCGGCTTTGAGAGTCAACAGTTCTTGGGAGGTGCCTGTGGCTTCCGAAGAGGTCCATGCCAACGAGCAGTTAATGTTGGTATGGGATAGGCCCCGTCATGAGGCTCCCGAGCCCGACCCGATTTTGCATGAAGAATATCAAGCCCTGGTCCCGTTGGCTCAATGGCAGGCTAAATACATCATTGCGCAGGGTCCTTTGGGGTTATATCTCATTGACCAGCATGCCGCTCACGAACGGGTGTATTATGAGGAATTTCGCAAAAAAGGGCGTGACATTCTCGTAAGTCAGCCGTTGTTGATTCCCTACACCTATACGTGTCTTCCAGCAGAATGGGCAAAATGGCAAGAGAACCGTGCGCTGTTTGCAGAAATGGGATTTGAGGTGGAGGAAGTAGGAGGGACAACCTTATTAGTTCGCGCTTTGCCGCAAGGCTTGACAGCACCGCATGGTGACAATGGGGGGATCATTCGTACCGTCCTGGAATCCTTAACCGAGCAAGATGCCCATCAGGGCCATCCGATCTTTTGGACGCAAGAGGCGAAGTATGCGATGGCCGCATGCAAGGCGGCGGTTAAGGCCTACCGTCCCCTCACCTTGGAAGAAATGCAAACCCTATTGAACCTCATGGCACGGGTGGAAGACCCTCGTGGCTGTCCGCATGGTCGGCCGACGACGCTGCACTTAAGTATGGAGGAGGTTGACCGCCGATTTGGACGACGGGGATAACGGGCGTGTTAAGCCGCCGCTGGTGATTTTGGCAGGACCGACATCGGTGGGGAAAACTGATGTCAGCCTTGCCGTCGCCGAGGCACTGCAGGGCGAAATTATTTCCTGTGATTCAGCGCAAATTTTTCAAGGGGTGGATATCGGGACCGCGAAAATTCCGTTAGCGGAACGTCGCGGCATTCCGCATTTTGGCTTGGACCTCGTGGATGCGTCGGCCACGTTTTCCGTGGCCGAATATCAGCAGTACGCCAAAACCCGCATTCATGAGATTTGGGCGCGTGGCCACTTGCCCATTATGGTGGGCGGCACGGGGCTGTGGATTCGGGCCGTGGTTCAAGACTTTATCTTTACTCCCCAAGATCCGGCGTTGTCGGCAGCTATTCGGCGCCATATCCGGCAATTGGCAGACGAGCAGGGATGGGAAAAAATTCGCGATTTACTGAAGGTATTAGATCCGGTGAGCTATGACAAAATCGCGGCCAACGACAAAAATCGAATTACGAGGGCATTGGAGGTCGTGTGGACCACTGGCCGTCCATTAAAACGGCAGGGACAGCCAAGTCCCTACCGTGTCGACTATTGGGTGTTGACTCGCCCTATTGCTGACTTGCACCAACGGATTACACAGCGTACGCACCAGATGATTGCGCAGGGCTTGCCCGAAGAGGTCTTAGGTCTGTTGTCGCAGGGGGTGCCGGCCCATGCGCAAAGCTTGTCCGCTATCGGATACCGAGAAACGGTGCAATGGGCTTTTGGCCGGAGTACCGCGGCGGAACGGGACGAATTTATTGCGCGGCATACCAAGCAGTATGCGAAACGTCAATTGACATGGTTTCGTTCGGAAAAGGCTGCTCGTTGGCTCGATCTGTCTCTCTACGGATTTGAACGGGTTGCGGCCCAGATTATTTCCCACGCGCAAGAGCTCGTGGCGGTTCAACGACAAAAGACTTGATTGCCAATAGTTACTGTCACCGGCAACGTATTCATCCAACTGGCATAGGGCAAAGAGGGGTTGTAATAGAATAACGCCCCGCCCGTCGGATCGGCACCGTTCAGGGCTGCCATCACGGCTTTATAGGCCAAGGTTCCGGGACTTTGCCAAAAAGTTCCGGAACTCACCGAATCAAATTGTCCGGGTTCTTCAATCACCTCGGGGATAGTTTTGGGAAACCCCGGGGTTTTTAACCGATTCAGAACGACTGCGGCCACGGCGACTTGACCTAAAAAAGGTTGGTTGCCGGCTTCGGCGTGGACTAAATGGGCCAATAACCGGATATCCTCGTGCGTAAAAGGCACCGTCGACGGGGAGATGGTGGCGGCAGGCTGCACGGGCTCGGCATCATAGAGGTGAGCTTCTGGTTTCGCAGCCGGCACACTCAGGACTTGTCCCTTGGTCAATTGGTCAGACGTCAGGTGATTTGCATGCCAAATTTTCAAAATAGGGACTTGGTAACGACGGGCAATGGATTCCACAGTGTCTCCGGGGGTTACGGTATGACTCTGGGTGGGAATCGTCAATGTATCCCCGGCGTAAATGGTTGTACTGTGTAAGTGATTAGCAGCTTCCAGCGTGGCAACAGAAACATGAAACTTTTCGGCAATGCTCCACAAAGAGTCACCCCACCGGATCCGATAGACGTGGGCACGCGTTTGCGACTGGGCCAGCGATGACAAGGGCCTGCGAAGTTTTTTCGGTAAGGCAATGGGGCGTGGGACAATGAGCGTAGGTGAATGGGCTTTCCTACCGACTGGCGCGACTTTGGGCGCAGGTGTTTGATGCGCGGCACTGCCCAACAGCAAGGTGCCACATGCCACAGCGACACGTGCAGGCCAGACGCTCGACCGTTGACGGGGCGCCCACCCGGGGGTCGACGTTATCATGCGCATTCCTCCTATGGGGATAGTCTTGTCCTACGGTTTCATCTTATGTCGTGCTCTTGGAAATCATGCCCAAACTTTGGAAGTCGCGCTGAGCCAACCTCCGGCTAATAGAATGATGGCGCCCCCATAGACGGCGCTCATGTGCCAATGCCAGAGCCAGCCGCCTAACGCAGAACCCACGGACAATCCGAGATACATGGCCGAGTTATTCCAAGCTAATGCCAATCCTTTGGCCCCTTTATGGCTAATAAGCGCTTTCAGAGAGGGGGTATAAGAGCTGACGAAGGAATAGGCCAATAAGGCAGTCCACAAGGTGGCCACATTAGACGTGAAGAGTAACATCACCAAAGTCGCGATTTCTGCAGACATGCCCCAACGGATGACCAACAAATTGCCGAAGCGGTCACCAAGACGGCCCGATGATAAGGTGCCGATGAGACCAGCGAGGCCGAAGACCATCATAAAAATAGTTAAGGACAGTCTGGTGATATGCCATGTCTGCACTAAATATAAGGGAAGATAGGTATAGACGGTTCCAAAGCTGCCGAACGCCAAGCCTGTCATCAGAACGTTTCCCCACAGAGGGCGCGGTAAGGTCCAAGACGGAGGAGTAGTGGGTTGCGGGATTGGTGAACGTATCCACAGCTCACGCGTAATGACGAGCGAGCATAACGCCAGTACAAAGATTAGCCAAAACGCAGCGGTCCATCCTAAAGCGTTCGCGACGATGAGGCCCGTGGGAATGCCTAGGAACGTGGCCGATGAAAAGCCAGCGGAGGCAACGCCCATACTTTTGGCCCGTGACCGGTAAGGAACATGGTCGGCAATATAGGCATATAAGGTGGGGGTAAAGCCCGCGGCACCTACCGCAGCAAGAACGCGGCTGGCCAACACAAGGACATAGGGAGGACCAAGCGCTGTGAGGACATCACCCACGATGAAGATGGTTAAGGCCCATAGGGCTGTCCATTGCCTGGGATGGCTGTCGGCATAATAGCCCCAAAAGGGAGAAGCGATAGCATACGTTAAAGCAAAGACCGTGACTAATAAACTGGCATGAGATGCGCCAATGTGGTAGTGTCTCATAATTTGGGGGAGTAAGGGCGAGACAATATATAAGTCCAAGCCAATAACAAATGTTTGCGCAAAAAACCATAGGGGCTGAATCCGGGGGTTCCTCAATGGCATCAACGTCACCTCTGCACCTAGCATGAAAGAGACGACCAGGAAGTATGCGTTTTTTATAAGGGAGAAACCGGTCTACTTATTCATGCCTCGCGGGGATTGTGCCATTGTGGTAGCGTGTCTCTAGAACCCGAAGCGTCTTATTCATCGGCCAAGACCAAGAGATGCGCCAAGCCAGACTTCGGGGGAATTGATTACATGGCGGTGCCGCAGGCCGAGGTCGTTGTCTAATTATGTGACGTAAGGAGCGCTGGACTGATGTCATATGTTTTTATGCATGGCTTTCCCATTTTTGATCCGTATTACGCGTTAGAACAAGATGGCTCCATGACTCAAGAGTTTGAAAAGATTCGAGATCACGCGCTAATGGGGGAAGGGGCTGATGCTTTTTATTACACGCGCTATCCTCTACGTGCGGATTGATACCAAAGTCTATCGGCATCAGTCCCCCTACCTAGAAGATTCACCCGACCTGCAAGCAACGTTTACGCTCTCTTTAGCGACCACAGCACCGTGGCTGTTAATCGACACGCATAGAGGATGGAGTGCGCTGCGTGCGATCTCGCAACCGACGCATATTTGGCCAAGAGGCACGATCCGTGGGATCATAATGAGCTTTTGGGTCAGAATTCACCCAGTGAACGCGAAAACGATGGCGATGTGAGCAGAACAACGAGGCGATTGAGCAATGCTATCCGTATGCGGGCGGATTTTTAACGCTGCGCTGGCGCTGTGCGCGCTTAGTGCTGCAGTGGACGAGTGCCGAAGGTGAAGGGCACGATATTGACTTGCCCCATCAAGGAATCGGTACGGTGATGGGAATGGCCATTGACACCAACCGCCAGGAGGCATGGCTGGGTTGGACATCGTTTGATCATCCTCCCCAATTATTTCGCATGCGCAGTCCGCTTGGGCCGCTCGAATCATGGGGTGTGGACGGACCTTGGCGCTTTGAGATGGACGTCTGGGCAGAGGAAGTCGAAGGACCAGATGGTGTGTTCATTCCAATTTATTTGGCGAAAAAGCGGGCTCAGTCGACAGGCCCTGTGCCAACAATAGTCGGCGGATATGGCGGCTTTAATATTGCCTATACCCCGGTTTACTCGCCAGGTATTGCGTTATGGGTGGAGTCGGGCGGACTTTATGTGGTGGCGGGCTTACGGGGAGGCAGCGAGCGAGGAGAGGCGTGGCACCAAGCTGGAATGCGGGAGCGCAAGCAATCGGTGTTTGACGACATGACCGCCGTCTTGCGTTACTTGATTCAGCGCGGCTATACCACGGCCTCAATGTTAGGCATTACCGGGCGGAGCAATGGTGGGTTGCTGACGGGGGCGCTAGTGACGCAGCATCCCGAGCTCATGCGTTCGGCTATCATCGGCGTTCCTTTATTGGACATGGTACGTTTCGACCAGTTTTTAGTGGCAGCCCTATGGAAAGATGAGTATGGGGATCCCGCGGTTTATCAGCAATGGCAATGGCTTTACCGGTATTCGCCGTATCATCATGTGGTGCCGTATACGAAATACCCCGCTGTCCTCCTTTTTACATCGGCTCACGATAACCGGGTGGCTCCGCTGCATGCCAGGAAGATGGCTGCGCGCCTCCAAGATGCGACGGGTTCAGGATATCCTATATATTTGCGCATCGAACCGGAGGCAGGACATGGTGTGGGTAAGACACGCGAGCAAGCTCTTGAAGAAGAATCGGATATCTGGACATTCCAATGCCGACAGTTAGGTGTGACGCCGACCATGGGCGAGAAGGAGCGGGAGTCTAAAGCATAACGGGGCGCCTAAGGGCGAATGTCTCCCGCTTAGTCAAGTAGCACAAGACATTCGCCCACGCTTCTTCGCAATCCTTCCCCGTGCGCCAAGCTCTAGCCTTAAGGAGAGCTTACGACGAAGTCCGTTCGCTATCGAGCTGGGCCATTTGAGCTGGGGCATAGCGAGTTCCCGCTACCGTACCCATGGGGATGGCCGCTTCGATTCTCGCCCCTTCATCTGGATTCAACTCCACCGTTAGTGCCGCCAAGGCGTCGGCAAGTTGGTCGCGGCGTCTAGCCCCTATGAGAGGAATAATATCGTGACCACGGGAAAGCACCCAGGCAATGCTTAATTGCGCGACCGTAAGGCCCTTTTCATTTGCCATCTGGCGAAGTGTTTCGACTAATATGAGATTCTTTTCAAGATTGCCCTCTTGAAAACGTGGCATCCTGCTGCGAATGTCTCCAGAGTGCGATGCCTGTGGTGACCATGTTCCACTTAGGAGTCCGCGTGACAAGACCCCATAGGCCGTGATGCCGATGCCCAGTTCACGGCATGTCGGTAATATTTCGGATTCGATCCCCCGTGACATCAACGAGTACTCAATTTGAAGATCGGCAATGGGATGGACCGTTTGGGCCCGGCGCAAGGTGTGAGCGCCAACTTCGGAGAGACCGATGTAGCGGACATAACCGGCTTTGACCATATCGGCGATAGCGCCTACCGTATCCTCAATGGGCACTGAGGGGTCGAGCCGGGCTGGCCGATAGATATCAATGTAGTCCACCCCGAGACGTTGAAGAGAATAGGCCAAGAAGTTTTTGATGGCGGCTGGTCTGCTGTCATATCCTAGAAATTCTCCCGACGGCGCACGTAAAGCGCCGAATTTCACACTGATAATCAGGTCTTCGCGTCGTCGGTTTTGTAACGCTTCACGGAGCAAAAATTCGTTATGACCCATCCCATAAAAGTCACCCGTGTCCAACAAATTAATGCCCGCGTCTATGGCGGCGTGGATGGTCGCGAGACTTTCAGAGCGATTGGCCGTGCCATACATCCCGGACATGCCCATTAAGCCCAATCCGATTCTTGATACCGAAGGTCCCCACTGACCCAAGTGATACCTCTGTGCGTTTAGCTCCATTGCGCTCTCCATGATTCCTGCCATTGTCTCGATTATACCGCGAACGGCACGTTAATACCCTTGGTCTTAGAAAATCTCACAGCGCTCCTTAAGAGAACGGCAAAGGACCTACGGATTGTTTGCCGGACAGGCAGCATTTTGGAAGGGCGTGCGTATAGTTAAGGGTGTGACGATATGAGGCGGAGGGAAAGCAGATGCCCGAACCAGTCTATGAGCATGGTTATTCCCCTGATCCGATGACGTCGCGAGAGGTTCTGGCGTGGTTTGAGGCGGGCCGTATTTCATCGGAAGGGGCGTTAAAGCATCTCCAGAAATTGGACAGCCGGACAGGAGATTCCCGGACAACGGTTCGTGTGCCCAGTCAAGAATCGCGACGTCGGCGCGTCGAAGTAGTTTTGCGAGAATTAGATGATTTAGTGGGACTTCACGATGTAAAAAAGATGGTCCACGAAATTCGTGCTTATGTCGAAGTGCAGCAGCGTAGGGTCGAGGTCGGGTTAGCGAGCGAGCCGCAGGCGTTGCATATGGTGTTTTCAGGAGCTCCGGGCACGGGAAAAACGACCGTTGCCCGCATTCTAGGACGATTGTTTCAAGCCTTAGAAGTGCTCAGCAAAGGCCATATGTTAGAGGTCGAGCGTGCTGACTTAGTGGGGGAATATATTGGGCATACCGCGCAGAAAACACGAGATGTTGTCAAGCGGGCCTTGGGAGGGGTCTTGTTTGTCGACGAAGCGTATTCCTTGGCGCGAGGCGGTGAAAAGGATTTTGGCAAAGAAGCGATCGATACCCTCGTCAAGGCTATGGAAGATCATCGGGGTGAATTTGTGTTAATTCTTGCGGGATACTCTGAAGAGATGGCGTGGTTTCTTTCGATGAATCCGGGTTTACTCTCACGCTTTCCCCTTCATTTGCATTTTCCCGACTACGGGCCAATTGAGCTGGTTGCCATTGCCCGTCTGATGTTGTCCGCCCGTCAATACCAGTTAACTCCGGAAGCCGACCGTCAATTAGCCGAGTATTTGCTACAGACCCAGGGACGGTGGCATAAGAATGCAGGCAATGCGCGCCTTGTGAGAAATTTAATGGAAGGCGCAATTCGGCGGCAAGCCGTGCGCTTGATGCGTCGATTAGACATGGCATCCCGCGAGGATTTAATGACGTTGACATGGGCTGATATTGAAGGAGGCTTGTGATGGACGCATTGGTCATCGGCAAGCCCAATGTGGGTAAGTCTTTGTTTGTGTTGAATTTCGCGTCCTATTTGGGCCTGCGAGAGATCCGTTTGGATGTGATGAGCAGCGATGATCGCGTATCGGTTCGGCGGGTTTCCTTAGAGGATGCCAAGAGAAAATTAGTCTCTCATACAGCGCATAAGACCTTGTTGCCGCGCCGTGTAGATCTTGTCTCCCTTCTTGGATCTTTAATGACGCGTGCACCATCGCCGAATGGATCAGTTCACATAACGGTGAAGCCCGTTGACCGCATGCGACCCAGCGGATCCAGGAGGATCGGGGGAATTCCTTTGCCACGGGAACATGTGGTGGCCATTGTCCTTTGTGCGGTTAGCACTTTTGACCCGTTGTGCCGCGGCCTAAGGCCCCTATCAATGGGAAACGACGCGATCCATGCGGGGCGGGTACAACGGGCGAATCATCAAAGATACCCTAAACATGGGAGGGTATTATTTTTTGAGCCTTGCTGTACGGGGCTAGCTATCGGTTGATTTCATTTCCTCCGGTGATGATGTATCATACCCAAGATCGCTTGAGGAAGGTGGAATGAGAGTGATAGGAGATCGTCGTCCTGATGTGCTCCGTACGAGCCGTAATGCATGGGAGCGCATTGAAGCTGTTGTGGCAGACAATATGATGCGGGTCGCATCCGCGTTTAGTACGAGTGGAATGGCAACCAGTGATCTCGGTGGGACCACAGGATATGGTTATGATGACCGCGGAAGGGATACCTTGGATCACATCGTCGCCGACGTGATGCATGCTGAAGCGGCCATGGTGCGACCGCAATGGACATCGGGTACGCACGCGTTAGCCACGGCTTTGCGCGCCTTGTTGATGCCCGGAGATGCCCTATGGCTCGCCAATGGTCCTGTCTATGATACGTTACAGCCTTTGCTATTCGGGAACAGCCGTACAAGCCTGCCTGCGCATGGTGTGCAGATTACGACACTGCCGACTGATATGAATGGCGATCCAAAGTGGCCTGCACTGAGTGAGACGATATCGCCGCGTGTGGTCTACTTGCAACGGTCGCGGGGTTATCAGGCCAGACCGTCCTTGACCCGTACGCAGATTCAAGAGGCCGCATCGCAAGCTCATGCGCGCGGAGCTTGGTTAGTGGTCGATAATTGCTATGGAGAATTTACCCTCACGGAAGAACCCACGGATTGGGGCGCCGATCTGATTATTGGCAGTCTGTTAAAAAACCCAGGCGGGGGCATCGCGCCCACAGGGGCTTATGTTGCGGGACGACGGGATTTGGTGCAGGCTGTGGGTGACATGCTGTTAGCGCCGGGCATTGGTCAAGAAGTCGGGCCGACGGGCCCTTATGTGCGTTTGTTAGCACAAGGGTGGTTTCTGGCCCCGATGATTGTAGGCGAGGCCCTCATGGGGGGGATTTATGCGAGCCATGCATTTCACGCGGCGGGATATCGCGTGGATCCGGCGCCTGATGCCCTCTTGCGTACCGACATTGTTACCGCTATTGAACTTGGACGGGCGGAACGCATTGAAGTGTTATGCCGGGCAGTGCAATCGGTATCGCCGGTCGATGGACACGTCGATCCCCAAGCGTGGGACATGCCCGGATATGCCGATCCCGTCATTATGGCAGCGGGAGGGTTTGTGGCGGGGGCGTCATTGGAATTATCGTGTGATGCGCCAATGCGGCCGCCTTATACGGCCTACTTGCAAGGCGGGTTGTCACGCTGGCATATGGTCATGGCCGTGAATAAAGGTCTCGACGCGTTACAAGCTGCGGACTAGACCGACAACGCGGCCAATAACTTGAATGTCAGGGGAAACAATGGGGCGATATCGCTCATTAGCGGGCATGAGACGCACCCCTTCAGGGTCCCGGTAAAAATATTTGACGGTCGCTTCGTCGCCGATGAGGGCAATGACAATATCGCCGTCGTCGGCGGACGAGGTGCGTTTTACTGCAACCATGTCGCCGTCGAATATCCCGGCGTTGATCATAGAATCCCCATCGACATGTAATAGAAAGTCGGGGACAGTGCGAAACAATGTGACGGGTAAGGTGAGGCGCTCCTCTAAGGATTCGGTCGCTAAAACGGGCAAGCCAGCAGTAATATGGCCCACAAGGGGCACCGACAGGGTCGGAGTGTGCGAAGACGATCCAATTGCCCACGCACGTCGTTTGGACGGAGGGTGTGAAATATACCCGGCTTCTTCCAGCGCCTTTAAATGGCGGGCTACGCTAGCGGTGGAACTCAAGCCGACAGCTTTGCCAATTTCTCGCACCGACGGTGGGTATCCATTGTGGTTTAAATAATCCTGAATAAAGGTCAGAATCTTTTGTTGCTTTTCTCCCATCACAAGCGATCGTCCTCCTTATAGAGCCTAAAATATTGTACCATAATATGTAATGGGGAAGGGGGAGGACGGCTGAATCAGCGCGTAAAGGCCCTTCTGGGAGGACTTATTGCTGTTGGATTGTACGCGTGTGTTGCTCGCGTGCATCATGCGGACGAGGCGATGATCGCCAGCTTGGCATTGGTTATTGCGACGATGGCGATGGCATGGGCGATTCCTTATCCGACCATGGTGGTCTTGCTGACGGTTGGCTCAAGTCTGCCATTGTGGTTCGTCCCGGTGTCGTGGATCCAACGGTTGCTATTGCCGGCCATGTTGGGCATCATGGCCGGGGGCGTTGCGATGTGGGCACATCGCGCTCAACCCGGCCGCATTACCGCCGGGGATGGATTTTTGGGATTTGGATTATTTTTATGGACATCCTTCATCCTCTCTATAAGCTTATTAACAACTCATCATACGTCGCTATCGGCCAATCTGCCCTTGCTGCTGACCGCATATCTTCTGACACCGCCCACCGAATGGTTTATTGTCTTCATGATTCTTCGTCACCGTCGCCGCCTGTCGGCCTTTATTGCCGAGAACTATGCTGGGCCCTCTCAGTGGCCTCGCGAGATAGTGTGGGGATTGGCGACGGGCGGCGTGATGACTCTCTTGGTTGGGGTGTTGGTGAGCATAGAGAGTCAAATAGGTCATGTGACCATCCAATCAAATAACCCCTTTGTGTACGCTTCGACCATCAACTCCCATCCTGTGATCGTTGTGGCGATGGCGCTCGCCGTCATCGTGATGGCCCCGTTGGCGGAAGAAGCACTTTTTCGTGGGATCCTCTTTGGCTCCTTGCGGACGGCATGGGGATTTTGGTGGGCTAATCTGACGGCAGCGGCCGTATTTGGTGCGGCACACATGGATCCGACATTGTTTATTCCCTTGATGGTCGCCGGAATGATGTTGAATGTCGCTTACGTGAAGACTCGGTCCTTGGTCACGACGACCATAGCCCATGCCTTGCTTAATGGACTCGCCGTGTTCTCAGCGCTATTCGCCGTGCGTTGAAATGTTTCATCGTCATCGTGTAAATACTTGTTAACTGCATAAATTTGATGTGGTAAAATAATTCTGGTTGCAATTAGTGCGAGGGGGGATGGCACGATGGACTTTGAATTAACGCCTGATCAACGCGAACTGCTCAATTTGGCAAGCCCATTTATCATAATCAAGCGGTCTCCTTTACGTTGTCGGACATGTTAACCAAGATCGAAGCGGGTCGTCTTTTAGCCTATCGGGCGGCGTGGCTGGCGGATCAAGGGCGCTCTTGCAACTTAGAGGGATCCATGGCGAAAGCCTACTGTGGGGATATGGCCATGGAGGTCGCGACTAATGCTGTGCAGCTACTGGGAGGCTATGGTTACATCCGTGACTACCCCGTAGAAAAGTGGCTGCGTGACGCCAAAATTATGTCCATTTACGAAGGAACTACGCAAATCCAAAAAAGGGTGATGACGCGTCTCATGTGAGTGCGTCACGCACTTGATTTCGATAGAGGAGGCAGGATGATGACAACCCAAGAAGTGTTCGAGGAATTAAAAGGTCGCTTGGCCCAAAAGCCGGCAGCGCAATTAGCAGGATCCCAGGGAACGTATCAATTTGTTCTTACAGGGGATGATGGGGCCGAGTATTTTGTCGTCGTTGGCGCGGATGGCGCCAAGGTGGAATCTGGCAAAGCTGACAATGCGGGCGTCACGATTACGATGAGTGCTAGTGATTTCAAGGACTTGGCGTCTGGCAAACTCAACCCAATGACGGCGTTTATGGGTGGGAAGCTGTCCGTTGGCGGAGATATGAGTATGGCGTTAAAACTACAAACCTTGATTAGCTAAGGCAAGTACTCAAGAAAGGGGCGGAATTCATGGCCGACGCGTATATTGTTGATGGCGTGCGTACGCCATTTGGAAAGCGCAATGGCGTGTTGAAAGATGTGCGCCCGGATGACTTGGCGGCGCTGACTTTGCAGCAATTGATGGAGCGCACTCAGGTTGACCCCCACGCGGTCGAAGACGTCAGACTAGGGTGTGTGACCCAGATTGGTGAACAGGGATACAACATCGGCCGGTTGGCTCCCCTCATCGCCGGATTTCCTGTTGAGGTGCCCGGGACCACCGTCAACCGCATGTGTGCGTCAAGTCTTGAGACCATCAACCAAGCGGCACAAGCCATTATGTCAGGCATGCACGATGTGGTCGTAGCGGCTGGCGTGGAATCTATGACGCGGGTGCCCATGGGCAGCGATGGCTCGACCTTCAGCGACCAGCTCTTGGCCCAATACAATATTGTTCCTCAGGGTATTTCCGCAGAATTGATAGCGGCCCAGTGGAAGTTATCGCGTCAAGAGTTAGACCAGTATTCCTACGAAAGCCACATGCGGGCCGTTCGGGCCCAAAATCAGCATTTTTTTGACAAGGAAATTATACCGGTCAGGGTCCAAAGTGCCGAAGGTCAAGAGCCCTTGACGGTGACGCAGGACGAAGGCCCACGGGCAGACACTACTGTGGAGAAAATGGCTACACTGCGTTTGCCCTTTAAGGCCGACGGTGTCGTCACCGCGGGGAATTCCAGTCAGATTAGCGATGGCGCCAGCGCCTTGTTGGTTGCGTCGGAACAGGCCCTGCGTCAGCATCATTTAACCCCGCGGGCTCGTATTGTTGCAATGGCCGTGGTGGGAGTGGATCCTGTCATCATGCTCACCGGACCGATTCCTGCGACGCGCAAGGTGTTAGACAAAGCGGGCTTACGTTTTGATGATATCGATGTGTTTGAGGTAAACGAAGCCTTTGCATCGGTTGTCTTAGCATGGGGCCGCGAATATCATCCCGATTGGAACAAAGTCAACCCCAATGGGGGAGCCATTGCGTTGGGACATCCCCTAGGAGCCTCAGGCGGTCGTCTCGTCTTGACGGCGCTCAATCAGCTCGAGGCGATTCAAGGACGCTATGGACTCATCACGATGTGCATTGGATGGGGAATGGCCGTGGCGACCATTATTGAACGGGTCTAAACAGCAATATTAGGATCGATGGATGAAGGCCCTTCTCCGGTGAGAAGGGCCTTCATCCATCATCTTGGCTAACAGGCGCTTAAGAAGGTTTCTTAGACGGGAGAGGATTCGACACCACGAAAATCGACCAGCCGTTCCCATAGCCGGCGAGAATTTGATGGTTTCCAATCGCTTCAAGCGGATATGGGGCGGATGTCGTTGTGGTCGGAGCACTAATGGACTGCCATTGGCCTGTGGCTTTTACCCATCGGTAAATGGATCCAGTAGGCGAGCCGTATAACAGATCACCGTTGGGAGACGCGGCAAGTTGGCCAATGCCCACTTGGTCTGGCGACGCGGGGACGGCAATAGCGGTCCACTTTTGGTGGTGAGGGGAATAACACACCAACACAGGATCTGTAAGATTGACGAGCGCCGAAATTCCTCCGGCTGGAGACATGACCATACTGGAGGGGGCGGCTCCTAAGGCAGGAAAATGGGGTAATTCCTGCCATGTCTTGCCGCCGTTAAGACTTTCTAAAACGGGTCCGATCCCTGTGCCGGATATCGGCACTAGGGCCACGGCAATTTGCTGCGCGTTGGAAGGATTAATGGCAAAATCCTCGACTTGCCAGCGATTGGTATTAAGGGCCATCATGGAACGCCACGTCATGCCGTTGAAGCTTGTTTGCAAAGTCCCATTGATGATAGCCCAATACTGGTGTCCCATCGCGACGACATTCGAAAACGTGGTTTGCCCTAAAGTCCACGGTTGCCAAGTCCGTCCCCCATTATTACTGACATACCCGGAACTGAGTCCTGATGGCGCTTCTTCCGCCAAGAGAACGGATTGTGGATTGGATGGCAGCGCTGAAATGGTGTCGATAATGTTGGGAGAGGCGTGGCCAGGCGAGGCTGCCCAGTACGCGTTGCGGGGACCATGAAGCACCGCCCAGGTATTGTTATGTGTCAGATAAATATATGAGCCGGCCGCCGCAAATGAGGAAATGGGAGTCGGGAGGCCGGAAACCCACGTGCCAGCAAGTGGGGTAGCCGACGGATGGGGGTTAATAACGTCACCGCCCGTCGTGATATTTCCCACAAAATCATAGACAGGGACGCCTTGATTAAATAGTGTGCCGCCTAATACACGGCGTCGATTGTCCAGTTTTAACACCAAAGACGTCCCGGTGATATTGCCCACGCTAAACTTGCCTGACAAGGTGAGTGCGTGTCCCGTGGGAACAGCCATTGGATAGGTGGCATAGACCGGCGACATCCCCATGACTTGCACGGGTTGATTGCTTAATTGGGATATCACATGTTTCACAGAAGCCGACAGGGCCGGTGCTGATAAGGTGCGCTGGCCTGTCGATGTATGGCTTTGTCCGGCGGGGCGAATTTGCGGAAGAATTAACAATCCTGCAATCGACGCCGCGGCAGCGCTCAAAAATATCTGCCGGACGCGCGCACGCCGTTTTAACGCTTTTTTCGGATGCCAGTCGGGTTTGAAGTACAGACCCATCCCGTCAGCCATGGCCCGATCCATCAGCTCTCCGATTGTGTCATGGTGGCGTTCTTCGCTCATAACAGTCCCTCCTTCCACAGGGGTTCAAGCAAAGGACGCAAGTGTTGGCGGGCCCGGTAGAGACGGGTTTTCACAACCTGTTCGCTGACGCCGAGCGCCGCGGCGGTCTCCTTTAGTGAGCGGTCCATATAATAAAATAATAAGATGCATTGGCGTTCAACCACACCGAGTTTCATGACAGCGTCCAAAACATTGACGTCCTCCAAAAGTAAGGGTACCTCATCGACGGCAGATTGAGTTACCTCGAGAATGTCGGTGGGATCTTCGGGATGGCGCTTGTAATAACGCATACGGTCGCGACAAAGATTGGTAATCGTATGAAAAAGCAAAGCAGGGCTCAGAGTGTCCGCGCCGTGCCGTTCGGTATGGCGCCACAAACGGACGAAGGCTTCTTGGGCCGTGTCCTCCGCGTCATCTTTGACGTGCAGTGTGACGAAAGCATACCGCAAAGCTCTATCTCCATATTCCTCCATAAATTGGGTAAACCGTCGTTCTTCCTGTGCGTCCGTAACAGGCAACTCCCTTTTCTCTTGTCTCAATACCATAACGTTTGACGATGCAAGGAGGTTACATCACTTAACACTTTCATACGCAAGAATGGAACGAGCGAGACATGTCGAATCTGAGGATGTACGCTCTGAACACGGTCGTTATGGTCAGACCACAGCCGTATTATGTTGCACATTCTTAAATTATTCGTCATCGGTCGTGCAACCACAATCCCTATAGCTATTATAAGCACCGCAACACTTTCTCGCTACGGAACGGAATATGTGTCGGCGTGGTTCGGGCCTTTAAAAATTGGAGGCCGGGCCGCGCGGCTTATGTGGGATATTAAAGATGGATAGCATTCTCGCGCCCAGACTACGGATCCTTTGGCGCGAGAATGCCTAGTTATTGGCCCAGCACGTAAACAGTGACGGGCTGAATGCCAAAGTTGGCTACGGTCTGGGAGCCATTGTCCATAAAGATATCAATGCGGTCGCCGACAATCGCGCCGCCGGTATCCATGGCTTGACCAAGAAAGCCGCTTTGGGGCAGTACAGAATCGTGATAGCCTTGGACGTAGACGGTAGATTTCAAAGGGATGACACTGGGGTCAACAGCGATCATGCCGGGTTGCAGAGGTTGTCCGAATGCATCAACAGGACCATAGGGATAGTTGTCTTGTGCACTCGGTCCATAGGCTGTTGCCGTCATATGATAGACCGCCACCACCGGTTTGCCGTCTATCGTCTGAGGGGATGCATTGGATGCTTGGACCGCGGAGCCTTCAGAAGACGAATAGGCCGGGGTGAGATGAAATCCGGCGAGAATATCTTGCCAAGTTGCAGGGTCTACGGTCCCCGTCACGGGCAGACCTTCAGCCTGTTGGAAGTCTTTGACCCCTTGTTCGGTTTTGGGGCCAAAGATACCATCAACAGGTCCAACAGCCGAAAAACCGAGATCTTGTAAGTCAGCCTGCAAGGTCATCACCCAATGCCCTTGGTCGGAATAAGATAGGGTGTGCTGCATCGCGGGATGTTGGGCTTCGAGTTCCGGTAGCGTGACGCTTTGCGCCCATGTAGGACTCGATACCATTAACATACTGCTCATAGCGGATATGGCTAATGCAAAAGGTTTCCACAATCCCATCAATGAATGCCTCCTCTCGTTTGGCGCCGCCGGAGTTAGTTTACGGGTTCGGGCACGAGCGTCCCTGCCTAAAAAGGATTCACCCAAAGAATAATCCCCCGGTTCCCAAGGAATTAGGCGCGGTGTAACGCCCCATAGTGTAACGGGGATCACAAGAAACGGGGAAATCTGTCGAGATGCCTTGTCCGGGCACAACGTGGCGTCTAGGCATTTTGGCGCGGGTATGCACGACAATGAGCACGAAGGGAGACGAACTCCAGCATTTGTTTTGGCTGCAAAGATGTGGAAATGGAAAAAAACTTGGCGAAACACGAAAATGTCACTAGAATAAACGGTATAATGCGGTTTTATTGTGACAAATTTTTTTCGGCAGGTAATAAATTCTGTGTTTTTTCACCCTAAGATTTGCCAGAGGAGTTGACCGAGAATCAGTTCATTGCAGACAAGGCATACTGAGCGTGGAGGGAACACATTGCTGATTGACGGTAATGCTTTAATTATTCCGGTAGCCTTGCCTGACGCGCTAGAGGCGTTCAGGTTGCAAAGCGACCCTTCTGCTCGGCAACTCCCTGCACATGTCACGGTGCATTTTCCTTTTGCCGATGAGCCAAAATCTCGGATCGTGGCTCCCCAGTTGAAGCGTTTGCTGGGTAAAATGGCGCCCTTTCGGATTTATTTTGACAACATGGGGCGCTTTGAAATGCCCAACGAAATGATTTTGTACTTAAAAGTCACAGTAACGCCAGAGTTGATGACGCTATTTGAAACGATTTGGCAAAAATTTCGAACATATCCACCGTATGAAGGTAAGCATCAAGAGATTATTCCCCATATCACCATGGCGCGCGTCAATCCTGCGACTGCGGGAGCCGTTGAAGCACGCCTCACCCATCTGGTTGAGCAACACCGGTCTGCGTTATTTTGGGACATCTCCGAAGTTGAGTGGGTTAATGTCCAACAGGGCGTGCCAGGCTGTCGTATTTTGGGAAGTTTTCCTCTAGGACGCTCCATCAAATCATAAGGTAAAGAATGTTCCCAGCACACATGTTGCTATTTATAGATAATGATATAATTATACATGAATCTAACAAAAGAGGAAATCACGGTTACGGGTATTAACCGAGAACTTATTGGCCTCGCACTCAGCAACTGGTCCGAGTAGCGACCCTGATTGAACGATTGAAACATGAGGGGCACCAGGTAGCCCGCTATATGTTGAGTCACAATCCGGACGCCTTCGTCTCCGATACCGTTGTGTATCAGGCGCTTCCGATTGTTACGGTGGAAGGGGCTGTCCTTACAATGGGGCAGTATCCCTCTTATGAAGATATTTGTGGCCGCCAGGAGGGCTGACATGACGCATTATCTGCTGTTTTCAGGCAAGGGAGGGGTGGGTAAGACGTCCCTGTCCTCGGCAGCGGCGGTCGCACTAGCGCAAAAAGGCTTGAACACGCTGTTGGTGACAACAGATCCGGCGTCCAATCTGGGAGACGTTTTTGGGCAGCCTGTGGGTCTTGAGCCTCAACCGGTAGAAGCGGTCAATGGCCTCTTTGTACAGGCTATCGATTCTAAAGCCTCTCTTGCGGCGTATAAAGAGCGTGCGTTAGCCCCCTTGCGGGTGTTATTTCCGGAAACGATTGTTCACGCTGCAGATGAGAAGATGAGCGGTCCCTGTACGGAAGAGATGGCGACATTTGACCCATTTATTGCCTGCTTGCGTAACCCCGCCTACGACTGGGTAGTTTTTGACACGGCTCCGACAGGCCATACGTTAAGGTTGCTGGAGTTGCCGGTTACCAAACAACGGGACTATTTAACGGAATTGCAAAGACGTTATCGCGTGCGTGAAATAGTGGGCATACCATGGCAAGAAGAGGAAATAACAGGCGCAGAGGCGATTCGACAGATTGTCAAACTCTTGCGATGATAAAGCAAGAGTTAGATTATCAAACCGGCACAGCGAGCCTTTTTGAAGTCTCCGCATTGCCACCGTCTTTTTGGAATCTATTCAAGACACAAGTGATGAGGGTGCTATGGGTTATCTGGCGTTAGCAATCTTTGTGGTCACCTTGGGCCTGGTGATTTGGCAGCCCAAAGGATTATCGATTGGTTGGAGTGCGTCCGCAGGAGCAGCGCTAGCACTGCTTACGGGCGTTGTATCGTGGAGTAATGTAGGGCAAGTGGTCGGTATTGTTTGGGATGCGACGTTGACCTTTGTGGCGGTCATCCTCATTTCCTTAATTCTCGATGCCGTGGGGTTTTTTGAGTGGGCAGCGCTGCATATGGCGCATGCCTCCAAGGGCAATGGACGGCATTTATTTATTGGGTTAGGTATTTTAGGAGCGTTGGTAGCCATGTTTTTCGCCAATGATGGCGCCGCGTTAATTCTTACCCCCATTGTCTATGAACAAGCCAAAGCATTGCACCTTGATGCCAAAGCGACGTTGGCCCTCATTATGGTCAGTGGGTTTGTTGCCGACACGACATCCTTGCCACTGGTGGTCTCGAATTTGGTCAACATTGTATCGGCAGGATATTTTCACCTCGGTTTCGCCTCTTATGCCGCCCGTATGGTGCCGGTGGATATTGTGTCGCTGGCCATAAGTTTGTTGGCGCTCTTCGCATTTTATCACCGAACACTACCCAAAGTGGTTAATGTCGGGACGTTGGCTCGTCCACAAGATGCCATTAAGGATACACGAATTTTTCATGCCGCATGGATTGTGCTGGCGCTTTTAGTGATCGGGTACTTTGCTAGTCAACTTTTGCATTGGCCGGTGGCGATTTTTGCGGGAGGGGCCGCCTTAATCTTTCTGGCAATCGCGCACCGCAGTCCCGCTGTTAGCGTACCGACTGTGGTTCGCGAGGCGCCATGGAAGGTTGTCGTCTTTTCCATTGGCATGTATGTTGTGGTGTTTGGCTTGCGCAATGCGGGCTTGACACATATTTTAGCCCACCTGCTATCGGCATTGGGACAACATGGGGGACTCGCTAGCGTCATGGGCGCTGGCGTATTGGCCGCGGCCCTCTCATCGGTGATGAATAATATGCCAACCGTTCTAATCGATGCGTTAGCCATTCATGGGGCTGCCCTCTCCCACGGGATTCGGACGTTAATGGCTTATGCTAACGTCATTGGCTGTGACTTGGGCCCGAAATTCACCCCGATTGGGTCGTTGGCGACTTTGTTGTGGCTTCATGTTCTTGATAGGCGTGGTATTCGCATCACATGGGGTTATTACATGCGTGTGGGGATTACATTGACCATTCCAGTATTGGCCGCGTCCTTGCTTGGGCTATGGGCGTGGTCAGCCTGGGCTTTTTAGCGTTGACCTAGATAATGAACCCATGGATGGATGGAGGAGATACGGGATGGCACAGACGCGTGTGGTGGTTGTGGGAGGATCCGATGCGGGGGTAATGGCAGCCTTGTGGGCCAAGGCCACCGATTCGAGCTTGCATGTGGAAATGATAGTGAAGGACCAATGGGTGAATTATAGCGTCTGTGGCGCTCCCATGTTTTTGGGTGGCGAAGTGCCCTCCGTGGAAAAACTGGCGCACCGCTCATTGTCTGATATTGAGGCGTTAGGAATTCATGTGCATCTCAATACAGAAGCAGTCGCGGTCGATGGGGATTCGCAAGTGCTGCACGTGGTACATCAAGGAGTGGAGCGTTCTGTCCCATTTGATCGGTTGGTGATAGCCCAGGGGGCTCAGGCTGCTGTACCTCCTCTTCCGGGGCGGGACTTGCCTGGGGTGTTTAGCTTGCATGACATGGAGGATACCGTCCGTATTGACCGCTTTATTGCTCAATATCAGCCCCAGCGCGCTGTGATTGTGGGGGCTGGCTACATTGGCTTGGAAATGGCGGATGCGTTGACGCATCGTCACATGACGGTAACGGTGGTTGAACGGCTGCCCCAAGTGCTTCCGACTGTCGACCGGGAATTCGCTCATCGATTGGCGGGCCATTTGGGCGCCCACGGAGTCCACGTGATGACCGACACGACGATTGAACGCATTGAAAGGGCTGGGCAAGGGCTGGTGTTAACTTGTCATACCGGAGAACGCCTTGACGCAGACATGGTTATGATTGTTGTGGGGGTGCGTCCTCATGCGTCCTTGGCTCAGAGTGCGGGTCTCCATGTGCATCAAGGAGCGGTCGTGGTAGACGAGCGGATGGCCACCAATCGCGCGCATATTTGGGCCGCGGGGGATGGGGTCATCACACAGCATCAATTACTAGGCACGACTTATCTCCCCTTGGGAACTACGGCGCATAAGCAAGGGCGGATTGCAGGAATCAATGCGGCAGGTGGACAGGCTGTGTTTCGCGGGGTGGTCGGCACTCAGGTTGTGAAGATTTTTGATTGGGTTGTGGGACGAACGGGGCTCAAAGAAGAAGAGGCCCGAAAAGTTGGGTTTACACCTTTAACAGTGGAATCAGAACTGACCGACCATAAGGTCTATTATCCCGGAGCTTCTCCGCTGTGGATCCGCCTCACGGGAGATCAGCACACAAGACGTTTGTTAGGCGCTCAGATAATGGGACAATATGGGGCGGAAGTCGCCAAACGAATCGATTTGTTCGCGATAGGCCTCATGCAAGGTGCCTTAGTCGATGATGTCAACGATTGGGACTTAAGCTATACACCACCGGTTTCTAGTCCTTTTGATCCGGTGCAAATGGCGGCGCAAGCATGGCAGGCGGCGTGGAAAGCCCAGCAATAAGAAGGCTTGACTGTCCTAAGGGGGCTCTTCCCATTTTGTCTAAGTAAAGCGATAGACGGGGTATTGGAGAACATCCGGAATGCGAAGAGACCCTAAGAGAGGCATTCCCAGATCGAGGGCTCCTCCCGATTCGCAGCAGAGTGTTACTAAACAGTCAGTTTGTGCGTCCTAGGAAAACGGCGGGATACTTCCGTTCGCTGCGGATAGCTGTCCTGCTCTAATCTCCATCCATTACCAGGGGATTTTTGTTGCATTATCAAGCCTTCATCGCATGGATCATGGGGTGAACATAGCGAAGAAGAGGCGAAAGGATGAACATCCCCGTCATGCATTTTTCCTCCAATCTTTCACGCACTAGACATTGGCAGACGTTATCCTGTTTCTAAATAGCATGGCCTAGGCAAGGCACGTCTGTGGCGGCTTGCCTAGGCTTCATTGACATGCTTTTAATGCTGCAGGGTTCGAAGCGGCCATTCGGCCCCCTTTTTCTAAGGCCTATTGAGAATGACCTTGATGCCAGACTTCTGTTAATGCCGCAACCGCTGTGGGATCTTCGATGGTCGAGACATCTCCCGGATTCTCGTCGCGAACTACTGAACGCAATACCCGGCGCATAATTTTTCCGCTACGCGTCTTGGGCAGGATCTTTACAAACTCGATGGCTCCGATAACGGCGACCGCCCCCAGTTCGCGCCGCACCGTTTGCCGAATTTCGTCGGCGAGTTGTGGTGAGGATTCAAGCCCGGGACGCAAGACCACGAACGCAGCAATGACGTCCCCGCGCAAGGGGTCGGGAGCTCCTGTCACACCTACCTCTGCCACCGCAGGGTGTCGCAAGATGGCTGTTTCGACTTCGCTTGTGCCAATCCGGTGCCCAGCAATCTTTAAGATTTCGTCTGCGCGGCCACTAAACCACACGTAGCCATCCTCGTCGATGTTGGCTGCATCTCCTGTCAGGTAAACACCAGGCAATTGCTCCCAATATGAGGTGCGGTAGCGTTCGGCATCGTTCCATAATTCTTGGGTGAGCCCTGGAAATGGATGGGTAATGACAACACTCCCAGTCTCTTTGGGGGCAGCTCGTGTGCCATCCGGCTGCCTTATTTCAACACCGTAGCCGGGCAGCGGAATTCCCGCCGAGCCAGGTTTAATCGGCAGCAGCCCCAGCGGATAGGGATTGCCTATGACAGGTCCGCCCGTTTCCGTTTGCCACCAGTGGTCAATAACGGGAATCTGGTTGTTAAAAACGTCATGTTGAAACCATTCCCAAGCCGGGGCGTTAAGAGGTTCACCGGCCGAGAAGACGCGCGTCACGCTTGACAAGTCATGTTTGCGGGCGACATCTGTGCCGTATTGCATTAACAAGCGGACGGCTGTTGGGGCTGTCAGAATCGCACTAACTTTGTGGTCAGCAATGATGCGGTAAAAGTGTTCGGGGGAGGGAAAATCCAGTGCGCCTTCGTAGCTGATGGTGGTAGCGCCCACCAGAAGTGGCGCGTAAACGATAAAACTATGTCCGACAATCCATCCAATATCCGAGGTTGACCACCAAACATCTTGGTGCGATAAGCCATACAAAATCTGGGAGGCGTGCAAAATACCGACTTGATAAGGGCCGTGCATGTGAACGACTAATTTAGGGCGCGCTGTGGTTCCGGAGGTGGCCAGAATAAAAGCTGGCGTGTTCGATTCGAGCTGAATCGCTTCAGATGTGTGGGAAGGGGCTTCTTGTCGCAAGTCATTCCACAGAACCGTGCGTACTGGTACTGGCGGTAACGCGTGATCCGTCCTTTGCTGCCAGATAACAGTTCGGACGGGAGAATGCGGATCGTGCAAGGCCTCTGCGACAATGGAGGAGAGGGGAATCACTTTGCCCCGGCGATGGGAGACGTCACTGGCTATTAAGACCGTGGCTTGGGCTAACTCAATCCGCTGGGCTAAGGCCGCAGAACCGAACCCGGCAAAAACGACCATGTGAATAGCGCCAATGCGGGAGAGGGCAAGCATTGAAAAAATGGCTTCAGGTCCCGTGGGCATGTATATCGCGACACGATCTCCTGGTTGTATGCCTAAGGCCAGAAATCCGGCTGCGAGACGGTGAACTTCGGCGGCCATTTGCGCGTACGTGTATGTGCGCACATCGCCATTCTCGGTCAGGGCGATAAGTGCGAGGAGTTTTCGGCGTAATCGACGATATCGTCTAAAGCTTGCGAGAGATCGTTTATGTCTTCTCGGTCGAATGGGGTCACAAAGGTATGGTAGAGTTGTTCGACAATGGTAATACGCGCTCGGTCTCCTGCGTGTTCTAAATCAGAGGCTTGTTCAGCGATTTGTCTCTGCTTGGTTTCGTCTGAGCCATTTTCCACATAGGCTTTTAACAAGCCAACCATGGTTACGGCGTATTGCGATTGGTCAGCCAACAAACGGTCAAAGTTTTGAACCTGACGGGACATTTGAAAGATATCTTTCCAGCTCATGATAACCTCCTAGTGGGATAGTTACTTAATCCAAAGAAACAGAGCCATAATGCCACCGCCCAGTACGATGGCAGCAGGTAAGGTCAAGGCCCAGACTCCCAGGATCTTGCGGACGACAATCCACCGGACGCTGCCGGGTCGCAAAGCCGTGCCGGTTCCGAAGAGGGAGCCGTCCGTGGTTTGGGTTGTGCTGACAGGAAAACCGGCGATGGCTGCGAGGCTTACCGTAATCGCGGCAGCGCATTGGGTGCTCACGGCGTTCATGGGATTGACGCGAATCACATGATTACCAACCGTGCGCGCAATGCGAATGCCGCCAAATATCATCCCTAGGGCCCAAAATACCAAGGGTAAGAATATTGCGGCAATAGGTACGTGGTAGCGTGTTTGATGATGGAGGATCATAAAAAATAACGCCATCAGGCCAATAGCTTTTTCTTGATCGTTGGCGCCGTAGGCCAATCCCTGCCAGAATGCGGTAAGATACTGTCCTTTTTCCAATTGATGAATGCGGTCGGCGCTTAATCGGCTTAAAATCCACCAAATCGCACGTGTTAAAAGCCATGCCGCTAAAAACCCCAGACCCACGGAACCTAATAGGCCAATAAGCAGTTTGACGATGCCAAGAAGATGGATATCTCGCGCGTGGCCACTCACTAGGGCTGCGCCAATCATGCCGCCGCCTAGAGCCACGGTTGTACTGGTGGGCATTTTCATTTTCCAGGTAACCAGCAGGGTAAACAACGCGGCGAGCAGAGCTCCTGTTAGCACCCCGTACCCGGCCACCTGAAAGTTAATGATTTCGACGGCAATGGTATGGGATACTGCCGTGCCAAAGACCATGGGACCTAATCCAATACTTATTAAAATAAGTGGGACGACGGTAAAGGGGCGTAAGGTGCGGCTGGCCAAGAACGTGGCCATCAGGTTTCCGCCGTCGTTAATGCCCGATATGATTGTAAAGGCCACGATGAGGGTGAAGATAGCTCCGTCCAACACCATCGGCGTCGCCTCCCTTAACGTAATCGTAATCCTTTCTTAACATAATCTTAATAATATCACGATTAAGCCGGTATGTGCGGTATTGAGACGAACTATATCTCAGATGATGGGAAGAGCTTCAAAATGATATAACGCGATTTTCACAAAAGGTTCGCGCGGTGTTCATAAAAGGTTCATACCCTCTTGGTATGCTGCATGCAGACACATATCACAGGGTGGAATGGGAGAGGGGTGAGACGGTGAATCATCCACTGGTAGGGCAAGAGACGTCACGGCAGGCGAGGATTGCGTACCAAAATGTCAAGAGCCACTTGAAAAAAACTGTGACCCATTGGTCACCATAGGGCCGGGTACGGTTACGGAGCATGTTTGTTGGTAAGAAGGGAATAACGGTTTTCAGAAGCCACACAACAACGTCGTGGACCAAAGATTCATCAAGAATCTCCCATGGGCATAAGACGCGAAACAACCAACGTCTTGGCGTCTTCCCCAATACGCTGCGTGATGGATTGTGCTAGGCACCGCCGAAGTGGCGTTGTCGGTCCGCTTCGCAGCATGGAAGCAAGTCGAGTGGAGACTTGACAATAACTGTTATGCTATGTAATATCACAGCAGATGCAAATTTATTGCAAAAGATCGGGGGACCAACAATGACGGATAAGCAAGGGACATTGCAACCGGATGTTGTCGGCTTTTGGGGATTAGTCAGTCAGAGTTTGGCGGGCATGGCACCGAGTTGTGATGTGGTGGCTTTTATGACGGCTGGTGCCGCTTTTGCTTTGGTCGCCATGCCTTTGTCCTTTTTATTGGCTTTCCTGTTAATGTTTATTGAAGTGAATACGCTGTATCACCTCTCCAAAGATAGAGCATCAGCGGGGGGATACTATAGCTATGTTTCGGCGGGATTGGGCCCGCGCGCTGCCCTCGTGACAGGATTTATGGTTGTGTTTTACCAAATTCTGAGTGTGGCGGGGATTCCTGTCTATATTGGCGGAGTATTTTTGCCAGGACTCGCGGACCGCTTGCACGTGGCATTGCCCGCTTATTTCTGGATCGTTGCCGTATTGTTCTTCATCGGGGTACCTTGGCTCTTGGCGGTGTTGGGCATTCGACCATCGATTAAGGTATTAGCGACAACCAGTTTGGTGGAAATCAGCTTTTTAATCGTGGCATCCATCATTATTATGGCCAAAGTTCATCCATCTCATCCTCTGGTGCCCTTTCAGTTCGGGTCGGTGGGCATTAAAGGTGTGGCGATGGGCATGGTCTTTGCGATCACGAGCTTTATCGGCATCGGAAGTCATAGCTCGTTAGGAGAGGAAGCCAAAGGAGTGCGGACCCAACAAGGCCGGCTGATTGGGAAAGCGGCGTTAGTCTCACTCACGTTAACCGGAGTGGCCTTAACCCTCTCGGCCTATGCGTTAACAGTGGGGTGGGGCATGTTTCGCATGAGTAGCTTTTCTACCGCTAATGCCCCCGGAGTGACGGTATTTCTTCACTATTTGGGGCCTGTGGGCGCGGCATCTTTGGTCATTTTAGCCTTAAACAGTGCGTTGGCGGATAGCATCGCGCTCTTAACGAGTTCATCGCGGGTCTTATTTGCGATTGGGCGAGATAACCTGGTAAATACGGGGTTTGCGCAAGTCAATGGCCGTCGCGCGCCGGGCCGCAGCGTGACGTTGTTAGCAGGGATGGCGGTGGTCATGGCTGTCGTGGCCGGGTCGCTTTTAGGTCCGTCGGCCGCTTTTAATGTGATGACGACAGCGGTGTTGTTTGGGCTGGTGACGTCTCACACCTTGATGAATGTCTCCTTGATGCGCTTATTCCGGTCCGAACACAAACAAAGTCACTTTTTACAACATGTAGTGCTGCCTATATTAGCCATCGGATTGTTTTGGATCGTTCTATACGAATCGGTTTGGCCCATCGCCTATCCTCTTAGTCTTTCGGCGCTGATTTGGATTGTGGTGTTGATTCCCGTCGTTTTCTATGTCTATGGGATATCCAAGCGCATTCCCAAGGAACGGGGCCATCAGTTGGGAATGATACCGCCGAGTGAATCAGCGCAATAAGCTGAGGCAAGAGCAATGAAAACCGCGAGGCGAGGGATGTTCCTTGCGCTCGCGGTTTATGCTTTAGAACGGACCGCCTGGGGATTGGCGCTTGCCACTGATGTACACCAGGGCCGTCACGGCAAAACCCACAAAATATCCCAAAGAGGACCCGTTAAAAATGCCCACGGCGAGGGGGCCCGTAAATACGGGGGTGGCTGTCGTGGACAGAGCCACGGCGGCTCCAATTAGCCATGCGATGATGGCACGTGAGGGTGCGGTTGGTTGGATTTGGCGCACATTAAGGAGGGCGATGGCCGCCCATGGTGCCAAGAATGTGGCGATGAGCTCAAGAAACCCCTCAAAACTATTTAAGAAACCTTGTGAAACGAGTAACACGTAAAGACTGGCGGTAATGGAAAGAACGGCATCAATACCGACCGTACGAGATCGCGGCACCTTAACTCCAGCGGCTAAAAGGCTAAGACCGGAGGAGTAGGCACACAAGATGCCGCCGGCTAACATGCCTGTGAGCGTAATAATAAGATAAGGAATTTGTGCCCATAGCGGAAGCCAATGCAGCAAGAATTCGACGGGATTCGCGGCGGTGGCCAATGCGGGCGCGCTCTGGGCCAAGAGTAACCCGGTAAGCATCAATCCCAACGTGGGGATAATGGAGCCCAGGGTGGCTGCGTAGGCAATCCGCCGATTAGGAAGATGGTGGGGTAAGTAGCGGGTATAATCGGACGCCGTCGTAATCCATGATAACGCACTGACGGCGACTACGATCGTAATAGCCGGAATAACTCCCTTCAGCCAAGAGCCACTTGAATGCGTCCAAACGGCATGCCATGCCGTATGCGGCAAGAGGGCTAGAACTACTAGCAACGTTAAAAAGCCAAAAATATACGAGATCCGTTGCTGCAAATATTCAATGGTCGCGTGGCCTAGAAAAGCTAAAAATAATTCTGCGGAAGCCGTCAATCCCAATGACGCAACCAACCATACCGCCGTGAGTGGGACGCCGAAGACCAGATGAAACACAGTTTGCAAAGCATAGCTGCCAATGATGAGAACAATGGTTTCCCATCCTACCATATTCAACCAGGCAATTAGGGCAATGAAGCGATTGGCTTTCGGTCCAAAGTACTTTTCCGAATAGGCCATGGTCGGTAGGCCCGTGACTTTGCCCGGGATCCCAAGATACCCAATGGCGGCAAAGGACAATAATCCCGTAGCAATGGCCAAGACGCTTTGGCCTAACGACAATCCGTAGCTCCAAACGACAGCGCCAATGACAAGATAGGTAAAAGATAAGTTGCCGGCAAACCATAACCAAAAGACTTGTCGGACTGTACCATGGCGTCCGGATGCATTGATAGGGTTAATCCCGTTACGCTCCACGTGCCATACCTGATGAGTGTCAATATCTGGGGAAATCACGAATATCCTCCTCTTGTCTGCTTGGAATAGGCCTGTTAGTTTCACGGCCGTGCACTCGACTAGAGGGGAGAAGCATCTATGACGAAAAGATACCGCGTCCGTCGTAAGCAAGGATGGATGAGCACATCGTCCTTTGCCAGAATTACCTGGCCAAGTTCTAGGGTTGGCGGTAAGCCTCTCAGCACAAATCGGCACCCCTCATGCTGTAACACGCTTCCATCATACCATGGTGCGCAGGGGTTGACTAGCGACGACAAGAGCGTCGTAAAGGGGATACGCGGGCTTGAGCCCCGGCAAGCGTAGCAGTCAAGAGGGCAATGGCCGTTCTAGGCTGCCGGGGTTATCGTGACGGGAGGCGTGTAAGGGGTTACGCTGGCTTGACGTGCAGCAGATATTCGGCATGGCGCCACCGTACCCGGTAATCGCCAAAAATGTCTTCGGGATTAGATACAATAATGTCGTCCCCTCCCAGATGCCGATAATCGGCCGTGTCGAGAAGGCTCACTTGCATCATCACCCCTTCGAAAAGGTGGTATCAGCAGCTGCCCAATTCTTGGGACAAATATGGACAACCGCTATTCACGGCAGCCCCTTTCCGGAGGATCCTCGTGTGGAGGAAGAGCGGCTTACGAAGCGACTATCCGCTCCATCCCGGTTACTCCGGCCATTTCTAGCCGGTTGCAGGGTAGAGCCATCGATGCTGTGAGGTACGAAGCCTCTGCTTCTACACCGATGGCCCTGCCGGGGGAGAACCACTGGCCTCCCCGCCGTTTCCGGCATCCCCAGGCCGCTGATGACCGCTTGCCGCCTGTTTGGTGGTTAGCCGGTGCCCTTCTGGGCATCCCCCAAGGGGAAAACGGACCTCCCGATTCTCTGGTATCCGAACAGGGACTATGCCACTGTCCGGTTCGGGCCGGTTTTCGTCGCTTTTACGTTCCGGTTCTTCCGGCGAGTCGTGACCTTGCCCTGGGCCTCCCGGATCTGCTGCTCATGCCGCAATGTGGCGATGGAGGGGAAGATCTTGAGCCATTTCTTGCGCAGGTTCAAGGCCCCCACTAGGTCGGCATTGCCGCCCCAGCCACAGGCGTAGCAGCGGAACACGTCCTTGCCCCGGCGGTGATGGCGGGTGGCTTCGCAGAACCGGGCTCCGAGATGGCCGCAGCGAGGGCATGCCTGACTGGTGAACTGGGCATCCCGAGTCACGACCAGGATCCCTTCGTGCAGAGCCATGTGCCGAACCCAGCGCATGATCTTCCCCCGCATCCAGTAGGATCGGCGGAGGTTCTGCCGCTTCATCCAGCCGGTGCGCTTGGGGTTTTTCATGCGGGACAGGGCCTCAAATACGATGACCCGGCTGCCGTGCCGTTTGGCGAAATCGACGATCTGGCGGGCGACCTGGTGGGCGATGGCGTCCTCTCTGTGCTTGAGATGCTCCCAGATCCGGTGATTCGCCTGGCGCTTGGGTCGCCCCCCCGTCTTCCGTTGCCGGACGGCGATGGCCTGGAGCCTGCGGAACCTCCGCTGCTCGTGCGGCCGTCCGGGAACGAAGAGAGTGCCTTTCACTTTCGCGCCATGAAACGCCACTGCTACGGCCAGGTTGTTCACGCCCAGATCCACCGTGGTCACCGGCAGATCGGGATTTTCCGCCAGCTGGTCTTTCGCCCGTTTGACGCGGATCGGGGTGGCCAGGGGCACGTGGAATCGCCAGCGTTTGCCATCATGAAAGAGGGTACCCGACTCCATGACGGGAATGCCGTCCTGTTGCCTCCCCTCGGTGGCCAGCAAGGTTTGGGCTTCCTCGTCCCGGCCAGCCTTCTTGATCATCCGCGCCTCGGCCCGCACCGCGTCCAGCCGGGCCTGCTCCGTTTCAGCTATCGCCAGCATGGTGCGCTGGTAGGGAGCGATGGCGACCGGGTACCCCTCGAATCGCCAAGATTGACCATCCCAAACTTTCACCCGCAGGAAGGAACGGGTTTCTTCTCGCACCAGAAGGCCCATGCCCTGGTAGAGCGTGACGGGCATCGAGCGGACAGTGGGGATGGCAGGAGCCTTCCCACGACGGTGTTCGGGCAGGGATTCCCAACGTTTGCGGTTGGCGCGATAGCTCTTCGCGATGCCGATGGCGCGGTTGATCGCCGCGCGGCGGAACACCACCGGAGCATCCTCCGCACCAGGAACATTGGAGAGAGGATAAGAAGGATGGGTATGGGCCGGAGTGGATACCGTGGCAAATTCCAGCCGGGTAAGGATGTCTTTGCTGGTAGGGGCACGTTCGGAAAGGATTTCGCCGGTTGCGGGATCTACCTTGACCACCGTGTCCCAGAATAAGGGGGTGGTCAGCAGGATGTTCAGGTAGAACTGAACCATTTGGGAAAACAGGGCCTCCGTCGACTCCAAAGCCTCCAGTTTGCCGGGATTGGCGTCAAGGAGCGGCAGAATCAGGGTCTTCATGGCTATGGCCAAAGGGGGATTCACCGCCTTTCTCGTGGTGCTCTTGAATGGTATCCGTGATTTTCTTCCGGAACCCCTTGCTCCGTCTACCGTAGAGCCGGGCGGAGAACACCGTCAGGATGGTGATGAGATCACGGGTCAGTTCTTCCTCGAAGGATGCCGGAGGCATATCCCGCGCGGTTTCCACCCGGACGTCAAAGGCCCGGAGATATTCGGTCAGGTAGCGATAGCCAAAGCGCGCCAACCGATCCGGGAATTCAATAAGGAGCACATCAAAGCCCCGTTTTTCAGCTAGGTGCAGGACGCGCCAAAGACCACGCCGTTTGTCATTGATGCCGGATGCCTGCTCCGCCACCACCAACACCGGATCATAGCCGCGTTTTTGGGCCTCTTCCAGGAGCCTTTCTTTTTGGCGCTCCAGGTTTCCGTCACGCGACTGCTTTGCAGAGGACACACGCGCATAGACGACACATCGGGTACCGAATCCCACCTGGCGTTTGGTGAGAAGCCGCATGATCTTAGGCGTAACGCCTAGAATCTTTGCCGCCTTGCCAATGGATAAGTATTCTTCCATGTCCATAGTTTACCACCCAAAGGCATAGAAAGGCAAGGGTTGTTGCAGGTCGTGCTTGACGAGCCAGTTCAGGGCTATTGTGTCGTTGATAGTAAAGGTTTGCTCAGCAAATACGTCGTGCGTGCGGCTGTCTGGTTGCGTGATAAAGATGCGTAGTCGTTCTAGTTGATGGGGGTCGACAATCAGGGTCTCTTCCCAGATAGGCGTTGGGTTATCTTTAGGCACGAGAAGCGCCTCCTTTTCATGTGCAGCTTCTATCATACTATAAGATACCCTTCGCCTTACGAAAGTTCTCCCCCCGTCGAATTGCTCGGCTCTGGCCGGGATATGAGCAATCCAGCGTTAGGGGAAAGATGTGTGTCATGCATAGCGTGGCAAAAGCGTCGTAAGCGGGTTATTTTAGGGTGTTCCAAATGGTTAAGAGCGCCATCACGATCAAAAGCGAGACAATCAACCAACTCCACCGCGTTGCCCAACGACTATTGCGGTGATGTCCCATCAAACGGCCGTCACTGGTCAGAACGACGAGAAAGATCAGCACAGGAGCCATTAGCACCCCGCCTACGACCTGAGCGAGGACGGACAAAAAGTCTAGTGGTAAATGAGGAATCAAGAGAAGGGCCGCAGCGGTCGTTAAACTGCCGATATAAATGGCATAGAATTTGGGGGCCCGCGTGAGGGAGGCATTGAGACTATGGCTCCATTTTAACGCGCTGGCAATGGTCCACGAGCTCGACAAGGATATGGTAATGGCTGCGAGAAGACCAGCGTCAAAGAGTCCCACCCCAAATAGGTAGGCTGGCCACATCCCAAATCGATGCCTGATGGCGGCGATCAATTGGCTGGGACCGATATGATTAATATGGCTCAAATGTCCATATAAGCCCGCACCAATAATGATGATCGCCGCGGCGACCACAATTTGTGCCAAGGTGCCGACCGCTGTATCGATGCGTCCCAGTCGAATGTCTTCGGAGGTTACTCCCTTGTCGAGGGTCGCATCGCCCTGAAAGAACACCATCCATGGCGCTAAGGAATTGCCGATGGCTGCAACAATATACCAGGAGACGACAGCAAAAGGTGTCATGGATGGCAAGTGCCAGGTGATTAATACGTGTGCGATGCGCACCAGATTGGGGTGGGTTTGGTAGGCGATAATGAAAAAGACAAAATTAATGAGCCCCAATAGCAGTACCAAGCGCTCTTTGCTGCGGTATCCCGAAATGAACAGCAAACTGAATACCAAGGCCAGCGAGGCCGCGTCACTCATGGCCAGCGATAATCCTGTCATCATGAGACCTGCGGTCATACCAATAAATTCGGTGAGGAGGGTAATTAAATTCTCGAGAAACAGGGTGAGAATATGGTAGTAGCCCCACCAGCGACCCCACCGATAAAAAATAAGCTGGGTGAAGCCGGTTGAGGACGCTGCACTCAGGCGCATACTCATTTCTTGGACTGTGTACGTCACAATTCCCAGTACGAGGATCAGGGGAATAAAACCGCTGATACCGAAACGGGCCCCCGTTACGGCATAGGCAATATCGCCTCCCGCATCGTTGTCACCGATAATAGCCAAGACCCCTGGGCCGAGTGCTGCCCAAATGAGAAGGAGAAGTTGCCAAAAGCCAGCAGAAGAAGTGGAAGATAAAACTCGCGGCTGTGTACCCGTGCTCACCGGTGATTCGTTGTGCGAACTCATGAAAATCCTCCCTCTGCCATTCCTGCAGGTCCATGCGCCATGATCCCGACTCTTTCATAACATGTAGGGATGGCCCGCCTAGCGTTCTCGGTTCATAGTACGGTGGGGAGATTCGAAGCGTGACGGGTGTTGACACAATGTTTGCCGTATGTGGGCAACATCTCCGAGAAAGGAGGCGCGCGATGGAAAGGTCGGACACCAATGCTGTGGGGCAAGCCATAAAAGCGTATTTACAGGCACACGGTCTGTCCTTGCGGAAATTTGCCACAATGACAGAGATTCATGTGTCCACGCTGTCCCGACTGGTGAACGGCAAACGCCGGGCGACTGCGCAACAAATGCGCAAATTAGCTCCTTATGTGGCGATTCCAAAGGAAGAAGACGGCCATGATGGAGAGTCATGGCAACGTCTTCAAGAATTTTTTGCAGTGGTGTCACCGGATATGGAGGTTAGTCAGTGGAATCATCTGAACGCGCATATCAAAGAGATTTTGGATACGTATGAAACATTTGCCCGCACTATAGAGGGTGACAACATGATCCGAACGGAATTTCCCAAAAAAATGGCGCAAGTCGCGGGAATTGGGCCCTTGGTATCAGAAATGGAACGGTGGTTTGCCAACTATCAGACGTTGCCGTGGGCTGCCCCAGAGCGCACGGTGATGGCCAGTGGCCTTTTGTACTTTATTTTGTCAACCGATGCCATTCCGGATTACATGTTTCCCATTGGATACCTCGATGATGCGTTAGCGATTCATTTGGTCATGCAACGGTTGCAACAAATGGCCATAACTCATCCATCAAGCGATTCTCCCTAGTGGTAAAAGCAGCTGATGGTTTGTGCGCAGGGATTTCGTAACCTAGACGCGATAGGTCTTTAGGGGGTTTTGCCAGCCTTGAGCAAAGCGGTCGTGACGCCTGCGGCCACCGCTTCGGCGATGGTTTGTTGACTCTGCGCAGTTAAGCCGGCAATATGTGGCGTGAGCCAGACATTGGGCAAGGTCGCGAGTGGATCCGGAACGGAAGGCGGTTCGTGCTCGCGCACGTCGAGAATGGCGCCGACTAATTGGTTCTGGGTTAGTCGGCGCCACAACGCCTGTTCATCAACGAGTTCACCCCGGGCTGTATTGATAATGAGCGCATCAGGACGCATGAGGTTTAAGGTTTGCGGATTTATCATGTGAAAGGTTTGGGTATTCAAGGGGACATGCAAGGTGATGTGGTCGGATTCGGCATAGAGGTTTTCTAGTGACGTACTGCGCCATGTTTGTGGAATCATTTGGGTTTTGGTCGGATCGTGGACTTTGACCCTTATGTGCAATGCCTGGGCACGCTGGGCCACGGCTTGTCCTGTGGCTCCAAATCCGACAATGCCTAATGTTGTTGCCTTAACTTCGTTTCCCTTCATATCGCGTTTCCAGTGGCCCTCTTTTGTGTGGCGTGCTAAGGTCATGAGGTGGCGACGAAAAATAATCAGCGAGCCTAACACGTACTCGGCCACCGCCGTGGCATTGGCGCCGTAGGGAACGATGACCGCTATGCCGCGTTGGCGTAAGGCCTCTATGTCTAAATTGTTTAACCCCACCCCTAAACGGCCCACTGCCAGGATGTGGGGGCCATGGCGTAATAACTCGGCGTCGACGGCCGTGTGGTTGCGGACAATCAAAGCATCGGCGGTGGCGACTCGTTCCAGCAATTCGGCCCGGCGTTGATACAAGTCGGGATCATAGTACACGGGGAACGAGCGCAACAGCTCGAGGCCTACAGGGTGGATGACTTCCGATATCACGATCATCTTTTCACACCTCCAGTGTAAGCTTACGAGAGGAAGGGGTTAAAAATGCGTGATTGTCTGTGCCCATGCTCATCTTATAATGAAAAGCCAACTCCTTCGCAGATAAAGTGGGAACCGACTTGTGTGACGCGGGTAATGGACGCATTGGGCAAAGAAAACTGATGAAGGTCTGCCAGGCTCCGATTTTGCAAATAACAAATTAAAGTTTTGAGGGCAAGATGGTGAGAGACGATAATTAGTTGCGAATAGGCTTGCAGATACTCTTCAAACGCCCCGATCATACGACGTTGGACTTCGCGCAAACTTTCTCCACCCGGAAAACGAAATTCATGGGGTGCGCGTTGATAGGGCTTCCACAGAGTGCTTTCTTGCACCAACACCTTCGGAATGCCAGACCATTCCCCTACGTCTGCCTCGCGCAGACGGGCATCGGGCTGAACTTTTTGCGTCGGCAGGGCCAAAGCGTGGGCGGTGTCGAGCGCCCGGGATAAATCACTCGTTACAATTACACAGGAGGGGAGAACACCGCGTAGCGCAGCGGCTTGGCGCATGCCTTGGGTAGACAAAGGCGCATTATACCAACCCTGTAATGTGTGTTCCCGATTGAGCGTACTTTCCGCATGACGAATCAGATAATAATCCATAAAAATGAGCTCCTTGGAATTTTTATTCACAAGACTATCATGCGCAAGGGGAATCGACAATCAAATTGAAGAGTAGAAGATTCTGGCACAAGGTCAGACCTTATGCCGAAAATCTCCTACGGGTTAGCAGTTCGCTTAGAACATCTAGTCACGACCAGCCGTTAAAAACTTTCGCATGCGCTCCAAGGCTTTTTCAATATGACCGACCGACGTGGCGTACGAACAGCGGACAAAGCCTTCTCCTTGGTCACCAAAGACATTGCCAGGGACCACGGCGACTTGGCCGTGGATGAGCAACGACTCGGCAAATTGTTCCGATGTGAGCCCTGTTCCGCGAATGTCAGGAAACACGTAAAACGCCCCTTGGGGAAGCGGACAGAGGAGTCCTAGTTCGTTGAGACCTTTGGTGATGAGGCGCCTGCGGGCATCGTATTCGGCTACCATCGTAGTTACATCGCCTCGGCCGCGGTTAAGAGCTTCAATGCCCGCAACTTGGGCCGCAACGGGGGCGCACAAAATTGTATATTGATGAATGGTGAGCATCGCATGCAAAATGTACTCGGGGGCTGCGGCATAGCCCAGGCGCCATCCTGTCATGGCATAGGCTTTGGACATGCCGCCAATGAGGACGGTGCGTTCTTGCATGCCTGGCAAAGACGGAAATGATGTATGCGGGTGATCATAGGTGAGTTCCGCGTAAATTTCGTCGACAATCGCGAAAAGGTCGGCCTCTTTAAGCACCTGGGCGATTGGCTCGAGCTGAGCGCGGGTCAGCACGGCCCCAGTGGGATTGTTGGGATTGCATAGGATAATGGCTTTCGTGCGAGAGTTTAGACGGGCACGGATGTCATTGGCATCAAGCTGAAATCCATTTTCGGGTCGTAGCGGAACGGTTACGGGCGTGGCGCCTGTCAAATGCACTAAAGGCCGATATGATACGTAGGCGGGTTCCGCAATCAAGACTTCATCACCAGGGCCTGCTAGGACCCGAATGGCCAGGTCGATTGCTTCGCTGCCGCCGACCGTAACTAAGATTTCATTCTCGGGCTGATATATGGTGCCAAAGCTTTCAAGATAGCGAGAAATCGCCGATCGGAGTTCAAACAACCCGGCGTTGGCGGTATAGGCAGTCATGCCTCGTTCTAGGGCATGTAGGCCCGATTCGCGAATATGCCAGGGAGTAACAAAGTCTGGTTCGCCGACGCCGAGCGATATGACGTCTTTCATTGTGCTGGCCAAATCAAAAAACCGCCGAATGCCTGATGGAGGCAAGGACGCGGCAAGCGGGGCCAAACGGTCTTTCAAGGTGGTCACGGGCTAATCACCAGCCGCTGTTCGTTGTCATCGTCGTCAAGAACCACCCCGTCGACTTTATAGGTTTTGAGAACGAAATGCGTCGTCGTCGATTGTACGTGTTCAATGGTGGCCAACCGTTCGGAAACAAAGCGAGACACTTCTTGAATGCGTTGACCCTCGACAATGACGAGCAGGTCATAACTGCCTGATACGAGGGTGACATCTTTGACTTCAGGATATTGATAGATGCGGCGGGCGACGGCGTCAAAGCCGACTTCGCGTTGTGGAGTGACTTTTACCTCAATAATTCCCCGTACGCGGTCGCGTTCAATGCGGTCCCAGTTAATGACAGCATTATACCCGCGGATGATTCCGGAATTTTCTAGTTCAGCGATTGTGGCTTCCACATCTGCGGGATCCACATCCATCATGGCCGCTAGGGTGTGAACGGACAGCTTGGCGTCGTTGTGAAGATGGACTAGCAACTCATGGCGTTGTGTGGGTGACATACGAGACCTCCAATCAATGGCTCTTTCTTCGCATTCTATTGGACGGCTAGATGGCAGTTGTGTCAAGTCTAAAATGGACGAGAACAAGCGGATCAATGTGCCATGATGCAGATGAGGACTGTTGGGGGAAGGGTTCTGCGGACGCGTATTGGCGTCCGCAGAATAGGCCTTACGATGTGATGAGTTCTGAACTGGGTTTCCCCTGACCAATTTGGGGTGTAGCGAATAAGGCGGCTAAAGTCGCCCCGATGTCGCCCAAAGTCATACGTGGGCTACCGACATAGGGCGTCAGAGACGGCCCATAGCAAAGCCATGGGAGCGCTTCGCGGGTATGATCGGTCCCGCGGTAGGTGGGGTCACAGCCATGGTCAGCCGTAATCCATAGCTGGTCACCGGGTTCCAAAAGGGCCCACAATTTCGGCAAGAAGTTGTCAAGTTCTTTCAGTGCCTGTGCATAGCCTGCCACATCACGGCGATGCCCGTAATGTGAGTCAAATTCAACAAGGTTGGTAAAAATAAATCCCGACTGTCTATCAGGCCATTCCGCTAAGGCCGCAGCAGTCTTTTCTAGACCATCTTGATTGCTAATGGTTGGCACTTTTACATCAAATCCTCGGCCAGAAAAAATGTCGCCGATTTTTCCGACCGCAATAGTTCGAACGCCTGCTTCTTGCAATGCATCCACTTGAGTGGCCGAAGTTGGGGACACACTGAAATCATGCCGGTGCGCTGTACGGACAAACTGCCCTGGGATGCCTATAAAGGGACGGGCAATAATGCGTCCGACAAGCCACGGGCCTTGCATAATGTCGCGAGCGCTTTGACACCATGTGTATAACTGGGACAATGGTACGATGTCTTCATGGGCGGCGATTTGCAAGACGCTATCGGCTGAGGTGTAAACAATCGGCCAACCATTAGCCATATGCTGTTCCCCTAAACGTGCAATGATTTCTGTTCCCGAAGCCACTTCATTGCCTAAAACAGGACGCCCGAACGCCGAGCTCAGTTTGTCAATAATGGCTGCGTCGAAGCCATGAGGAAACGTGCGAAAGGGGATGGTGACCGTAAGTCCCATCATTTCCCAGTGGCCAGCTAAAGTGTCTTTGCCTGCGGCTTTGGGATAAACCGGATAGGCCACCCCTTGCAGAGGGACCGCTGGGGTTCCTGGCAGGGTTACGAGCGCGGACAATCCCATGGCCGCCAAGTGAGGCAATGACAATGAGGGCACAGCTTGGGCGGTATGACCGATGGTATTGGCTCCCCCATCGCCAAAGGCTTCGCTGTCGGGGGCTGTGCCTATTCCTCCCGAATCAATAACCAATAATACGATGCGCATAGTATCCGTTGGCGAATGTCGTGTTCGCCTTCTCCTTTCTTCTTAAACGCCGTCCTAGATTTAGGCACTGGCGATGCGGTCTAAAATTAATGCGGGTGCGGGTATCTGTGACGCGCTCCATGAGAAGGCTTGTTGAACGCCAGCGATGGCGTTTTCGGCAGCCAATGGGGTGCGTGCGTAGATGCGCGCAACCAGTTCGCCTTGGTCAAAATGCTGGCCTATTTTGGCAAAGCATTCTAATCCTACACCAAAGTCGACTTGCTCTCCTAGTTCGTGGCGACCGGCACCGAGTTCCAAGGCGACCTCGCCTAGCGCTTGGGTTTGAATCGACGAAATCCACCCGGGATTCAGAGCACGCACCTCTGCTGTAACGGGCGCAAGGGGTAGGGGTTGCTCGATGCTTTGCGGATCACCGCCTTGGGCTTGAATCCAACGAACAAAGACCTCCCAGGCTTTACCACTATCTAAGGCTTGGCTGGCACGAGCGTGGGCCGTGTCGGCATCCGTGCCATTGACGGACTGATCGAGAGCTGCTGCGAGAGCGATGACGAGAGTCCGCAAATCTGAAGGTCCTTGCCCTTTAAGACAGGCTACGGCTTCATTGACTTCAATAGCATTGCCCACTGCCCAGCCAAGCGGTTCGTTCATCGTTGTTAGAATCGCGGTGACATGACGTTGATGAAACGCGCCAATTTTCACCATGAGTTGGGCTAGTTCACGGGCACGGTCTAACGTCGTCATGAAAGCTCCGTTTCCGACTTTTACGTCTAAGACCATGTGTCTGGTACCGCTGGCCAACTTTTTCGACATGATAGACGAGGCGATGAGTGGGATGGAATCGACCGTGGCAGTCACATCACGCAACGCATATAGTCTCTTATCGGCTGGGGCTAAGCTGGATGACTGCGCCACCACCGCCACCCCAATTTTCTCGACTTGGGCCCGAATGGTGTCGGGTGGCAAGTCTACGCGAAATCCGGGGATGCTCTCCAGCTTGTCGAGCGTGCCTCCGGTATGGCCCAGACCTCGGCCTGACATTTTGGCAATGGGTAGGCCCAAACTGGCGACTAAAGGGGCGAGAACAAGGGTCGTTTTGTCGCCGACGCCTCCCGTAGAATGTTTGTCCACTAACCCCAACGGTTCAGGAATCGGCCCGCCCGACTCTGCCATGGCTCCTGTCAATTCAAAGGTTTCTCGGTCGGTCAACCCCTTAAGGTAGGCCGCCATAAGCCAAGCTGAGAGCTGGTAATCGGGCCAATCGCCATTGACTACGCCAGCAATCAGCGCTTGAATCTCTTCTCGGCTTAAAGCGATCCCATCCCGAGTTTTTGCAATGAGCTGCGGCATAATATCGTGTGCCATTCGCAACACTCTCCTTGATTAGTTTGCCCTAGGCCGTTCCTGTTACGAAACGGGCATGGCCTCCAAAATGGTGCGGGTCTGGCTCGCGCCAATTCGGTCAGCACCCGCTGCGATCATCGCCAAGGCCTCATCGGCCGTATGAATACCGCCAGCGGCCTTTACTCCGGTATTGCGTCCCACCACTTGGCGCATGAGTAAAACATCGGACACGTTAGCGCCAGAGGGGCCAAAACCGGTGGAGGTTTTCACAAAATCGGCCCCTGCAGCCACACAGAGAAGACATGAGAGAATAATCTCGTCGCGGCTAAGCAATGCATTTTCAAGGATGACCTTAAGGCGATTGGGCGCTGGAGTTGCCTCGCGGACCGCTTCAATGTCGTCGAGCACACCCCGCCATTGCTGGCTTTTTACTAAACCGATGCTAATGACCATATCAATTTCGTTGGCTCCATGGTCAATACACCACGCGGCCTCTTGAGCTTTGACCCGAGAAGCGGTCGCGCCCAGGGGGAAACCGGCAACCGCTGCCAAATCTACCAAGGAGGCCAGATGGGTCCGCGCCAGTGGGATATAGAGAGGATTAATGCAGACCGCCGTGTGGATAATTGCTAACGCCACACCCAATGCTGCGGCTAGCCCCCAGACGGGAATGTGAGGTCCTAACAACGCGACGTTCCAGTTGCCGGTGGCTTGCTGGGCATCCATTCCCACAATTCCCATGAGCAATACGGCTAGCATGATGCCAATAGAGGGGGCTAAAAAGTACCGAGCATTGCCGGTGTTGGAGGACTTGGGTACACAAAAACGGGACACGGTAGACAATTTGTAGGTCCATGCCAAGATCGAGAAGCTTACCACGGTGGAAATGGCCGTACCCCATTGCATCGCGGTGGTGGCATGCGGCGTCGTGATGTGGAAGTGGGTAAAGAGGTACCAAGTCAAGGCACCATAACATAAGAGTAAAAGCACCGACGTGTAACGGTAGAAATATTCTAACCACTTCATGCCAAATAACACCAAAATCACTTGTGCTGCCCCAATCACCCAAAACCAAAAGGAACCGGTGGCGTGGAAGATGGCATTAAGGACTTCGCCAGCCACGGCGGTGTTGAGACCAAACCAGCCCATGTTGACAAAGGTGAACAGCACGGCGAAGAGAAAGGCGCCTACGCGACCATAGGTTTTCCGTGCCACAATGAGACCGGTTAAGGGGACTTCACGGCCCATTTCCGAAAACAACCCAGCAGGAATAAAGCTGATGAGCCAGCTGACGAGAATCGCCAAAATCATGTCGGTCATGCCGAAATGAAATAATAGTAAACCAATGAGCGGGGTCATTGCGGAGGCTGAGGCCATTAACCACACAATCATCAATTTTCCAGACGTCATCGTTCTTTCGGCATCGGGTACGGGCAACACCCCAACTGTTTCAATTTCATTCAAGGTTTTTTGAAAGAGTCCGTTATTGGGGCTATCCGCGGGGTTTTTCACGTCGTCTCCTCCGTTCGCTGAGATTATTTCACGCTCGTGCCGAGCGTGGATGGACTAATGTATCAAGTATTGCGTAAGCCACATACCGCAAAAAATTCCGACAATGCCTAATACTCCCGACAACGTTGGCGGAGCGGGGAGTGGTAAATGCAACAAGGTGAACACGGCGCCGACGACTATGCCGACGCCAAATGACATGAGCACCGTCATCATCTGACCCACCGGCCTTTCACAACAAAACCCGTAAGAACAATGCCATTAAGCTCTATTTATCTGAAAATAACACCAAGAGCGTCTTGAATGATGTCTGACGTCTGCTGTGATTGTACCCTATTGCAGCCAAAATACAAGAGTGTCCATACGGATGGACGAAAAGACGTTGTTGATTTATGAAAGGCGGGAAAATACAATACAACTTGAGGTCTGACATCTGACCGGGAGGTGATTAACCATGCAGCCCAATCGTCTACCATTGCCCAGGCAAGTGGAGGCGCGAATCAAAGAGCGCATTATTTCTGGAGAGTGCCGAGCTGGGGAACAATTGCCCAGTGAGGAGGAGCTCGCTCATGAATATGGAGTCAGCCGTGCGACCGTAAGGGAAGCGGTATCTTCGCTGGCGCTGCAGGGATATCTCATTAAGCGGCGCGGTGTTGGGACTTTTGTTGGCCAGCCGGACGCCATTTCGGGCGGTTTGGAATCGCTCATCAGTATTACTGAGTGGATTCGCCAAAGCGGCCGGGAGCCAGGGACAACCTTTGTTGAAATTGACCGGAGGCCGCCGACAGCCCATGAACGGGAGCTATTCGCTCCGTGGAAGACAGAAGAAGTGGCAGAAATCCATCGGGTACGAACCGCTAGTCAAATTCCGGTCTTATATTGTATCGATGTCATTCCGGGTGAATTTGCACCGACTAAAGGTTCTGAGCTCGACGAGTCGCTTCTTACGTTTTTAGAAAAGCGCTGGGGCCAGGTCATCATTTTTGCGCAAACAGAAATTGACGTCGTTATGGCGTCTAAGCCCATGGCAGATCATTTAAAGGTGCCGCGTGCTACGCCGTTGTTATGTTTGCGACAAGCGCATTATAATCAACACTCGACTGTATTGTTATGGTCTCAAGACCATTTTTTACCGGGACATTTCCGCTTTGATGTGCGGCGTCACCGGCAATAGGGGTTTTATGGTAAAGGGCCACAATCAGGGTAAAAAGTGGAGTCATGGTTCACACTAAGTGTTCAAGGAGGGAAGTACGATGACGCAGCCGCCAGTTACAGGGGAAGAACATTGGACACGAACCGATACGTGGTCATTTTGGGCCTTTGGATTAGGTATGTTGCTTGAAGCGTATATTTTTGGTATGGCGACGATTGCGACGGGCTGGACCCATATGCCCCCAGATCTTCGGTCGTTGCTGTTATCATGGGCACCGCTATGGCTTATTATCGGAATTGCGGTTGCAGGCCCCTTGTCGGACCGGGTCGGTCGTAAGAATACGTTCTATTTGACGATGAGTCTTTATGGGATTGGAGCTATCGGAATTGTTTTTAGTTATTCCTATGTGTTGATCTTGTTATTTTTAGCGGTGCTGCTGTTTGCGGCGGGCGGCGAGATGAATACGATCATGGCGGCTTCGCACGAAATGATGCCGACTAAACATCGTGGTAAGACTATGATGATGGAACTCAACTTTATCAACTTGGGCGGCTTTTTACTGGCCTTGGTTGCGTTGATGAGTGCGTATAACTCGGTGAGCTTCCAGCGGGGCATGATTGCGATTACGATTTTAGTGGTCTTATTTGTGCTGTTTTTGGCGCGAAACCGGACTCCCGAGTCCATTCGGTGGTTGGAACAACGTGGTTTGACAGAACGCGCGAAGGCGGAAGCTGCCAAATATTACGGTGAAGATGAATATCAAGTGCGCCAAAACCTTTTGCGCAGAGAACAAGATCAACACGCGGCACCGAAAACGTCAATGGGTGTTCGGTTTTATGCGACGACGGCCACGGCGTTTGCGGGCAGTGCAGGGTTCGGATTAATGACATATGTGCTGGGGCCTAGCTACTTCAAAAACGATACCGCTCTGATTTTATTGGTGGCGACCGGCGTGGGCTTTTTCTCGGGTTTTTTGGGATTGTTGGCTGACCGATGGAGCCGGAAAACCATGTTGCTATGGGGCTATGGAGGCACATTTCTGGTCACCTTGATTATTTACTTGTCGGTGGATGCGTGGACGAAAACCGCGGCGTTATTCTGGTTGCTGTTGGTGGTCCTGAACTTCTTTGTCAATATTGGATACTTAACCGAAGACACTTTAAAAGGCGAAGTATGGCCCACCAAGAAGCGTGGGACGTATACAGCTATTGTACGATTTGTTAGCATTGGTCTTTATATTGTCACCATCTACATGAGTCAGAACTATGACCTGCACCAGTATATGCTGTTTAATCTGGTGGTGTGGGCTATTGGTTTAAGCGGCGCGCTGTTGTGGGTTTGGAAAGGCAATGAGACCGGGCGCGGCGTCAGTTTGGAAACCGCATCAGGCGAAGAATAAGATAAGGGCACAGCAGCCCGTAAAAGGGCTGCTGTGCCGCTTTAGGCGCGTCCGGGCGCTCCACTGATATAAATCACTTGACCCGTTACAAAACTGGCATCATCACTGCACAAAAACGCGACGACATTGGCAATATCGCGCGGCGTGCCAACGCGGCGCAACGGAATTTGAGCGGCGCGCTCGGCCTTCCATTCCTCAGGGTCCTTATGCAACCGAAAGGCGGTATCTCTGGTCATGTCGGTATCGACAAAGCCAGGGGCTACGGCATTGACATTAATGTTGAAGGGCCCGAGTTCAATGGCCAAGGTGCGGGTCATGCCAATGAGTCCCGCCTTGGCAGCCGCGTAATTGACCTGGCCCCGGTTGCCAAGCGCTGAGGTTGAAGATGTAAAAACAATTTTCCCCCACTTCTCTTGCACCATATAACGTTGCACCGCGCGTGTGCAGTTAAAAGATCCCGTCAAATGGCTATTGACGACGGACCACCATTCCTCGTCGGTCATTCGAAAAATGAGATTATCGCGGGTGATGCCCGCGTTATTAACGAGGATCGTAATGTAGCGGGGGTCCCGGGTTTCGCGCATGTCGCGAATCGTTACCATGGCGTGCACGGTGTCACCAAAAAATATGGGGGCTGAGAACTTCCATTGGTCAATGCCCAGCAGCGCGACAGCAGTGCCATCAAAAATATTAAGCCGGGCAATGAGGCCCAAAACGATGCTGAGCCCCAGCATGCCATGCGCGACCGGTTTTCCAAAACGCTGATGTTTGGCAAACTCAAAGTCGGTGTGTAAGGGGTTAAAATCGCCCGATAACTGTGCGAAATGCATCACATCGCTCTCCGTGATGGTGCGGGCGGGCGTGTTCCACTGGGCTCCGACTTGAAAATCTTCATAATACCATCCCATCTAGTGTCGCTCCTTATTGGGGCGCTCAGCGCCTGCTGTGTCCATCCGGTATACTGTGCCGCGGAAAACGGCGATTAAGTCGCGGCGGCTATTCATAATGCGCACGCTGTAGACGGCGATTTTTCGTTTGCGCACGAGTTCTTCGCAGTGGGCGTACAGCACATCATCTGTATTAGCGGCCCGGGTAAAGGTCATGGAGGTATCTAGCGCGACGGCGGGTATGCCGTCGCGGTTGCTGGCGCGGGCAAACACGGCGTCCGCGAGGGCAAATATCACACCTCCATGAGCGGTGCCGTGTTGATTTAAATGCTGTTCGGTGACCCTTAGGCGTCCGCTGACAAAGCCGTCTTCTTCCTCATCTATGATAATCCCAAGAGTCTCGCTAAATATGTCTCTTGCGGCCATCTTGCTCCCTCCTGACCGTCTTTCTCAAGGCGCATATCCTCCGCAATAACTACATCGATCGGGTGATATGACGCACAAAATATGGCAATACCGCACTGAGCTAGTGAATGGCGATGTCTACGAATATGGACCGTCCATCCGCAAAGCCTTGAGCCCCGTGGTTTCTGGCAATACGTGTTGTATCGGCCGCAAATCCTCAAATAATAGAATATCAAAGAATTGTTGACCAATACTGACGAACATTATATCATGGTGCAAGCAAGCGATTGCTTTGTTTAAAAAGATCTCACTCTTTGGGTGTGGCGGGTTCCTACCAAAAGGAGGGGCAAAAAGCGGTGGATGAGGCGCAAAAAACGGCGGAATTTATGGCGCGGATTGAGAACGGTGAGAAAATCGAAGCAAACGATTGGATGCCCGAGGAATATCGTAATCTGTTAATCAAACAAATTCATATGCATGGGGTCAGCGAAATCATGGGAGCCTATCCCGAAAAGGAATGGGTGCCGAAGGCTCCATCGATACGGCGCAAGCTGGCGCTCAATGCCAAGGTTCAAGACGAAATCGGGCATGGTCAAATGCTTTTGAGACTCGCAGAAGATTTAAGCCGACCGTATGGCCGTGGCCGCGAGGCATTGATGGAGGACTTGCTGAACGGGCACGTGAAATTTCACAATGTGTTTCATATGCCGGCGCCCACATGGGCTGATGCAGGGGTTATTGGTTTTTTGGTCGATGGAGGAGCCATTATTACCCAAGCGGCCTTGCTCGAGAGTTCTTATGCCCCGTATGCGCGCATGCTCAAGCGCATCGTCGCCGAGGAAAGCTTTCACATGCAGTATGGTGAATCGGTGGTTCTGGCGTTGGCCGAAGGCACGACCCGCCAGCGAGAAATGCTACAAGGCGCCATTGATCGGTGGTGGGAACCGATGATGTTCTTTTTTGGGCCGCGGCAAATGGGACAAACGGAGCCCGATTGGGTCCGGGACACCGAAATGGTCCGGAATAATTCGGGGCCGCAGTCTCAAGCCCGCCTGCATTTGCGTCGGCAAGCGCATAGCGAACAACGCTGGGTACGAGAGGCTGTGATGCATGCCACGGCTCTGGCGACCGTATAAAGGGCTCAGACGGGTGACGAGCGAGGGGGGACGGAAGTGGCATTAAATGCAGCGGAGTACCGCGTGTATGAGGTGTTTGTGCAACGCGATGCGAGTCAATTTCATGTGAATGTGGGGAGTCTGCGGGCTGTCAACTCCGAAATGGCCTTACAAATGGCGCGGGAAACTTTTTTTCGGCGGGAAGAACCTTGCGAGGTATGGGTCGTGCCCCAAGACTGCATTGTAGCAAGTCCTCGTGACTCGGCCTATTTACCGGTTCACACCATGGATAAGCAATATCGGTTACCGGCTGGCTATGACAATGCGCCCCGGTGGAAGCGGTTCAAAGCCAAAGCAATGACTATCGAGGAAGTAGCGGAAGAAATGGCTACGCACAAACAGGGAGGAGCGTGATGACCTAGGTGGAATCTCAAGACGTGCCACATTGGATAGCGCTTTTACAGCCGATCGCGGATGATGAGTGGATTATTGCACACCGGGGCTCAGAATGGCTCGGTTTGGCTCCCGATTTGGAAGAGGATTTGGCTTTTAGCTCCATTAATCAGGACAAAATGGGCCATGCTCAATACTATTATGCGCTATTGGAAGAACTAGGCGAGAAAACTCCCGAGGACATGGTGTACGGACGCTCCAAGGAGCAGTGGCGGCATGCCGTCGTGCTGGAAACGGCTCATGGCGATTGGGCCAGACTTGTGGCTTTGCGGTATTTTTACGAAGTCTTCGATGCCCTGCGCCTTGAACGGTTGAGTACGGCGTCCTGGCAGCCTTTGCAAGATGGCGTGCGTAAGATTCGGCGCGAAGAAGCCTATCATCTGCAACACTTTACCACATGGTTTGAGATGTTGGCGACCGGAACCGAGGAGTCGCGCCATCGGCTGCGTGAGGCTATTGCCGACCTTTGGTCGCTTTTAGGGGGTCTGTTTTTGTGGGGCCCTTCGGAGCACTTTTTGACTGCCATTGGGTTAGACAGCCTACGAGGCTCGGAGTTACAGCGGTCGTGGGAAACTCACGTGGCGGAAAAGATGCGGTCTATGGACTTGCCATGGCCAGGAGCGCTTTCGAGTCCGGTGCTCGACGGCCGTCTTGGCGAGCATAGCCCCGACATGCATGATCTTTTGCAGGTGATGACGGAGGTTCGGCGCAGTGAGCCCGCTGCGCACTGGTAACTCGCATACGGAGGCAGGCGATTGCCGACGTCGTGGAGTAGCGACGAGAGCATTGTTGACGTGGGGGTCAAATCGGTGACGACGGGCTCTATGTCGGTAAGGTGATGTGGACCTAAGCGTACGAGCAGTTATTGGTAACAGTCCCTGTCCGGCCCTCTTTTATTGTCTTGATTGTTCACAACCTTTCGAGCAGATGAAAATGTGTTGAAATAGTCAGCGCCTGATGACAATGGGGGTCGCGCTGTCACCAAGGCCAAGACCCACGAGACACCGACCCGGGAGTGAAAATGGGGAAGGAGTGGCAACAGCCAATGATGTTAGACCCAGAAATTGAGACGATGTCACGGGATCAAATGCAAGCCCTCCAGTTGCGCCGCTTGCAAACAACTTTGGAACGTGTGTATCAATCGGTGCCGTTTTATCGTCAAGCCATGGACGAAGCGCATGTGAGGCCCGAGGATATTCAGTCGATGGAGGATATTGTTCGACTGCCTTTTACGCGGAAAAGTCATCTACGCGATCAATACCCGTTTGGACTGATTGCTGTCCCCATGGACCAAGTGGTTCGATTCCACGCATCGTCGGGCACACGGGGAAAACCGACCGTCGTGGCCTATACTAAGGGCGATATCTCGCGTTGGGCTCATATCGTGGCGCGTCAATTGGCGTGTGCAGGCGCAAGACCCGGCGATCGTTTCCATAACGCCTACGGCTACGGTTTATTCACCGGCGGCTTGGGACTTCATTATGGTATTGAAGAGTTAGGAGCGGCCGTGATTCCGGTATCGGGAGGCAACACCCCCCGCCAGGTTCGGCTGATTGAAGACTTTAGGCCGCGTGGGATATCCGGCACTCCGTCTTATATTTTAAATATTGCCGAAGAAATGCGGGCATTGGGTCTCAACCCGCATGAGACAAGTCTTGAATACGGAATTTTGGGTGCCGAGCCATGGAGTGAAGCACTCCGGGAAGAGATTCAAAACACATTAGGGATTAAAGCTATCGATATTTATGGACTGAGTGAGGTCATTGGACCAGGTGTCGCCATGGAATGCTGGGAAGCCCAAAACGGGCTTCATATTGCCGAAGATCACTTCTTGGCAGAAATTATTGACCCTGAGACAGGACTGCCCGTGCCCTATGGGGAAACGGGAGAACTCGTGTTCACGTCGCTAACCAAAGAGGCGTTTCCGGTGATTCGTTACCGTACGGGGGATATTGCTTCGCTAAATCCTGAACCTTGCGTTTGTGGGCGGACGGTGATGCGTATGTCTCGAATTAAGGGGCGGTTGGATGACATGCTCATTATTCGAGGTGTCAACGTATTTCCCACCGAGATTGAATACGTATTGTTACAAGTCGATGAAATTGCACCGCACTATCAAGTGGTCGTCGACCACGTGGGGACATTGGATACGCTTGAGGTTCATTGCGAAGTGACGCCAGAATTCCATCAAGCCACGGCGACTAATCCTGAAGACCCGCGCTCGATTCAGTTGCACCGCCAAATTCTTCATGCCCTAAAAAGCGAATTGGGGATCTCTGTGGGATTAAAGATTCATCAACCAGGGACGATTGCGCGCAGCGAAGGCAAGGCGGTGCGGATTGTCGACAATCGGGTGCGGTCGGGCGTTTAGGGACGAGGCCAACTATTGCAGAGTATGCGGAAGGGGACGACAAAGGTGGAGCAGATTCTTAACGCGAAGGCGTCAGTGCAGGAATTTATTCAGCGCACTCATCGTCATTTTATAGGGGGTGAGTGGGTTCCCGCTGCGTCCGGAGAAACGATGGACGATATTGATCCATCCACGCGGGGCGTGTTAACACAGGTGGCTCGGGGCGATAGCGCCGATGTTGACCGGGAGGTGGCCGCCGCCGCACAGGCTTTTCGGGATAAGGCATGGAGACACATGAGTCCGCAGGCCCGCGGCGTCTTAATGTGGAAATTAGCCGATTTGATGGCCGCGCATTTGGAAGAGCTGGCGCAAATTGATAGTTTGGATATGGGCATGCCTCTACGTCAAGCTCAGTATGGCACGGTACCGATGGCGATTGATCACATGCGTTACATGGCCGGTTGGGCTACCAAAATCGAGGGGGAGACGATTCCGGTCTCTGCAGGACCCTTTTTCAATTATACTGTGCGTCAACCCGTTGGGGTCGTGGGAGCCATTATTCCCTGGAACTTTCCTTTATTAATGGCGATTTGGAAGTTAGGTGCAGCCTTGGCGGTGGGATGTACGGTGGTCTTAAAACCTGCCGAACAATCGCCCTTAAGCGTCTTGCGGTTAGCGGAACTGATTACCGAAGCGGGCTTTCCGCCCGGGGTGATCAATATTGTTACAGGCTATGGCCCCGAGGCTGGGGCTGCGTTAGTCGCGCACCCCGGTGTGAATAAAATCTCATTTACGGGATCGACCGAAGTGGGCAAATCCATTATGCGGACTGCTGCCGACCGTATGGCCCGGGTATCGCTAGAGTTGGGCGGCAAATCGCCTAACATTATATGCGCCGATGCCAATCTCAAGCGGGCCATATCCGGATCAATGCTGGGTATCTTTATGAATCAGGGTGAGGTGTGTTCAGCTGGGTCGCGCATTTACGTGGCGCGTGAAATTTACGATGAAGCGTTGGAACAAATGGCCACGTACGCGAAAAACATGCGAGTCGGGATGGCGCTGGATGCCAAAACGCAAATGGGACCCGTTGTGTCGGCGGAGCAATATGAACGCGTGTTGGGTTATATTACCAAAGGACGTCAAGAAGGCGCTACGGTGATTGCCGGCGGCGGTGCAATGCCCGCTGCGGGGTCCGGTTTCTTTATTGAACCCACGGTGTTTGCGCAAGTAACCGACACGATGACGATTGCCCAAGAGGAAATCTTTGGACCTGTTGCTGCCGTGATGCCCTTTGATACGGTGGACGAAGTGATCGAGCGCGCGAATGTTTCGGCTTACGGCTTAGCTGCTGGAGTTTGGACGGAAAACGTGCGCACGGCGCATTATCTTGCCCAGAACTTAGAAGCTGGCACCGTTTGGGTCAACGCCTATCATGTCTATGACGCCGCCGCTCCTTGGGGAGGCTTTAAGCAATCGGGTTTGGGCCGCGAAATGGGGCATCATGCGCTGGAGTTATACACTGAAACCAAAGATGTCTGGATCAGTTTGCAATAACGGCGGCGCATTCCCAAAGGAGGCAGGACTATGCGAGAAGTGGTAGTGGTGGCGGCTAAAAGGACGCCCATTGGTCGCCACCATGGGGTGCTGAAAGATGTACGGCCTGATGACTTAGCGGCCCTCGTACTGAAGGCGTTACTAGAACAAACGGGCCTTGATCCGCGCGAGGTGGACGACGTGCTGCTTGGCGCAGCTAACCAAGCCGGGGAAGACAATCGCAATGTGGCCCGGATGGCTTTGTTATTGGCAGGATTTCCTGTTGAGGTTCCGGGGGCCACCGTTAATCGTCTTTGCGGCAGTTCGCTCGAAGCAGTGAACCGCGGTTATCAAGCCATTTTTTCTGGGTTTTCGGCCAGGCGGGACGGTTACGGCTGGAAACTCATCAGGCATTAATGATGGAGCGGCAGCCGTGATGTTGATGGAGGAAAGTGTGGCCTTGCGGCACAATTTGGAACCCTTAGCCTATATTCGCGGGGGCGGTGTGGCGGGGGTCGATCCGGCAATTATGGGATATGGTCCCGTACCTGCTACGCAGCGGGCATTGCAGCGGCATGGGTGGACATTGGACGAAATTGAGCGTGTGGAACTCAATGAGGCCTTTGCAGCTCAAGTCTTAGCGGTATTACACGATTTACCATTTGACCGGGATATTGTCAATCCGGAAGGAGGGGCCATAGCCTTGGGTCACCCGCTAGGTGCATCCGGAGCTCGCATCCTTACGACCTTAATTTATGGGATGCGTCGCCAAGGCGCACGCCGGGGAGTGGCAACGATGTGCATTGGGGTTGGCCAAGGTATTACCACATTAGTGGAACGTCCTTAGAACCGTTGTGGTTTTGAGACTCACTTCCTATTTAAGCCAGCATCTTGAGGATCATGTCGGCGTAATGGTCTGCGATTTCGTGGACCATGAGCCGACCTTTTGGATCATACCACCGATGAAAGCCGTTTAAGGCCGAAAGAATAAACAATTTCGTGAGCCCAATATCGATGTCAGAGAACACGTGCTGCTGTTGTCCTTCTTCTAAAAGCTGAATCCAATATTGTTCATAGGTGCGGCGCAATTGGCGCACGGTCGCACGCCCCGTCTCGGAAAATGCCATATCCTCATCTAAATATACAGTGCTCCAAGCGCGAGATGACGCAATGACCCCTAAATGCGCATGGACGGCCGCTCGCATCTTGGCGGTGGGGCTTTCTTGCGATTGCACGATCGGGGCTAAAGCCTGGGCGAATTCATTAGCCGCCTGGCGGACGATTTCGATCAATAAGTCTTCCTTAGTGTCGATGTGCGCATATAGACTACCAGACAATACCCCCGCCCGTTCCGCAATGTCGCGGACTGTGGTCGCCTTAAATCCTTTGGTGCTAAATAATTCTGCGGCGGCTTGAACAATTTCGCTTTTCTTACTAGGCCGTGCCATAATACACTCCTCAATTCGCTAAATGCTCTTTCCTTTATCTTACGACATCGCGTCCGAAGGCGCGAGTCTGGATGGGGATCGAAGGCGTATGTGCCAGGGGCTTGGTATAATAAAGACGACGAAATAGGGGAGGTTTTGAATGTATAAATTTATTCATTGTTCCGATTTGCATTTAGACAGTCCTATGCGCGGGTTGACCATGCGAGAGGATGCGCCCACGGATGCGATACGGTCGGCCACGCGGCGAGCTCTTGAGAATTTGGTGTCTTTAAGTATTGCCGAAGCTGTGCGATTTGTCGTGATTGCGGGCGACATCTTTGATGGGGACTGGATAGATTACTCAACGGGCTTGTTTTTCAACGCTTGCATGGCGCAATTAACAGCCCAGAATATTGCCGTGTATATCCTCAATGGCAATCATGATGCGGCCAGTCAAATGAGTCGGAAGCTCGTGCCTCCTGACGGCGTGTACCGCTTTTCACATGACCGCCCCGAGACCTTTGTCATTGAGGACCTACAGGTCGCATTGCATGGTCAAGGATTTAAAAATCGTGCCGTCACCGAGAACCTGGTACCTGAATATCCGACCCCTGTGCGGGGATATTTCAACATTGGTGTGCTTCATACCTCCCTTGAAGGGCATGAGGGGCACGAGGCGTATGCACCGTGTACCGTACAGGACTTGGTGATGAAGGGATATGACTATTGGGCATTGGGGCACGTGCATAAGAGGCAGGTTATTCGGTCTGAGAATCCTACCATCGTGTATCCGGGAAATATCCAAGGGCGCCATATTCGCGAAACAGGAGACAAGGGGTGCACGGTGGTGACGGTTGATGGGTCCCATGTGTCGCTAGAACATCGCCCGCTAGATGTCTTGCGGTGGTCGTTATGCACGGTGAATTTGGAGAATGCGGCGCAGCCTCAAGATGTGGTGGACCGGTGCTTGACGACTTTTCAGCAAGAACTGGCGAATCATCCCGGCTATCCTTTGGCGGTACGGATTCGGTTGACCGGGACGACCTCTTTGCACGGTGCGTTGCTGGCGGAGTGGGACTATTATTATCATGAAATTCTTAACGCGGCGCAGCAAAGTGGTGTGGACCGGATCTGGGTCGAGAAGGTCCTCATTGACACTCAGCCCATGGCTGTGGAGCAGGTCTCTACAGCGTATCTTGATGCTTGGTCGGAACTCGATCGTCTTTTGCAAGCAGTTCAGATAGGCGACCCTTTTCTCGATGAATTTCTTAAGGATATGAAAGCAATCCAACGTCGCATGCCAGACTATAATAAGGATACAAATGCCTCCGAGGTCCGTCCGATGGACCTCCTCAGCCAAGCGCGGGATCTTCTTGAAGCCTTAATTGCGAAAGGAGGAGCCCTATGAGACTACGTTCCCTCCGTGTTCGTCAGGTATTACATTATGACGAATTTTCCTTAGAGTTCAATAACGAAGCCTCATTTCATGTATTTTATGGCCCGAATGAAACGGGCAAGTCCACGCTGCTTAGTGTCATTGTGGATTTGTTGTTTGGGGGGCCGATCCCCGAAGCGCTGCGGGCACACTATGACAGCCGCTCCCGGTTGCAAGGGATTGTCGAGCGCGGTGACGATGCTATCTATCACATTGAGCGAAAGAAACGATATAACCGTCTGGTGTTAAGTGACCCAAGTCACCCGGAACTCCCTGAAGATGTGTTGTGGCCATTTATAGGCGGATATCCACGCGATCGCTATATGATGCTGTTTGGGTTTGACCATGATCGCCTTCGCGCGGGCGGACAAAGTTTGCTCGAGTCCCAGGGAAATGTGGGGATCTCGTTGTTTGAGGCCGGTGGGGGCATCCAGTATTTAACCAAGATTCTCCAACAATTAAGCCAGCGCTCGGAACAACTGCTCGATCCGTCGTTTAACGCCAGATCCGCTAAGGAACTGAATAAACAATGGCGTGCGTTTACCGAAGCGCAAAAGCGGATTAGGCAGTATAGTCTGCGGGCCGAGGAATGGCACCGGGTCCGTGACGAGGTGGCCCAACACGAAGGCCATTTACAGCATTTACAGCAGCAGTGGCAAGAAGCTCAGGCCCAGTTGCATAAGGTGGAACGGCTCATTCGGGTTCGCCCTTTCCTGATCGAGTGGCAAGAGCATATAAAAGCCATGGCGGGTAAAGCAGTGCCGAAGACGTCTCCTGATGTCGAAGATTATATTCGTCAGCAATTCGAGGTGCTCGATACGACCCAATCCCGCTTATCCCAACTTCATGATGAATATCAGCGCCAACAAGAACGGATGGGGGAGATTATCCGAGATCCGGCGGTCTTAGCGGTGTTCGACCGAATTGATGCGTTAGGCGAGGGCTTGCAGCATTTTCTTAAATTGCGGGACCACACGTTGCCTGATGCACGCCGGAATCGACAGGTGCTGCAGACGGATTGTGAACAGCGGATTAAAAATTTGGCGCCGGGACTTTCGTGGACTGAACGCGAACAGTTGCGGCTGCCTATTGCCGTAGTGGACCGGGTTACGGAACTGATCAAAGGCCTCGCCGATGTGCGGGTTCGCTATGAGCATGAAAAGGCGCAGCATGATGATATTTTACGCGAACACCAATCTGTCCGAGACCAACTAAGTCACGTCGGGCCAGTGATCGATACCGCCGTTCTTAGCCAACTTATTCGAAAAATCCGAGAACGAGGAAATCTAAGTGAACAATTAGCCCTTCTTTCTCGTGACATCACAAAAAAAACCGTGGACCTCGAGCAAAAAGCGCATCAACAGGCGATATTTACGGGTCCTATCGATCAGCTGGCCACCTTGCCGATTCCTTTGCAAGACACCATGGACCGTTTTGCACAGCAATGGGCATACCTAGAACAAGAACTCGCGGATACGGCCAAGACGCTCCAGACGTTAAGTGCTCAATTGCAGGAAATCCAAAGGGATTTGGAGGCGTTGTCCTTGCAGGGGACTGTGCCGATCCTTCATGATTTGTGGGTTGCACGTGAACAGCGCGATATCTCGTGGGCGCAGATTAAACGCGTATGGCTCGAAGGCCAGGCGGATGAGGTGCCTAATCCGCATGCGTTGGCCGACGCATATGCCCGGCAAGTGGAGAATGCCGACCGTGTATCTGACGACTTGCGTTTAGATGCTGAACGTTCGGCACGTCGCGCGATGTTATTGCTGCAGCAAAGACAAACGCAAAAAGCCCTGCAAGATAGCCGGGAACACCAAGCCAATTTGGAAGAGCAGTTTTCTGCGCTGCGCACGCAATGGGCTTTGGAATGGACAGGCTCTGGGATTGTACCGCGCAATCCTGGGGCTATGAAAGAATGGCTCAGTATCTTTTATCGCCCCATGATCCAAATGGTCACAGAGCATCAACATATGGAGGAGGCACGTCAAGCGCTCCTAACGGAGATGGAGATGTGGCGCAAAGAGCTGGTCGAGACCTTAGACGAACTGCCTGACAGCGAGGTCGACACGAATCAACCGTTGAATGCTTTATTAACGCAGGCGGAGCGTTATGTTGAGCGGATGAACAAAATGGCGGCCGAGCGCTTGACGCTGGAGGACCAAGAGCATAAATTAGCTGACAAAATTGTGCAACGGCGCGAAACCATGGCCCGCTGGGAGCGGGAAGGTCAGATACTTAAAGACCAATGGCAGGAGATCGTATCACGCTTTCCTTCATTACCGCCGCGCCCTGAAGATGCAGCGCATTATACGGAACATTTGCGTGAGCTATTGCGGCAGTTAACCACGTTAGAAGGAATCGATACGCAGATTCGCTATGATGAGGAGCAATGTCAGGGCTTCAGCCAAGAAGCGAATGCTGTGGCGCAGATGTTAGGGGAGTCTTTAGCGTCGACGATTTCAGTGGAATCGTGGGTAAGAAGCGTCAGGCATCGACTCCAGATAGCTCGCGAACAAGAGCAATTGTGGCAAGTGAGTGCTCATGATGCGGGCATTTTGCGTGAGGAGATTGAGAAAGCGCAGGATGCTGTCTCACGGGTCGTGAATGACTTGACGCAATACGTATCCTTATGCGATGTGGCAGACCTCACGGCCTTGAGGGCTTATGTTGTAGCCGCCCAACAATTTCGCGAACTGGATACCAAAGGCCATAAGCTGGAACAGACGATTCGGCAAACGGCCGATGGAGTGCCTGTCGAACACTTGCTAGGAGCCTTAAAGGAAATGGGTGATGCCGATAAGCTCTTTGCCCAACAGCTACAGCTCAAGGATAGGAGCGAGCAGCTACAAGGGGATATAGAGCGTGTCAAAGAGCGATTGCAAGAGGTGAAAGGGCAGTTGGCCTCGCTGAGCGCTACCCAGGATGCTGCGGCAACAGCCGCTCAAGACGCGCAAAGGTATTGGGCGGAGGTCGATAAGGCATGGTCTGAGTATTTGCGAGTAGAATTGGCGAGACGCCTTTTAGCGCGGGCGGTCGAGCAATTCCGAGAACGTAATGAGTCAAGCATCTTACGGCGCGCAGAACACTTCTTTACGCGCATGACGCTGGGACAATATGAGGGACTGTTAATCGAATACGCTGAACAGACCCCATATTTATTGGCGGTGCATGCAAGTGGTCAACGCCGTGATATTCATCAACTGAGCGATGGGACACGAGACCAATTGTTTTTGTCCCTGCGCCTCGCCTTCGTGGAACAGCACCTCGAGGCATCCGAACCGTTGCCGCTGGTGATGGATGATATTTTAGTCCACTTTGACGATGAAAGGACGTGGGCAACCTTAGCGGTATTACAAGAACTCTCGCAAAAGACCCAAATTCTTTATTTTACGCACCATCAATCCGTGATTGAGCAGATCAGAACACTGCCACACCCAGACGGGATTGCTGTTTATGATCTCAAGGCCTGCATTGGCCAAACATCATAAGGCGTGTCTGGGGTGAGCAGGTGCGATGAAGAGGTGGGCTAAAGTCTCCCGCCTACAAGGGGGCAGGAGACTTTAGGGGGTCCAAGGCGATGTAGAGTCTTAAGGGATGGTTCTAATCAAGGTGTTGGAGATGAGAGGGCTGTTTCATTCATCATGAGGAAGCGAGGGGGGCAAAGACTCTTCGCTATTTTGTCGCTTGCGCCGGACCGGAGCCATCACTGCGAGCGCTAAGACCGTGCCGATTCCCAATTCGCCGATGCCCAAAAAGAAAGTGCCCGCTCGAAACGGGAAGAGGGCGAGGCTAATGGTGCCAAATCCTAGGATTCCCAACACGCTGCCTAGGGCAAAACGTATCATCTCTAATGAACGTCGGCAATTCTTAGGACTTTTCATGGGAATCCTCCATGGATGCATGGTGGCGGTAAAAGTCATGGTTCTGGGACCTCCTTTTTCGGCGCGGAGTGAGGAGAAGAGAGGGGATACGGCGGCACGACACCTTTTAAGCGCACGCGCGCAATATGACCAAAGATAAGGGCTCCTAGGGTGAGTGGTAGGACCACGACATGCATGCCAAACATCTGGCCCGCATTGGGAAGATTGACCCATGCTAGCCCCAAGGCATTGAGGCCGTCTTTAGCTTGCACGGCATTCCATTGCGAGTAGAAATCGCCATTAATCAAATAGCCGGTAAAGGCGGTGGGAATAGCGATTAAAAAGGCTAAAGCACCAAGCAACCAGGTCTCCCGCCGCCCCCCGCGCCACGCACCTGTAAAAAAGACACGCCAGAGATGGAGCATCATAAAAAAGAAAAACGCTTGCACGCCCCAAAAGTGAATAGCTGCTACAAAACGGTCGGCCGGATTATACGACCAGCTTGCCGGACCATTTGCGGCAAGAACAATCCCTGAAATGACGAGGACGACAAAGCTCGACGCGGTTAAAGAGCCCAGCATATACATAAAGCCTTGGGCATATTCGGGCATTGTCTCAGGGAGCCAAGTGTCTAGGGAAAGGATGTCTTTGAGCATATTACGCGAGGCAGTGGTCCAGTTGGCGATGACAGTCAACTCCTTTGGATCATGAATATTCGGCGAAGGGAATGAGGAAAGTGGCCGTCCTTATAAAGGGCCAGCCAGTTTATGTACATTTGAGTCAAGCCGTGCGAGACACCACCGCGCACCTGCTGTGAATGTACGTGACGGGCAATGGGTCGATGACCGTGACGGCTTGCGTTCGAGTGTTGTGTACTGACCACTATTCTTGCCTGAATTTGAGGTTCCATCGCACCTCTTTTCTAGAGTGAAGGTCTCATCGATTATTTTCCATAGCATCCTATCGAAACCCTACTTTATAACCATACTATACAATAGCTCCGAACGAAAATATTGTGTAATGTTTCAAACACATCCACTGAAACTGGAATGCGCCTTTCATTGTGCGGTTGCGCGGGGGGCCTTAGAACGTGAATCAGACGTAAGATAACTGGTCTCACGACTAAGATGCGGCTATTACACCGGTAGATTGCCCCGTAACACCATATAGGCTTTTTGAAAGAGAGACTTCGCCGCCCATGGCCAATGTCCTGCATGCACGATTTCTCGCGATCCTCCGTAATACACATCGCTTTGCACAAATAAGCCGCGCCCTCCGCCGGTTTCAAGAGCCCATAAAAGCTGGGGGCGGTAGGGCTGTGGCAAGGGACGATGATTTTGCACGGCGTGCCAGTGTTTAACAGCAATGTGTGCCTGGACCATGGCGCTATGTCCCATCTTGGGCCAGGAATGGCTGACAATATCCCCAACGGCGTAGATCTCTGGGTAGTGGGGATGATTGAGGTACGCATTGGTGGGAACCCATCCGAACCCATCGTCAAGGTCCGTCCCCCGCAAGTACTCTGATCCGATATAGGGCGGAATCCAGACGGTCGCGTCATAACGAATGCGCTGGGTTCTTAAAATGATTTCGCTAGCGGTCACTTGATGATATTGGGCTTCGGTCACGACACCAATGTGACGCCGAGCCAATTCTTGTTGAAGCCAATGTTGGGCTTTGGGGCCAGCGTTTTCGGCAATGGTCTTGGCCGGGGTAAGGACTGTTATTGTCGAATTGCCTCTCTGGTTTTGTTGGCGAAGATGGGTATCCCACAAGAAGGCAGCTTCGAGGAGCGGACACTCGCATCCCACCGTGATGGGAGGTGTCCAAGCGGGATTGCTGTCAATGCCGCCCGCGGCAAATACGATGCGACGGGGAATCTGGTGCGTTAACGTTGATGCCAATTGGCGTGCCAAGTAGTCTTCACATATTCCGCCGCAACTGGGCTCAAGTCCTTTGATAGTATCCCAACCTGGTCGGCTTCCCGTTGCGATGAAAAGAACGGTGTAAGGGACTGGTGGGTGGTTCGCGGTATGAATCAGATGTCTGACAGGATCTATGCCTGTGACGACATCATGGACAAACGTGATCGCATGACGTTTTCGGTAGGCCGTGAGGGGAATCTGGACTGACGACATCACTTTGTTAGGAGGATTGTTGACAGCGTGCACGAGTCCAGGTCGATAGACCGTATCGCGCCATTGGTCAATGACCACGATGGCCAATTGTCCGGGACGATAGAGTCGCCGCAGCCAAGTGCTCACGGCCAATCCTCCAAATCGGGATCCCAAAATCACTGCCTGTTCGGTGCGGCCCACGAATCCATCATCCTTGCTGTTGGGTTCATGGGCGTATTGTGTGTCTCTAGGCGATACTCTATGCGGATTGCCGTTACTTAGGCCTCTATCAATAAAACACAACACTTTGGCTGCAAGGGTCCACTTTCAGGGGCGACACCATGATGCGGTCTTGGGGCCGATCCTGGCGATTATCTCAGAGTGGGCGGAAATGGGCGACATGCTAGTCACCTTTTCGACGTGCTCCCATATTATTCCTATAACAACAGGGATGGAACGGAGGACTCGTCATGGGAGATGGATCAGAATCTGTAGAAGTGCGTGTAGCTCGGCTTGAGGAGCGGACGGAGAATCTTGAGAAGTGGATACAGGTCTTGCAGGCGGATATTAAAGAAACCCAACTGCTCATTGCCGCCTTAGATCAAAAGCTTGACCGGGCCATTGAATTGAGTCAACGCAGTGTACATTCCCTTTGACCGAGCTCTTGTTCGCCTTTCGCCACAATGGGTCGTCCGTTTACCATATTCTAGGCTGGACGGTATTCGTGTATATTCTCACGTTCCTGTTGGGCATTATTTTCTTCATGGCATTTGACATGCGCGGTCGGCGATTACCGCTGCGTTATTTAACTCTTCATGTGTCTTTGACCATTGTGACGTTTGTGCTATTTACCAGTGCTGTCTCTTTGCGCATTCCCTATGGAAATCCTCAAGGAATACTCAAGACAGGCAGTCAAAGCAGTTTATGGCAGTTAATCCATCGGCACAATAGCCAGCATCATTATCCCGCTTTACCTCCTAAAGGTCTTTAATGATTGGACTCCCAATGAGGTCCACGACGTCCTGCGCAGGGGATTTCGTGGACTTTTTTTGCATTAAGAGATCAGAATTGACCATTTCCATTGAATTGAGGAAATATTCGTGGTAACATTTGTACCGTAGTTAAATAAAGTTTAAGACAATTATGGGGTGAGGCCGTGTTGCCGCTATATATGGTGGGCGAGGTTGATTGGCTCACCACCCAAGCCTTATATCATGCGTTGCCGACGATGCATGAAGAAGGAATCGTTCTATGCTGGCCGCGCGATCCTTATGTATCCATCGGTTGTCATCAGGATTGGCAAGAATTTGACGCCCGTGCTGGGCTTCCTGTGGTAAGGCGGCATGTAGGAGGTACGCTAGTTTATTTAGATCAGCACCAAATTTTTTTTCAAGTTATTGTCAATGCATCCCACCACGTTGCAAAAAAGTCCCCGCAGCAATGGTACCAATATGCCTTAGCGCCTGTTGTGTCGTATTTGCAGACCATGGGATTTGCTGCGATGTTCAAGAGCCCTGCCGATATTCTCATCAATAACCGAAAAATTTCTGGGAATGCAGGGGGTCAAATTGAAGATAGTGTCGTTATTGTAGGGAATATTTTGTTGCGCTTTGACCCCGAAATGATGGTCAAAGTGCGAGCGGGCTCCTCTATCTTCAAACACTCCTTTGCGGATGCGCTGGCCCGGCATCTTACCACCCTGGAAGAGCTCAGCGGGCGCGAGTGGCAACCGGAGACCGTGATGAGGGATTTGGCAACCTCTTTCCATCGGCATTGGGACACCGTGCTGCGCGAGGTTCCTTGGGACCGCTGGAACCCGGTGGTTGCGCAAGTGGGACGCAGTCTACTTCAACCGCGGTGGCTTTACGCACCGGGAATGCGGCCACGTTACCATCAAATCAAAGTGCGGGAAGGGGTGTATTTGCGGCAACCCCGTGAAGATGCCTGGTTTCCTGATATTGTGGCGGAAGTGGATACGGAGCGGCAACTATGTTTGCAGATTTGGAACCTGCCGTTTGAGGTGCCCCTGCCGTTGCCGTACGCGCAAATTGGCGATTACATAGGGGATCCTCATTTACAAGAAGTATTGCTAAGTCTTATGGACCGTTCGACGTCTTCGTCCTTATTACCGTAAAGGTCTCTCCCTTGCGGTGTGTCGATATGATCTGAAAAATCTTTGTGAGGGGTGGGTAAGTATGGCCATCGAACCGATTCATCGGTGGAAAGTGGTGCCGGGTAGGTTGTACGATAGGCATCATCAGTGGGTGCTTCAAGAGGATGTACTTATTACGGTGGGAGTCACGGATTATACCCAAGATACTGCGGGCGATATTCTTTATGCGGCACTGCCGGAGCCCGGAACCGTTCTCGTCGAAGGCATGCCTTTTGGTAGTATCGAGTCGGGCAAGTGGGTGGGGCAGTTATATGCACCTTTTGACGGGGTTGTGATTGTTGCCAATGCTTTAGTGCAAGACGATCCGCAAATACTGAATCGTGATCCGTATGGACAAGGATGGTTAATTAAGGCTAAGGCGACGACGTCCTTGGAGAACTTGTTATCAGCGGACGCGTACAGCGCGTGGCTATCCCAGCAGGATGTGTTGTGATGGACACGTGGCGGATGTTGGATTTAGGGCCGTTGCCTGCATGGAAGCAGATGGCATTGGATAAAGTGGTTATTGAAGCGCGTGCGCGCGATAGCGTGCCCAACACCTTGCGGTTTATGGAATTTTATCCACCTACAGCGTTAATTGGATATCACCAGAGTGTGGATTTGGAAATAAATAGAAGTCAAGCCGAGCGATTGGGGGTGGAAATCAATCGACGCATTACGGGCGGCGGAGCAATTTATATGGATGCCCAACAACTCGGATGGGAGATATGTATGAAGGTAGGTGCGTCTCAGCGCATTCGTCCAGAATCGCTCTATCCACAGCTCGCGCAAGTGGTCGTGGAGGCGTTGGGTTCATGGGGCATTAAGGCGCACTTTCGTCCTGTCAATGATGTGGAAGTCGATGGGCGTAAAATTTCCGGAACCGGTGGGGTTGATTATTATGGCACCGTGATCTACCAAGGGACACTATTACTGGACTTTGATGTCAAGACCATGCTGGAGGTTTTGCGGCTTCCTGTTGAAAAACTTTCAGACAAAAGTGTCACATCTTTTGCGCAGCGATTAGTAACGATGCGCGAGTTGCTTGGGCAGTCGCCTCCAATGGATGAGGTCAAAGAGCGAGTGCAAGCGGCTTTGATGCATGTCCTAGGAGTCCGTTTAGTTCCCTCCTCGTTAACAGACTTTGAAGCGGATGCATGGCAGCAATCGGCCGAAACCTACCGTATGCCGCAGTGGATTGACCGTCGCAAGCCGCCTCAACCGGATGCCAACTATCCGCTTGAAAATCTGACGTATAAAGCCTCTGGTGGTCTTCTCCGTTTAACCGTGCAAACCAACATGGCGATGACTCACATTAAAACCATTTTTATTACGGGAGATTTTTTTGTCTATCCCGAACGCGCTGTCTTGGATTTAGAAGCGGCCTTGAAAGATGCCCCATTAGAGATCCATGCCTTGCAAAGCATCGTGAAGCAACATTACCGCACAGGCTATCAATATCTAGGAGTCAAAGAGGAAGACTGGATTGCCGCATTGTCTCCTCTTTGCCTCAATCGCCGGGAGGGATCGCTATGAACGATGACGCATATCGCCACCAAATTGAGCTGCGTCCCCAACCACACGTTGCCCATGAGAGTCCGACTCATGTGATGACGTCGTTGGCTGGGGCCATTACATTAGGTTTCGAAAAGGGAAAGTTCGCTCGGCCAGAAACGGTGTTAAGGGGTCTTAATATTTTAATGACCTATCAAGAAAATTGTGTCGCGAACTGCTCTTATTGTGGGATGTCTCGGGAGCGCAGGGTGCCGCGTGAAGACGCCACCTTTATCCGGGTCAAGTGGCCCATTGTGGCAGTTGACGATCTCATAGAGCGCAGTGTTCAAGTGCCCCATCAAATGCGCCGATTGTGCGTCGGTATGTTGGCAAATCATCAGTCGTTTGACCATTCGTTGCAGATTATCCGGCAATTTCATGAGCGTACCCCGTTGTTGATTTCTGGGCTTATCACGGCGTCCTTAATCAAGAAGCGCGATGATTTGCAAAAAATCCGCGACGCGGGGGCTGATCGAGTCGATATTGCTATTGATGCCGCGACCCCTGCGCTCTTTGAGAAGCATCGGGGCCGACCTGTCAAAGGGCCTCATCGATGGGAGCATTTTTGGTGGGTAACAGAGGAGGCCACGAAAGTATTCGAACCGGGCACTGTGGGAATTCATTTAGTGGCGGGGTTAGGAGAAACAGAACAAGAACTGCTGGAGGCCTGTCAAAAAGCTCAAGATATGAATGTTGTCACGCATTTATTCTCGTTTAATCCGGAACCGTCAACACTGTTAGGGGATTATCCGCAACCGTCAATGGGTCATTATCGTCGATGCCAACTTGGACGTTACCTTGTCAATGAGTTGGGAGTATCTGTCCATCAGTTTCGTTTCAATGCGCAAGGGCAGGTTATCGACTTTGGCGTAGACCTTGATGTGCTTGCGCGAATTATTGAATCAGGGCAACCGTTTATGACGTCGGGATGTCCCGATGAACAAGGAGAAACCGCATGCAATCGGCCTTATGGTAACGGCCGCCCCAGTGAAAAAATTCGCAACTTCGCCTTTCAGCCGGGACCGCAAGATATCCAAGACATTCGCGCGCAATTATGGACGGATTGGGCCGGGGAGGACATATATCAGGAGGTGGGGCATGAACTGGAGCGATAGACCGCTAGAGGAGCTTATCACCAGGGCGGGGATGCTATCGCAGAATTACTTTGCCCGGTCGTTGACCGTTTCGGCGCCGAGTCAGAAACACTATGATACGGGGATCTATCAAAATCACCGTACTGCTTTTGCGTCCATGAGCGTCACGGGCAATCATTGTGCACTGCAATGTGACCACTGTGGCACAAAAGTCCTCGAAGGGATGACGGTTGCGAATAGTCTTAAGCGCTTTCGTGACGCGGCGGATACCTTAGTTGCCAACGGGACGGATGGGGTTTTGATTAGCGGAGGATGTTTAGAAGACGGGTCGGTGCCTTTAGAACGGTTTGTAGAGGATATTGCGCGTCTTAAAGACCGAGGGCTTACCGTTTTAGTTCACACCGGATTGGTAAAACGTTCGGTCGCTCACGCTTTGAAGATGGCGGGTGTGGACCAAATTCTTTTAGACATTATTGGTGCCGACGAAACCATTCACCGGGTGTATCATCTCGACAAGACGACCCGAGATTACCGTGAGTCACTGGCGATCTTGCGAGAAGAGGGTTTAAATGCAGTGCCGCATGTCGTGGTTGGATTGCACTTTGGTGCGTTGCTGGGAGAATTTAATGCGTTGGAAATGATCCGTGATGAACGCTGCCAACAACTGGTCATTGTGGCGTTAATGCCGTTGCCGGGGACTCCCATGGCAGGGGCTGCACGGGTTTCAGCCGAGGATGTCGCGCGTGTAATTGCGGCGGCTCGGATTATGATGCCGTCCACGCCTATTTCGTTGGGGTGTGCAAGGCCGCCTGGTCCAGACAAATTGGCTATGGAAGCATACGCGATTGACTGCGGCGTGCAAAGTATTGCCTACCCCTTGGCCGGGACCATTCGCTATGCGGAAGCTAAAGGGTATACCATTCACTACAACGAGAAATGTTGTTCGCTGCTCGCTTAATACATTGGTCCATTATAAACGTCCTTAACGACTCCCCGGTTTCTGACGCGTCGCTACGCGAGAGACCGGGATTTTTCTTGGGACGGTAGGGAGGGATGCCTGTAAATCCCAAGGGTCGCCGATAATCCAAAGGAAGGATCTTGCATTTGATATCCATCGGCTTGCGCTCTCGAACACCTCATTCAAATGAACTCGTGCCTTCGAGGGGTACGTAGTCAGGGGACAAAGTCACCCTGTTTTTAGGATTGTCGCAGATAGCCTTTTTTATTAATTTAAGCATTGGCAATACAAATGCACCCACTTTTAAAGAACTAGTTCTATGGGATCGCGTTTTTCGGGCAAACGCTTTATGTCTGGCGTTTGTCGCAATGTCTGTGAGGAGGTGGCACGGTGGATAACAAAAGTCCATTAGAGACAGAATTGCCTGAAGAATCTACGTGGAGTCGGCGCCAATTTCTGTGGGGTATGGGAGGCGTTGCGGCGGCGGGAGCCGTCACATTGTTTGGTCGGCAGGCGCTTGTTAGCGCGGCTCGAGGGGTCTTTGGGTCTCCGGTGGACTCTGGCAATCTTAACTTTTACGCCTATGACTATTATTACATTCCCAATTATATGACGTGGCGTGTTGGGGATTATATGCGCGTGACGTTCCAAAATCAAAGTCATACGCACTGGCACGAATGGACCATTGGTCGCCATCTTAATGAAGCATATTTCCAAGCCTTTGGGGAAATGGATGCGGATGCGTGGCAGACGGATTTTTGGGATGGTGTCCCTGTCACCTTGAGTAACCCATATAACATTGACAACTTCGTCCCCAACAAAGCCATTGTCACTTACGAGGGTCCCAAATATCTCTATAACATTGCGAGCGGCGGGGACTTTAGTCCCACATTGAAGCCGGGAGGAAGTTTGACATTATCGTTTCAGGTTCCCAATAAACCGGGCTTGTGGGATTTTGGATGCTTTGTTCAGCAGTACATTCACTACCGGACCGGTATGCGCGGCAAACTGATGATTTTGCCAGCCTAAGGGGTGATGGCGGAAGGGAGAAGGGTGTCTGTGGATGTTTTAGGGTTTGGCATTGTGTGGGTCGTTCTCTCCATTCTCGGAGAAATGGGCGTGCGGGTCATTATTCACAATGACCCGATGTACTATACCGCTTCCAATATTGGACTCATGGTCGAAAGTGCAATGGATTTTCTGATTGTGGTGCTCGTTCCGATTTTCATTTTCGTTGGGCTCACGCTCGTGTGGTCGATGATTCGATTTACGGTGAAACGCGGAGAAACCCCAACGTTACCGGAAAAATTTGCCCGCAGTAACAAATGGTTTGTAGGAAGCTGGGTCATTGGCAGTATAGGCATCAATTTATTGTTCTTCCTGCATCCTACGGCGTCCGCGACCGAACAATTCTTTGCGATGGAAAATCCGCAAGCGGCCGCCAACAAACAAGCCATTATCGTAGACGTCACCGCGCGCCAGTGGGAATGGATTTTTAGCTACCCGCAGTACGGGCTGACGCAGACCTTGGATGCCAATGGTCAAGATCAATTGGAATTGCCGGTGGGACGGTCGGTGAAATTTGTGTTGCGCTCGTATGACCCGTATCACACCTACGACCAATATGTGGATGTGATTCATAGTTTTTGGGTGCCGTCTTGGGGTATTAAAGAGGACGTCATTCCAGGTGAGGCGCGTTCCATTTATATTACGCCCACCAAGATCACCTCGTTCGCGCAAAACCCGATGTCTCGCGTACAGTGCGCCGAAGTCTGCGGCCCCGGACACCCATGGATGGAAGCGCCGTTAAATGTTGTATCGTCGAGCCAGTTTGCTAAATGGATTCAGTACGAGAAAAAGCTGCAAAGTGGTCTGGGTTAATGATAACGGAGGCTAAGCGTAAAGCGATGGCTGAAGCAAGGAGGGAATTTTAATGGCACAAACCACTATGGTGCCGGCCGCCACTCGTGCACCCAAGGCGGGGAAACGCAATGTCATGCCGCCCGTCTTAAGGGGCTTTTTGTGGGCCGCTATTGGCTTTGTGGTCGTTAACACGTTTGTTGACATTGTCGACCCGTTCCGCGGCCATCCGTTTGTGACGGGCCCGTCAGCAACATTTGGATGGGTTGCAGCGGTGATTGGATGGCTATTGGGCGTAGGAGTCTGGGAATCGGTGGCGTTGCCCTTATTTGGATATAAGGACCGTTGGCACGAAAAGTCTACGGGATGGCGGCGCTATTTCGAATATAGTACCGACCATAAGGTTATTGGGTTGCAATATCTTGGATCAGCTATGGGGGGATTCCTCATCGCCGGCGCTGTGGCTATGTTGATGAGGATTCAGCTTATGAGCGACCACCTGACAATTTTCCACTATCCGAGCAATTACCTTACCGCGGTTGGTATTCACGGAACGATTATGATGTTTTCCGTGGCCAACGTGGCTCTTCTCGGTGGGTTCGGCAATTACATGGTGCCCATGATGATTGGGTCTCGGAGCACTGCCTTCCCCAAATTGTCCGGCATTAGCGTCTGGTTAGTACCGGCGGGAATTCTTACGGTACTATTCAGTCCATTGTTAGGGGCTTGGACGACAGGGTGGCGTGGGTATGAGCCGTTGGCCAGTCAGGATGCTAATGGGATTCTATACTACTACCTTGGTGTCGCAGCGCTGACAATGTCTACATTCATCGTCGGACTCAACATGGTGACCACCGTGATGTTCCGCCGGGCCCAGGGAATGACATGGAGTCGATTGCCCTTATTTGCGTGGGGACAGCTCACCGTGGGATTGCTCGTGCTCATATGGATTCCGGAAATTCAGACGACGTTCGTCCTCGCGTTGCTGGAAAAACTGGTGCCGTTTAATTTCTTTGCTGCTACGGGCAGTGTAATGAGTTATTGGGTCCAAGCAGCCAGTGTCGGTGCAATTCCCCGCAGAGCAGGAGTTGGCTGCGACTAAAGATCCTCAAGATGAAGGAGGGCCTCACGAATGACGAACCAACCTGTGAGCATGGGTTCTGCGCCGCGCAAAGGGCGGCCGGATTCGAGTCGTCGGATGGGGCGCTTTGGAATGTTCATGTTCATTGCCAGTCAATTGGTGCCCATTATCGTGTTAATCGATGTACGCTACCTCTTTGTGGGAAGCTACGTCTCCTCCTCCGCAGACCAACCGGTTGCCCTTTTAGTGGCGGTTCTCATGGCCGTAAGTGGGATTATGGCGTGGACCGTTCGGGGATCGGCGATTCGCGGGGTGGACCAAGTCGCCCGGGTGAAATGGATGGTGCTGTTGGGGGCTGGGGCGTTACTGGGCGTGCTGTACCAATGGTCTGTGCGGTATCTGTCGCCTGGTACACGTTATGGCGAGGTGTTCTTCACCATGACGGGATTTGCCGTGTTTTATCTCGTTGTGGGCCTTATCGCATTGCTTTCATATATCTCGCGGGTGCGGTTTGTGGCGTCCGCCGATGATGGGTATTGGCATATGGAGGCTGTGTCATTATTGTGGGCAGGAATTTCAGTGATTTGGCTTGTGGTATACATTGTGCTCTATCTGCTGTAACGAAAGAGAAGGGAGGACGAAGTCATGGGTAACAACTTTTGGCCCCACTTGCCCTTGCGGATTCCCTACAGCATTGGGATGGCCCACTGGTGGGATCCGATGTGGTGGATCTTTCAAATTGTGGTGATGACGGTATTATTGATTACCTTGCGCAAGGTCGCGATGGACATCGACCGGGAACGCGCAGAAAAACGTTCGTCTAACGCCAACCGTTAGCTTTGAGTGACAAGAACAGTGGCATTCGCTGTGCCACTGTTCTTAAATTACCAACACGATACCGAAATGGGAGACGAGACGGTGGACGAAGAACGGAAGATGCCAAAACAGCGCTGGGACGCACACCGTGTCACAAGCGCCCTCCACGAACGGCAGGCCAAAGGGTTGTCGATGGCATCAGAGCGGGTGCGTATTGAAGACAGCGCCTTATGGGCAGCCGCTCGCCGCTATTATAAAAGTTGGGCGAAAGCGCTTGAGGCTAGTGGCATTGCGGAGGAATTAGGCCACAAAGGGCCTAAGGAGGAGCGGTGGTCCCGTGAACGCATCATCGCTGAAATCCAATCCTATGCCGAACGTGGGGAACCGCTCTATGCTCATCACATGCGATCTCAAAACAACAAACTGGTTTCTGCCGCGACCTATTATTTTGGATCGTGGAGCCGGGCCCTCGAGGCAGCCGGATTCAACGCCGAGGCCGTCCGGGCGTCCATACCGTGGTCGGCGGAACGTGTTCAGACCTTGCTTCAGGATGCGTATGCGTCGGGCGCCGACCTCCGTGATAGTTCGGCGAGGTTTTGGAACCGTGCGCTTTACCGTGCCGCGTGTGACCATTTTGGATCATGGAGTCGTGCTGTGGAACTGGCAACGGGATCTCAAGCGGTGCGGGCAGAGCGGTGGACGAAAGAACGGGTGTTGGCGTTGCTTCGCAACTATTTGAGTCATGGGTTTACGGTGAAAGAAACGTTAGCGTATCATCCACGTTTGTCTCAAGCGATTGCTGATACCTTTGGCGATTGGGAAAATGTTGCTAGGGAATTTGGTCCCACGCCCGACTGGGACCATAATCAGGTGAGCGTGAGGTTGCGCCGATTCCGTGAAGCTAGAGGGTGGTCGCAGGCGGATTTAGCCGAGGCTATTCGCTGGCCGTTGTTTCTAGTAGAATCTTATGAGAGCGGACTGGTTCCCGTGCCGTGGGCGGCGGTATGGGCGTGGGCAAAGGCAACCTCGCACCGCAGTGAAGCCATTCGGTGGGCTAAACGTGGCTTAGGATTGTCTTTTCGTCGGCGGTTATCGGCATCCAAGGCTGTCAAGAAGGATGTAACTACCGCCAGTAACTCGCCGTGTTTTGTTGTAGGCCAAAACGGCCATATTCAATTTTGGAGCGAGTCGCTTAGTCAATTAACTGGGTTATCGCGAGAACGTGTCGAGGGTCAATTATGTGCCGACATTGTGCGAACGTCGCGCATAGATGGCACACCGTATTGTGGAAGTCCTTGCCCCGTGCGTAAAGAGGGGTTGGGGACGTCCGCTCCGGTGCTGGTCATGTCCGGGCCAGAGACTAAGGCGCCTGTGCGGTTCCATATGGCTATCGATGGACATTCTGGCGCGATTACGCATTGGGTGGAACCCACGCGCTATCAAGATATTAGGGGATAGGTGGGAGGACGTCATATGTGGAGCAATGTTCCGACGTTTCTCGTCGGGAGTGATTGGCGCATTATGGATATGGATCCTCAAGTGGCCGAATGGATTGGCAAGCCCGCGCATGCACTAGTACAATTGAAACGCATTTGAAGCGAATGCGGTCGATGTTGAGTTGCCACTCGGATCGTGAATTAATTGCGTGGTATCGGGAACATCATTAGGTGTGAAGGTTATTCGTTGCGAGCTGTTGGAGAAGAGGATGCACTGGCTGCTATTTGGGCGAGTGCTTCTTGTTCGGTGCGGACACCAAGAATTTCCCGCACACGTTTGATGTGCGTATTCACCGTGCTGAGCTGGATATGAAGTTCCTTGGCGATGGCAGCCCGTGAATATCCTTGGGAACGCAGGGCAAAAATGGCCTGTTGACGAGGAGTTAGGTGCCATGTCGGGGAGACGACCTGGTCGGAGAGTGTGAGCCAGTGTACAATAACCGGCGGAGTATCCAACATAGTGACACGCAATTCTGCAATTCGGTGACCTGTGTACCGAGTGGGAACTAAGATGTTCGACGGGACGGTGCCCGTTGTCAGCAAGGTACAAGAGGCCTGGCAAAACACACTGCCATCGAGATTGGCGCCTCGTATCACGTCATAGCAGCGTCGACCCAAGACGGCTTCTTCCGAGAGGCCCGTCATTTGACTGATCGCAGGGTTCCAATGCTCAATGGCTAAATCGTTATTAACAATAAAGCAGGCTCCATTGCTCCACATGTTTGCGTGCACCTCACAGGGTAAGACTCTTTTGCATTATCTCGTAGACGAGGCTTGAAGTTGTGGCTGAAATCATTACACGGAAGTATAGTCGGATTCAACTAGTATGAAATTATTATATCACAACGGCTTTCTCTCTGTCTAATTAATCTACTGAGAGGGGGTAAAGCCTGGGAGAGAATGGCGATGCGATATAACTCCATAACCTGATGGCCGGAAGTCATTCGAGGGGGTTTAAAGGCGAAAGCGGCACGGATATCGGTCATGTTTTGCGGGCTTGGCCTTATAATCCAGACAACAAGCTCGGCAACAAAAAACACCGCGCGAGCTTCGCGCGGTGAGCAAAGGATGGTCATGGGAGTCGCATTGTCGTGTCAAGGGCTCAACCATTCCCGCACCACCTGTTGCAATAACGAATCGGTCGCGGATTTGGTTCCTAGTTGATCCCACAATTGCAATTGGCATTCGCGTTGCACTTGCAGCCGGCAAGGGAGGCACCAATAGACCGTAGGGCGTGATTCTTGTCCGGCTTTGGTCCATTCCGGCTCATTAATCCATTGGCCACAGTTGGCACAACGACGACGCGTCATGGTTAATCCCTCCTTATCTCGTGATTACTTACTAGTATGAGAGGGGGATAATTGCGCATCAACGATTCCGCTAATGGCAGAAAAATCATAATTCCCAGGTTATTATTTTTATCGGTCGTTCAGTATGGTTCCTGATCCGATGGAACGAATGGGCGCGCGGCCGACATCGAGTTGGCTTAAGACCGGAAGAGGCGTAAGGGGAAGCGCGCGTGATAGCGCTAATCCGGCGGCTCCAATAGCGACCATGTCTGGGTCGGCGGCAAATATCTCTACGTTTTTGTTGACGCCAATGGCCCGTTTGCGCAGAACGGAGGTGATTTCGGGTAGAATCCATCGCGACGCGCGGGCGATGGTGCCGCCGACGATAATGTAGCGAGGATTTAAGGCGTTGAGGATATTGGCAATGCCGATGCCCAAGTAGTGGCCCACTTGTCTGAAGGCCTCCTGAAAGCGTGGATCGTCGGGGGCGTTAATCAGGGCAGAATCCATAAAAGAGGGCGCAAACGGGTCTCCATCAGGAACGCCCTCTTCTTTTAAATAGCGCGCTAAAGCGCGTTCGGACGCGTATAACTCCCAGCACCCGTAGCTGCCGCACGCGCAAAGCAAGCCCATCGCGTCGATGGTAGTGTGTCCCCATTCACCAGCAATACCATGGTGCCCGCGAACCAATTGCCCCCCTAAAATGAGACCGGCGCCAACACCGATTCCCGCATTGATAAAGACGAGGCTCTCCACAGGGCGACGCAAAAACTCTGCCCAGGCTCCGTGCATTAATGGGAACACGTCGTATAGGGATAGGTTTTGCGGCTTTACTTGCGGCCAGTACGGTCGGGTTAGCAGGTTGTGGTTCACAAAGCGCGCAGGCGCCAGCGACCGTCAACAATTCCCCAAAACAGCTTCAAATTTTTAGCTGGTGGACAGGTGTGGCCAGTAGTAAGGCGTTGGCGGCCCTTAACGCTCAGTTCAACAAAGAATATCCCCAGATCAAAGTGATTAACGAAGCGGTGGCAGGAGGAGCTGGATCGAACGCCAAGGCCGTGCTTGCGAGCCGCATGGAGGCCAACAATCCTCCGGGTACATTTCAAGTCCATGCCGGACATGGATCGTTATATTCTTGGGTTCAAGCGGGCGATATGGCCCCATTAAATTCCTTGTACAAGCAAGAAGGTTGGTATCATGATTATCCCGCATCATTGTTGAACTTACTGACCTTCAATGGCAAAATCTATGCGGTGCCGGTCGATATGCAACGAGGCAACGTACTATGGTACAATCCTGCCATTTTTCAAAAATATAACTTAACCCCGCCGACAACATTTACGCAATTCTTTAACGATGCCCAGGTTCTCGAGGCACATCATATTACGCCGTTGGCGTTAGCGAATCATGGGGACTGGGAAGCCACGCTTTTGTGGAGTGATGTTTTATTAGGCACAGTGGGACCTCAGGAATATGATGCGTTATTAAGCGGGAAAGCCTCGTGGAGTAGTCCTGGGGTAACCACGGCGACCCAAACCTTTGTGAAGATGCTGCAGTATACCAACAGTGACTACACCGCATTGCATTGGCAGCAGGCCGATCAATTAGTTGCTCAGGGATCAGCCGCGATGAATGTCATGGGGGATTGGGCGCAAGGCTACTTTACGACGGACTTACATCTAACGCCTGGCAAAGGATTTGGCTGGGCACCTACACCAGGAACTGCTGGCACATTTGCCGTGGTGTCTGACGTCTTCGGACTGCCATCGCATTTAAAGAACAAGACAGCGACGTTAGATTACCTCAAAGTTTTGGGATCCAAGACCGGGCAAGATATCTTCAACCCCTTAAAAGGGACCTTTTCGCCGCGACTTGATGCGAATCCGGCAGACTATGACGCCTATTCGCGTGCTGCGATGCAATCGTACAAGAAGGACAAACTGGTATTAGTCATCGGTCAGGGGGCTGTCAATCCTGGCTTTACGACTGCGGTCAACAATGCGATGGATATCCTCCTGAGCAATCACAATGTTTCGCAGTTCGTGACCGCGTTGGAAAACGCTGCCCAGTCCAATCCATTATCATAAGGCGCTTGGGTCGTCCGTGCGTGCACGGACGACCGGTATTGCTTGCGGGCAGTACCTGAAGAAATCAAGGAAGCAGCCCGCATTGATGGAGCGGGTTCGTGGCGTTTGTTCTGGTCCGTCATTTATCCGCAGTTGGCCAGTTCAACGGTCACCGCTGTCATCATTCTGACGGCGGCGTCGTTGAAAGTGTTTGGGCTGGTCTATGCCATGACAGGACCGGGTCAAGATTTTAGTACGGATATGCCGACCTTAAACATGTTTGATACGACGTTCCAAGGGAGTCAGTTTGCCCAAGGCGCAGCCATTGCCACTATCTTGTTTTTACTGATGGCGGCCTTTAGTGTCCCCTATCTAATCTCGGTGTTGCGGCGCGAAAATCGAGAGGAGGAGATGTGATGGCACTAAGACGTCTGAATCGGTCTATCCTTTATCTCGTGCTTACCGTGTTTGCCATTCTCTATCTCATGCCGGTCTATCTCGTTGTGACGACTAGCTTAAAAGCGGGTGCAGCTCTGCATTTGTCGCAGATGTGGGATCTACCGACGCACTGGAGTACATCAAGTTTAGTTTCTGCATGGCAAAAATTAGGCCCAAACTTCCTTAATAGTGTCTATCTTGCTGTGCCCGCGACCGTGATTTCGTCGCTCATTGGAGCGGTGAACGGATATTCTTTGGCGAAGTGGAAATTTCGCGGCGCCAATGTGGTGTTTTTCATTATTCTTATGGGGATGTTCATTCCCTATCAGGCCGTGCTCATTCCGGTATTGCGGGTTTTAGATGCGATTGGATTATACGGCACGATTCCCGGTCTTATTCTGGTGAACGTGGTCTATGGAATTCCCATTACGACTCTTATTTTTCGAAACTTCTATGCAGCGATTCCGGCCGAAATGATTGAAGCCGCCCAAATTGACGGCGCCGGATATTGGGGTATTTTCCGCCGTATTATCCTGCCATTATCCGCTGCAGGGTTTGTGGTGGCCGGTATTTGGCAATTTACGCAAATCTGGAACAACTTCTTATTTGCGGTCGCGATCACCGTACCTCCGCACCAACCGGTGACGGTTGCGGTGGTGAATATTGCCGGAAGCCAAACCATTCAGTGGAATGTCCAGATGGCTAGTGCGCTGATGGCATCCATTCCGACCTTGGTCGTGTATATCTTTTTGGGCAAGTATTTTGTTCGGGGTCTTTTAGCCGGGTCCGTGAAGGGTTAGATGCTGCGATACAGTGCATGATGATAGGCGAGTTATGGGGATCAAAGAGGATAGGGGCGTGCGCCCCTATCCTCTTTGATCTGCTGACTTTCGGCGACGATCAGACGCTAAGATCAAACTGTGGAATACTAAGAATGCAAAGGATACCTCGTTGAAGGAGGAAGGTGATGGCGCCAGCAAGCCCAGAGTGGAGGGATTTTGATGCGGTGGTGTGTGCATGGGAACGGCTGTGGGCCGAATATAAGGTGGGTCGATGGTCGGGGTTCAAAGAATCAACAGAGGTGGGTCACCATCCCTTTTGGGCCTATAACTGGAGTTTTGGTGCATTGTTGTCGGCCTGTGGTAAACTTACGTGGTTGCCAGATGGCCGAACATTGGTTGAAGAGGTCGAAGGGGACCTTCTTGCTTCGGTGCGGACCTATGAGTCTGGGGATGGCCTTATGGACAGTATTCCTCATCAATCTGACGAGTTTCCGGGTGGCATCTACTTCGACGATAATGCCTGGATTGGTTTAGCTGCCCTTGACTTATATGAAGGATTACGGCATAAGCCGTGGCTTGAGATAGCGCAAGGTCTCTATCAAGGCATTGTGTCCCGCGGCCTTGATGTGGGCAGTGGAGGGATATTGTGGCGTCAAATCCCCCCTCGGACAGTTCATGTGTGTTCGACTGGCCCCACCTTATTGTTAGGACTGCGTTTATGGCGGCTGGCTCAGGGTGACGGTCGAGGAATTGATCCGAAAATGTTGGCCATGGAGCAGTGGGTTCGTTCCATGCAGCGCGCGGATGGGTTGTTTAACGATCATGTAGATTTGGTTTCAGGGCGAGCGGCAACTGCTTTCGATGTGTCTGCATTCGTTCAGCCATTTATGCTTGCGATAGAAGAATCGTGGGACGCATTTCTCCATACGCGGGAATGTTTGAGCCTAGCGTGTCTTCGTGACGAACCGATCACGCGTTTATTACGTGACAAGGCTGCCGCTTTAGAAACGCTCGTGCTACTGCATCACTACGCATACGCTTGACAAATACAGGAAACCGGAATACATTGTGAATGAAATCACAAAAGGAGTGGGTGATGACGATGGCAGCCAAGAAATCCGTTACGTATGGAGTATTGTGGACGGGACGCCAATGGGGGGACCCTGTGGTGTTTTATCGCGTGCAGACGAATGAAAGCTTTCGGGTGCTGCAACAATATTTAATGAGTCATACAGAATGGGAGAGCCGTTTTCATTGGAGCCCGAGGCGGTGGCGGCACTATCAGCAGGAGTTAACGCGTCAAGGCATTCCCTGGATGGTCTATGAAGAAACGCGTACGGGATGGCGCGTGAGCACGAAGACACCTGCGCCACCATGGCTAGGGGAACACAAAACGGTCAGTCTCCAGTCTCTAAAGGTCTCATGACAAGGCACCCCGGCAAGCAGGTCAAAGAGGTGGCGGGTGGCTCTTCGCAATCCTCAGAGATTTGAACAGAAGTCCTCATTGGGAGGATGGGTTGGCTTCTGTTCAGGTCTGTGGGGATTTCCACCGCATCAGGTGATCTGGTGTGTAAGCACGAGAAGACCATATTATTCCGCCGCGTGTGCGTGGGGGTCTTTCCGTTCCGTCAATGTGCCATTTTTGTCGTCAGACGTTTCTCTGTGTTACTTTTTGCCTACCGTGCAACAAGATACCCCCGCGTCGATACTAGGTTACAAAGTTTCTGTCCGCTTTGTCTTGACGGGCAGTCCTACGCTTAAGATGCCGCTTAGTGCACTGGCCATTGTGAGGGCGACAAACAGCACAACTAGGGTGTGAGTGGCCTCAAAGGCTTGGGCGAGAACAACCGAAGAGGCTATAGTGCCCACATAGCGCAATAAGCTATAGAGCCCCGAAGCGGTGCCAGACTGATGCGCGGGAGCGAGTTCCAAGAACATTTGTTGGAGAACGACATTGGTTACGGCGAAGCTTAGACCCAAAAGCACTAAGGAGAGGCCAATCCAGATTAAGGAGGCCCAAGACTGGCTCCACAGTATAAGACTTGCAGCAACCAGCAGAATGCTTGATAGGAGAATAGGCGATCGACGGCTTTGGGAACGCGCCAAATATCCACCGAGGGGAGAAGCTACCGCTAGCGTGGCGGCAAAAAGTAAAAGCATGAAACCACTCATACTCACGGATAAATGCCTATCGGTTTCTAAAAAAATGGGAATCCCATACAACGCGAGATACATAACCAGGTTGGTTAATAGGGTAATCAGGGCAGCCAAGGTAAATGCGCGGCGCAGAAACCACCGAACGGGGATTGTGGGATAGTCATGACGCTTTTCGGCCACGATTAACACCACGAGAATCATTAGTCCACCTAAGCTCGCCACCACACTTGCCTTATTTGTTGCTTGCAGAAACGCGAGCATGAGCAACACAAAGAGAACGCTTCCGAGAACGTCTTCGTGGGGTTTGACCGACGATGATGGCCGGGTTGTGTGAGGAATACTGATGGCCAGTAAGAGACCTGTGGCGATCGCGATGGGGATATTGAGCCAAAAAATTGCTTGCCATCCGAAGTGCGCGATGAGCAGCCCTCCTACGGGGGGACCGACTGCCAAAGCGATGCCGGCTGCCATTCCAATCCATCCTAAGATTGTGGGCAGGCGTTTCGTTTGCCATTGGCGTACTAATCCAATGGCATTGGGATAGACCATGGATGTTCCGATCGCTTGCACTACGCGCCATCCGACAAAAACCCACAATTGATGCGAGAGCGGGGCCAAGATCGCCGTAATCAGCACGAGCGTCAACCCCCAATAAAAGAAACGACGATAACCAAACCGATCGCCCAAGCGCCCCATAATCGGTTGCGCCACAGCGCTTCCCAAATAGTATCCTGACACGATCCAAGTAATGCCTTCCGAACTGCTGTGAAAGGCCCGCAGGAGAATGGTTAAACCGACGGAGATGGTTGCGGAATTTAACGGATTTAAGACCACGGCCATTAAGATGGAAGGAGTAAATCCCCACCGTACAGGTCTCGCTGTTTCACGACTGCTATCCATCTGGGCCTCCTTGCACAGCTCTTAGTGTACCAAACACGGTGAAAAATTTCTTCAACAGCAATATGCATATATGAAAACCTATTAATATTCACAGATAATAACTTTATGGTATAATAAAGTTGGGAAAGGAGGCCAGTGGCTGTGGATGCTATGTATGCGTTTAAGGCCGAACTATATAAAACCTTGGGCCATCCTATCAGATTGCGGATTTTAGATCTCTTGCGAGATGGGGAGCGAAGTGTGTCTGAGCTGCAACAGGCTTTGAACATTGAGCCGTCGTCCGTTTCTCAGCAGTTGGCAGTACTACGTTCGCATCATCTGGTCGAATCGCGCAAAAGCGGCACGAATGTGTTTTACAGTGTTCCAGACGTGTTGATCTTTGAGTTGTTGGACATCGCGCGTTCGATATTTCAACATCAAGTCGACAGCATGAATTCGGTATTACGTTCTCAACCCTAGAGGATGGCACTGGCCGTGTGGTCTCGACCGAACGAATGGAGAATGTCAGGTTATGTTAGTAATGGGGCTTTTACTGAGTGGACTCATGATAATGGTTCTTGCCTGGTATGAACAAGGGGCCCGAATCGCGTACATCGCCTGGAGTGTCGCCTTAGTTGTCGTGGCCCTTTTGGGGCTGTGCGATCCGACGTTATCGTGGCTTCAGGGGTCTCAATGGGCCCTAACCCCTTTGCGATCGTGGTTTCTTTTCCTATTAGGGGTGGTAGCGTTGGCCGCTTCTATTTACACCTTAGGTTACCGTTTGCATCATCCATTATGGAGCGCCTTTTGGACTCCGTTATTTTTGGTCAGCATGGTCGGGGTGTTAACAGCCCAAAATCTTTGGGGGTTCATGACGGCATGGGAAATCATGGCGTTGTCCTCTTTTTTCTTAGTCATATCGCACCCTGAACGACCCGGTGTCGTCAAGGCCGGATACGTTTATTTGGTCATGTCGCAAGTGAGCGCCATGCTCATTGTTTTAGGATTGTTGCTGATGGCCTATCAGGTACAGTCGGGTGAGTTTGCAATGTGGGCGATAAAAGCCCATGAACTCTCTGGGCCTGAAAAAAATGTGATCTTTGGCCTCTTAACCGCAGGATTCGCCATCAAAAGCGGTGTGGCTCCTTTTCATATATGGCTTCCGCGGGCGCATCCGGCAGCGCCGGCACCGGTATCAAGTTTAATGTCGGGCGTCATGATTAAAGTGGCCGTTTTTGGCATTATACAGTTTGCCATTATGGATTTGGGCCCCGCGAACGGCGCTTGGCCTATGGTCTTATTCGTCATTGGGGCTCTTTCAAGCCTCCTCGGGGTGTTATATGCCCTAATGGAAAGAGAGTTCAAGAAATTTTTAGCCTACAGCAGCATGGAAAACATGGGGATTATTTTTATGGCTCTAGGCATCATGGCGGCGGGACTCGACTGGCATCGCCCGAGTTTAGAGGTGATTGGCGGCGTGGGTGCCCTGCTTCATGCATTGAATCATGCCTTGTTTAAGAGTCAGTTGTTTTTGATAGCGGGTGGGGTAGAGCAGCACACAGGCCGTTTGACTATGGACCAATTAGGGGGCTTGATTCACACCTTGCCCGGCATTGGGCTGTCTTTCGTGATGGGAGCCATGGCAATCAGCGGCTTGCCGCCGTTCAATGGTTTTGTCAGCGAATGGCTCGTGTTGCGGGGGATGTTGTTGATGACCTTGCAATCTCCTGTGCTTGTTCGCGTGACAGCGTTGACTTTGGCCTTAATATTGGGGTTGATCGCAGCTCTGGCGGGCATGGCCTTTGTGAAGGCGGTGGGCGTTATGTTTCTTGGACAGGCGCGCCAGCCATTACCTTATACATCTCTTCCACGAACCATGGGGGCGCCTGTTCTTGTGCTGGGCGTCATTTCATTGTTGTTAGGCATCTTTCCCGGACCTGTCATTGCATTCATCGCTCGACGTCTCTTGGCAACGCGGGCTAGCTCGGGCGCCCTATTGGTACCGGTTCACGTCATAGTGGTTGCGAGTATGCTCCTTCTGGGGATTGGTATCGCAGCGATTACCTCACGCGTTTGGGATGCACCGGAAGTGCCGCGCTGGGGAGGGGGGCGCCAAACGAATCCGGCTATGCAATTTTCTGCGGCCTCTTTTACCAAGGCGATTCGAACCACTTTTGCGGTGATTTACCGGCCCCATCGCCATCTCGCCCGGTTGGGGCCCTATCGTGAGGATTTTCCTGAACGCATTGTCTATCAAGGGGGAACAACGCCAACGTGGGAACGGTATCTATATCGACCTGTGTCTCAAGCTATTTGGCGCATCGCCCAATATAGTACCCGGGTACAAGCGGGGCCTGTCCGACTGTACTTGACGTATTTGCTGGTGACTATCGGGGTCCTGTTGCTGACGCTGCGCTAAGGAAGGGGACAAATCATGGAGTGGTGGGGACAAGCAATCAGCATGGTCGCATCGATCGCCCTAGCGCCGTTGTTGGTAGGCCTCAGTCAGACGACGAAGGCGCGAATTCAAGGGCGCATGGGCCCGTCTGTGTTCCAAGCGTACCGCATTTTGTGGAAGACTTGGCATAAAGAAACGACCGTACCCCAAGACAGTTCCTGGATATTTCGTTTGGCTCCGAGCGTTAATGTGGCTACTATGCTCGTCATCGTTACTATGCTGCCGTGGACGGGAAAATTGCCATCTTCCTGGCCGCATAATGCGCTTGTTCTATTCTTTTTGCTGGCAGTGGAACGATTTTGGAGCGCCTTGGCCGGCATGGATAGTGCGGGAGCCTTTGGCGGGTTGGGAGCTAGCCGGGTGTCAACGGTGGGAAGTGGCATTGAGCCTGCCCTGTTAGCGGCATTTGGCGTGCTCTGGGTCGTGAGCGGTCATACGGCCATCGCGCCGTTAGCCCCTTGGCTACGACACCAAGCCTTAGGTATTCTGCCTTGGATATTGGCCGCATCGAGCTATGTGCTGGTATTGCTAGCTGAAACAGGACGCTTGCCGGTGGATAATCCCGATACCCATTTAGAGCTAACGATGATGCACGAAGCGACCGTATTGGAATATAATGGGCGATTTCTTGCGGAGCAGCAAATGGCTGGTGCGCTCAAATTCACCGCCCTTATCGGATTAGGATGGATTTATTTAGGCCCGGTGATGTCCTCTGTGTGGGCGAACCTTTTCATGCGTGTTGGGGAATTAGCCGTTACGAGTATGGCGTTAGGATGGGCAGAGAGCCGTTTTGTGAAATTACGGTATTTTCAATTGCCAACGTATTTTGCCATGGCGACCGGGGTGGGACTATTGGCATTTTATCTTGTGGCGTCGGGGAGCGTGAGCTAAGGTGGCAACCGCGGGGCTATTGGTCTTTTTGGCGGCGGGTGGTTTGTTGTGGTCTCGCAATATTGCTCGTGGGATTTGGTTTTTGGTTTTCGAGGGAGGAGCACTTGGGGTCATGGTTTGGACATCCGGCCCATTGACCCTAGCGGTCGCGGTGATTGGGGCGGTCACTATGATAGTGAAGGCAGGTCTGATTCCTTATGTCATGCATCGCGTGATGCATAGGTGGCCCCAAGAATTTCGCCAAGATTCTTCTTTGCCTCTTTGGGCCTATGGCATGGCGGCCCTGTTGGTATTAGCGGTTACGCATGCGATGCATCTATTAGCGTCGTTTTGGCTATCGCTGAACGTCATTGCGTGGTCGCCAAATCTCGCTGTGTCGTGGTTGGCGATTGAATTTTCCACCTTAGCGTCGGGGGCTTTAATCGTACTGGGCAATACGCCGCAAGCGCTGGAAGCAGCATGGAAGTATATTGTTATTGCATCGGTCGGCTTAGCCTTGGGACTCATGGGGATTATTTTCATCTATGGAAGTTTGAGATCGCAAGGACTGGGCTGGCAGACGCTGTCATATGTCAATTTATGGCGGCATCATGCCCATATCGCAGGGATAATACGGGCGGTTGCGACGTTGTTGGTTGTGGGGGGGATCGGCACCAAGGTCGGCTTAGTGCCCTTTCACACGTGGTTGCCGGATGCTCACTCAGAAGCCCCATCGCCGGTCAGTGGATTGCTGTCGGGCGTGCTTCTAGGGCTCTGCCTTATCACTCTTGTACGTTTTATTCAGGCGGTTCCCGTACCCTCAGAAAGTGTGTTGTCAGGTCCCCATCTGCTTTTGGGCTTTGGCATGGCCTCAGTGGCCATGGGGGCACTTGCGCTGTTTGTCCAGCACGACATCAAACGCTTGTTGGCGTATTCAAGCATTGAACAAATGGGCATTATGGCGATTGGATTTGGCTTGGGCACGCCGCTTGCCGAGACGGCAGCGCTGTGGCAATACGCGTTTCATGCCGTGATTAAGTCCACGCTATTTTTCACCAGTGGCCATTTAACGGAGCGGTATCATTCCAAGAACCTTGGTCATATCACGGATCTTGCGCGTCAGCATCCAAAAATGGCCGGGCTTTGGGCGGTGGGTATCTTGGCCTTAGCAGGCCTGCCGCCCTTAGGGCTGGCGTATAGTGAATGGATGATACTTTGGGCCTTGTGGCAATCCCACGCACTTTGGGCCTTAGGGACGATGAGTACCGCGCTTGTCTTGACTTTTACGGCATTGCTGTACCATCTGTTGAAAGGGCTGTGGGGAGGCTTGGAATCATGGCCACAACTTGGAGTGGTGGCCAGAGCATCGGGCTTGGGCTTTGATGCCCGTTTGCTGACTCCTGGATATGGCGATTTAGACTGGACCCCTGCGTGCGAATCCCGAGGTGATGTCGCAGCGCGGTTTCGGGTCAGACTTCATGAAGTTGAGGAATCGTGGCGTATTCTCGAACAGGTAGCGCGTAATCTCATAGGCGCCCCGGATCCAGAGTCGTCTGGGGTGGGGGCCATATTGCCTGACTTAAGTGGCGATATCACGACGTATACCGAGTCTCCCCATGGGTTGAATGCCCATGTGATCTCCTTAGACCATGGGCGTGTGCGCCGTTATCATGTGCGCTCAGGCACTTTTCGCAATTGGCCGCTTATGGTCAAGGCGGTGTCAGGCGGCGCGGTGGGTGACTTTCCCTTGATCAACAAGAGTTTCGAGTTGTGTTATAGCTGTACAGATCGATAGATAGCTGGAAGGAGTAAAGGCATATGGGCCACCATTCACATTCACGGTCGTTGCAATGCCGCCATGTTGATGCGGGGAGCTGCAATGGTTGCGAGCAAGAACTAAACGCTTTGACGGGGTCCTTTTACGATATGCAGCATGTGGGACTGGACATCGTCGCCTCTCCACGCCACGCCGATGCCTTGATTGTAACAGGGCCCGTCTCTGATACGATGATGACGCCGCTCAGAGCAGTATGGGCCGCGTTGCCGCGTCCCAAACGGTTGGTGGCATTGGGCGATTGTGCTGCAGGCTACGGGGTGTTTCAAGGAGCCTATGCGACGCGGGGGGGAGTCGAAGGCAGCATGCGTCCACCCGATGTTGTCATTCGGGGATGCCCGCCAACCCCCGCCGAGATTCTGCAAGGGCTTACGGCTGTTATGGATACATTATTGGAACCGTCTTCATTCATTGATAGTCAGCCCTCGGCCGACTTGGTCGAGGCGCGCCGGATTCCGCCGCTTGAGCAACCACGCGGTGACCAAACCCCAGCCGATGTAGGCGAACGTGAGATATAAAAACAAATTAAGGGGCCACGGGGGGATAGGCACAATGGTGGAGACTAATGGAATAGCCATCACCAGGGCGCCCAGCAGTGAGGGCACGATTCCCACTAGCCAGGACATGTGATAGTGCTCGGGTTGCTTGAACCACATAGTCACCCACGCTAGGTTGACTAAAATGTAAAGAGTGAGACCCAGCACGTCTGCTGCGGCGACTAAATCGCTGAAGCCTTGGGGATAGGGCTTGACAGACACGGCCATGATGGTCAGCAAAAACCCTGAAAAAAGAGCTAAACCGGCCATAGCATGAAAGGGCGTGCCAAAACGGTGATGAACTGTGGCAAACCAGCGGGGAATCACGCCGTCCCGCCCCATGGTATAGATGACGCGTGCGCTGGCTGTTGCACTCGCCAAGGCAATGCCCAGTGCCGATGCCATCCCGGCCAGTTCGACGGCCAGCGCCATCCACGGCCCCACATAGCGCGTGGCTAGGACACTTAAAGGCAAGGTAGCGGTGGCCAATGCGTGACCATGGCCGACACCGTAGCCGATAGCAATGGCATAAGCCACCAGGATATAAAGAAAGCCGCCTACGATGATTGTGGCAAATATGGCTAAGGGGATGGTACGAAAGCGTTGCTGGGTTTCCTCGGCCACGGTGGCGGACGCTTCAAAGCCTGCAAAAGCCCCAACGCCATAGAGCATGCCGAAGATAATACCTACCCAGTGGGTTCGGGCGCGGAACGGGGAGAAGACAGCCCAGGTATTGCCGTTGGCGCCTCCTTGCCCAATAATGGCGGCAGCCAATGCCACAATGATACTAGTTTCGAGAATGACCAACACGAGATCCACGCGCGAGGACATGCGAACACCTCGCATAACCAAGAGCGTGATAGCTAAAAGCGCCGCCACCGTGAAGAGAAACCAGGACAGGTGAATGCCCCAAATCTGCATGGCAAATGCCTGTGAAAAGTAGCCAAACACCAACAAGTTGGAAGGCAAGGAGAGTCCATATGCTAAAAACAGCATCCAGCCGGATACAAATCCCATGACTTTATTGAATGCTAAACTATTAAAGGTATAGGCCGCTCCGGCGGATGCGAAGCGTTTCACAAAGTGCAAAATGGAGGCGGCGGTGAGAAACGAGGCGATCATGGCGAATACAAATGCTAAGGGAACGGCTGTTCCAGTAAATTGTGCCATAGCCTGGGGCAAGAACAAGACGCTTGCGGCCGGTGCCATGTTCCCAAAGGATATGGCAAACGCTCCCCAAAAATTTAGCGTACCTGCTCTAAGAGTCTGTCTTGATTCGGCGTTCCCCATCCATGCACCTCGCGTTTCGTTTTGGGAACTCCCTCGATCCGTAAACAGATTAGTGGGTGAATAACACAAGGAAACTGCCCATGCTCAAGGATAAAAAGATTAAGGCAATGAAAACGGCAAAGAGTTTTTGCCACATGGGCATGGGCTGCGGTGCTCTTTCTTCGTGTTTTTGACGTCTAGGTGAACGCATGGCATGCTAATCTCCTTCGTCAACTCTGTATCCTAACCATAGCACAAAATAAGAAAAGCGGCAGCGGTTTCGGGGGGCCATGCCGTGTGTTGGTATCACGAGCCTAAGAATTTTGACACGGATGACCCCCACCAGTATCCTAAAGGAGAGGTGTCTTCAAGCACTAAGTTTAGGAGGGAATATCGACGGCTAAGTTATTGGTTGTGATTGGAAGTACCCGACCCGGGCGCGTCGCATTGCCTGTTGGGCAATGGATTGCCCAGCGGGCTGAAGCCATGGGGGGATGGGATGTCGCTATCGCGGACTTAGCAGAAATCAATCTGCCGTTTATGGATGAGCCCAAACACCCCCGTTTTCATCAATATGTCCATGATCATACGAAAAAATGGAGTGCGCAGGTCGAATCGGCTGATGCGGTGGTCTTCGTGACCCCGGAATATAACTATGGATTTAGCGCTCCCCTAAAAAACGCGATCGACTATCTTTTTAGCGAGTGGCACTATAAGCCCGTGGGATTTGTCAGTTATGGGGGCGTTTCAGGTGGGGTGCGAGCGGTTCAGATGCTGAAACAAGTCGTCACGACCTTGAAAATGGTGCCGGTTACTGAAGCCGTAAATATCCCATTCATTCAGCAGTATTTTGATGACCACCACCAGTTTCATCCCAGTGAAGCCACAGAACAAGCGGCCCAGGATATGCTCCAAGAGTTGCGTCGCTGGAGTCATTCTCTGCAGTCTATGAGGAGCACGCACCATCACGTGACCCCCTAAAAAATAAACGCGGGCATGCTGTTCGCAACGATCGGCCTATGACCTATGGGCCGTTTGTCCTTTATCTGCGTCCTGATGCCCTATTGTGATTCTCTCGTCCCTATCGTACGATGACCTGAGACAGCACCAGTAGGGCGCGTGAAACAATGGTGCCTCTTGGGACACGACTGCGGGGAAGCGGAGGAATGACGAAATGGCTGAAATTGCGATCTCGACGCTCAGTCGATGCCGACAAGATGCGGCGCGGGCGGCAATGCGCTTTTCATTAGAAGCAGAAACGCACTTTCGAGCGCGGCGATATAAGAGTGCAGCTTTTTGGGCTGTGGCCTCATTAGAGGAATCGGGGCGAGCCATACTCTGCCAAGAATGGGTAGCAAGCAGCCATCCTGGCTGCTTAATGACCGCTGTGCCTCAAAAGGCATGGAATGCGGTGCGTTTTGCCGATGCCGATGATGGTCATCAAATTCGCCTCCGCGCCGCGCAAGCAGGAACGGCGATCATGATGAATGCCTTTTTGTTGCACACCCAAGACCAAGAACCCGCGTCTGTCCGGGATTTCCACCAACAACGTGTGCGCGATATTCTGCGGCGCTATCCGGTCGTCAAAGCGTGGGTGCGGGATTGGATTTCCGCATTCATCGGTGGAAGTTTCCAGAGCTCGTTGCCACTGGGACCCAAATATCCTTTACAGCAACCTCACGATGTCTTAAGCGTTTGTTTTATCTTGGTGACAGCCCTATGGGCTTCGTCGTGCATCGTCGTGGAGATCGATACGGCGTATGCGGTCGGGTGGTCGGCGGCGTGGTATGGCGTTTCTATCTTCACCTTATCGGTTTTGGTAGCTCTTTTACTGCCTTTTTTTCAATCCCGAAGCTATATCTCTAATAGCGGTTTGTTAGGTGCCGTCTATGGACCGGCTGTGCGTCGCCTTTCGGGATTAATTATTGGCATTACGTTTCCGATTTTTGCGATGTCTAATGCGGTGTTTTCTGCCGTTTTCTTTCATGTGCTATGGGCATGGCCCATGGCATGGAGTCTTGCGATCACCACAGCCGTCTTAATCGCGAGTATTCAGTTTGCGGGAATGAGGTCTTTAGCAGCCACTCAAGGATCAAATTTAGTCTTGATGATGGGCTCTTTGGTGATGATCGCGTGGATTATGCATCAACAACCTCTGACCCATCCGGTTCCTATTCTGTTGGCGAACCGATTGATGGGGTGGGAAAGTGTAGGACTTCCCACCATTCTGGTATGGTTTGGGATGAACTGGCTCAATGTTTTTGCGGCGCAGGCCGAATTTCAAATGTTAGCAGCCTCTCGTTATCCTGGCAAGGCTCGGATGATTGTAGGGTGTTCTTCGGCCGTCCTTCTCGGCGTTGTTGGGATTTCCACTTGGATAGGCCTGCGCCTGCGCATGTTGGCGCCCAGGCCTGGACCCGGAGCTCTTGTTCACCTGGCGGTCTTGTTGACGCGCCACGCACAGCCGTGGCAGATGCTGGTCATTGGGTTAGGCATTTGGGCGATGGCGCTTAGTTGGTGCAGTCCGCTGCTGTTTTCCGGGGCCATTAGCTTGGGCGCCGATGTCATGCCCCGGAAGGCTAGTATGATGGCGACCAAGTGGGCGCTTGGGGTGGAGGGGGCCTTGATGATTGCTTACGCTTTATGGAGACCCGGGGAGATGGCGTGGTGGAGAGTTTTTGGGCTTACCCTGCGTAATGCGGGTGTGGTCGGCCCGACGGTAGGCTTGCTTTTATGGGGGGACGACATGCCGAGTACGGTGATAACGTGGGCCATGGTGAGCGCAGTGGGGGTTGGCTTTGTGTTGAACGCCCTCACTGGATTCTCACCGGTGCATTTCGTTGATGGGGTGAATCCGATGTGGGCTGCTCAAACTGTCTCATTTTTAATACTGGCGGCGGGACGGTGGAGCGCAATCAGGCAGCTTAGATACGGTATCGCGTGGTTAGCCGGGGCGTTACTGATGATGGTGGACGTGGCCTGCAGTGCGTGGAGTGCGGGGGCTTTGCGCGGCATTTTGCTTTTAGGCATCAGTGCGGCATTGGTGGGGTTGACGTGGCATCTGACGGCAGAGCACGCGCCCGGCGATGGGGTGAGCCTCGAGGCGGGCGATTTCTAGTGGGGCTGCTCCTTCGGCGCATAGGACGATGAGGCTCGACTCATACTAGGGCCATCATGGTAATAAGGAGGGGTCAAATGAAAGTCAAAGACATTATGACGCATAAGGTGTCGACGGTCGCGCCGAGCGATTCGATCGAGCATGCGGCAAAAATCATGAAGCAATTGCATTGCGGCAGCACGCCCGGGTGTGGGCAGGTGCTTCGCGTCCGTTGTTCTATCCCCTTATCAAGGCCGCCGCCATTCATGGCGGCCATGGTCTCGGATTGTTGACGGATATTCCCAAGCAGAGGTTACCGGAAGACCGGGCATGGACGGAGTTGGCCGCTCTTGCTCATCAAGACGTTGGGCCCATGCATTTGATTTCGACGGGGCCCTTAACAAATTTAGCGCTTCTCTTCTTAGCCCATCCCGATCTCGCCACGCGCTGGACGAGCATTACCTGTATGTTTGGAGCTCTACCCGGGACGCACGTTGACCGCTTTGAAGAATTCAATGTGTATTTAGATCCCCACGCAGCAGATGTGGTGTTACGTTATGGGGAAAATGTGCAATTAATTGGCATCAATGTGGCGCACCGCGCGTTACTGCCCCTAAAAGATGTCCAGCGTTTTCGCCAATATGGACGAATTGGTCAATTGCTGTTCGAATTAATGACGTTCTATGGGACGAAATCTCAGGGGGAAGGCGGTGATCCGGAGGCCTTTCCGATTGATGATGTCTTAACAATTGCGGCGGTGGATGCGCCTGACTTGTTTCAATGGGTGGAATTGCCACTGGCCGTGGTGCGCGAAGGTCCCTTGCGGGGCACGGTGGTGGTGGCGCAAGGGCCTGCGGATCGCCCTCTTTGCAAAATTGCGTCTTCTATTGATGTCGACGCCTTTTTAAACTGGTTGTGGCAGAGTTTCGCATAACAGAATACTCCATTTCCTATGATCGCCTATGGGCGCGGAATAGAGTAGAATAACCGCATCTAAGGGTATCAGGGATGGAGCGTTGGGCGATGTGGCCATACTACCGCAAGAAGCGGGGCGCGCAAGTCGAGCCATTGCAAGAAGAGGACGTGGATGTGCGGCACAATCAAGCCGTCAATGTCTGGAATGGGCTGCTTAAAGCCGTCGAGTTACGCCTCGTAAACCCCTATTTGGGCATTAATATGGTGCGTTTGGGCGCCCCTAATTTATTTTTAGGGGTCATGATTGCTGTGCCATATCTTGCGCAAGCGTTGGCTGCAGCGATCGGGACGGGTTGGCTACTGCGTGCGCGTCGTCCCAAGCGCTTTACGGCTCAATTATTTCTTGCGGCACGGTTGGGATTTTTGCTTTTAGCGGCCGTGGACTTCTGGGGCAATAAACCCCACGCGGCGCTGTGGTTTTTGTTGGCCGTCATCGTGCTGAATCTGCCAGGCGCTTTAGCGGTCATTGGCTGGCAAACGCTGCTCGGCCAGGTCCTACCGCCCTCGGGGCGTGCGCAAGCGGTGATGTGGCGGCAATGGGGGATGAATGCCATTGGCTTGGTCACTCTCCTCGTGGGGGGGTGGGCCATAGGTACGGCTCCTGGCGTTCATGCCTATGGGGTCATGGACGTTATTGCGGCTGCTGTGGGCATTGGAGAAGTCCTAATTTATCAACGGTTTCGTGTCGGCGAGTATCCAACGCCTCAGGTCACAACATGGCACCGCGAAGCGCTGCGGTCTTTTACTTTGGTTGGATTTTTCTGTGGCCCGTTTCCCTCCGCTACCAAGTGTCGGGATTACATGCTACCAATGCGTGGATGGCAATTTGGGCGGCCACCAACGGGGCCGCGACGATGTTCGCTTTACCGGTCTGGAAACGCTTACAAAAACCGATTTCCACAGCTCGGCTGGTGCCTATTGCGGCATTGCTGCTGGTCTTGGTTCCGGTCGGTTACATATGGCATCCAAGCATGATGGGAGTCTTAGGCTTGAATATCGTTGGCGGAATAGCCGGAGCGGGGATGAATCTCCTTATGTTTGTACGCTTGTTGGACGTGGTTCCGGAGTCGACGCGGCTCATGGCGATAAGCGCGTACGGCATCTTGACAAACTTAACTGGAGGACTTGGGGCGGTCGTTGCGATTGGCGCGTTAAACTTTTGGGGGGTGCCGCTGGCAGCGGGCATTGCTGCTGCCATGCGGCTTTTGGGCGTTGCACTCTTAGTTTGGGCCAGGCTCGTTCAATGGCTTCTAAGATGGTTGCTCCGACGTCGGGAAAGCCGAGATGGTCGACCATCAGTTTGGCCGTCCAAATTTGGCCGATGGGATTGGCAAGACCCTTGCCCGCGATGTCCGGGGCCGATCCATGCACGGGTTCAAACATCGAGGGATACTGGCCTTCGGGGTTGATGTTCGCGGACGCGGCAATGCCAATGCTGCCTTGAATGGCGGCTCCCAAATCGGTTAGTATATCGCCAAACAAATTAGATCCGACGACCACATCAAACGTCTGGGGCCGTGTTACAAAATACGCGGCCAGCGCGTCGATGTGGTAGAGCACTTGTTTTACATCGGGATATTCTTCTCCGACTTCCTGAAATACTTCATCCCAAAACGGCATGGAAAAGTTAATCCCATTGGATTTGGTAGCAGAGGTAAGGGACTGGCGAGAGGCACGGGCTAGGTTAAACGCATAGCGGATAACGCGTTCGGTGCCGAAACGGGTAAACACGCTATTTTGCACCACCACTTCTTGTGGCGTACCAACGCGAAGGCGTCCGCCACTGTTGGAATATTCGCCTTCTGTATTTTCCCGAATGACGACAAAATCAATGTCGCCGGGATGATACCCGCACAAAGGGCTTGTAATCCCGCGTAAGAGTTTGATGGGCCGCAAGTTGATATATTGGTCAAATCCGCGCCGAATCGGCAATAACAGACCCCATAGTGACACGTGGTCGGGAACGGGCGGAAAGCCGACGGCTCCTAAGAAGATCGCGTCAAAGGGCTTCAGTAAATCGAGGCCATTATCCGGCATCATATGCCCATGGCGTTGATAATAGGCGCAACTCCAGTCAAAGACGTGGGAACGTACGGCGAATGCGTTGGATAACTGCCCAGCTAACTCCAAAACCCGCCAAGCTGCCGGAACGGTTTCTTGTCCAACTCCGTCCCCGGGGATGACAGCAATATTGAATGTTTTCATGCAGTCGTTGACTCCTTTGGCATGGGAATAGACACGTTATAATGCATAATACAGGGAATCCTCACAATAGCATAGTTTGTGAATTGACTTGCCAATTAGAGGGTAAACGAGTAGTTTTTGTATCGAGAATCATGGGCGTTGTCTTAAGGCCTCTCGGACTGGTTCTGGTTGGCCTTTGCATATCACGCGTTAATTCCGTGACTCTGTGGAGGTGCAACAAGGCCATAAGCATGGACGGCAAACATCAAAGGAGGAGGGCCCTGATATGCAAATTGCGAATGTTTTCTATGGTGGGGAAGAGCGGATTGCGGTATACCACGCCGAGTCATGGATGATCGTGCCGAAGACGTGGCACGGGTTAACCATGAGCACCACCGACGATTTTCTTTTGCATCAATCGACGTCATCATTTTCTGTGCCGGACTTGCTAGAGGCAGCGGTTCCGGTAAAGTCTGGTGAATGGACGTGGCGGCCTGCACTGACGCGCCCCGAAAAAATTTTTTGCATTGGACTCAATTATAAGCAACATGCGTTAGAAAGTGGTATGCCTCTGCCTACTTCTCCGGTGGTGTTTAGTAAATTTTCGAATACTCTTGCGGCGCATGAGGAAGGGGTTCCCATTCCGGAAGCCTCATCGCAAGTGGATTATGAAGCGGAATTGGCGATGGTTATTGGCCGTGTGACACACAATGTGTCGGTTGACGAAGCGCTGCAAAGCGTTTGGGGCTATACGATTGCCAATGATATCTCTGCCCGTGACTTGCAAACGAAAACAAGCCAATGGTTGCTAGGCAAGTCATGCGATAAGTTTTTGCCGTTAGGACCTGTAGTCACTTCGGCTGATGCTATTCCCGATCCCAATCACTTGGCTATTGATCTTTGGCTTAATGGCGAAAACCGCCAGCATTCGAATACCCGCGATATGATTTTTTCGTGTGCGGAAATTGTGTCATACTTGTCGAAAGTATGGACGCTGAAGCCTGGGGATGTCATTTGTACGGGCACGCCCCAAGGCGTCATCTTAGGTCGGCCGGAAGGACAAAGAGACTGGCTGAAGGCGGGCGATGTGGTTCGGTTGCGGATTGAGGGTCTTGGCGAACAACTGTCACACTTTGTTTAAGCGAGCTGCCACCACACTTGTCGCGGAAGACGCGTGAGAAAGGAGGGGATTGTCATGCCCCAAGCAGCCATATTTGTCACTTGTCTGGTGGACCTCTTTAAACCGCAAACAGGCTATGCAGCGGCCGAAGTCATGGAGCGCCATGGGTGGGAGGTTGAAGTGCCTTTATCGCAGACGTGTTGCGGACAGTTTGCGTATAATGCAGGTCATTTTGCCGAAGCCATCAAACTGGCTCAACATTTTATTGAGGTCTTTGAGAGCGCTAATGCGGCCACCATTGTGGGCTTATCGGCTTCATGTACCGCTATGGTAGCGCATGAATACCCGGAACTTTTCCAGCGTGAAGGAGCCAATATGGGACTAGCGCCCGAAGAGGTCGCCCAATGGGTGCAGCGTGCTACGGTGATGGCGGAACGACTCATGGAATTTGGAGAGTGGGTGCATGGGCAAGAGGCTCTGGCGTTACCGGCGGTCAAGCCAGAAAAGGTGGCGGTGCATCATGGGTGTCATATGCGCCGTGTGTTAAAAGCCATGCAACCGACCGATGAGGCGTTGCGGGCCTATGGAGCGGAATTGGTCGAGTATCCTGATGAGACCCAGTGTTGTGGTTTTGGTGGTACCTACAGCATGATTGAACCCACGATATCGACCCAACTTGCTGATGCGAAGCGGGAGGCGTTGAGCCAAGCGCAAGCCGCAGGTGCCACCAGTCTGATTAGTGGGGACTGGGGATGTCTTTTGCATTTGAGCGGGCGGATGGAATACGAAGGGGATCGTTGGCCGGTGTTGCATGTGGCGGAATGGATTAACCAGCGAGAAAAAATGTCAGCACAGAAAAAAGGAGAGTGATGGCATGGAACGATTGCCGCATGATCCCAGACCATGGCCAGCAAGACGTGACGAAGCCTTGCATGATCCGGTTTTACAAGCCACATTAAGGCGCGTAACGCACCGTTTGAACACCGCGCGCATCAAAGCCTACCAAAATTACCCGGCCGGCGCAGAGGCGAGGGAGCGTGCTAAACACCGCAAGCGTCAAGCGATTCGCGAGTGGGAGCCATTATTGGTCCAAGCCGAACAGCAAATTACCGCACACGGTGGGCAAGTGTTTCGTGCCGCCACGCCCGGTGACGTAGGAGCCTACATCAAAAAAGTGGCGCAAGAGCACGGCGTGCAACGCATTATTAAGTCGAAGTCGATGGCCACGGAGGAAGTGCAACTCAACGCCCAATTGGAAGCCGCTGGATTTGCAGTAAGGGAGACAGACTTGGGCGAGTATATTATTCAACTAGCGCATGAAAAACCGTCCCACATTTTGGCCCCGGCGGCTCATAAAAATCGCCAACAAATTCAGGCTCTTTTTCGTGAGACCGTTGCGGATGCACACGATGTTGTCTCTGATGACATTCCCGGTCTGACGCAGTTTGCACGGCAGAAGTTACGCCAAGACTTTTTGTCGGCAGATATGGGCATTACCGGGGGAAATTTTCTGGTCGCGGAAACAGGCACGGTAGTGGTCATTACCAATGAAGGCAATGCCGATATGGTGACAACCCTGCCTCGTATTTTAATTTCGATTGTCGGGTTGGAAAAAATTGTCCAAGACTGGGATGCTCTTATCGATATTATTCAACAACCCGCGTTAAGTGGCGTGGGCCAACGGCTTTCTTCGTATACGACAATGATTTCTGGTCCCCGCGGTCCAGAGAGTTGGGAGGGGCCTGATGAATGGCATGTTGTTTTGCTGGATAATGGCCGTCAGGCCATTCATGATGGCCCATACCAAGATGTTTTAGCATGTATCCGCTGTGGTGCCTGCTTGAATGTCTGCCCGGTCTTCCAACAAGTTGGAGGGCACGGATATGGATCCGTGTATTCAGGGCCCATCGGCACCGTCATTAGTCCTCTAATCGGCGGCATGCAGACGTTCGGCGAGCTGCCACGTTATTTGTGTACCGTCTGTTATGCCTGTCAAGAAGCCTGTCCCATGGACATTCCGTTGCCGGAGCAGATTATCGGATTGCGTGCCCAAGCTGTAGCTGAAGACCGCGAGCCCGCTGCTGTTCGAACGCAATATCGGTTGTGGGGACAGGCTTGGTCGACCGTTCATGGCTATCGCCGTTCGGTGCAAGCCGCCCGCATCGCCCAGCGTCTGGCGCTTAGGCACGTAGGATTGGCAGCGGGTTGGCTGAAAACCCGTAAGATGCCCCCTGTGGCAGCGCGCACGTTTCTCGAAGGGTGGGCACACGAACAAAGGAGGCGGCGCCGTGCATGAGCCAGTAGATCTCTTCGCCACACAATGGCGATTATTAGGCGGCGAAGTCGTGCTGGCTGACGCCGCGGTGGGCTGGTCACACACGATAGAGGACGTCTTAGCCGGCGTCATTGACCCGGCTTTCCCAACAGTTGTGGGATTTGACACTGGGGATTGGCCGAAAGACGTGCCTTGGTCAGCGTTATGTGAGACAATCGGAGCACGTTTTTATGATAGACACGATCTAGACGTTCTCAGCCGTCAAGAGGCTTTGCAGGATATCGTCGCTCATGCGAGCGTCGGAGTGACGGGCGCGGCATGGGCAGCGGCAGATACTGGAACCGTAGCGCTTTATGCTTCGGCCCAAACGAGTTTGTCGGCGAGCTTGTTGCCACCGACGCATGTGGTATTGCTGCCGAAACGGCGCATTTATGCAACCCTAGCCGAGGGATTGCGGGCAGTGCATGCGCAAGGAGCGGTTCCACACTTGGTGAAATTGATTAGTGGGCCGAGCATGACGGCGGACATTGAAGGACAGCTTGTAGTTGGGGTGCATGGTCCCAGACGCGTCGTCACCGTTATTGGCGATTGGTGATAGTCGTGTTGCCGGCCAGTCATTGCGGATAGAAGAGACAATCGATAGACTGAGAAAAGGGTTGGCAGGAGGCTGGTAGTCACCCAGTGGCCCATCTACGGACGGTGGAGGTATCCGAATAAGCTTCACGACTCAGATGGGGGCCGAACTGTAGCGTGGTTGAGGAGGAATTGTGTGTATATTGCTAAGCTGAATCCTTATGCCTTTCACATTGGTCCGGTGGGCGTGCATTGGTATGGGATTTTTATGGTGATGGCCATCTTAGGCGGTTCGTACTACCTAATTGAGCGGGGGAGGCAATTAGGCGAAGACCCTGATGCTCTTTCGAATATTCTGCTCTGGACAGTCTTGTGGGGGGTTGTGGGCGCTCGCGTCGTCTTTGTTCTTGCTAACGAACCCCAATGGATTTGGACCGATCCCGTGCAGATCTTGCGGATATGGGATGGGGGATTGGCCATTGACGGGGCCCTCGGGTTTGGCGTCTTAGCCTTTTGGTATCAACTCCGTCGCAAACCTCTCATATTTAATCATATTGTGGACTGGGCGGTTCCTGGTATTGATATGAGCCTACAGGAGAGATTTACGCCAATCCAGGTGCGGAACATCCTGTGGCTGTGTGGCAACACGGCATTCACCGGGTCTATGTCGAGAAGGTGTGACGCACTCCGGTAAAATTAGGGACAAATGGGCAAAGAAAATCGGGCCGATAGGTCCTACGCGAGGCTTAATTGCCTTCTTTAGAGTAGAAACAGAGGGGTTTAGCAAGGAGTGTGGTTATGAAATACGCATTTGACGGCGATTTCCAAGCGTCTTCTTGGCTGAAAATGATGCGAGGCGGACTGGAATATGTGATGGATGCTTACGGTCATGAACACGTCGGGCATCCGGATGACGGCGAGCTTGTGTTTCACCTGGTCGACGCCCATAGGCCGCGACCATTTCGGCGTCAATCGAAGGCTGTGTTTGTGGTCGGAATCACCGAGGTACCACCCGTAGAGGGATCGCCTTTGAATCACGCCTACCCGTTATTATTGCGGTCGTTGTCCAATCTGCTCATTTATGGCGGACCGGATCCCGAACCTTGGGTATATCTAGTGACTCCTGAATTAGGGTGTTATCCGGCTGAGCCGACCCGAGACCGCGACCAGTGGTTTCACACGATTTATGACCGAATCGCTCCGTTGGCCACCTCGCGTCTGGTGATTGACAATATTTTTGATGAAGATTTACCCCCGGAATTGGCCGAAGGGACGACGGTGACGGAGCAGATGCGGCACGCCAGTCGCACGCTGGCCGCTTGGAATTTGTTTCCTACCCCGTATCCGTTGTCGGAGATGTTATCGCCCGCAGACTACCGGCACTTGCAATATGTTTTTAGCATCGGGGGCATTAGCTACGGCAATCTCAGCGCCCGTCATGATCGACACCGCTTTTGGATGTCAGCGAGTGGGGTCGATAAAGGTAAAATTGGCACGGTGAGCCGGGATATTCTTCTGGTTAAGGGCTATGACGCCGAAGCCAACGCGATGCGTCTGTCCGTTTCCCCGGGCTCATCCCCCTTACGTGTGTCTGTGGATGCGGTAGAACATTGGGGGATCTATGAAGCGCACCCCGAAATTGGAGCGATGATTCACATACATGCATGGGTGGATGGCATCCCCCAAACATCGGTAAATTATCCGTGCGGGACCGTCGTTCGGGTCTGAAAGGCGGCGATGGTTCGCCACTGGTACTTGCGGATAAGCGCTTTGACCTGGCCTGGATGGACCGGTTCATGAAATGGTAAATCAGGTGGATGTAGGACTTTGATGTCTCCGGCGAGACACCATGGGCTTTGCGATAGAAGGTGCGCAACGCCGGGGTGTCGGATATCGGTCGTCAAATAGACCGTTGCCGCTTCATCGAGTAGGTCTCGCTTAAAAATTTCGGTGACTTTGATCTGCCCTGCAAACCCATATCGCCCAACCATCTCTAGGTCTTCGCCCGGATGAACAGCTTCGGCCACGGACGCTGGCACGGGCAAGACCATAGGAAGAGGGAAAATCGTCCCGTTGGGCAAGCGCATCGTTTCGCAGACGCTGTGATACTCTTCACCCGTCATGAGGTGCTGCAGGGGAGCATAGGCCCCCCAGGTGAGAAGGGTGACATCCCACGCGACGTCCGCCGTAACCGCAATGACTTTGGCGTATGTCATCGGTGTAACCCACATTCTGTCTTGGTAAATCCCGACCACCGTCCACTACGTTCACTGGTTCCATCGCTCGGCTGGGTACAGGGCATACAGCCAATACTGGGATAGCCTTGGTCGTGTAACGGATTGTAAGGAACCTGCCGCTGATGAATGTATTCCCACACGGCATCATGCGTCCAAAACGCTAGAGGATTGACTTTGATGCGCGAAAAAATGGGATCCCATTCGACGACTTCAGCTGTTTGGCGCGTCGGACTTTGACTGCGGCGAATACCTGTTATCCACGCGGAAGCGGCGGCCAATCTTTCGCGCAGCGGTTCGACTTTGCGTAGTCGGCAGCAAACATCAGGGTGCGTTTCCCAAAGACGGGGACCATACTGTTCGGCTTGGTCGGCAAGGCTTTGCTTGGGGGTGATGAGCTCAATGTGAATGTCGTAGAGATGGCATGCTTGGTCCAATAGGGCGAGGGTTTGGGGGAAGAGGACGCCAGTATCAAGACAAATGACGTGAGGGGTCCATCCGGTAGCATGGGCGGCATCAAGAATGACCATATCTTCCGGTCCCAAACTGGAGGCGATGACAATCGTGTCGCCAAAGGTCTCTTTGGCCCAAATCAGAATGTCTTGGAGGGGGGCGTGGCGTAAAGTGTGTTGCCACTGATTGATGCGCAAGTCAGGGGTCACGATCTGTTCATCCTTTCTTGAAAAGTTTCTAAACGCGGTGGTGTCTGCCAACTTGAGAGCGGCTTTACACTAATATGGCTAAAAAGACGATCGGGTTACTATTATATTAATGGGGTCATGCATTCGGTTGGGAAAGCGAACCGGTCTTCCTGTATGGCACCCTATCTGCGTCGTGTTTCAACGCGTGCGGACCGTGGTCAAGTCGTTTTGAAATCCGCTATAGTAAAAGGGGAGCAATGAAATGGATGGACGCTATCATGCGGATTTGGCAGCAAGTGGCCCCGTTTGACTCGGCGTTGCATAATGCGTTTTATCAACTCCTGCACGCCCCATCGTTGGAGGAGGGCATTGTCGCGACGATCATGCTGGGCCACGATACCGATACCAATGCGGCTATTGCAGGCGCTTTGTTGGGAGCCGTGTACGGGTTTTCCCAAATGCCCGAGCCATGGGTGCAAGTTTTAGACCACTGCCGGCCTGCGCCAGAACCTGGTTGTTTTCGGCCTCGCGCCCCCATCTATTGGCCTGCTAATGCTCAAGAGTTTTTGAAACAGCTGGGCATTCTTCCTCCGGTTTAGCGTATAAGTTCCAAGGAGCAAAGCGACCCCGTCGCATCCACTCCTTGGAGCCGCTTATTGGTTAGGGGCTATCTTATCCAAGATAAACGCAAATTCCTGCGCAAGCTCAGCGAAGCGCTGGTAGCGGCCCGAAGCCCCCGCGTGGCCCGCTCCCATCGCCGTGCGCAGCACAAGAGTGTGGGTATCGGTTTTCACCTCGCGCAGCTTGGCAACAAACTTGGCCGGTTCCCAATAGCCGACGCGTGGATCATTTAGTCCCGTGAATAGCATCATATGGGGATAGTCCTGTGCGGTGATGTTATCATAAGGACTGTAAGATTTCATATACCAGTAGTCTTCTACATGGGCCGGATTGCCCCATTCGTCCCATTCTAATGTCGTCAGTGGGATACTGGCATCAAGCATCGTCGTGAGGACATCCACGAAAGGCACGCCGGGGACGATGACCTGAAACAGATCGGGGGCCATATTGGCGACTGCGCCCATCAGCAAACCGCCCGCACTGCGGCCGCGTGCCGCAAGCTTTTGGGGCGTCGTGTAGCCTTCCTTGATTAAATACCGAGCGGCATCGATAAAGTCGGTAAAGGTATTGCGTTTATGTTGGAGCTTCCCTTGTTCATACCACGCGCGTCCAAGTTCGGCGCCTCCACGGACGTGGGCCGTGACGAGCACAATGCCGCGATCTAACAAAGGGATTTGGGCAGGGTCAAAATGCGGGTCGACACTGACTCCGTAAGATCCGTAGCCATAGAGTATTAGGGGAGCCGGGCCTTGTGACAACGCGTCTACGCGGTATACCACGGACAAAGGAATGGACGTACCGTCTATGGCGGGGGCCCAAAGCCGTTTTTGTTCATAGTGATGGGACTCAAACGGGCGCCCTCCCACCTGTTTGTGGAGCACGGTACGTGTTTGAGTCGTCAGGTTGAATCCCAAGGTGGTTTTCGGGGTGAGAAAAGATTCATAGTCTATCAAGACTTCATCCGTCTCATAGCTGCGGTTAGGGCCTAATGCGACATGATAGAGGTTCTCCGGCCATTTCAGTTTTTCGAGACGTTGGTCTTGGTAATAGATCCAGATTTGGCTCAGGCCCTCTTGACGTCCTTCCAGAATCAATGCATGCGCGAACGGAACAACATCTTGTAGGTAGACGGTCGGATCCACGGGTACGAGATCACGCAAGGAGTCCCATCCAGCAGACTCGTCTTCACAGACCTTGACCGCGAAGTTAGGGGCGCCGTCATTAGTGAGGACGACAAATTGATGGTGCCAATGTTCCATAGAGTATAAGAGGCCCGTGCGCCGCGGTGTGAACACGGTCCATGGTTCTAGCGGGTGGTTAGCATCGAGCCACCGCACCTCGCTGGTCTCTTTATTTTGTGACGTTAAAAGAAGAAAGCGGCCATCTCGCGTTTTTTTCAATGCCAGCGAAAAAGTGGTGTCCTGTTCTTCGTAAATTAAGCTATCCATGGCCGGGTCTGTGCCCCGCTGATGGCGCATGAGACGGTAAGGACGTTGCGAAGCATCAACTAGCGTATAAAACAAGTACGTATTCGTCGCGTCCCATTCCACGCTTTGACTGAGAAAAACATTGGGAATGGTTTCAGGCAAATACGTTTCGGTGTCGATATGTTTAATGCGTAAGGTATAACGGTCTGTACCGTCGCGATTTTCGAGATAGGCTAACCATTGTTGGTCGGGACTCAGCCGGATGAGGCTAACGTGGTAAAAGGTCTGACCTGCGGCGTGTACGTTGATGTCTAACAGCACTTGCTCGTGGGCTGTGCTGAGATCTTTCCGGTGGTGTGCGGCCTTGCGCGCATAGATGGGATATTGCTGGCCCTTGGCCGTGCGCCGATAATAGTAGTAGGGTGGTTGCGCGGCGGCGACTTCCTCGTCGTCTTCGGGCACATAGGCTAGCATCTCTTGATAGAGAGCGTCTGTAAGACTTCGAAGCGGCTGCATGGTTTCTTCGAAATACCGATTTTCATCGTCTAGATAACGAATGACCTCGGGATTATTGCGGTCTTTCAACCAATAATAATTGTCTTCACGCACATCACCGTGAAGGATGTGGAGATAGGGAATTTTTTCAGCGCGTGGAATCATCGTTGCCTCCTAAGCCATAGAACGTCGTGTTGTTAGCGTATGTAGTTATGATGTGACATCTTTGTAGTTCGCGCTAATGCCTTCTCATTCCTCCCCGACCCAGGTGTTTGGCAAAATTTCTTGCCACGAAGACGCCGGAAGACGCCCGTGTCGTACCTCTTGTGGTATAAGCGGTCATAATGCCCCACGGATGCACGCCAGAAAGGGACACGTAAGCTATCTGAGAGCTCTTTGGATCTTGTATTATGGAGACGTAATGCCTCTTCGCTGGTTGTTTGCCTTGTGCGAAATAAGGTGTTTTGGGGGTGAGGTGGCATAAAAAGAAAGCACCAAACCGCTTGTAGCTCATCACAGACCATCACTGATATTAAGGAGAGCACACATGGACCCAAACATTTCGTCACGCATCCGCGTACATAGGCACTCGGAGCGCGGGCATTACGATTTTAACACCATCTACAGTATTATGGATGAAGCCCTGTATTGTCATATCGCCGTAATTCGGGACGGTGTGCCGGTGGTCTTGCCGACGTTGCACGTGCGTATCGAAGACCAAGTATATTTCCACGGAGCTGTCGCTGCGGGGATTTTTAAAGATCTAAAGGAAGAGGCCCATGCGACCTTATCAGTCACCCTCTTAGATGGGCTCGTCCTCGCGCGCTCTGCGTATAATCATTCGCTTAACTACCGGTCGGTGGTGGTTATGGGCACGCCGTATGAAGTCACCGATGTTCGGCACAAAACCTCGGTGTTGGAGGCCATGGTCGAGCATGTCATGCCGGGGCGATGGAATGATTGCCGTAGACCAACGGACGTGGAAATCAAAACCACGCGCGTCTTTGGAATGCCGTTAACGGAAGCTTCAGCAAAAATTCGCTCAGGCCCGCCTCTTGATGATGTGTCCGACTTGAGCTTGCCATTTTGGGCAGGCGTGGTAAATATGAAGCAATTGGCTGTAGAGTGTGTACAAGACCCTCAACAGTCGCCAGACATCACGGCCCCGCCGTATTTGCCCGCCAAATGATGCGCTCCTGAGCCCATGGCGCTGGTGGTTCTTTGAGAATGCCGGAATGTTGCGACTAAATTCAGCGTGTGACTAAGACGGGGGGCATGTTGATGCACTCAGTGGTTGTCGGATTCGATGGGTCGGATGGGAGTTTTGCGGCGGCAGCTGCTGCTTACCGCATATTGGATGCAAGCGGGACATTATGGGCTATTGACATCAAGACGGTGAAGACCTTCTACCGGGACGAAGCCCGTGCTGATTTAGGGGGGGCTTTGCCTCATGACCCTGATTTTTTTGAAAAGCAGTGGGATAGCGCAGCTCACGCGGCGTTTACCCAGTTGGTGCAGATGCCGCATGCGCCCGGGATTGTTGTACGCCATCACGTTTTAAGCCTGATGCCAGGACAACATGGGAGCATTGCTGCCATGCTTGAGGCGTGGGCACGTGAGCACCACGCGGAGGCCATTTGTGTTGGGCGTCATCAGGGGTCTCCCGTTAAGGAAAATTTCCTGGGCAGTGTACCGCACTGGTTAACCACTCACAGCACGTTACCTGTCCTGATAGTGCCTAGCCCTACAGCGCGTTAAAGGAGGCCGCATGTCCTCATACGACATAGCGCGAGTCATGCTTTGGTGGCGAAACCGTGCGGTCTCTTTCGGCAGGTGGGCGAGTCGAGCCCCTCAGGTAGTACGCGGTGCGAATTCACGATGTATGAGAATATATCGCCTTGGGCCCATCTACGGCACGATTTGCAGGATTGGGAAGGTTATAAGGTTCTAATATTAAACAGACAATTGCTACAGATTATTGAAGTTTTAGGGAAGGTTTTATGGTAGCATAACCTTATCGACTGCAAGGTGTCTGAGGACTGATAGCAAATTTCCTCGTTTTTCCTCTCGTGATGAAACCCGCTGAGGACAGGCAGCCTCTGAAGTCACAAGCATAAAATCCCACAGCAGATGCGTTTTATGGAGGAGGCAGTATGGCAAATACATCAGTATTTATTCCTAACAGTGCCGATGATTGTGTACAGTTAGGACCACAGGGGTGGACATCGTGTCAGAGCGGAGAACATGTGGCCGTCTATGGTCCTGTTCACGGTCAAATTATTGGCAAGGTGCATGCCTTTTCGCGAGAAGAAGTTGACCAGGCGATTGGACGATTACAAGAAGGTTTTCAAAGTTGGAAGCGTATGCTTCTCACCGAACGTGCTCACCTGCTTCATCAATGGGCAGATAAGCTAGAAGCGAACAGGGCGGAGCTAGCGGAACTACTGATGTTAGAAATCGCCAAGAACCACCGTGATTCTCTCGACGAAGTGCAGCGCTCGGCGGATTTCATCCACTACACCGCCGAGGAAGGATTGCGACTGGCAGGCGAAACGTTGTTTGGAGACGCGTTTCCGGGTCAAACGCGACAGAAAGTCAGTATTGTTGGCCGCGTACCACTAGGGGTGGTTTTGGCCATTCCTCCGTTTAATTATCCCATCAACCTGGCTGTCACGAAGATTGCGCCTGCTTTAATGGGGGGCAATGTCGTCGTCTTGAAACCGCCGACACAAGGCGCTATTGCGGGGCTGAATATCACACGATTGGCCTACGAAGCGGGGATTCCAGACAACGTCATCATCGCCATTACAGGTTCCGGACGGGTGATTGGCGATTATCTGATTAGCCATCCCCGCGTCAATATGATTAACTTCACGGGTTCGACGCAGACGGGCCAACATATTGCGTCCAAAGCCATTATGGTCCCCTTGCTCCTCGAGCTGGGCGGGAAAGATGCCGCCATTGTGCTCGCCGATGCCAATATTGAACGGGCTCGAGACAATATTGTGAGCGGGGCCTTTTCTTATTCAGGCCAACGCTGTACGGCAGTCAAACGGGTTTTGGTGGTCGAGGAGATCGCGGATCAATTGGCTACGGCCGTGGCCCAAAAGGTGATGACTTTATCGGTGGGGGCACCAGAGGCGGATAGTGTGGTGACGCCTTTGATTTCAAATGAAGCCGCCGATTTTGTTTGGGATATGATACATGAAGCGGTGGCGCAAGGGGCGGTGGCATTGACTCCACTTCGGCGGGAGGGGAATTTGATTTATCCTGTCGTGCTGGATTTTGTAACGCGCGATATGCGGGTAGCTTGGGAAGAACCCTTTGGACCGGTGTTGCCGATTATCCGAATTCATGACGCGGAAGAAGGCGTGGAGTTAGCCAACGCCAGTGAGTACGGGCTGCAAGGCGCCATCTTTACACAAGACGTGTCCCAAGCGTTCTTATTGGCCGAAGAGTTGGACGTGGGAACCGTTCAAATTAACGGCAAAACCTCGCGAGGTCCGGACCATTTTCCATTTGTGGGCACTAAAGCCTCGGGAATGGGTGCCCAAGGCGTGCGCTACTCCTTACTCGCTATGACGCGACTGAAGTCAACCGTGTTGAATCTCTAAGAGCCTTTCGAAGGAGATTTGTACCAGCCAGAAAAACCTCTCCCGATAACGGGAGAGGTTTTTGTGCAATTGTCTCAAATATCGCAATGAATATTCACGCAAATAAAGGTTGTACCGTATCGACTTATTTTAGGGTATTATTCAGTAGTATGCAGTATTCACACAAATAAATCCTTTTGGGAGGATTCTTCTATGCGTAAACGCAAGCAAACGATGGCGTTATTTAGCTTATCAGCAGCTTTGCTTGGCGCCACATTGGCGGGCTGTGGCACGTCATCTACGACGTCGGTACCTCCGGCGAAAAATGTTTCCCAAATCACGATCGGGACCTTATATGCGGGGAGTGGATCGTTTGCAACGTCATCGCTCCCAGAATATGATGGATTGAAGTTTTGGGCCAATCAGGTGAACAAGGCGGGCGGGGTGTTTGTCAAAGCCCTGAATAAGAAAGTGCCCATTAAAATTGTGGCCTATAATGATCAAAGTTCAGCGACAACGGCTACGAGTTTGTATTCGCAATTAATCTCGGTTAACCACGTCAACATATTGGTGGCGGACTTTGGTTCGGTGCTGACATCTGTGGCGGTGCCTGTGGCTGAAGAAAACAAAATGGTGCTGTTCGACCAAAGTGGGACAGGTACCACCTTTTTTACGCCCAATAACCCCTATATTGTTTTGACATCCTTGCCTAACTCAGGGTTATGGCCCGATTCCTTAGCGCAATATTTGATTGGTAAGCATTATTCGCGGATTGCGATTTTGTATGATACCAATGACTTTGACCAGTCTCAGGATCAGACCCTGGTGACCAAATTGAAGGCGGCGGGGATCACGCCCGTCTATAACTCGGGGGTTCCGACAAGCACCTCAAGTTACTCGGTGTTGCTGAATAACATCGCGCAGACCAAACCTCAGGCCGTCATCGAGTTCGGATATCCGAATAATGATGTCTCATTCCTTCAAGCGCTCAAGGCCAGCGGAAGCCAGTATAAGATGGTATTTACGGTCTTCCCCGGACAACTGCCGTCGCTATTTACGAGTAGTGTTGGGCCTTCAGCGATTAATGGAACATACACGTATCCCGCTCCGCCGTTGATTTCTCATGCACACGTCAACTACGGGATGGATTCCAGCCAATTTATTGCCGCGTTCAAGAAGGCGACGGGGGACAATGCCAACTTCTTGAACATTGCTGGTTACAACACGGGTCTTATCATCCAGAAAACGCTGCAAACCGCTAATAGTCTGAGTCAGTTGTCGTTGCGTCACGCCGTGTCCCGTTTTTCGGGCACGATTGAAACATTAGATGGCAAGTTCCAAATTAACTCCGAGGGTGCCCAAACCGGAGAAACCTTGCCCGTTGGAAAAATTTCTGCCAACGCCCAAGGTCAAGTATCCGTCCAATTGATGACCCCGCTTTCATAACGCATTTTATGCCCCTGGTTTACGTGCCAGGGGCCATTCATAGGAGGGGCGAATGCTCGAATACAGTCTTATTGCCGGTATCTTATTTGGCGTCTTTTTTGGATTTATGGCCCTGGGGCTCAATTTGATCTTTGGTGTGATGCAGGTGGTGAACTTAGCGCATGGCGATTTTGTGGTTCTTGGTGGGTACCTAGCCGTCGTGGCGTACGCATCTGCCCATGTCAATCCATTGATGAGTCTAATCTTAGCGTTGGTTCTATTTGTTGTGGTGGCGTACGTGTTGTACTTTCCTTTAATTCCCCGACTAACCAAGTCGAAGGATCCGGAAATGCTCTCGTTGATTCTATTCTTTGGGTTATCACAAATTATTGAGGCGCTTGATGTGATTGGATTTGGCAACAATCCGCGTTCGTTGCCGTTAGCCATTATGGGATCCGCCCCCCTTCATTTTTTGGGCCAGAATTATCAAATGGCATGGGTAATCACCGCACTTGTGAGTTTGATTATGATTGGCGTCACGTATGGGTTTTTATACTATACCCGCATTGGGTATGCGGCGCGAGCCGTTATGGGCAACCGCGACGAAGCGATGGCGAGCGGATTGCCGGTAGCGCAAACTTCTGCCATTATTTTTGCAGTGGGGATTGGTTTGGCTGCGATGGCGGGGGTGATGAGTCCCTTTATGATTGGCAGCATCGACCCGTCTACGGGATTGGGGCTGACCACCATTGCGTTTGCCATTGTGGTGATTGGTTCTCTAGGTAATCCCTTGGGTTCGGTTCTTGGGGGCTTAGTCTACGGCATTTCGGTCATGCTGATGCAAACGTATTTTTCATCGTGGTCTAATCTTGTGCCGTATCTTCTGCTGTTGATTATTGTGTTGGTCAAACCCTCGGGGCTGTTAGGCAGGGGGGTGCGCAATGCTTAGTCCGAAGCTCGTGAGTCGGCGGTCTCATATGGGCACGAATGTCGCCATCCCGGTTGTCTTACTGGCAGCATTTTCTGTGGCCCCCATGGTTTACGCTAATCAAGCGGTGATTTTTCAAATGATGGCCTTTATGGTTTTGGCCCAAGGTGTGAACTTATTATATGGGTTTACAGGCTATTTGCCGTTTGGTTATGTCGGTTTTTTCGGCATTGGGGCGTATGGCATGGCCATGGGCATTGAGATCTTTCATCTTCCGGGCCTGGTGGCACTCATTGTGGGTGCCTTGTTTTCCGTCATTGTGGCATTGATTCTGTCTCCGCTATTGCGTCTATCGGGGGCCTATTTTGCTATTAGCAGTCTTGCCGCGTCTGAGGTTTTGTATAATGTGGTCGCCAATCCGGCCCTCGTGCATCTCACGAATGGGCCGTATGGGGAATCATTAGTGCAAAGCTATCATCCTGAAACGAGTTACATTGCCATGGTCGTGTTGTTGATTGTGACCACGATCATTGTCATCGTCATCAAAAATACCGCGTTTGGCCGTGCCCTCATGGCCATCCGTGAAGATCCCGTGAGCGCTGAGATGGCGGGCATTGCAGTCGTGCGCACGCGCACCATAATTTGGATTGTCAGCGCAGTCATCGCCGGGTTGACGGGCGCAATTTTTGGCTGGCATTTGTCTGTGTTTTACCCCAGTACCGTGTTTGATCTCAGCATCAGCATCCTAGCCATTGTGTTTACGTTATTCGGGGGAGGCGGCACCGCGATTGGCCCTATTTTGGGGTCGGTCGTCTTGTACGGGCTCTATAACGCGATTGGGATCTCCGACCCCCAATATTTCGAATTGATTTATGGACTGCTCATTGTGCTGTTGGTATTGTTTTTGCCTGGCGGAGTGGTCTCACTCTTGCAACGGAGGGGAAACTATGTCCCGTGAACCCCTATTACTCGTCGATAAAATTGTGAAGACCTTTGGCGGATTTAAGGCCTTAGATGGCGTGAGCCTTCAAGTTGCGCCAGGGGAAATTCTAGGGTTGGTGGGGCCCAATGGCTCCGGTAAAACAACCCTTATCAACGTCATTTCAGGACTCTATCGTCCGGATGGCGGGCTTGTGCAATATCAGGGCCGCACCATCACGAACTGGCCTATGCATCGGCGTGCACGGCACGGGATTAATCGGACGTTTCAAATTCCTAAGCCATTTAAAACCTTGACGGTGGCGGAAAATGTTGAACTCGCGCATCATTTTGCCCGGCCCGGAGCGATGACTCCGCGGGAAGTTCTGGAGTTTACCGGCTTAGCGGATGCTGCGGATCGGTTAGCGCAGAGCCTCAATAGCAGTCAACAGAAGCTGTTGGATTTAGCCCGGGCCTTAACGACAGGGCCCGAGTTGGTGCTCGTGGACGAATTGGCGGCGGGTCTTGGCCCCCACGAACTACACCAAATGGCGGACAGCTTGCGGCATTTGGCGGATCGGGCAATGGCGCTCATCGTTGTCGAGCATCATTTAGGGTTTGTCAATCAATTGACGGACCGGGTGATTGTGATGAATGCAGGCAAGGAAATTTTTGAAGGGTCGTTGGCCTTAGCCGCACAAGACCCTATTGTGTCGGCGGTTTACCTCGGTAACGACGCGGTGGACGTTAGCTCCGTGCAATAGGTGATGGCGAGAAGGGGGAAGCATACATGGCCATACTCGAGGTGGCAGCGTTAAGCGGTGGCTACGGGACCTTGCAAGTGCTATCCGACATTACGTTTGTGGTGGATCAGGGTCAACAAGTGGTTCTGCTGGGTGCCAATGGAGCGGGCAAAACCACATTGCTTAAAACGGTTGTCGGCTTATTACCCGCTTGGCAGGGGCATGTTAAGTTCGGCGGTGATGATGTGGTGCATTGGCCCACGAGTCGGCGTGTTCGCGCTGGCATGGCCTTCTTATCCGAAATTGGTGTCATTGCGACATTGAGTATTGAAGAAAATCTTAAACTGGGTGCGTATTATCTTTCCGGCTCCCAATCACGGCAACAATTGGATCGGATTTATCAACAATTGCCCTTGCTGAAGGCGCGCCGCAAGCAAGCGGCAGGAAGCCTCAGTGGCGGTCAACGAAAAATTTTAGGATTTGCTAAAGCGTTGATGGGTCAACCCCGGTTAATATTGATGGACGAGCCGTCATCCGGATTGGCTCCTGTGATGGTGAATGAACTGTTGGGGTTGTTAGAAACCTACCGCCGTACGGGACCCGCTTTTCTTATTGCCGAACAAAATATTAAGTTTTTACAGGGTGCTGACCATGTTTACGTCTTGGACAATGGTCGTGTGCACTTTGATGGATCGCCGGAAGAGCTTGATGCGGACACTCATATTAAAGCCGCGTATTTTGGATTGACTTAAGGAACTGGCGCGTGAGGCGCCAGTTTTTTTCGTAGTAGAGGCAAAAAACTGTCTTCTAGGGGCACGTCGTGATATAGCCAGCAAGAACCCGACCAGATCAGCGCATCTTGGACTAAGGGGACATAGTTGCCATCCCAATCATAGACATCGTAATACCAATGAATGGCATACCCTGAGCTGACGAGGGTGATGGATAAGAAGCTAGGGACCGACGGAGACGCTCCCGCTTGCGCGCTTAGGCGCCATAAATCCGTGCGCCGTGCGTGAAGTTCAAAGGGCAGCTCTTCCTCTACGAGCCAATTTTGTAAATGCTGAAAGAGGCGATGCGAGGGCGCATCGGGATCGGTGATCTCCCAGTGTGCAATCGCGCACGACGGTTTGGTTAGGCATGCCACGGGACTATAGGCACGCGGCACAGGCGGCACATGGATGCGAGAGCGAAACTGCTGCCGAATATCAAGCACATAAGAAAGACTAACCACCGCAGTGGTTGCGATGACCATACCTAAGGCTATCAGTCGTGTCGTTCTCCAGAACAAGAAGGGCGTTGTCCATAACAGGCCTTGCCAGATCCATTCACGGATCTTAAGAGCACATGGAGAATGCCTTACAGACCGAGCCGTCGGCGGGGGAATACGGCCTAGAAAGCCCAGGAACGCTTGCTGAGCTTTATGCATGATATTGCCCTCGTTCTGTCCTACTTCCGTCCATGTATCCTTGTCATATTTTAAGGTCCAGTGGACCGGCGTCGAAGCGGTTTGGGCTTCCCACAGCGCCCATGAGGTACCTGCACGGATCCGCCATAAAGGGGGCCATACTTCATGCTGGTGGCTATAGGGATTGTCATCCCGCGTCCAGACTACGACCCACGTCATTGTCGAAAACGCTTGATGACGATGAATGATGATGCGTTCGCCCAAGTCTGCGACGGCTTCATGAATAATGGTCTCTAAGGATTGCCATGATGGCCTCAATCGCTATCCCTTCCCCGATATCCGTATCCCGTTCCTCCTAGTTATTATGCCCGCGACGGGTCTGTCCCTAACGAAGCCATTTATGTTTTCACGGATTTCTTGGCTACGTGGGGCTGCCGCGCAGATATGGGGATGGTAAAGGCTTGGGAATGCGTTGGTTGGAGGTCGCTGCTGCCAGAGAGTAAACTGGGAAAATAGAGCGGGTCACCGCTGGGCGGGACTACGACAGCTTTAGGGGGGCAGGAGTCTAGAAGCCCCGCAAACTGCGTGCGCGGTGTGAGGGATCGCTCTTCTGGCAGGCGTCGCAATTGACGGACCTGCGTGCCCAGACTTTGCGTAGGCGAACTCACCCGAGCATACCCGTAAATGATGGGGTTTTCGCTCCGGTTTTCAATATGATTAATGAGTCAAGCATACGATACGTTGGAAACGACGACAATCCGTCTCTGGAAATCCGTCTCAACTGGGTGTACCCAAATGAGACTGTCAGATGGGTACACCTGACACAGGGGCGGACTCAGAAAGTGTTCGTCAGGATTCTATGACCCTTCTCAAGAGGTGTTTTGTCACGATCCGGTCTCGGGTCAGGTGCACACCATGAGTAACGGCGGATTCGAAGCCGGGCGCCAACGTCTCAAAAACGGTGTCCCGCCCGCTTTGCGGGCGCGTCCTGCGAGGGTCAAGACCACTGTCCCGTCGCTCAGGGCCTGCGCATTCCCTTACAGACTGATCGGCGGATTTTTACGCCCATGGACCGGGCCAGTTATCAATGGAAGCATGAGTATGCCCATCGCACGGCGGTGGAACAGGTGAACAGTCGGTTGGATGTATCGTTTGCGTTTGGGTTCGAATGGTATACCATTCGGGGATTCAAGAAAATGCACCTCCGCTGTGGTTTAGCCCTCGTCGTCATGTTGGCGATGGCGCTCGGACGGATACGGCAGCGGCGATCTCAGCGGGCGCGCCGCCTGGTGGGGTCGTGAACCCCACCCAATCATCGAAATTCCTGAACGGCCCGTCGGGCCGCTGTTTTGGCGTCGATTCCTCCTGTTCCGCCATAATTGAGGCCCATTGACTCTCTGGGATCTGCGTTACAAACAGCTGTGGACTCGCCACGCATGGACTGAAATTGGCGACAGCGGAAAAAACTCTTCAATAGGATATACTGTGCACGCTATGTCACCCCGTGATCCGATTAGCCCGCACCAACGACTCACTGAGTAAGAAAACAGCCAGTGCCAGAAATCGCGTCGTAAACACCATTATTGACGCCTCGGGGTTTTAGTCAAACTTACCCAAGTTGAGTCTGCCACGCTTAGGAACATCAGAGATTCGTAGAGATTTAGTTCCATGGATGACTGGGTCAAAACTCTAGTAAAACTTGCTTAAGGACAAGTGCCTCCGAGCTACCTGAGAGGCAGTGCCGAAGTGTCAAAGCCGAGAATACCCCCGATCTAGTGCTAGTCAGTAAATTTTGGTCACTATAACTCGAACATCCTTTTGAAGCAATGTTCGGGATAATAGGGACCTTAAGGGCCCTCTCCTGGAAGAAAGTTGCTCACTTGATTGGATATCAACCATTGTCCATTAATTTCTTCCAAAGTAGTTGTTCCATATAATCCATTTATCGCCTTATAAGGTTGTGACCATGAGGCGGTCGTGGAATTTCGCCATTGACTGGTAAAAGAAAGTTGGGCTTGCCATGTTGCTGTCGCTAATCCGTTTTTTATGGTAAGGGACGTTAAGTCGAGAGATGTGACAATATCCTGTGTCCGCCGTTCAGTAGCAACATTGGTCAAAGCTGTTTGATACCCCGCTAAGTCGGTATCAAACAAGGGACTTTGTGGCCTAAAGACATTGGATAATACCGTCTCTTGATTTTGTAAAAGACTATTTTTTTGAGACAGCGAAAGCGCTGTTCCGAGTGGTACGGATGTTAGAGGGATTACTCCTCCGGGAGCACTAATCGCTTCAGCAATTTTTTCTGCAATTTGGTTGCTATTGCTATTAGTCGAATCAGCCCGTAGTTTGTTCAAGATAATCGTACTCATGATACTCATGAGAACAGCGGCGGCTAGAAATGACCATTTATGATTTTTTACCAATTTCCATGGATGAATAATCATCATAGCACCTCCTTCATTCTTTTCCTTATTTCTGTATATTAAGAGGCATCGATAGTGACCAAAAAAATAGTTGTGGTACTAGCCTGACTATTATACGGATATAGAGACCAAAATGCATGGTATCGATTATTTGTATTTTCATCAACGTAATTTCCAACAAAGCCACTGTCAGGATCGGTACCATAGCCGGTCTGAATTGCTGCGTGACTAATACCTAATCCCTGGCCCCAATTAAAAAACAGCACATCGCCCTTATAGATACCGCTTGATGAATTGACATCGGTTCCTGGTGCCGTGCCATAAAGATTACCGTAGCCATATTGGGTTAATCTTTGATAAAGGTCATCAGCTACAGTCCATGAATAGGCATATTGAATTATTAGACGTTGTTTCTGGTTCTCCGGTGTGAGTATCGTAATAAATTGTTTCTGACAATTCCCCTGCATAAAGACTTTGAGATACGAAGTTGGCGACAAGTACCACCGCACGGCGGTGGTCCAATAACGCAGGAGGGATGTATCTTGGCCAACGTGAACTTAGAAACGGACTTCGTCCGGTTTACCGTAGAATCGAAAGGCAAGCACAATCAAGAGTTCCTGCTGGAAAACATGTGCTGAGCATGCTGATGAATGAGTACCGACAGGCGTATGGGCCAGACGCTGCGGCGGCCGTCAGCGAGAAACTGAAGGGGCATTACGGGCGGTAAAGCGTTAGGCGGGTACGCACGATTTACAGTCAGGACTCGCTCCTCGGCAGCGCAAGTGGGCGTCTCCGAACGCGTCATCATAGCACAGGAGGTAGGATTATGAGTGACCATTTAAATGACCTAAAACCCCCGGGCACTCAAAATAATCCAATAATCAAGAAAGGGGGGCCCTCATGCCACGTCATCGGTCTTATCGCTTCTATCGACGGTATTCACGAAAGAGTTCAGCCGGTAGTGAGCCGTTGCTTATTCTCCTGCTGGTGGGTGGGGCATGACACCAGCGGCCATTTCGTTGGCGCGAGACAATGGATTTGAGTTATGGGATTCCCGCACTTTACTTAAACTGCAACAACAACGGACGGCGGTCAACGCTCAGCGCGCTCGTCCTCCCAAGAATGCTATCGAACGATTCTTACGCGGCATTAAGTGAGAGGGTTAAATATCGAGAACGTGGTCTGATATGCCCAAGTGTCCGAGCAGTTGATCAGTGTTTGACACCAAAAGAGCCGAACGCTGCTTACCCCATTGGATTGGCCGCAGGGTACTCATTCTCTTTTCCTGTATCGACGGTTTGCTTGGCCTCCGCCGCTTGCATGACTTCGTCGAGTTCATCCGCCGCCCGTGGGCTTGGGCATTCCCAGCAAAACCTTGTATGCCTGGGTCGCGGCCTACAAAGCCGATCCGGTCGAACCCTAGGACCAGCGCGAACGCGCTGGAACCGGCCCTCGTCCGACGACGCGGGCGAGTGAGCCGAAGTGGCGGTGGCGAGCGGGACATACGCACGGTGACGTAGTCTACAGGAAACGAGGTTTGCGGCGAAGCCATTAAGCCAAGATGAGTCCCTAGGCTAAGAGAGAGACGGTTGACGAACACGAACCGATTCACATGCATCAGTTCTTTGAGAGCGCGTCGCTAGGCAGAGATGTCCGGAGCGACTGGCGGCATGCCAGGATAAAGACTGCGATCGGCAACCTCACTCCCGCATCGCGTCCCCCCCGTGAACTGGGGAATACGGGGTGCGATGCCATGGGATGGTCCCACGACGCCCACCCCGTTGACGCTTACGTTGGACGCATGTCCTCTTCTTCGACCATAAACCGATTCCTCATGATCAGCAAATGTGCGGGAGAGCCAGTTCTTCTACTCGGCTGCATCGATCGCCGTTCACAAGGCCTGCCGATGGCGTCCGCAGGCGCCAGGATGACGGTCTCGCGCACATCTCCGCTGCGGGAGTAGTCAGGCGTAAGGCCCGACCGGGCATCGGTGAGGGCGGCACCGACGCGATACGCCGCCGCGTCCACCACTGATCGGCCAGGAGACCACTCGGGTAATGAAAATCAGGCCTTATCCATATTGATAAACCGCGGGATACGGTGGCGTGATAAAATTTGGATGAGTGAGGTTGAGAGGATATGCCAACTCTCAAGGAGAAGGAGAATAAACGATGGAAATTGATAAAGCTCGCTTGTATATCGGGGGCGAATGGACCGAAGCGGCCGCGGGAACGTATTTTGATGTCGTCAATCCTGCGACTGAGCAAGTCATCGCCCGCGTCCCGGATGCTGGGCCCCAGGATATGCGCCGGGCCATTGATGCGGCCCTAGCGGTTCAAGCTTCTTGGGCGGATGCACCGGCCGCTGAGAGGGCGCAAATCTTGTTGCGAGCTGCGCAATCTATGCGGGCGCAATTGGAAGACTTAGCGCGGCTCATGACCGAAGAGGAAGGGAAGCCGCTGAGTGAATCGCGCGGCGAGATCGCTTATGCCGCTTCGTTCTTCGAATGGTTTGCGGAAGAGGCAAAACGTGTGTATGGGGAAATAATTCCCGCCAATTCCGCAAATAAACGAATTCTTGTCATTAAACGACCGGTTGGTTTGTCTTTGGCGATTACTCCGTGGAATTTTCCTGCGGCGATGATTACTCGCAAAGTAGGGCCCGCTTTAGCCGCCGGGTGTCCCGTGATTGTCAAACCCTCGGAACTAACACCATTATCCGCTTTCGCTATTGCGAAGATTTTAGAAGACGCGGGCTTGCCACTAGGGGTGTTGTCGGTACTCACCGGAACGCAACCCGGACCGTTGGTGCAAGTGGCCATGGATGAGTTTTCGGTGCGAAAAATTTCGTTCACTGGGTCGACTGCGGTCGGCAAGCGGTTGATGGTGCAAGCCGCTGAGACCATGAAGCGGGTCTCGTTGGAACTAGGTGGGCAAGCGCCGTTCATTGTGTTTGCTGATGCCGATCTTGACGCGGCAGTAGAAAATGCCGTCATTGCCAAAATGCGGAGTGTTGGCGAAAGTTGCGTGGCTGCGAATCGAATGTATGTCCAACGTCCGGTGCTTGAGGCCTTTAGCCGTAAATTGACGGATGCTTTAGCTACGATGCGGATGGGCGACGGGTTGCAAAATGATGTGACAGTGGGCCCGCTGATTGACGGGCGAGCGGTGGCGAAGGTTGAACGGCATGTGGCTGATGCCCAAAAACAGGGAGCGCGACTGCTGTTAGGGGGTACGCGCCCACAAGGCCCTGGCTATTTTTATCCACCGACGGTGTTAGCAGGCGTTACGGACTCGATGCTTATTGCCCAGGAAGAAACCTTTGGGCCTGTTGCGGCGATCTTGGCGTTTGATACCGAGGATGAAGTCATTGCACGTGCGAATAATACGCGTGCGGGACTGGCCGCATATTATTTTACACGGGATGTTGGGCGCGTCATGCGTTTAGCCGAACATCTTGAATATGGCTAACGATGGTTTGCCACTTTGGGTATCGGGCTTAAGAAGGCAGCCATTATGGGATAGACGAATACTTGGACATCAAATATGTGTCGTTGGGCGGCATTAATTGCTAAAAAAGAGTCGTGGTGGTGGGGTACTCAAGCGTTTCACGCATGACCACACCAGAGCTGGTGAGCCAACTAAGCCCTGCTTGGGCGCTTTCCAATACGATAAATTCAAACAGGCGCGTGTCGTCTAATACGGGGACACCCCATTCGGTGTCGTGGTATTGCCGATATAACGGATCTGTTCCTTCCCATCCACAGCCAGCCACGTGAAGGTCTCCTTTTCCATGTCATATTCGTGAGTCCGAGGGAACAAAGAAGGCGAGCGCATTATGAATGGCAATTTTTCGCCAACTGCTCGGTTGCGGCGACCATGTGTCAAGAAAATCTGTCAAGGCCCGGATTTCTGCGGGTTCACCGTCTTGGCGATCTTGACGATGGGGCCACGGGGCATCGGTTTCCAGCAAAATTTGGTGTGGGGGCCACAAAGACAAGAGGTTCTGATCCCGCTCACGCCAGATGACATCGGGGGTGATGCCTACAAAGTAGTGGCGTGCGATCATTTCTTGCACTAAATCAAGAGGGGCCTTCAACCAGTGGAAGACGACGCGCGGAATGTGCGGAAAGTCTTCCAAAATGCGCAGCATGGGCTCACACGATTGATGGACGGCATGAATAATCACCGGGAGTTGTCTTTGTTCAGCCCAGCTGAGTTGAATATGGAGCCACTCCCAGTTGCGATTGAATGCAGCGCGAGACAGCTGGCGATAGACCGGCAAACCGATTTCTCCGATGGCCGCGATGGGTTCGTTGTGGATAATGGACCATACGCTGTGAAGCGCATCAGCTGCGTGGTCGACTTCCGGATGAAGCCCGATCGCGCGGATATGCTGGATTCCTGAGAATGCACCTGTTTTTAACAGGCGAGACTGCGCCTTGTAACTATAGGGCGAGGTCGCCACTAAGACCCACGTGGTCACCCCAGCGTCTATGGCCCGCTGGACAGCAGACCGCGGGTGGGGCAATTGGTCGAGATGCACGTGGGTGTCCCACAACGGTGGGGTCTGCCTTAAGCGCCGTTCATCCATGCTATGATGATAGCAGGCAATGGCCTTAGATCCAAGGCGAGGTGAGGGCCTGGGTGCCAGTGACCGATGACATTGAAGGAGCTTCGAGTCTTATGCATGCATTGGAACGCTTATCAGAGGATATTGTGTCATGTGGGCGTTGTCCACGGTTGGTGGCATGGCGCGAACGCGTGGCAGAGGAGAAAGTGCGCCGTTTTGCGCAGGAGACGTATTGGGGAAAACCGCTTTCGGGCTTTGGCGACGCGCATGCTCAATTAGTGATAGTAGGGCTTGCGCCCGCCGCTCATGGGGGCAATCGCACGGGAAGGATGTTTACAGGGGATTCGTCCGCCGATTGGCTCGTCCATGCGCTTTATGTGAATGGATTTGCTAATCAGCCCCATAGCGTCGCATCAAACGATGGACTCGCGCTGCGTAACGCCTATGTGACAGCCGCGGTCCGGTGTGCGCCGCCGCAAAACAAACCGACGGCCGAAGAAGTGCAAGCCTGCCGCCCCTATCTGGAAGCTGAGCTCAGAATTTTGGCCCCTCGGGTGATTGTGGCACTGGGGCGGGTGGCGTTTCAAGCGGTCCGGCATTATTTAAAAATTAGCGGATCCGACCAGCGTTCCTTAATCTTCAAGCATGGGGCACAGTTTGATCTCGAGCTACCAAGTCATAGCCTTACCCTGATTGCCTCCTATCACCCCAGTCGGCAAAATACCCAAACGGGAAAATTGACGGTCACGATGTTTAATGACATCTTTCAAAGCGCCAGGGCAATTCTTGAATCGCCTTAAAGGCCAGCCCGTTTACGTGAGGGGCTGGCCTTATGGCGGCCCATAGAGCGTTTTAACTGGCTGAGTAGATGGTGCTTTCTGTGGCTTTGGCCTGATCAATAAGGGCTTTGGCCCGCTGCACATCTTCGGGTGAACCGTGGACAATAAGGACATATTTGTCCGCTTTAATCGCTTCTTCATAACGAATGACGCTATGTTTGGGCACCCCGATATTGACTAAGGCGGCCCCCAAGGCACTCAGCCCTCCAACCACGACGCCGCCTTCCAAAGCGCCGACTAAGACTGCCACTAAGGGGCCGGCAGCTAAAATCGGTCCGACGCCGGGGACTAAAAAGAATCCTGCGCCAAAGAGCAGTCCCCAGAAGCCTCCCCAGATAGCGCCCCATGTGGCGCCGATTCCTCCCCAGACCTTCATCTTTTTTTCTGTGGTGTAATAGCCGATGGGATGTTCTTCAGAATGGTAGCCCTTACCAATAATAGACAGCTTCTTCATGTCAAAGCCAGCCTTTTGCAGTTCTTTGACCGCGTTATCGGCTAACTCGTGGGTGTCGTAAATCGCTATTGCGGCGGACCCACCCATGTCTTTTACATCATCGTCTGCCATGGAATCATCCTCCTTGTCGGTGTGCCTCGGATCCAGTATGGGCGATGTCGTGGGGGCTCATACCATGTAGAGCTACGTCTACCCCTACCACTATATCATGGCACACTCTTTGCCTGCAGGCTCTTAGATGGTTGCAATCCTTTTTTGTCTTTATATCATGGATTGTCGTCTGAACAAGATGGTGTGGCTTAACCAATGTGATCTCACGAGGAAGGCCCCTGTTCCCCTCACGGCGCGGGCAATAGCCATGGGGCGTGGGGGCGACTGGATGATGGTCCTCTTTCTATGAGCCACCGTGCGTGATGTCCCACGCCTGGCTAAACGGTACAACGAGCATAGCACCGCGGTAGGCATTGAACCTGTCTTGGGCTGAAGCGTTTTTGGATTAAACGGCCTCACCCCGAGCCTTTTGTGAGATGATGAAGAGCGAAGAACACGCACGGGAAGAGAACCTTTGTGCGTGAGATGAGGAGATCGCCCGATAAGGGAGGGGTTTTTATGTCAGCAGCACCAGGCCATCCCGGATTAGACGCGACATGGACTAGTAGCGCCAAGCACGGGGTCGGTACGGCGATGGCAGATACGTCGCGTGTTTGGTTTACGCTATCGCATGGGATTTTGAATGAAATCTATTTCCCCCGGATGGATGTGGCCAATACCCGGGATGCGCAATTGTTAATTGTGTCGCGCGACGGACAGTTTTGGGAAGAAAAACGAGACTTAATTCATGAGGTGCAGTACATTCATCCCGATGCTCCGGCGTATAAGCTGATCAATACGGACCCGCAAGGACGGTTTCGGATCACGAAACGCATTGTGACCTGGCCGGAAGGGGATGCGTTGCTCACGCACGTCCGTTTTGAAGTACTGCAAGGGGCACGGAGCGATTACCGGGTCTTTTTTCTCCTGGCACCTCACATTAAAAATCAAGGTGGCCACAATAACGCCGCGCTAATCGACTTGCGAGGTAGGCAGGCGGTTATGGCTTGGCGTGGAGATGCAGCGCTGTGCATTGGTAGTACGGTGTCTTGCGCGGCGTCGCGGTGACAATGATGTCGCGGCTTATTGCGAAATGCTGGCGGATTATTGGCAAGGACGCATTGACAAGTGGACTTTCACGGAACATGGACAAGTGGATCCCCGCTTTCCCTGTCACTACATCCGCATTCATACGCAAGCGCCTCGAAGTCCTGATGGGCGCATCGACCATGGTTTTGTGCCCATTAAAAATATGCCGCCCGGAGCCCCTAATCTTTACCCAGAAGAGGCGGTGATTGATGGCGGTTTTCTCGAATTAGTCCGTTATGGATTGAAAGCCGCCGATGATCCCCACATCACACAATCTGTTGCTGCGTATGATGCGATTTTAAAGCAAGAGTTGCCATATGGTCCGCTTTGGCATCGTTATAATCATGACGGCTATGGAGAACAAGAAGACGGCTCACCTTTTCAAGGGCATGGACGCGGACGGCTGTGGCCTTTATTAGCTGGGGAGCGAGGGCATTACGCCATAGCGCTGGGACAGTCTCCCGAGCCTTACTTGGCAGCCATGGAAGGGTCGGCCAGTATCGGGGGCCTTTTGCCGGAACAGGTGTGGGATAGCGCGGACATTCCTGAGCGAGAACTTTTTTTGGGACGGCCCTCGGGTTCGGCGATGCCGCTGGTCTGGGCCCATGCCGAATATATCAAACTCGTCCGCTCGGCCATGGATGGGCATGTCTTTGAACTGCCTGAGTTAGTGCATACCCGCTATATTCAACGTCCGCATGACGCTCGCCATTCGGGCATGCTGTTTTGGCAATTCAATCATAAACGCCTACACTGGCATGCGGGGGATCAGCTTTTACGTATTGCCGTACCACGACCTGGGGTGCTCGTCTATACCACAGACGAGTGGGCCCATGTTTTAAACGCGGAGCTGCACGATGCCCATGTTGGTATGTATTATCACGACATTGCCTTGCATGGCCTTACGGCGGTGGAATTCACTTTTTACTGGTCTACGGAACAACGCTGGGAAGGGATGAATTACCGAATGGAGCGGAGTGAGGGTGTCGCCCCTGCACGGTCAGGATGTCAATAACCCATGCTGAAGCTAGAGACGAGATAGACGCACGCAATGGACAACAACGATGGGCTCCACGGCTCATCGTTGTTGTCCATTGGGGGGAGAAATCAGGGCCATATGGGCGAGCCTGTTTGATATTGTGGCCATCAATGATCAAACTGATGCGGCGACGCTGGCGCACTTATTGACCTACGATTCCAACTATGGGCGATTTCACGCGGATGTCGTGGCTGCGGGCCGATCTCTCCGCGTAGATGGTCATGACGTCCACGTTTTCTCCGAACACAATGCTGGGGCCATTCCATGGGGACCGTTAGGAGTCGACATCGTGATTGAGGCCAGCGGGCGCTATACCGATGGGGATTTGGCCCGGGCTCATATTGAGCGGGCAGGAGCTCAAAAAGTGATCATTACGGCACCCGCCGTGCATGAAGATCTGACGGTCGTCTTGGGTGTCAATGAAGAAGAGTATCGACCATGGAAGCATCAGGTACTGTCCATGTCCTCGTGCACGACAAATTGTGCGGCACCAGTAGCCAAGGTGCTGGATGAAACGTTCGGGCTGGAAACAGGCCTCATGACAACGATTCATGCCTACACGAATGATCAAAAATTAATGGATTCGCCTTATCCAGATTGGCGTTTGGCTCGGGCCGCAGCCCAGAACATTATTCCTGCCGGTACAGGTGCGGCTCAGTCATTCGATAGCATCTTACCGAGGTTAAAGGGGCGTCTGAATGGTGTGGCCATGCGCGTCCCCATTTCCGCCGTCTCGGTCGTGGATTTGACGATTCATACGCGATATCCCGCTTCTGTGTCTTCGGTGAATGAAGCCTTTCGCCTGGCGTCGTCGGGACTGCTTAAAGGCATTATGCAATATAGCGAGCTTCCGCTGGTGTCCATGGATTTCAAGGGCAATCCTCATTCGGCTATTGTCGATGGGACGCAAACCCTCGTCGTCGGTGAACATTTGGTCAAAACGATGGCATGGTATGACAATGAGTGGGCGTATGCGCAGCGCTTGGTCGATTTGACAGTGATGGTTGCAGAAAGGGATGGATGGCAATGACATTGACGTTACGGCGGATGAAAGATATGGATTCGGTCTATAACAAGAGAATTTTGGTGCGCGTTGATTTTAATGTGCCAATCGATCCACAAACCGGGTATGTGGGGGATGAAACACGTATCCAAGCGGTCTTGCCGACACTCAATCAGTTATTGCGCGCGGGTGCGCGTGTCGTGGTGATGAGTCATAAAGGTCGACCCCATGGCTGGGATGAGACCCAAAGTTTGGCCCCGGTCGTGCGTTATGTGCAATCACTTTTAGATTACCCCGTGCGCTTTATTGATAGCATTGTGTCCGATGAAACCACTGAGGCCGTCAACGCCCTGAAACCGGGGGAGATGTTGATTCTGCAGAATTTGCGTTTTGATCCCCGAGAACAAGCAAATGATCCGGAATTTGCGAAAGCGTTGGCGGCGTTGGGCGATGCCTATGTTGATGATGCGTTTTCCACCGCCCACCGCAGTGATGCGTCTATTGTCGGAATTCCTCAGTATCTCCCCGCTTATGCAGGACATCTGATGGAAACAGAGGTGATGACACTTGAGCATATCCTGGGCCGTCCTGCCAGGCCATATTGGGCCATTGTCGGCGGTGCGAAAGTGCCGGACAAACTAGCCATGCTTTTGCGACTCGTAGATAAGTTGGACGGACTGGTTCTAGGGGGCGCTATGGCCACCACCTTTTTAGCAGCGAAAGGCTACCCCATCGGACGTTCCTTGTACGGTCAAGGCTTGGAAACTCAGGCGCTGGACATTTTATCCAAGGCCCAAGCGCGGCATGTGCCCGTAATTCTGCCTGAAGACGTGATGGTGGCTCCGGCTATTGGCCCCAATGTTCCGAGCCGTTTGTGTGCGTTGGACGATGTTCATGACGATGAGCACATTGTCGATATCGGCCCCATGACGGTTCAGCGAATGGCAGAGGCCATTGAAGCATCGCGCACGGTTCTTTGGAATGGGCCGATGGGAGTTTTTGAATACGATGCGTTTGCCTATGGGACGCTGATGGTGGCGAACAAAGTAGCGGATATGCGTTGTGCGGTGGTTGTGGGGGGAGGCGATACCGTTGCGGCCATTGCAAAGGCAGGAGTGTCTTCACGCATGACCCATATATCCACGGGAGGTGGGGCATTGCTGCAGTGGGTGGAAGGTGAAGAATTGCCGGGTTTGCGCGTCCTTTATGCGTAATGTCTACACCAAAACATAATCCGACAGGAGATGTGAAGATGGCTCGCATTGTCGTGATTACCGGAGGAAATCGGGGGTTGGGCCAAGCCCTGGTGACAAAATTTAGTTTGCAAGGAGACCACGTGGCTGTGCTCGACATTGCGCCAACCCCGGATGACGAGACGCAGCAAATGCTGGAGGGGCACCAAGGACAATATCTGCCTTGTGATGTGCGCGATCGCCTCGCTGTGGAGGTGGCGATTCAACACATTACGGAGACGATGGGACCGATCGATGTCTTGGTCAACAATGTCGGGGCTTTACATGTTGCCGAATTTATGCAAATGACCGACGATGAATGGCAGAGGATGTTTGACGTCAACGTGAAAGGGCTTTTTACGGTCACTCAACGCGTCGCGCGAGACATGATAGCGCGGGAGCAAGGAACGATTGTGAATATTGCATCTATGTCGGGAAAAATGGCCATACCCGGTCAATCCGCTTATGGAGCGGCTAAAGCGGCCGTGATTCATTTGACGAAGGTGTTGGCATTGGAACTGGGTGTTTATCACATTCGCGTCAATAGCGTGTGTCCTGGCATCTTGTTTACCGATGTGGGCCACCGTAATATGGTGCAGCTCAGCGCACGCAAGGATTGGAAGGAACGATCGGCATTGAAACGGCTGGGCACACCTGATGACGTCGCAGAAGTGGTCGCGTTTCTCGCTTCGCCTGCGGCTGGGTATATGACGGGCCAAGCCATCAATGTCACGGGTGGTATGGTCATGGATTAAAGGCCTGTCGCGCCAAATGGCAGGAGCGAATTATGGTCTCTTGCGTTCCATGGATGGACCATTTGTCCATTAGCCAGAACGGCAGACTTTGATACAGTTAGGATGGAAAGAGGAGTTCCGCCATAATGCCTTTGAAAGGAGCTGTGTCATATGGCAATAAAAACGATTTTGTGGGCCACGGATGGATCAGAGAGTGCACAGAAAGCGGGAGCGATGGTCAAGCAGTTGAAAGAGGGATTTCCGCAGGCGAAGGTGGTTGCCTTATACGTTCAAGACCAGCTTATCTATCCGCCTGAAACATTAGTGCCAGAAGACGCGACTGATGCCTTAAACGCTCAGAGTTTTGTCGAACAGCAGGTCTTCAGTTTGTTTGAAAGGACGCCTGACATCGAATTTATGGTGGCCGAAGGCCAGCCATCGGCCCAGATCAATAAAATCGCGGAAAAGATTCATGCCGATTTAATTGTAATTGGCAGTCACGGATATACGGCATGGGACCGGTTTGTGTTAGGCAGCGCGAGTCGCCATTTGCTGGATCACACCACCTATCCCGTGTTAGTCGTGCGTTAATACCCTAGGCACCGGCGTGGCGCGGCACGTAAGCGCCACGCCACTGTACCTCGCGTTAAACGCGGACAATGACCCGGCCTAATACCTCTCCGCGTAAAATTTTTTCGCCAACCGCCGGAATCTCCTCTAAGGAGATTTCTTCAGCCAGAATGTCTTCAAGATGACGTGGTTTTAAATCAGAGCCCAGCCGTTCCCATAAATGCCGCCGCGCAAGATATGGATAGGACACCGAGTCAATACCCAGAAGGTTGACCCCACGCAAGATGAAAGGGAATACTGTCGTACTCAAGGTACTGCCGCCCGTTAGGCCACACACGGCAACGGACCCGCCGTATTGGGTGGTCTTAAGCACGTAGGCTAGCGTCTCACCCCCGACCGGGTCTACAGCACCGGCCCAGCGTTCAGCCTCGAGCGCTTTGGGCGAGGCTATGCTGACATCCTCTCGGGAGAGAATCACATCGGCGCCTAAGCGTTGCAAATAGGCATGCGCTGAGGCTTTACCCGTGCTGGCAACGACGTGATAGCCTAGGCGCGCTAAGATATCGACCGCAAAGCTGCCGACACCGCCGCTAGCGCCCGTTACCAAGACAGGGCCTTGATCGGGTCGAAGCCCATTGCGTTCTAGTTGCGTGATCGAAATACCGGCGGTGAGTCCAGCTGTTCCAATAATCATGGCTTCGCGTAAGCTGAGCCCTGGGGGTTTGGGAATGACCCAATCAGCCGGGACTCGCGCGTATTCGCTAAAACCGCCAAAGTGTTGGACACCTAATCCGTAGCTGGTGACCAGGACTTGGTCGCCTTCATGGAATCTCTTGTCGCTGGAGTGCCGAACCACACCCGCAAGGTCTACACCGGGAACCATGGGGTAGCGAAAAATGACTTTGCCGTGGGGGATCAATGCCAGACCATCCTTAAAATTTATGGAGGAATAATGCACGCGAATGGTTACATCCCCAGCAGGCAAATCGTTTAAGGTCATGTCGTGCATCTCGGCGCGAAACTCTGGTTCTTTACTGACCATTAATGCGCGAAATCCTTCACTCATGGGCAGGCCTCTTTTCTAAATAGAATGGGTCGTGGTCAAGGGTCACGACACGTTACTTAAATTGCTGACGCAACACGTTACGCCGGACCTTTCCAGACGCTGTGAGGGGCAACGTGTCTACAAAGGTAATTTCCCGCGGATATTCATGATAGGCCAAGCGGGTTTTGACCCATTGCTGCAAAGTGTCTTTCAGCGCCGCGGAGGCGTCGTTGGGGTTCTTAAGAACCACAAAAGCCGTGACAATTTGGCCTCGTAACGCATCGTCCTTGCCAACGACGGCGGCCATCAGCACGCTAGGATGCTGAAGAAGACATTCTTCGATTTCTCCTGGCCCGATGCGGTAACCACCGGACGAAATCAGATCATCGGCGCGCGCCACGAAGTGGATGTACCCGGCATCATCCTGGTAGCCCAGGTCGCCCGTCATCAGCCAATCCTTTTGCATTTTGGCCGCGGTGGCCGCAGGGTTGTTCCAGTATTCCAAAAACATTACAGGGTCAGGGCTTTTGACGGCGATGGTGCCAGTCTGCCCGTTTGCCAAAGGCACTCCGGCCTCGTTAACAATGGCGACGGTATGGCCAAACACAGGCAGCCCTGCAGCTCCCTCGGCGGTGGCCTCTAAGGCATCGCAATTCGACAACACCATATTACATTCGGTTTGCCCATAAAACTCATTAATAGTCAAACCCAACACCGATCGGCCCCACTGAATCATTTCTTGCCCCAGCGGCTCGCCTCCGCTCGCCACACTGCGGAGATGAAGGGCGAAGCGATCTTGGGGATTTTTGACTTGCCGCATCATTTTTAGTGCGGTTGGGGGTAAGAATGTATTCCGGATGGATGCAGTGTCCAGAAGGTGAAAGGCTTCTTCGGGGTCGAACTTCTCCATGCGGTGGGCCACGACGGGCACGCCCCAATATAAGGCAGGAAAGAGGACGTCAAATAGACCCCCAATCCAGGCCCAGTCGGCAGGAGTCCAGATGCGGTCGTGCGGCTGCGGCATGAGATTATGCGACAAGCTTACGCCAGGCAAGTGTCCTAGGAGCACGCGGTGAGCATGTAGCGCCCCTTTGGGTGCTCCCGTCGTGCCGGAGGTATAAATAATGACCGCGGGGTCGTTGCTCTGTGTTACGACGTATTCATGCGTAGGATGAGAACCCTGTAAGAGGTTTTCATAGCCGGCGAGTCCTGGGAGCACGGCCTCACCGGTAACGACAATGTGTTCTTGGACAAGAGATGGCAGAGCGGGTGCAATGTCGGCGACCATCTCTTGATGACTGGGGTCGGTAATAATGACCTTGGCCGCAGAATCGTTTAAACGATATGTCAGGGCGTCTGGGCCAAATAAAGAGAAGAGAGGAACGGCAACCGCCCCCATGCGGTAGATCGCGAGGTGCGATACCGCGAGTTCTACGCTCTGGCTGAGCAATACCGCCACGCGGTCGCCGCGGGTGATACCCAGGGCACGGAGTCCATTGGCTAAACGTGCGGACTTGTCGTTTAACATCCCAAAGGTAATGGGAGCCGTGCCATAGGGGATAAGCGCCTCTTGATTTGGGGGATGATTCAAACAGGCCGCCGCTATGTTGAATTGTTGGGGAATGTCCCATTGAAAATGGGTATAGGCATCCCAATAGAGGGTAGGCATGGGTGTGGTCCTCCTGACTCCAACTATTCTGGCGCTTCGTCCTCTTTTTAGTATACAAAATATGCTGGCGTCATCGGATAATACAATGGAGAACGGAGGCGTCGGACACCACTTAAAACTTGACACGCAGTAGCTGTTTATTGGGGTAAAGCCGCCAAATCATAATGGGCCAGATAATCCAAATGCCAAAGACCCAACGGATATCTTGTAATGGATCAAGGGGCCAGATCCATAGTACGGCCAATACTAGCAATAAAGCGATAAATCGTCCGACATTAATCCACACTTCCTTTATACCTGTGAGTTGAATTCGTTCTCCTTCGTCGCGGCTATACTCATTTATCATTGTCAGCGCACTGGCTTCCAAGGCGACTTTATAAGGCGGGTAGGAGAGTCCTATAACCATGCCCAACACGAATACGGAGGTACCTGATAAGGGGTGTTGCACGATGAACAAAACAAGGGCTGAGAGGGCTGTAGCAAGGGGGAGGCTCCACGAACGGCTTTGGGGCCACCGAGCTAGTGCCCAAAACACACCTCCTTCTAATACGGACTGACCGGCAATAAAAAGCCCGAGCCAGAGAGTACTGCGGGTTAGGATGTATAAAACGAGGTTCGGCAGAAAGAAATAGAGTCCATCGCGTAAGCCCAAAGCGCCAAAACTCCATAATAGACGTTGCCAATAGGGAATCTTCGGAAGCGGAGGATGGTTGCCGGAAGCAAGGTGCGCGCTTGTCGAGGGGCTACTTCCTATAATGAGAATAAGAGCGCCCATCAGGCTCAAAAGCGCCATCGCAAAGACGATTCGATATCCCGTTATACCTGGCACACTAGCAATAATCCACCCACTTAGTGGAGGAACCACGAGACCTAGAATCGCTTCAAGCGTCCCGGTCCAGGCATTATACCAACGCGACTGCTCAGAGGGAACCCATGAGGCCGCCAAAACAAAAAGGGCTAGCCAGTAGAAACTAGCGGATAATCCTTCGAGCAAGGCTAGAGGGATGTAATAGGTTCGGGCGTGAGTTTTTAATACCAAAAGCAGTGCAAGGTATAAGACGTTGAGCCAAATGCCCCAGGTCATCAGTCGGCGGGCACTAACACGGTGTGAAATGCGTGTGGCGCCCGCAAACGCGACAATCATGACCGCAAATAACAGCGCGTAAAAGAGAATGATCGCCCGCAGCCCTGTGCCGATGTCCCAAAACCAAGCACCTACAAAATTGGACGCCATATAAGATGCCAAGGTCCAGCCCGTGGCAATGAGAAACAAACGTGTAACCGGTTTCACGCGGGCCTCCTCTGTATGCAACAACCAACTCCATCATCCCATACCTAATCGGAAGATGCCAGAGGGAATCAGGGGCGATGATCCGCATGGAACACGGCCATTGTCCCCGGGAGGCATCCTTCAGCCACGCGAAGTCCCATGGCTTCTGTCCTTATTGATGAACCATTACAAAAAACAGAAACGTTACTGAACCAGTATTTAAGATATTAAAAATTAGTCCCGATGCGCGGTAATGGTGTAGTCTTGAGTTGGAGCAAGGGACCTCAAGCCGTGAGCCATTTGGGCATTCGTAATGGGGTCATGATCACCCGCCAGTCATCTTTGGCGTTTTCACCGTAAAGCACAGACTGTACAGTCGCTTCATCAATTCAAGGAGCGGTTTGAGTGGTAACAAGTCGGAAACGTTGGCAAACATGGATAACGGGGCTTCTTCTCACAAGTTTGGCGATTTCGGGGATACGGCTCTTAGCGCATCCTGCTGTGACGCCTTTTCTCATTTATTATGGGTGGATTCCGCAAACCCGTTCTCACGAAGACCAATGGATTAGGAAAGTCTCTGGCTACCGCATAATCGTTTTAGGAGGTGGCGATGAGTGGAGCGCGTCAGGCGACAAGGTCGCTTGCGCGCACGTCATTAAAGCATTGCCTCACACGACTTTTTATGGATACGTAGACATTGGCGTAACCGACCACCAACCCGATCACACGTTAACGGTGATTGGACGAGACCTTCGCGCGTGGAAGAAATTGGGCGTGCAGGGGGTGCTGCTTGATTGTGCGGGTGCTAGCTATGGGGTGTCACAATCGCGGTTGCGAACCGCCGTCGGATTGGCTCACGATCAAGATCTGAAGGTCTTGTTAAATAGCTGGAATCCCCAAACGGCCTTGGTCGCGGGACTGCGCCGGAACGATGGTTGGCTGGCGGAAAATTGGGTCATCGATCAAGGACGCGTCGTCAATCCTAGCTCAAGCCAAGAGAATCTCACCATGTTACCGCGTCTTCGTGCAAAGCATATCGCGATATGGATGACAGCCACGGATTCAGCAGCGCCCTCACCAACATGGGCTCAGAATTGGGCGTGGGTTACTGTCTCGCGCATTCATGGACAGTATATTGCCGTGGCAGGTCCCGATTATTCAAGCCATTCTAATAAGGTCTTGTCGTGTGCGAGTTGGGCCTATGAGTTCATACCACTTGGAGATATTCTGCACATGATAAATCAACTGTTCTAACGGCGCGAGATAATTGTCTAGCCTCCCCTGGATTAGGGGAAATTCTTTCAGCGTAACTTCTCCGGCCGCTGTTAATCCCTGTGTTTGTATGGCGCCAAGGGATTAGTGGGCGCTGGTCATCCATACGTGCCATCTTGTGTTATCTACTCTCAGTTCGTAAGGGCATTCGTCGATCGACGAAACCTATGCCAAGACAACGTGGTTTTCATGGCCTTGACCGCCGTCCTCTTTGTCCTAAATGAAGCTTAGGATGGGAAAGCAACCGGCCAAGGAACTCTATGCGGAATTGCGGACTAACTGTATTTGAGGCCTTGCCATAAAATTCGGGATTCACGTACAATCAATGGGAAAAATGGAAAGGAATGATATTATTGTCCAGTGACAATGGGCGTCTTTTATGGCCTTATGCATTCTTTGCGTTTACGTTAGGGTGGGGCTGGTTTGTATTGGCGCCTTTGGTTCCTTATTTGATAGGAACCTTCCACGTCTCCTTAGCTATGATTTTGCTTCTTATCTCGTTATATGGGTACGCCATGATTGTGGGAGCACTTCCTGCCGGGTATTGGGTTGCGAAGTCTGGGCCACAAGCGCCCCTCTATGGGAGTATTGTGCTGACGATTGTGGGCTTGGCGCTACGTGCAGGGGCTTCAAGTTTTACCCTCGCCCTAATGGGGCAAGTGGTGGCGGCTTTGGCCTATCCGTTGCTGATTGCGCCCATTGGTTCGGTGTTGCGATTAGGAGGCGTGCGGCAGCTCAAAATGGGGACGGGCTTGGTTATTGGCATGCTTTTTTTAGGAATGGCAGCGGGATCTTTTATTGGACCAGATATGTCTCCGGTTGTGGATCTTTGGATGGCGGTTGTCCTCAATGTCGTCACCGGGTTATGGTTGCTTAGCCAATTGCGGGCAACGAGGAAGTCCCCGGGGGTATCCGTGGGAAAGACGCGTCTTATCGTCTCTTGGTGGTGGGTGATAGGTTTTGTGGTCGCTTCCATAAGTGTGATGTTTGGTTCTGTCAGTACCAGTGCCTTGCTTCATTTGCATGTGCCGGACGCGGCGGCGTTGGGAGGAATGCTGTCTGGCCTGACGTTTTTAGGGTCGGCGATAGGCGCGATCTTATTTGGCTGGTTGGGCGAAAATCCCGCGAGTGTGCGGCGTCTGCCGCGTTTACTAGGCGTGTTGACGTTGGTGTTTTTGTTTCTTTCCGGACTCTTGTTAACAGGCGGGCTTTCCGCGTCAACAGCGGGTCTTGATGCATCGTTTTTTCTCTTCGGGCTATTTAGTAATGGCTGGTACACTTTAGCGTTGGAAGCAGCGGCGGAAAAGGCGCGGACGCGGCACAATGCCGGCATTGCGACAGCCGGTTTTAGCATGGCCTCCAATATTGGCGTCGCGCTTATCCCGGTCATCGTGGGGCCCCTGGTGATAACGCACGCGGCTGTTTGGATGGCTGTTATTCTTGTGATGGGCGTGGGGGCCGCCATTGTGCCGTTTGCGGTTAAAGCCTATGATGCCAGTAATAACCAGCAGCGAACGGCATAATGTCGCGACCGATTGTCATTTCCAAGCTGAAGCGGCGGCGGAGCTCAGGAACTAGGCGGCGCGGCCCTGGATGGCATCTCGCCTTGACTACACAGAAAACGGTAGGCTAAAAGGGCGTTTTCTATGGCGACACGCCTTTCAAACACGAGGAAGTCGTGGCCTAATAAGGATTTCAAGGCACGAATTCGCGCATAAAGAGTTTGGCGATGAATCCCTAGCCATTGCGAGACTTCTTGTTTGGAGCCATTGAAGGTTAATAAAGCCTCTAAGGTTTGTAGGAGTCCTTCTGTTTCTTTGCCGTGTTCAGGCTGCAACAAGGGACCAAGTTCGGGATGAATGACCAGGCGCCGCAGTACGTCAGGCGGCGTTGCTAAAATCCAGCGATAAGCTCCTAACTTTTCATAGCACTGAGGGCGTGTGCTATCAAGATGAGAGGCCACTTGTGCAGCATCATATGCTTCGGAAAAGGCTTGATGCATTTGAGCGGGATCGCGGTAGGGCGCGGACAAGCCAATATGATTTGGGCGTTCCCCCAAATAGGTGCCGAGCAACTGGGGAAGATTGGTGATATCGCCCTCGCGCCCGGTAATGAGCCAGATATCCCGGTCCGTTTGCGACAAGAGCGCTGTAGCTAATAACGCAGAAAGGCGCTGGATGGCCGCATGCGCTTTAGGAGCTGCGCTATCATTCGGCACCACGCAGACACGGTAGCGCCGCGTGCTAGTTAAATTGTAACGCGAGCGACAACGCTGGAGGAGGGTTTCGGAGGGATGTTCTGCAAAAAACAGCTGTTCTAATAACACCGCCTCCTCTTGCCTTTTGCGCTTTTCTAAGGTGTCCATGCGAATAATTTCTTGCGCGGCAGCCGTGGTGATGCGGTCTAACGCTAAGTAGAGATATTCATCAACGTAATTTGTAGAGAGCAAGATGGCGACATCTCCGACAGGTTGTCCAAATACTGAGATTGTCTGCCGCAGGTAGGGTGCGGGAGAGGATTCCACGAGGGGATGTAAAGCGTTCTGACGCACTGGGACCAGAGCAAAGGGCCAATCTCCTAGTTGGACTTTGTCATCCGTTGCGCGTGACAGATAGGCGAGGGGGCGTTTCAATACGTCAAACGAGGCTTCAAAAAGAGCCGTTAATCCTTCCGTTGAGAGCAATACTTTGCGCAAGCGTCCCGATAAAGCATCCAAGTCTTCTAAAATGCGGTGATGCTGGCTAATCAAGAGGCTATTGACTTCCTGGGATAAATCTAAGAACCGGACCAGGTGGGAGAACACGATTACCGGAAGATCGTGAGCGTTGGCCAAGTCGATGAGGTCTTGAGGAATTTGGGTGAAATAGGCTCCTAGCTCAATGACAACGCCTGACGCTTGGGCTTTGACCAGGCCTAGAACAAAGGTCCGACGCTGTTCCTCTGTACTCAGACCGACCCCTGTACTCAGTACTAGCTCGCCTCCACGAAGAAATTCTCCTATATTCGGAATTTCCCCGATATGGACCCACTTCACGGGACGATTCACGCCGGTGTGGCCCGCGATTACCGTCGCATCCGCAAAAGGTTGTCTTTTGAGTACATCACGCAAAACCACCATAAGCGCTTCTCCTCTCATCAATATGTCAGGTTCTCGTTGCAATAATTATACAAACTGTCGGAGCCTTGCCGCCTCTGATTTTGCTACGATCAACAAAAATCGGCGCCGCGCCCAAGCTGTTACTATCGTATAAGCGCCGTTATGAAGGAGAGATATCGATGGCTACACTGAAGCATGTCATTGGTGGTGAACGCATTACGCCAACAGCCAATCAATGGGAGGATGTCATCAATCCCGCTACGGGAGAAATGCTTGGAAGCGTTCCTCTGGATGACACCCAGGCGCTAGATCGTGCGGTGCAAAGGGCCGCGGAGGCTTTTGAGGCTTGGGCTACCACCCCTATCTTACAGCGTGCGCGGATTATGTTTAAGTTTCATGATCTCATGACGCGCAATCAGGCGGATATCGCGCGGTCGGTCACGATAGAACATGGAAAGACATTACCCGATGCCAGTCTCGAGGTGGCGCGAGCCATTGAAGTGGTGGAACTGGCCGCCTCAGCCCCGTCTTTACTCAAGGGTGAAGTGTTGCCCGATGTGTCACGCGGTGTGGATACGATGATGGTCCGGACACCTTTAGGCGTTGTCGCAGGGATTACCCCCTTTAACTTTCCCGCTATGGTTCCTTTGTGGATGATTCCTCCTGCCTTGGTTAGCGGCAACACCTTTGTGTTGAAACCCTCTGAAAAAACTCCCTTAACCTCTTTACTTATGATGGAATTGTGGGAGGAGGCCGGATTGCCGCCAGGCGTGCTCAATGTGGTATTAGGCGGGCGGTCTACCGTGGATCAGATTTTGACCCACCCGACCATTAAAGCCGTTTCGTTCGTTGGTTCACAACCCGTGGCGGAGTATATTTACCGTACCGCGGCCGCGGCGGGAAAGCGCGTGCAAGCGCTGGGCGGTGCGAAAAACTATCATATTGTCATGCCGGATGCGCATCTCCCGCGTACGGTAGAGGCTCTAATGGGATCCGCATTTGGGTCCGCTGGCGAGCGGTGTCTTGCCGGGTCTGTAGCGATTGCAGTGGGCTCTGCGGCGGAGCGTCTGATTCCCGCGCTTCGACAAGCCATTCGCGACTGGAAAGTGGGCTCGGGACTGGATGAAACCAATGATATGGGCCCCGTCATTCGCGAACAAAGTCGTGAACGCATTAGCCACTTTATTCGAACAGGCGTAGAAGAGGGTGCTGCATTATTGGAGGATGGCCGAGAAAATCCTGTAGCGGCTGAAGGATTCTTCTTAAGGCCGACGCTATTTGATGAGGTTACGAGTACCATGACGATTGCCCGCGAAGAAATTTTTGGACCCGTCTTAAGTCTAATGCGGGCGCCCGATCTGAAAACAGCAGTGGACATGGCCAACCAGTCGCAATTTGGCAATACCGCGACCATTTATACCGAATCAGGCGCTGCGGCTCGTTACTTTCGCGACCATATTGAAGCGGGGATGGTCGGGGTCAATATTGGCGTGCCGGCACCCGTGGCCATTTTCCCCTTTGCGGGTTGGAAACATTCATTTTATGGGGATTTGCATGCCACAGGCATGGACGCTTTTCGGTTCTACACGGAAGAGAAGGTCGTGATCAGCCGATTTTGGGGTACTGAGCAACCTTAACGTGCCGTGCAGGTTGCAAACGGTAGAAGCCACGCCAAGAGAGGATGGAATGTTATGCGTGAAGCATTAGAGCGGCAACGGCGATATTTAGTGCCTGGGATTGGGGTTTATTATAAGCAGCCTTTGACATTGGTGTCTGGTCAAGGGTGCCATGTCCAAGACGATCAAGGGAAATCTTATTTAGATTTTTTTGGCGGCATTCTCACGGTATCGGTGGGGCATTGTCACCCGGTGGTAACCCAGGCCATCACCCAACAGGCTGCGACGTTGGTTCATACCTCAACTCTGTATTTGTCCGAGCCAATGATTGATTTGGCGGAATATCTGGCTAAGATTACGCCAGGTGCTCTTTCCCAAAGCTTTTTTACCACGAGCGGAACCGAAGCCAACGAAACCGCGCTGGTGATGGCGCAGTTGGCCACAGGCCGCAATGAAGTCGTAGCACTGCGACATAGCTATTCTGGACGGTCCCAAGTGACCATGGGGCTAACTGGTCAAGGTGCGTGGAAACTCGGAGGCAGTGGGATGGGTTTACCGATCCGTCACACGCATAATCCGTATTGTTATCGGTGCCCCTTTGGCAAGACGCCTGATCGATGTGGGTTGGAATGTGCTCGGGACATGGATGACTTCATTAAAACCAGCACATCTGGGCGATTAGCGGCTTTTATTGCCGAGCCTATCCAGGGGGTGGGTGGGTTTATTACCCCTCCTCCAGCTTTCTTTCAAGAAGCTGTCGGCATTGCTCGCAAGTATGGAGCCCTATTTATTGATGATGAGGTGCAAACGGGATTTGGGCGAACGGGTAAGCCCTTCGGCATTAACCATTACGGGGTGGAACCAGACATTATGACGTTTGCCAAGGGCATGGCCAATGGTATGCCCGTTGGGGCGACTATTGCCACGCCGGATGTGGCTCGTCATTACCAAGGACCCACTATTTCAACTTTTGGAGGTAACCCTGTTGTAATGCAGGCTGCGTTAGCTACGCTGCAGGTCATGGAACAAGAGCAGCTAACCGAGCGCGCTGCCACGCTCGGTCGCATTTTGCGTAGTGGACTTGAACAATTGGCGGATGAATATCCGGTCATGGGCGATGTGCGCGGGATGGGCCTCATGCAAGGGATTGAAATTGTTGAAAAGGATAAGGCGCCAGCAGCGGAATTAGCGGAGGAAATTTTAGAATTGGCGAAAGACCGGGGGCTTTTGTTGGGACTTGGTGGGCTGTACCATAACGTCTTGCGAATTGCGCCGCCGTTGACGGTTAGCGATGAGGAAGTCAACGAAGCGCTGACAGTGTTGCGAGATGTGATGTCGGCCTTATATCAAGCCCATCCCGGCCTAGTGGCCGTGGAATCCACTCGCATCATCTATCAATAACATCAATAACATGCAGGCGGGTTAGGCCACGCGCTTTGACGCGTGGCCTTTTTTGCAGTAGTGCACATCATCTTAAAGGGCTCTTAGGAGCTCCATCCGTCTTGACACTACCGTTATGATAGGGAAAGGCCCTGTTAGGTGGGGAGTGCGACCGGATTTTTGTGCGCCACTCTCTAGGCAAAATCGGCCTTTTACATTATGTATAGAAAATTCCGTTAAAAATCACGGATCTGTCCGTCCTATCTGTGCCGAACACTCGATATCATGGAATCATCCTTGTTGTCCAGCATTTAGCAACAAGAGATACATGGATATCACGTGGATGAGTACGGAGGCATGATACGACTGACCAAGATCCCGTCAGCAAGGGAGACAACATCAGATGGCTGTGAATGTGGAAAACAACGAGGATTTAGCTCGCTATAACCAGGACATTGCCCCCACGACCCAAGAGCAGCGGCAATGGTCCTTATACAACTACCTGAGCTTGTGGATTGGCATGGCTCACAATATTCCCACCTATTTGATGGCTGGCGGCTTTATCGTTCTTGGTCTCAATTGGTGGGAAGCGATCTTAACAGTTTTTGTGGGGAACATGATTGTGCTTGTCCCTATCTTGCTCAATGCCCATCCGGGCACAAAATATGGGATTCCTTTTCCTGTTTTGGCGCGTGCCTCATTTGGCGTGGTAGGGGCGGGGATTCCAGCTTTTTTGCGTGCCTTAGTCGGGGCAGGCTGGTTTGGCATTGAAACCGCCATAGGCGGACAGGCCATTCAAACCTTCCTTCTCATGATTATTCCAGGATGGGCGCATTTTTCCGACGTCTTCACGTTTGTGGGAATGAACTTGGGCGGATGGATTAGCTTTTTGTTATTTTGGCTCATGAACGTGTGGATCATCTACCATGGCATTCAAGCCGTGCGCCGGTTTGAGGCGTGGGCCGGACCGTTGGTATTGCTGTTAGGCATTGGGCTATTAATTTGGGCATTGAATGCGGCCCATGGATTTGGACCCCTACTACAGCGACCTGCGACGGTCCATGGTACGGCCTTTTGGGCCGTCGAGATTCCGGCCTTGACAAGCGTCGTGGGTTTTTGGGCGACATTGTCGTTGAACATCCCCGACTTCACGCGATTTGCTAAGAGTCAACAAGCGCAAGAATGGGGGCAAGCGATTGGATTGCCCTTGACCATGACCATCTTTTCCGGCATCGGGGTTCTCGTGACATCAGCAACGATTGTCGTGTTTCATCACGCGATTTCGGATCCCATTACCTTGTTAGGTCACTTTCACAACGTGGTGATTTTGATTATAGCTTTAGGTGCTGTCGTTGTGGCGACATTATCAGTCAATGTGGCCGCCAACATTGTGTCGCCTGCATATGACTTAATACAGCTGTTCCCCAAACACTTGAACTTTGCACGCGGGGGTCTTATCACGGGCATTCTTGGTATTGTCATGGTGCCGTGGCTTTTGATTTCCAACCCGCACATCTATATTTTTACATGGCTTGATGTCTATTCGGGCTTCTTAGGTCCCATTGCGGCTATTCTGATTGCCGATTACTGGGTATTTCGGCGCAGAACTCTTGAGGTTATTCAATTGTACGAGGCCTCGGGACAGTACTACTACAAGAATGGCTACAATCCGTTAGCGATTTGGGCGTTGGCGGCTGGAATTTTGGTGTCGCTCATTGGTAAAGTCGTACCGCCTTTAGTCTGGCTCTTCAATTATTCATGGTTTGTGGGTTTTGCCGTGTCGTTTGGAGTTTATTTAGTGTTGATGAATGCCAAATACCACAATCCTACACCATCTCGGGAAATGCCGTCATCGCATCTATCCCACTAACGAACAGATTGTGAACACCACTGCGATTGATAGAGGAGGATATTTATGAGCCATATAGTCCGCGTTGGATTAATTCAATCCCAGCACGACGTTTCAGGCGAACGGCCTCTAGACGAGCATAAGCAGTCCGCGATCGATAAACATTTAGGGATGATTTATGAAGCCCACGCCAAGGGGGCGCAGGTAGTATGTCTCCAAGAACTGTTTTATGGACCGTATTTCTGTGCCGAACAAAATACGCGGTGGTATGGGTTAACGGAGCGGGTACCAGACGGTCCGACGACACAAATGATGCAGTCCGTCGCAAAAGAAACCGGGATGGTTATGGTCGTTCCCCTGTATGAGGAGGAGATAACGGGAGTTTACTATAACACTGCGGCCGTGATCGATGCCGATGGGAAATTTTTGGGGAAATACCGAAAAAGTCATCTCCCTCATGTCCAAGCTGGTCCGACGGAGGCGACGGGATTTTGGGAGAAGTTTTACTTTCGCCCGGGTAATTTGGGGTATCCCGTATTTGAAACTGCCGTGGGCAAGATTGGGGTATACATTTGCTATGATCGCCACTTTCCGGAAGGTGCCCGGGCGCTGGGATTGAATGGGGCAGAAATCGTCTTTAATCCCTCTGCGACCGTGGCCGGCCTATCCAAGTATTTGTGGAAGTTAGAACAACCGGCTCATGCGGTGGCCAATGGGTATTATTTAGGTGCTATTAACCGCGTGGGCGTCGAGGCGCCGTGGAACATGGGGGAGTTCTATGGAGAAAGCTATCTTGTTGATCCCCGAGGACAATTTGTTGCTATGGGGAGTCCTGACCAGTCGGAGGTCGTGATTGGCGATGCCGATCTGAATGTTGTGCGCGAAGTCCGCAATACCTGGCAGTTTTACCGGGACCGGCGTCCAGAGACCTACCAACGTTTAACGGACTTGTAACTCTAACCCGGATGGTGCCAAAGGAGGACAGCGATGATGCCGACTGATTCCACGTTGCGCGCATTTGAGGAAGTGGTACCGCCTCTCACGGATCGAGAAGTCCACGAGGAGGCCTTACGTTGCTATTATTGTGATGATGCGCCATGTATCCAAGGGTGCCCCACGGGTATCGATATTCCCCGTTTTATTCGCCAGATCGCACAAGGCGATCTGGCGGCCGCAAGTCGAACGATTTTGGACGCGAATATCGTCGGCGCCACGTGCGCGCGTATTTGCCCAACCGCGACCTTATGTGAGGGGGCCTGTGTGCGCACCCGGGACAGTCATCCCGTTGCTATTGGCCGATTGCAACGTGCGGCGATGGATTATGCAATGCAGCATGTCACGGGCGCTCCGCGGTTGCCTAGGCGCCAAACGCAAGTCACGGGGAAGGTGGCAATTGTAGGCGGAGGACCCGCGGGACTGGCTGCTGCTGCAGAGCTCTTGCGCCATGGTTGTCATGTCGACATCTATGAAGCACAAGCTGCCTTAGGAGGATTAGATACCTACGGTATTGTGTCATTTCGCGAACCTCTGGCAGTCAGCTTGTGGGAGGGAGAACTTATCCATTCGTTAGGGGCGACGGTGTATTTGAATACGCATGTGGGGACAGATGTCGCCTGGCAGACGTTAAAAGATCAATACGACGAGATTGTCTAGCTCCATCCGCTGAGGCGACCGTGGTCACTGCGGCCGCTCAAGGTAAACAGGCAGCTCGTGCCATTATTGCGCGGTTGGAGGGCCATAGTATCACAAAACAGGAGGGCTAAAAATGGCAGACTTGTCGGTAAACTTTGCAGGGATTTCTTCTCCTAACCCTTTTTGGTTGGCCTCAGGCCCCTTAACCAATACAGGCTATCAAGTCATGAAGGCGTTTGATATGGGATGGGGCGGAGCTGTCTGGAAGACAGTGGGAGAGCCTGTGATTAATGTCAGCTCTCGTTTGGCGGCGATTGACTATGGGGGTCGCCGTATGATGGGCTTGAACAATATTGAGCTTATCTCCGATCGGCCTATTGACGATAACTTGCGAGAAATTGCAGAAGTCAAACGCCGTTTCCCTCACCATGCGGTTATCATATCTCTGATGTTGGCGTCCGATCCTACACTGTGGTCAGACATGATGCGTCGCGTAGAAGATACGGGAGCTGATGGGGTAGAGCTCAATTTTGGCTGTCCCCACGGTATGAGCGAGCGCGGCATGGGGTCGGTCGTGGGGCAGGTACCCGAGTACTCGCAGCAAATTACCGCGTATGCCAAATCCGGCTCATCGTTACCGGTTATCGTAAAGTTAACACCCAATGTGACTGATGTGCGAATGCCGGCCAGGGCTGCCGTGGCTGGAGGTGCTGATGCCTTGTCGTTGATTAATACGATCAACAGTGTTATGGGCGTAGATGTTGAGACATGGCTGCCTGACCCCCATGTTGCGGACCGGGGATCCCACGGAGGATATTGTGGACCGGCCGTCAAGCCTATTGGCCTATACATGGTATCGGCACTAGCTAATGACCGAAGAGTGCCCGTGCCCCTATGTGGTATTGGCGGCATCGAGACATGGCGAGATGCCGTCGAATATCTTCTTCTTGGAGCGGGAGCCGTTCAAGTGTGTACGGCGGCGATGCATTACGGATTTCGTATTATTGATGATCTCACCGAAGGATTAAATGATTACCTAGACCGCAAGGGTCTAGCCTCCGTCCAGGACCTTGTGGGGAAAGCCAAACATCGCGTGGGCGATTGGAATGACCTTCGGCTGTCCTACTCGTACAAAACCGTCGCAGAAATCCATGCAGATCAATGCATTGGCTGCAATTTGTGCTTTGTTGCCTGCGATGACGGGGGCCACCAATGTATTGATCGACTCCCAGGACAAAGAGCCCCGGTGGTCAGAAAAGACGATTGTGTCGGGTGCAATTTATGCAGTCTGGTCTGTCCAGTACCAGGATGTATTGAAATGCAAGACATTGACTTGGGCTTGGTGGAGACGTGGCGACAACGCCAAAGTCGTGTGGGATTCTAAAAGCTTGCCAATATGGGGACGCGGGAGGAGACTTTAGGATGAAGACATTGATACGAAATGGTCATATCGTCACAGCCACCGATGACTATCATGCCGATTTGTTCATCGACAGAGGAATCATTGTGTATATTGGCCAGGATTTGCAATTTCTTGTCCCTGCGGCCGATGAGGTCATTGATGCGAGCGGTTTGTTGGTATTGCCCGGCGGTGTCGATGTGCATACGCACCTCGACATGCCATTTGGTGGCACGACGTCCTCCGATGATTTTTTCACCGGCACGCGAGCTGCAGCATTTGGGGGTACGACTACTATAATTGATTTTGCCATTCAACAACGCGGGCATAGCGTCGAAGAAGCCCTTGATACGTGGTGGGCCAAAGCTAAATACGTTATGTCGCCACCGTTGCGATCCCCAGACCATGCGACTCATCTGTGGCGGGGGCTGGCCGGAGACGATCTGCAGGTTGTCGCAACAGACCATTGTCCGTTTTGCATGCAAGACCAAAAGGTATTAGGGATCAACAATTTTGCCAAGATTCCCAATGGTGCTCCAGGTATTGAGACTCGCGTGAGCCTTCTTTATGATGCCGCGATTCGCTTAAATCGACTCTCTCTCAATCGCTTTGTGGAAATTATGGCCACAATGCCCGCGAAGCTCTTTGGTATGTTTCCTCAAAAAGGCACGATTGCGGTGGGTTCGGATGCGGACTTGGTTTTATTTGACCCCCAGGCAACTACGACATGGGGCGTGAATACGGCGCACATGCAAGTGGATTATAATCCTTTTGAAGGCTATAATGCCCAGGGCAAAGTTCATATGGTCTTCTCGCGTGGAGAAAAGATTATAGCGAACGGACAGTATTTGGGCCGTGCGGGGCGTGGAAAATTCCTCAAGCGAAAGACCTTTGCCGCACCCTAAAGGCGCGATGGAGAATTAGGTGGCTTAACGATGATCTATAGATTTAAACGTGGGGCGTGTCATTCATGGCAATGACGACGCCCCGCTTGCTATGCGTATAAAAATCTTAATGGTGACCTATTTGGAGTCAAACAGCTGTCCTGCTATGTAGTAACCCCTATTCCAAGTAATAATGGCGAACAGGGCGGACGTCCTCATCAAACTCATAGACTAAGGGAATCCCAGTCGGAATATCTAGGGAAACAATCTCCTGATCAGAGAGGTTATCAAGAGATTTGACGAGCGCTCGCAAGCTATTGCCATGCGCCACAATTAAAGGGTTTTTACCCCGCGTTAAAACCGGTAGAATTTGCGCATTCCAAAAAGGTAGAACACGTTGCACGGTCATGGCGAGGCTTTCTGCACGCGGCAATAGGGCGGGATCGAGGGATTGGTACTTAGGATCGTTGATGGGTAACCTGGGATCGCCTTCAGGTAATAAAGGCGGGACGGTATTGTAACTGCGGCGCCACTCGGCCACTTGTTGGTCTCCATATTTGGCAGCGGTTTCGGCTTTGTTTAGCCCTTGTAATGCGCCGTAGTGCCGTTCATTCAACGTCCATGATTTGACCACATCGAGCCATAGCAGGTCCATTTCTTCCAAGACAATATTCAATGTTTTGATGGCGCGTTTAAGCAGTGACGTATAGGTTGCGTCGATGTGGATTCCTTTCGCTTTGAGGAGTTGTCCGGCGCGGCGCGCCTCTTCGATTCCCTGAGTAGAGAGGTCGACATCGGTCCATCCGGTGAAGCGATTTTCTAAATTCCATTGACTTTGGCCATGCCGAATGACCACCAGGGTTGCCATATTGTGCATCGTCCTTTCTCGATGTCCCGTACGGCGGTGTCGGGACGGTGTTGCGTTTGCTAAGAGAGTCTCCGCCAACAGTGTATACTTTTTCTAGGCAAACCTCTACGCCCCGTGATTTTTGCACCATTGACAGCGCCGCCCATATACTGGTAACAAAAAGTTGCGAGAAAGGCAGTGGAAGCTATGCGTGTATCCCGGCAGCGTCCTTTGGTGCAACCTTTCTATCTCTACCGGCACGAAGATGTCAGTGGCGTGAGTGGTACAGGAATTGTGGCCATTGGAGTGGTTCTTCCCTCCGGGCATGCCGTCATGGAATGGCAATCACGCTGGCCCACCGTCACGATATTTCAGACCATCGAGCATGTGGAACGGATTCATGGACATGGTGGGCGTACTCATATTGGTTGGGGTATCCCGCCTCGCACCAATCAGAATGCAAATGGCTGGCGCTTGCTTAACTGGTGCAAGCAGGTTTTGCAACGAGCAGAAGGAGAATGGCGAGTGAAGGCGTTAGAGTCCTCTAAAGAGGTTAGTCGCAAGGCCGTTCCTGCCGTTTCTGAGAAGAAAGGGCGTTCGCATCACCACCATCATCACCCGCGGCAATCCGCTTCGTTGCGGCATTAATATCGGATCGCATTCTATTGTCCTTCGTTCAAATCCGTCCGCGTGGCTTGTCTGTTCGAGGAAAAGAGCATTTCAAATGGGAAATGGAGGGGTGTGTTGGATAATCATGGTTGACACACCCTTTATTATTGCCTATGATTTGCAACATGGAACAAAATACTATAGAAAATCGCCTTCATCAACACGGATTGCGCGCAACGTTACCTCGTACCATCGTTATGGACACCTTATCCCAATCGGTGGGTCACTATACTATTGAATCCCTCTGGCGTACTGTCAAAGCAACAGTGCCTTCTATTGAACTCTCGACGGTTTACCGGGTGGTTCAGGCCTTTGTAGAAGTGGGCCTGGCCAGTGAAATGCACTTGCCCGACGGATCTCGCGTAATCGAGGCCACGGTAAAAGCGCACGCGCATTGGGTGTGTCAGCGTTGCCATGCGATTGAACACATTACGGATGACGTAATGCACGGAGTTCATCGCATGCTAAAAGCCTCCGTTACCAGCCGCGATATTCAAGGTGTTCAAATTACCGCATGGGGCTTATGCCAATCATGCCAATCGGCCACAAAATAAAAAGCATCCCTTGCAAATAAAAACGGAGTTATCAAGGAACCTTTCTTGATAACTTATCGGGAAGGCCAGGATCAGTGTGCAACCATTAGGTAAAAAACCGGTTTTGTTAAGCCTGTCGGATCTTTCGGGACTATCCGTTGCGAGTGTCGCACCCTTATTTAGTGTGGCGGCTGCCGGCTCCATTATGCTTAGCCTGGCTGGCGCTGATATTATTTGGGCTGTCTTGGCGATTGCCACACCTTTTATTCTAAGTTCATGGCTGTTTCGGATGTTGAATCAACACTATCCTAATACCGGAGCTTCCTATCATTGGTCTCGTAGGATTTTAGGTTTTGGTATCTCGCGATATCAATCATGGATTCTGATGATGGCCTATTTTTGGTCCATTCCTCCCATTATTATTCCAGCAGCAGAGGAGTCTCTCGCCTTAGTTGGAGTCACAGCCCCTCCGTCGTGGTTGGTGATTATCGTGAGCGGGGCGTGGATCGGATTGTCCGCTGGGTTGTTATTGAGGGGGAGTAAAACCGTTGCGCAATTGACCAAAATATTTATGGTTTTAGAATTCATCGCTATCATCATATTTGCCATAGCGGGAGTACTTCATTGGCGTGCGCTTCCGGGAAATCATGTGACGCCATCATGGCACGGTTTTGTTATTGCGATGGTTGTAGGCGCGACTATAGTGGATGGTTGGGAAATTGATAGCTATGCGGCGGAAGAAGCTGATTACCCGCAGAAAACCCCGGGAATGGGCGGCGTGGTAGGAGCTTTCATGGTGTTAGCTTTTTATTTAACGATTTTCCCTTTAATGCTACATTCCGTGTCACTAGCCCAGCTGGTTAAGAATCCCGATGTGTTGATTGCATGGGCGCAAGCGTTATCGCCTCATCAATTCCGTTGGGCCATTGTGCCCATTGTGGCTTCAACCGCCGGCTCTTTATGGCTTACAACGTTTATTTTGAGTAAGGCGTTGTATGCAATGGCTCGGGACCGAATACTCCCCCGATTTTTTGTGACGAAAAACTCTGCACAGTCGCCGACGTGGACGATTGTGGTCCCTCTCGTGTTGGGATGGACGATTGTGTCATTGCAGTTACTGGTGGCATCGCTTGCGTCTGTGTTCAATTTAGTGCTCAGTACGGCGGGTTTCTTTCTGATTTTGGAGTTTCTCTTTGACAGTCTTAGTGCGGCGGTGTTTTTAACGCGTATTCATCACCATGGTCTACATGGCATTACGCACCAACACAGAGGCCTTCAGATCATTTCTTATGTGACGACGACGTGGTTTGCGGTGGTCATTAGCATTTTCTTGATTTACGGCCCCGCCGCTATTGGTCGCTCTATCGATGCATTGGTTGCCATTATGCTGGCGGGAGGCATAATTTTTACATTTTGGCGCTTTGAAGGCCGTTGGCGCGGATATCACGTATTTAATCCCGAAACACGTGAATTAACCATAGAAGACGGCGAGGATCTCTAACGGCGGCACCGTATAATGTCGAAATCCGTGGGGTACAATGGTTAAACAAAAAGTTTTCTAATATGGCTAGACAGAACTCACCTCAGGTGTTATTATATCAAAGCTGTCCGCGAGGACAGTGAGCCCCCCGCTTCAGCGGGCGGCGTCGGTCCTTGAAAACTATATCGTCATGAGTTCATGACGATATAGTTTTCAAGGACCGGGCACCACCACTAAACCGGGTGGTCTCACTGTCCTCGCGGACAGCTTTGATATAATAACACCCTTTTGCTGCGTATGCAACTCCCAATTTCTTCTGTGTCGAATTAGTTTCGCCCAGCTTGCGGAACTTAATGCATCACGACTGACGTATTCGCCCTGTGTTAAGATACAGAGAAAAGCGTCAGCGCGGAGGTTTTGTATTTTATGGCTTGGCTTTCTGTACAATCGGCCCAACTTTCAATGGGCGGTCGCGCCTTAGTTAACAACATTACATTAAATATTAATGCTGGTGACCGAATTGGCATTGTTGGACCCAACGGGATGGGCAAAAGCACCTTTTTAGGTTTATTGTCAGGAGCCATCGAACCCGACTCCGGCTCCATAAAAGTCATGGGCGCCCCTTATATCACCCAACTTAATCAGTGGCAAAAGCCTTCTTGCTCGACAATTTGGGCCTGTGCAGCGGACGCCAACAGCCAGCTTCGGCAAACTCAAGAACAGCTGCAGCACGTCGAACAAGCCATGGCCAACCCGGATATGACCTCTGAACAACTCATCGAGTTAACCGAGCAGTGGGGCAGGCTCTCCGAAAAATTTTCGGACATGGGCGGATATGAATGGGAAGCGACCGTTCGGGCGGGCCTCATTGCGCTGGGCTTTGCTGAATCCCGTTTCAATGACTCTCCCCAGCATCTTTCCGGCGGAGAACAACATCGACTAGCACTGTTGCAAATTATTTTGTCCGGCGCGGATATTTGGCTGCTCGATGAGCCCAATAACCACTTGGATGTGAACACGCTGCAGTGGTTGGAAGAGCAAATTACGTGCCCGAATCACCGCTAACACTGGCCCAAACACTTCTTCTTGTTCCAGCTTGCTCCCTGGCTTCACATCCGAGAAAATCGTGGGCGGAATAAAATAGCCGTCGCGGTCCATGGTCCCGCCACCGGTTTCGAGATGCGCGTGTTCTTTCCCCCACTGAATATAACTATGAACCTTTTCAAAGGCTTTGGGATCAATCACGGGACCCATTTGACTGTTAAAATTATCGGGATCGCCGACAACCAGCTTTTTGGTCCGTTCCACAATCTTCTTCAACAACACATCATGGACTTCATCAACAATAATGGCGCGGGAGCATGCGGAACACTTTTGTCCTTGAAATCCAAACGCCGATGTTACAATATCTTGTGCTGCCTTGTCGAGATCGGCAGTTTCATCCACAACAATGGCGTCTTTGCCCCCCATTTCCGCCACGACGCGCTTAATCCACTTTTGGCCGGGAGCTACTTGGGCCGCTAATTGGTTAATGCGCAAGCCGACTTCTCGAGAGCCCGTAAAGCTGATGAAGCGAATAAGCGGGTGCGTCACAATATAATCACCAATCGTGCCGCCATCGCCCGGCACGAAGTTCAAGACGCCATATGGCAGCCCTGCTTCATGCATAATCTCGACAAAATGCGCGGCAATCACCGGGGTCGCACTCGCCGGCTTTAATATGACACAATTTCCGGCCACGATCGCAGACGTTGTCATTCCCGTCAAAATCGCCAACGGGAAGTTCCACGGGGGAATAATTGCGCCCACGCCGATGGGTACATAAAAGGCCTGGTCGTCTTCATCGTCTAAAGGGGTCAAGGGCACAGGCGCTCCCAACCGCTCCATTTGCCGACCGTAATACTCCATAAAATCAATCGCTTCGTTGACGTCGCCTTCCGCTTCCGCCCAGGTCTTGCCAGCTTCGTAGACCTCTACGGCTGCCAAAAACAATTTTTTACGGCGCATAATTGCTGCCGCTTTATAGAGGTAGCGTGCTCGGTCTGCGGCGGGCACCTTCTTCCATGAGTCAAAGGCACGCCACGCCTCCTTAATGGCTTGGTCAATGTGACTCGCTTCGGCTTTGGAGACAAATCCTACGACTTGGTCGGGATGGGCGGGATTGGTCGAGGTAATCTTTTTTTCCGTGTCAACGCGTTCGGAGCCGATTAACAGCGGGTAGGATAGACCAAATTGCTCTTTGACTTCGCGCAGCGCCGATTCCATGGCTTTGCGATTTGAAGGTTGATTAAAATCCAGTGGAAGCTCGTAGTGATAGGGTTTAATGGCCATGATTTTTGCCTCCTGTTGTGTTTAGGACAACAACTGCTGCAAAGAACCATAGTACTCAGGCAAAGAACGGTCCAGGCGAGCAGCATGCCCATTGAGCACAAAAATATGTTCGGTGATTCCCCGACTCGTTTCCTGGCCTTGCGACGTGACCTGATACGTAAAGGTCGCGCGTGTGGGCGTAAGCCTAGTGAGTGACGCATGCACGTCACAGCGGTCTCCGGGACGCATAGCATGAATAAAGTCTGCTTCAGCGTGTCGTACCAACAACTCAAGACCTAACGGTCTCAAGATCTTATAGTAATCCATATTGTGCGCTCGAAGCCAATGAATTCGCGCCTCAGAAAACCAATCAAATAAATGAGCGTGATAAATGATGCCGGCCACATCACATTCCGCCCAACGCAAACACGTTGTCCACGTGGTTATCACTGTCGTATCCTCCCCTTACCGGCTTGCCCTTACTCTTGACGCGTATTGGCTGGAGCTGAGCCGGGCTGTACCGGAAGCATGTGCTGCTGTTGAGCCCAATGCACAGCATCCCTACGCGAGTGTACACCCATTTTTTGCATAATGTTAGCCGCATGGGCCCGCACCGTTCCCTCACTAACCTGCTGATGGACCGCAATCTGCCGGTAAGAGTATCCGCGTGCCATTCCCTGAAGAATTTCTTTCTCACGAGGCGTGAAAAGATGTAAGACCTCCTCATGTTCTTTTATAGCACAAGCGACGATATGGCTTAGTTCTTCTGAGAGCTTCCCCCCGCCCGAGCGACACAGCTGGGTAATCAATGCCTCGAGGCGCTCACGCTCGGCATCAGCTATTATCACGTGGGTCTCCTCGAAAAGCCGCTCAATCACGCGCATTAACAGTTGCTGATGACGCTGAATAAGGGTATTAGCAGATTCTTTGGCTTGATCATGCTGCCGGACTAGCCCGGCTATTATCAGCGCCATTAGGGCTGCCGCCAAAATCCAAAGCGGCCAAACCATATGTAAGAGTAATAATCCTTGGCGTGCCAACACTATGCGGCGAATCGCAATCAATCCTGCCACAGTGGGCAGGATTTTTTTGACCATCGAAGGATTGGCCATTAATGCTAACTCCATCACTGGAACAGGGGAGAGCGCAAGAGCAGGAAACCGGGCTTGGGTCAGATAGAGAACATAGATAAGCAGCGCATAGACGGCGTCACGCCATGCAGTAGAAGACAATGATCCCTTTGAGGTTGAGGCCAAGAACCATTCGTGACGCAAAACATCGATAACCGCCGCGAAACCGACGACGGCAAATCCTTCACTATTTGCAGGGTGTAATAACACTTCAAGGAAACAGGTCAAAGGAATGATAAAGCGTAGGCGCCTCACAATGACAGAACTGGAATACCCAAACGCTTCGACTTCCACGGTCCTTCTCCACCTCTACCATTCAAACAGATTTGTCATCCCCAGTGTACGTTGCGGGACTTGAGCCGAACACTACCATTCGGGCACTGATACCTTGGCCTTTTGGCCCTCTTAGACAAAATCATAGGCACAACCCATGGTAAATCAGAAGCTCTAACGCCTACGCTCGTTGTGCCAGCAGGCCCCAAGGCGGGCATACTGCGAATAACAGGCGGGATTTTGGCCTCTGAATCATCTAATGAACACGTTAATTCTTCACCCGCACACAGCCTTTGGATTCTTAATTATCTTCACGTGGATCGAATTCTTGGTTGGATTATTTTTAATCAGCGGAACTCTGACCCGTCTTTCCGCTCTTGGAGCAGTCCTATTGAGTTTTGGGATTTTGTGGGGGGACGGCTGGCAAGGAACCACATGTGTTGACGAATGGCAAATTGGTACCGTGGAAGGCATTGCTGCGATGGTCTTTATGTTCTCCGGCGCTGGCCCTTGGAGTTTGGACCGGTGGCTGCTCAGAAACTGGGATGGTTATGTTCACATTGGCCCTTGGCGCATCAGATTAGCTTAAAAACTGCCGTGTAAGGAGTGAAAAATGATGGCGATCAAACACGAAGCCGTTGAAACGAAAAACCAAAAACGGCAAGCCCTTGGCATGTTGATTGTCGGGGTGGTCATCACCCTATTCACCTATCAAGTCTTTCACCATGGTCTGTGGGGAAAGTTAGTCAACTACAGCAAAAAACCTGATTTAGTGTTAACCGGCACCCACGTCACACCGCACATGCTTGATCTAGAACTGTATAATACCGGAGGTTCTGGCGTCTATGGGGAATTTACCTCCATGGTGGCCCTCACATCTAGCACCGGAAAGGTCTATGAGATATGGAATGGTCAACAACTGCACAAGATCTCAAAAGAATCTATTCACAACGTCTATCATTTTGAAAAAATCGCCCCAGGCCCACACGGACTCATCGTGCCGCTTTCCGCCAAGGGCACGATACGACTCGCTATCAATCGCCCTATTCCCCCAGGCACTCAGGTCACCGTAACCGTAGAGGACGTCAGCGGCATCAAATGGCATATGCTCACCACCGTTCACCCTTAACACCACTAAAATCCAAGGCTTGGGTCGTTCGTTCAAACCCAGCCTTGGATTTTCGCAACGGTCTTAATCCACGCGAGATGCGAGAATTATTCAGGCCGTCGGACAGTGAGCATAAAAAAATAACCGCTTCACAGCGGTTATTAAATGGTAGCCCCAAGCGGATTCGAACCGCTGTTTCCGGAATGAGGGTCCGGCGTCCTAGGCCTCTAGACTATGGGGCCATAATTGGCTGGGGGACCAGGATTCGAACCTAGGCGAGGTGATCCAGAGTCACCTATGCTACCGCTACATCATCCCCCAGCAGCAAAAACCATTTTACTCTCCGTGATGAGATTTTGCAAGAACTTTGTCGATCCGTTTTTTGCCACAGACGTCTACCCAGCACAATTTCTCGCATACGTTTTAGCTCATCGCACCACACTAGACAAGCCTTTGCCGCAGTAAACTGAGACTGATTCTCATAACAATCGTCTCTTAAGCTTGAGTGCAAGACCTTTAGGACGTAGACTATACTATAAGAGGAAAGGAGCATACCGTCGATGGCAAAAAAAACTGCGGCCTGGTATGGCCACGATTTTGGTTTATCGCTTCGGATGTTCATTACCATGATGTTGTTAGCGGCGTTGTATTTGGCGTTTATTGTGGTGTTATGGGACGCAGGTGTGGCATTGCCGTTACTGATTTTAATCATTATGGCATTAGCCTTTAGCCAATATTTCTTTTCAGACAGCCTGGTGCTATTAACGACGGGGTCACGGATTGTTACGCCCCAGCAAGCGCCCAAGCTGTATGCTATGGTCGAGCGTCTCGCACAACTCGCGGATATCCCGGTACCCAAAATTGCCGTGATGCCGACTCGCATGCCGAATGCCTTTACTACAGGACGCAGTCCTAAAAAGGCGACGATCACCGTGACCCAAGGCCTTTTGGATCAGCTTCCGGAACAAGAATTAGAAGCGGTATTAGCCCACGAGTTGACCCATATTAAGAATCATGACGTCGCGGTGATTACTATTGCCAGCTTTTTTTTGACAATTCAGGGTATGAATCCTTAGAAAAGGATGTCCAACAAATTCTCACCTTAGGCGGCAAAGATATGCCGGTCACAGCCCATCACGTGGACGACCAACAAGGCTATCGCTGGATTGTCTTTGAGGGAAAAGATCCCGAAGATGTCATCAACGCGCTGCACTTAACCGCAGATATGTTAAAGCAAGCCGGATATGGCGATAGTCTTCTGGCCGCGATGTTTGCCTTCACGCCCTCATGGTACTTGATTTACACCTATCGTCGCGCGGCCTTTTACCCCTTTGTCCCTCAACTCTCCCATCGTCGCGACCAAGCCCGGGAATTTCGGATTGCCCAAACCCTGAAGCCTTTTATGCCCATAGAAAAAGACCCGGAGCGATGGTACGCGCTCTGGGATCCTCCCCTTTAAGATCATGTTAGTCGATTGTGCCACTGAACAGTTTCTTTGCTTCCGCTAAACTGGTATCGGCCGCTGGAAGTATAATATCCGATTCCGCAAATTCATGCGGTTCAATTCGGCGGCCCGTTCGTGCCAGTGCTACGAGCTTCCCATAGAGAGTATGAAAGCGCCCAGCATCGTTGTTCATGATGGCCTGCATGACTTCATCATCCAGACGATGAATAGCGTCCAATGTCGCTCCGTCCACGTCATACTGGCCTTCTGCCAAAATCCTAACAATCATGAGGGTTCTCCCTTGCCCATTTCTTCTTTCAGCTTTGCCAACTCATCGGACACCGATGTTGACCCTTTGAGACGATTCAATTCGTCGCGAATGGAATCCCCTGTCGATGGGGCTGCATCAAGCTGTAGGGTCGACGAAGACGCCTCGGACAACGCGTCAATGGCCTGAGCGCGTGCCTGCAAGGCCTGAGTTTTGTCCTGCGCCCGCTGCAACGCCATGTTAACATCCGCCATGTCCTCGCCCAACCCTGAAAACGCTTCCCCAATTTTCACCTGAGCTTGGGCCGCGGAGTATTGCGCCTTGATAACTTCTTTTTGCGTCCGGAACGTCTCCACTTTCAACGACAGCTTTTGTTGGGCATCTTGTAGGCGATGCTCCTCTTTCTCCAAATCCGCAATTTGCGTTTGCAGTCCTTGCATTTGCGCAACGACTGTTTGCTTGCGGGTCAAGGCTTCTTGGGCCAAATCGTCACGGCCGGCAGCTACCGCGTCGCGCGCATCTTGGTCCCATTGCGCGGCCATTTGTTGTAGCTTATTCAGCTGCAATTCGATACGCTTTTTCGACGTCACAACCTCGGCCACTCCACGCCGAACTTGCTGAAGCTGCTCGACTTGCTTCTGATAGGAATATTCTAAGGTCTCGCGAGGGTCTTCAGCCTTATCCAAGATATTGTTGACTTTCGATTTAAAGATGGTGGACACCCGTGAAATCAATCCCATGTGTCGAGCCTCCTCTCCTCTTTTGCTTCAGTATATTCTGTCTGCAAAAACCTTGTCAAAGAGTATCCATGACCGCTACGCAAACCCAAGAGGCTTTCCAAGCCCCTTCTCTTGGAAAGCCTCGTCCCCTTGCATACTCAAGCACTAAACCCACCAGTGTCCTCCTAAAGAGGTGTTGAATACCACGCCGTACGTTAAATACATGAGCCAGATAGCGCCCAGAAATTGCCACAGTCCCACTAAGCGTGCTCCAGGATTCCAACCAGCGAGTCGGGTAGGAATTTCCGATAAGTAAATGAGCAACAGAATGATAAACAAGATGCCCACAGGCACGTCTCCGGCATCTAAAAAGATCAAGGTTCCCAATAAGGAAAGGGCTGCATAGGCAATGGCCATCCATCCTTCAGCACTGAACTGCATGAAGCCCCCCATCCAGATCCCCCAAATCGCCACCGCTTTATCAATTTCGGGGCCGTTCGGTGGGTGGTTGAAGAGGGCTTGTCCCCCCCACACAAAGTAGTTGGTGCCCAGTCCAAAAAATCCAATGGCAATGGGAAGAAAGGCAGATTGCGTAAACATAAGCAACGTCGTCTCCTGACAGGTGTAATTTTGACCGCTGATATCCGAATACACGGTCGTCACTGCCCTTATCTTCGCCCTCTGCCATAGCTTTATACCCCATCAACCGCAGTTTAGTTCTGATGCACCATCCCCACTAGCGAGCAAATAAGGAGGTCCGGTACCCGAACCCGGCACCGGACCTGTTGCGATAGACTCTTAGAGCGTTAGGTATAAGACAGACCCCCCGTTAGGAATGGCCCACAGCCCCCGCATTTTCTTCCACTAACGTCTTGTCTGGGCCTAGTCCCTTGCGCTTAGCCGCAGCTCCCACAAATCCTGCGAACAAGGGGTGTGGGCGATTCGGGCGAGACTGAAATTCGGGATGAAACTGCGTCCCCACAAACCAAGGATGTCCCTGCAACTCCATAATTTCAACTAAACGCTCATCCGGCGACAGACCCGACGCCACGAGTCCGCTGTCTGCCAACATCTCCCGAAACCGGTTATTTAACTCAAACCGGTGGCGATGCCTTTCGAAAATTAAGGTATCTTGATAAATAGCTTGAGTCTTAGTCCCTAGCTTCAAGGTACATGGATAGCTCCCTAACCGCATGGTGCCGCCCATGTCCATCACGCCTTGCTGCTCGGGCATCAAGTCAATAATAGGATACGGGGTGTTCGGATCAAACTCCGTAGAATTCGCATTTTCCAATCCGCAGACATTGCGCGCCACTTCAATGGCCGCGGCCTGCATGCCCATACAAATCCCGAAAAATGGGGTTCTTGTTTCACGCGCCCACGTAATTGCTTGAATTTTTCCCTCGACACCTCGGTAGCCAAAGCTACCAGGCACCAAAACCCCGTCCACGCCCTCCAATAAAGCCGCAGCTCCCTGCTCTTCCACTTCTTCGGAGTCGACCCATTTAATATTAACCCGAACCTGATGGGCGAGCCCTCCGTGCACAAGCCCCTCGACCACACTCATATATGCATCGTGCAGCGCCACATATTTGCCGACAACAGCAACCGTCACATCCCCTTGCAACGTTGTTGCCCGTTTGGCCACTTGCGCCCAATCAGCCAGGTCAGCAGGCGGCGCTTGCATCTGCAACCGATCTAACACAATATCGTCCAAGCCCTCTTCCGCTAACATCAAAGGCAATTGATAAATCGATTCGGCATCAACATTTTGAATAACGGCCTTCCGATCCACATCACACATCAACGCAATTTTGTCACGCAAATCGCGCGACAACGGCTTCTGGACGCGGCAGACAATCACATCGGGCTGAATGCCAATAGAACGCAATTCCTTGACCGAGTGCTGCGTTGGCTTGGTTTTCGCTTCGCCCGCCGCATTGAGATAGGGCACCAACGTGACATGAATGTACATGACCGCGTCGCGGCCAATATCTGACCGCATTTGGCGGATTGCTTCCAAAAACGGCAAGCTCTCAATATCGCCCACAGTGCCGCCAATTTCCACAATAATGACGTCGGCTCCTGATGCCTCGGCAACGCGGTGAATTCGCTCTTTGATTTCATTGGTAATGTGCGGGATGACCTGAATGGTGCCTCCCAGAAAATCGCCGCGTCGTTCCTTGGTCAGAGTGGACCAATAAATGCGGCCTGTGGTCACGTTGTTGGCTTGTCCCAAGTTCACATCCATAAAACGTTCATAATGACCTAGGTCTAAGTCTGTTTCCGCGCCATCTTGCGTAACAAAAACCTCGCCATGTTGTAAAGGGCTCATTGTACCAGGATCCACATTAATATACGGATCCAACTTTAAAGCCGTGACTTTCACGCCCCGACTTTTTAAAATACGCCCCAAAGACGCTGCTGTTATCCCTTTGCCTAAGGATGACACGACCCCACCCGTTATAAACACAAACTTCGCCACAATGTCCTCCCCTTAATGTCCATGCCTCATAACAATTCTTGCTGTCCGCCTATTGATTTTTACTCAAAAGGAGAAGGAGTCCGAAGGTTAGCCCTCGTCCTCCTCCACGTCGCCGTTCTCTTCGTCGTCGTAGCCGCCCGACCGACCAGTCGACCCTTTTGCTACCGATTTAGGCAACCATTCCTTTAATCCCCACATCGAGTTGCCACGATATTGAAAGCGGACATCAAGATTAATTTCTGTGTAAATTCTTGCCACTTGACGGGCTTCCCGGTCTTGGCCCAGTTTGCGCAACGTCTCATCGAGCAAGTCCTGCACTTCCATCGGCTGCCCGTGTTCTTTTAATACTTCATACGCTGCATCAGTGACCTGCATAGCCATACCCCCGTGTGCACACTAAATTCCCCCGTATTATACCATCTACCAATTTAAAAGGTAATATTCTCGAGGCCCAGGAATTTCGTTGTCCTCCTCATCAAGGCGTCTTTTGTTTTTTAGTCTACCCAAAGACACAAAGCGCGTGACAGGTCGTCTGCGTGCGAATTCCCACCCCAAATCGCTCTAATTTTTAGTCAAAAACGCACAGCAATGATACTATGAGCTAGACAAGCTTCGCTCCCAAGCCCGCTTTGATTACGGGCGCGGCAAACACACCCGAGCTTGCGATGAGCTTCAACAAACCGGTTTTGGAGGTTTTTTGCATAATGCGTCCCAAACTTTCTGCCGTGCCCAGAACTACCACTCCTCCTTGGCGCTTTCACAGCCGGGGCCTTTTGCGGCTTCTGATTTTAGCCGTCACTTTTTCCTTGTTGTCCTTGGGCCATGGCCTTTGGTGGTGGATAGGATTTCTTCTGTTAGCCGCCGTGCTGATTTCCATTGGCGGGCGCAATAGCGGGCCGGTCAGTCCGTGGCTCGGATCGGCCGGCCTCTTGTGGCTTGCGTTTGTGCATGTGCGGATTGTTGCGGCTAGCTACGGAATTCCTGCACTAGGTCTTTTCTTTGCCGCCTATTTTTTGGTCATTCTGCGCCGCCGTGCGGCTTAGCTCCCGGCGTAGAATTTTGCCGATCGCTGATTTCGGCAAGTGGTCCACCATCTCATAAATCCGCGGACGTTTGTATGAAACCAACCTCTCTTGACAAAACGCATCGAGCGCACGGGCGTCCAACGCGACGCCCGCGCGCGGCACGATAACGGCTTTAACGGTCTCTCCTCGGTAGGGATCAGGTACCCCAATGACGCAGGCTTCTTCGATCCCCGGATACTGGTAGAGCACTTCTTCCACTTCCCGCGGGTACACGTTAAACCCGGAACAAATAATGAGGTCCTTTTTACGGTCAGCAATATGGAAATATCCGTCTTCATCCATCGTCGCCACGTCTCCCGTATAAAGCCATCCCTCTTTCAACGCCATTTGGCTCTCTTCCGGTCGATTCCAGTATCCTTGCATGACTTGAGGCCCTTTCACCAACAATTCACCTTTTTCGCCAACAGGAACATCTTCACCGGACGCATTGACAATCCGCACAGCTGTAGACGGATACGGAAATCCAATGCCTGGCGATTTCACATCGACCGGCCATAAAGGCTGACAATGTGTCACAGGAGACGCCTCGGTCAAACCGTACCCTTCTACAATCCGCCCTTTGGTTAGTTTTTCAAAGTCTTCTTGTACTTGAGCGGGCAACGGAGCCGAGCCGCTGATACACCCTTTAATCGAGGTGAGGTCCAAATGATGTTGAGCCGCATATTGCGCGAGCGCCACATACATCGTAGGGGCTCCGGGAAAGAGGGTTGGCTTCGTGCGTTCAATCCAGAATGCGGCCTGTTCGGGATGAAAACGGACCATAAAGACCAAACGCGCTCCAATCAACAAGCCCAAATTCATGCCGACCGTCATCCCGTACGCATGAAATAATGGCAAAGCAATCAGGATGGTGTCTTGGTGATCGGCAGACACGATGTCTTGCATCCATAGGCGCGACTGTTCGGCATTGGCCCATAGATTCCCATGGGACAGCATCGCGCCTTTGGGCAAACCCGTCGTGCCGCCTGTATACTGCAGGAGCGCTAAATCATGCTCAGGCTCAATGTCCGGGGGAGTAGCCAATTCCGGCAACGACAACCATGCACTAAAGGAGGAAGCTTGCGGATATGCTGCGCACGCCTTTTCTTCCACCGCTTGGTCATTGTTCATATCGGCGATTAATACGGGCCAGGGAAGGCCTGAAGGCAACCGATCGACGGCTTGTGGCGGGACAATCAGGGTGCGTGGGGCAGCATCCATTAACAACGCGGCCAGCTCTGATGAAGTATACAACGGATTGAGCGCGACAACCACCGCACCCAAACGCAAAATCCCGAAATAGGCTTGTAAGAAGGCCAAGCTGTTCGGTAAGATAATGGCCACACGGTCACCTTTTTGAACGCCCAACCGCCGCAATCCTTCCGCCACGCGGTTTACCATGGACCACAAAACGGGATAGCTTATAGTCCTGTCTTCCAATACCACGGCCGTTCTATCGTCACAGTCTTTCCAGCGTTCAATGACATCGGTTAAGGGTCGAAGGGGTTGCGCAATCTCTGGTGGCACATTCCCATAATGCTTCAACCAAGGTTTTTCGTCATAGACGCTCATCGCTACTGCCCTCGAAACTCTGGGCGTCGCTTTTGGAGAAAGGCCATAATACCCTCCGCTGCATCAGATGACGCCATGAGAGCCGACATCGCGTCGGTTTCCGCCGCTTGTCCAAGACTCGGATCGACCAGAAGTTTCTTAATGGCTTGCAGGGCTAAAGGCGGCAAGGCTGCTAAGCGGTCTGCTTGATTCACGGCATAGTCCAATAAAAGATGGGCAGGCACCACCTCATGAATTAAACCAATACGCAAGGCCTCCTGGGCATCAATGGCTTCGCCGGTGAGTAATAAGCGCGCCGCTTGAGACCGACCGATTAATTTGGGCATACGAACCGTCCCACCCCAGCCCGGTATGATCCCTAAATTTACTTCGGGCTGACCAAAACGTGCCGCGTCGGACGCAATGCGCATATCGGTGGCCATCGCTAGTTCATTGCCACCGCCTAAGGCAGGGCCGCCAATGGCCGCAATAGTAGGCTTGGGACACTGTTCGATGCGATTAAACAAGGCCACGCCATAGGCCAAAAAATCCTTAACGCCAGCTCCCATTTGCAAAAAGCTCGGAATATCGGCGCCCGCAGCAAAAAACATACCATCTCCCGTAATAACCAACGCTCGTACAGTATGATTCTCAATCGCCTCGGTGAGGGCACGATCGAGTTCTTGCAACAAGGATAAGCTTAAGGCATTCACAGGAGGATGACTCAGGCGCAAGACAGCGACACGGTCCCTCTGTTCGACGGTAATTAGTGCCATGTTGTATTCACCTCCCATTGTCCGTTAATAATTGAAATAACCTGCGTGCGTTTTGACACCCAGTTGACCCCGCCCGATCCGCTCTGTCAGAGATGTTGGAGGCGCAAACCGGTCGCCCAATTCGTGTTGCAGGCGCGTGAGCTTCTCATAAATAACATCCAAGCCGATACTATCCGCCCACGCCAGCGGCCCTTGAGGAAGCCCTGCACCGGCCCGCATCGCAATGTCAATCGCTTGCGCGGTAGCAATACCTTCTTCATACAGTCTAGCTGCTTCTAAATACGTGGCCAGCGTAAACCGATCTATTAATTCTTGTTCGCGTTCTGCCTCCATTTTCTCCCCATCCTTTCATGACCTGTTGTGGGTATAAAAGCCTTGGCCCGTTTTCACCCCAAGATGTCCTTCCGCTACCAGTTGTGGCAACTCGGGACCCGGATCGAAACGGTCTCCATAAGCTGCTTGCAGCGTTTGTGCGACATCCCAGGCAATATCTAGACCTAAAGCATCCGCCAACGTAAAAGGGCCCAAGGGAGCAATCTGATGTCTCACAATAACGTCATCAATCTCTTGCGCGCTATAGCCATATTCGGCCTTAAACCGCATCACCTCGGCCATGGAGGCTGTCAACACGCGGTTCACCACAAACCCCGGGCACTCCTTCACGACCACCGGAATTTTCCGAATTTCTTCACTAAGTCGACTGAGGGTCTTGAGAACATCAGGCTCTGTATCCGATCCAGCAATAATCTCGACCAGCTTCATCATGTGCGCAGGATAGAAAAAATGCATGCCGGCCACCCGTTCGGGACGGGACGTTACGCGAGCCATCTCTGTCACACTAAGGGCCGAGGTGTTTGTCGCTAAAATGGCCAGTGGCGGAAGCAAGCGGTCGAGTTCCTGAAAAACTTTCTGTTTCAAAGCCATTTTTTCTGGCACGGCTTCAATCGCCACGGACACATCTTGCAAAGCTGCAGGATCCCCACTAAACACGATGCGGGCGAAACGTTGGTCGGCATCTGGAGCCGTGAGACGTCCTTTCGCGACCCGTTGGGCAAAAAGTCCTTGAATGTGTTCCTGGGCCCTCTTAAGCGCCGAATCATCCACATCCCGCAGAACCACAGGAATATTCGTCAAAGCCAGCGTATAAGCAATATCGGCGCCCATGGTCCCCGCGCCAATAACCGCGACCTTCTTGACATACATCCGCACCCCTCCTGATCATAAGAAAAAGCGCCACCTCCCCCTCGGAACCGCAGAAGACTCGTTGATGCGTCCGTAATATCGGGATCATGGCGCCCCATTCCTTTAGACTGTGACGTTTTGCAGGGCCAGTATATCGCCCTAATGCAATAGTTGTCAACGACAAATTTATTAGCGAAAAGCCGAAGATTTGATATGATGAAACAACAGACGCAAGGAGGGCCCCAGATGGATGACCAATTACAATCGTTCATTAATGAAATTCAGCGACTTTTCCCGCGTATAATGCGTTATCTCGAAGCCGAAGCTAGTCGTGAGTTGATTGGCCTCGAGGTTACGCCGTCCCAAATGAACGCCTTGTTTGCCTTATATGGTGTGCCCAATTTGCCCATGGGTGAACTGGCTGAACAGTTAGGACTTACAGAAAGCGCGGCGACACGACTGGTCGATCGCCTGATCAACATGAACCTGGTCAGACGCGAGCGCGATGATCAAGATCGACGCGTGGTGCGAGTACGCCTCTCTTCCTATGGAAAACAACTGGCCGAACTCGTCTTTGAACGCCGACAGGCTCAATTTAGCCGATTTGCCGAACGTTTAGATCAGAAGTCGCGCGACGCTCTTATTTTTGGCCTTTCTGAACTACTTAATGTTTTTGGCATTCTTGAACAGGAGTCCAAAAGCAGTAAAAAATAGTGTGATACGCACGATGGATCTATGATAGGATAGCTATAACCCGATGCTTTATAATACTTCTCCCGGAGGTGAATGTCGTAATGATTACACTGAGTGAAACTGCCACCGATAAGGTCAAGGAATTTATGGCCTCAAAGGATCATGCGGACCTAGCCCTGCGCATTTATGTCAGTAAGGGTGGGTGCAGTGGCTTCAGCTATGGCATGGCACTGGACGCTGCCCAAGAGGATGACAACGTCTTTGAGTTTAATGGGGTCAAAGTGGTGATCGATCCCTTAAGTGCTCCTTATTTGGAGGGAATCGAAGTCGATTATGTGAACTCAATGATGGGCGGTGGCTTTTCCATCAATAACCCCAATGCGGCTTCTTCCTGCGGATGTGGTCACTCCTTCCGTACTAAGGATGATCCCGGCGCCGCCAATTCGTGCAGCCACTAACATCGTCTCATTAAAAAAGCCTTCCGGCTTGTGCCGGAAGGCTTTTTCCTTAGGCCGTCACTTGCTTCGTTCGCGGCCCTTTTTCATTCCCATTGCCCCCGGCCTCTTCCAAAGATTGGCCAGCTGTCTCATACCCAAAAAGCCAGGTAATCAGCAATCCAATAAAGGAAGCCAACGCAATCATCCCTAACGTGACCCCTAACCCCCACGCTTGCTCTAAGACCGGTAACAAGAAAATACCCACGGCTGCGCCAAATTTTCCGGATGCGGCCGCGAGACCATGACCCGATGCGCGCAGGCTGGTGGGGAAGACCTCGGTTGGCAAAATCCAGGTGGTGGCGTTGGGGCCCATATTCACCGCGAGGTTAAACAAGGCAAATCCAAAGAAAATTAACAACGTGGAGTCTCCTTGGGCCCCCTTGGGCACACCGACAACCGCGAGCACCGCCATCGCCACGGCCATCCCCGCGAACCCTATCATTTGGAGCCGGATGCGCCCAAGCCGCTCAATAAGGGTAATGCTTAAGGCAAAACCCACGACTAAAAAGACGTCCAAGAAAATCGCGCCTTGGGTTGACAAAATGTCTTTATGAATGAAGTTACCATGCCCCGCGAAAGCCATAACGGACAAAATCGTCGGCGTAAAAATGCCAATGCCATAGAGCCCAATATCCATTAAGAACCATGGCACCGTCACTAAAATGGTTCGTTTGAGGTAGGCCGCGCTAAATAAGTCCTTGTACTGCAATGTGCTTTTGCGCACCGGTTCGACGGCAATCGCTTGCCCTGTCAAAGCTTCAGCGGAGGTCCGAGCCTTTTCTGCGTCACCGTGCTCCATTTGCCACCGGGGGCTTTCGGGCACCGTGGTCCGCAAGACGAGCACGATGATGGCCGGAACGACACCAATGGCCAGCATAAACCGCCACGCATTAGGAGCGGGGTCCAACATTAAGATGGCAAGACCAACCGCCGCACCAAACAACGCGCCCAACGCTTGAAAACTAAAGGCGGAAGAAAGCATGCGGCCGCGAATCTTTTTGGGCATGAGTTCTGATACGTATGTGGAGCTGATGGGATAGTCTGCGCCAATGCCGATACCCAAAAGAAAGCGGAAAACGAGAAGAGATATCGTACTCCAAGAGAGTGCGGAAAGTCCTGTGAACACGACAAAAAAAAGAAGGTCAAAAAAGTACATCGCCTTTCGACCCAACTTGTCAGTATATCGGCCTAACGTGAAGGCCCCAATCATAGCCCCTAGGGGAGCCGCAGCGCCTACGAGTCCCAGACCGGTCTTGGACATATGCATTTGGTGAGAAATCAGTGGCAAAGCCACTCCAATAATAAAGAGGTCAAATCCGTCAAGGAACACTCCCATGGCGGATAAAAACCAAATTTTCCAATGCAAGCCTTTTAATTTAGCGTGATCCATTGCGGACTGGAAATCAGTAGACTCAGATGACATGATAAAGCTCCTCCTGTCGCCTTATCGGCGCCAACGGTATTTTCCTTAGCTTTAGCTTTATGACCCCCCTGGTTTCAGCAATTTGATGCCCCGTAAATTAATCTCTTTGTAGCCCCGGATCGCCCCAGCCACTGTATCTTTGGACTTCGTAAACGCCGGCGGATCCAAGATCCCCAAATCGTATTGGGGTCCTTTTTCACTTTCTTTCCTCAGCCAGTCAAACGCATTGGCGGTGAGAAATTCCACCTGGTTCAACCCATTCGCCGCTGCGTTCTCTTGAGCGCGCGCCACCGCGTTCTCATCGATATCAATCCCAATGACAGATTGCGCGCCGTGTTTGGCGGCTGTAAGACCAAAGCCCCCCGTGTGGCAAAACGCATCAAAGACTTTCCGGCCCGCAGCCAATTCCCCGGTACGCCGACGATTGGGATATTGGTCAAGAAAATGGCCTGTTTTCTGGCCGTCTGCCAGATCCACTAGCATGACCACATCATTTTCTATGATATGGACAGGGGACACCATGGTTCCAAACAACATGCGGTTCGTGCGCGGCAGTCCTTCTTTCGTGCGCACGGGAACATCCCCCCGCTCGTAAATTCCTTGGGGCTGAAAAATCGCGACAAGCTCGTCGACAATATCCGCGGTAAAGGGCACCAATCCCAAACTTAAAATTTCCACCACCAGCATCGGCCCATATTTGTCCACAATCAACCCTGGCAATTGGTCGGCTTCGGAATTGACAACGCGGTAAGCATCTTTATGCCCAAGTAAATCCTGTCGCATCTGCGCCGCGTCACGCACCCGGCGGCGAAACCATGCCCCATCAATCACGTCATGCACATCACGCGTGAGCAGACGAAAGGCAATTAGCGATGCCGGATTGAAAAACCCTTTGCCAACAAACCGTCCATTGACCTCGGTTAATTCGACCACCGTTCCTGGCGTTAAATCGGCATGATACATCTCTCCACGATATACCCACGGAGCCCCTTCAAGCACTCGGTGCGGTCCCGTTTTTAAACGCAGGCTCCCAGCCACAAAACCCCTCCTATTCATATCCTTAGTGTCCTATGTCCCTATCAAAGGGCTCACTCGGACAGCACATGCTTTCGCTAGGGGACTACGGTTCTGCCGTGACCACCTTGCAAGGTGATTTATCCCAATTAGGATACAATCCCGGTCCTGCCGATGGGGTCTTCAATCAACAAACAGGACGTGCCGTGCTTGCCTTTCAAGCGCACGCGGGTATTGCAGTCGATGAAGTAGTCGGTCCTCAAACGGTGCATGCCTTAATGGTCGCCATGGGCTATGCGCCGTCATCTTCCGCGGCCCCCTCCCCCTCATCAGGGAATCCGCCTTTAGCCCCTTCCACTCATAAGATGGTGCTAGGATATTACACGCAATATACGCCGCAGTCTACCGCATCGCAAACCAGCTTGTCAGAGAACCTCGGTAGCATCAACACGATTGCGCCGTTGTGGTACACGGTCCATGCCGATGGCTTGATCGGGCGCATGGGCTATCAGCGCGCTACGGTGCGTGCGTATGCCCAAGCTCATCACATTACGGTTCTCCCGTTAGTCACCAATGCTGGCGGTAATGACGCGATCCTGACGAACGCCAGCACACGCAGTGCGGTAGTCGCCGAGCTGACGCAATTGGCAGTTCAAGACGATTACCAAGGCTACAACATTGACTTTGAAGGTTTAAGTGCCCAAGACCGTTCTGGACTCAATGCCTTTATCCAGTCGCTCAGTCAATCTCTTAGCCCTTTAGGGAAAGAGGTCACGGTGGCCGTTATTCCCCGCACCTCCACGGATCCCTACGGACGCGCCTATGATTATCAATTCTTGGGGCAATACGCCACCAAAGTGGTCCTCATGACGTATGACTATCATGACATCGGCTCGGCGCCAGGGCCTGTCGCCCCTATCGGATGGGTCACTAATGTAGTCAACTACGCTTTAGCCCGCATCCCAGCTTCCAAGATTGTTTTAGGACTTGCCGCCTACGGCTATAACTGGTCTTCGGACGGCAATACCGTAGAGGTCCATGACGAGCAAGCGGTGAACCTGGCTGCCCACTACGGGGTGCCCATCACGTGGAATTCGACGTATGATGAAGCCACGTTTCAGTACCAAGCTGCGAATGGCACGACCCACACTGTGTGGTTTGAAAACGGCTATAGTGATGCCTTTAAGCTGGAACTGGCCAAACACGATCATCTCGGTGGGGTCGCCATTTGGCGCCTCGGCGATGAGGATCCGCACTTGTGGACCGTCATCCGTTCCATCTGGTATGGACAACAATAGCCCTTGAGCCAGCGCCATTGAAGTCAAACCCTCCGGATAACAGCCGGGGGGTTTAATCCATCGCTCAAACTCTTTGCCCTTATGACTGTGCTATGATACAGAAGACTGGAGGCCTCGTTGTCTCCAGAATCATCATGAAAAATTTTCCGCCAGGCTTTCTGGAGGATCCAGGAGGTGAGGATATGCACCCGCGCTTAACACAGATGACCAGCAAATCGGGATGAGGGTGCAAGTTAGGTCCGGAGGACCTAACGAAGGCACTAAGCTTTGTGCCACCCCGCCTTCATGCGGATTCTGATGTCTTAGTGGGCAACGAAACCCACGATGACGCGGGCGTTTACCGCCTCACGCCAGATCAAGCCCTTGTGCAAACCGTGGACTTTTTGACACCTGTTGTCGACGATCCTGAACTATTTGGCAAAGTCGCGGCCGCCAACTCATTATCTGACGTGTATGCCATGGGAGGCATTCCCGTGACCGCATTGAATCTTCTAGCGGTGCCAGAAGGCGTGTTGTCACCCGAAGAAGTCGGAGCCATGCTGCAAGGCGGTCAGTCGATCTTAGATGAAGCGTCTTGCCATTTACTTGGAGGACACTCTATCGATGACAACGAGCCGAAAATGGGATATGCCGTCACAGGCCTTGTCCACCCCGATCACATATGGCGCAACAGCACGGCGCAAGTCGGCGACTTGTTGTATCTGTCCAAACCGATTGGGAGTGGCGTGGTCATCAAAGCTGTCAAAGATGGTGAAGCGCGTCCCGAATGGACGAACAGCGTGGTCACCATGATGACAACCTTGAACCGCGCCGCACGCGATGCCATTAAACAAGTGGGAGATCCCACCGCTTGTACGGACGTTACGGGATTTGGTCTACTAGGGCATAGTTGGGAAATGGCCCAAGGTGCTGGCGTTAGCATCGTCCTTGAGGCCTCGCGTGTTCCCACGTTACCAGGCGCCAAGGAACTCGCGCAACTCGGGCGGTTTCCGTCGGGCAGCCGTCGCAATCTAGAGTACGTGAGGCCGCATCTTGATGCGGATCCGGCGATGGATTCCCAGTTGTTGACGTTGCTAGCTGACGCGGTTACCTCAGGTGGTTTGCTGTTTACGGTCAAAAAAGAGAACGCCGCCTCCTTAGAGGCCGCGTTCGAGCAAGCCAAGATTGCGGTTTACCGCATTGGGTACGTGACCCCCGGTCCTGCCAAGGTCAAGGTGTTGGCGTAATATGCCCATTCTCAATGGCCGTGGCCGTCTCCAAGAGACGGTCCACGGTCTCTTTTTGCCCTAAGACCTCCAACAGTTCAAATAAGCCCGGGCCCACCGTGCGTCCTGTTACCGCCAATCGGGAAGGGTGAATCAACGCCGCCCGTTTGACCTCTAAACGAGCCGCTTCCGCATCATACGCCGCCATCAGGCTGTCATGGTCCCATGTCGACAGTTGGCTTAAGACCTCCGCTAGCGCTCGTAACCGCTCGGGGGTGGTGGCGTCAAAATGCTTTTGAACACCTTTGGCCTCGAATGTTTGGGGCCGCACATAAAAATAAGCCATCCCTTGCGCCAACTCCACCAACGTCCGGGCCCGTTCGCGCACCAAAGCAATAACGGTATCCAGGTCCGGCCCTGATTCCGAGACAATACCTTCTGCCGCCAGGAAGGGCGTCACCGCCTCTTTTATCCGGTCCACCGGCAGCAACCGGAGGTATTGGCTGTTCATCCACTCTAGCTTCTTAATGTCATAAATTGCAGCCGTATGTTGTACTCGGTCCAAGTCAAACCACTGCGCCGCTTGCTCAAGGGTCATGATTTCGGTATCGTCTGGAGCAGACCATCCCAAGAGCAAGAGATAGTTCGTCAATGCTTCAGGTAGAATACCCTGCTGCCGGTACTCCTCAACAGAAGTCGCGCCATGGCGTTTGGACAATTTTGTGTGATCGGGAGCTAAAATCATGGGGACATGCGCGAAGGCAGGAAGGTCCAAGTTTAGCGCCTGATAGACTAAGATTTGTTTCGGCGTGTTGGAGAGATGCTCCTCGCCCCGAATCACGTGGGTGATCGCCATATCATAATCGTCGAGTACCACCGCAAAATTGTAGACGGGTGTGCCATCGGGACTGAATCTCCCCATGTCCATTAAACACGGCTTTGATTACGCCGCCAATTTCCACTTCGACCGTTTCCGTCTGCAATTCTTCTTGAACCCGAGCCATATCCGCCTGCATCTTTTGGACTTGCTTCATCATTTTTTGCATGTTGTTGGGGTTAAATCCCATAATAACCCTCCTCGAATTAATCGCTCACCGTACGAATAGGCACGTCAGGCCCCAACCACTCACGGATGCTGTCCTCAAGCGGGGGAGCAACCGATTGAGACGGCGGTGCGCCGGTCTCGGCGGCGTTGTCAGCTGTGGTTAAATGATACCGCATTCCAGGCCCATATATCCGCTGTATCACCTGATCCAGCAAAGCTTTATTCTGCGTGGTCATCATTAAATCACGGTGCGCCGGAAAAGAAAAGATGATGTCCAAGTTCTGTGCATCGCGCTCAATGACCTTGGCATCATTCAAGAGTGCATGGGTTGACAGCCGTTCTTGACGAATCGTCTCTAAGAGCAATGGTACTCGGTTGCCAGTACCTCCACCCCCTTGAACGGGTACGGGCTCCGGTGCGATGGAACCCGTGTTCGCGGGCTCGGCCCTAGGAGACAAAGGGGTCTTGGTCGGGGGCTTTTGAGCGTGAACCGCCTCCAAGACAGGTGGAGGAGATCCGAGTCCCCACTCCTCACGAATCTTGAGCAGTGCCAATTCTACAGACAATTGCGCCGGAAATCCCCCGCGCAAACGCGTATCGGCTTCCGCTAATATTTCTAACGCATGGAACCACTGAGCTGGAGCAATATGAGTGGGAAGAGCCTGATCCACTTCGGCAAGCCACTGCTGCCGATATTGCGGAAAAAGATCATGCCCGGCTTGTCGCCATATAATCACATCCCGAATCTGCTTAGCAAGGTCACGCAGGACACTGCGGTAATCGCGCCCTAAATGATACACCGTATCCAACGTCACCATCACCTCAGCCAAGGTCTCGGACTGGCTCAATCCTGTCATCAACCGCAGCATAAGGGCAGGATCCACCGTACCCACCAAGTCCGCTACAACCGTTCGGCTCAGAGTTCCTTGTCCGACCGCCAAGGCTTGGTCTAGCAAACTAAGCGCGTCACGCAAAGCCCCGTCGGCATACTCGGCGATGAGCTCAATCGCGTCGGCGTGCGCCTTAAACCGCTCGGCCACCCCTCCAGATCAATATCGTGGCGGAGAGGGTGGGATTCGAACCCACGAGACGGGTTTTAGCCGCCTACCCGATTTCGAGTCGGGCTCCTTCGACCAACTCAGACACCTCTCCGCACTATTCACTTGTCCTTTATTCTCCGGGCCCGAAAAAAGTCCCGCAACAGCGTTTGTGCCTGTTGTTGGTAGAGACCTTCATGAATCGCCACGCGATGATTGAGACGGTCATCCGATAGCGCTTGATACAGGCTCAACACAGCGCCAGCTTTGGGATCCCGTGTAGCGAAAACCAATCGATCTATCCGACTTAATATAATAGCACCCGCACACATTATACAAGGCTCAAGCGTCACAAGCAACGTCGTCCCAGTCAGACGCCATCGCCCCAGTTTTTGGGATGCCGCTCGAATCACAAGCATTTCTGCATGGGCAGTCGGATCGTGGTCACTTTCACGGCGATTATGGTCTTGTGCAACGGGTTAACGCCGCTATCGTTTCATCCCATTGATTGCGGTAATACTGCACAAGATCCGGTACTCCTGGTAACCGCGGGTCACAAACCACGCCGTGCTGATGCCGAGGCCAAAGAAAGTGCAACGCGCGGGTCAACACCTCATCTGGCCGTGTCGCCAAGTCACTTGCCACCTGGGCATCCGCGGGAATTTTTGCCATCAGCGCCTTCGCCCGGGCCATGGCTGAAGATTCATCGGCCATGCCTTCAACCGCGACCGCCACCACATGACTCGCCGTAATCGGCCGCCTAGCTCGCAAAATGGTTTGCGCCCAAGGGGCTTTCATCCTCTCGGTCCACCTCATCCAGACGTGCAAAGGGCCCGGGCGCAACACGTCATAGGCGGTAGCCATCCCCACAACCTCTGGGATGTGTTGTTGAGCTACCGTCCAAAGCATGCGGAACCGGCCCACGCGTCCGTCTTGGGTATAGCGGCCTTCGGGTGTCAAATACAATAGATCGCCATCGCGGACGGCATTTAATAGTTCCGCTATTTGTTGCCGGATATGCATGGCTAGTTGCTGGCGCATCTGGTGCCGATAGGGCTCTTGCAGGGCGGTGACGCTGACAAGACAAGCACCTTGCCGGGCATAGCGCGGCTGCCAAAGGTCGCGTAGCCGCAGCGGCGCCTTATTTGTCCTCACCATGGCCAAACCCGTAAGCACCTCCTCGGTGAATACCGCGCTCGCAAGAAGATTGCCCTGCGTTTGAAAAATATGATACGCCCAACTCGTAATGGGGCGGAACAGCGGTTGATTTTCTATAGGCCGCACCCCAAGACGCCACAATACAGGACCTACATTTACAGCACTTAACCAGTATCCCCAGCGCTCTGGCAAACGGGTGGTAAAAAAATTTGGTTCAAACAACCGTTGTGAGCCCGCTGAAATGACCCGCGCACCCCATGGCCGGGACCGAAACGGTTAAGATTGAGGCTCGTGACACCCCAGGGATCATCAACAAGCCCCCCACATTTAGCGCCGTCCCCCACCACATCAGCGGCATGCGGCGTTTACCACGGCGTTTTTGACGGTCCGAATAGGCGCCGGCAATAGGGGGCACAATCATGGTGAATAGCGCGGCCAAGGACACGATACGCGCCAACTGGCCGACATGTCCTACGGGAGACACTTGGAGTAAGGTCATCGGGATCAAAATGGTAAGGAGCGCGGCTCCTTCCATATTTAAGGAAAACCAATAAGCAGCCAGACCCCATTGCAGCATCCGAGATGATGAGCGTGGCATATCCATCGCCATAACTCCTTTATGGCCACAAGGAATGAGATTTCTAGGTCCATCGACACAACGCTAGAAGACAGCCATGGTCGAGATCTTGACGGCCGTCTTCCTTTTTCCATCTTCTGCCCAGAGTGAACCTAGAGAATCGGGATTAAGAGCTTGATTCCCACCCCCACTAACAAGAGACTATAACCGTACTTGACCCACTTAGGCTTAGCACGCGTGGCCATTACCCAGCTTCCTAACCACGCCGCCAGCATCACAGCCAACGACAGGACCAAGATCAGCTCCCACGATGCCGCCATATGACCCACGCGTCCAGCAAACCCCGAGGCGCTAGATACAGTGACGACGAATGCCGATGTCGCCACGGCTTTCTTCGTCGGATATCCCATCCACATTAGCATGGGACTGATAAGGGTGCCGCCCCCAAGTCCCAGCATCGCCCCCAGAAAAGCCGCGAACGCCACGACGATGGTGCCTAACACTTGGCGCATCCGGCTCGGGGCAAACTTCTCGGGTTCGGCTTTGTGAGCGGTCAATAAGGTTCTGATGGCAGCAAAGAAAATCATGAGGACCAGCAGAATGATTAACAAGCGATCCGCCACCATACGGGCCACAATGCTTCCTAACGGCGCTGCTAGCAAAGCAGCTGCCGCCATCCCCCAGCTCCCTTTCCAGTCCACCAATCGGTTGCGGGCATAAACCACGAGCGCGACCAATGTGGTGATGCCGTTGAGAAGAATCCCTACGGGTTGGGCGACGGTCTTTAAGGGATAGCCAAACCACAGCAATATCGGCACATGAAGCATCCCGCCTTGCAACCCTAACAACGCATGCGTCTTTTGATCCCAAATCATCTGCGCAAAACCTTCCGCGTCCCCCATAATCAACGCCCGGGCGTCTTGACGATACGGCCAAGATGTCATGGCCCATTGCGGATGCGCAGCTAAGTCACGGCTGTCCGCACCAACGGCGGCAATTTCCGGGTCCGTAAAGACCACATGGGGCACTACCAGCGCGTTGGGAACCGTGGTTCGGCCCAAGATCTGCTGCGCGGCAATGAGGGATTGACGCGTTGCGGCATGGGCCAGCATCACCTCCCCATTGACGTCCCCCGGAGCATAAATGCTGGGAACGACGGTTTGATAGAACTCATTTACCGGAACTTCCTTTCGGGCCCCTAGGGTAATGCCTACGCGATCCCAACGGAGCTGAGGCGTGGCCGGGGCCCGCCCTACCGCTATCAAGACGCGGTCCGCCTCGAGTATGCGGACTTCACCAGTCGCAGCGCGGTAATGCACGCGCTGATGGCCCAAAGCTTTCCCGGTACTTTCAATGGCGTCGAGCGTAATGCCCGTTTCAATGGGGATGGATACCCCCGTTTTCTGCCATGTCTGCACGAGATGCTCCGCGATGCCGGGATCTTCGGTAAGCAAAATGCGAGGACCGGCCTCTAAAATGTGCACCTGACTTCCGAGTGCGTGATACAAGGTCGCCAGTTCCATCCCAATGTATCCCCCACCGATGATGCAAAGGGTCTTGGGAATTTCGGCAAGCTCTAACGCCTCTTGACTAGTCCACAGGCCCTCATTATCCGCTCCGGGCACCTCCAAGGGCCGAGAGACGGATCCGGGTGCAATGATTAGCGTTTTGGCCTCAAGAAGAATCGACTCGTGATTCGCCGTCTGAACAGTCACATGGTGCGGATCAAGAAGGTCGGCAACGCCTTGGATCACGGTTATTCCAAGCTTGTCACAGGCGACTTGAGCACCACCCGCCCGCTTTGCCAAAATCTCCTGCTTGCGTGCCCGGATGCGGTCTAAATTAATCGTGTCAAAATGGGCTCCTTGCACGCCAAAGCCTGCATCCACTCCAATCGCACGGATCCGCGCGGCAGATTCCAAGAAGATCTTGGACGGAATGCAGCCTTCAAATAAACACGTGCCCCCCAGTCCCGCACCCTTTTCCACAATGGCCACCTTCTGCCCTTGTTGAGCCAGCAGCTGAGCTCCCGGGGTGGCGCCCGGTCCTCCTCCTATGGTCACGACATCGAATGTCAATGTTTGCATGATTCATCCTTCCTCTCCGTCGGGCCAATGGGATTCATCGGCCCGTAGCCAATAGCAAAGCTAGCTCGCCGCTAAGCGAACACAACCCCGGTCGTGCTCCAGCAATTGCATGATGTGAGTGCAGTAAATATGGGGAAGAATCAGGGGATGCGATAAAAAAAGAGGGACGGCTCAGCGCCGCCCCAATCGCAGCAAGAAGAGGAACAAGTTGACAATGTCGACGAGCAGTGAGACCGCAAGCATGATGGCCATGCCGTCCTCGGGAAAGGCCCGTGACCGGTAGCGCATGATGCCAAAGTCCACCATCAAATACCCGGTAAATATCACGACACCGATAATGTTGTAAGCCTGGGACATCATCACGCCACCCATGCTCGGAATCACCATCGACAACAAGCCGACCACCAGCAATACAATCAAACCGACAAAGAGCAGCGGCCCCATTTTGCTAAAATCCCACGGAATCCACGCGACGACCGCAGCGGCAACCAACACCGCCAGCAGCAAAGCAATGACGGTCGTAAAGAGGAGCGGTCCTTGATAAAGAATGGCATACCACAAGACGGTCGAAATCATCATTCCCATACCGATGGCCGCCAAAATGCCCCACATCAAAGCCTGCCCGCTGTTGCCGACCCGGCGCGAGACCATAATCGTCGATAAAATGGCGAGGATAAAGCCCACCCACAGCCCGACCGAACCGAGTCCCACCCCGATCACACTGCCAATCATTAATATCCCTAACAGCAACACCAAATAGGCCAAGGTCTTTCCCATCAGCTTGCCATCAATGCCGTCTGACACACTGTAACTGTTGTAGTTGTACATCGTCCTCACTCCCTCCGTTGCGTCTTCGGTCTCCTAAGCCTCTCGAGACTGACCACGGCTTAAGCTTACGCAAGACATTCTCGATTCCCTAGGGTCATTCGTCCCTATCTTGTCCCGGCGTTGGGTCCAACAATTAGGCACAACAGACTAATTCCTTCTCCCTGCACCTAAAATCGCTTAGGAACCAAGGGAGCCGTAATCCCACGTCCCGGATATCGGCACGGCTCCCGACAGTGTTTGAAAAACCGTGCTGTTTTTGTGGGCCAACTCTATCAACCGATCGACCCGTTCGCGCCCCAAATCCGTGACCACCGTCAGATGATATCCCACGGCCACCAAAACCGGCGGCTTATCTTGACGTGTTCCACGAAGATGCATATGCATCGTGGTAATGGGCACCCGTGACAACTCCGACACCATCGCCAGTGACGTCATCAAGCAAGACCCAAGCGCAGAAAGCAACGTTTCCACGGGATTGAATCCCAAAGACAACGCACCGCGGCGCGCTCCTAAGGTTAAATGAAACGACCGTACCGACGCATCCGCTATTCCGTCCGACGTTCTAGCCACATCAACGGTATAATCCTGCATCGCGTTCGCTGTGCCCAGGTTGCCCTGATACAGCTTCTCCCTCCTCGTCCGCGGCATCGTTCGTCTTGCGAGCCCCATTTTCTGCGACGGTACAAGGCCATCCCACGGCATGCGTCGTTAGCCACTGCACATCGCTCGGTTCTTCCGGTAAAGCCTGCACCAGATTCGCGACGGGAGAGGCCATCGCCTCATTAAGGCGATAGTATATCCAGTATTTTTGCCGTCTTTCCTGCACCAATCCCGCTTGTTTCAGCTTTCTCAGATGCTGCGACACCGCTGATTGCGTAATGGGCAACAACGCCACCATTTCGCACACACAGGTTTCGCCCATTTTTTCTTGTCGCGGTTGAATACATACCCCATTGGGTATGAAGCTTTTATCTTGTCATTGCCAATCCTAGATTATGGTCTAGCAAATGGGTATAATAATACCCGCACGAAGGGAGGCGCGGGTATGGAAGTGATTGTCTATACACAACCAGGATGCCATTCCTGTCAACAAGAGAAGGCTTGGCTTCTTCATCATCAAATCGCATTTGAGGAACGCGATATCCGAAAAAATCCCGCATGGATAGACGAAGTCATAGCGCTTGGCTCCGACGCCACCCCTACCACGGTGATACGTACCCAAGAAGGTACGGAACAAATTGTCGTGGGATTTCGAACAGAGGACTTGCGGCGTTACCTTTTAAAGCCATAGCCTCTTGGAACAGATACGACGGTCATGGAACTGGGTTCCCCATCGGCTGCAAACCGATCGGCAATCCCGAAGGGATTGGTTGGGTTCGATTCCCAATGACCGTCTCCATCTCGCGCAAAGGTTAATCCTCGTCTAACTCCTCTTCCGTCGGGTCGTCGTATAAATCGGGAGCGTTGCGGCGCATGGAGGAGAATGCATCCCCTTCCGTCTCTTGATACGGCATATCGTCTCCGTCCAACGCGGACAGCACCACCATCATTTCGGATGTCGCCAGCTCTAACGCGGTTACGGCCCGGTCTAAAGCGCCCGCTGCCGTATCAGTCGGCAGTTCCTGATCGAAAATTGCCTTCCATTCCATCAAATGCGCCATTAACAAGCCAATATCTTCTTGCGCATGCTTCATGCTGCGAGCCCAATCCGGGTAGCGTTCGGTCTCATGCATCATTGTGGATTCCCCACTTTCCCATTAGGATGACTATCTCATCCTTCCTCACTGTACCATCCGTGCGAAAAAGCGCCTAGGGCCACCCGCAGCAATTACCCGTGTCCATTTGCCCCTAAAACGCGGGCAAGCCCTTCCTTCATCAGGAAAAGGCTTGCCGTAGCATGCTGTTTAACGATTTTCACACAGTGTTCGCGTGGACATCCAAGCTTTGCAGCGAAACAGGCGTCAGTGCCACGTCAAACACTTCTGCTAAATGGCGAATGACTACCGGCTTGACTTGTTCGAGGGTGATCGATGTCCCTAACAACCGGCGCATCGAGGTCACCCCTTTATCGTGAATCCCACACGGAATAATCCCGGTAAAATGCTCTAAATTCGGATCGACGTTTAAGGCAAAACCGTGTTGGGTAATCCATTTGCTCGCCTTTACCCCAATCGCCGCCACTTTGTCATGACCGACCCAAACCCCCGTGTGAGGCGGCATGCGGCCCGCTTCAATGCCAAAGTCCTGCAGTGTGCGGATCAAGACTTCCTCAAGATCGCGCAAATAACGATGCAAATCACGGCCGTGGCGATTCAAGTCAAAGATGGGATATCCGACTAATTGGCCGGGGCCATGATAGGTCACGTCTCCGCCCCGGTCGACTTCCACAAACTCAATACCTTCTTTGGCGCGCTGTGCCGCATCCCAGACCAAATTTTCATGCGATCCGCGTGCCGCCCGCCCCAACGTATAAACGGGTGGGTGTTCGACCAACAACACAATATCGGGCAAAGCCCCTAGTCCGACACGTTGTCCCACTTGCTTTTGCAACTCCCACGCCGGAAGATAGGCCATCGTTCCTAAATCGACGACATAGGCAGCCTGTGACATTTTAGCGCACCTCAGGGACTTGCGACGCTGCGTGATACGAGCTCCGCACTAAAGGACCTGATTCCACATGGCTGAAGCCCAGAGCCAAAGCTTCCTCTTTGATTTCCGCAAACTCCTCCGGCGGGTAATACCGTTCGACGGGGAGATGTTTGGCATCAGGACGCAAGTATTGCCCTACGGTCAACACATCCACCAAATTGGCACGTAAGTCTTCGAACACCTGATGAATTTCCTCTCGTGTTTCCCCAAGGCCCACCATGATGCCCGATTTCGTGACAATGGATGGGTCATGAAGCTTGACACGGCGCAGAAACTCCATGCTCCGTTCGTATTTCGCCTTAGGGCGTACATGGCGATACAAACGAGGAACCGTTTCGGTATTGTGGTTGAAGATTTCAGGATGAGCATCGGCCACGGTAATCAGCGCGTCCCAATTCCCTAAGAAATCCGGTGTCAGCACCTCGATGGTACAAGTCGGCACACGGCGGCGAATCGCCCGAATGGTCTCGGCAAAAATTGCAGATCCCCCATCAGGCACATCGTCTCGCGTCACGGATGTAATCACCACATGCTTAAGGCCCATGTCCTCGACACTTTGCGCCACACGCAGAGGCTCTTCCCAATCCAGTCCCGTAGGACGCCCTGTCGTTACCGCGCAGAATCCGCAATTGCGCGTACAAATGTCCCCCAAGATTAAGAACGTGGCCGTACGGCTTTCCCAGCACTCATAAATATTGGGACATAAGGCCTCTTCACACACGGTATGCAGGGTCTGAGACCGCATCAAATTCTTGAGGTCTACATAGTTTTTTCCTTGCGTCAAGCGCACCTTCAGCCATGGTGGCAAAGGTTGTGATGGGGCTTTGCGGTCGGTGTGTATGATTGGCAATGACTCCATCTTCGCACTCCTTTCCCTCTTCTCGTGGTCCCCTAAAGTATTAGTACAGCGAAGTGGAAGGCCCAATCGATTCCAGGTTTTGCTTGATCACCTGAATAAATTTCCCGGCCTCGGCTCCGTCCACCACCCGGTGATCGAAGGAAATGCAGACATTCATCATAGATCGGATGGCCACCATATCCTGGATCACGACGGGGCGCTTAACAATGGCTTCCATGGTCACAATGCCTACTTCGGGGGCATTGATAATGGGGTATGTCAGAACCGTGCCAATAGCCCCGGTATTGTCGACGGTAAACGTACCTCCCGTCAAATCATCCATCGTCAGGCGACCGCTCCGGGCCCGTTTCACCAGATCTTGAGAGGCCTTGGCCAGCCCTACGATGTTCTTCTGATCCGCATCCTTGATGACCGGCACAATGAGGCCGCGGTCGGTCGCCGTCGCCATTCCGATGTTCACGTGTTTCTTTAGAACAATACTATCTCCGTTCCACTGCGCATTCATTTCCGGAACCGCTTTCAACGCCTGCACCACCGCTCGCAACATAAACGGCATGTAGGTCAGTGACACCCCTTCGCGGGCCTTAAATTCCTCTTTGAGGCTCTCCCGTAAGGCCACCAGCGAAGTGACGTCCACTTCCATCATGAGCCATGCATGTGGCACGGTCGCTTTGGAACGCATCATACGGTCGGCAATAACCTTGCGCACCGAAGACAGCGGCACCACTTCATCATCGGCATCGATCACCGCAGCGGCCGCTGCAGGAGCACTGACAGGCGCGGACGGTGGGCCTGGGGGTACGGGAGCTGGCTGTGTGACCGGTTCGGTAGAAACGGGGACTTGAGCCGCTTCTACAGGTTTGGCAGCGGCAGCCCGCAAGATATCATCCCGTGTGACGCGCCCTTGTGCTCCGGTCCCTGTAACGGTGTCGGGATTAATGTGATTTTCTTCTGCCAAGCGGCGAACCGCAGGGGAATAGCGCCCGCGCAAATCCTTGCTCCCCGTTGTCTCAGGCGCAGGCTGTTGAGCCATTTCGGACGGGGCTGCAGCCGGGGCCGAAGCGGATTTTGCAGCAGCGGGTGCTGCGGCTGGGGCCGTATCTGCAGACGACTCACCTGACGCTGTAATCTCACAAATTGGGGTGCCGACCGCAACGGTTTGCCCTTCTTCCGCCAATATCTTGCTGACCGTGCCCCCTATGGGCGCGGGCACCTCGGCGTTCACCTTATCTGTCGTCACTTCAAGCAGAGACTCATATTTTTCGACCGTATCGCCGACCTTCTTGAGCCATTGACCAATCGTGCCTTCTGTGACGGACTCCCCTAATTGGGGCATAAGCACAACTTCTGCCATAATTCTCCTCCTTGCCATCCGACCTGCATTTAGAACTTGGCGAGCTTGCGGGCGGCCTCAGTAATTTTGTCGCTGGTAACCATAAACGCATGTTCCAGGGGTGGACTGTAAGGCATCGCGGGGACGTCCGGTCCAGCTAGACGCATAATTGGTGCGTCTAAGTGGAACAGCGCATGTTCGGCGATTAAAGCGCTCACTTCGCCACCAATGCCGCCCGTCAAGTTATCTTCATGCACAATGAGCACTTTCCCGGTCCGCTTGGCGGTCTCTAAGATCATCTCCACGTCCAAGGGCCGAATGCTGCGTAAATCAAGAATTTCTACCGAAATCCCCTCTTTTTCCAAGGTTTCGGCCGCTTTCAACGCATAGTTGACCATCAACCCATACGTAATGATGGAGACATCCTTACCGGTTCGTTTGAGGTCGGCTTTGCCAATGGGGATGAGATAACGCTCATCAGGCACTTCCCCTTTAATCGAGCGATAGGCCGCCTTGTGTTCAAAATACAGTACTGGATCTTCGTCTTGGATAGCTGCTGCCAACAATCCTTTGGCGTCATAAGGCGTACTCGGAATCACCACTTTTAATCCGGGAACGTGGGCAAAAAACGCCTCGACACTCTGGGAATGGTACAACGCCCCATGGACACCTCCACCAAAAGGCGCCCGGATGACCAGCGGGACCCCAAAGGCCCCATTGGACCGGTAACGAATACGAGCCGCTTCTTGTACAATCTGGTTAATGGCCGGAAAAATAAAGTCTGCAAACTGAATCTCTGGCACAGGACGCAAGCCATTCACCGCAGCCCCTATGGCTGTTCCAACAATTGCCGCTTCCGCCAACGGCGAATCAATCACCCGGTCCTCGCCAAATTCTTTTTGCAAGCCTTCCGTAACCCGGAACACCCCGCCCCGTACGCCAACATCTTCCCCATAAATGATGATGCGCTCATCGTGGCGCATTTCTTGCCGCAATGTTTCACGTATTGCTTCCAAATAACTCATTACCGCCATACGGATCCCCGGCTGCGATACTCCCCGTTTCCCTGTGGCCGGGACTGCCCTCCTTTGTGGTGATTGCTCGTTTGAGCATTCAAGGGAAATGGGATGGATTTAATCAGCGTAGACATGCTGCCAAAGCGTCGCGGGATCAGGCAACGGCGCTTTTTCTGCATACTCTGTGGCGTCGTTCACTTCATCCTTGATCCGCTGCTGGAATGCCTTTAATTCTTCTTCCGTCATGACCTTCTCGTCGAGGAGACGCTTTTCAAACGTAATCACCGGGTCCCGCTTTTTCCACTCCGCGACTTCCTCACGACTCCGGTAAGCCCGGTCGTCATCGTCGCTGGAATGCGGCACAAATCGGTAGGTTTTCGCTTCGATTAAGGTCGGTCCTTCTCCGCGGCGTGCTCTGTCTGCCGCCTCTCGCGTAACTTCATAGACCTTAACCGGGTCATTGCCGTCCACAATGACGCCCGGCATCCCGTAGCCTTGGGCCCGCGCGGCAACGTCCATAATGGCCATTTGCTTGCGTGCTGGAACGGAAATAGCATATCCGTTATTCTCGTTGAGAAAAATGACAGGGAGCTTATGCACCGCAGCAAAATTCAGTGCCTCATGAAATTCTCCTTGACTCGTGGACCCTTCTCCAAAAGAGGCCATAGAGACCCGGCCATCTTTCAGCACCTTCGATGCCAACGCCAGACCTGCTGCGTGCACATCCTGGGTTGCCACCACAGACCCAGTCGTTAAAATGTGCCGTCGCTTAAGGCCCCAATGTGCCGGCATCTGACGGCCGCCCGAGTTCGGGTCGTCCGCACGTCCTAAAAGGTGTAACATCACCTCACGTGGGGTCATGCCATAAGCCAATACCATCGCTAAATCCCGGTAATAAGGCACAATCCAATCTTCGCCCCGGTTCAAAGCCATCGCAGCTCCCACCTGGACAGCCTCATGGCCGTTAGCAGAATACACCACAGGTGCTCGCCCTTGCCGGTTCAGAATCCACATCCGGTCATCCAAGGCCCGCGATAGAGCCATGGTGTAATACATCTCCTTGAGCAACTCCGGGGTCATATTTAAAGATGCCAATGTCCCCACTCCTTTCATCAATCCTTCTCATACACGTGGTCCATTAAGGTCGAGGGGTCTGGCATCGCCGCGTTTAATGCATACTCTGTCGCATCATCGACCACCGCCCGCACTTCTTGTTGCAACCGTTCCTCTTGCCGCTCGTCCCATACGTTTAGGCGCATGAGAGATTCTCGGAAGACCACAACCGGATCATCCGCCTTTTCCCGCAACAATTCCTCCCGACTACGATAACTGCGGTCATCATCATCGCTCGAGTGTGCGGTATAGCGATACGTTTTGGCCTCAATCAACGTGGGTCCCCCGCCAGCCACAGCTCTCTCGCGCGCCGCATGCGCCGCCTCATACACCGCAAGCGGGTCAGACCCCTGTACGACAACGCCCACAATTCCGTACCCCGCAGCCCGGTCTGCAACATTATGAATCGCCATTTGATGGTTCTGCGGCACCGAAATAGCGTAGCCATTGTTCTCGACCACTACAATCAGCGGCACACGCTGCACCGCCGCAAAGTTTAAGGCCTCGTGAAACTCCCCTTGGTTGGTGGAACCTTCTCCTAAAAAGGCCACCGCCACCGCGGCCTCATGACGCAGCTTGAACGCCCATGCCAGCCCCGCCGCCTGTGTCACCTGCGTGGCCACCGGCGACGATCCCGTAAAAATCCGCCGTGCACGATGTCCATAATGCGCAGGCATTTGCCGGCCGCCAGAGCTCGGGTCATCCGCCTTGCCCAAAAACCCCAGCATCACTTCCCGCGGCGTCATACCAAATGCCAATACGACAGCCAGGTCGCGGTAATAAGGCGCAATCCAGTCGACCTGAGAATCCAAGGCCATAACCACCCCGGCTTGTGCGCCTTCCTGCCCTTGACAGGAGATGACAAACGGCGCTTTCCCTTGACGGTTAAGAATCCACATGCGCTCGTCAAGTCTTCTACTTAATACCATGTAATAATACATGGTCTTTAATTTTTCTCGATCGACTGGTAGCCCAGAGACTGGTTCTCTCTGCGCCATATTCCGTTCCCCCTTCCGGCGTACCGGCTTTTTGGCTCACATATGAATGGCGCGACCATCCACAGCAAGCGCGGCTTCATGCAGAACCTCGGACACTGTCGGATGCGCATGAATGCTCTCCGCCACTTCCCATGACGTCGCTTCAAGGAATTTGGCCAAAGCCAATTCGTTGATGAGGTCGGACGCATGTGGACCCACAATATGAGCCCCAAGTAACGCATCCGTTTGCTTATCAGCGATTAATTTTACCATGCCATCAGCATCCCCCAAAATAAGGGATTTGCCATTCGCCCGAAACGGAAATGTCCCCACTTTGACCGTATAACCCTGGGCTTCAGCTTCTTTTTGCGTCAGGCCTACGGACGCTACTTCTGGCCGAGAATACGTAATGCGAGGGACACGGTGGGGATCCAAGAGCTCCGGGTCCGCATTGGCCATGGTTTCTACCGCGATCATCCCTTCAGCGGCTGCCACGTGAGCCAGCAAATAGCCGCCAATCACATCGCCAATGGCGTAGATATGCGGCACATTGGTGCGGTAGTGGTCATCGACCGTAATAAACCCGCGTGCCGTCTCCACTCCGGCTTTGTCGAGGCCCAGCCCATCAATAACAGCTTTCCGGCCTACAGCGACCAGCAAAGCTTCCCCGGCCACGGCGACACGGCTGGCATCGGGCAACACCACCTCGGCCTGAATACCATCATCATTGACTTTCAGACTATCGGTATCGAATTTGGATCCGGCGTAGATTTTCACACCGCGGCGTGTCAGCATTTTGGTCAATTGGCCCGCAATTTCATCGTCATCTTGGGGTAAAATGTGCGGCAACATTTCCACCAATGTCACTTGGGCCCCAAAGTCATTGTACATTGAGGCAAACTCGACCCCAATCGCTCCGCCCCCTAAAATGACGATAGAGGATGGCACTGTGGGGCGTTTGAGAACGTCGTCGGAACTGATAATCCGGGCACCATCAAAGGCCATACCCGGAATTTCGCGCGGCACAGATCCAGTCGCAATCAGAATATTGGTCGCTTCGAGCGTTGTGACTGTGCCATCCGCTGCCGTAACGGTTAAGTGGCTAGCATCGGCCAACTGGCCAAATCCCTCATAGACCGTCACCTTGTTCTTCTTGAGCAAGAATTGCACGCCGCGGTACAGTTGGTCTACCACTTTATCCTTGCGCGCCAAGGCCTTCGGATAATCGAGTCCCATATTCTGACCCGTAAGCCCATAGTCAGGCAAATGTTGGATGGTGTGGAGCAGTTCAGCGGTATTCAGTAACGCTTTTGTGGGAATACAGCCTTGGTGCAAGCATGTTCCCCCCACCTTGCTTTTATCCACTAAAGCCGTGTGGAGTCCCAGCTGTGCTGCACGAATGGCCGCGACATACCCCCCCGTTCCACCGCCCAGCACTATGAGATCGTAGTGATTTGGTGCCATCGTCGTTGATCCTCCTTGTGTCGCTGGGTGTATCCTCGCACTGGCCAAAAGCTCTTATCAGCGGCAGAGCTCTGACCGGATTGGACGAACCCTCTCGTCTGTCAGAAGATGCTGGCAAATTGGGGAGGTGGGCTAAACTGACTTTGATGCGCCGAAAGCGCTTGGATTTTGCGGTCAAACGTCTCGGTGACATCGATCACCGTATTCGGCCATGCACTGCCATAATAGGCAATGGCGGGAGAAGGGACGGGCGTGCCTAAATCCGGTTGGGCTAATGCAAACGGGGCCATAATGACCCCCGTAGACACCTGATGCCCCAATGTGCGGTGATCCGGATGGGCTTCGTAAGGCAGCCAAGGATCGGGGGCCATCACGAAATCAGGTCGTATGTCCCGAATCACACGAATGATGTCTCGGCCTAGCGCCTCTTCATATTTTTTCAGTTGCGTATCCGGATAGTCCAAAAAGATGAGGCGTCCGCCCCCTAAAATCTCCAAAGCAGCTTGCTGTTCCTTTTTGCGGATGGCAGCCAGTTCATCGGGCGACATCTGTCCATCTTCACTACCCGCTTGACCAGAGGTCGCAATAACATACGTCACTTGGCAGCCATGGTCGATCAGTTTGGCAATCGTGCCACCGGCGCCGACTTCATTATCGTCCGGATGCGGTGAAAACACGATCAAATTCTTGGCGGCCATCAAATCTGGAATGGGAAGAATCGCTGATAAATCCATAAGCGCCTCCTTGCTCTTCTCCAAACCCCAAGCGTCTTATTGTGACGCTTTCGGTGTCCAACGCCCCTTATCCCGCTCTTCATACTTGGCCATGACCGCGTTAAAGACGTCATTTAAATCCAGTCCTAAGGCATTAGCAAATGAAACCACCACAAACAACAGGTCGCCTAGCTCCATCGCTAACGAGCCTTCTGGTTCACTAGGTTTTTTAGGTTTTTCGCCAAATTGATGATTGACTTCACGGGCTAACTCACCCAGTTCTTCGGTCAGCCGCAAGATCATGCCTTGAGGAGAGAAATACCCCTCCTCAAATTGGCTGATCCACGCATCGACCCGGGCTTGCATGTCGGCAACCGTCATGAGGGATTCCCACGCGTCTTGCTGACGAAATCCGGCCCAAACGCACGGTCGTAAGCTTTGGGCACTTGGATCCCTTCCCCCAAGGCTGCCGCGGCGGTGTTGGCCCAATAGGGATCACGCAGCATCCCGCGCGCAATCGCGATCATATCGGCCTGTTCTTGTTGCAACACGGATTCGGCCAACGCTGGCGCCTCCAGCATTCCCACGGCGATAACAGGAACGCCTAAGGCCTTGCGTAGACGCTCTGCGTAGGGCACTTGGTAGCCGGGAAAGAACGCAGGAACAACAGGGGCATTACCGCCGGAGGACACATCAAAAACATCCACGCCATGATCTCGGTATTGGCGGGCCATCGATTCGAGTTGGTCAATGTCGTAGCCTTGCGGATGATATTCTGTCGCCGATACCCGCATGATAAGTGGCATGCCCGCCGGCAATTCACTCTTCACAGCCTGGATAACCTCGGTCCCGAAGCGTGCATAATCTCCGTATTCATCATCGCGTTGATTTGAGAGCGGAGACATGAATTGATGGACTAAATATCCATGTGCACCGTGGATTTCCACCGTATCCGCTCCTGCCTTGACAGCCCTACGCGCCGCTTGTGCAAACGCCGCAACAAGCCGCTTGATGTCGTCGCGACTAAGCTCTTTGGGTGTGCGGTACCGGTCGGAAAACGCAATGGGCGATGGTCCCACGGGACTTAGTTCCGGCGATTCAGCCTTGCGGCCCGCATGGGCAATTTGAATGCCAGCTTTGGCCCCGTACGCATGAACCCCCTCAATGACACGAGCATACGCGTCAATTTGATCATCGGACCACAGCCCCAAATCACGAACCGTAATGCGGCCATCCGGCTCGACATCCGTCATTTCCATCATCACCAGTCCGGCACCACCCACGGCCCGCGATATGTAATGAACATAGTGCCAATCATTAGGTCGGCCATCGTGCTCCCACACAGAGTATTGGCACATCGGCGACATCATAATGCGATTTTTTACCGTCAGATCTTTTACACGAAATGGTTCAAAGAGCCTTGCCACGCCATCATTCCGCCTTTCGTTCTGTGTCTTTGGACGTTCTCGCTATTTATGGTAGGGATGGTGATGTATGATGCTAAAGGCCCGGTAAATTTGTTCCATGACGAGAAGTTGCGCCAGCGCATGCGGCAAGGTTAACGGAGATAGCGACCAGCGCCAGTTGGCACGGTCCTTAATGCGGGCCGACAATCCCAAACTCCCCCCTACCACAAACACCACAGGGAGACTTTGGTCATAATAGTGCGCCATTTTGGCACTCAGGTCGACGGAATTCAAAGATTGTCCCATGATATCCAAAATGATGACCCAGTCACTCGGCAAGATTTTGTCCAGCAGAAGTCTTCCTTCGCGTTCTTGGGTTTCAAGCTCCTGGCCCGAACGATAACCGATTTCTGTGACGCTGTCCCACTGCACTGGCATCCACGGGGTGAGCCGTTGACGGTAGTCATCTATCAACTGGGTAACCCGCTTGTCTTTGGGGCGTCCTACCGTAAGCATGCGCCAGCCCCGTGCCATCGCCCTCTCCTTTCCCATACCCTGTTTCCTTTGCCTTTTCAGTTTACAGGTTTTGCGGCTCGAGGGCCAGAAAGAGGCTTTGTAGCTTGTACTATTGGCCCATATTGCACATACATATCACATAGAGAACTCTGACAGAAATGAGGGGTTTCTAGTGCATGAAGACAATCCCGCTGAAAATCGGCAAACGGCTGGGCACGCTTTATTATCAGCACTCGCAGCGACATTTGGCGGGGGATCCTCTATCGTCTTGATTCGGTCAGCCGTGGGCAGCCGCTCCTTATCCCTTCCCCATATTTTCGTCCTAGCCCTTACGACCTTGGGTAGCGCGCTTCTGCTCTCGCTTATTTGGGGCGGTCATCCCGATCGGCAATGGCCTGTCACGCGCCACATTTTATGGATTTCGGTTTTGGCCGTCGCGACAACAGTCTTCGCCACAATGGGATGGCCCTGGTTCTGGCACTGGGCATTTCCTCCTCGTGGATAAGGAAAGCTCTCACGCAGGAACTGGCATGCGTGGGAGTTTTTCTTACACGCGCTTGCTCCTTATGTTCCACAGTCTCCCTCTATAGCTTTAACCTCTGTAGCCACAGAGCAAGGCCCAAAGATTGCGCCATCTATGTAAGCCACCTTATGGATGCACCTAGCATCCTGCCAAGGCCGTGCCCCTTAGAATTCCCACCTTTGCCGAATAGCTATCCGCTTTCATGATTAGTAAAGATGCTTAGCGCCACCATAGCTTACGGTTTTCATTAGCACAACGGTAAAGAACGTCTTGTCGATAACGCGTCGTCGAGCTCTCCCGCATAACGAGAATGCGAGAGAGCCTCCTATATCTACCCCGCTTGGCGCGGCTTCATCGGCAGTTCCTGTAGTGTAACGACTTTTTGCAAGCGTTGAGTTCCCCGCATAATGTCAAGACGCACGGCCCGACCGACTCCCACATTCTGAAAAACCCTCACAATATCTTCTTTTTGGTGAACAGGAATTCCGTCGGCGGCCACAATAAAGTCGCCTGGCTGAATACCAGCTCGCGCAGCAGGACCTGACGGAACCACCCCCACCACCAGCAATCCAAATGACCGCGGACCTGATGACTCCACGGTAGCTCCTAACCACGGCCGTTTCACATGGCCATATAAAATCAACTGTTGCGAAATCTCTTTCACCGTGTCACTAGGAATCGCAAATCCAATCCCTTCCACGCCAGCTTGAGCAATCTTACTGGAATTGAGGCCAATGAGTTCACCCCGGGCATTGACCAACGCCCCCCCGCTGTTGCCGGGATTAATGGCTGCATCGGTTTGAATGAGATGATATTCCCATCCGTCATGAAACATCACCCGGTCTTTAGCGGAAATAATCCCTGTGGTCACCGTGTGGGAGAGCCCTAAGGCATTGCCAATCGCCACCACCAGTTCACCTGGTTCAATGGTCTTCGATGAGGCAAATGCAATAGGCTGCAAATGCTTGGCTCTACAGTTATGTCATCACCTTGCCCCAAGGAGTGTTGGTGGTAGATCTGGGCATGGACACTCCCGAAGCGCGTGATGTGTGGCAGCGTGCGTCCGAAACCCTGGGACTAAGACCCGGCCGGGTCTGGGGTATTGTCATCACTCACTTTCACCCCGACCATATCGGCTTGTCAAGCTTTGCCCAAGCCTTATGGGAGTGCCCGGTCATGATGTTAGAGGAAGAAAAAGACACCGCCTATCAGGTGTTTACCGAGCATTTGTCGTTTTCCTCTTTCTTTACGCAGCATGGATTGCCCGCCACAGATGTTCACGTCCTGGAGGAGGAACGCACTTGGGCCCAGGCCGTCAAACTGCCGCCGGTTATTCAAGGCCTACAAGCCAATACCTATCTTGGCGACTTGCAGGTGATAGAACAAAAGGGGCACACCGATCATCAGTTGGTTTTATATTGGCCCAGTCGCGAGTTGCTGTTTACGGGCGATCAAGTCCTTGACCGCATCACGCCCAACATTAGCTTCTGGCCTGACGCGGATCCCGATCCCCTAGCGTCCTATTTGACCTCGCTTAAAACCTTACAAACCCTACCCGTTAAGCTGGCCTTACCCGCCCACGAAGCCCTCATTGTTGCCTTGTCAGACCGGATTGATGAAATTGTCGCGCATCACCATGAGCGAGCTCAGCAGGTGCTAACCCGCATTAGCCAACCCCACACCGCTTACGAAGTTGCGCAGTCTCTGTTTCGCCGACCGCTCACACCCTCGCAATGGCGTTTTGCCTTGACCGAGACACTGGCCCATTTGGAATATTTGCGCCTGCGCGGCCAAGTCACATGCATCACCACGGATGCCGTGACGCGCTACGTGCGTCTTACACCCTAACAGCGTGCGGTCACATGTGATTAGGGAGGGCGCGCATCCACATAGCCACACGAAAAGCCGCCTGTTCGAGCAGATGAATACGACTGCGCTCTGTCTCTTTGGCACTACGCGGCTTATCTGTTAAGGGGTAAATACCGCTTAGGCCTATGTCGTAAAATTGTTCATAGTGTTGGCCTACGCGCTCCGTAATCGCAATTAGGGGGATCTTTGTTCCCCTCAAACGCCGGGCCAATGCAGGAGCGAGACTAAAAGGTTGCGTTGCTTCGAGTGTGGGCTGTGCCGTCAGTACCCAATCGACACCGCGCCAGAAGGATTCCATCTGCAAAATATCTAAGAGATATTCCGTGGCCGAATACGCCTGTGCGCCCAGTCCCATTAGCGCCATACCCAGCCCGCCTCCTTCACCGCTGCCTTCTAGGGAAGACAACGCTCGTCCCCAAAACTGTTCTAGCTGCTGGGAAACGTGCTGCATATGGTTCTCAAGGCTTGTCAATTGAAAGGGCGCGATGCCTTTGGATAACCCCTGCTGCCAGGTCGTGCCGGTATTGCCGGTCATGTGCCACCCATGGGGATAGAGTACGATCATCGGAATGTCGGGAACGGTGGCGATCCCGCCCACATGATCCAGCAGTTCCACGGCGCGCACTCCGTTCACAAGCGGCCGACCGTGGACATCGTAACCATGGACACCAAAGAAGTCTAAAAGGCCTAAACCGCCATCATGGGTCATCACATCGCCGAGTGCAATCACGAGACGGGAAGGCTTCCAGCGTGCGATTTCCGCAATCAATTGGCCTAATCCCCACGAGCTAGCTCGGCTCACATCGGTGACTTCGTTGCCTCCTAAGATCTCAGCGGCATCCACCCAAGCCGTACCGTCCGGAAACATAGCCCAGCGGGCATCGACCGGACGACCCATGGCATTCACCGTGTGGCTGCGGCGCACACGCCCAAAAAGTGCGCGAACCACGGTATCCATCGTACCGCGTCCGCCTTCAGGTACTGGTCGTAATATTACGTGGGAAATATCAGGACAGCGTTTAACGCCGCGTTCCAAAGCGTCTGCGACGGCTTGTGATCCAACATTGGGAAGAAATCGTGTAGGGGCAATCAATATGTCCATTTTCATTTGCTCCATGCTGCGCAAAATACAATGGAGCTAACGGAGGGATTCGAACCCACGACCTACGGTTTACGAAACCGTTGCTCTACCGACTGAGCTACGTTAGCAGTTCCATTGGCTACTATACACCGTTTCGCTCTAAATTTCAACTATCAACTCGGTCGTACCAGGTAGCCTGGCTTAGCCCCTGTTTGATGCGTATACTCTAATAATTTCGCCGTCGTCTCAAGCGTGGCAACCCCTGTGACCGGTAAATGCACCATCGTCTGAAAGGTTTCCACACTTTTTTTCACCTCTGGCGTGTAGACGCCGCCCAAGGGTCCAGAATAGACCCGCGCAAGGCGCAAGAGCCGTTGCAATTCTACTACATCTTGCCCAATTTGTCCGGGATTTATGGGACGCCGGATTTTCACATAGGGAGTAATGCCCTCAACAGTCACAGGGGTGCCAATTGACACTAAGGCGTACACTTGTTCGACATCGTGATTGTACATCCGAAAACAGCCGTGAGACGCCACCGTGCCCACCGACCACGGCTTATTTGTGCCATGAATGCCATAAATACCCCAAGGTGCCGAGAAGCGAATCCAGCGCGTGCCAAACCCATCCCCCCAAATAGCTTTTTGGGTCACCACAAATTCTCCCCGGGGACTCGGTGTTTCCGGTTTGCCTACGGCGACGGGATACGTATGGAAGAGCTTATGATTTCTGTATAGATAAAGTTTATGCTGCACCACATTAATGACAATACGCGTGGGGACGGTTGCCTGTACCGTGCGCATACTCCATACCAATGTACTGTATCCCGCCACTAACGCGGCCCCGACGGCGACAAGAATCCACGCCCATTTCCGGCCCACTCGCTGCATCATGGGGCCTGCACCTCCCACGCCGACCACAGGGTAAAGGCCAGCCACAAAGCGGCCATGACCTTAGCCGTGGGGAAATCCAGCAACGCCCACATACTCCTTGGACCCAGCATCGGCCAACGTTCCCGCGACGGCCAAAAGCCCATGATTTTGCAACAAAATGACGTGGTGATCCGCACCCAAAGCAGCTACCGCATTTTGTGCCAGCTCGTAGGTGCCATAAGTCGCATAATCGGCGCACACAATCTCATATTCCCAAGGAGCCAGCTGATAATGGACAGGCAACACAGGTTCTTTACAGGCGGCAAACACAGCCGCATATTCGGAATGGGTATGGACGATGGCCTGGACGTCTGCACGCGCCTGATATACGGCCCGGTGTAGCGGCAATTCTGAGGAGGGGCGCGCACTGCCTGCGATCTGCTGACCGGTGTCCACGTGAATGCCAACCAAGTCTTGGACCGTGACCTCGTCAAAAGGCACACCTGAAGGGGTAATCCATAGCAGATCGCCTTCACGAACACTGAGATTTCCTGAGGTCCCGAACGCCAAATGGTCCGTAATCATATTGTGGGAAAACGTGACAAGGTCAGTATGAGACACAACAGCACATATTCGGGCTCGAAAAAACTTCAACACTATCGGGTAATTCATGAATTAATTCACCATGATAGCGGTAGCCGACCCCGATTTTTACCTCGGGCATATCATCTAAGACGTCTAAACGGGTCACGGCCAGCCCTGTCAAGCCATTAACACGGACAGCATGACGCAGCACCACCGCATCGAGCCATCCAATACGCCGAGGCCGCCCCGTGGTTGTACCATATTCATGGCCGCGTTCACGCAAGTCAGCACCCACATTGTCATGCAATTCGGTGGGAAATGGCCCATCGCCAACCCGGCTCGTATACGCCTTAACCACCCCATAGACTTGATCAATGCGGGTGGGACCGACACCTGCACCAATACAAGCCCCGCCTGCAATAGGATGGGACGACGTCACAAACGGATAGGTCCCGTGGTCGATGTCTAACATGGTGCCTTGCGCGCTTTCAAAGAGCACCCGTTCATGATTATCAATGGCGTCATTAATGACCACCGACGTGTTGGCCACATAAGGCTTCATGCGCTCTCCGTAAGACAGATACAGTTGCAACAACTCATCATAGTCGAAGGGCTCAACGTCGTAGGCCTTGGATAATATGCGATTCTTTTCATCCAAGATTCGCTTTAACCGGGTCGCAAATTGTGCAGGATATAGAAGGTCAACGACGCGCAAACCGGTGCGTGCCGCCTTGTCCATATATGCCGGTCCAATGCCCCGCAATGTTGTCCCCAGTTTATTCACACCCAGCCGATCCTCCGCCAAAGCGTCGAGGCGGGTGTGATATGGCATAATCAGATGCGCTTCGGACGAGATCCGCAGGCGATCGGTGGGTATGCCCCGCCGATGCAAGTAGTCAATCTCTTCAAAAAGCACACGCGGGTCGACGACAACTCCATTGGCGATGACGCACAAGGTATCAGGATATAAAATGCCTGAGGGAATCAAATGTAGGCGGTATTCTTCGTCCTCCACCACCACGGTGTGTCCTGCATTGTTACCGCCTTGGTGGCGTACCACCACATCTGCTTGCTGTGCGAGGAAGTCTATGACTTTGCCTTTCCCTTCGTCACCCCATTGAGTGCCTACCACGACTACTGTTGACATCTCTCTCGTCCCTTCTATGCTGAAATCGTTCATAACGTCAGCCATTGATGGATTATGGTTCTACAGAGGTCGTGTTAAAGAACTTGCCAATGTCCTTTTTAAACAGCAAATTCACGGTACCCGTAGGACCGTTGCGCTGCTTGGCCACGATTAACTCCGTAATATCCGGTGTTGCTGAGTCTTTCGTATAATAATCATCGCGGTATAAAAAGGCGACAATATCCGCGTCCTGTTCGATGGCCCCTGATTCGCGCAGGTCTGATAACATCGGTCTTTTATCGGTGCGGCTTTCCACCGCCCGTGACAACTGCGACAACGCCATAACAGGAACATCGAGTTCGCGAGCCAGCGCCTTGAGTGACCGCGAGATATCGGAAATTTCTTGTTGGCGGTTCTCTGACCGACGCCCTGACATCAGCTGCATATAATCAATGATAATCAGCCCAATATTATGCTGCACTTTCATTTGCCGCGCTTTAGCTCGCAGTTCCAAAGCGGTGATGCCTGGGGTATCGTCGATAAATATGGGCGCTTCCCCTAGCCGGCCTAACGCGCGGCTCACAATAGCCCACATATTGTCATCCATTTCCCCAGTCCGCAGTCTTTGCGCTGGAAGTTCGGATTCTGCGCTCAACAGTCGCAAGGCCAGCTGTTCTCGGGACATTTCTAAGCTAAAAAAGGCAACCGGGGTGTGATCATGCAGCGCCACATAACGCGCCAAATTCAAGCAAAGCATGGTTTTGCCCATGGAGGGGCGGGCAGCAACAATAATCAAATCTGAACGCTGCAAGCCGGCCGTCATCCGGTCCAAATCGTGAAAGCCCGTCGGCAGTCCGACCAACTTGCCTTTGTTCGCGTAAAGGACCTCAAGCCGCGTAAAGGTCTCCAACAGCACTTGGTGCAAACTCACGTAATCACGTTGTCCTGTTTGAGCTAAAGAAAACAGCTCTTTCTGGGCCCGGTCCAGCAAATCCTGGGCTGGCATTTCATTTTGGTACGCGTCAGTCACCAGTTTGGTTGAAACAGAAATAATGCGCCTCGTCATGGCCGACTCTTTCACAATGCGGGCGTAGTATTCCACGTGCGCTGCCGTCGGCACCGACGAGGCCAGTTCCATTAAATAGGCCAGTCCACCGGTGGCCTCCAATTGCCCTTGCTGGCGCAACTCATCGCCTAGCACCACGACATCCAATGGCTTGGCTTGGTTAAACAAACTCATGGCCGCTTCGAAAATCGCACGGTGGGGCTCATGATAGAAATCTTCGGGCTGCAAGATTTCTATCGCTTTAGACGCTGCATCAGGATGGATCAGCATGGCTCCTAGTACAGACACTTCCGCATCAATACTATGCGGAGGAGTCCTGACGGCTTCTATACTCACACTAGCACCTCAGTTAACACATCTTCCACGGTTTTGACCAAAATAATGCGCATATCCCGAATACCAGGCGGAACATCGCCGGCGTTGTCCTCAGGCACCAACACCGTGGTCAGGCCAATTTGTCGTGCCCCAAAAATCTTCTCCGGAATACCACCCACAGGCTTAACCCTTCCCGTCAAGGAGAGTTCCCCTGTCATCGCCACGGTCGATCGGATCGGCCGTTGGGTAAGCGCACTATACACAGCCGCAAAGATTGCGACACCCGCCGAGGGCCCATCAATATTGCCACCCCCGACCACATTGACATGAACATCATATTGGGTAAGGTCCCGCCCCGTCAATTGTCGTAAAACCGTCGCCGCATTAAACACAGAGTCTTTTGCCATGGACCCTGCGGTATCATTAAAGCGCCAACGCCCTTCTCCCTCTTTCAGTGTTGGGAACACGGTGGCTTCAATTTCCAAGACCATCCCTTGGTATCCCGCAACTGCGAGACCGAGTGACCGACCTATCATCGGCTCTTTGATTACAGGTGGCTTTACCGGGATGAGCCGCGAACGGCTGATCACATCCTTCATGACCTCAGGCGTAATGACGTCAGGCCGCTTGTTCATCCGCAAGTACGCGACAGAAAACGCATCCGCCACCAATCCCACCGCCTTGCGCCCTTCAAGCGTATACTGGCCCACCAAGTCTACCGCCCCGTCGTCGATGCGCACTTGCAGCTTTTCGGCCGCTTGCATGACAATGCGAGCAATGTCTTTAGGCGTCAGCGGTTCAAAATAGATTTCCGCGCAGCGCGAACGCAGGGCAGGCGAAATATCCTCAGGACTTCTGGTCGTCGCACCAATAAGAATGAAATCGGCAGGAGCGCCTTCGGCAAACAGCTTGTGCACATACTTAGGCACGTTCGGATCCAACGGATCGTAATATGGCGAGTCAAAGTAGACGCGTTTGTCTTCTAAGACTTTTAACAACTTATTTTGCAAAATCGGATCCATTTCTCCGATTTCGTCGATGAATAACACGCCCCCATGACTGTCTGTAACCAGACCCGTTTTGGGTTCGGGAATGCCGCTTTCGGCCAAATCCCGGCGCGCGCCTTGATATATAGGGTCGTGTACAGACCCCAAGAGGGGATTGGTAATTTCACGCGGGTCCCAACGCAGGGTCGTCCCGTCCGCCTCCACAAACGGAGCCTCTTCACTAAAAGGACTTTGAGGCAGCTTGCGGGCTACAGCCAAAACCAGCCGGGCGACCGTCGTTTTGCCCACCCCCGGCGGTCCATAGAGAAGGACATGCTGCGGATAAGGCGAAGCGAGTTTAGCCAAAAGGCTGTCAATCGCATCCTCTTGACCTATGACCTCATCAAGGCGACTCGGGCGCATGACCTCAAGGGCTGATTGGGTGAGGCCCCCTTCATCCAACTTGACTAAGGCTGCAAATTTCTTCAGGGTTTCTGGAGATTCCGGACCCACATCCTCTTTCAGAATTTGATTACGAATGTCGCGGACGTAGTCTTCATGCTTCTCCTGCATTTTTTCCGCAATCCGCTTCTCGAGGTCATCCTCCAAGGTCCGTCGCGCTAAAATGTCCGCCAATTCATCTTCCAAATCGTTAAGCAAGGGACCTATTTCTTTACGGGTGGGCACTTCGTTTAATGACGGATCTTCCCGGACCAGCTTGGCGAGGGCTAGGGCCCGCAATCCAATGTCATCCGATCGCAGATATTTGAGCGCTTGCAATTTCCCTGCGCGTAAGATGAGTCGCTCAGGTCCATAGATTTGCATAAGAATATCATGCAAAGCTGCCACCCGCCGCTCTAAGGTATTGGCGCGCTTCTTCGCTTTAGGTTCTTGGTCTTTAATATTGTCTTCCATCATCGGCCTCCTTGCGGTACCGTTATTCCGCCATGACGTGCAGTTGAAAATCCGCAACGATGTCTTGATAAAAGTGGCATCGTACGGTATACGTGCCTAAGTGACGGATCGGTTCGACCTCCAGCTTTTTTCGGTCCAGCTTGTATCCTCGGTCGTTCAAGACAGCGGCCACGTCACTGGTGGTAATGGCTCCAAAGAGCCGCCCCTGGTCGCCTGCTTTGGCCCGCATGACAAAAGTCTGACCTTTTAAAGCCTGCGCCAAACTGCGGTATTGCTCCAGCTCTTTGTTATGTTGGGCGGTCTCCCGAGCTTTTTGCTGCTTAATTTCTAATTCGCGAGCCTTGGTCGCTTCGGCTGCCAGGCCTTTGGGAATTAAATAATTGCGCGCATACCCATCCTTGACCTCAATAATATCGCCCTTTTTGCCGCTGCCCCGCACATCTTGCAAGAGAATAACACGCATTACGATGACCTCCTCAATGTCCTCACGTACTGCCTTAAATCCCATAGACTATCATAAATTCCGATTAACGTCAGAAGTCCCACTCCAACCCATGCTCCCACGGCGAGTAAGAGCAACAACGCGACACGCATCGGTTTCGGTACCCCAATGATTTGCCCCAAGCCCCACAGCACATTAACCCCCACGACCGCGTAACTCACCAATAAGATGATGATGGATTCCACTAAAGCCGCAGGCAAAAGATGGCTGGTACGGCCCCAAAACACCGCTAAGAACAACACCGTTAAAAGACCCAACACCCCTTTCGGCATGACCCATGTGCCAAAGCGAGGCACTTGGGGGAGAGGGAGCGCGGCTAAATCAGCAAAAAATGCTAGGACCAAAAAGATTGCGGTACCTTCGAGAACTTGCTCAAGAATGAACCACAAGGGCCAATAGAGCGGAACGTTTGGGATTTGGAGTGCCAACTGCCCGCTGATCGCGACAATAGGCCCCGTACTCCATTTGAGAATAACAGAAGGCCAGTGAGGATAAAATGCCATGGCTATCAGGATATCACTGCTAGCCATCGCCAACACCGTACCCACCCAGCGCCACACCGCTCTCTGATGGGTTTTATATGCCCACCCGGTGACGGCCCACACGGGGAGAGCTGTCAAAGCAAAAAACTCAGGCCCGGTTGTAGCCTTGGGGAATAAAAAGATGGCCAACGCACTGAAGATGGCGACCGCGAACGAGATAGCCCATCCTCGTCGCATGACGGCGTAACTGATGCCTAAAGGCATGGCCAATCGCACCAGAGGCTGACTGCCTGGGAAGTTGACGAGAAGGCCTGCCAAAGTCACTGCATAGGAGGTCAAAAAAAAGAACTCCAACACAAGTTCCAGACGCCTTAGAAAAACGGTAATCGTATCGAAACGTTCCGGACGCAACCACGTGTCTCCAAACGGTTCGAAGTTTTGCAGCATCCGCTTTCACCTGCCTTTATCACGAGGCCAAGGGCTCGTGAAGAAAAAGAGCACGCGCTGCGTGCTCTTTGTCGCTATTCAATGGTATATGGCAAAAGCGCCATGTTCCGCGCACGCTTGATGGCTACTGTCATCTGCCGTTGATGCTTGGCGCAATTTCCGGAAATCCGGCGGGGGAGTATTTTGCCACGTTCGGTAACGTATCGCCGCAATCGTGACGCTTCTTTATAATCGACATGCTCCACTTTATCCACACAGAATCCACAAACTTTCTTTTTAGGCCGACGCCCTCGTTCTTTTCGCATCGCTTATACCTCCTTCCTGATTCGCTTTAAAAGGGAAGGTCATCGGGAAAGGCCACATCGTCCGTCATTCCGACGTCTGCAGGACTACCGGGGACTTGGCCATCTCGAGGACGGTCCAAAAACCGCACACTATCAGCAATCACTTCAGCGACTTTGCGCTTGGTGCCATCCTGCGCTTCGTAACTGCGAATTTGTAAACGCCCTTCCACAGCGACCAAACGCCCCTTGGTCAGGTGATTGCCAACAGTTTCGCCAAGCTTTCTCCATGCCACACAATCAATAAAATCCGCTTCACGCTGGCCTTGCTGATTCGCGAAAGGCCGATCGACTGCTAAAGAAAAAGACGCCACGGGCACCCCTTGGGGAGTGTAGCGCAGTTCCGGATCACGGGTCAGCCGGCCAATAAGAATAATGCGGTTTAGCATGGAGATCCTCCCTCTCTACTCATCCAAGCGCACGACAATGGAGCGTACCACGTCGTCATGAATTTTGAGCACGCGGGTTATCTCGTTGGCAATGTCGCCAGCACCCTCAAAGGTCACTAGCATGTAAAAACCTTCGGTTAGCTTGTTAATTTCATACGCTAACTTACGGCGGCCCCATTTATCCACTTTGGTAATGGTTGCATTCTGGGCGGTAATGACCTCATTGAAACGGTCGATATCAGCCTGTGTCTGCTCTTCGCCCAAATCGGGTTTTAAAATATACATAAGCTCATACTGAGCCAAACTTTTCACCTCCTCTACGGTCACCCAGCAACTGGGGGCTCCGTTCTTCACCGGAGCAGGGTGGTGTGGGCTTTCACCCAGACAAAGGCGATTATACCAAAATAGCCAGCCTGGTGCAATGCGTGCTCAAGCGTGTCCGCTCCTCTATCATAATCGCCAGGCGTTACAGAAAACCTGTTGAATTTGTTGGCGATCTCCCCCCTTTTTTGGGGGGGCGCTTAAGACGATGCCCGAGGGTTTTGCGCAAGGTCCAGTAATTGCCGCATCAAGGTCGGAAAGGCTAATCCCGCCGCTTGAGCAGCCTTGGGTAAAAGCGAGTTGGGCGTCATTCCCGGAATGGTGTTAACCTCCAGCAGATAGGGGCCATCCGCCGTTAAAATAAAATCCGCTCGGGAAAATCCCCGGCAGCCAAGAATCTGATGCGCCCTTACCGCTAAATCTTGCACTCGGCGCGTACTGCGCACATCAATTTGAGCCGGACAAATCTCCTCGGATCCTTGATCTTGATACTTGGCATTGAAATCGAAAAACTGCCCGGCGTGGGGAACAATCTCAATGACGGGCAACGGGCGCACGCTCCCATCGGGTTCTTCGAGGACCGCGCAAGTCAGCTCACGTCCGGAGAGCCGTTTCTCAATTAACAAAGGTCTTGGGTATTCCTTAAGGTCATAAAGGGCCTCACGCAGACTATCCCGATCAGACGCCATATGAATGCCTACACTGGATCCGCCATCATTCGGTTTAACCACGAGAGGATATCCCAGACGGCTCTCAATTTGCGGCAGAAGTTGCTGTATGGCATTGGGATCAAGATAGGGAATGTAAAAATCAGGGGCAAGGGGCAGTCTGTGCCACTGGAACAACTCCTTGGCGCGGCGCTTGTTCATGGCCAGGGCCGATGCCAGAGGTCCGCTTCCTGTATACGGTAAATGCAAGGTTTCCAGCACCGCTTGCATGGTCCCATCTTCCCCAAAACTGCCATGAAGGGCAACAAACGCTACATCGGCGTCCTCCAATAAACTTAGACCCTCTAGGATGTGGCGCCTGGGAGGATTGGGGCGGATAAGGGCCGCAGGGCGCATATGGCCGTGCGGCACCGCCGTGGTCTTTTCCCATACGCCATCTTCATGAATGATGACCGCTTGGACGTCCAAGTCCTCAAAACTTTTAAGGGCCTCCATCACCATTGCGCCACTCGCCATGGACACACTGTATTCTGCGGAGGGGCCTCCCATCAGCACTACGACCCGCTTTGTTGCCACGCTGACTCCTCCTTTTTGGTAGTTGATGCGTTGCCCCTTATTGTATTCAGTGCGTAGCGCTTACGCCCCCGTATTTTTTTCCGGTGTGACCACACGCTTCACGGCGCGCTCAAAGGTTTTGCGAGGAATCATGACACGGTGGCCACATTTTTGGCATTTCAAGCCAAAATCGATTCCCGTGCGTGTGATTATCCACAGTTTATTCCCACAGGGATGCGGTTTCTTCAGTTCAACAATATCGTTAATTTGATACTGAACTGGTGTCATAATTAACAGGTCCCTTTCCCATGCCGGCGAAATGAATGTGTTCGTCATAAAACGCTTGTGCCACATATTCTCGAATATCACGGCTGGCGGCGGATTGTGTCGCAAGCGTGGCGGAGGCACTAATCGTCCACTCCACCGTGCCATTCGAAAAACCGGTAATACCCACCAAAGATGCTCCAGGCACCACATCTTGGAGGTTTTGCACCGCGTAGTCCAATGCCCGGCGGACCCGGTCGGGATTCTCATCAGCGGACACCGGAATCACGACTGATACGCCGAGCGAACCCCGGCTGTAGTTTTTAACTTCGAGAATCAGACGATTCGGGACAATGACGGTTTCCCCAGACAACCCGGTGAGACGCGTTATACGGATCCCCACTTCCTGGACGGTGCCAGACAAAGTCAGTGCGGGAAACGTGACATGGTCGCCAACGCCAAATTGGTCTTCGTACAACAAAAAGATTCCGGTAACTACGTCTTGTACCAAGCCTTGCGCACCAAAGCTAACCGCCAAGCCTAAAATCCCTGCCCCCGCAATCAGGGAGGTTGTTTGCACGTGAAAACGTCCCAATACCATGACAATGACTACAAAATCTGTCACGTAGCGGACAACAGAGGTCAATAAGCGGGCAATGGTCGTTTTACGCTGACTGGGTTTACCGGTTCGCCCGGTTTCCATATGCTTAAATACACGCGCCATAACCCGAAGGAAAATGCTGGCGACAAGAATAATGACAGCGGACTCAGCGAGGTCCCAAAGCATGTGTGGTGGCCAATGCATTACAAAAATGTCCCTCCTGGTAATTTAGCAAGATGGCCAAACCACCCACGCAGCGCCATGACCAACGCATCGTGCCGCATGTCATTGGTAATGGGACTATGCTGGAAAATGGGCAAGGCGAACATCAGGGTAATCACTAATCCCACCAAAACTCCGTGTTCAGCCAAGCCCGCGGCGGCTCCTCCTACTTTATTCAAAAATCCCGTCACTTTGAGTGTCTTAACGATGCGGGTTAAAAACTCTCCCAGCAATCGGCCGAGAAACTCGATAGCCCCGACGATAACTAAAAAGACCAACAGCGCGACCAAGGTATGAATAAGGTCGTCGGCTTGCAGGGTGTAACCAGGCACACTTGCGGCAGGCCCTGGCAAGAGCCGCCTAGCCCATGTGGTAACCGGAAGCGAGGCCATAAGCGTTTGAGTGAGGCCAGCTTGATACTGAGCGGCCACAATAATCCCCATCACATAACCGGCTAGGCTAAATAGAACCGTAATAAGGCCACGCCGTATTCCACTCACCGCGCCAACCGCGATGTAGAGAAGAATTGCGATATCCACCCAACGCATTCCGATGTCCTCCTTCAGGACCAATAGGTCCTTAGTGTCTTGGTGAAAGGCGGCGTCGGTCATGGGGCCAAAGAGCTAAGACATACGCCGCTATTAAAGCAATCAGAGCCGTATTCGCTGCGCCCCCACCTTGAGCCAATGCCAGTTTTTCTGCCAGCCACGATCCCACACCCGCAACACCTGCTATCGCCACGTCTTGTCCGATCATAGCGGTCGCGCGAGCTTTTGTGAGCAAAAAACCTAGTTGAGCAGCCGCTGAAGCCAACACGAATGCCACCAAATCCTTGACCAATAGTGGAAGCGGACCACTCCATGCGCTCCATAACGAAAGCACCACGATGGGCAACACCACCGTCACAACCATACCGAAAATCCTTAAGATCATGGGCGGTTTACGACGCATTTATAGTTTACCCCTTGTAAGCAGCCATCCGGTGACAACGATGGCTGCGAGAATCCACAGAGCCCACCGGACCCCGAAATGTGACAGTTCCATCTTGGGGCCGCTTTTAGCGGGTCCCGGCTGCAAGCGCCGTTCCGCGCGCGCTTTTTCGTCGAGCCTCCGCGCCTCAAGGCGTTGCGAGCGTTTCAGATGCGACACAGAAGCACCAATGCGTCCTTGGCGCCGATATGCTACCCCCAAGTTGCGGTGGGCAGGAGGATATTCCGGATCCGCCTGTAAGGCTAGTGCATAGTGCTGAATCGCTTCCGTAAGCTGCCCCCGTTCAAGGTATATATTTCCCAAGTTGGTCAGCGCCGGGACATGCATACGGTCTTTGGATAACGCATACAAAAAATATTTTTCCGCGTCGTCAAGTTGGCCCGTTTCCGCGTATATCACGCCGATTTTATTATAACCTTCAGGGCGCTCGGGATAGGCGTCAATAATGCGGTGGAAAATGTCCAACGCTTGCTCGCGTTCGCCACCCTCCCACGCATGCGTGCCCTGCATCAACCATGTTTGGCCTTGGCTGTCCCACGGCGGACTTTCGGTTTGATGATTACTCACAAGACTCACTCGCTCCTTGTTGGTGTAACAAATAGGGGAAGCCATAACATAACCGCCAACACCCCCATCACGGGATACAGCAAACTGACTAGTGTTTTAAAACTCAAAGGCGTAAGAATTATCGTGAACACCAGCCACCACAAACGGGAGCGGCCAAATCGTTCTCCTAGGGCAAAGGCCCCCCCAATGCCGGTTGTCATCAGAGCCAACCAAAGACTTGCTGCAAATAAAAACCCAAGACCCGGATGAATCTGGTGAGCCGCAGTCAGCATTGGCAGGTCACCAATCACAGATAGGCGCAAAAGCACCCCATGTTCCAAAAAGGCCAAAAGTCCTAGGATAGCCCCTCCGAGTCCAGCGGCCACCCCCGTCGATTTAAAAGACGTCAGACGGGATCCCAGAGCTAGGAGCACCATTAACGCTGTAAACAAATTATACGATACATAAAGCAGTGCTGACAAAGCCCATGCCCACGAATGGTCCGGCGATCCGTGAGTCAGGAGGTTGTGTGGGTAAAGCCAGGCAACAGCTACCGTCATCATGATTAAATACGGCACAATAAATGAGTTAGCGATAGTGACTGCATTCCCACCACGACTCGCAACAGCGATAATCACTAGGAGCGTCAAAGCTTTTCCAAGGATAGAAGGCAGACTAAAAAAGGCGAGCGCAGCGCCCCCACCGGAAACCACCACAACAACCCCCACCACCAAAAAGGCCGTGGTCAAGCCTTCTGCAATATAGGCGGCCCACGGTGGATACACGGAGGCAAGCAATGTTCCAAAGTCATGGACGCCGGCTCGTCCTCGTTCTAATGCGAGCCATCCCACGAGCGCAAAGCCAAGAGCTGCCACAGCAATGCCCCATCCGCCCCATAAGCCAAAGCGTGAAAAGAACTGCCAAATTTCTTGGCCACTTGCAAAACCCGCCCCTATTACGGTTCCCACATAAGCCATCGCCACTGCAATCGATGAGGATTTCATGGATTTCCCCCTTTTCAGTACATCTATGATGGGAGTTGGATAAAATAGTCATAACAGATATGGGGGGAACAAGTGTTGGCAGAATTAGGGGTCAACCGCAACGGCGGTTATGCAGATAAAAGGGTCCAATACGACGCACCAGGGGCAGTGTCGGAATTAAGCGCGGCGATGAAATGGCTATGGCGCAAGGAGGGTGTGCCGGAGGTCGTCGTTTGTATTGGCACCGACCGCTCGACCGGTGATGCCTTAGGCCCCCTTGTCGGCAGTAATTTAATCGGCGCTCGTATTCATCCGATTCGGGTGCTCGGGACGCTCGATGATCCCGTGCACGCGGCCAATCTCACAGAGATGATTCGCGCCTATCCTGCCATCCTCAGCAGTCGGGTGTTAGCTGTCGACGCCTCATTAGGTAAATTGAGCGATGTCGGGAGCATCACCGCGAGTTTTGGTCCCTTGCGTCCAGGAGCGGGAGTGAACAAACAGCTACCGCCCTTGGGACGGTATCATTTGACGGGAACGGTCAACGTCGGTGGCTTTATGGAATTTTTTGTGCTGCAGAACACCCGCTTAAATCTTGTGATGAAAATGGCCTCGTGCATATCCGAGGCCTTTGTGCATAGTTTAGGGTTAGGCTAAATGCGTTTTTCATGTCCCTGGTGCAGACCCTGTTATGAGGATCGCGAGGCGTTGACGCGGGACCTACCCTCGCCCGTGTCTAAGCGCGTAGACATCGCCAGCTCGATTGCACGCGTTTCCTCCTGACTCAGGGCATAGCGGCTCGTACGGTCTTTGATTGGTTTGGCATAGAGGCGCACTTCATTGCGCGCCCAAAGGCTCGTCAATGTAATACCATCCCCGCTGTCGTTGAGCAAGGCCAAGGAGAAAGACAGGTCAGCACCGGTATCTTCAAACGGATTGAAACGCACCAAGCCGAATTTATTGAGGGTTTGAGCAGTTTTTGCCTCTAATAGTTCGATCCGGGCATCAAAGCTACCTGCCATGGTCCTGGCGGACTCGGCCGCCTCGTGCGTCTTGGCCATGGTTTCTTCGAGACTCGAGCCACCCCCTCGCATTAAGCGGGTGATTCGTTTACGAAGACGAGCCGCAGAGATTAAAGCCCACAAAGCGATGACGACCGCTAACGCGGCAATGCCAGCACTGCCTACCGCGACCCAAGATAAGGGCAAACCGGATAGCATTCGACAAATCCCCCAATCACAAGAATTCGAGCCCATGGCTCTTTAGCCACAACAGAAGAACCGGAAATAATAACGCCGGCAGCAAGTTGCCAATCTTGATCACGCCGTTGTCTAGAATAAAATTCAGCCCAATCGCCGCAATCATGAGGCCACCCACCACCGTGACATCTGTCAGGAGAACCCCTTTCAAAACGGTCGACAAGTCTCCTGCCAACAACGATAAAGCCCCTTCGTAAAGCGCAGTGACCACGCCAGCAGCCATGACACCCCACCCAGCGACCGAAGTCAAAATAATCGCCGTCGTACCGTCTAGCACCGCTTTAGTGGCAAGAATGGTGAACTTGCCTGTCAAGCCATCTTGCAAGGCACCTAAAATCGCCATCGCTCCGATATTGAAAATTAATGTCCCGGCGACAAAGCCTTTGGCGAATCCCGATTGTCCCACGCGCGATTCAGCCCAAGCACCAAAGTGTTCTAATCGGCGGTCTAGCTGCAAAGCCGAGCCCAACCATGCCCCTAAAATAATCGACAGGAGCGTGTTAATAGGATCCGGTAATGGCCACGCCATTTTTAATCCAATTAACACGACAAAGAGACCAATTACTTTAAGCGCTTGTCCACGAAAATCTTCGGCGAGATGTTTCCCCCACAAGAGCCCGATTAAGGACCCAACCACGATGCCGACTCCATTGATTAACGCACCCAATACATGTGACATTGTTCCTTGAGGAACACTCCTTCCACGCACAGAATGTTCCTTGAGGAACACTCCATGAGTTTCCTCTGCTGACAATTCTGTTCCTTTGTGCTATCTTCAATAACCGTAAATAGTTAGCAATGTGCGATCGGGATTTGCCCACTCTTTCGCCCAAGGCTTCTTGCGTCCACCCCAACTCCTGTGTCAGTTTAAAATACGCCCACGATTCCTCCATCGGATTAAGATCGCGACGTTGTAGATTCTCCACTAGCGCAATTTCCATGGCATCTGGATCAGACAAGGGACGAATCAAGGCAGGCACTTCACTCAATCCCGCTAATTTTGCAGCCCGATAACGCCTTTCCCCAGCAACCAGCTGATATCCTTCTTGCCACGGCCGCACCACGATGGGCTGAATTATCCCGTGCGTCCGGATCGATTGCGCGAGCTCTTGAAGTTCCTCGCTTCCAAAATGCTTTCGAGGCTGAAAAGGACTGGAACTAACCTGGTTTAGCGGCACCGCGGAAACCGCTTGTCCGTCGCGGGGCTCTTCCCTTACCGCATCATCTGCGCTACCAGGAATTAAAGACGACAAACCCCGACCTAATCCCCGTGCCTTAGCCATGGGCCATCACCTCCTCCGCTAGCGCGCGGTACCCTTCTGCTCCGCGCGATTTCGGGTCATATCGCATAATCGGCAACCCATGGCTTGGCGCTTCGCTTAGACGCACCGTCCGCGGGATGACGGATTGATACACTTGAGACGTAAAATGATTACGTACTTCATCCGCCACTTGCGTAGCAAGATTGGTCCGCCCATCAAACATTGTGAGCAAAATGCCTTCTAAAGCCAGCGTAGGATTGAGATGAGATTTAACCAGCTCAATGGTTGATAACAATTGTGATAGTCCTTCTAATGCAAAAAACTCACATTGAATCGGAATCATCACGCGATCCGCTGCACACAAGGCATTCACCGTTAATAAACCCAAAGAGGGTGGACAATCAATGAAAATATAATCGTAGCGTTCCTTGACGATCATCAATGCGGCTTTAAGCCGCATTTCCCGGTGATCTGCCTTCGATAAATCCACCTCGGCCCCTGCGAGATCCATCGTGGCTGGCACTAAATGCAAGCCCACTACATCAGTGGGGACCAAGGCTTCCATTAACGGCTGTCCCTCTAACAACACATCATAAATGGACGCATCGACCGTGTGTTTTTCAATCCCCAAACCTGTCGTCGTATTTCCTTGGGGATCAATATCTACCGCAAGAACGCGCTTGCCCGAATCAGCCAGATAGGCGGCAAGATTAATCACCGTCGTTGTCTTGCCGACCCCACCCTTCTGATTGGCCACCGCGATGATTCGGCCCATAAAATGGTGCCTCCTGTTGCATTGAATTCAATAACGGCTTGGCCACAAGGAGACCACCGGCCGTAAAGCCTACATCACCCATTACACGCCTTACTCCGCATTATAAACGATCTCGGCACCGGGCAGCATGCTTGTCCCGCTCCCCTAAAAAGAAACACTTTAGCCGCGGTCCCCTAACTCGCGAGCTTTTCGAGGATACATCACCGGTGTGGGATGGACTTTTTTCACCGTAACCAACCGCGAACTCAAGCGAGGACCATACGGTTCCGAAACCGACACAAATTCCGCCCCTAACCTGCGCCCTAACGATTTCGCCACACGCACCTCATCGGCCGCTTGTGACGACCCTTTGGGGTATACTCCATAACCATCCACAGCCATAAACGGCACACTTAACTCCAACGCTATCGCCAAGGGGCCCACAGCGCGTGCCGTCACAAACTCTGCCGATTCCCTCCATGAGGGGTCCATTTGAATCATATCTTCCGCCCTTTGGGCGAAGACGGTCACGTTCTCTAGTCCCAATTTGTTACTCATGTCTTCCAAAAAATCGGCCCGTTTGGCTCGTGATTCTACGAGAACCCACTCCACTTCCGGATATAAAATCGCCATGACCATGCCCGGAAATCCACCACCACTGCCAATATCCACTCCTTGTCGGACCTTTGTCATGTCGACAGCCTGCAAGGAATACACCGCATCCAATACCCCGTGATCCCACAAATCCGCAATCGTTCGAAAGCCTGTTACGTTCATTGGTACATCTAAAAGCTCTGTCATCATCTGCATCAACTGCGCCTCATACGTTGATGACTGCAGCTTCTTAGCCATTTCTGGCGTAACCCATTGGGGTATTTCCACTCCACCGTCGTCTCCTTGCCCCGTAATAAGCAAAAACCGCGCTTCAGCGCGGTCTTCCCTCGTGTCAGTGCGTGGCCTGAGCGCCCCCGCCTGATGCATCCTTCAGCGGCTTGCGTAACAACCACGTCGTCTGTCCCAACTGAAAGAGATTGGAAATCACGTAATACACAGAAAGTCCTGCGGGAAACCGGGATGCCACGTAACCAAAAACAATGGGCATCATCCACAACATCATCTTTTGACTCTGTTCCATTCCAGGCTGCTGCGGTGTCATTTGCATCGTTTGCTTCTGCATAAAGAACGTGCTAATAGCCACTAAGATTGGCAAAATATAGGTCGGATCCGGTTTCGCCAAATTCTCCCATACCCAGAATCCATAATTGTGATAGACGTAATGAAATCGCTCCAATACGTCGAACAACCCATACATGACCGGAATCTGCAATAATAACGGCAAGCATCCCGATGCAGGATTGACGCCTTCCTCCTTGTAGAGCAACGCCAATTCCTTTTGCAATTGCTGCGGATTACCTTTATGCCGCTTTTGCAGTTCCCGTTGTTTAGGCCCTACCTTGGCCATCTTTTGCATCGACCGGGCTTGATACACCCCAAGCGGCAAAAGAATCAGACGCACGAGCAATGTGAGCAGAATAATCCCCAGCACATAATTGTGGGTCCACCCCGTGAACAACACAAACGCCCCACGAATTATGCTCAAAAATCCGCCCCAAATAGCCATTTACAGCCTCCTTAACGAACTATGGGACAGGGTCGTAGCCCCCCTCGTGAAAGGGATGGCATCGCAATACACGCTTGACCGCCAAATAACCACCTTTGGGCACCCCGTACTTCGATACGGCTTCCACCGCGTATTGCGAGCAGGTTGGCATATATCGGCAACTGGGGGGAGTCATCGGAGATATATATTTTTGGTAGACACGGATTAGCCCAATGACCAACGTCTTCACCAGCTGTTACCCGCTTTCTCCATCACATCCGCTTGTCCAAGCAGCCACCCTTCACTAATAATCGCCGCATGGATTGAACAAGACGGTCCCAATCTTCCGACAACACGGCTTTTTTACCCAAAACAATCATATCTCCACATGCTTTCATATCCGGCGCAAAAAGGGAAAAAAGAGCACGCATACGACGACGAATCCTGTTTCGCTTCACCGCGGAGCCAGCGGACCGCTGTGAGGTAAAACCGATGCGCCCTTCTCCGCGGCCGTTACCAAGAATAAACAGGACAATATACCGATCGCCTACCGTGCGTCCAAACTTGAAAACCCGTCCAAAATCAGAACGCCGTTTGAGCCGCTGAAATTTTGCCATGGTCTAGCCAGCCAAACGCTTTCGGCCCTTTTGACGGCGCCTCTTAATGACCATACGGCCAGCTTTGGTGGACATGCGTTTTCTAAAACCATGAACTTTAGCCCGGTGTCGACGGTTCGGTTGAAAAGTCCGCTTCATAAATTCGTCACCCCCCGACTCTCGCGCAAATGTGGCTTTAATTATAGTCGCCTCACATTCCCAGGTCAAGAAAGGGATTTTTTCCACAGGCCGGGTTTTACCTGCCTTGTTCGTTGAGAGCCCTGTCCGAATTTGTTATGATAAAACAACTCCTCCGGGTTCGGAGGCATTCATTATTTATAGGAAAGTTATCAACAAACTGTGGATAACTTTGTGGACTTCTTGTGTATATTAGGGGGAATTGTTTC